>NZ_ULHE01000010.1 GCF_900519355.1 Corynebacterium lactis | reverse complement strand
CGGCAACACCCCCCGGATTATTGAAACTACAGGGCGATTCAGCCATACCCAGCCCAGCGACTATCCCCATTATCGGGGATAGCCTAAAAGTAACGGGCAATCGCGATATTCAGGCTCGACGCGGAGCCCCTGTAGGACTCAGTCAAATCGAAGCTCACCGTGTGCGGGTCGACTACCTCGACCTGCCGGACCGTGTCGAAGAGGTAGGAGATCTCGGACCCGCGGTCGGAGTCGCGGGCGACGTCGTAGGTAGCCTTGACGTCCTGCGCATCGAACTCCGAGCCGTCAGAAAACGTAACGCCCCGGCGCAGCTTGACGGTCCAATCGGTTGAGTCCGCGTTGGCCCGGGGTTCACCGTCGGCCAGCGCGGGTACCAGGGCCGGGATCTGATCAGGGCCGTTGTCCGGCGAGGGGCGTAGCAGGCCATCGCAGACGGGGCTGATGCCCGTCTGGCTGTACCCGGACGCGGGGTGGTAGCTGTCCTTGTTGCTCCGGTCGGCCAGGACAATCCGCTCGGGGTAGTCGGCGCCCTCGGCAGCGCCATCAACGGCACCGCACGCGGCGAGGCCCGCGCCCAAAGCCCCCACCGCCATAGAAAGCGCCGCGGTCAGGCTGGCCCGCATTCGAAAACGCATAGGCCGGCTCCCGTCCCGTAGCCTCTCGAGCTTCCCACCCGTCGGCCGTCGGCGACCCAGCAGGCGATATGACGAAACCCGCACCGTGAGCAGGTGCGGGCTTGTTGTGGTGCGCCCGAAGGGATTCGAACCCCTAACCTTCTGATCCGTAGTCAGATGCTCTATCCGTTGAGCTACGGGCGCGTGGCGGAGGCGACAGGATTTGAACCTGCGGTCCCTTACGAGACAACTCCTTAGCAGGGAGCCCCATTCGGCCGCTCTGGCACGCCTCCAAAAACCACTGGCATCCGGCCCAGCGGACCAGATAACCGGAGCCAATCCTACAGAACCGGGTAAATGAAAAGCAAAACGAACACGAGGCGACAACACACGCGGGGAGCATCTTCTAGAGGAAACCCCACACGGCCATTCCAGGCTCTAGCAAATCGTGCCCAAGCAATCCGTGCCCTACCAATCCGCTCACACCCGATCCACGAACGCCCAATCCGCCCCATGCTCTAGAGTTACTTCCATGAGCAACGACACCAACGCCCCTCAGCCAATCATCCGCCCCGACCTGGAGCAGGTTCCCGCGTATGTCCCGGGCAAGGCGGTCCCGGGGACGTTGAAGATTGCTTCGAACGAGATGTCCCAGCCTCCGCTGCCCTCCGTCGCTGCAGCCATCGCGGAGACGCTTGCACAGCCGTCGACAAGCCCGAACCGCTACCCGGACATGGGCGCGGTGGCGCTTCGCACTCGCATCGGCGAGAACCTCGGGCTGCCCATGGAGCAGGTGGCCGTCGGCTGCGGTTCCTCCGCGCTGTGCTTGCAGTTGGTGCAGGCGACCAGCCAGGCGGGCGATGAGGTCGTGTTCCCCTGGCGCAGCTTCGAGGCCTACCCCATCCTGGCGCGCATCGCCGGTGCCACCCCGGTCGCCGTCCCGCTGGATGCCCAGGGGCGCAATGACCTCGACGCCCTGGCCGCCGCCGTCACGGAGCGCACGCGCCTGATTTTCGTCTGCAACCCGAATAACCCGACGGGCACAACCGTCACCCGCGAGGCATTCGAGAAGTTCATGGCCGCCGTGCCGGGTAACGTCGTCGTCGCGTTGGATGAGGCCTACATCGAGCTGGTGGACGACGATACCCGCGCAACCACCCCTCTGGCGGACCAGCTGGTCGGGACCTACCCCAACCTGGTCGGCCTGCGTACCTTCTCCAAGGTCTACGGCCTCGCCGGCCTGCGCGTGGGCTACATGTTCGGCTCGAAGCGTCTGGTGGAGGCCGTCAATAAGGTCGCCATCCCCTTCTCGGTCAACACAGTTGCGCAGGCAGCGGCAATCGCGTCACTGGACGCGCAGGCGGAGCTGGCCATTCGCATCAAGGAGGTCCGCGACCAGCGCGTGCGCGTCACCAACGCCATCAATTCCGCCACCGGCCGCGACACGGTCCTGCCAACCTCGCAGGCCAACTTCGTCTGGATCGACGAGTCCCGCATCAAAGACCTCTCCCCCCTGCTTGCCGACGGCTCCGTGGACACGACCTCGGACCTCGGCGACTACCTCGCACAGCGCGGCATCCTGATTCGCTGCTTCGCGGGTGAGGGCGCCCGCATTACCGTCACCACCGACGAGGAGGCGGGCCAGCTGCTCGCGGCCCTGGGGCTGTAGCGCCCGGCGCGGCGGCCTCTAGCAGGTGTCGCCGCGGCCCGTTCCCTCGGCGAGGACCGCAGCTAGCGCACTGAGCATTGCCTGCCCGGTTTCGTAGGTGCCGTCGGCAGGCTTCGCGGCGATGGCGACGCCCACGAAGGAGCCGGGCGCCTCTCCCGGGATAAAGCCGAATTGGCGGGTGAGGTACGCGCCGGACTCGTCCGGGCCCCAGCCGCCCTTGAAGTGTGCGCCCTCGATGGTGCCGAGGCCGTAGGCCTGCCCGCCCACGATCCGGCCCATGAGGTTGGCGACCTCGGAGCCACCCGCGATGCACTGCAGGTTCGCGCCGAACGTGGCCTGATCCTCCAGGGCCCACCGAGTCTGGCCGAACGCCGAGAATTCGGGGCGTACCTTGGCTGTTTCGACGTTTGTGACGGTATCGCCGCCGTCGCGAAGCACCTGAGTGGCGGTAGCTCCGGCGGTGGCAGGGTTGCCCAGCGATGCCCACATGGCCTCGGCGGATGCGTTATCGGAGGCGGTGATCGCGGCGGTCATGGCATCGGTGACGCCACTGGTGCGCGCCACCGCGACGGCGATCGGGACCTTGGAGGTCGACCACGCGGGACCGATCTGAAGGGCGCCGGCGCTCGCAGGTTCGGACTTCCCTCCCCCGAGACCCGGGTTCGCCAGTGCGACGCCCACCTGGCCGCCGTACTGGGCCTCCACATCGGCGACAGCCTGGATCAGCGCGGCGGGCATGGCGCCGGAACCCGGTACGGTGGCGCGATCTCCCGCGGAAGGCTGACTCCCCGGGGTGGGGTTGGGCCCGGATTTGGTAGCAGTGGACGACGCCGTGGCCTCTCCCGCGCCCATCAGCCGATCCTTGTCAATAGTGCAGCCCGAGACGCCCAGAGCACACACGCTCGCCAGGGCCGTGGCCACGAGGAATCTACGCGCGGTGACGCTGGCGCGTCGGCACGCCGGAGTGGACAGACTGGTCGAGTTACCCATTTTCAAAAGACCCCTGGCTAGTCGGATTGAGGGCTAGACGATGTGGACCGTCGCGTTAGTCCCGCCGGTGCAGGTGACGTAGTCCCCCTTGTCAGTGCAGGTCATGGTGTAGGTCTTGCCGGTCGCCGGACTGGTTGCCTTCACGGTTCCGCTGAGCTTCTGAGTGGACTGGTAGTACTCCACGAACGCATTGCGCACGTTGGTAGCAAATTCACACGTCGTAATGTTTCCGCCCACGTTCTGGCGGTAGACCAGGTTCAGATCCCCCGGCGCCCCAGAACCCGAGCACTTATCCCACGACGAGGGCGCGCTAAAGTTCTCTGCGCGACGCTTTTCCGTCGTAGCAGTAGCAGTGCTTGCCGACGACGATTCCATCGTTGCAGCGCTACTCGCGGGCGATGCGGTGCTACCCGAATTGGTGTTGCCGGTGAAATAGAAGTAGGAAAATCCACCGACGAGCATCAGCGCGGCGATAATCGCCAGGACGACAACGACGATGGTCAGGGCGCTAGTGCCACCGTTTCCGCCATTGCCGGTGGCTGCCACCGGCTGGACGTATTGCTGCTGATACACGGGCTGAGCCGCATTGTTACCGCCGCCGTCGACGTCCCACGGGTTTCCGCTAACGGCCCCCCACGCCTGATTACCGGCGGCCGGGTCCGTCTGCCCCCACGTTCCGTTTGGGTCAGTGCCCCATTCGCCGTAGGAGTCGCCTGAATTGGTGCCGCCGCTGTTTCCCCCACTGGAACCGCCGCCCTGGTTTGGAGACATGAACTAACCTTTTCCTCAGATTGACTTCGCAGACGGAATGGTATTTCCGATATTGCGGACCGACATTGCAACCGACATTGCACACGAACCTCCGGGATCCTGTTTTCCCCGGCATTACTTCCAAAAATAGCAAAAAGGTCAACCATTGACATATCAATGGCCGACCAAATTGAAAGAGATTTAGTGACTCTTAGCTGCGCCCTCACTGCTTCTCACCTGGACTAAAGTACGCCGTGAGGAATAATGTTCAGTGCTTAGAATAGCCACCAGGACGGCTTTGCGGACTTCGTTACCTTAATCTTCTCACCGCCAGTGGGCCATTCTCCCTTGGGGTCAATCACCGCGCCAATTCGCGCAAGGCCACCGTGGTCGAACTCAGCTTCATAGCTGGGGGCCTTGTAGGTGAAATCGACAGCAATGGACTTAGCGGTATTGACAGCGGGATTGTCCTTGAACAGCCCGAGGAAACCGCCCTCCGTCCACTGCAGGCGAACCTCACGGTTGCCACGGTCGTTGATCTGGTCCGTGTACTCGTCCTGCTTCAGCGTGTAGATGCCGTTGCCAAAGAGGTTGTCCTTGGACTGACGGGTCACCCGCACCAGCTTGAAGTCGGCCGGGATGATGTGCCCGATTTCGCGAATTCGAGTGTCGCCATTGACGCCACTGGCTTCGATGCGGATGGTGATCTCGTCGCCGGGGCGCACCTCGGAGCGGCCGACAATCTGCGAGTAGATGTCCGCGGACCATGCCGGGCCACCGAGATGCCCCAGCTTCATTCGCTGCCCCATTGCCTTGCCCAGGGTGAGTCCCGGGGAGTTAAAACCCGGCGAGCTCAGGCTCGGCGAGCTGGAAGCGGCGAAAGCGGGGGATGCAAGACCGAAGGTCAGGCCGACGGAAAGGGCGGCCGCGACCACGGCCTTTGCGAGGTTATTGCGCATGTTCATTGTGCCTATCTGTATTGAGTCTGCAGTATTGACGCTTCTGATCAGGGCCTACAGAAGCGGTGCTCATATGGCTTACTTGCCCGGAGCCTTAAAGAAGCTGGCCGGGTCCGGCAGGCTTGGAGATCCGGCAGATCCGCCAATTCCCGGGGAGGGCAGGCCCGGAGAAGTCAGGTTCGGGGAAGCAAGGCCCGGCGAGGACAGGCTCGGGGAGCCAGCGGCTCCCGACGTACCGCCCGGAAGAACCGATGCCGGTCGCTGGATGGTCAGCTTGGGACCTATGTCGCGGAGGGGCTCGACCTTGTTGCCCGGGTTGAAGTGGATCTCGGTGCCGGTGTCATAGTTGCCGTCGGCAATCTCGTCGGTGACGCGGTACTGCCACTTGAACGAGACCTTAGAGGTAGCCGGTCCACCGAAAGCGCTGAAGATGATGCCCGCGTGGAATTCAACCGCACCGTCCTTGATGCGGAACCACTTGTCGGCCTCATTGGTCGGGGCCCACGGGCCGTCACCTTCGCTGTAGGTTGCCGAGTTGGCCACGTAGGTCAGGCCGGCCGGCTTGAAGTCGGTAACGCGCTGGATGTAGCTCTTGAAGCCCCAGATGTTGTTGTCCGTGTAGGTCAACGTGAAGGTCAGAATGTCACCCGGCTTTGCGACGGCGCCCGCCTTGCCATTGACCTCGATCGTGCGGGTGACGTTGGAATTCTTCCAGTTGTGAACCGCGGTGTTCGTAGAACCCGGGAGCACCTCGCTGACAGCCTGGGGCACACCATTGACGACTCCCGCCAGATCCTGAGCAAATGCCGGGGTGGCAAAACCGGCGACAACAAGACCGGAAATCGCGACGGTCGCTGCGATGCGGGACATGCGATGACTCGTAACCATATCCAGGGATTCTCCTTTACGTATCAAGGGGCCGAGCTCTCGCAACAAGAACGCATCTCGAGCGGGCGAAACCCCGTAAATTCGATCCCAAATCTATTCCGATTCGCAGGGCATATTCCAGCACTTTTCCCGGCCGATATCCTGCGGAAACCCCTCAACAAGGGCGTTACACATAATCACACTAGCCACATCTGTAACACTGGCAACAAAAAATAAGGTCGATTTCAGCTTCTTTTTTTATATCGACCCGATGCGACAGACAGGGGGCTTCCATACCGAAAACAACTAAGCCCGCATGTAGTTTTGAGCACAATCCCATTCCACGCCAGAGTTACAGTTCAACAAAAACTGCCTACTTTCGGCACGATCTATACCCTTTTCGGCCACCCCCACCCAGGGGCGATTGGCGGGTCGGCGAGTACGCCCTACCCCTCGGAGCCACGGCCCGAACCGCAACCAAAGCCGGGGCGATTACCAGCGGCTGCTACTACAACCGCGAGAACCCACCTGACGGCACGGCGTAATGGTTGTGGCACGCTATAGCGCACCATAACCATGATTCCCTGCCGTCAGGTGAAAAGCGCGCCGTCAGATGAAGCAAAGGACCGCACCGAGCGCGCATGCCACCAACATGACATAGACTAAAAAGCGTTCTACCTGCACGGACATACAGGAAAACCCCCGGTAGAAAAACTACCGAGGGCTCCCCACTGCGGAAGCAGGGGGATTTGAACCCCCGGAGGTGTGACCCTCGCTGGTTTTCAAGACCAGTGCATTCGGCCGCTCTGCCATACTTCCAGTTTCCCCATCATAACCGGGCGCACATCGACTGCAGAAAACAGCCCAGCTCTTAAGCCTCTTTGCGTTACCGTTAGAGGCTATGAAGGCAATTATCCAGACTGATCTTTCCAACCCCCGCTCCCTCGAGTGGTCCGACGCCCCGGACCCCACGCTCGAGGAGGGTCAGGTACTCGTCTCGGTGCGGGCAGTGGGCCTGAACCGCGCCGACCTCCTCCAGGCCGCCGGGCATTACCCGCCGCCTCCCGGCACCACGGACATCCTCGGCCTGGAGTGTGCCGGCGTCATCGAAGAAGTCAAAGGTGACGTCCTGGGCTGGAAGGTTGGCGACGAGGTCTGCTGCCTACTCTCCGGCGGCGGCTTCGCTGAAAAGGTCGCCGTCCCCGCGGGCCAGGTGCTCCCGCTCCCCGAGGGCTACTCCTTCGAAGAGGCAGCCTCCATCGTCGAGGTGGCCTGCACCGTATTCTCCAACGTCGTAATGGTCGCAGGTCTCACCGAGGGCCAGACCTTCCTCGTTCACGGAGGCGCGGGTGGCATCGGAACCTTCGCCATCCAGATGGCCAAGCAGCTCGGCGCCACCGTCGCCGTCACCGCCGGCAGCCAGGAGAAGCTGGACAAGTGCGCGGAACTCGGCGCCGACATCCTCATTAATTACAAGGAAGAGAATTTCGAAGAGGTCCTCGCCAGTCGCGGCGGCGCCAACGTCATCCTCGACATCATGGGCGCCAAGTACCTCGACCGTAACGTCAAGGCCCTAGCTAAGGACGGCCATCTGGTCATCATCGGCATGCAGGGCGGCGTGAAGGGCGAGCTCAACATCGGCCGCCTGCTATCCAAGCGCGGCTCCATCACCGCCACCGGCCTGCGCTACCGCGATCTCGCGGACAAGGCTCGCATCGTCGCCGCCACCGAGGACACCGTCTGGCCCATGCTTGCCGACGGCGTCATCACGCCCCAGATCCACACGGTGATGGACATCCGCGAAACGGCGTCCGCCCACGAGATACTGGCCAATGGCGAGGTCAGCGGCAAGGTTGTGTTGACGGTCTAGCCCCAGTGGCTCCTCCGACCATCAATAGCCGAGGCCCCTCGGCCATCAACGACGGAGGATTTACCCCAACGAGGCGACCGCGCGCACCAGCTGGTCGATGTCGTGCGGAGTATTGAAGGGCTGCAGCCCCACTCCCACGGCACCCTCGGACTCGCCAATCCCCATCGCCTCGAACAGCGGGGACTGCGCAATGTCAACGGCGCTCGTCACCAGGCCATTATCAAAGAGCCTTCCGACCACGGTCTCCGCGGCGACGCCCGCAACAATGAAGCTCACCCGCGGAATGTGGTCTCCACGAAACTCGGCCGCAGCCCCGATACGATCCTTGTCCACGCCGACGATATACACCCTCGGCAGGTTGGACAGCCCGGCAACGAGTCGCTCCGACAGGCCGGAAAGATACTCCGCAACCTGCGGCATCGCCGTCTCAATGCGGTGCCTGCGCGAACCGCGCGCTCGAGCGTCCAAGTTCGCCAAGTGCTGCACCGACTCGGAAACGCCACCGAGCAGGGCCGGCGACACCGGGCTGACCTCGATACGCCCGACGCCGGTGGCCTGACGGTCAAAACTAAGAGACGCCAGGCGGGCAAACATCGCAGGATCTCGGAATACCAGGGCCGACACTTCCGGACCGCCCCATGCAGAGGCGTCGACAAGCATAATGTCGGCGCCCATCTCGACCATGGAAACGGGCTGGTAGGGGGCCATATCCGTGGCGTCGACAAGCACCCATGCAGACGAGGCGGCGTGCACACGGCGGGCGATCTCGGCGACCGGCGCGACGGTGCCCGCGAAAGGATCGGCGGCGGGAACGACCACGAGGCGGGTGTGGGTGTCGATGAGGTCATCGAACTGCCAGGCCGGCAGCGAACCGTTAGCGAGATCGGCCTCGGCGACACGGACGCGGGCGCCGTAGAGATCGGCCGCGCGGCGCAGCGGCGCGTGCACGACCTGAGCACCGATCCGAGAGACCACAAGGTTGGTGCCAAGACTCAGACGCCGGCTCATCGCCGCGCAAAGCTGCTGGATCAGCACCTCCCGCGACGGCCCCAGCACGACTCCGGAGACGGGCCCGCCGGTGATATCGGCGAATGCCCGGCGCGCGCTCATCGCCAGCTCGGTGGCCGCGGAGACGCCAGAGCGACGCGACTGCCCGTGCGCTCCCCCGCCGGTCTCGCCGGCGAGAGACTTCGGCGCGTTGCGGAAAGAAGAGGTCATCGCAGAGATTACCCGCTCAGGCACCTGCGCGCGCTGGCCCGCGTTGAGATAGGTCCACCCATCAGAGAGCGACGTGTAAGCGCCCCTCGTTGTAGGCACGTCGAAGGCCATAAACACCCTTCCGATTATCTCGTAGACTCACAGCTTTGAACGGGTAACTAATCGCATGCAATTGTAGCCAGACGATCCAGCCAGAACCATACCCCGTGGTCGACCGGGGATAGCCGGAGGAATGACCACCGCACTCCCACACCCCGCTTGCCGACGCAGCCTCCACCGAAAGACTAATCGGCGGCAACACTGCCCGTCTGGCCCCCCCGAAACGGGAGCACGGCGAGCCAGGAGGAACCTGGAGTGGGCTCGCGTGGCGAACCCCGTGGTGAGCTTGTCCCGGACCGCACAGTGGCACGCCACGGGCGCGGCGGGGTTCGTGGCTGAATCCGCACGAGCGGGTAGTTTGGAGGGGTGACTAACGATGACAACACGCGTCCTTCGACAGGCGACCACGTAGGCGAACCAGCAGGTGACCTGCATGGTGACCTGCATGGCGACCTGCGCAGCGACGCGGAACTCCGCAGTGACATTTCCCGAATGATTGACGCCGGCGGGCAGGCGACGGCGATCGAGTCCCGCTCCAGGACAGTCGGTGCCGCCTGGCGCGACCTAGTCCGTGGCTTCGGGCAGCGCGAACTCTGGCTGCAGCTCGGCTGGCAGGACATCAAGCAACGCTACCGCCGCTCCACTTTGGGGCCGCTGTGGATCACCATCGCCACTGGCGCGATGGCCCTGGCTCTCGGCCTGCTCTACTCCCTGCTGTTCCAGCAGGACCTCGCGTTCTTCCTGCCGCACGTCACGGTCGGCCTGATCGTGTGGGGATTCATCTCCGGCTGCGTGAAGGAAGGCTCGACGGTCTTCATCGAAAACGAGGGCCTGATTAAGCAGCTCCCCAGCGCACTGAGCGTCCATGTCTACCGACTGGTGTGGCGGCAGCTGCTCTTCTTCGCGCACAACATGGTGATCTGGCTGATCCTTGTGATTGTGTTCCGGCCGGACCTCGGTTGGAACTTCTTCCTGGCCATCCCGGCGCTGGCGCTGCTGGTGGTCAACGGCGTGTGGGTGACCATGTTCTTCGGCATTGTGGCGACCCGCTACCGCGACGTCGCGCCCCTGCTGGACTCCCTGATTCAGCTGGTCTTCTACATGACCCCGATTGTCTGGACCACCAAGACTCTGGAGGAGCAGGGTGGCGCCGTCGCCGAGCGGGCCAAGATCGCCGAGATCAACCCGCTGTTCCACTACCTCGAAATCATCCGCGCTCCCTTAACCGGCGAGGCGGTCGCCGCCTACCACTGGTGGATCGTCATCGCCTGCACGGCCGTCGGGCTGCTGCTCGCGCTCGGCACCATGAAGCTGTGGCGCTCCCGAGTCAGCTACTGGGTCTAGCCGGTCTCTAGCCGATCTAGAGGAAAGGAAACTTCAGACATGGTCAGCATTGACACGTACAACGCCTGCGTGGACTTCCCCATCTTCGACGCGAAGTCCCGCTCGATGAAGAAGGCGTTTCTGGGAGCCGCCGGCGGAGCGATTGGCCGCAACGACTCCAACGTGGTCGTCGTCGAGGCGCTCAAAGACATCAACATCCACCTGCGCGAGGGCGACCGCGTCGGCCTGGTCGGCCACAACGGCGCCGGAAAGTCCACGCTGCTGCGCCTGCTCTCGGGCATCTACGAGCCCACCCGCGGCGCCGCCGACGTCCGAGGCCGCGTCGCCCCCGTCTTCGACCTGGGCGTCGGCATGGACCCGGAGATCTCCGGCATGGAGAACATCATCATCCGCGGGCTCTTCCTCGGCCAGACCCGCAAGCAGATGAAGGACAAGCTCGACGAAATCGCCGACTTCACCGAGCTCGGCGACTACCTGCACATGCCGCTGCGCACCTACTCCACCGGCATGCGCGTGCGCCTCGCCCTCGGCGTGGTCACCTCCATCGAGCCCGAAATCCTGCTTCTCGACGAAGGCATCGGCGCCGTCGACGCCGCCTTCATGGCCAAGGCACGAACAAGGCTCACGCAACTCGTCGAGCGCTCCGGCCTGCTGGTATTCGCCTCGCACTCCAACGGATTCCTGGCGCAACTGTGCGACACCGCACTGTGGATCGACCACGGCACCGTCCGCCAGGCGGGCCTCGTCGACGAGGTTGTTGAGGCCTACGAAGGAAAAGAGGCCGCGGATAACGTGCGCAAGGTACTGGCGCAGCGCCGCTAAGGGCGCGGGGACGCGGGCGCCGTCGGCAAGCGAGCGGGCGGGCGTGCAAAGATGAATAAGACAGGCCAGACAGGGCACACAGTCAGGACATTCCTCAATGGAGAACGAAGTGAGCAACAGCGATAACCTGGGCGTGCAGGCGCATCAGGCAGGGGCGACAAGCGTGGAGACCGCCGCGATTGTGGTGACGCACAACCGGGTCGAGGACCTTCGCCACTCGTTGCCCATTGTCACGGGACAGACGCAGCGGCCGAAGTGGCTGGTCATCGTGGATAACGGGGACGACCCGCGGGTGAAGGAGCTGGCGGAGGGCGCCGGCGCTGAGGCCGGCGTCGAGGTGCACTACATCGGCTCGAAGACCAACCTCGGCGGTGCGGGCGGATTCGCGCTGGGTATGCTGACCGCACTGACGCTCGGTGCCGACTGGATCTGGTGCGCCGACGACGACGGCCGCCCCGAGGACGCCCACGTGCTGGAGGAGCTGCACCACTGCGCGCGCCGCCACCAGCTCGATGCGGTGTCGCCGATTGTGTGCGACATCAAAACGCCGACCCGCCTGGCGTTCCCGCTGCGCCGAGGCCTGGTGTGGCGCCGCATGCGCGAGGAGCTCTTCGAGGACGGCGTGAACCCGAAGCTGCCGCTGGTGCGGGACGACGCCGGGGAGCTGTGGTTCACAAACTTCGGCGACCAGGAGGCCGCCACGGGCCATGATCTGCCCGAGGACCTCGAAACCATCGACGCCTCGCACGACCTGCTGCCGGGCATCGCGTCGCTGTTCAATGGCGCCCTGTTCAGCGCAAAGTCCCTGGAAAAGATCGGCGTGCCGGACTACCGCCTGTTCATCCGCGGCGACGAGGTCGAGTTCCACCGGCGCCTCGCCCGCTCCGGGCTGCGTTTCGGCACCTGCCTGACGACGGCCTACCTGCACCCATCCGGATCCGGTGAATTCTTGCCGATCCTCGGTGGAAAGATGCACACCCAGTACCCGGCGGACGACTTCAAGCGCTACTTCACCTACCGCAACCGCGGCTACCTGATGAGCCAGCCGGGAATGCGGAAGCTGCTTCCCCAGGAATTCCTGCGATTCGGCTGGTTCTTCCTGGTCCAGCGCAAGGATGTGCGCGGTTTCTACAGGTGGTTCAAGCTCCTGCGCCAGGGCGCGCGGAGAATTTCGAGCGCTTCGACCCGGGTAAGTAGGTCGCGTTCTCAGGCTGGTTCGGAGGGGTGGGCTGGGTTTGGCTGGTTCGGAGGGGTGGGCTGGGTTTGGCTGGTTCGGAGGGTTCGGCTGGGTTCGGCTGGCTGGACGCCTTCTATTCCAAGCACTTTTTGACTTATTCCAAGCTCTTTTGACCCGCCCTTTTGTCGTGCGCCGCCTCACCTAATGGCACGGTGTTCACCTGATGGCAGGGGATCATGGTTATGGTGCGCTGCAGCGTGCCACAACCATTACTCCTTGCCATCAGGTGGAAGACCAAGGGCTACAGCGTGCCATCAGGTGCAGTGCTGAGTCCACGACGCCGTTCAGTACGCAAATCTATCCGCCGCTGACGCAGGGCCCGAACCTTAAACGGTAACTGTGCTTCCCGGAAGCGCCCGCATTCGGCAGTGAAAACGAGACCACCCGCACGGATTCTCTCCGACTGGCGGATTCCGAATTCCCTCAGATACTCGATACATGCACCATTGACTACATCCGCCCAGCAGAGGCGGAGCACATCGAGGTTCATATTCTTCAGTCTCTTCTCCCGCGCTTGCTCGCGCACCAAGATCTCCTCGGTTGCAACGGCAGACCCCGCCGAGTACTTCGTGGCCCCATCGAATTCGATAACAAGATTTAGCTCAGGCACAAAGAAGTCGACCCGGCCCACGAAGCCCCGCGAATCGTAAAATTCCACCTGCTGCAGGAGGGCGCAGGGGCCGTCGTCAAGCGATGCGATGCCCGAGTCGAGAACACATTTCTTTGTGAGAGACTCACCGATCGACTCGGAGCGGCCAGTCGCCGTCGCGAGTATGGAGCGGGCAAGGCGGTTCCCACGCGAACGCGGGTAGGCATCGAGGACTTCATGCAGCTCAGCGCGAGTACACCATTCGCGCAGGGCCGCATCGGCGGCGATAATCCCGTTCTCGGAGGCCGCCGTTCGGCAAATATCGATGACTGACTTCGGCACATCGGTCACGCGTCTGCCTTCAATTTCGACCACATGACCAGGCAGAATGTTATTTCCGACGCGGCGAACACGCGGATTCCAAGCACCACCATCCCCGGAACTGTGCCCTTCACGTGCTCGCAATCCGGAATTAGCCAGAGGAATCGATGCCTCCCGAAGCAGCAATGGCAATCCGTGAAAAGCTGCCGCCGCCTCCCCTGTAATAATGGCCGAAGACCCGCGCTTGACCAGGGCTTTCACCTGGGTCACGTATCGCTGCGCGGCCGACATGGTGTTCCACTGGCCTGCCCCCAGATAGACGCCGTAGGCCAAACGAATCAACCCCTTTTCGGCGCTGACTCCCCGCACCACGTTCGGCCCCACGGCCTCCCCCAGGCTTATCCCGCTTGCCGACGCCACCACGTACTCGCACGGGTGCGTTCTAGTGGCCTGATCAACGGCACGGATCAGCCCATCAGCATCGAGCTTCCAGGTACTCATGAGGCTTGACGACGCTCCCCCAATCGACGTTCAGTTGCCTCATTTATGCCCCACCATCGCTTGCCCGGCGCGCCGAATCCGCCCGCGGCGCCCCGTGCCTGTGGACAATTCCGCGGGTGTGGATAACCTGCCCCATGCCGTAACGCCTGTGGCGCGGGCAGAAACCGCGCCTATCCCCGGTAAGGAATGTCCTCTACGCGGAGGCCACCTGGAACATCAGGGCTAGACGGCCACTGCGTCTCGTCCGGGATGAAGGAGATGGTCACCCTCTGCCCGTCGGTGTAGTTGTCCGGGTTCACCACGACTTTCTTCACGGTCCTTGTCTCAAGACGGCGCTCGCCACCCGCGAGATAGGCGGTGACTTCCTTCGGTTGGTCCAGGATAAGGACGGCGAATGGCCCCTTGCTCGTACCCGGATTCGGGTTCGCCCGCTGCTCGAATGCGAGCACTTCTTCCTGCGTCTGGAAGATCTTCACAGTACCGGTGACCGTCTGTGTCACGTAACGCTGCGACTCGTCCGCGGGCTTTTGGGTGTCGTACATCGAGTTACCCACGGTGTTTGCACCCGAACCCGCACCCGCGCCGCCACCCCTGCCCGAGGCGCCTGCGCCCGCGGTGGGGTTCGGGCCGTCGGCAAGCGGCTGCCCACCGCTGCCCGAAGAACCCGAACCCGCGCCTTCGCAGTTGGGCGACGTGCCGAGCTGGTCCAGCGGATTCGTATCCCCGGAGGGCGTCCAGGAAATCTGCTGGCCAGTGGCGGAATCGGGGGCCTCTGAAATCTGCGAACCATCGCGGGTGATCCTCATGGTGTGCGGGTCGCGCGCACTTCCGTAGTGATACAACAGGCCGCGGCCGTCGTCTGCCTGCTGGAGCGAGAAGCGAGCGCCGCCCGCGCCGGCAACACCATCGTGATAGAGCTTGCCGAAGTCAACCTTCTGCCCGGCATCGTCGACGCCGAAAATACCGACCACGGAAATCTCGTGCAGCGGCGGCTGCGGACCGTAGTTGAGCAGCAGCTCAGGCACGCAATCGGAGTTGAGGTCCACCAGTGCGTAGGACGTTTCCGCCCCAATCTCGAGCGGCGCGACGGAAAACTCGCTGCTTCGCACGCTGGGGTTCGGGTTCGCCAGCACCTCCTTGTAGACCGTCACGACCTTCTTGACGGTCTCCTCCGAGGCACCGTTCCCCGCCGCCGCGCCACCTCCGCTTGTCGACGAAGCCCCCTGCTCAGCGGCGACGCCTGCTCGGTCGCGGGAGACCTTGAGCGTCAGGATCACTCCGAACATCGCAATGATCAGCACCAACAAGACGATGATTGCAATGAGCTGCTTGCGGGTCTTGTCCGCCGGATTTGGGGCCGACTTTGGCGCGAGGCTGTTCTGAGGCGCGGGGTTTGTCACGGTCGGTAAATCTCCAGGGGACGGGGTCGATTCTTCGCCCAAATAGCGTCTTTAATCCTTCTTTAATCGGATTAAACACGAACAACCGCTGACCCCGCGCCAGCGACCACTCGCGCGGGGGTAAGCCGGCCGCCGCGGCCCCCTTATGCCTTAGCCGCGGCCCCCTTATGCGCTAAAGAACTTCTCCCAGTTTTCCTTGCTGGTCAGCGACGGCACGGCGGCGCGCCACTGCTCGGAGATCTCGTCCCACTTGGAGTTCAGCTCACGCATCAGGCCGAGGGCCTCGATACGCATGGACTTTTCCTTCTCCAGGTCACGGACGAGGTGGCGCACACCGTTCTGGGACGCGTCGGTCACCCACACGTCGTCGAAGGTGGAGATGTGCCACCAGAAGGAATCCTCGAAGGCCACGGCCACCGGGCCGGGGCGCTTCTTACCGAGCTTCGAGTACGCGAAGCGCTTGGCCAGGGTCTTATTCTCGCTGGAAATCTCGTGCGACGGCGGGCGCACCGGGTTCAGTCCACCCGGCATCTTGTGCAGCGGGAGCAGCTTCGTCTCCGGGAACTTCGCGCGGCCGGCGCCGATGCGGGCGAAGTCGCCCTGGGATGCGTTGGCCAGGACCTCCGGGCCCTTCAGCAGGTCGCGGACCGCCTCCATCTGGGTCCACGCCAGGCCATACCGCATCGACACCAGGTTAGAGAGGATTCGTCGTGAAGCGACGTTGACCATGTCCTTCGCGGAGACATCCCCGTGCATGGTGGCGGCGATCAGCGCGTTGCGCAGGCCGAAGTACTGGGCGGCGTTTTCGATGTCCTTCCAGTAGAAGTCGGCGTGCCACACGGCGGCACCCGGGATGGTGTCCGTGGGGTAGCCGGCCTTCGCGGCGCGGAAGCCGTAGTCGATGTCGTCGTACTGGAAGAACAGGGGCAGCGCCAGGCCAATCTTCTCGATGACCTCGGAGGGCACCAGACAGGTCCACCAGGCGTTGTAGTCGACGCCCAGGCGGCGCAGCTGGTGGTGCTTGCGCACATCGACGTCCGCCTTGCCGAACTTCCAGTCGTTCTCCTTCACCGTCAGAGACTTCCAATCGTAGGTCTCGCCGGTGCGGAAGAGGCTGGTCGGGTTGTAGAGGAAGAGCATCTGGGCGCCGAGCAGCATCGGCTTTTCCGCGCACACAGCCAGGGCGGACAGGCGCAGGGTGGTCTCGGGCTCGGGACGAATGTCGTCGTCGGTGAGCAGCACCATGCACTCGCCCGCGGCGGTGGCATCGCGCATGCCACGGGAGAATCCACCGGCACCGCCCAGGTTCGGCTGGTGGACGACGTTCAGGCGCTCGCCCAGGATTTCCTGCGCGCGGGCGAAGTCCGCCTCGTCAGCCGGGTGCTGGTCGCCCTGATCGACAACGCGGATGGTGCGCACGCGCTCCAGGGCGGGCAGGTCCTCGGCCAGCGTCGCGACGGTGCGGGCACAGTCGACCGGGCGATTATAAGAGCAAATGACCAGGTCGGTGGGCAGATCGCGCTTGATCGCGGAACGCGGCACGACGTAGCGGACATCCGAGATCTTGGCGCCTGCGTCCTCGGTGTCGAAGCGCAGGTGAATTGCGCCGCCGTCAGCGAAGCGGTCGAGCGGCACCGTCAGGCGGACCTCCTCGTTCGCGGAGCCGGCCATCGGCGAGGCATCGCCTGTCCAGTTACCGTCGGCGTCGGAGCCGCCGGAGGCCCAGGAGTCCTCCAGTCGCAGGTGCCCTCCGATGTCCTCGGTGTAAGCCAGCACGCGGGCGGAGCCGACGACGCGGGCGCGAATCTCGACCTGCTTCAGGGAGGTCCAGCGCTGCCAGTAGGAGGCGCGGAAACGACCGAAGTACGTATCGGTGCGCACAATCGTGTGGCGGCCTAGCGTAATGGAGTTGCGCGAGGCGCGAACAGAGCCGTCGTAGGCGCCCGCTCCCTCGACGCGGTAATACAGCTCCGGCTCGACCCAGTCCGCGGGCGGTGCGAAGAGCACTCGCTGGATGGTCAGCATGTCACCGTCAGCAGGCTTGCCGGCAGCCGTGTTGGGCGCGGCGCTCGCCTGAGCATTTTCCTGGTTCAGAGCAGTCGAAGTCACGCTCTCCAGGTTATCGCGCTATTTCACACGGAAGATGAACACACGCTGAATCACGAAGTTAATTACGGTAGCCACACCCTGCGCGACGACGAACGCGCCGAACTGAGAGAGCTTCACATCCCAGCCCAGACTGCCGGACAGCCACGGCTCCAACGCCGCGAAAATGCCCACCTGCGTCGCGTACGTAATGAGATACAGCACGGCGACTGCCAGCACCTTCTTCGCCGAGGACTTCGACTTGAAGGTCCAGCGACTGTTGATGATGTAGGCCGTAATCGTGCCGAAGATCCAACCGACGGTCTTGCCCCAGAAGTTCGTCGCCCCGAAGTAGTTGAGCATGATGAAGGTCAGCCCAAAGTCCACCACCGCGGCGATGACGCCGGAGATGATGAACCGCACCATCTGCACCATCAGACCGTGGTCGTCCCTCACGTCCGTGGCCATCGGGGCAGCTGCGGAGTCCTCGACGACGAAGCCACTGGCATCACTCACGCCCGGAGCATCGCCCGATTCACGACCGACGCGGCTGACCCCGCGGTTGACGCGCTCGGCGCGCTCGCTGCCGTTACTGCTGCTGTGGCCGTTGCTGCCGTTGCTGCTGGGAAATTCGTTGGCTGACACGAAAGGAATTGTAGGGCACGCGCCGGATCGTTTTGCGCACCCGACACACGCCTTACCCGAGCCACCTCACTGTGCCGGGACGCAATTCCCTACTTCCGCAGCGCCTCGCGCAGCAGGTCCAGCCGGGCAACCGGGGCCAGCGCGTGTTCCCCACAAAGACCCAGGTCGCACATTTCGCCCCAGCTCGCCGGGCACAGCGCCTCGACGTCCTCCCCGCTCAGGGGCATTCCATCGTCGCCGACCCAGCCGAGCTGCTCCATGACGTGCGCCGCGACGTCGTGACGCAACTCATCGCTGGTCAGCGCCGCCAGGCACAGCAGGTTCACCAGGGCTGCGTCGTGCCCGGCCGCGTCGTCCCGCGCGCGTTCCAGGGGCAGGGCCCGCAACCGCTTGACGACGTCACTTCCCTCGGGCCCGGAAAATTCCACCGCGCCAGGCTCCGATCGGTGCAGGTCCAGGGCCTGCAGCAGCGGAATGAACTCGAAGACGCCCGAACGCTCGATGACGTCGACGACGTCGGCACGCGTGGCGGCGAGCGTCGTCTGGATGGAGTCGCGGCCGGTGAGCTCCTCGTTGATGGCGGCGATGTCGATGTTGTCGTCGGCGGAGGTGTCCCCTAGCGCGTGGACCGTTCCGGAGCCGCCGATGCACAGGGCGTCCGGCGTGGAGCCGTCGCGGGCGAAGGCCTCGCGGACCTGCAGCGTGTGCGTCCACAGGCCCCACTGCCACAGCAGCTTGTCGCCGGGCGCTGCAGCACCTCGGCGATGATGGTCGAATCGGGGACATCGAGCATCACTGAGGCGGGAACCGGTGCCGAGACCTGTCGCCCGACACTTGCTCGCCCAGCGCGACCAGCGTGACCGGCGAGTATCGGCGACACCGCACTGCCAGCGCCTGGGCGCGAGTCCGGGACCTGGAACTTCGTCGGCACGTTGCCGCGCCACCCGAAGATGACGGCGAGGACCCGGGAGAGCTGCCCCAAGTCCATCTGATCATTGATTCCGAAGACTCGCGTCACGCTCCGAGGCTCAGCTTCCAGGGACGCACCAATAACGAGCGTGGCCGGTTCAGCAGCCACGCGCACGCCCGGGAAGGCGATGACGTTATCGGTCCTTGATGCCATGGCCCCAAGCGTACGCAGGAAAAACAAGCTGGGCGCAGTGGCAAAAAGTGGTTACAATGGCGCCGCCTGCTCGGCCGCGGCAACTCGGACCGCCTCGGGCTTCTCGGCCTCGGCTTACCCCGCCGCAGCGGCCACCAACGGCAACTGCCGCGCGTCCTTCCCCCACGGCTCGTGCAGGTACTTGCGGCGGATGCGCTGCGACTCCACCGCCGCCCACTCCTCAATCAGCTTCTCCACGCCGCGGGCCAGCCCCAGCACCGGCCCGGCGACCTCCTCGCCGACGTGCGGAAAGTCGATAACCTCCACCTCGGAGACCCTGGGGAACCTCGGCTCCGTCAGCTTCTCCTTGCCCGGCTTGGACTTCTCCTGCCTCACCGCGTCCTTCAGCTCCGCCACGTGATCGCGGATCGCGGCAACGCTCGCAGCCAGGTCCACCACCTGCGACCCCGAGCTCTCGACCGCGGCGCGCACCAGGCCAGCCGCGTCTCCCACCTCGCCTTCGCTCCGAGCCCCCAAAACCGCCACGGAGCAGCCCCGCAGCAGGTTAGGGAGGACGTCCGAGGCGTCGTCGGCAAGCGGATCGATAAGCCACGCGCCCGAGAGGCGATCGCCGGTCAGAGACGGCGAGAGCTCCACGTGCCACACCACGACGGGCGAGGTCGCGCTGACAATGGCGAGCGTCGGCGGGGCGGGCTGCGGGACAGGTGCGTCGGTCATGCGTCCGATGTTAACGCGCCGACCAGACCGAGGTAGCAGGCGGAGTAACCTATAGCGCATGTTCAAATTCCTCAAGAAGCAGCCGCAGGAGAAGATCAACATCGCGGCCGAGTACACCCACACTCCGCTGTCGAACCAGATGGTGATGCTCTTCGCCGAGGAACTGCCCATGCTCGACAGCATGGAACGCGCCAAGGTCTACCGCGCGCTCGAGGCCTACAACGGGCCGCAGATCACCTCGCAGGAAATGCTGCCAGAGGAAATCCGCCGCATTATGGATCTGTAGTCCGCCCGCGAGCAGCTGCCCGTCGCCCCAGTTCGACGCGCTTTACGACGGCCCCAAGGTGACGAACACCTCCGTTTTTCGGTGGTGTTTCTAGAAGACTGCCCCGGCGCAAAGGGGTAGCCTGGCGTTGATGTCCACTAACAATAACGGCAAGTCCAGCACCGAAGCTTCGACCGGTGCCTACGGAGCCGTACACACAGAAGCCAGGACCCTCACCGGTTGGGGTCGTACCGCCCCCGCTAAGTCCCAGGTGCTGTCGACGCCGGACTTGGAAGAGATCGTCAATGCCGTCAAGGCTGTGGCCGACCAGAACTCGGACAAGCCGGACCACCTGCGCCGCGGCATCATCGCCCGTGGCATGGGCCGCTCCTACGGCGACCCCGCCCAGAACTCGGGCGGCCTGGTCGTCGATATGCAGAAGCTCAACCACATCCACTCGATCGACCAGGAGTCCGCAATCGTCGACGTCGACGGTGGCGTGACCCTGGACCAGCTGATGAAGGCCGCTCTCCCCTACGGCCTGTGGGTTCCGGTGCTGCCGGGCACCCGCCAGGTCACCATCGGTGGCGCAATTGGCCCGGACATTCACGGCAAGAACCACCACTCGGCCGGTTCCTTCGGCAACCACGTGCTCAGCATGGAGCTGCTGGTCGCCGACGGCCGCATCCTGCACCTGGAGCCGGAGGGCTCCGCGGATGACCCGGACGGCTCGCTGTTCTGGGCGACCGTCGGCGGCATGGGCCTGACCGGCATCATCGTCCGCGCCCGGATCAAGATGACCAAGACCGAGACGGCCTACTTCATCGCCGACGGCGACATGACCCACACTCTGGACGAGACCATCGAGTTCCACTCGGACGGCTCAGAGTCCAACTTCACCTACTCCTCGGCGTGGTTCGATGCCATCTCGCCGGAGCCGAAGCTGGGCCGCGCCGCGATTTCCCGCGGCTCGCTGGCGACGCTGGCGCAGCTGGAGGAGCTGGCCCCGAAGCTGGCGAAGGACCCGCTGAAGTTCAACGCCCCGCAGCTGGTGACCGTGCCGGACATTTTCCCGTCCTTCACCATGAACAAGCTGTCCATGATCACCATCGGCGAGCTGTGGTGGATCAAGTCGGGCACGTACAAGAACAAGATCCAGAACCTGACGCAGTTCTACCAGCCGCTCGACCTGATCGGCGAGTGGAACCGCGGCTACGGCAAGAAGGGCTTCCTGCAGTACCAGTTCGTGGTTCCGCGCGAGGCCGTCGAGCCGTTCAAGGGCATCGTCCGCGATATCCAGAAGTCGGGCCACTACTCGGCCCTGAACGTGTTCAAGCTCTTCGGCGAGGGCAACAAGGCGCCGCTGTCCTACCCGATGCCGGGTTGGAACGTCTGCGTCGACTTCCCGATCAAGGCCGGCCTCGGCGACTTCCTGGACGACCTGGACAAGCGCGTGATGGAGTTCGGCGGCCGCCTGTACCTGGCGAAGGAGTCCCGCACCTCCGCGGCGAACTTCCACCAGATGTACCCGGAGATGCAGAGCTGGCTGGACACCCGCAACGCTATCGACCCGAACGGCGTCTTCGCGTCGGACATGTCCCGCCGCCTGGAGCTGAAGTAACGCTAACTGGAACCCGGTTTCCGCGGGATTTCCCGCGGAGCAACCGTCGAAAGGATCAATTCTTATGATTAACGCCGTTGGCGTTCCCCAGTCCATCCTGCTCCTCGGTGGCACCAGCGAAATCGGCCTGGCCATCACCGCGGAGTTCCTGAAGAAGGGCCCGGCCAAGGTCATCCTGGCCTCCCTGCCGAACGACCCGTTGCGCGAGGATTCCGAGGCGAAGATGAAGGCCGCCGGTGCTTCCGAGGTCGTCACCCTCGACTTCGACGCCACCGACTTCGACTCCCACCCGGCCGTCGTCGACAAGGCGTTTGCCGACGGCGACGTCGACATCTGCATCGTCGCCTTCGGCATGCTCGGTGACGCCGAGGAGCTGTGGCAGAACCAGCGCAAGGCGGTCCTGGCAGCGAATATCAACTACACCGGCGCGATGTCCATGGGTGTCCTGGTGGGCCAGAAGTTCAAGGCGCAGGGCCACGGCCAGTTCATTGCCATGTCCTCCGTCGCGGGCGAGCGCGTGCGCCGCTCCAACTTCGTCTACGGCTCCACGAAGGCCGGCCTGGACGGCTTCTTCCTGAACCTCGGCGAGGCCCTGGAGGAGTACGGCGTCAAGACCCTGGTCATCCGCCCGGGCCAGGTTCGCACCCGCATGTCTGCCGACGTCGACGAGGCGCCGCTGACTGTGAACAAGGAAGACGTCGCCAAGCTGGCGGTCAAGTCCGTTGAGGCGGGCAAGACCCTGGTGTGGGCTCCGCCGGCATTCCAGGCCGTGATGATGATTCTGAAGCACATCCCGCGCCCGATCTTCAAGAAGCTGCCGATCTAGGCGGCGCTTTCTCGCGCTTTCTCTAGGCTGCTTGCAACATTGCACGCAGCATTGTTCGCACTGTAGCCCTCGTTCGTGACTGTAGCCCTCGCTATCGGCTGCTCTAAAGTCACGAGCGAGGGCTACAGTCGTTTCAGGGGCCGAACCTGTGCGACACTTAAAAGCATGGTTGCCAAGCAGGAAACGAACACCAAGAGGCAGGAGCCCCTCTTCGTTGACGAGGATCGCTACGAGATCTTCGACGACGACCAGCTCTCCCTCAAATCCGCCCTCATCGGCCTGATCGCAGCCCTTTTCGGTGGCGCCACCTCCGCACTCGCGGCCTGGTTCGTCCTGCACCGGCTCTCGCTGCCCGCTTTCGGCGGCTCGCAACTGACCCGCGCCGTGGCGACCGCGACAATCGTTGTCGTCCTCGCCACAACCACGGTCCTGCTGTACTACTTCGCCACGAAGGGCAAGGACAACCGCCCCCGCTGGCTGACCTGGACCACCTACCTGGTGTCCTATCTCTCCCCGGCCGCGCTCGTCGTAGCCGCGGTCGGCCTGCCACTGGGCTCCACCAAACTCTGGCTCGACGGACTGTCGGTCGACCAGGAGTTCCGCACCGAGTACCTGACCCGCATGGCATCCGAGTTCGGGCTGCACGACATGTCCTACATCGACGTCGCCTCCTATTACCGGCCGGATGGTTCTTCCTGGGCGGACGCCTGGCCAACCTGCTGGGCATCCCCGGCTGGGCGGTGTTCCAGCCGTGGGCCCTGATGACCCTTGCCGCCGCGGGCTGCATGCTCGTTCCCGTGTGGCAGCGCCTCGGCGGCTCCCTGCCCGTAGCCACGGGAATTGCCCTGGTCACGACCGCCGTCGCCCTGGCCACTGTCGCGGACGAGCCCTACGCCGCGGCCGTCGCGATGGGCCTGCCCGCCATGTCCGTGATGGCCTGGCGAGGCCTCGGCGGCGCCTGGTCCGCCATGATTGGCGTGATCGTTTTTCTCGGCATCTCCGCCACCTTCTACACCCTGCACACCGGCGTGGGTGCCCTGATCGTGATTGCCCTGGCCGTGGTGGCGTGGGCGTCGGCACGCAGTTGGATGCCCGTGCTGCGCCTGGTTGTGATGGGCGTCGGTTCCATGGTCATCGCGGCGAGCGTGTGGGGCCCGTACGTGTGGGCAGTCCTGACGGGCGCGCCGCGCTCCGGCGCGACGGCCACGCATTACCTGCCCGCGGACGGCGCTCAACTCTACCTGCCGATGTTCGCCGCGAGCGTGATTGGCGTGCTCTGCTTCATCGGCGTGGTGTGGCTCCTTGTCCGCGCCACCGAGCCGGACGCCCGCGCGCTGGGGCTGGCCACGCTGGTTCTCTACGGCTGGACGGTCGCGTCGATGATCGCGACGCTGATGGGCCAAACGCTGCTGGGCTTCCGCCTGGCCGCGCCGATTACTTTCATGCTACTGACCGCGGGCGTTTTCGCGCTTGCCGACGCCCGCCTCAACGGCGTCGAGAGGTATTGGCCTCAAGCCTCCTCGCCGGTGGTAGCTCGCAAGGTGACGACGGTGCTGGCAGCGCTGCTGCTGCTCGCGGGCATTGGCTACGCGCAGTCGATTCCGAACAAGCTCCACGGCGCCATCGACCTAGCCCACACGGACACGGACGGCAATGGGGAGCGCTCGGATCGCTTCGCGCCCAACTCCGGTGCGTGGTACGCGCAGGTCGATCAGACGCTGCGCGATGCCGGGCTGGTGCCGAGCCAAACGGTAGTGCTCTCGGACGAGAAGAACTTCCAGGCGCTTTACCCGTGGTACTCGTTCCAGGCGTTGACCAGCCACTACGCGAATCCCCTGGGCGAGTTCGACCGCCGCAATGAGGCTCTTGAGCAGTGGTCGAAGATCAAGGACCCGGACGAGTTGATCGCCGCGATGGATGCGGCTCCGTGGAAGGGCCCGGACGCGATCGTGCTGCGGGGAGAGGCGAAGCCTGGCTCCGGTAGCGGATCCGACGGCAATGGCTCCGCAGGCGAGGCGGGTCCGCTGACGTTGGATATCGCGGACGATATTTATCCGAATAACCCAAATGTCATCTTCCGCGACCTCGCTTTTGACCGTGCCGCACTTGCGAAACACTGGGACTTGAAGCAGGTGGGACCATTCGTCGTCGCGGTGCGGAAGTGATTTCTGTTACCAATGTGATTATTTATCACTTTTCCCGCGTTGCAAGACTCTAAGAATGGTTTTGTACCGTAGAATTTTTCCTTGTGACTGCCGAAACTAAGGAAATCAAAGGAAGCTCTGACGAGGGCGAACCCGACGTGACCATCGACCTGGTTGAGAGACCTCCGATGGACGGCCCGAAGCCCACACCGCTCATTCGATGGACGGCAATTATTGCTGGCATCGTGGGCTTTTTGTGCTTCGTCATCACGCCGTTCCTCCCGGTCGTCAGTACGCAGTCCTCCGTTTCGTGGCCCCAGCGGGGAACGCTTAACTCGGTTGATGCACCCCTGATGGCGCAGGCTCCGCTGGATCTTGCCATTGACATCCCGCTGAACCTGGTCGAGCAATTACCCAAGGATCGCAGCACACTCCTGTCGACGATCCCCCCGACCGCGGAAAAGCCGACCGAACGCGGAATGCTGATCCGGTCCACGGACACGAGCGTGGACGTGATTCTGCGTGACAGCGTCCTTCTCAGCATCACTTCTGATGAGGTCAAGGCCAACACCGACAAGGTCCTGCAGATCCGCTCGGACGCGAACGGAACGACGGCGACCGTGCCAGGCGTGACGGACAAGTCCGGCAAGGCATTGTCCAAGACCGAGGACAGCGACGTCCGCCCGCAGGTCACCGGCTTTTACACCGACTTGCGCGCCGACGGTGACGCCGCGAAGGCCGTAGCCGACGGCCTGAGCGTCCACATGAATATTGACTCCCGATACACCTCCCACCCAACGGTGGTGAAGTACATCGTCATGTTCCTGGGCCTGCTGGCAACCCTCGCGTCCCTGGTCGCGGTCGGCCTGATTGACCGCATCGACGGCACCAAGTTCACCCCGCTGTTCAAGCGCAACGCCCTGAAGCCGACTCCGCTGGACTTCCTTGTCGGCGCCGTGCTGGTGATCTGGCACTTCGTCGGTGCAAACACCTCCGATGACGGCTACATCTTCACGATGGCCCGGGTGTCCGACCACTCGGGCTACATGGCCAACTACTACCGTTGGTTCGGCGCCCCGGAATCGCCCTTTGGCAGCCCGTATTACGACCTTCTGGCCCTGATGGTCAAGGTGTCGACGTCGTCGGTGTGGATGCGACTGCCCGCGCTGCTCTCGGCGCTGACTGTCTGGTTCGTCGTATCGCGCATGATCATCCCGCGCCTCGGCGAGGGCATCGCGAAGCGCCGCGTCGCCTACTGGTCCGCGGCGGGCGTGCTGCTGGCGTTTTGGCTGCCGTACAACAATGGCCTGCGCCCGGAGCCGGTCATCGCGCTGGGTTCCCTTCTGACCTGGGTTTTCATTGAGCGTGCGATCCTTACCCGACGCCTGCTCCCCGCGGCCGTCGGCGTGGTCATCGCAACGCTGTCTCTGGGGTCCGGCCCGACCGGCCTGATGGCCGTCGCGGCTCTGCTCGCCGGCCTGCCGATGCTGGTTCGCATCGTCGTGGAGCGGCACAAGGCCCTCGGCGGCGGTTGGAAGGCCCCGGCCATGCAGGTCGCCCCATTCCTGGCGGCCGGCACCGCAATCCTAGTTGGCGTCTTCGGCGACCAGACGTTGGCAACAGTGATGGAATCCATCCGCGTCCGCGGCATCATCGGGCCGTCGGAGCCCTGGTACAACGAGTACATCCGCTACTACTGGCTGCTGCTCCAGTCCGTCGACGTTCCTTCACTCGCCGCTTCCCAGTCCTGATCGCCCTGGCCTCCCTGGGCATCACCATCGCTGCGCTGCTGCGCCACCGGACTGTGCCCGGCGCGCTGGCGGGACCGGCTGCACGCCTGGTGTTCATGTTCCTGGGCACCATGTTCTTCCTGACCTTCACCCCGACGAAGTGGACCCACCACTTCGGTGTCTACGCGGGTATCGGCTCGGCGCTGGCAGCGCTTGCGGCCATGGCGATCAGCCACTGGGTAGCGGGCAACCGTCGCAACCAGCTGCTGTTCGCGGGCGGTTTCATCTTCATCCTCGCCTTCTCGCTGATGGGCATCAACGGCTGGTGGTACGTCTCGTCCTACGGAGTGCCGTGGTACGACAAGACCATCCAGTTGAAGGGCATCCAGGCGGGCACGATCGTTCTGGCGCTGGCCCTGTTGACGCTGGCCGCAGGCGCGGTGATGAGCTTCGTCCAGGAATTTGGCAACCGGGACGGCAGCAAGAAGCCGTCGGCACGCTCCCGCCGCATGACGGCGTCGCGGCGTCCCCGATTGCTGTGGTCACCCTGCTCGTGGCGCTGTTTGCTGTGGCCTCCCTGTCGAAGGCTGCCATCAGCCAGTACCCGGCGTACTCCATCGCGGCGGGCAACCTGCGTTCCCTGACCGGCCACACCTGTAACTTGGCGGCCGACGTTCTCATGGAGCCCGACGCTAACCAGGGCTTCCTCAAGACTGTCGACGGGACTCCGCTGGAGCAGTCCCTGCTCTCCAACGAGGAAAACGCCGGCTTTACCCCGAACGGCGTTCCGGAAGAGATGACGGCCGACGCGGTTGACACCAACAAGAGCCAGTCCAGCACCGCCAAGAATGAAAAGGACGGTCCGGACGCAAACCTTGTCGAGGGCGGTTCCAACGCAGGCACCGCGGGCGGAACCCGCAACGAGGTCGGTATCAACGGCTCCCGCGTGGAGCTTCCTTTCGGCCTGGATCCGAAGCAGGTCCCGGTGCTGGGCTCCTACTCCGATAAGGTGCAGCGAGTGGCGGCTCTGGAGACGTCGTGGTTCGAGATTCCCGCCATCGATGAGCAGCACCCTCTGCTGATCGTCTCCGCCGCGGGTCGCATTTTCCACCACGACATCAACGGCGTGAAGCAGTCCGGCCAGAAGCTGGTTGCCGAGTATGGCCGCCCGGGCCGGCGGTGGCTTCGAGGTTCTCGGCGAGGCGGAGCCGATCGACATTGGCCCGGCGCCGACCTGGCGTAACCTGCGCTTCCCCACCGATCAGATTCCGGAGGGCGCGACCGCCGTCCGCCTGGTCGCCGAGGACAACGACGTGTCTAAGGACCAGTGGCTGGCGCTGACGCCGCCTCGCCTGGCGCAGCTCAAGCCGCTGAACGAGGTCATTCCTCCCGAGACCCCGACCATCCCGGACTGGCCGGTCGCCTTCCAGTTCCCTTGCCAGCGCCCCTTCGATCACTTCGCCGGCGTGGCCGAGTTGCCGAAGTACCGCATCACGCCGGACCGTGGCCTCAAGGTCGTCGGCGCGGATATGTGGCAGTCTGCTGACGGTGGCGGCCCCCTGGGCTTCTCCGACGCGGTCAATGAGTCGGTTGCAGTGCCCGCATATTTGAACAATGATTGGGCTCGTGACTGGGGTTCTGTAGAGAAGCTCTCCCCGCGTCCCAATAAGGATAAGGTCAGGCCGGATGTAGCCGAGATTGACTACCAGGACGTGACTCGGATGGGCTGGTACAAGCCCGGACGGATGATCGTAAAGGAAGAGTAGCCAATTGAGCACCGCACAGACCCGCTCCATCGTCGTCGCAGCCGCCGTGGTGACCGACCCGCTGGGGCGGGTTTTGTGCGTCCGCAAGCGCGGCACCGACCGGTTCATGCTGCCGGGCGGCAAGTTCGAGCCGGGCGAATCTACCGACGCCCCCGAGGTCACCGCCGCGCGCGAACTCGCCGAGGAGTTGGGCCTGCTTATCGACATCTCCTCCCTACGACCCTGGGGGCAGGCCAGCGCGGCCGCCGCGAACGAGGAGGGGTTCGAGGTCGTCGGGCATCACTTGCGCTACGTCGGCGAGTTCACGCCCGAGCTGGCGGCGCTGACCCCGCAGGCCGAGATCGAGGAGTTGCGCTGGGTGGACCCGTGGTTGCCGACGGGAAAGTTGGCGCCGATGCTGGTGCAGTATGCTCTGCCGAAGCTGCGGGCCGAGGCCACCGGGGCGACCGATTCTGGCAGCGGGGCTGAGTCTGCCGCTCAGGGGACGGAACACGTGTCGCCCGGACCCGGGCGCATCGCCCCCGAGCGGGTCCTGGAATCCGTGACGGTCTTCTGCGGCTCGGGTTTCGGCGACCGCGACCTGTGGCGTGAGACTGCCGAGGAGCTAGGCACTGCCCTGGGGCGCGAGCGCGTGGAGCTGGTCTACGGTGGCGCCTCCATCGGGCTGATGGGCTCGGTCGCCAACGCGACGCTGGACGCCGGTGGCGAGGCCGTCGGGGTCATCCCGGGAGTCCTGGTCAACAAGGAGATTTCGCACACCGGCCTGACGCGACTGGAGACGGTCGGCACGATGGCCGAACGCAAGTCCCGCATGTACGAGCTGGGCGACGCGTTCGTGGCGCTGCCGGGTGGCGCGGGCACGCTGGAGGAATTCTTCGAGGTGTGGACCCAGCAGCACTTGGGCATTCATGCGAAGCCGGTGGCCCTGCTCGGTGCGGGCGGCTTCTGGGATCCGCTCGTCGAGCTGCTGCGCGGCGTCGTAGCGGCCGGCTTTATCCGCCAGGAGCTGCTCGACGCCCTCATCGTTGTCGAGGGCGTCGAGGACGTCATCCCGGCACTCATTCAGTGGCGCGCTGGCCGTACCAAATTCTAGGAGCCGGAAGCGGGGATTGATGCGGGCCCCACCGCGTCGTGGCGCCCGCTAGGTGCGCTAGTGGGCGTCGGCAAGCGCGGTGAGCTCCGCGTCGGTGCCGTTGAAGACGTCCAGATCGACGTTGGTGGGGATGCCGTTGACCTTGCCGGTGGAGGAGCGCTGCCAGAACAGCATGCTGGTCCAGCCGCCCGGGATATCGGAGGGGACGTTGTCCTGGTAGGCGGCGAGCCACAGCGGGTAGTTGGTGAAGTCGGTGGAGTTGCCCATCTGTACCTTCCAGAAGCTTCGGTAGGTATAGACGATGGGGGTCTCGCCGGTCTTGGCCTCGATGCGCTGGAGGAATTCCTTCGTCCATGCCTGCAGGGCCGCGGGCTTGAGCCCCTTGTCCAGCTCGATGTCCAGCACCGGAGGCAGGGTTTTCGCATTCGGGGCAGCGGCGTCGCGCTTGGCCAGCAGGGCCGCGTAGGCGTCGGCCTGCGCGGTGGCGGACTGGTCCGGGTGGGCCTTGTGGTAGCTGCCGACGATCAGGCCGGCCTTGGAGGCTGCGACGGAGTCGTCGACGAAGTAGGCGCTGTCGCCCTCCGTCGGGTCAGTGGCCTTGATGAAGGCGAACTTCTGGCCGCTCGCTGCAACCTTTTCCCAGTTCAGGGCAACTCCGCCGGGGTGCTGCCACTTGGAGACGTCGATGCCATCCGGCCCGTGCTGGAAGCCGACGCGAGCGGGGATGGGCAAGCCGCTAGTGGTGGGCGCGGTGTTGCCGGTAGCGGCGGGCTGCGTCGCGGCGTTGGGCTCGGCGACGGCGCTACCCGTCTGACCGCCCGTGGTGGCGGGCTGCTGCGCCTGCCGCTGAGCGGTTGGCTGCGACAGCGTGTTGAGCAGCGCGGGGGTATCGATGGAGGGGATTTCGGTGGCCGGAGCTGCCTGCGTTGCGGGGGTGGCCGATGCGGCAACCGGCGCGACAAGGCCCAGCGACAGCGAAACAGACGCTGCTAGACCGACGACTGCAGTGCGGCCGCGCCGGTTGCGAGTACTGCGGGACGGCGACAGATGCGGCGCTGCGGGCTCGGCCGCGTCGAGGCGGTGAAGTTTTGTCATGGAGCGCACCTTACCCGTTTTGTCCCATTTGTAACATTCGTATTAAATTTTCCCATCCCTATCGAGGGGAACCACAGCCGAAGCCCGCACCGCCGATTAGGACCACCCTCGACTTAGGCACGCCTACACTGGTTCGCATGAGCAATAGCAACACGACCAATAGCGAAACCAAGAGCACCTACACTCCCCCGAGCCCGCAGGACGACCTCTACCGGGCCATCAACGGCGCCTGGATCAACGAGCACGCGATCCCCGCGGACCGCGCAATCGACGGGGCCTTCCACAAGCTGCGCGACGACTCCGAGGAGGCCGTCCGCGCCCTCATTACCTCCGCCGCAAAGGCCGACCCGAACTCCCGCGTCGCCCGCCTCTACAACGCTTTCATGGACGAGGACTCCATCGACGCCGCCGGCGCCGCGCCCCTGACCAGCGACATCGCGATTCTTACCGAGGCCTCCGACGCCCACGATCTGGCCCTGGCGCTGGGCCGCCTGGACCGCCTGGGCGTCGGCGGTCCGCTCGGCTACTGGATTGAGAAGGACTCCACCTCCGACGTAGCCGCCCTCTACCTGCTGCAGTCCGGCCTCGGCCTGCCCGACGAGGCCTACTACCGCGAGCCCGGCCACGCCGAGACCCTCGCCGCCTACGAGCGCCACGTCGCCTCCATGTTCTCTCTGCTTGCCGACGACACCTCGGTCGCCGACGCGCTCGCCCCCTTCGGGCTTGGCGGGCAGGTCAGCGCGGCGGACGCGGCGGCGCGCGTCGTGGCCGTCGAGAAGGCCATTGCAGCAGGTCACTGGGACGTGGTCTCGACACGCGACGCACTGAAGACGTACAACAAGACCGCCATCGCGGACCTGCCCACCGGCTTCCCCGTCGCCGAGTGGCTTGCGGCCACGGGGGTGAACGAGATCAACGAGGCCCCGGTCGACACCGTCATCGCAATGATGCCCTCCTACTTCGAGCACCTGGGCACCGTGTGGCAGGACACCGACCTCGAGGACCTGCGCCTGTGGGCGCTGTGGCGGGTCCTGCACCAGCGCGCGGCGTACCTCTCCGGAGCGTTTTCCGCGGAGAACTTCAACTTCTACGGCCGGGCCCTCCAGGGCTCCACGGAGCAGCGCGCACGCTGGAAGCGCGCCGTCGCCTTCGTGGAGGGCGCCGTGGGGCACGACGTCGGCAAGCTCTACGTGGCGGAGCACTTTCCCGCAGAATATAAGGAGCAGATGCTGGAGCTGGTCGGCTACCTGCTGGACGCCTATCGCGAGCGGATCGGCGCCCTGCCGTGGATGACCGAGGCGACCCGCGAGCGGGCGCTGGAGAAGTTGTCGCAGTTCAAGGCCAAGATTGGCTACCCGGACACCTGGCGCGACTACTCGGCGATGGAGCTGGGCGAGACCCTCATGGACGACGTCCGCGCGGCCAGCGCCTTCGCACACAACCGCGAGGTGGCGAAGCTGGGACGCCCGGCCGACCGCGACGAGTGGCACGCCACCCCGCAGACCGTCAACGCCTTCTACAACCCGGTGGTCAACGACATCACCTTCCCGGCAGCGATCCTGAAGCCGCCGTTCTTCTCCCCCGACGCTTCCCCGGCCGAGAACTTCGGCGCGATCGGCGCGGTGATCGGCCACGAGATCGGCCACGGCTTCGACGACCAGGGCTCGCAGTACGACGGCCACGGCAACCTCAACCAGTGGTGGACCGACGAGGACCGGGCGGCCTTCGAGAAGCTGACCGGCGCCCTGGTCGACCAGTACGAGGGCCTGGTCCCGGCCGTGCTGCGCGAGGCGGCGGCAGGAGAGGCGGCGGAGGGCGCGTCGGCAAGCGGGGAACTTCCGGGCGTCAACGGGCGATTTACCCTGGGAGAAAACATCGGTGACCTGGGCGGGCTCGGAATCGCGGTGGTCGCTTTCCGACGCTACCTCGCCGACCACGGGACAGAGCTGGGGCTGGAGGATACCCCGGCGACCTACCGCGGGATGTTCGAGCAGTGGGCGCTGGTGTGGCGCTCGAAGATCCGCCCGGAGCTGCAGCGACAGTACCTGGCGATCGACCCGCACTCGCCAGCGGAGTTCCGCTGCAACGTGATTGCCTCCAACATCGACGAGTTCCACGCGGCGTTCGGCACCGCCGAGGGCGATGGGATGTGGCGCGCGCCGGAGGATCGGGTGACCATCTGGTAGCGGGGCGCTTCTCCCAGGCCCCCACATTTGTAAAATTTCTGTTTTTATTTTTGGAAAAGGGCTGTAAAATTACTGCTTGAGAGCGCCTTTTCCCCGACTCCCGATTCGGGGCAGGAGCATCGGGGCTTCAAGCTTCACCCACCCCCACTACTCCTCCACTGGCGCACTGAGCAGAGGAGGTCGCATGGATTCTCGCGACATCCAAGCCCTGACGGCCGTGAAGCTCTACTACGGCGAGGGGCTTACACAATCGCAGGTGGCAGACGAGCTGGGGGTTTCCCGCCCCACGGTGTCGAAGTTGCTCAACTGGGGGCGCGAGCGCGGATACGTGAGCATCGAGATTCACGACCCGCGCGAGGAGGCCTCGGAGATCGGCTCGCGTATGCGCGAGCATTACGGACTGGCCGAGGTCAGACTCGCTCAGCCCGCGCGCTCCGGCAATTCCGTCCTGCTCCGAGAGCTGGGCCGCGTGGGCGCCGAACTGCTCGACGACCTGGTGGTCGACGGCACGATGGTCGGCGTCTCCTGGGGAAAGACCATGTACTCGGTGTCGACACAGCTGAAGCAGAAGGATGTCTCGGGCGTCGAGATTGTGCAGCTCAAGGGCGGAATGAGCCACTCGGATAAGTCGACGAACGACATCCGCACTATCGGCGCGTTCTGCCACGCCTTCCACGCCTACGCGCGCACGCTGCCACTGCCGGTGATCTTCGACTCGGTGGAGACCAAGCGCATCGTTGAGCAGGACCGCTTCATCGCCAGTGTCCTGGCGCTCGGCCGCGCGGTGGACATTGCGGTGTTTACGGTCGGCGCCGTCAACGAGGACTCGCTGGCGCTGAACCTGGGCCAGTTGACCGAGCAGGAAAAGGAGCTCCTGGTCGCGCGCGCCGCCGGCGACGCTTGCTCCCGCTTCTATCGCGAGGACGGCGGCGTGGCGCTGCCCGAGGTGGACGCCCGCACCGTCGGAATCAGCCTGGCGGACCTGCGCCGCATCCCGACGCGCGTGCTCATCGCGGGTGGCGCGAAGAAGTCGCGCGCCATCGACGTTGCCCTGAAGACAGGGCTGGCAACGCACCTGGTCATCGACGATTCCACGGCGGGCAGGCTGCTGGGAGTGGAGGCGGATTAAAAGAATTTCCCCCCTTTCGGAATAAACCCCCAGGGGTATATGTTGTGGGGAGTACATTCCCGCATCCAGCCCCATCGTTTTAGGAGCTCACCACATGACCACCACTGTCATCATCGGCGGCGTCGCCGGAGGTATGTCCACTGCCGCTCGTCTGCGTCGTCGCGACGAGGACATGGAAATCATCGTCTTCGAGGCCAGCGAGAACGTTTCCTTCGCCAACTGCGGCCTGCCCTACTACGTCAGCCGCACCATCGGCTCGCGCGACGCCCTGCTGCTGCAGACCCCGGCGTCACTGAAGGCCCGCCTGAACCTGGACGTGTTCGTCTCCCACCGCGTCACCGCGATTGACCCGGCGGCGAAGAACGTCACCGTCCGCAACGAGGTCACGGGCGAGGAGCGCACCCAGGGCTACGACTTCCTGGTGCTCTCCCCCGGCGCCTCCCCGTTCGTCCCGCCGATCCCGGGCATCGAGCGCGCCAAGACCCTGCGCACGGTCGAGGACGTGGATGTTATCTCCGAGGCCGTCCGCGCCGAGGGGGTGCAGTCCGCGGCCATCATCGGCGGCGGTTTCATCGGTCTGGAGCTGGCGGAGAACCTGCACAAGATGGGCATCGCCACCACCATCGTGGAGCGCTCCCCGCAGATCCTCGCCCCTCTGGATGAGGAAATGGCCATCCTGGTCCAGGACCGCCTGACCGACGCGGGCATCAAGGTTGTCACCCGCGCTGACACCAAGAACATCACCGCCGACTCGCTCGAGGTCGTGCGTGACGACGGCACCTCGGTCACCGTCGACGCCGATATCGTGGTGGCGGCCATCGGTGTCCGCCCGGCCTCCGAGCTGGCCAAGACCGCGGGCCTGGCCGTCGGCGAGCGCGGCGGCATCAAGGTCGACCGCTACCAGCGCACCAGCGACCCGGCGATCTTCGCGCTGGGTGACGCCGCGGAGAAGGTCGACGCCATCTCCGGCGAGGATTCCCTGGTCCCGCTGGCGCAGACCGCGAACCGCCACGGCCGCATGGTCGCCGACATCATCACCGGCCGCGACGAGAAGGCGCAGCTGACCCTCGGCACTGCGATCGTCGGTGTCCTGGGCCTGGCTGCCGGTACGGTCGGCTGGAACGAGCGCCGCGCCCGCGCCGCCGGCAAGAACATCCGCGTCATCCACGTCCACCCGGTCAACCACGCCGGCTACTACCCGGGCGCCACCCAGCTTCACCTGAAGCTGGTGGTCGACGCGGACACCGACGCGATTCTGGGCGCCCAGGCCGTGGGCGAGAATGGCGTCGACAAGCGCATCGACGTCATCGCGACCGCGATGCGCGCGGGCCTGAAGGCCGCCGATCTGGCCGACCTGGAGCTGGCGTATGCGCCGCAGTTCGGCTCGGCGAAGGACCCGATCAACTTCCTCGGCTTCGTCGACGATAACGCCCTAAACGGCGAGGACCTGGTCCAGTGGCACGAGCTGGAGGACCTGGTCGCACGCGAGAACACCGTGTTGCTCGACGTCCGCTCCGCCGGCGAGTACGCAAACGGCGACATCCCGGGCTCCGTCAACGTCAACGTCGACGACCTGCGCGCATGGCTTAACGACGGTGGCAAGGAAAAGCTCGAGGGCAAGGACGTCATCGTCCACTGCCAGGTCGGGCTGCGCGGCCACATCGCCGCGGCGATCCTGGCCGGCTACGGCATTAAGGCAGCCAACCTCACCGGCGGCTACCTGACCTGGACCGCGGGCCAGCGCGCACGCAACAACTAGGGTCCGCGCTCAGGTTCGCTGGCAGCGGGTTTGCTGGCGGGTTCGCTAGCTGGTTTAGCGGCGAGTTCGCTGGCGGCGCTCTGACGCCACAGGCACCTGCGCCACCAACGCTGACGCTCCGGCACCGGCACCACAGGAATCGACCTGGGTGCCGGTGCCGTTTGCTTTCCGCACGGCGCGGTCGAGGGCCCTTCGGCGCGGGGCGGCGTCGGCAAGCGGGGGCGGGAAGTAGCATTGGGGGCGCAAACCGTCAGGCGGAGAGGACAGGCCCGTGCCAGCGCAACAAATTGGACACACGCTCAACGTCGACGAATCGCCCGACGCCGAATACGCCTACAGCTCCAAGAGCCTGCCCTGGGTCGGATGGAGGGGCCTCGGCTACGCCCTGAAACGGGCGAGTATCGAGTTCTGGCTGGAACTCGGCTTCGATGCGGCCTCCATGCTGACCTACTACACGGTGCTGACCTGCGCGCCGGCGCTGCTGGCGATTTACTCAATCGCGACGCTGGTGCTGGCCGGGTACACCGACGACCTGCAGGCGCTGACTAACGACTTCGTGGCCAAGTACATCCCGGCGGAATACGCGGGCTCGGTGCGCGACGTGATCGACACAATTATCGGGTCCTCGACGGGCGGTATCGTCGCGCTGATTATCGGTATCGTGTTCGCGCTGATCTCCTCGTCAGCGTACACGCGCGCATTCTCGCGGACAGCGAACGCGGTGTACGGGATCTCCGAGGGTCGTACGCTGATCCGCTACCACGTCTTTATGGTGGCGATTACGCTGATGCTGCTGGTCGGGACGGTGCTGCTGCTCATCGCGATTATTGTTAATGGGCCGCTGGTCAACTCGATCGTCGATCCGATCGCGAAGCCACTGGGCATCGAGGGCGCGACCCGGGACGTGATCAATGTCGGCCTGGCCATTTGGGGCTGGCTGCGCTGGCCGTTCATCATTGTGCTTTCGATGGCTCTGGTCGGGTCGCTGTACTACTTCACGCCGAACCTGAAGCTGCGCCGCTTTCGGTGGCTGAGCACCGGGTCCTTCCTCACGATTGTGTCGACGGCGCTGGTAGCCAAGGGCCTGTCTCTGTACCTTTTCAACTTCGCGGCGGCGAACCCGTATGGCGCGATGGGCGCCGTCATTGCCGTGATGACCGCGCTGTGGACCGTCAACGTCATGATCCTGTTCGGGTTCAAACTCGACGCCGAGATCGAGCGGGTGCGCCAGCTTCGGGCGGGCCTGGCCGCCGAGGAGTTTATCCAGTTGCCGCCGCGCGATGCCACGGCCGCCGCAGCTGAGGGCAAGACGCATCGCAACCTGCGGGAACAGGCACATCAGATCCGGCAGGGCGCGCTGGAGAAGAAGGGCAAGTAGGGGGCTGGGGTTCGGGTTTTGGGTTGGTTCGGGTTTTGGTCGGGTTTTGGTCGGGGCAGGTTTGGGGGACCATGACCCGGCTCCGGAGTTCTAGCACGGGCTGCAGCGGGTGCGGATGCGGATGCAGTATAGACGGGATATCCGAGGCCATTTTGGAGTCAACTCTCAAAAAGTGTGGTTGCCGAACTGCAAAAGCCCAGGTCAGAATCTTCGCGGACTAGAAAATCACCACACTTTTTGAGAGTTGGCGCCATCAGGCCGCCGATTTCACCGCTTTCGGGTAACAACTGTGACAAAAGTTTCAGAAGTCAACTGCAACTCCGCGCACACCCCAGGCCCAACGCCCAAAGCCCAAAGCCCAGGTCCCGCGTCCCCCCCCCCCCCCCCCCGAG
>NZ_ULHE01000008.1 GCF_900519355.1 Corynebacterium lactis | reverse complement strand
CAGGCCCACCAACACCAGTTGATGGGCCAAGCCGCCGTGCCTAGAATCCACCCCAAGAATTTCACTTAAGAAACCCGTTCTAGGGTTGACAAACGACATCGGGACACACCCCCAGCCAGCTCAAGCGAGCCCCCCCCTAGCCAGCCCTTATGCCAGCCAGGCAGCCCCAACCAGCGCTAACTACTCACCAGCGCCAGCGACCAGAAGCTCAGCGATCTGGATGGTGTTCAGCGCGGCGCCCTTGCGCAGGTTGTCACCGGATACGACCAGCACCAGGCCGCGCCCCTCCGGGACGGACTGGTCAACGCGGATGCGGCCAACCAGCGACTCGTCGATACCGGCGGCGGCCAGCGGAGTCGGAACATCGACAACCTTTACGCCCGGGGCTGCTGCGAGCAGCTCGGTGGCCTTCTCCACGGACAGCGCCGAGGCAAACTCAGCGTGAATCACCAGGGTGTGGCCGGTGAAGACCGGGATACGCACGCAGGTACCGGCGACGGCCAGCTCCGGCACGCCCAGAATCTTGCGGGACTCGTTGCGGAGCTTCTGCTCCTCATCGGTCTCCAGGGAACCGTCATCGACCAGGTTGCCCGCCAGCGGCACCGCATTGAAGGCGATCGGCGCGACGTAGGGGCCCAGGTCCTCGGCCACCAGTGCGGAACCGTCGGTGGTCAGCTGCTCGAGGATGCCCTCGTTATTGCGGACCTGCGATGCCAGAGCATTCACGCCGGCCAGACCGGAGCCCGAAACCGCCTGGTAGGAGGAGACACGCAGCGCTGCAGGCCCGCGGCGTCGTGAAGCGGCTTGAGTACCGGCATCGCGGCCATGGTGGTGCAGTTCGGGTTCGCGACGATGCCCTTCGGGATCTCGCGCAGCGCGTCCGGGTTGACCTCGGAGACAACCAGCGGCACCTCCGGATCCTTGCGCCACGCCGAGGAGTTGTCCACGACGGTCGCGCCGGCCGCGGCGAAGCGCGGGGCCTGCTCCTTCGACAGCGTGCCGCCCGCGGAGAACACGGCGACGTCAATGCCCTTCAGGTCCTCGTCGGAGGTGGCGGCGACGTCCTCGACAACGATCTTCTCGCCGCGGAACTCCAGCTCCTTGCCCGCGCTGCGAGCGGAGGCGAAGAAGCGGACCTTATCCGCCGGGAAGTTGCGCTCCTCAAGGATCGAGCGCATCACGCGGCCGACCTGGCCGGTGGCACCGACAACAGCGATGGTGGTCATGAAAACTCCTTAACGTCCCGTACCAGCGTAAACGACGGCCTCTTCCTCGCCGCCCAGGTTGAAGGCGTCGTGCAGGGCCTTCACGGACTTGTCCACCTCGGTGTCGTTGACCAGGACCGAGATGCGGATCTCCGAGGTGGAGATCAGGTCGATGTTGACGTCAACGTCAGCCAGCGCCTCACAGAAGGTGGCGGTCACGCCCGGGTGGGACTTCATGCCGGCGCCGACGAGGGAAACCTTGCCAACATGGTCGTCGTAAAGCACGTCCTTCCAGCCGTTTTCGACCTGCAGCTTCTTCAGCACGGACATGGCCTTCGGGCCGTCCTCGCGCGGGCAGGTGAAGGTGATGTCGGTGCGGTTATCGGCGACGGTGGAGACGTTCTGCAGCACCATGTCGATGTTGATCTCGGCGTCCGCGACAGCGCGGAACATCTTCGCGGCCTGGCCCGGATCATCCGGGATGCCGAGGACGGTCACCTTCGCCTCGGAACGGTCATGCGCCACACCAGTCAGAACTGCTTCTTCCACGGGAATATCCTCCATCGATCCATCAACAAGGGTGCCAAGGTCATTGCTATACGACGAGCGCACACGCAACGGAACATTGAATGCGCGGGCGTACTCAACGCTGCGCAGCTGCAAAATCTTCGCGCCTACGGCCGCCATCTCCAGCATCTCCTCGAAGGAGATGGTGTCCAGGCGCTGAGCGTTTGGCACGATGCGCGGATCGGCAGTGTAGACGCCGTCCACGTCCGAGTAAATCTCGCACACATCGGCCTCGAGGGCCGCGGCCAGTGCGACTGCGGTGGTGTCGGAGCCACCGCGGCCGAGGGTGGTCACGTCCTTGGTCTCGCGGTTGACGCCCTGGAATCCCGCGACCAGGCAGATGTGACCTTCGTCGAGCGCCTCGCGGACGCGACCCGGGGTAACCTCCACGATGCGGGCGTTGCCGTGACGCTCCGTAGTGATAACGCCGGCCTGCGAGCCGGTGAACGACTGCGCCGAGGCACCAAAGGAAGCAATAGCCATGGCCACCAGCGCGTTGGAGATACGCTCACCGGCGGTCAGCAGCATGTCCATCTCGCGCCCCGGCGGCACCGGGTTGACCTGGTTGGCCAGGTCCAGCAGCTCGTCGGTGGTGTCGCCCATCGCGGAGCAAACCACCACGACGTCATTGCCCTGCTTCTTGGTTTCGACGATGCGCTCAGCGACGCGGCGAATACGCTCCGCGTTCTCCAGGGACGAACCACCGTACTTCTGCACAACCAATGCCATGGTCGGCAACCTCCAAAACTTAGGCAAAACTAGCGTGTAACTATTATCGAATCAATTTACTTGAGTCGCATTCGTAAATACATAAGGGGTTACTTTTTTCACGCGTGCGCTAGCATTCTTGACGTGCACAACAATCTCCTCGCCGCCAGCCTCGCGCTCCTGTCAGCGCTGAGCATCGCGTGGGGCACCGTCATCCGCCACCGGCTTGCCGACGGCCTTTCCGACGACACCGGAACCCTAAGCGGCGTCGCCGAAACAATCCGCCAACCCCGCTGGTGGCTCGGCTCCTTCCTTGCGATGGCCGGCTACGCCTTCCAGGTCGCCGCCCTCGCCTTCGGAACGTTGCTGCTGGTCCAGCCGCTTTTGGTGATGAAGCTCATGCTCACCCTGCCGCTGGCCGCGCGCGTGAACGGCCACCGCATCTCCAAGGCGGAGACGGCCTGGTCGGTGGCGCTGACCGTAGCGGTGGCCACCCTGGTCATCTTCGGAGAGCCCGCCGCTGGCATTACAGAGATCCCGACGCACGTGTGGGGCTACGTCCTGGCGCTCGGCGGAATCGTACTGGGCGCGATCTACGCGGTTGCCGTCAGTTGGAAAAAGGCGCCGAAGGCGCTGCTCCTCGGCACGGCCACCGGGTGGCTCTACGGCTTCGTGGCACTGCTGTCGAAGGCGGTCGTCGACATTTACGTCCACGCGGGCGCAGCTGCGCTGGCCCTGTCCTGGGAGCTGTGGCTCCTGGTCGCCCTGTCAGTGATTGGCGTGGGCATCCAACAGGCGGCGTTCAACGCGGGCTCGCTGCGCGAGTCCCTGCCCGCCATGACCGTCGTCGAGCCCATCGTCGCCTTCTCACTGGGCTACCTCGTGCTTGGAGAGCACTTCCAGGCCCAGGGCGCCGAGTGGATCGCGCTCGGCGCGGCGCTGGTCACCATGATCGCGGCGACGATCGCGCTGGCGGTGCGCTCGTCGGCTGGAGGCGCGACTGGTGCGAGTGTCGGCGCTGGCAAGTGACCCTGCACACAAACACGCCCGTAGACGCGTCCTCGATTTCTTAACCGCCACTTTCCCACCTAAGTTGGAAAGAATCGGAATAAAACGGCAGCTAGCTCCGGGGGACTATCGCCGCTTAAACAGGCTCAATAAGGCAGGAACGCATGGGTCGCCACAGCAACCGCACCGCCACCGTCAAAAAGAATGACGGCAAGAAGCTCAACTCGAACGCCATCATCGCGCTGATTCTCATCATCGCGGGACTCGGCGTGCTGCTCTACCCCGTCGTGGCGACGCAGTGGAACAATGTCATGCAGGCGCGCGCCGCCGACGAGTACTCCAAGCTCGAGCAGTCCGCGCCGCCCGAGGTCCTGCACACCGCGTGGCACCAGGCTCACCAGTACAACGCCGAGCTCGGCGACATCACCGCCGGCGACGCATGGACAACTGACGACGACCAGAACTCCCCCGGTTACCAGCGCTACCGGCAGTACCTGTCGGTGCTCTCGGAAACCGACGCGATGGGCCGAATCATTATCCCGTCGATCAACTCTGACCTGCCGATTTACCACGGCACCTCGGAAAAGTCCCTGTCGCGCGGCTCAGGACACCTCTACGGCACCGACCTGCCCGTCGGCGGCGTTGGCAACGGCGAAGGGCGCCACTCCGCGCTATCCGCACACACCGGGCTGCAGAACGCGACCCTCTGGGACAACCTCGTCAAAGTGAAAAAGGGCGACGCCTTCTACATCGCCGTAGCCGGACAGAAGCTGAAGTATGAGGTACACGACGTCAGCGTTGTCGAGCCCTCCGACACCTCCCGACTCCGTCGCGAACCCGGCCAGGACCTGATCACCCTGATCACCTGTACGCCGTACGGCATCAACACGCACCGACTGCTGGTCACCGGGCACCAGGTTCCGATGGATCCCTCCGACGAGAGCGTCTTCGAATCCGGCGGGATGCAGTGGCAGTGGTGGATGTGGGCCATCGTCGCGGCCGCCGCCGTGATCCTGCTGCTGCTCGTACTGTGGCTGCGCAAGATCTTCGGCGCAGGTAAGAAGGACGCCGACGAAGACGAGGCCGCCCAGAGCGAAGGCGCCGACCAGACCGAGAACGCCGAGACCTAGCTAACGCCTCACATCGACGAGTCTTTTCCCACCACGAACCAGACAATCGGGCCAAGCAGCGGGAACGCGAAGCATGCCAGTGCCCACAGAGCCTTCCCGCCGCTAGCGTAGTTTTCGCTACGCACAATACTGAACAGCGCCGCGATAAAAAGAACAATCTGAACGACCACAAACAGGGCCATCGCCACGAGCCCAAAGTCGCCAATCGTCGTAGTGAAGTCGCTACCGTTCATTTTGTCATCTCTCCTCAAACTCGCAGTTAAAATGCCCAAGCACTATCGTCCGGACACCTCTAACTAAACGCGAACGACACAGAATTTACATCAGCCCCCGGTATGATTTCCCGACCCGCCAACTTGCGGGACGGGTCCGGGAGTGGGCGAGGGATCCGTCGGCAAGCGAAGGGCGGAGAGCCCACGGCGAGGAGCGGGTGAACACCCCCAAATTATGAAAAAAGCGCCATCGTGAGGGTAAGGTACATCACATGCAACGCGGACTACTCCTTCTGTGCCGCGGCGGGGCTTGGATTTAAGGCCGGCTCCCCGTCGCGGAGATTTGGCGTGCCGGCCTTGAAACTCACCTAAAAGACAGAAAGGCCCCAAATGGCACCCTCGGACGCATTTATCTCCGCACCTTCCGTAATCTCCACCCCGAACGGCGAGATCCCCGCAGACCAGCCGCACTGGAACAAGCAGCGCAACTCCCAGATGGCCTTCGGCCGCTACGAGCCTTACGACGTCGAGGTCCAGGACTTCCAACTGCCGGATCGCACCTGGCCGAACAAGCGCATCACGAAGGCGCCGCAGTGGTGCGCCGTGGACCTGCGCGACGGCAACCAGGCACTGATCGACCCGATGAGCCCCGAGCGCAAGCGCCGCATGTTCGAGCTGCTGGTGCAGATGGGCTACAAGGAGATCGAGGTCGGTTTCCCCTCCGCGTCCCAGACGGATTACAACTTCGTGCGCGAGATCATCGAGAAGAACATGATCCCGGACGACGTCACCATCCAGGTCCTGGTCCAGGCGCGCGAGCACCTGATCCGCCGCACCTTCGAGGCCTGCGCCGGCGCGAAGAACGTGATCGTCCACTTCTACAACTCCACCTCGATCCTGCAGCGCGACGTCGTGTTCCGTAAGGACAAGGAGGCGATCAAGAAGATTGCCACCGACGCCGCCGAGCTGATCAAGTCCATCGCCGTGGACTACCCGGACACCAACTGGCGCTGGGAGTACTCGCCGGAGTCCTACACCGGCACCGAGGTCGAGTACGCCAAGGAAGTCGTCGACGCCGTCGTCGAGGTCATGGATCCGACCCCGGAGAACCCGATCATCATCAACCTGCCATCCACCGTCGAGATGATCACCCCGAACGTCTACGCCGACTCCATCGAGTGGATGGACCGGAATTTGAAGCGCCGCGACTCCATCATCCTGTCGCTGCACCCGCACAACGACCGCGGCACCGGCATCGCCACCGCCGAGCTGGGCTACATGGCCGGTGCGACCGCATCGAGGGCTGCCTGTTCGGCAACGGCGAGCGCACCGGCAACGTCTGCCTGGTCACCCTGGGCCTGAACATGCTGACCCAGGGCGTCGACCCGCAGATCGACTTCTCCGACATCGACATGATTCGCCGCACCGTCGAGTACTGCAACCAGCTGCGCGTCCCGGAGCGCCACCCCTACGGCGGCGACCTGGTCTTCACCGCGTTCTCCGGCTCCCACCAGGACGCCGTGAACAAGGGTCTGGACGCCATGGCCGAGAAGGTCCGCCCGGGCGCCTCCGTCAAGGAACTGTCCGACGAGGAGCTGCGTGGCGTCACCTGGGAGGTCCCGTACCTGCCCATCGACCCGAAGGACGTCGGCCGCTCCTACGAGGCCGTGATCCGCGTCAACTCGCAGTCCGGCAAGGGCGGCGTGGCGTACATCATGAAGACCGACCACGGCATGAACCTGCCACGCAGCATGCAGGTCGAGTTCTCCTCGGTTGTCCAGGCTGTCACCGACGCTGAGGGCGGCGAGGTCAACTCCAAGGCAATTTGGGACATCTTCGCAGGTGAGTACCTCGACCGCGAGGCGCCGCTGGAGCAGATCGCCCTGACTGTCGACGCCGCCCAGAACGAGTCGGATGCCACCAAGATCAAGGCTCACATCGTCTACCAGGGCAAGGAGCAGACCGTCGAGGGTATCGGCAACGGCCCGCTGGCCGCGTACGCCGACGCGCTGGAGAAGCTGGGCATCGTCGTGGATGTGCAGGAATACGTCCAGCACGCCCGCACCGCCGGCGATGATGCCGAGGCCGCCGCGTACGTCCTGGCCGAGGTCAACGGGCGCAAGTTCTGGGGCTGTGGCATCGCCGGTTCCATCACCTACGCCTCCCTGAAGGCTGTGACCAGCGCCGTTAACCGCGCGCTGGCGTAGGTTTTCTGGGCTCGGCTCGGCGGGGGCGCCCGCTCGGCGCTGTGCTTGGCGCCAAGCACCCAGCGTTTTTGCTCAACTTTATTGCCAAAAATGGGCTGTTTTTGGCCTTCAAAATGGCAGAAATGTTGAGCAAAACCGCATTGCAGAGGCAGCTGCCGGAGCTACTACAGCGCATCAGGGCCCCGGAACAATCAAGGGCCCCTCATTTTTGACCAGTGCCCGCACCTCCGCGGAACCGCGTTCCAGCGCGCGACGCCGCGATGCGATGACACCCTGCAACCTCGATATAAACCGTGGATCCGAACCATCTACGTCGCCCCACTGACCTCGTACGACATCGAGACCCAGCTCTCGGAGAGCACGCTCCCGGTACGTCTCGTCAGTGATAATCCTCGACTGCTCCTCGTTCGTTGGAGCCACCGCTCCCCGGCTGTATTTCACGTGGCCATCAAATTCGACGACTAGCTGCGCCGATGGGATATAGAAATCCACCCGGGCAACGAAATGCGGGGGCTCATACGCTGTGCCCGGCGCGAAAATCTCCACCTGCTCGTGAAACGAAGCGCCTCTTCTCAGCAGCGCAGCCTTCATCAGTGCCTCACCTGGGGTTTCACAGCGGCCGTGACACAACCCCACCGCAGCGCGAAACAACTTTTGCCCATGCTGACGCGGGTACTGCGCGGCCACCTCGAGCAGTTCTTCCCGAGAAACGCCGCGTCTCATCGCCCCCTCGATTGCAACAAGGACGGCGGAAAGGGCGTCGTCAAGCGGAGAATTCCTCTTGTACCCAGAGCGAGAACTGCGCAAACCGCAATCATCGAGAATTGCTTTTGGCAAACTGGCGACGCTGCGACCTGCAACTTCTACGATATGTTCCGGCTCAATGCGGCGGGCGGTGCGGTGGCACCCCGCCGTCCCGCGAAAGTCCTGGCTGCCTCCGCAGACCACGATGGGGCTGCCACGGGTAAGCACCCACGCGCCGTGCAGCGCCACCGCGGCAGCTCCAGTGATGACACCGCGTGAGTGCTCCGACACGATTGCAAGCGCCCGAACCCCGAGCTTGTGCGCCGGGGACAGACTCCGCCATGACGAGTGCTCATAGTAGGCTCCGTGCGCGATCTTTATGATTGCTCCCGCCACGACGTGTTGCTTGATTGCTCGAGCGCCCTTGCGGTCCTGCTCACGCGCCCAGATGATGCCATGTTCGCCGACGCGCACTTCGCCTAACGCAGCCATTTCGCCTCCGCCGATTGTTGCCAGTACTCCTTACCTTTATTGGCGCGAATTGGGGCGTTTCGGTTCCATTGTTGTGCGCGGTTTTCCGCAAGGCTCGCGCCCTTCACTTTTGATCTACCTTTTTGCCAAAATAACGTCGTTTTTGAGGCAGATTTTGGTACTTCGGTTGATCAAACCGCGCGGGGGAGCGCCGGGAAGCACGGGGGACCGTGGGGCAGGCCACGCCACTCACCCGCGCAGATTCGGCCGCGACTTCCCCACCCGCTACCCTTGAAGCATGACTGACTCGGCGCACGAAGAGCGCAATTCCCGCCCGCACAAGGGCCGCAACCGGAAGCGCAGGGGTCGCCGCCGTGCCCATCGCTTGCCGACGTCTCCCCAGCCCAACGCCCCCGAAACCACCGGTGCGCGGCGGAGGGTGTGCAGGACGCAACCGCGACACCGGCGGCAACCGAAGGCGAAGCTGCGTCCGCTGCGCCGAGCACAATCACGGAACGCGACGCCAACGCCTCCGCAACAGGCGGCGAAACCGACACCACCAACACCACAACCCACGCGACAAAGGCCGCGGACCAGCATAAACAGTTCTCTTCCCCCGAGGACGCCCCGTACGCCTTCGTGGCAATCCGCACAACCGGCATCCACCCGAAGACTGCACGCCTGGTCAGCCTGGGAGTGTCCACCGCGGATGCGCAGGGAAACGTGGTCGACACGTGGCACGTCGTCATCGACCCCACCGAGGATCCCGGCCCCACGCACCTGCACGGTCTGCAGCCGGAGGACTTCGCCGGTGCGCCCCGCTTCGGCGTCATTCAGGCGAAGTTGGCCCACGCACTGGATGGGCGGACGCTGGTTGCTCATGATGCGCCGATGGTCTGGGGTTTTATCGTCGCTGAGGCCAAGAGGGCACGTCGTCAGGCGAATCGAGAGCGCAGCGCCCGCAATAAGCGCGGGCGGGGGCGCCGCACGAGGTCGCGCGCGGGCCGTATTCCGGCGCGACCAGGGTGGTCGATACGCTGGCGACCGCGCGCCTCCAGGGCACCGCGCTGGATGACACGCGGCTGCGCGGGGTCGCGCGGGCGTACGGGCTGGACGTGGCCTCGCCGGTCGCGTCCGCCGCGGGCAACGAGGTGCCGGAGCGCGTCCGCACACTCGATGATGTCTCCACCACTCTCGACCTCTTCCGCGCCCAGGGCGGGCTTGCCGACGCCCCCACCAGCGGCGATGCCACTCCACCACGGCCAATTGCTTCCCTGGCGACGGACGAGCTCCGGGAGGACCGGGTGGGACTGCAGCGCTCCTCGGTGCGCGTCGACGCGATGGAGGCCCCGCGGCCGGTGGACAATCCGGGCCGCTACACTCCCGGTGGAAAGTTGGCGCCGGGCATGGAGTTCGTTGTCGCGCCGGAGGTGACGATTGACCCCGACACTCTGATCGAGGCCGGCGTCAAGGCTGGTTTGGCCTACTCGGAGAAGGTCACGCGCGAGTCCTCGCTGCTGGTGTGCAACCGGCCCGCGAACGTCACTCCCGAGGAGCTGACGGGCAAGGCGATGCACGCGCATCGCAAGGATATTCCGATGGTCTCGGACGAAGCGTTCCTGCGACTGGTTGCCGAGATGGACGGCACACCGAAGTCTGCGATGCCGGGCGAGTCGGAGCAGGACGCCTAGCTCTGGGGTGCCTCTCGATTCATAACCATGGGGCGCCGAAGCAGTAAGCTTATGTGCCATGGATCAAGGCACTTCAAGCACTCCGGCTGGCTCCGGCCCGCACGCGCCCGCGCCGACCGGCCCGCACGCGCCGTCCGGGCTGATTGCGCGTCTGCGCGCAACCCTGGCGACCACCGCCGCTAAGGGCGCTACCTGGGCTTCCCGCGCCACCGGCCGTGGCGCCGGCGGCATGATCGGCGGTCTGATTGCGCAGAAGATTGACCCGCGCATCATGGCGTCCCTGGGCAAGGGCCGCCCGGCGGCGATCATCACCGGCACGAACGGCAAGTCCACCACGACCCGCATGTTCGCCGCTGCGATGCGCGCGGCGGGGCACGGCGTCGCCACGAACGAGGGCGGCGACAACATGGACGCGGGCGTCATCTCGGCGCTACTGGCCAGCCCGGGCGCGGACTCGCTGGTCCTCGAGGTCGACGAGCTCCACGTCGCCCACATCGCGGCGGACCTGAAGCCGCAGGTCATCGTGCTGCTGAACCTGTCGCGCGATCAGCTGGACCGCGTCGGGGAGATCAACAAGATCGAGGCCTCCCTGCGCGCCGCGGTCGACGCGAACCCGCAAGCCACCATCATCGCCAACTGCGACGACCCGCTGATCACCTCCGCGGCGTGGGACGCGAAGAACGTCGTGTGGGTCTCCGCGGGCGGCGGCTGGACCAACGACGCCACCAGCTCCCCGCGCACCGGCGGCCCCATCATCAACGACGGCACCCACTGGTACGCCGTCAAACCGCTTCCCGACGGCTCCCGCTTTGAACGCCCCGCCCCCACCTGGGCGATCTCGGAAGAGGGCGTGGCCACGCCGTTCGGCTCTACCCTGCCGCTGAACCTCACCCTTCCCGGCAACGCCAACCGCGGAAACGCCACCCTGGCCATCGCCGGCGCCGTGGAGATGGGCGCCGACGCCGCCACCGCGCTGGCTGCGACGGAGAAGGTCGACAACGTGGCGGGACGCTACTCCACCGTCGTCGTCCGGGATGGCCGCGGCGGCGAGAAGCACGTGCGCATGCTGCTGGCCAAGAATCCCGCCGGCTGGCAGGAGGCCCTGTCGATGGTGGACCGCACCGCGGACGCCGTGGTCATCGCCGTCAACGGCCACGTCGCTGACGGCGAGGACCTGTCCTGGCTGTGGGACGTCCGCTTCGAGGACTTCGACGGCATGGACGTGCTCGCCTCCGGCGAGCGCGGCACGGACCTGGCCGTCCGCCTGCTCTACGCCGGTATCGACGCGGATCTGATCGCGGACCCACTGGCGGCCATCAAGGCCACCGAGCCGCGTTCCGCCACGCCACACTCCGACGCCGCCACCGGCGAATCGGGGCCGGGTGCAACGGAAGAGGCGTCGGCAAGCGTGACACGCGTGGAGGTGCTGGCGAACTACACCGCCTTCCGCGACCTGAAGAAGGACATCGAGCGAGCACAGGAGGACAAGTAAATGAGCGACCTGTCTATTGGCCTGATCCTGCCGGATGTGCTCGGCACCTACGGCGATGACGGCAACGCGCTGGTGCTGCGCGAACGCGCCCGCCGCCGCGGCATCGACGCGGAGATCGTCCCCATCAAGCTTGGCGACGCCGTGCCAGACGGCCTGGACATTTACACCGTCGGCGGCGGCGAGGACGTGGCGCAGACCATCGCGGTGGAGCACCTGATCGCGGACGGCGGCATTGCGCGCGCCGCGGCGGCCGGCAAGCAGATTCTTGCAATCTGCGCCGGATTCCAGATTTTCGGCACCTCCTTCCGCGCGGGCGGAAAGCAGGTCGCGGGCCTGGGCCTGGTGGACTGCACTACCGATTCCCTGCCGGTGCGGGCCATCGGTGAGATTTGCACGCGACCGACCTCCGACCTGCTGCGCCAGCCGCTGACCGGCTTCGAAAACCACATGGGCCGCACGGTGCTGGGCACCGACGCGAAGCCACTGGGCCACGTCATCCGCGGTGTCGGCAACGAGGGGCCGGAGGTCACGCAGGAGGCCTCGGGAATTAGTGGCGCCACCACCGACGCAGCCCTGGAGGCCTTGGATGCCACCGGCGGCGCCGAGGGGGCCGTACAGGGCTCCATCGTGTGCACCTACCTGCACGGACCGGCGCTGGCCCGCAACCCGGAGCTGGCGGACCTGCTGCTGGCGAGGGCAACCGGCGTGGCCCCGGGAGAGCTGGCGGACCTGGACATCGAGATTGTTGAGAAGCTGCGGCACGAGCGCATCCACTCCAAGCCGCGGCCGAAGAGTGAGCGCTAAGCGAGTCCTGAAGAAAGAGGACGAGACTACAAGGCGGCAGAGATTCCCGTGGCGAAAAGCAGTAACCTGGTTGTCCGAATCACCGACGCGGTGATTCACTCGAAGCGCTCCCCCAACAAGCAGCCCTGGTGGGAGTGGCTCTTGGAGGCCATCTGGACGCCGGTGATTATTCTCGCCCCTGCACTGGCACAGTGGCCGCTGAATGACTTTGTCCGCCTGGCTCCGCCCGAGGCAGTATTCCTCGATGCTCTGGGGATCTTCCTCGGCGTCGCCTACATGGTCAGCCTCGGCCCAGTCGACCGGCGGATCCAAGTCGTCGCGGACGACAAGTTTCACGATAAGTACGTAATTAGCTCGATTTTCGCGGCAAAGCGTCTGTCCATGGAAGAATTTCTTTTCCTCCTGGCGTTTTTCTCCATTTTCGCTGCCTCGTGGTACTTGGGTTACCCCTGGCCACTCGGTTCGTCGTGGACGCTCATTGTGTATTGCGCCGTCTTCGCCGCTCTGTTTGACCGCGCCAAGAATGAACCAACGCGAATCCTGGCCATGGTGGTGCTGGCCGAGGTCTGTGTGATGGCCTTCGTTCCTTCTCTGCTCTTCGTTCCCACCTGGCCGTCTTTCGTGTACCACCCTGCGATGTTGCTCACGTACATCCTGGTTTCAACCGGCATCGGCCTGATGGTCCAATCCCAGCGGTTCCGTATGAGATTCGAGCTGGAAAAGAGTGAGACTGAGTCCCTTCTCGTGGAAAACCGCGTCCGCCAGGAGATCTCGCACGAGCTTCACGACGTCGTCGCGCACGAGGTCGCCGGAATCGTAGTGCTCAGCCAGGCTACGAAGATGATTCACGCAAGCGGGACCGCGTCGCCCGAGTACATCGACGAAGCCTTGGACAAGATCGAGGAAGCTTCCAAGCGGGCATTGGCATCAATCCGTTCCACAGTCGAGGACCTGCGCAAGTCCGATAGACATGAAGCTGATGGAGCGGCCAGTTCCTTCCCCGAGATTGCCGAGGTCATCGACAACTTCGAGAGAAACCGGCGGATGGAGTTGTCCGACGACGACCGCGACGGTGAGGATGGTCTCCCTCGCCCCAAACCTGTCGTTGTCGATATCGACGAAAAGACCCGCGATTACCTGAGTCCCTCCCGTGGCCTCATATCGGCCGAGATGGGCAACGCGCTCTATCGCTTAGTATCTGAATCCTTGACCAACATTTACAGGCATTCGCCCGGCTCCAACGTGTTCATCAGCGTGCGAGTGTCGCTGCTGCCGTCTAATGTCACGAAGGTCTTTGAGCAGAAACCGGCCGACACATCCTCCGTGAAGCACTTCAGCAGGGATACGTTCCTCGCAGATCACCCGTCGCTAGCCGCTAGCGTCGACTACCCCCGCGTCGAGGTTTTCGTCTTCGATACGGGGTCCAGTATCGCGAGTGCTGAGCGCAAGGGGCTCGGTGGCGGAAACGGCATCGGGATTGCCAACATCCGCAGAAGTGTAAAAGAGCTGGGTGGCGTGAGTTTTACGGGCGCCTATCGCCCCAAGTATCTAGACGGCACTCAGGAGCGCCCGGGATGGCTCGTTTTCTGCACTCTTCCTCTAAAGAAGTAAGACTTTCGAACACACCTTTCAGCACATTAGCTTCTCTGAATATTGCAGCAACGTTTATATTTAATTGAACATTAATTGCCGGGGAAAATGCACCTGGCGCATCATCGGCGAGCCCACGACGACCTCGCGCACCAGCCGGCAATGTGGGGCTCAAAGAAGGGAAGTATCCATCATGGCTATTCGAATCATCATCGCGGACGACCAGGAGCTGGTTCGCACCGGCTTCGAGATGATCTTGAATTCTCAGCAGGATATGACCGTCGTCGGTACGGCTCGGGACGGCGAGGACGCGCTACGCCTCATCACCGAGGAAAAGCCCGATGTAGCTCTCCTAGATATTCGCATGCCCGGCATCGATGGTCTTGAGGTGTGCCGCCGCGTTGCGCTGACCACCAACGTCGTCATCGTCACCACCTTCGAGGATGATGATTACGTCGAGCGGGCACTGGAATACGGCGCCCGTGGATTCCTGCTGAAGGACTCGGGCACTGCCCTGCTCGTCGAGGCAGTCCGTGCGGCCGCCAACAACCAGGCGCTCATCTCCCCGCAGGTCACCGACATTCTCCTGAACATGGCTCGCTCCTCGGACGACCGCACCGCCATCCATGACAAGGACCTGGAGATGCTGTCCACCCGCGAGATGCAGGTCGCCCAATTGATCGCCCACGGCCGCACCAACGCCGAAATCGCCGAGGCCCTCGACATCTCGCTGACCACCGTGAAGTCGCATGTTTCCCGCATCCAGAACCGCCTGGAGCTGCGCAACCGCGTCGAGGTGGCGGCGAAGCTCTGGGCCGCGGGCGCTGTCGAATAGCCGACTAGATGGGGTTGATTTTTCCCAGAGCAGGATATTAAACCCGCAGGCGCCCCGTCAGCGCACGGGAGAGCGTCAGCTCGTCGACGAACTCCAGGTCGCCACCCAGCGGCATGCCCGAGGCCAGGCGCGTCACAGTCAGATCCGGGAAGTCCCGGAGTAGGCGCGCGAGGTACGTGGCCGTCGCCTCGCCCTCCGTGTTCGGGTCGGTGGCGATAATGACCTCGTGAATCTCCGGTCCCTTCGCCTTCGCCGCCAGCGCCGCGTCTAGGTCGGCCCCCTCGCTTATCGACGGGGCGTCCAGGGTTTCCGGGGCGTCGTCGACGTCGGCAAGCACTCCCGCGATGCGCTGCAGGAGGGTGCGGATGTTTAGCTCATTCGGGCCGATGCCGCCCAGCGGGTCGAGTGCGCCGCCCAGCACGTGGTAGCGGCCGTTGTACTCGCCGGTGCGCTCGATGGCCTGGATGTCGCGGGCCTCCTCGACGATGCAGATCAGGCCCTTATCGCGGCGGGTATCCGCGCAATAGTGGCACACATCCGCCTCGGAGATGTTGCCGCAGATGCGGCAGAACTGCACGCCTTCGCGGACGCGTCCCAGCGCCGATTGGAGGCGGTCGATGTCCTCCGGCTCGGCCTTCATCAGGTGAAAGGCGATGCGCTGGGCGCTTTTCGGGCCGATGCCCGGCAGGCGCGAGAACTCGTCGATGAGGTCTTGGAGCGGTCCTTCGAACAATGTTGTGGTTACCTACGTTTGTCTAGAAGCCGTGTTCCTAGAAACCCAAGCCGCCGAGGCCGTCGAAGCCCTGCGACAGCGGGCCCATCTTCTGCTCGGCCAGGGCCTGGACCTTGGCGGTGGCGTCCTGGAAGGCGGCGAGGACGAGGTCCTGCAGGCCGTCGACGTCCTCCGGATCCACGACCTTCGGGTCGATGGCGATGTCAGTGACCTCACCGGAGCCCTGCATGGTGACCTTGACCAGGCCATTTCCGGCCTCGCCGACGAGGGTGGAGGCAACAATCTCCTGCTGCGCGGCCTGGAGCTGCGCCTGCATCTGCTGGGCCTGCTGCAGGATTGCGTTCATATCGGGCTGAGTCATGCTAATTCCTAACTTTTGGTGCGTACATTTCGTGCCGCCCCATTCTAACGACTGGGGCCGCATTTTCCTTCCGCTTGCCGACGGCGCGTGCGCGGCCCCAGCCATTGGGCGACCCCGCGCGCCTGCCGGGGACTACATCGGTTTCGCGCCGAGCTCCTTTTCGAGCAGCTCAATGACCACGTCCTTCAGGGTTCGGTGGTCGAGGTTGCCCTCCTGGTTCATGGCGTCGTAGTACTCCGAGGTGTCCTCCTCCGCGTAGGGATCCTCCGGCGGCGGTGCGTCGTCGTAGTCCGGCGGCGGCGCGTCGTAGGACTCCGGGGGCGCGAACTCCTCCATGGGCTCCGGGGGCAGCGGTGGCTCGTCCTGCGCTGGCCCGCCGGGAGTAGACGCGACGTGGCGCCGATAGGACTGCCCCGCTGGACTCGGGCGCTGGTGCGGGCGGGCTTCGCCCTGGGTCTGCTGCTCGGGTTGGCTGGGTCGGTTGGGTTGGCCAACCTGGGAAGGTTGGGCCAGTTGGCCTGATCGGGCCTGCGCAGCCTGCGGATTCGCCGCACGCTTCGCCTCTTCGATCTTCCTGCGACGCTCAGCTACCGACTTCATGGCAGCCGAGAACCCAGTCGGTCGTTGTGGCTCGGGGCCTGCGACCGGATAATTCTCAGGCTGGGCTTGCGCGGCAGGTTTCCACGACGACGAGGAGGAGTCCTCCTCGGGCGCGGCCGACGCCTGGCCGCCCGCGCGCGGCGAGCGCGGGCGACTTCCCACGACGCAGCGCACCTTGCCGTCCAGCCCAGCAACCGTGCGCACCGCAGCGGACAGGGCCTGCGCGTACTCCGGCGCGTTCAGGCGCGTCACCAACGCACCGGTGCTGTGCCCGATGACCAGGTCTTTCCCGTCAATCTCCAGCGGGGTAGCCTGCTCCGCCAAGACCCGGACGGGGAAGGCGTGCTCGCCCTCGACAGCGGCGAGAATCTCCGGCCACGCAGCGGCCACGCCCTCGACGCTGACCTGCGGCCGCTCGGGCTGCGACTCCACTGCTGACGCAACTTCGGGCGCTGGTGCCGGCGTGACAGCAGGCTCCGGCGTCGGCGAAGGTGCTGGCGAGGGCGCCGGTTCCTCCGCGACAGTCAGCAATCCGCCGTCGCCCTCGCGCTCGCGGGTCTGCTGCTCGCGCTGCTGGGCCTCCTTGGCCCGAGCCTCCATCTCCTGCATGCGGGCCATCTCCTGCATGCGCTTGCGCATGGCGAGCATCCTGTCGGCCTGCGCCTGCTCTGCAGACACCTCTGGCGTGTCGACGGCCGCAGCCGGCTCCGGCTCAGCCGAAGCTACCGACGCGGCGGGCGCCTCGGGCTGAGGCTCGGCTGCCGGGGCCTGCTGCACGGGATTGACCGACCCGGCCGACCCGACCGACCCGGCTGGCTCAACCCGTTCGACTGGCTCGGTCTGCTCAGATGGCTTGTCCTGCGCCTGCTGCACCGGCTGCGCGGGCGTCGATTGCGCCGGTTGGGCAGCCGCCGCCGTGCCCCCTGCAGCGCCCTTCTTCCGCTCCGCATTGCGCTTTCGCCAGGCCTCGCGTGCCGACATCCCGGAGCTCATCGCGCCAGCGGCAGGGCCGTCGGCGGCGTCGTTAAGCGGGGCGGAGGGGGCAGGCTGAGACGGTGCCACAGCGGGAATGCCGCGCTCTAGCGACTCCACACGCTGCAGCAGCGCTTCGACCGAATCCTCGGTGGCGGGCAGCAGCATGCGGGCGCACAGGACCTCCAGAAGCAGGCGCGGCGAGGTGACACCGCGGAAGTCGCGGACTCCGTCGGAGAGCACCTGCGAGAAGCGCGTCAGCGTCGCGGGCGGGATCTGCCCGGCCTGGTCGAGAACCTCCTCGATCTGGCTCTCCGGAATCTCCACCAGCCCCTGCTCCAGGGCGTTCGGCACCGCGGAGAGCACCATCAGGTCGCGCACGCGGCCCAGCAGGTCCAGCGCGAAGCGGGCCGGGTCCTGCCCCGACATGATCACGCGGTTAACCACGCCGAAAATGCCCGCGCGATCGCCTGCAGCCAGCGCCGCGACCGCGTCCGAAATAATCACGCTGTCGGTCACGCCCAGGATGGCCGCCGAGGTCTCGTAGTCCACGCCGTGCGTGCCGGAGCCCGCGATGAGCTGGTCCAGGATTGACAGCGAGTCACGCGGGGATCCGCCGCCCGCGGCGATGACCAGCGGATACACGTCCGGGTCAACTGCCACGCCCTCCGAGGCCACAATCCGCTCCAGCAGGCCGCGCATATCCGGCGGCGTAAGCAGGCGGAACGGGTAGTGGTGAGTGCGCGAACGAATGGTCGGCAGAACCTTCTCCGGCTCCGTCGTCGCAAAAATGAAGATCAGGTGCTCCGGCGGCTCCTCCACAATCTTCAGCAGCGCGTTGAAGCCCGAGGCGGTAATCATGTGCGCCTCGTCGATGATGAAGATGCGGTAGCGCGACTCCGCCGGCTGGAAAATCGCCTTCTCGCGCAGCTCGCGCATGTCCTCCACACCGTTGTGCGAGGCCGCGTCCAGCTCAATGACGTCCAGATTGCCCGGTCCGCCCGGGGCCAGCGCCAGGCAGGAGGCGCACTTGCCGCACGGCGTCGCCGTCGGCCCCTCCACGCAGTTCAGGCTGCGCGCCATAATGCGCGCCGACGACGTCTTGCCACAGCCACGCGGACCCGAGAAAAGGTACGCATGGTTAATCCGATCCGGGCGCCCCTGGGCATCCCGAGATTCCAAAGCGGCGGAAAGCGGGTCAGTTACGTGCCGCTGCCCCACCACTTCGGCGAACGTCGCTGGACGATACTTCCTATACAGAGCCACGTGCCTAGCCTACCTTCCCGCCCGGATTGGCCCTCCGCGCGCGTTCGAACACCGCCGCTTCGCGCTAGACGACGGAACCCCGGCTCCAATCGCGCAAGTCCGCATCGGCGGCTGCCAGGGCCTGCATCAGGGCCTGCGGCCCCTGCTCCTCGTAGAGGCCCAGCTCCGCATCGGTGATGGGGATCAGCTGCGTCATCGTGGTCATGCGCCCCTGCGGCGAGTCCGTGTCTCCGTCGTGCAGGCTCAGCTTGCCCGGCATCTCGGTGACGTTCGGCACGCCGTCGCTCCACACGTAGGGCACGGCGCACAGCACGTGCGCGACCGTGAAAGCCTCGGCCCCATCCATCGGCTGGCCCACAGCCGCGCCCGTTGCCACGCGCACCGCGTCCGGCAGCACGCGGCCCGGGATCGGCGAGAGCAGCTCCGGCTCGTGCTCCACCAGGGAGCCCGCCGCGGCAACCAGCGCCGCCACCGGAAAGTCCGCGTAGCCGACGTGGAAGAGCTCCACGCGAATATCGGTCTTCGCGGCGCCCTCAAGCCCCATGAAGTTGCGGCCGAGCTCCAGCGTCGCCGCCGCGGTCTCGGGGCGGCGGGAGCCCTGATCGCCCGAGCCGTCGAAAAGCGAAAACTCGGCGACCCGGAGTGGGGCGGACTCGTGATCCTGCCCGTGGCGACCGCTGGCGGGAAGCAGCGTCACGCGCTCACTGACCTGCGGGTCCCCGGGGAAGAGCCCGGAGACCCAAAACTTCGTCTCCTCGAAGTTCATGCTGTCCTATTCTGGCGTCCGCCGCGACCTTAAGCGGTGGCCTTCTCCGCAGCGGCGAGCAGGACGCAGGTGGCGACGCCGTCCATGGCGACCTCCAGCTCCTCCATCGGAGGCAGCGACGGCGCCAGGCGGATGTTGCGGTCGTTCGGGTCCTGCTTCAGCGGGAAGGAGGAACCGGAGCCGGTCAGCGCGATGCCGGCCTCCTTGGCCAGCTCCACGACGCGACGAGCGGTGCCGTCGACGACGTCCAGATTAATGAAGTAACCGCCGGTCGGCTTCGACCACTCGGCCACGCCGAAGGGGCTCAGGCGGGTATCCAGGATCTCGAGGACCTTCGCGAACTTCGGCGCCAGCGAGCCGGCGTGGCGGCGCATCTGCTCACGCACACCCTCGGCATCGCCGAAGAACTTGGCGTGCGCCAGCTGGTTGACCTTGTTCGGGCCGATGCCGCGGATGCCGGCGTGCGCCAGGTAGTTGTCCAGGTTCTCCTTCGAGGAAGCGTAGAAGGCCACGCCCGCGCCCGCGAAGGTGATCTTCGAGGTCGAGCCGAACGCCCATACGCGGTTCGGGTTTCCGGCCTCCTCCGCCCACTTGATGACGTTGTGGATCTCCGGGAACTCGTCCGTCAGCGTGTGCACCATGTAGGCGTTGTCCCACATCAGGCGGAAGTCCGGCGCGGCGGTCTCCATCTCCACCAGGCGGCGGCAAACCTCAGCGCTGTAGGTCACGCCCGTCGGGTTCGAGAACATCGGCACGTTCCACATGCCCTTAATCTGCGGGTCGGAGGCCACCAGCTTCTCGACGACCTCCATATCCGGGCCGTCCTCATTCATCGGGACCTGGATCATCTCGATGCCGAAGTGCTCGGTGATAGCAAAGTGGCGGTCATACCCCGGGACCGGGCAGAGCCACTTCAGCACCGGCTCCTCGCTCCACGGGCGCTCCGAATCCGCGTTGCCGAACTGCATGGCCCAGGAGATCAGGTCGAACTGGATGTTCAGGCTGGAGGCGTCCTGCGCCAGGACATTGTCCACCGGCAGGTCCATCAGATCCGCCCAAATCGCGCGGATATCCGTGATGCCCTTATCGTTGCCGTAGTTGCGCACGTCCTCGCCCGAGGCCGAGATGTAGTCCGGCGCGGGCAGGCCCAGCAGGGCGTTGGCGAAATCAAGCTGCTCCGACGACGGCTTACCGCGGGTCAGGTTCAGCGCCAGATTGCGCGCCTTCAGCTCCTCGTACGCCTTGGCGAACTCATCCTTGCGAGCTGCCAACTCGGAGACATCATAAGAATCCACGGCCATGTTGTACGCACCCTCCCAGGTATCAGACCTCGGCAAAAACCCAGGCACGCAGCACTTCCGCGCGCAGGGCTACTGTTCGCACACAAGTGTAGAGCATCGACCGGATTAGCAGAACACCACTTGGCCGAGCGCTATGGCTTTCCGACGCTGCGGCCGGCGGCGTCGGGGTTGGTGCGGCGGCGCTGCGAACGTTGCAGGCGACACCGCGTCGCGTCGCAGCGCGCTCTACCCCAGCTTCCCCGACAGCGCGTCCAGGCGCTGCTTACTGGCGCCGTCCAGCCCGACGATCTCCACGTCCTTGCCCCGTTCGGCGAACTTATGCACCACGGCGTCCAGGGCCGCAACCGTCGAGGCGTCCCAGACCTCGGCCGCAGACATGTCGATGACGATGTTTTCCGCTGCATCCGCGTAGTCGAACTGGTAGACCAGGTCGTTGCTAGAGGCGAAGAACAACTGGCCCCGCACCAGGTAGGTCCGGGTCGTGGCGGAGGCGGCGTCGTCAAGCACATCGATGGTGACGAGGTGGGCGACCCGGCGGGCGAACATCAGGGACGCGGTGACCACGCCCAGCACCACGCCGACAGCTAGGTTGTGCGTGATGAGGGTGGCCAGGACCGTCACGGCCATGACGACCGTCTCCGACACCGGCATCAGCTTCAGCGTCTTCGGCGCCACCGAATGCCAGTCCACCGTGCCGACGGACACCACGATCATCACCGCGACCAGCGCCGCCATCGGAATCATCGCCACCACGGACCCCAGCAGCAACATCAACACCAGGAGGAAGACGCCGGCGAAGAGCGTCGAGAAGCGGGTGCGACCGCCCGACTCCTTTACACCCACCATCGTCTGGCCGATCATCGCGCAGCCCGCGATGCCACCGAAGAAACCGGCCGCAATGTTGGCCACGCCCAGGCCCCACGTCTCGCGGGTCTTATCCGAGTGCGTGTCGGTGATGTCGTCGACCAGTTTGGCGGTCATCAGCGACTCCATGATGCCGACAATCGCCACACCCAGCGAGTACGGCGCGATCAGCTTCAGAGTCTCCCAGGTCAGCGGGACGTCCGGAATCAGCAGATGCGGCAGAGATTCCGGGAGTTGGCCCATGTCCCCCACATTCGGCACCCGCCACCCCGCGGCCACTGCCACGGCAGTGACCACCACGACCGTCACCAGCGGCGCCGGGACCGCTGTAAAGACCCGCGGCAGGAACACCATAATCGCAATACCCACTGCCACCAGTGGATACACCAGCCACGGCACGCCGATGAGATGCTCCAACTGAGCCGTAAAAATCAGGATGCCCAGCGCATTGACGAAGCCGACCATCACCGCGCGCGGGATAAAACGCTGCAGCTTCGCAATCCCGGCCGCCGCAAACACAATCTGCAGCAGGCCCGCCAGCAGCACCGTCGGGATCAGGTAATCCATGCCGTAAGTGCGCGACAGCGGCGCCACCACCAGCGCCACCGCACCAGCCGCCGCCGTAATCATCGCCGGCCGGCCGCCCGTAAACGCCATCACGACCGCCATAATCACCGACGTAAACAGCCCCACCGCCGGGTCCACTCCCGCCAGGATTGAGAAGGAAATAACCTCCGGGATCAGCGCAAACGACACCGCCGCGCCCGCCAACGCCTCCGTCCGAAACCTGCCGAGCGACGAAAAGGCAAAGCGAAACGACTCCCAGACCCCCATCGGCGTCCGGGAGTGGGAAGGGGCGGAATTCCGGGAGTGCATGCGGGAATCTCCTCGACTAGTGCATCTTGTTTGTCGGCCCCCGCCCCAAAAACAAAAAAGGGGACCCCACGCACCCGTCAGAGCTCGCTGACCCTTGCTGCATTCCTGCCCTGGGGGAGTTCACGAGATGGACGCCACATGGGATCCGGACTCACACCTTACTACACGGCCACGCCAAAAGTCACGCCGAGACCGCCGTCTTGCGCACGGCGTTGACGGCGTCGGCAAGCGGACTAAAAGTCCGGGTGCGTCTTCAGAAAATGCTGCACCACAGGGCAACTGGCCTCCACGGCCATGCCGTCGCGCTTGGTCTGCGACAGCGCCTCGCGCACCAGAATCCCCGCGAGCCCGCGGCCGGCGAACTCCTCCGCAATCTCCGTGTGCGAAAAATCGCGCATCTTCGCGAACTGCTCATACGCCGTGTAGCCGACCACCTGACCGTCGACCTCAATGAGGAAACGATGCGTGCCGACGTCATTTCGAACGACGATGGTGGAATCGGTGGCGTTTTCGTTGGACATCGGGGCAGTTCCTCCCTATTTCCTACTAAGCGAGCACAAAGCCTTGACCAGGCTGATGCCCCAAGCTTACGGACTCCCGGAACAATCCCGCCCTTCCCGTGTCAGGATTCGTGACAATCCCGACCTCAAAGAATGCCCTGCACCCACTCCCGGGAGTACTAGGGCAAAGAACTAAAAGGCCACTACCAGCGACAACGAGGAAGCCCCCGGTAGTCGAACTACCGAGGGCTTCCAATTGCGGAGGATGTGGGATTTGAACCCACGAGGGATGTGACTCCCGCACGCGTTCCAGGCGTGTGACATAGGCCGCTAGTCGAATCCTCCAACGTCGTTAAAGACTACCCAACATTGCCAATAATCCCAAAACGCCCGAGCTACCAGGCAAAACACGGCATTTATACGTAGCCTTGCCGCCTACTCTAGGGAGGCCGAGAGTGGGCGTCGTAAAGCGGGGTTGGCGGGCGAGATTTTCCGGGAGTGGGGCGGCTACTTAGCCAGGCGGGCAATCGCCGCGGACGCCTCGGCCAGCTTCTCGTCGAGCTCGTCCTCGCCCGCCTTCGCCGCGTTGAGCACGCAATGGTGAAGATGCGCGTCGAGCAGCGTCATCGCCAGCGACTTCAACGCCGAATTCACCGCCGAAATCTGCGTGAGGACATCAATGCAGTACTGCTCCTCATCAATCATCCGGCCAATCCCGCGGACCTGCCCCTCAATCCGGCGAATCCGGGCGGCGTAGCGCTTCTTCTCCGCGAGGTAGGCGTGGTCGGGGTGGTCCGGGTGGTCGGGGTTGGCGGGCTGGATGGCGCCAGCCACCTCAATCCCGACAGCATCAGCAGCCGCCGCCTTGACCTCCCTCCCATCCTTTTCCCTGCCAGAATTTCCGGGAGTAGAACAGGCTCCCGACGAACAACAATGCCCACTCACTTTTTACGACTCCTTCACAACCGACTGAAACCCGCGCAACCGCAGGCTATTACCAACAACAAACACCGACGAAAACGCCATCGCAGCACCCGCCAGCATCGGATTGAGCAGCCCCAACGCCGCCACCGGAATCGCCGCGACATTGTAGAAAAACGCCCAAAAAAGATTCGCCTTAATCGTCCGCAGCGTCCGCCGCGACAGGCGCACCGCATCCACCGCCGCCATGAGGTCACCGCGCACCAACGTCACATCCGCGGCCTCAATCGCCACGTCCGTACCCGTGCCCATCGCCAGGCCCAAATCCGCCTGCACCAGAGCCGCCGCGTCGTTGACGCCATCGCCGACCATCGCCACGCGGGCGCCCTCCGACTGCAGGCGACGGACCGTCGCGACCTTATCCTCCGGGAGCACTCCCGAAATCACATCCTCCGGCGCAATACCAACCTCCGCCGCCACGCGACGCGCCGGGGCCTCGGCATCGCCGGTGAGCAAAATCGGCCGGAGCCCCAACTCCCGGAATTTCTTCACAGCAGCCGCCGACGACGGCTTCACCGAATCCGACACCGTCACCGAGCCGGCGAGGGAACCGTCGATAAGCACCTCCACACTCCCGGAACTTTCGGGAGAAGCAGCGCGGCCCACCTCGACGACATGGCCGTCCACGGTGCCGCGAACCCCCACTCCCGGAAAATCCTCAAAATCAGAAACCGGGAGTAGCTCCCAGCCCCGCTCCGCCCGGCGCGCAATCGCCCGCGCAACCGGGTGCTGCGACGCGCCTCCACAGAGCCGGCCAACTGCAGCCAATTTCCGGGAGTAGGAGACTCCCAGACCACGCTCATCTCACCCGTCGTCACCGTGCCCGTCTTATCCAGCACAATCGTGTCAATCTTCTGCGTCTGCTCGAGCACCTCCGGGCCACGCAGCAGCACCCCCAGCTTTGCCCCGCGCCCGGTACCAACCAGGAGCGCGGTGGGCGTCGCCAAGCCGAGCGCGCACGGGCAGGCCACAATGAGCACGGCGACGGCGGCCGTGACAGCTTCCGCCGCACCGTGGCCGAGCGCGAGCCACGCGGCGAGAGTGAGCAGCGACAGCGCGATGACCGCCGGCACGAACACTCCCGAAATCCGATCCGCGAGCCGCTGCACCGGGGCCTTGCCGTTCTGCGCGGCCTCCACAAGCGCCGCCATCCGCGCCAGCTGCGTCTCCTCCCCCACGCGCGTCGCGCGCACAACTAGCCGACCCGACGTATTGATAGTCGCCCCCGTGACCTCATCGCCCGGCGCGACCTCCACCGGCACCGGCTCCCCCGTCAGCAGCGACGCGTCCACCGCCGATGCCCCCTCGACCACGACGCCATCCGTCGCGATCTTCTCTCCCGGCCGGACGACGAACAGCATCGACTCCCGGAGCTCCCCAATCGCCAGACGCTTCTCGACGCCGTTATCAGCGAGGACGGAGACCTCCTTGGCCCCGAGCTCCAACAACTCCCGGAGAGCCTGACCCGCGTTACGCTTAGCGCGCTTCTCGAAGTAACGACCAAGCAGCACAAACATGATGATGCCGGCCATCGCCTCCAGGTAAATGTTCATATCCGCGTGGCCGGGGGCAACGGCGAGGTGGAACTCGTGCTTGAGGCCTGGGATCCCTGCACTCCCGAAAAATAGGGCCCACAGACTCCAGCCAAACGACGCCGTCGTGCCAAGAGTGATCAGTGTGTCCATCGTGACATCCCCGTGGCGTGCAGTGTTCAGCGTCGCACGGTGGAACGGCCACCCGGCCCACACGTACACGGGGGCCGCGAGTGTCAGGCAAAGCCATTGCCAATTCGTAAACTGCAGGGCCGGGAACATCGACATGGCGATGACAGGGACGGTCAGGATGACGGAACCAATGACGCGCTGCCGAAGAGCCTCTAGCTCAGGGGCGGGATGGTCGGGAGTAGCTCCCGACGTGTCGTCCTCCTCCGGCTTCGGAAGTTCGGCCGTGTAACCGGCGGCGACAATCGTGTCAATCAACTGCTGCGGGTTGATATCAGCCGGCGCCTCAACGTGAGCTTTCTCCGTCGCGTAGTTGACGCTGGCGGTGACGCCATCGAGTTTGTTCAGCTTCCGCTGCACACGATTGGCGCATGAAGCGCACGTCATTCCACCTACGGGGATATCCACAGTGAGGAGTTTTTGCTCCGGCATGACCGTCACCCTTTTGAATTACTTTGGAGTGGTATTTAGTTCGCTACAGCCTCGTAGCCGGCTTCCTTGACCGCTGCCACAACGGCATCGGTATCAATCTCTCCGTCGGAACTGACGGAGAGGAAATTCCGGGAGCGGTCGACCTGAATGTCCTTCAGTCCCGGGAGTTCTTCGACTTCTTCGCGCACCGATGCTTCGCAGTGGCCGCAGGTCATTCCAGTAACAGTAAATGTTTGAGTAGCCATACACCGAGATATACCCCTAGAGGGTATTCCTGTCCAGCTTTTGAGCATGCCGAAAGCCCGCCACGAAGGCGGGTCAAGCAAGCGAATTCGGCGAGCTACTTACTCCGTGAGGAGGCGTACGCACGCCCTGCTAACGCCGTCGCAAAGGCGAGGTTATATTCGGGCGGCGCGTTCGGATCGGGAGGTTGCCTGTAGACGGCGCCGCTCCCGTCGTCACGCTCGAGGTGCCCGTTGCAGCATTGTCGGTCGTCGTCGTTGGCGGCGTTGTGCTCTTTGCAGGTCATGACCAGGTTTCCATGGTCGTTGCGCCACCGTTTTTGCGGGCAACGATGTGGTGCGCCTGCCCCGCGTGGGAGGGGCGCGTACACCCGGGCCAGGCGCAGATAGGATTGTCCAGGATCATGGCGATGCGCTGATCCTCGGTCGCCAGCCGCGGATTGTGAATCGGGAGTAGGTCGGTCGGCTGGTTGTTCTCGTCGTATACCAGCGCCCACCCGGTGTCGGCGAGCAGCGCCTCGATGAATTGTCCGGGAGTGAGCACCGAACCGTTCGAGGTGGCCGCATACCGCGGGCGGTACTCAGCGATGTCCTGCGCGGTGATAATGAGCGCCGGCTGGTAGCGCAGCTTATCGACGGCGTCGACCGGCCCCGCGCCACCGTGGGCCAGACGCTCGTGAAGGGCCTGGCCGACGCAGCGGTCGTGACTGTAGCCCTCGTGGGCCTTGGCGATTTCGGCGGCGCGCACGACCAGAGGCGCGACGAGGTCGTCGATCATGTTGGCTGGCCCGGTGACCTGCAGGTGCTTCATACCGCGGATGTCGGGCTTCCGGGAGACGTGGGCGCGCAGGTGCTGCGGCGGCTCGGTGTAGTCGTTGAGTTCTTTGACGCGGCCACGCATGTAGGCGTCGAGGGCATCGAAATCGTAGCGGCCGGCGGCGCGGGTGAAGTCCAGGCGGTTTTCCTCCCGGATATCGACGTTATTGATCTGCCCGCAGCGCTTGTCGATCTGCATGACGGTGTCCAGCGAGAGTCCTAACTCCCGGGCCGCGGCGACGGCGGCGTCGCGGTTGAGGACGTCCGCCGCGTCGTCAAGCGGGGCGAAGAGGCGGTCGGCGCAGCGCAGGAGGCGCTTGAGTCGGAAGGGGTCGAAGCCGATGTCGGCTGCTAACTCCCGGAGTCCGGTGGATTTTTCCGGGAGTGCGGCGCGCAGGTCGGCGAGCAGGTCAATCCCCCGGCTCGCCAGTGCGCCAAGCAGTCCCAATGTCGTCATGACGCTCACCGTAGGCTATTCGCCCACCGCCTCGCTCGGGCTTGACGACGCCATCCACAGGGCCTCGAAAAGCATGCACAAGCGCGGGTTTCGGGTTGACAACTCCCGGAACTTTCGGAATTACCGGAAGGCGACCTCGCCGACGGGCCGGCGCAATTTCCGGGAGTGGAGGTCGGTGGGGTCGGCGGCCATGTCCTCGCACGCGCGCACGGCGGCCATCAGGTGCTCTTCTTTGGAGGACTGGTAGAAGGCCCGCGCGGATTTCGGGAGTTTGGGTTTATCGTGCAGCGGCATGTCGGAGACGCTGAGCAGGGCGCCGTAGGGGACGCGGAAGCGGTAGCCGTTGGCGGCGATGGTGGCGGACTCCATCTCGATGCCGATGGCGGTGGACTTCTGCAGCTCCCGGTACAGGTCGGCTTGGGAGCGCCACTCCCAGTTGCGGTCGGAGGTCGACAGGACGGTGCCGGTGCGCAGGCGCTTGCGCAGTTCGTCGCCGGTCAGCCCGGAGACTCGCTGCATGGCGCCAACGACGGCCAGCTGCACCTCGGCGATCGGCGGGATGGGCTTTTCCAGGGGCACGTACTCGTCGAGGACGCCGTCGGCGCGGTCGTAGCCGTTGGCGAGGATCATGTCGCCGATGCGCATGCGCCCGTCGAGGCCGGCGCAGTGACCGACCATCATCCAGCAGTGCGGGCGGGTCACGGCGAGGCAGTCGGTGATGGTCTTCGCGTTGGAGGGGCCGACGCCGATGTCGATGATGGTGATGCCACACTTGTCGTCGCGAAGCAGGTGGTAGGCGGGCATCTGGGAGGCGTGCGCGTGCTCGCGACATTTTCCGGGAGTGGGGACGGCGCCGATCTCGTAGCGCGCATCTCCCGGGCAGACCAGCGCGGTGTAGCCCTGCGGGTTTCCGGGAGTGAGGCTCCCGGCGTACTCCAGGAACACGTCGGTGTGGAGTTGGTAGTTGGTAAACAGCACGAAGCGCTGGATGTTTGCGGCGTGCGAACCGGTGTAGTGCTCGAGCCGCTGCAGGGCCAGGTCGACGCGCTGGGCGGTAAAAAGGCTCAGCGGTTTGACGGGCAGGTGCAGGTAGTCGGCCTCGCCGTCGGCGATGGTGTCGTCGATGCTGGCGGAGTCGATCGGGGTAAACGCTTTCTCCACTGCCGCCAGTTCGCTTGCCGACGCCCCCTCCCGCGCCGCTGCTTCCTCCGCAGCGCGTCGAAGCCCCGGCACATCCGCAGCGGGATGGGCTGCTCGGAGACCCGAACCTCGACTTCGCCGCCGTGGTTGGCGAGCAGGTCGCTGATCTGCTCGATGAGGTAGGAGCGGTACATCACGGGCCGGGTGATGGTGGTGGCGTACACTCCCGGACGGTCGACGAACCCGTGGGAGAGGGATGGGTCGACGTCCTCGACGGCCGCGCCGGGGGCGACGGTGAAGCGCAGTTCGGGGTAGTAGGCGCGCACACTCCCGGAAAATCCGGGCTCCGCCCCGCTTCCCGCCCCGGCCGCCAGCCGGGAGTACTGGCGGACCAGGTACTCCATCCCGGCCTGGTGGATTTCAGTGAGCCTATCGACGGCCGCCGCCGGGTCGGCGAAGAAGTCGCCTTCGCCTTCGGTGGGCCAAAACGGCGGGGTGTGCGGGGTCTGTTCGTTCATAGGGCCAGCGTATGCGAGCCACGGCGCCCCTGCACTCCCGCACGCCTCACGATTCCGGGAGTAGCTAGACCTCCCGCCACACGCCGTCCGCGCCCCGGCGGACTTCGTCGATGGGGATGACGCAGTAGCCGCCGTCGTAAGGCAGAGTGAGGAAGGTGCGGCCGTCGGCGAGTGTGTGCAGGAGGATGCGGCCTCGGCGGACGCCGTCGGCGGTGTGGCCGGCGAGGTAGTCGGCGCGGGCGGGGCCGCGGAGGGTCGCCCAGAAGCCGGGGTCGACGGGCAGCCGCGCGAGGTTCCGGGAGTGCAGGTCGATGAGCCGGCCGTCGGCGTTCGCGCCGATAACGCGCTCACCTGCAACAATGTCGACGCTATACTTGCCGGTGCGGATGATGTGGGCGTCGTCGATGCGGGTGGGCTCGGTCAGGGGCAGGTCGCGGATGCTGTCGCGCTGGCGGGTCGCGGCCCAGGCGGCGCGCCGGGCGACGATGTGTGCGGGGTCGGGTTCGCCGAAGGGTCGTGCGTTGCGTGCGGGCATGGGTGTCTCCTTGTCGCTCTTCCCCGCAGGCTTTCCGCGGGGCTGATCTTCCTTTGGGGCACCGGCCGCGAGTGGAAAGTGGGCGGTTGCCTATCGACGCTGTCAAAGGCCATTTCTCGTCGATATCTTAATCGTGTTGCCCCACCCTACAACAACTAGACCGCTTTGTCTACCGCTTGACGACGCCGCCCCACTCCCGGAATTTTTCGGGCGGCGGGGCGGCAAGAAACGGGGCTGCTAGGCGGCCTGCCCCGTGGCGATCAGAGCAACCAAGGCAACGTTCAGCGCGATAATCAGGGCGCAGATCGTCCACGCCACGCGGCGGACCACGGCGGTGTTGGCCCAGATGCCCATGTGCGCCGGCGAGGAGGTCATCTTGACAAGCGGGACCAGCGCGAACGGGATGCCAATCGACAGCACGACCTGGCTGAGCACCAGCGCCCAGGTCGGCTCAACACCGCTGGCGATGACGATCAGCGCCGGGATGATGGTGATGGCGCGGCGGGCGAGCATCGGCACGCGGATGCGCAGCAGGTCGCGCATGACCAGGTCGCCGGCGTAGCAGCCCACCGAGGACGACGCCAGACCAGAGGCCAGCAGCCCGACCGCGAACAGGGCGCCGACCACGGGGCCGAGCGCATTCTCAACGGCGGCATGGGCGCCCTCGATGGAGTCGGTGCCCGGGATTCCCGGCAGGGCCTCCGCCGCCAGGCACAGCATGCCGATGTTCACGGTGCCAGCTAGGAGGAGGGCGCCGAAGACGTCGAAACGCGTGGCACGCAGGTGGTGGCGGAGGGCGCCGTCGTCGCAGATGTCGTAGTTGCGGTCTCGGACGAGGCCGGAGTGCAGGTAGACGGCGTGCGGCATGACGGTCGCACCGAGCATCGAGGCGGCCAGCACGACCGTGTGCGCGCCCTGGAACCGCGGAATGATACCGCCGGCCATCTCGCCGATGCTCAGCCCCGTGACGAACAGCCCGGCCAGGAACCCCACCGTGATGACCACCAGAAACGCCACGATGACGCCCTCGAAGGTGCGCTGGGAACGGCCTCCTTGGAACAGCAGCAGCCCCAGCGACACCACGCCCACAATTACGCCGCCGAGCAGCATGGGCGTGCCGAACAGCAGGTGCAGCGCCGTCGCGCCGCCGATGATCTCGGCGATGTCGGTGGCCGCCGCGACGATCTCCGCCTGCCCCCAGTAGAGCAGCCGGCCGGTCCGGTTGGGCTTCTTGGGCGCGCGCTGCTCGCCCGGCTCGCCAGCACCCACTCCCCCGAAGTGCGCCGCCACTCCCGCGGTCAGCGACTGCCCCGTGACCAGCCCATACTTGGCCGACAGGTACTGCACGACCATCGCCATCAGGTTCGACGCCACCAGCACCCACAGCAGCAGGTATCCGTACGTCGCACCCGCGGACAGGTTTGCCGCCACATTGCCCGGGTCGACGTAGGCGATCGCCGCCACGAACGCGGGCCCCATCAGGCTGGCGATGCGCGCCTTCGCACCGCGCCCGCCAGCAGCGCTTGTCCCGCTTGCCGACGAGGCCTGTTCTGGCGACTGAACTTTATTATTCACGATTTGGATTATCCCACAGGCTGGCGCTTCTTGCGCAACTTCGCAAGCGCATTATTGGCGGATCCCCACCCCGGGATGGCCCCGCCGCACTTTAGCGCGGGCTGGTGACTGTAGCCCACGGTATCGGCTGCTCTAAAGTCACGAACGAGCTCTAAAGTGCCTACCCCATAATCCCGGCGGCCATCGTCCCGCCGAGATTGACCAGGTCGCTGGAGAGGGCGTCGTCAAGCGGGCCGACAAAAACCACGGGCTCCGCGGCGAGCTCCCAGCCATACCCGGTGGTGATGGACTTCATGGCGTTTTCGGCGCCGGTGGTGTCGAAGCCGCCGCGGATCCAGTAGGAAAACGGCAGGCCCTTGGTGGTTTCGGAGGCCTCGCGGAAGGTGGTGTCGAAAAAGTGCTTCAGCGCGCCGGAGATATAGCCGAAGTTCGCGGAGGTGCCAAGAAGGATTGCGTCGGCGCTGGTCAGGTCGCCGGCGGTGGCATCGAGGGCGTCGATGACGCGGACGTCGACGCCCTCGATTGCGGGATCGCGGGCGCCATCGAGGACGCGCTCCAGAATCTCCTGCAGCAGGGGCGTGGGCGAATGATGGACAATGAGGAGTGTCGGCATGCCCCGAGGGTATCGAAGCACACCCTAGAAAACCACCTGTTCGCGGGGGATTCTCAGACCCGCGCGCAGGGCCGCCGGGAGGTCGGCAATGACTGCGAATAGAGAAAAGTAAAGAAGTTATGGAAACAGCCCCATGCACTGCACGCCCCCAAGAAAGAAACACCAACAGTTCACAGCCCCGCCCGAGCGAATGAAGCGACACAGCGCCAGAAAACGTTGGTGACAAAGGTTTTCTTGACATTTTTGATAGGGAACAAGACAATATTGGCATGAGAAATACAGGCGTATACTCAAAGCTCCGGCGCTTGCGCTGATAATGCTGTTGGGATTCACCGTCAGCACACCGAACGCGCATGCAAGCACCCCCCACAGTCACCGCTGCTAACTTTTCAGAGACCACCGAAAGAGCACTGTTTTATTCATCAGTGTCCGAAGATGGAACGCCCGTATTTGATTTTGCTAGCGCTACGGCGAATCAAGAGAGCAAAGAAGTTCTGGCTGTCGGACGAGAATTCTTGCTCGTGGGCAAAAGTTACTCAACACACCATAATGAACTAAGAGCTATCTCATTCCCCGTTTGGGGCAATTGGTGCGAACCAAACCACGGGAGCGGAAACCCAATTGATGTACTGGATGAACTATGTATGCACCATGACAAATGCTATGCCGCTCGAGGCTACTTCGACTGCCTATGCGACCGACAATTAAAGGACGGAATACAACGAGAGAAGGGAAGAATGACACCAGAAGCTAGAAAACGGGCTGCTGGAATTTACGTATGGTTTAGTACATTCATTTGCGTGCCACATTAACCATTTGTGTTCGAGTGACTGAATTATGAATCGCTTCCAAAATTTCGCAGCTGCCGCACTCCTCTTAGCCTTGACTTGCTACATTGGACTGTTTTTCGTTAGCACTGCACTCTCCGATGCCTGGACAATACCCCTCGCTGTCGGAGTCTTCGGATTCGGCCTAATTGGCTTCCTAACAGCGCTAAAAGCCCGGTCAAACGGTTTGGTAATCACGACGGCACTTATTACATTCGCACTCTTGCCCCTAACGTATGCACTAGCCGTAGTTCTCGGCGGCCCCTAGAAAACCACCTGTTCGCGGGGGATTCTCAGACCCGCGCGTAGGGCCGCCGGGAGGTCGGCAATCGAGTCGATGGAGCCGATCCCGCCCGGCACACCCGGCGCGCCACTGCCCAACGCAGCGCCACCGCCGCGCGAGCCCGTCGCGCCCTCCCCCACCAGCGAATCCAGGATCCACCGCTGCGCCACATCCACGGGCACCTCGCCGAGAGTCACGTCGCCGTCGCGCTTCGACAGCCTGCGCCCCTCGGCATTGACCACCAGCGGCACGTGCACGAACGTCGGCGCCGGGTAGCCCAGCAGCCCAGCCAGGTACGCCTGCCGGGGCGCCGAGGCCATCAGGTCGTCGCCGCGCACGACCTCGGTCACGCCCTGCTCCGCATCGTCGACGACCACCGCGAGGTTGTACGCCCACATGCCGTCGGCACGCTGCAGGATGAAATCGTCGATGGGAGCGCGCACCTCGCCGTGGATCTCATCGCATGCTGTCCCCTCTCTCACCTGCGCCTTTAGGCGTATCGACGGCCGCCTGCCCGCCGCCGCGAACTCGGCCCGACGGGCGGCCAGGGTGTCGTCGGAAAGCAAACGGCAGGTTCCGGGATACTGCCCCGGAACCCCGTGCGGGGCGGAGGAGGCGGCCAGGATCTCGCGGCGTGTGCAGAAGCACGGGTAAGTCAGGCCGGCGTCGGCGAGGCGGGCGAGAGCGGATTCGTAGAGGTCGGAGCGCTCGGACTGTCGGACCGGCGTGCCGTCCCAGTCGATGCCGATGGCCTCGAGGTCCGCGAGCTGCTGCGCCTCGTGCTCGGGGCGGGAGCGCTGGCGGTCGATGTCCTCGATGCGCACGATGAAGCGCCCGCCCTGGGCGCGGGCATGCGCCCAGGCGAGCACTGCCGTGCGCAGGTTGCCCAAGTGCAGCCGCCCGGTCGGCGAGGGCGCGTAGCGGCCGGTGGCCCCAGCGTGGGAAATATTCTTGGCAGACACAACAGACATGGCGGGCGAGCTCATACCGACAGCGTAATACCACCCGACCACGCTTTAATCTTGCCACCGAAAATGACCCACGCCTCCAGTGCGACACCGGCGATAGGCCACGCGATTTCCGCAGGAGAATCTCTCACAATGATGGTGAAAATCTGCCCTACAGGCCCATCCCACACTCCATAGACTGCGCACTGCGCGACAAGCCACATGGACAAGCCGATTTCCGCGCCGCCGACGCTACTCCGGCGAGCAATCACGATCCCGAGAACAAGATAAATCGCCACATCTCGCGCCAGCATTGAAGCTTCTCCCGAAGCCTGAGCTACCCAAAAACTCGGGGCACCAAGCACCACAATGACGGCGATATCCACAGCCCGCCACCGCTTCGACGAAGCCTCTTCGAAATATGCCAACGGCGTAGTCAAAGAACGTAAAATCGCCGCTACAACAAGCAATGCTAAAACGGCATCGATTGTCACCGGTGGCGTGATGACACTAAAAATAGGAGGCATTGGCAGGGGAACGTCGCCAAGCGCTGCCGAAATTAAGGCCGCACCCCATGCGAGAGCCACGGAGGAAACCAGCTGATGTCCCCTCCCATAAGAGAGCACCATCCAGCCCCTGCCAATCGGAGTCAATACTCCTGCCGAAAGCTTTAACAGAGTCGACTTTCCCGCACCATTCCGACCCAATAAAGGGTTGGCTCATTATTAAATGATAAACCTAATGAATTAAGAATATTGTTTTTGACCCAGAATAACCAAAGGTCACTGACTGTAGTTCGAGGCGATCTTTATTAGAGATCATCATCTACATTCCTTGCTAATTCGGTGCGCCACCCCTAGCTCGCTAGGCTTATCGACGGCCGCCTGGCGACTCCTACACCAACAATTGCCGACGCGCGAGGTCACGGTAGAGATCGCTGCTGTCCAGCAGCTCGTCATGGGTGCCCGATGTCACCACGCTGCCCTGGTCCAACACCAGAATCTGATCCGCACTCACCACCGTAGACAGGCGATGTGCCACAATAATTACCGTTTTACCTGAGGAAATATTGGCTATTGAGTCCATGATAATTCGCTCATTCTGGGAATCCACCGAGCTGGTCGGCTCATCCAAGATTAGGACTTCCGCATCCATCAGAAGCATGCGCGCCAGCGCTAAGCGTTGCCGTTGACCACCCGAGAGGGACAACCCCCGATCACCGAGGACGGTGTCGAGGCCATCGGCACTGCGCATCCGCTCCGCGAGATTCACGCACTCCAGGGCCTCCCAGCACTGGGCATCCGTTACATCCTGCTGCACTAGTTGCAGGTTTTCCCGGATGGTACCCGCTATGAGTGCGGCCTCCTGCTCCACATAACCCATGCGCGCGCGGATGGAGCGGACGTCTAGCTCCGAGCTATCCAGTCCACCGAGTAGTACGCGGCCCTGATGAGGCTGATAGAACTGCTCCAGTAGCGCCACCACCGTAGATTTCCCCGCCCCCGAGGGCCCTACCAGCGCGGTCGTTTTCCCCTCCGGAATCCGGAAATTAGCATCATCCAACGCCTGTACTCCCGTGGGGTAGGAGAAACTAACATGCTTAAATTCAATGTTGCCGATGCGTTCGACAGATATGCCGCCAACGCGTTCCTCGTGCTCATCGCCAACCTCACGAATTCGATCGATGGCGCCCATTGCAGAACGCACCGTCGTTACCGCGCCGAAGATGTCGGCCAGCGGCATCGCCACCAGGAATAAATACAGGACAAAGCTAACGAGCTCGCCGACGCTCATTTGCCCCGAGGCCACCCGCGCCCCGCCGACACCCAAGACGATTAGGAATGAGGCCTGTAGCGCTAACCCAGAAAAAGGGAAAATAATGGCCTCAGTTCTAGCGATCTTCAAGCTTGTAGAAAGGGTTCGCTTCGCTGACGCGATCAACCTCTGTTCCACACGCTCGGTAGCGCCTGCCGAGCGGATTGTGCGCAGTGCCCCCAAAGCTTGTTCCAGGTCTGCGCCTAGCTGCCCTACCGAGGCCTGAGCACGGGCAGTATCACGCTGCACGACACCGGAAATCGTGAGGACACCGACCATCACAATAACAACAACGCCCAGCACAACAAGCAGCATCACCCAGTCGACCACCGCCATCATGATGATGGCACCCAGCATCGTGGTAATGCTGGAAATCATATTGATCAGGCCATTGGAGAAGGCACTGCGAATCAAGGTGGTGTCACTGCCCACCCGGGATACCAAGTCGCCATTGCGCAATACGTCGTGACGTGCGATGGGAAGCCGGAGAATCCGACCCACCAACTCAACGCGGGTTCGGTACACAGCGGTTTCTGCAATGCGCCCTAAGATATAGAACTCAATGGCACCGACGACTGCCATGCCCACCACTACAGTCGCCAGAGTCCACAGCAGTAGTCCGGTCTGCCCATTGCTCGTGCCGACCATATCCACAATACGATTGACCAATGCTGGCTGCACGAGGCCGAACACCGAACCCACTATGGACAAAATAATAGCTACTACCAGCAGGGGTTTCCGGTCACCGAGCATTTTTACAAGTACGACCAAGCTACCCGGTCGCTTGGTCGCCGAATTGGCCTCACCTGGCTGCGGGGAAGGGGAAATCATATGCACTACAATAGTAAATCTACATTTACCCCGGCATTCCTCCTTCGGAACTAACAGGTAATGTCCCACCCGTAACTAACAACGAAAACCTGCCCAAGTCTGGGCCGGGCAACGCCGAGACCGACGCTGCAGCCGCCTCGCACGCGCCCGCACATACCGCAACTGTTTCCGCAGCAACCGCCACCGAAATCGCCACACAGGGCGTCGGCAAGCCCGCGTCGGCCACGCATATTCCCCACACTGGGGCCACCGGCCGCTACGCACCCTCGCCGACCGGGCACGAAAGAAATATCAGTTGCAGACACGGACACAATATTCAGGTTAGCGGGCACATCTCTGACGGTACCGAATGATTTGATTTCCCCCAGCCACCAGGACAGACGCTGCAGCAAAAGCTCCACACGTCAAAGAGACCACTAACGAACTTCCACCCGCTAATCCTGCAACTAGCGGACCAAGCGCGGTTCCCACATAGCCGACAATGTAGTAGCTAGAAACAGTCGCAGAAAGTGATTTCCCTTGTGCCGCCTGGGACACCGCCATTAAGGAGTACTTAAATGACACCCCTTGCCCGATCCCGCACACCATGGTCGCAAGTATCAGCACCGCAGCCGATTGCGTCATGAGACCGATCACAACACAGCAAAGCCCAGCAGCCATGACAACAAGGCCGAGAGAATACGAAACCTTTTTGTGCCTCAAGCCCAAACTTATCTGAACAGCGGCAGAACACCCCAGCATCAATGCAGTCAGAAAAGCCAGTTTCAATTGGGAATCGAAGGCCATGTGCCGTGCCGCTAAGGGCACGACGGATTGAAACATGCCGTTGACGCCATATGCACACCCAATCGCCAGCGCTGCTGGAACAAAAACTGGTATTAGCTTTCGAGACACACCAAAGCGCGGAAGAATTTGCGCCTTTCCCCGAACTGCTCCTGGTTCGCCCACCAAAGCGACGCAAATAATGGAAATGCACGTAATCGCCCAATAAATCCAAAATGGTGCCTGAAGTGGAGAACTCGACCACACCGCAACAACAGCCGAAACCAAGGGGCCGCCGGCTAGCGCTCCAGAAACTGCAACCGTGCTCGCCAATGCTCCGGTTCTGGTCCCCAACTTTTCCTGCAGAAGCGCTGTGAAGGAACCGGTAGCAAGCCCTACCGACAATCCGGAGAAGGTTCGTGCACCGTAGAGGAACGCAACCTTTTGATCGACCAGCGTAGCTAACAGGAAGGTAGCGGTCGACAGAACCGACAGGAACATACTCGCCAGCGCTATCGGCTTTCTCCCTACAGAATCTGCGAGATGCCCGAACAACAATGCGGCCACAACCCCCAGGGCATAGCACGCGAACACAACAACAGTCTTTCCGGATGGCAGACCCCACTGCTGCTGATACAGCGCATACAGGCCAGACGGCATGGTGCTGCCTATCACGACAACCACTAGACCAATCGAGAGAATTACCCCCTCGATGCGTCTTGGACTAAGCCCAGCTTTCCCTAGCGCATTTGTTCTCGGAATGCCTTGCACCACCATCACCTACTTCACACTTTTGCAATGTAGAAAGTATGGTTCCACACTTTACGAACAAGCACTGGAGAATGGCGACTATTCGTCATAGACAGACATGATTCGCGCACCCTAGACGCTAATCACCCTGGCCAAACGAGTTAAGAACTTGATTTAGCCGCCTTTGAAGTGTTTCCCTGACTCCATGGAACAGCGCACATACTTCGAGAATGCCGCAGCTATAGCTGCAGAATGCTCCTCCCCGGTGCGCCTAGCCATTCTCGAGTTTTTACTTGAGAATGGGCCAACTCGCGTCAGAGTTCTGTCCGAATCGATGGGCATCCCGGAATCAACACTGTCGAATCATCTCCGACGGCTGCGAGAATCTCAGATTCTCGAGGTAAAGCGTGAAGGAAAAACCGCGACCTATTCCATCGCCAACCCATCTATCCGGCTCGTCATCTCAAACCTATTCCAGGCAGCCGGATCCGCTGCCGCAGCGCCAATTGCAGAACAAAAGCCCGTCATTTCATTCGCCCGTTCGTGCTACGACCACCTGGCGGGAGCACTCGGGGTACAACTAACTAAAGCGCTCTTCGAAAAAGAAGCCTTATCACTTGTGGATAGCGAAGTCGTTCTGGGCAACAACGCCGAAAGAAATTTTGCATACCTCGGTGTTGGGCTCTCCAGTCTCGACAACAACCGCAAGTTTGCTTTCCTCTGCAACGACTGGACACACAGGGAATCCCACATTGCTGGCGCACTCGGAGCCGCATTGCTGCGCGGACTGCTTTCCAAAGGTTGGCTCGAACCTGTGCCCAACTCCCGTGGTCTGCTCCTGACAAGTGAAGGAAAAACAGGTCTCGAGCAGTTCATAGGCCATGAGCTAGATACTCCGCTCTGAGAATCACCAGGTAATATCCCACCCGTGACTAACAACGAAAACCTGCCCAAGTCTGGGCCGGGCAACGCCGGGGCCGCCGCTGCAGCCGCCTCGCACGCGCCCGCACACACCGCAACCGTTTCCGCAGCAACCGCCACCCCGCGCCACATCGTGACGCAGCGCTCGCTGTACCCGACGTTCATGGCGCTGTTCATCGGCGTGCTGATCGTCTCGAACATCACCGCCACGAAGGGCGTCGAGATCTTCGGCCTGGCTACCGACGGCGCGTTCTTCCTCTTCCCCTTGAGCTACGTCATCGGCGACGTGCTCTCCGAGTGCTACGGCTACAAGGCCACCCGCCGCACCGTCTGGACCGGTTTCGCGGTCCTCGCAGGCGCGATGGCCTGCTTCTTCATCGCCATCAAACTTCCGGCCGCGCCCTGGTACGAGAACCAGGCGGCCTTCGAGACCGTCCTCGGCACCGTCCCGCAGCTAGTCCTCGCGGGCCTGGCCGGCTACGTCGTCGGCCAGCTGCTCAACGCCTGGTCCCTCAACGCGATCAAGAAGCGCACCGGCGAGAAGGCCCTGTGGGCCCGCCTGATGGGCTCGACGGTGGTCGGCGAGTTCGTCGACACGCTGATCTTCTGCTCCATCGCCGCCACCGCCATCGGCATCGACTCCTGGGGCACCTTCGTCAACTACGTCGTCGTCGGCTTCATCTGGAAGACCGCCGTGGAGTTCGTGGTCATGCCACTGACCTACACCGTCATCGCGTGGGTCAAGCGCCGCGAGGGCTACTACGACGCCCCCGCCCCCGCCAGCGCCGCCTAAAGCTTTTTCGCTTTACGACGCGCCCTCCGCCCACTGCCCGCCTCCTGCTCCGCGCAGGCAGGCGGGCTTTTTCGTGTGGCCGGGCCTACTTCACGTCCCGCTTCGCGTTGACCCACAGGGACACCGCAATCGCTACGGCAACCCAGGCCACCAGCACGGACACGTTGAACCACAGCGGCTGGATCGTGCCGGCCGCGAACTGGCTCACGCCCTCGCCAGCCGGAGCTCCCGGCATGACGGGCCCCGTCGCGGTGCTGACCTCGAGCCCCATTCCGGGCCCCGGCCAGCCACCGGAATTGCCGGTCAGCTGCCCCGCCAACTGATTGATGCGCGCCATCGGCGCGCCAGCCAGAAGGGCACGGCGACCTTGGAGACAATCGTCGCCAGCTCGATTAGCTTCTCCACCACCAGCAGCCACACCAGCGGGATCGCCACCGCGGCCACGCGCGAGCGCGTCAACACGCCCAGCGCCATCGCAATCACGGAGAACACCGCAAACGTCAGAACCGAACTGACCGCGTCCTGGCCCGACCCTCCCTCGAAGGCAATATTCGGCGCGACCAGCGTGACCAGGAACGCAATGCCAACACCCACGCCCCAGGCCACGAACAGCAGCACCATCTGCAGCAGGCCGCGGGCCACCAGCCAGAGGCTGCGCCGGTCCTGCGTCAGGAACGCGTGCGCCTGCATCTGATCGTTGTACTCGCCAGCCAGCGCCGACCCGGCGTATGCGATACCAATCATGGCGAAGATCATCGACCCGATCGTCAGCATCTTCCAGTCCAGCGTCGTGCCGGTCTCCGCCAGCGTCGACATCAGCACCACCGGCCCGAACATCGACCCGACCAGCAGAATCACAAAGATCCAGGTGCTGCGCAGGCTCGCCATCTTGGTCCACTCGGACCGCAGGGCGTTCACAAAGCTAGTCATTGTCCGTCTCCTCCCGATTAACCTGCGCCGTCTTGTACTCCTGCGCGCCCTGCGTGGCCGCCAGGAACTGCTTCTCCAGGTCGGAGCGCTTCGTCACCAGGCGCGTGACCAGCAGGCCCTCGCGCAGCGCCGCCGCCGCGATCTGCCCGCGCAGTTGGGACTCGTCCGCACCGTCGGCAAGCGGGATGCACACCTCCCCCTGCTTTACGACGTCCGCCCCACGGCCCAGCGAGCCCAACGCGGCGATGAGCCGGGCGGGATCCGAGACCTCAACCTCGACGACGGTGCCGTCGGCGAGGAAGTCGTCCATCGAGTACTCGCCGATCATTTTGCCGCGGCCGATGACGACCAGGCGGTCGGCAGTGAGCTGCATCTCGGAGAGCAAATGCGAGGACACGAGCACCGCGCGGCCCTGGGCGGCCAGCGCCTTGATGGTCTGGCGCATCCAGGACACGCCCTCGGGGTCGAGGCCGTTGACGGGTTCGTCGAGGATCAGGTGCTGCGGGTCGCCGAGCAGCGCCGCCGCGACGCCGAGGCGCTGCTTCATGCCCAAAGAGTAGGAGCCGATCTTGTCCTTCGCGGCGTCGCTCATGCCGACCTGCTCCAGGCACTCCTCCACCCGAGCGTCGGGGATTCCGGCGCCGCGGGCCAGGGCCCGCAGGTGGGAGCGGCCCGAACGGGCCTTGTTGTGCCAGGTGGAATCCAGGATTGCGCCGGCGATGCTCGGCTTATTCGGCAGCGCCGCGAAGGGCTGGTCGACGTAAGCATTGCCCCTCGAGTCCGTGCCCGTGAACAGCGCGCGGCCGGACGTCGGGGCATCGAGGCCCAGCATGCAGCGCATCGACGTGGACTTTCCAGAGCCGTTGGGGCCGAGGAATCCCGTGACCTGGCCGTCCGGGACCGTGAAGCTCAGGTCATCGACGGCGAGCTTGGCTCCGTATTTCTTACTGAGGCGTTCAACCGTGATCATGCCCCCATCATGCCTGGCCTTCCGGACTGGAGCATCAGACCACGGGATGATTTACGGCGATTCTCGCCCCGCCCCACCGACTTCATGCCACGCAGCCGACGTTGTGCCAGCGTGTACCGTGGCACAACGTCGGTAGCCTGGCAACCAGTGCCCCGGGATTGCCTAGTGCCGAGTCAGCCTAGCGCTCCGGGAGGCCGACGCTACTGCCCCAGCAATTCGTCGCGGGTGACCAGGCCGCGTCGGAAAGCGAAAAGGACGGCCTGGACTCGGTCGCGCGAGGAGGTCTTCGACAGGACGCGCCCCACGTGCGTCTTGACCGTCGGCAGCGAGATAAACAGCTCGGCGGCGATCTCAGCATTGGACTTGCCGCGGGCAATCAGGGTGAGAATCTCCTGCTCACGAGGGGTAAGAGGATCGGGAAGGCCCGCGTTGACGGCGTTGACGGTGTCGCCGGGGCGGCCGGGGCCGCCGAGACCAGCGGAACCAGCAAGGCCACCACTGCCACCCGCGCGCCCCGCCCGAGCCAGCAGCCGGGCGGTCTGCTGCGGCGAAATCACGGCCTCGGACGCGGCCACCGTGCGAATATTCGCGATCAGGTCCTCCGGCAGCGTGTCCTTCAGCAGAAACCCCGAAGCCCCGGCGTCGACCGCGGAAAGAATGTAATTCTCGCTGTCGAAGGTGGTCAGGATAACGACGCGACTCGCCTGCCCCGCCGGGCCCACAATTCCCGTGGCCAGCAGTTTCTCCGTCGCGGCGATGCCGTCGAGGACCGGCATCTGCACGTCCATCAGCACCACGTCGACCGGCATGGCCTGTGCCTTCGCCACGGCCTCCTCGCCGTCGGAGGCCTGCCACGCCACGTCGATGTCCGGCTGAGAGTCCAGGACCATCGCAAACCCGGCGCGGACCAGGTGCTGGTCGTCGGCGAGGCCGACCTTGATTGCGGACTGCGCGGGCGCGTTCGGGGCGGGAGTGTCAGGCATAGCCCCAGGCTACAGCGGAATCTCCATCCGCACGCCCCAGCGCCCGGTCTCCTCGTCCACGCCCCACGACGCCCCTCCCCCATGCAGCGCCGCCCGCTGCGGATACCCTCCAGGCCGCGGCCGGCACCGTCGCCGGACTGCTCCACCTGCGGGTGCCCAGGCGCGTTAGAAACCTGCACGACCAGCCACTTCGGCCTCGCCACACCCCAGTCGAAGGTGACCTCCACATCCGTCTTGCCGGCGTGCTTCAGGGCGTTGGTCAGACATTCCTGCACGACGCGGAACACCGTCAGCCCCTTCGAGTCCTCCAGCCGCTGCGGCTGCCCCACATCCCGGCGCGTCACCGTCAGACCCGCGGACTCCGCCTCATCGATAAGCCGCGCCACGGACTCCACTCCCGGGAGTTTCCCCAGGTCGCGGGGGTCGGGGCCGTTCGGGTCGTCGTGAAGCAGCGAGAGCAGACCGCGCATCTGCCCCAGCGCATCGCGCCCCACGGACGAAATGGTGGTCAGCGCGTCGAGAGCCGCCTGCGGGTTCTGCTTCCCCGCGAAACGCCCGCCGTCCGCCTGCGCGATCACCACTGCCAGGCTGTGCGCCACCACGTCGTGCATCTCGCGGGCGATGCGATTTCGCTCCGTCAGGGCCGCCAGCTCCGCGCGCGCCTGCAGGTCCCGAATCCGCATCGCTTGACGACGCCTCGCCGCGCCCAACTGCCAAAAGGCGGACACGGAGGCCGCGACGAACACGGCGACCAGCACCGTGATGACCAGCGCAGTTGGCGTGGAAAGCGTCTTCCACCAGGGTCTCGCGGAGCCCTCGAGGACGGGCTTGAGCAGGCGGTTGATTACGATGCTGTAGATGATCGTGGCGTAGGACCCGACCAGCAGCGCCGCGAACCAGGACCTGCGGCGATGGCTGGCGTGGCGGCTGATCTGGAACGCCTCGTAGCAGACGAAGACGAAGCCGATGACGAAGACCATCTTCGCCGACAGCGCGACGGCTACGGCGCCGGCGGTTGCGACATAAAGGCCCAGGTGGAAGCGGTATCGCTGGATCAGCAGCCCGACGAACGCCACCGCAATGCCGCCGTAGAGGAGGACCTGCGCAATTGGCCCCAGCACGGGGCCCGAGAGCATCGAGGGGATTCCGCTCCACGGCCAGACGTCGCTGGGCTGCGGGGTGAGGGCGAACGTCACCAGCGCCTGAATGGCGAGGTGGACCCAGAATTTTCGGTCGCGGAGGGGGCGGGGTGTGCGGTTGGCGGCGCTGGCGCCGCCGTTCTGCTGCTCGATCATGCCTGTTCCCTGCCCTTCCCCGTCCAGCGACGTTATGCCAGGCTACCGACGTTATGCCACGGTACACACTGGCACAACGTCGGTAGCCTGGCACAACGTCGGAGATGCGTCGGAGGGGACGGCGGGGGCGCGACGGGCCCCAGCCCCTAATTCCCCACCGCGCGGCCACCATTGGCGTAGTAGCGGCCCAGGAACTCGTCCCGGTACTCGTAGAACCGGTCCTCCATAATGGCGGCGCGGATGTTATCCACCAGGTGCACCATGAAGAACAGGTTGTGAATCGTGCACAGCGTGCCCGCCAGGTACTCCTTGGCCTTGAGCAGGTGGTGCAGGTACGCGCGGGAATAGTTCAGCGAGGTATAGGACGGAACCTCGGCATCAACCGGGCGGAAGTCACGCTTGAAACGGGCATTTGTCAAGGTCATGCGGCCATCCAGCGTGTAGACGCCACCACGCCGCGCCAGGCGGGTCGGCGCCACGCAGTCGAAGGTGTCGGCGCCGGCCTCGACGGCGGCGAAGATGTCGTCCGGCTCGGAGATTCCCAGCAGGTGGCGCGCCCGATTCTCGGGCAGTTCGTCATTAACCCAGCCGCAGATCAAACCCAGGTTGTGCTTCTCGATAGCCCCGCCGATGCCATACCCGTGGAAACCCAGCTTCCCCTCGGCCTCGAACTCATCGGAGAGCGCCACCAGCCCACGGGCAGCCTTGCGCCGTAGATCCTCGTACTGCGCGCCCTGTACGACTCCGAAGAGCTGCTGGAGGGGCAACTGGCCGTCGGCAAGCTCCCCGGCGAGACCGTCGACCTGGCCGCGCGCGAGTGTTAGCTCGTTGTGCGCCTCAAGGCAGCGCCGCGCCCAGCGGTGGGTGCGCTCGACGGAAGACTCCTGGTAGGCGCGGGTATTCATCAGCGTGGTCAGCTCGTCGAACGCCATCATGATGTCGGCGCCAAGCGCGTGCTGGATGCGCATAGACACCTCGGGCGTGAAGCGGTGCTCCGAGCCGTCGATGTGGGAGCGGAAGGTCACGCCGTCCTCGTCGACGAAGGCGTTGCGCTCCTTGCCGTCGGCGACGATGTCGTCCTTCTGCAGGCCGGTAACGTCCATGGCCAGGGTCTTCTTAAAGCCCGCGCCGAGGCTCAAGACCTGAAATCCTCCGGAGTCGGTGTAGGTCGGCCCGTTCCAGTTGGAGAACTTTGCCAGCCCGCCGGCCTCGTCGACGATGTCCTCGCCGGGCTGCAGGTACAGGTGGTACGCGTTGGCCAGGATCGCCTGCGCGCCGGTGCCGCGGACCTGTTCGGGCGTGAGCGTCTTCACCGTCGCCTTCGTGCCCACCGGGGTAAACGCCGGGGTCGCGATATCGCCGTGCGGGGTGTGTATGACTCCCGCCCGGCCGCGCGCGCCGTCAATCTGCTTTACGACGTCAAACCCAACGGTCCTGGACTCCGGCATGAAAGCTCCTGTTCTAGAGGGATCGGGGTATCGACTAGAGATTACTCGGTGTCGCCCTTGCTTCCGGCATCGCTCGGGTCCCACAGGGCCCGGCGATGACGCGGCGGCTCGATCTCTGTGCCCTCCCGGCGGGCAATGTCCTTGACGGTCAGCTTCTGGCGACGAACCGGACGGTTGTCGGGTCGGACCTGGATTTGCCTGCTCGGACGACCATCGGGGCGCGGGGCCTGCGTGTACTGCGGCTCGGAGGGCTGGGGCCTCGGTGCCTCATGGACTGCCATCGCAGACTCCGCACTCCCCACTGCCACGTTCTGAGCAGGAGCCTGAGCAGGAGCCGGGGCAGCGACCGGAGACTGCTCCGGAGCCGACTGAGCGTCCGCAGCGCCCTTCTTCTTTGCCTTCAGTCCCCTCTTCCGGCGCTTGGTCGGCTGGTCAATGGCTGCAGCACGGGCCTTTTCCTCGCGCTCCCGACGCCCCTTCGCAACCAACTCGTCGGAGACTTCCTCGAGTGCCGCGCCCTCTACGTCCACGGACGGCAGGACCTTATCCAGCCACTTCGGCATCCACCAGGTCGCCCTGCCAAGCAGGAACATGAACGCCGGGATGAAGGTCATGCGGATAATAAAGGCGTCGAAAAGCACTGCCGCGCCAAGCGCGAAGCCGAACACCTTCACAACCTGCAGGGGCTGACCGGCGAAGGCAGCGAACACGGAGATCATGATGATCGCCGCGGCGGTGACCACGCGCGCGCCCATGGTGAAGCCCTCGATGACGGATTCCTCGACGGCGGTGTAGCGGGAACCGGGCGTGGCCTTGCCCTTGCTGTGCGTGAAGTGCTCGCGCATGCGGGAAACCAGGAAGACCTGGTAGTCCATTGCCAGGCCGAAGGTCACGCCGATGAGGAAGATCGGAACGAAGGAAACCAGCGGCCCCGGCGTCCCGACGATGCCTCCCAGGCCGTCCTGGAATACCAGCACCGTCACGCCGAAAGCAGCTCCAACCGAGAGCAGGAAGCCCATGCCAGCAGTCAGCGGCACCATGACGGAGCGGAAGATCATCAGCAGCAGGACAATTGCGAGGCCGACGACGACGCTCAGGTACAGCGGCATCGCGCCAGAGAGACGATCGGTGATGTCGATCTCGATCGGCACAAGGCCGGTGACGCCGGTGTAGAGACCGGTGTCCTGCTCGATCTGCTTCTGCTGATCGCGCACGGCGTTCATGAGTTGCTTCGTCGCAGGGTCGAGCGGGCCGGACTTCGGCGTCATGATCATCTTGACCGAGGTGCCATCGTGATTTAGGCCGATCATCTGGATGTGCTCGACGCCCACGTTGGCCTTGAACTGGTCCACCGCGTAGCTATACGACGCCTTGCGGGCCGCGTCTTCCCGGCTGAGGTTGGGGTTCGAGTGCTGGATCGTGTCGATGAGGGGCTGGAGTACCGGCGCCTCGGGGTTCACGTTGTCCGAGTCGGCGATGATGATGAGCTGGGAGTTTCGCCCGGGGCCGAATCCCTCCTCGATCATGGCCACGGCCTTGCGGTTGGTGCTCTCGTAGGGCTGCGTCGAATCCGACGGAAGTGACAGGTTCAGGTGCATTGCCGGGTAGGCAAGCGCGCACAGCAGTACAATGCAGGCCGCGAGGAAAAGCCCCGGAACCTTGTGGATCAAGGTCACCCAGCGGCGGCCGAGGGTCACGCCACCGAAGATGGAGCTGCGCCCCTTCTTGGTCGGGTTACCGGCGATGCCCGGGATCCGCAGGGCAAAGACCTTATCGCCGAACAGCGCCATGATGGCGGGCAGCAGCGTCAGCGACACCAAGACCGTGAAGCCCACGGTAGCGGCCGCGGAAATACCCATCAGGGACATGAAGGGCACCTTCGCGATGGTCAGCGCGGCCAACGCGACAATAACGGTCAGGCCCGCGAACACCACGGCCGAGCCCGCTGTACCCGTCGCCATGCCTATAGCGTCGGGTTTTGTCATACCTCGGGCCAATTCGACTCGGTATCGGGACAGGATGAACAGCGCGTAGTCGATGCCAACGGCGAGGCCGAACATCACGGCGAGGACCGGCGTGATGGAGTTGACGTCGGTGAAGACGGTCATCAGGAAGACGCCCATGACGCCGATGATGATGCCCACGATGGCAGTCACGATCGGCAGGAACGAAGCCGCTATGGACCCGAACGTCACCACGAGGACGACGAACGCAACCGAAATACCGATAATTTCGGACGTCGGCTGGACCTCGATCGCGGGCTGCATGCCCGGGCCCGAGGCCTCGACTTTCAGGCCCGCATCGCGACCGGCCTGCATGGCGTCGAGGAGCGCCTTCATATTCTCGGGCTTAATGTCCTGTGGCATCTTCGCGTCAAAGACAAAAGTGGAGATACCAAAGCGTCCGTCGTCCGAGATGGTGCGCAGCGCCTCCGCGTCAGCTTCGGCGACGTCCTTCGGCAGGCCCGCCTCCATTCCGCGGGCTTTGACCATTTCCTGCATCTGGGTATTCAGATCAACCGGGTTGACCAACTGCAGGTCATCGGCGATTTGGTCAATGTTGTTCTTAATCCCGTCGATGACGAGGGACGCCGCCTCCTTATTCTTAGGGTCCGACATTAACTGGCCGTCGGGAGCCTCGAAGACGACGTAGACACGCTGCTCGCGAATCGGGTTCGGCACGTCCGGGAACTTCTTCTCGATCACGTGCGAGGCATTGGCCGAAGGCATGCCGGGAATCGAGAACTGGTCGATGAAGCCCTTTTGGAATGCCGCGACCGAACCGCCCAGACCCGCCAAAATGAGGAGCCAGGCGATAATCACCGTCCATTTATGCAGGTAGGAGAACCTGCCGAGCTTGAACAGGGCCTTAGCCATGTCGTGTTTCCCTAACGTCTAATAAATCGAAAATAATCAGCACTACCACTAAAGATGCAGATACTTTCTTTAGCGTAGCGGACTGCCCGGATGCATGTTAGCAATGTGTCCCGTGTTTCCTGTGTTACTTATGGTGTTTTTGTTGCACAGTTCGCTTCACGACATCCCCAAAGGTCGCAGCACTTTCCCTAACCCCTCCGGTTTTTCCAGGATTCTGTAGGAAGTAGCCCGGAATTTGGCGTTACTTCCTACAAAATCCTGGAAAACTTTCGGAGTAAGCAACGAAAGACCCGGCGGGCCCCTCTTTCACAAGGGACCCGCCGGGTCTTATTGGCGGTGGCGGAGGGATTTGAACCCCCGGTACGGGTTTACCGCACAAAGCATTTCGAGTGCTTCACCTTCGGCCGCTCGGACACGCCACCGCTAAAAAACGTTACCCGGCGACAAGGCTGCCGACAAACCGGCAGGTGATCGGCCAAAAATCCGCGACCACCCACCAATAGCACGAGCGCCTTACCGAGACTTACTCGCCGGTCAGCTTGCCCAGCGCCTCGGTGGCCTTGTCCTTCAGATCCTCGGCGCCCTGCTTGATCTTGGCAGCGGCCTGGTCGCCCTTGCCCTCGTTCTTCAGGCTCTCGTTCCCGGTAGCCTCGCCGGCGACCTCCTTGGCCTTACCACCGAGCTCCTCAGCCTTGTTCTGAAATTCGCTCATTGTCTGCCTCCTATAAAGGTCGTGATAGTTTCCGCCTTGCCACGCGCCGTGGCAGTGCGATAAGCCCGACCTTATCCCTAGAGCAGATTCAGAGCCACAGACTTTTGGCAAACGTGATCCAACCTTTATGGCATCGTCACACGCGCTGCGAGGCAAAGAAGGCCCGCAACGGTACGGAGCATTCGTCGGCAAGCACTCCCCCGCGGACCTGCGGGGTGAAGGCGTGGGCGGGGTCACGGATCACGTCGGCGATGGAGCCGCACGCGCCCGTCTTGGGGGACCACGCGCCGAAGACCACCCGGCCGACGCGGGCCATCACGGACGCGCCCGCGCACATCACGCACGGTTCCAGCGTCACCACCAGCGTGCAGTCCTCCAGCCGCCAGCCATCTCCGACCGTCTTCGTGGCCTGCTGCAGCGCGAGCACCTCGGCGTGGGCCATCGGGTCCCCGTCCGCTTCACGACGATTCGAGCCACGGCCCACCACCGCCCCGTCGGGGCCGATCACCACGGCACCAACGGGGACGTCGCCCGGGGCGGTGTTGTCGGCCTCGGCCAGGGCCAGCCGCATCCACTGCTCGTCAAGGACGTCCTGGTGGCGGCGCGGGAGGCTGCGGCTCTCCGGGGCGCCGTCCGCACTGGAGGGCCTAGTCGTCATCGTCTCCGTAGTCGTCCGAGTCCCCGTAGTCTCCGTCGTCATAATCTCCGTCGTCGTAGTCGTCGTCGGAGCCGTAGCCCTCGGAGTCGTAGTCGTCGTCTTCATCTTCGTCGTCTTCGTAGTTGTCGCCGAAGTCGTCGGAATCGTACTCGCCGTCGCCGAGAGCGTCCGGGTCCAGGCCGGTAACCTCGGAGAGCTCCTCTTCACAGCCGAGCTCGGAGGCGATGGCGAAGACTGCTCGGAGGCCCACATGGCCTGGTCCTCGCAGATGGAGGAGAGAACGTCCTCGGAAACACCGAGGTCGGCGAGGATGTCCATGTCGCCCTCAGCCCAGGCGTCGGTGTCGTCCAGGTCGTCCTCGTCGATGTCCGGGACGTCCATATCGAGCTCGTCGAAGACCTCCGCCGCGATATCGTCCGTGACCGCCGCAGTGGCGTCTGAAAGCAGGACGCGCAGGGAGCCCATCCCAGGGCGGAAGATGATGAAGTAGTCGTCGTCGACGTTGAGGACGCCGAAGGCGGCGCGCTCGGCGCGCAGATCGCGCAGGGCCCCGGCCGCGTCGACGAGGGATTCGAGGGCGCTTTCGCCCAGGTCGCGGACGTGCCAGCCATCTTCGCCCATGACAATGGCAACCGCGAAGGAACGGTCGTCATCGGGGGCATGTCCCCCGGAATAGCTCGTGCTCATAGTCACCAACGCTAGTCGCAGTATGTAATGCTTGTCAGGTGAGCACCAACTTTTCCCCCGCCCCAGACAATCCGGCCGTGGCCGCCGCCCGCGAGGCCCTGCCCGACGTGTGCGTTCTCGGCATGGGGCTGATCGGCGGCTCGATGATGCGGGACCTGCGCGACGCCGGTCTTGCCTGCTTCGGGTGGAACCGCTCGGCGGCGACCGTCGAGGCTGCGACCGCGGAGGGGTTCGACGCCACCACGGACCTGGCCGCGGCGCTGGCCCGCGCAGAGGCATCCGGCGCGCTGATTGTCATTGGCACCCCGATGACGGTGGTCGGTCGCATGCTCGACGCGATCGCCGAACACGCGCCTGCCTGCACGATTACCGATGTGGTGTCGGTCAAGGGGGCCGTCGCGCGGGAGGTGTCGGCCCGCGGAATGGACGAGCGCTTCGTCGGCGCGCACCCGATGGCCGGATCCGCGCAGGCAGGCTGGGACGCCACTGTGGAGGGGCTTTTCGACGGCGCGCCCTGGGTCATCTCCTACGACCTCGCCGAGGCCCGCGCCGCGGAGGGCCAGGAGGCCCCAGCGCGCTGGGTGGAGGCATTTAGGCAGGTCGCGGCGCTGGGTACGGCTCTGGGCAGCCAGCTGATCCCCGCGACCTCCGAGCGCCACGACCGCGCGGTCGCCCGCATCTCCCATATGCCGCACCTGGCCGCCTACGCCGTCGCGGCCGTCGGTGCGGGCGAGACAGCCGGCGATCTCGCCGTGTCTCTCGCCGCCGGCTCCTTCCGCGACGGCACGCGCGTCGCCGCCGCCGAACCCGACATGGTCATGTCCTGGTGCGAGAACAACGCCACCGAGGTCCTCTCCGCGCTTGACGACGCCATCGCCGCTCTTACCGGCGCCCGAGAACAGTTGGCGAGCTCCGGAACCGCCCGCGACCTGGCGGAACTGGGCCACCAGGCGCGCCTGCGCTACGAGGCGCGCCCCGCCCAGCGACCGGTGACCCGCGTGGAAATCGGCGCCGAGGGCTGGGTTTCGCAGCTCCGTTTGGCCGAAAACGCCGGGGGACAGATAGAAGTTTTCTAGTGTGGAACTATGTGGGAGACAAAACCTTTCGATAGTTCCGGCGACGCCTCGGGCACACCCGGCGGGCACATGTCTGGCCTGACCGACAGCCTGCGCGGCATCCGGGTGGTCAACTTCGCCCTCAACCTGCCAGGCCCACTGGCCGCACAGCAGCTGGGACAGCTTGGTGCCGAGGTCGTGAAGGTCGAGCCGCCAGCTGGCGACCCCTTCGCCCTCTACGCATCCGGCTGGTACGAGGCCATGAGCGCCGGACATTCCGTGCAGAAGCTGGACCTAAAGAGCGCCGCGGGGCGCGCAGCCGCCGAAGCGCTGCTGGAAGATGCAGACATCGCGATCACATCCTTCCGCCCCTCAGCCCTGGAACGCATGGGGCTAGGCCACCTTGACCAGCGCTTCGAGGGCCTTATCCACATCGACATCGTGGGCGACGTGGACTCACCCGAAACACCGGGCCACGACCTGACCTACCAGGCCGAGGCCGGGACGCTAACTCCTCCCGCCATGCCGCCGGTGTTGCTGGGCGACATCCTCGGGGCGGAGCACGCCGTCACCGCGGCACTCGCGGCGCTGGTGCGCGAGCGCGTGGGTGGCGTCGGCAAGCGGACCGAGCGAACCCTGCGGGCCAAGCAGGCCAAGCGAGGCACGCACGTGAGGATCGGCCTGAAGCAGGCGGGACAGACCGGGGCGCTGCCGCGCGAGCACGGGCTGACCTCGCTCGATGGCCTGCTCGGCGGCGGGCAGTGGACCTACGGGATCTACGCAGCCGCCGACGGTTACGTGGCGGTGGCGGCGCTGGAGCCGCACTTTGCGGAGGGGCTGATGCGGGCGACGGGGTCCCGGGATGCGAACGCGCTCGCGGCGTTCCTGGGGACGCGCAGCACGGACCAAATCATGGAGCTGGCGCGGCGGGAGAACCTGCCGATTGCCCCGGTTCGCGGCGATTAGTTAGCGCCCGGACTCTGCTGAGATGCCCACCTAGCCCAGCCCGACGGCCTCGGCGGTCAGCTCGACGGATCGCAGGCGCTCGGCGACGCTCGGGGACTGGTGGGCGACGATCAGCTCGTCGGCGGTGGAGAATTCGCCGAACTCGGCGATCTGGTCGCGGACCTGCGCCACCGTGCCGACGGCCGTGTGCCGGAACATGTTTTGGACGTGGCGCCCCTGCGGGGCGGTCATGAGCATCTCGGCCTCCTCGTCCGTGAAGCGACGGCCGTCGCCCGGGCCCGCGCCCCGCCCGAGGACGCGAGCGACCAGGCTGCGGCGGGTGAGAAAGTGCTGGCGCTGCGCGTCCTCCTCGGTGTCAGCGGCGATGACGTTCATGGTCGCGAACGCGCGCGGCGCATCCAGCTGCTCGGAGGGCTGGAACTGCTCGCGGTAGACGGCGATGGCCTCCAGCATGGCGTCGGGCGCGAAGTGCGAGGCAAAGGCGTAAGGAAGGCCGAGCGCCGCAGCGAGCTGCGCACCGAACAGCGAGGAGCCCAGGATATAGAGCGGCACGCGGCTACCCCGGCCAGGGATGGCGTCGATGCCAGGCACCCGGGTGGAGTCGGAGAGGTATCCTTGCAGCTCCTGGACGTCCTGCGGGAAGGTATCGGAGGAGCGCGGGTCGCGGCGCAGGGCCCGCATGGTGGTCTGGTCGGTGCCGGGGGCGCGACCGAGCCCCAATTCGATGCGTCCAGGGTAGAGCCCGGCAAGCGTGCCGAACTGCTCAGCCACCGTCAGCGGCGCGTGGTTGGGCAGCATGACGCCGCCGGAGCCCAACTTGATGCGCTCGGTGTGGGCGCCGACGGCGGCAATCAAGACGGCGGGCGCCGAGGACGCAATGGAGCTCATGTTGTGGTGCTCCGCGTACCAGATGCGCTGGTAGCCAGCCTTTTCTGCGGTTTTGGCGAGGTCGATGGAACCCTGCAGCGCCTCCGCGTGGGACTGCCCGCGGGCGACGGTTGCAAGGTCGAGGATGGACTCGGTTCGGATCATGATGCACCAGTGTAGGCGGTGCGCAGGATTCAGCTGGATTAGATGGGATTGGGCCGGGTCACACTGCGACGCACTCCCGGCAAACCCGTGATACTTGACACATCAACTTTGTTGACATATCATCATTTTTGCACGGACAGAGGAGCCCGCGACGACGTTAGAAACCCAAGTTATTACGACTTTCATACTTTGAGGAGCATCCGTCATGACTACAGCAGTTATCGGCGTAGGAAACATCGGCAAGGGCGTTATCACGGGCCTCGCGCGCGGCGGCGAGAAGCTTCTTATCGCCAACCGCACAGACTCGAAGGCTGAGGCGCTCGCTGCGGAACTCGGCGAGGGCGTCACCGCCGTCTCGATCGACGAAGCCGTCGAGCGCGCCGACACGATTATCCTCGCCATCTGGTTCGCCGACCAGCAGAAGTTCATTACAGAGCGGGGCGCCGAACTCGCAGGCAAACTCATTATCGACCCCTCCAACCCCATCGGTTTCGACGACAAGGGACAGGTCTTCCGCACCGTCGACGACGGCGTTTCCTCCGGCCAGCTAAACCGCGATTCGCTTGCCGACGGTGTGAAGTTCGCCAAGGCATTCGGCACCTTGTCGGCAGACTCGCTGGCAAGCGGCGCCAACAAGGACCCGAAGGTCGCGCTCTTCTACGCCAGCGACGAAAACACCGCGGGGCAAGGAGCGGGCAATGCGGGAGCCAAGGGCGAGATCGACTCCGAAGTCGAACGACTGATTAGCGTCGCCGGCTTCACGCCGGTCAAGGCCGGTTCCATTGACGAGGCCAGCCTGCGCATCGAGGTCCTGGGCGACCTGCACCCCTTCGGCGGCCTGAACGGCGTCGACCCGACCGAGGACACCGCAAAGGAGCTGCTGGCAAAGTAAATAACTCACGAAAAACAGAACTAGTAACAACTGCTAGTAATTAGAGCGCAGTCTGTCAAAGGAAAAGACCCGCACCAACCGGTGCGGGTCTTTTCTCATCGTGCGCCCGAAGGGATTCGAACCCCTAACCTTCTGATCCGTAGTCAGATGCTCTATCCGTTGAGCTACGGGCGCAGTCCTTGTTGAAAGCAGCCGGGCTAACAACCGGTGGCCGCTGCAACGAATAAGAACTTTACACCGAGACTCTAAGAGCACACAAACTCACAGGTCACCAAGCATTTTGCCGGGCTTTTGCCACCGCGTAGCGCTATCCCGCAAGTTCCCGGTCCGGCGTCACCTTGCCACCTTCCACGACATAGCCGCGGTCGGCCACGGCCCGGAGCAAACGCAGGTCATGGGAGATCAGCAGGACCCCGGCGCCTCCCGCGGCAATGTCGCGCAGCGCCGCCACGATTGCGGCCGTCGTAATCGGATCGAGCATCGATGTCGGCTCGTCGCAGATGAAAAACGCCGGGCGCTGCGCGATTCCGCGCGCCACAATCGCCCTTTGCAGCTGCCCGTCCGACACCTCTCCGGGACGCCGGGCTAGCAGGTCGTCGTCAAGCAAGACTGCGTCGGCGGCCGCTCGGACCACCTCGGCGGAGTCCCGGGTCCCCTTGCCCACACCCTTCCCCGCGCGGCCGCTCGGTCCGCAATCGCCAGCGGCTCGGCGATGATGCGCCGCAGCGTCCATGACGGGTTGCTGGCGTCTCGAGGGGCCTGCCCCAGGTATGCGATCTCGCCGGGGACGGGCGCGCGACGTCGATGGTGACGGCACCACCCTCGGGACGGAAGCGCCCGGCCAAGGCCCGGCCGAGCGTGGACTTTCCCACCCCGGAAGGCCCGCGCAGCCCGACGATCTCGCCAGCAGCGACCTCGATGTCCGCGCCCGCAAGGACCTCGCGCTCCGAAAAGGAATGCCGCAGGCCAGAGCCCCTCAAGACTGACGCCGTGGCCCCACTTGTTGCCTTCACCCTTCTAGCCCCTCTCGAATCCGGCAGTCAGTTTCATTCCGCCGCTAGGCAGCGCGGCCAGCAGCGCCCTGGTGTACCCCGCGCGCGGCGCCTGAAGGACCCGGCCCGCGGGGCCGTGCTCAACGATCCGGCCGAGCCTCATCACGCTGAGCTCATCGCAGACCCCCGACCCGCGCAGGTCCTCCACGTCGTGGCTGATGAGCAGGACCGTGTAGCCGTCGTCGGCAAGCGAGCGCAGCAGGCGCAGCACGCTGAGGGTCAGCTCGGGGTCGAGAGCGGAGGTCGGCTCGTCGGCGACCAGCACGTTCCGCCCGGTCGCCAGGGCGGCAGCGATTGCCGCGCGCCGGGCCATGCCGCCGGAGAGCTGGTGAGGGAAGTAATTCGCGACCGACGCATCGAGGCTAACCCGCGCCAGCAGGTCCTCGACAGTGTCCGCCGTGGCCCCGGCGGCGTCAAGAATCTCCTGAATCTGCGTGCCGACGCGCCTGACCGGGGTAAACGACGAGGCCGGTGCCTGCGGAATCAGGGCGATGCCCCCGCACCCCCTAGCGGCCTCGTCTCCGGGGCGGACCTGGGGCCCACCCGGCAGGTCCGTCGCGTAATTCGCGGCGGGTACCTCCCTGCCGCCCAGGAAGATGGTGCCGGACACCCGCGCCCCGGCGGGAACCTGCCCGCACAGGGCCCGGCCCAGCGTCGACTTTCCGGAGCCGGAGCCCCCGATCAGCCCGTGCACGCGCCCTGCGCGCAGCTGCAGCGTGGCCCCGGCGACAGCATCGACGCGCCTGGTCGCAGAGGGGATGGAAATGGCCAGGTCACGCACCCCGTACGCGCCCGCGGGGAATTCGGCCACCTCGGGGGCGGCACTGGCAGCGGCCGCAGCGGCAGCGGGCACTTCCGACGCGGCCTCCTCCGCGGCCTCAACCGCATCCGCGTCGACACCCCCGCGATTTTGACTGGAGGCGTTGATCAAATCCCTCGGCACCAGCGCGACCAGCGACAGCGTGGCCGCGAGTAGCGCGACGCCGGGGAACGCCAGCACCCACCAGGCGCCGGTGAGGATGTCACCTCGAGCCTGGTCCATCAGCGTGCCCAGCGAGGGGAAGTCCGGCTGCAGCCCCAAACCCAGGAAGGACAGGGCCGACTCGTGCCAGACGGCGTGCGGGGTCAGCATCATCACCGACACCGCCGCCTGCCCCAGCGCGACCGGGAACAGGTGACTGCGCAGCACCCAGCGGGAGTCCGCCCCCGCGCCGTACGACGCAGCGACATACTCGGACTCCCGCGCCGCCAGCACGGTCGAGCGCACGATACGGGCCACCTGCGACCAGTGCGTCACCGCGATCGAGATCACCAGCGCCGGAATCGAGCCGCGAAACAGCGCCACGATCACCACCGACAGGATCAGGTGAGGAATTGAGTTCACGGCGTCGGTCATGCGCATCAGCGCTCGGTCGATCAGGCCGCCGCGAACGGCAGCCGTCAGGCCCACCATCAGCCCAATCGCGGTGGCGCACAGCGCCGAGATCAGGCCGATGAACAGCGACACCCGAAGACCCAGCGCCGTGCGGGTCCACAGGTCGAAGCCGTAGTGGTCGGTGCCCGCGATGAACTGCCCGCTGGGCGCCTGCAGGGCGCGCGAGAAATCGGCGCTCGGCGCGGGCCAAATCATGGGCACCACCAGCGCGTACGCCACCACGATCACCAGTGGTAAGTAGCGCCACCGCCACCGGCGCGCTGCGAGATTTTCGTTCCTAGACATCGCTCACCCTCGGATCCAACAGCGTGTACGTCACGTCCGCAATCAACGAACCGCCCGTGACCAGCAGCGTCGTCAGCACCGTCGTGATCGCCAGTAGCGGAAAGTCCACGGCCTTCGCCGCCTCAATCGTCGCCTCCGCAATGCCCGGCCACGAAAACACCGCCTCCACAATCACCGCGCCGACCACCAGCTCCGACAGCCGCCCGCCGACGAGGGTCACCACCGGCATCAAGGACATCGGCGCAATGTGCTTTGCGACGACTACCCTGCCCGGCACTCCCCTCTGATAGGTAGCCTCAACAGCGGCGGAGGTCGACGCCTCCGCCGTGGCCTGGCGCACAGCGAGCAGCGGCCACGGCAGCTGCGTGATCGCCAACACCAGCGCAGGGCCGATGAGGAACGGGCCGACCGTCGTCAAGCTCGGATCCATCCCAATCGGCGCGGCGCCTCCCGAGGGGATCACGCGGAGGATGACGGCGAAGAACATGAGCACCGCCAGCGCATAGACGAACGACGGCGTTGCGCCCAAAAACACCGACAGGCCGATGCAAAACGGTCCAGCAGGCTCCCGGGGCGGCGGCCAGCGATGACGCCGAGCACGACGGCGAGGGCGACCGTCAGGGCGATCCCGCTGAGGGACAGCAGAATCGTCCACGGCAGGCGCTGGGCGAGCACGTCGACGACAGGCCGGGAGTACGCCCTCGAGTAGCCGAGGTCACCCGTGAGCAGGCTCCCGAACCAGTCGGCCCACTGTACGTAGAAGGGCCTGTCGACGCCCAGGCTTGCGGCCAGCGCCGCACGCTCGTCGGGACTTAACTGAGAGATGTCCGTGCCGATGTAATACGACAGCGGGTCGAAGGGCGAAATCGCGGCCAGCGCGAACATCACGAAGGAGACGAACAACGTCAACAACGCGATAGTGACCAGGCGGGAGCCCACCATGCGGCCGAGGCCGCCCAAGTTATCACGGTTTGCGGTGAAACGAACGCGGCTACGTCGTGGCTGCGCCCGCGGCGGGGCTAAAGGTTGTTGGTCCATATCCTCTAAATGGTTTCTGCGAGATTAGTGCTTCCAGGAGCGGAGGTCCCACCACGGGCCCCAGGTCGCGCCGTGGATGTGCGGCTCCAGAATAAGCGAGCCCTTGTCCCACTTGTTCGGGTGCTGCAGGTAGACGTGGTTGATGTTCGCGAGGAACACGCCCACCGGGTTGTCAGCGTGAAGCTCCTGGACCTTGCGGTAGAGTTCCGCGCGCTTGGCCGGGTCCTGCTCGACGCGGGCCTGCTCCAGCGCGCGGTCCAGCTCCGGGGAGCCGTAGTTGCCCGGGTTGGAGTACTCGGAGGTGTCCTCGCCGCGGCTGTGCAGCTCGTTGTACGCAGCCAGGTCCGGGTCGTACGGGGAGGATCCTCCGCCCAACAGTGCCGCGGCCTCGCCCAGGCGCGGGGTGATCTCATCCCAGGTGGAGGCGACGGTGTGGAAATCCACGCCGATCTTCTTCATCTGGGCGGAGAACTCAATCGCCATGTCGCGGCGCAGGGTGTCGTCGCCGGCGTAGTACAAGGTGACGGACGCCTTCTCTCCGTCCTTGGCGCGGATCCCGTCGGGACCCTTCTTCCAGCCGGCCTGATCCAGCAGCTTCTCGGCCGCAGCGGCGTCGTAGGAGAAGTCCGCCTTGGCGTTGTAGGCCGCGCCGTAGATAGAGGACAGCACGTTGGAGATCGGGGTGCCGTATCCGGACAGGGGGCCGGCGACGATCGCGTCACGATCGACGGCCATGTTGATGGCGCGGCGGACCTGCGGGTCCTTCAGGAAGGGGACATCCGGGAAGGAGACACCGCGCCAGTCGGCAGTCTTGGCCGGGACCACCTCGACGTCGTCGCGGCCTTCGAAACTCTTGGCCAGCGCCGGCGGAACCGCGGCGCCGGAAAGCTCGCCGCTGGCGACGCGCTGGGCGCGAGCGTTGTCGTCGGAGACCAGGGAGACCACCATCTCCTTGACCTCCGGGGCGCCCGCCCAATAGTCGTCCCGGGCCTTGAAGCGAATCTCGTTGCCCGAGTTGGACTCCATCACGTACGGGCCAGTACCCACAGGCATCTCCGCCAGCGGGTTGTCCGCGACGTTACCCTTGCCGACGACCTCGCTCGGCGCAATCGACAGGGTTAGGCGGGACTCAAAGCCGCTGTAGGGGGTGGACAGGTGGAACTTCACCGTGTGCGGATCGACGGCCTCCACGTCCTCGATGATGTCGTAGCGGAACGATACCTTCGAGCCCTTCTTAGAATCGCGGGCCACGTCGTAGGTGGCCTTGACGTCCTCGGCATCGAACGCGGAGCCATCCGAGAACTTCACCCCGTCGCGCAGCTTCACCGTCCAGGTCTTGGCGTTGTCGCTGGCGACCGGGGCTCCGTCGGCAAGCGCGGGCTTGAGGGCAGGGATCGTATCCGCGCCACCCTCGGGCGAGGGGCGCAGCAGGCCGTCATAGACCGGGCTGATGCCCGTCTGGCCGTAGCCGGAGGCCGGGTGGTAGTTGTCCTTGCTGTCGCGGTCCGCGAGAACCAGACGCTCGGGGTAGTCGGTGCCGCCCGCGGCGTCCTGCCCGGTGCCGCACGCGACGAGGCTCGCGCCAGCCAGCAGCGGAAGCCCGGCGAGGGCCGCGACGCGAATTGCTAGGGACCGCGGCTTTGTGCTCTGAGTGAGATGACTCATTTCTGCCCTTCAGTAATAAACAAGTATTAACTAAAGGAGGTTAATCAACACTCTATATTTTCCACAGTTTATATTCTTTGAAAGTTACATAAATGCGCAATTAAATAGGCCATGATTCTTGGCATTCACCAGGGATAATTTGAAAATCGCTGGAATTATTTGCGAAACGATGCCTGCTCCGCCTTACCCCCATAATGAAGTGAAAGGCCGCAGGGCACGGGACACTGCGAGAGCCCCGAGGAAACTGCGCACCTTTTCTCAATTAACTTGTCAATTAGCGCTTCCAGGATTGCACGTCCCACCACGGACCCCAGGTAGCACCGTGGATGTGCGGCTCCAACACCAGCGACTCATTATTCCACTTGTTCGGCTTTTGCAGATAGGTGTGATCGACGCTGGCCAGGAACACGGCCGACGGATTGGCCACATACAGCTCCTGCGCCCGACAATAGAGCGCGGCCCGGGCTGCACCATCGCTTTCCACGCGGGCCTCTTCCAAAACCGAGTCCAATGCCGGAAAGGAGAAGTTACCGGGGTTGGCGTACTCCGATGTTCCCTTTTCGCGCGAGTGCATCTGCTCGTAGGCCATCAGGTCGGCGTCATAGGAGTTCTCGCCTCCACCAAGCAGGGCCGCAGCCTCACCCAGCTTCGGAGTAATCTCGTCCCAATTCGATGCGGTCGCCTTGAAGTCGACGCCAATCTTCTTCATCTGCGCCGAAAACTCGATGGCGAGGTCGCGGCGGAGGGTGTCCTCGCCGAGATAAAACAGCGTGACCGAGGCCTTCTTGCCTCCCTTTTCGCGGATGCCGTCGGCGTCCCGCTTCCAGCCCGCGTCGTCGAGCAGGCGCTCCGCCGCGGAGAGGTCGTGACCAAACTCGGCCGCCTTGTTGTAGGCCTCGCCGTAGACCTGGGAAAGGGGCGTGGAGATGGGTGAGCCCTGACCGGACAGCGGACCGTCCACCATCGCCCGGCGGTCCACCGCGAGATTAATGGCGCGGCGAACGGCGGGATCGCTCAAAAACTCGGTGTTGGGCAGGGAGATTCCACGCCAATCGGCCGTCTTCGCCGTGACGACCTCCACACCAGAGCGCCCCCGAAAACCCTTTGCCAGCAGCAGCGGGACCGCGGCGCCGTCCAGCTCGCCGCTCGCGACGCGCTGCGCCCTGACGCCGTCGTCGGAAATGAGCGAAACGACCATTTCCTTCACTGCCGGGGCGCCATCCCAGTAATCCTGTCGAGCCTCAAAGCGGACCTCCTTGGCATCGCTGGAGACCACCTTGTACGGACCTGTACCAATTGGCTTAGATGACAGCGGGTTCTCCGCTACCGGCCCCTTGTCCACTACCTCGCTGGGGGGTGTCCCTATGTCGTTTGTCAACCCTAGAACGGGTTTCTTAAGTGAAATTCTTGGGGTGGATTCTAGGCACGGCGGCTTGGCCCATCAACTGGT
>NZ_ULHE01000007.1 GCF_900519355.1 Corynebacterium lactis | reverse complement strand
CGCCGGCGCGTCGCGTCGGCACGCCCGCAGGCTCGGCCGACCCGCAATTCGCGGCCGCCACGCCCGATGCCGGAGACCCCGCAGCCGACGACGGACTTCCGCTCGAGGCCGGTCAGCGACTTCGACGACGTGCTCTAAACCGCCACTGATGATGTGCTTCGAGGTCGCCTGTGACACCCTAGAGGCATGACTCTTCTCGGCGACTTCGTTAGCCACCAGGACTTCGCCCTGGACGATTTTCAGCTCCGCGCCTGCCAGGCAATCGAGGCAGGGCGGGGCGTTGTCGTCTGCGCTCCCACGGGCGCGGGCAAGACGATCGTGGGTGAGTTCGCCATCCACGCGGCACTGTCGCGGGGCGGCAAGTGCTTCTACACCACGCCGATTAAGGCGCTGAGCAACCAGAAGTACCACGACCTCGTCGCCGACTACGGCGAGGACAGGGTCGGCCTGCTCACCGGCGATGTCTCGATCAACGGGGGCGCCGACATCGTCGTGATGACCACCGAGGTCCTGCGCAACATGATCTACGCGGGCTCGCCGGCGCTGAAGTCGCTGACGCACGTGGTGATGGACGAGATCCACTACCTGGCCGACCGCGAGCGCGGCGCCGTGTGGGAGGAGGTCATCCTCAACCTGGATCAGTCCGTCGCGGTGGTCGGTCTGTCGGCGACCGTGTCCAACTCGGAGGAGTTCGGCCGCTGGCTGTCCACCGTGCGCGGCGACACCGACGTCATCGTCACCGACCTGCGCCCGGTGCCGCTGCACCAGCACATGCTGGTCGGCTCGCGCCTCTACCCGCTGTTCGAGCCCGAGTCGCATCAGGTCAACCGCGATCTGCTCGAGGCGTGCCGACGCGCTGAACTGGGCTACGGTGACGCCGGCGCGAAGGAGCGCTACCAGTACAAGAAGCGCGGCGGGCGCGCCGGAAGGGATGCCACGCCGACGCAGCGGAGGTTCCGGCCTGCCCGGCGCGCCGACGTCGTCCGGATGTTGGGTTCCCTGGACATGCTGCCGGCGATCGTGTTCATCTTCTCCCGCGCGGGCTGCGAGGGGGCGCTGGCGCAGGTCGGGGCGACCCGGGCCGAACTGACGGACCGCGAGGAACAGGAGCGCATCGCGGAGATCATCGACGCCGGTGTCGCGCACATCCCGGAGGACGACCTGAAGGTTCTCGGCTTCCTGCGCTGGCGCCGCATCCTGATCCGCGGTTTCGCCGCCCATCATGCGGGCATGCTTCCGGCGTTTAGGCATATCGTCGAGGAGCTCTTCAACGAGGGACTGGTCAAGGTGGTCTTCGCCACGGAGACCCTGGCACTCGGCATCAACATGCCGGCGCGAACCGTGGTTTTGGAGAAGCTGGTCAAGTACAACGGCGAGGCCCACGTGGACCTCACGCCGGGCCAGTACACGCAGATGACGGGCCGCGCGGGTCGCCGCGGCATCGACACGGTCGGCAACGCGGTGGTGCAGTGGGCACCGGCGATGGACCCGAAGGCGGTGGCGGGCCTGGCGTCGACGCGCACGTACCCGCTGATTTCGACGTTTGCGCCCAGCTACAACATGAGCGTGAACCTGCTGCAGACGCTTAGCTACGCCGAATCCAAGAACGTCATGGAGCGCTCTTCGCGCAGTTCCAGGCCGACGGCGACGTCGTCGGGGATGCGGCCGAACTGACCAAGGCCAAGGAGAAGGCGCAGGCGCTGCGCGCGGAGCTGCTGGGCCGCGGTGGAGACGAGCAGATCTCCGAGATGCTCGACTACCTGGACCTGCGCTCGAAGCTCTCGGCGGCGGAGAAGAACGCCAAGCGCCGCAATATCGAGGACCGACACACCGAGACGGTCACCGCGCTGCGCCGACTGCGCCGGGGCGAGGTCATCCCTGTGCCCGTCGGCAAGAAGGTGCAGCTCGCGGTGGTCTACCGGGAGGATAACTCGCCGTCGAACCCGCGCCCGAGCGTGATCAGCGTCGGCGGCTACGTCGGCCGCATCGAGGCCGATATTTTCCCGACCGCGCCGGAGACCGTCGGCTCGATCAAGCTGCCGCGCGACACAGGCCGGCACCCGAAGCGGGCGCTAGGGCTGGTCCGCGCCGAGATTGGGCGCAAGGGGCTCAAAGGCCCGAAGCGTCTGCGCCGTCGTAGCGCGGGAAATTCCAAGGAGGTCCTGGCGCTGCGCGAGCAGCTGCGCGCCCACCCGATGCACGGGGAGCCGGGGGTGGAGGAGATGGCCCGCCACGCGGACACCCTCCGCCGCGCCGAGGCGAAGGTCGCGGCGCTGCAGAAACGAGTGGACTCGGCATCCGATACGCTGGCGCGCACCTTCGACCGCATGCTGCGCCTGCTCGCGGAAATGGACTACGTCGAGTGGGCCGACGGCCAGGACCCCACGATTACCGAGGAAGGCCAGCGCCTGGCCCGCATCCACAGCGGCTCCGACCTGCTGGCCGCGCAGTGCCTGCGCCGCGGCATCTGGGACGGCCTCGACCCGGCGGAGCTGGCCGGCGCGGTGGCCAGCCTCGTGTTCGAAAACCGCAAGTCCGTGCAGGGCTCCGACGAGGTGCCCACCCAGCCGCTTGCCGACGCCCTGGGCCACACGTTCCGGATCTGGGAGGAGCTGACGGCCGACGAGCGACGCCACAGGCTCCCAGTGACAGACATGCCCGACATCGCGTTTTCGACCGCGATTCACCAGTGGACGGCGGGCGCCCCGCTGGGATACTGCCTGCAGGCGGCCGCCGAGTCCGGCGCAGAGCTGACCCCGGGCGATTTCGTCCGCTGGAGTCGCCAGGTCATCGACATGCTGGAGCAGGTCAAGCAGACCGGCTACTCCGACGAGATTCGCGGCCATGCCGCCGAGGCAATCCAGGCGATCCGCAGGGGAGTCGTGGCGCTGAACAACTAGCAACGCAACTAGCGGCGCAATCCGGGGGCGCGGGTAGAGTCGGTGGGTATGAGTGACAATCTCTTTCCCACCGACGTCTACCGGCAGCGCCTGACCCGCACCGCGGAGCTACTCTCCGCGCGGGGGATTGGCGCTGCAGTCTTTGGCACCGGGGCCGACCTACAGTATCTCATCGGCTCCGCGGTGTCCTCCCACGAGAGGCTGACGGCCCTGGTCATCGCCGCCGACGGCGCCGTCACGTTCGTGCTCCCAGCCGTCGAGCGCGGGGACCTCCCGGCCAGCGCCATCGGGGACCTGGACGCCGACGTGGTGCTGTGGGAGGACGGGCAGGACGCCCACGATATCGTCGCGAAGCTGGTCTCCGGGGCCGACACGCTGGCCATCGGCGCCTCCCTGACCGCGGACCACCTCATCGCGCTGCAGGACCTCACCGGCGCAAAGACCGTCCTGGCGAACACCATGCTCAAGGAGCTGTTCATGCGCAAGGACGCCGCAGAGGTCGACCAGCTCCGCGAGGCCGGTGCCGCCATTGACCGCGTCCACGACCGCGTGCCGTCGATGCTCCGCGCCGGGCGCACCGAGCGGGAAGTCGCCGACGAGGTCGCGGCCGCCATCATCGAGGAGGGGCATGTGGCCGTCGACTTCGTCATCGTCGGCTCGGCGGAAAACGGCGCGAACCCGCACCACGACTTCTCAGACCGCGTTATCGAGGACGGCGACGTCGTGGTCGTCGACATCGGAGGCACGCTGCCTCTCGGTTACCACTCCGATTGCACCCGCACCTACGTCGTCGGCAAGCCGGGCGAGAAGGAGGCTGCGGCGTGGGCGGCGCTGCGCGAAGCCCAGGAGGCGGCCGTAGCGGCGGTGCGCCCGGGCGTGACCGCGGCGGAGATCGACCGCGTTGCGCGAGATCACCTCACCGACGCGGGCTACGGCGAGTACTTCATCCACCGCACGGGCCACGGCATCGGTCTGTCCACGCACGAGGAGCCCTTCATCATGGCGGGCAATCATCTGCCGCTCGAGCCGGGGATGGCCTTCTCCGTGGAGCCGGGAGTGTACCTTCCGGGCGAGTTCGGCATGAGGTTGGAGGACATCATCATCGTCACCGAAGACGGTGGCGAGTCGGTCAACCACGGCCCGCACGAGCTGATCGAGGTCGCGGCCAAATAGGCGTATAGCAGGTCAGCCGAATAGGCCAGGCCACCCGGCAACTGCAAAAAGGGGAGAGGAATCAATGGGACACGTACTGGTACTGGGTGCCACCAGCGAAATCGGCGGGGAAGTCGCCGCACGCCTGGCCAATCACAACACGGTGACGCTGGCGGCGCGCCGCACGGACGCACTCGACGGCATTGCGGGGAGGCTTATCGACGGCGGCGCGGTCGCCGTGCACAGGCTCTACTTCGAGGCCGACGACCTCTCCTCGCACCGCCCCTTCGTGGAGCAAGCGTGGAGCAACGGCCCAGTCGACACTGTGATTGTCGCCTTCGGCATTCTGGGCAACCAGGACGCGTGCGAAGTCTCCGGTGAGGCCGCAGCGCAGACAATCCACACCGACTTCACGGCGCAGGCATCGATTATCACCGAAATCGTCGCCCGTATGGAGGCCGACATCGCCTCCGGCGCGCTGAAGCCCCGCGACGGCGTGGCCGGGCGCATCATGGCGTTTTCCTCCATCGCTGGCGCCCGCGTGCGCCGCTCGAACTACGTCTACGGCTCCGCCAAGGCCGGCTTGGACGGGTTCCTGCAGGGACTGCAGGACCGCCTCCACGGCAGCTCCATCCAGCTGACCATCGTGCGCCCGGGCTTCGTCATCGGCCGCATGACCGAGGGCATGAAGCCCGCGCCGATGTCCTCGCGCCCGGAGGAGGTCGCCGAGGCCGCCGTCACCGCCTTCGACGGCCGCAAGGCCCAGGTCTGGGTGCCGCGGAAGCTGGCCCTGCTGGCGTTCGCCACCACCTTCACGCCGCGCTGGATCTGGAGGAAGATGCCCCGATGAGCACCCCCACCGGCGACGCCTCCGCAACGGCTTCCGCTCAGGACTCAACGCCACAACTCCGGGTAGTCGGCATCGGCTGCGACGGCGCCGAGGGGCTGAGCCCCCGCGCGCTGGCCGCTCTGCGCTCCGCCCGCCGCATTATCGGCTCGCCGCGCCAGCTCGCCCTGCTTGACGACGGCACGTTCTCGGCCCTCACGCCCTGGCCCCCGAAGTTTTGGCGAAACTGGGCCGCCACGCTCGCCGACATCGACCCTGCCACGGACGTGGTGATCGGCAGCGGCGACCCCATGTTCCACGGCATCGGTTCCTCGCTGGTGCGGGAACTTGGCCGCGGTGCCGTGGAGGTCATCCCCGCGGCATCCTCGGCGTCGCTGGCCTGCGCGTACCTCGGCTGGCCCCTGGACTCGACGCCGGTGGTATCGCTGGTGACCGGCGCGCCCGGCGTGGAGGGTGCCGCGCGCGTCGTTCCCCTGGCCGATGCCGGGCGACGCTTCCTGGTGCTGTGCCGCAGCGCCGACTCCGTCGCCGACGTCGCCGAGGTGCTCTCGGACCGTCCCGACACGAAACTGACCGCACTGACCAATCTCGGCGGGCGTGGGCAGCGGGCTCGCGAGCTAGGGCTCACCGAGTCCGTCGCCACCGGCACCGTCGCCGCCCCGCCACGGCCTGCCGGGGATCTGACGGTGCTGGCGGTGGAGCCGTCGGAAAGCGAACGCGGCTGGCGCGGTTGGCTGGGTGACGAGGACTTCATCACGGACGGGCAGCTAACCAAGGCGCCGATCCGGCAGATGACGGTGGCGGCGCTCGACCCGCGGCCGGGCGCGCTGCTGTGGGACGTCGGCGGCGGCACCGGCTCCATCGGCATCGAGTGGGCACGCCACGGCGGCGTCGCGGAAGTCTTCGAGCGCAGCGCCGAGCGCGTCGGCCGGATCCGGGAGAACGCCTCGGCGCTGTCGGGCAATGTCACCGTCTTCCACGGAGACGCCCCAGAGGTGCTCGGCGAGAGCAAGGCCCGCCCGGACGCCATCTTCATCGGCGGCGGGCTGACCGCACCGGGCATGATCGACCGCTGCTGGGAGGCGCTGGCGCCGGGCGGGAGAATCGTGGCGAATACGGTGACGCTGGAGTCCGAGGCGCTGTTGTGGGAGGCCCGGCGTCGCCTCGGCGGCTCCGTCACGCGACTGTCGGTGGAGCGGGCGGGCGCCGTCGGCCATTTCACGGCGTGGCGCCCCGCGCTGCCCGTGGTGCAGTGGGTCGCCGACAAGCCACGGGCGTAAGTTCGTACAATCGAGTTCCATAGACCTCATTGATTTCTTGAAAAGGACTAGTGACAAGCCTTGACCGTTTACTTCATCGGTGCCGGCCCCGGCGCCGCAGACCTTCTGACGCTGCGCGCCGACCGCCTCATTCGCACCTGCCCGGTGTGCCTGTACGCGGGCTCGATCGTCCCGCCGGAGGTGCTGGAGAACTGCCCCGAGGGCGCCGAGGTCATTAACACCGCGCGCATGCCGCTCGACACGATTGTCGAAACAATCGAGAGGGCCCACGCCGAGGGCAAGGACGTCGCCCGCCTGCAGTCCGGCGACCCGTCGGTGTGGTCGGCGCTGGCCGAGCAGGTCCGCCGCCTCAGCGAGCGCGGCATCGACTACGAGATCGTCCCCGGCGTGGCGTCGTTCTCCGCGGCCGCCGCGGCGCTCGGCCACGAGCTAACAGTGCCGACCGTCGGCCAGTCCGTGGTCCTGACCCGCATCTCGGGCCGAGCCTCCGCGATGCCGGAAGGGGAGACCCTGGCCAACTTCGGCGCCACCGGCGCCACCCTGTGCATCCACCTGGCCGCCCACGATATCGACCGGGTCGTCGCCGAGCTCCAGCCGCACTACGGCGAGCACGGCCCCGTCGCCGTCGTCGCGTTTGCCTCCCGCCCGGAGGAGGTCATCCTCCGCGGCACTCTGGCGGACATCGCGCAGCAGGTCAAGGACGCAGGCGTGACCCGCACCGCCGTGATTATCGTCGGCAAGGTGCTCACGGCCGAGGCCTTCCCGGACAGCTTCCTCTACAGCGACGACCGCCCCCGCGACGAGCACGGACGGACGATCCCATGCGCGCACTAATCCTGGGTGGGACGGGAGAGGCCCGTGCGCTTGCCAAGAAGCTTGTCGACGCCGGATGGTTCGTGACCTCCTCGCTGGCGGGGCGCGTCTCCGAGCCGAAGCTGCCCGTCGGCAGCGTCCGCATCGGCGGCTTCGGAGGCCCGGCGGGGCTGGCGAAGTGGCTGATTTCTGATGCCACCGAGGTCATCATTGACGCCACGCACCCCTACGCGGAGAAGATCAGCGAGTCGGCGGCCGAGGCCGCCCGCGCCACGGGCCTGCCCCTGGTCGCGCTGCACCGGCCCGCTTGGGAGAAGCAGCAGGGCGACAACTGGATCGAGGTCGCCTCGATGGCCGAGGCCGCCGCGGTGGTATCGGATCGGTTCTCCAGCCCGTTTCTGACCATCGGGCGCCAGCAGCTCGCGGCGTTTGCCGGGGATTCCCGGGGACGCTACCTGATTCGCTGCGTCGAAAAGCCCGCACCGCCCCTGCCGAAGAACCGCACCGTGGTGCTCTCGCGGGGCCCGTACGACGTCGCCGGCGAGCGCAAGATCATGCGCGACTACGCCGTCGACTGCGTGGTAACCAAGAACTCCGGCGGCGCCGCGACTTACGCCAAGATTGAGGCCGCCCGCGACCTGAAGAAGCCGGTCGTGATGGTGCAGCGCCCGCAGCTGCCGGGCGCCGACATCGCCATCGTCGCGACCGACGTCGACGAGGCCTATAACGCGGTCATCCGCCGCGCCTAGGGCGTGGAGGCCGGCCGCTTAGACCGGCTTGCCAGCCCTGCGCGGGTTACTTAGGCCAGCAGCTCACCCGTGCCGCTTGTGCCGCCCTCGCCATAGTGGCGGGCGGTGTAGACGCGGGTCGTCCCGCCGGCCCGGTAGGCAACCGTCGATGAGGAGCCCATAATCACCATTGTCCGCATGTCCACCATGTCCGGGTCGAACTCGGCCAGGGTGGTTACGGTGACGTTTTCCTGATCAGACCCGACCGCACGGGCCACAATCACCGGGGTCTTCGGGTCCCGGTACTCCAGCATTAGCGCGCGCAGCTCCCGAATCTGCCACCTGCGCGACTTCGAAGCGGGGTTGTAGACCGCGAAGGCCATGTCCGCCCCGGCCACCGCCCGCAGCCGCTTTTCGACGACATCCCACGGCTTCAACCGATCCGACAGGCTCAGCATCGCAAAGTCGTGGCCCAGCGGGGCGCCGACCCGGCTCGCGACGGCCTGGGCAGCCGTCATGCCGGGGACGACGCGGACGGGGATGTCCTTCCACACCGGGTCGTTGGCGACCTCCAGCACGGCCGCGGCCATGGCGAAGACTCCCGGGTCGCCGGAGCTGACCACCGCGACCCGGCCACCGCGGCGGGCGATGTCCAGGGCCATGGTCGCGCGCTCGGCCTCGACGCGGTTGTCGGAGAGGTGGCGGCGCTGCCCGGCGCGCTCGGGCACCCGGTTGACGTAGGTGGAGTAGCCCACGATGTCGGTTGCCCGCGCCAGCTCCTCGGTGACCTCCGGGGTGGTCCAGCGCTCCGCGCCGGGGCCGAGCCCCACGACGACGACCTCGCCGAGCGGCTGCTCGGCGGACGCACCGGCCTGGGCGTCATGGGAATCGGCACCGGTTGCGCCGGCGGACGCCGTCGCCCGGGACAGGCTCGTCGCCACGGCCTCGTCCGCGGCGTGCGACAGGCTGGATGCGGAGCCGTAAACCGCCGAGGACACGACCGCCACCGCGAAGTAGGGCACGGTATCCGGGTTGGCGTCGGCAAGCGGGTAGGACTTCGCGCCCTCCATGGTGGCGCGCTCGACGACCCACGCGCGGTCCAGCATCCCTGCCTCGCGCAGCGCTTCGCGGACCGCCTCGACGTGGCGGCCGAGCTTCATGAACACGACGCAGTCGGACGCCGCGACCGCCGCCCTGATGCGCTCGGGCGACGCAGTGGCCGGGACGACGGAGAGAATTTCGGTGGCCTCCGCCAGCGGGCGGGCAATTTCCGCGGACGCGGCGTTGATGCTGGCCACGCCCGGGACGATGGTGGCGGGGAAGTGACTTGCCAGCGCGTGGTGCAGGTGCTGGTAGGAGCTGTAGAGCATCGGGTCGCCCAGCGAGAGCACGGCGACGCTGCGCCCGTGCGACAGGTGCTCGCTGAGCGTGGCCGCAGCCTCCGCGTAGAAGCTCGCCATCTGCTCCCCGTAGTCGTCGGGCTTGCCGACGGTGACCGGGTAGCGAAGCTGTTCCTCAATGGGGGCGACGTCGCGGGAATCAATCAGGTCAGCCGCGATAGCGCGCGCCGTCGACCGCCCGTGGGTACCGGAATGGTAGGCGATGACGTCTGCGGTGCGGATCAGCTCGCCGCCACGCAGGGTAATCAGACCCGCGTCGCCGGGGCCGAGCCCGACCCCGTAGAGGTGTCCCGCCGCGGCGCCAAGTGCCGACGGGACCTGCGATGCGGTGGAAGTATCGGACGTCATTTACAGAATCTCCTTCGCGGTGGCGATGGCGTTGAGCGCGGCGCAGGTAATGGCGGAACCGCCGCGGCGACCGGTGACGGTGATGTACTTCAGGTCCGGGTTCTCGGCGCCCGAATCAATGGTGGCCTGCTTCGACTCGGCCGCGCCGACGAAACCGACGGGCATCGCGAGGATGGCAGCGGGCATGGGGAAAGACCCCTCGTTGATGCGGTTGAGCAGGTGGAACAGGGCCGTCGGCGCGTTACCGATCGCTACGACGGCACCCTCCAGCCGGGGCTGCCACAACTCGACGGCCGCAGCGGTGCGGGTGGTTCCAAGCTCCCGGGCGAGATCCGGCACGCGCGGGTCTTTGAGCAGGCACACGACGTCGTTATCGGCGGGCAGGCGCTTGCGCGTGATGCCCGACGCAATCATGTTGACGTCGGTAAAAATCGGCGCTCCGGCCTCCAGCGCGCGGCGAGCGGAAAGCACAGCGCCGGGGGAGAAGACGATGTCGCGGGCCAGGTCCGTCTGCCCCGCGGCGTGGATCATGCGGACGGCGACGGTCTCCTCGTCGGCGTCGAATCGGGCCAGGTCACTTTCCGACCGGATGATGGAGAAAGAATTGCGGTAGATGTCCGCACCATCCGTGTTGTATTCGAAGCGCTTCATAGCACTCAAGAATAGTCGTTGTGGCCTGGCCTGTCGGGAGGCGGTATGCCGGGGGAGGAGCCCAGGGGAGCAGCCCGCTAGCTAATCCACCGAGGTGACCTCGTACTCACCATCGCCCGTTGCGAGATAGTCGATGTAGCCGCCCTTCGGCTTGCCGCAGCGGCGCTCGCAACCCGAGAAGTGGATGCGCCCCTCCGGCAGACGCCCCTGCGCAATGGCGTGCGAGGCGTCGCCACGCGTGTCGGCCAGAGACTTCTGGCAGCCGGGGCGGCCGGTGCAGGCGGTGACGCGCAGCCAGGTGGACTTGCGGTCGAAGATCAGGCCGTTGGGGGCCATAACCTTCACTACCTGCTCCGCAACCTCCTCGTCGAGGTCGTGCAGGATCAGCGAGTACCACGGCGTGATGTGCACCGGCACCTGCGTGTGCGCGATGGCGCGGGCGAGACGGCCAGGCAGGACGCCGAAGCGGAGGCCCGCTGCGAGGCTGACTCGCCCGTCTGGCTGGTCAATCCAGCCGATCTGCTTGGACAGGCCGGCGGTGGCATCGAACTCGTGGTCAGGAGTGGGGTCTCGCAGGTCCGCGCGCTCGCCCAGCTTTTCTGCCACGGCAGCGCGCAGTTCCTCGGCAGCACCCGCCTCCGCGATCCGCCATGCACTTCCTCGGGTGTCATTCCAGGTCAGCGCCGTCGCGATAAGCGCGTCGACGACCGCGTCACGGGACACTACGAGGCCGGAGGTCGTGCCGCCGAGAATCAACTCGAAGGTGTCGTCATCATGAGCAACGACACCGACGTCCGGGCGCTCACCCAGGACGTCCCCGCGTCCGTCGTCAAAAGCGATGAGTGTGCGCCCCGGCAATGTTGCGAGAGAGGGCTGCGCGATGAGAGCGGCGTCGAAGTCCTGGACGAGGTCGGAAACGTCTGCCTTACCCCCGACGCGCCCGGTTAGAGGGGACTGGATGATGTTGCGCACGCGGTCATGCGCGGGTGAGGGCACGAGTTTCTCCTCTTCAGCCGCATCCGCGAAGGCCCCTACGTGGCTGATTCCGCGAATTTGAACGTTGCCGCGAGAGGTGAAGTGGATGTCGCCGTCGCCGAAGTTCTCGGCGAGGTCCGCGAGTACCGCAAATCCGGGGGCGGGCAAAAGACCACCTGGGAAGCGAAGTCGGCCGATAGCGCCGTCAGCGGCTAGGTGAACCTTACGAGTACCAGGGCAACCGTCCTGGCGAGTACGGGTTCCTTTGTCAGTTGCAGTCATGGTTTCAAGAATACGCAATGTGAGCAGTACCGATCCCGGGACAAATAGTGATTTCTAGCCCATAGGCTGTTTCATGCGACCCGTTTGGATACCCCAGTTGACCTTTCGCCCCCAATATAAATGCGTCTCAGGAACCAACCAAACGGACTATACGCAGGCGACGATAAAGGGATGTACGTTCTTCACCAACCCCACTTTTTCACTGTGTCTAGTTCCAAATGATGAAGTTTATTTGGTACATATATTCAATCTAGATTTTTCTCAGATTGGAAAACTCCACATGAACAAAATTCAGCCCGGCACACGCCGCATTATTCGCACCAGCCTCGCCCTAACTGGCGCACTCAGCATCTTCTTTGGCGGTTCCGTCGTAGCATCACCAGCCAATGCCGCTTTTGCGACCCCCGGCAGTGCTGGCAGCTTCGGAATTCCAGCGGCCCCTGAAGCCAACCCTGCACCTGCGCCCGCAAACACCCCCACCCGGGACCAGATCGCCGCGCTCTTCGCGAAGTCCCCTCTCACCCATGCGCCGAAGACTCCTCAGCGTAGCGCCAATGCCGGCACTATTGTCACTAACGAGCCAGTTCAGCTTCTCCTCAACAGCCAACTGTGGAACGTCAAGGCATCCCGAATCACCTACAACTCCACGGATTCGCTTTCCCGTCCTTCAGTGGACAGTGGAATTTACGTCGAGCCGAACGTCCCGTGGACGGGCCCAGGCCCCCGGCCAATCGTCGCAATTTCCCCAGGCACGCAGGGCGGCGCCGAGAAGTGCGATCCTTCGCTAGCACTCCAGACGGGCCTTCAAATTACGATTAACCCGGTGGACGCGGTCGCGCCATACGAGGCCCTTCCCCTGTTTGAGCACCTTCAGCGGGGTGCCGCCGTTGTCATGGTTGACCATCACCGCAATTCGGATGGCCACCAAGAGTACGTGGACAATATCACCGCGGGTCAGACGCTTCTCGACGGCGCCGCTGCTGCGGTCGAGCTCTCCGGCAACCCGCAGACCCCGGTTGCACTGTACGGCTACTCCCAGGGTGGCGCGGGCTCCGCGGCTGCCGCAGAGCGCGCCGCCGTATATGCTCCCGAGCTCAACATCGTGGCCGCGGCTGCCGGTGGAGTGCCCTCGAACCTCACCGAGGTTCTTGACAAGATTGACGGCACCTCACTGACCGGCGTCCTCCCCCTGTCGCTCTCTGCGATCCTGGACAAGGACCCTGAACTGCGCGAAGCGCTCTATGCAGCCGAGATGACCCCGAAGGCCGCGGTGGACCTCGACCGACCCCACCAGATGTGCGCCGGTGGCGACATGGCAGCTTTTGGCTTCCACAGCACCCGGGAGTGGACCAAGGATGGGATCAGCCTGGGGGAGATGATTGCAAAGTACCCGGAGTTTAAGGTCGAACTCGAGCGCCAGAAGATTGGCTCCTTCAAGCCATCCATGCCTACGCTGCTATACAACGGCACCCACGATGACCTGATTCCGGTCGGACAGGCCCGCGAGCTGCGCGATCAGTGGCAGGCCCTTGGCACGAACCTGTCCTACTACGAGGACCCTCTGGCTCCCGTGCTGCAGCGCACTGGAGCAAACCACATGCTCACTTTGGTGGGCAATATCAAGCCGGCCGCCGACTTCCTGTGGCAGCATATCCGACAGGCGAGCCAAGGCTAATTTTCGAAACTTGAGATAATTAATCCAAAACCCATTAATTACCTCAAGTATCACCCGCCACATCACTACCATTTGCAACAATTGTATTTAATTGCACCAACAATTAAACATTGTTTCACACCCCGCCGGCCAACGTTCATTTCTACTCCGCGAATTAATCTAATAATTCCGATGCCGCGCGATTCACGCCCCCTGGTGCCCCTCGGGCCCGGCCTCTGCAACTAAGGTAAGTGTTTAATTACCTAAAACGCCGATGTGGTTTGTCCTGTCGATAGGCGAGAAGCAGGTGAAATCCCTCACGGTCGCGCCACTGTGAAAGTCAGACCTCGCCAGCGCACAAGGATCCACCCGTCCTACGGGGACGCGACGCTCCCCAGGAAGTGACTGAACGCACCGTGATTTTGCTGCTGTCCACCTCGGATACCGACCTGCTTTCCGCCCGCGCCGCCAGCCAAAACAGCGAGGTGGCCTACCGCTGGGCGAACCCGGCGCGTCTCCTCGACGACGATCTTCCCCGGCTTGCCGACGGCGCGGACGTCGTCGTCATCCGCCTCCTGGGCGGCCGCCGCGCATGGGAGTCCGGCATCGACTACTTCGTAGGCTCCGGTATCCCGACCGTGTTGGTCTCCGGCGAGCAGGCCCCGGACGCGGAGCTGACCGAGTACTCGACCGTGCCCTCGGGCGTGGCAACGCAGACGCACATCTACCTCGCGGAGGGCGGCGCGAAGAACCTCGCGAACCTCCACAACTTCCTCTCCGATACGCTGCTGCTCACCGGCCTCGGCTTCGACGAGCCCGAGCGCATGCCGGCCTGGGGATACCTGGAGCGCGAGTCCAAGGTCGACGCCGCATCCGTCAAAGGCACCGTCGGCATCGTCTACTACCGCGCGCAGCACCTGGCCGGCAATACCCGCTACATCGAGGCCCTGGCCGACGCGGTCGAGGCCCGTGGGTTCGTCGCCAAGCCAATCTTCGCGGCGTCCCTGCGCACGGCGAGCGAGGAGCTCCTGGCGGAGTTCGCAACCTGCGACGCGCTGATCACCACCGTTCTGGCGGCCGGCGGCAACCGCCCGGCACTGGCGCAGGCGGGCCAGGACGACGACGCCTGGGACGTCGCAGCGCTCGCCGACCTCAACGTTCCCATCATCCAGGGCCTGGCCCTGACCTCCTCGCGCGACACGTGGGTGGCCAACGACGAGGGCCTGTCACCCCTGGACGTGGCCACGCAGGTGGCGGTCCCGGAGTTCGACGGCCGCATCATCTCGGTCGCCTTTTCCTTCAAGGAGATCGACTCCGACGAGCTGATCTCCTACGTCCCTGACCTCGAGCGCTGCGACCGTCTGGCCGGTATCGCGACCCGCTACGCCGCGCTGCGCTCGATCGAGAATAAGGACAAGCGCGTCGCCCTGATGCTCTCGGCGTACCCGACGAAGCACGCCCGCATCGGCAACGCCGTCGGCCTGGACACTCCCGCCTCAACTCTCCGCGTGCTCCACGCGCTTGCCGACGCCGGATACGACCTCGGCGACACCACGGCGATCCCCGGCTACGCTTCCGGCGCGGACGGTTCGGACGAGCCCGACAAGCTGATGCACACCATCATCGACGCCGGCGGCCAGGACCCGGACTGGCTGACGGAGGAGGTCATGGAGGCCGCCGACCTGCGCCTGCCCGCGGCTGCCTACCAGGAATTCTTCGACACTCTGCCGCAGGAGCTGCGCGAGGACATGGAGGACAAGTGGGGCGCGGCCCCGGGTAGCCTCTACGTCAACCCGTCCACTCAGGACATCTACATCGCCGGCCTGACCTTCGGCAACGTCGTGGTCATGGTGCAGCCGCCGCGCGGCTTCGGCGACAACCCGGTGGGCATCTACCACGACCCGGACCTGCCGCCGACGCATCATTACCTGGCCTGCTACCGCTTCCTGGCGCTGCCGGAGGAACAGGGCGGCTTCGGCGCGGACGCCGTGGTGCACATGGGCAAGCACGGCAACATGGAGTGGCTGCCGGGCAAGACGGTCGGCCTGTCGGCATCCTGTGGCCCGGACGCGGCCATCGGCGAGCTGCCTCTGATCTACCCCTTCCTGGTCAACGACCCGGGCGAGGGCACCCAGGCCAAGCGCCGCGCCCACGCGACCCTCATCGACCACCTGATCCCGCCGATGGCCCGCGCGGAGTCCTACGGCGACATCACCCGCCTGGAGCAGCTCCTCGACGAGCACCAGAACATCTCCGCGATGGACCCGGCGAAGCTGCCCGCCATCCGACAGGAGATCTGGACCCTGCTCACGGCCGCGAAGATGGACCGCGACCTGGGCTGGGAGCAGCGCCCGGACGAGGACGTCTTCGACGACATGCTGATGCACGTCGACGGCTGGCTGTGCGAGATCAAGGACGTCGCCATCCGCGGCGGCCTGCACGTCCTGGGCGCGGCACCGGAGGGGGAGTCCCTAGTCGGCACCGTCACCACCATGCTGCGCGCCCGCCAGCTCTGGGGCGGCAAGCAGACGCTGCCGGGCCTGCGCGAGGCGCTCGGCCTTTCCGAGGACGGCTCCGACGACCGCCACAGCGTCGACCTGATCGACGCCGTCACCACCGCGCTGGTCACCGAGTTGGTCGCGCGTGCCGACGAGCCGGTCGCCGCACTGGTCGCCGAGGTCCTCGGCCGCGAGGAGTTCGCCGCGCTCACCGCCCCGAACGGCCTGGACAAGGTCGTGGAGCTGCTGCAGTTTACCCGCGACGAGATCCTGCCGCGCCTGGCAGGAACCTCCGAGGAGATCCCGCGTATCCTGCAGGCTCTCAACGGCGAGTTCGTCGCCGCAGGCCCCTCGGGCTCCCCGCTGCGCGGCCTGGTCAACGTGCTGCCGACCGCCCGCAACTTCTACTCGGTCGACCCGAAGGCCGTGCCCTCGCGCCTGGCGTGGGAGACCGGCGTGAACCTCGCCGACGGCCTGATCGAGCGCTACCGCGCCGACCACGGCGACTACCCGAAGTCGGTCGGCCTGTCCGTGTGGGGCACCTCCGCGATGCGCACCTCCGGCGACGACATCGCCGAGGTCCTGGCGCTTATCGGTGTGCGCCCGGTCTGGGACGAGGCCTCCCGCCGCATCGTCGGCCTGGAGCCGATCTCCCTGGAGGAGCTGGGCCGACCGCGCATCGACGTCACCGTCCGCATCTCCGGTTTCTTCCGCGACGCGTTCCCGCACGTCATCGACCTGCTCGACGACGCCTTTGACCTCGTCGCAAAGCTCGACGAGTCCGACGAGGACAACTACGTGCGCGCGCACGCGGCGGCCGATCGGCAGGAGCGACCGCGCCGCATCTTCGGCTCCAAGCCGGGCACCTACGGCGCTGGCCTGCTGCAGCTGATCGACTCCGGCTCCTGGCGTGACGACGCCGACCTGGCCAAGGTCTACACGACCTGGGGCGGCTACGCCTACGGCCGCGGTGTCGACGGGGTCGAGGCGGCCGAGGACATGAAGACGGCCTACCGCCGCATCCAGGTGGCTGCGAAGAACGCGGACACCCGCGAGCACGACATCGCCGACTCGGACGACTACTTCCAGTTCCACGGCGGCATGATCGCGACGGTCCGCGCGCTGACCGGCTCGGATCCGGAGGCCTACATCGGCGACTCGACTCGCCCGGACGCGGTGCGCACCCGCACCCTGCACGAGGAAACCCGCCGCGTCTTCCGCGCCCGCGTGGTCAACCCGCGCTGGATGCAGGCGATGCGCAACCACGGCTACAAGGGTGCGTTCGAGATGGCGGCGACGGTCGACTACCTCTTCGGCTACGACGCAACCGCCGGTGTCATGGACGACTGGATGTACGAGACGCTTACGGACGAGTACGTTGCTAACCCGGACAACCGGGAGTTCTTCGATAAGTCCAACCCGTGGGCGCTGCACGACATCTCGGAGCGCCTGATGGAGGCCGCCGAGCGCGGGATGTGGGAGAACCCGGACCAGGAGCGCCTGGACCTGCTGCGCCAGACGTACCTGGAGACCGAGGGCGACCTGGAGGAGCGCTCGGACCGCTAGCGGGCGGGCCTTGTAGGGTAGTGGGCATGAGTCGCCTTCTCCCGATTATCTACCTGGCCGTCGAGATCGCCGCCTTCATCGCCCTGGGGCGGTGGATCGGCTTCGGCTGGGCCGTCCTGGTGGTCGCTGCGCTGTTCGTCCTCGGCGTCGTCTTCGCCGCGGTCGAATTCAAGCGCATCTACCAGAAGTGGCTACGCGATACCTCCGCCACGTTGACGCAGTTCGGCCAGTCGGACCCGGAGGAAGCGTTGAAGCGCTCCGCCACCGGCGCGGGTAGCTTCTTCGTGGACTCGGCAATCCTTCTGGTCGGCTCAATCCTCCTGGCGCTGCCGGGCGTGGTGACCACCTTCGCAGGCTTCCTCATGGTCCTGCCGCCGGTGCGCTGGGCGATCCGCAAGTCCGGCTCGGCGACGCTGCTGGGCTGGTTCCAGAAGCAGGGCACCCGCAGCATGACCGTCGTCTCCCAGTACGGCACGAGCGGCGCCGGTATGCAGGGCTTTCCGGGCTTCGGAGGCTTCGACGCCTCGTCGTTCCCGAGCGACCGCGTCGTGCCTCCCGCGCCCGACAATGCGTGGGATGACCAGCCTGGCAGCGCAGGTTCCGAATCAGGCAAGAACGATCAGGGCAAGAACGACTAGGCACGATGCACCGGATCGATCTTCTCGTACTGTCCGCTGCGGCCGGCGGGCTCCAATTCCTCAGCTACGAGCCCACGGGGTGGTGGCCCGCAGCGTGGATCGGCCTGGCGCTGCTCTTCGTCGCGCTGCTGCGCTGCTCGACCTGGCGTTTTAGCCTCCTGGTTGGCTTCGCCTGGGGTACCTCCACCGCACTGTTTTCGCTGCCGTGGATCGGCTCCTTCGTGGGCTACGGCCCCTATGTCGCGCTCAGCGCCGTGCTGGGGTTGCTGGCCATGCCCGCGGCGTGGGCCATGTGGTTCGTGGGAAACTCCGGCTTGCCGACGTGGCTTCGCCTGCCCGGCATGGCCGCGCTTGTGGCGGCGGGGGAGGCTCTCCTGCAGCGCTGGCCCTTCGGCGGCTTTCCCTGGCTGCGCGTCGCGTGGGGCCAGGTCGACGGGCCTCTTGCTCCCGCTGTGGCGCTCGGGGGAACCGCGCTGGTGTCTTTCCTCGCGGCCCTCGCCGCTGCCGGCCTGGTCGCACTCCTGTCCCGCAGGTTCCTCACCGGCCTCGGCCTGGTCGCGGTGGCGCTTCTCGTCGGCTCAGCTCTTCCGATGCTGCAGCCGCTCCCGGAGGCTGCGCCGGAGGCGCAGACCCGCGTCGCCGTGATTCAGGGTAACGTCCCGCGGCTGGGCCTGGAGTTCAACGCCCAGCGCAGGGCGGTGCTGCAAAACCATGCCGACGCCACTGGCGAGCTGGCCCGGCGCGTGCGCGCCGGCGAGGAGCAGCAGCCGGACGTCGTCATCTGGCCGGAGAACTCCTCGGACGTCAGCCCTTTTAGGGACTCCGAGGCGGCCCGCATCATCGACTCGGCGGCCGCCAACATCGCCGCGCCCATCGTCGTCGGCACCTTCACCTACGACAACGGGACGCAGAACACGATGGTCGTCTGGGACCCCGCACTCGGCCCGACCGAGCGCCACGAGAAGATCTACCTGCAGCCCTTCGGCGAGACCATGCCGTTTCGGGATCTGCTCCGGCACGTCTCGGACATGGTCGACCGCGCTGGCAATATGACGCCGGGCAGCGGCGACGGCGTCGTGGCGACGGGGGAGGGAACACCCTTCCTCAAGCCCGTGAAGCTGGGGCTGGCCACCTGCTACGAGGTCGTCTTCGACGGTGCCTACCGCAACGCGGTGAGAAATGGCGCGACCATGCTCGCCACGCCGACGAACAACGCCACCTTCGGCTTCACGGACATGACCTACCAGCAGCTCGCCATGAGCCGCATGCGTGCCATGGAGTTCCAGCGCTCGACGTTCGTCGCCGCAACGAGCGGCGTGAGCGCGATTATCGACGCGCACGGAGCCGTCGGCAAGCAGAGTAAGATTTTTGAGCAGAAGGTGCTCACGGCCACACTGCCGCAGTACTCGCACATGACCCTCGCCGCGCGCTTCGGTGCGTGGATTGAGGGCGGCATCGTGGCGTTCGGTATTGTTTGTTTAGTTGGTGCCTTGGTCGGTGCCCTGCGGGGCGCCTCGGGCGGTGCTGCGGGAGACCCCGCGCGGCGTCGTCGCAACACACATCTATAAGGAGAATCACGAGTGACTACCCTGAACGAGTCCACGCTGGTTGTCATCCCGACGTTCAACGAGCGGGACAACCTCCCCGGAGTGATCGCACGCCTGCGCGCCGCGCAGCCGAAGGTGCACATCCTGGTGGTGGACGACTCCTCGCCGGACGGCACGGGCGAGCTCGCCGACGAGATCGCGGCGGCTGATACCGCCGATAACGGTGGGGAAGCGCACATCTTCGTCATGCACCGCGAGGGCAAGGGCGGCCTGTGGGGCGCCTACCGCGCGGGTTTCGGATGGGGCCTCGAGCGCGGCTACCAGGTGCTCTGCGAGATGGACGCCGACGGCTCCCACGCCCCCGAGCAGTTCCAGCTCCTACTGGACAAGCTGGAGGAGGGCGCGGACCTGGTCATCGGTTCTCGCTACATCCCGGGCGGCAAGACCGTGAACTGGCCGATGACCCGCCAGATCCTCTCCCGCGGCGGTAACATCTACATCTCGCTGGCTCTCGGCGCGGGCATCTCCGACATCACCGCGGGCTACCGCGCTTACCGACGTGAGGTCCTGGAGACCCTCGACCTGGAGAACATCGGCAAGGCCGCGTACCTTTTCCAGACCGAGCTGGCGTGGGAGGCCGTCCAGGCGGGCTTCCTGGTCGAGGAGGTCCCGATTACCTTCACCGAGCGCGAGTACGGCGAGTCGAAGATGGACGGCAGCTTCGTCAAGCAGTCCCTGCTGCAAGTGACCAAGTGGGGCGCGAAGCACCGCGCCCAGCAGGTGGCGAACCTCGGCCTGGAGTTCGGCCGCCTGGTCAAGCACGAAGTCGAGCAGCGGTTGCGAAAGTAGCCCCGCGGCGCCAGTACGGCGCCACGACCGTGCCCTCTCGGCGCGCCCGGATTCCCAGGAATACCGACGCCGCGATGAGAACGATGGGCACAATAATGCTGGCCTCGACGCCGAAGGCTCCGCCAGAGATGAGTTCTGGCCCCGTCGCATGCGTGACGAGCAGGCCGGAACTGTCGTTTCCGGACACGGGGATGCCGTAGACGATTCCCTGCATGGCGTTCCAGGCGACGTGGATCCCGATGCAGATCCACAGGTTGCGGGTCAGCATGTAGACGATGGGGAAGAGCAGCCCCGCCGACACCGCGATGGACACCACGCTAGCCAGCGTCGCGTTGGTGTTGCCGGCGTGGGCCGCGCCGAAGAGCGCGCCGCTGAGGATCACCGCACCCCAGGAACCGATGAGCTCCTCGGCGAGGCGGAACAGGGCGCCGCGCGTGACAATCTCCTCGAAGACGCCCGCGAATACTCCCATCTGGAACAGCACGTTCGGCCAGTTCTCCGGGTACGATGTCCCGTCGAAGGAGAGCCCGCCAAGCAGCCAGACCAGGCCGACGACGACGCTGAGCAGCGCAGCTCCCGCGATGAGACCGACGACGGCGCCGACAACAGCCCCTCGGGTCAGCTCCGTGACGCGGCGCTTCTCCGCGAGACGGACGGTGAGGTAGTAGGCGGCAACGACCGCGACGAGGACCGGGACCATGCCGATGCTGACCTCGGTCGGTGTGGGCTGACCGTCCGGCCCGGACGCCAGGGGAGGCAAGGGCAGGCGCAGGATCAGCGTGAGCAGCGCAAAAAGCACAAAAAAGTACAGCAGCCGCATCAGCGGGTGCTGTACCCAGTGGCGTTTCGCGCCGGCCCTGTCATCGGTTTCCGTATCGGTCGCGGGAGTCCCTGTCATGGGCTCCAGTGTACGGACACCCCGGAAGGTTAGGCCGAATCTGTTACGTTGTTTCGAGGCTTACGGAGCCTTAGGCATGAGCCCTAGGCGTTCTGTGCAGCCTCTGCCTCTTCGGCTTCCTTCTGCGCCTTCAGCAGGCGGGCGGCGTTGCGGCGGCGCTTGCGCAGCAGCTCGACGCGCTCTTCGAGGAGAACATCGAGCTCCTCGATGGAGCGGCGCTCGCGCAGCATGTCCCAGTGGGTGCGCGGCGGCTTGACCGGCTTCGCCTCGGTGCCTTCGCCCTCAATGAGCTTGCCAACCTGGCCGTTCTTGCACAGCCACTCGCCGGGAAGCTCCGCGTCGTCGGCGAAAGGAACCTCGAAAACCTCACCGCTTTCGGTCTGGTACTTCACCATCATTCGTGGTGCGAGGTCGTGATCGCGGTCCGTCTCGTACGAGACGGCGCCCATGCGGCTGCCACGAAGAACTCGATCTGCCATGTGGAACGTGCCCCCTTCGGTGTAGATAGCCCTTCGGATTAAAAAGCTAGACCACTCATTATAACGACTTTTGCCAAGACCGTGCCATAATCGTCCCTTGTGACGGATAAGACGATTGCGCATTGCCAGTGGTGCGGCCGCGAAATGGAGGTCTCGACCAGGGGTCGGCGCCGCAAGTTCTGCAGCCAGGCGTGCCGTCAGCGCTCCTACGAAAAGCGCGCCGGGGTAGCCAAAGGTGCCTCCATCCCGATCACCGCACGGCTCGACACCAGCCTCGGCTCAGCCACCGCCGCCGAGGGATCCCGGGCCGAGGAGAGGGGAGCGTCGGCAAGCCAAGGGGTGGTAGAACAGCGGATTGGCGACGGCCTCTTCGAGGTGCGCTGCCTCGCCGAAGACCTCGAGTCCGCGCTTTCCGACGGCCTGGACCGCGACGTCCTCGGCCAGATCGTCGGCGAGTTAATCATGAAAACCCGCGAAGTGGAGCGCCTCCTTCCGTAAAGATTTAAAGGGGATAAGATAGGCCCTATGAATTCTGGCGCCCGGAAATCGGTCATTACGCTTATTGCCGTCGCGGTTGTCGCGCTCGCCATCGTGATTGTGGGCCCGGTCCTGTACCGGGTCTTCACTCATGAGGGCGTGCGGACCGGCGACTTTGAGGCAGAACAGTTGAAGCCGGCCACGACATCGGCCGAGGGAAATTGGAAGATCATCGGCGGGGATAACTCGAAGAACACCTCCGTCGGTTTTACCTTCAACGAGGTCCTTCCGGGTAGCCGCCGGACGACGTCGGCCTCGACGCACAAGGTCAGCGGTGACCTTACGGTGTCGGGCACGACGCTTGAGAAGGCAACGATTGTAGTTGACATGGCAACCTTGAATAGCGACATCGAGGTTCGCGACATCAACGTGCGCAACAAGATCCTCAGCGTCGACCAGTACCCGGAGGCGAAGTTCGTCCTATCCAAGCCGCTGGACATCTCGTCGATCCCGGACGACGGCAAGCGGGTCCCGATTGAGGTTCCAGGCCAGCTGACGATTCGCGGCACGACCAACGACGTCGTCGTTCCAATGATGGCAGCTCGAACTGACGACCTGGTGTTGCTGTCGGGCAGCCTGAAGATTAATCGCCAGGATTACAACGTGGAGTCGCCGGAATTCGTCGCGGCGAAGATCGCGGACGAGGGCGAGCTGAATCTGCGCATCGTCGCCCAGAAGCAGCAGTAATTTTTGGCCGCTAGACCAGCGGTTATACAACACCTTTTCGTCACTGTGACGTAATAGTGATGATTAACTAGACCTTGGAAATGACCACCAGAAGCGACGAATGGGGACTTAGATGAACACCTACGAGGCAATGCTTCTCGCACGCAAGCTCCGTATGGTTTTGCTCGTCGTCTTTATCGCGTTTGTTGCATATAAGGGCGTGTGGTGGCTTGTGGCCGTCGGCGTTTTTCTGGTCGGCCTGACGCTGTGGCAGAACAAGCGGCTGCGCGAAGAGATTGCGGTGCGCAACGCGGACGAGAACAATGCAGCCGCCACGCAAGGCGCTCAGAACAAGAACCCACGTTAGCAACTGAACACCTGCGCGGGCCACGCGCCAACACCGCGCAGACATCAATGGACACAGTCGCGCGATCAAGCGGCCGGGCCACACAGTCAATCAGCGACACAAAACCTCTAGGTCGGACCACTACCGATATTTGGCCGATAATATACATTATGACATTTTGGCCTTAAGGTCCGCCGCCCCGTTCGACTACCCCGAAGCCTGAGAACTTATATAGAAAACCTCGATTCACATCGACGTGGCAATGTTGCGCCTATAAGGTCGAGGGCATGTCTGAACAATCGGAATGTTCCCAAGCCGCAGACGAGTATCGAAGTCCGAAGCCGACGTCGCGTCCGACAGCGCCAAACGGTGATGCCGGGTGCTAGTTTCGGCCCTCATCGTCCTCGTCGTATTCCTTCTCCTTGTCCTGGCAAACGCTATCTTCGTCGCTGTCGAGTTCTCGTACCTGACGGTCAACCGCAATGACGTGAAAAAATCCGCGGCCGGCGGATCCCGCTCGGCCCGCCTCGTTGACCGGGCGCTCTCGCGCACCTCGACGAACCTCTCCGGCGCGCAGCTCGGCATTACCGTCACCAGCCTGGTGGCCGGCTTCTTGACCGGTCCCTCGCTCGGTGTGCTGCTGGGCACCGCCTTCGGCGCTACCGGCGCCTCTGCCGCGCTGGTCACCGCGGTCAGTACCACCGGCGCCTTCATCATCGCGACCTTCACCCAGATGGTCTTCGGCGAACTCGTGCCCAAGAACTGGGCCATCGCCCAGCCTCAGCGCGTCGCCAACTTGGTCGTGCGCCCGCAGAACGTCTTCATGCTCGCCTTCGGCTGGCTCGTCTGGCTCCTCAACGGCTCCGCCAACTGGATTCTCAAGAAGCTGGGCTTCGAGCCCGAGGAGGAAGTCGCCAGCGCGCGCACGGCCGAGGAGCTGCGCGCCGTCGTCACGAGATCAGGAGACGAAGGCACCATCGACCCGCAGACGGCGGAGCTGGTGGCGCGCTCCATCGAATTCGGCGACCGCACCGCCGCGGACGTCATGACTCCCCGACCCCAGGTGATTTTCATCTCTGACCAGTCGGTTTCCGACATGCTCGCCATCGTGGCGGAGTCCGGCCACGCGCGTTTCCCCGTCATGGGCGAAGCCGTGGACGATATCCGCGGGGTCATCCACTACACAGACCTCCTCGCCGTGCCCTTCGGCGAACGCTCGCGCACTCCCGCGGCGAGCCTTGCCAAGCAGGTCCTGGTGGTCAACGACTCCACCACCCTAGATCCGTTGATGCGCCGCCTGCGCGAGAACCCGCACCAGTTCGCCGTCGTCGTCGACGAGTACGGCGGGACCGACGGCATCGTCACCTTGGAAGACCTGGTCGAGGAAATCGTCGGCGAGATCGACGACGAGCAGGACGACCGCTCGAAGCTCTACTCCCGCCTCGGTTCCGACACCGTCGCCGTCTCCGGCCTCATGCGTCCGGACGAGCTGGGCGACATCCTGGGCCTCGTCCTCCCCGAGGGGTCGGAGTCGGACACCATCGGCGGCTTCATTACCGAGCAGCTGGACCGCATGCCGCGCTTCGGCGACACCGTCACTGTGCGCGCGACCGACCACGAGAACAAGGACGAGGAGGACCTCCCTACCACCGCGCTGGTGGTCTTCCGCGTCGAGCGCATGGCCCGGCACCGAGTCGGGCGAATCCGTGTCCACGTCGACAGGCAGGAGGTCTAGCCCACAATGTCAACGTCCGCTTCCCTCATTGCACTGATCGTCCTGCTCGCGCTGAACGCGTACTTTGTCGCGGCTGAGTTCGCCATGGTGTCGGCACGCCGCGACCAGGTGGAGCCCGAGGCCGTCGGCGGCTCCGTCGGAGCCAAGTACGCCCTGCGCGGGATCGAAAACGTCTCGGTGTCGCTGGCCGCCACGCAGCTTGGCATCACCGCCTGTTCCCTTCTCATCGGCGCGGTCGGCGAACCCGCGATTGCGCACTTCTTCGAGCCCCACATCGTGGATCTGGGCCTGCCCGCGGGCGCCGCACACGTCGTCGCGCTCGCGTTTGCCCTGCTCATCGTCACATTCCTGCACATGGTTGTCGGCGAGATGGTGCCGAAGAACATCGCCATATCCTCGCCCACCGCGACCGCGAAGTTCGTGTCCGTACCGCTCCACTTCATCGTAAGCGTGCTTCGGCCCGTCATTTGGGCCATGAACTCGACCGCAAACGTCGTGGTCCGCACGGTATTCCGCGCCACGCCGAAGGACGAGGTCGACTCCTCCTTCACCAGCAGCCAGGTCCAGGACTTCGTGGCCGAGTCTGGCCGCCAGGGCCTCCTGGACGACGACGAGCTAGCCCTGCTGCACAAGGCGCTCGGCTTCGAGCACCTCACCGCCGCCGACGTGGTCATGCCGCCGGAATCGCTGGTCACGGTCTCCCCTTCCGCCACCGTCGCCGACGTCGAGGCGCTGTGCGCCTCCACTCAGTTCTCCCGCTTCCCGGTCCGCACCGGAAACACCGGCGGCACCGGCAGCTCCGGAGGCGCCCCCGCCGGCTACGTCCATGTCAAGGACCTCCTCTCGCTTCCCGACGATGCCCGCGACCAGGCGGTCCCGGTGGAGCTGGTGCGCGAGCTGGCGACCGTGCACGCCGGGGACAAACTGCAGAAGGTCGTCCGCATCATGCAGCGCGAACAGGCCCACTTTGCGCTGGTCCGCGGCGACGAGGGGGCGTCGTCAGGCACGAAAAACGCGGCCGCCGTCCTGGGCATCATCGCCCTTGAGGACGTTCTCGAAGAACTCGTCGGAGAGGTTCGAGAGGCGACCGCGTAGGAAGGTTTAGCCCCTTCCCTTTAACTACTTCACTGCCGCGAGCGCGGAGGCGTAGTCCGGCTCGGTCGTGATTTCGTCGACAAGCTGGGTGTAGAGCACGGTGCCCTCCTCGTCGGCGACAACCACGGCGCGGGCCAGCAGGCCTGCCAGCGGGCCGTCCTCCTGCACGACGCCGAACGCCGGGCCGAAACCGTGGCGGAAGTCCGAGGCGACCTCGACGTTCTCGATGCCCTCGGCGGCGCAGAAGCGGCCGAGCGCGAACGGGAGGTCGCGGGAGACGTTCACGACGACGGTGTTCTCAAGCGAGGCTGCGTCCTGGTTGAAGTGGCGCACGGACGCGGCGCACACGCCGGTGTCGACGGACGGGAAGATGTTGTAGACGACCTTCTTGCCCTCGAAGTCCTTGTTGGACTTGGTGGACAGGTCGCCGGCGGTAACCTCAAAGGCCGGAACCTTCGAGCCGACGGCCGGCAGCTCGCCGGAGACGTTTACTGGATTGGACTGAAATGCTGTTTGTGCCATAGTCCTGTTTTACAGTGATTCGGCCTACTCCTCCAGGCGCTGCTCACCGAGGACGTAGAATTGTGACGAAAAAGAAACGCTCCTACTCGGAAAGGCGGCCCCTCCATGTCCTTGACCACCGCGATTGTGTCCATCGATGTTGAGTCGAAGAAGATTCCGGAGGCCGCGGAGACCATCGTCGGCATCGACGGCGTGACCGAGGTCTACTCTGTCACCGGCGATTGGGACCTCGTCGTGGTCGTCCGTGTGCAGGACCACGACGAGCTGGCAGAGATTATCCCGAACTTAATCAGCAAGGTCGACGGCGTGATTCGCACCCAGACCCAGCTCGCCTTCCGCACCTACTCCCGCCACGACCTGGAGAGCGCCTTCTCCATCGGGCTGGAGTAGGTCCGGGTCCTGGTGCCCGCGGGCCAGGCCCCGTTCAGCCGCTCTGCTTCTCAGGCCTCCCGCGCCATCGCGCGCCCTGCCTGGCGTCCGCTGAAGATGCAGCCGCCGAGGAAGGTGCCTTCCAATGCGTTGTTGCCGTGGACGCCGCCGCCACCAAAGCCGGAGGCTTCGCCGGCCGCGTAGAGGCCCGCGAAGACGGAGCCGTCGGCACGCATGACCTGGCCGTCGAGGTTCGTCTCGATCCCGCCGAGGGTCTTGCGTGTGAGCATCCGCAGACGGATCGCGATGAGCGGCCCGTTCTTCGGGTCCAGGATCGGGCTCGGGGCCACGGAGCGAATCAGCTTGTCGCCCAGGAAGTTCCGCGCGACGTTGACGTAGTTGACCTGGTAGTCCTTCGAGTACGGGTTGCCGGTCTGCATGTCGCGCAGGTGAATCTGGCGGCGCAGGTCCTCCAGGTCAATGACCGGGGCGCCCTCCCCGGAGCCCCGATCGTCGCTTCCCTCGCCTGAACCGCCCTGCGCGTCTGCCCCGGTAATCCGGTTCATGCCCTCGACCAGCTCCTCCAGCGTGTCCGCGACGACCCAGTCCTCGCCGTGGTCCATAAACGCCTGGATCGGCGCCGCCACGCCCGAGGTGACCTTGCCGAGCAGCTTCTTGATCTCCTTGTCCGTCAGATCCGGGTTCTGCTCGGATCCGGAGAAGATGAACTCCTTCGACACAATATTCTTGTTCAGCACGAACCAGGAATACGTGTGCCCAGTGGCGAGGATGTGCTTCATCGTCCCCACCGTGTCCGCGCCCGGGATGTACGGCGCCGGCAGGCGCCTGCCCTCCGCGTCGAACCACAGCGACGACGGCCCTGGGATAATGCGGATGCCGTGGTTCGGCCAGATGGGGTTCCAATTCATCATGCCCTCGGTGTAGTGCCACATGCGGTCGCGATTGACCAGGTTCGCCCCGGCGGCACCTGCAATCTCGATGCCGCGACCGTCGACATGCGCAGGCACGCCACAAACCATGTCCTCGGGCATCTTCCCGAGGCGCTCGACCGGCCAGCACTTGCGCACGGCCTCCAGATTGCCGCCGACCCCGCCCGTCGAGATGCACACCGCCGCGCCGCGAATCTCGAAGTCCTCGCCCGTCTCCTCGCGTGACGACGCCACTCCCCGCTCCAAGCCATCGCAGGCAACGAGAATCTTGCCCCGCACGCCGACGGCGCGGCCACCTTCCACGATGACCTCATCGACGCGGTGGCGGTGCCGGTACTCGACGAGCCCCCGCTTGGCCGCCTTGGCCAGCGGCTCCGCGAAGACGCGCACGATCTCCGGGCCGGTGCCCCAGGTCAGGTGGAAGCGGGGCACGGAGTTCCCGTGTCCGTCCGCACGCCCCTCGCCGCGCTCGGCCCATCCCACGACGGGCAGGAACTTCACGCCGAGTCCGCGCAGGTACTCGCGCTTCTCCCCCGCCGCAAAGTCCAGGTAGGCCCGCGCCCACTTGCGGCCCCAGAAGTCCTCGGGGCGGTCGAACTGCGCCGAGCTGAACCAGTCCTCCTCCGCCAGCTCTCGGTTGTCCTTCACGCCGAGGCGGCGCTGCTCGGGAGAATCAATAAGGAAGATGCCACCGAGCGACCAGAAGGCCTGGCCGCCGAGGTTGTTGGCGTTTTCCTGGTCGACGAGGATGACCTTTTTACCCGCCTGTGTGGCCTCATACGCCGCGACCAGGCCGGCTAGCCCGGCCCCGACGATGATGATGCTCGTCGAGTCAACGGAGGATGCTGTAGCTGCCGACGTCCCGGCTGCGGGCTCGATGCCCGGAGTGTTCTCGCTCATACTTTAGTTTGTAGCCCGAAAAGGGCCCGCCCGGAAGCATATTTAGAAAAATAGTATTGAAACGCTAATAATCCCGCGCGGAGTCGCCAAACACGGGAATCAGCCGTGCCCTCGTGGCCTAGCGCCACCGGCGCGGTGCGTGAATCAGCTCGATCTGGACCATGGTCAGACGACCAGACTCGACCAGCGCTTCGAGCAGCGCCAACGAGTAGTCCCACAGCCTACGGAAAACACGGTCGTACCCAATCCCCGCGGCCTCCCGAGACTTGCCCGCGAAGATGCCCCTCTGCAGCCGCAGCGTCGTGGCGAAATGCGCCGGAATGTACTCCTCCGCCGCAACGCGCAGCCCCGTCTCGCGGTCGACGACCCGCCGGAACTCATCCATCGTCACGTAGTGCAGCTGTGGCCACACATAGGCGCGAATCAACTCGATGCTCCGCTGCGCCGCCTCGTCGAACGCATCCGTTGCCACAGCCATCTGCACGACGATCGTCCCGCGATCCGCCAGGAGTCGCTCGGCGCTGCGCAGCCACCTTGTCATGCCGCTGATCCCGAAAGTCTCGAGCCTCTCGACATTGATCACGGCCTCGTAGTCGGAAACGAAGTTCCTCGGCGAAGGAATAGCCTGTGCCATCTGCTCGACGCGCACCGCTCCTGATAGCCCAGCTACCGCAGCACGACGAGCCACCGCCTCCGCGTGGTCATCGGACACCGCAATCACGTCGGCGCCCGCTCCCCTGTCCGCCGCCCGCAGCGCGACCTCTCCGCCTGCCGACGCCACTCGGCCACCCTGTCACCGGCGCGCACTCGGGCCATATCCAGGAGCCTGTCGATGCACCGCAGCTGCGCTGCGGGAAGATCGGCGCGGACTACGCCCTGTGGCGCGTCGACGTAGGTCACGTCCACCGACCACTTCGACGGCACTCCCCCTCGCCCGGCGCCCCGTGCGTGATTCGGTATTTCTTCCCGCGAGGTAGTCCTGACTCCGGACGCGAATAGTCCCGAGCCGCTGAACAGCAGCTCTCCCGCGTAGAGCTCGATCAGTGAAGTGGGCAGTTCGCCACCGTCGTCGGGGGCGTCGGCAAGCGGACGCGAGCGGGCAAGACGCCGCAGGCTACGCGAGAAGGACCCCTCAGGGCCGACCTCCAGGCCAGAGTCCAGCAGCAGGGAGAGCAGGCGGGGAAGCTGTTCGCTGCTCCACTCCCCTGCGAGGAACGCCTCGCCCAGCCCGAGCCAGTCCGATTCTGCGATACGCGAGTAAAAGACGGGGTCGGAAACGTGCATGTCGACGCGCTCCGAGCCGGGGCCGACGGAGTTACCCAATTCGATGCCAAAGCGCTCGCACAGTCGCTCAAAGGACTTCTCGGAGAGCTGAGCCCGCCGATCCAGGAGGCGCCCCTCGGGGATGCGCGCAATGCGGGGCCAACGCTCTGCGTCGACGGACTGCCGATCTGCCGAATTCACCCCGGTCCCTCACTTCCTCGCCGTGCCCTGCAGCTCGTGTCAAAAACTCGTAAGATTGTTGCGGGTATCAACTTTCCGCCCGCGCGGTCACCGCCCGCACTCTACATCGCGAACGGCCCAAATAGGCGACGGCGCACCGCGGGGATTAAGATGTTCGAATACCAGCCTTGAGAATCGGTACAACATATCGATTCCGGGCACTTGTGAACGCAAAAGTCTGTGAGGAGAAAACAAATGACCGAGACTCCGTACCGCCCGCACTCTGGCCGCCCACACGTGGTTATTGTTGGTTCCGGTTTCGGTGGCTTGTTCGCGGCGAGGAAGTTGAAGGGCGCCGACGTCGACGTCACCCTCATCGACCGCACTAACCACCACCTTTTCCAGCCGCTTCTTTATCAGGTAGCGACCGGCATCCTCTCCGAGGGCGAGATCGCCCCGTCCACCCGCACCATTTTCGACGGCGTCCAGAACGTCCGCGTGGTCAAGGGCGACGTCACCGATATTGACGTCGAGAACCAGGTCGTCACCTCGGAGTTGGGCCACAACGTCACCAAGTGGGAGTACGACCATCTCCTCGTCGCCGCAGGCGCCGGCCAGTCCTACTTCGGCAACGACCACTTTGCCGAGTTCGCGCCGGGCATGAAGAACATCGACGACGCCCTCGAGATCCGTGCCCGCATCATCGGCGCTTTCGAGCGCGCCGAGCTGGCCACCGACCCGGCCGAGCGTGAGCGCCTCCTGACCTTCGTTGTCGTCGGCGCCGGCCCGACCGGTGTGGAGCTCGCAGGCCAGCTGGCCGAGCTCGCCAACCGCACCCTGGCTTCGTCCTACCGCAGCTACAACCCGCACGCGGCCCGCGTTGTGCTTCTCGACGGCGCACCGCAGGTGCTGCCCCCGTTCGGCAAGCGCCTCGGCCGCAAGGCGCAGAAGTCCCTGGAGAAGATGGGCGTCGTCGTCAAGCTCGGCGCTATGGTCACCGACGTCAACGACGAGGGCGTGACCTTCAAGAATATGAAGGAAGGCACCGAAGAGTTCATTCCTTCCTACTGCAAGATCTGGTCCGCTGGCGTGGCCGCTTCCCCGCTGGGCAAGTTGCTGGCTGAGCAGACCGGTGCCGAGACCGACCGCGCGGGCCGCGTCCTGGTCAACGAGGACATGACCGTCGGCAAGTACAAGAACGTCTACGCCGTCGGCGATATGTCGAACCGCGAGAACCTGCCGGGCGTCGCACAGGTCGCGATCCAGGGTGGCGAGTACGTCGCCGCTAACATCGCCGCCGAGGCGGACGGCCGCGACGTCGAGGCACGTGCGCCGTTCGAGTACTTCGACAAGGGCTCCATGGCTACCGTCTCCCGTTTCTCCGCAGTGGTGAAGATGGGCAAGGTCGAGGTTCACGGCTTCATCGGCTGGGCGCTGTGGCTGGCCGTCCACCTGATGTTCCTGGTCGGATTCCGTAACCGCCTGGTCTCCGTGGTCAGCTGGGGCCTCAACGTCCTCAACCGCGACCGCTGGCAGATGGTCTCGACCCGCCAGCAGATGTACGCGCGCAACGCCATCAACCACCTGTCGGAGCTGACGAAGGACAAGAAGGAAGAAGATCTTCCGATGGAAATCCGCGACACCCGTCGCGAGCAGCGCAAGAACGCTAAGTAAGCAGCAGCGGCGCCCCGGCTCCCACGCCCGGGCCCTCGCCCCGTCACAGCGCCTGCCGCGCCCCCGGCCCGAGCGGGCCTCTAGGATTCGCTGAGGACAGCGACCCTGAGGTTCGTTCGGGCCAAAGCTTTGCCGTCGGACTTGCGGCTGTGTTCTACCTGCCACACCTGCATGGTTCGGCCGAGATGTACTGGCGTGGCAACCGAGACGACAGTGTCGCCGGCGCGGGCCGAGCGGTAGAAGTCGGTGTTGTTATTGACCCCGACGACGGCCGGGCCGGCACCGGCAGCGATATAGCCAGCAACCGAGGCCGCGGTCTCTCCGAGCGAGCAGTAGACGCCTCCGTTGGCAAGCCCCCACGGCTGCAGGTGGGTTGCGTCGATTGCCAGCTCGGCCACGATCTTGCGGGGGCCCACCTCGACGAAGCGGGTGCCGAGCAGCACGTCGTAGCCTCCCAGCTGGTAGCCGACAATCGCGCTGTTGAGGGCGCCGATTTCCTCCGCGGACAGGGGTGCGTCGACAGCCTTGCGGATCAACATGAGATACTCGCGCAGCCCCTTCTCGCGCGAGGTCGCGTCGCTGGTGCCCGACGCATTGTTCGTGGAGTTTTCGCGGCCGGTTTCTTGGTTCATAGGAGCCATTGTGCCAGCGCGAAAATGGGCTCGAGGTAAATTTCTGGCAATTCGGCTATTTTCATACGCTAATTGCGACCGAACGCGAACTTTTCGCCCGCCAAGCTTTAGTATGGTCTCCATGACCGATAACAAGGAACTCGCACAGATTGGTGTCGTTGGCCTGGCCGTTATGGGCTCCAACATCGCCCGCAACTTTGCGCACAAGGGCCACACCGTCGCTGTGTTCAACCGCAGCCCCGAGAAGACCCGTGCGCTCATCGCAGAGCACGGCTCGGAGGGCACTTTCATCCCCTCCGAGACCATCGAGGAGTTCGTCGCCTCCCTCGAGCGCCCCCGCCGTGCGCTCATCATGGTCCAGGCAGGCCCCGCCACCGACGCAGTCATCGAGCAGCTGGCGGACGCCATGGAGCCCGGCGACATCATCATCGACGGAGGTAACTCCCTCTACACCGACACGATCCGCCGCGAAAAGGCCATCCGCGCCCGCGGCCTGCACTTTGTCGGCACGGGCATCTCGGGCGGCGAGGAGGGTGCACTCAACGGCCCGTCCATCATGCCGGGCGGCACCAAGGAGTCCTACGATTCGCTCGGCCCGCTACTGGAGTCCATCTCTGCACACGTCGACGGCGTGCCCTGCTGTACCCACATCTCCACCGACGGCGCCGGCCACTTCGTGAAGATGGTCCACAACGGCATCGAGTACGCCGACATGCAGGTCATCGGCGAGGCGTACCAGCTTCTGCGCGACGCTGCGGGCATGACCCCCGCCGAGATCGCCGACGTCTTCCGCGAGTGGAACAAGGGCGACCTGGACTCCTACCTCGTCGAGATCACCGCCGAGGTACTCTCCCAGGTCGACGCCGAGACCGGCAAGCCGCTTGTCGACGTCATCGTCGACGCCGCAGGCCAGAAGGGCACCGGGCGCTGGACCGCGAAGGCGGCCCTGGACCTCGGCATTCCGGTTACCGGCATCGGCGAGGCCGTTTTTGCGCGCGCACTGTCCTCGTCGCTCGCGCAGCGCGAGGCCGCCCGCAACCTGCCGTCCGGCAAGCTGGCGGAGCCCCCGGCCGACCGCGAGGCATTCGTCGAGCGCGTCCGCAAGGCTCTGTACGCGTCGAAGATCATCGCGTACTCCCAGGGCTTCGACGAGATCAACGCGGGCGCCAAGGAGTACGGCTGGAATATTGACCGCGGCGCGCTCGCGACCATCTGGCGCGGTGGCTGCATCATCCGAGCTCGTTTCCTCAACCGAATCAAGGAGGCCTACGACCGCAACCCGGAGCTGCCCGCCCTGGTCCTGGACGAGTACTTCCAGCAGCAGGTCACCGACTGCCTCGACTCCTGGCGCGACGTCGTCGTGACCGCAGCTCAGCTCGGTATCCCGGCTCCGGTCTTCTCCTCCTCGCTCGCCTACTACGACGGCCTGCGCGCGGAGCGCCTGCCGGCGCGCTGGTTCAGGGCCAGCGCGACTTCTTCGGCGCCCACACCTACCGACGTGTGGACAAGGACGGTTCCTTCCATACCCTGTGGTCGGGTGACCGTACCGAGGTAGAAGCATAAAGTTCTCGTAACGGCCCCCCATTGGGACCTATTTCCCTTCGCCCAAACCGCTGCCTGAGACTATGATTGAACATCATTCGACTATTCAGGCAGCGGTTTGCGTTACCCCATACGCACCGCTAGTTGGGAAGGTGCCACTACATGTCGCCGACTAAGGAGTTTGTCCCCCGCGTCCTTTCAATTGCCGGAACCGATCCGTCCGGTGGCGCAGGCCTGCATGCGGACTTAAAGTCCATCGCAGCTGCCGGCGGTTACGGCATGGGCGTCGTTACCGCGCTGGTTGCTCAGAATACGCAGGGGGTGCGCTCGGTGCATACGCCGGACGTGAGCTTCCTTAAAGAACAGCTGGCGGTAGTGACCGAGGATGTCGAGATCGACGCGGTCAAGATCGGCATGCTCGGCTCTCGCGAGATCGTCGATGTGGTCACCGAGTGGGTTCGCGAGAACCGTCCGCGCAATATTGTGCTCGACCCGGTGATGATTGCCACCTCCGGGGACCGCCTGCTTGACGACGATGCGGTGGACGCCCTCGTAACTCTCGTGTCGGAGGTCGATGTCATCACGCCCAACGTTCCGGAGTTGGCTCTCCTGGCGGGCGCCGAACCGGCGGGAGACTACGAAGAGCTAATTGAGCAGGCGCTGGATTTCGCGGCGAAGAACAACGTTATCGTCATTGCCAAGACCGGCCATCTCTCCGGGGACGAAGCGGGAAACGCCGTGGTCTTCCCGGACGGGCGCAGCTCCTTTTCGACATCCCGTCGCATCGACACGAAGAATACGCACGGCACGGGTTGCTCGCTGTCCTCGGCGCTGGCTACGCGCATCGGCGCGGGATTCGCTGTCGAAGAGGCCCTTAGCTGGACCACCAAGTGGTTAAACGAGTCGATTCTTTTCGCGGACGATCTCCACGTTGGCCACGGCCACGGCCCGATTGATCACGGACACAGGGCCCGGCGCCTGGAGAAGGCGGCCACGATCCGCCCCGGGCACATCGCCAAGCGCTTTTCCGATTGTGACGATACGGCGTCGGTGTCCCCACAGGCAGCAGCTTCGCCTGCAACAACGGCCACTCCACGAGCTGATTCCCCCGCTGCGGGCGCCAAGGCCCCCGAGCTTCGCTCCTTCTTTGGAAAGCCCCTTTCCATCGCGCCGGTTGGCCCTCACACCACCGCGCTGTGGAATCTCATCGGCGACATCGTCGAAGAAATTGATGCGCTACCGGCATTTTCTTACTTCGGCGAAGGGACCCTTAACCCGGAGGACACCAACCTGCTGCTGGAGCAGGAGATTTGGTACCTGCACAACATCTTCCCGGCCATCTCGATGCTGAGCATCAAGGCCACCCTCCCGCAGGACCAGATTCTGTGGTCGAGTCTTGCGCAGGAGAGCCTCATTCGCTGCCTGGAGCTAAACTCCGACTCCCTGTCCTACAGCTACTCGGAGCTCGAAGACATCGAGCCGACCGGCCCCTCTCTCGCGCTGCTTGACGCGCACGCGAGCGCCACAGCCTTCAACAGCTACGCGGTGTCCGCTGCAACGCTGGTCGCCGAGCTGTGGATTGTGGCCGAGCTGATCTCGAACGCCCCGGAGGTCAAGGAGGTCGGCTCGGCGGCCGAGGCCTGGGTCGAATCCTATTCCGACGAGTCCTTCCTGGACACGGCACTCTTGGCGGTCGAAGCGCTCGAGCGAGCGCTGGCAGACGCCCCGCGGGCCGAGCAGTTGAAGTCCCGCGCGGTGTTCCGTCGTGCCGCCGAGCACGAGCGCGACTACTTCGCCCAGCTGGACCGCACCTGGTAGCTCTGGGACCACCTGTCCTGGCACCTGCCCCGATACCTAGCCCCGGTACCTTTTCCGACGGCCAGGCTGGGGTTTTTTACCCCACGAAATACCGGCAGCCCTTCCGCTCGCAAGCGCGGGGCTGCCGGTATTGTCTTGTCTATGCCCCTTCCAGCAGATCCCGGCTCTTCCCACAGACCCGGCCACGGCACCTCCGGTGGCCCCAGTACTTTCGACGCTTTGGGGACCCCAGAGTCAATCGTAAAGATTCTGCGCGCCCAGTCCATCACCTCTCCGACTCCCGTCCAGGTGGCGGCGCTGCCCGATGGGTTCGCTGGAAACGATGTCCTTTCGCAGGCTCCGACCGGATCCGGCAAGACGCTCGCCTTCGGCATCCCCGTGGTGGCCCACCTGGCGGAGTCCGGATCCTCCAAGCCCGGCCGTCCCCGTGCGATGGTGATCACCCCGACCCGCGAGCTCTCGGACCAGATCGCCGACGTCCTCGCCGACCTCGGCACCGCCGCCGGTCTGCGGGTGCTCAGCTTCGTTGGAGGCGAGTCCCTGCGAGCCCAGCAGACTATGCTCGCAGCCCCGGTCGATATCGCCGTCGTCACGCCGGGGCGCGCGCATGACCTGCGCCGCCGCGGCCTGCTCTCGCTCGACGATGTCCAAGCTGTCGTCGTCGACGAGGCCGACATGCTCGCGGAGCTAGGTTTCCTCCCCGACGTCCTGGGCCTCGTCCGCGCCTGCCCCAAGTCCGCACAGCGCTTCGTCTTTTCCGCCACGCTGAACGACGACGCCGCCGCCCTCATTCGCGACCGCCGCTCGGCGCAACCGAGCTCTCGACGCACCGCATCTCGGCGTCGCGGGTGACGGTGAAGAACATGCGCCACATAGTCCTGCGTGTCGACGATAACGATGCCGCGGACGAGGTCGTCGCGTGGATCGCGTCGAGGCAGAACCAGTGCGTCATCTTCGCAAACTCGAAGGCGCGCGTTGTGCAGTTGGCGAAGTTCCTGCGCTACTACGACATCAACTTCGACTTCCTGCACGGGGACCGCGGCCAGGCGACGCGCCGGTCCGTGCTCAAGGCCTTCGCGGACGGCGAGGTCAACGTGCTGATCGCCACGGACGTCGCCGCCCGCGGCATCGACATCGACTCGCTGGACCTGGTCGTTCACGCGGATCCGCCGCAGGACGCCGCCACCTACGTCCACCGTTCCGGGCGCACCGCCCGCGCGGGGGCCTCCGGCACCGTTGCCATGGTCGTCCGGGACCGCCAGGTTAACGACGTCCGGGTTCTGCTGGAGCAGGCCGGGGTCGAGGCCGAGGAGCTCCGCGCGGGCCCCGGCTTGCCGAAGTTCGTGAAGGCCCTCGGCGCCAGGCGCCCGCGCCGCGCCCGCGAGTCAGCAGCCTCTGCTTCCGCCGGTGCGGACGCCGGACGGAGCCCCCGCCGCAGTGGGGTCAGGGGTTCGTCGTCAGGCGGGAAGAAGTCTCGGGTGCACCGCCCCAAGCGGACGAAAAAGAAGAAGAGTTAGCCAGTGGATATTGTTCTGAATATCGTCGCGGTTATCGGTTTTATTGCGCTGACCGCGGGCACGGGCCTATTCGTGGCCTTCGAGTTCGCGTTGACGGGCCTGGAGCGGTCGACGATTGACGCGGATCGCAGCCAGTCGGCGGATTCGGCGGCGGAGTCGGTGCAACGGGCGCACAACAAGCTCTCGTTCCACCTCTCGGGCGCACAGCTCGGCATCACGCTGACGACGCTGGCCACTGGTTTCCTCGCCGAGCCGGTGCTGGCCGGCTACTTCACTCCGATTTTGTCCTGGTTCGGCCTGGGCGAGGCCGCGGCGGGGCCGACGGCGCTGATCCTCGCGCTCATCGTGGCCACCACTCTGTCGATGGTCTACGGCGAGCTGGTGCCGAAGAACATCGCCATCACGGAGCCGCTGGCGGTGGCTCGGGTGACCGCCCGCCCGGTGATGGCGTTCAACTGGGTCTTCCACTATTTCATCCAGGCACTCAACGCGTCAGCGAACTGGCTGGTGCGCAAGTTAGGCATCGAGCCTGCCGACGAGTTGGCCTCGGCGCGGTCACCTCAGGAGCTGGAGGCCCTGGTGCGCAACTCCGCCGAGCAGGGCTCCCTGGACGAGTCCAAGGCCGTGATTCTGGAGTCCTCGCTGCGGTTTGGCGAGACCTCCGCGGAGGACTTGATGACGCCGCGCTCGACAATCATTTCGCTGGACGTGGACGACACCGCCCTCGACCTTTTGGCGACCTCGCTGGAGTCCGGGCATTCCCGCTTCCCCGTCACCGATGGGGACCTGGACGCGACCGTCGGCGTGGTGCACGTCAAGGATGCGTTTGCCGTTCCTGCCGCGCAGCGGTCAACGACGACGATGCGCCAGCTGGCGCGACCGGTGCCGACGCTGCCGCAGTCCCTCGATGGCGACTCCGTGCTGGAGGCCGTGCGCTCCGCGGGCTCGCAGATCGCTCTGGTGGCCGACGAGTACGGCGGCACCGCGGGCATCGTGACCATCGAAGACGTCGTGGAGGAGATCCTGGGCGAGGTCTGGGACGAGTACGACGACGCCGAGGCGGAGCAGGAGGTCAAGCGCGTCATCGAGGGCTGGGACTGCTCAGGCCTGGTTCGCACGGACGAGCTGCCGCATAAGGTCGGCTACTTCGCGCCCGACGGCGGCTACGAAACGCTCGGCGGCCTCATCATGTTTGCACTGGGGCGCATCCCGCAGGTCGGCGATATCGTCCTGCTACCGGAAACCGAGCGCGACTTCATGGACGAATTCGAGTCCGGCATCGGCGGCCGCTGGTACGCCAGGATCCTCTCGATGGATGGGCGTCGCGTCGACAGAGCGTTGCTTATCCCGGTGACTAACGAGCGAGCGAAGGAGATGTTCAACCTATGAGCGACTGGTTTGGAATCGTGCTGACGCTCTTCTTGTTGCTCGTCAACGCGTTCTTCGTCGGCGCTGAGTTTTCGATTATCGCCGCCCGTCGTGACCGCCTGGAGGCTCTTCTTTCGCAAGGAAAGCGGCGGGCGCGCACCGTCATCGACGCCTCGGAGCACCTGTCCATGATGCTGGCAGCAGCGCAGCTCGGCATTACCATTGCCTCGCTGCTGCTGGGTAAGGTCTCCGAACCCGCAATTGCCCACGTGCTGGAGGTGCCTTTTAAAGCTCTCGGCGTGCCCGATACCCTGTTGCACCCAATTAGCTTCGCCATCGCGCTGCTCGCGGTGTCGGTCCTGCATATCATGCTCGGCGAAATGGTCCCGAAGAACATCGCACTCGCGGGTCCCGAAACCGTCGCCATGATGCTGATTCCGGCGCATCTGCTCTTCTTCAAGATCACCAAGCCACTGCTTGTTTTCTTCAACTGGATCGCACGCATCACGCTGCGCCTATTCGGTATCGAGCAGAAGGACGAGCTGGACACCACGGTCAACCCGACCGAGCTAGCGTCGATGATCGCGGAGTCCCGCCAAGAGGGCCTTCTCGACAGTGAGGAGCACGTGCGGCTGCGACGCGCCCTGGCATCCGCCACACGCACGGTGCAGGAGGTGCTGATTCCCCTGGAAAAGGTACGCAGTATCCCCACTGCCCCGACCGTCGGTGACTTGGAAAGCGCCGTATCCGAGACCGGCTTCTCCCGCTTCCCCGTCATCGCGGGCGCGGGCACGCCGGACGACACAGGGACTCCCGGGACTCCGGAGACTCCGAGAGCATTCCGCGGCTACGTCCACGTCAAGGACGTCCTGGACCGCGTCATGGACCCAGCGTCCGGGCCGGAGACCCCGATTCCCGATGCCGAGCTGCGCCCTCTCATCGAGCTTCGCTGCGACGCCACGCTGGACGAGGCCCTGCGTATCATGCGTCGCAAGCGCGCCCACATGGCCGTCGCGGTCGGCAAGGCCCCCAGCGCCGAGCACATCGGCATCGTCGCGCTGGAAGACCTCATCGAGGAGCAGGTCGGTGTGGTCCGCGACTGGACCCACGAGGTCGGCTCCATCGCCCCCGCGCCGCGCTCCCGCGCCGCAGGAACCCGCGCGGCCATGGCGAAGACCGCCGCCGTCACCGCCGCAGCGAAGTCGCAAAAGGAGCAGAAGGCGCAGAAGACGCCCCGCGCAAACAAGGGCCAGGGGCGCTAATGTCCCCAGCAGACTCCGCCGCGGGGCACGTCCCCCGGACGCTGAACCCCGCACAGTGGCGTGAGGCCACAGCACACCACGAAGCCCGCGCCGACCGGCTCACCGCCGACCACCGCGATCGCCGCAGCCGCGGCCAGCGCCACCCGGTCTGGGACTTCATGTTCGAGTACTACCCCGTCTCTCCCGGCAAGCTCCGCCGCTGGTCGCCGGGGGTCGGCACGCTGCTTGCCGACGCCAGCGCCAGCGACCTTGCGCACCTGAAGTTTTTCACCGAGTCTGCTGCCGCGGCGGGCCTGGCCTTTGATGCCCGGGCGTACGTCGGCAAGCGGGGAAAGACGGTGCGCTACGTGAGAGACCTCCTGGAGGCGACGCGGCGCAATCCCACGCACTTCGACTGCTTTGGCCTGCACGAATGGGCGATGGTGTACCGGCAGGGCGAGCACCGGCACCCGGAGCCTCTGCGGCTCGGGCAGGCCGGCACCGATGCGGTCGTGGACGCGCACACGGTGCGGTGCACGCACTTCGATGCGTTTCGCTTCTTCACTCCGGAGGCGGTGGGGCTCAACGTGTTTTCTCCGACGAGGCAGACGCAGCCGCAGTGCGAACAGGCCGGATGCCTGCACGCCAACATGGATCTATATAAGTGGGCGACCAAGCTGGGCGAGGCGGTCCCCGGCGAGGTGTGGCTCGATACCTTCGAGCTGGCCTGCTCCGCGCGCGAGCTGGATATGAGGGCCGCGCCGTACGACCTCGCGGGGTGGGGCTTCGAGCCGATTAGGATTGAGACGCCGGAGGGCAAGGCCGAGTATGTCAGGCGGCAGCGCGAGATTAGCCGCGAGGCAGATGGGCTGCGCGATGTGCTTATCGACATCACGGAGCGGGTGCTCGCGGAGGCCTCCCGAAGCGAACCAGTCAATGAGTAGACTTATCAACAACGAAGTGGCTAACCCCCGAATCGGTTTAATACCCAGCGGCTGAGTACAACCGGTTGAATCCGAGGAAGAGAGCAATTCACATGGCTAGGCATTCGTCCGGCGAGAACAACTATCGCGTAGCGAAGGGCCCGTTTATCGTGGTCATCGCCATCGTCCTCATTGCTGCGGCGATATTTGCCTGGTTCAATCTGCGCAGTAGCAACAACGCCACCATCGATGCGGAGCGCGCGAATTGTTCCCAGGGAGACATGACCCTCATGGTCACCACGGACCCTGCGGCCGTCGGCGATGTCCAGAAGCTGGTGCAGGCCTACGGCGAATCAAAGCCCGTGGTGAAGGACCACTGTGTCCGCCCGCAGATCAGCGTCGCGGGATCTCAGGAAGTGGTTGACGCGATTGCGGGCACTGCTGCGTCCGGTTCCGCCACGACACCCGGAGTCTGGGTGCCTGCCGACGCGTCCTTCGTCCGCGCCGCCGGAGCCTCGGGAAAGGTCAAGGTCAACGAGGCTAAGGCGTGGCTGCGCCCCATCCGCGCTGGCGTGGCGGTGAAGGCTGATCGCGCCGGGGAGTTGAAGAATGCCTCCTGGGCAGACCTCGCCGCACTGCGTGTCGCCACGCCCGGCGGCTCCGATGCGGTCCTGTCCTCCATGGTCGGCGATGCCCTTGGAGGCGGGGTCGAGGCCGCCACCGCCCGCGCCCACCTCGGCGGCAATTACACCTCGAACACGTTGATGGGCATGTTGGCACAGGACGGCGCAGATTTCGATGCGGTCGCCGCGACCGAGCCCATGCTCGCCATGGCCGGAGAGGGCCTGACGCTTATCACGCCCGGCGACGGCCCGCTGCTCCAGGCGCCCATCATCACCTTCGGTTCCGGCGGCCCCATCGATGAGATGACCGCCCGCGCCGCCGAGGACTTCCAGAGCTTCGCTGCCTCCAACGGTGCGGACGGCCCCGCCCTCGCGGACTCCGCCCTGACTGCGGGCGCCAACGACATTTTCAAGGCCCTCGCCGCTATTCCGACCGATCCCTTCGCGATGCCACCGAGCCAGGGCCAGGCGGGCGGCACGCAGGCTTCCGCGGTGACGGGATCCACCCTTGTGCTTCTCGACGTCTCGGACGGGACAGACGCGGCGGCCCTGGCCTCTGCCGTCCGCCCGGTTCTCGACACTGCGGCAAGCGCGGGAGGCGCGGGAGCTGGTGGCGAAGGCTCTCAAGGGGAAGCCCCAGCGACCCCGGCAAACCCAGAGCCCTCGGCTTCCCCACGGGTTGCCCTGTGGGATTATTCCAAACGAGGAGAGGACCCCGCCGGCAATCTTCGCCGAAACGTCGAATTGACCGACCCGCACGGCGCGACCACCAGCGCATCGGCGCTTCAAGCTCTCACCAGTGGCGGCCAGCCGTGGCTATGGCCAGCATTGATTCAGGCCTACCAGTATGCGACGCAAAACTTCGCGCCGGACATGCCGAACCGGATTGTCGTGGTCACGAAGGGAGCCGACGAATCCGGTCGGCCACCCGCCGAGCTGCTCGGCGAGCTGCGTGGACTCATCGACCCCGCGCGACCGGTCAAGGTTGACATCGTGCTTCTGCCCGGCGGCAGCGCCTCTAGCCCCGAGCTAAACGAGGTCACGGCGATAACTGGCGGTTCCCTACGCGTAGCTGCCGACACCGCGCAGGGACTAGGCACGCAGATCTCGGCGGCCATGGGCAGCTGACGAGTATCTGCTGATAAGTAGCTAAGGGGGGCTGCTTTTGGGAAACCAGTAAGCAGCGCCTAGCAGGCAACACAAAGAATCCGCTCCCTCACAGCCTTTTTCAAGGAGATGACTGTGAGGGAGCGGATTCAACATTGTCTGCAACCTATCCGGAAAGGTATCGGCAGTGGGTCTTACCGGCGGAGGTTCCAGAGGCTTGTGAAGTTTTGTTTCTAAGAGATCCTGCGCCGACGACGCTCGGCCAGCTCGTCGACGGGCGCTGCAACCTCCGCCCCGTCGATACGCTCTGCCGGGAAGGAGGCGATGGAACCGGCCAGCTCCTTGAGGATGCCCGGAACGGCGATGCCGAATACGCCCTGGCCACCATTGAGGAGGTCGATGACTTCCTCGTTGGAGCGGCACTGGTAGACAGTGCGGCCGTCGGACACGAGTGTGATGTTCGCGAGGTCGTCCACGCCAAGGTCGCGCAGGCGATCAACGGCCAGACGGATGTTCTGCAGGGAGATGCCAGTATCCAGCAGGCCACGGACGATCTTGAGAACCAGGATGTCGCGGAAGGAGTACAGGCGCTGGGTGCCGGAGCCCTTCGCCGTGCGGATGGAGGGCTCGACCAAACCGGTGCGTGCCCAGTAATCGAGCTGACGGTACGAGATGCCTGCCACCTGGCACGCGATGGGCACGCGGTAGCCCACCTCCTCGTCTGGCCCCATGTCGAACAGGGATTCCTGGACGCCACGCTCCTGGTGCTTCCCAGTAGCGTGCAGCTCATTGTCGCCAAAGAGCGAATCGCTGTTGTTGTCGACCATAAAAATTCTCCCGAGGTAGTTTCACTGCCGTTATTTATCTTTCGCCAAGGTTAATCCCCTGTCAATACATCGGAGCTCGACACGCCGCACCCTTAAACCTAAAGTTAAACTTTAAACTTTGGATTCGGAATTACCCCAGCTCACTACAGTTTTTCACTTGAACAACAAAATCCTCAGCTTTTACGTCGAGACACAAAAACACCCCCATTGCGGGGGTGTTTTTGGTTTCGTACTGAAACACGAGAGCTATCTAGTCAACTCTTTTCACATCAGCAACAGGGCGGCAAAGGCACTCGGGCACGGGGATGCCGGGATACTCGGATGCTCGGGCACGGGAGCGCCGAGGCTACGAATCTTCCTTGTCCCCATTTGTCCCAGCTACCCCATCTGCTCCATCGTCCCCGTCTGACCCGGCAACACCTTGGTCTTCGCGGCTCTCCCCCGGGTTATTAGCGAAGTAATCGGCATCGATCGAATCCAGAAACTCTGCGAACTCCTCGACCGAGGCCTCCACGGAGTTGACCTCGTCGGCGTCGGCAAGCGAGCCCCCATTCGTGGCCACCATCCGGGCCGGAACGGATACGGCGTCGACGACCTCGCGCGCGGCGTAGAGCGGAACTTCGAGCAGATCGGCAATCAGAATGAGGTCCGAGGGGCGCATGTCCACCTCGATGTCGCCTTCAAACACGAGGGATGCAATAAATACGCCCTCGTGGACGCCCGTAATCTGACCTCGCAGTGCGTTCTGACCTGCCAGTTCGATGCCGTCGACGAAAACCTCGTGCATGCTCGGTCGGCGCTGGGAGCTGCCGGAATCACGAGCGGCAAACAGAGCAGCCTCGGCGACGCCGATCCAGATAGGGATGATGCGGTTGCCCTCTTCATCGTGCAGAAGCAGCACCGGATCATCCTCAGGCGGATGCGCCATCCAGTCCAGGTACTTGACTTCGACTAGTTGCGGACCCAACTTTTACTTACCCAGCTCGCTATTGACCTGGCGCTTGACCAGGGTGCCGTGCAGAGTAACCAGCAGGGCGGTCATCTCGCGGCCCATCTCTACCGCCTTCTGCTGACCACCCGCGGCGCGGGACTTGCGCATCGGGTTCGCCGCGAGAGTGACCAGGTCGGCCTCGCGGGTCGCGGCTGTGCGGACAGTCTTCAGGTGACGCGCGTCCAGCCCAAACTCAGAGAGCTTCGCCGCGGTCTCAGAGACCAGCAGGTCGTCCCCATCGAACATGCCCATCGTGTCCGGCGTGAGCAGCCCGGCACGAACAAGTTCGGTGATGAACTGCTCGGAGCAGCCACTGCGCTCCGCCAATTCTTCGCGGCTGAGCGACACTACCGCCGCCTGGCGGAATTGATCCGCGGTGACCAGCGGGGTCACCGACGCCAGGCCATCGCCCGCGGCGTTGCCCGCGTCGATCTCGTCGAGCTGCTCCTTAATAACCTTTAGCGGCAGGTAGTTATCACGCTGCACCGTGAGGATGTAGCGCAGACGGTCAATGTCCGCCTGGCTGTAGCGGCGGTACCCGGACGAGCTGCGCGACGGGCACAGCAGCCCTTCCGATTCCAGGAAGCGAATCTTCGACAGCGTCACGTCCGGGAACTCAACCTTGACTTCCTTCAGGACAGCGCCGATGGTCTTCTTCTTGCCCGTCGAACGCACCTGAGGAGTCGTCGGGGTGGCGCTTGCCGACGTCGCCGCCTGCGACATGGCTGATTCGTGTAGTGCTGCCAATGTGTGATTGCCTTCTCGTAAAAATGAACGCCTTGCCGGTTGCTACCGGTTGCAACCGGCTTTTGCCGGTTTCTACCGGCTCTTAACGGCCGATCAGGAAGACCAGGCGGAACTTGCCAACCTGTACCTCGTCACCGTTGGAGAGAACGGCGGAGTTCTTCGGCTCGCGGTTAATGTAGGTGCCGTTGAGGGATCCCACATCGACGACCTCGAACTTGTCCCCATCCTTGCGGAACTCCGCGTGACGACGGGAAACAGTGACGTCGTCGAGGAAGATGTCGCTGTCCGGGTGGCGACCAGCCGTGGTCACGGCCTGGTCCAGCAGGAAACGGGAACCGGCATTCGGGCCACGCTTGACAACCAGCAGAGCGGAGCCGGTCGCAGTCCCTCAACACCGGAGACAGCAGAGTCCTGACCTGCGCTGGATTCCATCTCCTTCAGCAAATCAGCTCGGAAGACCGAGGTGGTCTCAACCGAAGCCTCTGGCTGGCCGTTGTTGTTAGTCATAGCTTTCCCTCCGGATAATCTAGGGCGATTTCCTGTTACTTGTTAAATCATAGCGCCCCGCCGGGCGCTTGTGTTGCGCAGCCCGAAAAAACAGCGACCACATGGGCTTACCCAAATGGACCAACCAACAAGGCCCTATCTAAACAGCGCAGCCACGGAGCCGACCACGGAGCCCGAGCCACTCGCCAGCGGGTTGTCGTTGACCATGTAGGTCCACGTCGAGCTTGGGCGCGACAGCCCGGCGTCGTCCAGATGCGCCCCGGCTGCGTCGATGGTGACCTCCTCGAAGGTCGCCACAGACTGATCCACCGCGGTATTCACGAGCTCCTTGAACGCCCCGATGGCGGCCCGGTGGAACTCGTCGATGGGACTCTCCTTCGCCAAGGCCCGCAGGTGAATGGACTCCCGCAGGTCATTGAGGTCCGCCAGGTGGTCGGACCAGCCACGGTCCAGGTGGAAGAGCATGATCTCGCGTGCTGCGTTCTCCGCCGCGTCCTGCCCCACCGAGCCAATAACCTCGGCTGCCCGTCGGGAAGCGCGGGCGGAGAGCTCCTGCCACGCTGCGTCGGTGGTCAGCAGCTTCTCGCGGCGGGTGTCGAGGATCTCGCGCTGGTCGCCGATTAGCTTGTTGTACTTCCACGTCGTCGCGTGAATGGAGAGCATGGTGGCCTCGGTGACGCGCTGCGCGCGGTCGATGAACTGGTAGGCCTTCTTGTCGTGAATGCGCCCGTCCGCGTCCGGCTGGACGCTGAGGGACTCTCCCGCAGCGCCCTCCGCGATAACCGGATCATCCAACGCCACGAAGAACACCGAGGAACCCGGGTCCCCCTGACGCCCGGCGCGGCCGCGGAGCTGGTTGTCCAGGCGGTCCGTGCGATGCTTGCCGAGGCCAATGACGCACAGGCCACCGCGCTCGACAACCTCGTCCCGCTGGGACTCGTCGGCGCCGCCGAGCCGGATGTCGGTGCCGCGGCCGGCCATCTGCGTCGACACGGTGACGTGACCCGGGGCTCCAGCGTCGGCGATGATTGCGGCCTCCGCCTCGTCGTTCTTGGCGTTGAGCACGCTGGATTCCACGCCGCGCAGCACCAGGGCGTCGGCCAGCTTCTCCGACTCGGCGACGTCGCGCGTGCCGACGAGGATCGGGCGCCCCGTGCTGTTCATCGCCACAACTTCGTCGACAAGCGCGTCGAAGGCGTCGGCCGTGGTGGCATAGATGCGGTCGGGCTCGTCGTCGCGCACGCAGGGCACGTTTGGCTCCACCACGGAGACGTGTAGCCCGTAGAACTCGCGGAACTGGTCGCCCGCGGACGTCGCGGTTCCGGTCATCCCCGCCACGATGCCGTAGCGGCCGACGAGTTGCTGGATGGTCATGGAGTCGAGGATGCGGCCGCCCTCGGAGACCTGCAGCCCCTCCTTGGCCTCGACCGCCGCCTGCAGACCATCGGGCCAGCGCTGGAGCTCTGCGACGCGGCCGCGGGAGGCGTCGATCAGCGCGACCTTGCCGTCGCGGACGATGTAGTCGACGTCGCGCTGCAGCAGCTCGTGGGCGTGCAGCGCCACGTTGACCTGCACCAGGGTGGAGCCGATGTGCTCCTCGTCGTAGAGGGAGGCGATGCCGAGCAGGCGCTCCACGCGGGACGATCCGCGGTCGGTGAGGAACACGTTACGGCGCCCCTCATCCACCGTGTAGTCCTCGCCCGCCCGCAGGTGCCGCACCACGTCCGTGATCTGCCCAGTCGGCGCCGTGCCCGGCTCACTGCCTGCGAGGACGAGTGGGACCAGGGCTTCGTCGACAAGCACGGAGTCGGCCTCGTCGATGATGGCGACATCCGCCGGCGACTGCACGCGGTCCGCCACCGACGGCGCGCCGCGGTCACGCAACACATCGAAGCCCAGCTCGTTGACCGCGGAGAACACCACGTCCGCCGCATACGCTTGACGACGCTCATCCGGGCCCGCCTGCGGATCAATCGCGGAGGCCGTAGCGCCGAGGAAGGTGAAGATCGGGCCCATCCAGGCCGCGTCACGGCCGGCCAGGTACGAGTTGACGGTCACGGAGTGGACGCGGTGGCCGCGCAGGACGAAACCGGCGGCGGCCAGGGCGCCGGACAGGGTCTTGCCCTCGCCCGTGGCCATCTGCACGACGTCGCCCTCCAGCAGGCGCAGGGCGCCCTGGAGCTGCACGTCGAAGGGGCGCATGCCGATGGCGCGCTGGGACACCTCGCGAAGGGCCGCCAGGAGTTCCGGTGCGCTGTCGGCGTGGTCGCGCGCGTAGGCGACCAGGTCGGCGTCGGAAAGCGCGGTGAGCTGGGGCTCCAGTTCGGCGGCCTGCGAGACCAGACCGACACTTCGCTTCTGGTCGCGCCCCTGCTTTCCGCCGAGGGCCTTCCAGAACCAATTCATCCCAGCCATCTTCCACCTTCCTAGTGCTGCCTTCGTTCCAGAGTAATCAATAATCACCCTTACGGGTGCTTTCGGAGGCGTTCGCCCACAGCGACCGGGGCGCGTTTGCAACAATGGCTCGTACGCAATAGAGAGGAATTTTTCATGGCAATCGAGTTCATCCCCACCGCCGACCTGGTCGACGAAATCGGCGCCGACGTGCGCTCCTGCGACACCCAGATGCGCAACCTCGGCGGGCGTGTGGAGTTCTGCGGGAAGATCTCCACGGTCAAGTGCTTCCAGGACAATGCGCTGCTGAAAAAGGTCCTCTCCGAGCCTTCCGACGGCGGGGTCCTGGTCATCGACGGCGATGCCTCCGTGCACACGGCGCTGGTCGGCGACGTTATCGCCGGACTCGGTAAGGACAACGGCTGGGCGGGCGTCGTCGTCAATGGCGCGATCCGCGACTCCAAGCTGATTGGCGAGATGGACTTCGGCTGCAAGGCGCTCGGCACCAATCCGCGCAAGTCCACCAAGACCGGTGAGGGCGAGCGTGACGTCGTGGTCTCCTTCGGAGGCATCGACTTCGTGCCTGGTGAGACCCTCTACGCAGACTCCGACGGCATCGTGGTGCGCTAGGGGGCGCTGGGGACTCTGGGGCGCTGGGGGCGCTGGGGAAAGCACGCTGGGCCCACACGCCTTGGCCACCGCGCACCTGATGGCACGGGATCATGGTTATGGTGCGCTATAGCCTGCCGCTACCATGATCCCCTGCCATCAGGTGGCTTTTTGGGGGCGGGCTGCGGGGTATCAGCTAAAGCCTCGGTGTGCGTCGCCTATGCGCCTGCCACTCCTGCCACTCCTGCCACATCATGCCAGGCTACCGACGTTGTGCCAGTGTGTACCGTGGCTCAACGTCGGCAGCGTGGCACAACGTCGGCGGCGTCACCCGCCCCCCCCCTACGCACACCGCCCCCCTTACACACAGAAACAGGCCAGGAAACCCGAGCGAACTCGAATTTCCCAGCCTGTCGACTGTCGGGCTGACCGGATTTGAACCGACGACCCCCTCACCCCCAGTGAGGTGCGCTACCAAACTGCGCTACAGCCCGTGTGCACCAAAGTGCAACGAGATACAGGTTACATCATTGGTGTTTAAACCTCCGAATCGCCCGGTTATTGCAGATAAATGGTCACCGGCGTATCCATATTGGCAATCGATCCCTCGGCCGGATCAATCGACGCTACCTTCCCTAGAATGGACGCCGCAGAGCTGGTCGGATTGCCCTTCGCATCCACAACCTTGATGTTGTTGAAGCCGTTCGTGCGCAGCTCAATTTCCACGGTTGCGGGGCTCTTACCTGCAACGTTCACCGGAATGTTGCCGACCCCGGACGTGTTATCGCCAAACCCGGGGATCGCCGGAGGCGACTGGCGCAGCCGATCGAGCTCCTCCTGCAGCCGCTGATTCGTCTCCTCGAGGCGCTGACTCACCGACGGGGTCTCCGAGGGAGTGCTTGACGACGTCGTCGTCGGCGTCGTCGAGGTCGTCGTCGGCGTCGCGGTGGACTCCGCGTTGTTCGATCCTGAGGTGAAGTTCATGACCAGCGCAACGAGAGCCACCACGGCCACGAGCGCCACCACTGCGACTACGGCGATGGACTTGCCATTCCCCGACCCCTTGCCGGAATTCCTGCCGCCGTTGCCGCCGTTGGCGCCAGCGCCCTGATTGCCGTTGCTATATCCGTTGCCGTAGCCACCTGCACCCGCACCAGCACCTGCGCCGTAGGCGTCGTTATAACCGGCGGCTCCGGGGTTCGGGGCGTAGCCGCGTTCTTCGTCGGAAAGCGGTGCCCAGTACTGGCCTGAGCCTCCGGTGCCCTGCTGACCCCCCTGGCTGCGTGGGGTGTCTAAGCGAGTCTCCTGGGTCTGCCAGTTGGCGTTGCCGTTGTTGTTATCGCTGCCTGCGAAATCGGCGTCCGGATCGTAGTAGCCGGAGCCTCCCTGGTTGCCGCCTGAGTTCGGGCGCGGAATGTAGCGGGTCGACGAGTCGTCGCCGTACGGATCACGGCCGTACTGGTCGTTGCGGTTGCTATCGCGGCCACTCATTTGTGTGTCTACTCCTCGGCTGGATGCTCACTGACGACGCTCATGTCTGGGCGCTCATGAGCCCAAAATCGGCTCGAACTTCTAGATAGTTTTCCAAAGTGCCAGCAAAAGGCCCCCGAGGCAACCAAATAGGTCACATCGAGGGCCTTGTTCGCTACGGGCTTACTTGCGCTTGCGCTTCTCGCGCACGCGCACGGCGATGCGCACCGGCGAGCCCTCGAAGCCGAACTCCTCGCGGAGCTTGCGCTCCAGGAAGCGGCGGTAGCCGTGCTCCAGGAATCCCGTGGTGAACAGCACGATCACCGGCGGGCGCGAGGACGCCTGCGTGGCGAAGAGCACGCGCGGCTGGCGGCCACCGCGCAGTGGCGGCGGGTTCTGCTGCATGATGGCGCGCAGCCAGGTGTTCAGGCGGCCAGTGGACACACGCTTGTCCCAGGACTGCAGCGCCTCCAGCATGGCCGGCTCCAGCTTCTGTACGGCGCGGCCGGTCTTGGCGGAGATGTTCACGCGGCGAGCCCACGGCACGTGCGCCAGCTGCAGGTCAATCTCGCGCTCGAGGAGCTCACGACGGTCCTCGTCCATCAGGTCCCACTTGTTGTAGGCGACCACCAGGGCGCGGCCCGAGTCAATGATCATGCGCAGCACGCGCTGGTCCTGCTCGGCGATTGGCTCGGAGGCGTCCACCAGGAAGATGCAGACCTCGGCGTTGTCGATGGTCGAGCGGGTGCGCAGCGACGCGTAGAACTCGTGGCCCTTCGCGGTCTTGGTCTTCTTGCGAATACCCGCCGTATCGACGAAGCGCCACAGCGCCTGATCCATCTGCACCAGCGAGTCCACCGGGTCCACGGTCGTGCCCGCCACGTCGCTGACGACGGCGCGCTCCTCACCGCTCAGCTTGTTCAGCAGCGAGGACTTGCCGACGTTCGGCTTGCCGATCAGGGCCACACGGCGCGGGCCGGTCGGCTGCGACTTCGAGCGCGGGACCTCCGGGAAGGCCGCCACGACCTCGTCCATCACGTCGGCGTTGCCGCGACCGTGCAGGGCCGAGGTCGGGTGCGGCTCGCCAAGCCCCAGCGCCCAGAACTCGGCGACGTCGCCCAGCTGGGAGTCCGACTCGAACTTGTTGGCGGCGAGAATCACCGGCTGCTCGGCGCGCTGCAGGCGCCGCGCCATGACCTCCTCGGTCGCGGTGATGCCGACGGTGGTGTCGACGACCATCACGATCACGTCGGCGGTCTCCATGGCGACCTCCGCCTGGCGCGCGATCGCCGCGTGCATGCCCTTCGCGTCCGGGTCCCAGCCGCCGGTGTCCTGCACCCAGAAGCGGCGCCCGCCCCAGTCGCCCAGGTAGGAGATGCGGTCGCGCGTGACGCCAGGGAAGTCCTCCACCACCGCTTCACGACGGCCAATGAACCGGTTGACCATGGTGGACTTGCCCACGTTCGGGCGTCCCACGATGGCAACGGTCGGCAGTGCCTCTTCCTCCTCGTCGGAGACACCCAGGGCGGCGAAGGCGTCCTCGAGCTCCTCCCAGTCCTCGTCGGAGGTCAGCTGCCCGGCCTCGGCGCGCTCGATGGCGTCGGCGATGACGGACTCGTGGTCGGCCAGCGTGCGATCGATCAGCTCGTCGGTGCTGGCGTGGGAGCCCTCGGCGCCCGGCGCGTTCTCGGAGTCGACGTTGGCGACCAGGTCGCCGTACTCCTCAGCACCAAACTCCTCAGCGCCGTACTCCTCGTTATCGACCTCGTCCCAGTCCATCGTGGAGCCCGGGTAGCCCGCCTCGACGACGTCGAGGACGTTGTCGATGACCTCGTCGATGCTCATCTCCGAGGTGTCCAGGATGAAGGCGTCCTCGGCGGGTTTCAGCGGCGAGGTCGCACGGCTGCTATCGAGCTCGTCGCGGCGGACGACGTCGGCAAGCACGGTGTCGAAGTCGACCTCGCGGCCGGCGGCGACGTCCTGGTCGAAGCGGCGCTTCGCGCGGACCTCGGCGGAGGCGGTCATGAAGATCTTGGCGGGCACGTCCGGCAGGACGACGGTGCCGATGTCGCGGCCCTCGACGACGCAGCGGCCCGCAGCGTGGGCGAGCTGGCGTTGCAGGGCGACCAGGTTCTCGCGCACGGCCGGGATCGCGGAGACGGCGGAGACGTTGCGGGTGACCTCGGGGCCACGGATCTCACCGGAGACGTCCTCGCCGCCCAGGATGACGGCGGTGGAGCTCGGGTCGTCGGAGACCTCCATCGGCAGGGACGCGGTGGCCTTCGCGACGGCGTCGGCGTCGGCCGGATCGATGCCCTGGCGCAGCACCCACAGGGTAGCGACGCGGTACATCGCGCCGGTGTCCAGGTACTTTGCGCCGAGCTCCTCGGCGACCATGCGGGAGACGGTCGACTTGCCGGTGCCGGAGGGACCGTCGATGGCGACGAGCAGCGCCTCGCCGTTAGAGCCGTTAGAACCGGTCGGGTTGATGTCGCTCATGCGCGCTCCTTGGGTGTCGTTGTCATGGGAGGGGCCGTTGGTGCGGGAAGTGTGCGATTTAGCCATCTACATCCCCACCGCGTTGTAAAGGGAGGTCAGCTCCGCGCGATTGAGCGCACGCAGCGCGCCCGGGGTCTGCTCACCGAGCTGGACGGTGTGAATCTTGGTGCGCACCAGGCGCTCGACCGGGAATCCGGCGGCCTTGAGCATGCGGCGCACGATGTGCTTGCGGCCCTCGTGCAGCTCGATGCGGACGATGGAGCGGCCCTGCCACACGTCGATGATCTGGGCCATGTCGGCCTTGGCCAGGCCGTCGTCGAGCTCAATGCCCTTTTCCAGCTCGCGCATGACCTTCGCGTCGACCTCGCCGACGACGGTCGCCATGTAGGTCTTGGTGACCTCGTAGCTGGGGTGCATCAGGCGGTTGGCCAGCTCGCCGTCGTTGGTCAGCAGCAGCAGGCCCTCGGTCGCGGCGTCCAGGCGGCCGACGTGGAAGAGGCGCTGGCCGGAGCTGATCTTCTCGCCGATGATGTCGCCGACGCAGGGGCGACCCATATCGTCGTGCATGGTCGACTGCACGCCGCGGGGCTTGTTCAGCACGAAGTACTGCATGTCCTCGTTGACGATGACGCGGGAGCCGTCGACGCGGATGACCGCCGTGTTCGGGTCGACGCGCACGCCCTGGCGGGTAACGATCTTGCCGTCGACCTCGACGCGGCCCTCGTCGATAAGCTTCTCGGCCATGCGGCGCGAGGCCACACCTGCCTGGGCGAGCACCTTCTGCAGGCGCATGCCCTCGCCGTCCTGGTCGTGGCCGTGGCCGTGCTTGCCGGGGCCCCGACGGCCGCCCTCGACGTGCTGGTGGCGCGCCGGGCGGGCGTTGGAGACGTAGACGTCCTTGGCGTGGACGCTGACGGTCTCGACGTTTTCGCCGCCCGAGCGGCGGTTGCGCACGCGCTGAGCGTTGGTGGAGTGATTCGAGTGATGCGGGTTCGAGTGATTGGCCTTCTGGCCCTTGCTGCCCCGGCGTGCGTTGCGGTCCGGTGTGCCTTCTCGGCGAGCGGGTTTAGCCACAGTTACTGCGTCCTTTTCAAGCGTTGGAGAGTGTTTCCTGGTTATCCTCCGCCGGCCGGGCATCACCCAACGGCATGGTGCCGATTTAAGGTGTGCCTAATCCTGGCGGAGTGGCAAGCGCCCGCGACGCTTTCACTCTCCCCCGTGGGCCGCCCGCGCATACCGGTCTAGATGCCGGGACGCACAGCGTGCAGCCGATTGGAGCAGGTATCAAAAGATGTGTAGAGAAAGCCTCGCGCCTTGTCGAGGTGCCACTCTAGCATAAGCCCCGCTAGAACAGCGATTCGGCGCTCGCGTCGAACCAGGAGGGCACCGCCGCGAGGAACTCCTCACGCGGAAGCTTCCCGGCGCCCGCCGCCACCGATCCGAGCAGCGGCAGCCCCGTGACGCGCGGCAGCTCCTCAAGGTTCGTCTCGATGATCGGGTCGCGATCCTCCGGCAGAGAACCGCCGATCAAACCAGTGACGTTCACGCCGCGCCCGCGGGCGACCTCCACGGTCAGCTCCGCCTCGTTCAGGCAGCCGAGATCCAGCCTGGTCACGACCACCATCTGATGGCCCGGCAGGTGCGCCGCGAGCTCCGGCATCGCCCAGTCCTCGCCGAGCCGCACCAGCAGCCCGCCGGCCCCCTCGACCAGCACGACGCGGTTGTTGTTCCCCGAAGCGTCGGCGCCGGCCTCATCGATACGCCGGATCTTCTCCGCGATCTCCTCGACACTCGGCAACGCCATCCCCGCGCGGTGCGCCGCCGCCACCGGGGCCATCGGCTCGGGGTAGCGCTCGAAGCCGTGCAGATTCCCCATCCCCGTCAGCTCCGCCACCGTGTCCAGGTCACCGCCGCTGGGCCCGGGAAAGCCCGTCTGAATCGGCTTGACGACGTGCACCTCCCTACCGGCCTTGCTCAAATACGCGGCGAGGGCCGCCGTGGAAATCGTCTTGCCGATGTCGGTGCCGGTTCCGGTGACGAGGACTACGGACATGGGTGGTTATTCTCCTTTTAGTTTCTGGGTGGATGTAATTGGCCGTGCAGGTCAGGCGCCGCGAGTTTCCTCAGCACGCACAATTGCGGCGATGGCCGCGCAGATCCGGTCGACCTCGTCGTCGGTGCAGATGTACGGCGGCATGGTGTAGACCAGCTTGCCGAAGGGGCGCAGCCACACCCCGGCGTCGACCGCGGCCGCGGTCGCCACGGCCATGTCCACGGGCCGGGCCATCTCCACGACGCCGATGGCCCCGAGAACGCGGACATCGGCCACCGCGCTACTGTTAGCCAGCGGTGCCAGCCCCTCGGCCAGGCGCGCCTCGATGCGGGGCACATCGCTGCGCCACTGCCCCTCCGCGATCAGATCCAGCTGCGCCGACGCCACCGCACAGGCCAGCGGGTTGCCCATGAAGGTCGGGCCGTGCATCAGCCCGCCGCCCGGCCCGGACGAGATTGCACGCGCCACCTCCGCGGTGGCCAGCGTCGCGGCGAAGCTCATGAAGCCGCCGGTCAGGGCCTTGCCGACGCACATGATGTCCGGGACGATACCGGCGGCCTGCGTCGTAAAGAGGTCACCCGCACGGCCGAAGCCGGTCGCGATTTCATCGGCAATCAGGAGGATTCCGCGGCGGTCGCAGAGCTCGCGGAGTCCCACCAGCAGCTCGTGGTCATGGAAGCGCATGCCACCGGCACCCTGGACGACGGGCTCGACGATGACGCCGGCGACGGAGTCGTCGATAAGCGAATCGAAGTGGGCGAGGTAGTCGGCGCGGGCCTGCTCGGAGGCGCCGCGGGCGGGCGGGACGTCGGCGAAGACCTGCGGGGTCCACTGCCCCGCCCACATGGCGTGCATGCCGCCCTCGGGGTCGCAGACGCTCATGGGGGCGCGGGTGTCGCCGTGGTAGCCGCCTCGCCAGGTGGCCAGGCGGGTGCGCTCTGGGTGGCCGATGGCCTGGCTGTACTGGATGGCCATCTTGATGGCGACCTCCACCGAAACGGAGCCAGAGTCCGAGTAGAACACCGCGTCGAATCCAGGCGCCAGGCGAAGGAGTTTGTGCGCGAGTTCGATCGCCGGGCGGTGCGTCAGGCCGCCGAACATCACGTGCGACATGGTGTTTGCCTGGGCTGTGGCGGCCTCGACCAGCTTCGGGTGGCTGTGGCCGTGGCAGGCGGCCCACCAGGAGCTCATGCCGTCGATGAGGTCGCGGCCGTCGGCCAGGTGCAGGTAGACGCCGCTTGCCGACTCCACCAGTTGCGGCTCGACCGGCGCCGGGATGGGACCGTAGGGGTGCCAGATGTGCTGGGCGTCGAAGTGGGCGAGCTGGGCTGTGGAGGCGGGGCGATTCACAGGTTCCCACGTTATCGCACGTCAGGCAATAACTTGAACACCGTTCGCGGCGTGGCCCCGTTTTGGAGGTAACACTACCCACACCAACGCCCCTGAACACCGTTCAGGGGTAATTTTTCCACCGAAAACGCCGCCGGTTTCCCTACGGGCCCAACACTTGCTTTTCTAGTACACATGCAAAAACTTGAACAGTGTTCGCTTGAGGTTGGTGCGGGTAACGGTGGCCGTCGTGAAGCACAAGGCACCGCGCCCCAGAACCCGCGGGTGGCCATCCCCGCGCTCGTCGGCGTGGAGACGTGGGAGCGGTTTAGCTACTACGGCATGCAGGCCATCATGGCCTACTACCTCTACGACACCGCGACCGGCGGCGGCCTCGGGCTGGCGACCTCCACCGCCACCGCGCTGATGGGCGCGTACGGCAGCCTCGTGTACCTCTCCACCATCGCGGGCGGCTGGATCGGCGACCGCGTCTTCGGCGCCGAGCGCACGCTGCTCGCCGGGGCGTGGGTGCTGGTCGCGGGCCATCTGTGCCTGTCGCTCGTGCCCGGCGCGCCTGGTGTCGCCGCGGGTCTCGTGCTGGTCGCGGTCGGATCGGGAGCGCTGAAGACCTCGGCGCTGACCATGCTCGGGCACGTGCGCGAACCCGACGACCGCCGCCGCGACTCCGACTTCCAACTGTTCTACCTGGGCATTAACGTCGGCGCGCTGGCCGGGCCGCTGCTGACCGGCTGGCTGGCCGACCGCCTCGGCTACCACATCGGCTTCGGCGCCGCCGCCGTGCTCATGATCGCCGGACTCGCCCACTACTACCTGCACCGTCGCAGGCTTTCCGACGGCTGGTCCCGAAGCATCCGCCCCCTTGTCGAGCAGCCCACTGTCGCGGCGCCCAGGCGCCACATCGGCGTCGTCGCGGGTTGCGTGGCTGTTTTGGTTGCGGTTCTGGTGGCGGCTGCGGTTTCCGGTGTATTGGCGCTGGAGCACCTGGCGACCGTCATGCTGGCGCTGACCGTTGCGGCGACGCTCGGCATGTTCGCCCAGATGCTTGCCGACCGGGACCTCGGCCGCGACGAGCGCGCCCGCGTCCTGGCCTTTGTGCCGCTGTTCGTCGTCTCGGTGGCGTTCTGGGCGATCTTGAACCAGACCTTCGGCGCGCTGGCCGTCTACGCGGACGTGCGCGTCGACCGGATGATCGGCGACTTCGAGGTGCCCGCCGCCTGGGCGCAGTCGCTAAACCCGGTGTTTATCCTGCTGCTGTCGGTGCCGCTGGCGATGCTGCGTACCAAGTTGGGTGCTGTGGGTGCGAGGGGCTTGCGCGCTCCGGCCGCCCCGACGCAGACTGTCCTCGGCGCGGCGGTCGCGGGTCTCGGCGCATGGACGCTGCTGCTACACACGTCGACGCCCGCGGGCGCCGTGCCGATCGCGGCGTTGGTGCTCGCCTACGGCGTGATTACGCTGGGCGAGCTGCACGTCGGCCCGGTGGGCATGTCGACCGCCACGGCGCTGGCGCCCGCGAAGTACACCACGCGCTTCTCGGCGCTGTTCTTCATGACTATGGCCATCGGCACGGCGCTGGCCGGCGTGATGTCCACCAGCTACGACCCGGCTTCCTCGACCAGCGAGCATTCCTACTTTCTGACCATGGGAGCCCTCGCCGTCGGCGCCGCAGCCGTGGCCGCGGTATTCCTGCCGTGGATTAACCGGGTGGCCCGTTAACCGAGCGGCTCGTCGATAAGGTCGACCTCCGGCAGCAGCGGTGCGAGGTCCGGGAGCTGCTCCAGCGAGTCGATGCCCAGCAGCTCCAGGAACAGCGAGGTCGTCACATACAGGTGCGCGCCGGTGGCCGGGTCCTCCCCCGACTCGGCGATCAGCCCGCGCGCGACCAGCGTGCGCATCACGCCGTCGACGTTGACACCTCGCACTCCCGAGACCTGCGCGCGCGTCGCCGGCTGACGGTAGGCGACGACGGCCAGGGTCTCCATCGCCGCACGAGAGAGCTTCGACTGCGACCCGTCCAGCAGGAAGCGCTCCACGGCGCTCGCATGGGCGGGCGAAGTGTAGAAGCGCCAGCCCTCGCCGGTCTCCCGCAGCTCGATGCCGCTGCGACGAGCGCGCAGTTCGTGCTCCAGCTCACGGAGGACATCGCGCACGTCCGACACCGAAACATCTAACGCGCGGGCCATGTCCTCAGCTGCAACCGGAGTGTCCACGACCAGCAGGATCGACTCGACGCCCGCGCGCAGCGGATCGATGGGACTCTGTGCAATTGGGTTTTGGGTTACGGGGCCGGTAGCGCTGGGATTCGCGCCGGGGTCGGTGTCATCCGAATCAGGCGCGCTGGGGTTCGCGTTTTCGCTCATGTAGGCAAGATTACGTACCGCCACCGACGTTATGTCAGGCAGCCGACGTTATGCCACGGCGTACGATGTCACAACGTCGGTAGCGTGTCATGAAGTCGAGAATTGGGCGGAAGGCCCAGCCCCAGCCAGGCCCCAGGCCCAGCCAGACCTCAGGCCCAGCCAGCCCCCAATTACTCCCAGTTCGCCGCGGCCACCACGGCAGGATCGACATCCAGGCCTGTCCAGGCCACCCGAATCTCCTCCAGCGCCTCTTCCTGCTCGGCGTCGATGGCCTTGGCGCGGTAGAGCTCCAGAAGGGCCAAGAAGCGCCCCACGACCTCCATCGACACCCGGCATTCGCTGGTCAGCTGCGTAAAAGTCAGCCAAGTGCCCTCGCCCGCGAGCCGCAGCGAGTCCAGAATCTTGCCCGCCTGCTCCGGCACGGACACCGCCACGCCGTGAATGTGGCCGACGCCGACCTGCTCCGGCGGCTTCGGGCGCATCACCACGGCCGCGAACTCCGCGAACTCCGCCGGGCTCATCCCCAGCCGCACCGGCGGCAGCAACTCCTCGAACTGCTTGTCCGGCCCCACCGCGCGTGGGTAGCGCCGCGGCGCCGTCTTCTGCCACTCCGCGAACTGGTCCGCGACCTTTCCGTAGGCCTGGTACTGCAGCAGCCGCGCGAACAGCAGGTCGCGGGCCTCCAGCAGCGCCAGGTCCTCCTCGTCGTCGACGTCGCCGCGCGGCAGCAGTCGAGCCGTCTTCAGGTCCAGCAGCGTCGCCGCAACTACCAGGAACTCGGTGATCTCGTCTAGGTCATGCACCGCATCCAGGCTGCGCGTATAGGAAATGAACTCGTCCGTCACCGCCGCGAGCGCGACCTCGGTGACGTCCATCTTTTTGCTGCTAATCAGCTGCAGCAGCAGGTCGAAGGGCCCGCTGAAGTTCGCCAGCGCCACGCGGAAGCCGGTGATCTCCTCCTGCACACCGACCCCATCAGCACCACCAGCACCAGCTCCGCTTGCCGACGCGCCCTCCGCCGTTTCTACCTCACCCGCGCCGGGCGGGGCCGACGACGTGGCCGTCGGCAAGCCACTATCCGGGTCCACCAGCTACTTGCGGCCCTTGCGCTCGATGACCTCGCGGGCGAGGTTGCGGTACTGCGCGGCGGCGGGCGAGGTCGGGGCCCACTGAGTGATCGGCTCGCCGGCGACGGAGGTCTCCGGGAAGCGGACGGTGCGGGTGATGACGGTGTCGAAGACCTGGTCGCCGAAGACCTCGATCAGGCGTTCCATGACCTCCTTGGCGTGGCGGGTGCGGCGGTCGAACATGGTGACCAGGATGCCGCTGACCTCGAGGTTGAAGTTCAGGCGGTCCCGGACCTTGGAGACCGTATCGGTCAGCAGCGCGAGGCCGCGCAACGAGAAGTACTCGGCAACCATCGGGATGATGACGCCCTGTGCAATCGTCAGCGCGTTGACGGTCAGCAGGCCAAGCGAGGGCTGGCAGTCGATGATGATGAAGTCGTAGTCGTTCATCACGGGGCGCAGCGCGCGGCCGAGCGCCTGCTCGCGGCCGACTTCATTGACCAGCTGGATCTCGGCGGCCGACAGGTCAATGTTGGCCGGCACCAGGTCGAGCCGTCGACGGAGGTGCGGTGGATGGCGTCGCGGACGTCGGTGGTGTCGTCGACAATCAGGTTGTAGACGGTGAGGTCCAGCTCCTCGTGCGGGACGCCGAGGCCCGCCGACAGTGCGCCCTGCGGATCCAAGTCAACCAACAGGACTTTACGGCCGAACTCCGCCAGCGCCGCGCCCAGGTTAATCGTCGACGTGGTCTTGCCGACGCCACCCTTCTGGTTACACATCGCCAGGATGACGGCCGGGCCGTGGGTCGACAGCGGCTCCGGGACTGGCAGTTCGCGCACCGGACGCCCGGTCAGGCCGAGCTCAACTCGGTCGGCCTCGAACAATCCTTCACCAGCCACGGTCAACCCCTCTTCCTTGAACTTTCTTTGGGTACCCTTGTGTTCCCTCACACTTTACCGCGCCCGCTAGGCCCGCGGGTGAGCACCCGCCCAGACGCGCCGCATGTTCTCCGCGGTAATCATCGTGTAGATCTGCGTCGTCGTCACCGAGGCGTGCCCCAGCAGCTCCTGGACCACGCGCACGTCGGCGCCGCCCTCGATCAGGTGCGTGCCGAAACTGTGCCGCAGCGTATGCGGCGAGATCTTCACCGCAATCCCGGCCCGCTGCCCCAGCTCCGCCAGCGTGTTGCCCGCCGACTGCCGCGACAGCCTCCGCCCCAGCGAGTTAATAAACAGCGCAGGACCCGAGTTCGCGCGAATCCAACTCGGCCGCCCGCGCGTCAGCCACTTGTCCAGCGCCACCATCGCTGGCGTGCCGACGGGCACAATGCGCTCCTTATCGCCCTTGCCGCGCAGCAGGACGAGGTTGGTTTCCCGGTCCACGTCGTCGATATCCAGGCCTGTGACCTCTGAGACGCGCGCCCCGGTCGAGTACAGGAATTCCACCAGCGCCCGGTTGCGCAGGTCGGTCACGGTGGCGGTCTCGCCGTCGGGGATGGACTCGATCAGGGCGGTGACGTCCGCGATGCTGAGGGCCTTCGGGTAGCGCGAGGGCTGCTTCGGCGGCGCCACGCGGCGCGCGACGTCCACGTCCAGGGCACCCTCGCCGACGGCGAACTTGTGGAAGCTGCGCACGGCCGACAGCGCCCGCGTCACCGAGGTCGCCGCCAGGCGTGGCCTCCCGGCCGCCTTGTCCCCCTGCGACAGATACGCCAGGAATCCCGCGACGTCCTGTTCGGTGACGGCCGCGAGGTCCGAGCGGCCGATTCCGGCGAGGTAGTCGCGGTATTTGTCCAGGTCGCGCTCGTAGGACGACAGAGTGTTGGCCGACAGACCCTTTTCTACCGCGAGGTAGGTAAGGAAGGCGTCGGCAAGCGTGGTGACGGTCTGTGCCATAGGTATCGGCCCTGCGCGGCTAGGCGCGCTTGATGCGCTTGAGGTCCGCGCCTGCGCCGAGCTGCTGCTCGCGGCGCTTTGCCAGGCGGGTCGGGCGGATTGCGAAGGGGGTCTCCGCCGGGCGCGGCGCGGCACCGTGGAGCAGCACCTGCGCCGCCAGCGTAATCCCGGCAATCGCGATGGCGTTTTGCACCTCGCCGGCCAGCACCTTCTCCACCGCCTCGCCAACCGGCACCCACGCGCTGGTCATGTCGGCCTCCTCGTCGTCGCTTACTGGCTTAACGACGGCCCGCAGGTCCCTGGCGAGGTAGATCCGCACGGCTTCCTCGGCGAAGCCCGGCGAGGTAAACATGTCGGTCAGCAGGGCCCAGTCGTCGGCCTCGAGGCCCGCCTCCTCGACGAGTTCGCGCTTCGCGGCGGCCAGCGGGTCCTCGTCGGCGTAGTCCAGCAGGCCCGCGGGCAGCTCGGTTAGTCGCTGGCCCGCGGCCTGGCGCCACTGGTTGAGCAGACAGATGCGCCCGACCTCGTCCGCGGCGACGACCGCGACGGCGCCGAAGTGCTCGACGATCTCGCGGGCGGCCACGCGGCCGCCCGGCATGGAGACCTGGTCGCGGCGCACCGCAATGATCGGCGCCTCCAGGAGGATTTCCGAGTCGACGACGGCAAAGTCGTGGCGGCCGGGATCCTGCCGTGCGGGGGTCTGCTCTGCCATGGCGTTCATTGACTCAGCGCTCTTCGACTCGGTATTCATGCGCTCTACCCTACTTCCCCGGTACTACGGCCACGGCTATACACCGAACCGCGGCCACGCACCGATTACTCGGGCGCGCGCCGCGGCCGTGCGCCTCACCGCATTGCGGACTCTTACTTCTTGCGCTCCAGCGCGGCGGCGATTAGGCCGTCGAAAAGCGGGTGCGCGTTGGTGGGGCGCGACTTCAGCTCCGGGTGCGCCTGGGTGGCCACGAGGTACGGGTGGACGTCCTTCGGGTACTCGACGAACTCGACCAGCTTGCCGTCCGGCGAGGTGCCGGAGATGACCAGGCCAGCCTCGGCGATCTTGTCTCGGTAGGCGTTGTTGACCTCGTAGCGGTGGCGGTGGCGCTCGGTCACATCGGTGGTGCCGTAGAGGTCCGCGACGACGGAGCCTTCCAGCAGCTTCGCCGGGTAGGAGCCCAGCCGCATGGAGCCGCCCAGGTCGGCCTCGCCGGAGACCGCGCGGAGCTGCTCCTCCATGGTGGCGATGACCGGCTCGGCGGTGTTCTCATCGAACTCGGTCGAGGACGCGCCCTCAACGCCCGCGGTGCGCGCGGCCTCGATGACGATGCACTGCATGCCCAGGCAGATGCCCAGCAGCGGGGTGCCGGTCTCCTTGGCGTAGCGGATCGTGGCGATCTTGCCCTCGATGCCGCGGCCGCCGAAGCCGCCCGGGATGATGATGGCGTCGACGCCCTTCATATTCTTCTTCAGGCCCGCGGCGGTCTCGCAGTCGTCGGAGCCGACCCAGCGGATGTTGGTCTTCACGCGGTGCGCGAAGCCTGCCGCGCGGATGGCCTCCGCCACCGAGAGGTAGGCGTCCGGCAGGTCGATGTACTTGCCGACGAGCGCCACCGTGATCTCGCCCTGCGGATTGTGGACGCGGTCCAGAAGGTCTCCCCACACCGACCAGTCCATGTCACGGAACGGCAGGCCGAGGCGGCGGATGATGAAGGTGTCGAGGTGCTCTTCGTAGAGAACCTTAGGGATGTCGTAGATGCTCGGCGCGTCCGGGCAGGAGACGACGCCCTCGCGGTCGATGTCGCACATGAGGGCGATCTTGTTCTTGAGGCTGTCGCCGACCTCGCGGTCACAGCGCAGGACGACGGAGTCCGGGACCAGACCGATGCCACGGAGTTCCGCGACGGAGTGCTGGGTGGGCTTGGTCTTCAGTTCCTTCGATGGCCCCAGGTACGGGACGAGCGAGACGTGCAGGTAGAAGACGTTTTCGCGGCCGACGTCGTGACGGACCTGGCGGGCGGCCTCCAGGAAGGGCTGAGACTCGATGTCGCCGACGGTGCCGCCGATCTCGGTGATGACGACGTCGGGGTTCTCGCCGTTTGCGTCCGGGTTGCCCATGGCGACGATGCGAGACTTGATCTCATCCGTGATGTGCGGGATGACCTGCACGGTCTGGCCGAGGAATTCGCCGCGGCGTTCCTTCGCGATGACCGAGGAGTACACCTTGCCGGTGGTGACGTTGCCGCCGGCGGAGAGGTTGCGGTCCAGGAAGCGCTCGTAGTGGCCGAGGTCCAGGTCGGTCTCGGCGCCGTCTTCGGTCACGAAGACTTCACCGTGCTGGAAGGGGTTCATGGTGCCCGGATCCACGTTCAGGTAGGGATCGAGCTTCTGCATGGTCACTTTCAGACCACGAGAGGTAAGCAGGCGGCCGAGCGATGCCGCAGTCAGGCCTTTTCCGAGGGAGGAGGCGACGCCTCCTGTAACGATGATGTATTTCGTAACCACGGGACTTCAGGATAACAAGCGCCGGGGTGCGGTGGCAATACAAAACGTGGGAAAACGCGGAAATTTTTCACGATGGTGGAGCGAGGTTACGTATTTGGGGAGTTCTTAAGAGGTGGCTTAGCAGCCTATCGAGCTCCCCCACACGCCCTACATCCGGGTGTAGCTACTACGCAACAAGTTGATGTCGACATCAACCGAAGCTAAGGTTGACCCCAACATGACCGGTTCCGCTGCCCGTTCTAACGGGAGTCCAGGGCCGGTCTTTGTTTTTGAAGTCAACAACTTGGAGCGACAGTGGCTGACACTAAACCTTTCAAGACTTACGACGAGCAGCTCGCCCTCTTAGAGCAGAGGGGAATGCACGTTGGCGACCGCGACTCCGCTGTTGAATTTCTCTCGCGAGTCAACTACTACAGACTCTCGGGCTATTGGTACCCCATGCGCGTATTTGAGGTTAATACCAATACCGCACTCGACCAATTTCAAGATGGCACTTCATTTGAGTTGGTAAAACGACTATACGAATTTGACGAGCGGCTTCGAAACGCCACTTTTATCGAGCTCGGAAAAATCGAAACCACAGTCCGTACAACTATCGGCCATACACTCGGCAGATTAAGCCCCTCAGTTCATTTGGAGCCTAATTTACTGGGAGCCCGCGCACATCAAACTGACCGCAATTCCGGACTAACTACCTATGCGAAGTGGCAGCTGAAGTACGAGCGAGCTCTAAACACAACTAAGGAAGATTTCGTCCGTCACCATAAGCGGCGCTACGACGGAATTCTTCCGGTCTGGGCCGCAGTAGAAATCATGGATTGGGGGATGCTGTCGCATCTCTACGCGATGAGCCCAAATCGCGCTAGAAATGAGGTTGCGCGACTTTGCGACCTCAGCGCTCCACAATTGGAATCGTGGCTCAAGTCCCTGAATGTAGTGCGGAACTACTCAGCCCACCACGCCCGCATGTTCAATCGCGCATATGATCTCCGCCCAAGACTCCCCAGCCATCCGTCGCTCATGGAAATTAGCGGAACCACTAGTCGCGCATTTGGTCAGCTAAGCCTTGTTCAGTACCTTCTTAAGACTCTCCACCTGGCACCTGGCAATCTTTTACCAGACACGCTCGAGTCCTTTCCACGGAATGAGCTAGTTCCATTTTCCAGGACAGGAGCACCGGAAAATTGGCGCGAGCATTTACTTTGGCGCCCCACAAGTGAGCCCACTTAATAGCAAGACCGAGATAAGCGAGAAAACTCAATACCATCCGATATACCCTCGATTTCCGCTACTTCTGCGGCTTTAAGCCCCTCGCGGTGCTTCCTCCCTATGTGCTCAGGCCAGCTCTCCCAGCAAACGTGAAACTTGTCCATTTAACAACGCGCTGTGAATCACGCTCGGTCCCATCATCGTCGACATCATCAAAATGGTCGAGAGTCCAGCCAGAGCTTCGTCGGAGGTCAAAGCCCCTTCTACGCGTTCATTCAACAAGACTTCAAGGCTCTTCCCACCGAGGACAGCATGAGGTTGCTCGACCATATGCCCTTCCATCCGATCGATCAGACTCGTGCGGACTTCTTCAGTCTGGTTCTCGGTGAGCGTGCTTCCAACCAATTCATCAACGAGAGGTTTGAGGGCCACCAAGTCCGAGTACGGTCCCGTTTCCTCGGGAGAATCTTCAGCCGCGGGCGCCTTCAGCGAATTCGGAGAATCTTCATTTTTCCGGTGTCCGCGCAGATAAAAGAGAATTTCGTCCGTGCTGTAGTCAAGGCCATCGCAGACTCGGCGCATTAGTCCTACCTTTTGCGAGGTGCTGTTGTTCACGCGCACTCCGAGTGCGGGGTCGATGACAATAATCCTGGAGTTTCGCCAACCTCCAGCGGTGCCCGTAGCCGCGCCTGACTCGTCTATGGTTATTTCGGCCTTCGCCATATCCTCTTGAGACAAAAGGAGCGCTTCCTCCTTTTCGATCATAGAGAGCACGCCTTCGCGGTCGTATGCCAGGAGTTCGCTCAAAACTGCGACCAACGCATCGCCCCATGTCTTTACCGCAGTTTTGGTTCCTTCAAGTTCGACCGCAACCACGGACTCGCCGGTGAAGTTGGTTTCCGCGCTCAGTGGCATGCTCGGCACGGCGGTTGTCGGCGGTTCGAAGGTGACTTTGGACATTTTCCATGTCTTCAAGGCTCGGCTGACCAGCAAATCTGCTCGTTGTTCGAGCTCCTCAAGTCCCCATTTTTCCTGGTTCTTGACGAAGTTGTTTAAGCCGTAGGGCGACTCCCCGAATCCGCCTTCCATTTCTTTCTTCTGCTGGAACGTCCGGTTCGAGTATTCCGAGTTGTATCCCGTAATAGTGAGATTCGCGATACGATTTACCCACTCGTCATGGATTTCCTTCGCCTGCGGCCCAAGCGCTTCCCTCCATTTCTGATTCAACGTTTGGGGCATGATGTGCTCAACAGTTAGGTCGCCGCTAGCGATGTACCCAGCGATGTCCTTTACATCCTTGGAATGACCAATTTCGAGGCAGTCGAACGTGTACGCCCTGTATGCAGGCCTAAATCGATAAAAGTCGCGGGTACGGAAAGCTTCGCCGAACTCGCGGTCAGACGGGAAACGGCCACTTTGCCCGCGGTCCGAGAGCATGTAAGCCAAAATCTCTGAGTAGGGCTCGCCGTTCTTTCGCATCTTCCGGAGGTCTGCGTACGCGCTCGCGAAAATCTTGTTGAGCGCGTTTGCCGCAACCGCCGACACAACTCGGCGAAAAACATAGGACTCGATAATCGAGACAATTTCAGTGAAGTCGTCTGGCGTAATCTCACCATTCTTCATATCTCGGTAGGTCAGCCAGAGGAAGGGCTTGACGACGTCGCCTAGCACCAAGTTGGCCTGGCGTAGTCGGCGATTAATTGCGCGATACCCGGTTGCCGCTTTACTCAATTCCTTCTCAATTTCGGAGAAGGCAAACATATCCTCGACAACGCGAGACGCTGGCACTGGGCTCTTAGAGATAAAGCGCTTGAAAAAGTCGAAGACTTCTCCCTGCTTTGGTGTCTTTGCAGTCTGCGCGACCAAATACCAGCGAACGAAATGGTCAGTTTTGAACTCGACGTTGATTTCCATCGGGTTCCAAAACTGCTCGTAGAGACGATTCTGTTCCTTATGCGCGAGGCCCATGAGAACCAAGTTGCGAATCTTGTCCGACTCCTTCAGCGCGAGTCCTGTGGAGTTGAGAGATTCGAAGATACGCTGTGGGTCGTCGTGATCCTCGAGGTCAAGCAGCATGACCTCTAGCTGACAGATGCCTTTATCCCACAGCGTCTGGGCGGTGAATTTCGAGTTCTTCAAACGCTGGCGGAAGTAGCGATAGTTGGCCGTAATCTTGGATTCCTCAATGAATCTAGACTCCGGACCAAAGAGCTTCGCATATGCATTGGCATCGTCTTTAACGGGCTTGAGCTTGAACTTTTGTTCGTCGCCTTCGCCAATGGTCAAGTAGTTGTTAACGAGCTTTCTTGCCAAACCAGACGAGCCCCGTGAGTCACCTTCTTCCCCGGACTCTACGATGTCACCGGCCTCGATGACGTGAACCAGCGCCAACATCAGCAAGCTGACGGTAGTCATGCGCTGCTGGCCATCGATTACCACCCAGGTAAACGAGTCTTCGTGATCACCAACGACGGCTCCGAAGAAGTGCTTGGGCCGCCCCTGCTCAATCATGTCGACGATGTCGTCGAAAAGGCGCTCGCACTGCTTGACAGTCCAGTCATAATTTCGCTGGTAGACCGGAATAACTAGTTTCTTGTCTGCCCCGTCAAATGCCTTGTAGATATCGACAACATTGCCTTTCACGAGGGCTCCTTTGCAGTTCCGTTTCCAAAATTAAGTTTTAGTGTATCGGTTTTGCACGAAAAGGCTGCCCGAGAAGCCAACTAGCCTTCCATACGCTCCAGCACCAAAGCCGCTACCTGATCAATCTTGTCCGCGTATCCTTTGCGCTGATTGAGCTGTGTACCGCGGACACCGTCCTTTGACTGCAAATCGGCGATTGGGGCATGCACATCCTGCGCGGTGGCCGGCATAGAGTGCATGTGCGGCACATGCCCGAGCAGGTACTTCTCGCGGGAGTGCCCCAGGCTCTCCCCAATGCGCTGTGCCTCGTGGTCGAACTTGCCGCGGAAACGCTCGAACGCGCCGACCAATTGTTCTTGCCCGTTTGCCTTCTTCTTCACGTATTCGAGCGTCGTGTATCCGAGATACTGCAGGCCACGCCCCTCGTGGCCCAGCAGGCGCAGGGTGCGGGTCTTCGATGAAATGTCCGAGGAGTACGAGCGCCACTGCGCAAGGTTGCCCTCAGAAATCTCCGAGTACTCGGTCACCCACTCGTTGAACCACTTCGCCAGGTTTCCGAACGCGTGGAAGCTAAATAGGTCTGTCGAGGTCGGGGTGACGAAAGCGTCGCAGCCGAGCAGCACCGTTCGGTTAAAGGGGCCTAGCGACGGCCGACGTCGAAGAAAATGTAGTCATACCGATTAGCGTCCTCCATCGCGACCGCCAACTGTCCCGCCCAGTGAATCCGCCGAAAATCTCCGGTCTTCTTAGCTAACGACGACTGCCATGCGTCACTCATGATGTCTTCGATGTTCGACAGCGCAGGGTGCCCGGGCAATACATCCACGCCGAAACGTTCCGATCGTATAGGGCGAAGGTCCTCACCAATCGAGGTCTCCCCTTCACGCAGCGGAACGAACACTGCGTACACGGTCTTGGCGAGAGCCTCATGCTCCGCCCGCTCGTCATCACCGCTTCCCAGATAAATCTCTTCAAGCTGATCATCCGTCAGCATCAACTGCGTTGCGTTGCACTGCGGGTCGCAATCGACGTAGAGGACTCGCTTGCCCTGGCGGGCGAAGTAGTGGGCAACGTTGGTGGACAGGGTGGTCTTCCCCACCCCGCCCTTGTTGTTGAAGAAGCTCAGTGTGCGCATCAAAGATCCTGGTTTGGTGTAAACAGACCGGCTAATCCTATCTGCGATGAAGGCTATTCATGAAAGTGCGTGGGCATACTTTCGCCCCCTCTACGAGGCATAAGTGTCCACCGGAACACTGGAGCGGCTTTGAGGAGTTCATCAGGGAACTACACCGGGGCACTTCAGCCCCTCGCTTACCCGATCTGTATGTCTAGAGACCTGCCCATTCCTCCTCAGACACCATAAGGTCAGCAGGCAAGACGAAATCAATGATGTACGAGCGCAAAAGCTTGTCTACCATCGCGCGCACCTTGAATTTGGACACCGGCTTCCCCATCACTTGAGTGAAGTACTTAGCAGCCACGTTGATGTCGATTGAGGTGGTGAGCTCATCGAAGCGACCGTACTCGTTGATGGTGGCTGCCGACACTTTCGCATCGAGAATCTTGCGCAGCAACGCAGGCTCCACTCCAAGGCGCTCATGCAGCCGATCCAACTGGCGGTCACGCTCGGTGATCCGATAATCATTAATGTAATCGTGCACCGTCTTACCAGGCTCAGGTACTAGGTCACCGGCTTGGAGGTCATGCAACCAGCGGTTAGCGTAGCGCTGGTCATCTTTACTCAGGCGCGCGAAGCTGTTGTGTAGCTCTTCCAGCAGCGCGTCGAGCACCTCCGGCTGCACACCCTCTTGGAGGGCCTTGAGGTATTTAACGAACTTGCTGTTGAGGTAATCGGCGTCGATGCGGTCGGTGTCGATGTGGGTAATGTGCACGTCAATGTCGAAGGGCACATCACCTGTGTCTGGGTTCGAGCCTTTATCAGTTTTGCCGATTTCCTTGTAACGGGTAAGCAGGGTGGTAAATACGTCCTCGCTCAGCGCTACAGAAATAGGCTCCGGTAGCGACTCAAAGTGATAGGTGTCGTTGTCCCAGCTAAAGCCTTGGACTTGGGCTGCTTGTAGATCGCGGTAGAGCTGGTTGAAGTTCTTGGCAAACTCGCCTTGGTCGGCTTCTACAGCAGGCAGCTGTGAGTAGTCCGGCTGGCCTGTATCAGGGTTAGTAAATAGCGCAGCGATGTTGGCAAAGCACTCGTTAATTTTGCTGAGGCGCTGGTCAAGATGATCAACAAACAGCCCGAAGGGCTTATCACCGGAGTACAGTTTGACTGCCCGGTCGATATTGCTGCGCATTGTGTAGGGCCTGCGGTAGTAGCGGATAGACCCAAAGGGTTTTTCTGGACCAAAGATGCGGTTGGTGCGGGAAAACGCCTGGATGATGGACTCGTATTCGATGACCTTGTCTAGGTACAAGGTGCTGAGCCACTTGGAATCAAAACCAGTAAGCATTTGGTCGACCACGATGAGCAGGTCGATGTGCTGGCTGTGGTCGTCAAGAATGGCCTTCGTGTTGTATGGCTTCTTGTGGGCTAGGCGCTTGGACACATCCTTTTTGAACTCGTCATGGGTCGGCATGGTGTAGTGCTGACCGTAGGTGGCGTTGTAATCACGCAGGATCTCGAGCAGGCCATCTTCTTTGATGAGCTGTTTACCACCAGTGTTGTCGATATTGGGGTCGAACAGCGCTGTGACCTTGATGTGTGGGTACTTCTTCTTAAAAATTCGGTAGTATGCCACGGCCTCAGGGATGCTGGACGTTGCCAGAATGGCGTGGAACATATTGTTCCTGCTCAGCTGAATCCAGTGCTCGTTGATATCGCTGGCAACAGCTTGATGGTGCTTGTTTTCGGCCTCTTGGTCGTTGCCACTGTACTGCGAGGTGGGCAGATAATCCTCAATGCCCTTGGTGACGCGCTTCAGGTTGCCATCACTGTCGGTCTCATAAACAGAGGCCATAGGAATCTGGGCTTTGTCCATGAACTTGTTGTAAACAGCAGCTTTTTTCGGATCAGAAAGTGCTTCTATCTCGTTCTCGGCCTTGGCTTTGTGGAGGGCTACGACCTTACGAATATCGTGTGCTTTGAAGGTCTCCACCATTTCGGTGTCGAAGCCTAGGACGTTGCCGTCGCGGATGCCGTCGGCAATCGAATAGCGGTGCAGCTCATTGCCGAACAGGTCGGTTGTGTTGGAGTCCTTCTTCTTGTTTTCATCGTGGATGGGTGTGCCGGTGAAACCGAAAAACATAGCGTTGGGCAGGGTGCGTTTGATGGTTGCCAGCATGTCACCGAAGGTGGTGCGGTGGGCTTCATCGATGATGAATACCACCGCTTGGCGCGGATAAGTTCTAGGTCTGCCAGTTTGAGGGTGTCTGTATTGACTCGGCTCATCTTGTGCAGTGAGGTCACAATGAGGGTGGAATGTTTGTCTTTGAGCAGGGTGGCTAGGTTAGCGGCGCTAGAGGTGTCCTCTACCGTGAGGCTTTCACCACCGTAGCTTGTGTAGTTTTCAAGTGACTGCGTTCCTAGTTCCACGCGGTCGAGCAGGAACACTACTTTGTCTGCATTGTGAGAGTCCGCAATCAGTTGGGCAGTTTTGAAGCTGGTGATGGTTTTTCCAGATCCTGTTGTGTGCCAGACGTAGCCTCCGCGTTGGTCGCCGCTGTCCCAGTCGTGGCGGTCTACTTGGTCCGCAATGCGTGAGGCCGCGTAGTACTGGTACGAGCGCATTGCCAGCAGGTTCCCGGAGGCCCGGTCAGCAACTGTGTAGAAGCCAATGAGCTGGTGTGCCATGGGGATGGATAGCAGCCTGCGGGTAACTTCGTTCCACTCATTGATCGGCTCGTTGTTGAAGTCGGCCCAGTGGAAGAAGTAGTCAGGGTTGAATTTTCCTGTGCCGGGGTTGGCAAAGTACTGCGACTCTTCCGGCGTCATGGCTACAAAGATCTGAACGAGGGAAAACAGCCCTTGGTACACGCCCTCGTGCGCGTATTTGGCAATCTGGTTTGCTGCTTGTGAGACGGGTACACCGGTGCGTTTGAGTTCGATGTGGAAGACGGGCATGCCGTTGATGAGCAGCATGACGTCGCCACGCCGGGCGGGTAGTAGCTCGTCGGCGGTTTTGAAGCGTGGTTGGACTGCGATTTGGTAGCGGGATTGTCCGCCGGCGATTTCGAGGCGGTCGTAGATTTTTAGGCTGATTTCGACGCCAAAGTTGTGGGCTTGCGGTGCGTCGCGGGTGATGGTGACTGTGCGCCCGTTGATGAACTCGTTGAGTGCTAATGGTGTGCGCAATTCGTTGATTTGCTCGATGATTTGGGCCATCTCACCCGCGGTGAGCGGTATGTCGCCTAGCTGGTCGCGGCCGCGGTTGTTGTCAAAGAGAATCTTTGCCCAGTTGTCAATGAGTTGCTGTTCATCTGGGCAGTGGATTACTTCACCCCAACCATGGCGGGTGAGCATATCGATGAGTGCCTTCTCGAACTCGGCCTCAGAGCTAAAAGGTGTAGCCATGATGGGGTGGTCTCCTCCTAAACAAACATTCGTTGTAGCAGCGCTGTTTTGGCTTGCTTGAGGTTGGTGATGTACGCGGCCTCAGCAGCAATTAGCTTGTCGACGTTGGTGAACACCGCACCAATGGCCTGCTGCTCTTCGAGGGTAGGTGGGAATACGACAGGTATTTCTCTCGCAGGGCCGACAACAAAGTGCTTAATGGTACCTCCGGTGCTAGCAGCAGTGATGTATTCACGTACGGCTTCAGTCTGGAATAAGACCGTAAGAAATCTTCCATCAAGTTCCGCAGATTCCGAGGTTACGATATTAAGGACGGCACCACCTTGTAAATAAATTGGCTCATCAGAGTCGTAATAGTGAGGTATGCCGATTTCTCCACCGCTAGTGAATAAAACATCGCCTCTCTTAGGAAAACCAGTCATACGAGAATAGCGGTCAAAGGTCTCTTGCGAGATATACAAATTGCAATGTCGAAAACCGGTTCTAACGTCACTCGAACGAACATATCGGATACCACCAGATGTCCATAGTGAGTTATGTATCCGAGCGCTATCTATGACTTTGGCAAGTTCATATAATCGTTTAGAAGTCCACTCTCCATCGAAGCCGTCCAGTCGGAGCTCCGGCACGGACTGGCCCTCCTGCGGGAACATGCGCTGCATGAGCGCAGTCTTGGCTTGCTGCAGCGACGTGTGCTTCTTGGTGTGCTGGTCGATGGCAGTGTCGAGCTTGGTGAAGATCTCGCCGATGGCCTGCTGCTCTTCTAGGGCAGGAGGAAAGTAGACTGCTTGATTGAGCAAATCAGCCTTCGTAATACCTTTAATCGTGCTGCCCTGCAACTGGTCAGCGAGTTCCTCCATCCGCCTTTTGACAGTGAGAGCAATGTATTCAGGGTGCCCAGACAAATCCGATAGTGAAACAAAGTCTTGACTAGAGGCGTACGGAAAGGGCATGAAAGAGACTTTTCCGACACCAACACGCGTAACGACCGCAACTGATCCTGCGGGAATCTCCGTCGCAGCAGAACGTGACACAGCCTCCTTGGTGATGTATCTACGGGGAACAACCGGACTGATGTCATGCTCCGCGACGTCGGAAGACTGAATCCACGGAATGTCTCCAGCCCAATAACTAGGCTTATCGCTGGACGGAGTACCTCCACCGTAGGTTCTTCCGCTGAGTTTCTCGAAAGTTGTTGACTCCCACTCCGCTTCGAAGCCCTCCACCCGCAGGGCAGGCACGTTGTGTTTAGGCATCGCGGCCACCACCTAGTAGCCCTTGAAGTGCGGCTACTGCCTGCATATCCGCAGTATTGCCGGTAAGGCCGCCCAACAGGCCTGCAAGTTCACGCTCGGTGTCGTGAATCTGCTCATCAAGGCCAGTTAGAGCTACCGCATACTTATCGTGCAATGCTTGGACACGGGTAGCAAGGCTGGTGAGGGCATGAGCCGGAATGCTGTTGAGCTCTTCCATCAGTGCCGTTACCCACTTAGAGGTGAGCAGCTCATCCACCTGGGCGTCGTTAAGCGCTTCAATGGTGGCGAAAGTATCATCCTCCAACTTCTGCTGGGCGGTCTTAAGCAACTTCTTGAACTTGTCGCGCTGAGCCATAAGGCTTTGCGCACCTATCATGATCGCCTCAGTACTACCCTCCGGCCAGGATTCGCCCCTTGCCAGCTTCGGCAGATCCCTGACGGCCCTGTTCAGTTCAGGTTTCTTAAAAGCATCCTGCTTATCGTTAAGCACCTCCGCAAGGTCAGTCTTATCCTCCTCGCTCAAACCCTCAATAAGCTGCGCCAACTCCGAAATGGCAGTATCAGCATCACGGCCAAGCTGCGCTACCTGCTCTTTCAGCTGCGTCAAGTACAAAGACTGCACCAAATCGTTAGGGGCAATGCGCCCCTCCCAACCAACCTGGACATACACCTTCTTCTTGTCCTTGGTTTTCCACTTCATCACAGGATCATTCACCCGCACCGCGCCTAAGCCCTCAGACTGAATAATTTCCAAATCATTAGCAGTGGTGGACCAGCTTTCATGGAGAATCTGATAGCCCTGATAAGCATCCACAAGCGCAACGGAACCGAGCCTAGAAAACAGGTCCGCCTTGAGCTGATCCTCAGTCTGGAGCAGCGGCACCTGCGTAGCGTTTTCCACCAACAGCTCATGCAACTTCTCAGGAAGGCCTGCCAGAGCTGCGCCTACCTGCTCACGCAACATCTGGGCAGCAGGGTGAGCATCAATAGTCTTAGGCAAATCATCAGTATTCAATTCCGCGTAGCCATTGGCATGCTCCGTAAACAAGGCTTCACGCAAACCAGGCAAAGCAGACCAGAAATTCCCCAAAGCATCAATTTCAGCAACGGGGATACCGCCATACATGGTGGCGTATAAATCCACCGGCTCCGGCGGCAACGTAGCCGACACATAACGCGGAATGTTCAGGTTGTAATCATTAGCGCGGATCTCCTCGCGGCTAACAACCTTGGCAAAATGCGTCACATCCTCACGGTTGCTCACAGTATCAACAATGCGCTGAATGTCACGGGCACGCAGATGATTAAACTTGCCCTGCTTAACAAACCCCTGGGAAGCATCAATAAACAGCACATCATCACGATCACGCTGCTGCTTAAGCACCATAATGATGGTAGCGATACCAGTGCCGTAGAAAATGCTAGACGGCAAGCCAATCACCGCGTCGATATGATTCGACTCAATGAGGTTGCGGCGGATCTCAGCCTCAGAACCACCACGGAACAACACACCATGCGGCAAAACAATAGCCAGGATGCCATCAGGCTTAATGTGGAACAGCTCGTGAAGCAAGAAAGCGTAATCCGCCTTAGTCTTAGGGGCCAGACCAAACCGTGAGAAACGCGGATCAGCCTCATTGCCTTCCGGCTCCCACTTCTGCGAATACGGCGGGTTAGACACCACAGCATCCACATAGAGCGGCTGGTAGGTTTGCACCGGATCGCTCTCATCAAACATCGGCCAGTCATGTTCCAAACTGTCACCATTACGGGCCACAATGTTATCGGCCTTCACACCACGCATCACCAAATTCATACGGGTGAGGTTGTAGGTGTTCTCGCGCAGCTCCTGGGCATAATACTTAATCCGATCCGGATCACCCATGTGTCTAGCCACAGCCTGGCCAATGTTAAGCAGCAGCGAGCCAGAACCAGACGTGGGGTCATAAATCTGAATTTCCTCACGGCCCTGCAAATGCTCAGCAATAATGCGGCTCATAATAAGAGAAACCTCATGCGGAGTGTAAAACTCGCCAGCCTTCTTACCCGCATTCGCCGCAAACTTTTCAATCAAGTACTCATAAATAAAGCCCAGGACGTCATAGCCCTGCTTGCCGTCGGTCGGGATATCGTCGATAAGCGCCAGCAACTTCTTGATAGCACCAGTACGGGCCGTATCCGTGTTACCCAACTTAGAAAGGCCCGTCTCAAGCGTGTTCAAAATATCCTCGAACACATGCTTACGCTCCGGGGCGATATTGCGCTTAAACGTAGCCAAACCCTCACGCACATGCGCAATGGAAAAATCATTACCCATATCACGCCACGTGGAATACAGGTTCTCATAGGTAAGGAAATACCCCAGGTTGTTACGCACCATCGCAACAACATCATGGTCCGACTCAACCAGTGCCTCGGGGAGATCATCAGGCTCAGCATCATTCCGATACATGAACTGCTCAACCTGATCAGAAAGGAACTTATAAAAAATGAAGCCCAGAATATAATCCTTATACTCATTGGCTTCAATCTTGGAGCGCATATTGTTGGCCGACTCCCAAATGCGGTTGGCCAGTTCTTGCTTATTCATAAATAAATTCCCTCAGCAAGTGCAGTGCCAAAATCAACCGATTATGAACACTTCTCAAGCCATTATTTAGATGTTCGGTTTTCGTCCGCACGAGTTAACTACCCCGCCGAAAAGGGTTACCCCTACCGCCGCCGGTTCCCATCCGCCCTGCCACCACGGCTGGCGCGCACCGAACGCTCCCCGCCCTCACGGCCCAGGTAGTCGTTACCCCAGGAGTCCTCGCCAATAATAGCGTATTCATCTTTCCAACTTGACCTGTTGGCGTGGCGTTCCATACGCCGCTCGAACCGTCTGATGGATTCAGCGCGCTTTCTATCCGACATTCCTACCCCTTCAAATCCCTGACCAGCCCAATCCGGCCAGCCGCGTCGGAGATCGCACGCACGCGGCCCACCCCGTTAGAAGCGCCACCGCGGGAATCCAGCGTGGCAATCGCGCCCGTATCGGCGCCGTCGGTCGCCACCACGACATGCCCGCTCGTGTCAGCCTGCCCGAAGCCCTCCGCTAGCGCGGTCGCGAGGTCCGCAACGATCGTCGCGCCGAACTCCGCCTGATCCTTCGACACGGCAGCGCCCTCGGACTCACCATCGCCCGCAGCCTTGAGAGTCCCCTTCTCCCCCACAATCACAATCGCGCCGGCGGCCGCAGCGTGCCCTCCTTGTAGTCCACAAAACCAGCGCCCTTCAGGGCCTCTAGCAGCAGCTTTCGGTCGGCGGCGCTGGCCTGCTCCCCGCCATCCTTGCCCAGCTCCAGCACCGGCGCCAGCGCCTGACCGGCCTGACGGCCGGGGTCCCTACGTTCGGTATCCAACTTCACGTTGGTCGGCAGGGACGTCGTCACCGTGTCCTTCAGCTCGTCCGCACCGGATGCCGACAGGAACTTGTCCGTCAACTTCAACACGCCAGCGTCCGGCGCGCCCGCGGCCTTCAGGGTCTCGGCGACGCCCTTCAACTGTTCATCCGTCGCATCGGGAGCTGCAACGACGAGGACCGGGACGTCGGCAAGCGAATCCTTGACCACCTCGCCCACGACGGGCTCGAGGATGCGGTTGGCCTCGCCCACGCGCGCCTCCTGCGCATCGGCGCGGGCTACGGCGGCGTCGCGCTCGGCGGCGGCGGAACCACCGAAGTCGATGCCCGCACCAGCCGGGTTCAGCACGTACGCACCCAGCGCGGCACCCGCGGCCACGCCGAGGGCCGCTCCCGTCACGCCAGCCGTGAACTTACCGCTGCGCCTCTTCGCCATTGCCACTCACACCCCAACTTGTCGAAAAACTACGTAAAACAGGCCGCTACTTAAACAGCCCCTGGAACCACAGCGCGATGGAGTTCCAGGTATCAATCAGATTCTCGGCAACCGAGCCGTCGCCCGAGGTGCCCGCGATCGCGAAGATCACGGCCAGAGCCACGAAGATCGCCAGGATGGCCCACGCGATGCCGAAGCCGCGGCCGTTGATCTGGTAGAGGTCGGCGACCAGCTTGCCGTCGACCAGGCGGTCGCCCACCTTCAGACGAGACAGCAGCGCCGACGGCACGCCGCGCTGGTCGGCCTCGTGGTAAATGCTGTCCAGCGAGTGCGGAGCGCCAACCGAGACCACCATCTTGGCCTCGTGATGCGCGGCGAAGACCAGCGCCAGGTCGGTCGCGGAATCGGACAGCGCCGGGAAGGTCGTGGCGCCGATGCCCAGGTCCTGGATGCGCTCCAAGCCAGGGGCGTGACCGTCCGGGTCGGCCGGCAGGATCACGCAACCGGCGCTGCGCAGGGCCTCCGAGTTAATACCCTCCGGGTCACCGATGATGTAGTCCGGCCGTACTTCATCTCAAAGAGGGTGTCCGCGCCGGAGTCCACGCCAATCAGCAGCGGCTCGTACTCGCGGATGAAGTTCTTCAGCTCCTCCAGGGTCTCCTTGTGGCCTTCGCCGGGGCTTACGACGACAACCTTGCGGCCGTGCAGCGGCTCGGACTCGTTCGGAATGCCCAGGCCATCGATGTAGAGAGGCGACTCGGTCTTCGCAAACTCCACCAGGTTGCCGGACAGGGCCTCCAGGCGGTCGACCATATTGGCGTTCGCCTCGTCGAAGCTGGCCTCCAGGGCAGCCTCGTCGACGACGTCACCGGCGGCGACGCGGCGATCGCCGTAGTAGAGCTTGCCCTCGTGCAGGCGACCGACCTTGCCGTCCTTCAACTTGTCAAAGGCCTCAGATCCGGCATTCTCGACCATCGCAATGTCGGCATTGAGCAGCATGTGCGGGCCGTAGTTCGGCACGAAGCCGGTGGTGAACGCGCCGGTGTTAATCACGGCGGCCACCTCGGCGTCGATAAGCTGCTGTGCCAGCGGGCGCGAAATGTCGGGCGCGTCGATGACCACAATGTCGCCAGCCGACATGCGCTTCAAGGCCCGCTCGCGGCGAGAACCATCGCGAACGGTGCCACTAATGCCTGGAAGATCTTCTGCGTTCCTGGAGAACAGACTCATGGGCACTAGTGAAACATAAGCGCTGCTACTTGCTGGTGAAGGCGCGCCGAGCTTGGTCCAGAAGATCCTGCGCGTGCGCGCGTCCCGAGTCGGAATCGTCCAGACCCGCCATCATGCGGGCCAGCTCGTCGATGCGTTCCTCATCACCCAGGCTGCGCACCTCCGAGGACACCGCGCCGGACTGCGCGTCCTTGCTCACCACCAGGTGCGTATCCGCGAACGCCGCCACCTGCGGCAAGTGAGTGACCACGATGACCTGGTTATTCGCCGCCAGGGCCTTCAAGCGCTTGCCGATCTCCACCGCCGCGCGCCCGCCGACGCCCGCGTCGACCTCGTCGAAAACCATCGTGTGCCCGGACTGGCCCTGCGCCAGCACAACCTCAAGCGCCAGCATGATGCGCGAGAGCTCGCCGCCGGACGCGCTCGACGCCAGCGGCCTCGGGGTCGCGCCCTCGTGCGCCGAGAGCAGGAACTCGATGTCGTCCGCGCCGGCCGGGCCGAAGTTCGGCTTGGCTTGCCCAGCCTGCGCGCTTTTGCCCGCGGCCTTCCCCGCGTCTTGCTCATGGAACGCCACCACCAGCGAGGTGTGCGGCATCGCCAGGCCCCGCAGCTCCGCGGTCACGGCCTTCTCCAGCCGCTTCGCCGCGGCTTTGCGGGCCTTCGTCAGCTTCGCCGCCGTGGCCGCCAACTTCTTCTCCGCCGCCGCAATGTCAGCCGCGAGCTTGTCCAACGCCTCGCCCGAGACGTCCAGCGTCGCGAGCTTGCGCTCCGCCTTGTCGCGCCACGCCAGCACGCCCGCAATATCCGGCGCGTACTTGCGGGTCAGGTTCTTAATCTCGGCCTGCCGCTGCATCAGCGCATCCAGCGAGTCCGTCTCCTCCGGCAGCGAGGCCAGGAAACTCCCCAGCCCCGCCGAGACCTCCGACAGCTCCGCCGTCAGCGCCCGCAACTGCTCGCCGAAGCCGCGCAGCTCCTCGTCGCTCGTGCCGCCGAGCTCGGCCGCCGCCGCACCCAGCAGCTCCGCCGCGCCCTCCTGGCCGTCGCCATCGCTTGCCGACGCCCCCACGGTCTCCAGCGCCGAAGCGCCATCAATCGACGCCAGCGCCGTGACGGCCGCATCCCGCAGGCCGTCAAGGTCCTGGAGCCTGCGAATCTGCGCCGCGAGCGTGACGTCCTCCTCCGGCTCCGGAGAGACGCCGTCGATCTCCTCGACGGCAAAGGAGAGCTGATCGGCACGCATAGCCAGCTCCCGACGCTTGGAGGTCTTCTCCTCCAGCTCCTTGACCAGGGAACGCCAGGTGGAGCGCTGCTCTCGGTAAGTCTGCAGGATCGGCGCGATGCGTTCGGCGTCCATGCGGTCGATGGCCGCGCGCTGCTCGTCGGCGTTGTGCAAGCGCAGCTGGTCGTTTTGGCCGTGGATGGCAATGAGGCTGGTCGACACATCGGCCAGGGCCGCAGCAGACGCCACGCGCCCGCCGACCCACGCCTTCGAGCGCCCCTTGGCAGAAACCTGCCTGGCCAGCAGGTACTCGTCGTTCTCGTCGCGCTCGCCGCCGAGCTCAGCGACGGCGGCGTCGATGGCCGCGACCTCGTCGGCCGACAGCGACTCGGTGCCGACGCGTCCCTCGACCACAGCTTTCTCCGCGCCGGTGCGCACCCGGCCGGCGTCGGCACGCGCGCCGCAGAGCAGCTTCAGGCTGGTGACCACCATGGTCTTTCCCGCGCCGGTCTCGCCGGTCAGGACCGTCAGGCCCGGGGAGAACTCGACGACGGCGTCCGGGATGACGCCGAGGTCACGAATGGAAATCTCGCTGAGCATTTTAGCCCCCTTAATCCAGCTCTCCGGCGGGGCCGCGCCAACCGGTCGTCGGCAAGCGGAACTTGTGCACGAGGCGGTCGGCGAAGGGCTGGCGGTCCAGGCGGACCCAGCGCACCGGCTGCGCGCCGCGCGAGATCTCGATGCGGCACCCCGGCGGCATCGCGATCGGGCGGAAGCCGTCAAGCACGGCGACGGCATCGGCGGTGTCGGGATTGGTCTCGATGGCGATGGTCGAGTGCGGCGAAATGACCATCGGGCGGTCGAAGAGCGCGTGGGCGTTGTTGGGCACGACCAGCATCGCGTCCAGCTCGGGCCACAGCACCGGCCCGCCCGCGGAAAACGCGTAGGCAGTCGAGCCGGTCGGGGTCGACACCAGCACGCCGTCGCAGCCGTAGGAGGACACGGGGCGGCCGTCGACCTCCAGGACAACGTCCAGGACGCCGCGACGGTTAACGTTTTCGATGCTGACCTCGTTGAGCGCCCAGCCCGTGCCAATCACGCGGCCGGTGGTGTCGCGCACGGTCGCGCGGATGGTCATGCGATCCTCGATCCACCAGTCGCGTTCGATGACGCGGCCGATGGCCTCGGTCATGGACTCCTGTTCCCACTCCGCGAGGAAGCCCACGTGCCCCATGTTGATGCCGAGCACCGGCAGGTCGGCCGAATGCGCGATGTCGGCGGCGCGCAGGAAGGTGCCGTCGCCGCCAAGGACCAGAACCAGCTCGCAGCCGGCCGCGGCCTGCGGCGAGTGCCAGTAGCGCTTGTACTTGCCCAGCACCGGGTGCGCCGCCAGAGCCTCGGGGTTCTTGCCCGCCAGCACACGGACCTCGATGCCCGCGTCCTGAAGCAGCTCGGCGGCCTCGGCGGCCATCTCCAGGTTCGCGCTGCGGCCGGTGTGCGGGACCAGCAGGATCTCGCGCTTGCCGGCCTGTGTCTTCTTGTCGTCCGCGGAGATCAAGCTAGCAGGGTTACTCACGGTCTCGCTCATGGCTTCGGCCCCTCCTCAACTGCCCGCGCAATCGCCTCGGCGACGGCCTCGTCTCCGGGATCAGTGGCGCCGCCGTCCTTGACCAGCCACAGGAAGAACTCGACGTTGCCGGACGGCCCCGGCAGCGGGCTCGCCACCGCGCCGCGGAAGGACAGGCCCAGCTTGCGGGCGTTATTCGCCACCTCGGTGACGACCTCGCGGCGCAGCTCATCGCTGCGCACGACGCCGCCGTGGCCGAGACGCTCCTTGCCCACCTCGAACTGCGGTTTGACCATCGGCAGCAGGTCGGCGCCGTCATCCATGCAGGACACGCTCGCCGGGAGCACCAGGTTCAGGGAGATAAACGACAGGTCGCCCACCATCAGGTCGGCGGTGCCGCCGAGAATCTCGGGCGTCAGGTTGCGCACGTTCGTGCGGTCGAGCACCATCACCCGCGGATCGTCCTGCAGGCGCCACACCAACTGCCCGTACCCGACGTCCACGGCGTAGACCTTCTCCACATCGCGGCGCAGGCACACGTCGGTAAACCCGCCGGTGGAGGCGCCGGCGTCGAGCACGCGGCGGCCAGAAATGTCCAGGCCCTCCGGCTCGAAGGCCTCCAGGGCGCCGAGCAGCTTGTGCGCACCACGGGAGGCCCAGTTATCGTCCTCCTCGACGCCGGTGACGCGAATCGACACATCACCCGTCACCGCAGTCGCGGGCTTCGTCGCGGCGAAACCGCCGACCTCCACGCGGCCCGCTTTAATCATCTGCACCGCGGCCTCGCGGGAGCGGGCAATCTTGCGACGCACCAGCTCCGCGTCCAGGCGGCGCTTCGGTGTTCCCTTCGCCACTTACTTCCCTCCTCTGCGCGCAGAGCTCAAAGCCTCATCCAAAATCTCGTGCGCCCGCTCGAACTGCGCGACGCGGTCGGCCGGAGTCGGCGCCGGCTGCGAGAGCACGTCCGCCACCGCGGCGCGCACCTCCTCCGGGTCCACCGTCTTCGCCCCCGGCATCGCCGCAGGGCTGGGCACCGGGCTGGGCATTCCGCCCGGCTTCGGACCCAGGTTCGCCCCAGGGCGCCTTCCGGGCATCCCGCCGGGCGTCGGCCGTCCGTCACTCATCTTCTACAGCCTCCACGCGCCCAGCGCCACCGCAGCTTCCGGCCCCTCGGCGCGCACCTGCGAGACCTCCACAGCCTGGTCCTTCCCGCTTTCCGACGCCCACACCAGCCCGGCAACGGTCAAGAGAGCGGCGACGGCCGCCTCCGCCGGGTCGGATATGCGCGGATCCGAGGCATCGCCGCCGGAGAGCACCACGACGGACGGGTCCTCGTCGTCGAAACGCGCGCTGAGTCCAGCCTGCGGGCCGGGCTGCGCGTGGGAGACCTCGCGGTTCAGCGCCGTCATGTCGGCGCCAATCAGGGTCGGGCGGTGCGCTGGCTCGGCGCGGACGACGTCCATGTGCGTGGACACACCCGTGACCACCATGAACGTCTCAAAGTTCGCGGCGTTTCCGCCCGCGATGTCGGTGTCCAGGCGGTCGCCGATGGCGACAGGGCGCTTAGCTCCGATCTTCTCCGCGGCCTTCCAGAACATCGGGGGCTTCGGCTTGCCGGCGCTGAGAGGCTCCACGCCGGTGGTCGTGGTGATTGCCGCCGCGATGGAACCATTGCCGACGAGGAAGCCCCGCTCGTCGGGAAGCGTGGTGTCCAGGTTGGAGGCGAGGTAGCGCGCGCCGCGAGAGATGGCGAGAGCCGCCTCGGAGATGTCGTTCCAGGTCATCTCGCGGTTCAGGCCATGGAAGACGGCGGCCGGGGCGTCGTCGGCCGAATCGACGACCGTGTACCCGGCGTCTCGAGCCAGCTGCTTAAAGGACTCCGCGCCCAGAACATACACGTTCGAGCCATCCGGGATAATGTCCGCGGCCATGGCAATTGCGGCCTGCGCGGAGGTCATCACGTCATCCGCCGAGACCTCGTAGCCCAGGGAATTGAGCTGGTCCGCCACGACCTGCGGCGCGCGCGAGGCGTTGTTGGTGATGAACACCATCGGCAGCTTCGCCTCCGTCAGCCCCTCCAGCGCGCCCGGGATGGGGGCGCCACCCTCGTAAATCGTTCCGTCGAGGTCGAGCAGAGCGGCATCAAAAGAAGAGGCGACAGTTGCCATGGGTCAGCGGTCCTTATTCAGCATTGAAGCATTTCGCGGATTCGGTGAAAATGTGCGGCAGAAATTCCAGGTTCTAGCCAAGCTCCTCGATGCGCTCACGGGCATCGAGCAACTCGTCCTCGTCAATCTTGGCGCTGCGGGTGAACCAGGTCTTCGCCTCGTCGCTACGCCCGGCGGCAGCCAGCGCGTCGGCGTAGGCGTAGAACAGGCGCGCGGCCTCGAAGTCCTCGCGCTCCGGGTTCAGGTCCTGGGTCTCCAGCTCGGTGATGGCCTCGTCGATCTGGCCCAGGTCGCGGCGTGCACCAGCGACGACGATGGCGAGCTCCGTCTTGGTCTCGGCGTCGAGCTGGCTGGCCTCCTCGGAGCGCCCCAGCTCGATGGCCTTCTCCGGGCGGCCGAGGCCGCGCTCACAGTCGGCCATGACGGCCAGCAGGCCCGGGCCGCCGGAGATACGGCGAGCCGCGCGCAGCTCCGCCAGAGCTTCCTTCCACTCGCCGGCGTGGTACGCGGTCACGCCCGCGGTCTCGCGGACGACGCCGACGCGGCCAGCGCGGTCCTTCGCGGCGCGGGCGTGGGCCAACGCCTGCTTCGGGTCCTCCGACAGCAGCATCGCGGCCATAATCATGTGGCGCGCGACCATGTCCGCGTTGTCCTTAGCCAGCGACTTCAGGTCCTGGCGCACGCTCGGATCGAGCTCGTCTGCGCGCACGTCGTCCGGAATCGACGGCTCGTTCTTGCGGGCCTCGATGCGCTCCTCGCGGAAGCCCGGGCGCTGCGGGCCGGTGCGGTGCGTACGCTTCTCGTCCTGGAAACGGCCGCCACGGTTGGAGCGACGACGATCGCCGCCACGTCCGCCCTGGCCGCCGTGCCCGCCACGTCCGCCGAAGCCGCCGCGACGGTCGTCGCGGTCGAAGCGGCGCTCACCGCGCTCGCCGTTGCCGCGCTCACCGTTGCGGTCATCGCGACGGTCGTCCCGGCGATCATCACGGTTGAAGCGACGACCACCACGGCCGCCGTTGCCGCCCTGGCCACCGTTGCCGTTGCCGCGGAAGCCGCGGCCGCCACGGCGCTCGTCACCATCGCGGCCCTCGCGGTCATCCCGGCGGAACCCGCGCGAGCCCTGGGAGCCCCTGTTACCGCCGCCGGAACGGCCGCGGCCCTTAAAGCCGCCTTCTCCGCGCCCGTGCGGACGGTTAGACCCGTGGTTGCCGCGGTTTCCTCGGCCTTCGCCGGAACGGGGACCCTCGTGCTCAGCCATGTAAGTCGGAGCTCCTTAAAAAAGTGATTGAAATGGGAAAAATGCGCCCGCGACCAGAATTCCTGCCGCGACCAATTTACGACTACTCAGGCTACCAGCAACGCCGGACTACAGCGGCACCTGCCCGATAGCCAAACCTTTAGCCTACCGGCGAAGATGCCAGCCGACCAACTTCACTTCCGGCGCGAGGCTCCACGCCGCCATCGCGGTCCAGCCCTCGCCACGCAGCAGCGCCACCGCCGTATCGCCCGCGACCGAGATCTCCTCGCTTGCCGACGGCAACTCCCCCGCGACCTCCATTACCGAGCCGTCGGTGACGGCGTCGGCAAGCAGGGAGCGCAGGACCCGGTCGCTGCCCTGATCTGCGCGGGCGGCGGCGCGGCGGAGGGTGGTCAGCGCCTGGCGGGCGAGTTTGTCCGGGGAGACGGGCTCGGCGGGGGTATCAAAATCGAAAAGGCCCTGCTGCGGCGCGGGCTGAGACGGCTGAGCCGGCGCCTGCTCCATGCCACGGATTGGGCTCGAGGGTACTGCGGAGCTCGGGGTGGAAGCCGAGGCAGCGCCGTGACCTGCGCCGACACCGGAACCGAAGCCCGGCCCGTGCGGAACCGCGGTGCCCTTCTGGTAGGCGGTGGCGGCGGCGCGGGCGCGGTCGTCGGCGGCCTCGTTCATGTCGTGGCCGGAGTGCCCCTTGACCCACTCCAGGTGAACATTGCGGCCGACCAGCAGCGCGTCAATGTCCTTGAGAATATCGACGTTGAGCACCGGCTTGCCGTCGCGCTTCTTCCACCCCTTGCGCTTCCAGCCCGGCATCCACTTGGTCACCGAGTTGATGACGTACTGGGAGTCGCAGAGCACGAACAGCGGCTCGTCCGCGATGTGGGCGGTGGCGCGCAGCAGCTCGGCCAGCGCGGTCAGCTCGCCGCGGTTGTTGGTGCCTTCCTTCCAGCCACCGGCGGCCCAGCAGCCGTCGTCGATGTACCAGCACCAACCGGCCGGGCCCGGGTTATGGAGGGCGGAACCGTCAACTGCAGCGGTAATAGTCATGGGCGTTGAGTTTACCCGGCTAGGACCCGTAGCAGGCCACCGGGCCGTGCGGGCCTTCGACGATGTCAATCTGCGTGCCGAAGATCGGGCTGAGCACCTCCGAGCGCATCAACTCCGCGGTCGGGCCGTGCTCGACGATCTGGCCGTCCTTGACCGCGCAGATGTAGTCGGCGTAGCGGGCCGCGAAGTTGATGTCGTGGAGCACCACCACCATCGTGCGGCCCATCTCCCGCACCGCGGTGCGCAGGTGCGCCATGATGTCCACCGAATGCGAGATGTCCAGATTGTTCAGCGGCTCGTCCAGCAGCACGTACTCGGTCTCCTGGCACAGCACCATCGCGACGTAGGCACGCTGCCGCTGCCCGCCGGAGAGCTCGTCCAAGTAGCGGCCCTGCAACTCGGTCAGGTTCAAAAACTCGATGTAGCGGGAGATGATCTCCTCGTCCTCCGCGGTCAGGCGCCCCTGGCTGTACGGGAACCGGCCGAAGCTGACCAGCTGCCGCACCGTCAGGCGTGTGACGAAGTGGTTGTCCTGCCGCAGGATCGACAGCACCTTCGCGAGGTCCTTGGACTTGGCAACGCCGACGTCGTAAGGCCCCACATTGATGGTGCCGGCGTCGACGCCGAGGAGGCGCCCAATCATGGTCAAGAGCGTGGACTTGCCCGCGCCGTTCGGCCCGATCAGCGCGGTGATTGAATCGTTCGGAATCTCCAGGTTGACCGGCCCGATCTCGACCTCGCTGGTGTAGGCCTTGCGGACGTTTTCGAGGCGAATCATAGCCGTCCCTTCTTCAACACGACGTAGAGGAAAATCGAACCGCCGACCAGCTCGATGATGATGGACACCACGCCCTGCGTGTAAAAGACGTGGTTGAGCACGAAATATGCGCCGGCGAGCGTCACGTAGCCGATCAGCGCCGCCATCGGCAGTACGAAACGATGGTCGAACGTATCGGCCGCCTGGTACGCAATCGTCGCGACCAGGAAGCCCAGGAAGGTCATCGGGCCGACCATCGCGGTCGACACGGCCATCAGCACCGCGACGCACACCAGAATCAGGATCGACGAGCGCTGGTAGTTCACGCCGAGTCCCGTCGACACCTCGCGCCCCAGCGCCATCACGTTGAGCACCCGCGAGCGCGCCAGGATTACGCCGGCCGCCACCAGCACCAGCGGCACCGCGACCGGGAAGAACTCCGGGTCCGCATTGTTGACCGAACCGAACAGCCGCGCCGTCAGCAGGTCAAACTCCGACGGTGTCAGCAGCCGCTGCATGAACGTCGACAGCGACGCCAGCCCGCCGCCGATCACGATGCCGACCAGCAGCATGCTTTGCATGTCCGCCCCGCGACCCGTGAGCAGCCACGTGTAGAGCACCAGCGACAGCCCGATCATCAGCGCCAACTGGAACACGAAGGCTCCCAGCGACCCCGCCTGCGCCAGCCCCGTCACGCCGAAGAAGTACACCGCCGAGGTACTAATCGCCACGTATAGTGCCTCGAAGCCCATAATCGACGGCGTAATGATGCGGTTATTCGCAATCGACTGGAAAGCAACCGTCGCGATCGCCTGGGCACACGCAACGATCATCATCGCAATGATGGCGTCGGCACGCCTGCGCGCGATCAGCCAGAACCCGTCGGTCCCGAACGGCAGCGGGTTGCCCCACGCGAGCAGCCCCGCCGTGAAGCCCACCGCGAGCACCGCCAGCACCGCGAGTATCACCCAGTAGCGCCTCGCCGCCCGCTCCCCGCTAAACGACGCCGTCGCCGCCGCGCTTGCCGACGGCTCGGTCCCCCGGCCACGAATCTGCCTAAACACGACGCCTCCTCACGATGAGGTAGACGAACACGGCCGCGCCCATGATCCCGAGGATCACGGAGACCGGGACCTCGAAGGGGGCGATAATCACCCGGCCCAGGATGTCCGCAATGGTGACTACCGCGATGCCGACGAGGCAGACCCACGGGAGGTTGGAGCGCAGGTCGTCGCCGCGGAACATGGAGACGATGTTCGGCACCACCAGGCCCAGGAAGGGCAGGTTGCCGACCACCACGGTGACCAGGCCCGTCGCAATCGCGATCAGCCCGGTGCCGAGGAAAACGATCTGGTTGTAGTTCACGCCCACGTTGGTGGCGATGTCCTTGCCCAGCCCCGCGACGGTGAGGCGGTCGCTGAAGATAAACACCACCACGACGATGGCAACGACCAGCCACAGGAACTCGTACTGTCCCTTGTAGACGTCCGTGAACGAGCCCGAGAACCACACGCCGAGCGACTGCAGCATGTTGGTCTGCAGCGCGAAAAACGTGGACACGGAGCTGACGACCGCGCCGAGCATGATGCCCACGATCGGCACGACGAGGCTGGACTTCAGGCTCACGCGACGCAGGAACAGGAAGAAGACCACGGTGCCGATGAAGGCGAAGATGATGGCGCCGCCCATCCGCCCCAGAATCGAGGCCGACGGGAAGAAGTACATAACAAAGATCAGGCCGAGGCCCGCCCATTCCGTCGTGCCCGTGGTCGTCGGCTCGACGAACTTGTTGTGGGTGAGCAACTGCATGACCAGGCCACACATGGCCATGGCCGCGCCGGAGAGGACCAGCGCGACAGTGCGGGGCACGCGGGTAATCCCGAACATTGCCCAGCCATCCTCGGCGCCGAGGATGTCGTACTGGCCGACAAAGAGCGAGACGGCCAAAAGGGCCACCACGAAGGCGACCCCGAGACCGAGTTTGACGTCGAAAAGCTTATTCATGGGTGAGGCTAAGGCTGGCTAGGCCTGCTCGAACGCGTCGGCGAGCGAATTGAGAATTTCGGTGTAGGTGATGATCGACTCGTTGGTGTAGGTGTCCTCCGGGGCATAGTAGATCTTGCCCTCCTTGACCGCCTTCACGTTCTTCAGCGGGGCGGCCTCCTCCACGACGGACTGCGCCGAGCGGTACTCAGAGGTGCCGCGCACGGAGGTGCCCGCGTCGCGGTCGAGGACCATGATGAAGTCCGGGTTCGCCTTGGCGATGGCCTCGACGGAAATCTCATCGCCCTGGTGATCATCCGAGGACTTAGCAACCTCCAGCGCCGGCGTCATACCGATGAGGTCGAAGAGCGGGCCGAAAGTCCTGCCTACCGACGGCGCGACGTAGCCGAGGGTGCCACCCGAGGAGTTCAGGGCCATGACCTTGACCTTCGGGTTGTACGCCTTCTTGGCGCGCTCGAGGGCCTTATCAAAGTCGGCGATCAGCTTGTCTGCCTCCGACTCCTTGCCGAGCGCCTTGCCAAGACCAGCGGCGTGGCGCTTCAGCTCGGCGTCGAGCGGTTCGCCCTTGCGCGGCTCGAACTCGACGATGGCGGAGTTCGGGGCCAGCTTCTTGATGTCCTCGTAGTACTTGGCGAAGCGCTGACCGTTGACGACGAGGTCCGGGTTCGCGGCTGCAACGAGCTCGAGGTTGGGCTCGCGGTGGTTGCCAAGATCCACGACCTTGTCGTTGTCCTTGATGCCCGTCACCGTGAAGGGAACGATGGGCTTCGGCGCGGCGACGACGTTGACGCCCCACTTATCGAGCATTTCGAAAGAGCGATTATCGGTCGCGACTACCTTGTCGACGGGGGACTTAATCTTCTGATCGCCGTGATTATCCGTCACTGTGACGGTTGCGTGCTCAGCGGAGCCAGATGCCTGCGCAGCTCCTCCTGCGCCCGCACCCGTGGAGCAGGACGCGAGAACCAGAGACAGGCCAGCCGCCGTTGCGGCGACGATATTACGGATGCGGCCGGAGTGTGTACGAGCCATTGAAGGCAATTCCCTTCGGTCGAGGTGGGGCCCGCACCCGCCACTACCGCCGACCTCCAAAATTCGAGGATCGAACGGAAAACCGCGGCGGACACAGCCCCCACAATTAGGTAACCATTACCTCGTCTATATTAGGGTGCGCTTACCTATTTTACAAACCGAAGGAAAACTTAAATTAAGGTATTTTGGGTATAGAAAAATGGTCGTGGTGAACACCACCCCACCAAAGGGGGCGGCACTCACCACGACCACACAAACAAGTTTAAAGCCGGCGGCGACCTACTCTCCCACACCCTCCCGAGTGCAGTACCATCGGCGCAGGTGGACTTAGCTTCCGGGTTCGGAATGGGA
>NZ_ULHE01000006.1 GCF_900519355.1 Corynebacterium lactis | reverse complement strand
CCAAAGCCCAGGTCGCGTCCCCCCCCCCCCCCCCCCGAGCACAGAGAAACCCGCGTGCCCCGAGCTCGAGTTCATCGGAAATCCCGATGGAAAACTCGACCACCAGAAGGAACACGCGGGCCAATCAGCATCCGCAGCATCCGCAGCATCCGCAGCATCCGCAGCATGACAGAGTAAGTGCGCGGAAATACCAGCGCCTACAGCGCAATCACACCAACGATCGCGGCGTTGAGCAGGTTGGTGCACAGACCAGCGATCAGCGCCAGCGGGCCGTTCTTCGCGATCTCACCGCGGCGCTCCGGCGACAGCGCGCCGAAGGAACCAATCTGGATCGCGATGGAAGAGATATTCGCAAAGCCTGCAAGCGCGAAGGTTGCCAGCATGATCGACTTCGGGTCCAGGGTACCTACGTGCTCAGAGAAGGAGGTGTAGCCGACGAACTCGTTCAGAATCGTCTTCTGACCAATGAAGCTACCGACCAGCTCCGCATTCTCCCACGGCACGCCAATCAGCCACGCAATCGGGGCGAAGATCAGACCAAACAGGCCCTCCAGCGACCAATTGTCCTGACCGAACCAGCCGCCGATACCACCGAGCATCGCGGAGAGCATCGCAATAACTGCGATGAAGGCAATCAGCAGACAGGCAACGACAACAGCGATACGACCACCGGCGAGGGCACCGGCACCCAGGGCGTCAATGACGTTCTTCGACTCGGTGTCGCGCACGTCCTTCACGGATGCGTCGAGGGTGGATTCCTCGGTCTCCGGCCAGAACGTCTTCGCGATCAGCAGCGATCCCGGCGCGTTCATCACCGATGCCGCAAGCAGGTACTCCAGAGGCGCTCCCAGCAGCGAGTAGCCAATCAAGGTCGAGCCGGCCACCGACGCGAAACCGCCCGACATGCAGGCGAACAGCTCAGACTTAGTCAGCTTCGGAATGTAGGGCTTGACGACGAGTGGAGCCTCAGACTGGCCAAGGAAAATGACAGTGGCGGCGAAGACGGACTCAACCTTCGAGGTACCCATGATGAACTTCAGGGCGGAGCCGACGTACTCGACGAAGTACTGGACGACGCGCAGGTAGTAGAGAGCACCGAGGACTGCGCCGAGGAAGATGATCACGGGCAGGACGTTGAGCACGAAGACGAAGTTCTTACCAGTACCGTCGAAGAGACCGCCGAACACGAAGGACGTACCTTCGTTGGTGAAGTCAATCATCTTCTGAATCGCGTGGGCGACGCTCTTGAGCGCCTCGAATCCGGGCTGCCACTTCAGCACGACCAGGGCGAAGACCGCCTGGAGTGCGAGGCCGACGCCGAGGGTGCGCCAGTTAATGGACTTCTTGTGCTTTGAGATGGCGACGGCAAATCCGATGATCAGGATGATGCCGAGTAAGCCTTGTAGTCTCTCCATGGCTTAGGTCTTCTTTCTGGGAACGTGCTGGGAAATTGGTCGTGCGCCTACAGGTCTTCCGGACCGAAGGCGTAAGGGAGGATCTTGTCGAAGTCGATGCTAGTGGGGGCGCCCAGCGTGACGGTGCCACCGTTTTCGGCCACCGCGGAACCGCCCACGACCTCGGGCCGCTCCGATTCGACGATGACGCGCTTACACCCGAATTCGTGGAGCACCTGGCGGCAAGCACCACACGGGTGACACGGCGCGGCCTTGCGACCAACGATGGCGCAAGCCTCAATCTTGTGGTTCGGGCCATACTCCGCAACCATGCGGAACACGGCGTTGCGCTCCGCGCACATGGTCAGGCCGTAGGAGGCATTTTCGACGTTGCAGCCGGTAACGACCGTGCCGTCGTCAAGCAAAAGCGCAGCTCCGACGGGAAAACCGGAGTACGGGACGTAGGAGTTTTCGGTGATGTGGTAGGCCATGGCCAGCAGTTGCTCGTCAGAGATCTGGGACATTGCCAACTCCCCTCGTGGTTAGAATCTTCAAAAATACTTATGTGAGTACAAATGGAAAACTTGCCATTGACATTTGTTCTAGTTGCCATGATAATCGGAGATATCAGGGTTTACAAGACCCAATCGCGGAACTTCAAAACGGCGCAAAGCCGCTGGGAATTTGAGAGGAAATTCCTGGCTGCGGCACCTCGCGCCGGCACCGCGACTCGCTAGGTACTCATCCGAAGGAGCAGAGAACAATGGCAGAGAAGTTCGACGTAGTAGACATCATCCGCACCAAGCGCGACAAGGGTGAGCTGAGCCCGGAGGAGATCGCGTGGGTGATTGACGCCTACACCCGCGGCGCGGTCGGTGACGAGCAGATGGCGGCGCTGAACATGGCGATCTTCATCCAGGGCATGAACCGCCGCGAGATCGTGGACTGGACCCGCGCCATGATCAACTCGGGCGACACCATGGACTTCTCCTCGCTGGGCAAGGTCACCACAGACAAGCACTCCACCGGCGGCGTCGGCGATAAGCTCTCGCTCCCGCTGGGCCCGCTGGTGGCCAGCTACGGCGTCGCGGTGCCGATGCTCTCCGGCCGCGGTCTCGGCCACACCGGCGGCACGCTGGACAAGCTGGAGGCCATCCCCGGCTTCAACGTGGACGTTCCGAACGACCGCATGATGGAGATTCTGAAGGACGTCGGCGTCGTCATCGCCGCAGCGGGCTCGGGCCTGGCACCGGCCGACAAGAAGATCTACGCGCTGCGCGACATCACCTCGACGGTTGACTGTGTGCCGCTGATCGCCAGCTCGATCATGAGTAAGAAGATCGCCGCAGGCGCGGACTCCCTGGTCCTGGACGTCAAGGTTGGCTCCGGCGCATTCATGAAGGACCTGGATCACGCCCGCGAGCTGGCCCGCACGATGGTGGACCTCGGCAACGACGCCGGCGTTCGCACCTGCGCCCTGCTGACCGACATGTCCACGCCGCTGGGCCGCACCATTGGTAACTCGCTGGAGATCCGCGAGACCGTCGACGTGCTGGAGGGCCACGGCCCGGCCGACGTCACCGAGCTGACCTGCGAACTCGCCCGGAAGATGCTGGAGATGTCCGGTATCCACGACGCCGATGTGGAGGAGCGCCTGGCCGACGGCCGCGCGCTCGACGTGTGGAAGCGCATGGTCCGCGCGCAGGGCGGCGACCCGGACGCACCGCTGCCGGTCGCACCGCACACGCACGAGGTCGTCGCGGAGCGCGACGGCTACCTGACCAAGCTGGATGCGCTGGCCCTCGGCGTCGGCTCCTGGCGCCTGGGCGCCGGCCGCGCCCGCAAGGAGGACCCGGTGCAGCTGACCGCGGGCATCGAGATTCACGCAGGCATCGGCGAGAAGGTCGTCAAGGGCCAGAAGCTGCTGACCCTGCACACCGAGACCCCGGACAAGTTCGAGCGCGCCCTCGAGTCCATCAACCCGGGCATCGTCATCTCCGACGAGGCCCCGGCGACCGAGCACAAGCCGATCCTGGACCGCATCGACTAGGGATTGACCGGGAGCCCAGGCCTCGCCTCGCAGCCCGTCATATCCGTAATTTCTCATTTTCACTCTTTCTCTTTTCCTGAAAGGACCTGTTTTCCAATGACTTCCCGCGCTGATGTTGCCAAGATGATCGACCACACCCTGCTGAAGCCGGAGTCCACCCCGGCCGACGTCCAGGCGCTGGTCAAGGAGGCAGCCGAGCTCGGCACCTACTCCATCTGCATCTCCCCGTCGCAGCTCCCGGTCGAGGTCCCGGAGGGCCTGCACATCGCGACCGTCGTCGGCTTCCCGTCGGGCGCCGTGAAGGCAGAGATCAAGGCCGCCGAGGCCGCCCGCGCCGTCGCCGATGGCGCCGAGGAGGTCGACATGGTCATCAACATCGCCTTCGCCAAGGAGCACCGCTTCGAGGACCTGCAGGCCGAGATCAAGGCCGTCCGCGACGCCATCCCGGGCAAGGTCCTGAAGGTCATCATTGAGTCCGCGGCTCTGACCGACGAGGAGATCGTCGCAGCTTGCAAGGCCTCCGAGGCCGCCGGCGCTGACTTCGTCAAGACCTCCACCGGCTTCCACCCGGCAGGCGGCGCCTCCGCCCACGCCGTGAAGCTGATGCGTGAGACCGTCGGCGATCGCCTGGGCGTGAAGGCCTCCGGTGGCATCCGCACCGCCGAGGCCGCCGAGGAAATGATCGCCGCTGGCGCCTCCCGTCTGGGCTTGTCCGCCTCCGCCGCCATCCTGGCTGGCCTGGAGTAGGCGAGAATCATGAGCGATATTCTCTCCGAAGAACTTCTCGCCACCGTCTCCGACTGGATTGCGCACGACCCGGACGAGGCCACCTCCGCCGAGCTCACCGCGCTTGTCGACGCCGCCAAGAACGGTAATGCCGAAGCAGCCGCGGACCTGGAAAGCCGCTTCGCCGGGCCGCTGGAGTTCGGTACCGCGGGCCTGCGCGGCGTCGTCGAGGCCGGGCAGTCGCGCATGAACCGCGCCACGGTCATCCGCGCAACGGCCGGCCTGGTCGCGCACCTGAAGGACATCGTCGGCGACGACTTCACGGTCGTCATCGGCTGCGATGCCCGCCACGGCTCCGCTGACTTCCACCGCGACGCCGCCGCCGTTGTCGCGGCCGCCGGTGGCACCGCACTGGCACTTCCGGCGCAGCTGCCGACCCCGGTGACTTCCTTCGCCGTCCGCCACCTGAACGCGGACGCCGGCATTATGGTCACTGCCAGCCACAACCCGCCGAAGGACAACGGCTACAAGGTCTACCTGGGCGCCCGCGCCGTCGACTCCGACTCGCGCCGCGGCGTGCAGATCATCGCCCCGCATGACAAGCAGATTGCCGCCGCGATTGCGGTCGCACCGCCTGCCGACGAGGTGCCGCGCGACTTCGAGTCCGTCAAGCAGGTAGGTCCCGAACTTCTCGACGCCTATGTCGAGCGCGCATCGTCGTTGGCGACGACGTCGACAAGCGAGGAGAAGAAGGCGGCGAAGATCGTGATCACGCCGATGCACGGCGTCGGTGGCGAGACGATTCTGCGCACGCTGAACGCCGCCGGCTTCGACGACGTGCACGTGGTGGAGCAGCAGTTCCAGCCGGACCCGGACTTCCCGACCGTGGCGTTCCCAAACCCGGAGGAGGCCGGCGCGCTGGATCTGGCGTTCGAGCTGGCTCGTAAGGAAGGCGCCGACGTCATCATCGCGGCGGACCCGGACGCGGACCGCTGCTCGGTGGCGATCCCGGATGCGTCTGTGGATGGCGGCTGGCGTCAGCTCTCCGGCGACGACATCGGCGCGTTCCTGGGCGAGGTCATCGCGGCCGACGCCGAGGATCGCGGGGTCAAGACCATCGAGAACGCGGAAGGCCAGACCTTCCCGGCCACGATGGCGAACTCGATCGTGTCCTCGCGCCTGCTGGGCCGTATCGCCGCAGGCCACGGCCTGAACTACCGCGCCACTCTGACGGGCTTCAAGTGGATCGGCGGCGTCGACGGCCTGATCTTCGGCTACGAGGAGGCCATCGGCTACTGCTCCGACCCCGTGGTGGTGCGCGACAAGGACGGCGTCTCCGCGGCGGTGCGCGTCGCCGACGCCGTGGCGCGACTGAAGGGCCAGGGCCGCGGCATCCAGGACCTGCTGGACGACGTCGCCCGCGCCCACGGCCTGTACCAGACCACGCCGCTGACCTTCCGCGTCGAGGACCGCTCCCTGATTACCAAGGGCATGGCCACCCTGCGCGCGAACCCGCCGGCCGAGCTGGCAGGCTCGAAGGTCACCGAGGTCAAGGACATGAACGATGGACTGGATCAGGTGGATGCGCTGGGCGTTAGCTACCACATTCCGCCTACCGACGGCATCTTGATCCTCACGGAGGCCGGTGACCGAGTCATCGCCCGTCCTTCCGGAACGGAGCCGAAGCTCAAGTGCTACCTGGAGGTCATTCTGCCTGTTGAGGGCGGTGCCGAGGGTGCAGGCGAGGTCCCGCACGCTGCGGCGACCGAGCGCCTGAACCAGATCAAGGCCGAGCTGAAGGACATCCTGGGGATGTAGGCCGGGGCTGCTAGCGACCTTATGCCAGGCTGCCGACGTTGTGACAGCGTGTACAGTGTCACGACGTCGGCAGCCTGGCATGACGTGTATTTGAGGGCCTCCGTGCCAGCGCCTCAGCGCTGCGCCGCCGGGCTCCCCTACCCCAGCGCTAATCCCTAAGCGCCGCGAAGATTTCGCGGTTGAGTCGGAACGCCTCCTTGGCCTCCTCCACAATCGCTCCCTTATCAACGGGCGAAACATCCAGGTCGGAGACGCGTGCCCGGTAGGCGTCGCGGTAAGGCTTGATCTTGCCGATTGCCTTGAAGTCGTAGAAGTTGGTCCCCTCAGCGCCGATCCCGTAATGCTTGCCGAGCATCTTTGCAATCACCTGGCCGCCGGAGAGATCCCCAAGGTAACGAACGTAGTGGTGGGCCAGCGCCGCGTTGGCGTCGCCGGTTGAACCAATTTCCCGTAGGCGCTCGACGTAATTCATTGTCGCAGGCAGTGGCTCCACGACGTTTTTCCAATCCTCGCCGATCAGGTGGCGCAGGTCTGCGTCCAGGGCACCGAGGCGCTCCAAGCGCCTATCGAATACTGCCTCCACCTGCACAGACTCCGAGGTAGTGCGCAGCGTATTCTCCAGCGCCTCGTAGACAAAGTAGAGCTGCGCGGTCAGGTCGATGGCGGCCTGCGCATCCAGCTCGCCGGCGAGTAGCCGGGACATGAAGTCCGAGTTCTCCGCCTCGCTGTGGGCGCCCGCGGTCTCTTCCTTCAGACGCTGTGCGAGTGGCTTCTCCATGGTTGCGATTTCGTCCTGAGACATGTGTTTTTCCTTTCGTGGGTGTTGTGGCGGTTTCTATGTGGGCTGCCTATGCGGTTGTGAAGTGCGCGTGCGAAATCTCGGGTGCTCCGGCACATCTATCCGACTTGGCACACACGGCTACCGGCGCAGCCCCGCCCCTTCTCGGCACGAGCACGGGGTTGCCGGTCGAGTCCGTCAGCACTTCCACGTCGATGCCGTAGACCTCGCCGACCGTGCCCGCATCCAGCGTCTTTGCAGGTGTTCCCTGCTTGACGACACGCCCGCCCGCCATCACCACCACGTGGTCGGCGTAGGCGGCCGCCGACGTGAGGTCATGCAGCACGACGACGACCGTCCGTCCGGCGGCCGCGCGGGCGCGCATCATCGCCATGATTTTCTCGGCGTGGTGGAGGTCCAGGGCCGCGGTCGGTTCGTCGAGAAGCACGACGGGCGTGTCCTGGTAGAAGACGCGGGCGCAGTGCACGCGGGCGCGCTCGCCCCCGGAGAGGGTGGGCACCTCGCGGTCGAGGAGGTGGGCGACGTCGCACTCGGCGATGATCTCGTCGAGGAGCGGCAGGTCGGCGGCGCCCCAGGGGCTGCGGCCGAAGTCGATGACCTCACGGGCGGTAAACGGCACGGTCAGGGCCTGCTGCTGCGTGAGCACAGCGCGGGCGCGCGCCAATTCCCTCACGGTCATGTCCCCGACGGCTCGGTCGCCGATGTAAACGGCGCCGGATGTCGGAGTGTGGTCACCGGATAGGGCCGCGAGCAGGGTCGATTTGCCGGCGCCGTTGGGGCCGACGAGTGCGGTGACCTGGCCGGGGCGGGCGACCACGGAGACGTCGTTAAGTATGTTGTGGTGTTCGCAGAAACCGAGGGTGAGGTCCTCGGCGCGGAGGGGGACTGAGTGTGTCATTTAGTGCACCGCCCTGTTGGAACGCAGCAGCAGCCAGAAGAACAGCGGGCCGCCGACGATGGAGGTGAGCATGCCCAGCGGCAGGTCGGCGCCGGTGAGCAGGGTGCGGGCCGCGAGGTCCGCCAGCGTTGTGGCGAGAGCGCCGCCCAGGATGCAGGCGGGAATCAGCGTGCGGTGTGCGGGCCCTAGGAGAAGGCGCGCGGCGTGCGGGACGACAAGGCCGATGAACACGATGATTCCGGAGAACGCCACTCCCGCGGCCACGACCAGCGCGGTCGCGGCGATGATGCCACGGCGCAGCACGACGACGTTAATGCCCAGGTGGCGGGCCTGCGCCGCCCCGAGGCTCAGGATGTCGAGCTTGCTGCTGATCCCCCACATCGCTGCGACGGCTGGGACGGTGACGACCGCGATGATGGACGCCTGCGTCCAGTCGGCGCTGGCGAAGGACCCCATCTGCCAGAACACGATGCGGTCGCGCGCCGACGTGGATGCGACGTAGGTCAGGAAGGATACGGCTCCACCGCAGATGGCGTTGACCGCCACGCCGACGAGGATGATTCGGGCGATGTCGCGCCCTCCGCTGGCGGTGGCGGCGACGACCGCGGTTGCCAGGGCTCCGCCGGCGAAGGCGCACAGCGCCACGACCCAGCTCCCGGCGGCACCTGCGACCGCGGTGGATGCGCCGCCGAATACGGAAGTGGTGCCCAGCACCGTCGCGGCGGCGGCTCCGACGGCCGCACCGGAGGAGACTCCGATGAGGCCGGGCTCCGCCAGCGGGTTTCCGAATACCGCCTGCAGCGCCACGCCGGCCAACGCAAGGCCCGCCCCGACCAGCGCGGCCAAGGCGATGCGCGGCAGGCGCACCTGCCACAGGACGGTCTCCACCGGGGTCGGATTATCGCCCGGCCCGCCGGCGAGGATCAGCGACGCGGCGGCCTTCAATGATTGCCCGATGCCAGCGCCGAACTGACCGACCGACGCCGACCAGCCCACCGCGAGCAGCAGCGCGGCGGCGAGTGCCAGAAAGACGCCGAGTGTGCCGGATACGCCAACTGCCCCAAGTGCACCAGTCACGCGACGCTTCCCGGCACGACCGGTCACCTCGCTGCCTGCGGTGTCACCGCTCGGCCTCGCCTTCGTTCCTAGTTTCATCGCCTGCTACTTCCCTGCCTACTTCTTCCCGTACAGCGCGTCGGCCATGGCGCGCAGAACGGTCGGCGTCTGGCTACCGAAGGACAGGAGCTGTGAGTCCGGCACATCCAGGACGGACTTGTTCTTGCCCGCCGGGGTTTGCGCCACGCCGGGGATCTCGAGCAGCCCGTCGACGCCACCGACCGACTCCAGCCCGCCCGTCATCACGATGATGGTCTCCGGGGCCGCCGCGATCAGCGCCTCCGGGGTCAGCGGAGTGAACGCGCCGCCGATTCCGACCCCCTCGCCCGCGTCAACGCCGCCGAGGCGGGTGATCAGGGAGCGGCCGCCGGACTCCGGGCCCGCGATCATCGCGACGCCGGTGCCGCGGACGTAGAGCACCATCATCTTGCGTCCGTCGGCCCCCGCCTGCGCGTATTCGGTGGCCGCCGCCAGGTCCGCGTCGACCCGCCCCTTCACGGCCCCCGCTTGGCTGCCGAGACCGAGGGCGCCGGTGACGTCGTCGATAAGCGAATCAATGGTTTCGGGCGTGCGCTCGGCGCCCACGCGCACCACGGTGACCCCGGACTTCTCCAGCGTGTCGAAGACAGACTCGGGCCGATGGTGCCGTCGGTGAGGACGATGTCGGGGCGCAGCTTCATCACCGCCTCCGCGTTGATCGAGTGCCCGCCCGGGGTGAGATTCGGCAGGTCCTTGACCGCCGGGAAGTCCGAGGCGAGGTCACGGCCCACGAGGCGGTCGCCAAGGCCCAGGCTGTAGACCATGCGCCCCAGCGCTCCCGCCCGGTCGAGCGTGAGGATGCGCTTGTAGTCCTTGCCCTGCTCGGGCTTCGGGTCGGGCAGGAGAACCTTTGGGTTGGTCGGGGGCAGGTCCGCGCTGACGTGGCCCTGGGCGTTGATGTGGGGTGCTCGCGCGACGGTGGTCACTCCGGCGCGCTCGGTCCGCTTCTCGCTTGACGACGCGCCTCCCGCCGCCGTGGTCCCGGGAGTACTGCAGGCAGCCAGGCCGCCGAGCGCGATTGCGCAGGTCGCTACTGCGATTGCGCGGGACGCTTTCGTGCGGGACATTCTCGCGATGGGGGCGAACATACCCCTCCTTTCATTAAGACCTTCCAACCCTTTGCACAGTAGGTTAGGCTCGGCTTTCGTTTTAAGTTAACATAACCTTAGTTTCTGATTAAAGGGGCGAGAAAAATTCATAGAAATCTCACCCCGTTGCTTCTGACGAAAGGCATCGATACCCCATGACAACCCGCACCTCCCGCCGCCTGGCCCTCCTCGCCGTCCCGGCACTGGCGGCCCTCCCTCTGCTGGCAGCTTGCGGCGGCAACTCCGGCGGCAACTCCGGCGCCAGCTCGACCCCCGAGTCCAGCTCCAGCTCCGCCGCCTCCGAGACTGGCACCGCGACCGAGGCCGCTGCCCCCACTATCGAAGCGGAGCCAGTCAACAACCTCTCCGACGGCGACGTCATCTCCGTCAAGCTCTCCGGGCTGGACACCGCCTTTGGCTACTACGCCGCCATCTGTGCCGCCGAGAAAACACCGGGCAACCCGGTACCGGACTGCACCGGCGACCGCTCTTCCACGGCCCGCACCCAGCACTGGATCACCAACAAGCCCGGCGGCACCACCACCATCACCGAGGACGGCACCGCGACCTTCGAGCTCGGCGTCGCCTCCACCGGCGAGAAGGCCAACTGCACCGAGCAGGCCTGCGTCCTGAAGCTCTTCGGCGACCACTCCGAGGGCTTCGAGGACGTCGCCGAGGTTCCGGTGACCTTCGCAAAGTAGGCTCCCCGGCGCCCCCGCCCCACGTAGGGTGGGGGCCATGGAGCCTCAACAGACGCCACCAGCAGGACCACACCGCCGCATCGCCCTATTGCCAGGCGACGGCATCGGCCCCGAAATCGTCGACGCCTCCCGCGCCCTCATCGCCGAGTGCTTCCCCTCCTGGGAGCTTCTCGACGCCGATATCGGCTGGTCCCAGTGGTGCACCCGCGGAAACCCGGTGCCGCAGGAGACCTGGGATATCCTCGACTCCTGCGATGCGGGGCTCATGGCCGCCATTACCTCCAAGCCCGCCCGCGAGGCCGAGGCGGAGCTCGCCAAACACCTGCGCGGCACCGGCCTGACCTACCGCTCCCCCATCCTGCAGGTGCGCCAGCGCATGGACCTCTACGCCAACGTCCGGCCGGTCACGCCTGGGCAAGCGTCTGATACCGCTCGCAACGCCGCCGATTTCACCATCATCCGCGAGAACACCGAGGGCCTCTACAGCCACGACTACCTCCTCCCGCCTCACGACGCCCCCACCGGCTCCCCGCATCACGGCCTGTGGGCCGAGGTCGGCGGGGACTCGACGGTCGTTCGCGCCGTCGATAAGCAAGGAGACGTTGCGGTTTCTCTGCGGGTGACGACGACCTTCGGCTGGCAACGGCTCGCGCGGGCGGCGGCGCGGATGGCGATTGCGCGGCACGCCGCGAACCCCGAGCGGGCGACGACGATGATGGTGACGGTCGCGGACAAGCCGAACGTGCTGCGGGAGTCGGCGCGGGTGATCCGGGGCGCGGTGGAGGCCGTGGCGGAGGAGTTTCCGCAGGTCACCTTCGAGTTTGCGAACGCCGATGTGGTGGCGATGCACATGGTGACCGACCCGGGGCGCTTCGACGTGATCATCGCGGAAAACCTGATCGGCGACATTTTGAGCGATATCGGCGCGGGACTGATTGGCGGCCTCGGGCTGGCTGCGTCGGGCAACATCGGCGACGAGTTCGCCCTGTTTGAGCCGGTGCACGGGTCAGCGCCGGACATTGCCGGGCGGGGTATCGCCAACCCGGCGGCGTTCCTGCTGTCGGCGGCGATGTGCGCGGAGCACCTGGGCGGTTCGGGTGCGACGGATGGGCAAGGCATCTCCGACGGGCAGCGTGAACTGGGCTCCGGTGGGCGCGGGGAGCCGAGCGCCGAGATGACTGCAGCGGCGCGGCTGCGGGCGGCCGTGTACACGGCTGTTTCCTCTACCCCCACACCTGACCTGGGAGGAAGCGCCACGACGGCCGAGTTTGTGGCGGAGGTTCGGAAGGCCTTGTAGCTCCCAGCCGGGTGGCTGGGTGGCTGGGTGGCTGGGCGGCCGGGCAACTGTCCCGGTAACTGACCGACCTGGCGACCTTATGCCAGGCAGCCGACGTTATGCCACGGTACACGCTGGCACAACGTCGGTAGCGTGGCACAAGGTCGCAAAGAGGCCCCAAAGAGGTCGCAGAAAGGGCGCTACAGCCCTACTGGAACTGCGAGAGGTCGATGCCCTCGAGCGGGTCGGACTCGCGAACGTCCTCCTCCGGAGGCAGCGGGACCTCACACAGCACGACCGCCGCGCCACACGGATCCTGCACCGTCGCCAGCGGGCCAAACTCGGTGGCCTGCGGCGCGACCAGCACGGCGCCGCCGAGCTCCTCGGCCTTCGCCACGGCGGTGTCAATGTTCTCTACGCCGAGGTACGCCAGCCAACCGACGAAGGCCTCGTCCGCGGCATCGGTCTGGGCAGCAACTGCGCTGGCGACCAGGCCCGCGAACGGCGCGCCGTCCTCCATCGCCACGGCGAAAGCACCCTGCTCAGTCTTGTTGCGCACCGCGATCTCCCAGCCGAAGAACTGGCGGTAGAAGTCCGCGACCTCCTCGAAGTTCTCCTCCGGGCCCGCGACCAGCTCGAACCACACCGGGGTGCCCGGCTCGCCCGCCGCGATGAAGGCCTGCTCGCCCGGCTGCTCCAAAAGACCGATGAGGCCACCGGCGGGGTCGGCAACGACGGCCATCGTGGAACCGTCGACAAGCGGGGTGGGCTCCTGATAAATCGTCGCGCCCAGCTCGCGCGCCTTCTCGACGGCACCGGCGGCCGAATCGACGTGGAAGTTCACGCGCCACTGGTTGGTGAACGCGTCGGCATCGGCGGCGTCGAGAAGCACGGAAACCGGCATGCCGGAGAGCATCGCGACGCGGCGACCCTGCGAGGCCTCGCGCGCGTCCTCATGAACCGGGGCGGTGTTGCGGTAGGACCAGCCTAAGACGCCACGGTAGAAGCGCTCGGTCTTGCGCGGGGCGGCGGAAACCAGGTCTACGCGCAGGGGCATGCCAAATTCGGCGGGAAATGCGGGCATGAGTTACAGGTTCCTCCACTTTTCGGGATCAAAGTCATCGTCGGCGGTGGCCTCGTCGAAGTAGTCGTCCTCGTCGGCTGCGTTTCCGGCGGCCTGCTCCGGCGTGGCGACGCGCGCCGACATCTCGGGGGCTCCGGGGACGTTGACGGTCACGACATCGCCCGGGTGCAGGTGGCGGCCGCGACGGGTGTCCGGCTCGCCGTTGACGCTGACCAAGCCATCGGCGATCAGCTCCTTGGCCAGGCCGCCGGTACCCACCAGGTTCGCCAACTTCAGGAATTGGCCGAGACGGATAGACTCATCCCGGATTGCGACATCGATAGGCTCCATGCACATAAGTGTGTCATACGCGCCGGATTTGGTTGGGGTTGGACTGCGGTTGGCTTGGAGCCGAGCCGTACTTTCACGCTGTCCTCACCGTCTCTTGAATAGACCAGTCAGTCTGCCCTAATATTCTTTCTCAGGCCGAAATCACGGACACCCAAGCGACCATTCATCGCCAGCGGCGCACCACCCCGCCCGCCGCTGCGCCATATTGTGCTCGCGTCGGTGGCCGTGAGCCTGCCCCTAATGACGCTGGCCCTGCTCGCGCGAAGCGTATCTGACCTGCTCTTTCTCCCTCCCATCGGTGCCGCCATGGCTCTGATTGTCGGCGCCCCGAACCTACCGCTGGCGCAGCCTCGCAACGTGGTGCTCGGGCACCTGATTGGCTGCCTGACGGGCGTTGCCGTCCTACACCTGATGGGCCCGTCGATCATCGCGGCGGCCATCGCCGCAGGTCTGTGCTTCGCGCTCATGCTGGTGGCCCGCGCCGCGCACTCCCCCGCGACCGCCACCGCGATGGTCGCGGTCCTCATGCCGAACCACGACGGCTACTTCGGCGACGCCCGTTTCATCGCGTTCGTGGTGGCCTCCGCCGTGCTGATTGTGGTGCTGGGCCTGCTCGCGAACCGCCTGCGCGGGCTGCAGTACCCCGAGTACTGGTGGTAGGTTTTCAGGTCTTCGGCACTCAGAGCCACCGGATGCAGTAATGGCCCTATTTTTCGGCCCATCTTGGGCCCAGCTCTCAATTTGTGTGGTGATTCTCCGCTTTACGACGCTCGCGACCTGGGCTTTTGCCGACCCGGAACCACACAATTTGAGAGTGGATGCCAAAATGGGCCCGAAATGGGCCCCATTACTGCATTGCGGATTGGCTCGGTGGCGCACTGCACCTCCAGGCAATACCCAGCGCCAAAATACCAGCGCCAAAATAAACGCCAAATGACCAAATAAAGGGAAGGTTGGGGCCCGCCAGCCATTTCGGGGCCCCAACCTAGTCTTTGATATGTAAATCGGGCTCCCTTTTAGCCCGTAACCCGAACCGGAAAGCCCAGGCCAGGCCCGGAAAGCCCAGGCCCGAGCCTCGGAACCCGAGCCCCAGCCCGAGCCTCCTACATCCCGATCGGGGTGTCCGTCGGCTCGACGGCGCGCGGCAGGTTGGACTCGCCCATCAGGTAGCGGTCCACCGACTCCGCGCATGCACGACCTTCGGCGATGGCCCAGACGATCAGGCTGGCACCGCGGCCGTTGTCGCCCGCCACGAAGACGGGGCCGTCGAAGTTTCCTTCGAGGTCGGTGCGCAGGGCCATGTACTCGTCGTCACGCATCATCACGCCGCGGTCGTCGAACTGGATGCCCAGCTCGTGCGGCAGCCCGCCGCGCTCGGGGCCGGTAAAGCCCAGGGCGATCAGGACCAGGTCGGCGTCGAGCTCGAAGTCGGTGTCCTCCATGGGCACGCGCTTGCCGTCGATGACCTCGACCTCGTTGGCGGACAGGCCGGCGACCCGTCCCTCCGAACCGTGGAAGGCGACCGTGTTGACGTTGAACACGCGCTTGCCCAGCGGCTCGCCGGTCACGCGGGCGTTAAGGCCCAGCGCCTCGGTGGCCTCCGGCGGCTCGGAGCCGGTGATGGTGTACTCGCCCTCTTCGTGGGCGGTCGCCACGCGCCAGACCAGCGGGTACATCGGCCACGGGGTCGACGCGGCGCGGGTCTTCGGCGCGCGCGGGCGGATATCGAACTGCGTCACGGACGCCGCACCCTGGCGCAGGGCGGTGCCGAAGCAGTCGATGCCGGTGTCGCCACCGCCGATGACCACGACCTTCTTGCCCTTGGCGTCGATGGGCGCGCGCTCGAGCTCGCCGGCTGCGACGCGGTTGGCGCCCGGCAGGTAGTCCATGGCCTGGTGGATGCCGTCGAGGTCGCGGCCGTCGACCGGCAGGTCGCGCGGGATCGCGGCGCCGGTGGCCAGCACGACGGCGTCGAAATCGGCCAGGTCCGCGGCGGTCGGCGAGATGCCGGTGCGGAACTCGGTGCCCTCGATCTCCATCTGCTCCAGGCGGCGATCCAGGAAGCGCTGCTCCATCTTGTAGTCCGGCACGCCGTAGCGCATCAGGCCGCCAATCTTGTCGTCGCGCTCGAAGACGGTCACGTCGTGGCCGGCGCGGGTCAGCTGCTGCGCCGCGGCCAGGCCCGCGGGGCCCGAGCCGATCACGGCGACGTTCTGGCCGGTATCGAAGGTCGGCACGATCGGCTGCACCCAGCCCTCGTCGAAACCGCGCTCGACGATCGCCAGCTCGATGTTCTTAATGGTCACGGCGTCGTCGTTGATGCCGAGCACACAGCCGCCCTCACAGGGGGCCGGGCACAGGCGACCGGTCCACTCCGGGAAGTTGTTGGTGGCATGCAGGCGCTCGAAGGCCTCGTGCCAGCGGTCCTGGCGCACCAGGTCATTCCACTCGGGGATGATATTGCCGAGCGGGCAGGCCGAGTGACAGAAGGGGACGCCGCAGTCCATGCAGCGCGCCGACTGCTCCTCAATGAGGCCCTCGCGGCCGGCCTCATAGACTTCCTTCCAGTCCATCAGGCGCAGCGGAACCGGGCGGTGTAGCGGCTCTTCGCGCTTGTACTTCATGAAACCCTGTGGATCAGCCATTGTTCACTGCCTCCATGATTGCGACGTTGACGTCGGTGTTTTCTGCCTCAGCGCGGGCGATGACGTCCAAGACTCGGGCGTAATCGCGCGGCATGATCTTGATGAACTGGTTGGTCGGGTAGTGCGCCTCGGAGCCCGTGAGCTTGCGGTGCTTGCTCAGGGTGGCCTCCAGCCAGGCGGTGTCCTCATCGTCGAGGTCCACCACGTCGACCAGCTCGGTGTTGAGGTTCGCGCGGGTTGCCTCAGTGTCCAGCAGGACGGCGATGCCGCCGCTCATGCCGGCGCCGAAGTTGCGCCCCACCGGGCCGGCCACGACGACGCGGCCTCCGGTCATGTACTCACAGCCGTGGTTGCCGATACCCTCGACCACCGCGGTCGCGCCCGAGTTACGGACGCAGAAGCGCTCGCCGACAGTGCCGCGGACGTAGATCTCGCCGCTGGTGGCGCCGAAGCCCATCACGTTGCCCGCAATGGTGTCGGTGGCCAGGTTCGCGGTCGGCGGCGCCGAGCGCGAAGGCCTCACCACAATCTTGCCGCCGCACAGGCCCTTGCCGACGAAGTCATTGGCGTCGCCCTCGAGGTTGATGGTCACGCCGCCGGGCACGAACGCACCCAGGGAGTTTCCGGCCGAGCCGGTGAAGTTCAGCGTGATCGAGTCGTCCGCCAGGCCGTCCCGACCGGACACCTTCGTCACCTCGTGCCCCAGTCGCGTGCCGACGGAGCGATCCACGTTCGTAATGGCGTGGTTGACCGTTACCGGCTGGAAGTCCCGCTTGGAACGGGCGTCGGCAAGCAGTGTGGCGGCCTCGGCGATGAGGCGCTCGTCCATGGAGCCGGCCAGGCCGTGGTCCTGCTCCTTGGTGCAGCGCGGGTCCTGGTCTTCGAAGAAGGGGCTCTCGGCGGCGTGCAGGAAGCGGGACAGGTCCAGGCGCGCGGCGCGCGGCAGGTTGTCCAGGTCGTCGCGCGGGCGCAGGCACTCGACGTGGCCGATGGCCTCATCGATGGTGCGGAAGCCCAGTTCAGCGAGGTATTCGCGGACCTCCTGCGCGATGAAGGTGAAGAAGTTGACCACGTGCTCGGCGCGGCCGGTGAACTTCTCGCGCAGCTTCGGGTTCTGCGTCGCGATGCCCACCGGGCAGGTGTCCAGGTGGCACACGCGCATCATGACGCAGCCCTCGACGACAAGCGGGGCCGTCGCGAAGCCGTACTCCTCGGCGCCGAGCAGCATGGCGACCATGACGTCGCGGCCGGTCTTCAACTGGCCGTCGCACTGGACGCGGATGCGGTCGCGCAGGCCGTTGAGCATCAGGGTCTGCTGGGTCTCGGCGAGGCCCAGCTCCCACGGGCCACCGGCGTGCTTGAGTGACGTCAGCGGGGAGGCGCCGGTGCCGCCGTCGTGGCCCGAGATGAGCACGACGTCGGCATGCGCCTTCGACACGCCCGCCGCGACCGTGCCGACGCCCAGCTCGGAGACGAGCTTGACGTGGATGCGGGCACGCGGGTTGGCGTTCTTCAGGTCGTAGATCAGCTGCGCCAGGTCCTCGATCGAGTAGATGTCGTGGTGTGGCGGCGGCGAGATCAGGCCCACGCCCGGGGTGGTCACGCGGACTTCCGCAACCCACGGGTAGACCTTGTTCGGCGGCAGCTGGCCGCCCTCGCCGGGCTTCGCGCCCTGCGCCATCTTGATCTGGATGTCCGTGCAGTTGGACAGGTAGTGGCTGGTCACACCGAAGCGGCCGGAGGCCACCTGCTTGATGGCGGAGCGCTTCCAGTCGCCGTTGGGCTCCATGTCGAAGCGGGCCGGGTCCTCGCCGCCCTCGCCGGAGTTGGACATCGCGCCCAAGCGGTTCATGGCGATCGCCAGGGTCTCGTGCGCCTCGGCGGAGATGGAGCCGTAGGACATGGCTCCCGTCGAGAAGCGCTTGACGATGCTGGAGACCGGCTCGACCTCGTCGATCGAGATCGGCTCGCGGTCGGAGGCCAGCTCCAGCATGCCGCGCAGGGTGGCCAGCTGCTTGGTCTGGTCGTCGACCTTGCGGGTGTAGTCGCGGAAGACCGCGTACTGGCCGGTGCGGGTCGAGTGCTGCAGCGTGTAGATGGTCTCCGGGTTGAACAGGTGATACTCACCCTCACGCCGCCACTTGTACTCGCCGCCGAGGTCCAGGTCGCGGTGCGCCTGCTCCTCCGGGCGCGGCAGGAACGCACTGCGGTGACGCGCGGCGACGTCGTTCGCAATGTCGTTGAGGCCCACGCCCTCCAGCGGGGAGACGGTGCCCGTGAAGTACTCGTCCAGGAACTCCTGCGACAGGCCGACGATGTCGGCCAGCTGCGCGCCGCGGTAGGACTGCAGCGAGGCAATACCCATCTTGGACATGACCTTCAGCACGCCCACCCAGGCTGCCTTGCAGTAGTTCGAGCAGGCCTCGTCGAGGGTCAGGGTTCCGAGCTGGTTCTTCATGCGCAGCTCGTCGATGGTCTCGAATGCCATGTAGGGGTTGATCGCGTCGGCACCGAAGCCGAGCAGCATGGCCATGTGGTGGACCTCACGGGCGTCGCCGGCCTCAATGATCAGGGAGGCGCGGGTGCGGGTGCGCTCCTCCACCAGGTGGTGGTGGACGGCCGAGGTCAGCAGTAGCGACGGGATCGGCGCGAAGCGCTCGTCGGACTCGCGGTCGGACAGCACGATCAGGCGGGCGCCACGGTCGATCGCCTCGGAGACCTCGCGGCGCACGCGGCGGATGGCGTTGCGCATGCCGCGGCCGCCCTGCGCCACCGGGTAGAGGCCGGAGATGACCTCTGCGTGGAACTCGGAGAAGCGCTCGTCCTCGCCAGCCTTGCACAGGGTGACGAAGTCGTGGTTATCCAGGATCGGGTGCTCCAGGCGGATCCGGCGCGCGGCCTCCGCGGTGGGCGCGAGGATGTTGATCTCCGCGCCCAGCAGGGTGTTCATACTGGTCACGGACTTCTCGCGGATGGAGTCCAGCGGCGGGTTAGTCACCTGTGCGAAGCGCTGGGAGAAGAAGTCGAAGAGCATGCGCGGGCGATTGGACAGCGCCGCAATCGGGGTATCCGAGCCCATCGAGCCGATCGCCTCGGCGCCGGTCAGCGCCATCGGGCGGATGATCAGGTCGACGTCTTCCTCGGTGATGCCGAAGACGCGCTGGCGCAGCACCGCGCGGATGTGCGGCATGTACTTGTAGCGCTTCTGCGGCAGGTCCGCCTTATCGACGAGCCCTTGCTCCACCCACTCCTCGTAGGGGCCGGTGGCGGCCATTGTGGACTTGATCTCCTCGTCCTCGATGATGCGGCCGGCCTCCATGTCCACCAGGAACATGCGGCCCGGCTGGACGCGGGTGCGCTGGACGATGTGCTCCGGCGCAATGTCCAGGACGCCGGCCTCGGAGGCCATGACAACCAGGCCCTCGTCGGTGACCCAGATGCGCCCCGGGCGCAGGCCGTTGCGGTCCAGGGTGGCGCCGATGACCTTGCCGTCGGTAAAGCAGACGGCGGCCGGGCCGTCCCACGGCTCCATCAGGCAGGCGTGGTACTCGTAGAACGCGCGGACCTTCGGGTCCAGCGTGTCGTCGTGCTCCCAGGCCTGCGGGATCATCATCATGACTGCGTGCGGCAGGCTGCGGCCGCCGAGGTGCAGCAGCTCCAGGGCCTCGTCGAAGCGGGCGGTGTCGGAGCCGTTCGGGTCGCACACCGGCAGGGCGCGGTCGATGTTGCCCAGGGCGCCAGTACGGATCAGGGACTCGCGGGCGCGCATCCAGTTCTCGTTGCCGCGGACGGTGTTGATCTCGCCGTTGTGAGCAACAAAGCGGTACGGGTGCGCCAGCGGCCAGGACGGGAAGGTGTTCGTCGAGAAGCGAGAGTGGACAATCGCGAGAGCGGAGGTGACCTCCTCGCGCTGCAGGTCGAGGTAGAAGTTCGACAGCTGCGGCGTGGTCAGCATGCCCTTGTAGACGATGGTGCGGCTGGACAGCGACGCGAAGTACACGGTGTCGCCGCCCGAGCCCTCGCCCGCGCCGCGGTCGCCGAGCTCGCGCTCGCAGCGCTTGCGCAGGAAGAAGATCTTGCGGTCCAGGTCGATGCCGGAGAGCTGGCGGCCCTCGTGGTTCTTCGCGGTGACGAAGATCTGGCGGAACACCGGCATGGCGTCGCGCGCCATGGAGCCGAGCTCCTCGGGGTTGACGGGCACGTCGCGCCAGGCGAGGATCTCGATGCCCTCCTCGGCGCAGATGTCCTCGATGGCGCGGATGGCGTCGAGCGTGGCCATGCGGGCCTGCGGCAGGAACGCGATGCCGGTGGCGTAGGTGCCGGCCGGCGGGAGGATGACGCCTTCCTTGGAGAGCTCGGCGCGGTAGAAGGCGTCCGGGACCTGGATGAGAATGCCGGCGCCGTCGCCAGTGTTCTTCTCGGCGCCCGCGGCGCCGCGGTGATCCAGGTTGACCAGGGCCTGGATGCCCTTTTCCACGATGTCGCGCGTCTGGCGGCCGTGGATGTCTGCGACGAAGGCGACGCCACAGGCGTCGTGCTCCTGGGCCGGGTTGTACAGGCCCTCGCGCTTCGGACCGCGCGCGAGCGAGGTCTGGGATGAACTTGTCAGGGTCATGGCTGGTTTCCCCTTGTTGGTGCTGTAGGTAGTTTGCGAGTCCCCACTGGTTCGCCGTAGCGCCCGGGTGAGCGCCGCAGCGCCCTCGTAAGGCCGCGCAAATTATCTATTTCTAACTGGTTAGAACTATGCCCTTTCATTTAGGCGTATTGCAATACGTAACTAGGTAACTTCCTTGTAGTTCCACCCCCGAGCCCTGACTCTCGCGACGGACGCTGCACAGTTTCTAACCCTCACGCCGGTTTTTATACTTTTAAATACAATTCACCGCCCGCACGGCGGCTACCCCCATAGCCACCGCCCACATGTTCGACCCGCGCACAATCAGCACGAAATTCCGATCCGGCCGCCCATATACACTGAGCTCCATGACCGACTCCCGACAGCCTCTCACCAGTCGATTCCGACGCCTCCCAACCCGCTCCACAGCCCTCCTCACCGCGGGCCTTTCGCTCGGAATCATGGTCGCAGGCTGCGCGGACCCCGCCATGCCAGCCTCACCGCAGGCGCCGTCGTCAAGCGTCAACGCGAGCACCACCCCAGAACTGCAGCCCTCATCACCACTCACCCCACCGACAGACTCGCCAGCAGCACCCACTGCAGAATCGCCGACGCTCGACAGCCCGGCGCCCCTAACTTCGCTTCCGCTTGCCGACGGCGCACGGGTCGCACTCGGGGAACTTCCAGTAAAGGGCCGCGCACCCAAGACGGGATACAGCCGTGAGGCTTTTGGGCAGCGCTGGAGCGACGATGTCGTCGCCGAATTCGGCCACAACGGCTGCGATACGCGCAACGACATCCTCGGCCGTGACCTTATTAATAAGGAATACAAACCGAATACTCGAGATTGTGTCGTTCTTGCTGGCCAACTGCAGGATCCCTACACAGGAACGGTCATCAACTTCGAGCGGGGCAGACAGTCGTCCTCAGCGGTTCAGATTGATCACGTGGTCGCGCTCAGCGATGCCTGGCAGAAGGGCGCCCAGCAATTGAGCCCGGAGCAGCGGCAGGAACTGGCGAACGACCCCCTGAACCTCCTAGCAGTGGACGGGCCGGCGAATCAGCAAAAGCGCGACGGCGACGCCGCGACCTGGCTACCCTCCAACACGGCGTTCCGCTGCCAGTACGTCGCCCGGCAGATTGCAGTGAAGAAGAAGTACGGGCTCTGGGTCACGCAGGCCGAGCGGGACGCCCTCGATCGATGGCTAGGCACATGCACGCCATCGGACGAACCCTTGCTGGCCGCATTCCTAACGCCGACGCCACCACCGCCACCACCGTCACCAACGGTGGCCGAATCCGATCAATAGTCCCCGCTTTAGGGGTAGTCCCTATTCTGACGATCTCCGTTACTCCGCGTTGACAGCGAAACCGCTCCAACGCCCCTTCCGCGCAGCCCCTCCCCACCTGTGCCCCGCCGCGGACATTCGGACCACGGGCCACTACACCCCAAGTTTTCGGGGCAGCAAACCGAGACACAAAAACCGACTCTGCATCGATACGAAACCGAGAAAAGCGCCTCCCAGACACTCGACATCCGCTTTTGCCCCGACCGATTCGCAATCACACCGTTATCATTTCGTTATATAGCCCACCGGAGGCCGCGCCGCATCCCGGGCGACTCAGCCCTTCGCGCCCCCTCGGTTTAGTTCAGATTTCTCAGCGCAGCCAGCCCCCGCGGCGCCTTTTGTGCGAAGGTAATTACTTTTGGATGTAAATGTCTATGGCGGGAAAGTTTGCTAGAGTTCAACCGTTACACGAACACATTAGTGTTGCTGATGTTGCGACGGACGCGAATGCGCCCGCCCAAAGCTGGACAACTATGGCCGGACAAATGGCGTAACCGATTTGTCGACTGCCCAGCACTGGCAGCACTCACCCCACCAGTCCCAACCAGGAGGAATTCCCACCTATGGCCGCAGAGATGAAGGCCCCGCGCGTGCCGCTGCCATTTCAGCTAAAGGCTATCGTCCAGTCACTGCCTCCGCTGTTGCGCTCCGGCGCCCTGTCTTTGACCCCCAAGCAGGTTCTCCCCTTCGCCGATTTGGTCCGTCGGCTGAAGTTCTCTGCCGCCGCGCTCATCGAGGCGGGCGCCATGCGCTATCCAGACCGCCTCGCGCTTGTCGACGACGAGGGCGAGTTGACCTACACCGAGCTGCTGGAGCACTCCCACTCCCTCGCACGCGCAATGATGGATCGGGGCATGACCGCCCAGACCAGCTTCGGCGTGATCGCCCGCAATGGCCGCGGCATTATCCTCCCCATGGCCATCAAGGCGTTCATCGGCGCGGAGATCATGCTCATGAACATTGGCTCGGGCCCGAGCCAGATCGAGGGCGTCGTCAAGCAGAACAACGCCAAGTTCCTCTTCATTGATGACGAGTTCCTGGACCGCCTGCCCGAGAACCTCGACGGTGTCCAGGTCGTCATCACTTCGGTGACGAAGCCCGACACCCGCTCGACCGTCCCGGCCGACTTCCTGTTCATGGAGGACCTCATCGAAGAGGGTCGCTCGTCGACGGCCAAGTTCGACAAGGCCCCGGAGCAGGGCCGCATCATCATCATGTCCTCCGGCACCACCGGCATCCCGAAGGGTGTGCTGCGTAACGAGCCGAAGACTCCCGCAACCCTGGGTGCCATCACTGACCGCATCCCGTGGCGCAAGAACATGGTGATCCACCAGTCCGCGTCCATGTTCCACGCGTGGGGATGGGCAAACGTCATCATCTCGCTGGCTACCGGCGCCACCCTGATCACCATGCGCATTTTCGACCCGAAGAAGGCCGTCGAGCAGTGCGAGCGCTACGGGGTCAACGGCATGATCTCCGCCGCATTCTTCCTGCGCCAGATCAAGGATGTGCTCGACGACGAGCCCAATCGCAAGATTGGCCCGTTCCGCTTCATTGTCTCCTCGGGTAACGCCATCCCGGGCTGGCTCGTCAGCGCGCTGACCCACCGCTTTGGGCCGGTCATCTGCAACTTCTACGGATCTACCGAAGCCGGCCTGTGCTCCATTGCCTCCGGCCCCGACCTGGCGACCCGCCCGGACTCGGCCGGCCGCCCGGCCATCGGAGCCAAGGTCCGCATCCTGGGCGAGGACGGCAAGGAAGTCCCGACCGGCGAAGTGGGCCTGATCCACACCGCGCAGGAGCTCTCCTTCATCGGTTACCTCAGCGAGACCGACAAGTTCACCACCGTCGACGGCCTTTTCCAGATCGGTGACCTGGGACGCATCGACAAGGACGGCTACCTCTACATCTGTGGTCGCTCCGACGACATGGTGATTAAGGGCGGCGAGAACATCTTCCCGCGCGAGGTTGAGGAAATCCTCGGCCCGGTGCCCGGTATCGCCGATGTTTTCTGCCACGGCTCCAACGACAATGACGAGATTTTCGCGGACCTGTACCTCTACGTCGTCCGCGAGAACACGAAGCAGGGTGCCGACCTCAACGAGGAGATGCTGCAGGAGTACGTCCGCGACAACCTGGCCGAGCATTCGGTTCCGGACCGCGTCTTCTTCGTCGATTCCCTGCCGCGCAACGCCATTGGCAAGGTCGTCCCGCGCGAGGTCAAAGCGATGCACCAGCGCCTGAACCTCGACGCCCAGTAACGCTCAACGCAACGCCCGCGAGCACGTCGCAGCTGCGCAGGCCCCACGGGGGCCGCGCATCCCGTAATCGAGCGTCCCAAGGCCCCGCACAAGTGCGTACCGCACCTACACGCGGGGCCTTACCTGTACCTCGTCGACGCTCGCGTCGGGCCCCGCATCGACCGCGAGGCGCACCGCCGCCGCGATGGATTCGGCGCGCACGAACTTAGAGCCGTCGTAGGTCCAGTCGGCGTCGCCGGAGTGCCAATTGGTCTGCAGCTCTACCTGCATGTCCGTGTCTACGCGGCCCGGGTGCACGGAGCTAACCCGCACGGCGCCGCGCTCCTCCTCGCGCAGGGCGTCCGTGAACGCCCGCAGCGCGAACTTCGACGCCGCGTACGGAGAGGTGCCCGGCGACGCCCGGAAGCCCGAGCCCGAGTTGATCGCGACCACCGTGCCACCAATGCCGCCAGCTCCCCCAGCCGAGCGCAGCGCCGGCAGGAGTCGCCTGGTCAGGTCCGCCACGGCGACCACGTTGACCTCGAGGATCCGCGACCAGTCCGCACGCGAGACCTCCTCCACCGGCCCGTCGACGTAGACGCCGGCCGAGTGCACCAGCACGTCGAGCCCACTCGCCCCGCGCTGTTCCAACTCGGCCAGCAGCTCCGCCACCGCGGCCTCCACCGCACGCTCGTCGCTGAGGTCCGCCACAAAGACGCTTGCCGACGGCAACTGCGCCGCGGCGGCCTCGGCCGACTCCCGCGTGGTCGCGCCCACGAAGACGTGGTGGTCGCGGGCCAGGTCCTTGGCCACTGCCAGGCCGATGCCACGGCTGCCGCCCGTGACCAGGGCGAATTTCCGTCGTGCGTTGGGGTTCTTATTTACCATCTGTGCTGCTCCCGCTCATTTTTCTGGTCCTTGTAGCGCGCTGTGGCGCCTACTTCTTCGGCTTTGCGCCACCGACCTGATCGATCGGCGTGACCTGCAGGAAGTCGATGTTGACACGGTGCGGCAGCGTCGCCGCGAACACGATGATGTCGGCGATGTCGCCCGCCGTCAGCGACTCGACCCCGTCGTAGACGGCCGCTGCCTTGGCCTCGTCGCCGTCGAAACGCACGAGGGAGAAGTCGGTATGCACGCGGCCCGGGTCGATCTCGGTGACGCGGATGCCGTCGGCGGCGACCTCCTGGCGCAGCACCTCGACGAGGGCGCGCTCGCCGTGCTTGGCAGCGTTGTAGCCAGCACCGCCGACGTAAACCTGGCGGCCGGCGATGGATCCGACCGTCAAGACGATGCCCTGCGCGGCCTTCAGTGCGGGCAGCAGCGCGCGGGTCACGCGGAGGGTGCCCAGCACGTTGACCTCGTACATCCAGCGCCACTTCTCCTCGACCGCACCCTCGATCGACTCCATGCCCTTGGCACCGCCGGCGTTGTTGACCAGCACGTCGACGCGCGGCTCGGCCGCCGCCAGCGCCGCGACATCGGCGTCGCTGGTCACATCGAGCTTAACGACGCCCGCCTGGCCCCCGGCGGCCCGAATCTCTTCGGCGACGGCCTCGAGGCGCTCGACGCGACGCGCGCCGAGGACGACGCGGAAACCGGCTGCGGCCAGCGCCTTCGCGGTGGCCTCGCCGATGCCGGAGGAAGCGCCGGTGACGACGGCAACCTTTCCGTTGGTGTCCTGCTGCTTATTGTCCTGTGTGGCGCTCATAGTGGGGCTCGTCCTCCTGGAGTCTCGCTGGCGTTGTGGCGGGGATTATCTTCACTGCGCCTGTCGGCAGGGCTTCCAACCGCCTGTTGTACCAACGACTGTAGCCACCCCAGGCGAGGGTTTCACCACCTCCGGCAGCTCCGGCTAGCGCTTCACGCTGAGCTGCTCCAAGATCGCGGAGCGTGCCCGCTTCCACTGTGGCCCGTCGATCTTTCCCCAGGACCCGTGGGTGGCGTCGTCAAGCGCAATGAGGCGGACCTGCTGGCCTGCGGCTTCGGCGGCGCGGGCGTAGAAGGTGGCCTCGTCGATGTTGACGGTGCGGTCGTTCTTGCCGTGCAGGATGGTCATCTGGGCGCGCGGTGCGATGTTCAGGCCGGGCGAGGCCATGAAGTAGTGCTGCGGGACTTCCTTGGGGGAGCCGCCGAGGAGGCCGCGGACGAACTTGTCGTGCTGCTCGTAGGCGAGGGTCATGTCGTAGACGCCTGCGATGCCGACGCACTTGTCCACGGTGAAGGTGGGGTTGGCGCCCGGCGCGCCGTCGGGGAACTCGGGGCGGCTGCAGGCCCAAGCGGCGAGGTTGCCGCCGGCGCTGACGCCCGCGACGGAGACGCGCCCGAGGTCGATCTGGGCGGGGGCCTTGGTGGTGAGTTCGGGGATGAAGTCGATGGCCTTGGCGATGTCCTCGTAGGTCGTCGGCCAGCCGCCGATGCCGTCTTTGTCCTTGGCGTGGATGTCGGAGCCGCGGTACTCGATGTTCCACACGGCCACACCCTGCGTGGCCAGGTCCTGGGCCATCTTCTCGGTGGACAGCGCCGTGGAGTGCTGCAGCCAGCCCCCACCGTGGATAAACACGACCAGCGGGAGGGGGTGCTTGCGGTCCTCGGCCTTGGGCAGGAAGAGGTCGCCGTACTGGCGGGGGCTCTCAGTGCCGTACTCGATGCGGTGCGCGTTGGTGGCGTGCGGGTTGCCGACCGCCCGCTGCGCCTGCTGCTCCCGGTCGGCCTTATTCGGCGCGCACGCGGCCAGCGGGCCGCCGAGCAGCAGGGCGCACGCCGCGACGAGTGCAAGTGCGCGCGTGCCGGGGCGCCCGCGTACCTGCCGTTTCCTCACCTGATTTCCCCTTCCAGTCGGAGTATTTCTTCGTAGATGGCGCCGGGGCGCTCGTTCATCACCATGTGCCCGCAGGGCTCGAGCACCACGTGACGGCTCGGTCCGAACCGCTGCCACCGCCGGTGGATGCGCTCGCCCGCCCGCCGCATGCGCGCCGACGACGCCCTCTTCCCCGGCCACAGTGCCGGAAATTCGGGGATGGCCGTCAACACACTACTGGTGACCGGGGATCCTGTGTCGGCCAGCGCAGCGTCGGCTAGCGCAGTGTCGGCCGCCGGATACCGGCTGCGCAGCTCTTTCAGGTCACGAGCCCAGTAGCGGAACGCGGCGTTCTCGGTGAGCAGAGCCTCCAGACGGGCGGGGCCGAGTAGGCGTCGCTGGTCGGGATCAGCGCCGACCTTTCCCGCGGCCCAGTGCAGCGCCCGGCCAGCGGCCCTGCCGACGACCTGCGAGGGCAGCACGAACCCGGGGATCGCCGGGAAAGCCTCGGCGGTGGTGGAGGTGTCGACGAGGACGACGGCGTCGACAAGCGAGGGGCGGGTGAGGGCCAGCGCCTCGGCGAAGAAGCCCGCGGCGGAGTGGACGACCAGGATGACGCGGTCGCTCGCGGCGCGGGCGTCCTCAATGGCAGCGGCGAGACGCTCGGTCTCGGAGGCCAGAGTCGGCGCCTGACCGAGCGCCCAGGCGGGCTCGGCGTGGCTGGAGTCGCCGGAGCCCATACCGGAGCCGGCGAGCCCCGGCCGATCGGCGGTGACGGTGGCGAAGCCGGACTCGGCGAGCATCCCGGCGAGCTTGTCCCAGGCGTGGGCGGGCACGCCGACTCCGCCGCTGAACACGACGGTCGGGCGCGATCTCATGCGTTTTCCTCCAATGCGGGCTCTAGGTGCTAGCCACTAGCGGCCAATCTTGACGAACGGGAAGGGCAGCGACTCACGGATGGTGGCGCCGGTAATCAGCATGACCACGCGGTCGACGCCCATACCGAGGCCGCCGGTCGGCGGCATGCCGAACTCGAGGGCCTTGAGAAACTCCTCGTCGACCTCCATGGCCTCCGGATCGCCACCGGCGGCGAGGAAGGACTGCTCCTCCAGGCGGGCGCGCTGGTCCAGCGGGTCGGTCAGCTCGGTGTAGGCAGTACCCAGCTCGACACCCCAGGCGACCAGGTCCCAGCGCTCGGTGACGGTGCCGTCGGTGCGGTGGGTGCGGGTCAGAGGGGACACCGACAGCGGGAAGTCCGTGTAGAAGGTCGGCTCCTTGGTGTGGTCCTCGACCAGGTGCTCGTACATCTCCAGGGACACCTGGCCGGCGTCCCAATCGGCGCGGTAGGGGATGTCCAGCGCGTCGCAGAGCTCGGTCAGGCGCTCGACCGAGGTGGAGCCGGTCAGCTCCTCGACGTCCATGCCCTTGGCGCGGATCGCCTCGGTGACGGCCTGGTGCAGCGTCTTGACCGGCCAGTCTCCCGAGATGTCCACCATCTGCCCGTCCGGCCCCGGCACCGCGCACACGCCGTTGGCGGCGATCGCGGCGTCCTGGATCATCTTCTGGCACATCTTGCGCATGGAGGTGTAGTCGCCGTAGGCGGCGTAGGCCTCCAGGATGGTGAACTCCGGGTTGTGGGTGGCGTCGACGCCCTCGTTGCGGAAGGTCCGCCCCAGCTCGAAGACGCGGTCCACGCCGCCGCACATCAGGCGCTTCAGGTAGAGCTCCGGGGCGATGCGCAGGTACAGGTCGGTGTCGTAGGCGTTGATGTGCGTGGTAAACGGCCGGGCATTCGCACCGCCGTGAATCTGCTGCAGGATCGGGGTTTCCACCTCGAGGAAACCCTCCCCCACCAGGCTGGAGCGCAGCGAGTGCAGAATCGCCGAGCGCGCCCGCAGGATGCGCCGCGAGTCCTCCCCGACCGCCAGGTCCACGTGGCGGTTGCGGGCGCGGGCCTCCGGGTCGCGCAGGCCCGCGACCTTGTCCGGCAGCGGGTGCAGGCTCTTCGCCGTGATCTGCCAGGAGTCGGCCAGCAGCGAGGGTTCGCCCCGGCGGGAGTGGCCCGGCGCGCCCTCGACGAAGATCAGGTCGGCCAGGTCGATGTCGCTGATGTTGTCCCAGCCTGCGGTGCGCTCGCGCTCAAGGATCACCTGGCACTCGCCGGAAAAGTCGCGGACCTGCAGGAACACTACACCGCCGAAGTCTCGCTTGGCCATCACGCGGCCCGCCACCGATACGCCGCCCGCACCGCTTCCGCTTGCCGACGGCGCCACCGTCCCGGCCAGCTTCGCGATCTGGGCGCACTTGGCGGTTGGCTGCATGCCGACGGGCCACGGGTCGCGCCCGGCGGCCTTCATGGCCTTGGCGGAGCCGATGCGCACGGCTGTCTGCTCGGGCACGCGGCGGGTCGGGCGCTCGTGGATTCCGGCCAGGATCTCCGGCACGGCCGCGTAGGCGGCCAGCGCCCCCTTGGAGGTGTCGGCCATACCCGTAATCAGGCGTCGGCTATCGCCACCGAGGAAGCGCGGCACGTTCACGAAGCCCTCGGCGATACCCGAGGCGAAGGCGATGCGGGGCAGCGTCCGCGGCGTCGCAAAGCAGGCGTAGCGCGGGACCCACGTCGGGCCGTAGCGCTCGTTGGTGCGGTAGAGGGCCTCCATCTGCCAGAACTTGGACAGGAAGACCAGGAGCATGCGCCAGTTGCGCTGCATCGGGCCGACGCCGAGTTCGTCCTCGGAGGCGAACACCGTGCGGAACATGGCGAAGTTCAGGGAGATCCGGGAAATGCCCAGGTCCTCGCCTGCCTGGCAGACCTCGGTGACCATCAGCTCGACGGTGCCGTTCGGGGCCTTCGGGCCGCGGCGCATGAGGTCCAGGGAGTAGCCGGTCTTGCCCCAGGGCGAGAAGCTAAGTACGGCGACGCGCTCGCCGTCGACCAGGGCCTCCGCCAGGAGATTGTTGGCGTCCGCCGGGTCGCCGAGGCGGCCGAGGGCCATGGAGAAGCCGCGCTCGTCGGTGGTGTCGCGCCAGCGGTCGACGTCTCGGACGATGGCGGTGAACTCCTCAGCCGAGATCTCGTTGTGGCGTCGAATCCGCACCTCGACGCCGGCCTTGCGGGCGCGGTGCACGGCCTGGCGGATCGCCTTGCGGTCGGGACCGGAAATTCGGTAGGAGGAGGTGTCCAGCACGGCCTCGTCGCCGAGGTGGAATTCCGTCAGACCGTGGCGTCGGTACGCGCGGGCACCCCGCTGGGAGGCGCCCATCACGCCCGGGGCCCAGCCGAACTCGTAGGCGCGGCGGAGGAACTCGTCGATGGCGCCGGACCAGTGCTCGGGGTCGCCGATGGGGTCGCCGGAGGCCAGCATGACGCCGACGTGGACGCGGTAGGTCACGGCGGCGCGGCCGGAAGGCGCGTAGACGACGGACTTGTCGCGGCGGGTGGCGAAGTAGCCCAGCGAGTCATCGTCGCCCCAGCGGGCGAGCATGGCGCGAATGGCGGTCTCGTCGTCGCCAGTCAGGGAGTTGCGGTCGGATGCGGACTTAAACAGTGCAATCGCGGCGGCGATAACCGCGAGCGCGCCGAAGAGGCCCAGAAGGGTGGCGACCCAGCTGGGCGGGCGGCCGTTGAACTCGGAAGGGTAGAGCACCGAGAAACCGATGACGCGGTTCATGGTCCACCACAGGCGGTCGAGCCCCTCGAGGGTGCCGCCGCGCAGTGTGCCGGGGAACACGTTGACGATCGCCCAGCCCGCTGCGGTGCCGATGGCCGCGCCGACGACGTACGTGCCCGCGGCGCGCCAACCAGCGCCCTTGCGCACGCGGGCGATGAACAGCGGGCCCGCCCAGAACATCATGGCGATCACGATGACCTGAATGACTATGCCCGCGACCAGCAGTGGTGTCGCCCAACCGTTGTGGAAGAGCTCCATGTGGGCCTTCGAAATCGGGTCCGTTACGCCACTGGAGTCGGCGGTCTTGAAGCCGGATGGGTCGTCGACGTAATACGGGATGGACGCCACGTTCTCAATCAGTGTCAGCACCGACAGCGCCATGACGACCCACCAGGCGAGCCGCTTGCGGGAGAAGACGCCGCCTGCGATGAGGAAGAGCAACACGGCCCAAGCGATGGAGGTCTCCGGCATCGGGTAGAGCAGGAAGTCCAGGCTGATGCGCAGCTTCGCCAGAAGGTGACGCACCGGCGGGACAATGGAGAAGATGAGGCAGACGAGCGCGTAGAGACTCAGCGCCCAGCCAAACACGCTGATGAATGTGCGCCGAGCCCGATCCGCGGGGCTGCCTCCCTTCAGCCAACTGCGAATCTTGACGTCTTCGGTCCGGTTGCCCGTACTCATCTACCAACTCTCTTTCGGCGCATCACTCGAGGCCACTGCACATTCTTTCGGCATCATGTCCAGAGACCAATCGCAATTCATGCTACCTGTCCGGGCACGCTGATGGCCTCCCCTTTCTGCAATCTGACGTGGTAAAAGGTGGAAAACTATCGGTGCGAGTAGCAGCGAAGTATTGCTGGCGATACCCCCTGGGGCCGCCCGGAGTCCGTTGGGCACCCTCCGGGGGAAATTTAGCGAATTCACCATTGCAGGCGGGACTGAGCAGCGATACTGATGCACATGTCTCAACCAGCCCCGGAAACTCAGTTCCCGCACCTGCTCTCCCCGCTCGATGTCGGGCCGCTGACGCTGCGCAACCGCGTGGTGATGGGCTCCATGCACTCCGGCCTGGAGGACCGCACGAAGGACCTCCCGAAGTTGGCCGCCTATCTGGGCCGCCGCGCGGAAGGCGGCGTCGGCCTGATTGTCACCGGCGGCTACGCCCCGAACGTGGAGGGCTGGCTGACGCCCGCGGGCTCCATGATGGTGTCGAACCGCATGGCCGACAGCCACCGCCGCATCACCGACACGGTGCACTCGCACGGCAGCCACATTGTGCTGCAGGTGCTGCACGCGGGCCGCTACGGATACAGCCCGCTGGCACGCTCGGCGGACACCGGCCAGTCGCCGATCAGCCCGTTCAAGGCGCACCGCCTTTCCGGCTTCGACGTCAAGCGCACCATCGCCGCGTACGTCCGCTCCGCGAAGCTGGCGAAGCGCGCCGGCTACGACGGCATCGAGATCATGGGCTCCGAGGGCTACCTGCTCAACCAGTTCCTGGCCGAGCGCACCAACCACCGCTCCGACCACTGGGGCGGAAGCGCCGAAGCCCGCATGCGCCTGCCACTGGAGATCGTCCGCCGCATCCGCGCCGAGGTCGGCGAGGACTTCCTGCTGCAGTACCGCATCTCCCTGCTGGACCTGGTCGAGGGCGGCCAGACCTGGTCGGAGACCGCCGACCTGGCCCAGGGCCTCGTGGAGGCGGGCGTCAACGTGTTCAACACCGGAATCGGCTGGCACGAGGCCCGCATCCCGACGATCGTCACCTCCGTTCCGCGGGCCGCCTTCGCCGGGCTGACGGGTCGCCTCCGCTCGCTTGTCGACGTCCCCGTCACGGCCTCGAACCGCATTAACAGGCCGGAGGTCGCGGAGCAGATCCTGGCCGATGGCAACGCGGACCTGATTTCTATGGCGAGGCCGCTGCTGGCCGACCCCGATTTCGTCGTCAAGGCGGGCGACGGGCGCGCCGACCAGATCAACACCTGCATCGCCTGTAACCAAGCGTGCCTGGACCACACGTTCGCTGGCAAGCGCTCGACGTGCCTGGTCAACCCGAAGGCGGCCTACGAGACGGAGCTGGTGTCGAAGCCCGTCGCCGCCGGTGAGGAAAAGCGCGTCGCGGTCATCGGCGCGGGCGTGGCAGGCCTGGCCTTCGCCGAGGCGGCCGCCGAGCGCGGCCACCGCCCGGAGATTTTCGAGGCCGCCGACCAGATCGGCGGGCAGTTCAACCTCGCCGCGCAGATCCCCGGCAAGGAGGACTACGCCGAGACGCTGAAGTACTTCGGTCGCCGCTTGGAGGCGCTCGAGGTCCCCATTCACCTGGGCACGCGTGCCGACGTCGCGAAGCTCGCGGGCGAGTTCGACCACGTGGTGGTGGCCTCGGGTGTTACGCCGCGCATCCCGGAGATCGAGGGCATCGACCATGAGAAGGTCATCCGTTACGACGAGCTGCTCTCGGGCGCGAAGGTCGCGGGCGACAAGGTGGCGGTCATCGGCGCGGGCGGCATCGGCGTGGACGTGTGCGAATACCTGACTCGCAAGCCGAACCCGACCATCGAGGCGTGGAAGGACGCCTGGGGCGTGGGCGACCCGGCCGAGGTCCGCGCGGGTCTCATTCCCGCTGGTGGGGATGGCGAGGCGGGCACGGCTGGTGCTGCCGGCCCCTCGGCCGAGTTCGAGATCGACCGCGAGGTTCACCTGCTGCAGCGCAAGACCTCCCGGATCGGCAAGGGGCTGGGCAAGACCACCGGCTGGGTGCACCGCGCCGAGCTGAAGAAGGCCGGTGTCAAGCAGTACACCGGCGTGACCTACGAGCGCATCGACGACGCCGGCCTACACATCACCATCGACGGCGCCGCGCAGGTCATCGACGTCGATCACGTCATCGTGTGCACCGGCCAGGAGTCGAACCTGGACTGCCTCGGTGGCGCGACCCGCGAGAGCGTGGTGGGCACAGCGGGTGCAGGAGGCGCACCGGGCAGCAACGTCACCATCATCGGCGGCGCGGACGTCGCCGCGGAGCTCGACGCCAAGCGGGCAATCCGCCAGGCCGTCGAGGTGGCACTGGCGCTGTAGAGGCCGTTGGCGCTGGCGATGGAGGCAAGCGCAGCCGAGCGCATGCCCCTTCAGAGGCTCGGCAGAACGCGTCCGCTACCCGCGGTAGCGATCCGCATAAACCCGCTGCTCCACCGGGAATCTTCCCGGGTGCGGCGGGTTTTCTCCCGGCTTGCCGACGGCAAGGAGCAGCGCCACCACGATGTCCGTCTCTCCTGCGCCGATTGCCTCCTTGACGGCTTGCTCGTCGAAGCCCGTCATCGGCGAGGAGGCCCAGCCGAGGGCGGTGGCCGTGACCATCGCGAAGGACGCCGCAATCATGGCGTCGCGGATCGCGAACTCTCGGGAGAGCCCAGCCTCTTCCCGTTTGCGCTGGAAGTCTGTCATTTTTGCCACGCGCTCGGCCGCCGTTGCCGTATCCCAGAGGCCGCTGGCGAGGTTGGCGTCGGCAAGCAGAGAGCCTCCCTCGCGCCAGCCGGAGGGCTCCCCGACGAAGGCCAGCAGCAGCGGAGCCTCAATGACTTGGCGCTGCCCGCCTGCGGCGCGGGCGACCTCGGCCCGGACGGCGGGATCATCGATGCGCACGATGGCGCGAGACTGGAGGTTGAAGCCACTGGGGGCCTCCAGCGAGAGCTCGAGCAGGCGCGTGACCTGGGGTTCCGGCAGTGCCGCGGAATCGAAGACGCGGGTGGCGCGGCGGGAGCGCAGCAGTGTCTCGAATTTGTCGGCAAAGGCCGAGGATGCGGAGGATTCGGTCACGGTTGCGCCTCCGTGTGCGGGCCCGGTTGCGGGCGCGTTGACTCCCCGGCCTGATGCTGCGACTTCTGTCCTGCTTGTGGCGCCGTCCAGCCCTCGAGCTCGAGTAGCCAGCGCTTCATTTCGACGCCTCCGGCGTAGGAGCCAAGGCTCGCCCCGAAGGAGCCGACGCCACCGCCGACGGGCAGGACGCGATGACAGGGAATGATGATGGCCAGCGGATTCGTCGAGCACGCTGTTCCGGCCGCCCGCGCGGCCCTGGGAGATCCGGCCATCGCCGCCAATTCCCCGTAGGTGACGGACTCCCCGTAGGGGACGTCCAGCAGCGCGGAAAGCGCCCGCGCGCGGAAGGGCCGCTCGTCGCGACCGCCCTGCTCAGCGCCGCCTTGCTCGGAGCTTGCTTGGTCGGGACCGTCCAACAGCGGGCAGTCCAGCGGCAGGTCGAACTCGCGGCGCTGCCCCGCAAAGTACTCGGCGAACTGCTGTGCAGCCCGGTTCGCGATGTCAGAGGCGAGGGCGTCGGAGTCGGCGTCGGCAAGCGAGGGCTCGGCGGCGACGTCAAGCACAGGCCCGGTGAGGCTGACCTCGACCACCCCGCGCGCGGAGGCGGCGATTCCCACAGTGCCGAAAGGTGTGTCTACCTGCGCTGTCGCCATGGGGCCTCCGTGCGATGTGGGCGTGCGGATCACGCGCGAGTTACGCGTGGTGCTGGTGGAACCACTCTAGCAACTCGTCCCACTCCTGCTCGTGGCCCGCGCGGAAGTAGCCGCCGTAGCCGACGCCCTTCCCGCGTGCCGGCTGCGCCTGTCGCTTCTCGACGACCGATGCAGAAGTCAGCACGTTCGTGATCAGGTCGGCAGAGGACTCTTCGGTCCAGTAGTCGTCCGGGATGCGGATGGACAGGAACGGCTGCGTCGCGTGCGAGAAGCGGTTTTGGAAATCGAACTCAGAGTCCTCGAAGAAGTAACCGTTCTTGCGTGCCCAACGCGCCCACTGACGCATGACGCCGATCGGTGGCTCAGTGGGCAGCTTCCACGCCGACGCGGGGATGTGGCCGGTCAGGAAGCCGCTGACGGGGCCGATGATGTTGAAGATGGTGAACGCACGGATCTTGCCGACCAGTGACGGCACCTTAGTGATGCGCATGCCTCGGCAGTTAATCAGGGCCGCGGCGTCGTAGGTTCCCTCCGAGCCTGCGTAGGCGATGCCGTGGCCGCCGACCGCGTGGCCGACGGCGAAGTGCGGGCCGTCGGGGAAGGTCTCCTTCGCCCACTCGATGACGCCCGGGATGTCCTTGGTAATCCAGTCGGACATGCGGATGTCCTCGTTCTTCGCATCGGTCTTCATCGCCGACTGGCCGATACCGCGGTAGTCGTAGGTAATGACGGCGTAGCCCTTGTCGGCGATGGTCTCCGCGAAACGGTGGTAGAAGCCCTGCGGGACGCCGGTGCCGCTGTGCACAGTAATGATGCCCTTGGGCTTCGCACCCGGGTTTTCCTTCTGGCGGAAGAGAGTGCCACGCAGCAGGACCCGGTCGCTGGCAGGGATAATGATGTCCTGCCGCGGGCTCGGCTCAGGCAATTTAGGGCTTTTCGACGAGAAGCGGGTGTTGTTGGACGTGGTCCCATCGGTGGCGACGTCGGCGATCATTTGTGCAGGTCCTTACGTGTTCAACTCAGGCTGAGCGTAAATTTATATGCACATCTTAAAATGTAACCGTCGTCACTTTCAGGCGTTTTGGGGAATTGGGCTCACATTTGGTTGACGCCTACAGGTGCACGTCGCCGTAGGCGCGCTCGTCCTCAATGGGCTCGAGGTGCGAGTGAATGTGCACGCCGGGGAAGCGTTCGCGCAGGTCGTCCTCCATGGCGGTCAGGACCTCGTGGCCGTAGTCGACGGTCCACTCCCCCGGCACCAGCGCGTGGAACTCGATGAACTGCTGGTGGCCGGATACGCGGGTGCGAATCTCGTGGACGTCCACGCGGCCCGGCTGCTTGTGGGAGTTCAGGATGCGGTCGACCTCGTCGCGATCCTCGCCCTCCATGGCCTTATCCATCAGGCCGCCCCCGGCGTCGAGCACCAGACGACGCCCCGTGAACAGGATGTTGACCGCCACAGCCAGCGCGATCAGCGGGTCGAGCCACCACAGGCCGGTCGCCCACACCAGGGCCACGCCCACCAGGACGCCGACGGAGGTCCACACGTCCGTCATCAGGTGCTTTCCGTCCGCGACCAGCGCCAACGAGTTGTGGGTGCGCCCGGCGCGCATCAGGATCAGCGCCACCACGCCGTTGACGGCGGACGCCGCGACGGTAATCAGCAGGCCGAGTCCTACCTGCTCGATGTCCTGCGGGTTGAGCAGACGCTCAACGGAGGCGTAGAAAATGTAGGTCGCCGCGACGAAAATCATCGCGCCCTCGAGCCCCGCCGAGAAGTACTCAGCCTTGGAGTGGCCGAACTCGTGGTCGCGGTCCGCCGGCCGCGCGATAACCTTGAGAACGATAACCGCCACCAGTGCGGCGACGAGGTTGACGAGCGATTCCGCGGCGTCGGAAAGCAGACCAACCGAGCCGGTGAGGCCATAGCCCCAGAACTTCAGTGCGATGGTGGCGACGGCCGCGCCGACGGAGAGCCAGCCGTACCGGGACAGATCCTGCATGGGCGGAAATGTTACCCGCCCACCACGAGGTGCTTCTAGTTCTATGACCGTCTTTACCCAGTTCAACCTCGCGAACATCGGTGAGGGGTTGCCGTTCGCCTCGCAGTTAGGCCCGCTTGCCGACGCCGTTGTGAACGGCGATTGTGTCGTGCAGGCGCCGCCGGGCACAGGCAAGACCACGCTCGTGCCGCCGGCGGTGGCGAATGTGTGGGGCGCGCGGGCTGGGTTGGCTGGTTCGGGTGGTTCGGGTGGCGCGGATGGCGCGGGTCGCGGCGGCTTCGGCCGGGTGATTGTGACGGCGCCGAGGCGCGTGGCGGTGCGCTCGGCGCGCGGCGGCTGGCGGCACTGTCGGGGACGCGGCTGGGCGACGAGGTCGGGTTCACCGTGCGTGGCGAATCGAGGGTGTCGCGGCGCACGCGGGTCGAGTTCGTGACGCCGGGTGTGCTGCTGCGACGGCTGCTGCGCGATGGCGATATTGATGCCTCGGCGGTCGTGATCGACGAGGTCCACGAGCGCGGCCTGGACACCGATCTGGTTCTAGCGATGGTACGTGACCTGCGGGATATCCGTGACGACCTGCGCATCGTGGCGATGTCCGCGACCGTGGACGCACCCAAGTTCGCGGCGCTGCTGGGGGATGGTTCGGCTGGCGCGGGTGCGGGCGCGGGTTCTGCGAGCGGCGCGGGTTTGGCGGGCGCCGCGCCGATCGTGGCGGCCGAGGCGGAGATGTACCCGCTGGATATTCGCTACGCACCCTTCCCGAAGCGCCTGGATGCGCGTGGCGTCACCGATGACTTCCTGCGCCACGTCGCCGGGCAGGCAGTGGGGTTGGTTGCGAGCGATACGGGGGCGGCGGGCGCCCCCGGCAGCACCAACGGCGACGTCCTCGTCTTCCTGCCCGGCGTCCGCGAGGTCGAGCGCTGCGCCGGATATATTGAGGCACAGCTCGGCGCCGCAGGCTCGGGCGCAGCCACAAACGTCGAGGTCCTGACCCTGCACGGCCGCCAGACCTCCGAGGAGCAGGACCGCGTGTTCCGGCGCGCTTCATCGGCCAGCCTGGCACACCCCGCGAGCCCACACCCGCGCCGAATCATCGTGTCCACCTCGATCGCCGAGTCTTCGGTGACGGTGCCGGGCGTTCGCGCCGTCGTCGATGCGTGCCTGACCCGTGGCCCGCGCCTGGACGTCGCCCGTGGCTTCTCGGGCTTGGTCACCACGTCGTGCGCGCAGTCGTCGGCGAACCAGCGCGCGGGCCGCGCCGGCCGCGAGGGCCCGGGCGTCGTGGTGCGCTGCGTCTCGCAGTCGGAGTTCAGCTCCTTCCCCGCCTGGCCCGCCCCCGAAATCGCGGTCGCGGACCTCACCCAGGCAATGCTCGACGCCGCGGCCTGGGGTACGCCGCGCATGGAGGGCCTGAAGCTTCTCGACGCCCCTCCCGCCCACCACACCGACGCCGCCCTGAGCGTTCTCGCTGGTCTCGGGGCCATTGACGACGCCGGTGCCATCACCGACCTCGGCCGCACATTAGCGACGCTGCCCGTCCACCCGCGCATGGGCCGCGCCCTGCTCGCGGCCACGGAACTGATGCCCGGGCACGCGGAGAAGGTGGCCCGTGCCGTCGAGAAGCTGACGGACGCGCGGGGCCTTGCGAGGATTGCGCGGGAGCACGCGTCCGCGAGCGGCAGTTCGGGTAGGCGGGGGCAGGCGGCGTCGGCAAGCGATCTGTTGCCCTCGGACATTCCCGCGCTGGTCACGGCGCTGGCGTGGCCCGATTTTGTGGGGCGGCGGCGCGATGAGGCGTCCGACGAGTACCTCTTCACCGGCGGTACCGCGGCGACGCTGCCTGGCCTCGGCAGCGGATCTGCGCAGGTCACGGCCTTGCGCGGCCACGAGTGGATTGCCGCCTCGGAGATCACGCGGCAGTCGCACGGGCGCGCGCTGATCCGGGCGGGCGAGCCGATCGACACCTGCATCGCGATGCTCGCCGCCGGCCACCTCGCCCGTACCGAGACGGCCGCATTCGTCGAGGACGGCCGCGTCCGGGCCCGCGAGCGCGAACTGCTCGGCGCGATCGAACTGTCCTCCCGCCAGATAAAACCCACCCCTGACCAGTGCGTATCCGCCAATACCGCCTGGCTGCGCGAAGCCCTTGGCGCTGCCACCTCGCTTGCCGACGCCCCGCTCACGGCCCCGGCCGACACCGAGGCGCTGCGGCGCCGGATGGCGTTCGCGCATGTGCACCGGGGCAATCCGTGGCCGGATGTGTCGGGGGCCGGACTCGCGGCCGCCGTTGAGGTGCTTTTCGCCGGTGACCTGGAGAAAGCCTCCGTGCCGAGGCTGGATTCCGAGCGAATTAAGCGCCTGCTGCCCTGGCCCGAGGCCTCCGATTTCGACGCCCTGGTGCCCGAGCGGATGCAGGTTCCTTCGGGGTCGCGGATTCGCCTGGAGTACCCGGCCGATCCCGCCGAGGAAGGGGCGCAGATCGTGCTGGCCGTGAAGTTGCAGGAGTGCTTCGGGCTCGCCGAGACGCCGCAGGTGCTGGGCGTGCCCGTGACCATGCACCTGCTCTCCCCCGCCGGGCGTCCACTGGCCGTGACGCAGGATCTGTCCAGCTTCTGGAACGGCCCATACTCGCAGGTCCGGGCGGAAATGAGGGGTCGTTACCCCAAGCATCCCTGGCCGGAAAACCCGTGGGAGGAACCGGCGACGGCGCGCACGAAGCGTCGTAAAGCGTAGGTAGTTGGGGGCTGGCTGGGTGGTGGCCGGGCGGCACGAACGCCCCGGGCACTTTAGCGCTCATTCGTGACTTTAGAGCAGCCGATACCGTGGTCTACAGTCACCAGCCAGCGCTGAAGTGCAGGGCGACTGAACCAACCTGCGCTAAAGTCCCCGAGCAGGCGCCCACCAGCCCATCAATACAGCCGCCCTGCATCCCGCCAGCGCTTCTTCCGCAAAATAGCCAAGTCAATAACGCCCTGCTCGACCTCGAACTCCGGCGCACACTCCACATATTCGCCCGAATACACGGCAAATCCCGCCCGAATTTGCTCCTCAATCTCCTCGGCCGCCCGACGAATGATCGCCACCGCGGCCCCTCCGAACAGGTCATTCCACACAATCCGCACAACAGTCAGCCGCAAATTCTTGAGCCGCTTCTCGCGCGCCAGCTCCCGGTTGATAGTTTCCTGCTGACCCGCACCGCCATCCGCATACTTAATATTTCCATCGAACTCGATCACGAGCCCCAGGGTCGGAATGAAAATATCGACCCTCCCAATAAACCCGCGCGCATCGTGAAACGCGACTTGCTGCAGCAGCGGCGCATGCCTGCTTCCCGGACGAGCCACACCCGCCTCAACGACCGCCCGCTTCGTCAGCGACTCCCCAATCGACTCCGACAGCGACGAGGCCTCCTCAAGCAGTTCGCGCGCCCGCGCATTCCCGGGCGACCGGGGATACGCATCCAGCGTCGCCCACAATTCATCCCCCGTGCAATGCCCGCGCAGGGCCGCGTCCGCCACCGTCGCCCTGTTCTCTGAAGACTTGGATCTGCACAGGTCAATGACCGTTTTGGGCACATCCGTCACTCTCCTTCCGGCCCGCTTTACGACGTCCACAGGTTCTATCCGGCCCGTCACATGCAGTAGGCGGCTGTGGGAGGTGGCGCCCGGAACCGAGGTGAGCCGGCGTCGTCCTGTACCCGACAGCCCGATGCGTGCATTGCGGAGCAGAAGGGGCAATCCGTGGAGCGCCGCGGCCGCCTCACCCGTGACAATGACGTTGCTTCCTCGTGGGACGAGCGCCTTGACCTGGAGGGCGAAGCGCTCGCTCCTGGGGGCACGGAGCCATTCGTTGGCCGGAAGATATGCACCTCGAGCGAGCCATACGAGCCCCGGGGAGCTACCTGTGTTGGCGTTTCCTGCGTTGGCGCTTCCTGTCTTGGCGCTTGTCGGGTGGGCGCTCGCCGGGCGGGCGTTTGCCGAACGGTCGAGGCCCGCGCGATTGCGAATCCACTCGTCACTGTCGACTCCAGCGCGGCCGACCATGTATCTGCTGCAGGGACCGTAGCCCGCGGGCTGTTTACCTGCGCGGATAATGTTGTCTTCGTCGCGTCGCCAGTTAGTCACCGATCCCCCGTTTCGTCATTCCCCATGTGGCCGATCCCCCACTCACCGATTCCCCGTGTGGCTGGCACTCCCCTTCAATGCCGCCCAGATTTCGAGTGCGCCCTTACCTGCAAAAATAGCGCTTCGCTGGGATTCGGGGCACCGAAAAATCCCCTCCGCGCCGGCTGCCTGGGGATAATTTCGCGGTTGTGGATAGGTTGCGGAGTCCGGTCGGTGGCTAATCAGTGCGGTTACCAGGCAGCGCGGCGCCCCACTTTAGCGCGCGTTCATTTCGCCCTCGGGCACTTTAGCGCTCGTTCGTGACTTTAGAGCAGCCGATACCGTGGGCTACAGTCACCAGCCAGCGCTACAGTGCCGGGCCCCCGAACCAGCCAGCGCTACAGTGCCCAAAAAGCCCCCAAAACCCCAGCCACACCCCGCCCACATGCAAAAACCGTGACAGGAGAACCTGCCACGGTGAAAAGTGGGGCCGCTACCGTCGTAAAGCGAGCCCTAAAGCGAAAAGCACAGCCCAAAAACGCAGCGCAAAAACCCTAAGCCCGCACGCGGCGCGGGTTACGCCACAGGTAGATGGCGTAGCCGAGGATCGCGAAGAACGCCACGAAACCCATCACACCCTGCATGTTTCCGTAGAACCACTGGCCCACACTGTTGGCGCGGCCGAAGTCGTTGCCAACGAAGACCTCGTAAGGTGCCCACCACTGCGCGATGAAGAACAGTACGCCGACCGCCACGTGCCAGATCTCGCGGTAGAACAGCAGAAGCGGGAAGAACACCATCACGATCGACCAGTGGTGGCTGACCGCGTACGGCCCGGCGAAACTCACGGCCAGCGCAACAAAGCCGAGCGCGGTGACCTCGTGACCCTCGCGCTGGAAAACCCACGCCACGAACGCCGCGGCAACCGCGCCGAAGAGGAAGAATCCGTACGTGCCCACCTCAAGGGCGGTGCCCTCCAGCCCGGCGCGCGCGAGCAGGCCGCTGAATGCCTGGTTGGCCTCGTAGGTGGGGGCGCCACCGCGGTTGGAGGCGAAGAACTCGTCGGTCCAGAAGTAGATTGACTCCTGGAATCGCACCGCAAAGCCAATGGCGACGGTCACCAGGAACCAGCCGAAGCTCTTGGCCACGGCGGCGAAGTCGCGCCTCATGAGGAACACCAGTGCGTACGCCGCCGGCGTGATCTTGATGCCGGCCGCCACGCCAACGCCGAGGCCACGCAGCTTCTTCGGCAAGAAGCCCAGCACATCCGCGATAATCAGCAGCGCCAGGAACACGTTAATCTGCCCGAAAAGGATGTTCGCCCGCAGCGGGTCGAGCAGCAGCACAATGCCGAGCAGCCCCGTGGCCAGCAGCTTCGGGTATTCGGCGCGCAGCCGCGTCGACACCATCCACAGCATCGCCCACACGGCCACCATCGTGGCGATCGTCCAAATAATCTGCAGCGTCGTCGGCCCGGCCCACGTCAGCGGGTAGAACAGCAGCGCCGCGAACGGCGGGTAGATGAAGCGGAAGCCGGAGCGCGTCGGGAAGTTCTCGGAGTAGAGGTCCTGCCCGCGCCGGAATGCCCAGCCCGCGTCCTGGAAGACTTCGACGTCCATCATGTAGTAGGTCGCCGCCCGGTAAATAAATGCGATGACCACCGTCGCCGACACAAGTCCGAAAACCGCGGTGAGGATTCGTCGCTGCAGAACCGATAGGCTCGAGAGTCTGTCCATGAGCATGGTTTGACAGTACCGCACCCGACCTCGGCCAAAGTCTTAGAGTGGGAGTATGTCAGCCTCGAATATCCTCCCCTCCGACGTTGTTGCCGAGCGCTACCTGAAGGTCCGCTCCGACATCGATGACGCCTGCCGACGCGTCGGCCGCCTCCCCTCCGACGTGCGCCTGCTGCCGGTCAGCAAGACTGTGCCCGCCGAGTCGCTTATCGACGATTGGCCCGCCCTTTTTGCGGCGGGCTGCGTCACCCTGGGCGAGAACCGGGTGCAGGAGGCAGAGGGGAAAGCTGCGGCGTTCCGGGATGCGTTCGGGGCTGGGGGTGCGACCCCGGCGCCGCGGATCGCCATCATCGGCCCGCTGCAGACCAACAAGGCCGGTCACCTGGTGGCCTGCGCCGACGAGTTCCAGGCACTGGACCGCCCCAAGGTCGCGGCTGCGTTGCAGAGGCGGCTGGAGGCGTTAGGCGGCGAGGCCGGGTCCGGGGCGTCGGCAAGCGGAGGCGGCGCGGGGAGCACGGGCAAGGTTTTGGACGTGTTGATCCAGGTCAACGTGTCGCGGGAGCCGCAAAAGTCGGGGCTGGCGCCGCAGCACGCGGCGGAGTTTGTGCGGATGTTCGGCGAGGGCGGGCAGTACCCGAATCTGCGGCTGCGCGGCTTCATGACCATCGCTGCGGCCGGCGACCCGCGCGTGCGCGATACGTTCGCTGAGCTGCGGCAACTGCGCGACAGCCTGCTGGGCGACCTGCCGGACGGGGTCAGCCTGGACGAACTGTCGATGGGCATGTCCGGCGACTACCTGGAGGCGATCGCCGAGGGTGCCACGACGGTGCGTGTCGGGCGCGCGATTTTCGGCGAGCGGGCTTACCCGGCTAAGTAGTCCGGCCACGTAGTCCGGCTAAGTAGGGGCGCCGGGGGTACGCTCGAGGCATGAGTGCTGAAATTTCCCCCTGTTCACGGCGACGTTTTCTGCTCGGCACGGCCGCGACCGCGGCGGGTGCGCTGATTGCGGCGTGTGCCCCGAAGGCGACTGTCGAGAAGATTGAGGCGAAGGACATTCCGGTTGGCGGTGGCGTCGTTGTCGGCGAGTACGTGGTGACGCAGCCGGAGAAAGGCAAGTTCGCCGCGTTTTCCAACGTGTGCCCGCACCAGAACGGCCGCATCAATGAGGTCCGCGACGGCGTAATGATTTGCCCGAACCACGGCTCCGAGTTCGACATCGCGACCGGCAAGGTCGTTGCGGGCCCGTCGCGCCAGCCCGCGGGCGAGGCGCCACTGTCGGCAAATGGCACGGAGCTGATTGTCGGCCAGAAGTGGGCCGCACGCGGCCTGGCTCGGCCTGGCTCGGCCTGGCTCGGCGCACTTTAGCGCGCGTTCATTGCGGCCCCGGGCACTTTAGCGCTCGTTCGTGACTTTAGAGCAGCCGATACCGTGGGCTACAGTCACCAGCCAGCGCTAAAGTGCAGGCCCCCGAACAAGCCCGCGCTAAAGTGCCCCAGCCACAGCCACAGCCACAGCCACAGACCCCTACCGCTCCTTCAAGCCCGCCACGGCACACGCACCCGCGACCAGCGACAGCGCCACCAGCCACGGCACGAGCCCTCCCCAGCCGAGCCCGCCGAATACCATGCCGGACACCCAGCCCACCACGGACGACCCGGCGTAGTAGCTAAACAGGTACATCGACGACGCCTCGGCGCGGTCGCGCTGCGCCACCAGCCCCACGCCGGACGAGGACAGCGAGTGCGCCACAAAGAACGACGCCGTAAAAATCAGCACGCCCACAATCACGGCGGGCAGCCACGGCACCGCCACCAGCCCGAGTCCCGCACAAGCACCCACGGTCGCGATCGCGATTAGTCGCCGCCTGCTCACCGTTTTCGCCCACACACCCGCGCGTGCCGACGACCACGTCCCCGATAAATAAAGGACAAACACAAATCCGGCGAGTGCGGGTGACAGACCAAAGCGGTCGCCGAGCCTAAAGCCCAGGTAGTTGTACAGGGAGACGAACGCCCCCATGAACAGGAATGCCAGGGCGCACAGGGCGAGAATCCGCAGGTCGGAAAGGTGGCGGCGGATGGCCTGCCATTCCCCGGAAAAGGACAGCGCCTTGGCCCGGAAGCGCCGCTGCACGGGCAGGAAGTACCAGGTCAGGATGGCAAAGATGAAGGCCACGGCCGCCGAGACCGCCACGGCCACCCGCCACCCGGCGAACTCCAGCACCACCGAGGGGATGATGCGGCCGAGCAGCCCGCCGACCGTCGTGCCGGAGATATACAGCCCCATCACGCGGCTGACGTGGTCGGGATGGATTTCCTCGCTGACGTAGGCCATCGCAACGGCGGGAACGCCCGCAATGACGATGCCCTGCAGCAGGCGCACCCCGATCATCGACCCGATACCCGGGGCCACGGCGACGACGAGGCCGAGCAGCGTCGCCACAAAAGCACTAATCACGATCACGCGACGGCGCCCGAAGCGCTCGGACAGAATCGACACCGGGATGACCGCGCAGGCCAGGCCGCCGGTAGTGGCCGACACGGTCAGGGCGGCCGTTGCAGGATCGACGGCCAGGGCGTCGGAAAGCGTGGGTAGCAGCGCCTGCGTGGCGTAGAGGGCCTGGAAGGAGGCCAGGCCCGCGAAGAGGACGGCGACGAGCGCGCGGCGGAAGCCGGGATCCGAGGGCACGAGGCCTTCCGGGAGGGTCGCGGCGGCCGCACTCGCTGAGCTCGTGCTGCCGGGGCCGTGGTTTGGGGTCGATGCTGCGCTACTCACGCCCTCCACCCTAACGCGGCCCTGAACCAGCTCTGCACCCGGCAACCAGCGCCCACCGGCACCCGGTAAGACACCCGCCGACCCCGCGCCCGCTACGTGCCCAGCCGGTCCAGGGCCTGGGCGAGGTCGGCGATCAGGTCGTCGACGTCCTCGATGCCGACGGAGAGTCGCACCAGGTCAGCGGTGATTTCCAGGGTGGTTCCCGTGACGGACTGGTGGGTCATGCCGGCGGGGACCTCGATCAGCGACTCGACGCCGCCGAGCGACTCCGCAAGCTCGAACTCGACCGTGTTCAGGCACAGCGCCTCGGCCGCCTCCTTCGCGCCGAGGCCGTGGGGGACGTGGGGGTTCGCGCCGTCGGCAAGCCGAGCGCTGACCATGCCGCCGAAGCCGCTCATCTGGCGCTTTGCGACGTCATGGCCGCGATGGGACTCAAGGCCCGGGTAGTAGACCTCCGCGATTTCCGGGCGGGAGACGAGGAATTCGGCGACGGCCTGGGCGTTGGCGCAGTGGCGCTCCATGCGCACGGCGAGGGTCTTGATGCCGCGGGCGGTGAGGTAGGCGTCGAAGACGCTGGGGATGGCGCCGGTGCCGCCGCGGATGAAGTCGATCTGCTCGTCGAGGGCCGCATCGTTGGTGATCAGCGCGCCGCCGACCACGTCGGAGTGCCCGCCGAGGTACTTGGTGGTCGAGTGCAGGACCACGTCCGCGCCGAGGTCCAGCGGGTTTTGCAGGTAGGGCGAGGCGAAGGTGTTGTCGACGACCAGTTTGGCGTCGCCCTTAGCCTTCGCGATCGCCTCGATGTCGGCGATGGTCAGCAGCGGGTTGGTGGGCGTCTCCACCCAGATCACGGACGTGTTCGGCTGGATTGCGGCGGCGACGGCGTCCGCGTCGCCGATGTCGACGACGGTGTGCTCGATCCCCCACGCCCCGAACACCGCGTCGATGAGGCGGTGGGTGCCGCCGTAGACGTCGTTGGGCATGACGATGTGGCTGCCCGGGGCCAGCAGGATGCGCAAGATGGCGTCGGTGGCGGCCATGCCGGAGGAGAACGCACGGCAGTGGGCGGCGCGCTCGAGGTCGGCGATGGCGCGCTCGAGGCCCGCTATGGTCGGGTTGCCGCAGCGCGTGTACTCGAAGCCGCCGCGCAGCTGGTTGATGCCGTCCTGGACGAATGTCGAGCTGGCGTAAATCGGCATGTTGATGGATCCGTGCAGGGAATCCGGGGTGTAGCCAGCGCGGACGGCGGCGGTGGCGAACCGGCGGGCCGGGCGCGAGTTGCTTGCCTCGTGCGGGGTCTGCGTCACGTCGTTATTCGTCGCGTCGTTATTCGTCATGGTGTGATTATGCACATAGACCGCTCGGTCTACAAATCGCATGCGGGCCGCTTCGCGCGCATTACACGCTTTACGACGGCCCCACGTTCCCCGGCGACCCAATCCACCAAAAACTTATGGTTTTGTCAGCGAACGCGTGCTGGGTTGGTTACCCTCCTAAAGCATGAGCACCTCACAAGAGCCCCGCCGCTTCGACATCGTGGTCTACGGCGCGACCGGTTTCGTCGGCCGCCTCGTGGTCAACTACCTGGCCAAAAACGCCCCGGAGGGCACCAAGATTGCAATGGCCGGACGCAGCCCGGCGCGCCTGACCAAGGTCGCCCGCGAGGCCGGCGTGCTCGATTGGCCACGCATTGTCGCCAATGCCGACGAGGAAGAGGCCCTTGCGAAGATTGCGTCCGACACCAAGGTCGTCCTGACTGTCGTCGGGCCGTACTGGAAGTACGGGAAGACGCTGGTGGCCGAGTGCGCGAAGGCGGGCACCCACTACGTGGATCTGACCGGCGAGGTGCTGTTCGCGCACGACTCCATCGAGCGCAACCACGCCGTCGCGCAGGAGACGGGCGCGAAGATTATCCACTCCTGCGGCTTCGATTCGATCCCCTCGGACGTCACCGTCCGCGCCCTGTTCGAGGCCGCGCACACGAGCCTCGGCGAGACGACGCTACTGGTCAAGCACCTCAAAGGCGGGGCGTCGGGAGGCACCATCGACTCGGTGCGCGCCCAGCTCAAGGCCGTGAAGGACGATCCGAAGCTGCGCCGCGTGGTGGCCGACCCTTACGCGCTGGCCGCGCCCGGCCCGGATCAGGGCGCGTTCGGCCAGGACCTGCGCCCCGCGCGGTTCTTGGGCGCCTGGCGCGCGCCGTTTTTCATGGGCCCGTACAACACGCGCGTCGTCCAGCGCTCTGCGCATCTGACTGGCTACGGCGATTCCTTCCGCTACCGCGAGCTGATGAATGTGGGCCGTGGCCTGCGCGGATTCGTGCGTTCCATTGGCTTCACGGTGGGCATAGCGGCGGGAATGGCCGCGCTGTCGTTCCCGCCGACCGCGAAGCTGCTGGATGCGAAGCTGCCGAAGCCCGGCGAGGGCCCCAGCGAGTCCGAGCGCGCCGCCGGCCGCTTCACCATCGAGGGCTACACCACCGACACCTCGGGCGCGCGCTGGCGCTCGACCGTGTCCCTGGAGCAGGACCCGGGCTACGACGGCACCGCCATGATGATCTCTTCCTGCGCGCTCGCGCTGGTCCACGACGAGCTTCCCGACGTCGCCGGCGTCCTCACTCCCACTGTCGCGCTTGGCGACGCCCTTCTCCGGCGTCTTCGCGCTGGCGGCATGACGATCCAGGCGGTACACGCGTGAGTGCCGGGCGGTTTCGGGCGGGCCTGACGCATGGGCCCAAGCTGCCCTCGGTGATGCCGGGCGCCGCCCGCACGCCTCGCGCCCTAGTGACGGGCGCGTCCTCCGGTATCGGCTGGGCCTGCGCGGAGGCGCTGGTCGCGGCCGTTTTGAGGTCGTTGGCACCTCGCGCCACGGCGCCGATGCGCCGCACCCCGAGGGCGTTGAGATGCTCGCCCTCAGCATGGAGAGCCAGGCCGATATTGAGGCGATTGCTGCTGCTGGTGCTGCCGAGCCCTTCGACGTCGTGGTCGCCAACGCCGGCGAGAGCCAGTCCGGCCCCTTCGAGGAGCTGCCCCGCGACGCCCTGGAGCGCCTGTTCCAGGTCAACGTACTGGGCCAGGTGGAGTTGCTACAGAAGCTGCTGCCAGGCATGCGCGCGGCCGGTCGGGGCCGGATTATCCTGATCGGCTCGATGCTCGGTGGCCTGCCACTGTCCTACCGATCCTCCTACGTTGCGGCCAAGGCCGCCCTGCGCGGTTTCGGGATGGCCCTGCGCGGCGAGGTCGCCCAGTTCGGCATCGACGTCACCGTCGTGGAGCCGGGCGCAATCAATACCGGGATTTCGCAGCGGCGCACCAAATACGGTGCCGCCGACTCGGTCTACGCCGACGATGTGCGACGGATGCTCACCCGCCTGGACGCCAACGAGGCGAAGGGCATCCCGGCGTCCCGCATTGCGGACGTCGTCATGAGGGAGATTGCGGCGGAGCGGCCGATGGCGCTGGTGGCCGAGGGGTCGTCGGCACGCGCGGTGGTTCCGCTGGTGCGGGCGATTCCGACACAGGCGATGCTGACCCTAATGCGGCGGGTACACGGGCTGCGGTAGGCGGGATGCGGCCCGGCCGGCAGCCGACGCGGGTTAGTCGGAGCGGTTAGTCGGCGATGGCGCGCATTTCGACGCCGTTTGCGCAGGCCTCGGCTGCCTCATGGGTGAGGTCGATGGCCTGGTTCTCGTCCTCGACCTCGATGATCCAGAAGCCGGAGGGGAACGTTTCGGCGTCGTAGTACGGGCCTTCGGACTGGGAGCCGTCCGGCATCACGGTGACGGCCTGGTCGGGCGCGACGAGGCCACCGCCCATCACCCAATGGCCATTGTCCTGCAGCTTCTGATTGAAGCGGCCTACGCGCTCGAAGGCGGCGTGCATCTCTTCCTCGGAGTCATACGGGTTGATGTCCTTGCGACCGTGGACGGTGAGAAAGTACTGCATGCGGTGCTCCTGCGCGCTTCCAAATCAGGCCAAACTCAGGCAGAGACTTGAGAATGCTACTGCCAGAAATTTCGTTTCACAAAGTTTAGCAGTGTTGGTGCGCGAATGGGGTAGATATCTGAACTCGAGACAGAAAGACGGCGCCCCGAGTCTATTCGAACACCCATTCGCCACCCCATGCCGAACAATCCAAATACTTTGGTAGACTTTGGTAACCAATGTTTACACAGGTAAGGCGATAATTCCTGGTATTTTTTCGCCTTCCGGCAGGCTTTTCGTTCGGGCTTTGTGCTATCGTTGTTACTGAGAACCAATCCTCAGTAAGGACCGCCTCGTTAGCGGTTCCGATTGCTCCTTAGGGCCCTTCGGGGCCCTAATTTTTTGGAGCGAGATGGAATTGCGTTACGTAGTCGGCATCGATGTGGGACTCTTCTCCGTTGGTTTCTCGGCGATAGAGGTTGACGAAGTGGGGATGCCTATAAGGCTTCTCAACTCCATGTCGCTTATTCATGACTCTGGCCTAGATCCGAATAACCAGAAGGAAGCGAAGACCCGTAAGGCTGTCTCCGGAGTCGCTCGCCGTACTCGTCGCTTGTATGCAACACGCAAGAAGCGCCTGGCTGCTCTTGACTCCTTTCTCACGAAATACAACTACCCCCTGGTCAACCTTGAGAAGGAAGCCGACAAAATCGCATGGTCGGCTCGGTCCACCTTGGCAACCGAAAAGGTAGAAACGCCCGAGGAGATGCGGAAACTCCTTTCGATTGCCATCCGACACATTGCACGCCACCGCGGTTGGAGAAACCCGTACATTCCGGCGGAACGGCTGTGCACCCAACGCCAGCCTTCGGATAAGTTCAAAATTCTGGAACGGAAGGCCCACGAGGCTGCTAAGAAGTCGATTCCATCAGACCCCACTCTTGCCCAACTAGTTGACGCACTTCCGAATGGAGCCACACAGTTACGTGGCAAGAACGGATTCTTGTCAGAGGCGCTTAACCAGCAAGACTTTGCTAACGAAATACTCAAAATCGCATCTATGCAGGAACTCGACCCGCAATTCGTCCATGAACTCCTGCTCAAAGTCTTCTACGCGAAGAGTCCCAAGGGCTTAGCCGAAAAGTTTGTCGGCAAAGATGAACTTGATCCCTCGCAGCCGCGAGCCTGGCGTGCAACGATTGCCTTCAATGAGTATCGGATTATCAGCCTCCTCGCTAACGTGCGTATTGCCGACCCTGGTTCACCGACATCCGCTCAGCGCCGTCTAACTGTCCAAGAACGACAAAAGGTTTTCAACTTGCTGAACAGCTGGACAAAGAAGAATAGCCCAACGTGGACTGACATTGCAGAATTGCTCGGCATCGATCGAGGGGCCCTTAAAGGAACAGCCAGCGCCAACGACGATGGCGAACGAATGTCTGCTGTGCCGCCAATCAACCAGACGCATCAAATCATGTGGAATTGCCAGGTAAAGCCACTGCGCGAGTTCTGGAGGAAAGGCAGTGCTGCTATGCGCAGCGCTCTAATTTCGGAACTTTCCAACGTCGAAGCTCCCGAAGAAGAATCTCCCGAAGCGATTTCTGCAGCTTCTGTAATTCGTGCCCTGCCGCCCGAGGAAATGGAGAAACTGGAAACCATCAGGCTTCCCCATGGCCGAGCCGCCTATTCCGTGAAGACTTTGGAAAGAATTGCAGGGCATATCCTAAACAATGAAGCCGACCTCCACGAAGCCCGACAGGCCATCTTCGGAGTCGATAACCATTGGAAGCCAGCAGCTGCACCGATTGCAGAACCCACTGGCAATCCCGCCGTGGATAGAACGCTGTCTGCAATCAATCGCTGGCTGCTTTTGGCTGAAAAACGTTGGGGAGTGCCCTTCTCGATCAATATTGAGACGGCCCGCGACGGTTTCAAGAGCGCATCTGTGGCACGGGTAATTGAGCGGGGAAACAACAAGCGAGCAACGCGAAACCTCGAAACCAGACAGGAAATCGCAGAAAAACTGGGAGTGGAGGGGCGCGTCCGTAGTAGCGATATGCTTCGCTACCAGGCAATTCAGCGACAGAACGGGCAGTGCGCTTACTGTGGCACCACCATCACATTTAAGTCCGCTGAAATGGACCACGTTGTTCCGCGCGCAGGCGCCGGCTCGACCAATCGGCGCAATAACCTCCTTGCCGCGTGCCACAAATGCAACTTAAGCAAGGGCAAGCTTCCGTTTGCCGTTTGGGCAGCGAGCGAGAAATCTGGCCCTAATGTCTCTCTCCAGGGGGCAATCGATCGCGTCAACCAGTGGCCGACCGATAGTGGCCTGACTACTCGGGAAATGAAGGATTTTCAGCAGTCAGTTATTAAGAATTTGAAGCGGACTTCCGGCGACGACAAGATTGATGCACGCAGTATCGAGTCCGTTGCCTGGATGGCTATCGAACTGCGGCACCGCATGATTGGGCATTTTGAGAAGCAGGGCAAGTTGACCCCCAAGGTTCGCGTGTTCAGTGGAGCGGTGACAGCATCGGCACGAAAAGCTGCCGGAATCGAGAAGCAGATCACGATGCTTGGCGGCGGGCATGGCAAGAATCGTTTGGACCGCCGCCATCACGCCCTCGATGCTGCCGTGATTGCCCTGATGACCTACACCACGGCGCAGACGCTTCTCGAACGTGAAAGCCTTCGCCGTGCAGAAAACACGGTTCAAAAGCCTGATGCGGACTTCGGCACTTGGAAAGAATATAGGGGTCGAAACCAGCAGAATAAGTACCTTTTCGAACAGTGGAATAACCGCATGAGGGCCGCAGTTCCTATGCTCCAAGAGGCTCTTGACCAGAATCGGATTGCGGTAACGCAAAACTTGCGGCTGCGCCTAGGGAACGGCCAGGCACACGAAGCGGGTATTGGAAAACTAGTTAGTGCACAAGTCGGCGATGCACTCCCGGTTGACCTTATTGATCGCGCGGCCTCGCCGGCGCTGTGGTGCGCCCTGACGCGTCTGCCCGACTTCGACTGGAAGGATGGACTTCCGGCGGACTCAACGAGAAACATCATTGTCAACGGCACTCATTTTGGCCCCAATGACAGAATCGAGTTTTTCGGTGTTAAGGCCGGTGCTATCGCAGTTCGCGGAGGATTTGCGGAATTGGGTGCATCTTTCCATCACGCCCGCTTGTACCGCGTTCCGGTTGGAAAGCGTCATGCTTATTGCATGATGCGTGTCTACACGGTGGATTTGGTGCGGCATCAACACGAGGACTTGTTCACCGTTGAGCTTCTCCCTCAGTCCATTTCGGTTCGCCAATGCGAAGCAAAACTCCGCAAGGCACTCCGCGAAGGTACTGCAGAATACATCACCTGGTTCGTTGTTGGCGATGAACTGCACTTCGACGCCTCCAAGGTTGCTACTGGGCAGGCTGAAACATTTCTTCAAGAATTCGGCGACATTCGGTCTTGGACAGTCAAGGGGTTCTACTCTGATTCGAAACTCCGATTGAAGCCGACAGTGCTTTCAGCAGAAGGTATTACCGATGATGTAGATGGGGATAGCATAAAGATTATTGACAGCCCTGGCTGGCGGCCATCCATTAACAAAGTGTTTGGCCTAGGCCATGTCACTATCGTCCGACGAGATGCCCATGGTCGCCCGCGGCTGTCTACTCGCAGTAACTTGCCAGTTTCCGTCCAGATTGATTCATGATGTCTTGGAGGGTGCTCGATTTCACGTCCTTTAGCGGACGTCTCAGCTATGAACGTGGTCGCGTTAGGGCCACCTACCGTGACGGGTTTGAAAAGTATGCGAGTATTGCCGAAATTTCAGTCTTAATTATCGCTGACAAGACTGATATCTCTACAGGGCTACTAAGTATGCTCGGCCAGAATGGTATTCCGGTCATTGTCACTGACTGGCGAAAAGTGCCAGTTAGTATTGCCTCAAGCTGGTCTACGCATACGCGTGTAGGAGCACGCCAGATAGCGCAGGCAAAAAATGACTCTTCCACGGAAAAAGGCAGCCTGGGCGAACCTCGTTCGCGCGAAGGTTAGAGGACAAGCCAACACACTTCGCGTACTCGGGCATCCCCGGGAAGCTCAGGACCTGGAGGCTCTCGCTTCAACTATTCGGTCTGGAGACCCGTCCAACGTCGAGGCTCAAGCAGCAAGATTATACTGGTCAGCCTTCTTTTCTGAAGGCGAAGGCAGGGACCAAGATGGAAGCGATTTCCTAAACGCTGCCCTGAACTATGGATACACCATCCTTCGGGGGCACTGCGTTCGAGCTGTCACCGAATCTGGGCTATGGCCTGCCTTGGGAGTTTTTCACCATTCCCGTTCTAATGGCTTCAACTTGGTTGATGACCTCTTGGAGCCATTTCGACCTGTTATTGATTACTACGTAGCTCAACTTCCCGATGATTCAGGGCTCGAGTCCCCTCAAACACGGAGACTACTTGTTTCCGCTTCGAGTTCACAGTTTCACCGTGATGGCCGCTCGGTTTCGACGATCTTAAGCTCTCTTACCCAGCAATTCGGCTTATACGCGGAAGGCGATATCCATCAGTTCAAGGTGCCCGCTTGGTGTGGACCGTTTGAGGCTGAAAAATAATGCCTGGAGACAAGCGGATGTGGTGCATAGTGATGTTTGATCTTCCAGTCAAGACCGAGTCAGAGCGAAAAGAAGCTACCAAATTCCGCAACTATCTGCTGGACAGTGGATTCAGCCGCGTCCAATACAGCGTCTATGTCCAGTACCTCCCACTTGGGGCGCATCTCTCGAAAATTGCAAAGGACATCAAGAACAAGCTTCCGCACGAGGGAGAGGTTCGTATCGTCCCGCTAACTGATAAACAGTGGTCTAACGCTTTCCGTTTTTCTAACGCTTCACCAAAAAAGGTTGAAGAAACACCCGAACAGCTCGAGATTTTCTAATAAAAATTCCCCTGATAGACCTGTTCAGAAGGCATTTTTTCGGCCTTCAGAAGTCTATCAGGGGAAATGAGAACCAATCCCCAGCCTGCGGCTGTTGGCGATGCTGAACCGTGGAAGTCTATCAGGGGAAATGAGAACCAATCCCCAGCGCTTCCCAGAACTCGCGTGCCTTGGTCGGAAGTCTATCAGGGGAAATGAGAACCAATCCCCAGCTTGGGTGAGGGGCGTGTGCGGACGTTGCGAAGTCTATCAGGGGAAATGAGAACCAATCCCCAGCGGGCGGAACCCAGCCACGTCTGATTCTCGAAGTCTATCAGGGGAAATGAGAACCAATCCCCAGCCCCCGCGCGAGCGGAGATGTTCCTAGCTATTCGAACAATTCAAATGTAAGAGTCACGAACGATAACCGGCAAGCAAACTCATAAAAGAGACTTCCCAACCCCAGCCCCACGGCCCGCCGCTTACAGCCCTCCCTCCGGCAGCCGCCAAATCCGATTCCCCACCGGCGTGATCCGCACGCCCTCGCGGACGCGGAATACGAAATTCTCGTCGCTCTCGACGCGCGGAACGTATGCGAACCCAGGCATATTGGTCAATCCGGGCACGGCCGGGTAACTCGGGTCATAGTCGACGACCTGGTTAAACCGCTCCAGCTTGTTCAAAAAGCCCCTGATCTTTGTCAGGCTCGCCTCTGCCAGCGCCTCATTGTCCAACTGCCAGTGCCCGAAGAGCCGCAGCGCCTTGTAAATCGTGTTCGACAAAAGCTCCGACGGCACTTCCCACGGCATATTCTCGGCCACAATCGGAGTCAGCGGCGTATGCCCGCCGGCCTGCGCCAACTGACAAATGTACTGCCGCGATACCCCGTACCGCCGCGCAATCTCCGACTGCTTCATCCCCTCACCCATAAGCAAAACGACCTCCTCAGGCGTGACAACAGCCAACTGACTCCTCCTATCCCCGCGCTTGCCGACGCCACCCAAACGCACCACTACATTCTGCGGCGAACACCCGGCGACAGCACGACCCGTAACAAACATTTACGGGCCACACAGTAGGACGTGTACCGGATTCACCTATGGCCCATTTTCGAACATGCGTTTGTATTTATGGGGCACATAATCTCAGCTATCGGTGAGTTCCACGTCGGCGAGCACTCTCTCGCGGTAGGTCAATACCTGCTCCTCATGACTGCACACCAAAGGAATGCTGGACAACAAGCCTCAGTCACACACCCCATTCACGCAGGTAGCAAGTTGATCCACTCGGAAGAATTATTGACACTAGGCTTAGCCGACAAGTTAGAAAACTAGGAGGAATTCAATGAGTGCACCTTGGCTTCATGAAACTCGCGAGTGGAAAGGTCAATGGTGGATTCCCGAAGATCCTGAGAACATTCACTCTGGCATCTTGACCTATAGCCCAGAGCTTGGTCTGGAATTGGTGCTAATTGGTGGTTTTATCGATAAAGCACGTAAACAAGTAGGCCCAAATACCTGGACCATAGACACTTCCAAGTCGGACTTTCCAGTCATCCATGGTGCAGCTGGCGGAAAACGCATCACGCTCTTCGATGCATTTCCGAAACACACGGCCAGTTACGGGACGGATGCCTTGAATGGCCCCTCGGAGCAGACGATTAGCGCAAGTACTGCCTTAGTGGGCATACATGCTAAATCTCCGGATGATGAGTGTTTTGTTCGTGCCGATGTGGCGATTGAGGACCTTGAGGGATGGTCAGCAACCTATGCGATTAATCGAGTTATTCCATTCGATAACCAGCGGAATCGGCCTACTGGGGCGGGAACCGTCAAGCTCGAGATGCCGGAGGATCTCGAGGCCAATCTGGGATTAGCAAAGATAACTCTTACCCATCAGCAGTTGTTACCGACGATTGACTACATGCGAGTTGGCTCTCGGGGGCGGGTTCAACATACCCCAATATTGAAAGTTGAGACCGACGCCACTGTTTGTTTAGAAACTCTTTTGGAGTACATTTCGGCACTACAAGATCTTCTTGCATTAGCAACCGGCCGTGAATGTGCAGTGCTATGGATGAATGTATTCGAACCTCGGCCAATTCCGGAAGAGCCAACGAGTTGGAACAATTACGCAAATGAAGTGGCTGTGTACCGCAAGCATCGCACACTTGGCAGTCCATTGGAAAAGGCTACAGCTCCAAACGATTTTTTTGTTCACCCTCAAGGACGCCGACTTTGCAAATACCGTTACTGCCTGGTGGCAGGTACGGGAACGATTTCGCGCCTCATGCGCAATCATCGTAGGCGAATTCTATGAGCCAGGTGGCTTTCTCGAGCTAAAGCTGATTACCAGCGTAGTTGCGGCTGAGTCTTTCCACGGAGCGTTGAATGAGATACCGGCTATAAGCAAAGAAGATGCGCTTAAAAGGCTCGATGCTGCTCGTAATGTGCTCAGTGATGAAGATTGGGCATGGTTGTCATCATTTGTACCTCATGGCTTCAGCTTGCGCGATCGCCTTCTCAGCTTGTCACGGCGATTGCCCGTTGATGTCCGCAAACAACTACTGCCTGATGAAGAAAAGTGGGCCAGGTCGACGAAAAAGGCACGAAATGATCTATCGCACTCAGCCCATACGTCAATTTCGCCCCATACGCTATATGCCATCGTGCGCATCACGCGGGCAGTTATAATCATGAACATTTTACTTGAGCTGGGTATTTCTGAGGAGCGGCTGGTGGAGGCGTTAAAATACCATCGCACAATGTCCCGTGCTTGTGAACTCGCCCATGAGTATTTCCCGCACCAAGATGACAGCGCTGGATGAGTATGCGAAGCCTGCATACAAAACAGCGCCTTGAGACAGATTGGCTCCAGAGGAGCTTGTGCGGGACCAAGTGGCTTCACTTCATGATGAGGCAATGCCAATTGATAACACCAGTTTCGCTCTCCAGATTGTAATGAATTTTTCCGAGTGAACCGTGTCGGGTTTTGTTCTGCCAAAATAAGATTTCGTTCTATCCACCAGAATAAAGTCAACCCCGAAATTGTTAGAAACAATTCCGGGGTAATGATGGTCAATTATTTGCCCATTTAAGACCGCGCCTTCCTCCACGCCCAGTCCACCGCAGCGAACAGCACCAGCGTGATTCCGAACAGCGGCGCAATCACGGAGTACGCAACCAGCGCCACCACAATCGCCGCCGCGACCGATGGCCGGATGTCACGCCACCGCGTCGGCACGGGCAGCCTGCCCGGACGCCTCCCGCGCCCGCGCCCGAACCACATCGCGTAGCCGCGAATAATCATCGCGATCAGCCCCACACCAATCGCCCCGAGCACCAACTGGTTCACCCAGCCGAACAGGAATCCCATGTGCGCGTTGATGGTCCACTCGGTCAGCTTCGCCGCCAGTGGCCACTCGGAAAAGGTCACGCGGTCGACAACGTCGCCGGTCGCGCCGTCGATCGCGGCGGACTCCATCCCGAGCCGCCACTCCTGGCGAGCCTCCTTGGCCACCCACGCCGCGCCGTCGGCAGGCGGAATCAGCTCGAGCTTGCCGACGAGCCCCGCCTCCCTGGCGACCTGATCCACCACGTCGGCCTGGTTCCAGACCTCGGTCGAGGCCCCGGTCGGCCCCGCGGACATACCGTGACCAGCATGCGCGTCGTGCCCGGCGTGCGCCCCAGCGGCACCAGCAGCACCCGGCGTGACGGCTGCGGTGATGGCGGTGTTCGGCTTCGGCGCGAACCAGTCCATCGCCTCGCGGACCTGCTTGATTCCCGAGCCCGCGACCCACGACCACGTCAGGCCCGTCGCGGTCAGGAAGAGCAGGCCGACACTCAGCCACACGCCCACCCGCGCGTGACGACGCATATGACGCCCACGAGCACTCGTGGCCTTGTTGCGCCCGCGGCGGGAGCGGTCCCACCACAGCCACAGGCCGGCGATGGTCAGCGCGCCCATCCAGGCGGCGGCGGTCTCGGAATAGAGACGGCCGACGTTGCTGTCGAACCACAGGCGCTTGTGCCCCTCGGAGATCCAGGTGCGCAGCGGCAGGGCGGCCGTCGAACCGTACTGGACCGTGTCGCCCCTGATGGCGAGGTCACCCGGATCGACGAACACGACCCGGTGGTACGACTTGGACGGCAACGTCTTATCCAGGAAGAGGACGTGCGTGGTGCGGGTGGGGTCGTCGTAGGTCTGCACGGCCTCAACCTGCAGGTCCGGGTGCAGCTTGCGGGCTGCGGCGACCTGGTCGGCCAGCGAGTGAGGTGGCAGCGGCGACGTTGCGGTGGTCTGCTCGGAGTAGACCACCTTCTCAATCGCGGGCGACACCGCGTACGCGACACCAGTGAGAGCCGCAATGATCAGCAGCGGCGCCACGAGGATTCCCGCGATCGTGTGCATGCGGTGCAGGAATGCTCGGGGGCCGCCGTTCGGCGTTTTCGGACAATTTTCTGTATCTGCGACGGGCTTTGCGGCTGGCAATCCAGCGGCAGCACCTGTGGCTGTTGAAGTCATGCCTTATTAGTCGGGCTTCACAGGGAGGTTGTTCCCGACGAATTTGTTTAGCCACTTCCGGCTAGGGGTAGCCGATTGGCCCGCAGGCGGCACTGGTGTGGTGCCCGATCTTCGCAAAGCCCGGCCGCCGCCAGCCTCCGCCAGCGATCCCCCTCCAGCGGGATTTGATCAACGCTTCTACCAAAAATGGCCATGAATTCCACCGATTTTTGGCAGAAAGGTAGATCAAACCGTCCCGGCACGCCAAGCACGCCAAGCAAACCACCACGCCAAGCACGCCCACCACTCCCAGCATCCCGCGCCCAACACCCGCGCCATCCCCCTCTCCCGCGCGTACGCTCGAGTCATGAGCACGGACACGAACCTCACCACTCCGTACCTGGCCGATCCCGCCCGCTACGGCGACGACAACCCGATGCACTACAACCGCTCCGGCAACACTGGCCTCAAGCTTCCAGCCATCACGCTGGGGCTTTGGCACAACTTCGGCAACGACCGCCCGCTGGATACGCAGCGCGCCATCCTCCGCGCGGCCTTCGACCGCGGCGTCACCCACTTCGACCTCGCCAACAACTACGGCCCGCCGATTGGCGCCGCGGAGGAGAACTTCGGCCGCATCATGGAAAAGGATTTCGCGCCCTACCGCGACGAACTCATCATTTCCTCCAAGGCCGGCTGGTACATGCAGGAGGGCCCCTACGGTTTCGGTGGCTCCCGGAAGTACCTGGTCGCGTCGTGCGATGCGTCGCTAAAGCGCATGGGCCTGGACTACGTCGATATTTTCTACCACCACCGCCCGGACCCGGAGACCCCCATCGAGGAGACCGTCGCCGCGCTCGACCACCTGGTCCGCTCCGGCCGCGCGCTCTACGTGGGCGTGAGTTCCTACTCCCCCGACCTGACCCGCCGCGCCCAGAAGATTGCCCGCGAGCTGGGCACGCCGCTTGCGATCCACCAGCCGTCGTACTCCATGTTCAACCGCTGGATCGAGGATGAGCTTCTACAGACCTGCGCCGACGAGGGCATGGGCGTCATCGCCTTTTCCGCCCTTGCGCAGGGGCTTCTCACCGACCGCTACCTCGACGGCATCCCCGCCGATTCCCGCCTGGGCGCCCACAAGATGAGTTCCTCTTTCCTGGCCGACGACACCCTCGCCGCCATCCGCGCCCTCAATGACATCGCTTTACGACGTGGCCAGTCGCTCGCGCAGATGGCCATCTCGTGGGTGTTGCGGAGGCCGGAGGTCACCTCTGCCCTGATCGGTGCGTCCTCGGTCAAGCAGTTGGAGGACAGCCTGGGCGCCCTTGATGCGGCACCGTTCGGCGACGATGAGCTGGCCGAGATCGATAAGTGGGCCGTCGATCGCGGTATCAACCAGTGGAAGGGCGCGACGGAATCGGTGTAGGACTGCAGGCCGGGCGTTACCGGCCCAACCCCACCTAAGCTGGAGCTATGTCGCGCCCCAGCAATCCCGAGGAAGTCATCATCGTCGGCGGCGGCCAAGCAGGCCTGGCCACCGCTTACTACCTCCGCAAGGCCGGCATCGACTCGCTCATCATCGACGATCAGCCCGGCCCCGGTGGCGCGTGGCGGCATGTGTGGCCCTCGATGACGCTGTTTTCCACTTCCGGCTTCTCCAACCTTCCGGGCATGCAGATGCCCGACTTCGAGGGTTTTCCGCCCGCCTCCCACGTCGTCGACTACCTGACCGCATACGAAACCCGCTACGACCTGCGCGTTCTCCGCCCCGTGACGGTCCGCAAGGTCACGCACGACGGAATGTTTCACGTGGAACTTTCGGAGCCCACCAACCCCGGACCAACCAACCCCACCAACACCCGCACCCTCCACGCCCGCCACATCGTCGCCGCGACAGGCACGTGGCGCAGCCCCTTCGTCCCCCACTACCCCGGCACAACCACCGCCCACCAGTGGCATTCGGCCAATTACCCCGGCCCCGAGCCCTTCCGAGGCAGCCGCGTCGCCGTGGTCGGCTCCGCCAACTCAGGCGCGCAGATCGCCGCCGAACTTTCGCTTGACGACGCCGTCCCCCACGTCACCTGGTACACCCGCCACGCCCCGCGCTGGATGCCTGACGACGTCGACGGCCGCGTCCTCTTCGCCCGCAATCGGGCCCGCGCCCTGGCGGTCACCCGCGGCGAAGCTGACCCCGGCGCGGACTCTACGCTCGGCGACATCGTGGTGCTGCCAAACGTGAAAAAGGCCAGGGATTCTGGCTCCCTGACCTGGACTCCTATGTTTTCCTCCCTGGGTGAGGTCGATGCCGACCACATCATCTGGTGTACCGGGTTCCGCCCGGCGATTGGCCCCTTCCGCGGGCTCGACCGGAACTCCTTCGACTTCGTCGGCTACGGCGACTGGGTGGGCCCCGGAGCTGCAACTATTGTCGGCGTCGGGCCCTTCGCCAAGCGGGCAGCCGCGCGCATCGCACGCGACATCGCGCAGGCCCGCTAAGCCCAGCCCGGCCAGCCGGACCCCTAAGCCCCCATGTTCTCCGGCTGCTCGACGAAGGTCTCGGGCAGCGCGAACGCGGCGAGCAGGCTGAGCGCCAGCACCACCGGGATCGAGTAGAAGGACACCTGCGCGCTCGTCGCCTCCAGGCCGAAGGCGCCCTGCTGCAGGTAGCCCGGCAGCAGCATCAGCAGGCCGGCGCCCACGAACTGGATGCCGTTGACCAGCGCCGCCGACGTTCCGGCTAGCGCGGTACCGGCCAGCTCCGCTGCCATGGTGAACGGGATCATCGAGCCACCGGCGGCGAAGCCGAAGAGGAAGTACAAAACGCCGACGACCAGCGCGGACTCAAAAGTCGAAGAGATGACGAACGCAATCAGTGCCGCCTGGATCACCACGCTGGCAATCAGCAGCGGCCGACGCCGCCCGATCTTGTCCGACATCGCCGCGAAAGCGGGCGCTCCCAGGGCAAGTCCGACCCATACCCAGGGAAGGACGGCGTGGGAGGCGGCGTCGTCAAGCCCGGAGGTGGAGGCGATATCGCCGCCCCAGACCGCGCCGAGTGCGAGCATTCCGGAGAAGCTGGTGGCGCCGAGAAGGAGGATGGACCACATCTTGGGGCGGGTGACCACGGTGCCCACGTCGGTGGCGACGTGGCCGACGAACTTGCGGGGGTGGCGCGGCCAGCCGTGCGTTTCGTCCCAGCCGGCGGGGTCGCGAAGGAAGAGCAGCGCGAGCAGGAAAAGCACCACTCCGGAGGCCGACATGGCCAGCAGCAGCGTGTCCCAGTTGAAGCGGCGCAGGGCTCCGACGATGATGGTCTGGTTGACGGACGCGGACATCGAGGCGATGAACTGCACGAGCGCGAACATCAGGCCGTACTTGGCCATGCCGAACCAGGCGCCACCGATGAAACCCGCGCCGACGAAGCCGAAGCAGGCGCCCGCGGCGACGACCACCTGGGTCAGGATCAGCAGCGGGAGGCTGGACAGGGTCGCGAAACCGGTGATGCCGAGGGTCAGCAGAATGATTGCGATGGGGATGATGCGGCGGGCGCCGACGCGGTCGAGGAGCGAGCCGGAAATGAGCTGGAAGATCGCAAAGGCCCAGGTGTAGGCCGCGCCAATCAGGCCGATCTGGCCGGAGGTGAGCCCGTGGGTGCCGGCGACGTCGCCCTTAATGACGGCGTAGCCGGTTTGGTAGCCGAACACGAGAACCACGAATGCCACTCCGATTGCCCAGGCGAGCCAGGGCTGGATTCTGTTTGGTTGCTTCGCCGTGCTCATGTCGGCTCCTCTTTCTGCACACTTTTTTGTGGACTATGGGTGCACTTTTTTGTGTTTTCACGCGCCGTGAAGCGGGAGAAGCCGGTTGGCGCTAGCCTCGTGCGCCAACCGGCTATTTCCCTTTGTTCCCGGGCCGGTTTCCCACGACCCGAGTCTAGTAGTTCCGCTTTACGACGCCACAGCGGAACAAGTTCTTGTGGCGGACCGGTGGACCGGTGGCCCCTGCCAGGCGGCCCAGTGGCCCTTACCCGGTGGCCTCGTGGCCAGCCAGCCAGCGGGGCCAGCCGCCGGCGGCCTAGCCTGCTTAGGCGTTTTCCTTCGGGAAGGATTCCTTCAGGATTGCGCCGATGACGGTGGCGACGACTGCCAGGCCGATGAACACTGCCATGGGCTTCTGGAAGGCGGCCAGGGATCCGTCGGTGCCGGCGAGCATTGCGCCCGGGATGCTCATGAGCAGGCCACCTGCGATGAACATTGCGCCGTTGACGATGGAGCTTGCGGTACCGATCAGGCTGACGGGGACGTTATCGCCTGCAATGGTGAAGGCGAGCATGTGGCCGGAGTTGGCGATACCGAAGATGGCTGCGACGACCAGTGCTGCCCAGAACGGCAGGGAGACCCAGGTCAGGACTGCCAGGGAGACAATCATGATGACTGCGCAGATCAGGTACGGCTGCTTACGGGAGCGAACCTTGTCAGTCCACTTGTTGATGAAGGCGGAGCCGACTGCCAGGCCGAGCCACAGGGCGGCCGAGGTCAGGTTTGCCTGGGACTGCTCGAAGCCGTGGGCGACCATCAGGTTCGGCATCCACACGACGCCGAGGGCCAGCTGCAGGCCGAAGAAGATTGCGCCGGTGATGGAGACCAGGACGACCTGGCCGTTGCGCAGCGCCTGGAAGATTGCGCCGAAGACGCCGCCGACGAAGTTACCGACGGTGAAGCCGGAGGTGTCGATCTTCTTGGGGTCGTGCAGCCACAGGACGGAGGCGACCAGCAGGATGACGCCGAAGATACCGAAGCCGTACATCAGGGTGCGCCAGCTCATTGCGGACAGTGCGGCGTTGAAGCCTGCCTGGCCGAATGCGGAGGACAGTGCTGCGACGACCTGAACCAGGCCGAACATGAAGCCGAACTTGGCCATACCGAACCAGGTGCCACCCACGTAGCCCGCGCCGACGAAGCCGGCACATGCGCCGATGGCGAGGACGACCTGCGATGCCAGCAGCATCGGGAAGTTCTGTGCGGATGCGAACAGGAACGCACCTGCACCGACCAGGATGATCGCCGGGATGAGGACGCGGCGTGCGCCGAGCTTGTCTAGCAGCGCGCCGGAGAATAGCTGGGAGATTGCGAACACCCACGTGTAGACGGCCGCAATCAGGCCAATCTGGGCGACTGTGATGCTGGGCAGGTCATTCTGGACGTTGGTCTTCAGAATGGCCCAACCGGTTTGAATGTTGAACAGCCAAATGACGAAGATGACTGCGAGGACCCATACGAGCCAGGCCTTACCGCCACCGAGGACGGGTTCCTTTTCCTTGGGCATGGCTGAAGTAGCGGATGACATTGTGATGCCTCTTCTTGTGAGAAACTCTGAAACTTGTGCTGGAGGTGCGCTTGCCGACGCCCGCCACGTTGCCGGGGGCGTCGGGCGCCGTCGGGGCGCTGCGCGTGATTAGACTTCGAGCGACTAGTCTTCGCGGTTGAAGGCGCGCTTGCCGTCGATGTACGTTGCGGCGATTGCTCGGTCGTCACCCATGATCATCTGGATGAACAGGACCTCTTCAATGTCCTTCGCGTACTTCATGCGGTAGTCGATGATCGGCGTGGAGTGCAGATCGATGACGGCGAGGTCGGCCTCGTAGCCGGGCTCGATGGAGCCGATCTTGTCGTCCAGGTAGAGGCTGTGTGCCGTGCCGCGGGTCGCCGCGTAGAGGGCGCGCGGTGCGGACAGTGCCTTGTTGTTGAGCTGTGCGGCCTTGTAGGCCTCGTTCAGAGTTGCCAGCATGGAGAAGCTGGTGCCGGCACCGAGGTCGGTACCCATGCCCACGCGGACCGGACGCTCCGGGTCGAGGGCCTTGAAGATGTCGAAGTAGCCGGATCCGAGGAAGAAGTTCGACGTCGGGCAGTGCGCGATGGTGGCACCGCGGTCGTGCATCGTCTGCAGTTCCTTGTCGGTCAGGTGGATGCAGTGACCGAAGACGGAGCGCTCGCGGACGAGGCCGTAGTGATCGTAGACATCCAGGTAGCCTTCCCGCTCCGGGAAGAGGTCCTTGACCCATGCGACCTCGCCGAGGTTCTCGGACAGGTGCGTCTGAATCAGAACGTCCGGGTACTCCTTGGCCAGCTGGCCGAGGGCCTCGAGCTGCTCCGGGGTGGACGTCGGCGCGAAGCGCGGGGTGATGACGTACTCCAGGCGGCCCTTGTTGTTCCACTTCTCCAGCAGGGCCTTCGACTCGTCGTAGGCGCGCTGGGCGGTGTCGAGCAGCGGCTCCGGGGCGTTGCGGTCCATGCAGACCTTACCGGTCATCAGACGCATGGAGTGCTTCTCGGCGACCTCGAACAGGGCGTCGACGCTCTGCGGGAAAACGGTGCCGTAGACGACGGAGCTGGTGACGCCGTTCTTGATCTGCTCGTCGACGAAGACGTTGGCGATCTCGGTGGCGTGGTCCTTATCGGCGAAGCCCTGCTCCGCGATGAAGGTGTAGTTGTTCAGCCAGTCCAGGAGCTGCTCGCCGTAGGCGGCGATCATCTCGGTCTGTGCGTAGTGGACGTGCGAGTCGATGAAACCGGGGACTACCAGGGAGTCCTTGTAGGTGTGGACTTCAACGTCTTCGGGGAGGTCAGGGAGGAGGTCCTGTGCCGGGCCGACCTTGGCAATCTTGCCGTCTTCAATGAGAATGAGGCCGTCGCTCTCATACACCATTGATTCGGAGAGATCCTTGACGAACGGGTCGTCCGTGAAGGTCATGTAGGCACTGCGAATTGCGATCACGATTTTTCACCTTTCAGGTAAAACTCGCGACAATGAGGCTACGGGTGGGCACCGGGGAAACCGCTTGCCCGCCTTGCGCTCATGTTCTGCCCGGAATGTGTACCTCGGGCCTTGTGCGCAATACGCAAAGGAGTGATATTTCCACGTCCCACTTCACCCAATTGTCGAATGCACGATTCCGATTCACTTCACGTGAACCAAACCGCACAACAACGATTGGTTACATATGGGGCGCAGTAGAAATGTAGTCCGCGGGAAAGGGAAGCCCGCTTGAACTTTTTCTCCTGACACTTCCTAAGTGTACTCTCAGGAGAACAATTGTCAACTGACTATTTTCAATTTCTTTCCACCGCCTGACCTGCGGTTTTGGACACTTTATTGATACCCATTTTCATTAAGGAAATTGGGTGTACTCAGCCTTGTTCCGGCGCCTCCCGCTCGTCCAACTCCAACTGCAGCAGCGCCAGATCCAGCCACCGCCCGAACTTCATCCCCACCTGCGGCATGTATCCCACGCGCCGGAATCCCCACTTTTCGTGCAAGGCAATCGACGCCACGTTCTCCCCCTCAATCGCCGCGACCAGCACATGCTTGCCGACGCCCCGCGCCGCCTCAATAAGCGCCCCCAGCAGGGCGCTGCCGACACCTGTCCCCCGCGCACCTTCGGCAACGTAGATCGAGTTTTCAACAGTGCGCCGATAGCCGTCGAAGCTACGCCAATCGCCGAAGGTGGCATAGCCCAGGACCGTGCCCGAACTCGCAGCTTCACCGTCCGCAGCGTCCTCGGCAACCAGCACCGGGTAGCCCTGGCGCCAGTGCGCCTGAAGCCACTCGACGCGGTTGCTCACGCTGACGGTCTCGTCGTTCCAGATAGCAGCCGTGTTGATGACCGCATCGTTGTAAATCGCCGCGATCGCAGCGGCGTCGTTCACGGTTGCTTCCCTAATCAGCATGGAACCATCTTCCAGCCCCGAGGCCCGGTTTGTCACGCTGCCCTACACGCTGCCTCACACGCTGCCTCACACCAGCGCGAAGCCAAACTGGTCCATCGCCAGCTTCGCCGCCATCACCACGACCACCACCAGGATTACCGCGCGCACGAAGCCCGCCCCCTTGGCCAGCACCATTCGGGCGCCGACCTGCGCGCCAATCACGTTCGCCACAGCCAGACCGAGGCCCAGCAGCCACAGCACCTCACCGTGGGCCGCAAACATCAGCAGGGCACCGAGGTTCGTCGCGACGTTCAGCACCTTCGCCCACGCGGCACTCTCGGCAAAGTTGAGACCGATAAGCGTCGTAAAGCAGAGGATGAGGAACATGCCGGTGCCGGGTCCGAAGGCGCCGTCGTAGAAGCCGATCAGCGCGATCAGCGCGGCGAGCCCCAGCCAGACCGGCGCGGTGGGGCGCTTCGCCACGCTCGCCTGCCCGAACTGGGGTCGAACCGCCACGAAAATACCTACTGCGACCAGCGCGAATATGATGATCGGGCGCATGATGGCCCTGTCCAATAACGAGGCCACGAGCGCGCCGCCGGCCGCCCCCGCCAGCGCGAGGGGCGCGAACCTGAGGGCCACGCGTGCCGACGGGACCCTGCTCGCCAGCACCACCGCGGCACTGGACGTGCCGAAAATCCCGGCGACCTTATTCACGCCGAGGGCCTGCGCGTTGGTGAAGCCCGGGTTCATGATCATGATGAGCGGCACCAAGATGAGGCCGCCTCCCCCAACCACGGCGTCGACCCAGCCCGCCGCGAGGGAGCCGAGAATCATGACGCCGATGCTGGTTGCTGACAGTGCGGACATGGTGCCGTTTTTACCACCCAAGAATGGTGCGTCTCGCAATGCGCATAACAAAAGGGCGCCGTATGCCTTCCGCTTTACGACGCCCCCACTGCCTAGCCCAGCGGGCCACCACAGTTCGGCCATGCGCCCGGTCCCTGGGAGGCAAGGACGCGTTCGGCGATGTCGATCTGCTGCTCCTTGGTGGCCTGGTCGGCGGTCGGCGCGTACTCGCCGCCTCCGTGGCCGGTCCAGGTCTGGGCGGAGAACTGCAGGCCGCCGTAGTAGCCGTTGCCGGTATTGATCTGCCAGTTTCCGCCGGACTCGCAGGCAGCAACCTGGTCCCACGCCTCGACGGGCGCGGCATTGGCAACCGATGCCGGGCCCGCGATCAGGCCTGCGGTCGCCGCGAAGGCTGCCGCGGCGGACGCGATGGCCTTTCCAGTGGACTTTGGGGTGGACTTGCCAGTGGACTTGCGTGCAGAAAAACGCATAAAGAAGAGAACACTCCTAATGGGTTGACTAATCTCTTGGCCGCCCAACCTACGCGAGCCCTCCCCCGCCCTGTCAACCCGGCGCGCCAGGTTTAGCTCAAGCGCGGCCCGCCATCACAACCGCCACAAACCCCACACAAATCGCATGTCGCGCCCGTATCCTGGTGTCATGTCAGTGGCAGATGTCGTGAGAAAAGCCGAGTCGAAAATCAACGCGTTCAACACCGCGCGCTCCCGCAATGCGGGCTGGGTGCCCACGGCCATCGGCTACACCGGCTACGGCAACGCCGAGCAGCTCCGCGTCTTCGCCCGCGTGCTCATGCGCTCGCCCGATCAGCCACCCAGGACCGCGGCAGCCAGGGGTTTTCGGCAGTTTTTTACCATCCAGGTCGGCGGGCACCCGGTGCGTGTGAGCGTCGGCAAGCAGACGATTGAGGCGGTGACGGATGACAACGGCTACGTCGAGGCGCTGGTGCGCGACCACGGGCTTGCGCCTGGCTGGCACGAAGTGACCATTGAGGCGGTGGGCGGCGCCGAGTCAACGACGGCGGACGTGCTGATTCTCGACCCGGCGGCCAAGGTGGGCATCGTCTCCGATATTGATGACACGGTGATGGTCACGATGCTGCCGCGCGCGATGATCGCGGCGTACAACTCGTGGTTCTTGCGCACGGATGCTCGCAAGGCGGTGCCAGGGTTCAGCGAGTTCTACGCCGCGCTGCGCCGCAGGCACGCCGGGCAGTCCTCACGCTCCGCGCACTCCGGGCAGGCCTCGCAGCCCGCCGCGGATCTCGACCAGACGACCCCCGTCTTCTATCTTTCGACGGGTGCGTGGAACACATTCGAGACCCTCCGCAGCTTCCTCCGGGCCAACCGCCTACCACGAGGCCCACTGCTGCTCACGGACTGGGGCCCGACCCCGACTGGCCTGTTCCGCTCCGGCCAGGAGCACAAGCGCGTGCAGTTGCGGAACCTCTTCATCGACTTTCCCGACATTAAGTGGTTCCTCGTCGGCGATGACGGCCAGCATGACCCGCTCATCTACGGCCAGATCGCGGCGGAGCATCCGGACCGCGTGGCGGGCATCGCGATTCGTAACCTGACGCCCAGCGAGCACATCCTCTCCCACGGCACAACGTTCCCCATCGATAGGCTCGAGCGTACGCATGTGCCGTTTATCGAGGGAGCGGACGGTTTCGAGCTGCTCTCGCAAGCCGGCGAATTGTCCTCCCCCGGCGCTTAGCAGCGGGTTCGCCATGATTTACCTCCGCCACGCCCGCATCCACGATGATGCCGACCTCCCGGACCACGTCGCGCGGCTTACGCTGCCCCTCCCGATGGATTTCACGACGGCTATCACCGTCCTCACCGGCGAAAATGGCAAGGGCAAGTCGACCATCCTGGAGGCGATCGCGTCGGCGATGGGCGTCGATACGGAGGGCGGCTCGCGCTTCAAGGGGCAGCACAACCGCTCCAGTCTTCCCCTGGCGCTGACCAAGCGAAACCCTCCGGACATCTTCTTTTTCCGCGGCGACGCGCACCTGAATCTGGCGCGCTTCTACTCCTCCATCGGCGGCCTCGCCGTCGGCGATTACGCCATCGATCTGACCAAGATGAGCCACGGGAAATCCATAATGGAGCTGGTCAAGCACCGTTTTGGCCCGGATTCACTCCTCATCCTCGACGAACCCGAGGCCGGCCTGTCCGTCCTGCGCCAACTCGAACTCCTGGGCCGCCTGGGCGCCCTCGCCGAGGCCGGAGCCCAGATCATCCTCGCCACCCATTCCCCCATCCTGCTCGCGCTGCCGGAGGCCACCATTGTCTCGCTTGACGACGGCACTTCCGTCGGCCTGGAGGACACCAACGCGGTTCAGGCTACCCGGCAGTTCCTACGGGACCCGACCGGCGTTGCGGACTACATGGTGGAGCGCTATTCGCGCTAGCCAGTGCGCATAATTCTGGGCATTGTTCAACATGATTTCGGCCTGCGAGAGATCATGTTCCACGTGAAACATTCGAAGCCTACCGGCGTGCGCGAGCGAAAGGTTTCGTCCTAACACCGAAACATCTTTGACGTTTTTGCAGCACAATGACCCCCGACCTTCGTTCACCCGCATATTGCCCCTGATCATTGATCACATTTTTGTAACGTAATTCGATGGGCGATAATTGTAGGCATGCCAAAGAAAACCGGCCCGAAACCAACATTTGCAGCTCACGACGCGGTGCTTGCCGCGATGGACATCGGACTGGACGACTTCACCCTTTCCGAGGTAGCCCGGCGCCTCGGGGTGGCAACCCCCTCCCTGTACCGAGTGATCTCATCCCGCGAAGACCTCGTGGGCATGTGCCTCGACCACATCAATTCCGAAATGTTGCGAAAGGCAGAGGGGATTGATGGAACCTGGCAGGAGTGCATGCGCCAGATGGCGGACCTGTTCTGGTCGGAGCTAGAGCAGGTCAAGGGACTTAATCAAGTCCTCCTCGGTGGCGCCACCGCACACATGCACTTCTCGGAACTCTTCGACTTCATTGGACAGACGGTCCTCAGCCGAGGCTTCCAGGGCGGCGCCCCGCGAGTCATGTTCGCCCTCGACTTCATCAGCGACACGGTGCTCGCCGCGCACCTGCAGGTCTCCGCAATGCACGAGCACTTCGGCGGAACCCTTCCGAGCAATGAAGAGGCCAGCGAACAGCCAGACGAGAACAGCTTCCGATTCGTACCGAGCCAGCACTGGGCGGAGCGCGGCTGGCTGGACCGGAAGGTAACCTTCATTATTTCGGGCCTGGAGAAGAACCTGGACTAGCGAGCCTGCCCCACAGCACCTTTTGGAGCGACGTCTACAGCGTCGCCATGATCCACACCAGGATCAACAGGTTGCCAATGGCGTGGACGGTAATGGAGACCTCCAGGCGGCCCGTGCGGTGGTAGATGTAGGCGAAGTTCAGGCCGGAGAGCGCGAACATCGCGAAGTGGAACCAGTTCGTGGTGAAGTGAATCGACGCGAACGCCAGCGCCGAGACCACCACGCCCACCAGCGGCCACTTCGACAGTACGTAGCGCTGCAGTAGGCCGCGGTCGACCAGCTCCTCGGTCAGGGCCGGGAAAACGACGTACATGAGGATGATCTTCGGCCAGGTCATCACGGCCAGGCTCTGGTTGATGCTGGCCTGGTTCGCAATCTCGCCGAGGTCCAGCCCACCCACTCGGGGATCTTCGTAATGAGCTGGATAATTGCGGTGCCCACCAGGCCGATGGCGACCCAGCGGAAGAAATGGGCGTCGAAACGCCGAGGCCCGAAGAAGCGGGCCCCGAAGGCCCAGCAGATGCCGTAGAGCACCGCGATGGTGAGCATCGACACGGCGACGTAGATCCACGGCGTCGACTGGAGGTAGTCCAGGTAGGGCTGGCTGCCCGGCACGAGGTCCGGGCGCTGCCAGGCGCTGGCTTTGACCGCGGCGTTATCCAGCAGCATCTTCACCACGGGGATGAAGATGAACAGCAGCAGGCCGACCCACCACGCGATGGTCCGGTAGTGGTCATTGATCCAGTCCCGCTTAATCAGCCCGCCGAGCGCCGTCGCGCTGCGGGCCCCCTCCCCGGCTCGGACTGCCTCGTTGTTTTCTGTCGCCATTACGCGCCCCTCAATCGCCCTTCAATTGGGTTGGAATCGCCCCTGCCGACGAGCCGACCACCAGGCGCAGCCGCCAATTACAGGAGCGATTCAGTTTTCAATACCAATTGAAGTGTAACGCGCAAACGTTCACGCTAGGCGCCCCTGCGCAGCACCTAGCTTTGACCCCTAGCTCTGCCGCGCCGGAGCCGGGTTCTTAATCATCAGAACGGCCACGACGCCCGCGATGGACAGCGCCACCGGCAGCCACATGGTCAGACTCATGGCCGGGGTGAAATCGCCGCGGTTGTCGGTCAGCGCCGCCTGCATCACGGTCGCGATCATGGCGCTGCCGAGCACGCTGCCGACCTGGCGGATCGTGTTGTAGACACCCGAGGCCGCACCCGCCAGCTCGCGGTCGATGTTCTGGGTCGCGGCGGTCGACAGCGTGCCCCAGATGAACGCATTAGAGACACCGAAGATCGCCGAGGGCACCAGCAGCCACAAGATGGACACGCCCTCGCGCATCAGGAAGTGGAACGCCAGCATGCCCACCACCGACGTGCCGAAACCAATCAGGCCGAACTCCCGGAACTTCAGCATGCGCAGCAGCTTGCCGGTCCACGGGGACATGAAGCCGGAAATCAGCGCCTGCGGCACAAGGAGCAGGGCCGCGGAGATCGTCGTCAAGCCGCGCGCGTTTTGCGCGTAGAGGATGATGGGGAAGCCCACGGCGACCACCAGCGCGCCCATCACCGCGATCGCAATTGACGACGCCGTGAAGTTGCGGTCCTTGAACAGGAACAGCGGCATCAGCGGCTCCGAGGAGGTCTTGGACTCCCACACGGTGAACAGGGCGAGGACGACCACGCCGGCGGCGATGAGGGCGAAGATCCAGCCAGCCCAGCCGGCGGACTCGCCCTGCTGGATGCCGAAGACCAGCAGGAACATGCCGACAGCGCTCAGCACAATTCCGCCGTAGTCGATGCGGTGGCTGTGCGTCTTGAAGGCGGGCACGTTGCGGAAGGCGAAGTACAGGCCGATCAGGCCTAGGGGGACGTTGATGAGGAAGATCCAGCGCCAGTTGAGAAGGTCGATGAGGATGCCTCCGGCCAGCGGGCCGGTCAGCGCAGCGACGCCTGCTGCGGAGCCCCACAGGCCCATGGCGGCGCCGCGGCGGTTCGGCGGGAACATGCGGGTAATCAGCGCCATCGTCTGCGGGGTCAGCAGCGCGGCGCCGAGGCCCTGGATGACGCGGGCGAGAATCAGCATGTTGATCGTCGGGGCGAGGCCACAGGCCAGGGACGCCAGGACGAAGATAATCAGGCCCGCGACGTAGGACTTCTTGATGCCCCACAGGTCGCCCAGGCGGCCTGTGATGAGTAGCGGGACGGCGTAGGCCAGCAGGTAGCCCGAGGTCACCCACATGACGCTGCCGAGCTGGCCGCCGAGGTCGTGCTGGATGGTGTTAATGCCGACGGTGACGATGGTCGCGTCGACGAGGATCATAAAGAAGCCGAGCAGCACGGTCCACAGGGCGGGCCAGGCGGCTTTGGCGTCGAATTCAGACGTTTTTGTTGACGTGTTCACATATTGAATATTGCACCCGATGCAATGTTCTATGCAAGTGCGCTTTGGATGCCCTGCACAAATCCTGCGAGCACCCCACCCCGAATTGGTTGGCGATACGGCTATTCGCGCCGGTGTGATTGGCGCGAACTTCGACGCGAAGTTCGACCCGCGCCGAAGCAATCCCTGTACTATCGCCGCATGGCTGTCCAACACATGCAACCGGGCGAGAACCTCGCCGACTTCTTCGCCGAGTACCTCTCCCACGTCGACGACGATACGCAGCGCGACGTCGCCCTCGCCGTCCTGGAATGGGTCCACGAGCGCTACCCGGACCTCGGCATCCGCATCGCCTGGAACCAGCCGATGTTCACGCTCGGCGCGACGTTCGTCATCGGCTTCTCCTACGCCAAGAAGCACATGGCCATCGCGCCCGAGCGCGCCGGCATCGAACGCTTCGCCGACGAGTTCGACCGCCGCGGCCTGTCGTACGGCAAGATGATGGTCCGCTTCCCCTGGCCTGCCGACGGCTCCCCTGACTCCATGCCCCTGGACTCCTGGCGGAGATGATCGAGTTCAACATGGCGGAGAAGGCCGGCTCAGAGAAGTTCTGGCGGTAGGTGGTGGGCGCGAGGGGCGGTTTGTGGGTGGTGGTTTGTGGGTGGTGAGCGGCAGATGTCATTCGCGCCCTCACCCGTCCCGGTCATTCACACCCCTCGCGGTTTTTCCAGGATTATGTAGGAAGTACGGCCAAATTTCGCGCTACTTCCTACATAATCCTGGAAAATTTGCGGGGTACGCGGGATAGTGCAACCCTCGACCGCACCACCCCACGCAGAGCAAAATCCCCGGAGCGCCAACCCTTCAAAGAGTCAATGTTCCGGGGATTTCTCGCTGTGTGGGGATTACGAATGCAGGTCACGTGCAGAAACAATTTGCATGATCCCGGCAACCAGCCCAGGATCTCCCGCGACTTTGCGCCAGCAATCTTTCTACCTCGAAAACGATTGCTCCGTTACTCCGGCGATACGTAGGCCCTACCCCCCTCACCTCACACAATTACTTAGTCGAACTCCGCCCATCCAAGCATCCTCCGATGCATCGCCTCGCCCGGATGCTCCTCAAACAGGTTGTCAGGTCCGCCTCGCAGACAACCAAGTACACGATGAGGATTCGCCCAAACCGAAGTATCGACCTCGCCCACTAGCAAGAATCGCGACAACTCATCAATGTAGCGAATGGACTTTCCAAATAGTGTCGTCGATACCGTTGCAATATCAGCCACTCTGGTCGTTTCACCGCAACCATTAGAGCTGTCAGAAAGCCAAACGCCGAGACGATCGAACTGCTCCTGATTTAACGGATTCCCCGGCTCATTAAACTCGGGAATGTCCTCAACCGTCAGTGCGACCGATCGAAACGATCCATACCCCCTGGAGAATTGATGCCGGGTATCCAGCGGAAGAGAGTGGATCATATGCCGCAATTGTCCAACTAAACGCGCGTAAGATTGTAGAGAACGCAGTTCATCAGCAGCCACGCTAGGCCTAAAGCCTGCAATTATCTTGTCCAGTTCTATCCTTGACGTAAGGTTGGCGTTTCTCGGCTCTTTTTCCAATTCCGAATCAGCCAATATTCTGACCAGCCGCGCATAACGCTCCATCGCAGAATTTAGATATAACATAATCCTGTCAAACGCTTCAGCACAGACTTCCGCCACATCGGCCTTTCCACCTTCAGAATGGCTCTCATTTCCCAATGCCGCCAATAGTTCATCAACCGCCCTCGAAGCGCGGGCCAAACGCAACTCTATTGCTTGGGCAGATTGAATAATAGTTCTATCGCCAGCATGAAATGCCATAAGTAATATCGCATCAAAATGTGGGACAGATGCCTTGACCCCCTGAAGACGAAGGTCGATGATGCTTGGCGATCGGCTTGAGTATCTAAAGGTCCCTCCCCCAACAAGTTCTCCTTGTCGGGTTTCAAAGGCGACGTTTCCGGTCATGCGGAGATAGTGGCCGTAAAGTGGGACAAGCTGGGACGGTGTTACGCTCAAGATTCTGTCATTGTCAGCAACATCGTGCCTCATCGCAGTGGGCGCGTACGTGACAATTACATCGACACCAATTGCGGAGGCGGCGGCGGTCAATGCCGCTTCCCGTTGACGTTCTTCTAACGAGAGTGAGCTGGACGAAATATCAGAATGCACAACTTCATCGAGTTGAGTGTATACATCGAAGAATGTTCCTTGTGAAGCGAAGAAGCGTTCGTCGCCCTTATATCCAGCAACCGGGACAAGCGTAGAATCCAAAAGCTTTGATGATTCTCCTCCGGATCCATACTCCCACTGGTACCATTCACGGCAGCTCACCCAGTTCAGCCACACATCTGGCGGACTTTCCTCGTTATGCACGAGCAAGATAGGCAGCGTTTCATCACGCTTCAAAATTTCAAGAAGCTCAACACTGGGCACACGAATTGTCTCAACATCTACACCCACACGCATTTCTCGGGTCTCAGGTCGCATCGGGAAAAGAGAAGGAAGTTCGGGGGATCCCATCCTTTCACTGGCCGACGGTCGAACATAACGCATGAATCGATAGCGTGGCATTTGTTGCGGAACAAAGAAGTTCATGATACTCTTTCTATACTTTTCCTTCGGCGGCTCTACGTGCGCGGGGGTGTCAATATCAGCGCATGGCCAAGATTTGCTCGCAGTTGTCCCCACCTTCGCACCGTCGACCCGGTATAGCCTTTTCTACTGCTATTCCATCCCCACTGGATGACACGATTGGTCTCATCTACTTGCAGCGCCAGGATGATTCTGATTATAGACTGACGTCTCCACGCCCTCTTAAGGCTCTCAAATCCGGTGCAGTGTTCCGACTTCATGATCGAAAATCGTTGCTCAGTCGGACTCCGCGCTACTTCGTAGTACAGCGCATACTCCCAAGATCTCAGCACCAATCCAGGCTGCATCATGCGAATCTGTTCCTCTCTAATAGTGACAATGACCTGGGAGTTCCTGTAACAGTCGATTCTGTCGGCACCAGCGGGTGACTCCAAGGTCGGAGTACCTTTCGGTGGCAAGATGATGGACTCCGGTTTCAGCGGGCACCGGACGTGGCGCTGGACAGCAGGATGGACCAGCACCTGGCGTAATGGCGGCAATTGCGTCTTGACGTGTCGTGGTCTACCCAATGTCGTTACGGCGAGATTGGGCCGCCCGTTTGTGCCCATCAGAAGTGGGAAAGACGCCGAATCAATTGGTCATGGGCCCGAAACTCATCTGTTTCCAGCAACTCTGTCATACGGCGAACCATCTTCTTGCCCCGCGATGACCGACACTGCAGTAGGGCAGTAGAAGATCCCTGCGATCTGCACCGGCCCTGATACGAACCTGCTTTTCGTATCCGATCCACCTGACGTGCCGTACAGCGTTTTCCAGTACCGCGGATAGCGAACAACGGGCGACAGTTGTCGGGCCAGCATCGCCCGGGCAAAGGATCTTTTGGGGATGCGGACGTTTTGTTAGACAGTTTCACCCTCACGCGACTGCAAGCATGCGGTAGCCCGCGATACTCATCCCACGCAACCCCACCTTGATCCGGCAATTATTGTAGAACTCAACGTAAGTAACGAAGACCTCTTCCATTTCCTTATTGGTGATCCACGTCTTCCCATAAAATAATTCGTTTTCCCTCCGACCGAAGAACTCCTCACAGGCGGCGTTGTCAGGGCTGTATCCCTTTTTCGACGTAGACCGGGTAATCCCGTATCGCGCGGTAAGACCTTGCCAACTCCGCCCACGACAGTGCGCACCACGATCAGAATGAAGCACAAGGATCCCATCATCTGCTGGACGCTCTGCCATGATTTCATCATGCAGCGTTGACCCAGCTAGCTCCATGGTCGGGTTAGTACTAGTTCGCGCAGCGACAACTTTGCCGTCAAAGCAATCAATAACCACCGAGAAGTACACCCGACCCTCAATGGTGGCAAAAACGCTGATATCAGTCAGCCATAATTGATTGGGGCCACTGGCATGAAAATTCCGATTGACCAGGTTTCTTGGAGCCGGCGAGATTTCCCCCTTGGTAACTGGAATACGCCATCTGCGCCGTGGGAATCGCGGTGTGATGTTCTCTTGCCTCATGAGCCGTCGGACAACTTTTTCACTGATGCCGATTCCTCGATGGAGCGACTGGCACCACATACGCCTATACCCGTAAGTGTTGTAGGAAGCGACATCAATCTGATGGAGTACCTGCCGGATGCAGGCATACTTGTCTTCGGCAGCACTCTGCTTGAAGTGATAGTAAAAACCCGATGCAGCAAGCCCCATAGATGCCAAGAGCATCGATAGGGGAAAGCGTCAACCACGTCAGTTTTCTGTTTATTGCTCAGTCTGCCGGAGATGGGCGCTGATGTCTTTTTACCAGGTCGAACTCCTTTTTCAACACGGCCTTGTCGACGAGGAACTGCGCTTGTTGCTTTTTTAGTTCAAGTAGATCATCAGACAGTGACTTTTCTAGCGCTGGATCGGTTGGGAGGCGTGAGTGTTCTTCGACTTCCTTTTTCGTTCATCAGACCCCATTGTCCCTCGTCGCAATACCGTTGTGCCCATGAGTAGAAACTCATCTTCGATACCAAGCCACATTCTTGAGCAATGTCTTCTGGCCGCTGTCCTTGGTTGAACAGTTCCACCGCCTGGAGGTTTACGTGCCACGGGTAGCGAGCGAGAGTGCGTACTTGCTTGCGGGGGCGACCAGGTTTAGCTGGCTGGCGTAACCACTTGTACAAGGTCCATCCGCCGGGGTAGCCGAGTTCCCTAATGGTTTTGGTCACTGCTTTGGTGCGTTGTAGACCTGGATGGCTTTGCGGCGTTGTTGGGGGGGGAGGAACGGTTCATGGTGGAATCCCCCACGATTCGGTCGGCATCCCCTTTTGCTACTTAACCCCGCGCATAGCAAAATCCCCGGAGCGCCAACTTCGAAAAGTCAACGTTCCGGGGATTTCTCGCTGTGGGCGAAGGGGGACTTGAACCCCCACGTCCGTAAAGGACACTGGCACCTGAAGCCAGCGCGTCTGCCATTCCGCCACTCGCCCGTGGGAACGAAGAAAACTATAACACCCCCTTACAACACAACACCAAACCCGCAGGAAAAACCCGGTTTTTGGGCAACCTTTGGCGTCGTAAAGCGATCACCTAGCGAAGGAAAAGACCCATATACTTTCGACAACATTTGAATAACCTGTGCCATGACTAGGGCTCAACTAAAGGTGTAGGGCTCTATACTGATGCTCTATACGTACTTTTGCTGTACCCGGCGCGACCCCAGCGTCAACCACGGCAAACCACAACGGCAACCCGCCGCGCAACCGCGCACCAGGCGGGAGAAGGCGAAATTCGACAACCACATGGACTTCCTAGGACGCATCCGCAAGCTGGACAGCTCGCTGCAGCGCGGGCTCGACAACGGCTTCGCGCGCGTGTTCGGCGGCAAGGTTGTGCCGAACGAGCTCGAAGAGTGCCTGAAGCAGGAAATCGAAGACTTCCTCATGCAGGACGCCGACGGGCAATTCCTGGCCCCGAACGACTTCCGCATCGGCGTCAGCGCCGCGGACTTCAACAACCTCTCCGGCAACGAACCCAACCTGCCGCACCTGCTCGCCGAACGCATGACGCGCTACTGCCGCAACAACGGCTGGGGCTTCTCCGGCGTCATCTCCGTACGCCTCCAGGCGCTCGACTCCCTCCACACCGGCCAGCTCAAGACAGCCAGCCGCTTCACCGAGGACACCACCGAGCACTCCGAGTTCGTCGGCCTCGACACTCAGCTTGACGACGCGGCCGCCGCCGACAGCCACCATGCCGCCGCCGACAATGCTGAAGCATCCGGGCACGAGCCTGACGCCGGTTCTCACTCCGGCGACGCCGCCTCGACTTCCGCCGCGTACCACCCCGGCCCCCTCTCCCCGGAGCAGGAGCAGTTCCCCACCCCGGAACCTGTTCCGAACCCCACCGACGCTCCTGGCACTCCCGGCACTCCTAGCACCTCCGGTACTCTCGGCACCCCGGGCGCTCCAGGAGCAGTCGCCGCAGGCATCGGAGCTGCGGGAGCAGCCGCCAGCGCCGCCCAGCCTTTCCAGCGCCCGGAGAGCGGCCCCTCGAACGAACGCGAGCCCTTTAACGAACAGGCGTCCGACATCGAGGAATTCCCGACCGCATCGCGCCCGATGGTCGCCGTCGAGCCCGAGCAGCCCGCGCCGGCGGCGCCCACCCACACAGTGACGCTGCTACTGCAGGACGGCTCCAACCGCGTCTTCGAGGTCCGCGAGGGCTCGAATATCATCGGCCGAGGCACCGCCTCCGACTTCCGCCTGCCCGACACCGGCGTATCCCGCCAGCACGCGGAGATCACCTGGGACGGCCAGGACGCGGTGCTCGTCGACCTGCACTCGACCAACGGAACCATCGTCAACGGCGAGCAGATCGACAATTGGCTGCTGGCGGACGGCGACACGATTTCCCTGGGTCATTCGCTCCTCGAGGTCCACATTCGATAGCGCAATCGCCATCATTTTCGGGCCGCCCAACGGGTCCGGCGGTCGCCCTTTAAGAGGTTTTCTCTAGGTTTGAACGCCAATACCTGGAATAATTGCGCTCGTATGTTGCTGAAGTTGTACACGACTGGCTACGCGACTAGCTCAATGCGAACGCCCTATAAGGAGGTTTTCCGGACGTGGAGGCCATAGTTTTTCTGCTCTCGCGCATCGGCGTGCTCGTCGTCCTGTGGTTTTTCATTTGGATGACGCTGCGCACGCTGCGGACGGAGACGAACGGCTCTGCCACCCTGCGCCCCGTGCGCCAACAGTCGGGCACGGTCGCCCCCGCGAAGCGTTTCCACCGCTCGCAGACGCCCCGCCAGCTCCTCGTCACCGCAGGGCCGCTCGCCGGCTCCCGCATGAATTTGGACAACCAGCGCGATATCACCATCGGTCGCTCCGAGAGCTCCGCCTTCGTCCTCAACGACGACTTCGCCTCCTCCCAGCACGCCCGCCTCATCAACCGCGACGGCGCCTGGTACCTGGAGGATCTCGACTCCCGCAACGGCACCTTCCTCAATGGCCAGCGCGTTGAGCAGCCCGAGCGGCTCGCCCCTGGCATGGAAATTCGCATTGGCCGCACGACGCTGAGGTTGCAACCATGAGTTTCGCACTTGACTACACCACGCTGTCGGACCGCGGCCTGGTCCGCCAGAACAACGAGGACTCGGCCTACGCCGGCTCCCGCCTCCTCGCGCTTGCCGACGGCATGGGAGGCCACGCCGCCGGTGAAGTCGCATCGCAACTGATGATCGCGGCCGTCTCCCGGCTGGACAACGACCAGCCCGGCGCGGACCTCCTCGATGCGCTACGCCGCGCCTGCTTCGCCGGCAACAACTCCATTGCCGACGAGATCGAGAGCAACCCCACCACGCAGGGCATGGGCACGACCCTGACCGCCCTGCTCTTCGACGGGCCACGCCTCGGCATGTGCCACGTCGGCGACTCCCGCGGCTACCTGCTGCGCGACGGGGAACTGATCCGCATCACCCGCGATGACACCTACGTGCAGTCCCTGGTGGACGAGGGCAAGATCACCGAGGAAGAGGCCTCGGTCCACCCGCAGCGCTCCCTCATCTTGAAGGCGCTGACGGGTCGCCCGGTGGAGCCGACCCTGTCCTACCGCGAGGTCCGCGAGGGCGACCGCTACCTGCTGTGCTCCGACGGCCTGTCGGACCCCGTCTCCGCGGAGACCATCAAGGAGGTTCTCTCCGAGGGCACCCCCTCCGAGGCCGCCGCCAAATTGGTCGACTACGCCCTGCGCTCCGGCGGCCCGGACAATGTGACCGTGGTCGTCGCCGATGTGGTGGATTCGTCGGCAAGCACGCCGAGCGAGCCCTCCCTGGCGGGAGCCCTGCGCAACTCCGACGAGGAACTGCCGCGGCCGAACACCGCGGCCGGTCGCGCGGCGGCACTGCGCCCGCGCCAGTCGCAGGAGATCGCGGTGACCACCGAGCCGGAAAAGCGCAAGTCCAAGGGCACGTGGCTTGTGGTCACGGTCGTGGCGCTGCTGCTGATCGCGGTGGCGGGCATCGGTGCCTGGGGCTGGAACAAGAAGGAGTCCATGTACCACCTCGCGGTGGTCGACGGCCAGGTGCAGGTCATGCACGGCGTGCCGGGCTCCCTGCTGGGATGGAAGCTGCAGGAGCCGCACCAGTTCGTCTGTCTCACCGACGACAACAAGGTCCAGCTCCCGCCGGTCGGCACCCCGAAGGAACAGGTCGACTGCCACATCATGACGCCGGGCGACCTCTCTCCCGCCGCACGCGGCTCGCTGGAGGGGCTGCCCGCCGACACCTACGACGGCGTCAGCGAGCAGATTGGTCGCCTGGCCGATTCCGCGTTGCCGGTGTGCCTGACTCTGCAGGACAAGGCGCCGTCGGATTCCAAGGCCCCCAGCGCCACGGCCAGCTCCAGCGCTTCGGCGACCGCTGCCGACGCGACGGGCACCCAGAACGACAAGGACAGCAAAGACAACAAGCTCGGCTCCGAACCGGGTGTTAACTGCAGGGAGGTAGCCAAATGAGTGATACCGCAGTAAAACGCCCTCTTCGGGTTAAGGAAATGCTTCTCCTGCTGCTATCGGCAGGATTGTTGCTTTTGGCGCTCGTCTCCCTTGAGCTGGCGCAGGGCAATTCGTTGACCACCGATGTTCTCTACATCATCGGTGGCTTCATCGTGACCTTCTCCGTGGCGCACATCGCGCTAACCTTTCTGGCGCCCTGGTCCGACCAGGTGATGCTGCCGGTCGCCGCAACGCTCAACGGCCTCGGCCTGGTGATGATTCACCGCCTCGACCTGGCCAACGACACCGGCCTGGTCCGCAACCAGATCATGTGGACAATCCTGGGCGTTGCCATGTTCATCGGCGTGATCGCCGTGCTGCGCGACCACCGCTCCCTGTCCAAGTACTCCTACATTCTGGGACTGGTCGGTCTGGTGCTGCTGGCGCTGCCGCTGGTGTGGCCATCGTCCATTAACGCCGACGCCCGCATCTGGATCTCCATCGGCCCGTTCTCGGTGCAGCCGGGCGAGTTTGCCAAGGTGCTGCTGCTGATCTTCTTCGCGCAGCTCCTGGTGAACAAGCGCTCCCTGTTCAACGTCGCCGGAAAGCGCTTCCTGGGCATCGACTTCCCGCGCCTGCGCGACCTCGGCCCCATCCTGCTGATCTGGGGCGTGGCGACCGTCATCATGGCCGCCCAGAACGACTTCGGCCCAGCGCTGCTGCTCTTTGGCACCGTCCTAGCGATGCTCTACATCGCGACCGCCCGCGGCTCCTGGCTGATCATCGGCCTGGGGCTTGTCGCCATCGGCGGCGTCGGCGTGTACCAGGTCTCCTCCAAGATCCAGGCCCGCGTCGCCCACTTCCTCGACCCGATCGTTCCTACAACGAGGGCGGATACCAGCTCTCCCAGGGCCTGTTCGGCATGAGCTGGGGCGGCATCGGCGGCACCGGTCTCGGCCAGGGCTACCCCTACAAGATCCCGGTGGCGCACTCCGATTTCATCCTCTCCGCCTTCGGCGAGGAGCTGGGCTTCACCGGCCTGGCCGCCATCATCATCCTGTTCGCCATCCTCATCTCCCGAGGCGTCGGCGCCGGCCTGTCCGTGCGTGATTCCTTCGGCAAGCTGCTCGGCGCGGGCCTCGCATTCACGCTGGCGATCCAGCTCTTCGTCGTCGTGGCGGGCGTATCCAAGCTGATGCCCCTGACCGGCCTTACCACCCCGTTCATGTCCGCCGGCGCTCCTCGCTGCTGGCCAACTACATCCTGCTGGCTATCCTGCTGCGCATCTCCGACGAGGGGCACCGTCCCTGGGGAGCCTCGGGCAGCGGCACCGGCACCGGCGCAGGAACGGGCGCCGGCATCGGCGCTGGCACGGCAGCAGGATCGGCCGTGAGCGCAGGCGCCCCACACGATCCCCACAACCCCGGCACTGACCAGCATCAGGAGGTGAACCAGTAAATGAACAAGACCATTCGACAGGTTTTCGCAGTAGTCCTCGGACTCTTCGTTTTGCTGCTGGCCAACCTCACCTACATCCAAGGCTTCCAGCAGGACAAGTACGCCTACAACGCCCTGAACAACCGCCAGTTCCTGGAGGAGAAATCCAGACCCCGCGGCCAAATCACCTCCGGTGGCGCCATTCTGGCGCACTCCGAGAAGGGCGAGGGTGGCTTCTACAGCCGGAAGTACGACTCCGACCCGGAGGCCTACGGCGCTGTCGTCGGCTACCTCTCTGACGTCTACGGCTCCGCAGGAATCGAGAGCTCGCAGAACGACATCCTTAACGGCACCGACCCCTCCCTGTTCGCTTCCCGGGCAATTGACATGGTCACCGGCAAGGAGCCCCAGGGCGCCTCACCCGAGCTGACGCTCATCCCGCAGGCGCAAACCACGGCGTACAACCAGCTCGCCGAGCGGGGCTACGTCGGCTCGGCCGTGGCCGTCCGCCCGTCGACAGGCGAAATCCTAGCGATGGCGTCGACCCCCTCCTTCAACCCCAACGCCATCGCGCAGGGCGACCAGGAGACCTGGCAGAAGCTCAACAGCAACGAGAATGCGCCGCTGCTCAACCACGCGACGCAGCGCCCCCTGCCACCCGGCTCGACCTTCAAGGTGCTGACCACCGTCGCCGCGCTGGAAAAGGGCGCGAACCCGAACACCTCCGTCACCGGCGCGCCGCAGATCACGCTGCCGGGGACCGTGACGACGCTCGAGAACTACGCCGGTTCCACCTGCGGCGGCGCCACCACGACGCTGCGCAACGCCTTTGCGCAGTCCTGCAACACCGCCTTCGCGGAGCTCGGCATGAACGCGGGCGCCGATGAGCTAAAGGACGTCGCCAAGCGCTTCGGCATCGGCGAGCACCACGACCGGCTCGGCCTGCCCTCGGAGGATTCCTCCGTCGGTGAGATCCCGAACAAGGCCGCACTCGGCCAGACCTCCATCGGTCAGCGCGACGTGTCCTTCACCCCGCTGGACAACGCCATGATTGCCGCGACCATCGCCAACGGTGGCAAGCGGATGGAGCCCCAGATCATCAAGTCGATTCGCGGCACCGACCTGTCTGAAATCAAGTCCTTCAAGCCACGCGAGGCCGGCGAGGCCGTCTCCCCCGAGATCGCCAAGACGGTCACCGAGCTGATGCGCGCATCCGAGGCGCACTCCGGCGGAAACAGCGCTCACATCGCCTCCAAGACCGGCACAGCCGAGCACGGCGCCGTCCGCGGCGAGTACGCCCCGCACGTCTGGTACATCGCGTTCGCGCCGGATTCCGACGTCGCCGTCGCCGTCGTCGTCGAAAACGGCGGCGGCCAGGGCCAGGGCGCAACGGGCGCATCCGTCGCCGCGCCGATTGGCCGCGCGCTGATTGCCGCCGTCGAGCAGGCGGGTCGATAAGAATGGACGCAGCCCAAGTTCAAAGCCTCGTCGGGCGGCGCTACCGCGTGCAACGCCTGCTCGGCCGTGGCGGCATGTCCACCGTCTGGCTTGCCGACGACACCGCCTCCGGGAAACTCGTCGCGATCAAGCTGCTGAACCAGGAACTGTCCGACAACGTCGAGTTCCGGCAGCGATTCCAAAACGAGGCGTCCGCCGCGCGCAGCGTGTCCAGCCCCAACGTCGTGCAGATTGTCACGTACCAGGAGGGCACTGCGGGAAGCCATGGCGCCTGCTACATCGTCATGGAGTACATCCGTGGCGAGTCCCTGTCGCAGGTGCTGCAGCGCCGCACGACGCTGCCGGAACACCTGGTGCTCGACGTCCTCGAGCAGACCGCGCACGGCCTGTCGGCCATCCACGCCGCGAACCTGATCCACCGCGACATCAAGCCGGGCAACCTGCTGGTCACGCCAGAGGGCACTGTCAAGATCACCGACTTCGGCATCGCCAAGGCCGCCGAGGCGGTGCCGCTGACCCGCACCGGAATGGTCGTCGGCACGGCGCAGTACGTCTCGCCGGAGCAGGCGCAGGGCAAGCCCGTCACGCCAGCTACCGACGTCTACTCCCTCGGCTGCGTGGCCTACGAGATGGTCGGCGGAAAGCGGCCCTTCCAGGGCGACTCCACCGTTGCCGTGGCTGTCGCGCATATCTCCGAGGCGCCACCGGCCCTGCCGCCGACTGTGAACCCGCACGTCCGCGAACTTATCGGCATCATGCTGCGCAAGGACCCGCAGCGCCGCTACGCCGACGGCCGCGAGCTGGCCCAGGCAGTACTTCGCGTGCGCGCCGGACACCGGCCGCCGCAGCCTCGTGGCATCACCCCGACCGTGCACCGGCAGTCCAACGCCGCGAACCCCGCCACCAGCGAGCTCGGCGCCATGACGCGACCGCGCCCCATGCCGGCTCCCATGCCCCCGATGGCGCCAATGAATTCGGCCGGGCCCACTGCGCAGCGCCCCGCACCAGCGATGCCTGCACCGGCACCGCGCTCCTCGCAGCGAGTGGAGCGCAAAAGGAAAAAGTCGGGCTGCGGCTGCGGCAGCTTCATCCTGGTCATTCTCCTGGCCCTGCTCGCAGGCGCCATCGCGCTGGTCTACTCGATCGTCACCACCGGCACCATCCCCAATATCCCGGGGCTCAGTGACCTCCTGCCGGCTCAGTACCAGCAAAATCAGCAGATTAACGACGGCTCGAATACGGACTCCGGGCAAGGCTCCAGCCGGGGCTGGGACCAGGGTACCGGGCAGAGCCAGAACCAGGATTCCGGAAACGGTTGGGGCTCCGGCTACGGCTACTCGCCGGATTACGGGGTGCCAAACACCTCGGACCCCAACGGAAATTCCTCCGAGCAGTCGACAACCCAGGATCCGTCGGCAAGCCAGAATGGAAATTCCGGAAGTAGCAACGGAAACGGAAACTCGAGCAGCAATTCCAATTCAGGTTCGAATCCGGGCTCGAATTCCGGCCATGGGAACTTTGGTGGGAATGGGTCCAATAATTCCTCAGGTAGCACCAATGGCCAGTAGTATTTTAGGAAAAGAAATTTACCGCGAAGCCACATCCGCGCGGTTGAATTCCGAAGGGATTGACTAACGATGTCCGGCAATGACGACCTTCTCTCCGGCCGTTATCGGCTCGGTGAGCTAATCGGCGTTGGAGGCATGTCCGATGTCTACAAGGCTGAGGACACCCTCCTCGGTCGCCCGGTTGCGGTAAAGATGATGCGCGCGGACCTCGCCAGGGACGAGAACTTCCTCGCCCGTTTCCGCAGAGAAGCCAAGAATTCTGCGCTGCTTAATCACCCGTCCATCGTCTCGGTGTATGACACCGGCGAGACCCAGAGCCCAATGGGCTTGGTCCCCTTCATTGTCATGGAACTGATCCAGGGCGAGACGTTGCGCGACATCGTGCGCCGCGAAGGGCGCCTCGAGCCCAAGCGGGCCGCAGAGATTATGGCCTCAGTGTGCGATGCCCTGGCCGTGTCCCACCAGGCGGGCATTATTCATCGCGACGTCAAGCCCGCGAACATCATGCTGACCAACACTGGCAAGGTGAAGGTCATGGACTTCGGTATCGCCCGTGCCCTCGGCGATTCGACGACGATGACGCAGACTGCCGCCGTCCTCGGTACGGCGCAGTACCTGTCCCCGGAACAGGCCCGCGGTAAGACCGCGGATGCACGCTCGGACATCTACGCCGTCGGCTGTGTGCTCTTCGAGGCTCTCACCGGTAATCCTCCCTTCACTGGCGAAACGCCACTTTCGGTCGCCTACCAGCACGTTCAGGACCAGCCGCCGCTTCCGTCCGAGCAGATGCCAGATGTTGACCACGCCACCGCGGCAGCTATCGACGCCGTCCTTATGACCGCGATGGCCAAGGACCCGATGGAGCGCTACGACTCCGCGCACGACTTCGCCGAAGACCTCCGCCGCGTGGCCCGTGGCGAGAGGCCGCTGGCGCTGGCGCACCACAGCGTCCACAACGAGGATGCCAAGACCACCGAGTTTCTGCCGGCTGCCGGCGCCGGTGCTGGCGTGGCCGGCGCCATGGGGGCTGCGGGCGCCGGCGTGGGTGGGCCCAACGGTAACTACGGCGGATATGGCGGACGCAGCGGCTACGGCAACGATTCCGGCTACTCCGATGCTGATTTCGCCGATGCCGATTTCGCCCAGGATCCCGCGCCAACCTTCACCGAACCCGCTCCTATGCAGGGCCGTGGTGGTGCAAACGCGGGCCAGGCCAGCCAGACTGGTCGCGGCGGTCGGGATGGCCGGACCGGCCACGGGAACCAGGCCGCTGCCTCGGGCCAGACTGGCCCCTCGGACGCCCCGAAGAAGCGCAGCGCCGGTAAGATCGCCGCGCTGACGCTGGCCGCGATTATCGGCCTCGGCGGGGTCGGGTACGGTGCGTACCGCATCTTCGACCCGTCGGCAGGCGTGGAAAATGTGGCAATTCCGCAGGTCACCGGCATGACCGCCAATGAGGCAACGCAGGCGCTGGAGCAGGCCGGATTCCTGGTCACTCGAGTCGACGAGCCCAACCCGGACGTTCCTCGCGACGTCGTCATCGCGACGGAACCCGGCTATGGTTCGGGCGTACCGAAGGGTTCGCGCATCAAAATTCGCGTTTCCTCCGGCCCGGAGATTACCGGCGTTCCTGACGTTCGCGACATGAAGGCCGAAGATGCCCGGCGCACTCTCGAGAAGGCCGGCCTCATCGTCGACCCGAAGCTCCGCGAGCAGTCCCACGAGGAAATCCCGCGCGGTAACGTCATCGACCAGTCCCCGGCAGCCGGCTCGCAGGTGTCCAAGGGCACCCGCGTCACGCTGACCGTCTCCACTGGTCTCGAAACCAAGGTCGTGCCGAATGTCACCGGCCAGACACTGGAGTCCGCGCGCGCGGCTCTCGAGTCTGCGGGCTTTGTCGTAGAGGTCACCGAGGTCGACTCCGACCAGGAGGCGGGCAAGGTTACTGCAGTGCCACAGGCGGGCGAGGAACTGACGGTCGGAACTACTGTTGAGCTGCAGGTTTCCCGTGGAAACCAGATTCGCATGCCCTCCGTGGAGGGACGCACTCGAGCAGAGGCTGAAAAGGCGCTGCGCGATGCCGGTTTCGAGGGCGAAATCCGCTTTGAGGAAATCGAAACCCAGGACCTGGCCAAGGACGACCATGTCGACAAGGCATCCCCGTCGGCAGGGTCCGCACTTAATAAGGATGGCAAGGTCGTCCTGCGGATTTACAAGTTCTCACTGCTCGCACCCGCGCAGCCGGCCCAGCCGGCCCAGCCGGGGATTCCGGGACTCCCGGCCCCGCTGGCGCCGGGCCGCTAGGGGTTGTTGGAAATTTCGTCGCAGGCTAGCTAGCCAGAACGTCCGCGAAGGCGCTCTGATAGCTGGCCTGCTGCTTTTCCAGCTCGCCCAGCAGCTCCTCCGAGTACTGGCCGCCAGCCAACCGCAACCAATTAGCGAGCATCCGATGCCCGTACTGCGTCAACACCGACTCCGGGTGGAACTGCACGCCATGAATGGGCAGGTCGCGGTGGCGCATCGCCATCAGCATGCCGGAATCCGTGAACGCCGTGGGGATCAGCTCGTCGGGAAGCGAAGCCGGATCGACCGTCAGCGAGTGGTAGCGCGTCGCGATAAACGGGCTCGGCACACCCTCCAAAACGCCCGTGCCGTCGTGAGTCACCGGCGAAGTCTTGCCGTGCAGCAGCTCATCGGCGCGCACAACCTTGCCCCCGAACACCTCGCCAATCGCCTGATGCCCCAGGCAGACGCCCAAAATCGGGACCGGCTGCTCCGCCCGCGCATTCGCCCGCAGAATATCCTCCGTCCGCCCGGCGTTCGACGGCTCGCCCGGACCCGGCGAAAGCATGATCGCATCAAACCGCTTAACGACGGCATCCACGTCGTCGAGCCGCGCGTCGTCGTTGCGCCAGACTGTGACGGTCTCCCCGAGCTGGCCCACGTACTGGACCAGGTTGAAGACGAAGCTGTCATAGTTGTCGACGACGAGAATCTGCATAGAAGGGGATTCTACTGCGTGCGGGGCGTGCGGGTAGGTAATGGGCACGTTCGTCCTGGTAAGTTGGGTTGCGAATTATTGTCTTGCAGCACGTGCAATAACCCGGGCACGCACAAGCCAGCGTGTGGGAGCAACTCGTACAAGACAACACGTATAAAACTTGGAATCGGAGCGAATATGCCTAAGGCAAAGATTGACAGCACTAGCGCGCCGCAGTCCGGTGGTTCCGGCGTCAGCCGCACTCCGGTCAAGATCAACAGCACCACGACCCCTGTGTGGTACAAGGTGCTCATGTTCGGGTTCATGCTGGTCGGCCTGTGCTGGCTGCTGGTCAACTACATTGCAGGACCGAAGATTCCGCTGATGGTGGACCTCAATGCGTGGAACTACGTGATCGGTTTCGGCCTCTTCATTGTTGGACTGCTGATGACCATGGGTTGGCGTTAGAGCCACGTTTATTTGCCCCGGGGGTTTGCCCTGGGTTATTGGTGGGCCGAGGGTTGGGGCCAATCACGCCCCGCCGCACCCGATCCCGCCACTACCCGCACATCTTTGTAGCGATGTGCGGTTTTTTCATGTCCTTTTACGCAAACTGGCTGGAGAGAATGTGCAAGGACCCTGCGAGCGGGGTGTCGGGGTGTAAACCGTAGCAACTCTCTCAACAAGAGTCACGATCTCCAACGCCCCCTTCAGCTCCTTCGGTCCCGTCAAACACGTGAGTATCCCGACAGAAACTGGAAAGCAACCCAAAAGGCGCTTCAGTCTCAATTTGTGTTGCCAACTTCGATGTAGCACATCTGACCACCTGCGGTTATATATTCCCATAACCACACAAATTGAGAGTAAAGCACTTCTCCGGTCGATTTTGACCCCTTAACACTAATTTGGCTTTGGCGTCACTTCGCTTGCAGAACCTCGTCTCCAAGCGCCTTGATACCCAGCTCCTTCCATTACCCTCTTCTACCCCCGATTCCCACATGATTTTTTCAATGTTACGGATGTGACTGAGGATAACAGTGTTGGAAGCTATCCACAGAAGTCTGTGTAACAATGATGTAATTTGTGGATAACTGTGGAGAAATCCTCACCTAAGTTATCCACAGGGTAACTCTCGGAAAGCGTAACGGCGCCAAGACAAGCTCCCTCGATAGGTTTCCACAGTATCCACAGCCTGTGGATAACTCTGTGAACAAGTGTCATTTGTGCAAGTGAGACAGTGAATTACTCTGATATTCAGCCTATTTTCTGAGCTTTCGAACGGGAATTCGTAAATTACAAGTTTGGGATTATCCACACGTGTGTACAAGTCTGTGGACAACTGTGGATAGTTGAAAACTTAGAAAAAACAAAGCCGTAACGCTGCGATCGGGCAAAGTTCACCTAGGTAAACAGTGGAATAGGTTATCCACAGGATTGTGGATATGTGGAAGATAGCAGATCTGAGTTACTACCCCTGCTACCCCTAAAGCACACATTGAAGTTCGGTCGAGAAGGCTTTTGGTAAGAGGTAGAGGTTTGAGACGCGCCACTAATGCCACTCGGACACCCCGGCTTCGCCTTATACCAGGTGCCGCGGACTAGAGCCCGCGTCCCGCCGGAAGACAGCAAAAAGCCCGCCCACGAGGCAAAAAGGCACGTGGGCGGGCAAGGGGCCGTCGGCAAGCGAAAGGCGCAAGCGCCAGTGCGGGCAGCAAGCCAGAAGCGCGCGCTAGCGAGAGACGCGAGGCCCAAGCGCTAGCCGAGGCGAAAATTACTTAGCGATGTCGATACCGGTGATGACGACCGGCTCCAGCGGGCGATCCCAGTGGTCGGTAGCAACGCGGGAGATCTCGTCGACGACCTTCTTGGAGGCGTCATCGGCGACCTCACCGAAGATGGTGTGGTTGCCGTTGAGGTGCGGGGTCGGGACGACGGTGATGAAGAACTGCGAACCGTTGGTGCCGCGGCCGCCACGCTTGCCGGCGTTAGCCATGGCGAGCAGGTAAGGACGGTCGAACTGGAGCTCCGGGTGGATCTCGTCATCGAACATGTAGCCCGGGCCGCCGGTGCCGGTGCCCAGCGGGTCGCCGCCCTGAATCATGAAGCCGGCGATGATGCGGTGGAAGATGGCCTCGTCGTAGAACGGGCCGGACTCGGTACCAGCGGCGTTCTGGCCCTGGTACTCCTTGGTGCCCTCAGCCAGGCCAACGAAGTTATCCACGGTGTTCGGAGCGTGGTTGCCGAAGAGGTCAATCACGATATCGCCGTGGTTGGTGTGCACGGTTGCAGTAGCAGTCTTAATAGTCACGCCCCATAGGATACCGGCAATGCCCGAGCGCCCGCATGCAGTAGCGATGCAAACCTTCACGCGACGCCGATTAGTTACCAAAACTTCCGTTAACATCGCCCCGCTAGCCGCTCTCAATGCCTAAGCTGGAGTTAGTCATGCTGTTTCTACGATTTAGCTCTTTGTAGTACAGCGATCAGTGAAGCGATCCACAAAGCTAAAAGAAGGAATAGAAGGAGAAGCCATGAACCCGGCTGCATTCTCACTGGCAATCAAGGGCCTCAAGCAGGCCTACGGCGCCTACGCCGATTACCGCGACAAGAAGGCCGCGGAGCTCTACGACACCATGCAGGAGGCCAAGAAGGTCGCTGCAGCTCAGAACGCGGAGGCGAAGAAGTTCGCTAAGGACACCGTCGCGGACTTCCGTGAGAAGGCCGCGGTGGACGCCAAGGCGCTGCGCAAGGACGTCAAGGCCGCCATTACCGACGCCCGCAAGCAGGTTAGCGCCCAGGTGGACGAGGTCTCCAAGAAGGCCGAAGAGGTCGCCGGGGAGGCTTCGAAGCAGGTAGCTAAGAAGACCAAGCAGGCCAAGAAGGACGGCAAGAAGTTGGGTTGCAAGGCCCGCCGCGAGGCTAAGAAGGCCGAGAAGCAGGCCCGCAAGACCCGCAAGGACCTCGAGGTTCGCGCGCAGAAGGCCATCGACAAGGTCACCGGCAAGGAGGCCGAGCGCGCCAAGAACGGCCGCATCGCCACCGCTTCGCTGGTCTTCGCCGTTGTCGCCGCGATTGTCGGCGTGATCGTCTGGAAGCTGCGCTCCAACGACAAGCTCCCGGTCGACCCGACCCCGATCAAGCAGAAGGCTGCCGACGTTGCCGACAAGGCTGCGGAGAAGGCCACCGAGGCTACCGAGCAGGCCAAGATCAAGGTCGAGGAAGCCAAGGAAGCCGTCGCCGAGAAGGTGGCCGAGGTCGCTAACGACGAGGTCGCCAAGGAAGAGGAGAAGCTCGAGGAGCTCGAACTCGAAGAGGCCGACGACGAGGGCATGATCGACCAGGCCGCGGAGAAGGCAGAGGAAGAGGCAGAAGCTAAGGCCGAGGCTGCAAAGCCGGCCGCCAAGCCCGCTGCAAAGCCCGCCCCGAAGCCGGGCAGCGCACGCACCGCTCCGAAGCCGGGCCAGGCCAAGAAGTAACAACCAATAGCGCAGCATAATTTCTTGCGCGAAGGCGTCCCTCCACGTCACTACGACGATGCCGAGGGGCGCCTTTTCGTATGGGTGCAGGAGGTTGGCGTCGTCAAGCAAGCGGCAGGTGGGCGGCGAGCAGCGGACGGCGGGCGGGACTATGACAAATACCTCAATCCGGCTCCGGGCCTGTCACTTAATCGAAAAAGTTGGGAAAATTGGGGCAGATATTGTGCATAGTTCCTGCGCAGAGCAATTACAGGAGATCCCATGTTATTGGCCCCTCTTGCCTCCCACTCGACCGAGGTAGTGGCGCAATCCGCCACGTTCACCCCAGCAACTGATGCTGTCGCGGGCTCGATTCCGCTTTCTGCTGCCACCGGCGTGCTACCGCTGGTGGCCTTTTTTGTATTCCTCATGGTGCTGAAGTGGAAGGCGCACGTCTCCGCGATCGGCTCCGTGGTGGTGGCGATGCTGATTGCGATCTTCGCGTTCGCCATGCCTGTGGATATGGCGTTTTACTCGCTGAGCCAGGGAATCGCGTTCGGCATCTTCCCGGTCATCTACATCATCTGGATGGCCGTGTGGACCTACGACCTCACCGTCGCCTCCGGGCGCTTCGAGGACATGCGCGTGATCTTCTCCAAGATCGGCCGCGGTGACATGCGTATCCAGGCCATGCTGATCGCCTTCGCGTTCGGCAGCCTCCTGGAGGCACTGGCCGGCTTCGGCGCCCCGATTGCGATTGTGGGCGCGATGCTGCTGGCAATCGGCATGAAGCCGCTGAAGGCCGTCCTGGTGACGCTCGTGGCCAACGCCGCGCCCGTCGCCTTCGGTGCAATGGCCATCCCCGTCACCACCGGCGCGAAACTCGGCGGGATGGACGCCACCACGCTGGCCGCCATGTCGGGGCGTAACGTGGCCCTCGTCGCGCTCATCGCGCCGTTCCTGCTGCTGATCATCATGGACGGCATGCGCGGCCTGCGACAGTGCTGGCCCATGGCCATCGTGCTCGGCGTCGCCTTCGGCGGGGGCCAGTTCCTCACCTCCAGCTACTTCACCTACGAGCTAACCGACGTCGTCGCCTGCCTGGTGTCCCTGGGCCTCGGCCTGCTATTCCTGCGCTTCTGGGGCCCGACCACCCCGGAGGACCAGGCCTCGCACATGAACCTGGACAACGCCGACCTCGATTCCCGCCGCACGGCGCTGGCTCTGTTCCCCTACATCCTCATCATCGTGGTGTTCTCGCTGACGAAGCTGTGGACCCTCGGCGTGAACGTCCCCAAGGCGCTGGCCAGCACCGATGTCCAGTTCCAGTGGCCGGGGCTCGCCGGCCGCCTCTTCACTGTCGACGGCCACCCCTCCTCGGCGGCGAACTTCACCTTTAACTGGCTGTCCTCGCCCGGAACGATCCTGTTCTTCTGTGGCCTCGTGACCATGCTGGTCTACACCTACGCCAAGGACAACGACCGCACCACGTTCAACCCGCGCGTCGGTCTGGCGCAACTCTTTATCGGCCTGAACCGCATGAAGTGGTCCTACGTGACCATCTTCTCCGTTATGGGCCTGGCCTACGTGATGAACCTGTCCGGGCAGACCGCGGCCATCGGCGCGTTCCTGGCCTCCGCAGGCGCTATCTTCCCGCTGATCTCCCCGGTGCTGGGCTGGCTGGGCACCTTCGTCACCGGCTCCGCGACGTCGTCGAACGCGCTGTTCGCGCAGATGCAGGTCCAGTCGGCGCACACCATCGGGGTGCCGGACCACCTGCTGGTCGGCGCCAATACCGCGGGTGCGCCGCTGGGCAAGATGGTCTCGCCGCAAACCGTGGCCCTGGCCGCCGCTACCGTCCACATCGAGGGCAGCGAGTCCAAGATCCTCGCGCACACCTTCCGCTACTCGCTGGGTCTGCTGGTGTTCCTGGGGATCGTTGTCTACCTGCAGTCCCAGGGCGTACTCGGCTTCATGGTGCCGTAAGGGCAGGGGCCTCTGGTCGCGTGCCTCCGCGGAAAATGCGACGAATCCGGCCTCATCCGGGTGGCATCCGGGCTTGCGCTGCACCAGGAGCCGAAAAGTTTGAAGCAACTCGGTTTTGGTTCAGTGCAAGCCCGAATTTTGCCACGCCAGCACTCCGGATAGACCTTACCCCGGGCAAAAGGAAAACCCCGGGGCGCGCGTGCGACCCGAGGTTTCTGTTCCAGCGTGGAGCTTAGGGGAATCGAACCCCTGACCTCCTGCTTGCAAAGCAGGTGCTCTACCAATTGAGCTAAAGCCCCATTCCCGACCAAACAAGTTGTTCGGCAGTGGGCCTAGGAGGACTTGAACCTCCGACCCCTTCGTTATCAGCGAAGTGCTCTAACCGCCTGAGCTATAGGCCCGTGGAACGAGATATAACTTAACCCGTAACCCACACACTTCACAAATCGCCTGGTCAGGAACGTATTTTTGCGGCGTTTATTAACTTGTTCGCCGCTTTACGACGACCGCCGCCGTCTGCTGGCAACCTATTCGTCGTCGTTAAGCGAAACCTTGAACCCGCCGACCAGATCGGCGCAGGCGTTGTAGACGACGGCGCCAATCGCCATCAGGCCGATGGTGAGCACCCACCACAGAATGCCCACCGCGGCGGCCAGCCCAAGCACGAGGCCCGCGCTGACGGTGTCCTGGCCGCCGACCAGCTCGCTGATCGGGGCGAGAAGCCCCATACCGGCGAGGATCAGGTACAGCAGCCCGACGGCCGCCATCCAGACGAGGAAGGCGATAAAGCCGACGGCAGACGTGATTTTCAGGGCGGACCACGGGCTCACCTTGGAAACCACGAGATGCGTGTCAGCCATTGCTTACTCCTTCTCGCCGTCCGAGTCGGAGCCTGCCTCGCCCGCGACGTTGGTGTTGCGCTGCGGAACGACGTCCAGGGTGCCGGTCTCGGAGACCTTGGAGGCGGTCTCCTCGCCCTCCTCCTCGACGTTGCGGTCGATGGCGAGCAGCTCCACACCGTCGGCGAGGTTGACCAGGCGCACGCCCTTGGTGGCGCGGGAGGTCGCACGAATCTCGTTGACGTTGGTGCGGATGATGTCGCCGGCGGAGGTGACGGCGAAGATCTCGTCGTCGTTGTCGACCACCAGGGCGCCCATGAGCGGGCCGCGCTTCGGGTCGTACTTCAGGGTCAGGACGCCCATGCCGCCGCGGCCCTGGGCCGTGTACTCGGAGAGCTTGGTCTTCTTGCCGTAGCCGCCGGTGGTGGCGACCAGGAGGCTGTGATCCTCCTCCACGACGACCATGCTCAGCAGCTTGTCGTCGCCCTTGAAGCGCATGCCCGTCACACCGGCGGTCGCGCGGCCCATCGGGCGCAGGATGTCGTCGGAGGCCGGGAAGCGGATCGCCTGGCCGCGCTCGGAGACGAGCAGCAGGTCGTCGTCAGCCGAGCAGAGGCGGGCGCCGATCAGGGAGTCACCCTCGCGCAGGTTGATGGCAATCAGGCCCGCGGAGCGAGCGGACTCGTAGTCCTCCAGGCGGGACTTCTTTACCTTGCCCTCGTGGGTGGCCAGCACCAGGTACGGGCTGTCCTGGTAGCTCTGGATCTGCAGGACCTCGGCGATGCGCTCCTCCGGCTGGAATTCCAGCAGGTTGGCCACGTGCTGGCCGCGGGCGGCGCGGGTCGCCTCGGGCAGCTCGTAGGCCTTCAGTCGGTAGACGCGGCCCTTGTTGGTGAAGAACAGAATCCAGTCGTGCGTGGAGCAGACGAAGAAGTGGCGGACGATATCGTCCTGCTTCAGGTCCGCGCCGCGAACGCCCTTGCCACCGCGGCGCTGCGCCTTGTAGGCGTCGACCTTGGTGCGCTTGGCGTAGCCAGTGGAGGTGATCGTGACCACGACGTTCTCGCGGGCGATCAGGTCCTCCTCGGTGACGTCGCCCTCGGCGGCGACAATCTGGGTGCGGCGGTCGTCGCCGTACTTCTCCACGACCTCGGCCAGCTCGGCCTTGACGATGGCGCGCTGGCGCTCCGGGGATGCCAGGATGTCCTTCAGGTCGGCGATCTCTTCCTCGATCTCGGCCAACTCGTCGATGATCTTCTGGCGCTCCAGGGCGGCCAGGCGGCGCAGCTGCATCGCCAGGATGGCGTCGGCCTGGATCTCGTCGATGTCGAGCAGCTCCATCAGGCCGACGCGCGCGGTATCGACCGTCGCGGAGCGGCGAATCAGGGCGATGACCTCGTCCAACATATCCAGGGCCTTGACCAGGCCGCGGAGGATGTGGGCGCGCTTTTCCTTCTCGTCCAGGCGGAACTGGGTGCGCCTGACAATAACCTCGATCTGGTGCGCCACGTAGAGCGTCACCATCTGGTCGATGCGCAGGGTGCGCGGCACGCCGTCAACGATGGAGAGCATGTTCGCGCCGAAGCTGGTCTGCAGCTGCGAGTGCTTGTAGAGGTTATTCAGCACCACTCGCGGCACCGCGTCGCGCTTGAGCTTGACGACGATACGCATACCCCACTTGAGGTCCGTCTCATCATCAATGGAGGCGATGCCCTGCAGGCGTCCGTCCTTGACCTGCTCCGCAATATTGGCGATCATGCGGTCCGGGTTGACCTGGTACGGCAGCTCCGTGATGACGATGGACTGGCGGTTGCCCTCCTGCTCGATCGTGGTCACACCGCGCATGCGGATCGAACCGCGGCCGGTGGTGTAGGCCTCCTTGATGCCCTTGTCGCCGACGATCTGCGCGGCGGTCGGGAAATCCGGGCCCTTGATGCGCTCCATGACCGCGTCCAGCGTGGTCTTCTCGTCCGCGTCCGGGTTGTCCAGGCACCAGTTGATGGCGTCGGCGACCTCGCGCAGGTTATGCGGCGGGATGTTAGTGGCCATACCGACGGCGATACCGCCGGAGCCGTTCATCAGCAGCTGCGGCACGCGCGAGGGCAGAATCACCGGCTCGGTGGTGCGGCCGTCGTAGTTCGGCTGGAAGTCGACGGTGTTCTCGCGGATGTCGCGGACCATCTCCATCGCCAGCGGGGTCAGGCGGGCCTCGGTGTAACGCATTGCCGCGGGGCCATCGTCGCCTCGGGAACCGAAGTTGCCCTGGCCGTCGACAAGCGGGTAGCGCATGTTCCACGGCTGGGCCATGCGGACCATGGTGTCGTAAATCGCGGCGTCGCCGTGCGGGTGGTAGTTACCCATGGTGTCCGACACGGGCTTTGCGGACTTCACGTAGCCGCGCTCCGGCCGGTAGCCGTTGTCGAACATCGCGTACAGGATGCGGCGGTGCACCGGCTTGAGGCCATCGCGGACCTCCGGCAGCGCGCGGCCGACGATGACGCTCATGGCGTAGTCGATGTAACTCGACTGCATCTCTTCGTTGATGTCAATCGGGCGGATCTGGTCGCCCGAGTTTCCGTCGCCGAAGAGCGAGCCGTCGTTGTTATTGTCGTCGCTCAATGACTTTCCTTTACTCCTAAAAGACTCCCATCCAGTCTACAGGCCTTTTAAGCCCGCTTTCCGACGCCTATGCCGGCTATTAGATACCATTGTGATACCAAACGAGGAAGGTGGTCGACGGGCATGGCGATGACACTTCGATTGACGCGGGAGCAGGACACGGTACTAACCCTGCTCGCTCGCGTGGAGGGGGTTTCAAAACAGGAGGCGGCCACGCGAGCCATCGTCGCCGCGGCGCGGCGCACGCTGGTCGATGCGGAGGCGCGGAGGATCGCCGAGCAGGCAGTCGACTCGGAGCTGGCGCTGCTGCGCTCGCTGCTGTGAGGGTTGGGACGCGGGGGCTCGGGGCGCG
>NZ_ULHE01000004.1 GCF_900519355.1 Corynebacterium lactis | reverse complement strand
ACGCGCTGTTCTTTCAGTGCCTTGATGTTGGCTGCTAGCTGCGAAATGACGTTGCATCGGCTGCTTCTGTCCCGGCAGCGGTAACCGTTTGTGCTGCTAGGGCCGCGAAAATATTGTCCACTAGCGTTTCTGGGTTGTGATGGGTTCTCCTGGACCGCCACGTCAGCACCCGGCTGCGGCCGGCCTTTTTCAGTCCTGTTGGTCCTTTGTAGTGAATCAGCAGGTTCAGCACTGGGGTGCGGGTTAGTGTGCTGCCAGTGAATACACGTTCCAGGCTGGGGTAGATCTGGGTGAGAACACTGCGCTGTCTGTTGATGGTTCTGGTGCTTCTCGCGCGCAATGTCATCGTCAAAGCCGGACAGTATCTTAAGAGCAGAGAGCACCTCGCTGTTGCGGTCAACCGCCCGCAGTGTGTGCGGCATTGTGCGCGCGGTATCGGCGATGATGAAGGCGTCTCGTTTATCGGTTTTCGCCTGGCCTGGATAGAGATCTGCGGCTTTTCGCATGTCCAGGCCCGGTAAGTAACCAACTTGGCAACCATGCTGCCGGGCAACGGCGATAGGCAAGGCGCCGATGGTGTTGGGTTGGTCCACAATAACTAACACGGTGCCGTAGGTCTGCAAATCATCGAACTGTGCTGCTAGTTCGAATTCGAGTTGGGGAAGCGGCTTGTCGAAAACCTTCGTACCGTCCTTGTCCAAGGCTTGAGGCATGATGTTCAGATTTGTCGGCATCCAGGCCGAGGAAGATGTCGATGGGATTATCCGGCGACATAGCGGGCTCCTAGAAAACTGGGTGGATACGCCAGTCGCTGGTGAAGGTGACATTCGCTGCGTGTCCTCACGTTACAAGGAGACCTGGAGATTCCGGCCATGTCCCTATTAACATTAACGTCCTGGTGCCGGGCGGCAACACCCCCGGATTATTGAAACTACAGGGCGATTCAGCCATACCCAGCCCAGCGACTATCCCCATTATCGGGGATAGCCTAAAAGTAACGGGTGGGCCGCCGGCGCCGTTATCAGCCGAGTGTGCAGGCGGCGTTGTAAAGCGCGCTAGCTGACGGCCCTGACGGCATCCACGACGAGAGACCAGAACTTCGCTGCGTCCAGCTTCACCGCAACCTGCGTGGTGCAGTCGGCTGGCGCCGGAGCGCGGAAATCCGCGACGGTCATGCCGGTGGTCAGCCCGCCGTGCAGTTCGACGTCGACGGGGACTTTCACGGTCGTCATGACATCGGGGTCGATGAGGTAGGCGACCGCACAGGGATCATGCACCGGCGGGTTATCGAAGCCCTGAGCGTCCTTGTAGTTCTTGCGGAAGGCATCGAAGAGGCCGACCACGAAGTCAGCCACGTCGGAGCCAATCTCCTTGACCTTCTCCTCCACCTCGGGCGTCGCGAGCGCCTGGTGCGTCAGGTCGAGGCCCACCATAGTGACGGGCCATGACTCGTTGAAGACGATGTGGGCGGCCTCCGGGTCGACCTTGATGTTGAACTCAGCCACCGCCGACCAGTTGCCCGTGTGGTAGCCACCGCCCATCAGGACGACCTCGCGAACGCGCTCGGCCAGGCGCGGTTCCTTGCGGACGGCCATCGCGATGTTGGTCAGCGGCCCCGTCGGAACCAGCGTGACAGTCTTCGGCTCGGCCTCCATCACCGTCTTAATAATGAAGTCCACCGCGTGCATGTCCTCGACCCCGACCGTCGGCTCCGGCAGGTCGTAGCCGTGAATTTCCATGCCCGTGTCGCCGTGAATGTCCTCTGCCACGGTGACCTCGCGCACGAGCGGGCGGGTGCAGCCGGCGAAGATCGGAGCTTCAATGCCGCAGATGGTGGCTACAATCTGGGCGTTGCGGGTGACCTTCGGCAGGGTGTGGTTACCGCCGATCGTGGTCACTCCCGCTAGCTCGATGTTCGGGTTCCCCGCAGAGAGGATCATCGCGACTGCGTCGTCGTGACCGGGGTCGCAGTCGAGGATAATTGTGCGCGGGCTAGGGGCGGGGTTCGTAGACTCTGAGGCCATTGTCGACTCCTTCATCGGACCTGGATTTCCCGCGATTGGTCTGCGGAAAATCACCTATTCACAAGGGTATAGATTTTTCGCCTTTCGCTTCACGACGGTGTGCAGCGCACGAAAAGGCCCCGCGCACGAGGCGCCGAAAGGCGTGTGCGCGGGGTTCATCTGGGGGGGGGCTGCCTAGAACAGGCCGGTGGCGTTCTCGTCGTAGGAGACGAGCATGCACTTGGTCTCCTGGTAGTGCTCGAGCATCATGAGGTGGTTCTCACGGCCGATGCCGGACTGCTTGTACCCGCCGAAGGCCGCGTGAGCCGGGTAGTTATGGTAGTTGTTCACCCACACGCGCCCGGCCTGAATGCCCCGGGCTGCGCGGTAGGCGTTGTTCTGGTTGCGGCTCCACACGCCGGCGCCCAGGCCGTAGATCGTGTCGTTGGCGATCTCGAGTGCCTCGTCGAGGGTCTTGAAGGTGGTGACGGCGAGGACCGGGCCGAAGATCTCCTCCTGGAAGAAGCGCATCGAGTTGTTGCCCTTGAAGATGGTCGGCTCCACGTAGTAGCCTCCCTCGAGCCCCTCGAGCTTGGCGACGTGGCCGCCGGTGAGCACCTCCGCGCCCTCCTTCGGGCCGGACTCCAGGTAGCCCGAGATCTTGTCCAGCTGCTCCTGGGACGCCTGCGCTCCCATCTGGACGGAGGTGTCCAGCGGGTTGCCGGTGCGAATCTGCTTGACTCGCTCGACCGCTAGCTTGAGGAACTCGTCCGCGATGTCCTCGTGCACCAGAGCACGGGACGGGCAGGTGCAGACCTCGCCTTGGTTCAGGGCGAACATGGCCAGGCCCTCGATGCACTTCTCGCGGAAGGCGTCGTCGGCGTCCATGACATCCGGGAAGAAGATGGAGGGGGACTTTCCTCCCAGCTCCAGCGTGATCGGGATGATCTTGTCGGAGACAGCCTTGTGAATTAGCTGTCCGACGGCCGTCGAGCCGGTAAACGCAATCTTGGAGATCCGGTTGCTGGCGGTCAGCGCGGCACCGGCCTCGCTGCCGAGGCCATTGACGATGTTGAGGACGCCGTCGGGAAGCAGGTCGGCGATGATCTCGGTGAGCATGAGGATCGACGCGGGGGTCTGCTCCGCGGGCTTCAAGACGATACAGTTGCCGGCGGCGAGCGCGGGCGCGATCTTCCACGCTGCCATCAGGATGGGGAAGTTCCACGGAATGATCTGGCCGACGACGCCGAGTGGCTCGTGGAAGTGGTAGGCGACGGTGTTGTCGTCGAGCTGCGAGATCCGCCCCTCCTGGGTGCGCACTGCGCCGGCGAAGTATCGAAAGTGGTCGATGGCAAGGGGGATATCCGCGGCGAGGGTCTCGCGGACCGCCTTGCCGTTCTCCCAGGTCTCGGCGACGGCGATCTTCTCAAGGTTTTCCTCGAGGCGGTCGGCGATGCGGTGCAGAATCAGTGCGCGCTCTGCGGCTGCTACCTTGCCCCAAGCGTCCTTCGCGCGGTGCGCGGCGTCGAGGGCGAGCTCGATGTCCTTGTCGTTCGAGCGCGGAACCCGGCAGAAGACCTCGCCTGTAATGGGCGTGGAGTTGTCCATGTAGCGGCCGTCGACGGGCGGGGTCCACTTGCCGTCGATGAAGTTTTCGTACTGCTCCTTGTACGTGAATACAGCGTCGGGGGAGCCGGGGTTTGCGTAAACGACCATGGTGGACGAAGTCCTTTCGATAGGCGAACAAGTTTTGTGAGCCCACTTTAGAGTGTGATCCACGCCACTGTCGATACTTATTTTTCTATCGCGAAAAACTTGGCACAGGGATGGCGGCAGGGTGAATATTTGCCGGAGTTAATCTCGGGACTTCCGGTGTTTAATCAAAAATGGAAATAGGAAATAGTGTTAGTGGATTGTGGTGTGTGAAATTGTTGTTGAGCGGATGTAATTGCGAACGATATTTTTCATTAATGCGCGTCGATCCGGTTCGCTCGGATCATCTGCTCGTGAATTCTCTAATGTAAACAAGGTGTTGTTTGCATATGTAAAAAAGCTTGTGAACAGCGCTAATACTATCTGCGGCGCCGTGGAGGTGGCGGGGTTGAGCTTTGTGACATTGGGGGCGATAGTGTTAATTCTTTAGGGTTATTGGCTTGGTGAAAAATAGCAATAAATGTTACTTAACTACAATTGTAAAGTGCTTTTAGGTTATGGTGTTGGCTAAGGCCTGGGGAGTTGCGCTAAAGGAAAGATGGATCTTCTCTCGTCGTTGGTACATCATTTCTTGACCTCAAAAGGGGAATCATGTCTGGAAAGCACGCAAAGCACTCCAAGAACTGGAAAGCTGCACGCGCAGCCACTGTCATCGCCACTACCGCCGCATTGACTCTGCCGAGCATTGATGCCGCATCCGCCCAGCCGGTAGGGCAAGGCCACGAACAGGGGCAGGCCCTGCAGTCCCAAAGCCAGCAGTCCCAGAGCCGGAAGACAGGGCGCTCCCAGTACGACGTGCGGAAGGAGCAGCAGCTAGCTCGCGACGCCAACGCCCGCGCGGCGGAGTTGCGCGACGCACAAGACGAGGTGCGACGCGCTCGTTCCCAGCGCATCGATCCGCGTATCGCAATCGCCGCGCAGGAGGTACTGAAGGACAAGACCGCCAACCTGGACCGAGCCACGGCTGAACTGGATGCTGCTCAGAAGAACGCGGACTCGGCGGCCGCGGACCGCGATGCCGCGACGCAGCGCCTGAACGCCGCTGAGGCTACCGCCTCTCGGCTGGAGGAGGAAGCAGCGGCCACGGAGGCGGAGATCAAGCAGGGGCGGGCCGATCAGGAGTGGAACACCTCCCTTCGCCAGGACATCGTCGATAAGACTGCGGACCCCGCCAATAAGGACAAGGCGCTGCAGGATTCTCGTCGCCTGGCCTTCGCGTCCGTCCGTTTGCAGCAGGAGCTGAGCGCGAAGAAGAGTCCTGTCTCCCGCGCTAACAAGGCCGTCAGTGAGGCCCAGGCCGAGGTCGAACAGGCGCAGGCGAACCTTGAGGCTGCGGGGGACGATGCTGAAGCTCGGGCAACCGCGCAGGAAGCCTTGACTGCGGCGCAGGGCAAGGCCGCGGAGGCCAACGCCACGGCGGAGAAGGAGGCGAGCGAGCTGGCGGAGCTCGAGGCCGCTCACGCGAAGTCTCTGAAGGATATCGAGGCCGCGAAGTCCGACGCCGCCAAGGCTCAGGCAGACGTTGATGCCGCGACCCGCGACCTCGATGCCAAGAAGCGCGCCGCCGCGAAGGCCCAAGAAGAGGTCGAATCCGCGCAGGAGCGTGCCGACGCCGCGAAGCGCATCAGCGGTGAATTCTCCGGGGCGGACGCAGATGGCTCCGCTGCCGTGAAGGCCGCCGAGGAGCGCCTGGCGGGCGCCGAGAAGGCTTACGCCGAGGCGAAGCGTGCCTACGACGCCTACGTCGCCGAGCGTCCCGGTCGCGGCTGGAACAACGGTCGGGGCAATGGTTGGGGGCGCGGCTGGAATAACGGCTGGGGCAACGGAAACGGCTTTGGGCAGTGGTTCGGCCAGCCCTTCCGCTGGTTCTAGGCCCACAATTGCCCGCATGTGCCCCACAATTGCCCGCATCCCCTCGCGGGCGGGGCAGATGCGGGGCCCAAGGGGTCTAGATCTGCCCTGACGTCGCGGTGAGGAACTCCAGGATGGCGCGGACGCGGCGGTTTTCCTCACCGGGCTCCAGGTGGAGCTTTATGAAGATGTTGGACACGTGCTTGGCCACGGCAGCGCCGGAGAGGAATAGCTCGTCGGCAATCTGCTTGTTCGACTTTCCGCGAGCCATGAGCTCGAGAACCTCGCGCTCCCTGGCCGTCAGGCTCGCCAGGCCCGACTTGCCCGACTGCATCAGCGCAGTTGCCACATCCGGGTCGATGACGACACCGCCTCCGGCGACAACGTCGAGGGACCCGAGAAAGTCGATGACTTGGCCGACCCGGTCCTTGAGCAGGTACCCGGTGCCGCCCGAGCTGCCGGCCAATCCAGGCGTTGCGGGGGAGAAGAGCTCGCGGGCGTAGGCGGGTGCGACATATTGCGAGAGCACCATCACGTTCAGGTTCGGGTAGCGCTCGCGGAGCTCGACGGCGGCGCGCAGCCCGTCGTCGGTCATCTTCGGGGGCATACGAACATCCGTTATGACCAGGTCTGGCAGTTGCCCCGTCTCGTCGAAGCGGTCGTCGACATCTGCCACCAGAGCATTGGCCGAGTCAACCTTCGCGATGACCTCGTGCCCGCGCTTTTCGACGAGGCTCGCAACGCCCTCGCGCAGTAGGGCGGAGTCGTCCGCAATCACAATTTTCACTTGGCTTAAAACCCCTCTGTACGTTCGGTGCCTTCGCGATTTTCACTGCTGTCGCCGCTGTACCCCGGCCCCGCGATTCCGGGAGTGCCTCTATCGAGCATCAGCGGAATTCTGGCCTTGACCTGGGTCGGGCCACCGGCGGGGGAGAGCAGCGACATCTCGCCGTCAAAGGTGGCCAGGCGCTCCTTCATGCCCTTGAGGCCTCGACCCATGACCGCGCCCCCGGGGCCCTGATCAGTAATGGAGATGTTAAGCGTCTGATCCGCGGTCAGCAGCACCGACACGGGTGCGCCCGGCGCGTACTTCGCCGCGTTGGTGAGTATCTCCGCGCAGAAGAAGTAGCCGGAGGCCAGCACGCTCTCGCTGAGCTCGGGCAGTGGGTGGGGCACCTGCACGACGACGTGCGGGCCGTACCCTTCCGCAATCTCCTCGACCGCAGCTTGCAGGCCACGGTCGCGCAACACCTGCGGATGGATTCCGTGGACGGTTCGGCGCAGCGCGCGCAGCCCGTCGTCGAGGTGCTTGCGCGTCTCGGCGAGGAGAGCGAGCAGCTCCTCGTTGCCGGTGTCCATTGCTTCGAGCTCCGCGAGCCCCAGCTTCATCGAAGCTGCGACGATGTACTGCTGCGCACCGTCGTGCAGGTCGTTTTCAATCCTGCGCCGCTCGATTTCGAAGGCGTCGGCGATGGTGCGTCGTGAAGCGGTGAGCTCGGCGATGCGGGCGGCGGCCTCGGCCTCGAAGGTACGGCCGCGGGCACCGTCGCGGTCCCGGCTACGGGGAGATTTTTCGCCCCCGAAGGCGTCGCGGAAAAACTCTTTCATCCCCATGGGAGCCAATGATAGAGAAGGTCGACAGCGCCCGGAGCGGTCCGTGCGCAATTCGGCCACAATGGTAGAGCTAGCACTACCGCAACTGGGTAGTGGGCACTGTGTTGGATATGGCCGACATCGGGTGAGATTGGTGCCATGAGGAACAACACCATGAGGAACGACGGTTTAAGAGGTAACGGTATGAGTAACAGCTTCTCGGACGCGAACCAGGCTCGCCTGAGCATTCGGGACATCACGAAGTCGTACAACGCCGCCCCGGTGCTCACCGGCATCTCGCTGGACATCAATCCGGGTGAGACCGTCGCGGTTATGGGCCCGTCGGGCTCCGGCAAGTCCACGCTGCTGCACTGCATGTCGGGCGTGCTGCTGCCGGACCACGGCGAGGTGCTGCTGGGCAACACCCGCATCGATTCGCTTTCCGACGCCAAGCGCTCGGCCCTGCGCCTGAATGACTTTGGCTTTGTGTTCCAGGACGGCCAGCTCCTGCCGGAGCTGACCGCGCGCGAGAACGCGGCCCTGCCCTCCATCCTGCGGGGCGAGTCGCGTGGCAGCGCGCTGCGTCGCGCCGATGACATGCTGGGCCGACTCGGCCTCGGCGACCTGACCCGCCGCCGCCCGGGGCAAATGTCGGGCGGCCAGGCGCAGCGCGTGGCCATCGCCCGCGCGATGGTGTCCGAGCCGGCGGTGATTTTCGCCGACGAGCCGACCGGCGCCCTGGACCAGTCCACCGGCCACGAGGTCATGCAGCAGCTGATCGCGCTGGTCGAGCAGACCGGCACGACCCTGGTGATGGTGACCCACGACGTCAAGGTGGCCTCCTGGTGCCGCCGCCGTATTGAGATCCGCGACGGCCTGATCCACGATGACCGCATGCTCGCCGGGGCGGTGGACCTGTGATGACCGGATCTGTAATGACGGAGACTGCGACCTCCCAGGCGAGGACGAAATCCATCCCAACGCGTGCCCTGGCCGACCTCAGCCTGCGGCTCCAGCGCGCCGGGCGGGAGACCCGTTCCGGCAACGGCTGGCTGTCGACCGCGGCGGTTGTAGCGCTGACCGTGTGTACCTGGCTGGCACTCGTTGTCGTCGGTGGAACCATGATGTTCTACCGGCGCTCCCTTGACGAGGCCCCGCTGCCTTTGAACCCCACCGTCGAGGACCTGCAGCATCAGGGCAACGGCGAGTTTTATCTGCAGCTGGCGTTCTTCGCCTGCGTATTCGTCATCCCGGCGATGATCTCGCTGGTGTCCCAGTCGGCGGTCCTCGGCGCGGCCGGGCGCGAGAACCGACTCGCGACCCTCCGCCTGATCGGCCTGTCCAACGGCGCTGTGACGCGCATGACCCTGGTCGAAACCGCCCTGCAGGCGCTCCTCGGCCTGGCGTTCGGAACTGTCCTCGCCGTGGCTACCGCTCCGTTCTGGGCGCTGATCAGCTTCGACAACGACTACCTGGGCCCGTGGGACATGCTGCTGCCCTGGTGGGGATACCCGATGGTGTGGGGCATTGTCATGGTCCTCGCGCTGATCTCCGCGGTGGTGGGCCTGAAGCGAGTCCTGGTGTCTCCGCTCGGCGTTTCCAGGCGCGAGATCCCGAAGGCTGTGCGCCGCTCCCGCGTGCTCATCTTCATCGGCCTCGTCGTTGTCTCAGTTCTGGTCATCAATGCCCTCGACCTGAAGAGCCTCGACACTGCCACCATCTCCTACGCCGCGTTCAGCCTTTTCATCGCCTTCAGCGCTGTCAACGTTGTCGCCCCGTTCGTGGTGCAAGCGCTCGGACGAATCTCCGCAGTGCTGGCCCCCGGGGCCGCGAACTTCGTCGCCACGCGCCGCGTAGCGGTAGGAGCGAAGGAGACCTGGCGCCGGGTCAGCGCGATGACCTTCCTCTCCCTGCTGCTGGGCTTCATTTCGCTGATGCCGCAGCTGGACCAGGCCACTGTGTTCGGCGGCGAGACCATGGCGAACGACATTCTGGTCGGCGTCGTCATCACCTTCGTCATCGGCTTCGTGATTCTGCTGATTTCCACGGTCCTGACCCAGGCGTCCGCGGTCTACGAACAGGCCGCGCTGACCAAGGCCTTGGACTTCATCGGTACTCCGGTCAGCCTGCACCGCAAGGTGGCGTTCAAGCAGACCTTCTACCCGATGCTGGTTTTGAGCGCGATGGCCTTCTTCATGGGCAATTTCTTTGGACTCGTCCTGTTCGGCTCCATGGCGTCGGGCAGCCCCTTCAGTAGTCGCACGCTGGTCATCGTGATCGCGTACCTCATCGCTGTGGTCAGCGCGGGTCTGGTCACCTACGCCGTCGACCCGTTGCGCCGCAGGCTGCTGGGGAACCAGGTCCGCCGCAACGACTAACCTGCGCGCTAGATTAACCTTCGCGTTCAACCTGAGGCTGAGAAGTATTAACCGGAAGGGTCGGTGTTCCTTAACCGAGGATTCATCTCACAACCACGTAATTTCCATGTCCGGCTCGTAGCCTGGGCGCATGAGAACATACGTACTCGATACCTCGGTCCTCCTTTCCGACCCTCATGCGGCCCGGAAGTTCGATGAGCACGACGTCGTTCTTCCCCTGGTCGTCGTCAGCGAGTTGGAGGCCAAGCGCCACCACCTGGAGCTCGGCTGGTTCGCCCGCGAGGCCCTCCGGTTCCTTGAGGAGCTCCGTTACCGCCACGGCCACCTGGACCGCCCTGTGCCCGCCAACGATGTTGGCGGGCTTTTGCATATCGAGCTCAATCACTCCGACCCCTCCGTCCTGCCCGCGGGCTTCCGCAATGACGCCAACGACCACCGCATCCTCGCCTGCGCGCTCAACCTTCTTCATGAGGGCCGCGATGTCGTCCTGGTCACCAAGGACATCCCGTTGCGCGTCAAGGCGGGTGCCGTTGGCCTGCCTGCCGACGACTACCGTGCCCAGGACGTGGTGCTGACCGGCTACTCGGGTTTTATGGAGCTCGACGTCGACCCGGAGGAGATCGACCGGCTCTTCGCCAACGGCTTCCTCGAGCTGGAGCAGGTGCGCAACCAGCCGCTGCACTGCGGGGTGCAGATGAGTTCGGGCAGCCAGTCCGCCCTGGGCCGCGTGAGTGCCCCCGGCGTTGTGCGGCTGGTGCGCGGAGACCAGGAGGCCTTCGGTGTGAAGGGGCGCTCGGCGGAGCAGCGCATCGCGCTGGACCTGCTGCTGGATGAAGAGATCGGGATTGTGTCCCTGGGCGGGCGCGCCGGAACGGGCAAGTCCGCGATGGCGCTGTGCGCGGGACTGGAGGCGGTGCTCGAGCGGGGCCTGCACCGCCGCATCGTCGTGTTCCGGCCGCTCTACGCCGTCGGCGGGCAGAACCTCGGCTACCTGCCGGGCACGGAGAACGAGAAGATGAACCCCTGGGCGCAGGCCGTCTACGACACCTTGGAGGGGCTGGTCTCGGACAACGTGATGGAGGAGATCGCGGCCCGCGACATGCTGGAGGTCCTGCCGCTGACCCACATTCGGGGGCGCAGCCTGCACGACAGCTTCGTCATCGTCGACGAGGCGCAGTCGCTGGAGCGCAACGTCCTGCTGACCGTGCTCTCGCGGCTCGGCACCAACTCCCGGGTGGTGTTGACGCACGATGTGGCGCAACGTGACAACCTCCGCGTCGGCAGGCACGACGGGGTGCAGGCGGTGATTGAGAAGTTGAAGGGCAACGAGCTCTTCGCCCACGTGACGCTGAAGCGCTCGGAGCGCTCCAAGATTGCGGAGCTGGTGACCGGGTTGCTCGATTAAGCGTAGAATTTCAAGGCAGATACGCAGGGCCAATTCTGCTGTTATCTTTCACTCGGATCGTTCGGCACGTACCTGCCGATGAAAGGTGTATTTCTCATGGCAACTGTGACTTTCAAGGAAGCCACCCGCATCTACCCGGGCGCTACCAAGCCCTCGGTGGACAAGTTCTCCCTCGAGATCGCCGATGGCGAATTCCTGGTGCTGGTCGGCCCGTCGGGCTGCGGTAAGTCCACCACGCTGCGCATGCTCGCCGGCCTGGAGGACGTCAACGAGGGCAAGATTTTCATTGGTGACCGCGACGTCACCAACGTCTCCCCGAAGGACCGCGACATCGCGATGGTCTTCCAGAACTACGCCCTCTACCCCCACATGACGGTGCGCGAGAACATGGGCTTCGCCCTGAAGATCGCCGGCGTGGGCAAGGACGAGATCAACCGCCGCGTCGAGGAGGCCGCGAAGACCCTGGACCTGACGCAGTTCCTGGACCGTAAGCCGAAGGCTCTGTCCGGTGGCCAGCGCCAGCGCGTCGCCATGGGCCGCGCGATTGTCCGCAAGCCGCAGGTCTTCCTCATGGACGAGCCGCTGTCGAACCTGGACGCGAAGCTGCGTGTGCAGACCCGTACTCAGATCGCCGCCATGCAGCGCGCGATGGGCGTGACCACCATGTACGTCACGCACGACCAGACCGAGGCCCTGACCATGGGCGACCGCATCGCCGTGATCAACTTCGGCGTCCTGCAGCAGGTCGGCACCCCGCGCGAGCTCTACGAAACCCCGGCGAACGAGTTCGTCGCCGGCTTCATCGGCTCCCCGGCCATGAACCTGGGTACCTTCAGCGTCGCCAACGGCTACGCCACCCTGGGCGAGGCTAAGGTCAAGGTTCCGCAGGCCGCGCTCGACGCGATGGTCGCCGAGGACAACAACCAGATCATCGTCGGTTTCCGCCCGGAGGCCCTCGAGCTGGTCGACGGCCCCGGCGACGACGTCATCCCGGTCAAGATCAATCTGGTTGAGGAGCTGGGCTCGGACGCCTTCATGTACGGCGACCTCGTCGGCGGTGGCGCCCTGTCGTCCGGTTCTTCGTCCAACCCGGATGAGGAGGAGCACGGTCAGGTCGTCGTCCGCACGGCTCCGCGCACCGCGCCGGACCTGGGCTCGGTCGTCTACGCGAAGATCCGCCCGGGCATGATGCACCTGTTCTCCAAGTCGACTGGTCTGCGCCTGCCGAGCTAGTTCGAGCTAATCGCAGTCCGGCTATTTTTGCCGTGGTGAGGCCCGGGATCTGAGCGTTCAGAGCCTGGGCCTCGCGTATTTATCGGGCTTAGAAGGATTGAGGATCATCGTGGCGGAATCCATGAAGATCGCAGCGACCACAGTTGCCTCGCAGCTCCTGCGTCTGCCGTGGCACACGCCTCTGGAGCAGTGGACCGACGATCTCCTCGCGGCCCTGCCCCAGGGCATTTCGAGGCACGTTGTGCGTTTTATCAACCTCGACGACCGCGTTATCGCGGTCAAGGAAATCGGCGAGTTTACGGCGCATCATGAGTACCGCATGCTCCGCGACCTGGGGCGCATGGGCGCTCCCGCGGTCCGGCCACTAGCCGTGATCACCGGCCGCAAGGACGCTGACGGCAACCCGCTGACCGCCGCCCTGGTCACTGAGCACCTGCAGTACTCGTTGCCGTACCGCGCCGTATTCTCGCAGCAGGTCACCCCGGACACCGTCGTCAGGCTCATCGATTCGCTCGCCGTGCTGCTGGTCCGGCTGCACCTGCAGGGCTTCTACTGGGGAGACGTGTCGCTGTCGAACACGCTCTTTCGCCGGGACGCCGATGCCTTCTCCGCCTACCTCGTCGACGCCGAGACCGGGGACCTGAAGGGAAGCCTCTCCGATCAGCGCAGGCTTTACGACGTAGACGTTGCGCGCACGAACATCATCGGCGAGTTGATGGACCTCCAGGCGGGTGGGCTTCTGGACTGCGGGGTGGACGTCATCGACATCGGCACTCGCATCGAGGAACGCTACACGGGGTTGTGGCAGGAGCTGACGGGGGAAGAGTCCATCGGCCTGGAGGAGGCGTGGCGGGTCGATGAGCGTATCCGCCGCCTCAACGACCTGGGCTTCGACGTCGGGGAGCTGAAGGTCACCAGCGAAGACAACCGAGTGGTGTTCAGGCCCAGGGTGGTCGACGCGGGGCACCACCACCGGCAACTGATGCGGCTGACCGGCCTGGATGTTCAGGAACAGCAGGCCAGGCGCATGCTCAACAGCATGCAGACCTATCGGCTTGCCGCGGGCCTGGAGAACATGCCGTTGGAGCAGGTCGCGCACCGCTGGGTGAGCGAAGTATTCGAAGCAACGATTTCTCAGGTCCCCGCGGGGCTCAAGGGAAAGCTTCAGGATGCGCAGATCTTCCACGAGATTCTCGAGCATCGGTGGTACATGGCTGAAAAGCGCCGGGCGGATGTCTCGCTTGCGGAGGCGACCCGCAGTTACATCGATCTAGTTCTGCCTGGACACCGGGATGAGGCCGTCTACTTGCCGACTGGAGACGACGACGACACCGATGGGGCTGGTCTGGACGCGCTCGTCGATTTTGGATGAGGAGCCGGGTGCGCAGAGGCCTCGGGCGACATCGCCCTGGTCCGGGAGCGTTTATAAAGTTAATAACTTGGTACAAACAGGGGTAGTTTTCCTGAGACTTAAATCAAGTTCACCGGGGTTTTTCCTGTCCCGTTCTGTGGGAAATTGTGGAATTTATGCCCGTACACTGCGAAAACGGGCCTGTGGTGCGGAACGTCGGCAAGCATTTTTCTTTGCATTTGTTCGCAGCATGCTAAAAATCTGTTCTCAATCGATTTAGCGCTTGTAAGATTTGAGACTGAGACCAATCCCCGGAAAGGGCCGTTATTCACAGCGGAGAGTGCGGTGAAAAAGGCTCCTTAAAAGGGGATATCCGACTAAGGCGTGACTGCTTGGCCCCGGGTGGGGTGAGTGGCAAGTCGCCCTTTTCCTCAAGGGAGAAAAATAGTGAAGAACTTCAAGCGTGCATCCGCTCTCCTCGCTGCTGGCGTAATGGCCACCGCGGGCCTGGTTGCCTGCTCCAGCGATGACGCAGCTGCGGACGGCGGTGTGTACTTCCTGAACTTCAAGCCGGAGCAGGACGCCGCGTACCAGAAGATCGCCAAGGCCTACACAGACAAGACCGGCGTTGCGGTCAAGGTCGTCACCGCCGCTTCCGGTTCCTACGAGCAGACCCTGAAGGCTGAAATCGGCAAGAAGGGCGCTCCGACCCTCTTCCAGGTCAACGGTCCGACCGGCATGAAGACCTGGAAGGACTACATGGCGGACATGTCGGACACCGAGATCGCCAAAAACCTCAACGAGGGCATCGAGCCGCTCAAGGGTGAGGATGGCAAGGTCTACGGCGTCCCGTTCGCCGTCGAGGGCTATGGCCTGATCTACAACCAGGAGATCATGGACAAGTACTTCGCCCTGCCGGATGCGAAGGCCAAGAGCATGGACGAGGTCAAGGGCTTCGACAAGCTGAAGGAAGTCGCCGAGGACATGCAGGCCAAGAAGGACAAGCTGGGCATCTCCGGCACCTTCGCGTCGACCTCGCTGGCATCCGGTGAGGACTGGCGCTGGCAGACCCACCTGGCAAATGGCCCGGTCCACTACGAGTTCGAGGACCTTGGCACCAAGCCGAGCGCAGACGTGAAGTTCAAGTACAACAAGGAGTACAAGAACCTCTTCGACCTGTACCTGAACAACTCCACCGTCGAGAAGACCCTCGCACCGTCGAAGGCCGTCTCCGACTCCATGGCAGAGTTCGCTCAGGGCAAGGCCGCAATGGTCCAGAACGGCAACTGGGCATGGTCGCAGATCTCCGAGGTCTCCGGCAACGTGGTCAAGGAAGACAAGATCAAGTTCATGCCGATGTACATGGGCCTGAAGGACGAGGCTAAGACCGGTATCTCGGTCGGTACCGAGAACTACCTGACCGTCAACGCCAAGGCTTCCGAGGCTTCCCAGAAGGCCACCAAGGACTTCGTCAACTGGCTGTTCAACACCGACGAGGGCAAGAAGTACGTCGTCGAGGACCTGGGCTTCATCGCTCCGTTCAAGAACTTCACGGACGCTGACACCCCGAATGACCCGCTGGCAAAGCAGGTCGCCGCAGCCATCGCCGACAAGGAAACCGCCACCATCCCGTGGGACTTCCAGTACTTCCCGTCCCAGCAGTTCAAGGATGACTTCGGTGCTGCACTCGCGCAGTACGCATCCGGCAAGATGCAGTGGGATCAGGTCGTGAAGACCTTCGCCGACAGCTGGGCTGCCGAGTCCTCCAGCAAGTAATCATCTGGCGTGGCCTTCGCGGAGTTTCGGCAAGGCCCGCACAGTTCATATAGCGTTGCCCTGGCTCGGGGGAGTTTTTCCCCGGCCGGACACGTGCCAATAACTAGGCATTGACAGGCGGGGCGCGGTCTTTACGTGGCCGAGAGGTCCCTTGGGTCCGCGCCCCGCCTTTTGCCCTGATTAAGCGGTGTTGTAGATGCAAGCAACCTTGAAAAAATACTTCCCAATCTTCGTCCTGCCGACGTTGATTGCCTTTGCAATCGCGTTCCTTGTGCCGTTCGTGATTGGTTTCTTCCTCTCTTTTACTGATTTCACAACCATCACCGATGCCCAGTGGGTCGGCGTCGAGAACTACCAGAAGGCTTTTAGCCAGCGTGAGGGCTTCATCGCCTCCTTCGGCTTTACCGCACTGGTGGTTGTCGTCTCCGTGATCACGGTGAACCTGTTCGCCTTCTGGATTGCGTGGATTCTGACGCGCAAGCTCAAGGGCACGAATTTCTTCCGCACGGTGTTCTTCATGCCGAACCTGATCGGCGGCATCGTCCTGGGCTACACCTGGCAGTCGATGATCAACGCCGTGCTGGCGTCGTACGGCACGACGATTGTCTCCGACTGGAAGTTCGGCTACGCCGGCCTGATCATCTTGATCAACTGGCAGCTGGTCGGCTACATGATGATTATTTACATCGCCGGCCTGCAGAACGTTCCGCCGGAGCTGATCGAGGCCGCCGAGATTGACGGCGCCGGCCGCTGGGAAATCCTGCGCCACGTCACCATCCCGATGGTGATGCCGTCGATTACCATCTGCCTGTTCCTGACCCTGTCGAACACCTTCAAGCTCTTCGACCAGAACCTGGCGCTGACCAACGGTGCTCCGAGCAACGAGACCGAGATGGTCGCCCTGAACATCGTCAACACCATGTTCAACCGCATCGGCGTTGAGGGCGTCGGCCAGGCGAAGGCCGTGATCTTCGTTGTCGTGGTCGTTGCAATCGCAATGCTGCAGCTGCGCGCAACCCGCAGCAAGGAAGTGGAGGCATAAAATGTCTGACGCTGCTGTTAAGACTAAAGCTGCTAAAAAGAGCACCCAGGACGAGGCCAAGGTCGGCGGTGTCGCCAAGGGCATCATCTACGCCATCCTGGTGTTCCTGACCGTCGTGTTCCTCGGCCCGATTGCCTTCATCCTCTTCAACTCCTTCAAGAGCAAGTTCGCAATCTCCGACAACCCGTTCCAGTTGCCGCTCGGCGACATGTGGGTGGGCGTCGAGAACTACACCGTCGGCCTGATGAAGGAGGGCTTCGGCTGGGCCATCGTCTGGTCGTTCGTCATCACGATTCTGTCCGTCATCGCGATCGTGTTCTTCTCCGCGATGACCGCTTACTACATCACCCGCGTCAAGACGTGGTGGACGTCGCTGCTGTACTACCTGTTCGTGTTCTCCATGGTCATCCCGTTCCAGATGGTGATGTTCCCGACCGTGAAGATCGCCGACATGCTGCAGCTGAACAACCCGATCGGCATCGTGGTCCTGTACCTGGGCTTCGGCTCCGGCCTGTCCGTTTTCATGTTCGCCGGCTTCATCAAGTCCATCCCGGTGGACATCGAGGAGGCCGCCATGATCGACGGCGCATCCCCGCTGCAGAATTACTTCTGCATCGTGCTTCCGATGCTGAAGCCAACCGCTGTGACCGTCGCGATCCTGAACGCCATGTGGGTGTGGAACGACTACCTGCTGCCGTACCTGGTCATCGGCCTGTCCACCGAATACAAGACCATCCCCGTCGTGGTCCAGAGCTTCGTCGGCTCGAACGGTAACCGCGACCTGGGCGCCATGATGGCAATGCTGGTCCTCGCCATTATCCCGATCGTTGTCTTCTACATTGCAACGCAGAAGCACATCATCGAGGGCGTCGCGGCAGGTGCCGTGAAGGGCTAAGCCCGCTGACGAGTGCCGAATGAGAAACCCCAACCACCTCGGTTGGGGTTTTCTCGTTTTACTAGGATGGAGACCCGTGGACAGATTCTTCAGCACCGATACCAAGTTCTACGCCGCCTGGTCGCTCCTGGCGGATTTGGTCATCATTAACCTGCTGATGGTCATAGCTTCGTTCCCCGTCGTCACCGCGGGGGCCGCGACCCGAGCTGGTGCCGTCGTCGTGCGCGAAATGGTCCGCGAGGAGGGCTCCCGGCCCGCGCGTACCTTCCTGCGGGCGCTGCTGCGCAACTGGCTCTCGCCGAGTCTGTGGTGGCTTGTCACGCTAGTCCTCGGCAGCGGGATTGCCTACGAGTTCTACGTCATCTCCCGCGCGACCTGGGCACGACCGGCCTGGTATTCGCAGCCGGCGTGACCTCGGGAACCCTGCTGCTGCTCGGGATCACCGCCTGGTTTTATCCGCTGTGCGCGCTTTCCGACGGCCCCTCGTCGCTGCCCGCGACGTTGGCGGAGGCCTCGGCGCTGGCCGTCAAGCACTTGCCGCGGACGGCTCTGGCCGTCCTAGCGCTGCTGATTGCGCCGTTGGCCGTGTACTTCTTCCCGACGCACCTGATGGCGATTGGCACCTACTGGGTGCTCATCGGCAACGCGCTGTCCTGGTACCTGGTCACCCTCGCGCTGCAGCCCGTGATCGAGCCCGCAGAGCCCAAGCGGCTCGAGCCCCGCTAGGACCCCGCTAGCCCTCGTAGACGCGGGCAGCGGGGAAGTCCTCGCGCTGGGTGATTTCCAGCAGCTTCTCCCGCGGCGCGAACGCGGCGCACGCCCCCACCGCCTGGACGGCAGCTGCGCCAGCAGCGGTCGCGAGCGAAATGGCGTCGGCAAGCGGAGAGCCCTTCGCGAGTTCCGCGGTGAGCGTGCCGACGAACGCGTCGCCGGACCCGGTGGCGTCGACCAGCTTCTCCGGCGGCACGACGAGGGCTGGCTGCTGGTAGATGGTGGGGGCCTGGCCGAGGTCCTTGGGCTCCTCGGCCCACAGGCAGCCGCCCTCGCCGCGGAGCATAACGACGCTCGGGCAGTACTGCAGGAGAGCCTCGATTTGTGCCTTGTAGTCGGTGGCCAGGATGCCCTCGGAGATGTCGAGGCGGCGCAGGGTTTCCCAGGCGCCCTTCATGTTGACGATGAGGGGGTTGGCGTTGTCAATGAGCGCGGGCGTGGCGACGGTGACCGGATTCAGGTTCAGTACCAGGCGCACATTGTGCATGGAGGCGACCGACGCGATGGCCTCGGTGGCCTCGGGCAGCAGTTCTCCCTGGGCGAGGACGATGTCAGCCGCCGCGAATTCATCGGTGAAGTCGGTGGGGTCAGTCAGGGCATCGGCGCCACGCTGCACGAAAATGACCGGCCGACCCTGCTTATTGGTGGCCACGAAGGCGCTGCCGGTCGGCAGATCCCAGGAGGTGTTGATGGAATGGACCTCGACTCCGTGCGCGTTGAGCTCCTCGATGACGAAGTCCGCCGCGCGGTCCTCTCCGACGGTTCCGGCCATCACCGCGCGGACTCCGTCGTAGGCGATGGCGACGGCCTGGTTCGCGCCCTTACCGCCGAGTGAGTTCACACCGTCGTCGACAATGAGCGTCCCGCCCTCCGGCGGTACGGAATCCACGCTGACCAGCGTATCTAAGTGGATGGAACCACAGACGACGACGGTGGGATCTGCATTCGGAGGTGTAATCGGCTGCATAACATACAAGGATAGCCCGAAAATTCGGGGCGGTATCCTCTGGCGCATTTCGAGGCTGCACAAGGCGGGCCTAATATCTGAAGATCATGGCCAAACTCTACTTCCGCTACGGAACCATGAACAGCGGAAAATCCATCGAGGTCCTCCGCGTCGCACACAACTACCGGGAGCGGAACATGCGCCCGCTGATTGCAAAGCCCGCGATCGACACGGTCGCGGAGGGCGACGTGCACTCCCGCATCGGAATCGCCGAGAGCGCCCACGTGATCCACCCGGGCGACGAGCTCACCTCGCTTGCCGACGGCTACGACTGCGTCATCATCGACGAAGCGCAATTCTTAACGCCGCAGCAGGTCGACCAGCTCCTGGGGCTGACGCTGCGGGGCACCCCGGTGCTCTGTTATGGCCTGCGCACCGATTTCCGGACCCACGCGTTTCCCGGTTCGCAGCGGCTGCTGGAGGTCGCGCACAGCATCGAGGAGATCAAGACGATTTGCACCTGCGGGAAGAAGGCCATCTTTACCGCGCGCCTGAACCCGGATGGGTCGATTGTCCTCGACGGCGAATCGGTGGAGATTGAAACCCTGGAGTCCCCGAAGTACCTGTCCCTGTGCGCCACCTGTTACAACCGCATGTCGGGCAAGTGGGTGCAAGGGCATAAAGAAGAGGCACAAAAAGAGGCATAAAAAGAGGCATAAAAAAGTGCCCCCAGCAGGGCTCGAACCTGCGACCAAGGAATTATGAGTTCCCTGCTCTAACCGACTGAGCTATAGGGGCAAGGCGCGACGTTTCGGGCGGGGAGCCTCGCGTCATCGCGACCTCGCATCATGATAGCAATCGGCCAGGCGCCGGTAGTAACCGACTGCTGATCAAAGTTCGTTTCAAGTTCAACCTTTTTATTGATGGGGTGCCTCGGGCTCGGCGAATAGTATTGGCGCTATGAACGCACAAGAATCTTCCTTTGAGCAGGCCCGGTCTGCCGGTTCGGTTCAGGGGGCCACCGGCAGCGTAGGTGGAGCTATCAGGGCGCAGGATAAGGTCGTCGCAGAGTTTTCCGCCTCGCCGAAGCGCTGGTGGGGCCTGGTGGTGCTGGCCTTCGGCCTCGGCATGATCGTGCTGGACGGCACCATCGTGGGCGTCTCGCTGCCGACCATCATCACGGAGTTGAAGCTCGACATCGTCGGCGCCCAGTGGATCACCACGATCTACTCGGTGGTCTTCGCGGCGCTCCTGCTGACCGCGGGACGCGCTGGAGACCGCTTCGGTCGGCGCACGCTCTTCCTCGTGGGTCTGGTCGTTTTCACGGTCGGCTCGGTGATCGCTGCACTGTCCACATCGTTGACTCCGCTGGTGATCGCCCGCGTCATTCAGGGCCTGGGCGGTGCGTGTATCCTCCCCTCAACCCTGTCCAGCGTCAATGCGCTGTTTCGTGGCAAGGACCGAGCGACCGCATTCGGTATCTGGGGTGCGGTGATGGCCGGTGCCGCCGCAGTGGGCCCGCTGCTGGGCGGAATCCTGACCGAGTACGCGGGTTGGCCCGCGATCTTCTGGGTGAACGTGCCCATCGCGGTGGTGCTCATCGTCCTGGCGCTGCGGCTGGTGCCGAACACCTCGGGCGCTGCCGAGGACGGCGCCGAGGAGCCGGGGGGCTTCGACATCCTGGGTCTTGTCCTGTCCGGAGTCGGCTTCGGCGGTCTGGTCTACGGCATCATCGAGGGCGCGAAGATCAACTTCGACTTCCCCTCGACGCCCGTGTTCGCCCTCATCATCGGCGTCGTCGTGCTGGCCGCGTTCGTGGCCTGGGAAAATTACCGTCGCCGCAGCGCCTCGCAGGTGCTCCTCGACGTCTCTATGTTCACCTACCCGACCTTTAGCTGGGGAAACACCACCGCCATGCTCGTCGCAGTCGGCGAGTTCGCGCTGGTCTTCGTCCTGCCTCTGTACTTGGTCTCGGCCGTCGGCCTATCGACGATTGCCACCGGCCTCGTCCTTGCCGCCATGGCGCTCGGTGCCTTCTTCTCCGGCGCGATGGCCCGCCACCTGGCCGCGTGGATCACCCCGGCGGGCGTCGTCATCCTCGGCTTGGCGCTGGAGGTCTTCGGTTCCCTCCAGCTGGCCGCGGAGGAGCACATCGGGCTTCCGCTGTGGCTAGTTGTGCTGGCGCTGGTTATCTACGGCCTGGGCCTCGGTCTTGCCTCCGCGCAGTTGACCTCCCTGGTGCTCGGCGATATTCCCGTGCGCCTGTCGGGCCAGGCCTCGGCGACGCAGTCGACCATTCGCCAGGTGGGCTCCGCCCTTGGCGCGGCTCTCGGCGGCATGGCCCTGACGGTGGGGCTCAACCGCGAGATCGCCGACCTGCCCCCGATGGCCGCGAAGCTGGGGGAGGGGCTGAAGGATTCGGCAGGCTCGATGCTGATTGGCCTGCGCGCCCAGGGCGCCCCGGACGCCGTCGTGGGCCCGCTGACGAACGCCTTCGCCCACGCCACCCAGTTCGCCCTGTACTCCGCGGTCGCGGCGCTGGCCGTCGGCTTCCTGTGCGCGCTGAAGGTGATGCAACTGCGCCGGGCGGCCGAGGCCGCTGGGGTGCCGTCGGAAAGCGAGTAGGAGCGACGGCGCGCGCGACGTGAACTAGGACACGTGCGGGCGGAAAGCGGAATAGACAAATCGGTCTGTATGTTGGTAGTTTTTGTCACCGGCTTGAAAGTCGGCGGTCACGACACCAACGTGGCAGGCCGATTTCTTGTATTTCACACCGGAAATCAGTTCACGAGATAGAGGCGAGTACGAACCGTCATGAATATGCTCACAAGGCGCCGCTGGCTGGACTACGGCCGCATCCCCGGTTCCTCCTGTACCTAACGCGCACCGCACGCGGCGCACGTTAGAACACGCTAGAACGCACTTTTTACATGGGCTTTTACACGGCCTTTTACACGGAGGAACACAACGTTGAGCAAATTCAAATGGGCGACCGGCTTCGGCGCCCAGGTCATCTACGGTCTGATCATCGGCCTCATCCTGGGCTTCATCGCCCGCGGCACCGGCGAGGAGTCGGGACTGCGCGTCGCCCTCGATGAGGTCGGCAGCACCTACGTCACGCTGCTGAAGCTCTTGATCCCGCCGCTGGTGGTCACCGCGGTGATCGTCTCTATCGCGAACCTGCGCAAGGTCGCGGGCGCGGCGAAGCTGGCGATCTCGACGCTGATTTGGTTCGCCATCACCGCGTTCGCCTCGGTGGTCACGGGCATCGTCCTGGGCCTGATCTTCCAGCCGGGAGCGAATTCGAGCGTCGACGCGTCGGCCGCGAAGGAGCCGTCGACGGTCGGGTCCTGGTGGGCGTTCCTGCAGGGCATCGTCCCGCAGAACATCCTGGGGCTGGGAGTGAAGGTCAGCGAGTCGGACGGCTCGATGTCGGCCACCCCGAACTTCAACGTCCTGCAGCTTCTCGTCATCGCCATTGTCTTCGGTATCGCGGCGGTCAAGGTCGGCCGCAAGGCGGAGCCGTTCATTGAGTTCTCGGCCTCGCTGCTGAAGATCGTCCAGAAGGTGCTGTGGTGGGTCATCCGCCTGGCGCCGATCGGCACCGCGGCTCTCATCGGCCACGCCGTCGCCGAATACGGCTGGGAGGCCCTCGGCAGCCTCGGCAAGTTCGCCATCGCCATCTACGTCGGTCTGTTCCTGGTCATCGGCGTGCTCTACCCGATCGTGCTGAAGGCACACGGCATCAGCCCGGTGGACTTCTTCCGCCGCGTCTGGCCGGTGACCTCGCTGGGCTTTGTCACCCGCTCGTCGATGGGCGTCATGCCGGTGACCGAGCGCGTCGTCTCCCGCCGCCTGGGCGTGCCGGACGAGTACGCGTCCTTCGCCGTGCCGCTCGGCGCGACGACCAAGATGGACGGCTGCGCCGCAATCTACCCGGCCATCGCCGCGATCTTCGTCTCGCAGTTCTACGGCGTTCCGCTGGACTTCACCGACTACCTGTTGATCGTCTTCGTCTCGGTCATCGGCTCCGCCGCGACCGCCGGCACCACCGGCGCGACCGTCATGCTGACCCTGACGCTGTCCACCCTGGGCCTGCCGCTCGCCGGCGTCGGCCTGCTGCTCGCCGTCGACCCGATCCTGGATATGGGTCGCACCGCCGTCAACGTCACCGGCCAGGCCGTCGTGCCGCTGGTCGTCGCAAAGCGCGCCGGCATCTGGGACGAGGAGGCCTGGAACGCCTCCGCCGACGCGGACCTCTCCGCGCTTGACGACGAGGACGCGGCCCCGGCTTCTCGCGACGTGGCCCACGAGGCGGCAAGCCCGGTCGCGGCCGAGGCCGCACGCGCCTAATCGGTTACCGCCGCAGCCGCGGCCTGACCGCAGCCTTCGACATGCCCCCCGCCCTGCCTTTTGTAGGGTGGGGGCATGAGTGCGTTTGAAGCCCCGAAAACCCTGGCCCAGGTCGATGACTGGCCCGTCGACAACGTCTGCGCGGCCGTCCGCTCCGGCGACGGCACCTGGTCCGTCCGCGGCGACGCGCAGCGCGTCTTCAATCTCGCGAGCGTGACCAAGCTGCTGGCGGCCGTCGGCATGCTGGTTGCGGTGGAGGAAGGCGCTATCGAGCTGGACCAGGAGCTGACCCCGCCGGGCGCAACCGTCCGGCACCTGATCTCGCACGCGGGCGGCGTCGGCTTTGCCAGCCGGGAGGCGGAACGGGCGCCGGGCGAGCGGCGCATCTACTCGTCGGCGGGCTTCGACATCATCGCTGACGCCATCGCCGACGCCGCCGAGATGGACTTCGCCGAGTACCTGCGTCAGGCCGTTTTCGAGCCCCTGGGGATGGCCTCTTCTGTGCTGCAGGGCTCGGCGGGGCACGGGGCGCGCAGCAGCGTCGCCGACCTGATGCGCTTCGTCGACGAGGTGCTCCGTCCCGCGCTGTTGCACCCTAATACCGTCGCCGATGCCCTAACCGTGCAGTTCCCGGGGCTCGACGGCGTCGTCCCGGGCTACGGCATGCAGCGCCCGGCGGACTGGGGCCTCGGCTTCGAGATTTTCACCCACCCGTCGTCCAAGCAGGGCCTGTGGTTCGGAAACTCCATGCCGGACGGGGTCGCGGGGCATTTCGGCCAGGCCGGCACCTTCGTGTGGTTGCACCCGGGCACGGGCCGCGCGGCGGTCGTCCTCACCGACCGCGACTTCGGGGATTGGGCCAAGCCCCTCTGGTCCGACTTCAACGATGCCCTGTGGACGGAGCTGGCAGAGCTGGCCGAGCGCGCCAAATCACATCCGGGGGATTAAGCAGAGGTTGAGGGTTGCCGTGGGCCAGTCACGGCAACCACAATCGTAAACACGCGCAACGCACGTCGCAGGCCTGGCCTATGACGCGGCGGTTGGTCGTCGGGCCGGAAGCATTCGGAAAACGGTCGTTGGATGAGTTCGTAGGGGAAGACGAACATCGTCTTAACACCCAACTGACACCGAGCACCCTTTTCGAGGACTAACGCTAATGCGCATCCAAACGACGGGTGTGCTGTGGATTCACAGCATGCCAGGGCCGCTGCAACCACACGTTTCGTGGGCGCTGGCCCGCCTCGCCATGCCCGACGGCACCAAGCCCGGCCGGGACATTTGGCGTGCCCAGGGCACAGGCGGCCCGTTATGTGCCGAGGTGCCCTTCGTCGCCGATGCCGAGCAGATCTCCACCCTCGCAGGCGACCTCAGCCGCTGGCCACACCTCTACTTCGAGATTGCCCAGGACCCCGCCGTCGCTGATTCCGGCGTGGCGGTCGACGGCATGCGCTACTGCCACACCCCGGAACTCGGCACCTTCGCAGGCCAGACCGATGCCGCCGGAAATATCGTCGTCAACGAGGACGCCCTGCGCGCGCTCATCGCCCGCGGAGGCGACCTCACCGAGTCCCTCGACGCGGCTATCGGAGGCCCCTGGGACCGCGCTCTCGAACCCCTGCGTATGCTCACCGCGGGCTTCGACCCCGAAGACTGCTTGCCGACGGCCGCGAAGGCCGCAGACTCACACGAAAAAGCGCCACTCGGAGGGGAGAGCCCGTCCGAGGGCGCTGAGCAATTCGCTAACGTGCTGCAGTTCTACCCGCGGCGGGCCGCGATGTAGTCGACCACGTCGCCCAGGGTGCGGAAGGTTGTGATGTCGTCGTCCTCAATGCGGACGCCGAGCTCCTCCTCGCAGCGCACCGCGAGCTCGACCACCGCAAGGCGGTCGAAGCCGTAGGACGACAGCGGGGTGGAGAGCTCGAGGGACTCGACCTCGTCGCCGGCCATGGACTTGACCACTGCGGCGACCTCGCCGTGGACCCCGGCGGGGAGGTCCTCGTCCGGTTCCCGCTTCGTGCCCGCGGCCGTGCCCTCCGGGGTGGCCGTTGCTGTGGAGTTCCCTCCCAGGAGGGCGCTTAACTGATCGCCAAGGCTAGAAGTCATCGGCCGAGTTCTCCTCCTATTAACCCTGGAAGGTCGCGGTCGGGTCGGTGATCTTCAGATCGTCGGCGGCCTGCTGCGCGACCTCCATGTCGATCTTGCCCGCACGCGCGAGCGCTGCCAGTGCTGCGACCGCGATGGACTCGCCGTCGGAGTTGAAGAAGCGGCGGGCAGCCGGGCGGGTATCGGCGAAGCCGAAGCCGTCGGTGCCGAGCACCGTGTAGTCGCCAGGGACCCACTTGCGGATCTGCTCCGGGACCGCGCGCTGGAAGTCGGAGGCCGCGATGAAGGGGCCCTCGGCGTCGGCCAGCTGGCGGGTCAGGAACGCCTCCTCGACCTCCTCGGTCGGGTTGTGCAGCATCTCGGTCTCGCGGGCCAGTCCGTCGCGGGCCAGCTCGTTCCAGGAGGTCACGGAGTAGATCGACGCGGCGACGTCGTAGTCCTCGAGGATCTCTGCTGCGCGCAGGGCCTCCTGCATGCCGATGCCCGAAGCCATGAGGTTGACGTGCTTGTCGCCCTCGGCCTTGCGGTAGAGGTAGATACCCTTCAACAGGCCCTCGACGTCGAGGTCCTCCGGCACCGCGGGCTGGGAGATCGGCTCGTTGTAGATGGTCAGGTAGAACATCACGTTCTCGCCGCGACCCTCGCCGTACATCCGGTCGATGCCCTCGCGGACGATGTAGGCAATCTCGTACGCGAACGCCGGGTCGAAGGAGACCACCGCCGGGTTCGTGGCGGAGATCAGGTGCGAGTGGCCGTCCATGTGCTGCAGGCCCTCGCCGGTCAGCGTCGTGCGTCCCGCGGTGGCGCCGAGCAGGAAGCCGCGGGCCATCTGGTCGCCGGCGGCCCAGATGGAGTCGCCGGTGCGCTGGAAGCCGAACATCGAGTAGAAGATGTACAGCGGAATCATGGCGACGCCGTGGGTGGCGTAGGACGAACCGACTGCCATGAAGGATCCCATCGAGCCGGCCTCGGAGATGCCCTCGTGGAGGATCTGGCCGTCGGTGGACTCCTTGTAGGACAGCATCAGGTCGTGGTCGACCGGGGTGTAGTTCTGGCCGTGCGGGTTGTAGATCTTCAGCGTCGGGAACCAGGAGTCCATGCCGAAGGTGCGGGCCTCGTCCGGGATGATGGGGACGAATCGGTCCTTGAGATCCTTGTCCCGCATCAGCTCCTTGAACACGCGGACGGTCGCCATCGTCGTGGCCACCTTCTGCTTGCCCGAGCCCTTCAGCACGCTCTTCAGGCTCTCCACCGGCGGGACCGTCAGCGGAGCGTAGGCTTCGCGACGCTCGGGCAGGTAGCCGCCCAGCGCCTCACGGCGAGCCTTCATGTACTGAATTTCCGGGGCGTCCTCGCCCGGGTTGTAGTACGGGGGCAGGTACGGGTTGGCCTCGAGCTGCTCGTCCGTAATCGGGATCTTCTGGTTATCGCGGAAGAGCTTCAGGTCATCCAGGGAGAGCTTCTTCATCTGGTGGGTGGCGTTGCGGCCCTCGAAGTTGTGGCCGAGGCCGTAGCCCTTGATGGTGTGCGCCAGAATGACGGTTGGCTGGTCCTTGGTTTCTAGCGCCTTGGCGTAGGCCGCGTAGATCTTGCGGTAGTCGTGGCCACCGCGGCGGAGGTTCCAGATCTCCTCGTCCGTCATGTCTTCGACCAGCTTCGCGGTGCGCGGGTCGCGACCGAAGAAGTGCTCGCGCACCCACGCGCCGTCGTTGGCCTTCAGCGTCTGGTAGTCGCCATCGGTGAAGCTGTTCATCAGGTTGACCAGAGCGCCGTCTTCATCCTTGGCGAAGAGCTCGTCCCACTCGCGGCCCCAGATCACCTTGATGACGTTCCAACCGGCGCCTCGGAAGAAGGACTCCAGCTCCGCGATGATCTTGGTGTTGCCGCGGACCGGGCCGTCGAGGCGCTGCAGGTTGCAGTTGATGACGAACGTCAGGTTATCCAGGTTGTTCAGCGCGGCGTGCTGAATGGCGCCGCGTGCCTCTGGCTCGTCCATCTCGCCGTCGCCGAGGAAGGCCCACACGTGCTGCTGCGAGGTGTCCTTAATGCCGCGGTCGTGCAGGTAGCGGTTGAAACGGGCCTGGTAGATGGCGTCGAGCGGGCCGAGGCCCATGGACACGGTCGGGAACTCCCAGAAGTCGCTCATGCCGTGCGGGTGCGGGTAGGAGGGAAGACCCTTGCCCTTACCGCGCGAGACCTCCTGGCGGAAACCGTCGAGGTCCTCCTCGCTCAGGCGTCCCTCCAGGAAGGCGCGGGCATACATGCCGGGGGAGGCGTGGCCCTGGAAGAAGATCTGGTCGCCGCCGCCCGGGTGATCCTTGCCGCGGAAGAAGTGGTTAAAGCCGACCTCATACAGAGGGGCAGCGCCCGCGTAGGTGGAGATGTGGCCACCAACGCCGATGCCAGGGCGCTGAGCGCGGTGGACCATGATGGCCGCGTTCCAGCGAATCCACTTGCGGTAGCGGCGCTCCAGCTCCTCGTCGCCCGGGAACTCCGGCTCCAGCTCCGTCGGAATCGTGTTGACATGGTCGGTCGAGGTCAGCGGCGGCAGCGCAACGCGCTTGGCAGTCGCGCGCTCCAGCAGCCGCAGCATGAGGAAGCGGGCGCGTTCTGGTCCGGCCTCCTCAAGCAGGCCGTCCAGGGACTCGAGCCATTCCCGGGTCTCCTCAGGATCAGCGTCGTTGAGGTAAGAAGCGACACCGTCGCGGATTAGGGCGAAGTTGGACTCATCAGAATGGGCTTGTGGCGTACCTGACATGGCGTTAGGTCCTTTCGGTATTGAGGAAAGGCAACAATTGCTTCCCCCTACTCTACTTCTGATTGGCCGACGGCGTCCGACGCAAGAAAAGAAGCAGAATATGCACCATTTTGGGGAATAAGTTGACCGTGGTGCTGTGCGCGGCGCGTTTGGACGCTAAACTTTTACGACAAAGCTAGAAATTTCTTAACAAGGAGGCAAAAGGAAGTGGTCAACGCCACAGGCGCTGTCCGTGACTACGCGGAGAAGCTCGGCATCAAGAAGGGCCAGCTAGTGCAGGAAGTCGGCTGGGACGATGACTGCGACACCGCAATCAGCGAGGCCGTGGAGAACTTCCTGGATGATGACCTCCTTGATGAGGACACCGATGAGGTCGTCGACGTCGTGCTCCTGTGGTGGCGCGAGGATGACGGTGATCTCGTGGACGGCCTCGTGGACGCCTCCCGTCCAATGAATGAGGATGGTCGAATCTGGCTGCTGACTCCGGGCGCGGGCCAGCCGGGCTCGGTTGACCCCGGTGTTATCGACGAGTCCGCACGGCTCGCGGGGCTCACCGGCACCTCCGCCATCCGCCTCGGCTCCTGGCAGGGCAACTGCCTGGTGCAGCGCGGACGCTAGAAGCACCGCTGTCTGCCGAGCTGCGTCCCCCGGTGCACAACCGGAGACCTCCGGAGACCGTCGCGGACGCCGTGTAGTGTGACCCAGGCCAATTAGTGTTTTACAAAAGGTCTGTGTTAAGTTCTTCCACAGCGCGGCGATAGCTCAGCGGTAGAGCTCTGGTTTTACACACCAGCGGTCGGGGGTTCGAAACCCTCTCGCCGCACGCCTAACACCCGCCCGGTTGCACTAATTGCATCCGGGCGGGTTTTCCTTTTTCGCCGCTCTCGGTACCACACCGCTTCGCGGCACGAGCCTTAAAAAAGGGGTGGCAAGCGCGGATGTATACCTCGCGCCAACAAATCAACGAGCCCGAGCGGGGCCATCTCCCGCGCCCGTTGCGGCGAGGTCGCAGTACGGCCGTGACGCTCGCGTGGCGCGCAGGCTCCCTCGCCGCCGGTTTCGCAGCAGATCGCATCTTCGCCGACCCCAGCTCGCACCATCCGGTGGCCGCGTACGGCACGGCAGTCACCAGACTCATCGAGGGCATGTACGCCGACTCCAAGGCGAGGGGAGTGGCCTTTACCGCAATCGCTGTCGGTCTCCCGGTCGCTGCGGCCGTCGGCACGGCGAAGCTCGCGCCCAACCTTGCGCTGGCCGTCGCCACGTGGGCGAGCCTGGGCGGAACCACGCTGCAGCGCACCGGCTCCCGGATGGCGAAGCGTCTGGACCGTGAGGACGTGGACTCGGCGCGGGAGCTGGTGTCGTGGCTGTGTTCTCGGGACCCGAAGGCGCTCGATCTGGACGGGATCGCCCGCGCGACCGTCGAATCCCTCGCCGAAAACACCTCCGATGCCGTCAGCGGCACGCTGCTGTGGGGTGCGATTGCGGGGGCGCCCGGTGTGGTCGCTCACCGCGCCATCAACACGCTCGACGCGATGGTCGGCTACCGCAACGCCCGCTTCAGCAACTTCGGTTGGGCCTCGGCCAGGCTTGACGACGTCGCCGGGTTCGTCCCAGCTCGGCTCACCGCGATTGCGACGGTTATCGCCGGGCCGAATCGTCGGCAAGCGGTAGAGGCGTGGAGGCGCGACGCGGCGGCGCACCCGAGCCCGAATGCGGGAGTGGTGGAGGCCAGCGCCGCCGGTGCCCTGGGCCTGCAGCTGGGCGGTGCGACGGTCTACCCGAGCGGGGTGGAAATGCGGCCGGTTCTCGGGGAGGGGGCGGCGCCTGCGGTGCCGGATGTGCGCCGCGCGGTGAAGTTAAGCGGCGACGTGCAAAAGATTGTGCTCGCGCTGTGCGTCGGGGGACTAGGCCTCGCGGCTGCGGCGCTAAAGGGGAGCTGTCGCTAGGGGAGAGCGGCGCAAGGGAACGCGCGCGAGGGGCGCTAGAAGCGCTCCCCGTAGCGGTCATCGCGAAAGCCCGCAGCGCGGTGGCCGGAACTGCCATAGCGCTTCGCAAGGCGCTCGCGGTGGAGCTGCTCCGCGGCGCTATCGGCGTCGTGCCCACCCCGCGCGTCGGGGGCGTCCTGCTGGTTCTTTGAGGAAGAATCGGCCGGTTCGCGGGATGCGTCCGCCGAGGTGTCCTCGCCGGATTTCGCGGAGGCGGGGGAGTCAAGCGGCTCGGCCGCGGCGGCGTCGCTGAGGTTTTTCTCCATCGCTTCCTGCTCGGCGCGATCGCGGCGACGCTCAACCAGCTCGGCGCGGACGAACCAGATCACGGCCAGCGGTGCCATGGCGCCGAAGAAAATCCACTGGATGCCGTAGGAGAGGTAGGGGCCACTTTCTAGCGTCGGCAGCGGGATGGCCTCAATGACAGCTGCCGAGTCCTCGGAGAGCTGAATCCAGTCAGGGTTCAGCTGCTGGCCGGTCAGGCCCTCAATCTCGCGGATGTTGATGCCGTAGACCTGCGGTGGGGTCTCGCGGATCGGCGGGGTGACCGGAGTCAGCTCGTTGCGGCGGGTGTATCCGGAGATGGTCAGGTCTCCGGTCGGTGCCGGGGCGATCGCCGGCGTGTCCGATCCTGCGGGTCGGACGAAACCTCGATTGATCAGGTATTTTTCGCCGTTGTTGGCGGCGAAAATGTCGAGCACTTGGATCGCCGGCGCGCCATTGACCGGGCGGTTGCGCAGCAGGACGCGGGAATCCGGGACGAAGGAGCCCTGCGCCGTTACTCGGCGCCACTCGTCGCCCTCCTCGAAGCCGCGGCCCTTCGGCATCAATGTCCCGACATCGACGGGATCCACCTCGAAGGAGTGTTGAAGCTGCTCATTGCGGTGCTTGGTGGCTGTATTCTTCCCCAATTGCCACGGCGCGAGCACCGTAAAAGCTAGGTAGGAGAAGGCGATGGCGACCACGGCGGTGAGTACCCACCCCGGGGTCAGGAATTGGCGCACATTCTTCAACACAGTTTCCGAGCTTATCGCGCGGGTCGCCCGGAGGCCGAAGACGGTTGCGCAGCGCGCTGGGGAGAGGTGAGGAGCGCACTCGGCGGGGAAGCGGGCATCAGGTGAAGGCACGGCGGAAACGCGTGAGCGAAATCTCGTGGCGGCCGGGGAGTTGGGCGCGACTGAATTGAGGTGAACTTCAGGTAAAGTTATCCAGGCGCATACAGCGTGTAGGCAGGACTGAGAGCGAGGCGTGGAGATGGGCGAGGCTGCAGTTGAGGGGGCGCCCGCGGGGTCCCCGGCGGGTAAGCCGCGGAAGTACGGCATCGTCGCCCGTCAGTTCATCAAGTTCGGGCTTGTCGGAGGCACCGGCGTCATCGTCAACCTCATTGTGGTCATCCTGGCCCGAAAGGCGGGCCTGAGCGTCGGCACTAACGAGCACGACGTGTTCATGAACCTGCTGGGGACGCGGTGGAATATCCGGTACTCCCACGTCTACGCGACCGTGGCCTTCGTCGTGGCGAACGTGTGGAATTTCCAATTGAACCGCTCGTGGACATTCCGCACAAAGCACCGCCCGAACTGGTTCCGCCAGTTCTTCCCGTTCCTCTTTGCCGGTGTATCCAGCCTGATCGTCAGCCTCATCGTCATCACGGTGCTGACCAACCCGACCTCGCCGCTGGCGCTTCCGGAGAGCATCTTCGACGACTCAACCGGCCTGCGCAACCGCTTCTACTGGGCAAACCTCATCGGCGTGCTGCTGGGCACCCCGGCGAACTTCATCATCAATAAGCTCTGGACGTTCCGCATCAAGGGCAGTAACCGCGAAAAGGTCGTGCTGGAGCCCTAGCGGCCGGAGTCGCAGTTACGCGCCCTAGCGGTCGGAGCTAAGAGCCAGCGTTTCCTTGATCCACTCGACGATCCCGTCGGCGGCCGCCTCAATTTCCAGGCGCGTGCGCACGAAGCCCTGGCGGCCACCGTAGTAGGGGTCCTCCACCTCGGCGCCCCTCGGCGCACTCGGGTCAAAAGAACGCAGCAGGCGAATCCGCTCCTTGGGGATACCTGCGCGGCGCAGCCCCCGCACGTGGCTGTCGTCCATGGCAATGAAGAGGTTCGCGTCCGAGTGCTCGCTGCCTAGCTGGGCGGCCGTGTGCGTCGGGTCGTAGCCCGCGTGCTCTAGCTCGTCCTGCGCCCGCTGGTCGGCCGGCTCGCCGACATGCCAGCCACCGATGCCACAGGAACCGAGCAGAACATCCGAGTCGAGCCCGGCGTTCTCTACAGCGTCACGGACGATAATCTCCGCCATGGGGGAGCGGCAAATGTTTCCGGAGCAGACGAAGACCACGTAGACGGTCTCCGTCCGCAGCGACGAGGAAAAAGGCATAGGTGTAAATCCAGCTCTCGAAAGTGCGTGAGGACAGGTGCTTGGGGCAGGTGCAGCGTGGCTGTGCAGCTACGTTTGCGTAGTCGCAGTGGCCACAGGGCGGCACAGCGCCATTGGCAACGAGAATTAAAGATACAGCATCCGCCGGACTGCAAAATCCAGGTCCTCGGCATCGGCCACCCTGGCGTCGGCCTTGGCGAGCTCCTCGGGGCTCCCGTAGCCCCATTCGACGGCAATGGAGGGGATGCCGAAGCGAGCGGCGCCGTCGAAATCGTGGATCCGATCGCCGATCATGACGACGCTGCCCGCCGGGCGCTGATCCGCGGTCAGCCCAATTCCCAATCGGCGCAGCGTGTACTCAATGACGTCAACCTTCGTGCGGCGTGTACCGTCGTCGTCCGCGGCGCCGACGAAATCGAAGGAGCCCTCCAAACCGAAGTTTTCGAGGGTCTTTCGGGCGAAGTATTCGCCCTTGGACGTTGCCGTGGCGAGCCGCAGGCCGTCGTCACGCCAGCGGTCAAGCAGCTCGGGCCAGCCGGGAAACATCTCCGCGCGGCGCCAGCCCCCACTGCGTTGGTGCTCCATGTAGGCGGAAAACGCGGCCTCCACCTGGTCGGGGCTGAGGCCGAGGGATGCGAGGGTCTCCACCATCGGCGGGCCGGGGATGGTGCGGAGGAAGTCCTCGTCGGGGATGGGGTGCCCGATGGCTCGCATTGCAATTGTGAAGCCCTCCACAATCGCCGGAAGTGAGTCGGCGATGGTGCCGTCGACGTCGATCAGCACGGTGGGCGGGGCCGAATTCGACAGGCGGTACGACACGGGGGACGAGGACTCGGTAGGGGACATAATCCTCATCCTAAAAGCACTCTAGGCTGGAGTTCATGTTGAATGATCCTCTGCGCTACCACGGGGACCAGGCCGCCCGCGGTGCGCACCTGGACTTTGCGGTCAACGTCCACGGCGACACCCCCTCCTGGCTGAAGTCGGCCATTGCCGAAGCAATCGATGACCTCGCCGCCTACCCCGACGAGGCCCTCACTGACTTAGTCCGCGCCGACATCGCGCGCCTGCACGGGCGCAGCCCCGAGGAGGTCCTGCTCCTGCACGGCGTCGCCGAGGGATTCAGCCTCCTTCCCGACCTGGGGCTCGCCGCGACCATCATCGCCCCGCAGTTCACCGAGCCCGAGGCCGCCTTCCGCGCCGCGGGGGTCGACGTCGACTCACTCGTGCTCCCGCCGCCGTTCCGCCTGCCCTTCGCGCTTGACGACGGCCACGACGCCGACCCCGCCGACCTCGCCTCGCGCCTGGCGGGAAGGATGGCAATCGTCGGAAACCCAACCAATCCCACGGGAGTGCTGCATTCGGCGGAGGACCTTGCGCGGGTCGCCAGACTCGCGGAGGTCCTGGTTGTCGACGAGGCCTTCATGGACGTCGTCGATTCGGCTTCGGCGGCGCGGGCATCGCTGGCTGAGGGCGGTGGCAGCAACGTCATCATCTTCCGCAGCATGACCAAGACCTGGGCAATCGCGGGGCTGCGGTGCGGGTACGCGCTGGGCAGCCCCGAGCTGCTGCGCCGGTTGGCGCGGCGTCGCCCGTACTGGCCACTGGGCACCCTGCAGCTGCGGGCGATGCTGGCAATTGCGCGGCGCGGCGAGGACTACCTGCCCGCGATCCGCTCGGAGATTTCGTCCCAGCGCGCCGGGATGGAGAAGGCGCTGGCCTCGGCGGGGTGGACCGTCGCCCCGTCACAGGCGCCGTTCCTTCTGGCCCGGGCGCCCGTCGGGGCAGGGGGCCTGGGCGTCGGCAAGCGGGGCGAAGGCGAGCACGAGGCGGCAAGGCTGGCTCTATCCGAGCGGGGCATCTCGGTGCGGCGCTGCGATACCTTCGCGGGGCTGGATCAGACGTGGTGGCGGCTTGCGGTGCGCGACGAGGCGCAGGTGCGCCAACTGATAGATGCGGTGCGCGACGTGACGGAGTGCTAGGTCGCGGGGCCTTGGCGGGGAAGATCGCTACGCTGGTCATGGGATTCGATTTTTTCGGCGAGAAAAAGGGATGCACATATGAATACACAGCACGCAGCGCCTTCCACCCCGCGGTCGGGGGCTGTCACCGTCGGCGACGTCCGCGTGGCCATGGAGGCGGCGTACCCGCAGCGCTGGCCGAGAGCTGGGACAAGGTGGGCCTGATCTGCGGCGACCCGGGTGAGCCCGTGACGAAGATCGCGCTCGCGCTGGAGTGCACGGACGAGGTTGCCGACCGCGCGATTGAGGACGGCGCGCAGATGCTCGTGGTGCACCACCCGCTGCTGCTGCGCGGGGTTAACTCTGTGGCTGCAGACACTCCAAAGGGCCGGATTATCCACAAGCTGATCCGCGCCGGAGTGGCGCTGTTCGCCGCCCACACCAACGCGGACTCGGCACGCCGGCGTAACGACCGTCTCGCTGAGATTCTGGGTGTGCGCCCCGGGGCGCCGTTGGCGCCGCAGCCTGCGCCGGGCCTGGACACGTGGACCGTGAAGGTGCCGGGGACCCACGTCGACGCCGTGGCCACCGCCATGTTCGACGCCGGCGCCGGGAAAATCGGCGAGTACGAGCACTGCTCCTTCCGCGTCGAGGGCCAGGGGCAGTTCCGCCCGCTCACCGGCGCCAAGCCCTTCCTGGGGCAGGCGGGGGACCTGGAGAAGGTCTCCGAGGTCAGGCTCGAATTGGTCGCCCCGGCCCGAATCCGCTCCGCGTTGGTCACGGCGCTGCTGGATGCCCACCCCTACGAGGAGCCGGCCTTCGACATCGTTTCCAACGAGGCGACCGGGCTGGACCCGGAGAAGGCCGTCGGCATCGGGCGAGTCGGCGAGCTGGATCGGCCCATGCCGTTCCGGGACTTCGTCGCCCGCGTCGCCGAGCGCCTGCCCGCCACCGAGTGGGGAGTCCGCGGGGCGGGCGACCCGGATCGCATGATCCGGACGGTGGCGGTGGCCTCGGGGGCGGGGGACTCCTTCCTCGACGTGGTAGGAAAGCTCGGCGTCGACGCCTTCGTGACCTCCGACCTGCGCCACCACCCGGTCGACGAGACGCTGCGGGGTGCCGACTTCTGCATCGTGGACACGGCCCACTGGGCCAGCGAGTTCCCGTGGTGCTACCAGGCGGCCGAGATGCTCCAGGAGAAGCTGGGCGTGCCGACGGAGGTCCTGGAAATCCGCACCGACCCCTGGACAGTGGCGGCGTCGTAGGCTAAGCGGAGAGAGACGAGGAGGAATCACAGACGATGAAGATCAGTCCGCAGCAGCAAGCTGCCATGCTGGAAACCGCGCAGGAGCGCACCCGCATCGACGGGTTGATCGCGCGGAGCGCGTGCCTGCCCGAGAAAGCGGAGCTCGATCGGCTCCGGGCAAACCTGCGCGAGGAATCGGCGGGCGCGGCTCGTTCCCGGTTGAACGCCTCCGACCTGGGCCGTGATATCGACAAGCTCGTCAGCGATATCGCGAAGCTCAAGGCGCGGGAGAAGGCCGATCGGCTCTCCCTGGGCGCGGTGGAGGACAAGTTCGAACGCCGGGAGCTGCAGCGCGACATGGAATCGACCCGGCGTCGGCGCGAGCGCGCGGAGCGCAAGCTCGAGCAAACCGAGAAAATGCGCCAGGCCTACGAGCTCGACGCCCAGCAGGGCACGGTAGCCGAGGCTGCGTCCGAGGACATCGAGCAGGCGACCCAGCGCCTCGCCGACGCCGAGAAGGACATCAAGGCTCGCATTGCGGTCGCCGAGACGAAGTTCGAGAGCCTGCGGGCCACACTGGACCCCGCAGCGGAGAAACTCTACCGCAAGCTGGAGCAGAACAACGGGATTCCGGTGGCCAGGATCGACGGCCGCGCCTGCGGCTCGTGCTTCATGGAGCTTGACGTGGGCACCCTCCACGACTTCGATGCGCTGGCCGCAGACGAGGTCAGCTCCTGCCCCGAATGCGGCGCCATGCTCGTCCGCCCGGCGACGCTCGCCGTCGCGATGAAGAGCTAGGACGAAGCCCGTGACCAAGGACAATGCGGACACCGCGCCGGGCTGGACGGGCGCGACGAGCGCTCCGACGAGGCTTCTGCTGCTGCGCCACGGGCAGTCGCCGATGTCGATTAGGCGCGAGTACTCGGGCAGCGCCTCGGACCCGGAGCTAACCGAGCTGGGGCACCGGCAGGCGGCCCTCGCCGCGGGCAAGCTGCGCGCCGGGGTGGAGGCCGGGGAGTGGAACATCTCCGCCATCGTGGCCTCGCCCCAGGTCCGGGCGCGGCAGACCGCACAGGTCGCAGCCAGCGCGCTGGGGCTTGAGGTCCGCATCGACGAGGACCTGCGGGAGACCAATTTCGGCCAGTGGGAGGGGCTGACCTTCTCGGAGGCCCACGCAGCGACACCGGATCTGCACAGCAGGTGGCTCGCAGACCCCGCGGTCGCGCCACCGGGAGGCGAGGACTTTCGCACCGTGGATGAGCGCGTTGCCGCGGCTCGTCGGCGTATCTCGGAGCGCTACGGGGAGTCGACAATCCTAGTGGTCAGCCACGTCACGCCGATTAAGGCGCTGTTGCGCCAGGGCCTGGGCAGCGGATTCGAGCTCTTCTACCGGCTGCACCTGGACCTCGCCTCGCTGTCCATCGCCGAGTTCTACGCAGACGGCCCGACATCCGTGCGGCTGGTCAACGACACCAGTTACCTCCAGCGGCGGTGACGCCGCGGGGGAGGCGTCGGCAAGCGCAGCTCGGAAGGGCAGTTTTCGTCGCGGGTGATCGCGGCGAGTACACTGATTTCGAGCGAGCCGGCCGGGTAATCGCGGCAGCGAAAGGAACCGGCCGACCTGCCGCCGCGTGCGGTCGGTCGGCGAGGCCACTGTCGAGGAAAGTCCGGACTCCATAGGGCGTGGTGGTTGCTAACGGCAACCCAGGGTGACCTGCGGGAATAGTGCCACAGAAAAGAGACCGCCCGCCGTGCTTTCGGGCGCGCGCGGGCAAGGGTGAAAAGGTGCGGTAAGAGCGCACCAGCGGTGCAGGTGACTGCGTCGGCTAGGTAAACCCCACCAGGAGCAAGGCAAGAGCGCGCACGGGAGAGGCGCAGGAAACTGCGGCCGACCCGCGTGTGCGTGCGCGAGCGTTCGAGGGCTGCCCGCCCGATGCCCGCGGGTATGCTGCTTCAGTCTGTCAGCAATGACAGTTCGAGATGGATGATTACCACCCAGGCTTCCCAAAAGGGGCCTCACGGGGACAGAATCCGGCTCATAGGCCGACTCGCTCACCACATCACCTAGACTTTTCAGGTATGAAACTCTACGCGGCTGAACTCGATTTCCGCGCTATCGCCCGCGCTAATAACGTGCCGGAGACTTTTTCGCCTTCCCTCCACGAGGAGGCGGCGCGCGTGCGGGATAAGCGAGCAAACCGCCGCGATATGCGCCACCTCCCGCTGGTGACCATCGACCCGGTGGGCTCGATGGATCTGGATCAGGCGATGTATCTTGAGGCGGCCGTCGGTGGTGGCTGGGTCGTCCATTACGCCATCGCCGACGTCGGCGGGCTTATCGATCCGGACTCCGAGCTCTTCGCGGAATCCCTACGCCGCGGGCAGACGATTTACCTTCCCGACGACCCCTCGCGCCTCCACCCGGCGGAGCTGTCGGAGGAGCCGGAAGCCTGCTTCCCGACGTCGATCGGGCGGCGATCCTGTGGCAGATTCGGCTGGACGCGAACGGCGAGCCGACGGAGACCGACGTGTACCCGGCCCTGGTGAGAAGCCGGGCCCGCCTGGACTACGGCGCGGTGCAGGAGGCCCTCGACGCGGGAACCGCGCACCCGTCGGTGGCGCTGCTGGGGGAGGTCGGCCGGGCCCGGCAGGCGTCGTCGAAGCGGCGGAGCGCAATCAACCTGCGCCTTCCCTCGCAGCGCGTCGAGCGGGTCGAACAGGGCGATCATGGCGAGCGGATCGCGCGGGGCGAGCCAGATACCTCGCAGACGGGCACGGTCTACGAGCTGCAACTCGACCCGAGGCCCGCTTCCATGGACTACAACTCGGAAGTTTCGCTTCTGGCCGGCATGGTCGCAGGCGAGATGATGGCCCGGCACGGCATCGGCGTGTTGCGCGTCCTGGCTCCCGCGGAGCCCAGGGATATGGAGGATTTCCTGGTCGCAGCCCGCGCCCTGGGCTTCGCCCCTCCGGCCCCGACACTGCCTGGCGTCGCGCGCTTTTTGGCCGAGGTCGACGCCGATTCGCCACGAGGCATGGCGCTCATGCGCGACGCGGCACGCCTGCTCCGCGGCTCAGGCTACGTTCGGTGCATGGAGGCCGACCCCGATCAGCAACCCCCGCATCACGCCGGCGTCGGCGGCGTGTACGCGCACGTCACGGCCCCGCTGCGCCGCCTGATCGACCGCTACGGGCTGGAATACTGCCTGGCCATCGCCGCTTTTGAGCGCGGCGAGACCCCGGAGATTCAGGTGCCCGACTGGGTGGAGGACACCCTGAGCGAGGCGATCGAGTCCATGCGCCGCTCGGGCTCGCTCGCGTCCACGGTTGATCGGCAGTGCCTGAACCTGACCGAGGCCGTCGTTCTGGAGCCCTGGGTGGGCACGTCCTTCGACGCGACGGTCCTGCACTCGAAGGAGTCCGCGGCGGAGATTTTCGTCGAGAGCCCGCCGGTCATCGCGAAATGCAGGGAGTCCGCTGGGGCAGGCCAGCCGCCGCAGGGAACGCGCCAGGTGGTGACGCTGATCGTCGCCGACCCCACCGACCCGGCCGCGGCGGAGGTCGCCTTCGCCTGGCCCGCCGACTAGCCGCCGCAGGCCCCGCCGCACGGCGCTCGCGCGGGTTCTCACTAGACGACGACAGCGCCCGCGGAGGTATCGGCGACGTGGAGCACCTGGGCGCCGACGTCGCTAAGCGAGGCGTCGACGGTGTCGGAGTCCTCGGTGCGCGACCAGATCACCAGCGACGCGCCGGGGCACGGCGAGCAGCGGACCGCTCGCTCGCGGTCGTCTTCGGCAACCGCGGTGGCGATGTGGCCGAGGACCGATCCGTTGGAGGGGACCGAGTGGCGCTGATGAACGTCCCGAGCGACGCCGGCGATAGCGGCTTCGATGTCGCTGTGGCGGATGTGCCCGATGACCGCGCGGGCACGGTCGGAGGAGGCATCCGCGTCGTCGAGCCACTGGACGGCGCGTCCGATGGTCGGCGCTTCTTCGTCGGGGTGGACCTCGTGGCGGGCGCGAACCCAGTCGGCGACGCGGGTCTGCGCCTCGGGGAGGCTGGCGAGAGTCGGCACGCCGAAAGCCTCGCAGGCGTCACGGAAGAAGCTGTAGCGCTCCACCGTCGGCGAACCGCCGGTGACGTCGGGGGAATAGGCGACGGTCAGGTCCAGGCTCTGCGGTCGCGTGGTCTGGGTGACTGCCTCGTCCGCGTGGTTGATGCACAGAATGCTGTCGGGGCGGCTGCGCAGCGACACGGTGTAGGGGAACAGCGGCCAGGAATCGCCCTTGGCCTGCGTCATGGCCTCGTGGATTGCGGTTGCCATGCGGGCGCGGGTCGGCACGTCGTCGCGGTCGCCGAAGCGAGCGTTGAGGGCCAGCGCGACGGCGGACTGGATAGCAGGAATCTCGCCGAAGCCACGGCTCGCCGGAATCGTCGAGGCGATGGTGACCTTCAGGCCACCGCTGGTTCGCGGCACCAGGTGCAGGTTGTGCTGCAGGGCGACAATCGCCGTTGCCACCGCGGTCGGGATAGGGCCGAAACCCTCGGGGTAGGAATCGGGGAAGTCCATCGTGGTCGTGTCCCGCTTGTACACGACGACGAGCTTCTGCTCCTCAATGTCCTCGACTCCGACGGCTGCGTGCACGGGCAGTGCGCTCGCCAGAAGCATGCCGCCGGTGGAGGAGCAGTCCTCTCCCAGCAGATCGATCGAACCTGGCGCATATGCGACAGAGGCACCGGAGCCAACGGCATCAAAGACGTCATTAACTACAGCGGGCGCGGCGGGCATCTCTAACCTCTCGACGAAAAATAAAACGACGCTAGCGCATGGTCCCGACAACGGTGGGGCCGCGCAAAAGTTTCAAATTCCCGTCGATGATACTCGCCAAAATAGCGGGTGCCAAACCTCTATACTGGAAAGACAGCACATCAACGAGGAGTTTTAGCCATGAGCGACGACAGTGGAAAGTGGTACTACCAGCCCTCTACGGGGAAGGTGTTCCAGGGCAAAGCAACTGGGTGGGACGACCGGATGGGCCCCTACGATTCCGAGGCGGAGGCCCACGCGGCGATGAAGAAGGTCGCCGAGCGCAACAAGGCCGCCGACGACTGGGACGAGGAGGACGACGACTGGGGGCAGGGCGCCCAGTAGCCTGCCCGCCTCAGTCGTGTGGCCGTCCGAGCCTCGTTTCCCGAGACCTCAGTGAGGCCTGCAGCTCGTCCTACTTGGACTTGCGCTTCGCGGCTGCCTCGGCCTCCTTCTTGGCCTGCTTTCGGGCCTTCTTCTCCTGCTTGGCCTGGGCCTTCTTCACCTTTTCCTCGAGCTTGTCGAAGGCCTTGAACACCGCCTTGACCGCGTCGTCGTAGCCCTCCAAGGCGCGCAGGCCGTCGTAACGCTCCATCTGGTAGAGGACGCCGTAACCGAAGGTATTCTTGCCCGCCTTGAACGCGCGGTCGGCGCGGGCCAGCACGAAGTCGCGGGCGGTGCAGGTGTCCTGGAAATCGCCGAGAACAGACTGCAGGTTCTTGCACGCCGCGTAGAGCTTCGCCGTCGGCAGTCCCGCGTTTTGGGCGGCCTCCGCGCTGTAGCGCAGCTTCTTGGCGGCCTTGCGCACGTCGTGGAAGCGCTCGTCAATCTGGGATTCCGGCAGGTCAGCGTCCTCGCGCCCGGCGACGGCCAGCTCGTGGCGCCGCTCAAACTTCTTGAACGCGCTGCGCAGGTGCTCGGCCAGCACCGCGGTGGTGTCCAGCTCGGCGCGGGGTGCTTCCCCTTCGCTTGCCGACGCCGACTCCGGCGTCTCCGGCTCCTCGGTGGCGGTGGTGGTTTCGGCACCATCTTCGGCGTCGCCCGTGGCCTCGGTGGCGTTAGGTGCAGCCTCGGATTCAGTTGACTCGGGCGCATTCTGAGCATCCTGAGACTCCGATGCCTCCTGAGATTCCGGTGCCTCCTGAGACTCCGGTGCCTCCTGGGTCTCCTGGGCCTCCTGGGTCTCGTGTTCGTCGTCAGGCTCGGCCACTTCAGAGGCAGCGTCGGCAGCGTCCTCGGCGCCAGTGGCGATCGGGGGATTGGCCAGGAGCGCTTCGAGGTCGTCGAGAAGCGCGAAGTACTGGTCGGAGTTCAGTGCCAGGACGACGCGGCGGTGCGCCCGGTGGTAGTCCTTGCGGACATCGTCGACGAGGTGCTCGCGCAGCTCCTCGCCGAGGGTCTCGCCCTCGGGGCGGGCCAGGAGCTCCTCCCAGCGCATCGCGACCACCTCGGCATCGCGGGCGACGCCGAGAACTCCGGCCAGCTGCTTGAGGTCGCGCTCGAGTTCGCGGACGCGGTCGCCGACGACGATGCCGTGGAAGGTCTGCAGGTGGGAGCGCAGCTCGCGGGTGGCAACGCGCATCTGGTGCACGGAATCCCACTCGTCGCGGCGGACCTTCGGGTCGAACTCGATCATCTTCGCCACGTTCGCGGCCAGCGCGTCGACGACGGTGCGTCCGGGCGTTCCCTCTGGCAGCGTGGCGGGCTGCGGCGGGAGGGGAGCGGAGTTAATGGAGTCGCCCAGCGCAGTCGCCAGCTTGGAGGGGCTCTTCGAGGGCTTCGCCCCGGCAACGAGCGCGACCTGGGACATCGCGGCCATCAGGGCCTCGCCCTCGGGGCGATCTGCGTAGTCGCCCAGCAACTCGATCTCCCACTCGCGCCACGTGGTTTTTTCTCCGCCCTCCAGCATGGAAAAGGCTGTGACGTGGTCGTCCGCGAACTCGGCCATCGGCTCGCCGTTGCGGTCGAAGACGGTGGTGACGTGGCGCTCGTTATCCACCTGGGCGATCGGGCGCAGTGGGTGGTTGCGAACGAGGGAACGAACCGGGGAGATGAGCTCCTCCGGGACCTCGTAGGTGGCGCGGCGCCCTCGCCGGAAACAGAACCGGCCTCAAGGCCGACGCCGTACTCCATTCGGCCACCCGAGCCCGGGGCCTTTAAGTGCCAGCCCTCGTCGGGGCCGCCGGTGCGACGGCGCAGCGTGTGCTTGGAACGGGTCAGGCGCAGGTCCTCCGTGTCCAGGTACATGGCGGAGAGATTGCGGACCTCGGTGGTCGTCGAACCGACCTGCGGGATGAAGTCGAAGTTGGGCGCCACAATAGTGGGGTCAGCAGCGAACTTCGATTCCACCTCCAACGAAGCGGTCGGAGTTGCGGAACTGGGGGCAGAACTGGGAGCCATACCCACAGATTCTACCCCCGAAGTGCGGAATTTCGAACCGGAAGCCTTTTTAGCCCGAGAAGTTCTGGGCGTCCGTCGGGAACTCGCGCGCGCGGACCTGGCGCGCGTACTCCGCGGCCCCCGCAGTCAGCATCTCGCCCGCCTCGCCGAACACCGAGCTAAACGACGGGCGGCGACCGTCAGCCGGTACCGCGAAGGCGTCCTGCCAGACCAGCACCTGTCCGTCGCACTGGTTACCGGCACCGATGCCGCAGGTCGGGATGGGCAGTTCGCGGGTAATTTCCGTCGCGAGCTCGGCCGGTACCATCTCCAGGACCACCGCGCTGGCGCCGGCCTCGGCGACCGCGCGGGCGTCGGCACGCAGCTGATCGGCCCCGGAGCCACGGCCCTGGACCTTGAAGCCCGACAGCGCGTTGACGGACTGCGGCGTGAAGCCGATGTGCGCCATGACGGGGATTCCGGCGTCGACCAGCGCGCGGATGCGCGGGGCGATGCGGACGCCGCCCTCAATCTTGACCATGTGCGCCCCGGACTCGCGCATCATGCGCGCGGCCGACATGACGGCCTGCTCGTCGGAGGCCTCGTAGGTGCCGAAGGGCAGGTCAGCGACGACCAGGGCGTTTCCCGCGCCACGGACGACGCCGCGGGCCAGGGGGATCATTTCGTCGAGGCTGACCTCGGTGGTGGTGTCGTAGCCGTAGATGACGTTTGCCGCGGAGTCCCCGACCAGGAGGAGCTCGATGCCCGCGGCGGAAAATGCCCTCGCGGTGGAGTAGTCGTAGCAGGTCAGCATGGCCCACGGCCGCGACTGCGCCTTCCACTCGGCGAGGTGATTTAGACGAACCTTTTTACCGCTCATGGTTAGAGCATGCCACAGCGGCCCGGGGGACTTGACCCGCACCCACGATTTCCCCCGGCAATCCGGGCCACTGGGTAACGTTGACAGGTATGAACAGTCAGCAGGAATTCGTCCTCCGCGCCATCGAAGAACAAGACATCCGCTATCTCCGTCTTTGGTTCACCGACATTCTCGGCTACTTGAAGTCGGTGGCGGTCGCCCCCGCGGAGCTCGAAGGCTCCTTTGACGAGGGCATCGGCTTCGACGGCTCCGCAATCGAGGGCTTCTCCCGCGTCTCCGAGGCGGATACCATCGCGCAGCCCGACCCCTCTACCTTCCAGGTCATGCCGCAGTTGAATCCGGAAGACAAGATTATTTCGGCACGCATGTTCTGCGACATCGTGATGCCGGACGGGCAGCCGTCGTGGGCGGACCCGCGCCAGGTGCTGCGCCGCCAGATTAAGGCCCTGGCGGACGAGGGATTCCACGCCTTTATCCACCCGGAGATCGAGTTCTTCCTGGTGGAGAGCCTGGACACGGACGGAAAACCGCCGGTGCCGACCGATTCGGGTGGCTACTTCGACCAGGCGGTCCACGACCGCGCGCCGAAGTTCCGTCAGGAGGCCATCACGGTCCTGGAGGACATGGGCATCCCGGTGGAGTTCTCGCACCACGAAAACGCGCCGGGCCAGCAGGAGATCGACCTGCGCTACGCGGACCCGCTCACGATGGCGGACAGCGTGATGGCCTTCCGCTACATGATCAAGCAGGTGGCGATGAAAAACGGTGTGCAGGCCACCTTTATGCCCAAGCCCTTCGCGGACCAGCCGGGCAGTGGCATGCACACGCACATCTCCCTGTTCGAGGGAGACCAGAACGCCTTCCACGATCCGGACGACGAAAACCAGCTCTCCGTCACGGCCAAGCGCTTCATCGCGGGCATCCTGACCCACGCCAGCGAGATTTCCGCGGTGACCAATCAGTGGGTCAACTCCTACAAGCGCACCGTCTTCGGCGACGAGGCCCCGACGGCCGCGACGTGGGGCATGGCCAACCGCTCCGCGCTGGTCCGCGTTCCCATGTATTCGCCGGGCAAGTCCCACTCCCGCCGGGTGGAGATCCGCTCGCTGGACTCGGCCTGCAACCCGTACCTCGCGTACTCGGTGCTGCTGGCCGCGGGCCTGAAGGGCATCAAGGAAGGCTACGAGCTGCCAGAGCAGGCCGAAGACAACATCTCCGAGCTGACCCGCCGCGAGCGCCGCGCCATGGGCTACCGCGACCTGCCGACGTCGCTGGAGGACGCCCTGCTGGAGATGGAACGCTCCGAACTGGTCGCGGACGCTCTCGGCGACCACGTCTACGAGTTCTTCCTGCGTAACAAGTGGCGCGAGTGGCGCGAGTTCCAGCGCCAGGTCACGCAGTGGGAGCTGCTCAACAACTTGGACTACTAAAACCTGGACTACTAGGTACCTGGACTACTCGTCGCGCTGCCTCGCGGGTACTGCTAGCAGATTGTCGCAGGTAGCCGCAGGTAGTCGTACACAGTCGCAGACAGTCAAGGCCCTCGCCGTCAACGAAGCTGAAATTGGGTGACCCTTTCCTCATGGTGATGAACCGACCGCGCACCTCCCGCCAGTCCGTACCGAAGCCCGCCGCGCTGGGCTTGCGTGCCGACGAGCGCACGCTCACGGATTTGCACGACCTCGGCTGGTACAACGCTGAGTCCCTCGAACTTCTCTGGGGGCTCGCCGGTGCGTCCGATCCAAACCTGGCGCTGATGGCTCTGGTGCGTCTGAAAGCTGCGCTGGACGAGCGCGAGGAAGCCGGGGAGCTAGAAAAGTGGGCGTCCTGGCAGGTGCTCGATGCCACGATGCGCAAGCAGGTGCCGCTGCGCACCCGGATGTTCGCGCTGCTGGGCGGGTCGTCGATGTTGGGCGATCACCTGGTCGCCAACCCCGTGGAGTGGATTCTGCTGCAGGCGGATCTGCCGACGCAGGCGGACATGTTCCGCGAGATGCTCACCAGCGTGCGCGCCGCCCCAGAAACCCCGGATCTTGTTGATGAGGAGAGCCTGGAGCGGGAGAAGGACCTCGAATACCGGGAGCCCGTGGTGGCACCGTCGACGCTGGAGGGCCCGGGCCTCTACCGCGCCGAGCTCACCGGCCGCGAGGCGGAGGTGGCGATGCAGCGCTCCTACCGCAACCTGATTATGCGCATCGCGGCGGCCGACCTGGCGGGCACCTACCCGCGGGGGCCGCGGCGCCCGGGGCAGCCCGAGGTCCCCTTCCGGCAGGTCTCGGAGGCACTGTCGGACCTGGCGGATGCGGCGCTGACGGCAGCTCTGTCGGTGGCGGTGGCGACCGTCTACCCGTCGTCGCCGGTGTCGACGCGCCTGGCCGTGATTGCCATGGGCAAGTGCGGCGCGCAGGAGCTGAACTACATCTCCGACGTGGACGTGATCTTCGTCGCCGAGCCGGCGAACGCCCGCGCGACGCGCCTGGCCAGCGAGTTCATCCGCATTGCCAGCCACTGCTTCTTCGAGGTCGACGCCGCGCTGCGGCCGGAGGGCAAGTCCGGCGCGCTGGTGCGCACGCTGGAGTCCCACGTTGCCTACTACAAGCGCTGGGCGGAGACCTGGGAGTTCCAGGCGCTGCTGAAGGCCCGGCCGATGACGGGCGACGTTGCCCTGGGCCACGACTACATCGAGGCGCTCGCCCCGATGGTGTGGACCGCCTCGCAGCGCGAGTCCTTCGTCGAGGACGTGCAGAAGATGCGCACCCGCGTGGTCCAAAACGTCCCCGAGGACCTGCGCCCCCGCGAGCTGAAGTTGGGGCGCGGTGGCCTGCGCGACGTCGAGTTCGCGGTGCAGCTGCTGCAGCTGGTCCATGGCCGCTACGACGATTCGCTGCGCGTGCTGCCGACGGTGATGGCGCTGGACGCCCTGGTGGAGGCAGGGTACATCGGCCGCGAGGACGGCGCCGCCCTGATCCAGGCGTACGAGTTCATGCGGCTGCTCGAGCACCGGCTGCAGCTGCAGAAAATGCGTCGTACGCACCTCCTGCCGGAGGATAGTGACCTGGAGAACCGCCGCTGGCTGGGCCGGGCCGCCGGGCTCACGGGGCAGGGCGGCAGCGACGCCGCGGAGCTGCTGGCGAAGCGCGTTCGTTCGACGAGCACGCAGATTCGCACGCTGCACAACAAGCTCTTCTTCCGCCCGCTCCTGAACTCCGTGGTGGAGCAGGACATCGGGACGCTGCAGCTCTCGGCCGACGCGGCAAAGCGCCAGCTGGCGGCCCTCGGCTACCAGTATCCGGACCGCGCCTACGACCACCTCTCGGCGCTGGCCTCCGGCGGTTCCCGCAAGGCCCGCATCCAGGCGATGCTGCTGCCGACGTTGATGGAGTGGCTGTCGAGCACGCACGACCCGGACGCGGGCCTGCTGGGCTACCGCAAGCTCTCCGAGGAGCTGCATGACCGCCAGTGGTTCCTGCGGACGCTGCGCGACGAGGGCATCGTCGGCCAGCGTCTGATGCACGTGCTGGGGTCTTCGCCGTACGCCTCGGAGTTGGTCATGCACGCCCCGGAGGTCATCAAGCGCTTCGGAGACGGCGCGACGGGTCCGAAGCTGCTGGATACGGACCCCCAGACGGTGGGCCGTTCGCTGGTCGCCGCCGCCGGGCGCCACGACGACCCGGAGCGGGCGATTGCGGTTGCGCGTTCCCTGCGCCGCGCGGAGCTGGCGCGTATCGCCTCGGCGGACCTGTTCGGTCTGATGGATGTCCAGCAGGTGTGCCACTCCCTGTCTCTGGTGTGGGACAACGTACTGGAGGCCGCGCTGCTGGCCGAGATCCGCGGCTGGGCCAAGGCGCACCCGGACCGCGAGATCCCCGGCATCATCTCGGTGATTGGCATGGGGCGCCTCGGCGGCGCCGAGCTGGGCTACGGCTCCGACGCCGACGTGATGTTCATCTGCGAGGCCCGCAAGGACGCCGACGGCACCCCGCTTGCCGACGACACCGACGTGGTCAAGTGGGCGACGCGCATCTGTGACTCGCTAAGGCGCAGGCTTGCCAAGCCCAGCCAGGACCCGCCACTGGAGGTCGACGTCGATCTGCGGCCCGAGGGTCGCTCCGGCCCCATCGTGCGGACCCTGGAGTCTTACCTTTCTTACTACGAGCGCTGGGGTGAGACGTGGGAGATGCAGGCGCTGCTGCGCGCCACCTGGATCGCGGGCGACGAGGACCTGGGGACGCGTTTCCTGCGGGCCATCGATCCGCTGCGCTACCCGGAGGGCGGTGCGAGCCCGAAGATGGTGCAGGAGATCCGCCGGATGAAGGCCCGCGTCGACACCGAGCGCCTGCCGCGCGGCGCGGACCGGCGCACCCACACGAAGCTGGGATCCGGTGCGCTTACCGACATCGAATGGACGGTGCAGCTGCTGACCTTCCTGCACGCCCACGAGGTGCCGGAGTTGCACAACACCTCCACGCTGCAGTGCCTGCACGTGCTGGAGGAGCACGAGATCCTCGGTCATGAGGACGCCGAGGCCCTGCGCCTGGCCTGGCTGACTGCGACGCACGCCCGCAACGCCCTGGTGCTCACCCGCGGTAAGCGCACCGACCAGTTGCCGCAGCCCGGAAGACAGCTGGGGCAGGTCGCGGGTGCCGCGGGCTGGGACCCGACGGACTCCAACGGGTTCATGGAGAACTACTTGCGCATCACGCGCCATGCCAGCCGCGTGGTCAACCGTGTCTTCTGGGGCGAGGAGAACCCGGACCACGGATAGGCGCGCCACCCGAATCGCCCGGTGAGCGACTCGTTCCGGCGCGTGGTGCATAATGGTTGGCTATGAACCGCAACGTCGACTACTTCGCGCGGCCGAGCTACGAGGATTACATCCGTGGGCTCGGCGAGGTTGATCTGCGTTTCCTCCTGGACCGCTCCTGGCCGTCGATTCTGGGCCCGCGCCCGGAGGGCGATGAGGCCGTGCACTTGCTGCAGTCCGAGGCCGCCTCGACGATGGTGCTGTCCTTCTGCGACCCCGACGTCCTGGATGTTGCGCAGATGATTCACGCGTTGGAGGATTCGGCGACGGTCGAGTCCCTCCTCTCCGTTGCCTTTTGGGCCTCGGAGGCGGATACGGCGGCGCACGACGGGCCGGACGGCGTGGACAGGCAGCGTCGGCGCGTCGGCAAGCGGGAGCTTCAGGAGCTGCTGGAGCGGGGCCAGCGGCAGGGACTCGTGTGGGAGGAGCCAGCGGGCGTCTGGAATGTGCCGAAGCACATCTCTGAGCGTTTCCCGGCGGAGCCGACGCTGGACTTTAGCGTCCTGGATCTGGTGCACAACTCCGACCTCGGTGCGCTGGAGCGGCGCATGGACAGGCTCGGAATCGACGACCTGGACGAACGCGAAGCAGCCCGCGAGGCTTTCGCTGACAAGGCCGGGGAAGAACCCGGTGGCAGCAGCGAGTCTCGGGCGCAGTCGGAGGTCGAATCGCTGATGTTCTCCCGCGCGGTGAGCATCGCCCGCAGCTACCTGTGCGATCCCGTGCGGGTGCGCTCGGTGGTGGCGTCGGCACCGGTGGATATCCGCAATGAGCTGCGCTGGATGGTGCTGGACGATAAGTCGATTCCGCTCGATCAGTGGTCGGAGCAGCGAGAGGATGCCGTGCGCTGGGCGGAGGAGCGCCTCCTCTTGTGCGTGGCCCCGCTCGACCCGGACTCGGCGGTCTATTCGTTCGCCCCGCGGGAGGACTCGGAGCCACTCGTCGCGCGCTTCGCCGCGCCGGCAGCGCTCGCGCTGAAGGATAAAGGCTGGTTTATTCGCCGCCCGCACCGCACCGAGCCGTATCCCGGCAGCATCGAGCCGCAGGAGTTGACCGAGGCATCAGTTGCCGCCGTGACGTTCGCCTCGGCATTCATGGAGGCTGCGGGCAGCAACGACGGGCGGCTGAAGGACCCGCTGGACATCTACGAGCAGTCGAGCCTGCTGTGGATTCAGGACTTCGCGGCATCCGTCGGGGCGGACGCCTTCGCGGCACCGTGGATCGTCGAGATGCTGGTCAACGCGGGACTACTGGACCCGCAGACGGGCCACCCGACTCCACGCGCGCTGGAGAGCTGGTACAGCGCCGACGCCACGGCAAAGTGGGGATACCTGGTGGCCGGTTTCTTAGCGGGACGCGGGCAGTGGAGTGGCGAGTACCCGTGGGCGACCGCCGATGCGGGGGAGTACGCAGCTGCTGCGCTCGCCTATGGCTACCCGCGTGCGGCGCGGGAGGTCGTGTCCTTGGCCGCGCAGCTGGAGGAGGATCAGAAGTACTACGGCTGCTGCGTCGAGAATCACCTGCTGTGGCGCGTGGAGAACTTGTGCCTGCGCAACGGCGCGGACCCGGACTCAATGATTAGTTGGCTGCTGGAACAGGCCGGAATCCTGGGCATCCTGTACCAGGGGCAGTCCTCGTGGCAGGCGATGAGCATCATGTACGCGCTGCATGATGCCTGGCTGACCGACCAGTACGTCAGCGTGCCACGCATGGCGGAGCTGATAGCGGAATACGCATCCGGCCACATTCCCGCCGCCGAGGCGGTGCAGATTTCGAAGCTGCTCACGGATTCCACCCCGAATGAGCGCCTGAGCGCGACTCTCGATGGCGTGCCCGGCAACGCGGTCTCGATGGCTCTGGACTTCATCGGTGACCGCGAGACCTGCGGGAAGTCCTCTCGCTGGATCATCTCGGAGGACAGCTTGCGCCGGGCGTGCCTCGCGGTCGACGGCGATGTCGACGGCCTATTCGTGCAGTTGGGGCCGCTTCTGAACAGCTCGATGAAGCTGGTCATCTACGCCGAACTGCTGCGCCTGACCAAGACCGAGAAGCTCTACAAGATGCTCGAGCACGAGGCCCCGGAGCCCTCCTCGCTTGCCGACGCCCCGGCGGACGTCCCCGCGGCCGAAAACGGCCAGGGCCAGTCCGATGACGAAGGCCCGGACGCGCCCGAAGGCCCGGAACAGCTCTCGCTGTTCTAGGCCACACACCTGTCTGGCAGACCCTAGTCCAGCGTGACCTTGTGCCGTGCGGCGGTGTGGCGGCGCACCGCCACCTGGGAGGCAAACAGTCCGACCACGCCTACGACCCAGATGGCGATGACAGCCAGCCAGCCGACGCGGAAGTCCGCCCACACGTAATTAGCTCCGTGCGCGGAGTAGTCCAGCAGCAGGCCGACGCCCTGCGAGGCGATCATCGTGGCGATGAAGCCACCCATGTTCGCCAGTCCCGTGCCGGTGGCCAGCACCTTGCGGTCGACGTGTTCGCGCACCGAGTCGAAGCCGAGGTTGGACATCGGGCCGAGGGCGCCCATGCCGATGTTGAGCAGGATAATCGCCCAGTAGGCGGGCGGGTTCTCGCTGGCCAGGAACACGATCCACATCGCCATGTCCGCAATCGCGATCGCGGCGATGACCGTGAAGCGCGCCCGGCCCGCCCTCGCCGAGATCATGCCCATCAGTGGCCCGGCGACAATCACCGCCAGGGTATTGATGATCAACACGACGCTGGCCTGCGCCGGCGTCAGGCCGAGGCCCAGCGTCATCAGCGGCATGCCCCACAGCAGCGTGAAGATGCACTGGTGCATCAGCCCCGTCCAGTGGGTGAAGAATCCCTGCCAGCACACCGGGTGCGTGGTCACGATGCGCAGCGTTTCGCCGATGCCGAGCCGCTGCGTCGTCGCCACTCCGGCGGCCCTGGCCGCCTTCTTCGCTTCACGATGCTCCCTCCGCGACGGCCTCGACTCACCCGGGACGGTGGGGACGTCGGCAAGCGCGATCAGCCCGACGATGGCGATGATGATGCCGCCGGTGGTCAGGGAGATGAACGCGGGCACCCAGCCGGCGGCGTGCAGCACGGCGAGGAAGGGCACGGCGGAGATGAACTGGCCGAGCTGGCCGACGCCCGCAGTGAGCTGGGTGAATAGGGGAGTGGCGCGCAGCGGGAACCATGCGGGAAGCAGGCGCATGGCACCGAGGAACGCAGTGGCGTCGCCGGCGCCGATGAGCACGCGGGCAAAGATCGCCAGCGGGTAGGAGGTGGTCAGGGCGAGGATTGCCTGGCCGGCCGCCATAATGAGGGCGCCGGCGACCATCGTCTTCTTCGCGCCGACGCGGTCGATGATGATGCCGGTCGGGATCTGGGCGAAGGCGTACACGCCGACCTGGACCGCGGTGAACACGGCCAGCTGGGAGGCGTTGATGTGGAAGCGCCCCAGGGCCTCGACGCCCGCGACGCCGAGGGAGGTGCGGCCCGTAATGGCGACGATGTAGGTCAGCAGCGCGACCAGCCAGACGCCGACGGCGCGGGCGGTGACGTGCTCGCGCGGATCCTTGTAAGCGACCTGACTTCGCGCGGGCGGGGGAGCTGGGGTGGTCGTCTCCGCGTGGGCGTGGCTGTCAGGTCGCTGAATATTCACTCGTTGCAGTGTAGTACCGGCGCTTCGGAACCGATTCGGTCGCCCCCTGCACCGCCGAGCATTGCGCAGGCAAGCAGGTATAGGAACGGTGCTACTTCTTTGCGAGGACCTCTTTGACGAAATCCGCGACGACGCTGCGAGAGATTTTGAAGTCAATGACTGCGACGGCGCGCTCTCCCGGCTGTGGCTCGGCAGACAGAGCCGCGAAGTAGTCCCGCAGCAACGCGAAGTCCTCCTCGGTACGAATAGTGAATCCAGTCGCGCTGAAGGCCTCGCCGAGGGCCGCGAAGTCGCAGTCCTCAATGACCATGGAGGAGGTGTCGAGGCCCGCCTGGCTGTACTGGTGCAGCTCCGCGCCGTAGGCGGCGTCGTTCATGAACACAATCGCGCCCCTGTTCAAGCTTGCGATGGCCGAGCCCAGGTCGGCCAGCCCCATCATCCCGCCGCCGTCGCCTGCGACGAGGACGCAGTAGTCCTCGGGGCGCGCTGCCGCCACGCCGACCAGCGAGCCGAGCCCCATCCCGATGGACTGGATAGCGGTGCCGACGATGACCTGGTTGGCGGGCCCCGGCACGTCGAGGAACTTCGGAACCCAGCCCAGGAAGTGGCCGCCGTCCGTGCAGACCGACCTGCGCTGGGGAAGAAGCTGATCGAGCAATTGCAGGCAGGCCCGCGGATCGAGTCGGCCATCCGCGCACGTCGCGGACTCGACGATGCGCTCCGGGCGGTGAGCGTCCAAGCTGCCAAGCTGTGCGCGCCAGCTACTCGAATCCCGGGAGTCGCGGGCGGGAAGGCGGTCGGGTGCAACCAGGTCGCGCAGGACCGGAAGAATGTCCTCCAGATCGGAGAACATTCGGATACTCGCAGGCAGGGAAGCGGGGTGCGGCTCGTCGAGAATATGGACGATCGTGGCGTCGTGGCCAAACATGTTTCCGCCGCGGCACTGGAAAGCATTCAGGCTGGCTCCGAGGACCAGGACGACGTCGGCCTGCCGCGCCAGCTCATGCTGCCACGAGTGGGCAAAACCGCCGACCGTGCCCAGCTCCCACGGGCTGTCGACGACGTGACGGGCCATCGCGGAGTGCATAAACAGCGCTCCGACGCTGTCGCCAATCGACCGGACGATGTCGGCAGTCCCGGATAGGTGGACGCCTCGGCCCGCAACAATAAGCGGACGGCGAGCCCCGAGCAGCAGGCGGGCAACGTCTTCCACGGTCGCCGACGGGGTGTCCAGCGCCGTGTCGCCGTCGTTATGCAAAGGCCGCTGGTGCTGCGCAGAGGATGCCCCGTGAGCGCTGGTGGCGGTTTCCATCAGGTGGATATTCTTCGGGGTATCGCCCCCGTCGATGAGGGGAGAGTCCTGGATATCGAATGGGATCTGCACGACGACAGGTTCCCGGAGGAACGCGGCCAGCTCGGCGGCGATGTGGGCGTCGGAAAGCGCCGACGACGGAGATGCGGTGAGATAGCAGACGCCGAGGGCATCGAGCATCCCGGATTGATTGAGGTCAAAGGGGCGGGCGGCGGCCGGGTGCGTGCCGGTGACTAAGACAAGGGGGATGCGCGCGGCCTTCGCCTCAGCGAGCGTGGTGAGCGCGTTGGTGAAACCGGCGCCACACGTGGTCGTGGCGATCGCCATGGAACCGCAGGCGCGGAAGTATGCGTCGGCGCGCCGACGGCCGAAGATTCGTGGCGCACCGAGGTATAGCCGAAGCCCGACTCCGTCAGCGCGGAGATGAAGTGGGAGTTTGCGTTGCCGATCAGCCCGAAGCAGTGAGTGCAGTGCTCGCGCAGGACGGCGCCGATTGCCGATGACACCGTCGCCGAGGGGCCGACAGTGAATGCCTCCGGGGGCAGAGATTCTGAGGACAAAAGCTCAGATGTGGCCCGAGGGAAGGTGCGCTTGGGGAAGGTTCGGGACGCGTTGCCATGGATGGGCGAAGTGCTCATAAGACGCCATTGTGTGCGAGTGCGCGCCGCGGCGATAGGCCCATGGCAAAATTAACGGTGTCTGCCCCAATAAAATAGGGCAGACACCGTAGACACCGAGGGGAGGGAATTCCCGCGCGGTTACGCCAGGTTATCGTCGATGAACTGCTTGACGACGTCGACGTCGTTGGGCAGGTCGGCGACGCGGCGCGGGGCGTCGAGGATTCCCTCGAAGCGCTCCGGCACGTCCGGCTCGCGGCCGGTGGCCTCCATAATCGTCTCGGAGAACTTCACCGGCAGGGCGGTCTCGAGGCAGACGATCGGCGTGGAAACCAGCTCCTGGACGCCGCGGGCGACGTGAATGCCGTCGGCGGTGTGCGGGTCGACCATGACGCCCAGGCGCTCCCAGCAGTCCTTGATGGTCTGGATGCGGTTGGCATGGGTGGAGCGGCCGGAGAGGAAACCGTACTTCGCCGAGGCGTCGGCGAAGACGCGCTCGCCGGTCAGCGAGAACCCGCCCTCCTTGACCTTCTTGCCGAACAGCAGGGCGGTGCGCTCCGCGTCGCGGCCCAGCAGGTCGAAGATGAAGCGCTCGAAGTTGGAGGCGCGGGAGATATCCATCGACGGCGAGGAGGTCGCGTGGGTCTGCGCCGCGGTGCGGACGCGGTAGCCGCCGGTGCGGAAGAACTCGTCCAGCACGTCGTTCTCGTTGGTCGCGACGATCAGGCGGTCGATCGGCACGCCCATCTGGCGGGCGATGTGGCCTGCACAGATGTCGCCGAAGTTGCCCGTCGGCACGCTGAAGCTGACCTTCTCCGAGTTGTCCGCCTTCGGGCCGTTGCCGCCCGTGACGCGGATCCAGCAGGAGACGTAGTAGACGACCTGCGCCATCAGACGCGCCCAGTTGATGGAGTTGACCGCGCCGATGTGGCGCGAGGCCTTGTACTCCAGGTCGCCGGAGACGGCCTTGACAATGTCCTGGCAGTCGTCGAAGACGCCGTCGAGGGCGACGTTGTGGATGTTCGGGTCCTGCAGGCCGAACATCTGCGCCTGCTGGAACGCGGTCATGCGGCCCGCCGGGGTCAGCATGAACACGCTGATGCCCTCGCGCCCGCGCATCGCGTACTCGGCAGAGGAGCCGGTATCGCCGGAGGTCGCGCCCAGGATGTTCAGGGTCTCGCCGCGGCGGCGGAGCTCGTACTCGAAGAGCTCGCCGAGGAGCTGCATCGCCATGTCCTTAAACGCGGCGGTCGGGCCCTGGGAGAGGTGGCCGATGAAGAGGCCGTCTTCCAGCTTGGTCACCGGCACGATGTCCTCGTCCGAGAACTTCGGGTAGGTGTAGGCGCGGGCGCAGATTGCGCGGAGATCCTCAGCCGGGATGTCGTCCACGAAGAGGCCCACGACCTCGGCGGCCAGGGCCGCGTAGCCGTCGTCGGCAAGCACGGCGCGCCAGCGAGTAAGCGTCGCGTCGTCGACCTGCGGGTACTCGACGGGGAGGTACAGACCGCCGTCGTCGGCGAGACCGCCGAGGAGGATGTCCGAGAACTTCTTCGGAGTGCGCTCCGGGTCGCGGGTAGAAATAAAGTCCACAACGGGCCCCTAACTAGTGCTTCTTAGTGTTCTACAAATTGTACGGCAGACGCCGCAGGAACAGGCGCTGGAAACTCCAACTCCCGGCTGCGGCGTCCAAGTGGGGTAGTGCGATCCACGCGGGCTCGCGTAATTAGCGCGCGGTCTCGGCTTCGGGGTCGAAGTCCAGCTCCGCGGAGCGGTCGACGATGTCGTCCTTGGCGAAGCGGTTGACCACCATGGCGATAGCGCCGTCGCCGGTGACGTTACACGCGGTGCCGAAGGAGTCGATGGCGATGTAGGCCGCGATCATCAGCGCGACCTGCTCCTCGTTGAAGCCCAGCATCGACGACAGCAGGCCGACGGCCGCCATGATCGCGCCACCCGGAACGCCCGGGGCGGCAATCATGGTCACGCCGAGCATCAGGATGAAGCCGATGGCCTTGGCAAACGACAGCGGCTCGTTGGCCATGTACATGATGGCAAACGCGAACAGCGAAATCTTCATCATGGATCCGGCCAGGTGAATGGTGGCGCACAGCGGGACGGTGAAGCCCGCGACCTTCTCGGACACGCCGTTCTTCAGAGCGGACTTGTAGGTAACCGGGATGGTGGCCGCCGAGGAGGAGGTGCCCAGCGCGGTGGCGTAGGCCGGCATCATGTTCTTCAGTGCGGTGAAGGGGTTGCGGCCCGCGATGGAGCCCGCAATCGTGAACTGGATGGCCAGCAGGACGATGGTGCCGATGATCGCCAGGACCAGGACCTTGAAGAACATGGACAGGGTAGTGGTCAGGTTGCCGTTCATGCCCATTGCCAGGAACATGCCGAAGATGTAGACCGGCAGCAGCGGGATGATGAAGGAGGAAATGACCTTCATGATCACGTCGCGCAGCTGCTCGGAGGCGCGGTAGAGGGAGTCGGACTTCACCGCGGTCATGGCCAGGCCGACGCAGAAGGCCAACAGCAGGGCAGTCATGACCTCGAACGGCGGGGCCATCTCGACGGTGAAGTAGCCCTCCAGGGCGCCCTTCTCAATGTCGACGGACTTGGCGGCCTGGTCCGAGCCCAGCAGCCACGGGTACAGGGCCTGGGAGGCGCCGTAGGCCAGCAGGCCGGAGAAGATCGTCGAGCCGTAGGCGATGCCGGTGGTGATACCGAGCCACTTGCCGGCGCCCTTGCCCAGGGAGGCGATCGCCGGGGTAATCAGGGCGAAGATCAGGACCGGGATGAAGAACCCGAGGAAGTTACCGAACAGGCCGTTGAAGGTCACGAAGATCTTGGCCAGCCACTCGGGGAAGAAGAAACTGCAGACGACGCCCAAAATGATGGCGACGATGACGCGGAAGAGTAGCGACTGCGTAAATCGCGGAGAGGTACTCATGGGTCAATCCTTTGTGTTTTTAGGGGTATGTGAGGGGTGGTTGGCGCGAGGCTTTCCGACGCCGGGGCGCGGGACAGCCCGCGCCGAGCGCCCTTTAGGCCGCGGCCACGGAGACGTGCTCGTCGGTAAGCGGATCGGGCTCGCGGGAGTTGCGGGTGGCGAAGTCGGCGATGTAGCCGATCACCACTGCGATGATCGTCGGCAGGAACCAGCCGAATTGGACCGCGTGGCCCGGGACCATGCTCAGCGTGTTCTCGAGGGCTGCGCCGCCGACGCCGAGGCTGGACAGGACGGTGACCGCGGACCAGATGGTTGCCACCCAGATGCCCAGACGGAAGGTCCAGTGCAGCGGGAAGCTGCGGGCGATGACCGGGTCGAACAGGGTTAGGAAGGTCAGCGTGATGGCCGGCGGGTAGATGAACGTGATGATCGGGGCCGCGATGGCGAGGACCTGCGACAGGCCCTGCGTCGCCATGGCGAAGGACATCACGGTGAAGATGATCGCCCAGGTCTTGTAGCTAACCCCCGGGATCAGCAGGTTGAAGAACTCGCTGGTCGCGGCGATCAGGCCGACGGCGGTGGTCATGCAGGCGAGCAGCACGATCAGGCCGAAGATGATCTGGCCGAACTGGCCCATGGTCTGCTTGGAGGCCTCGGCCAGGATGCCGGAGCCGTTTTCGAAGGTCTCCGCACCCGGCAGGACCTGGCCGACGTAGCCCAGGCCCAGGTAAATCAGGGCGAGCAGGGCGCCGGCGACAGAGCCCGCGATGATGGTGCCGCGGATGGTCTTCTTGCCCTCGGGCACGCCGTTGAAGCGCAGCGCCGAGATGACGATGATGCCAAACGCCAGGCCCGCGATGGAGTCCATGGTCAGGTAGCCCTCGACCAGGCCCGCCGCAAACGGGGCGGAGGAGTACTTCTCGATCGGCGCGGTGTCCGTTGGGGTGTACTTGGCAAAGGAGAATCCGACCAGGACAACCAGCAGGATCAGCAGCGCCGGGGTCAGGATTTTGCCCAGCTTCGAGACGATCTCGTTCGGGTTCCACGCCAGGAATAGCGCGATGCCGAAGAAGACGAAGTAGAAGCCCGCGGAGGCGACCAGGGAATCCCAGCCGAAGATCGGCTGGACGCCGGTCTCGTAGGAGACTGCGCCAGTTCGGGGCAGCGCGTAGAAGGCACCGATGGACAGGTATGCGATGACCGGGAATGCCCAGGAGAAGAAGCGGCCGCCGCGCAGCGCCAGGTCGCGCATGTTACGGCCGGAGATTGCGATGGCGACGATAGCCAGTACCGGAAGCGCCACGCCGGTGAGGAGGAAGCCGATAATGGAGGGCAAGAAATTGGTGCCCGAGTCGATGCCCAGCTTCGGCGGGAAAATCAGGTTTCCCGCACCGAAGAACATCGAAAACAGCATTAGGGCAGTTACCACGATGATGGTGGTAAAGGACTTGGGGGACTCCACCCCGCTCGCCTTAGTCATGAGAATTGTGTTCTTTCTAAAATGTCTCGCCCGTGAGGATTGTCGGGCGCAGCCGCGGGGCCACCTTGACTGATGAGGAAGTGGCGGGGCGGCGTCTAGTACTCGATTGAATTAGATATTGAATTTTCTGCGTACGTCCACGGCGGCTGGGTGGAGCCATATTAAGTGAATCGTAAGCGATTCCTTCGGGCGGGGTGGTGCCCATGGAAAACTACCCATTTAGCCTAGTAGATAGCGTTCCCCCACAGGAAATGGGCCCCGCCGAAAACCGTGCGTTCGGCGAGGCCCCAAGCGGAAATCCTAAGAGTTCCCTAAATGATATTTACTGCCCTGGTGCGGGCTGATACGTGTTAGGCGAAAGCCTTCAGCCCGATCACGCCCCCGACAATCATGGCGAGGAAGACTACCTTCGCCACCGAGACCGCCTCGGCGCCGGTGGCGAACGAGTACACCACCGCAAGGGCCGCGCCGACTCCGACCCACACCGCGTAGGCCGTTCCGAGGGGCAGCGTCTTCATCGCCCACGCCAGGCCACCCATCGAAATGATGAGGGCACCGGCAAAGACCAGCGACGGGGCGAGGCGAGTGAACCCGTGGGACTTATCCAGCGCGATCGCCCACACGGCCTCGAACATGCCGGACACAATCAATACAACCCATGCCATTTCGGAAAACTCCCTTCGTTACACACTTCCGCCCAACGTTTCCCGAAAACTCCCCGTAGCGCAAGTGCGGGCAAGTGCGGGCCTCCGCTTGCCGACGGCTCTAACGTCGCCCCTGGCCGGCGGACTGTGAGCTTTAAAACCCAGCGCCCCGCCGATTGTGTCGGTCGGGGCGCTGGGTCATTGGGCGGCGCTGGGAGGCACAGCGCGAGTGCACAGCGCTGCGGCGCTGCGTTGGAACTCAGCGCGAGTGCACCGCGCTAGAGCAGGTCCTTAATGCGCGGGTTTGCCAGGTTGGTGACGGCGGCCTTCGCATCGGCCGCGGTGGCGGCGTCGACGGCGTAGGCTGCCATCTGCTGGCAGGTGGCGCGGTCGTGCAGGCGCAGGGCTGCGCGCACGGCCGGGACCTTCTTGGTCGCCATGGACAGGGAGCTAACCCCCAGGCCGACCAGGACCAGGGCGAGCAGCGGGTCGCCGCCGGCCTCGCCGCAGACGCTGATCGGCTTGCCGGTGGCGTCGCCGCCCTTACACGCGGACTTGATCATCTGCAGCACGGCCGGCTGCCAGGGGGAGAGCAGGTCGGACAGGGCGCCCTGCATGCGGTCGGCGGCCATGGTGTACTGCGACAAGTCGTTGGTGCCAATCGACGCGAAATCCACAATCGACAGCAGCTGCTTCGAGCGGATGGCCGCGGCCGGGACCTCGATCATGATGCCGACCTTGGGCAGGCCGCGCTCGCGTGCCTTGTCTGCGAACCAGGTCGCCTCCTCGACGGTCGCGACCATCGGCGCCATCACGCGCAGGTCGGCCTTGCGGCCGGTGGCCTCGAAGGCTGCGGCCAGGGCGTCCAACTGCGTGTCCATCAGATCCTCGCGGGCCTGGGCCAGGCGGAGTCCGCGGCGGCCGAGCGCCGGGTTCTCCTCCTCGCCGAGGTTGGCGAAGCTCAGCGGCTTGTCGGCGCCAGCGTCGAGCGTGCGCACCACCACGCGGCGCGTGCCGAAGGCCTCCAGCACGCGGGTGTAGGTCGCCGTCTGCTCCTCCAGCGTCGGCGCGCTTTCGCGGTCGAGGAAGAGGAACTCTGTGCGGAACAGGCCGGTGCCCTCGACGTCCTTCTTGGCCGCGGCCTCGCCGTCTTCGGCGGTGCCGATGTTGGCCAGCAGGGTGACCGGGTATCCGTCGGCCGTCTTGCCAGCGCCCGTGGACTCCGCCAGCGCTGCCGCGCGGCGCTCGGCCCGCTCGTGCAGCTCCTCAATCTCCGCCTCGGTCGGGTGGACGATGACCTCGCCTGCGCCGCCGTCGATGGCGACGATGGTGCCAGCTTCAACGTCCATGATTCCGCTCGCCTTGACGACGGCCGGAATACCGAGCTGCGCTGCCAGGATGGCCGTGTGGCTGGTCGGGCCGCCACCGGCCGTGACAATGCCGACGACGAGTTCAGGGTCCAAGCTGACGGTCTCGGCCGGCGCCAGGTCGTCGGCAAGCAGGATGGAGGGGGAGGAGACGAAGGGCACGCCCGGCTTCGGCAGCCCGCGCAGCTCGCAGATGGTGCGGTCGCGGACATCGTAGAGGTCGGTGACGCGCTCGGCCATGTATCCGCCGAGCCCGGCGAGCAGCTTTGCGTAGTCCTCGACGGCGTCGTGGACAGCTTGGGTGACGCCGGAGCCCTTCTTCAGCTTCTTGTCGACGGCCTTCGCCAGCGCTCGGTCAGGCCAGCTGCGCGGTGGCCTCCAGGATCGGGCGGGCCTTGGCGCTGGAGCGCTCCGCCTGGTCCTTCAGGGCTGCGGCAACCGAGGCCATGGCCTCGCGGACGCGCTGGCCGTCGGCCGCGGGGTCCTCCGATGCGGGCTCCGAGGTATCAACTCCGGGGGCCGGCAGAACCTTCACCACCTCGGCGGCGGCGGTACCGGTGGAAACGCCGATTCCGAAGACGATTGTGTGCTGCTCAAACACTGTTGAATTTCTCCCTTCGAGGTTGCTCGCGTGTGGGAATGTGGTGTTACTCGGCGTCGAGGTCGCGCTCGAGCATCGCAGCTAGCTCGTCGAGGGCGCCTGCCGCGGCGTCGTCGTCGGAGCTGAGGGTGACCACGTCGCCGTGCTTGGCGCCCAGGGTCATGACCTCCAGGATGGAGGCGGCGTCAGCTTCCTCGCCGTCGAGGGAGATCACGATGTCGTAGTCGTACTCGGCCGCGGCGGCGGTGAAGAGGGAAGCCGGGCGGGCGTGGAGGCCGACGGAGGAACCGATGGTAGCGGTGCGGGAGATCATGTGAGAATCCTTTCGAGTTAGCGTTGGGGTGATGCCTGTACTACCCACCACACTAGGTGCGGTGGCGAACTCGGTGTCGAGTTTGGCCACTGCACCGCTGCCGGGCTTGGCACCCGGTTGGCCGTCCGCAGGGGCGGAAGCCTTGGTGGTGGGGGATACAGCCACCCCCTGCGTGATCCTGGAAACATGCAGGGTGAGGTATGAAATTTCGTCCTCGGTCAAAGAGGCTCCGAGGCGGAGCTCGATGACCGCGGCAATGCGCTGGGCGCACTGGTAGGCGCGGGGATCGGAATCCCGGATCGCCTGGCCGATGGCCGAGTACTGGTCGTCCAACTGCTCGTGCTGATTGATCCGGACGAACAGGTAGCGCAGGTGCGTGATGAAGCGGCCGACGCTGACGGTCTCCGAACTGAGCCGGATGCCGTAGTCGTTCTCGATCACGGCGATCAGCTGCTGCAGCACGCCGGTCATGGTGTACGTGAAGGAGAGATCGCCCGTGGAGAACCCGGCGTTGACCAGGTGCAGCGTCAGTGCGACCGCTTCGGCCTCGGGCAGTTCCACAATCTCGTGACGGCGCAGATGGTCGTTGACGAAGGCGAGAATGGCCCGGGCCTGCCTGTACTCTTCGCTATACAGTTGGTTGACCTCCGCGAGCAGCGGGTACTCGACGGTCTCGCCTTTGGAGGCCCGCTGGATGGCGTAGCCGATATGGTCTGCCAGCGCCATCAGGAGGGTGGGGCTTTGCGACGCCGCTTCGCTCAGCCCCGCGGCGGCCACCGCGTCCGTCATCAGCTTGATGTGTGACAGAGGAATTCCTGCGAGCAATTCGGCCAGGTGGTCCGGGTCTCGGCCGTCCGCCGGGACGAAAACCCTCACGACCTTGTTCTGGTCGATCGGCTGCCCGGGGCGGGCCTTGAAACCAATTCCCCGGCCGGTGACGATCTTTTCACCGGCTGAGTCTTTGGCCAGGACCACGTTGTTATTGAATACTCGCAGGATTTCCATAGCGGCGCTGCGCGGTGCTCCTTACTAGGTCTTCGGTGAACGCACCGCGCGGGGCGGTACGCCTACCGATTATGGCCTAACTTCGATGACCGTGTCGCCGGAGGTAACGGTGGAGCCGATCTTCGGCTCGACGCTGCCCAGCTTCTTGGTGTTGGTGACGGTCATGATCGTCGTGGTCGGGTAACCGGCTGCGACGACCTTGTCGAAATCGACGTTGACCAGCAGGTCGCCAGCGGAGACGCGCTGCTTCTTCTCGACGGCCACGTCGAAGCCCTCACCGGCCATCTTGACGGTGTCGATGCCGACGTGGACCAGGACCTCGACCCCGTCATCGGTCTTGATGCCGAAGGCGTGGCCGGTCTTGGCGACCGTCATTAGGGTGCCGGACACCGGTGCGACGATGCGGGACGAGGTCGGCTTGATGCCGACGCCCTCGCCGAGAGCGCGGGAGGCGAAGACCTTGTCGCCGGTGGCGTCGAGGCTGATGACCTCGCCGGAGACCGGGGCAGCGACATCGACCTTGGTGGCCAGGGCAGTGGCGACGCCCGCCGCGGAACCGGCGCCTGCTGCAGCAGTAGCGGCGGCGGGTGCGACCGGGGATTCGTCGGCAAGCGGTGCCTCGTCGGCATCCTCGGCTTCAGCGGCGCGGGCGGCCTCGGCCTCAGCCTTCTCCTCCGGGGTGCGGTAGTCGGTGAGGATGATGGCGAACATCGCGACGAAGAAGGCGACCGCGATGGAGATCAGGTAGACCCAGATCGGCTTGAAGACGACGGTGGTGATCAGGGAGGTGAACACGAAGGCGTTGGTCTTGACGCCGCCGTACGGGGCGGAGAGGATCGCGATGGTCAGACCACCGGCGAAGCAGCCGAGCAGCATGCGCGGGTAGACCCTCTTGAAGCGCAGGTGAATACCGTAGAGGGACGGCTCGGAGATACCACCGAAGAGGCCGGCGGCGAGAGCACCCGTCGCGGTCTGGCGCATCTGGACGTCGCGGTCACGCAGGGACAGGACCAGGACACCGGCGGTGGCGCCGAAGCAGGCGAAGTTCCATGCGCCCATCGGGCCCTGGATGAAGTCGTAGCCGAGGGTCTGGATGTTGACCAGCATCAGGGCGTTGAGCGGCCAGTGCAGGCCCAGCGGGACCAGGAACGGGTAGAGCATCGGGATCAGGATTGCGAAGACGAACGGCGCGTTGGAGTTCATCCAGGCCAGGCCGGAGCCGATACCGGTACCGAGCCAGACGCCCAGCGGGCCGACGATGAAGGCGGTCAGCGGGATCATGATGAGCATGGAGATGAACGGCACGAAGACCATCTGGACGTTTTCGGGGAAGACCTTCTTCAGGCCGTGGTAGACCAGCGCCAGGATGGCAACCATGATCAGCGGGACGAAGACCTGTCCGCCGTAGTCATTGTGCTGCATGGCGAAGCCGAAGACGTTCGCGGTGTAGGACTCGGTGCCGAGGGTCTCGTTGACGGTCTTGACCGTGTCGGCGAAGCGCTCGGTGTCCTTCAGGCTCATGAACTCCGGAGTCATCAGCGCGCCCATGACGGCGGCGCCCAGCCACGGGTCGACGCGCAACTTCTTCGCCGCGTTGTAGGCCACCATGATCGGCAGGAAGTAGAAGACGCTGCGCCACATGGCGTCGACGAAGACCCAGGTGGCGGACTTATCCTCGGCGCGGAAGTCGACGATGTGGAGGCCGTCGAGGACCGCGGCGATGGCGATGATCAGCGAGGCGCCGAGCAGCACGCCCAGGATCGGGCGGAAGGAGTCGGAGAGGTACTCGAAGAAGTTATCCAGCCACGCGTACTTGCCGCGGGCCTTCGCGCGGGCCTCGGCCTTGACGTCCGCGTTGGAGCGGGCCTTGCCGGCGCCCTTCATCTCGGGGAGGTTGGTGATGGCCGAGTACATGGACTCGACGCCGCCACCGCAGATCACCTGGTAGCGATTGTCGCCCTGGTGGACGACGCCCAAAACGCCGGGGACCTTGTCAATCTTGGCCTCGTCGATCTTGGACATGTCGTTGAGCTCGAAGCGCAGGCGAGTGGCGCAGTGCGTCAGGCTGGCGACGTTGTCCGGACCGCCGAGGTTGTCAATAATTGCCCTCGCGCTGGAATCCTTTGATGATCCCATCGTGTCCTTCTTTCATCGAAGTAGGTAGGGCCGCTGCCACGACGAGGCTTAAAAAACAAAAAAGACCCGAGGCACCGCAAACTGCGGTCGCCTCAGGTCTTGCCTCATACGAGTAACAACCCTGGGTTGATATCTGTTATCCCGAGTCTAACCCCGGGTGACGAAGGCCTTCAAGGAAACGGGTGAGTGGCATTTCTCACATACTTCTCAGGCTTCCGCGGGCTGCCGCTCAGGCGAGGGGATCACTCCTCTGGAATGTCCTCCACCACGGAGGTCGCAACAACCAGGGCGTCGTCTCCCAGCTGCTCCAGGAAGTACTGGCCCCTCTTATCCAGCGTCACCATAGTCTCCGGCAGCTCGCTGTACTTGTGGCCGACGACCACGAAGTCCGCCTTCTCCCACGGGCGCGTGCCCTCCAGGAAGTCCAACTCCTCGGCCGCCCAGGAATCCCAGAAGGCCTCGGCCTCCTCCCGGCCGCCGTTGACTCCCTGCTCCACGTCCCGCTGCACACCCCGGGCGCGGGTGGCCTCCAGGTCGGATTGGACGTAGACCGTGGCGTCGTAAAGCGGGGCGAGGGAGGGGCGGATGCAGCCGCTGCCCTCGACGATGATGACGGTGGCGGGGTCGAAGGTGAGGGAGCCTTCGCGGCCGTGCGCGGCCCAGCCCGGCGGCGTGTAGTCGACGGCCTGCTCGGCGCGCAGGGGCTTCAAGATGTGCTCTGCCAGCTCGGTGTCCCAGTCGAAGCGGGAGTGGTTCCAGGCGATGTCGTCGGTGTGGATGATCACGGCCTTCGCGCCCTCGTCGCCCTCTCCGCAACCGCAGGCCATGCGCTCGGCAAGGGTGGTCTTTCCGGAGCCGCCGCGGCCGTCGATGGCGATGACGCGCGGGCGGGTGCGGGCGGTCTCGGACAGCGCGAGAACGTCGGCGAACCAGGCGCCGAAGGATACCAGCCCGTAGGACGGAAAAACAGGCTCTCCGGGGCCGGTTGTGAATTCTTTGCCCGGGTTGTGGATGGAAGTCATAAACACACAAATAGCACCTTGGCGGCCACGTAACATGGCGAACATGAGAATCGGAATTATCGGTGCGGGAGCAGTTGGCGGTTGGTTCGGCGGGCGCCTCGCCCAAGCGGGCTTTGACGTGGTCTTTCTTGCGCGCGGGGAGACCCTGCAACAGCTTCGTGAAGTCGGTCTCACTCTGACGGACGAGCACGGCCACACCGACGTCATCCCGGTCCGCGCCGCCGACAACTGGGCCGAGCTTGTCGACGACGGCACGGCCATCGACGTCGTCATTGTGGCTACCAAGGCGCTGCCCGGGGCCGATCCGTTCCCCTCGGTACCGGAGGGCGCCGCGCTGATTACGACGCACAATTCGGTGGAAATCCCGTACCTGGCAGCGCAGCGCTACGGGGCCGACAACGTCTACCCGGGCATCATCCGCGGCTTCTTCATCCATACGGGCCCCGCGCGGTCGAGTTCCGTCCGGGCCCGATGAGCCTGAATATCGGCACCTTCGATGGCAGGCCTAGCCCGCTTGTCGACGCCGTGATTGACGCCCTCGGCCGCGCCGGCCTCGGCGGGGAACACCTGCCCGACATTTGGGTGGACGTGTGGGCCAAGGCGATGTTCGTGGCAAACCTCGGGGCGCTGGGAGCGCTGGCCGACAGCCCGATGGGCTACCTGCGCACCGAGATGCGGGGCAGCCTGACCCGGATGTTCGAGGAGACCGAGGCGGTCGCGCGGGCGCACGGGGTGGCACTGCCGGCCGACATCGTGGAGCAAACCCTGGCGTTTGCGGACGCGCAGGGCTACGACAACACCTCGTCGATGCAGCGCGACTACACGGCGGGGAAATCTAATGAGCTCGACGCCCAGATCGGCGCGATCCGGCGCATGGGGCAGGCGGCCGGGGTGGAGACCCCGACGCTGGACCTGGTGCACCTGGCGCTGGTGGGGCGCGCGGCATAAGAGACATGAAAAATGGGGGATAACATGGCAATTTCGGATTCTCGCGGGCTGGTCGTCGGCGACGATGGGCTGGCCCGCCCGGCGTGGGCGGCGCAGGACGCTCTGCTGCGCGACTACTACGACACCGAGTGGGGGATGCCGGTCCGTGACGAGCAGGGCCTCTTCGAGAGGCTGAGCCTAGAGGGGTTCCAGGCGGGCCTGTCCTGGGCGACGGTGCTGCGCAAGCGCCCGGCGTTCCGGGAGGCCTTCGCCGACTTCGACCCGGACATCGTGGCAGGTTTCGGCGACACCGAGGTGGAGCGGCTGATGGGCAACGCCGCGATCATCCGTAACCGCCGGAAGATCGAGGCCGTGGTCAAGAATGCGCGGGCGACGGTGGAGCTGCGGGCCAGTGGCGGCCTGGCGGACCTGATCTGGTCTCACCAGCCGGAGCGGACACCCGAGCCCCGCAACGCAGAGGAGGTGCCGAGCACCTCGGAGGAATCGGTGGCGCTGGCGAAGGCGCTGAAGAAGGCCGGGTTCACGTTCGTCGGCCCGACCACGGTGTTCGCCCTGATGGAGGCCGTCGGCGTCGTGGACACCAACATTATCGGGGCGCACCGGCGCGGGGCGTCGGGCGTGTGGAGCTAGGGCTCGTCGCAGACCAGGTTGGGGGCGTTAGCTTTGAGGGATTTTCAGCGACGCTACGTGGTAAACACTGCCTAGAGCCTTGGCGAGATTGAGCTTTAGTTTTGGTTTACGGGGACTGCCGTCAGCCTGCTTTCCCTGGGGAAATTCCTTCAAAACGCCGTCTCCAAGCGCCTTGTTGAACTCGGTTTCATCCTGGAAAAAGAGTGCTTCTAGCGAAGTTACGTTTACCGAAACTTTAAGCTTGCGCGATCTTTCCGAGCGCTTGACGTGGGGGTCCTTACCACGCATCTGTAAGTGCCAGCGGTAGAAGTCACCTTCTCCTTTGTAGTCTGACTGGCCTATGACAATGAGGAAGCCCAACCCGTCGGTAATAGCTGCCTCGACAATCGATTCTCGATCATTGAGAAGAACCTCGGAGTCGATTTGCGTGTGTGCTTTGATATCCCATGTGCGTAGACCGTGATAATCAAAGGAGGTATTACCGATTTTCATTGGCCCGCCACCGAATGTTTTCGTGAGCTTCGGGATACTTCGGAACTCGACGTACCATCCGAACCATTCGGTTTGGCGCCTGTTCGCGTATTTTGCCGCGAACATCTCGGTCACGCAGGTCCTCCCATCAAATACCTTGTGGCACCACATAGGTTGTGTGGGATCGGACGTGTTATTCGCAAGCCCCAGGGAAGTAGCAATTGTGGCGAGGTAAGAGTCGGCTTCGTCCGCTGCTGACATTGCAGCTTCGCCGGTACTGTGAAGGTCCGAGTAGTGGGACCCCAGATACAGTAACTTGTTGAGTCCCCGCAGTGTGATGGTGTAGCCGGTGGAGAAGTCACTGGGCTCGGGCACACCGCCGAGCGCTTGCACCAGTTCGGAGAAGTAGTCAATCTTGTTGAGCGACTCGTCCAGCTCCGGGAAGAAGTGGCTGCCGAGGTTGGTCAGGACGGACTTTCTCTCCTTGGAACCGGGGCCTAGCGACTGTGGGCCGGAGGAGGTGATGGCGCTAATGCGCTGGACGGCCTCTAGCTTGTTGCGAGCAGCGGTAGCGGGGTCGGCGATTCGCAGGTGATTCGGGCTGCCCGCCTGTGCGCGGGTCGTGACGGGGACGGGCTTCGCTTCTTCCGCCCGGAGCTGATCCTCGACCAGCGTCAGCAGCACCGAGGCGTAATATTCTGCGACGTCTTCGGTGCGCGTCGGGGCCTGCTCATCGAAGGTTTCGGCAATCGCCACGCAAATCTCCATCGCGGTTGCCGCCGGGGCAACTTCTACTTCGAGAAAACTTGCGGCTTCTAGTGCAATGGAACGCGGAATAAGGTTGTGATCTGCGACCGTGAAACTCTTGACATCCAGCAGGTCTGCCAGCTTTGCAATTTTTTCGGCCAGCGTTACGTCGGAGAAATTGTGAGTCATACGGGCTCTTTCGAGTCGAAGAGATTGGGGGAGTACACCCTGGAGAAATCAGGAGCCAGGTCACCTAATACGCACAGGTCGACGGCCCGCACCAACTTGGTGGGGTGCTTGACGTTTTCGTTGATCTTGCCGGCGTTCAGTTTGGTGACGACATTGTCCTGCTCGGACTGCAGGAGCTTGCCGACGAGTTCTGCATCAACGTTGAAATCAGGAACCGGCAACGTCCGCAGTTTCGCTGCTGTCAGGGTGATACCACCGTCCAAGCAACGCCACCACCAGTACAGCAGTGACGAGTTGAGGAGTAGGTAGGCCTTGTCCCGAGTCGCCGCATCGTCGAAGTAGATGACTTGTTTGCTGCCTCGCTTTAGCGAGCGTTGAGTCGCCGAGGTGAAGTATCTGGGGGTCGACGCAATGTCGAGGGAGTAGTCGGTCGGCTCCTTCGCCATCAGGTCCGCGACTGTGACGGGGGCGTTAGCGAGGGCGTCGTAAAGCGGGGCGGTTTCGGGCATGATTTTTGCCCACTCGCCGTTCGGACCGAGGCGGAGGCGGGCCAGGAAATCGAGGGCATGGGCGAAGAGCGCAGATCGGTGGCTGTTCTTCCAGCGCAAAATAGGCGTGATATGCCAAGACTGCGGAGTGGTGCCCGTGGAATACGCGTCGGTAACCATAACGGTGGCACGAGCGAAATTGGTCTTCGAGGTGTTTGTCGAGCCGAATTTGAAACCGCGGAAAAGCGTGTCCGGCACGTTGTCGAAGACGAAGACATCGCCGCGTGGGAAAGCCTTTAGCAGGAGGCCGCGAAGCGCGGAGAACTTCGCCGCGGTCAAGAAGGAAGCGGGAGTTACCGAGATGAAACCCCTCGTCACCTGGCTGAGCCGCTCGAGGAAGTAGGCGTACAGGTCGCCCGCGCGAGCGGATTGGAACCTCGAATCTTGCTTAGCCCTGGCGTAGGGAGGATTGACTATCGCGAAGTCCACCTCGAGCTCTGGTGCGATGGTCAGGAAATCGCCGCAGCGGCTGTTGCGCAGGAGAGCATGGACCGCGCTGGCATCGGACTCCGCCGCGTACTCGGCACCTAGGATGCAAACGGCAGTCAGCAACGCGGTTTCGTCCTGGTCCACCAGCGTAAGCTTTCGTAGCAATTCCTGAGGGTTCTCAGATGCAGCGCACAGGTGCCACGCAAGATTTCCGACACCGCAGCAGGGGTCAAGCCAGCGCGCCCCGGCGGGAAAGGTCTTGGCCTGCGATGCCATGAACGTCGCGGCATCATCCGGCGTGAAGTACTGGCCGTTGTCCTTTCGGGACTGGGGATCCGTGGTCGCGAGAAGCGCCTCGTAAATCATGCCGATTTCGGCGATGCTCAATCCCTCTAGGAAGTTCTCCGAGGAGGCCGGTACTCCGAGAATCTTTTCGAAGACGTCGCCCAGGTCGGGCCTGCTGGCCTCGCACAGCGCGGTCACGGCTGCGCGCCACGTGCACTGCGGAGATGCTTTGCGTGCCGACGCCCGCGTCCCCGAATCCGCGGCGAGACGGGAGATTATGTCACTGACATGCGCCTGGGTGAACGCGGGCTTCGGCGAAGCAGCCATCAAGCATCCTCCTTTTTGCGCAAGCGTGTTGAGTGTCCTAGCAGCGCCCGGCTGGACCGATCTGTCGGCCGGGCGGATAACAAGACAATAGGTTACCTTCCGGATTGCGCCAGGAGCGCACCGAGTGCGGGACTGCGTCCGGAGTAATCATTCGCGTCAAAAATGGGAACGCGGGCATGCCCCATCCGACAGGAAAACGCTCCCCGGCGAAACGGTTTCGCACTGCTTAGGTGCGCTTTTCGACGGGGAGCGGGTAAATGAGGGGGCCGAAAACGGGTGAAGAACCCGGTTCGAACAAATGTGTGATTACTGGTTGTTGTAGGAGTCGGTGTACTCCTGTCCGTCTGTGGAGGTCCACTTCATGGTGTCCTTGGTGAAGGTCTGCTCCCAGCCGCCGTCGATGACCTGCTCGGGCGCGGTCGGCAGGCCAATCTTGTTCTCGAGGCCGCCATTGTTGACCCAGGTCTCGCGGATCTTGCCGATCAGCGGCTGCACGCCACCGGTCTCCGGGGACTCGACGAAGGTGACGTTTTCGAACTCAGCCGCGACGGCGTCGCCCATCTTCTTTGCTGCGACGAACGAGCCTGCCTGCTCGTCGTAGGCGTTGGTGAAGGAGCCCGCAACCTGCTTGATGGACTCCGGCAGGTCAGCCTCTGCGACGTCCTCGCCTGCGCTGTTGCCCAGGCCCAGGCCGACCTTGTTCATTGCGTCCTTGGCGGAGTCTGTAGCCTGGCCGGCCTTATCCTTGGCGTCGTTCATGGCCTCGGATGCCTTGGCGCCGGCATCGCCAGCCTTGCTCGTGGCCTCGGAAGCAACCTGGCCGGCCTTATCCTTGGCGTTCTGTGCGTCCTCTGCGGAGCAGGCTGCTAGTCCGCCAACCATGGCGACGGAGCCCATAATGGCAGCGGTGACGCGGGTCATCTTCTTGTTCTGCATGGTAAAACTCTCTACTTCCGAATTCCTTCGCGGAATTCTCACATGTTTGTTCGCGTGCTTATCGCACATGCGTTATTGGTGAATTCCAAGGTAGGGGTTTTTGTCACATAAGCAAGCTGAGATGCACACGGCAGTATCACTTTTGGGGCAATTGTTACCGTTTTTGACCTGCGAGTTTCCCTAAAACTCCAGGCGGGGCCAGTGTTAGTTACGAATTTGCATCAGTATGGTCAATTTGTCGATTTTTGGCTTCGGAAGCATTGTTTGTAGTGGCGCGCTGTGCGCTTTTCACGCCGTCGATTGATTGATCTGCTGAGCCAACCAACGTGTATTCGGCGCTTGGGATTAGAAACCACGCAAGCAGATAGATGGCGACAAAACCGGCTCCGATTTCCCAACGCATGAGCGAGGCGAGAAATGGAAGAATAACGTAAACCGTTCTTGTGAAACCGGTATTCCCCCCCCCTGATTCGACGCTATGCCGGCTAGGACTCCGGCGATCAGGCGGTCGTTGCGAGAGCGCAGTAGTTTGCTGTTTTCGGGCATGGCGCCGAGGCTACGCCTGATTACTCGCAGCATGGCGGAACGTGGCCTATCGTCTAACCCCTGAAGTGCCGTGGGTTGCGATAGTTGACGCCAGGCATAAGATGATGACATAGCAACAAAAATTGACAGGGCCACGAAATGACCCCGCCAGCCTGCCCAGCTATGGGACGATGGCCGTCGCCGACAGTGTAAAGGGCAAGGGGCTCGCCCGAAGCCTGGTAGTTTTGAGTGCCAGTGGTAGCACCGAATTCTTGAGGGGTCTTTTCCTGTTTTTACTTACCCCTCCACAACCCTCTGTCGCGCCGACAGACGCAGCGCAGAGATCAGGCCGACCGCCAGGACACCTGCAGAGAAGTACAGGACCATCGCGGTCGCATCGGAGAAGGAATTGCTCAGCACGTCGCCGATGGCGGGGCCTAGCTTCTCCGACAGCGCAGGGATTGCGGACCCCGCAGAATCCGCAGTGGCACTGACGAGCCCATCAATGGCGCGGGCGTGAGCGCCCGCGGCGGAAAGGGCGTCGGGAAGCGACGCGGTCAGGGAGGTGGCCAGCACGGTTCCGGCCACGGCGACGCCCAGTGCGGAGCCCAGCTGTCGGGCGGTGGATTGCGTGGCGGAGCCCATGCCGGAGGAGGTGACGGGGACCTCGGCAAGCACGACGGAGGCCAACTGCGCCGACGCGAGGCCGACGCCCATGCCGTAGACAGCCAGCACGATGGCGAGGAGCCATGCCGACGCGCTCGGCCCGATGAGCAAGCCGGTCACCAGGATGCCCACGATCTCGAGGACCAGGCCGATGACGACGGTGCGCGCCGGGCCGAACTTCGCGGCCACGTGCCGGGCGGCAGCACCAGAGGCGAAGGAGCCTAGCGACATCGTTGCCAGCACCCAGCCGGCCTGGATGGTGCCGAGCCCCAGCACGGAGATGAGGTAGAGGGGCAGGACGAAGAGGGCGGAGAACTCGCCGAGCGCGACCGTCAGCGCGGTGATGTTGCCGTTGCTGAAGGAGGAAATCTTAAAAAGGCGGAGGTTCAGCAGAACCGGGCGCGAGCTGCGCAGGCGGGCGCTCTCCAGGGCCAGGAACGCGGCGGCGAAGATGATGCCGACGGCGATGGCGAACGGGGTGGGGGAGATGCCCAGGACGCTGGTCTCTCCCTTCGGCTCCCACCAGCTGAAGGTGGTGGCCTCAATCAGGCCGTAGACCAGGAAGCCCAGGGCGATGGCGGACAGGACGGTGCCGGGAATGTCGAAGCCGGTGACCTCGCCGCGGTCGTCGAAGCCACGGAAGACGCTGATGCCCGCGAGGAGCAGGCCTGCGACGATGGGGATGTTGATGAGGAAGATCCAGTTCCAGGAGAAGGTCTGCGTCAGCCAGCCTCCGAGCAGCGGGCCGATTGCCGCCATCGACGCCATGACCGCACCCCAGATGCCGAAGGCAGCGGCGCGTTCCTTGTCGCGGAAGGTGGCGTTGATGGTCGCGAGCGTCGAGGGCAGGATCATGGCGCCGCCGACGCCCTGCAGTCCGCGGGCGAAGATGAGCAGGCCCGCGGAGGCCGACACCGCCGCCAGCGCGGAGGCGATAGCGAAGACCAGGAGGCCCAGGCGGAAGATACGGGTGCGGCCGAACTTGTCACCCAGCGTGCCCATGACCAGGAGTAACGCGGCGAAGACGACCGAGTAGAGGGAGGACACCCACTGCGCCTCGGTGAGGTTGAGGCCGAGGGACCGGATGATCGTCGGCAGAGAGACCGCGACGATGGTGGTGTCCAGGACGATGAGGGAGACGCCAAAAATAAGGATGGCGAAGATTTTCCAACGATTCTCGTGGGCCACAGGGGCTGGCTGAGACATCAGGGGTCCTTCCCGAAAGTGCGACGCCGCCTGACAGCTGCCTGACAGCTGCGGCAGGGCATCGCGTGCACATGCGAATGTAATTGCGTACACAACCAACCGTAGCCCCGGTTCCCAGGGCAGCCAGCATCCGTCCGAGGAGTAACCGATTAAGGGTGGGGGGGAAGGGGCCGTCGCATTTACGATGGCCCACCCAAGCCCCACCCATGCCGCACCCAAACCTCGCCCAAGCCCCGCCCAAGCTCCCAAGCCCCTCGCCAGCAGCCCTAACCGAGCTGCTTCTTCACGTGTGCGTCCGCGGACGCGGCGACGAGGAGTCCTGCCAGGGCGTGCAGCACGGCCTCGACGTTTTCCATGTCGGAGGACAACGTGTCGTAAACCTCCTTGGATTCTTCTGCAGACCCGAGCAGCGCCATGAGGCCCTTCTGCTTGAAAGCTCCCGACGCCGCTAGCTGGTCGGCATCGTTTTCGCCGGCCATGTCTTGAATTTGCTTGTCGTCGACCAGCTTTCCGTAGCAGGCGCGGATGGCACCGGTGGTGGCTGCGTCGGATGCGCTGACGCCCGCGGCGGCCAGGATCTCGTTGACCTTCTCGACAGCGGCGTCGAAGGCAGTTTTGACCGGCGAGGTCTCAGCTACTGGCTGGCCGTCGAAGCCCGGCAGGTCCAGCTCGCCGTCGATGTCCGCGTTGGCCAGGTCAAGGTTCGTGTCGGTCGCTTGCGGCTCGACGGCCACGCCGACGATTTCGAGGCCCGTGGTGAGGTCGTCGTCATCAATCTGGCGTTCCAGGTTGAGGTTCTGCGCGAGCAATCCGCACACAATCGCACGCTTATGCAGCGTCGGGTCTTGGTAGTCAACGATCTGGCTCAAGAACTCCCACGCGTGCGTGTACTTGATGCAGTTGGTCCGAAACGCTTTGCCGTCCGCGTATGCGTCCTTGTCGTGCGTAATCAGCGCGTCGCGCATGTGCGCGTTCCACCGCTTGCGGATGGGGGAGACCAGGGCTTGTAGCTTCTCGCTCGGGACCCCGGCGACGAAGGCGCCGCTAAGTACGTCCAGCTCTTCCGCGGTGTAGAACTCCGCGGCGTCGAGTTCCTCGCCGAGGTCGTCGAGCGCATTGGCCGGAATGTCGGCGTTGATATGTGCCTCGTGGAAGTACGGCCTAAACGAGTCGACGATGGCCTGCGGGTCGTTGACAAAGTCCACAACCATCGGCGCGGGTTTCTTGGGGAACGTGCGGTTGAGGCGCGACAGCGTCTGCACGGCCATGACGCCCGAGAGTTTCTTGTCGACGTACATGGCGCACAGCCGTGGCTCGTCAAAACCAGTCTGGAACTTGTTGGCGACGATCAGCACGCGGCACTGGTCATTTTCGCGGAAGTGCAGCGCGGTATCTTTCACGCCGTTGAGGGAGTGCTCGGTCACCGAGTCTTCCCCCAACTCAAGTGAGCCGGAGAACGCGACCAGCGTGGTCATGTCGTTGTAGCCCTGCTTGGCAATGTACTTGTTCATCTCCAGCGACCACGTCAGCGCTGCTTGGCGGTCCGGGGTGACCACCATCGCCTTCGCGGTGCCATCCAGGTGAGACATGACGTTGCGACGGAAATGCTCGACCGTCACCACCACCTTCTGCGCGATGGAGGTGGGGTGGAGCCGGACGAAGCGAACCATGTCGGAGACGGCCGCCGATTCGTCGACCACGTCGGTTCGCCCCAGTTCGTCCCTGATGCGGGCGAACATGGAGTAGGTGGAGTAGTTGGTCAAGACATCGAGGATGAAGCCCTCTTCGATGGCCTGGCTCATGGAGTACACGTCGAAGGGGGTGTGCTTGTTGTCGTCATTCGGGTCGGGGTCGCCGTAGGCGGCCAGCGTCTTGCCCTTCGGGGTGGCGGTCAGCGCAATGAAGGAGATGTTGGCGGAGTGCGCCACCGCAGAATCGACGGCGAGCAGCATGTCGTCGCTGGTAATGTCCTCGCCCTCGTCCACCTCAAGCTCGACGTCGACAAGCGTTTCGCGGAGCTTCTTCGCGGCCTCGCCGTGCTGGGAGGAGTGGGCCTCGTCGATGATGACGCAGTACTTCCGCCCGGCCAGCGCGGGGTTGGTTTCCATCATTCGCGCGAGCGCCGGGAACGTCTGGATGGTGCACGAGATGATGTGGTTGCCCTCGGCGAGCGCCTTTTCCAGTTTTTTGGACTTTGACCCGAGTTCGTTGTCCACGGCGACGACCATGCCTTCGGAGGCGCGCAGCAGGTCGAGGCCTTCTTTGATGTTGTCATCGAGCGCGGTGCGGTCGGTGACCACGATGACTGAGTTGAATAGCGGCGTGCCGTCCGCGTTGCATACGCGGTTGGTGCGGTGCGCCAGCCACGCAATTGTTTTGGTCTTGCCGGAGCCCGCGGAGTGCTGGATCAGGTACCGCCCGCCCACGCCGCGTGCGGCCATATCCGCTAGCACGCTTTCCGACGCTCGTAGCTGGTGGTAGCGGGGGAAGATGAGGCGGCCGCTGTTGCCTTTTTGAGCTGGTTCCCAGAGCGCGTAGTCGCGCAGGATGCGCAAAAACAGTTCGGGTGCCAGTACCTCTTGCCACAGGTAGGCGGTGTCGGAGCCGTTCGGGTTGGAGGGGTTGCCCGCGTGGAACCCGTCGCCCTTGTTGAAGGGCAGGAAGGTGGTGTCGGCGCCCGCGAGCACGGTGGCCATGTAGACCTCTTGGTTAGACACGGCGAAGTGCACGAGTGCGCGTCCCGGCATGAGAAGAGGACGGTTCTTGGAGGGAACACGGTCCTGCTTGTACTGCTTAATGGCGTCGGCAACCGCTTGGGTGTTGTCGGTTTTGAGCTCCATGGTGACCACGGGGATGCCGTTGACGGTCAGCACGAGGTCGAGGGTCTCGGTTGAGTTGGTGTCGAACCTGACCTGGCGAAGGACGCGCAGGCGGTTCTGCTTCGCCCGTTCGGTGACGTTGACGTACAGCGGGTTTTCCGGGTAGAAGGTGACCATCTCGGGGAAGGTTGCCTTTTGCCGACCGCGCTGGGAATGGGAGAAGCCGCCACGGAGGGTGCCCAGCAGACCGCCGGAGACCTTCTTGGTGCGGGCTGTGAGTCGCGGGGCGGTGCCGAGCTTTTCTACCAAGCGGTCGAGCAGCTTGTTGACCGCGACCTGCCGGTTCGTGCCGGTCAGGTTGGACGGGACGGCTTTCTCGAACTCGTCGGGGAATTGAGTGCTGAGCCAATGCAGAACGTCGCCGACGTGCAGGGCGCGGGCGACGTCCCACTGTTCGTTGGAAGGGTCGTGGACCCAACCGGCCTCGTGCAGATTGGTGACGATGGCGTCCTCGAAGTCTTTTTCAAGGTAACTTGGCACGTCAAGTTTGTTCGCCAGTGAATTTTCTACCAGTGAGTCCGTCATGGCTTAGACCTCCACTTTTCCGGTCACGACGTCTGTAATGAGCACCTGGCGGCGCTTGAGCAGCAGCTCCTTCAACTCCCGGCACTCGGTGATGATGGTGTCGGTGCGGGCGAGTTCGTCAAGCACGTAGGCTAGGAACTTCTCTTGGTCCCCTACCGACGGCATCGGTATGCGGAATCTCGCCAATTTTTCTGCCGTGAAGTGGGGAATAGTCGCCATGTTTGCTGCAACGGAAATTTCACCACGACTTAGTGCCCGATTAATCATTAATGACACAAATTCGCCACGTGCACGGTCGGGTAGTGGACGAATACGGTTGATTGAATTTTGAAAGCCCCAACCGTGCAAGTCTTCCTGCAAACAGCTGCTTCGGCCATAGCCAGCACCGCCTTCAACAACTACGACGTCACCTGCTCGTAGGTCTAATCTTTTAACCTCGGTCGGCGTGAACCACATCTGCTTTTCTTGCACAGAGAAATCCATTACGCCCCGTGGCTGGACATGTGCCGCACGAAGGTAAGGTCGCAGCTCATCGGTATTAGTAGTCGGGCGTGAATTGACCATTTTTCCAAGCAACACGTCGCCTATGAAGCCAACGGCACAAAGGGGCGCGTGGAATTCCTGCAGCTGAGATTCAATAATCTGGTCTTTTCGATTCTCCAGCAGCTCCACGTACTCGTCCAGCTCAGCTACGAGCGCGTCAATCTGCGCGGTTTCTGCGTCGAGATAGTCCGCGATACGACGCTGCGTGCCGAGAGAAAAATTCGCTAGTTTGTAGCTTTGTAGATACTGAGTCGAGATGCGCTGCAATCCGCCTACGCCGTAGACAGCCCCTCGCGCTTCGTCTAGAAATTTACCGGACAGGAGGTTGAACAATACCCATCTCGGTTCTACTCCGGGTTTGCACCGAAGTACGTGAACTTCCGATGTAGCCAACCCAATTTTGGAGTCGATATCGGTAATCATGGAGCGCCCGTGAAATACGGTGGGTGTGACTTTGGGGACAAGAAGGTCGCCGTTTTCGAACTGGGTGTAACTAGTGTCAGATTTTTTCCAGACTTTTCTTTCAGATTGGTTGGCTTTTCCGTATGCCCAGATGTTCTCTAGGGGCATGAACGGGACCTCGCTACCGTCGGGTAGTTCTTTGAACTGTGGTGTCAGAGGATTAACCTCGGCTACGTGAAAGAGACTTATGGTACCAGCCATTACCTCTGCACCTCCGCCAGCAGTTTCTGGATCAGTGACAGCTTCTCGTCGATCTTGCGGTCGAGCTCTTCCAGGGTCTCCGTTTCCTCCGGCTTGTAGAACAGGCGCGTCATCGGGATCTCGTAGCCGACCTTCACGTCGTCTTCGTTCCACTTCAGCTCCGGGGCGAAGGGGTAGACCTCCCGCTGCATGTGCTCTTCAATATCCTCGCCGCGGGGAACGCGCTCGACGAACTTAGAGGCGGTATCAATAACCGGGTTGCCCTTGTGGTCAATAGCCTCCGGCGCGTTCGGGTCGTCGTCGGCAAGCGCGGCCATGATGTGCCCAAGCAGCGGAGCGCCCATCTTGAGGCCCGCCTTCTTCGCCTCACTCTTCAAAAACGCGGGCAGGTCATTCCACGCCACGCCCTCGCACGAGCGAATAATCTGCTCATGGCCGGTCAGAGCCTGCTTGTGGAACATGGCAGCAGCTACCGTGTCGTCGGTGATCAGCGTCGCAAAGCGTTTGACGCGGAACATCGGAACGTCGTAGAAACTCAGGTCAGTGGCGGTGACAATCTTGGACACCGCCGGGTCGGCCTCGTTGAACTGCGAGTACCACTTCGCAATTTCCGCGCGGTCAGTGTTCTCGAAGTAGCGCCGCTTATTGCCCATGGACTTGCGCATGGGCGTCCACTGGTTCGTCGCATCAATCAGCTGAATCTTGCCCCTGCGGCGCGGCTCCTTGTTCTTGTCCACGATCCAGACGTAGGTGGCAATACCGGTGTTGTGGAACATGTCCGTCGGCAGGGCGATGATGGCGTCGAGGTAATCGCCCTCAATCAGCCACTGGCGGATCTGGTCAGGGCCGGAGCCCGCGTTGCCCGTAAATAGTGGGGACCCGTTGGTGACTACACCGCCGCGGCCACCCTTGGTGCTCCCCCCCCCTCAGCTTTCTTGAGCTTGTCCACAACGTGGCAGAGGAACAGCATCTGGCCATCGGAAACAGGCGGCAGGCCGTGTGAGAAGCGCGAGCCCTCCCGCTTCGACTCCTCCGTCACCACGTCCTTCGACTTCTTCCAGTCGCTGCCGTACGGCGGATTGGACAAGACATAGTCAAACTGCTGTCCCGCGTACATGTCGTTGGCCAGAGTGTCACCAAACTGCAAAGCGTTGGGGTCCACGCCGGACATAATCAAGTCAGAGCGGCCGAGAGCGTAGGACTTCGGCATGATCTCCTGCCCAAACAGGCCAACCTCAATGTTGGAGTTGAGCTCCTCCATCGCGTTCTTAGCCACAAGCAGCATGCCACAGGTACCGGCGGCGGGATCGTAGACAGTGCGTGCCGGGGCCTTGCCCTGCAGCCCCTCGTCGTCGGAGTTCAGAAGAACATCAACCATCAGCCGGATAATCTCGCGTGAGGTGTAGTACTCACCGGCGACCTGACCGTTTTCGGAGAAGGAACGGTACATCAGGTCCTCGAAGAGGTCACCCATGGCGTTCTCGGCGCTATCGTCGGCGCCCTTGGACAGGGCTGCGTCGGACAAGTCAATTCCAGCGAAGTGAGAAACAACGCCCCATAGGATGTTGCCCTCCTCCAAGGTCTGCAACAGCTCGGGGAACTTAAACGCTTTCCATACCTCGCGCACCGTGTCGTTGAAGGAATCGAGGTACTCCAGCATGCCCGCCATCACGTTGTCATCGGATGCGGCAATAACCGCCAACGACAGCGGAGACGCGGAATAGAACGGCAACTTGTGCTTTGCCAACACCATGGCGTCGACCAGGTGGTCCGGCATGTGCTCGGCAGCCTGGACGGTGGCGAGGACCTCGGCCTTCGTTCCCTCGAGTGCGCACTCCAGGCGGCGCAGCACGGTGAACGGCAAGATGTAGTCACCGTAGTTCTGGCGGGAGACCGTGCCACGCAAGTACGTGTCTGCGGTGCCCCAGACTGCCTGGTAGAGGGAATTGGAGGAAGCCATAGTGGGAGAGTGCTTTCGTCGTTTGCTTGTGCGTCAAGAGGTGTCCGGGGGTGCGGCGTGTCTGGCGCCGCCTATTCCGTCATTGTGTCGATTGTAACTATCGGTTCATGGAGGGCTCTGCACCGCATGGCTTAGCTGGCCTAGCTTTCCGCAGGGGGCTCAAAGGCCTGGCGCGGGGAGAAAGCGGCAATAGAAAAACCCACTGACCAGCGTCCGAAGTTGGACGCCGGGCAATGGGCAACTAGCGGTGAACTAGCAGGGAAACCTGCTGGAAACCGCGAAGGACTGCGGAAGAATTAGCAGTCGTAGTACATCTCGAATTCCTGCGGGGTCGGGCGCAGGCGGACCGGCTCGATCTCGTTTTCGTACTTGAACTTGATGTAGGTCTCGATGAGGTCCTCGGTGAAGACGTCGCCCTCGAGCAGGAACTCGTGGTCGTTCTTCAGGGCCTCCAGGGCGGCCTCGAGGGAGGTCGGTGCCTGCGGGATCTCAGCGGCCTCCTCCGGCGGGAGCTCGTAGAGGTCCTTGTCCACCGGAGCGTGCGGCTCGATACGGTTCTTGATGCCGTCCAGGCCGGCCATCATCATCGCGGCGAAGCCCAGGTACGGGTTGCCCGACGGGTCCGGAGCGCGGAACTCGATGCGCTTCGCCTTCGGGTTCGAGCCGGTGATCGGGATACGCACGGCCGCGGAGCGGTTACGCTGCGAGTACACCAGGTTGATCGGGGCCTCGAAGCCCTTGACCAGGCGGTGGTAGGAGTTCAGGGTCGGGTTGGTGAACGCCAGGACCGCACCCGCGTGGTGCAGGATGCCGCCGATGTACCAGCGGGCGATGTCGGACAGTCCGCCGTAGCCGGACTCGTCGTGGAACAGCGGCTTGCCGTCCTTCCACAGAGACTGGTGGGCGTGCATGCCCGAGCCGTTATCGCCGGCCAGTGGCTTCGGCATGAAGGTGACGGACTTGCCCGCCTCCCACGCGGTGTTCTTGATGATGTACTTGAACGACTGCAGGTCGTCCGCAGCGTGCAGCATCGTGTTGAACTTGTAGTTGATCTCCTGCTGGCCGCCGGTGCCGACCTCGTGGTGCGCGCGCTCCAGGTCGAAGCCGGCCTCGTCGAGCTTCAGGCACATCTCGTCGCGCAGGTCCTGGTAGTGATCGTAAGGCGCGACCGGGAAGTAGCCGCCCTTCAGGCGGGTCTTGTAACCCAGGTTCTTGGAGCCGTCCGGGTTCTCGTCCTTGCCGCGGTTCCACCAGCCCTCGACCGAGTCGAGCTCGTAGGTGCCCTTGTTGACGTCCGTCTCGAACTTAACGTTGTCGAAGATGTAGAACTCGGCCTCGGCGCCGAAGAAGCAGGTGTCGGCGATGCCGGTGGAGATCAGGTACTCCTCGGCCTTCTTCGCGATGTTGCGCGGGTCGCGGGAGAACGGCTCCAGGGTGAACGGGTCGTGGACGAAGAACTTGACGTTGAGGGTCTTCGCCTTGCGGAACGGGTCGATACGAGCAGTGCCCAGGTCGGGCAGCAGCGCCATGTCAGACTCATCGATGGAGGTGAAGCCGCGGACGGACGAACCGTCGAAAGCCAGGCCCTCGGTCATCGCATCCTCGTCGAATGCGGATGCCGGGATGGTGAAGTGCTGTTCGATGCCGGGGACGTCCGTGAAACGAACGTCAACGAACTCGACGTTCTCTTCCTTGATGAAAGCGACTACTTCCTCGGGAGTTTTGAAGGACATGTGCGGTCTCCTTAGTTGGCCTTGTTGGTTCGCGATAGGGGAAAGATGCGCGGTTTTCGCGCTCCTGCCGCGGTGTCAAGGACTGGCCGGTTGACGCTGCCTAGCTTAACTAAATATGGAACCATTCTGGAATCTCATTCCCCGTGGTGGCCGCACGAGCCACAAAGCTTCGGCATTAAAAAACAAATTACGCATTTAGGGAACTACTTACCTATATGGCGAAAAGTGGCCCGTATGCTGCGCGTATTCTCACCCACCGCTTGCCGACGCCCTTTCCGTCGTCCCCGCGCTGTCCAGGGAAAGGGCTTTCACTAGTGCTGCCCCCGTGCTACCCCCTCGCATATCGAGGGGCTCCTTGCGGGGCCATGGCCTTCCAGCGAATTCTGCCGGGAGGAGGAGCCGATTCTGTCGAGGGAGAGTCTCGACTGGAATTGATTTCAATATGAAACATAATGGCTTTAACTCATGTTTTTGCCAACGCAGCGTGGTTCCCCTGCAGCGTGGTTTCCGAAAAGGAGCGAATATGACATCTCCAGACAATATGGCCGGTGCTGACTCGCCACAGCCGGGGCTGGCACAATCCGAGCAAGCGCAGGCAGCACAGGCAGCACAGGCAGCGCAGCCACAACCCGAGCAGCCACAATCTGAAGCTAAAGGTGTGCTCGGTCTGGTCATTGCCGCCGTTGCCGCGGGGGCGCCGTTGGCGGGCATCCTGATCATGATGGCCGCAGACGCCAGTGACGGCGACTTTGAAGCCGGTTTTCTCGGGATGATGCTCTTGATCCTGTCGTTTTTCGCCAACTTCGTGCTGATCCCACTAGCTGTGTTCCTAGGGATGAAGTGTTGGGCTTCTAGTTCGCCGGTCACCAAGCGTCAGGCAGTGGTGATTCTGGGGCTTTCGGCGGTTGCCACGGCTACCTGGGTTTGGTCGGTGTGGGTCACTTCGTCCTTGTGAGTCGCGAGATACCGAGCGCTGCAGTAATCCGGAAACTGCCGGGGATGTCCCGGGGGTCAGGCGGGTGTCGTGGGCGAATTCCGCCTGCATTAGACTGCTAGACCATGGCAGAAAAGCACAGTTGGCTCGATGGCCCCCAGGTTCCGGGCGAGTTTGATAATCCCGACCATGAATCTGACTACCCGGGCCAGGCCTTGGGGCTCACCAAGTCCGGGCCGGGTTCTCAGGCGACGCTGCTGCGTCGCGCCGGCGGGATCCTCATCGACTGGATCATCAGTCTCTTCCTGTCCTCCGGCCTCTACGTCTTCATGGGGCCAAGCGAGGAGCAGGTGAAGCAGTTCGGCGATCCCTTCATCGCCTGGCAGTCCTTCACCGCGACGGCGACCCTGGGCATCTTCCTCGTGCTGGGCACGATCTCCGTATGGATCTTCGCCCGCACCCCGGGGCAGTGGGCGATGAAGATGGGCGTCGCCCGCGTCGACGACCGCACGCAGCGCGTCGGCTTCGTCCGCGCTTTCGTCCGTAGCCTGCTGACGCTGTTCCTGCTTCCCCCGGCCATCGTCGACTCCGATATGCGCGGCATGCACGACCGCGCCACCGGAACCGCCGTCATCCTGGGCTAGAGCACGAGCACCACGAGCACCTGCGCCAGGATGATCTTCATGATCATCGCCATCGGGTACACCGTGGTGTAGCCCATGGCGGGCAGCTCGTTTTTCGCCTGGTCGTTGACGTAGGAAAGAACGGCCGGGTGCGTCTGCAGACCCGCGAGAATACCGGCGGTCTGCCCGAATGGAATCTTCAGGACCTTGTAGCCCACAATCAGGGTCAGCAGCGAGGAGCTAAACGCGACGACCGCCGCGATCCCCAGCACCGTCAGCGACGCCGGATCGGACAGCGCGGCCTGGAAACCCTTACCCGCCGTCGTGCCAATGCCCGCCAGGAACAGTGCGAGCCCGACCGTGCGGAACGCCAGGTTTGCCGAGTAGGGGATCGGCCACACCAGTGGGCCCGTGCGCCCCAGGGCGCCCAGAATCAGAGCGACAACCAGCGGGCCACCCGCGGAGCCCAGTGACAGGGAGCTGCCGCCCGGCAGCGGAATCTTCACCAGGCCAATCAGCACACCCAAGGTCAGACCCAGGATGAGTGGAAGCAAGTTGACGTCGGAAAGCTTCTTGTAGGAGTCGCCGAAGAACTTCGTGGCCTCGCCGATCTTCTCGGGCGTGGCGACGACGCGGACGCGGTCGCCGAGCTCCAGCTTCATGTCCGGCTCGGCAACCATGTCCAGGTCGCCGCGGCGGATGCGGGTAATCAGCATGCCGCCCATGCGAGTGTGCAGGGTCTCCAGGGGTACACCGACGACGTCGGACGCGGAGACGAAGATGCGGCGGAACTCCAGGCGGCTGTCGTGCGTGGGGTCGCCGGGGAGCAGCTCGCCTAGCTTCTCGGCCGCAGCCGCGATTTCCTCCTCGGTGCCGACGACAGAGACAACGTCGCCGACAGACACCGAGTCGCCCGGCGCCGGGATGTAGAGGCGGCCTTTGTACTCGATGCGGGAAATGATGATGTCCAGCCCGAACGCGGCGGGAATATCGGTGGCGCTCGGCAGGTCCGCCTGGGTCACCTTGATGTCGCGCGTATGCAGGGGCAGCGCCGCAACGCCGGCGTCGATGGCCTCCTGCTCATGGTTGACGCGGAAGACCTTCGCCATGATGCCAATGGACGCGATGACTCCCAGCACGCCGATGGGGTAGGCCAGCGAGTAGCCGATGACCGGCAGGTTCTTCGCGGCGGAGAGCTTCTCACCGTCCTGGATCAGGCTCGGCAACGCGTCCACAATCGCGGCCATGGCCGGCGTGTTGGTCAGCGCGCCCGTGAAGGCACCGGCGCCCTCAACTCCGTCGATAGGCAAGAACCGGACCAGGAGGAAGGCCTCGACGGTCAAAACGACCAGGACCGCGAGGCCGAAGAGATTGTGCTTGCTGCCGCGAGAGCGCAGCGAAGCGAAAAATTCGGGCCCGGCTTCAAGTCCGATCGTGTAGACGAATAGGGCCAGACCGACGATATAAATCAGGGCGGGGATCTGAATATTCGGCTCAATCGTCGCAAGAGCCAAACCGACGAACAACACCGCCGCGACGCCCAGCTTGAAGCCAAAAATCTTGATCTGGCCGATAGCCAGACCAAGACACATGATGACTAGAAGCGCCAATAGTTCATTTTCAGCCAAAAGTGCCACGGCCTCCATCGTGGCACAACTGAATCAATTCTTCATTTGCCTACCTCTTAGGCGGGTAGTCGCAAGGTGAAAGGCGCTCAAAGACGAGTAAAAGCCGACCCTCAACTGCGAGAAGGTCGGCTTATGCTGTGGCGCCAAGGGGCGCTTGGTGGCCCTAGTGCTTGGTGGCTCTAGTGCTTGTTGCCCCGGTTCGCCGCGCGGCGGGCACGGCGGTTCATGCCAGCCTGGGCGTTCGCGCCCTTCGGCAGCGGGCCCTTCGGCATGTTTGCGCGAGCGTCGCGGATGCGGTCCATCGACTGCAGGCGCTCGTTGAGAGCGTTGGCCTGATCCTTATTCATGTTGCGGGGCAGGCCCATCAGCTCGCGCTGCAGGCGCTTGACCTCAACCTGGCCCTCGCCGCTGCCCGCGATCATGGTGTAAATCGGGGTGTCACCCGCGATACGGGACAGGGCCTTCTTCTCGCGGCCGAGGAGGCCAGCCACGCGGTGCGGATCGCCCTCGCCGACGAGCACGATGCCCGGGTTGCCGACGACGCGGTGCACGGCGTCCATATGCTGGTTGGCCTGCGCGCCAGTCTTGACGTGCCAGACCATGCCAACGCCACTGCGCATGTTGTCCAGGGCCCACGCGGCGGCACCCGCCTGGCCCTCGGCCTCCGAGTAGAAGGAGGCCTCCAGGCGCTTGGTGAAGATGTACATCGCGGCCATGATGCCGAGGGAAACACCGATAATCGGTAGGACCCACGCCCACGCGCCACCGATGAGAAGGCCGATGATCAGCAGTAGAATAATGGGGCCGAAGAAGCCCAGCGCCATGAGCGGCACGAGCTTGCTGTCGCGGGAACGCTGCAGCTTAAAGGCCTGCCACATCTGGCTGTAGGTCTGCTTGCGCTGCGTGCGCTTGGCCGCACGACGCGCCTTCTTCATTTCTTTCGGATCAGGGTTGGTCGCCATAGTCACCAACTTTAGGGCATTGCCCGGCGAATTTGGCAATCACCCCTCGGTATGTGCCAGGGGTATGTGCCAGGGGTGATTCGCCGGGCAATGTCCCTGTGACCAACCGGCGCCGCCCGGACCGTCAGCAGCGCACTGTCGGTGTGGCTAGCGTGCCGACGTCACCGGGGTGTCCTCGGAGGCGCCGTAGCGGTCCAGGAGCGTCGAAGCTTCCTGCTGGGCGCGGGAGTCGGCGCCGCCCTCGTCGGCAAGCGAGGCGAGGTTGTCGGGCAGCGCCTCGCCTCGGTGGGCGAGAGCGCGGGCGTAGAGGCGACCCGCGCGGTAGGAGGAACGCACCAGCGGCCCGGCCATGACGCCCGCGAAGCCCATCTCCTCGGCGGCCTCGGACAAGGAGACGAACTCCTCCGGCTTGACCCAGCGGTCAATCGGTGGTGCATCGGCGTCGGGCGCAGGTACTGGGTGACGGTGATGATGTCGCAGCCCGCGGCGTGCAGGTCCTCCATCGCCGAGATGACCTCGTCGTAGGTCTCGCCCATGCCGAGGATCAAGTTCGACTTGGTGACCATCCCGGCCTCGCGGGCGCGGGTGATCAGCTCCAGGGAGCGCTCGTAGCGGAACGCCGGGCGGATGCGCTTGAAGATGCGCGGCACCGTCTCCAGGTTGTGCGCGAAGACCTCCGGCTTGGCGTCGAAGACCTGCTGGGCGGCGGCCTCGTCGCCGCGGAAGTCGTCGACCAGCAGCTCCACGCCCGTGTTGGGGTTTAGCTCGTGGATCTGGCGGCAGGTCTCGGCGTAGAGCCAGGAGGCGCCGTCCGGCAGGTCGTCGCGGGCGACGCCGGTGATGGTGGCGTAGCGAAGGCCCATCTCGCGGACCGACTCCGCGACGCGGCGCGGCTCGTCGGTGTCCAGCGCGTCCGGCTTGGACGAGGTGATCTGGCAGAAATCGCAGCGGCGCGTGCACTTGTCGCCGCCGATGAGGAAGGTGGCCTCGCGGTCTTCCCAACACTCGTGGATGTTCGGGCAGCCGGCCTCCTGGCACACGGTGTGCAGGGAAGCGCCGGAGACCCGGTTCTTCATGTCCTTGTAGCTAGGCCCTGGTCGGACCTGATTGCGAATCCACCGAGGCTTGTGCTCGATGGGCGTCTCGGCGTTGCGCGCCTCGACGCGAAGCAGCTTGCGTCCTTCTGGTGTAACAGTCACGTTGTATAGCCTACTTCTTTGTTGATGAGTACTCGAACATGGTGGTGGGGACCTGCGCGGGGTCGCCGCTAGTTTTTTGCGCCCTCACCTCGGGCTCCCGCTTGCCGACGCCGTTCTCCGGGGTTTTGCCCGCGCGGTGATGGGGCAACCCTTTCGTGGGGTCCGGGGCCGACCCGAAGGAGTGGTCCGCGACCGTCAGGCGGCCCTCGAGCGCGTCGCGGAGGTCTCCCAGAAGGGGCTCGACCATGCTCGCGACGGGCACGTCCCGGCCCAGCTCCGCGGACAGGGTGGTCACGCCCGCGTCCGAGATGCCACACGGGACGATGTAGTTGTAGAACTCCATCGTGTTATCGCAGTTCAGGCTGAGGCCGTGCATGGTCACGCCGTGCGTGACGCGGATGCCCAGAGCCGCGACCTTGCGGTCCTGGCGCCCCTCCGACGCCGGGACCCACACGCCCGAGCGTCCGTCGATGCGACCCGCCTGCGCGACGCCGCTGCGGCGCACCGCCTGGATGAGCGCCTCCTCCAGGCGCCGGACGTAGTCGACCACGTCGACCGGCTCCGCCAGTTTGATGATCGGGTACATCACCAACTGGCCCGGCCCGTGCCAGGTGATGCGGCCGCCGCGGTCGACGTCGACGACAGGCAGGCCGTTCGTGGGCCGGTCCTCCGGCTGCGTGCGCTTTCCAGCCGTGTAGAGGCTCGGGTGCTCAAGGACAAGAATCTGATCCGGAATCGCGCCCTTGGCGCGGCGCGCGGCGAGGTCCGCCTGCAGGTGCCAGGTCTCCTCATAATCGACCAGGCCCAGGTGGCGAACCTCAATCTCGCCGTCCGAAGCCCTGATCGATTGGTCCGCGCGAGTAAAAGGTTTACGTGGAGCAGTCATGGTGTTCTATAGGATACGCTGCCTTTACTTTTTGGCGGTTGCGTAGGCCCTTCCAATGCTTGCCGACGACACGCCCCGCCACGACAAAGCCCCCGCGAAAATCCCCGGGGCCGGGGAAGAAGCGGGGGCGTGTCCGTCGTAAAGCGGGCGGCGAAGAGGCGGGCGGGCCTAGCCGAAGACGACGCGCAGGACAGCGACGGTAATCGCGGCGATACCGGCGGCGGCCGGGAGGGTGATGATCCAGGCCATGCCGATCGGCTTCATCAGCTTCCAGTTCGCGTTGCGGTTGACGATACCGACGCCGAGGACGGCGCCGATCAGGATGTGCGTCGAGGACACCGGCAGACCGAGCAGGGAGGCAGCCATGACCACGGCGGCCGCGGAGAGCTCGGCGGAGAAGCCGGAGGCCGGGTGGATCTCGGTCAGCCCGGAGCCGACGGTCTTGATGACGAAGCGACCGATAAACCACAGGCCGGCGACCAGGGAGACGCCCATGGTGATCATGACGGCGATCGGGACGGCGGACTCGGAGGCGATCTCGTTGGTGCGCAGCACGTCGAGGATTGCAACGAACGGGCCGAGCGCATTGGCGATGTCGTTCGAGCCGTGCGAGAAGGCGAAGGCCGCGGCGGTAAAGACCTGCATCCAGCTAAACAGCAGGAAGGTGGAGCGGTCGAGCTCGTGGCGCTTCAGGGTCTTGGCGAAGATGTAGACACCGAGCCAGACGGCCGTAGCCACCATGCCCATGATCATGTAGTTGGCCAGGCTGGACAGGCCCAACTCGAGGTTCTTGAGACCCTTGAACAGCAGCATCGCGGAGATGACGATAGAACCCAGAGCCGCGAGGCCCGGCACCCAGGTCTCCAGGGCGCGGTGGGCGTTGACGTCGTCAGCCTTGGCCTCGATGGCGACCAGCTTGCGGAAGTACTCGGATTCGAGGTCGTCCGGGGTCCAGTCGGCCTCGCGCATCAGGGTGGCATCGCGGAGCATCGCGTTGGTGTAGGAGATCTGCTCGTGCTCCGGCATGGACTCGAAGGAGGACTTGTGGGCCTCCTTCAGCGCCGACTTCTCGGACTTGATTTGGCGCAGCTTCGCCTCGGCGTTGTCGTTGTAGACCAGGATGGACTTCTTGATGCCGCCGAAGAGGAAGAACGCTGCGAGCCCGCCGAGGACGGGGGAGAGGACCCAGGAGATGGCAATCTGACCGATCTGGTCCCACTGGACCATGCTCCAGCCGCCCTTGCCCGTGACGAAACCGACGGTTAGGGCGGCGCCGACGATACCGCCGACGATGGAGTGCGTGGTCGACACCGGCCAGCCCATGCGGGTTGCGACCAGGAGCCACACGGCCGCGCCGAGGAGGGCGGCCATCATGATGAAGGCGAATTCCAGCGGGTTGAGGCCCGAAATGGCGCTGATGTCGACGATTCCGGAGCGGACGGTGTCCGTGACCTCGCCACCAGCCAGGACGGCGCCCGAGACCTCGAACACCGCGGCGACGACGAGGGCCTGCTTCATTGTCAGCGTGCCCGCGCCGACGGAGGTGCCGAAGGAGTTCGCGACGTCGTTACCGCCGATGTTGAAGGCCATGAATACGGCGAAGAGGATGGTGATGATCAGGATCGTCGTGTTCGCGGTGGGGCCCACGAAGTCGTATGCCCAGAAGACGAAGAGGAGAAGGTTGATGGCCAGCAGGCCTCCGAAGAAGAGGTGCCACCAGATATCGACGCCACGCTTGGTGGCCGTGGCTGGAGAGCCTGACCCTGGCGCAGCCGCTGCTGAAGCGTTTGCTGGGGTCGCTGCTGAAGTCTCTGCTGAAGTGGACGAGCCCGGGTTAGGGCTGGATTCCGCTGGAGCCGGGGACATGCTCCGCCTTTCTGGTCAAGGTTCCAAATACTGGTTGGTATCGGGAATCGGATTGGGTTCGAACTTAAGAATAACTTGATAAAGACGGCCCAAAAGCGCGCAATGCCTCAATGCTTTCTTAGGTCGGTAACGGCTAGCCTTTAACTGGGTAACCAGAAGGTTAACGGCGCGTAAATTTATGATGGATGGCCTGGAAGGGGAGGGTTGAAACGTGCCCAAAATGCGCCCCTAATCAATTCTTCGGCGCACCCTATACCACGCTGCCGACGTTGTGCCAGCGTGTACCGTGGCACAACGTCGGTAGCCTGGCACAACGTCGGAGAGGGCGCGAGCAAACACGACAACGCACGACAAAGGCCCCTCCATCCAATCGTCCCGCCCGGATTTGTACCGGGAATCGGGAGAGTGGAAGGAGGGGCCTAGCGCCTGCGGTCCTGGAGCTTGAGGGATTCAACCCGAGCTCCTAGGGGCTGCGCCCTAGGAGCGGTCCTAAACCCTGCGCCCTAGGAACTGAGCCCTAGGAGAAACCTAGAGGTTCAGGTCAGACTCGAAGTCCGCGACCTGCAGGCGGTCGACGACCGTGGTCATGAAGCGACCGGCGTCAGCACCGTCGACCAGGCGGTGATCGTAGGTGATCGGCAGGTAGACCATCGCGCGGATGCCGATAGCGTCACCACCGTTTTCTGCGACCACGACAGCGCGCTTCTTGATAGCGCCGGTGCCCATCATGGCGGCCTGCGGCGGAACCAGAATCGGGGTGTCAGTCAGGGCGCCCTCGGAACCAATGTTGGTGATGGTGAAGGTGCCACCGGACAGATCCTGCGGCTTGAGCTTGTTGTTGCGGGCGCGATCAGCGATATCGGCGATTGCAGCAGCCAGCTCCGGCAGGGACATGTCCTGAGCGTTGTGGATGACCGGGGAGAGCAGGCCGCGCTCGGTGTCGACAGCAATACCCAGGTTCACCTGCTCGTGGTAGGTGATCTCCTTGGTCTGCTCGTTCCACGAAGCGTTCACGTTCGGGTGGCTGACCAGGGCCTCGACAACGGCCTTCGCGAAGAACGGCAGGAAGGTCAGCTTCACGCCGTACTTGTCCTGGAACTGCTCCTTCTTTGCAGCGCGCAGTTCCCAGATCTCGGTCATGTCGGCCTCGTGGACCTGGGTGAGCTGTGCGGAGGTCTGCAGCGACTCGAGAGTCTTGGAAGCCGTGATCTCGCGAATACGGTTGACACGCTGGGTGGTGCCGCGCAGCTCTGCGAGCTCCGGGCGAACGCCCTTGGTGGACCAGTTGGAACCGGCGCCGGTGGAGGCAGCTGCCTCCTGGCCGCCCTCGGCGGCACGCAGGACGTCCTGCTTACGGATGCGGCCACCGATACCGGAGCCCTCAACCTTGGTCAGATCAACGCCGTGCTTGTCGGCCAGCTTGCGCACCAGCGGGGTGACGTAAGGAACGTCGTCGTTAGCGGACTTCGGAGCAGCCTTCGGAGCTTCCTTCTTCGGTTCCGGCTTGGCCTCAACCTTCGGAGCAGCCTTCGGAGCTTCCTTCTTCGGCTCCGGCTTCTTCTCCTCGGCCTTCGGCTCGGGCTTGGCCTCAACCTTCGGAGCTTCAGCCTTCGGGGCCTCCTTCTTGGCGGCCTTCTTCGGCTTGCCGCTACCGACGCGGGCGATGACCTCGCCGACGTCGACGGTGTCGTCCTCGTCGTAGAGAACCTCGAGGAGGGTACCGGCGACCGGGGACGGGATTTCGGTGTCGACCTTGTCGGTGGAGACCTCGAGCAGCGGCTCGTCGACCTCGACGGTGTCGCCGACCTTCTTCAGCCAGGTGGTAATGGTGCCCTCGGTGACGGACTCGCCGAGCTCCGGCATCTCAACGTCGGTGGCGTCGCCAGCGTCCGTGTCGTCCGCGTCGTCAGCCTCAGCCTCGTCAGCCTCAGCCTCGGTGCCAGCGTCCTCCGGCTCCTTCTCAGCGGCGACCTCCTCGGCAGCCTCGACCTCTTCGTCGACCTCAGCCTCAGCCGGAGCAGCATCAGCGTCGCCGACGCGGGCGATGACCTCGCCGACGTCGACAGTGTCGTCCTCGTCGTAGAGAACCTCGAGGAGGGTACCGGCGACCGGGGACGGGATCTCGGTGTCGACCTTGTCGGTGGAGACCTCGAGCAACGGCTCGTCGACCTCGACGGTGTCGCCGACCTTCTTCAGCCAGGTGGTAATGGTGCCCTCGGTGACGGACTCGCCGAGCTCCGGCATCTCAACATCGGTGGCGGAAGCGGATGCGGCCTTCTTCGGCGCAGCGGGCTTGTCTTCCTTCGGCTCCTCAGCCGGCTCTTCCTTGGCGGGCTCCTCAGCCGGAGCCTCCTTTGCCGGCTCCTCCTTCGGAGCAGCTTCCTCGCCCGGCTCGCCGACGCGCGCGATGACCTCGCCGACATCAACGGTGTCGTCTTCTTCGAAGAGGATCTCGGTGAGAACACCGGCGACCGGGGACGGGATCTCGGTGTCGACCTTGTCGGTGGAGACCTCGAGCAACGGCTCGTCGACCTCGACGGTGTCGCCGACCTTCTTCAGCCAGGTGGTAATCGTGCCCTCGGTTACGGATTCGCCGAGTTCCGGCATCTCAATAGAGGTCGCCATGTTTGTGCACTCCTCGAAAAGTAAAATTCTCGTTAAAAGACAGTTATTGCAAATAAGCTTACAGGCTGAAACTACAGCTTGTGTATGGCCGGGCCCTTTCGCAGGCCACGACCACAAACGGCCCCTCGTTACGGGGGCCGTTTTCGTGGCGAAGCAAGCGGCTACTTAGTTGCCAAGTCCTCGATGACAGCGAACATCGTCCGCACGGGAACGCCGGTGCCCCGCTTCGGGGTATAACCATACTCCCCGGTGGTGTTGAAGGCCGGGCCCGCCACGTCGATGTGAGCCCACTCGATGTCCTCGCCGACGAACTCGCGCAGGTACGCCGCCGCCACGCTCATGCCGCCGAAACGGGAGTTGGTCACGTTGCGCAGGTCTGCAACGGGGGAGGCCAGCGCCTTAGCCAGCTCGTCGGGAATCGGCATCGCCCAGCCGTTCTCGCCAACGCCCTGGGAGAGCTCCGCAACGCGGTCGCGGAAGTCCTCGGTGCCGAGCACGCCCGGGGTGCGCTCGCCGAGCGCGACCAGCTGCGCGCCCGTCAGGGTAGCGGTGTCAATTAGGTGCGTCGGCTTGTCCTCGCTGGCGCGCACAATCGCGTCGGCAAGGATCAGGCGTCCCTCCGCGTCGGTGTTGAGAATCTCGATGGTCTTGCCGCCGTACTGCGTGATCACGTCGCCCGGGCGGTAGGCCTTGCCGCCGGGCATGTTCTCGGCCATCGGAACAGTCGCCGTGACCGGGGTAGAGACCCCGAGGCGCGCCGCCAGGACGACCGTCGCGATGACCGCCGCCGCGCCGCCCATATCCGAGATCATGTTCTCCATGCTGGCGCCCGGCTTCAGCGAAATTCCGCCGGTATCAAAGGTGACGCCCTTGCCGACCAGCCCCAGGGTCTTCTCCGAGCCCTTGTCGCCCCTCCACACCAGGCGCACCAGGCGAGGACCGCGCGACGACCCGCCGCCGACCGCGTTCAGGCCGCCGAAGCCGCCGGAGCGCAGCGCTTCGTCGTCAAGCACCTCCACCTCAAGGCCCGCGTCGCGCCCGAGCGCGGCGGCGACCTCAGCGAGAGTCTCGGGGTAGAGGTGCGAGGAGGCGGTGTTGACCAGGTCGCGCGCAGTCGCCACTGCGTCGGTGATCGCAGCCGCCCGCGTGACGACGTCCACATCGGCGCCGAGCACCACGACCCGCTGGGCTGCGGCGGGGCAGGTCTCGGTGGCGCTATCGGCGTCAGAGTTTGCGGACTTGTGGCCGGAGTAGGAGTACGCGCCCATGGCGAAGCCCTCGGCGGCGGCCTGCGGGTCGATGGCGCCGAGGGTATTGAACACGACCTTCGCCTTGCCCACGCGGCGGGCGGCGGCGCCGGATGCGCGGCGGATGTCCTCGGCGTCGATGTCCTCGTCGCCCAGCCCCACCGCGGTTACGGACTTCGCCGCGAGGCTAGCCGGGGCCGGAATGGTGGTGACGGACTCCGGCTTGGCGCTGGCGTCGACCGCCTCGAAAGCGGCCAGCAGCTCCTTGGCCGCTGCCCCGATGGCTTCCGGGGCGACGAGCTCGAGCCCGTCCTCGCTGGAGGTCAGAGCGACGATGACGCTATCGGTATCGGCGGGCAGCTCCGTGGCCCCCTCGATGACCACGCGGGTGCCGATAGCCGGAAGGTGCTGGGCCAGGATCGAAGCGTTGTGGGCCGCGCCTGGGGCGCCGTCGAAATCGTTAGCGGGGACTGACATATATGCGCATCTCCTAGTAGTCGTAGTATGTGGTACACCACCGTATCCCTAATAGCGGATTTCTGCCCCCACCCTGGGTAGGAACCACCGCGACGGTTACTGCTGTACTGGCCGATGATGAGGCCGGACAGAGGTCCCCACCAGGGGTTTTATTCAGCGGTAGCTGTTCAGTCGCCCGTGATCACGGGAGTTTGGCCGGACACGTCAGGTGCCCTGCCCACATGCCGGTTTAGGATTGAGAACATGTCTTCTTTGGAATTTGCAATCGAACGTAACCAGAATCCGCGGACCAAGGCGGAGCGCGAGGAGATTCTCGCGAACCCGGGCTTTGGCAAGCACTTCACCGACCACATGGTTCGCATCGATTGGGATGTAGATTCCGGTTGGCACGACGCGAAGCTCCAGGCCTACGGCCCGATCAGCTTCGACCCGGCGGTGTCCGTGCTCCACTACGGCCAGGCCATCTTCGAGGGCCTGAAGGCCTACCGCATGCCGGACGGCTCCATCGTCACCTTCCGCCCGGAGCAGAACGCCCGCCGTTTCCAGCGCTCTGCCGAGCGCATCGCGATGCCGCAGCTGCCCGAGGAGCTCTTCCTGGAGGCCATCCGCCTGCTGGTGAATGAGGACTCCGCGTGGGTCCCGCCGGCCGGTGGCGAGGAGGCCCTGTACCTGCGCCCGCTGATGTTCGCGACCGAGCAGACCCTCGGCGTGCACCCGTCGAAGTCCTACACCTTCTTGCTCATGGCCTCCCCGGCCGGTGCCTACTTCTCCGGCGGCATCAAGCCGGTGACCGTGTGGATCTCCCACGAGTACGTCCGCGCTGCCCCGGGCGGCACCGGCGCCGCCAAGTTCGCGGGCAACTACGCCGCGTCGCTGGCCGCTCAAGCGCAGGCCGAGGAGAAGGGCTGCGACCAGGTGGTCTGGCTCGACGCCGTCGAGCGCAAGTACATCGAGGAAATGGGCGGCATGAACCTCGGCTTCATCTACGCCGATGACACCGCCGACGCCGGCGTCCGCCTGGTCACCCCGGCCCTGTCTGGCTCGCTGCTTCCGGGCATCACCCGCGACTCGCTGCTGCAGGCCGCCGCTGACCTCGGCATGAACGTCGAGGAGAAGAAGCTCTCCACCACCGATTGGCGTGACGACGCCGCCTCGGGCGCAATGCTCGAAGCCTTCGCGTGCGGCACTGCGGCGGTCATTACCCCGGTGGGCTTCGTCAAGTCCGCCGAGGGTGAGTTCGACGTCAACGGCGGCGCCACCGGCGAGTGGACCATGAAGCTCCGCGAGCGCCTAACGGGCATCCAGCACGGCGAGGTCGAGGACACTCACGGCTGGATCTACAAGCTGGTTGACGCAGCAGACGCCCAGTAACGGTCTTTCGATAGCCCCCGAGATTGTCCGGTAGTGCTGGCACTACCTGGAGAATATTTCGGGGGCTATCGCTATGCGTGGCGGGATTCGGTTCAATGGCAGGTATGAATTCACCACAGCACCGCGCCGGCAGTGGCGCCCCCGCGGAAGAATCACAAGCACCTTCCTCGGCGATGAAACCCGCGACACCGATGCCGACGCAGACGCCCGCGACGGCACAGACACCCGCAGCGACGCAGATGACCGGGACACAGATGACCGGGCAGTCCGCCATTCGCACCGGCGCGCCCCGGCGCCAGCGGCAGGGGCGGGGGAGTCGGCGTCGCGGCGTCGTAAAGCGGTGGCAGGCGGGAGGCTGGACTACCTCGACGCGGTGCGGGCGGTGGCGATTATCGGCATGCTGATCACGCACCTGGTGCAGCTCTCAAAGGTTCCAGATAAGGTCCAGTTCGTCTTCGACGGGCGTGCCTCGATTGTGTTCGCGGTGCTGGCGGGTGTCTCCGCTGTGCTGCTGACGCGCTCTGTCGCGCGGCGAAAGGGCCAGGCGGACCCCGGCGAGATGACCTCCGCCGGTGCGATGACCCTGCTCAAGCGCGGTCTTCTTTTGTACGTGATCTGCCTCATCGTGGCGCCATTGAGTGTTGGGCCGGTTGTTATTCTCGGCACCTATGCGGTGCTGATGGTCCTGGCGATTCCACTGCTCTACATCCGCGACACCCGCATCCTGATCGCGCTGTCGGCCGTGAGTGCAGTTGCGCTGCCAGTGCTGTCATACTTCCTGCGCAGCCAGGTGCTGCCGGTCAATGACGCGCAGGGCCTCGTCCCCGGATTCACGGACTTCTTCAGCCTGGGCACCATGGTGGCCTCGGCGCAGGGCCTGTTCTTCGACGGCTTCTATCCGGTCCTGACCTTTGCGCCATTCCTGATGGCGGGCCTCGTGATCGGGCGCGTGCTGACGGGGGCGCTCTGGCGGGGAGGCGACGTCATGAAGGGTCTGTTTGCCACCGGCAGCGGCCTGATCCTGCTCGGCTACGGCACCAGCATCTTCGTGCGCACGCAGACCGGCTACACCCAGCAGCGGATCGACGAGGTTGCCCAGGGGGCGATGTCTCCGGAGGAGCTGAACCCGGACATGGTTGCCAACATGCCGCCGGAGATGGTCGAGCAGATGCTGCACCCGACGTACAACCCGTTCGAATCCCAGATGGGTGTCACGGGCCTTAGCGACCCGCGGGCCCTACTCGTCGCCGTCCCGCACTCCGGCTCGATCACCGAGATTATCGGCGGCATCGGAGTTGCGACGGTGCTGATTGCGGCGATGGCCTTCGCGTTCCGCTTTGCGCGCCGGTGCTGAAGCCCCTGGCGAATCTGGGGCGCGCCTCCCTGACGTACTACATCGGCCACATTGTCGTGCTGTCCATCGCCGCTCTCATCGGCCTGCAGGATCAGAACCTCTTCCTGGTTCTGCTGGTCATGGTGGTGCTCCCGATCTACCTGGCACACTTGTGGTTTAAGAAGCACAAGCGCGGTCCGTTGGAGCAGATGATGCACAAATTCAGTGCTGTCAAGTAGACGCCGTGAAGTAGGGCCGTCAAGTAAGGCTGTGAGGTAGGCGCAAAAATAAAACTGCACCCCCAGAAAAATCTGGGGGTGCAGTTTTATTAAAGCGGGAGGCTAGAAGGTGTGCTCGTTCTTGGCGCCCCGGCAAACGGTCGGCGCAATATAATTTGGGCGAGCCCCGAAACGAGCCTCCTGTACTCCGCCTTCCCGGCGGTGTGCCCTCAGATTACGTCCGTTTATCAAGCGCCGTCAATAGTTTTTGCACAAAAACCACTTTCGGGGGAGGGGGACGGGCTGGGCGGGGTGAAAATAGCACTCTGAACAGCGGATTTAGTATCCGTTGAGATTCTGGAAAAGCGTCCTGTCGAGCATTTGTAGCAATTACAGCGCGACCGCCAACACGGCGGCGCACACGGCAGTCATCGACTCGATGACGGCGCCGAGGACGTCGCCGTTGACACCTCCGAGCCGCCTATTGCAGTGCCGCGTAAAGGCCGCCGAAGCGCCCGCGGTGACGAGGCAGGCAGCGAGTCCCGCAATGCCGAGGAACAACGCCGAAACTGCGCTCAGGCCCGCCCACCACGCCGCGACTACCCAGCCCGGCTGCGTCCCCGCCGTCAACGCTCCGAAGCCGGACTCGGAGAAGGGGCGGTATCGCGTCCAGCACGCGCCGACCGCCGCGATGCGGCCCGCGACAAACGGCAGCGCCAAGGCCACACACGCCCCGGCGGTGTCGAACGCGTCACGGCCTCGCCAGGCCTCGACGGCCGATGTGGCAACGACTCCGAAGGACGTCGCCTCGACCAGCAGCGTCAGACCAATCGCGCCCACGCCCATCGGCCCCGTGGCCGGATCGCGCAGGATCTCCCGCGCCCCCGCCGGGTCCTTGTACGAACCCAGCGCGTCCGCGACGTCGGCAAGCCCATCCAGGTGCATGGCCCTGGTCACCGCCTGAGACGCCACAAGAATCAGCGCGCCGACGACAAGGAAACCGATATCGCTGCGGGGGCTGGAAGAGGCCGGGGCAGCGCCGTCGGAAAGCCCGGTGACCAGCCAATAGGTGGCCGCGACTGCGAGCGCGAGCACCGCGGGTGCCAGGCCCGCGACGGGTATGGCTGCGATGGCGCGGCGGCCCGTGATCCGGTCGAACACGCTGGCGCCACGAAAGGGCAGGACTGTCAGCCAGGAGAGGGCCGTGGTCACGCCCTCGACGACCGCGTTGCCGTGGTCGGAGGGATTGCCCTCTAGCTGATCGTCCCTGGTCGGGCCGGCCTTATCGGACATGCGCGGGGAATCCTCCCGTTATCCTAGAGGGGCCAAGCACACAAGTGCGCACGCTCGGCCCGCTAGTCCTTGTTGCTCACGCCCGCGTCGGCGAACGTGGCCATATTGCGGAGGATGGATACGCCGTGCTTGACCAGTGGGAGTGCGGCCACCGCGCCGGATCCCTCGCCCAGGCGCATGCCGTACTCGAGCAGTGGCTGCTTATCCAGGTGGCGCAGCGCAATCTGGTGCGCGGGCTCGGCCGACTGGTGCCCGGCGACCCACCAATCGCGGGCGCCGGGGGCCAGCTGGTCCGCGAGCAGCGCGGCGGAAGTAACCACGACGCCGTCCAGGATCACCGGGGTGCGACGTACCGCGGCCTGCGCCAGGAACGCGGCCATCGCGGTTAGATCGGGGGAGGAGATGCGGCGAAGAACTTCGACCGGCTGGTTGCGCAGGCGCCGGACGCGGAACATGGCGTCGCGCACCGCGGCGACCTTCAGTTTCCACCCCGCGTCGTCGATGCCGGTACCGCGGCCGACCACGACGACGGGCTCCGAGTTTGTCACCGCGCCGATCAGCGCCGCGGCCGGGGTGGTGTTGCCAATGCCGAGGTCGCCCGCGATGAGCAGGTCGGCGCCCTCGTCCACCGCCTTGTTCGCAATGTCGATGCCGACCCGGATCGCCCGGTCGACCTCCTCCTCGCTCATCGCATCCTCGCGGTCGATGGAGCCGGAGCTGCGGCGGACCCGGTACGGGCCCTCGGCGTCATGATCCAGGGAAATATCGACCGCCGTCACGGTTGCGCCGGCGACCTCTGCGAGGGCGTTGACGCCGGCGCCGGAGGCCTCAATGTTCGCGAGCATCTGGATGGAAACCTCCGGCGGAAAGGCGGAGACGCCATGGCGGGCAATGTCGTGGTCGCCCGCGAAGACGAACACGCGGCAATCCGCCAGCTCGCGCGGCGGGCACTCGCCCTGACATGCGGAAACCCAGATTCCCAGCTCCTCGAGCCGGCCCAGGGAACCGGCGGGCTTGGTCAACTGCTGGTGGCGCTCACGCGCAAGCTGCTCAACATGGCTGTCGGGGCGCGCAATAGGCCCAAAATATTCCGCGTTCATAACTACAGACGCTACCGGAAAGGGGCGCGGTCAGTGAGCGTCGGGGGCTGCTACGGTCACGCCAGCCGAAGGACGTTGGGCGTCGCCTTCGCCGCCTTATCCCAGTGGCTCCTTGATAACCATCGGGCAACCCGCCACGACCAGCACCACCCGGTCGCACGCGGCCGCCAGCTTCTGGTTGAGCAGGCCGATCTCGTCGCGGAAGAGGCGTCCCGAGCGGTGCTCCGGGATGACGCCGAAGCCGACCTCGGGGGAGACAATCACCAGCTCAGAGCCCTCCGGCCAGGCGCGCACTGCCTCAACCAGCGGCTCCGTCAGGGGCTCCACCGAACCGCGGGGACACTCCCAGAGGTTGTGTGAATCCATCAGGTGAGTAATCCAGGTCCCGACGTCGTCAAGCAGCACGTGGGGGTGCTCGCCGAGGTCCGTGGGGTGGGCGAGGATGGTGGCGGCGTCGGCGTCGTCAAGCGTGCGCCAGGTGGCGCCGAACTGTCGCGCGTGGGCTTGCCGACGGGACCTGTGCGCGGCGATGCGGGCTTCAAAATCGGCGTCACCGGGCCACGGGCGGGCCGTGGCGATGTAGCACAGCGGCGACGAGGTGCTCGTGCCGTGGGAGGAGAGCAGCTCGCGCTCCGCCCACGCGGACTTGCCGGAGCGGGCACCCCCGAGGACTAGCGTGCGCATATCAAGTAAAGCCTCGCTGCTTGATTGCCTACTTAATACTTACTTGATCTCGTCGCCGATGTTGACCTGCGGGCGCGGGGTGCGCAGGCGGCGAGGCTGAGATGCGCGGGAGTACGCGTAGAAGCCGATGCTCCAGGCACCCTCGGAGGTCTTCGGGAAGTGGCTGCGGACCAGCTTCATTGCGCGGCGGCCCAGGTAGATGCCCTCGAGGACCAGTGCGACGATGAGCACCATGGCGATCATCGACGCAGCGTTGGCGAGCTTCGGCATGGAGGTGCCGATCATCATTACCAGCAGCAGGACCAGCGCGAACGGCAGGAAGATGTTGGCGAGGAAGCGGCGGGAATCCACCCAGTCGCGGACCAGCTTGCGCTCCGGGCCCTGGTCGCGGGGTAGGAGGTAGCGCGGATCGCCCGCGGCCATGCGCTCGTCGGCGATACGGCGCTGCTGGCGGCGCTCGGCGCGCTCCCGGGCCTTGACCGCCTTGAGCTCCTCCTTGGACATGGAGGCCTTGAGCTCCTTACGGCGCGCGCGAGCCTCCTTCGAAGTCAGCGGCGCCTCGACCGGGCCACGGCGAATGCCGCGTTCACGCTCGATCTCGTTGCGCTTCGGGGTCGGTCGACCCTTCTTCGGAGTAAAAGCGCTGCCGTGCTTGTGCTCGGTGGCATTGGTCGCGTCATCCTGCCAGAGCGAGGTGTTCGCGATGTCGTCAGCTGCCTCGGCGGACTTGTCGTTGTTCTTCTTCCACGGATTTTCCACGACCCCAGACTATAAGGAAGAGTTCGGCGTTCACTAATTGGCCCGCGAATTTTTGCAAAAGCTTGCAAAAGGTTGGGAATACCGCTCCGGGTAGTAGTGTTGTGATAAACAATGACGTAGCCGGCCTTGGGGTCGACTCGCATTCTTATAGAACTTCAAGAAGGAGGACACGCGCTATGACTACTGCTCAGAGCACTGGCGTTACCCTGACCGAAGCTGCGGCTGCCAAGGCAAAGGCCCTGTTGGACCAGGAAGGCGCAACGGACCTCGCACTGCGCATTTCCGTGGCCCCGGGTGGCTGCGCTGGCCTGCGCTACCAGCTCTACTTCGATGACCGTAGCCTCGACGGAGATGTCTCCGAGGTCTTCGGTGGCGTCAAGCTGGTTGTTGACCGCCAGTCGGTTCCGTACCTGATGGGTGCCACCATTGACTTCGCGGACACCATCGAGCAGCAGGGTTTCACCATCGATAACCCGAACGCCACCGGCTCCTGCGCCTGTGGTGACTCCTTCAACTGATTCAACTGATCGATCAGGTGTAGGGACCTCAAACAAGGGTCGAAAAAGTCCCGGTCCTCCTCGCATTCGTGCGGGAGGCCGGGACTTTTCGTATGTGTTCAGGCTTGTTCGGGCGCCTAGAGTTCGACCGGGTAGTCGCGCTGCTCGATGCCCGGGTCGATGCGGCCCTCGATAAAGATGCCGTGCCAGACCATGAAGGCCAGGATTGTCCACAGGCGGCGCGAGTGATCGCGCTCGGTCGGGTGGTGCTCGGCGAGCATCTTCAGCACGGCGGCCTTATCAATCAGCTCCTCGGTCTGGGAGCTACGGATGACGTCCTCCGCCCAGCCACGCAGCTCGTCTCCGGCCAGCCAGTGGCGGATCGGCACCGGGAAGCCCAGCTTGCGGCGGTTGAGCACGTGTGCTGGGACGATCTGCTCCATCGCGCGGCGCAGGGCGTACTTGGTGGTGCCATTGGACACGCGCATGTCCACTGGCAGGGTCTGTGCCGCGTCGAAGACCACGCGGTCCAGGAAGGGCACGCGCAGCTCCAGGGAGTTGGCCATCGTAATCTTGTCGGCCTTGACCAGGATGTCTCCGCGCAGCCAGGTGAACAGGTCCAGGTGTTGCATTCGGGTCACCGGGTCCCAGCCCGCCGACTTCGCGTAAATCGGCGCGGTGACGTCGCTGTGGTCCCACTCTTTCTTCGCCCAGGGCAGGACTTCCTGCAGCTGCTCGAAGTTAAAGGAGCGCGCATTGCCGTAGTAGCGCTGCTCCAGCGGGGTAGTGCCGCGCTGCAGCAGGGACTTGCCGCGCACGCCGTCGGGAAGCGCCTGCCCGAGCTTGGCCAGACCCTTGAGTAGGGGAGAGGGGATCTTCTCGAAAGGCTTCAGCGACAGCGGCTCCTTATAGATGGTGTAGCCGCCGAAGAGCTCGTCGCGCCCTCGCCGGAGAGCACAACCTTGACGTGCTTGCGGGCCTCCGCCGCCACGAAGTACAGCGGGACCAGCGCCGGATCGGCCACCGGGTCATCCAGGTACCACATGATCTTCGGGATCGCGCCCGCGAACTCCTCCGGGGAGACAATCTTGACGATGTGCTCCACGCCGATCGCCGCGGCCGACTCCGCTGCGACGTCGACCTCGGAGAAGCCCTCGCGCTCGAAGCCCGTGGTGAAGGTCAGCAGGTTCGGGTTGTGGCGCTTGGCCAGGGTTGCGATCGCGGTGGAATCAATGCCGCCCGAGAGGAAGGAGCCCACGGTCACGTCGGCACGCATATGCTTTTCGACGCTGTCCTCAAGGGCCCGCGCGACACGGTCGAAAACGTCCTGCTCCTTACCCTTAGCTACTGGCTGGATGGGGAAGGTCGGATTGAAGTAGCGAGTAGAGGTGACCTCGCCGCCCGGGGTGACGAAGGCGCTGCAGCCGGACTCCAGGCGCACGATGTCGGTGTGCAGGGACTCCGGCTCCGGAACGTACTGCAGGTCCACGTAGTGCTCGATGGCGCGCTTGTTCAGAGCCTTGGTGCTGATACCCATCTCCGGTGCGGCCTCAAGAAGGGTCTTCTTCTCCGAGCTAAAGATCGTGCCCTTGTCAGTGGTGGCGTAGTACAGCGGCTTGATGCCGAAGGGATCGCGCGCAAGGAAGAGGCGGCGCTCGACAGTGTCCCAGATGGCAATGCCGAACATTCCGCGCAGGTGCTTGACCACATCGGCGCCCCAGTGGTGGAAGCCGACAACGATGGGCTCGCCGTCGCCGGAAGTATTAAAGGAGTAACCCTCGGCCTGAAGCTCCTCGCGCAGTTCGACGTAGTTGTAAATCTCGCCGTTGAACGTCATGGCGTAGCGGTTGGGCTGCCCCTCCGGGCCCCACTGCAAAGGCTGATGGCTGTGGGCGATGTCGATGATGGACAGGCGGTTGAAGCCGAACACCGCGTCGTCGTCATGCCAGGTTCCGGCGTCATCCGGGCCACGGTGCCGCATGCACGGCAGGGCCCTTTCAACGACGGGGACAAAGTCCGCGGCGTCGGAGTTGGCCGTCAGGATTCCGAGAAGACCACACATGCTTCGTGCGAACACCTTTCATCTAGAAGATACCGGCGACGCTCGTAGAGGGGAGCGGGGTAGTGGCTCCTCATGCGAGGTGTCGTCGAGCGTTAATGCTGCAACCACTTTAATGCCTTGAGTGGAAAAGGTGCGACAGGCCCGCCTGAGCGGTCTCCTAAGAAAATGCCACCCCCGATAGGTGGGTCTTTCTCAGTATTTTATTAGGGCGGATATACTCAAGGGCACCCCACGCGCAATATTGTTGTGGAGAAATCACAGGAATCGGCTACTCTGCTTGGGTAGGACGAAACCAAAAATCGGTTATCGAAAATTGTGTGGATCAGGAAGGCAGACACACGTGAATCAGCGTAGAAAGTTCGGAGTCGCCCGCAAGCTCGGCGTCCTCGGCGTTGCCGCCGGTAGTGCAGCCCTGCTTGCTGGCTGTGACGTCAATCCTCCGGAAAATGGCTTCTTTAAGCTGCTCCGTTTTGGCTGGCCGGAGGGTGTTACCCCTGAGGCTCAGGCTATGGGCAACTTCTGGGTGTGGACCTGGGTTGCAGCCTGGATTATCGGCATCATTGTTTGGGGTCTGACCCTGTACTCGATGGCTAACTTCACCGCGAAGAAGGCCAAGAAGAATGGCAAGGGCGAGTTCCCGCGCCAGACTGCTTACAACGTTCCGGTCGAGCTGGTCCTGACTGTTCTGCCGATTCTGATCGTTATGTCCCTGTTCTTCTTCACGGTTCAGACCCAGGACAAGGTCACCGCCATGAACAAGAACCCCGAGGTCACCGTCGACGTGACCGCGTTCCAGTGGAACTGGAAGTTCGGCTACGGCAAGGTTTCCGCTGACCTGATGGGCGGCCAGGAGTACAACGGCCGCGACGAGAAGACCGCCAACGAGAAGGCCGACAAGATCGACCTGGCCACCGGCGAGAGCGGACACCACGCTCCGTCCGACGCTGACCGCGCGGAGAAGAAGGCTCACCCGATTCACGGTCTGTCTAAGTCCGATCTGTCCTACCTGCACTACGACGAGATCGAGACCCTCGGCACCACCGAAGAGGTTCCGGTTCTGGTCGTTCCGGAAGACACCGCAATCGAGTTCGACCTCGCTTCCGCTGACGTCATCCACTCCTTCTGGGTTCCGGAGTTCCTCTTCAAGCGCGATGCTTTCCCGCACCCGGAGCGCAACAAGTCGAACCGCATCTTCCAGATTGAGAAGATCGACTCCCAGAAGATGGCTACCCGCCCGGAGGACAACCCGAGCGACAAGGTCAAGAACGCTTTCGTCGGTCGCTGTGCTGAAATGTGTGGTACCTACCACGCGATGATGAACTTCGAGATTCGCGCGGTCTCCCGCGAGAACTTCACCAAGTACATCAAGTTCCGCCAGGAGAACCCGCAGGCCACCAACGCTGAGGCGCTGAAGCACATCGGCGAGCCGGCCTACGCAGTGTCCACCTCTCCGTTCAACTCCGGCCGTGCCGACACCCGCGATCTGAGCGATCGCGGTGCCAACACGATCGACCTGAACGCGGACGCCAAGTAAACACAACCGTCCTCTAAAACCAAAGGAAGTTCTCAAATGAAGTCTGCAGCAAAGCTCTTCTACGGACTTACCGTGTTCCTGGCGTTCATGGCTGTTGTCTACATCTTCGCAACGCGTTACCTCCAGGACACCGGTAACATCATCAACGAAAACCAGGGTCGCCTCGAGTGGGCCGGCGCAACCGGCCTGGTGCTCGCAGCCCTGATGACCCTCATGCTGGGTGGCTACTTCCACTTCACTGAGGTTCGCTCCGATATCACCCCTTCGGACTTCGAAGAGGCTGAGATCGCTGACGGCGCCGGAACCCTCGGCTTCTTCTCCGCAAGCTCCATCTGGCCGTTCGTTATGACCATGGGCATCCTGCTCATGGGCTACGGCATCGCGTTCATGGCGTACTGGCTCCTGCTGGTCGGCGCGGTCATCCTGATCGTCTCCGGCACCAAGCTGAACACCCAGTACATCACCCCGCCGGAGAAGCACTAAGACTCACACGCGGGGGCGCGTTCCCCAGGGTGAATCACAATTTTAGATAGCCGAAAAGGCCTCTCCCACTCCTTCGAAGAGTGGGAGAGGCCTTTTGCTGTGTTCCGGCTAGGCGAACTCGACCGGCTTCTGCCCCTTGGGCAATTCGGTCACCTCTCCGTCGGTGACGACCAGGTGGCGTGCCTCCAGGCGATTGATCATTCGGTGGTCATGGGTAATGACGATGACAGTTCCCTCCGCCGACTCGATTGCGTCTTGGACCTCTTCAATCAAGTCGACACTGAGATGGTTGGTCGGCTCGTCGAGAAGCAAGATTTGCGGCGGGTCCGCGACGACCAGCGCTAGGGCGACGCGTCGCTGTTGCCCAATAGAGAGGTCACCGACCGGGCGCTTGGCATCTGCGGCGCTTAACAGGCCGAGCTCCTCCAGAGTCACCTTGGGGGCCGGCGCTAGGTCGTAGAGCTCCTGCGGCGACTTCGTCGGGTCCGCCCACGCCTGCTCCTGAGCGAGCATGGCGATCCGGGCCTCCTGCCCGATGCGCACCTCGCCAGCCTGCGTGGGAACCTGCCCCAGAATGGTCTTAAACAACGTGGATTTGCCCGCGCCGTTCGGCCCAGTGATGACAACCTTATCCCCGGGCCTGATGGTGAGGGACCCCACGCGGATCCGGTCGGGTACGACGACGCCGCGCATCTTAATGTGGAAGTCCTCATCGCTTCCCGACGCCGCACGCTTCGTGGGAAGAGGCGCCGTGAGCGGGGCATCGAAGCCGAGGAGCGCGGGTGGCTTCGGTACACCATCCTCAATGAGCTCGGTCAGCCGTTGGCGGGCAAAGCGGACGCGACGGGCGATCTGGCGGTCAACTCGGCCGCCTTTGCGGTCGTAGGCCATCTTGTTGTTGTCGCTCATCTCGCGGCCAGGCGAGACCTCGCGAGCACCATTTTCAATGGCATCTTCGAGGCGGTTGCGCTCATGCTCCTCCGAGCGCCACTGGTGCTCCCACAGTGCCCGCTCATGACGCCTGTGCTTGTCGTAGGCGGAGTAATTGCCGCGGAACATGCCAATACCCTCACGCCCCGGAACAAGGTCTCCGATGACCGTACAGACCTCGTCGAGGAAGTCGCGGTCGTGCGTAGCGACGACAACGACGCTGCGTGCTCGTGGATGGTGTTGATCACCAATTGGCGACCGCGCTCGTCGAGGTGGTTCGTGGGCTCGTCGAGCAGGAGGATCTCCGGCTTGCGAATCAGAGTCAACGCCAGGCCGAGGCGCGCGCGCTGCCCACCGGAAATCTCGGTGGTGAGCTGATCGGTGAGGGGAGCACCGTCCGGGGCAGTGCCGGTAAGCCCCAAGTGATCCAAGACCACCTCGGCGTGATGTTCCGCGTTCCAATCGTCATGAGCCATTACGTCCGAAAAAATCTCGGAATACGCCTTTTCAGCGGCCGCGGCCTCCGCCTCATCGCGAGCCTGCGCCATGCCTTCTGCGGCCTCCTCGAGTGCCTCCAGGCGCCGCTTCGACGGGCCCAGGGCCTCGTCAATCAGCATCTGGACCGTCGAGTCGTAAGGGGCCTCTAGCTCCTGGGAGCCGAGCACACGGACGCCAACGTGCTTCACTGAGCCATGAGTAGGCTTCCTACGCCCAGAGAGAATCCACAACAATGTGGACTTGCCGGCGCCGTTATCGCCGACGAGCCCCAACACCTCGCCACCGGAAAGAGACAGAGACACGTCGCGGAGTACCGGCGTGCCCTCGTAATCGAAGCTGAGGTTGTTGGCCACCAACTGGGTCGCGCTGCCCTGCGCGCCCATGGAGCCAGTAGGGGAGGGGGTAGTAGACATGCTTCTATTTTACCCCGGTGCCAGTGTCGAAATGTTCTGCCGCAGCAGGCGGTACGGAGACACGAAAATCGCCCCGTCCAGTCTCACGATTAAACTGATCGGGGCGATCTGTCGTTGAGCGCAGTAGGAAAATCTACCGCGGTAGTTTAGCTCTCCAGCTGGCGACGCTCTTCGGCGTTGCGGGCCTCGAGGTCACGGAACATCTGAGCCTGCTGCTCGTGGTTCTCGTGCTCGATGCGTGCAGCCTCAGCAGCGATCTCCGGTGCGTCCGGCTTGAAGAAGGAGCCGCGACCCGGGTGACCGGCTGCGCCGAGCTCGTTCATGGTCTTCGGGACGTAAGCACCCTGGTACTCCAGCGGAATCGGGTGGCCATGCTCGTCGACCGGACCCAGCGGCTGGTGGACCTCGATGAAGGAACCATCCGGCAGCTGGTTGATAACGCCAGTCTCGATGCCGTGCTCCAGAACTGCACGGTCGCTGCGCTGCAGGCCGAGGCAGATTCGGTAGGTGACGAAGTAGGCAATCGGAGGCAGGATGATCAGACCGATACGACCAACCCACGTCATGGCGTTCAGGGAGATCTGGAAGTGGTAGGCGATGAGGTCGTTACCACCGGACAGAGTCAGCAGAGTGTAGAACACCAGAGCCATGGCGCCGAGGCCGGAGCGGACCGGCACGTCGCGCGGACGCTGCAGCAGGTTGTGGTGAGCGGTGTCGCCGGTGATCTTCGCCTCGATGAACGGGTAAGCGAAGAGCAGCGCGACGAGGATGCCACACAGAAGTGCAACCCAGAACACGGCCGGAATGGTGTAGTTGCCCAGGTAGAGCTCCCACGGCGGCATGACACGGGCAGCACCGTCAGTCCACAGCATGTAGATATCCGGCTGGGAACCAGCGGAGACCTGCGCCGGGTTGTACGGGCCGAGGTTCCAGATGGCGTTGATCTGGAAGATACCCGCGAACAGGAACAGGAAGCCGAAGGTGATCAGGCCGAAGGAAACGGACTTCACAGCGAAGATCGGCAGAATTCGAACGCCGACGACGTTGTTCTCGGTGCGGCCCGGGCCAGCGAACTGGGTGTGCTTCTGGTACCAAACCAGAGCCAGGTGGGCGGCGATGAGGCCGAGAAGCAGGGCCGGAATGATCAGCACGTGGGCGATGTAGAGGCGCGGGATGATCATGTCACCCGGGAAGTCGCCGTTGAACATCATCCAGTGAATCCAGGTGCCGATGATCGGCAGACCAATGATGATCGCGGACATAATGCGCAGACCAACACCGGAGAGAAGGTCGTCCGGCAGGGAGTAGCCCATGAAGCCCTCAGCCACGGACAGCAGCAGAAGGATGGAGCCGATGACCCAGTTTGCCTCGCGCGGCTTGCGGAAGGCGCCGGTGAAGAAGATGCGGAACATGTGCGCCATGATCGAGATGGCGAACAGGAGAGCACCCCAGTGGTGGACCTGGCGGATGAACAGACCACCGCGGACCTCGAAGGAGATCTGCAGGGCGGTCTCGTAGGCGCGAGACATCTCGACGCCGTTGAGCGGTGCGTAGGCACCGTCGTAGATGACCTTGGACATCGACGGATCGAAGAACAGGGTCAGGTAAACACCCGAGATCAGCAGCACTACGAAGGAGTAGAGAGCGATCTCACCCAGCAGGAAGGACCAGTGGGTCGGGAAGACCTTGTTGAGCTGACGACGCATGCCGCCCGACATGGTGTAGCGGGCATCCATATTGGTCGCAGCGGTTGCTAGCTTGGTTTGACTCATGACTTACGCTCCCAGAATGCCGGGCCAACAGGCTCAACGAAGTTGCCCTTGGCGTACATAAAGCCTTCCTCATCGACGCTGATCGGCAGCTGCGGCAGCGCACGAGCGGCCGGGCCGAAGACAGGCTTGCCGTAGTGGAGGGCATCGAACTGCGACTGGTGGCACGGGCACAGAATGCGGTTGGTCTGCTGCTCGTAGAGAGAGGTCGGGCAACCGATGTGCGTGCAGATCTTCGAGTAGGCGAAGTAGTCGCCGTAGTGGAAGTCCTCCTGGCCCTGACGCAGAGTTGCCTTCGCAGCGTCCTGCGCGCGGAGACGAATCAGCATGACAGAGTTACGGGAGCCGTGAATCGAGTGCATGTGAGCCTCGTAGACGTCGGCGTCCTTGGAGTACTTGTCACCGTCGTTGACGTCGCCCTCAGGCAGCGGGAAGACGGTTTCCATAGCGCCGGCGGAGAGGTCCTCCGGGCGGATGCGAACCAGGCGGGAAACACCCTTGGTGGAGTAGCCGTGGTGGCCCTCCTCGGCAATAGCGCCGGTGTCGCGACCGAGGTAGACCTTCTCGCCCTTCTCGACGAGGGTCCAGCCGGTGGTCCACAGGGTGCCGTCACCCGTGATGTCAACCTCATGACGCGGCTTCCACGGGTTCTTGATCATGCCACCGAACGGCAGGATCATGCCGATGCCGGCGAGAACTGCGCCGGTGCCCAGCAGGCCCTTGATGGCGGAACGACGACCCAGGGTCGAGGTCTGCCAAGAATCATTCAGCAGCGCGACGATGGTCTTCTGATCAACTTCCTCAGAAGGACCGTCGTGGCGACGCTGAACGGAAATCTCCTCCGGGATGAAGCGCTTGGTGAACTTCACTGCGCCAACGCCAAGGCTGACGATGCAGCCGCCCAGCGTGACACCCAGCAGCGGGGTGTAGAGCGAGTAAAGCCACATGCCCTCCTGGCCGAGGCCCTTGTAGTGCCACGGGTAGAAGAGGTAGATGCAGGCAAATGCCAGGCCCAGGACGACAGCGAGTGCCAGCCAGAAGGTGACGCCTGCAGCGGCGCGCTTCTCAGCCGGATCGTTGGCGATGGGGAAGCGCTCCTTGCGGTACGCAATGGTCACATCGTCAAGCTCGGCGCCCAAGCGGGCGAGCTCGGCGTTGCTCATCTTCGACAGCTCTTCGGAGCTGTACTTCTTGTTCTCGTTATTACTCATCGGCGGGATCCAATCCAAAGAGCGGCCGCTACGAGAGCGACAATGCCTACAATCCACATCGCCATGCCCTCAGTAACCGGGCCGATGCCGCCGAGGCCCCAACCACCAGGGGTCGGTGCTTCCTTAGCATTCTTGATGTAGGCGATGATGTCCTTCTTCTCGTCAGCGGAGAGCTGGCGATCGGAGAACTTCGGCATGTTCTGCGGGCCGGTCAGCATGGCCTGGTAAATCTCCTGCTCGTTAGCAGGATCCAGGACCGGTGCGTACTTACCACCGGACAGTGCGCCGCCACGACCGGTGAAGTTGTGGCAGGACGCGCAGTTCAGGCGGAAGAGCTCGGAACCGCGAGCAACGTCGGCCGGATCGATTTCGCCGTTGGCGCCTGCGTTCTTACCGCGCAGGGAAGCCATAGCAATCGAACCGTCGGAGTCCTTGACGATGCCGGCGCCACCGCCGTTGGCCTGAACGTAGGCCGCGATGGCGAGGATCTGCTCCTCGGAGTAGCGGGGAGTCTTACGGGCCGCCTGGGCCTCGTTGCGGAGCATCGGCATACGGCCGGAGTGAACCTGGAAGTACACCGAGCCTTCGCCAACGCCGATCAGAGACTTACCGCGGTCCTTGACACCCTGCAGGTTTGCACCGTGGCAGGTAATACAAGCGACGTCGTAGAGCTCCTTGCCCTGCTGAATCATGGCGGCCTCGTCCTTCTGGGCGGTAGCCGTCTGAGCATCAGGGGTAAGTGCATTTGAGAGGAAGCCAGCGCCGGTCAGGGCGAGGGCCATTGCCATAATGCCGGAGGCAGTACGGCGCATCTTGCGGCGACCCTTCGACTTAGGTGCCGCCGCCAAGGGCTTGGTGCCCTTGATTTCGGAGGTAGTGTTTTCCATCTTTTTCCCTTTGAGACTGTTCGTGGAAAGTGGATGGGCTGTAGGCCGTACCCGAAAAATTAGGACGGCCGATACGGCCTACTGGATGAAGTAGATGGTGATGAACAGGCCAATCCACACGACGTCGACGAAGTGCCAGTAGTACGAGACCACGATGGCCGCAGTCGCCTGCGCCGGGGTGAACTTCGACTTCGCGGTACGGATCAGGACCACGACGAAGGCCAGCACGCCCGCGAGAACGTGGGCTGCGTGGAAACCGGTCGTGATGAAGAAGACGGAACCGTAAATCGAGTTCTGGATGGTAAGACCGTGGCCGACCAGGGTGATGTACTCGTAGGCCTGGCCCACGAGGAAGACCGCACCCAGGGCGGTGGACAGTGCGTACCACTTGCGGAGTGCGAAAACGTCGCCACGCTCGGCCGCGAACACGCCCCACTGGGCAGTGAACGAAGACGACACCAGGATCACGGTGATCACCAGTGCGTACGGGACGTTGAGGTGGCCGGTACCCCAATCCCACGAATCGCCCTGTCCGTTGGCGCGAGACACGAAGTACATCGCGAACAGACCGGCGAAGAACATTAATTCCTGAGACAGGAACACAATCGTGCCGACACTGACCATATTCGGTCGATTAAGTGTCGCGGCACGACGTGGTGCTGTCATACCTTGATTTTCAACTGCGCTCGTCACATATAACAGTATGGACTGTTCTTAAGCTGTAGTCACGTTGCAACCCCCGATTTTGTAAAAAAATTCCTAAAATCCCAGGTCGCAAACTAAGAAATCTGAGAATTTCAATAATTTTTCCCACTGCCGGGAACTTTGCGGGGGTGTTTTACGACGGGGCCTGCGCGGCGCGTTCTGGGCCTGCTCGTCGACTGATCGTCCAGTTGGCGTACCGCATATCTTATCCCAACCGGACAAAGCCACTGTCACTGATGAGCGCTCTCGACCCGTTTTGGGGTAGGCGCGGATTGTATGGGGCGCCATGCACGCGCGCGCTTCACAGCGAGTATGTTTTTCTTAATATTTAGAAATGCATATAGCGCATGCCGGAACTCGCGTATTCAAGGCGGACGGGTTGACTGTCGTCTTCGTGAAGCCGGGGTAACCTGCGCCACACCAAGTACTACGAAAGGAAGTGAACGAGTATGAGCGGATTGAACCATGACAGGGTGGCCGCTTCGTGGCGCGAAGTCCTGGCGACTATCGGTGCCGGTCAAGAGGTCTCTTCCGAGGGGATCCGCTTCGCCATGGACCAGATTATGTCTGGTGCATCGGATGACGTTCATACCGCAACATTCGCGTTCGGTCTGTTGGCCAAGGGCGTCACGCCCGCCGAACTCGATGCCGCCGCCGACGGCATGCTCGCCTTCGCCCGTCCTGTCCCCGGGGCAGGGCTTGCCGACGCTATCGCCCGCGGCGCAGTAGATATCGTCGGCACCGGTGGCGACGGCGCTCACACGGTGAACATTTCGACGATGTCGATGGTTGTCATCGCGGCATCGGGCACTCCGGTGCTCAAGCACGGCAATCGAGCGGCTTCCTCAAAGTCGGGTGGAGCCGACATGCTTGAAGCGCTCGGTATCGATATTGAGGACGGGGTGGTCGCGTCAGCTGAGCATCCGGAGTTCTTTTTGCGCTTCCTCTTCGCTGCCCGCTATCACCCGGCGATGCGTTTTGCGGGCCCCGTTCGCAAGGAGCTCGCGGTCCCAACGCTATTTAATCTCCTTGGCCCGCTTACAAACCCGGCACGTCCCCGTGCAAGCCTTATCGGTTGCGCTTTTGAAGATCTCATGGAGACCATGGCGAACACCTTCGCGCGTCGTGGGCAGAGCGTCCTCGTCGTCAGGGGATACGACGGCCTTGATGAGATCACCGTTACTGGCCCGACCCGGGTCTTTGTGGTGTCGGATGGTGCGGTCCATGAGGATGTCATCGACCCGCGCGATTATGGGATGGACTACGCCGAGCCGGATGCACTTCGCGGAGGTGACCCTGCCTACAACGCGGACGTGCTCGCAAGGTCTGGTCCGGAGAGCTCAAGGGCCCGATTCGTGACGCTGTTGTGCTGAACTCGGCTGCCGCACTCGTCGCCTCGCGTGGGGAAGTCGGGTCGGGAGGCAAGAGCCTGCGAGAGGCGATGGCGACCGCGATCGCCGAGGTCCAGCGCACGCTCGATTCCGGCTTGTGCGCCGAGATTATTTCCGCTGCGACGCAGCGCTAGCTGACTCAGGGTGCAGCTGCCGGACTCTTCCTTCGCGCCTGGCCTCGCTGGCGTCTCGAGCCCACTGGAGGTATCTTCCGGCCCCGTCGATGGGGCTGGAAAGATTCGCACCGGTGGGCATTATTCGTACCTCCGGGCGGGCGATCCACTTCCAGATAATGGCGAGCTCATCAAGAGACGCTCCTCTATATATAGAGGAATCGGGGATAACTGTTTCCGCGGCGGAATGAAGCAGCTCCGTGATGAATTCTGATTTGCTGCCACGCGGTGCAGTGCCTGCTGCCACCAAGTGGCCGTGGCAGACTTCGGCCAGGTGCCATCCCCCGGCGCCGTCCGGGTAGGCGATGCGTAGAGACGGGATCTCTGCGAGCGCCGACAGCCGTTGTTGTCGCTCGAGGGTCGTAATGAACTCTGCGGCCCGATCCCGTTGCAGGGCTGCTCGCTGAAAGCGGTGAGCCTGCGCGAGTGCCGCAATTTCCTCCAGCATCGCCTCAATTTCGCTGCGTCCACCAGACAATGTTTCTGCGAGCGCTTCGCGGAAGTCCGCGCTCCTGCTATTGAGGCGGTCGCGGATCGCTGTCGCGGTGTCCTTCGTGCGAAACGGCCCCATACTGCTGTGGGCCTTGCTCCCTTCGGGGGTGGCCGGTGCGGCGGTTTTGCCCGCTGCGGTCGCAGACCGTGAAATCTTGGCCGATTTTCCGGGGCTTTGTGGCGCAACTATGTACCAACCCCTCGACGGCTCGGTGCGCTGCCGGTTGTAGGGCGGTCGCAGTGCCGCAAGCAGTCTGGCTTCCCGCACCTCGGCTTCAAGTCCGTGAGCGCACTCGATGACGTCGACAGAGGCTGCGAGTGTCACCATTTCCGTGATCTTCTTCCGCGAATCCGATCCGTTGAAGTACTGCAGTAGGCGGCGTCTCAGGTCCACCGCAGTCCCTATATATAAGGGATCGCCATTGGCGGAACGGAAAATGTAGACGCCCGGAGTGTGGGGAGCGTGGTCGACGAGGTGGCGCTTGGCGCGAATCTGTGGCGACACAGTGGAGGAGAAATTGGTCAGCTCCTCCTTGGTCTCAACGTGGTGACCCGCCAAGAGCTCAATGAGGTAATGAAGAACGGCAACGGTCGCCATGGCGTCGTCAAGCGCGCGGTGAGTCGGAGCGGTGGGCGAGCCGACGAAAGAGGCGAGGTTGCTGAGGCGGTAGCGGCCGACCTTGCTGCGGTCGATGAGCCGACGCGAGAGCTGAAGCGTATCGACGACGGCGGGTGATGGCCAGGCGAGTCCGAGGGAGGAGCAGGCCTCGCGGAGGAAACCGAGATCGAACTTGGCATTGTGGGCGACCCAGACGGCGCCCGCGGCGAATTCGAGGAAGCGGGGGAGCGCCGTGCCGATTTGCGGGGCACCCTCCACGTCTGCGTCAGCGATACCGGTGATGGCCGTGATGTGCTCGGGGATCGGGGAGCCGGGGTCTACGAAGCTGCTAAAAGTGTCGAGGATCTGGCCCTGTTGCACCTTGACCGCGCCGATTTCGATGATGTGGTCCTCGGCGACGCTCAAGCCGGTGGTTTCGAGGTCGACGACGACGAAGGTGGTCTCGAAAAGCGACGAGTCGAGGCCTCGTTCGTCGGAGCTGCGGTGCCTATCGTGACGGCCATCGGGGTGGCCATCGGGGCGGCCATCGCGCGGGGGAAATAGCTGACCTTGTTCTGAAACCACGGTTTCTATCTTATTTCGTGCTGTCGCGGGAGGTGTCTGGGGCTCTGGGCGCCCGCGCCGCTTTCCGCGCGCCCCAGGGCGCCCCACGTCTCGGTTTATAACCGTCGGGAGTCTGTGAAGGCTGTTACTCAAGCGAAAATTGAGGACCAGATTCCGTAAGTGTGACCCAAATCACAATACTGGTATCAGTGGTTGATGCCCGGGTCTTTATTGCGAAAATGTAACGGACGTCCGCGGTCGACAAAAGTCCAGCTTAATGCTTGTTTATAAAACCGTTATCAAGTCCGCTATCTGCGGGGTGTCAAATTGTAACGGCCTTGTAACGAATTGGGTGTTATGGCGGTAACGGAGGGCTAAAATGGTGAAAACTTGCCGAATGACTAGACAGGGCTTGATGCAATTTCGTAACCTAATCGAGACATTGAAACGGGGCCACCTCCAGTGGTGTCGATCATTGATAAGAAAACACAGAGCCTAATCGAAAATTCTTCTCCGACTGGTTGCCAGGGGAGGAGGGGAATCGAGCCGGGGACCCACCTCAACAATTGGGGTGAATCCCAAAGGGAAAATCCCGGAGGGTAGGAAGTCTTCCATTCTTCCGAACCCGTCAGCTAACCCGGTCGGCTTTAACAGGAAGATTTTGGAGTTTTAAATCATGGGTAAGCACCACCGTCGTTCTAACTTCGCTCGCAACGCAGCAGCCTTCGGCGCAACCGTCGCCGGCGTCACCGCCCTGACCGTCCCCGCCGCTACCGCTGATCCGATCAGTGACTTCATCGGCAACACCCCGGTCGCTGGCCTGCTGCAGAGCGTGAACAGCGGCACCCCGTTCCTGGCTGGTGGCCAGGCTGCTCCGCAGGGCGGCGCTGCGATCGTCGACGCTGCTCGCTCCCAGATCGGTACCCCGTACGTATGGGGCGGCAACCAGCCGGGCGGTTTCGACTGCTCCGGTCTGACCTCCTGGGCCTACCAGCAGGTTGGCAAGTCCATTCCGCGCACCTCCCAGGCTCAGGCTTCCTCCGGTACCCCGGTTTCCACCCCGCAGCTCGGTGACATCGTCTCCTTCTACTCGGGTGCATCTCACGTCGGCATCTTCTCCGGTAACGGCAACATCATCCACGCTCCGCAGTCCGGCGATGTCGTCAAGGAAGCTTCCATGAACTACATGCCGGTCCACAACATCGTCCGCTTCTAATTGCCGTGACGGTTGTAGGGGTGGGGACCTTCGTCCCTGTCCCGGTGGTCGCCCTCCGATGGTCGCCCTCGGGCGGCCACTTCCAGGCGGCATAGCATAATTTCATGCGCAGACGAGCTCTCAGATTCCCGTTGGCAACACTCTTTGGGAATGGTGGGGGCTCTTTTTGTATCGGTGTCGACCCTGTGTGGCGACTGCGGGAAGTGGCTGAGGGAATAGACACGGGTCTGTGAACGAGTCAGGGGCCCGATGATACTGATACAATCTTGTAAGTTTTGTAATTATCTTTCATGGGTAATGGGGAAATAGGTGTCCAGCAACTCTTCTCTTCAGCGGCGTTCCGCACTTCGTGCCGCGGCGGGAGCTACGGTAATCTCCGGTATTTTCGCAGGCGCGGTCGGGGTTGCCCCGCTTTCTCATGCTCAGGAGGCGGCGCCCTCTGAGTTTGACCTCGCCACCGCAGACGGAATCGTCGCCGAGTTGGAGAAGCTCTCCCGTGAGACGGAAGGCGTGTCCGAAGAGGTCAATGGCCTCGAGGTCGAGGTCAAGGCCAAGGAGGACGAGCTCCGCAATGCCGAGGAGGCGCTGAACAACTCTCGCGGCAAGGTCGCGGAAGCGCAGCGTGACCTGGACGCGCTAGCTGGGGATATCTCCTACTTCTCCAAGAAGCGCATGCGCGGTGAAGTGATCGATCCGCTCACGGCGGTGCTCGGATCTGGCAGCGCGCAGGATGCGATCGACCGTAGCTCCTACATCAATAAGATGTTCCGCGATAATGATGAGACTGTGTCGCGCGTCGCAGGTGCGAAGAACGCGGCGAAAACAGAGGAGAATAATGCGCTGCGCCTGCAGGCGGACATCAAGAAGCAGATTGAGGGGCTCGAGCTTCGTCGCACCGAGCTAGACCGTCGTTCCGCTGACCTTGAAGGCCGCGCCGATCAGGTGCGCCACATGGTCGAGGGGCTCAGCCCCGAGCAGCGCGCGATCTGGATGTCCAAGAACAATCCGATCACCGAGGGGCTGAAGGGCCTCCTCGGCTCCTCCGCGGCAGTCGATGCGGCTATGGCAAAGCTGGGCGCCCCGTACGCCTGGGGTGCCGCTGGCCCCTCCGAGTTCGACTGTTCCGGCCTGATGATGTGGGCGTACCAGCAGATCGGTAAGTCCATTCCCCGCACCTCGCAGGCGCAGCTGGCGGGCGGCACCCCGGTGTCCCGCGATCAGTTGCAGCCGGGTGACATCATCGGCTTCTACCCGGGCGTGACTCACGTCGGCATGTACATCGGCAACGGTCAGATTATTCACGCCTCCGACTACGGCATTCCGGTCCAGGTCGTGTCGATCGACCAGGGCGCCCATACCAGGGCGCTGTGCGCTACTAGGCCGCCGCGGGCTAGGTGCGAAGGGGAGGCGAGAGCGTGACCAGCCGTGTCCTGCTTGTAACTAACGATTTTCCGCCGAGAAACGGCGGGATTGAGTCATACCTCCGGGATTTCTGTTCTCACCTGGACCCCCAGAATATTGTGGTCCTCGCCTCCACCCGGACCGACCGTGCGGAGCAGGAGGCCTACGATGCGTCGCTTCCGTACCGCGTCTACCGCATGCGCGATCGCGTCCTGCTCCCGCTGCCACATGTTGCGCGAACGGCCGCAAGGATCATCCGCGATGAGAACATCGACACTGTCTGGTTCGGGGCAGCCGCCCCTCTGGGGCTCCTGGCTAGTGCTTGCCGACGGGCCGCGCGCGCCGAATTGTCTCCACGACCCATGGCCACGAGGTTGGGTGGTCGATGATTCCGGGCGCGCGCGCCGTGCTTCGCGAAATCGGCCGCTCCAGCGACGTCGTTACCTATATTTCTCGCTACACCCGTTCCCGCTTTGCGTCCGCCTTCGGCCCGGGGGTCGCCTTTGAGCGACTCCCCTCGGGAGTGGATGTTGAGCGTTTCTCCCCGTCGGAGGAGCAGGGCCGTGAGATTCGGCGTCGGCACGCGATTGCGGATGAGGCACCGCTCATCGTGTGTATTTCGCGACTCGTTCGGCGGAAGGGGCAGGACATGCTGATCCGCTGCCTCCCGGCGGTTCTGGCGGTGCACCCGGACGCGCGATTGCTCATTGTCGGTGACGGTCCGCGTCGTCAAGCGTTGGCGGGTCTGGCGCACGACCTCGGTGTGGAGGGTGCGGTGATTTTCGCGGGCAAGGTCTCCTTTGCGGATCTCCCGGCCTATTACAACGCCGCGGATGTTTTTGCCATGCCCGCGCGCACCCGAGGCAAGGGACTTGACGTGGAGGGGCTTGGGATCGTCTATCTGGAGGCGCAGGCCTGCGGGGTCCCCGTGGTGGCGGGCGATTCCGGCGGTGCTCCCGAGACGGTGCTCGACGGGACGACGGGTGTCGTCGTTGACGGGACGTGCCCGCGCAGCGTCTCGAACGGGCTGCTCACCGTTTTGTCGGATCCGAAGGCGGCGGCGGAGATGGGGCGGAGCGGTCGGCGCTACGTGGAGTCCGAGTGGACCTGGGACGTTATGGCTGCGCGGCTTCGGAAAATTCTCGGTTTCTAGGCCGGTTCCTTATAATGGTTTCTTATGTCCACCGAGAATCCTCCTGCGCAGTTGCGCGAAAACAGCAGCGCTGACGCCGCCGGCCATCGGGTTCGATATCGGTGGAACGAACCTCCGCGCAGCAGTTGTGAGCGCGTCGGGGCAGATTTTGTGCCGGGAGCAGACCAGCTCCGACGGCAGCGTTGACGCTATCGAGCGGGGGATTATCGAGACGTCGGAGCGCCTCATTGAGCGTTTTCCCGAGGTGAGCGCGATCGGTCTCGCGGTCGCGGGATTCCTTGACGCGCAGCGGCAAACAGTCCGCTTTGCGCCCCATTTGCCCTGGCGAGATGCCAATGTTGTCAAGCGTCTGTCCTTGCTTCTTCCTCGGCCACTGCAGTTGGAGCACGACGCCAATTCTGCTGCGTGGGGCGAGTATCGCTTCGGCGCGGCGCGCGGCGCGGACAATTGGGTCCTCTTCGCGCTGGGCACGGGCATCGGTGGCGCGATGATGCAGGACGGCAAGATCTACCGCGGCGCGTACGGCACGGCGCCGGAATTCGGCCACCTCACCGTGGTTCCGGATGGCCGCGAGTGCTCGTGCGGCAAGAAGGGCTGCCTCGAACGGTACTGCTCAGGCACCGCCCTGGTCACCACCGCCGCAGAGCTCGCCGCGTCGGGTGAGTTTGGCTCTCCGCTTGCCGACGGCCTGGCCGCCGGCAGCGTCACGGGGACGGACGTCGTCGCGGCGGCGAGGAAGGGAGACCCCCTTGCTCAGGCCGCGGTTGATGATTTTTCGCGGTGGCTCGGCCGAGGCCTGTCGATGGTGGGTGATGTCTTCGATCCCGAGCTGATCGTGATCGGTGGCGGGGTGGCCTCGGCCGCGGATCTCTATCTGGACGCGGCGAAGGAGGAGTTCGCCCGGCAGATCACCGGCGCGGGGCATCGCCCCTTGGCGGAGGTGAAAATCGCGGAGCTAGGTGCCGATGCCGGGATGATCGGCGTCGCGGATATCGCGCGTTCTGCGGTGGCAACTTCTGGCCTTGTCTCGGAATAGTCCCCGGATTGGGTTCCCCGATTAGGGGAATCGGCGGTTCGTGACGCGGTGGCCGTAGGCCGAGCATGTATAGTTTCTTTACGTGAATAATCGCTGGTACAAGTTCTTTAAGTACATCCTCATCGGCCCGTGGCTGCGCGTGTATAACCGGCCTTTCTACATCGGTGGGGACAAGATTCCAGCCGATGGCCCGGCGCTGATGGTGTCGAATCACCTCGCTGTGATGGATCACTTCTACTTTCCGCTCGTGTGCCGCCGACAGTTGACCTTCCTCGCGAAGGCCGAATACTTCAACACCCCGGGGTTCGTGGGCGGAATCCAGAAGTTCTTCTTCACGTCTGTGGGCCAGGTTCCCATTGACCGCACCTCGGGCGACGCCGCACGCGATGCGCTGAACGCCGGCGTCAAGGTCCTCTCTCGCGGCGATCTCCTGGGTATTTCTCTGGAGGGTACGCGCAGTCCCGACGGGCGCCTGTACCGCGGCAAGACCGGCGCGGCCCGGGTCGCTCTGAAGACCGGCGTGCCGGTTTTCCCCATGGCGATGATTGATACTGAGAAAGCGAACCCGATTGGATCGTGGATTCCGCGGCCGGCGCGCGTGGGCGTGGTCATCGGCGATCCTATTGATCCGGCGAAGTACGCCGCCGAATACGGCGATGACTACGCGGCGGCCCGCGCGCTCACCGATGACCTCATTGTGGAGATTCAAAAGCTCTCGGGGCAGGAGTACGTCAATGCTTATGCCGCTGACGTCAAGAAGTCGCTGGCTGCTGGGGAGGGCTACCCGAAGGGCACCGAGCCGGGCGGTGAGCTGACCGTTCCCGCTCCGGGCCCTAAGCCGACCGGTCGTCGGTTCTTCTAACCCTGCTCGCTAAGATAGTGTTCGATTTCTAGGGTTGGAGAGGACTCCCACGTGCGCTATTTTTACGACACCGAATTCATCGAGGATGGAACGACGATTGACCTGGTGTCCATCGGCGTCGTCGCTGAAGATGGCAGGGAGTTCTACGCGGTGTCGACGGAGTTCGACGCGAGCAAAGCTGGAGCGTGGGTCCGGGCTAACGTGCTCAATCAGCTGCCGAATCCGTCGTCGCCACTTTGGAAGAACAGGGAGACGATCCGTCAGGAGCTCTTCGAGTTTCTGACCGCGCCCGGTACCGGGAGTCCGGAGCTGTGGGCGTGGGTCGGGGCCTACGACCACATTGCATTCGCGCAGCTCTGGGGGGATATGACGAAGCTGCCGCAGATTCTGCCGCGCTATACCCGGGAGCTGAAGCAATACTGGGAGATGGCGGGAAAGCCGAGGCTGCCGCGCCAGAAGGATGGAAAACACGACGCTCTGGCGGACGCGAAGCATAACCTGGTCAAATTCCAGCGAATTGCCAAGGTAATGCCTATCGACTAACGGAGCTGGACACAAGTGGTTACAATAACGACTTGTGAGTTGGACAATTGACCTCCCCGTAGACGACCTGCCCGATCTGCCGCCGCTTCCCGGCGAGATGGCGGAGCGCTTCGAAGACGTAATTTCGCGCCCCGCCCTGCAGCAGCCGAGCTGGGATCCCCGCGCCGCAGCTAATGTGCGTCGTATCCTCGAATCCGTGCCGCCGATCGTGGTGGCGCCGGAGGTGCGCAAGCTCCGCCAGGAGCTTGCCGACGTCGCCAACGGCAAGGCGTTCTTGCTCCAGGGCGGCGACTGTGCGGAGACCTTCGAGTCCAACACTGAGCCTCACATTCGGGCCAATATCAAGACGCTGCTGCAGATGGCGGTTGTTTTGACCTATGGTGCGTCGACGCCGGTCGTGAAGATGGCCCGCATCGCCGGCCAGTATGCCAAGCCGCGTTCCAAGGACATCGATGGCGACGGCCTGCTTAGCTACCGCGGCGATATGGTCAACGGCGTGGAGCCGACCGAAGAGGCCCGCGTTCATGACCCGGCTCGTATGGTGCGCGCCTACGCGAACGCGTCGGCCGCGATGAACCTGGTTCGCGCCCTGACCTCCTCCGGCACCGCCGACCTGCACCGCCTGCACGAGTGGAACCGTGAGTTCGTCACCAGCTCGCCGGCGGGTGCTCGGTACGAGGACCTGGCTCGCGAGATCGACCATGCTCTGCAGTTCATGGCCGCCTGTGGCGTCTCCGATACGAACCTGCAGACCGCCCAGATCTACTCCTCGCACGAGGCTCTGGTCGTTGACTACGAGCGCGCAATGCTGCGCCTGTCGGAGGACCCGGAAAACCCGGAGCTCTTCAGCTTGTCTGCGCACCAGCTCTGGATCGGCGAGCGCACCCGCGGCATGGACGATTTCCACGTCAACCTCGCGGCGATGATCGGTAATCCGGTTGGTGTGAAGATCGGCCCGACGACGACTCCGGAGGAGGCCGTCGCGTACGCCGACAAGCTGGACCCGTTCTACCAGCCGGGCCGTCTGACCCTGACCTCGCGCCTCGGCAACGACAAGGTCCGCTCCGTGCTGCCTCCGATCGTCGAGGCAGTCGAGGCTTCGGGGCACAAGGTCATCTGGCAGTGCGACCCGATGCACGGCAATACCTACAATGCCTCCAACGGATACAAGACCCGCCACTTCGACCGCATCGTCGACGAGGTGCAGGGCTTCTTCGAGGTGCACCGCGCGATTGGTTCCCACCCGGGCGGCATGCACATCGAGCTGACCGGCGAGGACGTGACCGAGTGCCTCGGCGGCGCCCAGGACATCTCCGATGTCGACCTGCCGGGCCGTTACGCCTCCGCGTGCGATCCGCGCCTGAACACCCAGCAGTCGCTGGAGCTGGCGTTCCTGGTCGCGGAGATGCTGCGCAACTAGTAGTTCGGCAACTGGGGCCCAACAACTAGGGCCTCGGCAACTCAGTCCCCGGCCAGCCCCTGCCGGCGGCGTGATCTACAGAGCTTGATCTACAGAGCTTGAACTGTGACCACGTCGCCGGCTTTTGCGTCCGCGCCCGGGCGCGGTGACTGCAAGAACACGCGGTCGGAGTCCGAGGCATCGCCGTCAATCCGCAGTTGCAGGTTGTTTTTCTCCGCTTCCCGACGCGCCTGCTCGACGGTTCTGCCGATCAGGCGGGGAACCTCCACCCGGCGCGAGACGTACAGAATGACCGAGGGGTTGGCCGGATCGACCAGTGCGTTTTCTGACGGGGATACCGATTCGACGACGCCGTTTGGGCGCGACGAGCGCCCTGCATCTCGTACATCCGCCACCGAGATGCCCGCGCGCTCGAGTACACGCCGTGCATCCGACTCCTTGCGGTTGACCACGCGGGGCACTTCAATGCCGTTGTTGACAGTGAGCACGACGCTGCTTCCTCGGGTTAGCCCAGCGCCAACATCCGGCGAGACGGCGAGGACCTCGTCGGCCTTCGCGTCGGCGGAGAACTTCTTCTGCACGTCCGATACGACGAGCCCGGCGGCTTCGAGGCGCTTTCGCGCGGCCTCTTCGCTCAGCCCGACCACGTCAGGGACCGTCACCGGGGCCTGCCCCTTGGAGTAGTACACCGTCACGACGGAACCGACGTCCACTGAGACCCCTGGGGCTGGCTCAGAGCGAACGAGGCCCCCGGTTGCTACGTCATCCGAGTAGACCGGAGGCCCCACCTTCTCCGTCAGCGTCCTGTCCGACAGTGCGGAGCTGAAGGCCTGCGGAGAGTGATTCGCTGGATAGGCCGGGACGGTCGGCCGCCCGAGGCTGACCAGAATCCTCACAGCATCGCCTCGAACGACCTGGTCCCCGGTCGGTGGCTCCGAGCCGATGATCTGCGACGCGGCCACCGTGTTGTGGTAGCGCTTGTCGACGACGGGCTCGAACCCGGCGTCGCTGAGAACCGTCATAGCCTGCGGTTGGGACAGGCCCGTGATGGACGGGACCTCACCGTAACGGCCAGAGCCGAGCCACCAGGACCCGAGCCCCATGCCGAGGGTCGCCAGTAGCGCGATGATTATCCAGAGCGCGCAGCCGCGCCGGGTTCGCTGGCGTCCGCCGCGGTGGGGCGGGACGGGCCTGCGGCCTGGTCCGGGGATCTCGGAGCAAAAGTGTTCGGCAATGGCTCAGGCTCCGGGTATTCGCGGTATTCGCGCGCAGGCAGTGGCTCCGGTCGCGTCGGGGAGTTCGCTGGAAAACCGGTCGGCATCGGAACGAGCGGACCTGCGGGGTCGACGAAGTTATTCGGTGCGTCCTCCGCGAACGACTGGCCCTCTCTTGCGGCGGGCAGCACTTCGGTCCCGAAGTCGCCGGCCCCAAAGTTTCCGGTGCCGAAGTCGCCCGAGCTGGGGAGCCCGGAGGTCTGCGAGCGCGGGGTCGGCATTGGCGAGGCGGCAGCCTGTGCAGCAGCGGAGTCGGTCGGTGCGGGGACCCGGAAGGGCGGCAGCGCTAACTCGACCGCGACGTCGTCCAAGGCCTCGGCGAACTCCACGGCGTCGACGAACCGATCGGCGGGGTTGCGCATGCACGCGGTCGCTACCAGCTCATCGAACTCGGCCGGGACGCCGTCGATTAGCTCGGACGGGGGAGGGACGTCCTCACTCAGGCGCTTCATGGCGACGCCGAGCGAAGAATCGGCGGTGAACGGGGTCGAGCCGGTCAGGAGCTCGAAGAGCAGGATGCCGGCGGAGTAGACGTCGGAGGCCGGTGTGATGGTGTGCCCGGTGACCTGCTCCGGAGACAGATAGGCCACGGTGCCCACGATGACGGAGTTCGACGTGAGCTTCGCATCCGCTGCGGCCCGCACCAGGCCGAAGTCCGCGAGCTTCACCTTGCCCGTCGAGGAAATAAGGACATTTTCCGGCTTGACGTCGCGGTGAACCATCCCGCGGGAGTGCGCCACAGACAATGCCCGCAGCACCGACCGCATCACGGCGGTGGCGGCGTGCGGGGGCATCGGGCCGCGTTCGCGCAGCAGCTCCCGGAGCGTTCCGCCGTCAACGAATTCCATGATGAGGAAGACGTGGCCGGCTCGGTCCGTTCCCTGGTCGTAGACGTTGACCAGAGACTCGTCGTTGAGATGGGCGACTGCGCGGGCCTCCCGCTCAAAGCGGGCGCGGAAGGAGGCGTCGTCGACGTAGCGGGGGTCCATCACCTTCGCCGCAACCGGGCGGTCCAGCCGCAGGTCCGTGGCCCGGTAGACCGTACTCATGCCTCCGCGCGCGATTGTTGCACCAATGAGGTAGCGCTCATCGAGTACGTCACCCTCGAAAACTTGCGCCATGAACGGAACCTTGCCTTTCCAACTTCAACTCCAGCATCCGACTAACCCCAGCATCCGACTAACTCCAGTATCCGGGCAATTCGAATGACGCTGATTGTGTCCACAAGTATATGGGGATGACCGGACTGAAAAAGCTTCGCACTGCAGTGGGCTAAAGTGTGCTCTGTGAGAAAGATTCCTACGTGCCCTGATGTCCTCGGCCCTGATGAACCGACCCTGAACCTTCCCGACGCCGCCGAGAAAATCGGCGTTGCCGTCACGCGTGTGCACGCGCTTCTTCAGGAGGGCAAGCTCATCGCGGTCTTGCGCGACGACATCCCGCAGGTCCCCGAGCGTTTCTTCGATGGCGATGAGGTCGCTCGCTTTGTCCCCGGAGTCCTCGCCCTGCTTGCCGACGGCGGCTACAGCAAGGAGGAATCCCTCGAATGGCTATTCACCGAGGATGAATCCCTCCCGGGGCGCCCGGTCGATGCTCTCCACGGCCATCTTGCGCGCGAGGTCATGCGCCGGGCGCAGGCATCGGCGTTCTAGCCCGCCAGCTTAAGCCCTCCCAGAGTGCTTGGCGCGGGCAAATGCTGCCCTAGCTACTCCGGCTCTGGCAGCTCGGGTCCTGGCAGCCCCGGCCACCCCGCACAGCGCCAGGGGAGCTGCGATGGAGAGCCTGCGGGCGCGACCGACCCTCGCGCGCCGGGCGAAGACGTTGTAGTCGGCCCGTTCAATCTCGCGGAGGATATCGGAGTACAAGACGTCTGCGGCCCGGATGGCCTGACGCCCTGGCGCGTCCAGCATCGCGATACCCGGGGCGGCTTCGGAGTAAATCGAGCGATTGCGGGCAATGACGAAAGCGATAGCGCGCCTGACCTGCGGGGTGGTCGTCCCGGTCCGGGCGCAGTGGCTTAGCTGCTCGGGGTCGACGCCGAATGCAGCCCACTCCGAAAGCGGGACGTATATGCGGCCACGGCCCAGGTCTTCTGCGATATCGCGCAGGAAGTTCGTGAGCTGGAACGCGCGCCCCAGCGCGGCGGCGTATGGTTCCGCCTCCGCTCGCTCGACTGATGGTCGGGTCCCGAGAATGGGCATCATCTGCAGGCCAATGACGGCTGCAGAGCCCCACATGTAGCGTTCTAGCTGCTCCCACGTTTCAAAATATGCCCGGTGACCAGCCGCTCCAGGAACGTCCATCAGCATGGACGTGACGAAGTCCTGTGCCCACGTGGCGAAATATCAAAGTCGATGAAAGTCTGCGCAGCTGCAGCGATGACGGCGCGGTCGCGCACCGAGTCGACGTCGGGAAGCGAAGAAGCATCCAGAAAGCCGGAGGCGACGGTGCGCTGAAAGCACGTCGACAGCCCGACGACGGTCGCTTCGACGGCCTCGGGGCGGCAGCCGCTGCGCTCGGAGCAGTCGACATAGTCGTCGACGACGCGGGCCCACGCGTAGAGGGCCCAGACGGCTCGGCGCTGGCGAGGGCTGAGAATTCGAGTGGCCAGGGCGTAGGTGTGGCCGTGGGCCTCGGTGATGGAACGACACAGCGCGAAGTCGCCGGGGGTCGCCAGACCTGCCGACCCGGTCGCGTCGGAGGGTGCTCTACGGGATGCTAAGCCGGAGGTTAGGCCGGAGGGGAAAATTCTGCTCACGAGCGCGACACTTCCCGGTTCTGGGACGCGGCGGCATCATCCTCCCGCCACTGGTAGCGCCACGAGAATTGGCCATTGACGAGCCAACCCGTCACAAGCCAGCCGACGACCGTGATCACGATCATCCAGGGGAAATCGTAGAAGCGGTGATTGCCGCCACCCGCGAACGACAGGGAGAGGATGAATGTGAACAAAACAGTCGCCTGGATCACCCAACGCGGGGGACGAATAGTTCCCATCGGGGTCAGCAAGCTGGCGTAGTACCAGGGCAGGGCGACAGCATTGAACACGCAGGCCACGACGTATGCGGCAATCATGCCCGCGACGTTGTGTCGCGGTGACTTGCGGAAGTACAACCAGCTAGCGACCAGTCCGACCAGCATAATGACCGTCGAGACCTTGCGCGCGTAGCTCACGATGATGTTAAAAGTGATGTCCTCGTTGAACCAGAAGACGATGCCCGAAATCACGCCGGCGACGGCGGAAGGCGCCGCCAGCGGGTTGATGACCTTGGTGTTACCACTGATCTCCGAGACCCAGCCCCAGGACGAGCCCACGAGCCACGTCACGGCAGCGAGCGTAGCCACCATGACGGCCACCAATGCCAGACCGATGCCGACGAGGCCCGGCAGCCGTCGCACGACGGAGCGGAAGTCCGCGAGGGGCTCCCGGCGGGTCAGCACGATCCAGACGATGAACGGCAGCGCTAGCACCGCCGTGGCTTTCAGCGCAACGCCGACGCCAATGGCGACTGCAGCGACAACCGCGCCGCGGTAGCGTTCCATCTCCAGCGCTGCGACCAGGGCCAGGCTGACGATGCCGACCATCAAGGCCTCGTTGTGCAGCCCCGCGATCAGGTGCAGCAGCACCAGCGGGTTGAGCACTCCGAGCCACTGCGCCAGCGCGACATTGCCGCCAAGTGCCCGGGCGATGCGCGGCACCGACCAGGCAATGGCCGCAAAACCGATAAGGCACAGGATGCGGTACGCGATGACGCCGACCGTGATGTTGTCGCCGACGACCGAGGTAATCGCATCGCCGATGCCGAGGTGCAGCGGGCCGTAGGGCGTCGTCGTATTGCGCCAGTCGGCGGAGACCTCCAGCAGCATCGGCCCGGGGTTGACCGCGGCGCCTTCGGTGTAGGGGTCGAAGCCGTCGCGGACCATCGCCCCCTGCATGAGATAGGAATACACGTCGCGGGAGAACACGGGCCCAGCTAGGGACAGCGGAACCAGCCACGCGATCAGGTTGCGGTTGAGCACCGACAGGATGCCCTCCGCGTCGTCCGGGCCCGAGAGCTTCTTGGCGAAGACCAGCTCGCGGCCCAGCATCAGCCAGGATGCGACCAGGAGCGCTATGCCAATCCAAATGATGGTCTCAAAGAGGAAGAAGCCGTGGCCGTAGGTGATCCAGTCGAGCCCCAGAGCGCTGACGATGCCACCGCGATAGCGAGTAGCGCCTCCGCCGTAGGATCCCACAGCGATCAGTGCCGCGCCGCCAACACCCATCAGGGCGCTCCGAGAAAACTTCATGTCACCTAAAACTCTTCTATATCAGTACTAATGCCCGGCTAGTGCTCGACCGGGACCTGCCTCGATTCTAATGGCTTGACGACGGCCCGAGGCGCTCGGCGGCCAGCCTGCCGGAAATCATGACAGTCGGTACTCCGACTCCCGGCACGGTCGTCGACCCTGCGAGAATGACGTTGGACGGCAGGCGAGGGGAGAAGTTCCTCGGCCGCATGGGCCCTGTCTGCCGGAACAGGTGGGCAAGCCCGAACGGGGAGCCCACCCCCATCCCGCGCCGCTGCCAGTCAGTGGGGGCATCGATGCGGCCGATCGACCACTGCGTGGAAATTCCGACCAGACCACGGCCTTCCAGCACCGAGGCGACCTCATCGACATAGGGGCGCTTCAGCCGCTGCCAGTCCAGGTTCGCAGAGCGCAGGTTGGGACACGGTGCGAGCACGCTGACCGGCTCAAACTCGCGCCCGTTGGCATCGCGCACGATACGCTCCGGGAAAGTCACGGCCGGGCGGGTCACCAGCAACGATGGGTCGGACATGATTGAGCCCGCGCGGGGCGAAGAAATTTCCCCAAACGTTTGGGCCCACTCGCGCCCGAAGGAAATAAGGTGGTGGCGCCTGGGCCACGAAGCGGTCACGTCGACGGGGACGAGGCCGTGAGCGACAACTGCCGAGGGCGAAAAGCGCAGCGGAACCAGGCGCCGCCGTGGCTTTCTCCCCGCAGCCGACAGCCACTTTTCGACGACGGGCAGGTCAGGGGTGCAGATCACTGCTTGGGCCGGAACCTCCTGAATACCGTCGTCGGTGCCGCTGCCGCGGACCTTGACGGCAGAGACCAAGCCACCGTCGTCAAGCGTGAGCCCCTCCACGGCCGTGTCGTAGAGGATGCGGCCGCCTGCGCGACGAAGCGCCTCGGCCATGAGGGACGCGATTGCCCCCATCGAGTTGCCAAACCGCTTCGATCTCGGGACAAACACGCCGAGGGACGTATCCATATGGGAGATACAGCCGTAGACCGCCCGCGCCTTGGCCGGGGCGACGCCCGCGTAGAGCGCCTGGAAGCTAAACACTCGAGCCAGGTCGCTATCCCGCAGAAATCTACGGACTGTATGCTCCAAGGACCCGAAGGCACCCAGGCGGATCAGCTTGGTCAGGTCGGGGATCGCGCCGGGGCCGGTGAAGAGGTCCGTGATGCGGTCGAAGCTGCGGGACATGAAGTTGTCGAAGGATGCGTCGAAGAGGCCCTCCATCCATGTGCGGAGCCTCGCATAACCGCGGATGGTCTCGGCGGACGCGCCAAAGCGACGCAGCTCCTCGTCCATCCGTTCCGCGTCGGCGAATACGTCCAGCCCGCCCCGGTCGACAAAACTCGCATGATACGAGGGAGCCACGGGCACCACTTCGAAGGAATCGTCGATATCCCGCGGCGAAAGCCCGACGGCGCCGATGGCCTCCGTAAGCAGCTCCGGCATGGTCCAGACCGTCGCGCCCGTGTCGAAGTCGGCGGGCAGCGGGCCGTCGGCAAGCGGTGCTGACACCGTTTCCGTCGCGCAGCGCCCGCCGGGGAAGGCCTCGCGTTCCAGCACGGTGACTCGGTATCCGGCAGCGATCGCGTACAACCCCGCGGTCAGGCCCGACAGGCCGGCGCCGATGATGACGACGTGAGGCCTCCGGGCCCCCTCACCGGAGCTCCCGTCGCGCGCACCGCTTGACGACGGTGGCAGCGTGGCGTGTCGGATTCGGTACGGAATGTGCATCTCGTAAATGTGTCTGGTTCTTCTTGGCTGTGTACTTAGCTCTGGCGCTTACTTAGCTCTGGCGCGCGGTGGCGCGGACGCCCATGTCGATGAGGTTTTCGCGGTTGTCCTCGGGGATATCGGCGGTGCGCAGTGCCTCGAAGGCGCGCTGGCTCAGGCGATCGATTTCGCGTTCGACTTCGTCGGCGGCACCGGACTGCTCGATCAGGTCCCGCAGCTGGTCAATGTCCTCGACGCTGGTGACGTTACCCAGGTTTTCCTCGATAAACCGGGCCTTGTCGGGTGCGGACTGCTGGAAAATCTCCAGGGCGGTGCCCACCAGCACCGTGCGCTTGCCCTCTCGGAGGTCGTCGCCCGCGGGCTTTCCGGTGACCTCTGGGTCCCCGAATACCCCGAGCTGGTCGTCGCGGAGCTGGAAAGCCACGCCGATGTCGCGGCCGAAGCTGCGGTACGCGGAAATAATCGACTCGGGAGCCCCTGCGATGGCGGCGCCGATGTGGAGCGGACGCTCGGTGGTATATGCGGCGGTCTTGTAGCGGTTGATCTTTTGTGCGGTCTCCACACGGCCGTCCCTACTGGCCTCCGCCGTAATGTCCAGCAATTGCCCGCCGAGGACCTCGGTGCGCATGGCACGCCAGGGGACGAGCGCCCGTGAGACTGCCTCCGGGGACAGCCCAGAACTGTGCAGCATGTCATCTGCCCAGGCCAATGCGACATCGCCCGTCAGAATCGCGGTGGAGATGCCGTAGCGGGAGGCCGTGCCCCGCCAGTGATTCTCGGCGTGCAGACGCTCGTAGGTCTTGTGAATAGTCGGAGCGCCGCGACGGGTATCAGCGTCGTCGATGATGTCGTCGTGAATCAAGGCGCAGGCCTGGATGAGCTCCAGCGAGCTGACCGCCCTGAGGACGCGTTGGGGGTCCTCAGGCGCGGCGAAGGTTCCTTCAGCTCCTCCCGCGCCGAGCCACCCCTGCCACGCGAAGGCCGGGCGAACGCGCTTGCCCCCATTGAGGACGAAGGTCTCCAGGGAGTCGATGACACTGGTACACACCGGATCAATGTCAAGCGATTCCACCTTTCGCTCCTCGAAGTAGGAGCGAAGGCTCGCGGTCACAGCCGCGGGGATTTCCCGGGGGCTCAGGTGCGCTAGGTGGTCTGTATCGCTCATCGCGGCCTCTCGTCGGGGACGGGTACTGGGGGCGGGTAAGTGCTTACTCGGGTCATACTCACTCGGGTAATACTCACTTAAGAATAGGTCACCACTTAAACTGTTTGACTATGTCCTCTTCGATGCCACCGACTCCCGGTCGCCAGGTACCAATCCGGCAGGCCCTTGAAATGCCGAGCGCCGGCAGCATTCCCTTCTCCGTGGAATTCATGCCTCCGCGTGATGACGCCGCCGAGCAGCGTCTACTCCGTGCCGCCGAGGCATTCCACGATCTCGGGGCCTCGTTCGCATCCGTGACCTACGGCGCTGGTGGGTCGAGTCGCGACCGAACCCTTCGCATCGCGCAGCGAGTATCCAAGCAGCCGCTGACGACTCTGGTGCACCTGACACTCGTGGAGCACACCGTCGAGGAGCTGCGCGAGATCCTCCGATCCTACCTGCGCAGTGGCTTGACGAACCTGCTGGTGCTTAGGGGCGACCCGCCCGGGGACCCGCTGGGGCCGTGGGTTCAGACGGAGGGCGGCATGCGTTACGCCAGCGAGCTCATCGACTTGATCAAGAGCGAGCGGGAGTTTGAGAAGTTTGAAATCGGCATCGCGTCGTTCCCCGAGGGGCACTACCGTTCCCCGGACCTCGAGCACGACACCAAGTACACGCTGGCGAAGCTGCGCGCGGGTGCCGAGTACTCAATTACCCAGATGTTTTTCGACGTCGATCACTACCTGCGCCTGCGTGACCGCTTGGCTGCCGCCGATCCGGAGCACGGGGCCAAGCCAATCATCCCCGGCCTGATGCCGATTACGTCGCTGCGCTCAGTGCGCAAACAGGTGGAGCTCTCCGGAGCAAAGCTGCCGGCGGACCTGGAGTCCCGCCTCGTCGCCGCGGCTGCGGGAGACGAGCAGGCCAACAAAGATGAGATCCGCAAGGTGGGAATCGACATTTCCACGTCGATGGCGGAGCGCCTGATCTCCGAGGGCGTACCTGGCCTGCACTTTATGACCATGAACTTCGCTCGGGCGTCGCAGGAGGTCTTGCACAACCTGGGGATGGCCCCTGCGTGGGGGACCGGTCAGGACATGCTCCGCGGGGGCTTCTAGAGCATTGCCACTCTAAAGCTCCTGCATATCGCGGATCCTTCGCGCCCACAGCGCCCCGAGCGCGGACGCCAGTACTCCGACGGCCACGACCACCGCAGTGAAGATAAGGAACTGGTTGAACTTTGTCGCGCCAGCGGGGGACGAGGCCCACATGGAGTGCTTTTCCCCGGCGCTGAACTGCCACTCAACCTGGTTGGGTGCGCTCGAACGTCCGTTGGAGTTGGTGACCTCCTCCGGGAAGGTGACTAACAGGTCGACCTTCGCGTCCGGCATGCGACGCAAGTCGACGCTGCCGTTGACGGAAATCTGGTCGCCACTGGTGCGGTCGATGTCGATGGCAATCGAGTCGTCGGAAAGCGCCCGCACGGTGTCGCTGACTTCGTTGAAGCGCAGCTCGGAGAAGGAAATCTCCATGCGGCCGGACTGGCTGTCCAGCGTACGAACCGTGACCCGGTCGCCGAATTCCGCAGGGGCCTTCCACTGGGCAAACTGCGATCGTGCCGACTCACTCGGAGTGACCCTCACCGTGCCGTTGACCCGGTCGTCGCCCGTGATCGTCATGCCCGCCTGGGCTTCAAAACAACCGGACAGCGGTAGCAGCGCGCCGAGTGCAAGCACGGCCACGGCAGACGGGAGCGGCGAGTGGCCCCGTGGCGCCTATCGATCTGCATCGTCGGCTTGGTGGTTGGAAAGGTCACAGGGAAGTCGTACTCCTAACACTGCAAAGGGGCGCGAATCGCCACTGAAATAGAAATCGCGTAACACGTCGACGAATCCGAATTGCCGATACAAGCGCCAGGCCCGGTTCGCCTCATCTGGGTATTCGGGCGTAGACAGCAGAACCGTCGCCTCATGTCTCCCGTCGAGAAGCGCGCGCAAAAGCCGCTTTCCGACGCCATGGCCCTGATAATCCGGGTGAATATGGATCTCCGAGAGCTCCGCATAGTTGGTGAGGAGACTATTGGTGGCGGGAAGTGGCCAACCGCTCGATGCCATGCCCGCGCGAACCTGGCGATGCCACCAGTGGGTATCCCTGCCCCTCCGGCAATATCCAATGCCAACCAGCGGAAATTTCGGATCGCGGAGGGCCTCCATGGGGGAAATTTCCGGGGGATGGGCGACCGCGGCGACTGCGGAAAACCCGGGTTCGTGGGGCTGCTTCTCCACTCGTGGACCCTGCCGGGGAATATGGACGGGTTGTAGTGCATCGCGGTGATGTACAGCGAAACGGCCTCGTTGAGGCGGAGGTAAAAGTCCGCGGTCGACATGGGTACAACGCTGTAAATCACGGTCTTAAGCCTAGCGTTTTATGCCTGGTGCGGTGAGGCTTTGCGGGGGAGACTTCAAATTAGTTCGAATATATGTTCGAATGTATGGTGGGGCAATCCGGTGTGGGGGTTAGTTTTTTGGTGTCTTGACCGGCAGGGCGTGATCGACGGAAGGGTGTTGAAAAATGGCTAACACTAATGTGGTTGCATTCCGGGCGGCTACTCATAGTGGAGTTGTCGCGCCTGGAGGGGTTTCGAAACAGTCGCTGGATATGCTCGGCAGGGCGAGGGATCTGGTTGCTATGGCTGAGTCGTCCGAGCCGGATGAGGGCATTGAGCTTTCGTACCGCGCTGCACTGCGGGGTGCTGGTGCGCTTTTGCATCAAGGGGTTGAGGGGAAGGCAAAGCGGCGGCGTGGGCGTTCGCAGAGTGCTTGGGTAAATCTCAAGGCGGAGCGTCCGGAGTTTGTTGACTGGGTAGAGCGCTTCGAGCGGTACTCCGGGATTCGCAATGAGCTGCGCCTCGGTCTGGTTCGGAAGGTGGGGGAGGCGGAGGCTCGCCAGCTGGTGTGTCTCGTTGAAGATTTTCTAGCGGTCGTCGAGGCTGACTTGGGGGTGCTTCCCGCCGTAGCTTAGGTCGTTCCGGTTGTGGTTTGGGTGTGTTTCGGGATGAATGCCGGGGGCGTGGAACAATGGGGTTAGCTCGTTCGTTATACGGGTAAGAAAGTCTTGATTCTTGAACAGTCGGTGCGCAGACCTGTGGTCTCGCACTAGGCTAGGGGGTCAAGTAACGCCCCTTTTGTTCGGCGATGGAGGAATTGTGGGACTGTCTGAGCAGGAACAGCGCATGCTCGATGAGATTGAATCTGCGCTCTACGCTGAAGATCCTAAGTTCGGTTCGACCATGTCTGGTCGCGCCTTCTCGCTGGAGGGGGAGGGGGGTCCGAAGCGGGGTTTCTCGCTGCAGGTCATTGCGCTTATCCTGCTCGGGCTTCTGATGTTGCTTGGTGGGGTTGCGCTGTTTACGGCGAGTGCGTGGTTTATCGCGTTGTCGGTAGCGGGGTTCGTATTGATGTTTGGCGCCGGCGTATGGGCGCTGACCGGGCATGGTGAGGGTGGCGTCGGCTCTCGCGCGTCGGCCTCGGGCGTGGCGCGGTCTCGCGGTGGCGCGTTTGGTGCTGGGGGTAACGCCAAGGGGGCGAGGTCATCCCGTGGTTCTAGCCTTGAATCCCGCTTTCGTGGCCGGTTTGAGGGGCGCTAATTCGGCAACCTGACTTTTGGTCTTGGGTCTTCCCGCTTCGGCGGGGAGGCCCTTTTTTGTTGTTCTGTTCTGTGGGGAATTGTCGTGGGGGAATGCTGTCCCACTTCGCCCCACTTGCATCTCCCACTTCGCCCCACCGTGCTCCAATGCGCGGGCATGTGGCAATCTACGGGCGCGGCGCGGGGGTTGGGATTGTGTCAAAGCTCCAGGCCAGGAGCTTTCTGGGGAGGCTTCCTGGCGGGGTGGGGTTATGGCAGGTTGACAAAGGGAAGACTGTTAAAAGTGTGGTCAATGTTAAAGGTGTGGTTAAGTGTAGGTGCGTACGTGGGAGATTGCCCCACTTTTTGCCATGTTTGTCGAGGGGGGGTAAAGATCCAGGTCGAGGGGTTGATAGCCGCCTCTTTCTGTCGAAGATCGGCGGCCCTGGGGGAGATATTTCTCTGTTCAACTGTTGAAGGTGGGGGATAGTGGGGTAAAGTGGGGCGTGATGTTGGTTCAGGTTGCCAATGTTGCAGAAGTGAATATCCGATAGGGCTGGTTGAAGCGTCAGGGGTATGCCGGGCGCTTCGCGTGGTTCGCGTCGTCGGTATACGGGGAAAAGGAGGCCAGTGACGCATGTTTCTGGGCACCTACACTCCGAAGCTCGACGACAAAGGGCGTCTGACGCTGCCGGCGAAGTTCCGTGAGGAACTAGCAGGTGGGCTGATGGTGACTAAAGGGCAGGACCATTCGCTTGCGGTCTATCCGAAGGAAGAGTTCGTCAAGCTGGCGACGAGGGCGACGAAGGCGTCGCGCACCAATACTCAGGCGCGCGCATTTATCCGAAACCTCGCAGCGAGCACGGACGAGCAGCGACCGGACGGATCGGGGCGTATTACCTTGTCCGCCGATCACCGTCGGTACGCAGGCCTTTCTAAGGAATGCGTCGTAATCGGCTCTATTGACTTTCTGGAGATCTGGGACAAAGAGTCCTGGGAGGCCTACCAGGCTGAGCATGAGGCCGACTTCTCGGACGGCGAGGATGAATCGCTGTTCGGGGTTCTCTAGAGCTAACGCGACTATTGCGAAGGCTGTGAGAATCTCCGAAGCCCGCGGCGTGCTGTGGCCGGTGCGACAACTAAAAAAGGGAATGTCCGCACGGACTCCGTCCGATGTCCCCTGGTGTACTTCCCCGATACCAGGTTCCGTCGGGCGGGGCCCTGTGAACATCCCCGCTTTTTTATCTCAGCAACCTTTATTGACGTGAAACCTTTTGGGCCCTGTCGAATGGCAGTCGAATGGCAGCGCTGCGGAGTCCTCAGGTGAGCAATCTAGCGAGCATTCTCTAGTAAGGAGGGAACATGCCGGATTACAAGTCCGCTGGCGATCGCAAGTCAGGCGAATTCGGTCATGTCCCCGTTTTGCTGCACCGGGTAACGGAACTCCTCGAGCCCGGAATCCTCGCCCTCGGGGGCAACGCCGTCGTCGTCGACGGGACGCTCGGGGCGGGCGGCCATACGGAACACCTGCTCGCGACTTACCCTGATCTGTGCGTCATCGGCCTCGACCGGGATGACAACGCACTTCGCGACGCAGAGCAGCGCCTCGCGCCCTTCGGCGATCGCTTCGTCGGCTTCCGCGTCCGCTTCGACGCGCTGGCCGACGTGCTGGCCGGGCAGGTTGCTCCTTCCGCAGGGGCCACTGACGCATCCGAGATTCTCGCCCGCGTCGCGGAGCGTGGCCTTGCCGGCGCCCTGTTTGACCTCGGTGTCTCCTCCATGCAGCTGGACCAGGTCAATCGCGGTTTTGCCTACCGCGTCGACGCGCCGCTGGATATGCGCATGGACGCCACCCAGGGCATCACGGCCGCGGACATCCTCAACACCTACTCTCACGGCGACATTGCGCGCATCCTGTCGACGTACGGCGACGAACGCTTCGCCGGTCGCATCGCCTCCGCAATCGTGAGGGAACGTGAGGTCAGCCCCTTCACCACCTCGGGTCGCCTCGTCGAGCTGCTTTACGACGCCATCCCGGCGGCGTCCCGGCGCACGGGCGGGCATCCGGCCAAGCGGACGTTCCAGGCCCTTCGCGTTGAGGTCAACCGCGAGCTCGAGGCCCTGGAGAATGTCCTGCCGATGACCTGTGAGGCCCTGGCGGTGTCAGGGCGCGCGGTGTTCATGAGCTACCAGAGCCTTGAGGACCGCATCGTCAAGAAGGACTTCGCGCAGCGAATCAAATCGACGACGCCGCCCGGCTTGCCGATGGAATTGCCCGGGCATGAGCCCCGCTTTGCACTTATCACGAGGGGCGCGGAAAAGGCGTCGGCAAGCGAAATTGAAGACAATCCGCGAGCCGCTCCGGTGAGAGTTCGCTGTATCGAGCGAATTCGGCCGGACTAAAGGGCCGGACATCGCCGGAACTGACCACACAAAAACCTACGTACTGGAGAGAGCAACAAGCATGGCAACGACAATCACGGAGAATGCCCCTTACCGGCAGTCCTTCCGCGGGCCGTCCACGGCTGCCGACACCGGTACTCGGACGCAGAAGAGCCTGCGGCCGGGGCGCGTTGCGCCGCAGCGCAAGTTTGGGCGGACCGGCTCGAAGCAGGTCGTGTCGATTCGCGGTCGCCGAAATATTGTCGCGGCTCCCCGCAATCGACGCAAGGTCGCCCAGGTGGTTATCGCCAGCACGATCGTTGTCATCGGCATTGTTCTAGCCATGGTCCTGTCGGCTGCATCGACGTCGAAGTCGCTGGAGCTCAGCGCCGCGCAGGAGAAGGAGGCGCAGCTGCGCAACTCCATCGAGGTGCTCGAGCGAGACGTGGCGTACCTGCAGTCGACGGGAGAGATTGCGCACCGCGCTGCCGCGGAGGGCATGGTAAATCCCGAGCAGCCTGCAATCTTGACGGTAGGCCCGAACGGTGAGGTCGTTGAGGTCCGGCCCGGCGACCCGAAGACTCAGGGAATCTCCGATCTGAACGGGGCTGCGCCGACGCGCCCGCACGCGCTTCGTCCGATCCGAAGGAGACGGCGAACGTTCCGGGTATGCAGGCTCCCGCGATTGAAGAGGCGGTGCCGGGGCAGTCGTCGCTTCCGGCGACCGCTCCGTACGCTCCGCAGAATCACCAGGCTCCTGCTGCTCCGGCTCCTGCTGCTCCGGCACCAGCACCTGCGCCGGCGCCCGCTCCGGCTCCGGCGCCCGCGCAGTAGGAGCCTGTCAATACTCCGAGTCGAGCCGATGTGGCGGTAAAATCTACAAACCTATAGCCGTTTCGTCAGTAGAGTGAGGGGCCAGCCGCACGAAGGGCTGGCCACACGCTCGGGTATGTCGCTGACGCGGCGTGCGCTCGCCGATATCGAAAAGTAGAAAGCATTAACGCATGACTCGACCTAGAGACGATTTTCCCAATCGTGGAGGGCGACGTGACTTTGGTGAGCGCGCGTATCGGCTAGAGCCCCGCGAGGATGCGCCTCAACGTCGTAAGGAGGCCCGGGGGCTGTCGGCGCGGCTGGCTGGGGCGGGGGCCGGAAGAAGTGGCAGGGTTAGCTCCGCGGCGCAGCTGCGGACGTCGCCGTCGGACTTCATCCGACGCCGCAATTGGCTCCAGTTTTTCGGAGCAATTGCGGTGGTGGTCATCATCGCCCGCCTGGCGTGGGTGCAGCTCGTGGTCGGACCGGACCTATCGGCAGCGGCGCAGGAACAGCGCACCGTGGAGGTCGTCGATGCCGCTCGGCGCGGGGCCATTTTGGACCGCAATGGTGCGCAGCTGGCATTCACCATGGAAGCCAGGAGCATTACGGTCCACCCCAAGAGCCTGCGCAAGCTGCTCGACGAAAGGCACCAGCGCTGGCCGGAGGACTTCGGTACGTTCGAAGAGCGCACGCAACAGATTGCAACTGAATTGCCGAAGTTGCTGGGCGTGAAGGATCTTGACGAAGATAAGGCGAACGACAAGCGTCGCCGGCAGTCAACGGAGGCGCCAGAGGAGTTGAGCGTGCAGGAGCGTCCCGCCGGGATTAGCTCCTCCGAGATTTTGAAGAAGCTCCGCGACTCAGAGAGCACCTATCAGGTCCTGGTGCGCAACGTGGACCCGGACAAGGCGCAAAAGGTCGTCGACAAGTTCTCCGAGCTGGTGTCCGAGCGCCAGGATATCCGCCAGTACCCGAACGGTGCGACCGGCGCGAATATCATCGGCAAGATCGGTATGGACGGCGTCGGCCAGTTTGGCTTCGAGGCCTCCCGCGACGCACGCCTGCAGGGCATTAACGGTGGCAAGACCATCGATATCGCCCAAAACGGTGTCGCTATTCCCGGTTCTACTCGCAACGTCCATCCTGCCGTGGACGGCACGACCTACGAGCTGACGCTGGATCTTGACATGCAGTACTTCGTCCAGCAGCAGTTGAATCAGGCAAAGGCCAACTCGGGCGCTAAGAATGCCTCGGCCGTGGTCCTCGACGCCAAAACCGGAGAGGTACTGGCGATGGCGCAGGCCGATACCGCGAACCCGAACCGCGACATCGGCAAGGAGGTCGACGCCGGTCGTACCATCGGCAATTCCGCTGTTTCGAATCCGTTCGAGCCCGGTTCTGTCGCGAAGATCATCACGGCTGCTGCCGCTATCGAGGACGGAGTCACGAAACCGGACGAGGTTCTCCAGGTCCCCGGCAGCATCGAGATGTCAGGGGTCACCGTCCGCGATGCGTGGGAGCACGGCACCGAGGGCTTTACGACGACTGGCGTGTTCGGCAAGTCCTCTAACGTCGGAACGCTCATGCTGGCCCAGCGCCTCGGCCAGGACGCTTCGCGGAGATGCTCCACCTTTTCGGGCTGGGGCAGTCGACGAATATTGAGCTCCCCGGCGAGTCGGCGGGGCTCGTGCCACAGCGGCCACAGTGGTCCGGCGGAACGTTCGCGAACCTGCCGATCGGGCAGGGCATGGCTATGACGCTGCTGCAGATGACGGGCATCTACCAGACGATTGCCAACGACGGCGAGCGTGTGGCACCCCGCATCGTGCGCTCGACGATTGCCCCGGACGGCACGAAGACCGCGGCACCGAGGCCGGATCCTGTCCGGGTCATCAGCCCGGAGACTGCCTCGACGGTGCGGTCGATGTTTGAGTCCGTGCTGCAGTCTGACCCAAGCGGACACCAGTCGGGTACGGCCGCCGGAAACGGCCTGGAGGGCTACCGGTTGACGGGCAAGACGGGAACTGCGCAGAAGGTCGATCCGGACACCGGGGCATACTCGAACTCGCAGTACTACATCACCTTCGCGGGTATCGCGCCAGCGGATAACCCCCGTTTCGTCATCGGCATTATGCTCGACGAGCCCGTGCGCGGCGTCCACGGTCAGGGCGGGCAGTCGGCCGCGCCGTTGTTCAAGGACATCGCGGCGTGGGCGCTCAACCGCTACAACGTCCCGCTGTCCGCTCCGAGGGAGGGCAAGCTGCTGTTGCAGCCGTAGCATGAGAAGCCACGGTTGAAAATACACGTGCGCGACGCCAACGCGAACCACAGCGCTGGCCGCCAAACGCAATAACTGAAATCGGTTCGACACCCACCACAACGATTGAAAAGAGGGACATCGCCAATGACCGCCACCCTTGCGAAGTTGCGCGACCTTTCCCAGGGACGCCTCGACGGAATCACAGCGGACGAGGCCTTGGGGCTGGATATTTCCGGAATTGAGCTAAACGCGGCCGAGGTCGGTCCCGGTGGCATGTTTGCCGCGGTACCCGGCACGAAGACGCATGGCGCGCGTTTCGTCGGGCAGTCGCAGGCCGTCGCCGTGTTGACGGACACCGCCGGGGCAGAGATCATCCGCGCCCAGGGCGATTCCCGCCCGGTCCTCGTGGTCGACAGCGTCCGTGACGTCATGGGGCATGTCGCCGCCGAAATCCACGGGCATCCCTCCGAATCGCTGACGGTCATCGGAGTCACCGGTACCTCGGGCAAGACCACAACGACGTATCTGCTGGAAGGATCGCTCCTGGCCGCCGGTTGCAGCACCGGCATCATCGGCACCACCGGCACCCGCATCAACGGCCGAAAGGTTCCCTCGAGCCTCACCACCCCGGAGGCCCCAGCCCTGCAGCGCCTGTTCCATCAGATGCTCGCCGAGGGCGTGACGCACGTGGTCATGGAGGTCTCTTCCCACGCGCTGTCGCTGGGCCGTGTCAACGGCGTGAAATTCGATGTCGGATGTTTCCTCAACCTCTCCCAGGATCACCTGGACTTCCACAACACGTTGGAGGAGTACTTCCAGGCAAAAGCACTGCTTTTCGACGCCGACGGGCCCCTGCACGCGCCAAACGCGGTCGTCTGTGTCGACGATGATTGGGGAGTGCGCATGGCCGAGGTCGCCGGACAAAACCCCTCGGTGGCAATTTCCACGGTCGAAACCGAGCACAGGACCTCGACGCAGACCCCGCATGTCCCCGTCCGGCACCGGTGGCGTGCCGCGGGTGCCACGGTCGCACCGAATGGACTGCAATCCGCGTCGCTGACGTGCGATGGAAAGGACTCCGTCGCTATCGACGTGCCGCTGCCGGGCGCCTTCAACGTCGCGAACGCGGCCGTTGCCTGGGCAGTCCTGTCCGCGATCGGGCAGGACTCCCCGAAGGCACAGTCCGGGCTGGGGCAGGTCCGGGTGCCGGGCCGAATGGAGCGTATCGACGAAGGCCAGGACTTCCTCGCCGTAGTGGACTACGCGCACAAGCCCGCGGCCGTCGCCGAGGTGCTGGCAACCTTGAGGGCTCAGACGTCGGGGCGCGTCATCGCGGTCGTCGGAGCGGGAGGCGACCGGGACCGGGCCAAGCGACCCATCATGGGCGAGGCCGCGGCCAAGGGTGCGGACATCGTCATTGTCACCGACGACAACCCCCGCTCGGAGGACCCAGCAGCGATACGTGCCTCGGTCCTGGACGGGGCTTACGACGCCCACTCTGACGCCACTATCGAAGAAATCGGTGATCGCGGCGCGGCAATCCGGCGTGCTGTCGAGGTGGCCGAATCTGGTGACAGTATTGTCATCGCAGGTAAGGGGCATGAAACGGGACAGGATATCGGGGGAGTGATCCACCCCTTCGATGACCGGGAGCAACTGCGCCAGGCGCTTGTTGATCGCAACGGCGCCACGACAACATCCGCAGCAACATCAACGACATCAACTACATCACAGCCAACTACTTCCAAGGACGCTTGAGACAATGATTAGCCTGACAGCCAAGGACGTCGCCCGTATCGTGGGCGGCGAGCTGGTGCATGTCGATCCGGAAGCGCGGGTCTACAAGCCCGCGGAGTTCGACTCCCGAAAGGTCACCGAAGGCTCGATCTTCCTGGCGCTGCCAGGTGCGCGCGTCGATGGTCATGACTTCATCGAGCAGGCCGTTGCTTCCGGGGCGACACTAGCTCTGGCTGCGCGCGACGTGGGGCAACCGGCGGTCGTCGTTACGCCCCTGGGTAAGCAGGACTCCAACGCCGACGCTTTCGCACACGACCCGGACGGCTCCGGTGCGGCGGTGCTGGAGGCGCTCGGCAAGCTCGCGCGTTACCTTGTGGACGCACTGTCCGCGAAGAATCTGCATGTCATTGGCGTCACCGGTTCCGCGGGAAAGACCTCGACCAAGGACATGATGGCGACCCTGCTTCGGACCGACGGCCCGACCGTGGCGCCGAAGGGTTCCTTCAACAACGAGATCGGCCACCCCTATACGGTGCTGCAGTGCACCGAGGAGACGAAGTACCTCGTCGCGGAGATGAGCGCGCGCGGCGTGGGACATATCGCCCACTTAGCCCAGATTGCGCCGCCGACAATTGGCGCCGTTCTCAACGTCGGCACTGCCCACCTCGGTGAATTCGGCTCCCGCGAGATCATCGCCAAGGCCAAGGGCGAGCTGGTGGAGGCATTGCCCGCAGCCGAGGACGGCGGAGTGGCGGTGCTCAACGCCGATGACGCATATGTGGCTGGCATGGCGCCGCGCACCCGCGCGAAGGTCGTCTATTTTTCCACCGACGCGTCCAACACGGACGCCGATTACCGGGCGACGGACATCGTTGAGGACGACATGGCCCGGGCCTCCTTTACCCTGCACGTGCCGACGGGCGAGACGTTCCCCATCAAGCTGCAGGTTTTCGGCGCCCACCAGGTCGCCAACGCGCTGGCGGCGGTAGCGGTCGCCGTGGAGGCAGGTATCGCGCCGGCCCAGGTCGCCGCCGCGCTCAACGACCACGTCGCGGCGTCCGAACGCCGGATGGACGTCCAAGAGTTGCCGAGCGGCGTCATCGTCATCAACGACTCGTACAATGCCAATCCGGACTCCATGCGCGCCGGCATCGACGCGCTGGCACGGTCGTCGCGCGCGCGTCGTCACGCGACATCGTGGGCCGTGCTCGGCCAGATGGGCGAGTTGGGCGAAGCAGCGGTGGCCGAGCACGAGGCGCTGGCGGAATACCTCGCGCAGCGGGGTATCGGTCGCCTGGTCGCTGTGGGAGAAAGCGCGAATGTGCGTGCCCTCGCCGATAAAGCGGGCGAGTTGGGGTTAAATACTTCTATGGTGCGGGACACGGAGGCCGCCGCCGAATTCGTGGCGGCAAATCTGGGCCCCGCGGACGTCGTATTGGTGAAGGCCTCCTACGCGGATGGCATGTGGCGCGTTGCTGACGCGCTCGTCGCCGCGGCGCAGGACAATGCTGACGGTGAAAGCGAAGAGGAAAAGTAAGTGATTCAACTTATTCTCAGTGGTGCGATTGCATTCCTTGTGAGTGTCTTTTTGACACCGATGCTGATCCGCAAGTTCTCTGCGGAGGGGCTCGGCCAGGAGATCCGCGAGGAGGGGCCGAAGAGCCACTTCCGCAAGCGAGGCACCCCGACGATGGGCGGTATCGCGATCATCGCCGGTATCGTCCTCGGCTACTTCGTCTCCCACGTGATCACGTATATCCAGACTGGCGTGGGCCCCTCGGCCTCCGGCCTCTTGGTCCTGTTCCTGATGCTGGCAATGGGAGCGCTGGGTTTCGCCGATGACTTCATCAAGCTGTATAAGGGGCGCAACCTCGGGCTGAACAAGACTGCGAAGCTGCTGGGCCAGCTCGCCGCGGCCCTGTTCTTCGGCGTCCTGCTGCTGCAGTTCCCGGACGCCTCCGGTCTGACCCCGGGTTCGACGAACCTGTCGCTGACCCGCGATATCCCGATCTTGAACCTGGCCCCCGGCCCGGTGTGGATCGGCATTATTGTCTTCCTCGTTTTCGTCTACATCGTCATCGCGGCGTGGACGAACGCGGTGAATCTGACCGATGGCCTCGACGGCCTGGCCGCCGGCACGACTGCGCTGCTGCTGGGAACCTACACCGCGATTACTTTCTGGCAGTTCCGCAATTCCTGCGAGGTCGCCCTCGGCACCGGCTGCTACGAGGTCCGCGACCCGCTGGACATCTCGGTTATCGCCGTCGCGGGCCTCGGCGCCTGCCTCGGCTTCCTGTGGTGGAACGCGGCCCCGGCGAAGATCTTCATGGGTGACACCGGGTCCCTGGCGCTCGGTGGCCTCGTCGCCGGCCTGTCGTTTGTGACCAAGACCGAACTGCTCATGGTCATCGTGGGCTTCATCTTCGTGATGGAGGTCACTTCCGTTGCCATTCAGATCGCGGTCTTCCAGACGACCGGCAAGCGCGTATTCCGCATGGCCCCGATTCACCACCACTTCGAAAATGGTGGCTGGGCCGAGACGACCGTCGTCGTGCGTTTCTGGCTGCTGGCAGGCATCTTTAACATGCTCGGCGCTGCAATCTTCTACAGTGACTGGCTATCTCAGGTAGGCGTATTTCAATGATTAACTCACCAGACTCGACCAATCCCACCGATATCCGAAACGTTGATTTAGTCGCTGTGGTGCGCTCTGGTCGTACTCTGGTGGCCGGCGCCGGGGTCTCCGGGCGTGGCGCCATTTCGATGTTGCAGGATATGTCCTGCCCCGACATCGTCCTGGTCGACGACTCGTCGCTGGGCCAGTCGGTCGCCGGGGACTTCGGCATCCGCTGCGTTTCCTCCGCGCAGGCCGTCGAACTGCTTGCCGACGCGGCCGCCGTGGTCACGTCCCCGGGTTGGCGCCCGGACAGCGCGCTGTTCCTCGCCGCGCGGGACGCTGACGTCCCGGTCGTCGGCGATGTTGCGGTCGCCTTTGCCGGTGACCGAGCGGAACTGTGGGGCCCGAAGCGTCAGTGGCTGGTGGTCACCGGCACGAACGGTAAGACGACCACGACGTCGATGCTGGCCGAGATGCTCGGCCCGCGCGGCAGTGCCGTCGGAAACATCGGCGTCGCGCTGCACGATGCGCTGAAGGCCGAGCCACGCATCGAGGTGTTGGCCGCGGAGCTATCGAGCTTCCAACTCCACTGGGCGCCGAACCTGCGGCCGGACGCGGGAGTTTTGCTCAACCTCGCTGAGGACCATATCGACTGGCACGGCTCCTACGACGCCTACGGGCGCGACAAGACCCGGGCGCTGCTCGGTGAGACCGCCATCTACGGCGTCGATGACGCGGACGTCGTGGAGCACGTCGAGCGCATGCGCGCTGCGGGAGAGCTCGCGGGCGACCCTGTCGGGTTCACCGATGCCATCCCGGAGGCGAACCAGGTCGGTGTGCGGGACGGCATGATCGTCGACCGCGCCTTCGGTACTGAGGAGGAGAACCTGGGGGAGGGCGTTGTCATCGCCCCCGCAACGGGTATTTCTCCTCCCGGCCGTGCCGGAGTTCTCGACGCTGTGGCCGCGACGGCCCTGGCCCGCAGTATTGGCACTGCGCCCGAGGCGATTGCGACGGCTCTGGGTTCCTTCGAGGTCCGGGCACACCGCGGTCAGGTCGTCTTCGACTACGCGGGTGTCCCGTGGATCGACGACTCCAAGGCGACGAACCCACACGCGGCAGACGCGGCGCTGTCGGGCCACGACCGCGTGGTGTGGATCGCCGGCGGCCAGTTGAAGGGCGCGGACATCGCTCCGCTGATTGCCAAGCACGCTCATCGCCTGCAGGCAGTCGTCGTCCTCGGCGCGGACCGCCAGGAGATTTGCGACGCCCTGACCCGTATCGCTCCGGCTGTCCCCGTCACGCCGATTACGGATACCGACAAAGTCGATGCCATGGCGAAGGCATGCATGGCCGCCGCCGAATATGCGTCGGCAGGCGATGTGGTGCTCCTGGCCCCGGCTGCGGCGAGCCTGGACATGTACTCGGGTATGGCGGAGAGGGGAGACCTGTTCGCGGAGTGGGCGAGGAAGGTGAATGCGACCGATGGATAATTCCCGAAAGGCTCGCGACCTCAGTTCGGGCAGGCGCGGTACGGCCTCCGGTGCGACTGCGGGATCTGTCCGTGACAGCGGGCGGCCCGGCAGGAAAGCGCCTGCGGCGGACCAGCGAGAGGGCGCTCGCCCCGGCTCGAAGATCGTGGCGTACTTCAATGACTGGAAGTCGCGACCGCTCTTCGATTACTCGGTGCTGCTCATCGTCATTGGCCTGCTGACCTTCGTCGGCCTGGTGATGGTGCTCTCGGCCTCCATGGCGAGCTCCGGCCGTGACTCGGGCAGCGTCTGGTCGGTGTTCATCAGGCAGGTCATCATGGTCTTCGGTGGCCTTGTGAGCATGTGGTTTGTGCTCAAGCTCCGAGTCGAGTTCATCCGCGCCATGGCGCTCCCCGCGTTGCTGCTCTCCGGTTTTCTGCTGGTGTTGGTGCTCATTCCGGGCGTCGGTATCGGCCTGGAGGAGACGGGCGCCCGCTCGTGGCTTAGCTTCGGCGGGTTCACCATGCAGCCGTCTGAGCTGGCGAAGATCGCCCTTGCTCTGTGGGGCGCGAGGTTCCTGGCGGACCGCGTCCGTACGGCGGTGACGAAGCGCGAGCTCTTCGGCCCCTTCCTGGGCGTGAGTATCGTCGTGCTGGGCCTCGTCGTGGCTCAGAAGGACTTGGGCATGATGGCGTCGATGGCCCTGATGGTTGTGGCACTGGCGTGGTTCGCGGGCCTTCCGCGGATCTTTGTCACGTCGATGTTTGCGTTCGGCGGCGTCGCTTTCGTGATGTTTACCCTGCTGGAAGGCTTCCGCTCGGCCCGTATCCGCGTCTACGTCGATTCGCTGCTGGGCAATTTCTCCGACGTCCAGGGCGACGCCTACCAGTCCTACCAGGGGTTCCTCTCGCTTGCCGACGGCTCGATGACCGGCGTTGGACTGGGGCAGTCTGCGGCGAAATGGTTCTACCTTCCCGAGGCGAAAAACGACTTCATTTTCGCGATTATCGGTGAGGAGCTGGGCTTCCTCGGCGCCGGACTCGTCATCCTGCTGTACGCAGCTCTCGGCTGGGTGGGGCTGCGCATCGCGGGTCGCCAGCACGACCCATTCTTGCGCCTGCTGGCGGCGACACTGACGACGGCGACCGTGGTCCAGGCATTCATCAACATTGGGTATGTCGTCGGTGCCCTCCCCGTTACCGGCCTGCAGCTCCCGCTGATCTCGGCCGGTGGCACCTCTGCATTGGTGACGCTGTTGTCGATGGGCTTGCTGGCGACGTGCGCGCGGCATGAGTCCGAGGCTGTCTCCGCAATGCAAACCGAGGGGCGCCCGCTCTTCGACCGAATCCTGGGTATTCCGGAGCCGCACCCTTACGACGAGTCGCTGCGGCAGTCGCAGAAGATTCGTGCGCACCGCGACCCGCAGCAGTTCGGGCCGCCGGTTAAGGTCAGTGGGGCGCGCGCCGACGGGCATGCGCGGGACATTCGTCCGCGGCCCGTCCGGGGCGTTCCAGAGACTCGCGCCGACGGGGGCCGATTCGCGGGTGCTCGGGATTCCGGGGAGTCGCGGGCTCCGTGGAATTCGCGGGTCGCACGGGGCGAGGCCGGCGGCGGCCCGGGAGATCCCGATCGGCGAAACGTCGTCGGGCCCGGCGCTCGTAACCGCGGGCGGGCCCGTGAGACGTTCCGTTCGGAGGCGTCGTCGGCTCGCCGCTCGGATCGGCCGGGACGGACATTCGGGGACAGCGGTAAAAGTGGTAGGGGACCACGGAAGAGGTATCGGTAGACAATGACGGAAAACAGGGCTGAAAAAATGACTGCAGATACGCCTGCGGACGCGACCGGGGGCAAGGCTACTAAGGGCACGGCGACCGAGGGCAAGTCTCAAGACGGGAGCCTGGATGGGACCCAGGTCGGAAACCAGGAGAGCCTTTTCTTGAAGGCCGACGGGTCTGCGCCGACCGTCGTGGTCGCAGGTGGCGGAACGGCCGGCCATATTGAGCCGGCATTGGCCGTCGCGGACGCGGTCAAGGAGCTGTGCCCGCAGGCGAGGGTCATCGCCCTCGGTACCACGCGTGGCCTGGAGTCGACCCTGGTGCCGGCCAGGGGGTACGAGCTGGAGCTGATCCCGCCTGTTCCCGTGCCGCGAAAGCCGACCGCAGATCTGTTCAAACTGCCACTGAACGTGGCGCGCGCGGTGCGCCAGACCCGGAAGATTCTCGATTCCGTTGGCGCCGACGTCGTCATTGGCTTCGGCGGCTACGTCTCGGCGCCCGCCTATATGGCGTGTCGGATGGGGAGGAAGATTCCTTTCGTTGTCCACGAGGCGAACGCCCGTGCTGGAATGGCGAATAAACTCGGCGTCGCACTGGGCGGCGTCGGGCTCGCGGCCGTGTCGGGCTCGGGCCTGAAGGCCGAGGTGATCGGCAATCCGGTGCGCGCTGCTCTGTCGAACCTCGACCGTGCCGCCAAGAAGTCGGAGGCCCGCGAGTTCTTCGGCCTGCCTCAGCAGGGGCCGGTGCTCTTCGTCACGGGCGGGTCTCAGGGCGCGAAGTCCATCAATGACGCGGTCAGCGCTGCGGCCCCGGAACTGTCGCGTGCCGGTGTGTCGGTGCTCCATGCGTATGGCAAGAAGAACGAGGTCGGCGTTGAGACCTCGAACCCGGATTTCCCTTATGTCGCGGTGCCCTACATTGACCGCATGGATCTGGCGTACTCCGCAGCCGACCTCATCCTCTGCCGCTCCGGCGCCATGACCGTTGCCGAAGTATCGGCCGTCGGGCTGCCCGCGGTGTATGTCCCTCTGCCGCACGGCAACGGCGAGCAGGCCCTCAACGCGACCGACGTCGTCGAGGCTGGTGGCGGGATCTTGATCTCCGACGATTCCCTGACCGTGGCCTCCATCGCGGATACGGTCATCCCGTTGGTGACTGATCCAGGCAGGCTGGAGGAATTCAGCCGAGCTACCGCCAACGCGGGGCACGCCTCGGCTGCAGAGAACATCGCCCGCCGCGTGCTGTCGTACGCGATCAACTAGGAAGGCAAGCGAGCACATATGAACCTCAACTTTGATGAATTCCAGCCCGTCGAGGGCACGCTGCCCGCGAGCGTCCACATGATCGGCATCGGCGGTGCCGGAATGTCCGGAGTCGCGAGGATCCTGCTGGCCAGGGGAGTGCGCGTGACCGGCTCCGATATGAAGGAGTCCCGGGCCGTCGTCGGCCTGCGCGCGATGGGGGCGAAGATCGCGATCGGCCATGACCGCGCGAATCTGGAGCTTTCCGGGGCAGAGGAGCTCCCGGAGGCCGTCGTCATTTCGTTCGCCGCCATTCCGAAGTCGAACCCGGAATTGGCGCGGGCGACGGAGCTGGGGATCCCCGTGCTCAAGCGTTCGGATGTGCTGGCCCTGCTCATGCAGGACAGTAAAGCCCTGCTCATTGCGGGTACCCACGGCAAGACATCGACGACGTCGATGTCCGTCGCCGCCCTGCAGGCTGCGGGGCTGGACCCCTCGTTCGCCGTTGGCGGGTTGATGTCGAAGGCCGGCGTCAACGCGCACCAGGGCACCGGCGACGTCTTCGTCGCCGAGGCCGACGAGTCGGACGCGTCCCTGTTGACGTACCGACCGCAGGTTGCGGTTGTCACCAACATCGAGCCGGACCACCTGGACTTCTTCGGGGACGCGGAGACCTACTACGGTGTCTTCGACGCCTTTGCCCAGCGGATTAAGCCCGGCGGTTACCTGGTCGTGTGCGCGGAGGACCCGCACGCCGCTGCGCTCGGGGAGCGGGCGGTCGAGTCCGGCATCAGCGTCCTGGCCTACGGCGGGCCGGATTCCTTTGACCGGCATCCCACGCTGCCACAGGGCGCGGTGCTGCACGGTTGGAGCCCCGCTGGTGGCGGAGCTCGGGTAGAGGCGACAGTCGCAGGTAGCGGCGTCGTCTTTGAGCTGCATCAGCCAGGCCGGCACATGGCTCTGAACGCATTGGCTGCGATGGTGGCGGGGCACTGCGTGGGCGCGGACCTCGAGAGGATGTCCCGTGGGCTCGGCGAGTTCACCGGGGTGCGCCGTCGCTTCGACTACCACGGTGCGGTCGAGGCAGGTCAATTCGCTGGCGTTCGCGTTTACGACGATTACGCACACCATCCGACGGAGGTCGCCGCGGTCCTGAGTGCCGCGAGGGAATTGGTCTCTCAGGCGGGGAAGGGCCGCGTCGTCGCGGTCTTCCAGCCACACTTGTACTCGCGCACCCGCAACTTCGCGGACGAGTTTGCCGCGGCGCTGTCGACCGCCGATAAGGCCGTCATTCTCGACGTCTACGGCGCGCGAGAGGAGCCGATGCCCGGCGTCGACGGCGCGCTCATCGCCGATAAGATGACCATCCCCGTCACGTACGAACCCCACTTCACCGCAGTCCCGGAGCGCGTGAAGGAAATCGCCGCCGCCGATGACGTCATTTTGACCATCGGCGCGGGTTCCGTCACCATGCTTGCCGACGAGATTCTCGGGGTGCTCGGCCAATGATTCGTGGCTCGGATTCCCGCAGGAAGCTGGGGATGATTCTCGGCGGGATCGTGGCGGTGGTCGCGATCGTCGCGGGCGTGGTGTGGTTCTCGCCGCTTTTTGTGGTCAAAGAGGTCAAGGTGGACGGCGTGGTACACGCCGATGCCGAAGCACTCAAGGAAGCCAGCGGCATAGCCCCGGGGCAGAAACTCGCGAGCCTTGACACATCGGGCGCGGCGAGGGCCGTGGCGTCGCAGCCGTGGGTGAGCAAGGTCACGGTCTCGCGGTCCTGGCCCTCGGCCGCAACTATTACCGTTAGTGAATACGTTCCGGTCCTGTTCATGCGGGCTACCGACGGAGATCACCTCTTTTCGGACTCCGGTGACGAATTCCTAACCGCACCTCCTCCGCCCGGGGTCATCGAGATGGTGGACGTCCCGCGCGTCGATCAGCCCGCGGATGGGAAGATCGATCCGCAGCCTCGCGTCGTGGAATCGGTGCTCACTGTGCTCAATGCCCTGCCCGCGCCCGTACGCGACCGCGTTGAGCGGGTCAGTGCGCGTTCCGCAAGTCAGGTCCGGCTCCTGCTTCGTGACGGCTTCGAGGTGTACTTCGGTTCCGCGGATAACGTGGGGGAAAAGGCCAAGGCGGCGGAAATCGTGCTCAAGCGCGGGGAGAAAGCCTGGGACGTGTCCAACCCGCGGATGCCCGTGACGATGGGGTAATGCGCCGCGCCGTGAGTCCGCGCCGTGAGCTCGCGCCGTGAGCCCATGCCGAGAGCTCGTGGAGAAAATTCAATAGAAGTTTTAACCCGAATCCCCCTTGCGGATTCGGGTTAATTTTTGCCCATTTTTAGGTCTCCGAGGCCGCCCTGGCTGTGAAGGGCGTGAAGCAATGAAAGCTGTGTGATTCTAGGGGCGTCGGAATAGCTAAACCTTGGCCCTCAAGTGCAGGTTTAAGGTAGCGACACGCGCCCGATCGGTCGCTGAATTGTGGGCCGTTTTCGACAACAATGGGGCCAACAGTATTTAGGCCATGGTGTGCTGGCGCGCGGATGGCCCGGACGGAAGGTGTCGCACTCCCACACAGGAGCGGTCGTCTTTCGGAGGGGAAATCGACGAAGGTGCCATGGAGTTTCCACAAATCTCTTAGGACAAGGAAGGGCGAGAAACACGCAATGACCTCCCCGAACAATTACCTCGCCGTAATCAAGGTCGTCGGTGTCGGCGGCGGCGGCGTCAATGCCGTCAACCGCATGATCGAGGAGGGCCTGAAGGGCGTCGAATTCATCGCGGTCAATACCGACTCTCAGGCCCTGATGTTCTCCGACGCAGACGTCAAGCTCGACATCGGCCGCGAGGCAACCCGTGGTCTGGGCGCGGGTGCGAACCCCGAAGTCGGCCGCACCTCCGCTGAGGATCACAAGGACGAGATCGAGGAGACCCTCAAGGGTGCCGACATGGTCTTCGTCACCGCCGGTGAGGGTGGTGGTACCGGCACCGGTGCCGCTCCGGTCGTGGCCTCGATCGCCAAGAAGTCCGGCGCGCTGACCGTCGGCGTGGTTACCAAGCCGTTCGAGTTCGAGGGCAAGCGACGCGCGCGTCAGGCAGCCGAGGGCATCGAGACCCTCAAGGAGGTCTGCGACACCCTCATCACCATCCCGAACCAGCGCCTGCTGCAGATCGGCGAGTCCGACATGTCGATGATGGATGCCTTCCGCTTCGCCGACGAGATTCTCTACAACGGTGTCCAGGGCATTACCGACCTGATCACCATCCCGGGCATGATCAACGTCGACTTCGCCGACGTCCGCTCGGTCATGGCCGAGGCCGGCTCCGCCCTGATGGGCGTGGGCTCCGCTCGTGGCGAGGACCGCGTGATGAACGCGGCCACCCAGGCGATCAACTCCCCGCTGCTCGAGTCCACCATGGATGGCGCGCAGGGCGTCCTCATCTCCGTCGCCGGTGGCTCCGACCTCGGCCTGATGGAGGTCAACGCCGCGGCTTCTATCGTCGAGGAGAAGGCTGACCCGGACGCCAACATCATCTTCGGCACCATCATCGACGACAACCTGGGCGATGAGGTCCGCGTGACGGTCATCGCCACCGGCTTCGAGCAGGGCAACGGTAACCCGATTGATAATCAGCCGGCCCGCCCCGCAGCCCAGGCTGAGCAGTCCCGCCAGGCGTCGGCACGCGAGGACGCGCCGCGTGAGGGCAGCTCCCTGCCCGGTGGCGACAACCTCGGCGGTTCCCGCCGTCAGGAGGAGCGCGCAGCTGACTCGGACATCGACCCGGCACGAGACCGCTTCGCGCCGCGTTCGACCTCGGCTCCGAGCGGCGGCCTCTTCACCGACGGCGTTACCGATCGCGGCCAGGGCGACCGTGGTTACCGCGGCCAGCACCGCTACGATGATCGCGAGGACCGCAATGCCCGCGACGATCGTCGCGGCGGTTACCAGGCCTCCAATGACCTTCCGGAGTGGGGATTCTAAATACTGTGAGTGATACAACCCGTCGCAGCCGAAAACTATTCACGAACCGGCGTGGCGGGTTTTCGCTGCCTCCGTACGGTTCCTTCAACCTCGGAGACCACGTCGGCGATGACCCGGTGGCGGTCGAGCGCAATCGCCAGCGTCTCGCCGACGCCATGGGCATCTCCCGGGATCGCTTCGTCTACATGGAGCAGATTCACTCCAACACGGTCACCGTCGTCACCGGCCCGGCCAGCGCGCCCGTGTCCGCCACCGACGCCATCGTCACCGCGGAGCCCGGGCTCGCCCTTGTCGTTCTCGTCGCCGACTGCGTTCCCGTCCTGCTTTCCGACGACACCGCAGGCGTCGTTGCCGCGGTTCACGCGGGTCGGATCGGAGCTCGCAACGGCATCGTGGCGAAGTCGGTTGCCAAGATGGTGGAGCTGGGAGCGAGCCCGGAAAATATCCACGCCCTTCTCGGTCCTGCCGCGAGCGGGGAGCGCTACGAGGTGCCCGAGTCGATGGCGGACGACGTCGAGAAGCATCTGCCCGGGTCGAAGACTCGGACGCGGCAGGGGACTGTGGGGGTGGACGTGAGGGCGGGCCTGATTCGGCAGCTCTACGGGCTAGGGGTGCGTCACGTCAACACGGAGCCTAGCTGCACGATCGGCAGCGAGCAGTACTTCTCGTATAGGCGGGAGGGGACGACGGGGCGGCAGGCGGGCGTGGTCGTGCTGCCTGAGAAATAGAGCGGTCCGGACGTGGGGGGGGCATCGCAATGCCCGCGGAGTGACCGTGCGGTGGCACGGCGGGCATAAATTTCAGACTTGTAATTTAGCCCGGCGTTTTGCGCGTGTCAGCACTTTGCATTTGGGTTTAGCCCGGTAGGTTGTGTGATAGCGACAATGCAGATTTTGGACCGAGCTTGAGCCTAGACGGCTTGAACCTAGAAGGACGTGGCAGACGATGGCTGATTTCTTCCGAGGCGTTTCGAATTTCTTCGGGCTGACCCCGACGGACGCCGAGGCGGCGTACGAGGATGACCGTTACGACGACTTTGATCGCCGTGACGACCACCGCTATGAGGACTCCTACCGATCCGAGCGTCGTGACGAGCGCCGTCACCGCTACGAGTCGCGCGATGAGGAGCAGCGTGGCCGCGAGGATCGCTACTCCCGCCTCGAGCCGGTCGCAGAGGCTGCGCAGGCCCGGGAACCGGAGCACGTCTTCATCAAGCCGGAGAGCGGCTTCCAGGACAAGTACTCCAAGGCTCCGGAGATCGGTGACCACTTCCGCGACGGCGACATCGTCACCTTTGACCTCAGCGATCTCGATCCGGCGGAGCAGAAGCGCTACGTCGACTTCGTCGCGGGCCTCGTCTTTGGTCTGCGAGGCCGCATTAAGGCCGACGGGTCGGTCTTCACCCTGTTCCCGCAGGGTTGCGACGTCAGCGAGGTCCAGTACGACCGTATGTCCGGCTAGCGCAGCGTGTGCGATTGGTTAGACTAATTCCGTGCATTCAGTACTACTAGTCCTCCTGATCCTGCTGCAGCTCTTCACGTACCTGCTCCTGGCTCGCATCGTGATTGAGATGATTCAGTCCTTCTCCAGGTCCTGGCGGCCGGGAAGGGTATTTTCGTCGATCGGTGAGGTGATCTTCGTGATTACTGATCCGCCGGTGAAGCTGCTGCGGCGACTTATTCCGCCCATGCCGATGGGCGGGTTGATGATGGACATGTCCGTGTTGGTCTTGTTCTTCGTCCTGATGATTCTGCGTTTCATCATTGTTGCGATGATCTAGATGATCTAGTTGTCTCGATCGACCGCCCTTCGGTCCCCACCCATTGGATGGCGTTGCGTTCACAAATATCCATCGGGGGTGTGGTTCGGGGGCAAAATTTGTGGCCTTTGGTTGGTTATTTCCAGCCGGAGGCCATTTGCATGTCCGCATTATGTCTGTTCAAACAAAGGTGCAGGCTGAGCCGGACCTTTAGGGTTGTGATCCTGCTGAGTCGAGAGCGCCTTTGTGTGAAAAATATAGAAACTAGCTTGTCAAAGGTGAGTCGGGCCGTTAGACCAGGTAACATAGCTTCGGTAAACAGTAACTACTGAAGAACTGTCCGCTTAAAGTGAAGGGGAACTCACCATGCCGTTGACTCCGGCTGATGTGCATAATGTGGCTTTTAGCAAGCCTCCAATTGGCAAGCGCGGTTACAACGAGGACGAGGTTGATCAGTTCCTCGACCTCGTTGAGGACGCACTGGGTGAGCTCCAGGACGAAAACGCAGATCTGCGCTCGCGCGTTGACGAGCTTGAGCGTGAGGTAGAGGCAGCCCGCTCGGGTGCTGTCTCCTCCGAGTCTTCCGCTCCGGTCGCCGCTGTCGCCTCCTCCGATGTCGATGAGGACAAGCTGCGCGCCGAAATCGAGCAGGAACTGCGTGCTTCCTACGACGAGCGTCTGGCGCAGCAGGAAGCGGACCTTGAGGCTAAGTACCGCGATCGCCTCGAGGCTGCCGAGCGTCGAGCAGAGCAGGCCGAGCAGGCAAAGGCCTCCGGCGACGCTCCGCAGGCAGCAGCGGCAGTTTCCGCACCGGCGGACAGCGGTGCTGCTACTCCGGAGACCCACATGCAGGCCGCCCGCGTCCTGGGCCTGGCCCAGGAGATGGCGGACCGCATGACCGGCGACGCCAAGGCGGAGGCGGACCAGCTCCTGTCCGGCGCCCGCGCGGATGCAGAGCGCACCGTCACCGAGGCCCGCTCCGAGGCAGAGCGCACCCTGACCGAGGCTCGCTCCGAGGCAGAGCGCACCCTGACCGAGGCTCGCTCCGAGGCGGAGTCCACTCTTGCCGATGCACGTCAGCGCAGCGAGCAGATGATTACGGACGCTCAGAATGAGTCCGAGTCCACCCTGACTGACGCGCGCCAGCGCAGTGATCAGATGATCAACGACGCCGATGCTCGCTCGACCGCGACCATTACCTCCGCTCAGGAGAAGGCTACTGCCCTGCAGCAGGACGCCGAGCGCAAGCACAGCGAGATCATGGCCACCGTCAAGGAGCAGCAGACCGCTCTCGAGGGGCGCATCGAGGAGCTGCACATCTTCGAGCGCGAGTACCGCACTCGCCTGAAGACCTTCCTCGAGTCCCAGCTCGACGACCTCAACTCCCGCGAGTCGGCAGCCCCGGCAGACGGATACAACAACTAGCGGAAACGGACCCATCGTCGGCCGTTAAGGCCGCGCAGTGAGAATGAGCGCCCCTTTTTCCGGGGCGCTTTTTCTTTTTCCCGCCCGGCTGCTCTTCTCCTGATTGACGGGTTGTGGAGCCCTGCCAGCGCGCCGCGGTGCGGAAAGTGCGCAATCGGCCAGGCGGCTGCTAAGATGGTGCGCATATGTGCTGCGATCCGGCAATCACCGGGGAGTACTTCGGAAGAACGGCCACGCCCGTATGGTGCCCTGCCTGTCAGGACAGCGGGTGTTGATGGCTCAGTAGAACCGGACGGCAGTGGCCCCGTGATCGGCCGAAAATTGAGCGGATTTTTTCGCGGTGTCGTTGGCAACCGAGGCGGTGGCCGTCGGCAAGCGGAAGGGTCAAGCGGGGTGGTACCGCGCCAACCCTCCTCACGCGCATGGAGCGCGGGGAGCGTACGGCGTCCCCGTGGCGGAAATTGATGTTCTTCGACCACGGAAGTGACGCGATCGTGACTGATTCTCAAGGCGCAAACGCCGGCAACGAGGCGACCCCTGCGGGAGGCGCTTACCCCCGTACGGATGCTTTTGGCAAGTACCCGTCCAGCCCCAAGTTCCCGGAGCTCGAGGAGAAGGTCCTCGACTTCTGGGCCAAGGACGACACCTTCCAGGCCTCCATTTCGCAGCGCGACGGCGCCGAGGAGTACGTCTTCTACGACGGCCCGCCCTTCGCCAACGGCCTGCCACACTACGGCCACCTGCTGACCGGCTACGTCAAGGACATCGTCCCGCGCTACAAGACCATGCGCGGGTACCAGGTCGGCCGCGTCTTCGGCTGGGACTGCCACGGCCTGCCGGCGGAGCTGGAGGCGGAGAAGCAGCTCGGCATCAAGGACAAGGGCCAGATCGAGGAGATGGGCCTGGCGAACTTCAACAAGTACTGCGCCGAGTCCGTGCTGCGGTACGCGGGCGAGTGGAAGGAATACGTCACTCGTCAAGCGCGCTGGGTTGACTTCGACGGCGGCTACAAGACCATGGACATGACCTACATGGAGTCCGTGATCTGGGCGTTCAAGGAGCTCTACAACAAGGGCCTGGTCTACCAGGGCTTCCGCGTCCTGCCGTACTCCTGGGCTGAGCACACCCCGCTGTCGAACCAGGAGACCCGCCTGGACGACTCCTACAAGATGCGCCAGGACCCGACCCTGACCGTCACCTTCCCGGTCACCGGCGCCAAGGCCGGTTCCGCGGGCGAGAAGGCCCTGGCCGCTCACCCCGTGCTTGCCGACGCGTCCGCCATCGCCTGGACCACCACGCCGTGGACGCTGCCGTCGAACCTCGCGCTCGCCGTGAACCCGAAGGTCACCTACGCCGCGGTCAAGGTCGGCGCCGACAGCTCCGTTCCGGAGTACGCGGGCCGCACCTTCATCCTGGCGGAGGCCCTGATCGGCTCCTACGTCAAGGAGTTGGGCTCCGAGCACGAGGTCCTGGATACCTTCGCCGGCGCCGAGCTGGAGGGCATCACCTACGAGCCGATCTTCGGCTACTTCGCGTCTCACCCGAACGCGTTCCAGATCCTGATCGCAGACTACGTCACCACCGAGGACGGCACGGGCGTCGTCCACCAGGCCCCGGCCTTCGGTGAGGACGATATGAACACCTGTAACGACTACGGGATTGAGGTCATCATCCCGGTCGACATGGACGGCAAGTTCACCAACCAGGTCCCGGACTACGCGGGAGAGCTGGTCTTCGACGCCAACAAGGACATCATCCGCGACTTGAAGGCCGCCGGCCGCGTCGTCCAGCACCGCACCATTGAGCACTCCTACCCGCACTCGTGGCGCTCGGGCGAGCCTCTGATCTACATGGCGCTGCCCAGCTGGTTCGTCTCCGTGACCAAGATTCGCGATCGCATGGTGGAGCTGAACCACGACGAGATCGAGTGGATGCCGGAGCACGTCCGCGACGGCCAGTTCGGCAAGTGGCTGGAGGGCGCCCGCGACTGGAATATCTCCCGCACCCGCTACTGGGGCTCGCCGATTCCGGTGTGGGTCTCCGATAACGACGAGTACCCGCGCGTCGACGTCTACGGCTCCCTCGACGAGCTGGAGGCCGACTTCGGCGTCCGCCCGACGACCCTGCACCGCCCGGAGATCGACGAGTTGGTTCGCCCGAACCCGGACGACCCGACGGGCAAGTCCATGATGCGCCGCGTCCCGGACGTCCTGGACGTCTGGTTCGACTCGGGCTCCATGCCGTTTGCCCAGTTCCACTACCCGTTCGAGAACAAGGAGTGGTTCGAGGCCCACGCGCCGGCGGACTTCATCGTCGAGTACATCGGCCAGTCCCGCGGCTGGTTCTACCTGCTGCACGTCCTGTCGGTTGCCCTGTTCGACCGCCCGGCGTTCAAGAAGGTCGTCGCGCACGGCATCGTGCTCGGCGACGACGGCAACAAGATGAGTAAGTCCAAGCGCAACTACCCGGACGTCAACGAGGTCTTCGACCGCGACGGCTCCGACGCGATGCGCTGGTTCCTGATGTCCAGCCCGATCCTGCGAGGCGGCAACCTGATCGTCACCGAGCAGGGCATCCGCGAGGGCGTGCGACAGGCGCTGCTGCCGATGTGGAACGCGTTCTCCTTCCTGCAGCTCTACGCCTCCAAGCCGGCGCAGTGGTCCGTCGACTCCGACAACGTGCTCGACCGCTACATCCTGGCGAAGCTCTCGGCGACCGTGCGCTCGGTCACCGAGGCCCTGGACAACACCGACATCGCCGCGGCTACCGACGAGGTGCGCCAGTTCTGCGACGCCCTGACCAACTGGTACGTGCGCCGCTCCCGCGACCGCTTCTGGGCGGGCGACGTCAAGCACCCGGAGGCGTTCAACACCCTCTACACGGTGCTGGAGGTCCTGACCCGCGTGGCGGCCCCGCTGCTGCCGATGGCCACCGAGGTGATCTGGAAGTCCCTGACCGGCGGCCGCTCGGTGCACCTGGAGTCCTGGCCGGACGTCACCGCGCTGCCCTCCGACGACGAGCTGGTCGAGTCCATGGACATCGTCCGCAACGTCTGCTCGGCGACCTCGCGCATCCGCAAGGCCAACCACCTGCGCAACCGCCTGCCGCTGAAGAAGCTGACCGTCGCGTTCCCGGACGCCGGCCGCCTGGGCGACTTCGCCGACATCATCTCCTCCGAGGTCAACGTCGACAACGTCGAGTTCACCGATGACGTCGACGCCGTGGGCCGCTTCGAGGTCTCGGTCAACGCCCGCGTCGCGGGTCCCCGCCTGGGCAAGGACGTCCAGAAGGTGATCAAGGCGGTCAAGTCCGGCAACTACGAGGTCGTCGACGGCGTCGTCGTGGCTGACGGCATCGCCCTGCAGGACGGCGAGTACAGCCGCAACCTGGTCGCGCTGTCCCCGGACTCGACCGCGGAGGTCGACGGTTCCGAGGGCCTGGTCGTCCTGGACACCGAGCTCGACGAGGACCTGGAATCCCGCGGCTGGGCCGCCGACCGCATCCGCGGCCTGCAGGACGCCCGCAAGAATGCGGGACTCGAGGTCACCGACCGCATCTCGGTGAAGCTGCAGGTCCCGGCCGAGCGTGAGGAGTGGGCGAAGCGTCACGCAGACCTGATCGCCAGTGAGGTGCTCGCCACCTCCTTCGAGGTCGTCACCGGCTCTGCCGACGCCCCGCTTGCCTACGACGTCGCCGACGGCGCGTCGGCAGACATCGCGAAGGCTTAAAGTTTCCGGGCCCGACCGGAGCATGAGGCTATAAAGGGGCCCCGGCCGCGTTGTCCACTGTTGAGTGGGGCGCGGGCGGGGCCCTTCCTCGTGCGTGGCTCTGCAGGGCTGTGCCGTGACTCTGCCGTGGCGGAAGCCTCAATCCGGGCCGACGTGTATGGTGAGTTTGCTATGAGTAAGCGGTGGGTTTTGCATATCGACATGGACGCGTTTTTCGCGTCCGTCGAGCAACTCACCCGTCCCACCCTGCGCGGCCGTCCCGTACTCGTCGGCGGCCTGGGCGGCCGGGGAGTCGTCGCCGGTTGCTCCTACGAGGCACGCGCGTACGGGGCACACTCGGCGATGCCGATGGCCCGGGCGCGGCGCCTCATGCCCCCGGCCGCCGTCACGGTCAGCCCCCGCAAGGGAATCTACGGACCCGTCTCCAGGCGCGTGTTCTCCGTCATCCGGGACCGCGTGCCCGTCGTCGAGCAGCTCAGCGTCGACGAGGCGTTCATGGAGCCCGAGGAGCTGCGCGGGGCCAGCACGGCCGAGGTCGTCGCGTGGGCGGAGGACCTGCGGGCGAAGATCCGGCAGGAGACGGGCCTGGCGTCGTCGATAGGCGCGGGCGCTGGCAAGCAGTACGCGAAGATCGCCTCGGGCCTGGCCAAGCCGGATGGCGTCTACGTGCTCGAGCCGGAGCGCAACCACGAGCTACTGCACCCGCTGCCGGTTGAGAAGCTCTGGGGCATCGGGCCGGTGTCGGCGGCGAAGCTGCACGCGCTCGGCATCGAGACGATCGGCGACTTCGCCGCGATGGAGCGCCGCGACGTGGAGGTATCGCTGGCCACGAAGACCGGGCTGGCGCTGTGGCACCTCGCGAAGGGCCACGACGACCGGCCGGTGAAGGAGCGCGACGTCGCCAAGTCGGTCTCCGCGGAGTACACCTACCCGGAGGATCTGACCTCGAAGGCGCAGCTCCATACCGCCGTCGACCGAGCGGGGCAGGCGGCGTTTCGGCGCCTGGTCAAGGACGGCCGCGGGGCCCGCACCATCACGTGTAAGGTGCGCCTTGCCGACCTGAGCATCCACACCCGCTCGGAGACCCTGCCGTACGCCACGCAGGACGTCGACACGCTGCTGGCGGTGGCGCACCGCATCGCGTTCACGCCCGCGGAGGTCGGGCCCGTGCGCCTGGTCGGCGTGGGTTTTTCGGGCCTGGACTCGCACCTGCAGGAGGTGCTCTTCCCCGAGCTGGACCGCTCCGTCACCGTTGAGGACCGCCTTCCCGGCCCCTCGCTTGCCGACGTCCCCGCCGGCCTCGTCGAGGTCGGCGACGCGGGGGCGCTGCCGACGGTGCGGCTGTCGGACTCCCAGTGGGTGCCGACCTCCGATGTGCACCACAGCGAGTACGGGCACGGGTGGGTGCAGGGCTCGGGCCACGGGGTCGTGACCGTGCGTTTCGAGAGCCGCACCAGCGGGCCTGGCCGCATGATCACTCTGAAGGAGGACGACCCGGAGCTGCGCACGTGTTCGGCGGTGTGCAGCCTGGACTGGCCTGAGTGGCTGGCCTCGGACGATCAGGCGGCGCTGGACCTGCCGAACGTCGCCGAGGAGACCCCGGAGGAGAAGCTGCAGTAGGCCGGGGCGCTTTCATGTGCGGCATCCGTACACTGGGGTGCCATGAGCGAAAATCGACCCACCATCGCGGAGCTGGAGGCCTCGCGCCGAGCTTCGCTGCGCAACTTAGACCGCGACCCGAACCCGCCGGTCGCGCTTCCCGACGACGGCAAGGACAACCGGCAGCGCATGCTAGACGGGGACTGGTACATCGCCGATCACCCGGAGTCGCAGGCCATCAACGCCCGGATCGGCCGGGTAGCGGCCGAGTTCGAGCGGGTTTTCCGCGAGGACCAGCAGGCCGCGCAGCAGGTCTTGGCTCAGGCGCTGGGATCCTTCGGTGAGGGCAGCCTGGTGCGGCCCCCGATTTTCCTGGACTACGGCGACAACTTCCACGTCGGCCGGGACGTCTTCGTCAACTTCGGGCTCACGGTCCTGGACGTGGTGAAGGTGACCCTCGGCGATCACGTCCAGATCGGCCCGAACGTGCAGCTGCTCCCGCCGGTGCACCCCCTGGGCGCGCAGGCCCGCAAGGCCTACCTCGAGTCGGGCGACGAGATCGAGATCGGCGACAACGTGTGGATCGGCGGCGGGGCCATCGTCCTGGGCGGCGTGAAGGTGGGGGAGAACTCGGTCATCGCCGCGGGCGCGGTGGTGACCAAGGACGTGCCCAGCGGCGTCATCGTCGCTGGCAACCCGGCGAAGATCATTCGGCAGATCGAGCCCGAAGCTTAGTTGCCCGCCCCCCAGGCTTCGCGATTGTGAAGGAGGTAGGGGCGCTTAAAACAGCGTCTGCGGGTGCACACCGGATGCCAGCGCGGTCGCGAGGATAATCCGGGCCTGTGCGGGGTGCACGCAGCCGGCGCTGATGACGCCGTGACGTGCCAGGGTCGCCCCGCCACCGGCGCCGCCGTAGGCAGGGAAGACGTCGCCGCGGGGCACGCGGGTGGCCATGACGACGGCGACGTCGGCGGCCAGCGCACGTTCGATCGCGGCGGCGAAGGCATCGCCGACGTTGCCGGAGCCCAGCCCCTCGATGACCAGGCCCCGCGCGCCGGCCGCGACCGCCGCGTCGACCAGGCGACCGTCCGCGCCGAGGTATGCGGGAACGATGTCGACCTGGATGCCCTCGAGCTTGGCCAGCGGCAGCGGATCGGGGCGTACGGGCTCCTCGGAGGCGTTGGTGGCAAATGCCAGCGGGTCGCTCGTGTGCCACTTGGTCGCGCCACGGGCCGGCAGGACCGCGTGCCCGAAGACGATCAGCACGCCGATGCCCTGGGCCGAGGGATCGGATGCAATGGTGATGGCCTCGAAGAGGTTGCCCGGGCCGTCGGTGTCGGGGTGGTCGAAGGGGAGCTGAGCGCCCGTGAAGATCACCGGGCGGGAGTCGCCGTGGAAGGCATCGGCGGCCATGGCCGTTTCCTCCATCGTGTCCGTTCCGTGCGTGACCACGACGCCGTCGACGGAGCCGTCGGCAAGCACCTCGGCGATTGCGGCGAGGATGCGGTCGACATCGGCGAAAGTGAGGCTGGAGGAGTCCAGCTGGCCCAGGTCGTGAACGTCAAATGCGATGGAGCCCTCGGGGAAGCGAGCCGCTACGGTGTCGACCAGCTCCTGGCCGGAGATCGTCGGGACGAGTGCGCCGTTGCTGTCCGTGGTGCAGGCGATGGTGCCTCCGGTGGTGAGGACTGCGATGCGGCGGGCGGGGGCTGCGGCCTGCTCAGGGGTGCAGGAGGCGGCGCTGGTGGCGGTGGAATCCTGGTTCGACATAGCAATCAGTCTACCCAGTCGATGTTTTGGGCTTGTGTAGGATTGGGGCAGGCAAAAGAGACAATAATTTTTTACAACCCGGAGTTATGCATCTCATGAACGTCCAGCGAAGTGTCCGCAGTGTCACCGCTTTGGTTATCAGCGCGGTAGCATCGGTCAGCCTCGTAGCCTGCGGAGGAGAGGATACGCCGCAGGCGCAGACCAGTTCGTCGACGAGCAGCGCCGCGCCCGTCGTGGTGCTGCCGACGGCCGTCGAGCTAAATGACGTTCTGGCTCGAATCATTGACCCGCACCTTCCCATTGAGGAAAAGTCCCTCACCATTGAGGACGGGGACAAGGCGGGCGACTATTTCGATATCGTGACCAAGGCCGCGGCCGAGAAAAAGATCCACTTCGAGGTCATCGACCCCGTGCTGCCCGGCTTTTCGGCAACCTCTGCGGTGGCCGGGGTGCGCGTTGTCGTGCCGGGTGCCGAGCCTCGCGTCGTCGAGCAGATCGACTTTCTGAATAAGCGCGGCCGTTGGATGCTGAGCAAGGACTGGGCCTGCCGCCTGTCCGAGGCACTCGGGCCGGAGCACAAGCCCGGTTTCTGCCTGGCCCCGGGGGAGACGCCTCCGCCACCGCCACCAGCATCGGAGCCCGCACCGGAACCAGCACCGGTGCCCGCACCAGCTCCTGAGCCCGCGCCACCTGCTCCTGCGCCGGCGCCGCGCCAGCCCCCGCCCCGGAGCCTCCCGCACCTGCGCCTGCACCGGAAGCTCCGCCTGCGCCTCCGGCGCCTCCGGGCCCGCCGGTCGACCAACCGCCGCCCGCTTAACGACGAATCGAGGGGGCTGCTACCTCGCGTCGGTCCTGTACTCGATGCCCCGGTGAGTCTTCTGGACGATGCGAACGTTGGAGGTTCCATCGCCGTAGGTCACAGAGGTGACGTAGTCGATTCCCCCTGAGACAGGTAGCGGCTTGGTCAGATCGATCTTGACGGTGTCCTTGAGCATCCTCGTGTCGGACTCGATGACCTTTAGAGGGGTCGTGGCCCCGGTGTCGAGCTCGGTGACGGCCGGGACCTGCTCAACCTCGACCTTCAGGTCGACGATATCGCCCGATCGGCCGAGCAACTTATACGTCACCTTCTGAGTCATCTCCGTCTGGCCCTCGACCTTGCTCTGGGCCGTCCATGTTGCGCCCGTCGCAATGTCTTCGGCGGGGAACAGGATGGGGACGGAGTGCAGTTGGCGCACTGCCGTCTCGACTCCTGCTCGCGCGGTATCCGTCGCCTTTTCCGGGGAGCCCAGCTGCAGCTCCGTCACCTCGCCCGTCGGCTTTGCGGTCCACTCGGCGACGAACCCCTCCGCCGTAGCGATGTCCTGGTTCAGCTCCGCGTTCGAGCCGTGGGGCACGCCCATCTCCGCGGTCACAGCGCGGGAGTCCCCCGACCCCGCGACGCTGACGGAAAGCGGGAGCTCAAGGCGGGTGTCGGGGAAAGTCTGGTCGCCCGCGCCCGATTCGCTCTTCTGCGAAAAACCCTGAGTAATAACGGCGGCGGCATTCTGGGCTGCGCCGTCATCCTTCCACCGCACTGAGGCCTTCTGCCCCTCGCCGCTGTTGGTGACTTCGACCGTCACAGCGGAGACGTCGGCAGGCTGGGTCTCAACTGACCTGCCGGAGCCGCAGGCGGCCAGCGCAAGCGACAGCGAAGCGACGGATCCCAATGCGAGGATGCGCGTGGAGGAGGACAAACTCGGAAAAGTAGAACGGCGTTTCACACCGTTAGAGTACCGGGTCATCGATGAGAGGAGGCAGTCCGGTTAGCCGAAAGGGCTAACTGTGGGCCATTATGGGACGGTGACTAAAAAGGAAAAGCGGAGAAACTTCCCCCGTCGCGGGCTGTTGCTCGCCGTCATCGTGGCGGTGGCAGCGGTCGACCAGGTAACGAAATTGGGCGCACTCGCGATGCTGGACCCACGCCAGTCCGTGGACATTCTCGGGGATTTCTTTCAACTGCGGCTAGTCCGCAACCCCGGAGCTGCCTTTTCCTTCGGCACCAACGCGACCTGGGTCTTCACCACCCTGCAGATTGTCTATATTGCAGCCGTGGCCTACTTCTCCAATTGGCTGCGCAGCCCGATCTCGGCTATGTCGGCGGGCCTGGTCGCCGGTGGCGCGCTCGGCAATCTGACCGACCGGCTCCTCCGCGACCCGGGATTCTACGTCGGACACGTCGTCGACTTCCTGTCGGTCAAGGGCTTTGCCGTCTTTAACATCGCCGATTGCGCCATCACCGTGGGCATTATCATCTTGGTCATATGGATGATTTTCTCCAAGGAACCGGACATCTTTGCCGCCGAGATCGAAGTGGAGAAGGAAGCACGGAAGGAGCGGGCTATTGACCGACACTGATTACTCTGGCAGCGGGCGGGCCAATACGCCCCGAGAGACACGGCAGATGCCGGTTCCCCCTGGCCTTGCGGGAATGCGGGTCGATGCGGGCGTCGCAAAGCTCCTCGGTCTTTCCCGAACTGCGGTGGCGGACCTCGCGACCGCCGGCGATATTACTGTCGATGGGCGTGCGGTGGGTAAGTCCGAACGATTGCAGGAGGACGCCTGGCTGTCAGTCCTCCTGCCCCCGGTCGAGACGTCCCTGGTTCCCAAGGAGGAGCTGATTGAGGGCATGGACGTGCTCTATCACGACTCCGATCTGGTGGCGGTGCATAAGCCCGTCGGCGTCGCCGCGCATCCCTCCGTCGGGTGGGAAGGGCCCACGGTCATCGGTGGACTGGCGGCTGCCGGTTTCCGCATCTCCACCTCGGGTCCGCCAGAGCGCCAGGGAATCGTGCAGCGCCTCGACGTCGGCACCTCCGGCGTCATGGTGGTGGCCTGCTCGGAGCGCGGCTACTCCAGCTTGAAGCGGGCCTTCAAAAACCGGGACGTGTCCAAGACGTACCACGCACTGGTGCAGGGCCACCCCGACCCGTCGACGGGCACTATCGACGCCCCGATCGGGCGGCATCCATCGGCGGGCTGGCGCTTCGCCGTGCGACAGGACGGCAAGCACGCTGTCACTCATTACGAGACGCTGGAGGCCTTTGCCCCGGCCAGCCTCATGAAGGTGACCCTCGAGACCGGACGCACCCATCAGATCCGCGTGCATTTCTCGGCGCTGAACCATCCCTGCTGCGGCGACCCCATGTACGGCTCCGACCCCGAGCTCTCCGCCCGCCTCGGCCTGAACCGGCAGTGGCTCCACGCGGTCTCTCTCGGTTTCCATCACCCGGCGGACGGACGTTGGATGGAGATCACCTGCCCGTATCCGGAGGACCTCTCCCACGCCCTCGACGTGTTGAGGGAGGGCTGATGGCCAGGCACGGGAAGAACGCGCCGTCGCGCCGGGCGAAGGAGGACCGGGCGCCGTCGCGCCGGGCACATTCGTCGTCCAGCATCTCGCCCGCGATGGCGGTGCTGTCCGCGGTGTGCGTCATCGCACTGGTGGCGGTACTGATGGTGCTGTCCACCTCTGACCGGATGAGCAAGCCGCAGAACATCAACGGGGACTTCCTGGGGCCCGAAAGCTGGGAGACACTCGCCGCCTACAGCGCGCGTGCCGACGAATCCCTGGGGCGCATCACCCTGGAAACCTCCAACAGCGAACGGGATGAACCGTCGAGGCCCGCGCCGCGATTTTGGGCTCTGGTGACATTCGGTGAACCTCTGGATTACAAGAGGGCGGCGGCCAGTGTCGAGGGCGTCGCTGACCTGCGGGTCGCGTCGATTATCCTCGGCTCCGCCGTCACGCGCGATCTGCCGGAGCCGGGGCCTGCAGCCGGGCGTCAACAGCTGATCGACAATGAGGTACGCCTCGTCGCGGCCTCCGCGGGCATGGCGGCGGGGGATCCGCGGTTGCTGATTAATGGGCTGATTGTCTACGGCGACGCGGATACCCTCAAGCAGGTCCGGCACCGCGCCGACATCGCGGCCGTGGAGGCGCTGCCGGAGGGGGCCGTTCGCGGGCGCTTCGGGGTGAGGCCGTACCTGGGGTCGGACTTTTCGGAGACAGATCCGGTGTACGTGCCGGGGACTAGCCAGAGCGAGTGAGCTCCGGCGGACAATAGGGAAGAACACAGAGTATTGCCAAAGGAGGCAATGAGCCGGTGATTCAGGCGTTTGGCGCGTATTTGTTGTGGGCGATTTTCCCGCTCTACTTCCCCCTGCTCGAGCCCGCGGCTCCGGTGGAGATTCTCGCGCACCGATTCGTATGGACCTTGCTATTTATGGTCGCAGCGCTCAGCGCGATGAGGTCATGGAAGGAACTGACGGCGGCGTCGGCGAAGACATGGGGCGCGATCGTGGCCGCGGCACTGTTCATTTCGGTCAATTGGGGCGTCTACGTCTATTTGGTCAACAATGGCCAGGTCGCGGAGGCAGCTCTGGGATACTTCATCAACCCGCTGGTCAGCGTTGTACTCGCAATGATTTTCTTCCGCGAGTCGCTGTCAAAGCTGCAGGTGGCCAGCGTTGCGGTGGCGATCGTTGCGGTCGTTGTCCTTACCGTCGGCGTCGGCCATCCTCCGGTTCTCGGTCTGGCGCTGGCACTGAGTTTCGGCTTTTACGGGCTCATGAAGAAGAAAGTGTCGCTGTCGTCCGCCGCATCCCTCACGGCGGAGTCCGCGGTGATCACGCCCATCGCTATCGTCTACTTGATCTGGCTCGGCTACACGGGGCAGGGCACCTTCACCTCCTACGGCGCCGAGCACACGCTGCTGCTGATGAGCGCCGGAGTCGCCACCGCGGTCCCGCTCCTTCTATTCGGCCAAGGGGCGAAGAAGCTTCCTCTGGCCACCATCGGGCTGATGCAGTACATCACCCCGGTCATTCAGATGACGCTGGCAGTCACCGTCCTCGGCGAGGAGCTCTCGCCCGAGCGGTGGATGGGATACTTCATCATCTGGGGCGCGGTCGCCCTGTTCATCGCAGACCTGATTGTGAAGCTCGCGGCGCAGCAACGCAGGCGTCGCTACCAGCGTCTAGACAAACAACGAGCGCAGGTGCTCGTTGAGGAATAGGCCCTTCGGGTCCACCTTCTCGCGCAGCGCTGCAACCTCGTCGAAAAGCGGGTAGCGCTGTGCCAGATCGGCCCTGCCCAGCGTGTGGAGCTTGCCCCAGTGCGGGCGCCCTTCGTATCCCTTGAAGATCGGCTCGATGAGGTCGAAGTAGTCGCGGTAGGGCTCCTTGAAGTAGCGGTGAATCGCGATGTAGGCGCTGTCGCGGCCGTAGGCGGTGGACAGGGGAACATCGTCGGCGCCCGCCGCGCGGACCTCGATGGGGAAGGACACCCGGATGCCGCGAGCCTGCAGAACCTCGCGGATCTCGTCGAGAACCTCCGGCGCAGCCTCCAGCGGCACCGAGTACTCCATCTCCGCGAACTTGACCCTGCGCGGGGAGACGAAGACGCGGTGCGCCTCATCGGAGTAGACGCGCTCCGGGACGGCATTCGTCGCGAACTTGTTCAGGGCCGCGGTCGCGGCGGGGAACTTCGCGGAGACCTCGCAGATGGCCTTCAGCCCCATGTTGCCCAGCAGTTCCTCGTCGACGAAGGTGCGCGCCTGCCCGAGGCGGTGGCGAATGCTGCCCGGCGTTGCGCGACGGCGCTGCACCGGGGCCGTGCGAGTGTTGTGCTTGACCAGCGCCTCGCTCTGCCCGGGGAACCAGAAGAACTCGAGGTGGTCGACCTCGCGGCAGCGGTCGACGAAGGAGGTCCGCAGCTCCTCGAAATCCTCCCGGTGCTCGTCCGCCCGCAGGTCGAAGGCCGGGACGATGTCCATGGTGACCTCTGTCATCACGCCGAAAACACCAAGCCCCAGCCGCGCCAGCCGGTACAGGTCCGCTGCTTCGCCCTCCGCGCCGGGGTGGCAGTGCTTTTCGACGCCGTCCGCGGTGACGATCTTGAAAGCCCGAACGGTCCCGGCGAAGCCCGTGAATCCCAGCCCGGTGCCGTGCGTTCCCGTGGAGATGGCGCCGGCCAGGGACTGTGGGTCCACGTCGCCCTGGTTGGGCAGCGCCCAGCCGAGCGGGCGGAGTATCCCCGGGATGTCGCAGAGCCTGGTCCCGGCCCGCAGGGTTGCGGTCCGGGCGTCGGTATCGAGGTCGACGAGGCCGGAGTAGCGATCGAGCTGGATGCGGTGCCCATCAGTCGTCGCGACAGGCGTAAACGAATGACCTGCGCCGAGCGGGCGCACAGTGGTGCCGTCGGCCCTAGCGGCGGCGATGACGGCCGAGACGCCCTCGGCGTCGGCAGGCTGATGGACAAAGGCGGGGGTACAGGCCTGAGTTCGGGACCAGTTGTGCCACGGCTGCGAGTGGGAGTCGGCGGAGCGGGTGCGGACGGTTTTGTTGCTCATGTGAAGATCAGTCCCTTTCCTCGGTATGTGGCCCAGCGGCCGATGATTTTTCCGCCCTGGACGATGACGGCCTCGTTTGCGTGCTCGCAGGTCTCGCCTGCCTTGGCGTGGCGGAACCAGACGGGATCTCCGGGCCGGAGGAGACGCGCGGCCCGGCCTACGAGAGGGGTCTGGACCTCGCCGGGGCCCTCCTCAGCTGCGTACCTGAGACCCGCGGGAAAATGCGGGGTGGGCAGCCGGTCGGCGCCCGCGGGGCCCGAGGCGATTCGGCCGCCCCCGGAGACGGTCACGACGCCTTTCCTGGGGCGCCGAGTTACGGGAAGAACGAACCAGGACGCCGGGCGCAGGGAAAAAGCGCGGTAGTTGTCGAAGAGGGGCGGCGCCAGGAAACCCGAGCCCGCGGCGGCCTCCGTGACGGCGTGCTCGGCGCAGGTGGATTCGAGGGAACCGGTCCCTCCGCCGTTGACGAACTCCAGGGGACCTGCGACCTTTTCTATCGCGGCGACGACGCGGGCGCGTCGGGAAGCGAGCTCGGAGCGGGAGCGCTTCTGCATGAGGCGGATGGCGCGGGCGCGCAGCGAGCTGCCCTTGTCTCCGACGCCGGCGATGTGGCCCTCGTACATCATCAGGCCGGCCAGGCGCAGCTCGGGGCGCGCGACGACGGCCCTGGCGAAGCGGGCGGCGTGCTTCGGCGAGTGCAGGCTCGAGCGCAGCGTTCCGATGTGGATACCGGGTGCCGGTCGGTAGGAGGCGTCGACGTCGATGCAGACGCGAATGGGGGACTCGGCGCTGGCGGAGGCCGACAGGGCGTCGAGATGCTCGGGGAGGTCCACCATGACGCAGATCGCGGCGCGGGCGGCGTCGTCGGAGGCCAGGTCGGCGATGGCGTCGGCGTCCATGGTGGGGTAGGCGACGACGATATCGTCGCTGATGCCCTCGCGGTAGAGCCACAGGGCCTCGCGGAGGGAATAGGCGAGGACGCCCTGGTAACCGGGCTTGGATAGCGCGTGCGCGATCAGCTCCGGAATGCGAATGGACTTCGAGGCGACGCGGATGGGCATGCCACCCGCGCGGCGGAGCATGTCGTCTGCGTTGGCATCGACCGCATCGAGGTCGACGACCAGTGCGGGAAGCGGCGAGTGCTCCAGGAGGTATTCCGCGGGCAGCGGTGGCTCGGTGGCGCTCACACGTACCGCGCTGACGTTCTCGGCGTTTGGCTGCTGGGCGTTCCGTTGCCCGGCGTTCGACGCCGAGGTGGATCCTCGGTCAAAGTTCATGTTCTAAAACATAACTTGTGACCTAGGGCACTGTCTTTGGTTTGAAAAATATTAGCCAGCGGTGGCGGGGAGGGGGCCGAAAGGCTGAGAGTCTGCACACGTGCGGTGCTCGGGTCTTTGTGTCCGGCAGTCGTCCCTCGCTGGAGGTGCTAGCGGGCTAGGCTGGCCAGCTCTAGACCAGCCAGCTGTAGCGGGCGGCGTCCATGTCGGAGGTGATGATGTCGCCATCTGCGAGGTAGCCGGCGGCGACGGGGCGACGCTCCATATCGGCGATCGCGCGATCGAGCTGAGCCTTCGGGAAGAGGGTGTAGGTGCCGTCGGGAAGCGGTGCGAACATGTCGGTAACTCCTTGAAGGGGGTCGGGGTGCGGGGTTCTTGAAGGGGCAGAATATGAGGAACCTCTCATGAACCGTGGTGCTCAGTATGGTCAAGAGGTTTTGGAAAGTAAAGGAAATGGGCGCGTGATGTTAAACACGTATCGCGCTATAGATGTGTCCCTATAAGGGTTGCCGTCCTGCGGTGGAGTCGACCGTCGCGTGCCGACGGCGCGAACGAGGCCCAGTGCACGACGAGGAGGGCGCCCCTGGAGTCCGGTCGATTGTCTACAATCTGGACTCATGGCTAACTCCTCCTTCGTGCACCTTCATAACCACACCGAGTACTCGATGCTCGACGGGATGGCGAAGATTGATCTTCTCGCAGATGAGGTGTCGCGGCAGGGGATGCCGGCGGTGGGTGTGACCGACCACGGCAACATGTTCGGCTCGAACGCCTTCTACCGGCAGATGAAGTCCAAGGGCATCAAGCCCATTATTGGTATCGAGGCCTACATGGCCCCGGAGAGCCGTTTCAATAAAAACCGCATTCAGTGGGGTGAGCCTCACCAGCGACGCGATGACGTCTCTGGCCGTGGCTCCTACCTGCACCAGACTATGATTGCGCGTAACGCTCAGGGCCTGCGCAACCTCTTTTACCTGTCCTCAATGGCGTCCTACGAGGGGCAGATTAGCAAGTACCCGCGTATGGATGCGGAGCTGATTGCGGAGCGCGCGGAGGGCATCATCGCTACGACGGGCTGCCCCTCGGGTGACGTGCAGACGCGCCTGCGCCTGGGGCAATTCGATGAGGCGCTGAAGGCCGCGGGCATGTGGCAGGACATCTACGGCAAGGAAAACTATTTCCTCGAGTTGATGGACCACGGCCTCGATATTGAAACGCGCGTGCGCGCGGAGCTGCTGGAGATTGGCCGCAAGCTCAATCTCCCGCCGGTGGTGACGAATGACTGCCACTATGTCACGCGTGACCAGGCGAAGGCGCACGAGGCGATGCTCTGTGTCCAGACCGGCAAGACACTGCACGACCCGGATCGCTTCAAGTTTGACGGTGACGGCTACTTTATTAAGTCCGCCGCGGAGATGCGCGAGACCTGGGATACCCTGGTCCCCGGCGCGTGCGACAATACGCTGCTAATCGCAGAGCGCGTCGAGGACTACGACGAGCTCTGGGAAGAGCACCCGCACGACCGCATGCCGAAGGCCGACGTGCCGGAGGGCGAGACCCCGACGACGTGGCTGCACCACAACGTCATGGAGGGCCTGCGCAAGCGCTTCGAGGGGCGCGAGGTGCCCGAGGAGTACATCAAGCGCGCGGAGTACGAGATCGACGTCATCGACGGTAAGGGCTACCCGTCCTACTTCCTTATCGTCGCCGAGCTGATTCGGCACGCGCGCGAGGTGGGCATCAAGGTCGGCCCGGGGCGTGGCTCCGCCGCGGGCTCCCTGGTCGCCTACGCCACCTGGATCACCAACATTGACCCCATCGAGCACGGCCTGCTCTTCGAGCGATTCTTGAACCCGGAGCGCCCGTCCGCGCCCGATATCGATATCGACTTCGACGATCGCCGCCGCGACGAGATGATTCGCTACGCCGCGAACCGCTGGGGCGAGGACAAGGTCGCGCAGGTGGTGACCTTCGGTACGGTCAAGACGAAGCAGGCGCTGAAGGACTCCGCCCGCGTGCAGTTCGGCCAGCCTGGCTACCAGATTGCCGATCGCATTACCAAGGCGCTGCCGCCGGCCATCATGGCCAAGGACATTCCGCTCGGCGGCATCGTCGACCCGGAGCATCCCCGCTACGGCGAGGCCGCCGAGGTCCGCCAGCTGATTGAGACCGACCCGGACGTGGCCCGAATCTACGAGACCGCCCGCGGCCTAGAGGGCGTCGTCAGGCAGACCGGCGTGCACGCGTGTGCCGTGGTCATGGCTTCGGTGCCACTGATGGACCACATTCCGATGTGGAAGAGGCAGGCCGACGGCGCGATTATCACGGGCTGGGACTACCCGGCGTGTGAGGCCATCGGCCTTTTGAAGATGGACTTCCTGGGCCTGCGCAACCTGACGGTGATCGGCGACTGCATCGAGCACATCAAGGCCAACCGCGGCGAGACCATTCTCCTCGACGACTTGCAGACCGATGACAAGAAGGTCTACGAGCTGCTGTCCAAGGGCGATACCCTCGGCGTGTTCCAGCTCGATGGCGGCGGTATGCGCGAGCTGCTCAAGCGCATGCAGCCGACGGGCTTCGAGGATATCGTCGCATCCCTGGCACTGTATCGACCGGGCCCGATGGGCGTCAACGCCCACTTCGACTACGCCGATATTAAAAACGGCCGCAAGCCGTACAACGCCATCCACCCGGAGTTGGACGAGCAGCTGAAGGAAATCCTGGAAGAGACGCACGGCCTGATCGTGTACCAGGAGCAGATCATGAAGATCTCGCAGAAGCTGGCGAACTACACGGCGGGCCAGGCGGATGGATTCCGCAAGGCGATGGGTAAGAAGAAGCCGGAGGTGCTGGCAAAGGAGTTCGTCAACTTCGAGGGCGGCATGCTCTCCAATGGCTACTCCAAGGATGCGGTGCAAAAGCTCTGGGACATCATCCTGCCGTTCGCGTCCTACGCGTTCAACAAGTCGCACGCGGCGGGCTACGGCCTGGTCTCCTACTGGACTGCGTTCCTGAAGGCGAACTACACCGCCGAGTACATGGCGGCGCTGCTGACCTCGGTCGCCGACGACAAGAACAAGCTGGCCATCTACCTGTCGGACTGCCGCCACCTCGGCATCAAGGTGCTGCCTCCGGACGTCAACGAGTCGGGCATGAACTTCGAGCCGGTCGGCGAGGACATCCGTTTCGGCCTGGGCGCGATCCGCAACGTCGGCCACGACGTCGTTAGCTCGATCGTCAAGACAAGGGAGGAGAAGGGCAAGTTCAAGTCCTTCTCGGACTACCTGGACAAGATCGACACCCTGCCGTGCAACAAGCGCATCACCGAGTCGCTGATTAAGGCCGGCGCGTTCGACTCCCTGGGGCACCCGCGCAAGGGGCTTGCGCTGATTCACGAGGAAGCCGTCGACTCGGTCCTGCCGACGAAGAAGGCGGCGGACAAGGGGCAGTTCGACCTCTTCGCGGGCTTCGGCGGGGGCGATGAGGACGAGGCGTCGGAAAACATCTTCGAGGTGCGCGTCCCGGAGGAAAACTGGGAGCGCAAGCACGAGCTGGCCCTCGAGCGCGAGATGCTCGGCCTCTACGTCTCGGGTCACCCGCTCGATGGCTTCGAGGAGTCGCTGGCCGCGCAGACGAACACCGCAATCACGACGATTGTCGGCGGCGAAGTCGCCAACAACACCGAGGTGATTATCGGCGGCATCGTCTCCAGCGTGGACCGCCGCGTGAACAAGAACGGCCAGCCGTGGGCGATTATCGGCATCGAGGACCACAACGGCGCCCGCGTCGAGGTGATGGCGTTCGCCCGAACCTACGCCATGATCGCCACGAGCATCGCGGAGGACGCGATCGTGCTGGTCAAGGCTCGCGTGCAGTACCGCGACGACCGAATGAGCATCGTCTGTGATGACCTGAAGATGCCGGACCTCGGGCGCAACGGAAATACCGCTGCGCCGCTGCGCCTGACCATGCGCACCGACCAGTGCACGCCGGAGACGATTGCGAAACTGAAGTCGGTGCTGCTGGATAACCCTGGTGACTCGGACGTCTACCTGAAGCTGGTCGACGGCGACAATGACTCCCTGCTAGTCCTCGGCGAGCACCTTCGGGTTGAGCGCAGCGCCAGCCTGATTGGTGACCTCAAGGCCACCATCGGGCCGAGCGTGCTGGATCAGATGTCCTAGGTGCCCGATCTCTCCGTTTAACGGCGGCAGTGCCCGTGCGCAGTGCCTTTTGTCGCAACCGTCCCTACTAACGAGTAAAGTGCTACCCCATGAGTGAGAATTCCGTACCTGCGTCCCAGACAGAACGTCGCCTAGTCCACGCGGCAGATATCCAGATTGCGCAGGCACGAATTTCCTCCGTCATTGAGGCCACTCCGCTGCAGTTCAGCCCGCGGCTGTCGGAGATCACGGGGGCGAAGATCTTCCTCAAGCGCGAGGATCTCCAGGACGTCCGCTCCTACAAGATTCGTGGCGCCTACAACGGGATGGTTCAGCTAACCGACGCCGAGCGTGAGGCCGGCGTCGTGGCGGCGTCGGCAGGCAACCACGCCCAGGGCGTGGCGTACGCGTGCCGCACGCTGGGTATTCAGGGGCGTATCTACGTCCCCAACGCGACCCCGAAGCAGAAGCGCGACCGCATCGCCTACCACGGTCGCGATGCCGTCGAGATTGTGGTCACCGGCGACTCTTTCGACGAGGCCGCCGCTGCCGCGCGTGCCGACGCCCAGCGCACCGGGGCGACGATGGTGGAGCCCTTCGACTCCTTCAACACGATTGTCGGCCAGGGGACGGTGGCCGCGGAGATTATTGCGCAGCTCTCCGGCCAAGGCCTGACGCTGGACACCGTCTGCGTCCCCGTTGGCGGCGGCGGGCTGCTGTCGGGCGTGACTTCCTACCTGGCGGATATGTCCCCGCAGACGAAGGTGATGGGCGTGGAGCCGGCGGGCGCGGCATGCATGCGTGCGGCCCTGGACAATAACGGCCCCATCACCCTGGGCAAGACGGATCCGTTCGTCGACGGCGCCGCGGTCGCCCGCTTCGGTGATCTGCCCTGGCATATCGTCGAGGCGAACCGCACTCGGGTCACTCCGATGATCGCGCCGGAGGGCGCCGTGTGCGAGGCGCTGCTGGACCTCTACCAGAACGAGGGCATTATCGCCGAGCCCGCGGGCGCGCTTTCCGTCGCGGCGTTGGAGCAGATGAAGTTCGCCCCCGGCGAGGTCGTGGTCTGCATCATCTCCGGTGGCAACAACGACGTGCTGCGGTATGCGGAGATCATGGAGCGTTCCCTGGTCTACCGCGGGCTGAAGCACTACTTCCTGGTGAACTTCCCACAGAAGCCCGGGCAGCTGCGGATGTTCCTCAACGATGTCCTCGGCCCGGACGACGACATCTCGCAGTTCGAATACCTCAAGCGCAACAACCGCGAGACGGGCGCTGCGCTGGTCGGCATTGAGCTGCGGAGGGCCTCGGACTTAGACGAGCTGCTGGCCCGGATGGAGCGCTCGCCCTTGGATTGCCGCCGCCTGGTGCCGGGCACTCCCGAGTACGACTTTTTGACGTAGAGCCTTTCTAGCTTTTCCACTCAAACTCACGACCCCTCATCCGCCGGGGCCTCCGCGGCCGGATGGGGGAAAGTTTTCACTATTTCTCATTTTCAAGAAGGGGAGCGACCAAGCCCACGATGACTGGCGCAAACGGTGTTTACCAGGGTGTTCGTCTAGATAACACGATGTCCGTGCAGATGTGGTTAGCCGTAGCGGAAGAGGAGCTCGCTGCTCGTATTCCGGGGCTTTTGCAGTCTGCGGAACAGGCGAAGGTCGAGCCGCTATTCGTCTGGTCTGGCCTCGCCATGGACGAGGTCGAGCGAATCGATCGCTTCCTCGGTGCGCTTCTGGCGCATCACCTGGCCGACGGCAGCGCGGACGGTATTGCCGCGGCGCGCGACGTCGTCGATGCTCACCCGCTGGTGACGCTGGCCTCCCTGGTCGGCCGCGCGGCGCGCGTGGCCTCGGCCAGCGAGATGTGGCTGGACTGGCCTGCCGCCCTGCAACTGGATGCCGCGTCCTCGGCTACCTCCGAGCTGGTCGACCACATTGCCGACTCTGTGCCAGGCATGCTTCGCGCTATCGAGTTGCCTGACGACGTCGCCCTCGACGGCGAGGGGGAGCCCGGCAGCCGCCAGCGCGCGGCGCAGGTCCTGCTGCTGCACGCGGGCGTGCAACTGTCGGTGATGCCACTGATCATCGAGCACTTCGAGCAGATGGCTGGCGTGGGCGAGCTCTCCGAGCCCTCCTCGAATGACCTGGTCCAGGCGCTGTCGAAGGTGCACGAGCGCCTGGATGACTTCGTGGCCGAGGTCGCGGATTCCTCCGATGGCGAAAACCCTCTGGCGCTGCGCCAGCTGACCCGCACTGCTCCGCGTCAGGCTCGCAAGTTGTTCAAGGCGACCCTGGGCTACGCCATCGCGACTGCAGCGGATCCCGCGAACTGGGAGGCCCGCGAGGAACTGGGCCAGTTGGATGCCGGGCTTCCTCCGATGCTGGTCAGCGGCGCCCGTGAAGAGCTTCGTTTGCGCCCCGTGGGAACGGCAGACCGTCGTGAAGCGGTCGGAGTGGTGGCGACGACAGGTCGGCCTCAGCTCTACTTCGACGAGCTGACGCAGTCGGTGGGCGTGCAGCTGCCGACGCCTCTGGACCCGGCGGGGCGCGTGTGGCGCGTGACGTACGGCGGGACCGTGGCGACGACCCCGGCAGTGGGCCTGGAGGATTCGCAGCCGCGCCCGGTGGTCACGGTTGAGGAGCCGGTCCGCGAGGTACTGGTGGAGCTGGGGGAGGATAAGCACTGGAAGGTGCCCGCCATCAGCACGGACGATCCTATTCTGATTTTTGGCGCGGATGGCCAGTCCGTGACGGATAAGGTCTCGATTCACTCCTCGTCGGCGACGGTGGTCTATCCGGTCGATGCAAAGCTGGTCGACCCCATCACCGGAGCTGAGGTGCCGACTTTCTCGGATCCGCGTCCGTTCAACTGGGAGCTCTGGCAGGTTGCCGAGATCGACCTGCGCGACGTTCACGCGGTGCAGGTGCGTCGCGCCGGTGAGGCGGGCCAGGTCCGCTCGGCCTCCCCGCAGCGACAGCCCCGGATGACCTTGCCGCATGCGCGCCTCGATGGGGCTGTGTCCTCCTACGGCACCCCGGTGCACAACGGCGGCCCGGTGGCAGTCTTCCCGCCGACGCTGTCGGGCAAGGACGAGTCCTGGCGCGCGATTGTCACGGAGTTCGCCGGCTACGGCGTGTTCAGTACCACGCCTGTTATGGAATACGACCTGGAGGTTCCCGCGGCCGGCGGCGAGGTGGAGATCCTCACCGACGACGATTACCCGTGGCTCGGCGAGTATGTCGTGCGCCTGGTGAACCCGCGTGGGCGCAGCTTCCAGAAGCACTTCGCCATTGCCGAGCAGGCAGAGCTGACCGTGACGTATCGGGGTGGCGGCGACGGCTTCCGCATCCCGACCGAGGACGGCCTGAGTCCCGCCGAAATTCGCGTGGTCTCCGGTGAGAAGCCGCTGATCGTCGAGCCCGCGATTGTCCGCCTGGACGCCGAGGAGACAACCGGCACCGTTGAGCTCTCCACCGAGGAGGGAGCGTGGTTGTCGCTGCAGGTCACCCCTGGCGTTTTGCAGTTCGAGGTGCCGCTTGCCGACGAAACCGTCGCCCGGCGCACCACCACTCTCGTCACGCGCCCGCAGCGCATCGATGCCTTCGGTCGCATTGTCGTCAGCGCCCCGGGCGAGCTGCGGCACGCGCACATCGCCGTGGCCAGCGGGGAGCGCGATATCTGTCGTGTCCCGCTGGTGCGCAACGGAGATACCGGTTACGCCGAGCTGGGCAAGTTCGCGGACCGCGTTTCCCTGCTCAAGGCCCTGCGAGTCAGCCTCGACTGGACTCGAGTCACGGGCCGCAAGCGTTTGTCGGTGCCCTTGGTGCAGGCGTCCTCACGCGATGTCATCCGTTCGGTCGCGTTCAACGACGAGGCCCCGGACATCATCGAGATTGATTCCTCCGCGGAGGTTTCCCACCTGCCTATGACCCTGTGGCTGTGGGCCGCGGGCGAGCCGTGGCGCGAGCCCGTCGCCCTCGAAGTTATCGACGGCGAGTGCGAGCTCCCCGAGGATCTCCACGGGGTCGGCCCCTTCGTCGCGCAGGTCACCCTGGGGATGGAGAAGGATCGCCATCCCCAATGGCCCGCCGCGGGCTCCAGCATCCTGCACCATGGCTCCGACCCCGAGCCACTCTCGCTTTCCGACGACTCCGACCCGGCGGCCCTGGCCACCGAGGTATGGGGAGAGCTGGACCAGGAACAGCTGACTCGCCTGTGGACCCTCTTTGCCACGCAGCGAGCCGGGCGCGCCGGCACGATGGCGCAGGCGAACCCGCTGTTGGCGGCACCGGCGCTCGGTCGGATCCTGTGTGCCGCGCCGCGTACTGGTTTGGCGGCGCTGAACCGTTCCGCCATTGCACTGGACGACCAGCCCGGCATGCTGATTTCCTCAGGGCTGGTGCTCGGTGACTTCGCGCTGGTCAAGCCCGTTCCGGGGCGTCGCCGTGTGCCGTGGTTGGGCGCCCTGGCCGGCCTTGCGGACCTCGTCAACGATTCGGTCGACCGCTCCCGCCAGCTGGCATACCTGCGCGAGACCGGTGGTCAGGGACTGCTGGACATCGCCGCCAGCGGCCAGGACACGACTCTCGAGTCCGCATGTATCGATCAGTCCTCGGTGCAGATCACTTCGTTGCCTGAGGCGCAGGCCAGCGCGATTTTGGCGCAGGTCTTTGACCAGCATCGAATGGTGCCTGGGCCGCTGACGGATGACGACGCCCGCTTCACTGCGATCTACGAGGTGGTGCGCAATCGGGCCGAGATCGTCGAATCAGGAGTGATGGCGCGCCTGGCCGCGGCGTCCCGAAGTCTGTTCAAGACGGTGTCGAAGGCATCCCCGAGGTTGCGCAAGGCCGTCAACGTGCGTTTCCACAAGCTCGACGGTATTGATGCCGACGATGCGTCGTTGCACTGGACACTGGTGCCGGGCACGTCGTTGCTGATCGCTGTGGCGGCGCGCGTTCTGGCTCGTGCGAAGTCCGCGAACCCGGACGTCTCCGATGCGGTCGTGCGCGACCTGATTCCCCTGTGGGCGCAGTTGGCCGACCTGGTCCCGACTCTGGTGATGAGCGACCTTCTCATTGCCGACGCCCTGGTCACGCATGCCCTGTACGGCGACGTCACTGTATTGCCGGAGCCGGAGAAAGCTGCTGAGGCTGTTGCTGTCGCTGAGACTGCAGAGGCTGCTGAGGTGACTGAGGCTGCAGGGGTTGCGACTGAGGCTGCGGGTGCGGCTGATACTGCGAGTGCGGCTGAGGCTGCGGGTGTGGCTGAGGCTGCAGGGGCTGCGGAACCGGCTGAGTAGCCCCATGTAACCGCACTTTAGCGCTGGTTCATTTCCGCCCCGCGCACTTTAGCGCTGGTTCGTGACTTTAGAGCAGCCGATACCGCGGTCTACAGTCACCAGCGAGCGCTAAAGTGCCTGGTAGGTGAACCAGCGAGCGCTAAAGTGGCCTGCATAGGGCCCGCTGAAGCGGCGCCAGTGTTTGCCCTCAGCGGGGCCAGTGTGTGCCCTCAGCTGGGGCCAGTGCTGGAGTACGCCCGAACAGGGCTAACCCAGCTGGCTCGGCTGACCCAGCTGGCCCAACTAGCCCGGCTAGCTCGGCTGACCCAGCTGGCCCAACTAGCCCGGCTAGCTCGATTAACCCAGCTGACCCACCTAGCCCAGCGATACAACGGCGTAGCCCCAGGCGGGGAGCGTGATTTCGGGGCCCGCAGCCTCGTCGTTGATGATCGTCGCCGCAGCATCACCGAAAGTGTGCAGCAGTTCGGCGGAGCCAAAGTCCGAGTCCAGAGAGACCCGGGCCTCTGTATCCGAGAAGTTCGCCACCAGCGCCAGCGTCTCGAAAGAGTCGTTGCCACGCGCCCCGACCTCTCGTTCGTCCTGGCTGCGCAGCAGCACCAGAACCCGCTGGTCCTCGTCGTACTCCGCGGTTACCGAAGCCGACCAGGGGGTCCGCAGCGCCGGGTGAGAGCGTCGTAAAGCGAAGAGGCTGCGGTAGGCGTCGAGGATCTCCCCGTGCGAGCCGGTGCCCACCTCGGACCAGTCGAGCTTGGAGTCGAGGAAAGTCTGGGGGTCGGAGGGGTCGGCGACCTCCTGCGGGTCCCACCCGGCGCGGGCGAACTCACGCAGGCGGCCCTCGCGGGTGAGACGCTGCAGCTCCTCGCTCTCGTGCGAGCTGAAGAATGCGAACGGGGTGGATGCGCCCCATTCCTCGCCTTGGAAGAGCATCGGCGTAAACGGGCTGCAGGCGATCACCGCGGCCTTGAGAACCTGCTGGGCGGGGGAGAGGTTCATGGAGGGGCGGTCGCCGGTCGCTCGGTTGCCGGTCTGATCGTGCGTGGTGGTGTAGGTGACAAAGGCGTGCATCGGCTGCACCGACAGGTCGAAGGGGCGCCCGTGGGTGCGGCCGCGGAACGTCGACATGGTGCCCGCGTGCCAGAAGCCGGTCTCCAACGCTGTAGCCAGGGCCTCGACGGTGCCGAAATCGGCGTAGTAGGCGTGGTCCTCGCCCGAAACCAGGGTGTGCAGGGCGTGATGGACGTCGTCGTCCCATTGCGCGTTCAGGCCGAAGCCGCCGGCGGCGCGGGGGCGCACCAGGCGCGGATCGTTCTGGTCCGACTCCGCGATCAGCGTGCGCGGGATCCCGGTCTCGGCGGCCACGGAGTCCGCGACGACCTGCATCTGCTCCAGGATGTGGAAGGCCCCCTCGTCGTGCAGTGCGTGGACCGCGTCGAGGCGCAGCCCGTCGACGTGGTAGTCGACGAACCACTGGCGCACCGCGTCCAGGATATAGGCGCGCACCTCGTCCGAGTTGTCGCCGGTCAGGTTGACTACCTCGCCCCAGCCGGTCGATCCCCCGGCGGTGTAGGGGCCGAAGAACCCGACGTAGTTGCCGTCTGGGCCGAAGTGGTTGTAGACCACGTCGAGTACGACGGCCAGACCCTTGCGGTGGCAGACGTCGACCAGCTTCTGCAGCCCGCGCGGGCCGCCGTAGCCCTCGTGCACCGCGTGCCAGGACACGCCGTCGTAGCCCCAGTTTCGGTCGCCGCCGAAGGGCTGGACCGGCATGATTTCGACGTGGGTGACGCCGAGGTCCACCAGGTGGTCCAGATGATCGACGAGCCCGGCGAAGTCCCCGGAGGGGCTGAAGGTTCCGACGTGGAGCTCGTAGATCAGGCCACCAGGGAGGATCCGGCCGGTCCAGGCTGAGTCCTTCCACTCGTAGGCGCCTAGGTCGATGACCTCGGAGAACCCGTGCGGGCCGTCCGGCTGCGACTTCGAGCGCGGGTCCGGCAGCGCGATCGTCCAGTCACCCGCGCCGTCCGCGGAGCCGTCGGCAGGCGCGCCGTAGCCCGCGTGAGCCCTCAGCGAGAACGCGTAGCGGTCACCAGGAGTGGGCGCGACGTCGGCCTCGAACCAGCCGGATTCGCCGACGTAGCCCGCCTCGGTGGCCGGGTGCATCTCGAAGATCGTTGGCGCTGCGGGGTCTCCCAGCAGGAGGCGTGCTTCGGTTGCGTACGGTGCCCAAACTCGATAGTTGCTCATGTGCCCCATGGTAGGGGACATCGCGGATCGCGGCGCCCATTTCGGTACCTGCCCCGCGATGCGCAACAATAGGGGCTATGACTGACGCCGACTCCGAACTGCTCGTGCCTGCCGACGGCGATATCGTCGTCCACGAGCTCGAAATCAAGAAGTCGCGCTTTATCACGTGGATCGCCAGGACGGATGACGAGGAGTCGGCCCGCGCGCTCATCGGCCTGGCGAAGTCGGAATTCCCGGACGCAAGGCACCACTGCAGCGCCTTCATTCACGAGGTGCCGGGCGGCAACCGGGTCGAGCGCTCCTCCGACGACGGAGAGCCCAGCGGCACGGCGGGACGGCCAATGCTGGACGTGCTGCAGGGAAGCGGACTGACCAACATCACCGCCGTGGTGATCCGCTACTTCGGCGGGATCAAGCTGGGCACGGGCGGGCTGGTGCGGGCTTACTCGGACTCGGTGTCGCAGTGCTTGGAGCGGGTGCAGCGGATGCGTCGCACTCGGCGCCTTATTCGGAAAGTGTCCGCCCCGGCGTGGGATGCAGGACGGATCGAATCCGAGCTCCGGGCCCGCGGTTTTGCGATCCTCGAAACAGCGTGGGGCGAAAACGTCGAGTTTTCCCTCGCCGTATCGCCGGAAGAGACCGCCGAGCTCGACGGCACAATGCAGGCGCTGACGAAGGGCGCCAGCGCCCCCTCCCTCGACGCGGGGGAGACGTGGCAGGAGGTCCCCGCCTAGCCCCGGCCTAGTGCCTAGCCCCGGCCTAGTCTCCGCTGTGGGCGCCGCGGTGGCGCAGCAGGATTTCGACCAGCTCGTCTCGACGCTCTGCGATCTTCTCCGGGCGGCCAAATACGCACACCGCTGCGACCGTAGCGCCGTCTTCCTCCACGGCCACGGAGACGCCGTCGACGCCACCGCCCTCAGCAATACCCGGTGCCGCGCAGACGCCGGTCTCCGCAATCTCGCCCGCGTGGCGCAGGAAGTCGTCGACGTAGACCTGGTCCTCGGGCCGGGCGCTGTTGAGGTAGGACCACAGCTCGCGCTTTTCGAACCGGCTCATCAGTACCCAGCCCGCGGAGGTGCGCAGCAGCGAACGGGGTAGGAAGTTCTCGGTGAGGTACTGGTACCGCATCGATTCGCCGACGGTCTTGAGATAAAAGAGCTTGCCGCCGACAGGTAGCGCCAGGACCGTAATGAGGCCGGTTTCCTCGTGAATGGCCTCCAATTCCTCCGTCGGGACGTTGACCATGTGCCGACCCGCCATGACGTTGAGCAGAAACGGCGCCATGCCGAGCGTGTACCGCTTGCTGTGCTCGTCCAGGTAGCCTGTTGCCGTGAGGCCGTTGACCAGGCCCTGGGTAGTACTGAGCGGATAGTTGAGCGTATTCGCAATGTCGGTGAGGGTGAGGCCCTCTCGGGTGCGTGCTACCAGCTCTAGAATCGCGGCAACACGATCCACCATGCGGTGGCGGGGGCGAACAGTCTCTGTCATGTACTAACCATATCAACTGAACTACGCAGTCCTGATAATTCGCTACCTAAATAAGAAGTTGGCACCGACCCGCCGCTCGCCCTCCGTCCCCAGTCACCACTGTCTCAACTCATCATCGATAAAGCCCCGCGTGCCGCCCGCTTATCGACGCGCACAGCGCTTTCGCTCCGGATCGCTCCAGGCGAAACCAACGCGTTTGAAAATACACATATTATGGGGGACATGAGTTATCTGCAGCCTCGCCCTAACAACCCGATCGAGCTCCGGAAAAACGCTGTGCGCAAGTACACGCGCAACGCCATTATCTGGACCGGTGGCGGTGTAGCGGCGGGCCTCGTCTTTGGTCTTCTCGCGGCCGAGATCTGGCTCTTTATCCTGCTCGCGGGAATTGGTGTTGTCGGAGGCTTCGTCAACTGGCAGAAGGTCCAGAAGATTGTGAACTACAAGGACCCCCAGTAGATGGGTGGGGCTTCCCGGCCCGGTGCAGGCAACCCTGACGCCGGGGATCGTCGTTCGGGCAATTCTGGCACCGGGCATTTTAGTGCGGAGCCCGTCCGCATTGACGCCTGGGTGTGGGCCGTGCGGTTGATGAAGACAAGGGCGTTGGCAGCCGAGGCGTGCCGTGGCGGGCACGTGAAAGTCAACGGGGAAACGGTCAAGCCCTCGCAGCTCGTGGTCCCCGGCGACTCCGTGCGGGTCTGGGTCAACCACAGGGAGCGCGTTGTCGAAGTCAGGAGCACGATTCGAAAGCGCGTCGGGGCCTCCGTAGCCGCGCAGTGCTACATTGACCACTCTCCGCCGCCACCGCCGAAGGAGATCCTCGCGTCGATGCCGACGCGAGACCGGGGAGCTGGGCGTCCTACGAAGCGCGATCGTCGGCAGCTGGACCGGCTTCGGGGGCGGGACTCGTAGCCGAGTTCTTCGTCGAGCGCTTCAGCTGATCCTCGGCCTGTGCCTTTTCCTCCAGAACCCCGGCCCCTGCCATCTGGTTCAGGCGCGAGCGCAGGCGCCGAGGCCGACGCTGGGGGACGTCGCCGGTGTCGGCCGTGGCCAGAATGTGCCGGTTGCCGTTCGCGGCGAGCAGCAGGTCGTCGATGATGCGGACGTGGCCCGGGGTGAAGCGGTACTTCATGGCCTTGTTGATCTTTGCCAACCGGTGAGGATTGATGAGCTCTCGCAGCTGCCCCACAGTCGTGATGCCGTTGAGAGTGAGTAGCTCCTCCGCCCACGCGTAGTGCTCCGACTTGGAACGAGGAGAGTTGGGCAGAAGCAGAGTAAGCACTCCCGGCAGCGTCTCGTCGGTCAGGACAATGTCATCGGCGGCGACGGAGTCGGCCGATGCCTTGGAGCCGTCGTCGACACCGCTTGCGGACTCGTCGCTGGCGCTGCCCTCCAACACCGCGACGACCTGGTCGAATTGCTGGTCCGCCAGCTCGATCAGGCCCGCGGCCAGCGCGAAGGCGCGGTCGATACGCGGGTCGGTCGCGCCTTCGGGGGCCTTGTAGCGGATGTCGTGCTCGAACTCGGCCCACGCGTGCTGCAGCACGGTGCGCAGCTGCACCTCAAACTGCATATTGGTATACGGCTCCAGGTCCGACGGCGCAGTCATGCCGACCTTGCAAATGAGGTGTTGGGAGCCGTACCCCAGCCGGCCGCTAATGCGGGTCTCAGCGGTCTTGTCGATGGTGCGCAGGACCGTCAGAGAGTCGCTCAGCGCGTCCATGATCGCCGGGATTTCCGTGGAGTGGTAGGTGGTCACACGGACCCCGATGATGTCGTGCACGTCGTGCCACGGATCGGGGTAGACATAGTTGCCCTCGGCGTCCCGGCGCAGCGCCTTTTGCCGGGTCGATCGGAACGACTTGACGCGTGCCGTGACCGCATCGAACGCCAGACCTGCCTCGGAGAGGATTTCCTTCACCGCATCGACGAAGTCCTGCGCGGCCGTTGGATGGCGCATCGTCCAGGAGTCATACCGGGACTGCAACGCCCTCGTCGTCTCCCGGTCCTGGGCCGCCGTCGCCTTCTTGCGCGGTGGCGTCGTGCCCCTGTCCTCGTTGGCCCCCGAAGGGGCACCGGATTGTTGCGTGGGGGCGTCGGAAAGCGAATCGTTCATCGGAGAGTTTTAAGCGACCAATTGGGGTTGGGGAGAGAAGGTTTTAGGCGCCGTCGCCATCGCGCACGAGAAGCGCCATGGGATAGGAACCAAATACAGAGGATACGGCAATGGCGCCGGACCAGGTATGTCCGGTGAAGCGGTCGGTCCAGAACCCCTCTGGCAGGGTCACCGTGGTGTCGCCCCAGCCACCCTCGCGCTGGAGGCCAATCGGGCGGCGGGTGACCAGCGCGATGACGTCCTGCGCCTGGCCTTTCGGCCCACGGGCTGCGCCGACCAGGTGACGTTCGCCGATTCCCTCGGCGAAGACGGGCTGATAGGTGCCGTCGACGAAGGAGTCGGGCCGCTCTGCACGCAGCTTCAGTCCGTGGTGCGTGACCATCAGCTTCACTGCGTCGGCGTCGGAGGCATCAAAGCCCTCCGCAAAACGGGCGGGCGTCTCCGCGTCGCCCATCGCCGTCGGAACCTCGTCCCGCATGACGACGTCGAGAGCTTGCTTCCTGGCGGCGTAGTCCACGAAGCGGCGGTTGTCGGGGTCGACGAGAGAGTCCTCTATGAATTCGGCGCCCTGGTAGGTGTCCGGAATACCCGGGCCGATAAGTTGCAGGAGCTTGCGGGAGAAACTGGTCGTCAGCGCGGCCGGGGAAATCGACTGGACAAACTGGGTGATGGAGTCGGTGACAGGACCGTCGAGCAGCGCGTCAATCCAGTGACGGATGCCCAGCTCGAACTCCTCGACGGGCTCCGTCCAGGAGGTGTGCACGCTGGCCTCGCGGATCGCCTTCTCCGCGTAGGCGTGCAGGCGCTCGCGCAGTTCCTCGGTGATCACGCCGTCTGCCGGCCACACGCCGATGATGTTCTGCAGCAGGAAGTAGCCCGTCGCGGCGTCGGGGGCCGGGGTGATGGCTGTCCAGTTTCGGACGTTTTCGGCCCACTCGCCGGCCACGTCGGAAATCTGCAGGATACGGGCGCGGACGTCCTCGCCACGCTTGGTGTCGTGGGTCGACAGCGTCGTCATGGTGCGCGGCCACAGGCGGGCGCGCTCGGACTGCAGGAGGTGAAACTCGGCCGCGGACATGCCGTAGCGGCCCGGGTCTCCGCCGACCTCGTTGAGGCTAATCAGGCGGCAGGCGCGGTAGAAGGTCGTGTCCTCGACTCCCTTCGCCATGACGGCACCACAGACCTGGGCGAAGCGGGTCGCTGCCTCGCCGCCGGCGACGAGGCCAGCGGCGATGAGGTCGAGGGCGAAGACGCGGGAGGGGAACCGGGCGGCCATCGCCTGGATCACGGTGGAGGTCACGCGCGACAGCGAGACGTAGTCTGCGCGGTAGACCGGCATGGAGGCGACGAGGGTGCAGATGGTGTCGATCAGCACCTCCTCGCTGACGCTCGCACCGCTGATCGACCAGTTGTCGCGGCGCAAAGCGCGGGCCAGGCGGCGGACCTCCGCGGCCAGCTCGTGGGCCGCTACGTCGTGTTTGAGGGCCTGCTCGGTCGCGTGAACCGCGGTCTTATCCCAGGTCGAGCCGGACTGCTGCAAGGCCAACATGCTCATGGCGTCGCGCGAGTCGCGGTTCATGAACACGTTATCGAGCTCCCGCAGGGCGTCGTATCCGGTGGTTCCGTCGACCTGGAGCCTCGGGTCGAGGGGCTCCTCGGCGCCCAGAATCTTCTCAATGACCAGCCACTTGTCGTCGCCGAGGAGGCGGCGCAGCTCGGAGAGGTAGCCGAAGGGGTCGGACAGGCCGTCCGGGTGGTCGACGCGGACGCCGTCGATGATGTCGGCCGCCAGCAGTTCCCGGATGATGCGGTGAGTGTGCTCGAATACAACGGGGTGTTCCTGGCGGATGCCAGCCAGGCCGTTGACGCTGAAGAAGCGTCGGTAGCCGATGATGCCGTCGCGCCAGTACATCAGGCGGTAGGCCTGTCGGTCGTGCACCTCCTGCGCGGTGCCGTCCTCGGTACCGGGGCGGACCGGGAACTCGTGGTCGTAGTAGCGCAGTAGGGGTTCTTCGCCGGAGGTATCGACCTCGAGTTTGTCGACGTCTTCCGCCGATCCCAGCACTGGCAGGCCCATCTTGCCGCCAGCGCCGTTATCCTCGTGCCAGTCGATGTCGAAATAGGGCTCGAACTGAGAGTCCTTGCCGTAGGTGAGGACGTCCCACCACCAGGCGTTGAGCTTCGGTTGCTCGACGCCAAGGTGGTTGGGAACCAGGTCGATGATGATACCAAGGCCGGCCTCGTGCGCGACCTCTGCCAGCTTCTGCAGCCCCTCCATGCCACCGAGCTCCGGGTTGACCGTCGTCGGATCGATGACGTCGTAACCGTGGTTCGACTCGGGCACGGCAGTCAGGATTGGGGAGAGGTAGAGGTGCGAAACACCGAGGTTCGCCAAATACGGAACCTGCTCGGCCGCATCCTCGAAAGTGAACGCTCGACCGTTCGTATCGGCCTTCGGCCCTCGGAGCTGGAGACGGTAGGTGGACGTGATTGGTCGACGAGTCATATCTTCTTTTATACCGCCCGCCCACAGGGCACGCCCGACGATCCCAGCAGCGAACCCCAGAAGCGATCTCAGAATGGCATCAGAATGGCATCAGAATGGCGGCTGCCCGTCGTCGCCCGGCAAGGCCGTCGAACCGAAGCCCGAGGCTGAGGCTTCACTAGAGGTTGGGGACCCCGCAGCGGCAGTCCCCGCGTCGCCTTCCGGCGATAAGCCCAGCGCGCTGAACAGGTCCTTTTCGCTCCAGATGTCGATCTCCTGGCCCTCGTCCCGGAGCTGCCTGGCGCGCTTTTCCTTCGACGTCACGGAGTCCCAGGGGCCCGCCACGAGGATTGTCGTCTTCTTCGTGACACCCTTATTGATATTCGCCCCGGCATCGGCGATCTTTTCCCACAAAAATCCCTTGTCGTAGGGCGCGAAATCCCCTGTCAAGGTCACCCGCTGGCCGAAAAGGAGCCCATTGGGATCGGCGTCCGGGTTCGGATCCGGAATGGTGTCGGGGGTTTTCGCGGCGTCCCACTTCGGATTCTTTCGGGCAAACGTGCGCGGTTTTCCAGTTTGCGCGGTAGCCGAGGCGCCCGAGGCGCTCGAGGTCGAACCGCCGGAACCGCTCGAAACTGCCGAGGCTGCAACCGCGGCAGCTTCGGAGTCGCCGGAGGAGGACAGCCCCGCCGCTGGGTCATAGCGAACATTGCGCATCCGGCCCGAGCCCACCGATCCCATGGACAGAGACAGCGCGGCGCTGAGAGCGCGAACCGATCCGACGCCCTGGCGACGCATCAGCCACAGCGCAACCTCTGCGCAGGCCACCGCGTCGGCGGTCGCATCGTGGTGATTGTCGAGGCTCGACCCCGCAGCCTGCGCCAGAGTCGGCAACTTCAGGTTCGGCAGGCCCAGTTGGAGCTGGCGCGCCCACATATACGTGCAGGCGAATTCGAGCTTTGGCACGGAGATGCCATCTGCCCTGCATGCCCTGGTGAGGGCTGTGAAATCGAACCGCGCATTGTGGGCGACAATCGGCAGCCCCTCGACGGCCGCCACGAACTTCTCAACCTGTTGCGCGAAAGGCGGCTCGCCCGCGACATCTGCAGCGGTAATGCCGTGGATGGCGATATTGGCCTCGTCGAAGTAATCCAGGCCCTTCGGCGGCCGGCACAGCCACGAGTAGCGCTCGGCGACTGCGCCGCCCCGCACAATCGCCACGCCCAATTGAATAATGGACCCCGCATCGCCGTTGGCCGTCTCGACATCGAACGCGGCGAAATCCTCAATATCGCCCGTGAACTCGCCCTGCTTGACGACGCCGCCACGCGCCAGTTCCCGCTCCACAGCGGCGGTGGCAGCAGCGCGGCCGGTGCGTGGCGTGCCGTTGGCCCCGGTGCCCGTAACGCTGATCCCCTCGACGCCGGGGGCGTCGGTGTGAATCCAATCGAGGACGTGGCCGAGAGCGCCCGCGGCGCCGTCGGCAAGCGCGGAGTTCTCAGCGGCCGTGGTGAGGACGGCGAGGAGAGCTTCGGCCGCCTTCTGGCGGGAGGGCATGAATCTGGCGGACGGAAGCGAGCAGGGAAGTGCGACGAAACCCGGGGTGAAGCGCGTCGGAGGCGTGAGCGACGGCTTCTCGCCAGCTCGGATGGCGGCGAGGACATCGGCCAGAGGCGCACTGGTGACGCCCGGGGCGGAGCTGGTTTCGATCTTTCGGGTGACGCGAAGGCCGTCGGCGACGAGGCGCACGGTGGTGCCTGTGAGGTCAAAGGTAATGGCGCTTTCCCGTGAATTCTGTGCTGAGGAATTCTGGGCTGAGGGCGGGGTCGTCGAGGTCATGAATTAGATGGTAGCGCCCGAGGCGGATCGGGGAGGGGAGCAGTCGCGGGAAGGGTGAGCTCAGTGGACAGATAGGGGTGAAGCTGGTGAAAAAGTACGTTTAAAAACAACATATTCGGGGATAAGGATTCGGGGAACGTCCTGGAGGGGGAATTTGCTACCCCCGAAAACCACACCTTTGGTGAGGTGAAATATCCGGATGCAATTCACTAAGGCATTGCTTATAATCCACAACGAACGGTGGTAACCCCGTCGTTGATCAACCAGTCCAACCGCAAGAGTATCTAACGGCTGAGAGAAAACTTGTAAGGAGTAAGAAGTTTGAGCAGCACCCACCCAGTGCATCCCGGTTCCATTCTGAATGACAACTTCCTTGAGCCTCGCGCGCTGTCGATTTACCGTCTCGCCGTGGCCATCGGTGTTCCGAGCTCCACTCTGGAGCGCTTCCGTTCCGGTCGCACCTCGGTGACGAACGATCTTGCACAACGGCTTTCCACCTACTTCGATACAGAGCCGGAATACTGGTTGAACTCCCAGCGTGAGTTCAACATGAAGGCTGCCGCGTAGTAGCGGTCGCATAGAGGCGGTCGCATAGAAGCGGCAGAAGTCAACAACACAAGAAAATAAAGGAAGGAGCCGACCCGGGAAATAAGTCCCTCGGTCGGCTCCTTCGTCGTATTTCGGTGCTTTTGAGCTACCCGATTAGCTCTTCTCGATCAGTACGATCGTCGAACGTGCCGGCACGCGCAGCTCGCCCTCCGGCTCCACGATGCGCTCGCGGGTCGGGCGGCCGGTCACCTCGGTGGTGTCGATGATGATCTCCCACTTGCTGGCGTACTCGGTGCCCGGAATCTGGAACATGATGTCCTCGTGGTGCGAGTTGAAGCACAGCAGGAAGGAGTCGTCCTCGACCTTGTGGCCGCGCATGTCGCGCTCGGTAATCGCGCCGCCGTTGAGCCAGACCATCAGGGACTTGCCGAAGTCGAAGTTCCAGTCGTCGGTGGTCATGACTCGGCCCTGGTAGGTCAGCCATGCGATGTCGCGGTCGTCGGTCTCGGCGCCCAGCGGGCCACCGCGCAGGAAGCGGCGGCGACGGAAAACGGGGTGCTCCGCGCGCAGCTCGGTGAGGAAGGAGGTGAACTCCACCAGCTCCGAGTTGGTGCGCGTCTGGTTCCAGTCGACCCAGGCCAGCTGGTTGTCCTGGCAGTAGACGTTGTTGTTGCCTTTCTGCCCGCGGCCCATCTCGTCGCCGTGGCTGATCATTGGGGTGCCCTGGGACAGCAGCAGCGTCGTCAGGAAGTTGCGGCGCTGGCGGGCGCGCAGGGTGTTGATGCGCTCGTCGTCCGTCGAGCCCTCGGCGCCGCAGTTCCAGGAGCGGTTGTGGCTCTCGCCGTCGCGGTTGTCCTCGCCGTTGGCCATGTTGTGCTTCTCGTTGTAGCTGACCAGGTCATTGAGGGTGAAGCCGTCGTGAGCTGTGACGAAGTTGATCGACGCGGTGGGGCGGCGGTCGTTGTTGGCGTAGAGGTCCGAGGAGCCGGTGATGCGGGAGGCGAACTCGCCGAGGGTCGACGGCTCGCCGCGCCAGAAGTCGCGGATGGTGTCGCGGTACTTACCGTTCCACTCGGTCCACTGCGGCGGGAAGTTGCCGACCTGGTAGCCGCCCTCGCCGACGTCCCACGGCTCGGCGATCAGCTTCACCTGGCTGACGATCGGGTCCTGCTGCACCAGGTCGAAGAACGCCGAGAGGCGGTCGACGTCGTGGAACTCGCGGGCCAGGGTGGAGGCGAGGTCGAAACGGAAGCCGTCGACGTGCATCTCGGAGACCCAATAGCGCAGCGAGTCCATGATCAGCTGCAGCGAGTGTGGGTGGCGCACATTCAGGGAGTTACCGGTGCCGGTGTAGTCCATGTAGTGCTGCTTATCGCCCTCGACCAGGCGGTAGTAGGCCTCGTTGTCGATGCCGCGGAAGCAGATGGTCGGGCCCATGTGGTTGCCCTCGGCGGTGTGGTTGTAGACCACGTCGAGGATGACCTCGATGCCCGCGTCGTGGAAGGCGCGGACCATGCCCTTGAACTCGCTGACGGCCCGCCCGGCTTCTTCGAGGCGGCGTAGTCCTGGTGCGGGGCCAGGAACCCGAAGGTGTTGTAGCCCCAGTAGTTGCGCAGTCCCTTCTCGCGCAGGTGGTCGTCCTGCAGGAACTGGTGGAGCGGCATCAGCTCGATGGCGGTGACGCCGAGGTCCTTCAGGTAGTCGATGATGACCGGGTGCGCCAGGCCCGCGTAGGTGCCGCGCAGCGACTCCGGAATATCCGGGTGCGTCATGGTCATGCCCTTGACGTGGGCCTCGTAGATCACCGTCTCGTTGTACGGGGTCTTCGGCGCGCGGTCGGCCGCCCAGTCGAAGAAGGGGTTGATCACGACCGAGGTCATGGTGTGGCCCAGGCTGTCGTCGGTGTTGCGCTTCGAGTGATCGTAGATGTCGTAGTTAAACAGCGACGCATCACCGTCGAACTCGCCATCGAAGGCCTTGGCATACGGGTCGACCAGCAGCTTGTTCGGGTCGCAGCGCTTGCCGTCCTCCGGCGCGTAGGGGCCGTGGACGCGGTAGGCGTAGCGCTGGCCCGGCATGATCGACGGGATGTAGCAGTGCCAGATGTGGGCGTCGACTTCCTCGAGCGGGATGCGGGTCTCGGCTCCCTCGGAGTCGATGAGGCAAAGTTCTACCTTCTCCGCGACGTCGGAGAAGAGCGCAAAGTTCGTGCCGGCGCCGTCATACGTGGAGCCCAGCGGGTAGGGCTCGCCCGGCCAGACCTGGTAGTCGCCGACTGTGCTTGCTTGATTCATGGGACATACCTTATCGGGTTCGTGCCAAAAGTTTGCTTTTTGGCACGATCCGGGGCGTGTGCGTCGTGCGCCCACTTGTGCCCGCTCGTGCCCGTTTGCTTGACGACGGCGATACGGTGCGGGCAAAAACGACACGGCGCCACAATTCTTCGTTGAACGATTAAGTGCACAAATCTCTTTCCTATATGCCGATTTACCCGAGTTGTGGGGGAGTATTGGGGGTCAAACGTGCAGAGTCTCTTTGTTTACCCATACATTCGCGGACACCAGCGCGCGTACCTGGAAAAATGCGTTTAGATTTTTGAGCTATGAGTCCACGAACCATTGGTGTAACGGAAGTCGCGTTCCGAGACGCTCATCAGAGCCTCATGGCAACGCGCATGGCTATGGAAGACATGGTCGATGTCTGCGAAGAGATGGACAAGGCCGGTTTCTGGAGCGTCGAGTGCTGGGGTGGAGCTACCTTCGACTCCTGCATCCGCTTCCTGAACGAAGATCCCTGGGAGCGCCTACGCACGTTCCGCAAGTTGATGCCGAACTCGCGCCTGCAGATGCTGCTGCGCGGACAGAACCTGCTCGGCTACCGCCACTACGAGGACATGGTGGTCGACAAGTTCGTCGAGAAGGCGGCCGAGAACGGCATGGACGTCTTCCGCGTCTTCGACGCGCTGAATGACCCGCGCAACCTGGAGCACGCAATGACGGCGGTGAAGAACGTCGGCAAGCATGCGCAGGGAACCATCTGCTACACGACGTCGCCGCTGCACGACGTCGACGGCTACATCAAGCTGGCCGGTCGCCTGCTGGACATGGGCGCGGACTCCATCGCGCTGAAGGACATGGCCGCGCTGCTCAAGCCGCAGCCCGCGTACGACATCGTCCGCGGCATCAAGGAGGCCTACGGCGAGGACACCCAGATCAACGTCCACTGCCACTCGACCACCGGCGTGACCATGGTGACGCTGATGAAGGCCATCGAGGCCGGCGCGGATGTCGTCGATACCGCCATCTCCTCCATGTCTCTCGGCCCGGGCCACAACCCGACCGAGTCCCTGGTCGAGATGCTCGAGGGCACCGGCTACGAGACCGACCTGAACATGGACAACCTGATCACCATTCGCGATCACTTCCGCAAGATTCGCCCGAAGTACGCGGAGTTCGAGTCCAAGACCCTGGTCAACACCGATATCTTCATGTCGCAGATCCCGGGTGGCATGCTCTCCAACATGGAAAACCAGCTGAAGGCCCAGGGTGCGGGCGACCGCGTCGACGAGGTCATGCGCGAGGTCCCCGTTGTTCGCAAGGACGCCGGCTACCCGCCGCTGGTGACGCCGTCGTCGCAGATTGTCGGCACGCAGGCAGTGTTCAACGTCCTGATGGGGCGCTACAAGGTCATGACCGCCGAGTTCGCCGACTTGATGCTCGGCTACTACGGCGAGTGCCCCGGCGAGCGCAACCCGGAGCTGGTCAAGCAGGCCGCGGAGCAGACTAAGAAGGAAGAGATCACCGTCCGCCCGGCCGACCTGCTGGAACCGGAGTGGGATTCCCTGGTCGAGCAGGCCAAGGGCCTCGACGGCTTCAACGGCACCGACGAGGACGTCCTGACCAACGCCCTGTTCCCGTCCGTCGCGCCGGGCTTCTTCACCACCCGCGGCGAGGGCCCGAAGAACGTCGGCAAGACCGCCGAGCAGCTGCAGCGCGAGGCCGAGCAGGCCTCCGGTGCCGCCAACGCCATCCGCGAGCCCATCCGCTACAAGGTCACCGTCGGCGGTCGCGCACAGACCGTCCAGGTCGAGCCCGCCTAGTTCGTCACGGCAAGACACGGAAGAAGAGAAACCAATGTCGCAACTTTCAGATAACAAGCCGCAGGTGCCGGGCGTCGATTCCTCGATGGACGAGCGCCTGGAATTCCTGGTCTCCGAGCGCGCCCGCGTCGCCGCAGGCGGCGGCGAGGCTCGCCTGGAAAAGCAGCACGAGCGCGGCAAGCAGACCGCCCGCGAGCGCATCGACAACTTCGTCGACGAGGGCACCTTCCGCGAGACCGGCATGTTCATGACCCATCGCACCACCGACTTCGGCATGGACCGCGCCGACGCGCCTGCCGACGGCGTGGTCACCGGCACCGGTGCGTTTTGGGGCGTGCCGTGCACGTGGCATCCCAGGACTTCACCGTCATGGGCGGTTCCGCCGGCGAGACCCAGTCCCGCAAGGTCGCCGCGACCATGCGCGCCGCCGCGGACAACGGCACCCCGTTCGTTTTCATTAACGACTCCGGCGGAGCCCGCATCCAGGAGGGCATCGATTCCCTCTCCGGCTACGGCCAGGTCTTCTACAACAACGTGTGGCTCTCCGGCCTGGTCCCGCAGATTTCTATCATCGCGGGCCCCTGCGCCGGTGGCGCCGCGTACTCCCCGGCCCTGACCGACTTCATCATCCAGACCCGCAAGGCCCAGATGTTCATCACGGGCCCGGGCGTAATCAAGTCCGTCACCGGCGAGGACGTCACCGCCGAGCAGCTCGGCGGTGCCGACGCGCACATGGCCAAGGCCGGCAACATCGACTTCGTCGCGGAGGATGACGACCAGGCCATCCTGATCGCCCAGAAGCTGCTCAGCTTCCTGCCCCAGAACAACACGGAGGAGCCGCCGGTGGTGGATCCCGTGTTCGAGGCCGAGCCGGACCCAGAGCTACGCGAGATTGTCCCCGTCGACGGCAAGAAGGGCTACGACGTCCGCGAGATCATCACCCGCATCGCCGACCACGGCGACTTCCTGGAGTCCCAGGCCGGATTCGCCACCAACCTGGTCGTCGGCTTCGGCCGCGTCACCGGCCGCACCGTGGGCTTCATCGCCAACCAGCCGAACGTCATGTCCGGCGTGCTGGACATCAACTCCTCGGACAAGGGCGCGAAGTTCATCCGCTTCTGCAACGCCTTCAACATCCCGCTGGTCACCCTGGTCGACGTCCCCGGCTTCATGCCGGGCGTGGCCCAGGAGCACGGCGGCATCATCCGCCACGGCGCGAAGATGCTCTACGCCTACTCCGCCGCCTCGGTGCCGAAGGTGACCGTCGTCATGCGTAAGGCCTACGGCGGAGCGTACCTGGCCATGTGCTCGAAGGACCTCGGCGCGGACTATGTCTTCGCGTGGCCGACTGCCGAGATCGCGGTCATGGGTGCCGAGGGCGCGGTCAACGTGGTCTTCCGCAAGGACATCGCCGCCGCTGGCGACGAGGCCGAGCAGGCCCGCGTGCGCGACGAGCGCATCGCCGAGTACAAGACCCGCTTCTCGACGCCGTACGTCGCTGCCTCCCGCGGGCTCGTCGACGACGTCATCGACCCGGCCGAGACCCGGCTGCGCATCGCCGACGCCCTGGCTGTCCTGTCCAACAAGCGCATCGTCCGCCCGGCGAAGAAGCATGGATTGGGGCCACAGTGATGAGCGAGAACATGGATAGCTCCGGGATCGGTGCCGGTGTCGGCGATATTGCCGAGCTCCGCGCCCTGGTCTCCGAGCTGACCAACCGCCTGGACGCGACGTCGAATAGCCTACTGAAGGCCACCGCGCGCCTGAACCAGGCTGAGAAGGAGCTGTCGGACCTGCGCAAGCGCGTCGACGCCGGCATCCCGGAGGATACGGTCATCGCCATCTCGGCAGCAGTGTCCGCCTACCTGGGCAACCGCGGCAAGGTCAAGGCCATCCGCTACAACCGCCACAAGACGTGGGCTGCGCAGGGCCGCCAGGTCCAGCAGCAGCACCTCCACTAGTTGGCACCGTTTACTGATCGACTTTCTACTTAGAGGATTTTCTAGCCATGAAATTGAAAGTGACCGTGGGCGGCATTGCCTACGACGTTGACGTCGAAGTGGTGGAGGAGCCGAAGCGCCTGAAGCCAATCGTCGTGGGTGGCGGCACCTCCAACACTGTCGTCGAGCCCGCAACCGCAAGTGTCTCCGGCGTGTCCGCCAACGCGGTCGTCGCGCCGCTGGCCGGTTCCGTCAGCCGCATCCTGGTCGAAGAGGGCCAGGACATCGAGGCCGGCGAGGTTCTGCTGGTTCTCGAGGCAATGAAGATGGAAACCGAGATCACCGCGCCGAGCGCCGGCAAGGTCGGCGCCATCCACGTCGCCGTCGGCGACGCGGTGCAGGGCGGCCAGGGGCTGATCTCGATCGACTAGTGGGGAACTGGCCTCACGCTTGAAGGCCCGGTAACTCACACGCCCGGCAGCCTGTAGGTCCGGCATTGTAGAAATTGGGCTCTCTAACACCCGGCTCGTCTCCGTTGAAAGGCGGCGAGCCGTCTCAAGCCACGTCGGAGTCGTGGACTCGTCCTCCGGCGTGGCTTGTCCGCGCTTGCGGGGTCCACACCCTGCGACACACCCCGGTTACTGGGCTTTCTTAGCGTTGTCTTAGTATCGACCCTATGAATGCCGTACTTCTCGCCGTTTTGGTGATGCTTATCCTGGCGCTGTGCCGGGTCCATGTTGTGTTGGCGCTGTTTATCGGCGCACTTGTCGGCGGCCTTTCGGCCGGAATGGGGCTCGACGCCACGATGGTCGCCTTCCAGGAGGGTCTCTCCGGTGGCGCCAAGATTGCTCTTAGCTACGCCATGCTCGGCGCCTTCGCGATGGCGGTCGCCTCCTCCGGCCTGCCGAAGCTTCTGGCCGAGTGGCTCATCACCAAGATCGGCGCGGAAGGCGAGAGCACGAAGAAGTCGGCCGTGGCCATCACGAAGTGGGGCATGCTGGCCGGCATCTTGGCGATGGCAATCATGTCCCAGAACCTGATTCCGGTGCACATCGCCTTCATCCCGCTGATCATCCCCCCGCTGCTGACTGTCTTCAACCGGCTCAACATCGACCGCCGTATGGTGACCTCGGTCATCACCTTCGGCCTGGTCACCACCTACATGTGGATCCCGGTGGGCTTCGGCTCGATCTTCCTGAACGACATTCTGCTCGGCAACATCCAAAAGGCCGGCCTGGATGTCTCCGGCATCAACATCATGGCCACCATGGGCATCCCGGCCCTCGGTATGGTCGCGGGCCTGCTGATCGCGGTGTTCTTCTCCTACCGCAAGCCGCGCTCCTACGAGAACCTGCCCATCGCCGAGTCCTCGCACCCGGGTTCCTCGCCTGCCGACGAGCCGGTCTCCAAGTACCGGGTCATCGTCGCCCTCGTAGCGATCGTGGCGACCTTCCTGGTCCAGATCATTATGAACTCTCTCGACACCGAGGCTGACCCGCTGCTTATCGGCGCTCTCACCGGCCTCGCAATCTTTATGCTGACCGGCGCCGTGCGTTGGAAGGACGCCGACGACGTCTTCACCGCCGGCATGAAGATGATGGCGCTGATCGGCTTCATCATGATCTCGGCCCAGGGTTTCGCCTCCGTCATGACCGAGTCCGGCCAGGTCGAGCCGCTGGTCACCGCGACCGCCGACATGTTCGCCGGCAACAAGGCCGCCGCCGCCTTCGCGATGCTGCTCGTCGGCCTCATCGTCACCATGGGCATCGGCTCGTCCTTCTCGACGCTGCCGATCATCTCCATCATCTACGTCCCGCTGTGCCTGTCCCTGGGCTTCTCGCCGATGGCCACCGTCGCAATCGTCGGTACCGCAGGCGCCCTGGGCGACGCTGGTTCGCCGGCGTCGGACTCCACCCTTGGCCCGACCATGGGCCTCAACGCCGATGGGCAGCACGATCACATTCGGGACTCCGTCATCCCGACCTTCCTGCACTTCAACCTTCCGCTGATGGTCTCCGGCTGGATTGCCGCGATGGTCCTCTAACTAAGCGCAGCTAGTTTTTCGCGCGGGACTCCACGCCCGCGACGAACAGCCCGGTGCCGAGCGCAATGCGCCCGCGCCCGGGCTCTTTTGTTGCCTCGGGTGAGGTCAGCACGCTCGCGGTCTGCTGGTCGACGGTGGCGCCGAGGATGAAATACACCAGGACAGAGGCGGTATCCACCGGCGACTCGGAATCGGGGGCGCCGTTTGCGACCGTCAGAACGTCGGCAAGCAGCACTTCGGGGCGGACGCTCGCGGTGTTGGTGGCAAGAGCCGCGGAGACGACTTCGGCGCCGTCGCGGTGAGCGGTCAGGCACGAGTGGAGTAGCGCGGCGAAATCCTCGGTGTCGCGGCGCCAGTCACCGAAGGGGGCGAACTCGGTGCAAGGGGCGAGGATGCGGTCGGCCACCGCGCCGAGGAGCGCCTGCTTCGACGGGAAATGCCAGTACATCGCGCCGGCGGCGGTGTCGAGATGGCGGCTGAGTCTGCGGATGGTGAGGTCACCGAGGCCGTATTCGTCGAGGATCGTCAGCGCTGCGTCGAGAATGATGTCCTTGGTCAGTTGCACACTGCCCACCGTAGACGAGTTGCGGTGCGACGTCGGGGAGACACGGCGGGGTTGAACGGTGTTCGACAAGAGTGGGTGCGGGGTATTAAGTTTGAGATTCGAACAATGTTCAAAACCAGCTCAATTCCGGCTCAACGCCAGCTCAACTTTAGCCAAGGAGTGCCACCCCACATGACTACTGCAGACAAGGACATTCTGGAATTCGCCCGGGAGAAGGTGCTCGAGCGCGGCGAGGGCCTGAACTATGACGAGACCCTCCAGGTGCTCCAGCTCGATGACGAGCGCATCGAGGAGCTACTCGCGCTTGCGCACGAGGTTCGCCTGAAGTGGTGTGGCGAAGAGGTCGAGGTCGAGGGCATTATCTCGCTGAAGACCGGCGGCTGCCCGGAGGATTGCCACTTCTGCTCCCAGTCCGGCCTGTTCGAGTCTCCGGTGCGCTCCGCGTGGCTGGATATTCCCGCGCTTGTCGACGCCGCGAAGCAGACCGCGAAGTCCGGCGCGACGGAGTTCTGCATCGTCGCGGCTGTGAAGGGCCCGGACGAGCGTCTGCTCAGCCAGCTGGAGCAGGCCGTTGCTGCCATCCAGTCCGAGGTCGACATTAACGTCGCGGCATCCATGGGCATCCTGACCCAGGAGCAGGTCGATCGCCTGGCTAAGGCCGGCGTGCACCGCTACAACCACAACCTCGAGACCGCTAAGAGCTACTTCCCGCAGGTCGTCACCACCCACACCTGGGAGGAGCGCCACGATACCCTGAGCATGGTCCGCGACGCCGGTATGGAGGTCTGCTGTGGCGGCATCCTCGGCATGGGCGAGTCCCTGGAGCAGCGCGCGGAGTTCGCGCAGGACCTGGCTGCCCTGAACCCGACCGAGGTTCCGATGAACTTCCTGGACCCGCGCCCGGGCACCCCGTTCGCCGGTCGCGAGCCGATGGACGCCAAGGACGCCCTGCGCTCGATCGGCGCCTTCCGCCTGGCTCTGCCGAAGACCATCCTGCGCTTCGCCGGTGGACGCGAGCTGACCCTCGGCGACCTGGGCGCTGAGCAGGGCCTCCTCGGCGGCATCAACGCCGTCATCGTCGGCAACTACCTGACCACCCTGGGTCGCCCGGCCGAGCAGGACCTCGACCTGCTGGGCAAGATTCGCCTCCCCATCAAGGCCCTCAATGCGACCGTCTAGCGCGATGGAGTCTGAAACAAAGACGGCGTCGGCACGCGCGCCCCGGAAGGCGCGGCCGACCTCGACGGAGCTGCTCCAGGCGATGGTGCTGGGCGACGAGCCGAAGTTCGATCCATTCACGGGCGCGGACCTCGAAGCTGGCGAAGTGCGCGAGCGCTCGCTGGGCGCCAAGGCGGGACTGGAGGCGCCGCGGTATTGCCAGATTTGCGGGCGCCGGATGGTCGTCCAGATTCGCCCGACGGGGTGGACCGCCAAGTGTTCAAGGCATGGGGAAGTCGATTCCGTCATGCTTGAACAGCGCTGATGCTTACTGAACATCATTGCAGGTAGATAGTGGTTTTGGGAACCGTTTTCAAGATTGAAAGGTTTTCACTTTAGGTTCATAATGGGAACTGAAGAAATCAGTTGCCAACCATTTCCTTCGAAAGGGATGAACCACCATGAGCACCACCGTTCATGCAAACCACACCCACGTTCACGGCGAGGGATGTGGCCACGTTTCCTTCAAGCATGAGGATCACATCGACTACGTCCACGACGGTCACATCCACCGCGAGCTGGACGGCCAGTGGGTCGAGTGCGACGGACACGACGCCCACGAGCAGGCCGAGGACCACGGCGACCACGTCCACGGCCCGGGCTGCGGCCACGTCGCAGTCCCGCACGGTGACCACGTCGACTACGTCCACGACGGCCATCGCCACGCCGCCCACGGCGACCACTACGACGAGCACTAGTTCCTCGTAGTCACTACTCACAGCGCCCCTCGCACGGCTTTACGACGAGCCCTGCGGACGGGGCGCTTGCCCGTATCTGCGTCGAAACTGCGGTAAGTTAGCCAACTATGAATGCAAAGAATGTCCCGGCCCCGCGAGTCCACAAGAAGTACGTGGCGGCGGTGTCGGGCATTGTGCTGACGGCCATCGTGTCGGGCGTAGTCGGCGGGGCCGTATGGGGAGTGCTGCGGCCCACGCAGGAAGTACAGCTGATCGGACCAGGGGAGTTGGCCGTCGTGGAGGGCAGTGCGCAGGCCGGATTCATCGGTGTGCTGTGGTTCGTCGTGGTCGCTGCGCTGATCGGCGTGCTGCTCGGGCTGCTGGTCCTGAGGGGGCGCAACTTCGACTCGCCCCTATATGGCTTCATCGGAGTCCTGGTTGCCGGTTTTATCGGCCTGGTCGGCGCGGTTGTGGCGTTCGTGACCGGGCAGGTCGTAGCGGGCATGCGCCAGGTGGATGTCTCGGCGCTGGCGCCGGGCGAATCTGTCAGGGCAATCCCGGAGTTTTCCGCCTACTCGGCGCTCCTCGTCGCGCCGCTGGTGGCGATGGTCGCCCTGTGGGTTCGAATTCTTTTCCAGCCCGAGGACGAGAGGGATGGGGGAGACAGCATTCTCGCCGCGGGGGAGTCGGCGGAGCAGTCGTAGCGGATTGGCGCTGAACAGGGGTAGCTCTTGCGAACCGGCGAGGGGGCGTCATTATAATTTCCCAATAAGGTTTGGTCCGAAATCTTTGCTGTTGCCCCGATTTAGGGGCCTTTTCGGTATTCGCTTTCGGTTGCCCAAATCGCCCCCACCTTGCCTTGTCCTGTCCGTCGCGCCCCGTGCGCTGAGCCCCCGCGAAGGAATTCCCTGTGACTTCCACACCTGTTGCACCCAGCCCCGATGCCGCAACTAATCCGCCCACCGTCGCCCGTCTGGACTCGCCGCTGGCTGCTTCGGTCGTCGATGCCGATGGGCGTTACGACGGCGTCGTCCCCGATGAGCAGTGGGCGCAGGAAGTGCGGCGGCTGGCTCGCGAACGAAACGCGGTCATCTTGGCCCACAATTACCAGCTCCCCGAGATTCAGGACATCGCGGATTACACGGGCGATTCCCTGGGCCTGTCACGCATCGCCGCGGAGACGGACGCCGACGTCATCGTGTTCTGCGGTGTTCACTTCATGGCCGAGACCGCCAAGATCTTGAGTCCCGAAAAGACCGTGCTGATCCCGGACGAGCGCGCTGGCTGCTCCCTGGCGGATTCCATTACTGCAGAGGAGCTGCGCGAGTGGAAGGCCGAGCACCCGGGTGCCCTCGTCGTTAGCTATGTCAACACGACCGCGGACGTGAAGGCCGAGACCGACATCTGCTGCACCTCCTCCAACGCCGTCGACGTGGTCGCGTCGATCCCCGAGGACACCGAGGTGCTGTTCAACCCGGATCAGTTCCTGGGCGCCCACGTGCGTCGCCAGACCGGCCGTGACAATATTCGGGTCTGGGCGGGCGAGTGCCACGTCCACGCCAACATTAACGGCGACGAACTGGCCCGCCGAGCCGCGGAGGACGCGGACGCGGAGCTGTTTATCCACCCGGAGTGCGGCTGCGCCAACTCCGCGATCTACCTGGCCGGGGAAGGCACCATCGAGCCGGAGCGCGTGCACATGCTCTCCACCGGTGAGATGCTGACCGCCGCCCGCAAGGTGGAGGCGGACAAGCCGTCGTCGAAGGTCCTGGTGGCCACCGAGGTCGGCATGCTGCACCAGCTGCGCAAGGCCGCCCCGGACGTGGACTTCGAGCCGGTCAACGACCGCGCCTCCTGCTCATACATGAAGCTGATTACCCCGGCTGCGCTGCTGCGTTGCCTGGTTGAGGGCGCAGACGAGGTCACCGTCGATCCTGACGTCGCCGCCCGTGCCCGCGCCAGCGTCGAGCGCATGATCGCCATCGGCAACCCGGGCGGGGGCGAGTAGCACGTCTTCCGTGACTGTCGAGCACGGCTATTTCGACTTCTCCCTCGAGTGCGACCTCCTGGTCGTCGGAGGTGGCGTCGCCGGGCTTTCTGCCGCGCGCCGCGCCCTCGAGCTGGACCTGGACGTCGTGGTCATCGATAGCGTCGAGTGGCGCGTCGGCGCGCGCCGCCACATCCGCTTCGCCGACGCCGCCACGAATCTCGCCCAGGGCGGGCTCGCCGTCGTCGGGCTTGCCGACGACCCCACCGGTCTGATCGCCAATGGCCCCGCCGCTGGCGCCGATAGTGTCGCCGCGCATGTGGCGGATACGCTGGACGCCGGTGCGGGGCACTGCGACGCCACGGCGGTCGAAGAGATTATTTCCGGCGGCGCCGCTGCAACCGAGTGGCTCATCGGCCTCGGCGCGCGTTTCGATCGCAGCCCGGATCACCCCGGCGTCTATTCGCGCACGCGCGAGGGAGGCCACAGCGCCCGCCGGATTATTCACGCGGGCGGGGACGCCACCGGAGCCGAGATTCAGCGAGCGTTGGAAGTCTCGGTCACGGGCGTCCGGCTGCTACAGAACGCGCGGGCCCGACAACTCCTGATTTCTGGCGAGCGCGTCATCGGCGCGGTCGTCGACGATCCCCGTGGCCGCGGAGTTATCGCCGCCGGCGCGACGCTGCTGGCCACGGGAGGCGTCGGTCACATCTATCAGGCCACCACGGCCGCCGCAGGTGCCAGGGGAGAGGCCATCGGGCTGGCTTTGGATGCGGGCGCGCGGGTGAAGGACATGGAGTTTATCCAGTTCCACCCGACGGTCCTCTACACTCGCCGCGAGACGGGCCGCCGCCTGCTGATCAGCGAGGCCGTCCGAGGCGAGGGCGCGCGGCTCGTCGACTCCCGCGGCGACAGCATCACCCAGGGGGTCGACCCCCGTGGCGATCTCGCCCCGCGCGATATTGTCTCCCGAGCTATTGCAACCCGCCTGCGCGAGCTGGGCGAGGAGTTTGTCTATCTGGACGCCCGACACCTTCCGGACTTCGCGTCGCGCTTCCCGACGATTACCGCTGGCCTGGCGGCTGCGGAGATCGACCCGGCGCGAGACCTGATCCCGGTCACCCCGGCCGTGCACTATACGTGTGGCGGCATCGAGGTAACTCCCGAGGGGCGGACCTGCGTGGGAGGCCTCTACGCCGCGGGAGAGTGCTCGGCCACCGGGCTGCACGGAGCTAACCGCCTGGCCTCGAATTCGCTGCTGGAGGGACTCGTCGTCGGCAAGGCGGCGGCGGAGGACGTCGCGCGGGCGAAAAATTCCGGGACCAGCTGGAACCGAGCTAGCGGAGCCGAGGCGGAGGCCGCCGCCTGCGAGGTGGCCGAGCCCCGGCCGGACCTGTCGCCGGCGCAGCTGGCTCGACTGCAGCGTGCGATGCAAAAGGGCGCGGGAGTGACCAGGACGAGGCAGGGACTCGACGCAGCTGCCGAGACGATTCGGCAGCTTCCCCAATCGGTTCAGGTGCTGGCGGCCCGCACGATCGTCGAGGCCGCGTTGGCGCGCCCTTATACACTGGGGTGCCATACGTGGCTGGACGCGGAAGAATTGGAAAAGGACACGAAGTAGATGACTGCTTACAATGGCCCAGCTGACAGCCGGACGGGCGACCGCGCCGACGGCCTGCGCGGCGTGCTCAACGAGAACATCACCCGCGGCCTGATCCGCACTGCACTGCAGGAGGACCTGAGCTTCGGCCCAGACGTGACCACACTGTCCACGGTGCGCCCGACCGCCCGGGCCAAGGCGCGACTTGTCGCACGTCAGGCAGGCGTGATCGCCGCTATCGACGCGGTGGAGTGGACGCTGCAGGAGGTCATCGCCGACGAGTTCAGCGTCGAAAGCCATGTGGCGGACGGAGATATTGTGAGGCCCGGCCAGGCGCTGGCGACGATCACCGCCCCGACTCGCGGCCTGCTCACGGCGGAGCGGACGCTGCTGAACATCCTGACTCACGCCAGCGGCATTGCGACGGCGACGAGGCAGTGGGCGGACGCGATCATGGGCACGGGCGCCCGGATTCGAGATTCCCGCAAGACGCTGCCCGGCCTGCGCAACCTGCAGAAGTACGCCGTGACCTGCGGAGGCGGGGTCAACCACCGCTACGCTCTCGGTGACGAGGCGTTGATTAAGGACAACCACGTCGTCGCTGTCGGTGGCGTCGTGGAGGCCCTGAAGCGGGTCCGCCAGAACTACCCGGAGCTGCCCTGTGAGGTCGAGGTGGATACGCTGGAGCAGCTCGACGCCATCCTGCAGTTGAAGCCTGACATCGTCATGCTGGACAACTTCGAGGTCTGGGAGACCCAGATCGCGGTGCAGCGACGCAACCAGTTCTCGCCGGCGACCCAGCTGGAGTCCTCCGGCGGGCTGACCCTCGAGGTCGCCCGCGACTACGCCTCCTGCGGCGTGGACTTCCTGGCCGTGGGCGCGCTGACGCACTCGGCCCGCGTCTTCGACGTCGGGCTCGACTTCGACGAGCAGTAACGAGAAGCTACGTGCGCCGGGGCTCCGGCTTTACGCCCGCAGCCTGCGCGCGATCTCGGCGCTGATCTCGCCCAGGGCGTCGCCGAAGCGGGCGCGGTCGGCGTCGGAAAGCGAGCCAAGAAGCGAGTTGGCGCGGAAGAGGGCCTCCTCGGCGCGGGAGGTGTCGTCCAGGTCCAGGTGGCACTGCGCGATCTGGGCGGTCAGCGCCACGGCCTGCGAGTGTAGGCCCTCGGACTGGAAGAGCCCGGCCGCGAGCTCGAGGTGATCGACGGCCCTGCCGGGGTGGGAGCGGCGGATCTCCGCCTGGCCGCTCAGCGTATGCCACATCGCCCAGCGCAGGTGGCGCGGGGGCGTGCCCTCCTTCGGCTCGACGCCGTCCTTCTCCAGGTTATCCAGCAGCTCGAGCCAGTCGGCGGCCTTGTCCATCAGCTTCGGGGCGGAACCGCGGATCGGGCGGCCGAGGGAGTCAGTCCGGGGAGCATCAGCCTTATCTCCCAGATTCTCGAACCCCTGCATGAGGGTACACGCGGCCTCCCACAGAGCATCATCGGCGGCCAGGGAACGGGCCGTGCAGAAAAGCTGCTGGGGGTCGGGGGACCCGGCAGAGCTGGGCGAGCCGGAAGAGGCAGGGCGCGAGGTATTCATGGCATACCACTCTACTGGGGCGCTACTGGGGCTCCCCCAGTCGGGTTTCGGTCGGGTTTAGGACGCGCCGCCCATCAATTCGTCCAGGGCGTCCAGAACCGGGTGGCCGTCCCACTGGCTGCGCGGCAGGAGCTTGTCGACGCGGCCCGCGTAGCGCCGTGCCCCCGCGCCGTCGCCGAGGTCAAGGCTAATGCGCAGCCCCGTCAGCAGCGCGCGGGCGGATTCCTCGCCGTCGCCTTCGGACAGATACCCGGCGGCGGCCTCCTCGACATGATCGAGTGCCAAGGACGGGGCTCCGGCCGCGTAGTAGATGTACGCCAGGTCGTCATGCCAGTCGGCGAGGTCCCACCGGTTGCACTGGTTGCCGTCGCCGATGAGCGAGCGCGAACGCTCCATGAGCTTCTCGGCCGCTTCGAGTGCGGAGTGCGTGCCCGCCGGGCTGGGCGCGTTGTGGTCCGTGTCGGCGAGGACCTGGCAGCGCGCGGCCTGGCGTAGCGCTTTTGCGGCACCCCGAAGATCCTCGATGCGTTCCAGGTGCGCGCCGTGGTCGGCCAGGAGGGCAACGGCGTGCGCGTCGTCGCCGGCCATCGCCGCGGCGGTGGCGGCAATGGAAAATGCCGCGTCGGTGCGTTCTTCGTCGTCGGTGAGCGTCGACCAGTGCGCCACGGGCTCTGCAAAGCGCAGGGCCTTGGCCGGGTCGTCCAGGTCGAGGAAGCTCCGGGCTGCAATCAGCTGGATGTCCATGCGCATCGGGCACAACGGCATGGACTCGGTGGCGTCGAGAGCGCGCAGCGCAATGCGGGCTGCCTCCTCGAAGTCTCCGGCTGAGTTCAGCAGTGCAGTCAGGAGGCGGACGCTGCGCAGCACCCCGACGGTGAGGTCGAGGTCGAGACCAGCTGTGACGATGGGGCGCAACTGGCGTACCGCCTCCTCTTCCTCGCCTGCCTCCAGGGAAAGGTAGGCCAGGAATTGGCGCGCCTCGATAGTGGTGGTGACCGGCTCGGATTGGGGAGCCTCCGCGACCTCGGCCGCGATGCGGGCAGCGGCACGAAGTTCGCCGCGACCGTGGGCCAACTGGGCCGCCAGGAGTTTCCTGTCGTCGTGCCCGCTCTTGCGCGGCGCCCACCTAGCGGTCCACTCGGATAGCCTCTGCGCGATATCGGGGCGCCTGGCCAGCGATGCCGCGGCACCGGCGACGGCCGCCGACAGCACGTAGTGATACGCCCGACCCGGCTCCGGCTCGACGGCGACGATGTCGTCGGCAAGCGCTACGAGTTCGGGGACGTCTGCGTCGGCGGGGCGGGCGCCAGTGATGATGTCTCCGGGATGGGCGTCGATAAAGCGCTCGGCCTCGGCGAATGCTCCATAGGAGCGGGCGTGCAGTACCGCCGGGTAGATGCCTGCGGCCTCGGCCCAGGCCAGCCACTCGGCGCGCGCAGCTGCTGCCTCCTCGACCAGCTCCAACTGGTCTGCGACAGCGTGCCGCAGCGCATAGAACTCACCGATATCGGAGCTATCGGTGGCCTCGGGGTGAGGAGCATCGGTAAGCCAGAAATTCCTGGCGAAAGCACTGACTGCCTGCCAACTCGACACGTGGTCGAGGGATGCGCCCGCAGTCCGGGAGAACTGCAGGAGCTCGGTGAGGGAGTTCGGCACCGCCCGCACGGGGGAGGCGGGGTAGCGCGGGGCGATCTCAGAGGTACCCGCATCATGTGCGCCGGACAGGGTGCCGCCTCGCAGTCCCGCGCCGTCATTATCATCCCACCACGCCATCAGCCCATCTTCGGCCACGCCCGGTCGTCAACGCAAAACGGTGTGGGGGAAAGGGCTGGCGCTACTGAGCACGCGCCTCCGCCAGGAGGGCATGGACTTCGTCGTGAAGCGGATGGGACGGGGCGATCAGCTCGTCGATCCGGGCGGCGTAGCTCTCCGCCGCAGCGACGTCGTGCGAGCCCGCAGCAGCTCGGACCGCGACCGACAGCACGCGCGCTGCGTCGGAGGGCGCGTGGACGTCGAGGAAGAGGCCGGCGGCGCTGTTGGCGTAGCCGTAGACCCCCTCGTCATCCCAGTCGGCCCAGCGCAGCAGGGCCATCGCCTCGTGCCATTTCGCGCTCTCCCAGGTATCCGCGACGAATTCGCGGGAGCGCTCCATCATCGTGGCGGTGATCGCGGACTCCGCACCCGCGTTGGACAGTTCCATCGCCGCGTTCATCAGGGTTTCCGCCGGGCTTTCCGACGCCGCGTACTGCGACCTCAGGTCGGCCAGGGCGTCGTAGAGGACCGCGGAGTGCTGCATGTCAGCTAACTCGAGTGCCGAGGCGGCAGCAATAGCGCACGCCGTATCGGTGCGCTGGTAGTTGGAGGTGTTCTCGGACCAGGAGGCTACCCGTTCCGACAGCGGTTGCGCGGCCTCGTAGTCTCCTATCGCGAAGAGTTCCGTGGCGGTTAGGAGCGCAACCTCCATCGTGACGTCGCACTCGGGGAATCCCCAAGCGACATCGTGAGCCCGCCGCGCGATGGCGAGCAGCTCCTCGTCCGAGGGCGCCGCCTGGGCCCCCTCGAAGTCAATCCCGCCCATGTCGCGGACTGCGAGGACATGGTCGAGGTCTAACTGGTGCGCGTCTGCGACCACGATGTTGTTCGACAGCATGCGAAACGCAGTGTCGGCATTGCCCGTCTCGATCGAGTACACAGCGAGATTCCGGCGAAGTAGAATGCCGGACACAACAGACTGTTCGCCGACGGTATTGAGCTGCGATGCGCACATCCGGGCGGCCTGCACCACCTTGCCCTCGCGATGTAAGAAAGCGGCCTCCATCAGCGTCTTTTCAAGGACAATGTGTTCGGAATTGTCCTCGTTGGGAAGCTTCCGGATCATCTGCTGGAGTTCTTCTGCCAGGTCTGATCTGCGAACCCGCATGAGGGCCCGTTCGACTCGGAAGAGGGCATCGATCAGCGCAGAGCGCTTAGCGCAGCGGCGGTGTGTCCTCTCCTCGGCCTCTCCCGGTTGCTCCTGGCCCCGGCAGTCGCCGGAGAAGATGAGGTCGCGGTAGGACGCAATCTCGCGCTTCATCCTCGAGATCAGCGGGATTTCCGATTCGGCGGCGATAGATGAGGGGCCGTAGGCGATGAAGTTGACGTAGCGTTCGGCCTCGTCCGAAGCGAGGCGGGCCCGGGCTCGCCAGTACTCCGCGACATCTTCCTTGTCGGAGGCCCACACCATCCAGTTCATCGCGGCGTCGTGGGCACTGCGCTCATCGCCCAACGCCTCGGCGACCTGCCGCACCAGTCGGAAGAAAGAGCCAACGTTGCGCTCGTCGCACGCCGCGGCAGGGTCTCCGAAGAGCTGCGGATTGTAGAAGTGATGCGCGAAGACTGTTTCTAGCTGCCGTGCCAACAGGGAATCATCCGCGTTGGTCGCCGCCGCATACGCCGACACGAGCTCTGGCAGCTGCGGGTGATTGACGCCTTCGTCCACTGCACATCCCTCTCTGCTTGCGCCACCGACGGCTGACTTTTACGCCGTATATCTCTTTCGCGTCCCCACAATAGAGCAAAAAGTTGCTAGTGGAAAAGACTTTCAGAGATAGATTCGAAGGGCAATCGTGGCCGTGGCGTCCCGCGAATATATGCTTGTGCAATATAACAACGTGTTAGAGCCAGCAATTTCATTGCGCGAGTTGTCATTGTGCGAATAGGCGGTTACGAAGAGATTATGTTGTCCATTGTCGATCTGCGCGGTCAGAACCCCACCACCGCCACTCTGCGCCGAGTGCTCCCGCGCGGCGCGGCCGATGTCGAGTCGATGATCCCGACTGTCAAGCCGGTGGTCGATGACATCGCAGCCCGCGGCGCCGAGGCCGCAATGGAGTACTCCGAGAAGTTCGACCGCGTCCGCCCCGCCTCGCTGCGCGTGCCTGCCGACGTCATCGACGCGGCAGCTAACAGCCTCGCGCCCGAGGTACGGGACGCCCTCGAACAGTCGATCGCCCGGGTCCGGAAGTTCCACGCGGCGCAGAAGCCTGCCGACAAGACCGTCGAGATCCTCCCGGGCGGCATCGTCCGCGAGAAGTGGATCCCGGTCGCCCGCGTCGGGCTGTACGTGCCGGGCGGCAACGCCGTCTACCCGTCGTCAGTCCTGATGAATGTCATCCCGGCGCAGGAGGCGGGCGTGGACTCGCTGGTCGTGGTCTCCCCGCCACAGGCCGACCACGGAGGCTGGCCGCACCCGACCATCCTGGCGGCCTGCAAGCTGCTGGGCGTCGAGGAGGTCTGGGCCGTCGGTGGCGCGCAGGCGGTGGCCCTGCTGTCCTACGGCGACGAGGCCGAGGGGCTCGAGCCGGTCGACATGGTCACCGGCCCGGGCAACATCTTCGTCACCGCGGCCAAGCGCCTGTGCCGCTCGGTCGTCGGCATTGACTCCGAGGCCGGACCGACCGAGATTGCCATCCTGGCGGACAACTCCGCGGACCCGGTCTCCGTCGCCTACGACCTGATCTCCCAGGCGGAGCACGACGTCATGGCCGCCAGCGTCCTCATCACCGATGACGCTGACTTCGCCGCCGCCGTCGACCGCGAGGTGGAGGCCCGCTACGGCATTACCTTGAACGCCGACCGCGTCCGCGAGGCGCTCACCGGTCAGCAGTCCGGAATCGTGCTCGTCGATGACATGAACGTCGGCGTCACCGTCGCCGACGCCTACGCCGCGGAGCACCTGGAGGTGCACACCGCGGACTCGGCGGCCGTCGCAGACCGCATCCGCAACGCCGGCGCCATCTTCGTCGGCCGCTTCTCGCCGGTGCCGCTGGGTGACTACTCGGCCGGCTCCAACCACGTGCTGCCGACCTCCGGCACCGCCCGGCACTCCTCGGGCCTGTCCACCCACACCTTCCTTAAGTCCGTCCACGTCGTCGAGTACAGCGAGGCCGCCCTGAAGGAGGTCTCGGACAGCGTCGTCACCCTGGCCAACGAGGAGCGCCTGCCCGCCCACGGCGAGGCGATCCGGGCTCGCTTCGAGGAGATGGAGAAGTAAATGAGTAACGCCGAGAACGCGGGCGCGCCCGTCGCGAAGCTGAGCCTGGCCGACCTTCCCCTGCGCGAGGAGCTGCGCGGGGAGGAGGCCTACGGCGCCCCGCAGCTGCACGTCGACGTGCGGCTGAACACCAACGAGAACCCGTACCCGCCCTCCGACGCGCTGATCGCGGAGCTGCTGCGCGAGGTCGAGAAGGTCGCCTCCGACCTGAATCGCTACCCGGACCGCGACGCCGTCGACCTGCGCCGCGCGCTGGCCGAGTATATGACGAAGCAGACCGGCGTTCGCATTGAGACGGAGCAGGTGTGGGCCGCCAACGGCTCGAACGAGATCCTGCAGCAGCTGCTCCAGGCCTTCGGCGCCCGGGCCGCTCCGCCATGGGATTCGTGCCCAGCTACTCCATGCACCCGATCCTGTCGTCGGGCACACAGACCGAGTTCATCGGCATCGACCGCGACCCGGAGACCTTCGAGATCGACATGGACGCGGCGCTGGCGGCGATTGCCGAGCACCGCCCGGACGTCATCTTCGTCACCACCCCGAACAACCCGACCGGCAACCTGACCGGCATCGCGGACCTGCGCACGCTGATCGAGGCCGCGCCGGGCATCGTCATTGTCGACGAGGCCTACGCGGAGTTCACCGACGAGCCCTCGGCCGTGACCCTGTTGGATGAGTTCCCCGCGAAGCTGGTCGTCTCCCGCACCATGAGCAAGGCCTTCGACTTCGCCGGCGGGCGCCTGGGCTACTTCGTCGCCAACCCGGCCTTCATCGACGCGGTCATGCTGGTGAGGCTGCCGTACCACCTGTCCACGCTGACGCAGGCCGCGGCCACCGTCGCGCTGCGCCACTCCGCCGAGACGCTCTCCACCGTCTCCGCGCTTGCCGACGAGCGCGACCGCGTCGTGGCGGCCCTGCATGAATACGGCTACGACGTGATTGAGTCGCACTCCAACTTCGTCTTCTTCGGCAAGTTCGCAGATGCCGCCGACGCCTGGCGCAAGTTCTTGGACCGCGGCGTGCTGATCCGCGACGTCGGGGTGCCCGGACGGCTGCGCACCACTATCGGGCTTCCCGCCGAAAACGATGCATTCCTGGCCGCGGCCAAGGAGATTGCGCAGAACCGGTAATCTTCCCAAGCGAGGGGCCCGCGAGGATACGGGGCTCCTCGCCCCACCATGAGGCGACAACGAGGAGAGCTCAGTCATGCCCTTTAGCGATACCAACCATCTCGAGACCGAGCAGCCGAAGCGCATCGGGCGCGTCGAGCGAGCCACGAAGGAATCCAGCATCGTCTGCACCGTCAACCTGGACGGCACCGGCAGCACCGACATCTCCACGGGCCTGCCGTTCTTTGACCACATGCTGACCGCCTTCGGCTCCCATGGCAGCTTCGACCTGACCGTGCACGCCAACGGCGACACCGAGGTCGACGCCCACCACACTGTGGAGGACACCGGCATCGTGCTGGGCCAGGCGTTCGCCGAGGCGCTCGGCGATAAGTCGGGCATCCGCCGCTTCGGCGACAGCTTCATCCCGATGGACGAGACCCTGGCCCAGGCCGTGGTGGACGTCTCGGGCCGCCCGTACTTCGTAGCCACCGGCGAGCCGGACCAGATGCTCACCGCCGTCATCGGCGGGCACTACCCGACGGTGATCAACGAGCACTTCTTCGAGTCCTTCGCGCTCAACGCCCGCATTGCGCTGCACGTTCGCTGCCTCTACGGCCGCGATCCGCACCACATCACCGAGGCCGAGTACAAGGCCGTCGCCCGCGCGCTGCGGGTGGCCTGCGAGGACGATCCGCGCGTGAGCGGCATCCCGTCGACGAAGGGAACGCTGTAGCACGCACCGCCCGAATTGGGTGCTAGCTGGAGTTTTGAGGTTTTCAATGGTACCAACGTCAGAGGGTGTGCTCCTGTCGCAGGCGTCGACAGGCGTCACGCTGGGCACATATTTTTTGTTCATTGTCGCCGGCGTACTGGTTGGCGGCGCGTGGTCGCTGTATAAGTCCGGCTCTCGGGTCGGCACGATTGTGGTGGGACTGCTCGCCGTCATCGCGCTCGCCGGCGCCGTGTTGTGGCTTTTAGGAGTGATGGGTTAATGGCGTCCCGGGTGATGGACCGCAAGCAGTTGAATCAGCTAGACAGCATGTGGAAAGCACCCGGACTGATCCCCACACTTATCGCAGTGATGGCCGCGTTCGGCGGCTGGTCGCTGCTTATGCCCGTGATCCCGCAGGCCATCCTCGACGATGGCCGCGGCACCTCGCTGGCCGGCGCCTACACCGGCGTATTCATGGCCGCGACCGTCCTGACCCAGACCCAGACGCCGCGCATGTGTCGCCGCCTGGGCTACGGCTTGACGATGCTCATCTCGGGCCTCTTCCTCGGCTTGCCGACGATTCTTCACGTCTTCGGTACCTCCGCGACGCTGGTGCTGGGAATCGCCGTGCTGCGCGGCATGGGCTTCGGCGCCCTCACGGTCGCCGAGTCGGCCCTGATCGCGGAGTTGGTACCGGTGAAGTTCCTGGGCAAGGCGTCCGGTGCACTCGGCGTGGCCGTCGGTCTGTCCGAGCTGATCTTCCTGCCGCTCGGCCTCATCATTGCGGACAAGACGGGCTCGTACACGCTGGTCTACATCCTAGGCGCGGCGATCTCCGTAATCGGCTCCGCGATGGCGCTGCTGATCCCTAAAATCAAGCCGGCGCCGAAGCAGGGCAAGGGTGGCAAGGAAAACGTCGGCGAGCCCGTTCCCGGTTCCGCGGCGGCGCAGCCGAGCCCGGTGGCGCACGTGGCGACCTGGAAGCTGGTGGCCATCCCGGCGCTGGCAATTTGCACCATCGCGATGGGCTTCGGCGGCGTGTCCTCCTTCCTCGCACCGGCCGCGGGCGAGGTCGACCCGGTCTCCGGCGCGGTCGTCGCGGGCCTGTCGCTGTCGGTCCTCGGCGGCGCCCAGATGGTCTTCCGCTACTTCGCCGGCATCTACGCGGACCGCCGTTCCCGCGCGGGCGAGCTGATTGTCCCGGCTTTGGTTAGCGGTTTCGTCGGCCTTGCGATGATGTCCGCGGTGGTGTTCTTTGGCGTGTCCTCTTGGCTCCTGCTGCTCGCGGCGGCCCTTTACGGCGCGGGCTTCGGCATCGCCCAAAACGAGGCGCTGTTGCTGATGTTCGCCCGCCTGCCGCGCGAGCGCACCGCCGAGGCCAGCGCGTTTTGGAACATGGCCTTCGACTCCGGCACCGGCATCGGCTCCTTCGTCCTCGGCGCTGTCGCTGCAGCTGCGCTGAAGCCGTACCCGGCGGTATTCGCGTTCGCCGCGGCGCTTGTCGCCGTTGGCCTTATTGGGGCGGTGCTCGACCAGGTCGTCGGCAAGCACCGCGTGAGCGAGTACCAGAACACCCGCGCGACCCTGCGGAAGCTCGGCGGAGCCGTCAGGCGCCGGACCCCGGAGGCCGCGGTGCGGGTGGCTCGGCCTGCGAAGAATGCGGTGACCCGCCTTGCGGCTAGGGATAGGCGCAGCGCATCGCGTGCTGAGGCAGGGGACAAGGCCGCGGGGGAGAAGTAGTCGGCGCCCGGCCCGCTATGCGCCTGCGGTGACGTCGAGCTCGGCGAGGAGTGCGCGGACGTTGGTCTCCACGTCGTCGATGAGGGCGTCGAGGGCCTCGGGGGTCGCGCCCTTGGGATCGGCGATGTCCCAGGTGACGTAGCGGTCGCCGGGGACTGCCGGGGCCTCGTCGATGCCCATCAAAACGATGACGTCGGCGCGGTGGGAGACGCGCGGCGTAATCGGAGCGTGCATCAGGCGGGAGGTGTCCAGGCCTCGGTCGCGCAGGGCGTGCAGGACTGCCGGGTCAATGCCGTCTTCCGGGTGCAGGCCGACGCTGCGGACGAAGAGCTGCTCGCCGGCGATGTGCTGAGTCAGGGCGGCTGCGATCTGGCAGCGTCCGGAGCCTCGCTGGTCGGCGAAGAGGATTTCCTTGCGGGCCGTTGCTTCCTCCGCTCCCGCCGAGGCCTTGATACGCTCCGCAGCCTCGCGCTCGGCGAGGACGGGCAGGAAAGTAGTGACCTTCGCGCCGTCGGAGAGCTCCGCGATGACCTGATCCAGAATGTCGTCGACTCTGTCGGCGCCACAGAGCTGGTCGTAGTAGCGGTGCAGGTCCTCGCGGACGATGGAGAATTGGCGGTCAAGCAGGGCCGGAGCAGTCATGGGGGAAGCGCCTTTCAGGAGGTCGATAATATTCGCATAATTAACGAGCTGTTAACCTAAAGTTTACCAAGTTTGGTGTGGAATGCGACTCGGCGGCGCTGGGGTAGGGCGTCGGGTCTTGTCGATCGGGTCTCGTCGGGGGCGTGCCATTGCCGGGGGTAGGTGGAGTTGGGGGAGCGTCACCGCTTATGATTTCGAGTTATGACAAACGCCTCTTCCTCGGCAGACTCCAAGACAGTTGCAATTCTCGACTACGGCTCCGGCAATCTCCGTTCCGCAGAACGCGCCGTGGCGACGACCGGTGCGAACGTCATCGTCACCGCCGATCCGGACACTGTGATGAACGCCGACGGGCTCCTGGTCCCGGGTGTCGGCGCTTACGCCGCCTGCATGGAGGGGCTGCACCGAGTTCAGGGGCCTCGCCTGATTGGCTCTCGCCTCGCGGGCGGTCGCCCGGTTATGGGCATCTGCGTCGGCATGCAGGTCCTTTTCGAGCGTGGCGTCGAGTATGCGGAGGGAATCCACGCGGCCGAGACCTCGGGGGCTGCGACCGCGACCGGCACTCCCGGCTGCGGTGAGTGGCCGGGGACCGTCGAGCGCCTGGAGGCCAAGATTCTGCCGCACATGGGCTGGAACACCGTGGAGGTGCCGGAGGGCTCGGCGATGTTCGCGGGCCTGGAAGACGAGCGTTTCTACTTCGTCCACTCCTACGGCGTGCGCCGCTGGGAGCTCACGGCGGAGTCGCGCATCGCGGCCCCGCTGGTGACCTGGTCGCGCCACGAGTCGGATCGATTCGTCGCGGCTGTCGAAAACGGCCCGCTGTGGGCCACGCAGTTCCACCCGGAGAAGTCCGGCGACGCGGGCCTGCGCCTGCTGCAAAACTGGGTGAATACCCTATAGGGCTTGCCCCGACATCTATACTGAGATACCTAAGACGGCCCAGAGTTTGAAATGGCTTCCATAGGGGGCCGCGAGACATTGAGAGAGTAGAGCCCACATGAGTTTGACCCTGCTGCCCGCTGTTGACGTCGCCGATGGTCAGGCGGTTCGCCTGGTCCAGGGTGCCGCCGGTTCCGAGACTTCCTACGGTGCACCGCTCGAGGCCGCATTGAACTGGCAGAACGCCGGCGCCGAGTGGGTCCACCTCGTCGACCTGGACGCGGCTTTCGGCCGCGGCTCCAACTACGATCTGCTTGCCGACGTCATCGGCAAGCTCGACGTCAACGTGGAGCTCTCGGGTGGCATCCGTGACAACGATTCGCTCGAGGCCGCTCTCGCGACCGGCTGCAAGCGCGTCAACATCGGAACCGCTGCGTTGGAGAACCCCGAATGGTGCCGCCAGGTCATCGAGTCCTACGGCGACCGCGTCGCCATCGGCCTGGACGCCCGCAACGAGGAGGGACAGTGGCGCCTGCGCGGCCGCGGCTGGGTCTCCGACGGCGGTGATCTCTGGGAGGTCCTGGAGCGCCTGGACTCCCAGGGTGCGTCCCGCTTCGTCGTCACCGACGTGTCCAAGGACGGCACCCTGCAGGGCCCGAACGTCGACCTGCTGCGCGATGTCGCGGCGGCCACCGAAGCCCCCATCGTCGCGTCGGGCGGTATCAGCAGCCTCGATGACATCGCGGCGCTGAAGGCACTCGTCGGCGACGGGGTCGACTCCGCAATCGTCGGCAAGGCTCTCTACGCTGGTCGATTCACTCTGGAAGAGGCCCTGGCTATCGCCCGCTAGGCAGTTGCCGGATCGTTGCTGGGTGGCATTAGTCGGCCAATAGGGATAAGAAACCGCGAGGCAAGAAGAACATGGATGCTCTGGAACCGCGTGCGATGCTCGCAATCGCTGAGGCGGCCCTAGATGAGGTTGAGGGGCTTTTCGCCGAGCACGTGGGCTCCGAACCCGTCATCACGAAGGCACGCGGGGACTTTGCCACGGAGGCCGATTTGGCCATCGAGGCCAAGCTTCGCGAAATCCTGACCCAGTTCTCCGGCCTGCCGGTCTACGGCGAGGAATTCGGCGGAAAGGTGCCGGAGCAGCATACGGCCTGGGTCATCGACCCGATTGACGGGACGACGAACTACGCCGCCGGTTTTCCCCTGTGTGCGATGCTTCTGACCCTGATGCATCAGGGGGAACCGATCGTGGGGATTACCTCGATGCCCCTGCTGCGCCGTCGAGTGACGGCGGCCAAGGGCAGCGGCACTCACGTCAACGGGCACCGGGTCACTATGGACGCCGAGGCTGGTCGGCCAGTTTCCATCGCGTTCGGCTCCGTGATCGCGCGTCCCGACGGCACGTTTCCCCGGGATTGGCGGCAACTCCTGTTGTCCAAGGTGGGGGAGCGATACCCGACCATTCGCATTACGGGTTCCGTTGGCGTGGACCTCGGATCCACCGCGATGGGCGCCTTCGGTGGCACGGTCACGTTCTCCCCGCACGTGTGGGATAACGCGGCGGGCGTGCTCCAGATCGCCGAGGCCGGCGGTATCGTCACGGACCTTGAGGGCAATCCGTGGAGGCACGACTCGCTGGGAGTCCTCGCGGGAACGAAGGACGTGCATGCGTCCCTGCTGTCCATCATCGAGGGTCTCGGCCATCCCACGACCTTCCGTCGGTAGCAGGCGGGCCCTGGCGTTCACTGTGGCTCGCCGACACCGGCCGACACCGTCGCCCGTAACGGGTCTTGTAACCCTCGGTTCTTTTTTCTTACTTCTTCCACTTCACACTTCGTACTCTTTAGGAGCACTAATCCAATGTCGCTGGCAGTTCGCGTAATCCCGTGCCTGGACGTCAACAACGGGCGCGTCGTCAAGGGTGTTAACTTCGAAAATCTTCGGGATGCGGGTGACCCCGTCGAGCTCGCGCGCCGCTACGGGGAGGCCGGCGCCGACGAGCTGACCTTCCTGGACGTCACGGCCTCCAAGGACGGCCGCGGCACCATGCTGGAGGTCGTCCGGCGCACCGCCAGCGAGGTCTTCATTCCGCTGACTGTCGGCGGCGGCGTGCGCAGCGTGGAGGACGTCGATCAGCTGCTGCGAGCGGGCGCGGACAAGGTCAGCGTGAACACCTCCGCCATTGCGCGGCCGGAACTCCTCAGCGAGCTCTCCCGACGCTTTGGCGCGCAGTGCGTGGTGCTCTCCGTCGACGCCCGCCGCGTCCCCGAGGGCGGCAAGCCGCAGCCGTCCGGATTCGAGGTGACCACCCACGGTGGCTCGCGTTCGGCCGGCATCGACGCGGTCGAATGGGCCCGCCGGGGCGAGGAGCTGGGCGTCGGCGAGATCCTCCTGAACTCCATGGACGGCGACGGTACGAAGGACGGCTTCGACCTCGAACTGATTGAGAAGGTCCGCGCGGCGGTGGACGTCCCGGTCATCGCATCGGGAGGCGCCGGCCGCGCCGAGCATTTCCCGCCGGCGGTGCGCGCGGGTGCGGACGCTGTCCTGGCGGCGTCGATCTTCCATTTCGGTGAGGTCAGCATCGCTGAGGTCAAGGAAGAGATGGCACGAGAGGGAATTGAGGTTCGGCTGTGAGCGATTCAGTAGCATCCGACACGGCGGATAAGTTAGCGCCGGGCGCGCAGGAGCACGGTGCGGGCGACGACCCAGCCACCTTCGAGCTGTCCTCGGACCTCGCGGAGGTCGCCAAGTTCAACGCTGACGGCTTGATTCCCGCGATCGTGCAGGAATCAGGGACCGGGCGCGTGCTGATGATGGCGTGGATGGACTCGCACGCGCTGGCGTACACCATTGCCACCAAGCGCGGCACCTACTGGTCGCGCTCGCGCCAGGAGTACTGGATTAAGGGCCTGACCAGTGGCCACTTCCAGCAGGTCACCTCGCTGGCCCTGGACTGCGACGGAGATACCGTCTTGATGGAGGTCGTCCAGTCCGGCGCCGCATGCCACACCGGCGCCCACAGTTGCTTCGACGTGCACCCAGTCTTCTAAGTTTTCGCGCTCTTCTAAGTTTCCCGCTGAGGTTATCTGGGACGTTTGTTAGCGGCGTCGGGAAGCAGCCAGGTTTGGCGGGCGGGCGAATTATCCGCAGATTGTTGGCCGTGGCACAATAGCCACTATGACTCGAATCACCATGACCACGCGGGAGCGCTTCCGCGAGCTGGCTGCTGACCACCGGGTCGTGCCCGTCATCCGTAAGGTGTTGGCGGATGGCGAGACCGCGCTGTCCGCCTACCGCAAGCTGGCGGCCGACCGTCCTGGCACGTTCCTCCTGGAATCGTCGGATGTGGGGCAGTCCTGGTCGAGGTGGTCCTTCATCGGGTGCGGCAGCCGCGCCGCGTTGACGGTCGACGAGTCCGGACAGGCCATGTGGATTGGCAACGCGCCGCAGGGCGCACCCGAGGGCGGGAACCCGCTGGACGCGCTGCGCGAGACTCTTTCCCTCCTCCACACCGAGCTGCCGCTGCCTGCCGACGCCTCGGTGCCGAAGCTGACCTCCGGGCTGGTCGGCTACTTCGGCCACGACACGGTGCGCTTCATCGAGCCGCAGCTGCCGGACACCACGGACAACGACCTGCAGATCCCGGAGCTGATGCAGCTGCTGGTCGAGGACCTGGCGGCGTTCGACCACCACGAGGGCGTGCTGTGGCTGATTTCCAACGCAGTGAACTGGGACGGCTCCGACGAGCGGATCGACCGGGCCTATGACCGCGCCTGCGAGCGCATCGACGCGATGGTGGCGCGTCTGAGCGAGCCCTCCGACCTGCTCCCGGCCGAAGTGAGCTTCCCGGAGCCGGAGATTCGCCGCCAGCGCACCGCGGAGGAGCACATGCGTCGCATCGAGTTGTGCAAGGAGCACATTCGCGCCGGCGACGCCTTCCAGATCGTCCTGTCCCAGCGCTTCGAGATGGACACGCAGGCCTCTGCCTTCGACATCTACCGCATCCTGCGGACCTCGAACCCGAGCCCGTACATGTTCCTGGTCAACGTCCCGACGCAGGACTTCTCCGAGACCGCCTTCCAGATTGTCGGCTCCTCCCCGGAGTCCCTGGTTGCCGTCTCGGGCCGCGACGTCATCACCAACCCGATTGCGGGTACCCGCCCGCGCGGCGCGACGGTGGAGGAGGACAACGCGCTGGAGCGGGACCTCCTGGCGGACGAGAAGGAAAACAGCGAGCACCTGATGCTCGTCGATCTCGGGCGCAACGACCTCGGCCGCGTGTGCGCCCCGGGCACGGTGAAGGTCCACGACTTCCGCCACATCGAGCGCTACAGCCACGTCATGCACCTGGTCTCCACCGTCACCGGCACGCTTGCCGACGGCGCCACCGCCGTCGATGCGTTCGCGGCGACGTTCCCAGCCGGGACGCTCTCGGGTGCCCCGAAGCCGTCGGCGTGTCGATTATCGACAACTTCGAGGACACGCGCCGCGGCGTCTACGGCGGCACGGTCGGCTATTTCGACTTCCGCGGGAACACAGATCAGGCGATTGCGATCCGGACAGGTGTGAAAAAGGGCGGTACCGTGTACGTCCAGGCCGGTGGCGGCATCGTCAACGACTCCGATCCGCTGGCCGAGGACGAAGAAACCCGTAACAAGGCGGCGGCCGTTCTGCGCGCCGTCGCGGCGGCGGGAACCCTGGCACCCGTGGAAAGGGATTAGCGCACAGTGAAGAACAAGTCGGCTAAGAAGTTCGTTTCCGTCGGTCCCATTGCTCTCGGCGCGGTGGGAATGTGGCTGGCCAGCCGCATGTCCTGGCTGACCGTGGAGACCTTCGATGACAAGTCGGGTGCGGCCAGCACCGACATCGTGGGCGCGGTGTGGGCCCCCGAGATCCAGTCGATCGCTCTGGCGCTGATTGCGGGCGTTGTTGCGACGCTGATTTTGGGCAAGCTGGGTCGCCGCGTGGTCGGCACCCTCGTCGCCGTGCTGGCGGTCGTCGCGTCCTGGGGGCCGATGAAGCTCCTGTCCGGTGGGCAGGAGGGCGTTGACCCGCAGCGCGCGCTGGACCTGCTGACGTCGGGAAGCGCCTCGCAGCGGGCGAGCGCTCCAATCACGGTGGCGGACTGGGCTCAGGTGGAGGCGATCCACGTGCACCCGGCGGGACCCGCGATCACGCTGCTGGGCTGTGCCCTTGCGCTGGTCGGAGCGGTCGTGATGGTGCGCAGGCCGGGCGAGGTCAAGAAGCAGAAGTCCAGCGCCTACGAGACTCCGGAGGTGCGCCGTCAGCGCATCTCGGAGGACCTCGAGGCCGACCCGCAGTCGGGGCGCGTCCTGTGGGATGCCCTGGACGCGGGCGTGGACCCGACGGATTTGGATGGCGGAGACGCCGAGAACAACGGCCTACCTGAACAAGACACCGAACAAGACGCCGAACAAGACGAGAAGAAGAAAAAGTAGGGGAGAGTGCAACGTGGCTAACGTTCTAGATGGCATCATCGCCGGAGTCCGCGAGGACCTGGCCGCCCGCGAGGCGAAGATTTCCTACGCGGAGATTAAGGAGCTCTCGTACCAGGCGCCGTCGGCCCTGGACGCCGTGGCCGCGCTGAGCAAGCCCGGGGTCCAGGTCATCGCCGAGGTCAAGCGCGCCTCCCCGTCGAAGGGAGACCTCGCGGAGATCGCCTCGCCGGCGGAGCTCGCGGCCGAGTATGAGAAGGGCGGCGCCGCCGTCATCTCGTGCCTAACCGAGCAGCGTCGCTTCCGTGGCTCGCTCGCGGACCTCGACGCGGTGCGCCGCGCCGTCAATATCCCGGTGCTGCGCAAGGACTTTATCGTCACCCCGTACCAGGTCCACGAGGCCCGCGCCCACGGCGCCGACCTGGTGCTGCTGATGTGCTCGGCGCTGGACCAGCCGACCCTGGAGTCGCTGCTGGACCGCACGGAGTCCCTGGGCATGAACGCTCTGGTGGAGGCCCACACCGCCGAGGAGGTCGAGCGCGCGGTCGCCGCTGGTGCGAAGATCCTCGGCATCAATGCCCGCAACCTCAAGACCCTCGACGTCGACCTGAGCGTGTTCGAGCGCCTCGCCCCGATGCTGCCGGACACAGTGGTCAAGGTGGCCGAGTCTGGTGTGAAGGGCCCGGAGGAGCTGCGCTACTACGCCTCCCACGGCGCCGACGCCGTGCTGGTCGGCGAGGGCCTGGTCACCGCGGGCAACCCCGGCGAGGCGTGCCGACGGCTCGTCGCCTCCGGGGTTCACCCGACCCTTCGAGGCCAGGGGGCTTGTTTACTCCGCGGCCCGCGCACGGGTGACGGACGACCCGTCGGCAAGCGGGAGTGGAAGACGTAAACCGCGTTTTTCGCCCCGATGCTCCCGCCCGGGGGCTCGATAGTCCACAATGGTTACTTGTGAGTGACCACGATTTCAAGAACCATGATGTCCGCGGGGACCGTCTGCCCACGATGGGCGAGGTCGTCGCGCAGTCGACGAAGCACGAGCCGGATGCCCAGGGGCACTGGGGCCAGTGGGGCGGCCAGTATGTCCCCGAGGCTCTGATGGCGGTTATCGGCGAGGTCACCGACGGCTATGCTAAGGCCCGCGTCGACCAGGAGTTCCTCGATGAACTCGACCGCCTGCAGCGCACCTACGTCGGCAGGCCGTCGCCGCTGTACTTCGCGTCGAAGTTCTCGGAGGCCATCGGCGCGGAGGTGTGGCTCAAGCGCGAGGACCTGAACCACACGGGCAGCCACAAGGTCAACAACGTGCTGGGGCAGGTGCTGCTGGCCAAGCGGATGGGCAAGCAGAACATCATTGCGGAGACTGGTGCCGGCCAGCACGGCGTGGCCACCGCGACCGCGTGTGCGCTGCTGGGCCTGAACTGCCGCATCTACATGGGCAAGGTCGACGCGATCCGCCAGCGCCTGAATATCGCCCGCATGCGCCTGCTCGGAGCCGAGGTCATCGAGGTCGAGGTCGGCTCGAAGACGCTGAAGGACGCCATCAACGAGGCGATGCGCTACTGGGTCTCACACGCCGACGACACCTACTACTGCTTCGGCACCGCCGCGGGCCCGCACCCCTTCCCGACGATGGTCCGCGACTTCCAGCGCATCATCGGCGCCGAGGCCCGCCAGCAGATTCTGGCGGAGACCGACGCGCTTCCCGACGCCGTGGTCGCCTGCGTCGGCGGCGGGTCTAACGCCATCGGTGCATTCCACCACTTCATCGACGACGAGTCGGTGCGCCTGATCGGCGCCGAGGCCGGCGGCGACGGCGTGGAGACCGGGCGTCACGCGGCCCCGATTTCGGCGGCGGGCAACCCTGGTGTGTTCCAGGGCTCCTTCGCCGCGCTGATGCAAAACGAGGACGGCCAAATTATCGAGTCCCACTCGATTTCTGCGGGCCTGGACTACCCGGGCGTCGGCCCGGAGCACTCCTTCCTGGCCGATATCAAGCGTGCCTCCTACGTGCCCGTCACGGATACGCAGGCGATGGACGCGTTCCGCGATCTCTCCCGTATGGAGGGCATCATCCCGGCTATCGAGTCGGCCCACGCGGTGGCCGCGGCGCGCATTATCGCGGGCGACCTGCGCGAGGAGCTGGGCCGCAAGCCCGTCATTATCGTTAACATTTCGGGCCGCGGCGACAAGGACGTCGACACCGCGGCGAAGTGGTTCGGCTTCATGCCGGAAGGGGAGGAGTCCTAGATCATGAGCTTGAGCGACGTTTTTGACAAGGTTCGGGCCGAGGGGCGTGCGGCGTTCATCGGCTACCTTCCGGCTGGCTACCCGACGACGGATCAGTCGATTGAGAACATCGACACTCTGGTCAAGGCCGGTGCGGACCTGATCGAGGTGGGCCTGCCCTTCTCGGACCCGATGATGGACGGCCCGACCATCCAGGAGGCCGCCAACATCGCGCTGGACGCGGGCTTCCGCACCCGCGAGATCATGCGCGTGGTCCGCGAGGTCACGGCCCGCGGCGGCACCTGCGTGGTGATGAGCTACTGGAACCCGATCCTGCAGTACGGCCCGGAGAAGTTCGCAAAGGACCTCGCCGAGGCGGGCGGTCGCGGAACCATCATCCCGGACCTGATTCCGGAGGAGGCCGCGCAGTGGCAGGCCGCGGCGGAGGCCAACGGGCTGTCCAACATCATGCTGGTGGCCCCGTCTTCGACCAACGAGCGCCTGCAGCTGACTGCAAACGCCTCCACCGGCTTCGTCTACGCCACCAGCCACATGGGCGTCACCGGAGCCCAGAGCAGCGTCGACTCGGCCGCGGCCAAGCTGGTCGCCCGCACCCGAGAGGTCACCGATACCCCGGTGTGCGTCGGGCTTGGCGTGTCCAACGGCGAGCAGGCCGCGGAGATCGCGGAGTTTGCCGACGGCGTCATCGTCGGCTCGGCCCTGATCAAGGCCGCGGCGAAGGGCACCGAGGAGCTGGCCGCACTCGGACGCGAGCTGGCCGCGGGCGTGCGAGGTGAAACCGACTGATGAGCGCGACACTGGTAGCGGCGGAGGCCGCGACGACGTACCTAGCCAACATCCCCTCGCCGCCGCAGGGCGTCTGGTACCTAGGGCCGCTGCCGATCCGCGGGTACGCCATCTCCATCCTGGTGGGCGTCCTGATCGGCATCTACTGGATGTCGCGTCGTTACGCCGCGCGCGGCGGCAACCCCGAGCTGGTTCTCGATATCGCCATCGCGGTGATTCCCGCCGGGATCATTGGCGGCCGCCTCTACCACGTCGCCACCGACTGGCCGAAGTATTTCGGGCCGGGCGCGAACCCCTGGGACGTCTTCAAGATCACCAACGGCGGCCTGGGCATCTGGGGCGCGGTCATCCTCGGCGTGCTCGCGGCCTGGGCCGTGACCAAGTGGCGCGGAGCGCCCTTCGCGCCGGTGCTTGACGCAGCGGCCCCCGCGGTCATCCTGGGCCAGGCCATCGGCCGTTTGGGCAACTGGTTCAACCAGGAGCTCTACGGCGGCCCGACGACGCTGCCCTGGGGCCTGGAGATTTACCAGCGCGTCGACGAGTTCGGCCGGGTCGCCCCGGTCACCGGCACGTCGACAGGCATGGTGCTGGAGGTCGTGCACCCGACGTTCCTCTACGAGATGGTCTGGAACATCCTGGCCTGCCTGGTTATCGTGTGGGCAGACCGCAAGTTCCGCCTCGGCGGCGGGCGGGTCTTCGCGCTCTACGTGGCGCTGTATACGCTCGGCCGCTTCTTCGTCGAGCTGATGCGTGTCGACGAGGCGACCATGGTCTTCGGCGTGCGCATTAACAACATCACGTCGCTGGTGGTCTTCGTGGGCGCTTTGGTGGTCCTGTGGCTGCTTCGGAAAAAGACTCGCGAACCGGAGAGCTACGTGCTCGGTGGCGGTAAGGATCGTCACACCTCGAGCGAGGACGTCGATGCGGACACGTCACGCTGACGTCGTCGGCAGAAAGGGTTAGGCTGGTAGCCGTGCTTAGACGAACCAAGATCGTATGTACCCTAGGTCCCGCAGTTGCCTCGCTCGAGGGAATCACCGGACTTGTCAACGCCGGTATGGACGTTGCGCGTCTGAACTTCTCCCACGGCGAGCACGAGGACCACGCTCAGAACTACCGCTGGGTGCGCGAGGCATCCGACGCCACCGGCCACGCCGTCGGCGTGCTGGCGGACCTCCAGGGGCCGAAGATCCGCCTGGGTCGCTTCAAGGAAGACGCGACCTACTGGGCGGACGGCGAGATCGTGCGCATCACCGTCGACGATGTCGAGGGCACGCACGACCGCGTTTCCACCACCTACAAGAACCTGGCCCAGGACGCTCGTCCGGGCGATCGCCTGCTTGTCGACGATGGCAAGGTCGGCCTCGAGTGCATTGAGGTCGACGGTAACGACGTCGTCTGCCGCGTCATCGAGGGCGGCCCGGTGTCGAACAACAAGGGCGTGTCCCTGCCGGGCATGAACATCTCTGTTCCTGCGCTGTCGGAGAAGGACATCCGCGACCTGCGCTTCGCCCTGAAGCTGGGCGTCGACTTCATTGCGCTGTCCTTCGTCCGCTCGCCGTCCGACGTGGAGCTGGTCCACGCCGTGATGGACGAGGAGGGCCGCCGCGTCCCGATCATCGCGAAGCTGGAGAAGCCGGAGGCCATCGAGTCCCTGGAGGCCATCATCCTGGCCTTCGACGCCATCATGGTCGCCCGCGGTGACCTCGGTGTGGAGGTTCCGCTGGAGGACGTGCCGCTGGTGCAGAAGCGCGCCATCCAGATTGCGCGCGAGAACGCCAAGCCGGTGATCGTCGCGACCCAGATGCTGGACTCGATGATCGTCAACTCCCGCCCGACCCGCGCGGAGGCCTCCGACGTGGCGAACGCCGTCCTCGACGGCGCGGACGCCGTCATGCTCTCCGGCGAGACCTCCGTGGGAAAGTTCCCGCAGGTTACTGTGCAGACCATGGCCCGCATCGTCACCGCTGCGGAGCGCGACGGCGAGGTTCCGGCTCTGACCCACATGCCGCGCACGAAGCGTGGCGTGATCTCCTACGCCGCCCGCGACATCGGCGAGCGCCTCAACGCCCGCGCCCTGGTGGCGTTCACCACCTCGGGTGACACTGCCCGCCGCGTGGCTCGCCTGCACTCACGCCTGCCGCTGCTGGCGTTCACCCCGGACCCGAAGGTGCGTTCGCAGCTTGCGCTGACCTGGGGCGCGGAGACCTTCCTGACCCGCCGCGTGGAGAACACCGACGAGATCATGCAGGTCATCGATGAGCAGCTGGTCAACATGCCGGAGTACAACATCGGCGATACCCTCGTGGTCGTCGCCGGCACCCCTCCGGGAAATGAGGGCAACACCAACATGATCCACGTCCACATGATCGGCGAGGACGTGCGCTAACGGCAGCGTTTCCGGCCGTCGTAAAGGGCCCCACGTAAGCGACCACAATTGGCTGCTCCGTGGGGTCCTTTGCGTAGTCTGCGTAGCCTTCGACTACTTCGCCAGGTACGCGAGAACCGCGGATGCCGCGGCCGCGGTGGACGCGTGGACGGTGGGCTCGAAGTCCGGAAGGAAGTTCGGCATGTGGTTGGAAGGAATGTCCTCGACCACGCGGTCCGCCGCCACTGCCGCGGCCCACTGGTCGCGCGGGGTCGCACCGACGGTCCAGTAGACGTAGGGGCTGCCGAGAGCCCGCGGGATGTTGGAGAAGTCCTCCGAGGCAGTCCAGGCGGTCGCGTCGACGGAGTCGTCTCCGAGTACGCCGTCGAAGACCGGGCGGATTTTGGCGAAGACGTCCGCGTCGTTGTCGGTGACCTCGCCGTGGTCCGAGTATTCGATGAGAGGCTCGACCTCGGTGCCGGACGCCATGCATTCGCCGCGCACGACGCGTTCGATACCGCCGATCAGCTTCGCGCGGACTTCGTTGGAGTAGTACCGGATATTCAGGAGGATCTTGGCCTGGCCGGGGATGGTGTTGTTCGTGTTGCCCGACTGGAGCGTGCCGACGGAGATGACGCCGAACTCCGACGGGGCGATCTCACGGCCGACGACCCCCTGCAGCCGCATCACGATGGCCGCTGCCAGGTAGGTCGGGTCGATGGCGTTGTGTGGCATGGAGCCGTGCGCGGAGCGGCCAGTCAGGGTGATGCTGATGGTGTCGCAGCCGGCCAGCGCGGGCCCCGGCATGCTCATGACCTGACCTGCGGGGCCGGGGACGATGTGTTGACCGAAGCAGACGTCCGGGTGGGGGATGATGTCGGCCAGACCGTCGTCAATCATGGCCTGCGCCCCGGAGGCCAGCTCCTCGGAGGGCTGGAAGAGGGCGATGTACGTCCCGGACCAGTCGTCGGAAAGCCGGCTCATCAGGGTGGCGAGGCCCAGGCCGGCGGTCATGTGCATGTCGTGGCCGCAGGCGTGCATGACGGAGGTTGTTGAGCCGTCGCGGGCAATGCCGGTGGCGGTGGAGGCGAAGTCCACTCCGGTGGCCTCGGCGACGGGGAGCGCATCGATGTCGGCGCGGAAGAGCACCACCGGGCCGGGCCCGTTGTCCATCACGCCGACGACGCCGTGTCCGCCGATGCCCTCGTGGACCTCGTAGGTGCCCAGGTCGCGCAGTGAGGCTGCGATGTACGCGGCGGTGTTGTCCTCGGCCTGGGAGAGCTCCGGGTTCTGGTGCAGGTGACGGTAGGTGTCCTTCTGCCAGGAGAGGTCCACGGTGTGGTTGCGGATCAGGTCGATGGCGCGGTGCGAGCTCACAGGTAGCTGGGCTCCTTTCGGGTAAATACTTTGGGAAGATGCTCGGTGGAAAATTGGTCGGTGGGAATTGGCCGGTGAAAAAGTAGTCAACTGTGCGGAAAACCCCGCGCGGGGTGCGCAGGGTTTCCAGGGTAGTCGCTGTGGCCTTTGCAGCTGGGGAGGGACGAGGCTGCGTCGGGCGCCTAGGCGAGCCGGTCGTCGTCCTCGACGAGCGGGTTGTACTTCAGGGAGTTCGGCAGGCATTCGCACTCGGTGGCGATGTGAATGTCGGCGCTGATCTTGCCCTCGTCGCGCAGCTTGTACATCGCGGGGACGACGCGGTCGCGCAGGTCCCACGGCGAGATGGTGTTCAGATAGATTTTCGTGCCGCCCTCGAAGCCTGCGAGGTTAGAGGTGCGCCATTTAATCATGACGCGCCAGGGCATGCGGACGTCCAGGTCGATGGGGCGGTGGTGCCACTCCTCGTTGCAGGGAATCGTCGGACCAGCGGCGGCGTGGCAGGCGTGAATGATGTCCGACATGCCGTCAATTTCCTCGGGAGTCTGCTTCCAGGGCTCGCACACGGCGGACTTGGAGAAAATCTCCAGCGTGGGGTAGCGGTGCCCGAATCCGGCGAAGGCCACGGCGTAGTCGTTCTCGGCAATGATGAGGTTGCGCCGGGCGGCGTAGTCGACCGCGTACTCGTTGTAGGCGTTCGGATTCTCCCGGACCAGTTCGACCTCGCCGTCCAACTGCTCGCCGTGCTCGTCGATGGCCACCAGCTGCTTGTGCAGGTGGTCGAAGGACGCGCCCGCGGGCTTCAGCCAGTTCTGGAACGCCACGACGTAGCGCACGTAGCGGTTGCGCCGGTAGAGGTCCGCGATCGACTCGACCGTGAAGCTGGTCAGGGCGCGGTGCTCTTCCACCGTGAGCGTGCCCGACGACGCCAGCTGGTTGTCCATCGTCGCCCCGTCTACGAAGTGACGCCGGGCGATAATCACGTCGTGCCCGCCGGCAAAGTAGCCGGGCGCGCGGGTGAGCAACTCCTCGTCGGAAAGCGCCTCGACCTCGGAGGCGGGGCGGCCTGCGGCCTTCAGGCGGGTGCGGACGATGGCAAGGACGTGCTCGCGGCCTTCCGGGTCGGCGAGGTAGCGATCCATGCGCTCCTGCGTCTGGCTGTCCGGGGAGAAGCCGTAGTTGTCCTTCCAGTAGTCGTAGGTGACGATCTCGAAGAGGTTGGGCACGCGGCGGAACTCGGCGGCGGTCTCGTGGAGCTGAGAGGGCAGCAGGCCCGTGACGGTGCGGAACCCGCGCGGGGCGGAGGCGTCGCGGATCACGCGGGCCTTCTCCGGGGGCGTCTGCAGGGCGTTGTCGGAGCCAAACGAATCCCTCGCGGTGAAGTCCTTCGGCGTCAGCGGCTGAGGATCGGTATTTTTCACGCCCAGGGGCCGGTTGCCGCGGCCCGGGACGGTCCACACCTGCGTGCCGGAAAACGGGTTGACTTGCTTGACTGTGCCGTCGGCAAGCGTGACAAGGGGATTCGAATTAGCCTGCATAAGTCCTACATTACGTCCAAGGGCGCTAGTGCCGCCGGTGCTGGGGACTGTGAAATTGATGGCGCCGTCGGCAGCGCCGGAGGAAGCCGTTGGCAGCGCGGGAAGGATTAGGTTAGCCTAACTCGTATGTCGACAATTGTTTTTAACTGTTTGGTCAAGCCCGAGGAGGCGGACAAGCTCGCCGAGGCCTTCGCCGCGAAGCTCTCCGAGTTCTCCCGCGCCGGGCGCGTTGAGTCCGTTGAGGTTGGTCTCGAAGAGGGGCTTGCCGACGAGCAGCTGGTTTCCCAGTGGGAGCAGGAAAACCCGGAGGAGTCGCTGGGGGAGCGCAAGGTTTTCAAATACGTGCTGCGTTTTGAGATGTCCGGAGGTTCGCTCAACGAGCTCGCGATGGACCTGTCGGAGCTGCTGACTCCGCGGGTAGATTTGCCCCCGGACCCGGTGCTGCGGGAGTTCGACGAGATGCTCGAAACGGTGGCGACTTACCCGTGGAATGTCGCCGTATTTAGGTAATTTCATACAGATTTTTTCGTAAAACCCTTGTGAACTGGACGGAAAAGCTGCGGTGGAACGGGTGTAGGTGATAAAGACAGCAGTTTTGGTTGTCTTTCGGAGTTGTATACTGAGCGAGGCTTCAATGCCATCATTTGCCCCGTTCTTGCGCACACAACCTGTGCCACCGAGATGCAGCGGCCACTTGCGGCACACAGCCGCGGCCACCGTATCCACCGTGGGCGCCCAACGGTTAACGCAGAGAGGTTAATTTTGAATATCGAGCAGAAGGTTTCGGGGTTGTACGACCAGATCCTCACCCGAAACGCCGGAGAGCCAGAGTTTCACCAGGCCGTCGCAGAGGTCCTGGAATCTCTGAAGGTCGTCCTGGAGAAGGACCCGCACTACGGTGACTACGGTCTGGTTCAGCGTCTGTGCGAGCCGGAGCGTCAGATCATCTTCCGTGTGCCGTGGGTCGACGACCAGGGCAAGGTTCAGGTCAACCGTGGTTTCCGTGTTCAGTTCAACTCCGTTCTCGGCCCGTACAAGGGCGGTCTGCGCTTCCACCCGAGCGTGAACCTGGGCATCATCAAGTTCCTGGGCTTCGAGCAGATTTTCAAGAACTCCCTGACCGGCCTGCCCATCGGTGGCGGCAAGGGTGGCTCCGACTTCGACCCGAAGGGCAAGTCCGAGCTGGAGATCATGCGCTTCTGCCAGTCCTTCATGACTGAGTTGCACCGCCACATCGGCGAGTACCGCGACGTCCCGGCCGGCGACATCGGCGTCGGCGGTCGCGAGATCGGTTACCTCTTTGGCCAGTACCGCCGCATGGCTAACCAGCACGAGTCCGGCGTCCTCACCGGTAAGGGCCTGACCTGGGGCGGCTCCCTGGTCCGCACCGAGGCCACCGGCTACGGCTGCGTCTACTTCACCGAAGAGATGATGAAGGCCCACGGCGAGTCCTTCGACGGCGCCAAGGTCATCGTTTCCGGCTCCGGCAACGTTGCCATCTACGCCATTGAGAAGGCCCAGGAGCTCGGCGCCACCGTCGTCGGCTTCTCCGACTCCTCCGGCTACGTCTCCACTCCGAACGGCGTGGACGTCGAGCTGCTCAAGGACATCAAGGAGGTCCGTCGCCTGCGCGTCTCCGACTACGTCGCAGAGACCACCGGCGCGGAGTTCCACGAGGGTGGCAACATCTGGGAGCTCGCTGCGGACGTCGCTCTGCCGTGTGCGACCCAGAACGAGCTGGACGGCGAGGACGCCAAGAAGCTCGTCGCCAACGGCTGCCGCTTCGTCGCCGAGGGCGCGAACATGCCGTCGACCCCGGAGGCCATCAACGTCTTCCAGTCCAACGGCGTCCACTTCGCCCCGGGCAAGGCAGCCAACGCCGGTGGCGTTGCTACCTCCGCTCTGGAGATGCAGCAGAACGCTACCCGCGACTCCTGGTCCTTCGAGTACACCGACGAGCGTCTCAAGGGCATCATGAGCAACATCTTCAAGAACTGCGAGAAGACCGCCGCCGAGTACGACCGCGCTGAGGACTACGTCGTCGGTGCGAACATCGCCGGCTTCAAGAAGGTCGCCAACGCGATGCTGGCTCAGGGCGTCATCTAAGTCTGCCTGTAGAATCGGCCACCGAGGTCGGCTACGTTGACTTAGGTCGCCCCTAGGGGCGACCGAGGCCTTAAAAGGTCCCCTGAATCGCTTCACCTCAAGCTCACACTGTTACACTTCCCATTCGTGGTTGTGTCAGTGTGGGCTTTTGTGTTGATTATCCTTACCGTGCTGGTGGGCGCGCTAATGCAGCGCGTTTCCGGCATGGGGCTGGGGCTTATCGGCGTGCCCGTCCTGGCACTCATCGTGGGGCCGGTCGCCGGTGTCCTTATCATCAACGTGCTTGCGACGGTCAACGCGATCTTCCAGGCCATCTCCGTGCGGGAGAACATCGACTGGAAAAAATTCTGGCTGATTGGCCCCGTCATGGCCATCGGCGCGCTGCCGGGCGCGTGGGTCGTCCACAACACGCCGTCGGGGCCGTTGCAGGCGCTGGTCGGAGGACTAGTTCTACTGGGCCTGCTGGTCACCACCTACATGCCCAACCAGATGCGTATCGACGGCCCGCAGTACGCCATGGCCGCCGGCGTCGCGGGCGGCTTCATGAACACCCTCGCTGGCATCGCGGGCCCCTCGATTACCGTGTACGCGCAGGCCTCTCGCTGGCCGCAGCGGACCTTCGCCGCGACGCTGCAGCCGCTGTTCTTCGTCTCAGGCGCGATGTCGCTGGCGTTCAAGGAACTCACGGCGCAGGAGTCCATTTTTGCGACGGCCCCGCCGCTGATCTGGCCGCTGGGAATTGTCGCCCTGCTCGGCGGAATCGCTCTGGGGACCCGGATTTCCCGTAGGGTTCCGGCCCCGAAGGCCCGTCGCCTGGCGCTGGCAATCGCGGCGTCCGGTGCCGCCATCATCCTGGTGCGTGGCCTGGCCGAGATCTTCGTGTAGCCGCTGCGGCGGTTCGGCTCGTCGGAAAGCGAAAGACGAATAATGAAAACTCTATCCACGCCCGGGGCACGGGCCGGGGAATTCGAGGGCAACGACAGGCTGCTGTTCGGCATCGTCCTGGCGGTGCTGACCTTCTGGCTGTTCGCGGGTACCGCGGGCACGGTCGCGCCGGAGATTGCGCGCGACATCAACGTGGGCGGACACGTCTACCTCAGTGCCGCGGCGATGAACTTTGCGGTGTCGGTGACGGCGCTGGTCTCGGGCCTGCTGATCGTGCTCGGCGGGAGCCTGGCCGACCGGGTGGGGCGCGTTCGCGTCAGCTTGTTCGGCATCGTGCTCGGCGCGATCGGTTCGCTGTTCCTGGTGCTCGCGTCGGGGCCGCTTGCGCTGCCGTTCGTGCTGATCGGCCGCGTGTTGCAGGGCGCGTCGGCGGCGTGCGTCATGCCGGCGACGATGGCCCTGGTGCGCACGTACTGGTCCGGTGCTGCCAGGCAGCGGGCGGTGTCGATGTGGTCGATTGGGTCCTGGGGAGGTACCGGCTTCTCCGCGATCTTCGGCGGCGCGATGATTCGGTTCACACCGATGGGCTGGCGGGCGATTTTCGTCGCGTACATCGCGATTTGTGTGGTGGCATTCCTGCTGATTATGCGAACCCCGGAGAGCCGCGCCCTCGAGTTCGAGCGGCAGCGCTTTGACCTGGGCGGGATGGTCCTGTTTATGGTCGCGACGCTGGCGGCGATGACGGTGCTGCTCTTCGGCTCCTCGCTGGGCTGGGCCAGCGGCACGACGCTCGGACTGGTTGGCGTCGCGGTCGTCTTCGCGGTCGCGTTCGTGCGTGCGGAGCGGCGCAGCGCGACCCCCTTCGTGGACTTCGCCCTGTTCCGCAACCGCACCTTCACCGGCGCGACGGTGTCTAACTTCCTGATGAACGCCACCATCGGCATGCTGATGGTCAGCCAGCAGCTAATCCAGCTCGCCGGCTGCCGAGGCCAGCGCGGCCCCTCGGGCGTGTGCGCCCCGGAGGACATGTACTCCGCGTGGGATGCGGGCCTTCTGACCCTCGGCTACGGTGTTGCCATTATTGTCTTCATCCGCGCGGGCGAGAAGCTGCTGCAGCGCTTCGGGCCTCGCCGGCCGATGCTGTGGGGCTGCTACATCACGGCGGCCGCCTGCGTTTTGCTGATGATGACGCACCTGCTCGTCGGCACGTACGTCGCGGTGGCGGTGGTAGCCTACGCGCTGTTCGGTCTGGGACTCGCGTTCTACGCCACGCCCTCGACGGACACCGCCCTGGCGAACCTGCCGGTCGCGAAGTCCGGTGCGGGAGCCGGTATCTACAAGATGGCCTCCTCGCTGGGAGGCGCCATCGGCGCGGCCATCTCGCTTGCAGTCTTCACCGGCTTTTCGACGCTCTCCCGCGACGGCCTCGGCTCGTATGTGCCGATGTACGGGACCCAGGTCAATATTGGCTTGAGGTTGTCGGCCATGATTGCCCTCGGTATCAACCTGCTCTTCGTCGTGCTGGCCGCTGTGGTGATTGTGGCGACGATTTCCCGGCGGGAAACGGTGGCTGTGGCGGAGTAAGGTACTTCGGCGGCCTGGCCCGGTTCCTGCGACCTGATGGCAGGGTGTCATGGTTGTGGCACGCTATAGCGCACCATAACCATGATCGCGTGCCATCAGGTGACCAGTGGCGGGAAACGGTGGCGGAGGCATAGCAAAAAGGCGGCGCCGGAGAAAGCCGACGCCGCCTTTTCTTTTCGGGGCTCCGCAAGCCCGATGCAGCTACTTCAGCAGCGAGGACAGGAAGTCCTTGGTGCGCTGGTGCTGCGGGTTGCCGAGAACCTCGTCCGGCGTGCCCTGCTCGACGACGACACCGTCGGCCATGAACACGACCTGGTCGGCGACCTCGCGGGCAAAGCCCATCTCGTGGGTGACGACAATCATCGTCATGCCGTTATCGGCCAGACCCCGCATGACGCCGAGGACCTCGCCGACCAGCTCCGGGTCGAGGGCGGAGGTGGGCTCGTCGAAAAGCATCAGCTTCGGATCCATGGCGAGCGCGCGGGCGATGGCGACGCGCTGCTGCTGACCACCGGAGAGCTGGACCGGGTAGGCGTCGGCCTTGTGGGCGAGTCCCACGGTCTCCAGGAGCTGCATTGCGCGGTCCTGGGCTTCCTTCAGCGGCACGCCCTTGACGTGAACCGGGGCCTCGGTGATGTTGCCCAGCACGGTGCGGTGCGGGAAGAGGTTGAAGCTCTGGAAGACCATGCCGATGTCGCGGCGCTGGCGGGCTGCCTCGGCCTCGGAGATCTCGTAGAGGGTGCCGTTCTTCTCGCGGTAGCCGATCAGCTCGCCGTCGACGTAGAGGCGGCCGGCGTTGACCTTTTCCAGGTGGTTGATGCAGCGCAGCAGGGTGGACTTGCCGGAGCCCGACGGGCCGATCAGGCAGGTCACGGTTCCGCGCGGAACCTCTAGGTCGATGCCCTTGAGGACCTCGAGGCGGCCGAAGCTCTTGCGAACCTTCTGGGCCTCAACCATCAAATCGTTGGTAGTCATTTACTGCGGATCCTCTCGGTAGAAGCGCTCTTCTTCTTTGTCGACGACGCGGGCGTTGGCCAGGGGGATGCCCTCGGCGTCGGCAAGCGCGGCCAGCTGGCGGGCGGTGAGTTGGCGGGTGGCACCGCGGGCGAAGTAGCGCTCGAGGTAGAACTGGCCGACCATCAGGATGGAGGTGATGACCAGGTACCAGGTGGCGGCGACGAGAAGCATCGGCACCGGCAGGAAGAGCGCGTTTGCGATGTCGGTGGAGCGTCCGTAGAGCTCCAGGGAGAACGGCACGGCGATGACCAGCGAGGTGGTCTTCAGCAGCGAGATGAACTCGTTGCCGGTCGGCGGGATGATGATGCGCATGGCCTGCGGCATGATGGTGCGGCGGACGGTCTGCCACCAGCTCATGCCGAGAGCCTTCGAGGCCTCGGTCTGGCCCTCTGGGACGGCCTGGATGCCGGCGCGGACGATCTCGGCCATGTAGGCGGCCTCGTTCAGGCCGAGGCCGACGAACGCCAGGACGAAGGTGTTGGACAGGGTTTCGCTGAGGTCAATCTCGGTGAAACCGACGTTGATGGAGGAGTAGATGGTGCCCAGCAGGCCCCAGAAGACGAGCTGGACGTAGACCGGGGTACCGCGGAATACCCACAGGTAGAACCACGAAACGGTGGACAGTACCGGGTTGTCCGACATACGCAGCACAGCGATGATGGCGCCACCCACGATGCCGATGAGCATCGCGAGCACCGTCAACGCCATGGTCCACCCGGCCGCAGCGGCGATGCGGGTATCCAGGAGGTACTGGGCGTAGACGTCCCAGTGGTAGGCCTCGTTGCGCGCGGCGCCGATGACGAACCACACGAACAGCGCCAGCAGGATTGCGGCGGTGATCCAGCGGCCCGGGCGCGGCAGCGGCTTGGCCTTAATTTCTTCGTTGAGTTCTGCCTGGCTTGCCTCGTAGCGGCCGCCCGACACAGATGAGTCGCTCACTTAAAGTTCCTCTCCATTCAGTGTGGCGCTTTTCAGGGCACCGTCCTCGAGGCCCCAGGTTTTCAGAATCTCCTGGTATTGGCCGTTATCAATCAGGTACTGCAGGGCCTTGACCAGCACCGGGCCGAGTTCCGAGTCCTTCGGAACGGTCATGCCGAAGGGGGCGCTGTCATAGATGGTGCCCGCGAGCTCCAGCTTTCCCTCGGAGCGGCTGACCGCGTAGGCACTGACGGGGGAGTCCGCTGCCAGCGCGTCCGCGCGGCCGAGCACGACGGTGGTCGCCGCGGTGCCCGCGTCCTGGTAGGCCAGCTTGTTGATCGGGGGCAGCCCCCGGTCGAGGCAGTCCTGGTTCTTCACCGGAAGGTCGTCGGTGTCGGCGACTGTGTTGCGCTGCACGGCGACGGTCTTGCCACAGTAGTTATCGGAGCTGGCGTCGCTGCCGGGGCGGCGTGCCCACTGCAGGCCGGTGTCCAGGTAGTCGACGAAGTCGTAGGTCTTGCGGCGCTCCTCGTTGGAGGTGAAGCCGGAAACGCCGACGTCGACAGCACCCGCGGACAGGGACGGCAGGATCAGGGAGAAGTCCTGCTCCTGGATGTTGAGGTCCAGTCCAAGGACGCTCGCCATGGCGCGGGCCAGGTCAATGTCGATGCCGATGATGTTGCCCTGAGAGTCCTTGAACTCCGCCGGCGCGAACGTTGGGTTCGTACCAATTCGCAGGGTTGCGCGATCTCGGATTTCCGCTGGCACCTGCGCGGCCAGCTCCGGGACGATCGCCGGCTTGATCTCCGACCAGCCCTGGGGGTTGCCACTTTCGTCATTGGTGACGCAGCCTGCCAACCCCAGAGTCAAAGTCGCAGTCAGCGCGGCGGCCGCCAATGCGATGGGTCTTTTCATAACTGACGATGATACCTAGTCAGTTAACGAATTTAAGCATCGACTCAGGTTAGGTTTAGGGTCGGCGCTCGCCCTCATAGAGCCGCTCTAAAATCGCGCCGCCCCGCTAGCCCTCGCTTGCCGACGCTCACATAGTCGCCCCGGAGCTGGAATCGTTCAGGGCTGCCTGGCGGACGGCCTCGCTGACGGCCGGCATGACCCGCGGGTCCAGCGGCGAGGGGATGATGCGATCGGGGGCGAGGTCCTCGATGCCCACCTGGGCGATGGCATGGGTGGCGGCCAGCTTCATGGTCTTAGTGATGCGGGTGGCACCGGCCTCCAGAGCACCCTTGAACAGGCCGGGGAAAGCCAGGACGTTGTTGATCTGGTTCGGCTCGTCGGAACGCCCTGTTGCCACGATGGCGCCGTACTTGTGCGCAATGTCGAGCGGAACCTCCGGGGTGGGGTTCGCCAGCGCAAAGATAATGGCGTCCTTCTCCATCCGGCTGATTTGTTCGTCGCCGAGGCGACCGGCGGAGACGCCGATGAAGACGTTGGCGTCGTCAAGCGCGGCGTCGATGGGGCCGGTCAGGCGGCGCGGGTTGGTCATCTGGGCGACCCACTGCTTGATGTCGCTGAGCGGCTCGCGGTCGGGGTGGATGATGCCGCGCGAGTCGACAACGACGATGTCCTTGACTCCCGAGGCCAACAGCATCTTCGTGGCAGCCACGCCCGCGGCGCCCGCGCCCGAGATGACGACGCGGAGGTCCTTGAAGTGCCGTCCGGTCAACTTGCAGGCGTTGATGAGGCCCGCGGCGATGACGATGGCGGTGCCGTGTTGGTCGTCGTGGAAGACGGGGATGTCCAGCGCCTCGTCCAGGCGCTGCTCGATTTCGAAGCAGCGCGGCGCCGAGATGTCCTCCAAGTTGATTCCGCCAAACGACGGTGCGAGGGCCTTCACCGTCGCGATGATTTCCTCGGTGTCGAGGGTGTCCAGGACGATTGGGACCGCGGAGATGCCGGCGAACTGCTCGAAGAGCTGGGCCTTGCCCTCCATGACGGGCAGTGCGGCCTTCGGGCCGATGTCGCCGAGGCCCAGGACGGCGGTGCCGTCGGAGATGACGGCGACGTTGCGGCCGGTCCAGGTGTATGTGCGGGCAAGGGCCGGGTCGTCGTGGATGGCCTCGCACACGCGGGCGACGCCCGGGGTGTAGCCGATGGACAGCGCCCGCTTGCTGTCGAGCGCCATGGTCGAGTGGGCGCGGAGCTTGCCGCCCTCGTGGGCGGCGAAGATCTCGGCGTCCGTGATGGGGGTGTTGGGGTTCGGGGCCTCGGCGGTGGAAGTAGCGACGATCGAGGTAACCGAGGCGGATGTCTCGGTGGCCGAGTGCTCGGTGTTCGAGGTTTCGGCGTTCTGGCGGTCGGCGTTCGGGTGCGGTGCAGCGGGAGTCATTGTTACCAGTCCAGGGGAGAGCTAGAGATAGTCGGGAAACGCGACTGTAATGTTCGCTGCGGGTGTGCAGTGCGCATAGTCGGGAAGGGGGTATGCACTAGGCGGGTGACTAGGCAATTCCTGAAATATGGGATACCTGTCTCATTTTATGGTGTGGGGTGTGCTGGATTGAAATTCTATGGCGAAAAAGAGATGGAGGTAACAGTGAAAAGGGTGGGGCGTGTGGTTGTTGCGGAGCGATCCGCGGGGCGCGTCGGGCTTTGTGGAAAGACGGGGGACTCACTTAACGGCAAGGGATCATGGTTATGGTGCGCTATGGCTAGCCATAACCATGATCCCGTGCCATCAGGTGGCGTTTGCTTCTGTATTTCCTTGGTGTGGGGTGCGTGGCGAACGGCTGTCGTTGGCGGGTGGGGGACTGAACGCTGTAGACATGCACTGCGGGAAAGGCCTGAGGCATGAATGCTGGAGAGGAGTGAGGCAGGACCATGGCCGACCATTTGATCGAGTTGGAGAAGTTGGCAAATGATCCACGTTATTCCGGCACCAATGCTCGAAGTCTCTTTGATTGTGCAGAGTATGGGATTGCTGCCAGTGAGTTGATCGAGGAAATCCACAATCAAAAAGCCTCGATCTCAGCCTCCGAAAAGGAAGCGCTTCTTGAGTACCTACAGGAGTATGGGATGAGGGATCAGGACGTCTACGATGCTTACGCTGATTTACTGAGGTAGATTGGTGGATTTTTACTGAGATAGCTTGGTGGATTCTTCGCCCGTGGGGCTCACTTCCTCCCAAAAGGTTTCTCATTTTAAATTACGTAGCGTCGCTTGTGCTGCCACCTATGTATCCTCGGATAGTGAGATGCTGGAACTCGGTTTAGGGCGTGGTCGTTGTGACGACTGAGGAAGCAATTTTAGAATTACTTACAGTGCCTGCTTTGGCCGATTCAGGAGCTGTATCGAGGCTTAAATGCGGGGAGATTGCTGACGCCGCCACTTATCTAATAGAAGATATTCATGATCTAGGGATTGTGATTTCAGCGGTGCATAAAGGTGCTCTGCTTGAAGGGGTGCGTGAATACGCGCATGGAGACAAGGAACTCTATGACGCGTATGCAGCATTGTTAGAAATGCACGGGTAGCCACAGGCGTGATGAATATGTTTAGCTCTAATCTGGCGGAACGTGACTTCGACCTTTCTTGAAATGGAGTCTCGCTCCGGTTCTAAATCGTGCTCTGCACTCACTTTCGTCTTCCGATGCACAAAGATTCAGTTGCGCGAAGAACCATACCTACTGTGGCAGCGAAATGTAGTCAACCCCGTGTACTGACTCGTGGAAAAGCAGCAAGTTTCGGCAGATAATGGGTTCATGGTCGCACGAGTTCTCAATGACCTACAACAGACTGTCCTCGCCTGGGTCGCCTCGGGCTGTCCCGAGCGACTACTCCTCCAGGGAACTATAAGATCTCGGCCCGTGCCCTCGAATCGCACGAGCTGGTCAGAATCAAGGGCCACGGAGACACCTGGAAAGCAACCATCACAGCCAGAGGCAAGCGCGTGATGGCCGGTACCGAGCCCCTTCGTAAATCCCGGAAGAAGGAGGCTCCGGCAACTATTGTTCGGCCCGCAGGGCCAGTTATCCCTTACCGTCCGCGAGTGGCGCCCACCGACGCAGAAACTGTCACGCTGCTCGATGCGATTACCAACGCACCGAGCGGGTACTTTCGTATCAAGTGCAGTAAAGACACGTACGAATCGGAGTGGGAGCTCCGCCTGAAAGCTGCTGAACGCGCCCTCGCGCAGAAAGATCCGACCAAGCGGTTGGTCTACACCTGGACTGATTCATCGTATTTGTCGAAATGGCCGCCACATCTGATGGCGGGCATTATAGAGGAAGTACATTTCACCGAAACGTCGCAGGCCATCCTGGCAGGTACCCGCAAAATCGGCAAATACCACCCAATGCTGTCGTACTTTGAAAAGGGCAAAAACTTCCGCGTGTCCAAAGACGTGGCATCGCGAGCGAAACGGTTGCTCCACGTTCTGTTCGTCGAAGCCGAGCGTGAGGGCTGGACAGTCGAGCACAAGGCGGAGTCGCCGAGGAGCTGGCAACCCAACCCCAGGGGAGAAGTACGCCTAAATTGCCATGAAGTCAAGATCATTGAGCAGTACGACAAATTCGAGCGTGAGCCCACCAAGAAGGAGATTGCCGATCACAACCGCTACTCGTGGACCAAAGACGAACCAATGAAGAAGCTCTACAATCGCGTCCCCAACGGGCGGCTGAGCTTGGAAATCGGTTACAGCAAACTCAATGACACAAAACGCTCGCCCACGCGCTTGGATGACGTACTGGAGGGGTACTTCACTCAGCAGCGAATTGGTACCTTTTTCTCTCGGGCCCGCTCTGACCTGGATGAACTGTACCGCCAGTCGTATCAACGTCGGGTTGATCGAGCGGCTTTAATCGTGGGTAAACGTGTGACCGAGCGTTTTGAGCTGGGCGAGCTTAGCCGTCATGCAGAGGAGTTTGCTCGCTATCAGCGGTTGGTGGGGTTCGTCTCGGAGTTGGAGGGAGTAGGTCAAGTGGACCCCGACTACCTGGCCTGGTGTCAGGCAGTGATAGAGCGGGAAGACCCGGTGCCGAACCTCGCAATCCCGACCCCGCCGGAGCTGGATAGGTCGAAACATAGGGAGGAGATTGAGGCAGTTGCACGAACGCTAAACGACGTGGAGTTTTCGGGATGGACGCCGATTTCTTTTGGGGAACAGCAAGGAAGTGATGGAGTGGAGGGAGAGGATACAAACTCACCTGTGTTATCGGACAGGTAACCATTGAGCGATCACGCCAGCACCTGCCCTAGTACAGCCGGTCGTACCTAAACCGCTCTGAATCACCTTTGGTCTAGAGGCATACGCGAATTCGAACCCAGACGATGGTTTTATCCCTGACCGTATTACTGACGGTATGGGCAAGGAGCTGCGTAAACCAAATCGTGCAGATTCCGTAAGCATTTCGGTGCTTTGTCATAGAGGGTTCGATGACATAGCTAGGCCCGGCGCCTTTATTTCTGATAGAGGTGAGTCGAGCGCTCTAGCGGTGTTGAGCATTGGTGGTGTTTTGTCAGGAATCAAGCCAAGGTCCTTAGCAGCTGTTCCTATTGACGATTGCGACCTTATGGATGGTGTTCAGAGGTGGGGTAGGTAGTGATCTCGCAGGATACGTAGGCGTCGTGCTCATCGACGAACAAACCGGGGAGAACGTAGCCAGTAGTGCATTTCCTGGCCTGGCAGGTGGCGACTACGAGGTCATTGATCGCGACGGGAATGTGATTCAGAGCCGCGAAGAGGTTCACGCTGCGTGGGAGGCGGAGAAGAAACGCCAAGCGGAGCTAGAGGCTACCGACGATACCGACTATTTAGCCATCGGGCCAGTACTGGTGGAGCAATGGAATCAGGATGATTTGGAAGCGTAGAGCCCTTCTAGCCATGTAGAAGCCACCTGGCGGAGTGTGAGTCCCCGCCATGGCGTTACTGAAGTAACTCAGGTTTCGTTCTGTCTGGGGAGACGGGAAAAACTTGGCGCACCGCTCGCCAGTTGGGTTCAACAATCGCGCCATGACGGAGTCGTTACCCCCGCTGAAAAAGATGTCAATGCAGAAAATGCCAGGCTGCGGCGATAAAACTAAGAATTCCGGGACGCTAATGTGTTGTTGAGGGCTGCGTTAAAACTTCAAAAACCGCCCCCACCTCGGTAAAAACCAAGGTGAGGGCGGCCTTACAATTTGTGCCCCCGGTGAGACTCGAACTCACACTGGACGGGTTTTGAATCCGTTGCCTCTGCCAATTGGGCTACAGGGGCGCAAGTCACCGTCGTAAAGCGAAACACCGCGCGAGGTCGAGCCTTGCGCGAAATACCGCTCCGAAGCGACCTACAAGAGTCTAGTCGATGGACTCCTTTTTAGAAAAATGGTGCTGCGCGTAGGCGACAATCGCAACGATGGCGCCACCCAACACGAACAGCCCCAGCGCCAGCGGCCAGTCGGAGCCGACGCTCTGGAGCTCGTTGGTCTCGGACTGCCACGGCCACAGGGCGCGCAGCGAACCCAGCATCAGGCCGGACATGGCGACCAGGGTGAGGGTGTGGTGGTGGTCGAGAAGCCACTCGAGCACGCGCACGAACAGCACGATGCCGATTAGAGCGCCGAGAGCAAAGGTGCCCATGTAGGCGAAGTCGCGGTTGTGGACCGCGGACATCGTCGGCGCGTAGAGGCCAATGACTAGCAGGAAGAAGGACCCCGAAACGCCGGGCAGCACTAGGGCACAGATGGCAATCGACGCGGCAATCAGCACCAGCCACAGCGGCGGCTGCGTCGGTTCGGCCTGGGGCAGGGAAGTGAGCACGAAAAGGCCGATCGCGAAGAGCACCAGCACAATCGCGGCCTTGCCCTTCATGCCCGGCTTATCCAATGCGCCCGGCTGCAGCTCCTGGAACGGAATAATCACGGACACGGCGATCATGCCCATGAACAGCGCGCGCGAGGCGACTGGCTGGCCGGAGACGAAGCTCTCCATGATACCGGCCATCGTGAACACCACCGCCAGCATGCCGACGGCCGCAGGGATCAGGAGCCACCAGTCGATGCGGCGGAGTCCGGCGGAGAAGGTGCCCTTAGAGGCGGCGCGGGGCAGGTCGGTGATATTTTTCGCGGACTCAATCAGGCGCCCGTAGACGCCGGTGATGAGGGCGACGGTGCCACCTGATACGCCCGGGATCGTCTCGGCCAGCCCGATGAGGCCACCGCGAATAGCGTTGGCGACGACCCCAACTGGGGTTGGCTTAGGGATTTCGGAGTATGGGTTCGTGTGCGGCTCGTGGCCGGTCACGCCCGTATTTTCAGTAGACATCGCGGGCTATTGTAAACCGCGTAAATGAGCAGAAGCTTAAATGAGGAGACCCTCGGCGAGTCCGCTGAGAATCTCCGGCGGACTTGCGAGGGTCTTTTCCGCAAACGGCCATGGCGGCCCCTCGGGTCCCTCCGATCCCAATGGCCGCTGGCGCTAATGGCCCAAGCGTAGATCTGCGTTTCGCGTTCGGCCTATGAGTGTTCGATGATGTGCTGCAGGGAGTTGGCGAGCATCTCCACCGAGAGTGTCTCGCCTTCGTCATTGTTGATGAGGTTAGATGCGCTCAAGACGATGTAACCGACACACAGCGAGACGGCCATCTGGGCGCGGTGGCGTGCGACGGTGCGGCTGACCTCGCCGGGGGCGTCCTTATGGATGCGCTCGATAAGGTCTGCCGCAACGGCCTCGTCGAAACGCTGGGCGACAACTGCGCTGATGGACTTCGAGTCCAGCGATGCGACAATCAGCGGCACGAGGGACTGGCCCTGGAGACCCTGGCCGAGCAGAATCGTGCTCGCCATGATGGTTCCAAGCTCCTCGAACGGGGCCTGGCCGATTTTGCCCTCGAAGTGAGAGAAGTCGATCAGCTCGGTGAGCAAACCCTCCTTCGATCCGAAGTACTTGATGATCAGCGGGGCGCTGACCCCAGCGTCGGTTGCGATTTCCTTCAGCGGCACACTGCTGAGGGGCTTGCGTGCGAAGTGGGCAGCGGCAGCCCTGATAATGCGCTCCCGTGTGGATTGGGCATTGCGCCTGAAGGTGCTGTTATCGAACTCGCTCATGCCGAAGAGTCTAATTCCTATCTCTGCGTGTTTTGCCAGCCGACCCTGTCGATCTGCGAAAATTCCACGAAAGGCCAGAAAATCTCACTAATTATGGGGGTATACATAGGGCCTGAGTGCTATCTGGAGGGCCTACTAAAGGATGATTTACGGAAAATTATAGACCGTAAATCGGTGTCCGTTTCCCCAGCGTCTGGGCGGGTAGTAGAAGGTCTACTATATGGCGCCTCGCTTGTCGAAATAGTTTCAGGAAACTTTTCCCTGGTCGGCGCTGTAAAACATGCTCGCGTCAACTTCCCTCCGCGTGCCCCTTCTCTCGCCCTGTGGCCTCGCCCCCGGCGCCCTTTTCATCCGGAACTCCCGGACTTTTCCTAGACTGGGGAGTCATGAAGAAGACCCTCATGCTTATCGACGGCCACTCCATGGCGTTCCGTGCATTCTTTGCGCTGCCGACGGACAACTTCTCGACCACCTCGGGGCAGTCCACCAATGCCGTCTATGGCTTCCTGTCGATGCTTTCCAACATCCTCAGCGAGGAGAAGCCTACGCATGTCGCGGTCGCCTTCGATGTTGCGCGCGAGACCTTCCGCAACGAAATGTTCCCGGAATATAAGGCCCAGCGCGAAAAGACACCCGAGGAATTCCGAGGCCAGGTCCCGCTCATCCAGCAGGTGCTCAAAGAAATGGGCATCGTCACACTGGAGAAAGATAACTACGAGGCCGACGACATTATCGCGACCCTGGCCACGCAGGCCAAGCCCGAGGGGTTCGAGACTCTCATCGTCACCGGCGACCGCGACTCCTTCCAGCTGGTCAACGACACCACGACCGTGCTCTATCCCATGCGCGGTGTCACCACGCTGCATCGCTTCACGCCGGAGGCCGTCGAGAAGAAGTACGGCCTCACCCCGGCTCAGTACCCGGACTTCGCGGCGCTTCGCGGTGACCCCTCCGATAACTTGCCCGGCATTCCGGGCGTCGGCGAGAAGACCGCCACCAAGTGGATTGTCCAGTACGGCAGCCTGAAGTCCCTCATCGAGCACGCCGACGAGATCCGTGGCAAGGCCGGCGATAACTTCCGCGAGCGCGTCGCCGCAGTTCAGCTAAACCGCGACATCACCGAGATGGTCAAGGACCTGCCCTTGCCCTATGGTCCAGATGAGCTGGAGCTCCGCCCCGCCGACGCGCAGGGCATCATGGACTTCTTCGACCGCCTCGAATTCGGCGACAGTCTCCGCGAGCGCGTCTTCCGCACCCTCTCCATCGAGGGTGCCGGAGTCACCGCCTCCTCCGGCGAGTCCGCCACCGAGCTGGAGGTTGTCACGCTTGCCGACGGTTCCCTCGGCTCTTGGCTTCACAAGCTTCAGGCACCGGCAGCCGTGGAGGTCGGGGAGCATACCGTCTCTATCGGCTCTGCGGATGATGCCGCTGCTTCTGGTAAGGGTGCCTCGGGAGCTTCCGGGGCCCCGGGCCAGGCCGTGGTTGTCGACCTCGATTCGCTGTCGCCGGCGGACGAGGAGGCGCTGCGCGAGTGGCTCGCGGGCGAGCACCCGAAGCTGCTGCACGACTGTAAGTCGGCGATGCATGCGCTGTGGACGTATGACCTGGATCTTGGCGGCGTCATTCACGACACCTTCCTTGCCGCCTATCTGCTACGCCCGAGCCAGCGCAGCTACTCGCTGGACAACGTCACCCAGCGCCACCTGAACCGGACTCTGTCGCAGGTCGACGGCCAGCTAACCCTGCTGGACGAGCCTACGGCGGATGCCTCCCGCGTCGCGGCAATCATCGATCTCGCTGCTTCGATGGCGGCGGAACTCGACCAGGCGGGGCTCTACAGCGTCTACGCCGACCTGGAGGTTCCGCTGGCGCCAGTGCTGGCTCGCATGGAGCGCGCCGGAATAGCCGTGGACGTCGATCGTCTCGAGGACCTTCGCAAGCAGGCGCAGGCCGCCACGGATGAGGCCGAGGCCGTTGCGAGGGATATCGTCGGCAAGCCGGAGCTGAATCTGGGGTCGCCGAAGCAGCTTCAGGAGGTCCTCTTCGACCAGTTGGGCATGCCGAAGACGAAGAAGACTAAGACCGGCTACTCCACGGCTGCGAAGGAGATTGAGGGGCTCGCTAAGGTCAACCCGCACCCCTTCCTGGAGAAGCTGCTTGCCTTCCGCGAGTCGCAGAAGATGAAGTCGACGGTCGAGGGCCTTATTAAAGCAGTGGCTGACGACGGCCGGATTCACACGACCTTTAACCAGACGGTAGCGGCGACGGGGCGTTTGTCGTCGACCGAGCCGAACCTGCAGAACATTCCGGTGCGCACGAGTTCGGGCACCGGATTCGCGAGGCGTTCGTGGTGGGCGAGGGGTACTCGCAGCTGCTGACGGCGGACTACTCGCAGATTGAGATGCGAGTGATGGCGCACCTGTCGCAGGACCCGGGGCTGATTGAGGCGTACCGCAATGGCGAGGATCTGCACAATTACGTGGGGTCCAAAGTCTTCGGCGTTGGTATTGATGAGGTGACGCCAGAGCTGCGCCGCCGTGTGAAGGCGATGAGCTACGGCCTGGCGTACGGCCTGAGCGCATTTGGTCTGGCGCAGCAGCTGGATATTCCGCAGCGCGAGGCGAAGGCTCTGATGGAGGACTACTTCGAGCGCTTCGGTGGCGTGCGCGACTACCTGCGCGAGGTGGTGGAGCAGGCCCGCAAGGACGGTTTCACGGCAACGCTGTTCGATCGCCGCCGGTACCTGCCGGACCTCAACGCGGATAACCGTATGGCGAGGGACAATGCGGAGCGTGCTGCACTGAATTCGCCGATCCAGGGTACGGCGGCCGACATTATTAAGATTGCGATGCTGCGCGTGGACGACGCGATTCGCCGCGAGGGCCTGAGCTCCCGGGTGCTTCTGCAGGTTCATGACGAACTTGTTGTCGAGGTTGCTCCGGGGGAGGAGGAGACGATGCAGGACGTGCTGCAGAGGGAAATGGACGCTGCAACCGAACTTTTGGTGCCGCTGGATGTGTCTGTTGGTGCCGGAGTGAATTGGGATGCGGCGGCGCATTAGGCTTGTACTAGGCGCGGGCGTGGCGGTCATTCGCAATTCGTGCGAGGCGGGGCCGTCGTGGCAGGTCAGGTTGTCTGATGTTCCGGCGGCGAGACGACGCGCGGGGGCCGGGCGGAACTTGAATCTTGCAGCTCAAGCGGGTATTGTTCTCGCGGTATGCACTAGCATGCCGACTTTGCTGCCTACGGCTTTGCGTAAAGTTCGGGTTAACTAAGATCCAATGGCGTTCCCGCCGGGAGCGGATGTAGCCCGAATGACGTGGAGCTTTGCATTGGGGGCAAGGCCGAAATTGTCCGTTTTTCGATTTACTATCCGCTTCGGAGCACATCTTATATGTCCACCTCTAACGTCCCTCAGGTTGCCATCAACGACATCGGCACCGCTGAGGATTTCCTGGCCGCCGTCGACTCCACGATGAAGTACTTCAACGATGGTGACATCGTTGAGGGCACCGTCGTCAAGGTTGACCGCGACGAGGTTCTTCTCGACATCGGCTACAAGACTGAAGGTGTCATCCCTTCCCGCGAACTGTCCATCAAGCACGATGTCGACCCTGATGAAGTGGTCGAAGTTGGCGATGAGATCGACGCGCTGGTCCTGACCAAGGAAGACAAGGAAGGCCGCCTCATTCTGTCCAAGAAGCGCGCTCAGTACGAGCGTGCCTGGGGCACCATCGAGCAGCTCAAGGAGAACGACGAGCCGGTTACCGGTACCGTCATCGAGGTCGTCAAGGGCGGCCTGATCCTCGACATCGGCCTGCGTGGCTTCCTGCCGGCTTCCCTCGTCGAGATGCGTCGCGTCCGCGATCTGCAGCCGTACATCGGCCAGGAGATCGAGGCCAAGATCATCGAGCTCGACAAGAACCGCAACAACGTCGTTCTGTCCCGCCGTGCATGGCTCGAGCAGACCCAGTCTGAGGTCCGCTCCGAGTTCCTGCACCAGCTGCAGAAGGGCCAGGTCCGCAAGGGCGTCGTTTCCTCCATCGTCAACTTCGGCGCATTCGTCGATCTCGGCGGTGTTGACGGCCTGGTTCACGTTTCCGAGCTGTCCTGGAAGCACATCGACCACCCGTCCGAGGTTGTCCAGGTTGGCGACGAGGTCACCGTCGAGGTTCTCGAGGTCGACCTGAACCGCGAGCGCGTTTCCCTGTCGCTGAAGGCGACCCAGGAGGATCCGTGGCGCGTCTTCGCCCGCACCCACGCAATCGGCCAGATTGTCCCGGGCAAGGTCACCAAGCTGGTTCCGTTCGGCGCGTTCGTCCGCGTCGAGGAGGGCATCGAGGGTCTGGTTCACATCTCCGAGCTGGCTTCCCGCCACATCGATGTTCCGGACCAGATCGTCTCCGTCGACGAGCAGGTCATGGTCAAGGTCATCGACATCGACCTCGAGCGTCGTCGTATCTCCCTGTCCCTCAAGCAGGCTGACGAGGACTACACTGAAGAGTTCGACCCGACCAAGTACGGCATGGGTGACTCCTACGACGAGCAGGGCAACTACATCTTCCCGGAGGGCTTCGACCCGGAGACCAACGAGTGGATGGAGGGCTTCGAGACCCAGCGCGCAGAGTGGGAGGCTCGCTACGCAGAGGCGGAGCGTCACCACCAGCTGCACACCGCTCAGATCGAGCGTCACCGCGCCGCTGCTGCAGAGGCTGCCGAGACCGCTTCGAACTACTCCTCCGAGTCCGGCGAGGCCACCCCGGCCGCTCCGTCCGCACCGGCTGCAGAGGCAAACGCTGGCGGCACCCTGGCTTCCGACGAGCAGCTCGCTGCTCTGCGCGAGAAGCTGGCCGGCAACTAAGCCGCTGTAAGGCTAAGAGCGACATGGCTAAAAGCTAAATAGCGCCCTTTGAGAGATCCCCGGCGAGGGAGTGGGCCTGGAACATCACAGTTCCGGGATCCGCGCCCTCGCCGGGGATTTTTTGTGTCGTTCTGCTGCTTTGCGCCGAAGATCGGCCCTGAAGTGGCATTCATGTTGATCAAGATCTCCGGGGGTAATGTGTGGGCCGTTTGACTCGAGCTCGCCCGCACCCTAATGTGGTTGACATGACAACTAATAAGGCTCACAACGACTCCGTCAACCCGAACTCCGACGCCGCGGCCGCCGAGGACCCCGCTCACTCCAAGGGCGGCGTCTACTCGACGGCCGGCAAGGAGTACAAGCGCGATACCCGCTACATCAACGACCGCATCACCAAGGACGCCCGCGAGGTGGGAGAGGGGATTAAGACCTGGCCGGTCGAGCCGGGCCGATACCGGCTGGTAGCGGCGCGCGCCTGTCCGTGGGCGCACCGCACGCTTATCGTTCGTCGACTGCTGGGGCTCGAGGACGTTATCTCCGTCGGCATCCCGGGCCCGGTGCACGACGCGCGTTCCTGGACCTTCGACAAGGGGCCGGGCGGCCGCGACGAGGTACTCGGCTACGAGCGCCTCCAGGAGGCCTACCTGAAGCGCTTCCCGGACTACACCCGCGGCATCACGGTCCCGGCCGTTGTCGAGATCGCCTCCGGGGAGGTCGTCACCAACGACTTCCCGTGGATTACCCTCGACTTCGAGACCGAGTGGAAGGAATTCCACCGCGAGGGCGCCCCGGACCTGTACCCGGAGGAACTCCGCGAAGAGATGGACCCGCTGATGCACTACATCTACACGGAGATCAACAACGGCGTCTACCGCTGCGGATTCGCGGGCTCGCAGGAGATTTACGAGGCCGCCTACGACCGCCTCTTCAACGCCCTCGACAAGATTTCCGAGCGCCTGGAGACCCGTCGCTATCTGGTCGGCGATCACATCACCGAGGCCGACATCCGCCTCTACACGACGCTGATTCGCTTCGATGCGGTTTACCACAACCACTTCAAGTGCAACCGCAACAAGATCTCCGAGATGCCGGTTCTCTACAACTACCTGCGCGATCTCTTCCAGACCCCGGGCTTCGGCGACACCACCGACTTCGTCGACATCAAGCGTCACTACTACGAGGTGCACCGCGACATTAACCCGCTCGGCATCGTACCGAAGGGTCCGGACTTCGCAGGCCTGCTCGAGCCGCACGGCCGCGAGAAGCTGGGCGGCACCCCGTTCGGCAACGGCACCGCTCCGGCTGCCGTGAACCCGGACCCGGTGGAGGAGGGCCACCGCATCGAGGACCTGCTGGCCAACTAGGCGGCACAGGCGCTCCGCTCGCGTCCGCTACTGTAGGGGCATGCTGAAGATTGGACTAACCGGCGGCATGGGCAGCGGAAAATCGACCGTCGCCGCCCGCCTGTGCGAGCTGGGCGCCACCGTTATCGACGCCGATCGCATTGCCCGCGAGATCGTCGAGCCCGGCCAGCCCGCCCTCGCCGAACTAGCAGAGGAGTTCGGCGGGGACATCATCACGGACTCCGGCGAGCTCGACCGCGCACTCCTCGCCCGCCGCGTCTTCGCCAGCGAGTCCGCCACCGCCACCCTCAACGCCATCACGCACCCGCGCATCGCCGCGCGCACCCAGGAGCTTTACGACGCCGCCGGCGACGGCATCGTGGTCTACGACATGCCCCTGCTCATCGAAAATGGTCTGGACGCGGACCAGGATCTCGTGCTCGTCGTCCACGCTCCGGTGGAGCTGCGCCTGGATCGCCTAGTGAACAGCCGTGGCGTGGATCGCGAGGACGCAGCCCGTCGTATAGCGGCGCAGGTCGATGATGCGACGCGCATCGCGAAAGCTGACGTGGTGCTGGACAACTCCGGTACCAAGGAGGAGCTGATCGCCCAGGTCGATAAGGCCTGGAAGGAGCGGATTCTCCCGGCGGCCTCCTAAATCTGGTACGTGCCGTACTTCTCCGCCATCTCTGCCTGGTGCTCGTCGAGGCCCCTCTTCATCTGGGCCAGCGCCTGCTCAATGACGCCCCGCGTCTTGCAGAATGCGAATCGGACCAGGTAGCGGTAGTCCTCGGAGTCGGGCTCGTCGACAAACGCCGTCACCGGAATCGCCGCCACGCCGAAGTCGGTGACCAGCGTCGTGCAGGTCTCGTTCGCGTCGCCGAGGCCCCAGTCCCGCACGTCGGCGACCACGAAGTAGCCGGCCTTGGACTCGAAGACGCGGGCGCCCAGCGCCTTGAGCCCGGCGGTCAAGACGTCGCGGTTGCGCTGCAACTTGGCCGCCAGCTCGTCGACCCACTCCGAGCACTCGTTCAGCCCCACCGCGACCGCGGGCTGTAGGGGAGAAGCACCCACGTAGGTCAGGAACTGCTTCGCCTTCGCAACGCCGTCCAGCAGGTCCCGCGGGGCCAGCGCCCACCCGGTTTTCCAGCCCGTTACGTTGAAGGTCTTCGCCGCCGAGGAGACCACAATCGTCCGCTCCCGCATGCCCTCCAGGGAGGCAATCGACCGGTGCGCGCCGCCGTCGAAGTAGAGCCGTTCGTAGACTTCGTCGGCAAGCACGATGGCGTCGTTCACGATGGCGGCCTCGGCGACCGCGGAGAGGTCGGCGTCGGAAAGCACGGTGCCGGTGGGGTTGTGCGGCGAGTTGATGATGATCATCGCGGTGTCCGGACGGACCGCGTGCTCCAGCGCCTCGCGGTCGAGCTCCCAGTGGTTTCCGCCTGCCGACGCCGCCCCCGTGCCAGCCCTCCGCGGCACCAGCGGGACCGGCGTGTACGTGGCCCCGGCGAGCGCGATCGCGGCAGTGTAGGCGTCGTAGTAGGGCTCGATGACGACGACGTGCGAGCCCGGCTCGACGTGGCCGAGAACGCTCGCGGCGATCGCCTCGGTGGCGCCGACGGTGACAAGGCACTCGGTATCGGCGTCGTAGGCCTGGCCGGTGCGGCGGGCGCGGTCGGCGACGATGGCGTCGCGGAGGACCTTGAACCCGCGTCCGGGCGCGTACTGGTTGGTGCCGACCGCGATCTGGTTCTGGGCCTCGGTGAGCATCTCGCTGGGGCCGTCCCAGTCGGGAAAGCCCTGGCCCAGGTTGATGGCGCCTCGTTCGGAGGCGAGTCGGGACATGGTGGCGAAGATGGTTTCGCCGAAGGGACGCAGGCGGGAGACGGTCATTTCTCCACTGTAGCGGGTTGACGTGCGGGCGGACACCGAGAGTGAACAAGTCGGCTGCAATTCGGGTGGCCCCTCGGTCGGGGTCAGTAGATGTAGATCTGGGCGTTTTTCCCGCCGGTGCAGATCACGACTTCCGAGTCTTCGCGGCAGGCGCGTCGTAGGTCTTGTGCGTCGTCTCGCTGTAGGCCCTAATCTTTGGCGAGAGGTGGTCGCGGACGTTGTCCTCGGTGGCGCTCAGTCCCTTCGTCTGGACGCGGAAGACGTCCTCCGCGAACGCGCAACTCCCGCTTCCTCCCGCGGCGACGATGTGTGCCCCGTAGCCGTCGCCGATGACGCACGCGCGCAGCGTCTGGCCGCCAACTGTGAAGGTCTGCTCGGGCTGCAGGCCGTCCATGACCGCCCCCTTGAGGCCCTCTCGCAGCGCGACCCCACTCAGCGTGCCCTTTCCGCTTGCCGACGTCGCGTTACCCTCGTTTTGGGCCCTCGTGCTGTTTGCGCCGGAGGCACTATCTCCCGATCCCTGATTGCTGTGCTTGGGAGATTGCTCACCAGTTGGTGAGACCGTCTTGGTGACGGTCACCGCCGTCTCTGTGCTTCCTGTGCCGTTCGTTGTCGCGTCGTCGGTGGCCTGCGAGCAGCCTGCGAGCGTCATTGCCGCCGATGCGCAGGCCAGGGCGGCGACGAGGACTCCGCGCCGGTTCCCGCTGTGTTGGGAGCTGATGGGTGTTGCGTTGGGGTTCCTCATGTTTTCATGCTAACGAGCATGGGTGGTTTTGTTGGCAAAATGGAAAAGGTTTTGAGGCGACTGTGGTTTTCGCGCGTTCCGGGTGTGTCATGAGTGTTCCGAGTGTGCCTTGCGCGCGCCAAAAATACCCCAGGGCGTATTATCTGATGTATGAACGCATCGACGAACCAGCCCAATTTCGAACATTCTGCTGCTTCGGCTGCTCCGGCCGCGAACGGCGCGCCCTCGCTGCACCCGGCTCTGGAGCCGCTGGCCGACCTCCTCGGCACCTGGAAGGGCTCCGGCCACGGCAAGTATTCGACGATTAAAGACTTCGACTACCTGGAGACCGTCTCCCTGACCCCGCTGCCCGGCAAGCCCTTCGTCCGCATGGAAAACCGCTCCGCGACGCCGGAGGGGCAGCCGCAGCACATGGAGCTCGGCTTCATCCGCTCGGTGGGCGAGGGCAAGGTCGAGGTGATTATGGCCCAGGCCACCGGGCAGGCCGAGGTCCTCTACGGCACCATCACCCGCACCGAGACGGAACTGCGCATCGACGCCATCAGCCGCTCGGTGACTAATACGGATACGGCCAAGACCGTCGACGAGACCCAGCGTTCACTGGTGCTGGAATTGGCGGACGGCGTTCTCACCAACTCCTTTGGGATGGCGGCCGTCGGCAAGCAAATGGAAAACCACCTCGTGTCGCGATTGAAGAGGGTGGAGGAGCGCTAGCTGCTCACCAGGGCTCGACAAGTGTGAAGTAGCGTGCTGCCGGTGAGTAGAAAGTGCTCCTTTGCTGGCCCTCCTACCCGACGGTCCGGTTCCACGTCCATACTTGCTGGGCGGCGGGGAACCCGGGCTTATAGTCGTGGCGTGGCCGGCGGCGTTTCACCCACGCGATGGCCTGCTCGATTTCGGTGAGCACTTCCTTGAGGTTCAAGGTCACGCAGGTATCGGTGAAACGCAGGATGATCCAGCCGTGAATCGCGCCGGAGTTGCCCTTCCAGCGGTCGGAGATGAATGAATCGGGGTTGAGGTGGTACCTCTCCGAGTCGATTTCGATGGCGATTCTCCACTGTGGCAGGACGATGTCGAAGCAGTAGGGGCCGATATTGCGGTTTAGCTCCACGTGATAGCCGCGCTCGAGCAGAGGCCGCGCAACGCGGCGTTCTAGGTTGCTGGCCGACCCGATAGGTGTTTTCTTGATCGTGTCCCGCAGCCAGGAAGGGACCTTTCCCATCCGCTTCATGTCTGCTTCGAGTCGTTCGCGTGCGTTCCTCCCGGAATAGTGGTTCTCTAGAACTTGCATGGCGAAAGCGGGCGCCCCGCGCGCGGCCCAGAGCGCCTCGACCACTGGGAGCCCGCGGATCGTCGTGCGGGAGGGGAGTCGGCTGTGCGAGATAGAGAAAGTCTCGGTGCTCGCGCTCGTTCGGCCTTCTGCCTCAATCGGCAGCGTGAGGGGCACGTCGAGGTGCAGCTGCGCGGCAGTCAGACCGCTGATTACGCTGCCCGCGTAGTGGTGAACCACGGCGTCGGCGACGGCACCCGGAGTGGGCTTGTCCACATAGAGACCTCGGATTAGGCGAAATATTTTTCCCTCGCGTACCAGCCTCTGCCTGCGATGTTCCCCGATGCCCCGTTGCTCTAGATCAGCGGTTGTGAAGTAGGTCATGGGGCGGACGGTATCGGACACGTTCGCGTCAACGCTTTTGGGAGATGGGCCAAGGGGCAGCATCTGTGGATGCTTTCCAGGCTGTGGATATCGACGATTCGCGAGGCCATCCGGGCCTGCACTGAACCAGGATCCGAAAAATCTGCATTTTTTCCGAGTTGGTTCAGTGCAAGCCCGGATTCGCCCGCAACAGCCCGCAACAGCCCTCAGACCGACGCGTCTAGCGCTAACCCATCAGTCCCCAAGCCACTACGCTAGGGGCTATGGCATTCGCAGCAGAGCAACCGGTCCTCGCACACTCAGAGTTTCGCCCCGTCGGAGACATCGAGCGTGCCGACGGAACGTTCGAGGTCGTCAGCGATTTCGAGCCCTCCGGCGACCAGCCCCAGGCCATCAAGGAGCTCTCGGAGCGCCTAAACAAGGGCGAGCGGGAGGTCGTCCTCATGGGCGCCACCGGCACGGGCAAGTCGGCGACGGCGGCCTGGCTGATCGAGAAGGTGCAGCGCCCGACCCTGGTCATGGCGCCGAACAAGACGCTGGCGGCGCAGCTCGCCAACGAGCTGCGCTCCCTGCTGCCCAACAACGCGGTCGAGTACTTCGTCTCCTACTACGACTACTACCAACCGGAGGCGTACATCGCGCAGACGGATACGTACATCGAGAAGGATTCGTCCATCAACGAGGATGTCGAGCGGCTGCGTCACTCGGCCACCTCGGCGCTGCTATCCCGGCGCGATGTGGTCGTCGTAAGCTCCGTGTCCTGCATCTACGGCCTGGGCACCCCGCAGTCCTACCTCGACCGCTCGGTGTGGCTGAAGGAGGGCGAGGAGGTCGACCGCGACCAATTCCTGCGGCTGCTGGTGGACATCCAGTACGCCCGCAACGACATCGCCTTTACACGCGGCACCTTCCGCGTCAAGGGCGACGTGGTAGACATCATCCCCGCGTACGAGGAAAAGGCCGTCCGCGTCGAGTTCTTCGGCGATGAAATCGACTCGCTGTACTATCTCAATCCCGTGACGGGCGACGTCGTCAAGCAGGTGGAGGAACTGCGCATCTTCCCGGCCACGCACTACGTCGCGGGCCCCGAGCGGATGGCCCGCGCGGTGGAGGGGATTAAGGCCGAGCTGGAGGACCGCCTGGCGGATCTGGAAAACCGCGGCAAGCTGCTGGAAGCCCAGCGCCTGCGCATGCGCACGGAGTACGACATCGAGATGATTGAGCAGGTCGGCTTCTGCTCGGGCATCGAGAACTACTCGCGGCATATCGACGGGCGCGCGCCGGGCTCAGCGCCGGCGACCCTGATCGATTACTTCCCGGAGGATTTCCTCACCATCATCGACGAGTCCCACGTGACGGTGCCGCAGATCGGCGGCATGTTCGAGGGCGACGCCTCCCGTAAGCGCAATCTCGTCGAGTTTGGCTTCCGCCTGCCGTCGGCCCTGGACAACCGCCCGCTGACCTTCGAGGAGTTCGATGACCGCGTCGGCCAGGTGGTCTTCATGTCCGCGACGCCAGGGCCCTACGAGCTGGGCCAGACCGGCGGGGAAGTAGTGGAGCAGGTCATTCGTCCGACGGGGCTGGTGGACCCGAAGATCGTGGTCAAGCCCACCGAGGGGCAGATCGATGACCTCATCGGCGAGATCCGCAAGCGCACCGAGCGCTCCGAGCGAGTCCTGGTGACCACTCTGACCAAGAAGATGGCGGAGGACCTCACCGACTACCTGCTGGAAAACGGCGTGCGCGTGCGCTACATGCACTCGGACGTGGACACCCTGAAGCGCGTGGAGCTGCTGCGCCAGCTCCGCCTAGGAGAGTTCGACGTCCTGGTCGGCATCAACCTGCTGCGCGAGGGGCTCGACCTGCCGGAGGTGTCTCTGGTCGCGATTCTGGACGCCGACAAGGAGGGCTTCCTGCGCTCGACGACCTCCCTGATTCAGACCATCGGCCGCGCGGCCCGAAACGTCGACGGCGAGGTACACATGTACGCCGACTCCATCACGGATTCCATGCAGCGCGCCATCGACGAGACGGAGCGCCGCCGCGAGAAGCAAATCGCCTACAACACCGAGCATGGCATCGACCCGCAGCCGCTGCGCAAGAAGATCGCGGACATCCTCGATCAGGTCTACGACAACTCGGACTCGGAGTACGCCGTCTCGGGTGCCGCTGGCGGGGGATCGGCCGCCGCCGATGCGCTGCTTGCTTCGCGTGCCGACGGCCACGGCTTCGGCGGAAGCGGCGATGCTGCAGGCCCCGGTGGTGGCCACATGCCCAGGGCGCAGTTGGAATCCCTGATTGCGGACCTGACCGAGCAGATGGGCGCCGCTGCTCGCGAGCTCAAGTTCGAACTGGCGGGACGCTTGAGGGACGAGATCTTCGACCTGAAAAAGGAGCTAAAAGGAATGATTGAGGCCGGCGTAGAGTAATTTTTGCTACTCTTGTGGACATCGCAACGGTAAAAAATCAACTGTAAGGGACGAAGTATGAGCGATTACAAGACCATTGTTGTAGGCACCGACGGTTCCAAGTCTTCCCTGCTTGCTGTAGAGCGCGCGGCGTCGATCGCGGCTGCCTTCGATGCCACTCTGGTTATCGGCTGCGCTTACTACGAGACTGCTGAGGACGCTTCGAAGACCCTGCGCCAGGATTCGGTCCAGGTCCTCGGTGACGATCCGGCTGAGAAGAACCTCGCAGCTGCCAAGGCAGCGGCCGAGGCTGTGGGCGCCACCAAGGTCGAGACCGAGGTCCGCTCTGGCTCGCCGGTGGAGGCTCTGATGTCTCTCGTTACTGATCACCGCGCTGACCTGCTCATTGTGGGTAACCGCGGCATTAACTCGCTGACCGGCCGCCTGCTCGGCTCGGTCCCGGCGGACGTCGCTCGCCAGTCCGACTGTGACGTCATGATCGTTCACACCGTGAACTAAGGCGCGAGCCGCAAGGCGTGAACAACACCGGCCCCTGGGGGTCGCGGCGGGGCGTTTCCCCGTCACCGCGACCGTCCAGGGGCCGGTTTTTTCGCGTGGCCACAAAACCCTTGGCTACCTGCTACTCCGGCCGCTCAACCTCAAGCCAGTACAGCGGCTCCCGCTGCACGATGGTGAGCCCCTGCGTCGCGCGTGTCAATGCCACGTAGAGGTCCTGGAGCCCCTGCGGTGAGGAGCCGGCAATCTCGTCCGGATTGACGACGATGACCTCGTCGAACTCCAGGCCCTTGGCCTGCGAGATGTCGTAGACCCGCGGGGTGGCCAGCGGTGCGGAAGCGGTGTCCGCCGCACCCCACAGCCTGCCGGCCTCGCCACGTACCTCATCGAGCTGCGCGGTCGGCGCGATGATCGCCCACAGGCGCCCGGCCTCCGAGGCGCCCTCTACGAGCGCCTTCGCCTCCCTCAGCGAGCCGACGACCACCGGGCCGCGTCCGACCGACCGAATCGACCGCGGCGGCTGCAGGTCTGGCGCGATGTGCGGCAGCAGCGTCGCCGCCACGTCCATAATCTCCTGCGGTGTCCGGTAGTTCACACTCAGCTCGTGCAGCCTCCACCGCTTGCCGACGATCGGCTCCAAAACGTCGCCCCACGCCTCGGCACCGGCGGGAGATCCAGTCTGGGCGACGTCGCCCACCAGCGTCATCCAGCCGTTCGGGCTGCGCCTGCGGATCATTCTCCACGCCATCGCGGAGAGCTCCTGGGCCTCGTCGACGATGACGTGGCCGTAGGCCCAGGTTCGGTCCTCGGCGGCGCGGTCAGCGGTGGAACGCAGGTCGCGCTCGCGGTGGCGCTCCGCCAGGGCCTCGGCATCGATGACGTCGTAAGCGGAGAGGATCTCGGCCTCGAAGCCGTCGTCGAGATCCTGCGAGGCGGAGCTGGACAGCGTGTCCAGGGCGTCCTGCGCCTCGGCGACGCGGGCCTCCCACTCCTCGCTGTCGACGTCCGCCGCGTGGGCCGGTCCGAGCAGCTCCGCCAGCTCGTCGAGCAGGGGAGCGTCGGCCTCCGAGAATTCGCCGAGTGGCCAGTCCTGCCCGCGGAGCAGGGCGGAGCGGGTCAGGTCGTCGTAGTCGGACGCCGCGACCGCGATGGCGTCGGCGTCTCGGAGGAAGTCCTCCAGGACTGCCTCGGGCTCCAGCACCGGCCAGAGCCGGTCGAAGACGCCCGCGACCGTGGGATCGTCGGCAAGCTCTTCGCGCAGGTCGGCGATGTCGGTGGTGGACAGGAGGTTCTCACCGCCCAGCGGGTCCGCGCCAATGCGGTGCGCCAACTGGGCGGACAGCAGGTCGAGCATGTGCTCGCGGAAGATGGCGCGGCCGGCGTTGTGCGGCTTGCGGGTGCGGCGGGCCTTGGTGCGGGAGGCCTTCACGTCGCGGGCCCGCACCTGAAGGGAGATGTTGTCGACGCGGACCTCGATGTCCTCGTCGGGGACGAGCTGGTAGGCGCGTACGGCCTCCTTCAGGATGCCGACCATCTCGGCCGAGCCCTTGACCTCCTGCGTGACCAGAGGCTCGATACGCTCGCTGGCGCGCACGCCGGGGTAGAGGTCGCCGATGGTGGTCAGGACCACGCCGGTCTCGCCGAGGCTGGGCAGGACGCGGGAGATGTAGTCCAGGAACGTGGTGTTCGGCCCGATGATGAGCACGCCCGTCTTCGCCAGCTGGTCGCGGTAGGTGTAGAGCAGCCACGCGACACGGTGCAGCGCCACGGCCGTCTTTCCCGTGCCGGGTCCGCCCTGGACCACGAGGGTGCCGCGGGTGGCGTCGCGGATGATGAGGTCCTGCTCGCGCTGGATCGTCTCCACGATGCCGCGCATGTGCCCGGTGCGCGCGGACCCCAGCACCTCCCTCAGCACGGACTCGCCGCCGACGCCCGTGCTGATGTCGTCGGTGCCGCGCGCGGCAGGGGTACTGGGCGCGTCGCCCACGTCGGAGCGCAGGCTCGTGTCCAGCCACTCGTCGTCGACCGCGCGAACGGTGCGGCCGCGGGTGCGCAGGTGTCGCCGCAGGCTGACCCCCTCGGGCTGCGCCGTGGTGGCCAGGTAGAAGGGGCGGGCGCCGTCGGCACGCCAGTCCATGATCACCGTGCGGTAGTTGTCCTCCGCGTCCGACAGTCCCATGCGACCGATGTATCGCTTATCGACGCCCGCACCGGGGCCGGCCTCCGCAACGGGGTTATCGGGATTGTCGTCCTCGATGTCGATACGGCCGAATACCAGGCCGATCTCGGCGGTGCGGTAGCGGTCGAGGTTCGCCTGGAGTCGGTGGTATTCGACCTCGCGCTCCACGCGGGCCTGCGGGTCCGGATCGTCCAGGAGCATGACGCGGCGCAGGCTCTCCTGGTCCCGGACGCGGGTGGCGTCGAGGAAAGAAAAGGCCAGGTCTAGGTATTCCTGCTCGCTGGCCAACACCTCGTTGTTCATGACCTCGTTAGTCAAAGCCTCGTCGGCTGCGGGCTCGCTGGTGCTGTGCGCGGTATCACGCGTCGGCAAACTATTCTCCTGAAAAATCAAAAGGCAAACGCCCCGCACGCCGGTGAGCGTGGGGGCGTTCTAGCTTAGCGCCTATTGCGGGGCTCTCCTGTGAGGCGGGCCCGGTGCAGGCAGCCGGGGCGTTACTTGACCTTCTTCAGCGCCTTCTTCGCGGCCTTGTCGGCGCGCTTGCCGAAGATCTTGCGCTGCTTCTTCGCGTCCTTGGTGAGGTCGGAGGCGAGGCCGGAGGCGTACTCGGTAGCGTCTTCGACCAGGTCGTTGGCCTTGTCCCACCAGTCGTCCTTGTTGTCGTCGACGTAGGACTTGGCTGCCTCGAAGTTGTCTTCCACATAGGACTTTGCGGTGTCGAAGGCGTCCGAGACCTGGTCGAACCAGGAGTCCTTGTTGTCCTCGACATAGGCCTTCGCGTCGGTCGCGGCCTCGGTGGCGCGCTCGCGGGCCACGGTCGCACCGTCAGCCAGGCTCGCGCCCAGTGCCGCACCGGACTCCTTGAGGCTCTCGCCCTTGTCGCGCAGTGCTGCGGTGACCTGCTCGGTGCGCTTCTCGGCCTCCGAGCGGGTCGGGAGTGCGGCCTGGACCTGCTTGTTCAGCTTCTCGCCGGCCTTCTCCGCGCGCCAGGCCAGGCCCGGCTTGCCCGCGGTATCAGCGGTGGCGAGGAAGAGGCCGCCGAGCAGCCCGATGTCGGTCAGGAAACCGGTGCGACGAGCCTGCTTTTCCTTCGGCTCCTGGGTCTCCCAGAATGCGTGGCGGGCCAGCATCGTCGGGATCTGTGCGGCGACCAGCGCGGCCGCTGCCAGGCGCGGGGACTTGCCCAGCGCGTAGAGGGAACCCGCCGCGACCTTGGTGCCGGCTACGACCTGGACCAGCACCTTTTCGTTCTGGGGGACGAACTGGTTGTACTGGTTCGGAGTGACGGAGCGAACACGTGCAATGAGCTCGCGCGCACCTTCCTGGTGGTCCTGCTGGTTAATCAGGGTATCGACGCCATCGGCGACGAACACGGAGGCCAGCATGGGACGTGCAAACTTGCGAATCATCTATTACAACTCCTCAGTCGTCCTGTAGCTATCTCTGCCAATCCTACGCACCCGAGCGGACCCGCGCGCCCGCTTTTCGCCGAGCGCGAACGCCGATGCTCCGAAAATTGGCGCTCTACCAGCCCCGTTCCCGCCACTGATCAACGTGCGGCCTTTCCGCCCCGACTGTCGTGTCCTTGCCATGTCCGGGGTGGACCACCGCATCGCCCGGGTAGACCTCGAAGACGCGCTTGACGACGTCTCCCAAGAGGCGTTGGAAATCCGCATCATTGTTGGTCCCTCCGACTCCTCCCGGGAAAAGGCTGTCGCCGACGAAGAGGTGATGCGAGGGGGAGTCGTCGGCAAGCGAGGTTGCGGAGTCGGCCCCGGCCTCAGCGGCGGAGAGGTCCAGGCAGAGGCCGCCCTTGGTGTGTCCGCGCAGAAGGAAGGTGCGCAGGGCGATGCCGGCGCCGAACTCGATGGTGCCGCCGTCACCGTAGAGAGCGTCGGCCGGGACGGGGATATCCACGGCGTCGAGCTCGGAGGTGAGGTGGCGGGCGCCGGTGGATTCCAGCAGGGCGGGCAGCGCGACGATGTGATCGCCGTGGGAGTGCGTGGTGACAATCGTGGTCACCGTTGCCCCAGTCGCGGCGATGAGCGCCTTGAGATGTTCGGCGTCATTGGCGGCGTCGATAAGCAGGGACTTCTCCGGGGCTCGGCGGTCGACGAGGAGGTAGACGTTGTTGTCCATCTCGCCGACCGAGGTTTTGAAGATGCCCACGTTGCCGAAGCGAATCTCCTCGACACCGCCTCGAGTGGGATTGTTGCTGTAGTCGCTCATTGCGATTTCTGCCGTCATAGCGCCCAAGGGTAGCGACGCGCGTCGGAGGATTCGAGTCTTTCAGCGAAAATTTATGAACACTTGTGCGAACAGGTCGGTGTTGGCGGTAGACTTGCCGGGAGTTGATTTCCGACGAAATTGAGGTATTCCACTGTGGCTGAACGGCTAGTGGTCAGGGGCGCCCGCGAGCACAATCTGCAGGGCGTCGACATTGATTTGCCCAGGGACAAGATGGTGGTGTTCACCGGCCTGTCCGGATCGGGCAAGTCGTCCCTTGCCTTTGACACCATTTTTGCGGAGGGGCAGCGGCGCTACGTGGAGTCGCTCAGCTCCTACGCGCGTATGTTCCTGGGCCAGATGGAAAAGCCCGATGTCGAGATGATCGAGGGGCTCTCACCCGCGGTATCCATCGATCAGAAGTCGACGAACCGCAACCCGCGCTCGACCGTCGGCACGATCACCGAGGTGTACGACTACCTGCGTCTTCTCTACGCGCGCACCGGCACGCCGCACTGCCCGGAGTGCGGGGCGGTGATTTCCTCACAGACGCCGCAGCAGATCGTCGACCAGGTCATGGAGCTGCCGGAGGGCACGAAGTTCCAGGTCCTCGCGCCCGTCGTGCGGACCCGCAAGGGCGAGTTCGTGGACCTTTTCGAGCGCTTGGCCTCCGAGGGCTACGCCCGCATCATCGTCGACGGGGAGATGCACCGCCTGACTGACCCGCCGAAGCTGAAGAAGCAGGTCAAGCACGACATCGACGTGGTCGTCGACCGCCTGCAGGTCAAGGACTCGCAGAAGCGCCGCCTGACCGACTCCGTGGAGACCGCACTCGGGCTTGCCGACGGCGTCGTTGTCATCGATGCGGTGGGCCTCGACGAGGCGGACCCGCGGCGCAGTCAGCGCTTCTCGGAGAAGATGGCGTGCCCGAACGGACACCGCATTGCCATCGACGAGCTAGAACCCCGCTCGTTTTCCTTCAACTCTCCGTACGGCGCCTGCCCGGAGTGCGACGGCATCGGCACGAAGCTCGAGGTCGATCCCGACCTGGTCGTGCCGGACCCGTCCATGCCCGCGATCGAGGCGATTGCGCCGTGGCGCCAGACGCTGAACAAGAAGTACTTCGAGAAGCTGGTCGAGGGGCTCGGCACAGAGATGGGCTTCGATCCGACCGTTCCCTTCGAGGAGCTGACTGCTCCGCAGCGCAAGGCGCTGCTGCACGGCTCGAGCCACAAGGTGACGGTGCGCTACCGCAACCGCTACGGGCGCACCCGCCAGTACACCGCCGCGTTTGAGGGCGTCATGCCCTACCTGCAGCGCAAGCTCTCGCAGGCCGAGAGCGAGTCCCAGAAGGATCGCTTCCAGGGCTACATGCGCGAGGTACCGTGCCCCGCCTGCAACGGCGCGCGACTGCGCCCTGAGATCCTGTCAGTCACGCTCGACACGGCGGACCAGGGGGAGAAGAACATCGCGGAACTCACCGAGCTCTCGGTGCGCGACGGCTCGCGTTTCCTCAATTCCCTGAAGCTGGGCGCCGCGAGGAGATGATCGCGGGCCGCGTCCTTCGCGAGGTGCAGGCGCGCCTGCAGTTCCTGCTGGACGTCGGGCTGGATTACCTGTCTCTGTCCCGTTCGGCCGGGACCCTCTCCGGCGGCGAGGCGCAGCGCATCCGCCTGGCCACGCAGATCGGCTCCGGCCTGGCGGGCGTGCTCTACGTGTTGGACGAGCCCTCCATCGGCCTGCACCAGCGCGACAACAATCGCCTGATTAAGACGTTGAAGAACCTCCGCGACCTCGGCAACACCCTGATCGTCGTCGAACACGATGAGGACACCATCCGCGAGGCCGACTGGCTGGTCGACATCGGGCCGAAGGCGGCGAGTACGGCGGGCGCATCGTCTACCAGGGCGAGCCCGGCGGAATTGTCGACGTCGAGGAGTCCCTAACCGGTGCCTACCTGTCGGGGCGCCGGCAGCTGGCGGTGCCGGAGTCGCGCCGCCCGGTGGACAAGTCCCGCATGGTCACGGTCCGCGGTGCCCGCGAGAATAACCTCAAGAAGATTGATGTGAAGTTCCCGCTGGGCGTGCTCACCTGCGTCACGGGCGTGTCCGGGTCGGGCAAGTCCACCCTGGTCAACGAGATCCTGGCGAAGGTGATGGGTAATGAGTTGAACGGCGCCCGGCAGGTCCCGGGGCGACACAGCCGCGTCGAGGGGCTGGATCAGCTGGACAAGCTGGTGCAGGTCGACCAGTCGCCGATCGGTCGCACCCCGCGCTCGAATCCGGCGACGTACACCGGCGTCTTCGACAAGATCCGCAACCTTTTCGCAGAGACGCAGGAGGCGAAGGTCCGCGGCTACAAGGCCGGGCGCTTTAGCTTCAACGTCAAGGGCGGCCGCTGCGAGGCGTGTAAGGGCGATGGCACCATCAAGATCGAGATGAACTTCCTGCCGGACGTCTACGTCCCCTGCGAGGTCTGCCACGGAGCGCGCTACAACCGCGAAACGCTGGAGGTCAAGTACAAGGGCAAGACCATCTCCGAGGTGCTCGACATGCCCATCTCCGAGGCGGCCGAGTTTTTCGAGCCCATTCAGTCGATCGCCCGCTACCTCAACACGCTTGTCGACGTCGCCTCGGCTACGTCCGTCTTGGCCAGTCGGCGACCACGCTGTCCGGCGGCGAGGCCCAGCGCGTGAAGCTCGCGTCCGAGCTGCAGAAGCGCTCCAATGGTCGGACCGTCTACATCTTGGATGAGCCGACCACGGGCCTACACTTCGAGGATATCCGCAAGCTGATGCTGGTGCTCCAGGGCCTTGTGGATAAGGGCAACACCGTCATCGTCATCGAGCACAACCTCGATGTGATCAAGTCCGCGGACTGGGTCATCGACATGGGGCCGGAAGGCGGCTCGGGCGGCGGCACCGTCGTGGTGGAGGGGACCCCCGAGGATGTTGCGGCCTTCGAGGGCTCTCACACCGGCGAGTACCTACAGCCGCTGCTCCGGTAGCTCCGATCGCTGGGGTTGTTCCGGTTGCTCCGGTGGCCCCGGTAGATCCTGGTCGCCGGGGCGCCCGTGACCGTGCAGTGGGCTCGGTTGGCCCGGCGAAGCAGAGCGTTGCTTTGCGCCGGAGATCGCCATCGCCAGCAGGATCAGGCCGCAGACGATAAATGCTGCGGCTCGAGTCACGCCATCGAGCGTCGCCATGTCGAAGAAAATCAGCTTGATAATTGCCAGCGCCGCGATGGTCAGGCCCGCTGCAAGGCGCGCCTGAATGTGGCGGAAGCGCGGGGACAGAACCAAGGCTCCTGCGAGCGTTGCCCAGGTGATGCTCAGCAGCATGTGGGACAGGCTAAAGCCGAGCCCCACAAGCATGAGCAGGTGAATAAACGGCAGCGCCGCGACCGCCAGCGCCACCAGCGCAAAGGCGGGCTTCGCCTTGCGGCGGGCGACCGCTGCGATCAGCCCGATGTCGGCCGCGAGCAGCAGCGCGAGGCTGAGCGCCTCCTCCCAATGCAACTCAGAGATCTTGGTGGCCGGTCCCGTCGTAATCGCGGGGAGGAGGTAGAGGTGTGTGATATTCGCTGCAATAAACCATGCGATGCCTGCGGATAGTGCGCACAGCCGCGTGTAGTGGGGAGCACGCTGCAACGGCCACGCAAACAGTAGCCAGGTCGCAACTGTGGCGATGAGGGAGACCGGAATGATGGGCCACAGATTGGTCTCCCAGATGAATTGGCCATACCAATGATTCATGTAAGCGAAGGCGACCATCGGGATGGGGGATGCCGCCAGCACCACGGGGCCGAAGTAGCGCAACGTCGGCTTCACGACGAAAATCCCGCCAACGGCGAAGAGAATCGCAATGACGCTGGCGATGAAGAAGGGCCACGCGAGGCCGGACGACGCCGCAATGACCACGGGGGTCGCTACGGCGGCGATGATCGGCATCAGGAATTGTCGGCCAGACCACGTAGGGACCTGACCGGCCGGGGCGCTGTTGGTGGCGGCTGCGACTGGGACATTGCCTGTGGCGGCGGGAGTTGCGACGTGGATCGGCGCGGGCACTGCGGCGGGAATTGGTGCGGGCAAGCTGCGGTCGAAAAGTCGGGCAGCGTGGGCCTGATCGGCCAGAAGAATCGGGCCAAATTGAGCAGCCGCGAAGATGGCGACGTAGCAGATGCCCAGCCACAGGTACGCGGAGCCTGCGTGGATTGCCTGGTAACCAGCGATGATGTTGGCGCCCAGGAGGAAGCCAGAGACATACGGGCGCAGCCCGCGCCCCCACAGTATTGCGGTGCCAGCTGGGGCCAGTAGCAATAGGGTGGCGTGAGCCAGGACATCGCCGAAGCTAATCCACTCGCCGTCAATATTCATCCCGACCACAGCCAGCAGGCCGCCACCGATAATCACGGACCACGCGGCCGTAGCGCTCGATTGCGCCCAGCGGGCGCCGTAGAAGCCAATGCACGTAAATGCGAGCATGACAACCATGGCCACGGGGGCCGAGACCCAGTGCAACAATCCCCAGAGGGACATGGAGGTGAGAGTCGCCGTTGCCAGCGCGGTTGCCATGAGCGCGGTCACCCCGGCCGGAGATGCTTGACGACGGTGTGCCCAGACGGACGTTCCCGCAAGTCCTGCGGCGAGCGCATAAGCCAAGACGACGCGGCCAGCGGGGCCGAGGAGGCCGGCCTGGATGGCAACCGCTACGAAAAACGCAATGCCCGCGGCGGTGATGATTCCGCCGAAGGTAGCGATGATGCGCACAATCTGCTTTTCGTTCGTCCACCACGGTTTCGGCGGGGTTGTGGGAACGGTGGGTGCAAAAGGTGCAGACGGCGCAGCGGGTGCAGTGGTGTCCGCTGCTGGCGCGATTTGCTCCGGAGCGGGGTGACGTTTCCAATCATGGATTCCGTCGACGCGGTCGGGCGAAGCGCCTTCGCGGGGATTCGAAGCCGCCCACTGTGCGCGATCGGCGCTGTGAACAGGGCGTACGTCCGCGCCGTCGGCAAGCGAGGAGCGCCAGAGACGGGCAATCTCGGCGACCCGGTTGGAACTTCGTTCGAGGTCGGCGAGTGCGGCACTGAGTTCGGCGGAGGGGTCGCGCTTGTTGTTACCGGCGTTCATGAGATTGACTGTAGTTCGGGGCAAGTGAACTTTCTAGGTCAAAAAGTGAGTTATCCACAGCCTTTGATAGAGTGTCGCGTTTTGTGAATGGTCTGCTGTAGTGCTAACATTCAGAACACGACCGCCAGGGTGGCCTTTTGTTGGGCTGCCCGGCAGCGAAGAGGATTTAAGTCCCACCCTTGGTGCGCCAAAGAATTACGGTTGTGCCGGGGTCCACCCTAATCGGGTCCATCTGTTGGCCCGGTTGGAAGGCGTCCCAGTGAAGCGCGTATTCGCCGCTTCCGACGCGTGGCTTTTCTTCCTTTCCCGCTTGCTATCGCGGTTTGAAACGAAGATTGTTCAGGTTCGACCTAGGAGGCCACATCAGCGCTGACACTCGTACAAACGAGGAGATTCGAGTACCCGAAGTCCGTCTCGTCGGACCGAATGGCGAGCAGGTAGGCGTCGTCCGTACCGGAGATGCCCTCAAGCTGGCATACGAAGCAGATCTTGACCTGGTTGAGGTCGCTCCGCGTGCAAAGCCGCCGGTCGCGAAGATCATGGACTACGGCAAGTTCAAGTACGAACAGGCTCAGAAGGCCCGCGAGGCTCGAAAGAACCAGCAGCAGACTGTGGTCAAGGAGCAGAAGTTCCGTCCGAAGATCGACGACCACGACTACGAGACCAAGAAGAACAACGTCGTCCGCTTCCTTGAGAAGGGTTCGAAGGTCAAGGTCACGATTATGTTCCGCGGTCGTGAACAGTCTCGTCCAGAACTGGGTTTCCGTCTTCTGGAGCGCCTGGCCGCAGATGTCGAGGAATACGGCGTCGTCGAGGCCCGGCCGAAGCAGGACGGTCGCAACATGACTATGGTCCTGGGGCCGGTTCGGAACAAGGGTAAAAAGTAACCGACCTGACCAGAAATGGTTGTAAACGAGGCCTTCCGCCGCAAAAGGCGGCAAGGTCGCTAAGGGGAGAGTTTTAAAATGAAGCAGAAGACCCACAAGGGCACCGCAAAGCGCATCAAGGTCACCGGCTCCGGCAAGCTGCGCCGCGAGCAGGCTAACCGCCGCCACCTCCTGGAGGGCAAGCCGTCCAAGCGCACTCGTCGCCTGAAGGGCACCGAGGACGTCGCTCCGTCCGACGTCAAGCGCGTCAAGCGCCTGCTGGGCAAGGCTTAATTTTTAAGCCCCACACCCAACAGGGTTTTATCGCGGGCGTCCCACGCTCAACGGAGCCTGTAACGCCATAGTCAAGCGCGATAGCCCTCTTAATTTCACTAGTTCTTAAAGACAACGAAAAGGAAGTATCACCGTGGCACGTGTGAAGCGGTCTGTTAACGCTAAGAAGAAGCGTCGCGAAGTTCTCGATTCCGCAAAGGGCTACCGTGGTCAGCGCTCCCGCCTGTACCGCAAGGCCAAGGAGCAGATGCTCCACTCCAAGACCTACGAGTTCCGCGATCGTCGCCACCGTAAGGGCCAGTTCCGTCGTCTGTGGATCCAGCGCATCAACGCCGCTGCCCGCGCCAACGACATGACCTACAACCGCTTCATCCAGGGCCTGGCTCTGGCTGGCATCGAGGTCGACCGCAAGAACCTGGCCGAGCTGGCTGTCAACGACGCACCGGCATTCGCCGCACTGGTCAAGGCCGCTAAGGAGGCCCTGCCGGAGGACGTCAACGCAAAGGCCTAATGCCTTTCTATGCTTCAAGGCCCCTGCGCCCCGCGCAGAGCCTTGAAGCGCTCTTCGCGCATAAAGAACCCCGCCCTCACCCGTGACTGAAATAGTCCGGGAGAGGGCGGGGTTTGTCGTGTAAAAGGGGCGTTGCTACTTGCCCCGCCATCTAGATATCGATTCGCTGTCCAATCTGCACGGTCTGCCGCTCCGGCAGGTGGAACCGGTCGACGGGGGAGCCGCTGAGCCTGGTCAGCAGGACGAAGAGCTCCGCGCGCACCCGCTTCCACAGGCGCCCCGGGGCCTTGCCGTACTTCATGGACGACAGGACATACGTCGCTGCCGAGACGTTGATGTCGTCGATGCCGGGGAGGTCGCACCGTCGGAAAGCGCCGGTGAGGGAGACGGGGATGTTGATGCGGTCGAAGAAGCCGTAGCGCAGATCCACCTGGAGCAGGCCGGGCACGGGGGCCGCGGCCTTCTGGATCTCGGCGCGTCGCTCGATGGGGACGTGCGGCGTCTGCAGGACGTGCACCCGGACGATGATTGTGTGCTCGTGCAGCACCTTGTTCAGGCGCAGGTTAGAGCGCAGCGCAAGCGGAGCGGTGTTCTGCGCGGCGTGCGGGAAAATCGCGGTCCCGGGAATGCGCGCGGGCGCGCTCTTGTGCACCTCGTCGTAGAACTCGCGCAGGGTACCTTCTGCCTTGTTCCTCTTTCGCGTGACGACGCCGCGGCCCCAGTTCCACACGGCCATGACGGAACCGAGGATCGCACCGATGAGAACGGGGAGCCAGCCGCCGTGGAGGAACTTCGCGGATGCGGCGACGAAGATGGGCACCTCGATGGCCGCCAGGACGATGCCCAGTGCGGCGGTGCGCGCCAGCGACCAGTCGCGGCTGTAACGCAGGTAGATCAGCAGCAGCGCCGTGGTGGCAAGGAAGGTTGTGGACACAGCCATGCCGTAGGCGTTGGCGAGCGAGGCCGACGAACGGAACGCCGCGACCACGACGACCACCGCGATCAGCAGGAACCAGTTGATGACCGGAATGTAGATCTGGCCGGCGGACTGCGCCGAGGTATTGCGGACGGTAAAGCTCGGCAGGTAGCCCAGGCGCACCGCCTGCTTGGTCACGGAGAAGGTGCCGGAGATGACCGCCTGCGAGGCGATGATGGTCGCGACCGTGGCGAGCACGGTCAGCGGGGCAACGGCCCACGTCGGGGCCATCAGGTAGAAGGGGTTGGCGGCGTTTTCCGGGGTACGCAGCAGCATGGCTCCCTGCCCGAGGTAGTTCAGCGCCAGCGCCGGGAACACAGCGTAGAGCCAGGCCTTGGTGATCGGCGCTCTGCCGAAGTGGCCGAGGTCGGCGTAGAGGGCCTCGGCGCCGGTGACGACGAGGACGACGGCACCGAGCGTGAGGAAGGACTGGTAGGGGTTCTCGGCGAGGAAGGATGCGGCATAGGTGGGGGAGATGGCCAGGAGGATCTCCGGGGCCCGGAAGATGTGCGGGATGCCCAGCAGCGCCAGCACGACGAACCACAGCGCCATGATGGGGCCGAAGCTAATGCCGATGCGGCCGGTGCCGAACCTCTGTACAAGGAAGAGCGCCACCAGGACCGCGATGGACAGCGGGACAATCGCGCTGTCGAAGGCGGGATTGAGGACACCGAGGCCCTCTACCGCCGACAGCACCGAGATGGCCGGGGTGATGACGGAGTCGCCCATGAAGAGGCACGCCCCGGCCAGGCCGATCGGCAGCGCAATCGCCGCGAACCTGCCGTGCCGACGCAGGGCGTTCCTGCCCAGCGTGGCCAGCGCGAGGATGCCACCTTCGCCGTGGTGGTCGGCGCGGAGCACGAAGGTCACGTACTTCATGGTCACGATCAACAGGACGGTCCACAACACCAGCGAGATGATGCCAAGGACGTGCGCCGGCGTCGGGGTGATGGCGTGGTGCTCGACGGAGAAGACCGTCTGGAGCGAATACAGGGGGCTGGTGCCGATGTCTCCGAACACGATGCCCAGGCTGGCCAGAATCAGCGCCGCCATGGGGGCGTGCGGATGGGCTCCGGCGTTAACGCTTGCGTGGGCTCCATGGCCAGAGCTTGCGGAGGAGACCTCTGCGCCGGCGGTGCTAGGAGCGCCGGAAGAACTATTACTCACCCGGAAAAACTTAGTCCTCTCGCCGCCTCTTTGGTAGCGCTATCCGGACACTGTGACCAAATGTCCACGATGTATATTCGAACGCATGAGCTTCTCCGAATCCATTGCCCGCGCGCAGGCCGAGGGCCAGGCGTTTACCAAGCGCACGCCGCGCATCGTCGCCGCGGCCAAGTTGCACCGCGCCGCTGCCCGTCGTAAGGCGGGGCGGTTCCTGGTGGAGGGCTTCAACAGCGTCGACGCGGCCATTCGCGCGGACGCGGCGGTGGAGATCTTTGTGACGGCGCGCGCGGCCGACGAGTTCGAGCCTCTGCTGGCGCCCGCGGCCGAGTCGGGTTTTAGCATCTCGCTGATCGACGACTCCGCCGCGGCGTCCCTGGCCGAGACCGTGACGACCACCGGCCTTTTCGCGGTCTGCGAAACCTCGCGCGTCCACCACGAGCTGGACACCGTGCTGGCCGCGGGCAAGCGCACGGGAGTGCTGGCGGTGCTCTTCGACTGCCAGGACCCGGGCAACCTCGGCACGGTGATCCGCATGGTGGATGCTCTAGGACTCGGCGGGGTCATCCTCGCAGGTGATAGCGTCGATCCGCTCTCGGGTAAGGCGTCGCGGTCCTCGGCCGGGTCCGTCTTCCACGTCCCCTTCGTCCGCGAGCGCGACGCGGGCGAGGTCCTGGCCTCCCTATCCGGGCAGGGCTTTACGACGCTCGCCACGACCATGGACGGCCACGCAGTGCTCGGGCGCGACGCGCTTCCGGAGGGCCCGGTGGCCTGGCTCTTCGGCAACGAGGCGCACGGACTGGAGGAGAGCGTCATCGCCGGGGCAGGGCGCACCGTGTCGATTCCGATCAGGGGAGAGGCGGAGTCGCTGAACCTGGCGACCGCCGCGGCGATGTGCCTGTGGGAATCGGCGCGAGGCAAGTGACAGCCAATCCGGCGGGACAGCTATGATTGTCGTGTTCAAATATTGACTTCAGGTATTGATCCCAGATACCGACCTGAAAAATTTGACTTCCTTTATATAACGAACGGTTGAGTGACACCTTGAGCAGCACAGTGAGCGAATCGCCAAACCCGATTGACCTGTCAGAGGAGGCTCTGCAGAAGGCGGCGGATGCTGCGGTTGCAGCCTTTGACTCCGCAGCGGATCTTGCAGAGCTAAACGTGGCCCGCAAGGCCCACCTGGGCGATGACGCCTACATTCCGCAGGCCCGCCGGGCCCTCGGCTCTATTCCGAAGGCCGAGCGTAAGGACGCCGGGCGGCGTGTCAACATGGCGCGTGGGGCCGTCGAGAAGCACTTCGCCTCTCGCCTGGCGGTGCTCGAGGAGGAGGAAAACGCCCGTCGTCTGGTCGCCGAGCGCATTGACGTCTCGGTCGATACCGTTCGTGGCCAGCGCGGCGCGATGCACCCGATCACGATTCTCTCGGAGCAGATCGGCGACATCTTCGTCGGTATGGGCTGGGAAGTCGCGGAGGGCCCCGAGGTCGAGGCCGAGTACTTCAACTTTGACGCCCTGAACTTCCTGCCGGATCATCCGGCACGCACGCTGCAGGACACCTTCCACATCGCGCCGTCTGGCTCCCTGCAGGTGCTGCGCACGCACACCTCGCCGGTCCAGGTCCGCACCATGCAGTCGCGTGACCTGCCGATTTACGTCATCTGCCCGGGTCGAACCTTCCGCACCGACGAGCTGGACGCGACCCACACCCCGGTGTTCCACCAGGTCGAGGGCCTCGCGGTGGACAAGGGCCTGACCATGGGCCACCTGCGCGGCACCCTGGACCACATGGCGAAGGCGCTGTTCGGCCCGGAGACCAAGACCCGCATGCGCGCCAACTACTTCCCGTTCACCGAGCCGTCGGCTGAGGTCGACGTGTGGTTCCCGAATAAGAAGGGCGGCGCGGGCTGGATTGAGTGGGGCGGCTGCGGCATGGTCAACCCGAACGTACTGCGCGCCTCGGGCATTGACCCGGAGGTGTACTCGGGCTTCGCGTTCGGCATGGGCCTGGAGCGCACCCTGCAGTTCCGCAACGGCCTGACGGACATGCGCGACATGGTCGAGGGCGATGTCCGCTTCACCCAGCCCTTCGGTATCCGCGGCTAGTTCACTGACCTACACAAAGAGGAGTCTTACTTAAATGTTCATTCCACAGTCGTGGGTCACCGATATCGTCCGCGGCCCCTCGAACGCCACCAATCCGGATTGGTCCGTCAGCCCGGAGGAGCTGGACGCGGGCTTCGTCCGCGTCGGTTTCGAGACCGAGGGGCACGCGCCCCTGGAACAGGTCACCGGCCCGCTCGTCTTCGGCCGCGTGGAGCAGATCGAGGAGCTCGAGGGCTTCAAGAAGCCGATTCGTTACTGCCAGGTCAACGTCGGCGATGCCAACGGCACCGGCGAGCTGCAGGGCATCATCTGTGGTGCCCGCAACTTCGCCGAGGGTGACGTCGTCGTCGTGGCGCTGCCGGGCTCCGTCCTGCCGGGCGGGTTCGAGATTGCCGCGCGCAAGACCTACGGCAAGATTTCCAACGGCATGCTCTGCTCCGAGTCAGAGCTGGGCCTGACTGATTCCTCCTCCGGAATCCTGACCCTGCCCGAGGCCCCGGCGCCGTTGGGCGCTTCCGCGAAGGAGTTCGTGGGCCTCGACGACGAGAAGTTCGAGGTCAACATCACCCCGGACCGCGGCTACGCGCTGTCGGCCCGCGGCCTCGGCCGCGAGATCTGCTCCGCGTTCGACCTGCCCTTCTCCGACCCGGCCGCAGTCGAGGCCCTTCCGGTCGAGGGCGAGTCCCTGCCGGTCACCCTCGACGCCGACACCGACGCCCGCCGCTTCGGCCTGCGCCGCGTCACCGGCGTCGACCCGAAGGCCGCCACCCCGTGGTGGATGCGCCGCCGCCTGATGCTCGCGGGCCAGCGCAGCGTCAACCTGCCGACCGACATCACCAACTACGTGATGCTCCTGCTCGGCCAGCCGATGCACGCCTTCGACGGCTCCAAGATCGCCGGCGGCCTGCACATTCGTAACGCCAAGGCGGGGGAGACCATGGAGACCCTCGATCACGTCGAGCGCAAGCTGGACGTCGAGGACGTCGTCATCTGCGACGACAATGGCATTCAGTCCCTGGCTGGCATCATGGGCGGCGTGACCTCCGAGATCGCCGACGACACCACCGACGTCGTCTTCGAGGCCGCCATCTGGTCCCCTCTGCGCGTCTTCCGCGGTGGCCGCCGCCACAAGCTTTCCTCCGAGGCTTCCCGACGTTTCGAGCGCGGCGTCGACCCGGCCCTGGTGGAGCCGGCTCTGGACCTGGCGTGCCGCCTGCTGGCGGACATTGCGGGCGGCACCGTCGATGCCGGCCGCACTCTGATCGGCGATGTTCCGGCCATGCCGGTCATCGACTTCGCGACGGGCCGCGCCTCCGAGGTCGCGGGCGTGGACTACTCCCGCGAGACCGTCATCGGTCGCCTCGAAGAGGTCGGCTGCGCGGTCGTCGATGGCGGCGAGATCCTGCAGGTCACCCCGCCGACCTGGCGTCCGGACCTGACCATGTCCGCTGACCTGGTCGAGGAGATCCTGCGGCTCGAAGGCCTGGAGGACATTCCGGTCGTGCTGCCGGTCGCACCGGCCGGCCGTGGCCTGACCCCGCGCCAGCAGCGCCGCCGCTTCGTCGGCCACGCCCTGGCCCACACTGGCTACCTGGAGATCCTGCCGACCCCGTTCACCGCGAACGACGTCTTCGACGTGTGGGGACTGGGCGCCGACGACCCGCGCCGCAACACGGTCAAGGTGATCAACCCGCTGGAGTCCGACCACGCGCAGCTCGGTTCCACCTTGCTGCCGGCAATGCTGGAGTCCCTGAAGCGCAACGTCGCGCGCGGCCAGGTTGACCTGGCCCTCTACGGCATCGAGCAGGTCTCTATCGAGCGTGGCAACGGCACGTCTCCGATGCTGTCCACCGCAGGTCTGCCGAGCGAGCAGGAACGTGAAGAGCTCCTGGACTCCCTGCCGGAGCAGCCGCTGCACGTGGCGACCGTCGCGTGCGGCCGCATCGCTCTGGACACCCCGTGGGGCGACGAGCGCGCCTACGGCGTCGCGGATGCCATCGAGGCCGCCCGCACCGTCGCGCGTGCCGCGAACGTGGAGCTGGAGGTCCGCAACGCCGAGTACCTGCCGTGGCACCCGGGGCGCTGCGCCGAGCTGCTCGTCGACGGCAAGGTCGTCGGCCACGCAGGCGAGCTGCACCCGAAGGTCTGCAAGGACGCGGGACTGCCGGAGCGCACCTGCGCCATGGAGATCAACCTGGACGCCCTGCCGGTGTCCGAGTACCTGCCGGCGCCGGTGCTCAGCCCGTTCCCGGCCGTCCACCAGGACGTCGCGCTGGTCGTCTCCGACGAGATTTCCGCCGCGGACGTCCAGGCCACCCTGGTCGAGGGCGCAGGCGAGCTGCTGGAGTCGATCCGCATCTTCGACGTCTACCGCTCTGAGCAGATGGGCGTCGGCGTGCGTTCGCTGGCATTCTCGCTGCGTTTCCGCGCGAATGATCGCACGCTGAAGGAGGAGGAGGCCTCGGCCGCCCGCGAGGCCGCAATCGCCCTCGCCGCTAGCCGCCACGGCGCGGAGCTGCGCGGATAATGTCTCGCTGATGAACAAATTTCACCGCCTAGGGGTTACCCCTGGGCGTGAAATTTATTAATGACGCGTGCGCTGGCGCTATCAGACTGCCGAGGGCCGGCGCACGTCCTTCGTCGAGAGTGTGTGCCTTTTCGGTTCTGTGACCTAGCGGTAGTTTGTGTAACGAAGCATCCCTTTGGGCTGCCTTCGAATTGCGTAAGAGACCTGAAATCGACTCAAGCTTTTGGTCAAAAGCTGGAAAGAATGTTCATGCAACGCCGACTTACCGCTTCCTGCATCGCAGCTCTGGGACTAGTGACCGCCGCAACCACGCCGGCAAACGCCCTTGTCAATGGAGAGATCGCCCCTCCGAGTGCGGAAGCCGATTCGGTGGTCCGGGTTGTGGTTCCGCTCAATTTCTTCCGGGCTGCTCAGTGCACTGGTACGGCGTTGAACTCTCAGTGGGTCATCACCGCAGCGCACTGTGTGCATGACATTCCATTCAAGGCCGGACAAGTCACCGTCGGTCAGGGAGACAGCTCCCGCACTGTAGGAATCAATGACTGGAAGGTCGCTCCAAGTGGAGATGTAGCGCTTATTCACGTGAACGGCGACCTGGGGCTGAATTCCTACCCGGAGATCGATCGCGAGGGCGTTGTCCGGGGTGGCGAGGTTGCCGGTACCGTGTACGGCTGGTCGAGCCTCGGCCAGGGCGCAACGGGGAATCTCCCGAGGGCATCAGTTCGGGCAACCTCCTGCCCGGTCAACTACGACCTGTGCACTGCAGGCGACCGAATCGTGGCGCGCACCGATCTACCGACTGCGCTGCAGCAGGGAGATTCCGGTGGACCTCTGTTCGTTGACGGGCGTCTCGCCGGAATGCTCTCGGCGGCAATTTCGGTCAACCCGGACGTGTCACCCGAGGCCACCGGCGAGTACCTTTACACCTCGACTGACTCGCTGGATGCGTGGATTGACCAGACCCTCAACGGTGGTTCAGTTTCGGCGCCGGACGCCTCGGTACCTGACGTCGGCAGGCTCCCGATTGACCCGGTGCCGATGCCGGTCGCTCCGGAACCGGGGCAGGGTGGCGGCTTCCCGAGCACCGGTTTCCCGAGCTTCGGAACCCCTGGCTTGTCTCCGAGCCTGTAGCGTTCGCCTGCACCGGTCTGAGAACCGTTGGTAACGGTGGGTGATAGCGTCGGTGCAGTCTCGAAAGGCCCACAGGAGTGCAACATGCATAACTCCTGTTGTTTTCTGTCGCAATTTTCACAAAGTGCATGAATATCTTGCGATGTCATGAATAAAAGTGTTGAATATTTAGCATGAGTATTTCTGTTGCCATCGCCGGTGCGACCGGCTACGCCGGAGGGGAAATCCTCCGGCTTCTGCTGTCGCACCCGGCCTACCTTTCCGGCGAACTGACCATCGGGGCTCTGACCGGCGCCTCGAACGCGGGCGCTCGAGTGGGCGATATTATGCCCCACGTCGCGCCGCTGGCAGACCGACGAATTGAGGCAACCAACGCAGAGACCCTCGGTGGCCACGACGTCGTGTTCCTTGGGCTCCCGCACGGCCACTCCGCAGCAATCGCCAAGGAGCTCGGCGAGGACGTCGCAATCATCGACTGCGGCGCCGACTTCCGCCTGAAGGACGCGGGGGAGTGGGAGCACTACTACGGCTCGCCCCACGCCGGAACCTGGACCTACGGCATCCCGGAGCTGCCGGGTAACCGCGAGGTCATCAAGGCCTCCCGCCGCATCGCGGTCCCGGGCTGCTTCCCGACGGGCGGAACGCTTACGGCCCTGCCCGCCGTGGCAAAGGGGCTGGTGGAGCCAGACCTCGCCATCGTGTCCATCACCGGCACCTCCGGCGCAGGCAAGAAGGCCTCCGTGCCGATGCTGGGCTCCGAGGTCATGGGCAACCTGCGTGCATACAACACCGCGGGCAAGCATCGCCACACCGCGGAGTTCCTCCAGAACCTGGGGCCGTACGCGGAGGGCTTGAAGGTCAGCTTCACCCCGGTGTTGGCCCCGACCTCCCGCGGCATTCTCACCACGATCACCGCACCGCTGAAGGATGCGTCGTTAAGCGAGGAAGCGGCGCGCGAGGTCTACCGCGAGTTCTACGCAGACGAGCCCTTCGTCCAGGTACTGGCGGAGGGGCTGCAGCCGCAGACGCAGTCGGTGATCGGGTCCAACCTGGTCCAGATTCAGGTCGAGGTGGATCAGCGCTCGCAGCGGCTGCTGCTGACCTCGGCGATTGACAACCTCACTAAGGGTACCGGTGGGGCGGCGGTTCAGTGCATGAACCTCGTGACAGGGCTCGACGAAACTGCAGGACTTCCACAGGTAGGAGTGGCACCATGATGAAGGCTGAAAAAGAAGGACCGGTAAACGTGGGCGAGCAGGCGGGTGGCGTATGCGCGCCGCAGGGCTTCGCGGCGGCAGGTATCACCGCGGGCATCAAGGTCAGCGGCAAGCCCGACATGGCGCTGGTCGTGAACCAGGGGCCGGAGAAGACCGCTGCTGCTGTTTTCACGCGCAACCGCGTGCAGGCCGCGCCGGTGACCGTGACCAAGAAGCACATTGCTGACGGTCAGCTCGCCGCGGTCGTCCTGAACTCGGGCAACGCGAACGCGTGTAACGGCCAGCCAGGCATCGACGACGCTCTCGAGGTCTGCCAGAAGGTGGCAGACGCGCTCGGCGTCGACGTCACGGAGGTCGGAGCCTGTTCGACGGGCCTGATCGGCGACCGCCTGCCGATGGACATCGTGCTCGGCGGCGTGCCGAAGCTCGTCGAGTCCCTCGGCACCGACGCGGCTGCTGCCAACGCGGCGGCCGAGGCCATCCTCACCACCGACCTGGTGCTCAAGGAGGCCGTCGTCGAAGCTGAGGGCTTCACGGTCGGAGCGATGGGCAAGGGCGTCGGCATGATCAGCCCGTCCATGGCGACGATGCTCGGCGTCATCACCACCGACGCCTCGGTCAGCACCGAGATGCTGCACGAAGCCATCGCGAAGGCCAGCGACGTGACCTTCAACCGCCTGGACATCGACGGCTCGACCTCGACGAACGACACCGTCATCATGATGGCCAACGGCGCCTCGGGCGTGACCCCGTCCCAGGAGGAGCTCGACCGCGCGGTGTTTGCGGTCTGCGACTCAGTCGCTCGCCAGATGCAGTCCGACGCCGAGGGTGTAACCAAGCGCGTCTCCATCACCGTGCGCGGCACCGGCGGGGAAGAGGACGCGCTGGTGGCGGCCCGCATTATCGGCCGCGACAACCTGTTCAAGTGCGCGATGTTCGGCTCCGACCCGAACTGGGGCCGCGTGCTGGCCGCCGTCGGCACCGCGCCGGTGGAGATGGACCCGGAGCACATCACGGTTTCCTTCAACGGTCACGTCGTCTGCCGTGACACCGGCGGAACCCCGGACGCCCGCGAAGTGGACCTCTCCGGCGCCGACATCGCCGTCGAGGTCGACCTCGGCACGGGTAACACCGAAGAGGCGACCGTGCGCACCACCGACCTGTCCCACGACTACGTCCACATCAACTCGGCTTACTCGTCCTAGGAGTCACAGATGGTTCACCAGCTAACCGAGGGCCTGTCCTTCGAGCAGCGCGCCCACGTCCTCGCGGAGGCGCTGCCGTGGCTGCAGCACTACCGCGACAAGATCGTGGTGGTCAAGTACGGCGGCAACGCCATGACTGACCAGAAGCTGAAGAAGGCATTCGCTCAGGACATGGTGTTTCTCCGCACCGTCGGCGTCAAGCCCGTCGTCGTGCACGGCGGTGGCCCGCAGATTTCGGCGATGCTGAAGCGACTCGGCCTCGAGGGAGAATTCCGTGGCGGATTCCGCGTGACCACCCCGGAGGTCATGGAGGTCGTGCGCATGGTGCTCTTCGGCCAGGTCGGCCGCGAGCTGGTGAACCTGATCAACGCCTTCGGCCCTTACGCGGTCGGAACCTCCGGCGAGGACGGCGGCCTGTTCACCGGCGCCCGCCGCACCGTCACCGTTGGCGGCCAGGAAACCGATATCGGGCTGGTCGGCAACATCACCTCGGTGCAGTCTGACTCGCTGATGGACCTTATCGACGCGGGCCGCATCCCGGTGGTGTCGACGATCGCGCCCTCCGAGGACGGCAGCGAGGTCTACAACATCAACGCCGACACGGCTGCGGGCGCGCTGGCGTCGGCAATTAACGCCGACCGCCTGGTGATCCTGACCAACGTCGAGGGGCTCTACACCAACTGGCCGGACAAGGACTCGCTGGTGTCGAAGATTTCCGTCTCTGAGCTGCGCGAGATCCTGCCCACGCTGGATTCGGGCATGATCCCGAAGATGGAATCGTGCCTTAATGCGGTGGACAACGGCGTTCCCGCAGCCCACGTCATCGACGGCCGCCAGCCGCACTCGGTGCTGCTGGAGCTGATGACATCCGGCGGTATCGGCACAATGGTGGAGCAGGGCTAGGCGCGAGCCCGGCGCCTGACAAACCCGGCGACGGACGCGCCGGAAGCGAAGAAATCTTCAACGACACTTTTAAGGCAGGTCAAAACTCAATGAGTGACTTCCAGCAGCAGTGGCAGTCCACCATGATGGACAACTACGGCACGCCTCGCATCGAGGTGGTTAAGGGCAACGGGGCGACCTTCGTCGATTCCGAGGGTAAGGAATACCTCGACCTGCTCAGCGGCATCGCGGTCAATGCGCTAGGACACGCGCACCCGGCGATTATCGACGCCGTGTCGAGCCAGGTCCGCACCCTCGGCCACGTCTCCAATATCTTCGCGTCCCAGCCTCCGCTGGACCTGGCCGCGAAGCTGGTGGAGCTGACCGAGTGGGAGGCCGAGGACACCCGCGTGATGTTCTGCAACTCCGGCACCGAGGCAAATGAGGCTGCTTTCAAGCTTGCACGCTTGACCGGGCGTCGCCGGATCATCTCCACCCACCACGGCTTCCACGGCCGCACCATGGGTGCGCTCGCCATGACCGGCCAGCCGGATAAGCGTGCCCCCTTCGAGCCGATGCCGGCCGGCGTCGAGTTCGTCCCCTACGGCGACATCGACTTCCTGACCAAGACCATCGAGTCCGACCCGCTGGGCGTTGCCGCCGTCATCCTGGAGCCCATCCAGGGCGAGACCGGCGTGGTCGCCCCGCCGGAGGGCTACTTCGCCGCCGTGCGCGAGCTGACCTCGCGTTTCGACGTGCTGTTGATCGTCGACGAGGTTCAGACCGGCATCGGCCGTACCGGCCGGTGGTTCGCGCACCAGCACGAGGGCATCGTCCCGGACATCATGACGCTGGCCAAGGGGCTCGGCGGCGGCCTGCCGCTGGGTGCAGTCGTCGCCAATGGTCGCGCGGCGAAGCTGTTCACCCCGGGGGCGCATGGCACCACCTTCGGCGGCAACCCGATTTGCGCCTCGGCGGGCCTGGCCGTGATCAACACGCTGGAGGAGGAGAAGCTCGTCGACCGCGTCGCGGAGAAGGGTAAGGTCCTCGCCCGCAAGCTGGCCTCGCTGGAGCACGTCGACCACGTCCGCGGCCGCGGCTTCATGCTGGGCCTCGTGCTCACCGACAACCTCGCGAAGGCCGCGGTCGACGCTGGCTACGAGCGCGGCGTTATCCTCAACGCGCCGCAGCCGAACGTGCTCCGCGTCGTCCCGCCGCTGATCCTCAGCGACGAGGAGATCAACCGAGCCGTCAAGCTGATCGACCAGTGCCTCCACGACGCGGCAGCGAAGACCGCAGAATAGATCGACGATTACCGAAAGAAAGAAACTATGCTTCGACACTTCCTCGCCGATGACGACCTGACCCCGAAGGAACAGGCCGAGGTTCTCGCGCTGGCCGCGGAGCTCAAGGCCGCGCCGTATTCGCACCGTCCCTTCGAGGGCCCGCAGTCCGTGGCGGTCCTGTTCGACAAGACCTCGACTCGCACCCGCTTCTCCTTCGATGCGGGCATCGCGGCGCTGGGCGGCAACGCCATCGTCGTCGAGACCGGAAACTCGCAGATGGGCAAGGGCGAGACCTACCAGGACACCGCGGCGGTACTCAGCCGTTTCGTCTCCGCCATCGTGTGGCGCACCTACGCGCAGGCGGGCCTCGAGGCCATGGTGGAGACCGCAACGGTTCCCGTCGTCAATGCGCTGTCCGACGAGTTCCACCCCTGCCAGATCCTGGCGGACCTGCAGACCATCATCGAGCACAAGTGCCCGGAGCAGGGTGCTGCGGGGCTGGCGGGGAAGAAGGCCGTCTACTTCGGTGATGGCGCCAACAACATGGCCAACTCCTACCTCGTGGGCTTTGCGACGGCTGGCCTCGACGTGACCATCTGCGCCCCGGAGGCATTCCTGCCGGAGCAGACCTACGTCGACCGTGCAACGAAGGTCGCGGCGGAGACCGGGGCGACCGTCGAGGTGACCACCGACGTCGATAGCGCCATCGCCGGCGCGGACGTCGTGATCACGGACACCTGGGTCAGCATGGGGCAGGAGGGCGACGGCCTGGACCGTCGCACCCCCTTCCTGCCGTACCAGGTCAACGCGGAGCTGATGGCGAAGGCCAACGCCGACGCCATCTTCCTGCACTGCCTCCCGGCGTACCGCGGCAACGAGGTCACCGCCGAGGTGATCGATGGGCCGCAGTCGGTGGTCTTCGACGAGGCCGAAAACCGCATGCACGCACAGAAGGCGCTGCTGACCTGGCTCGTTACCAGGTAGGGCGTCGGAAAGCGAGGAGACGATGACAGGAGCACAGCCGGGCTCGCGCACCGCGCGGCAGGCTCGCATCGCGGACTTGCTCTCCCGGCACAACGTGTCGAGCCAGGTTCAGCTCGCGGAGCTGCTGGCGGGAGAGGGGATCGAGATTGCGCAGGCGACGCTCTCGCGCGATCTCGACGAGCTGGGCGCTCGGAAGGTCCGCGACGAGGTCAACGGCTCGAGGTACGTCATTGCCGACGAAGTCTCGGCCGCGACCGGCGGGGCGCTGTCCCGGATGCGTCGCGTGCTCGACGAGCTGCTCGTCTCCATCGACTATTCCGGCTCGATTGCGGTAGTGCGCACGCCGCCGGGTGCCGCGCAGTACTTGGCCAGCGTGATTGACCGCGCGGGGCTCAAGGAAATCGTTGGCACCATCGCCGGCGATGACACTGTAATGTGCCTAGCCAGGGAACCACTTTCCGGCGCAGAGCTAGCCCAGCGTCTAGCTGACGGAACAAACCAGTAAACTACTTCAAGACATTCATTTAGCACCGATTAAAGGAGCGCTACACCCCATGACCAACCGGGTTATTCTTGCCTACTCCGGCGGCCTCGATACCACCGTCGCTATCCCGTACCTGAAGGAAATGACTGACGGCGAGGTCATCGCTGTTTCCATCGATGTCGGACAGGGCGGCGAGGACATGGAGTCGGTTCGCCAGCGCGCTCTGGGCGCAGGTGCCGCCGAGGCCGTCGTCGTCGACGCCAAGGACGAGTTCGCCAACGAGTACTGCCTGCCGACCATCAAGGCCAACGGCCTCTACATGAAGCAGTACCCGCTGGTTTCGGCTCTGTCCCGCCCGCTGATCGTCAAGCACATGACCGAGGCGGCCAAGGAGTTCGGCGGCACCCACGTCGCCCACGGCTGCACCGGTAAGGGCAACGACCAGGTCCGCTTCGAGGTCGGCTTCGCCAACACCGCCCCGGACCTGAAGATCATCGCCCCGGCCCGCGACTTCGCGTGGACCCGCGACAAGGCCATCGCCTTCGCTGAGGAGAAGGGCCTGCCGATCGAGCAGTCCAAGTCCTCCCCGTTCTCCATCGACCAGAACCTCTTCGGCCGCGCTATCGAGACCGGCTACCTCGAGGACCTGTGGAACGCCCCGACCAAGGACGTCTACTCCTACACCGAGGACCCGACCCTGAACTTCAACTCCCCGGATGAGGTCATCATCTCCTTCGAGGACGGCAAGCCGACCGCCATCGACGGCCGCCCGGTCACCGTTCTCGAGGCCATCGAGGAGATGAACCGCCGCGCCGGCGCCCAGGGCATCGGCCGCCTGGACATGGTCGAGGACCGCCTGGTGGGCATCAAGTCCCGCGAGATCTACGAGGCTCCGGGCGCAATTGCCATCATGACCGCGCACGCAGCGCTGGAGGACGTCACCGTCGAGCGCGAGCTGGCTCGCTACAAGCGCCGCGTCGAGGCCGAGTGGGCCGAGCTGGTCTACGACGGCCTGTGGTTCTCCCCGCTCAAGCGCGCTCTGGACACCTTCATCGAGGAGTCCCAGAAGGGCGTTTCCGGCGACATCCGCATGGTCATGCACGCGGGCAACTGCAACGTCAACGGGCGTCGCTCGAACACCTCGCTGTACGACTTCAACCTCGCCACCTACGACGAGGGCGACACCTTCGACCAGACCCTGGCCCGCGGCTTCGTCGAGCTGCACGGCCTGTCCTCGAAGATGGCCGCGAAGCGCGACTTCAACCTGTAAGCCGCACTCGTTGCCGTAAGAGAAATTCATTGAGGCCGCTAGTGGAGATCGCTAGCGGCCTACTACTACCTACTACTACCTGCAATTAGCGGAAAGGCCGGCTGATTATGGTCGAAAAGCACGGTACTAACGAAGGGTCGCTGTGGGGCGGCCGCTTCTCCGGTGGCCCGTCGGAGGCGATGGCCGCCCTGAGCAAGTCGACGCACTTCGACTGGGTGCTCGCGCCTTACGACGTGCTGGCGTCGCAGGCCCACGCCCGTGTCCTGCACGCGCGGGGTCTGCTCAGCGACGCCGATTTTGAGACCATGATTGCCGGCCTGAAGCAGCTCGGCGAGGACGTCGCCTCCGGTGCTTTCGGCCCGGAGCCCTCCGACGAGGATGTCCACGGCGCCATGGAGCGCGGCCTGATCGAGCGCGTCGGCCCGGAGGTCGGCGGCCGCCTGCGCGCTGGCCGTTCCCGCAACGACCAGGTCGCGACCCTGTTCCGCATGTGGCTACGAGACGCCGTCCGTGGCGTTGCCCTGGACGTCTCGGACCTCATCGAGGCACTGGTTGCCCAGTCGAAGGCGCACCCGACCGCGATTATGCCGGGTAAGACCCACTCGCAGGCAGCGCAGCCGGTGCTGCTGGCGCACCAGCTCCTGGCGCACGCCCAGCCGCTGCTGCGCGACCTCGACCGCATTCGCGACTTGGACCGCCGCCTGGCCGTCTCCCCGTACGGCTCCGGTGCGCTCGCCGGTTCCTCGCTGCACCTGGACCCGGAGGCCATCGCCGCGGAACTGGGCTTCGACTCTGCGACCGATAACTCCATCGACGGCACCTCCTCGCGCGACTTCGCCTCGGAGACCGCCTTCGTCCTGGCGCAGATCGCGGTCGACATGTCCCGCCTGGCCGAGGAGATCATCTACTGGGCCACGCCGGAGTACCGTTACGTCACGCTTGCCGACGCCTGGTCGACGGGCTCGTCGATTATGCCGCAGAAGAAGAACCCGGACGTCGCGGAGCTGACTCGCGGCAAGACCGGCCGCCTGATCGGCAACCTGGCCGGCCTGATGGCGACGCTGAAGGCGCAGCCGCTGGCCTACAACCGTGACCTGCAGGAAGACAAGGAGCCGCTGGTTGACTCCGTCGAGCAGCTAAACCTCCTGCTCCCGGCGCTGACCGGCCTGGTCGCGACCCTGACCTTCCACGAGGAGCGCCTGCTGGAGCTGGCCCCGGCCGGCTACACCCTGGCCACCGACCTGGCCGAGTGGCTGGTCCGCAAGGGCGTGCCCTTCCGCGAGGCCCACGAGGCCTCCGGCCAGACTGTCCGCATCGCCGAGTCGAAGGGCGGCATCGGCCTGGACGAGCTCTCGGACTCCGATCTGGCCTCTGTCCACCCGGCCCTGACCCCGGACGTCCGCGAAGTTCTGACCGTCGAGGGCGCCGTGGCCTCCCGCGACACCCGCGGCGGCACCGCCGGCGTGCGCGTGGCTGAGCAGCTGGGTCGCGTCGAGGAAAACCTCGCAGCCGCCCGCCAGTGGGCGTCGACCCCGGTCCGCGGCGCCTAACCCCGGCCACGAGAGTAGGTTGGAAACCATGAGCTTGGACGCAAAACTTCTGGACATCCTCGTCTGCCCGCAGGACAAGGGGCCACTCGAGTACCTCGAGGACGAGCAGGTGCTGGTCAACCCGCGCCTGAAGGTCGCCTACCGCATCGACGAGGGCATCCCCGTCATGCTTGCCGACGAGGCCATTGCCTGGGAGCGTTAAACACCTAGGCGTGACGTCCTGGATGACGTCGTAGTTTTTCGGGAGGGCCCCATGCATCTTTTGCAGCGGGGTCTTTTCTCGTCTCCGCCGGGGGAGAGTGTCGTAAAGCGCGGGCAGGAGTACACCCCTGACGGTGGTGTGGCGACGGCGAGACGATACGATGTCTGTTGTGACTGAGCAGAACATTATTGATGAACTACAGTGGCGTGGGCTGATTAATCAGTCCACTGATATTGACGCGCTGCGCGAGGCGTGCGAGAATCCGATCGCGCTGTATTGCGGCTTCGACCCGACCGGCGATTCTCTGCACGCGGGCCACCTGGTTCCGATGATTATGCTGCGCCGCTTCCAGCTCGCGGGTCACCACCCGATTGCCCTGGCTGGTGGGGCCACCGGTTTCATCGGCGATCCGCGTGATGTCGGCGAGCGCTCCATGCTCAGCCAGGAGACCATCGAGCACAACCTGGAATCGATCAAGGGCCAGCTGCGCCGCTTTATCGACTTCGAGGGCGAGTCCCCGGCGACGATGGTCAATAATGCAGACTGGACTATGAACATGTCCGTCATTGACTTCCTGCGCGACGTGGGCAAGAACTTCTCGCTGAACACCATGCTGGACCGCGACACCGTCAAGCGTCGCCTGGAGTCCGACGGCATTTCCTACACCGAGTTTTCCTACATGCTGCTGCAGTCCAACGACTTCGTGCAGCTGCGCCGCAACCACGACTGCGTCCTGCAGATCGGCGGTGGCGATCAGTGGGGCAACATCGTCTCGGGTGTTGACCTGAACAGGCGTGTCGACGGTGCCAAGGTGCACGGCCTCACCGTGCCTCTGGTGACGGATGCACAGGGCCAGAAGTTCGGTAAGTCCACTGGCGGCGGCAAGCTGTGGCTGGATGCTGAGAAGACCTCGCCGTACTCCTGGTACCAGTACTTCCTGAACGCCGGCGACTCCGTGGTGATCGACTACCTGCGCTGGTTCACCTTCCTGAACCAGGAGGAGATTGCCGAGTACGAGGTGGCCGTCGCGGAGCGCCCGTTCAAGCGCGAGGCGCAGCGTCGCCTAGCGCAGGAGATGACGAACCTGGTCCACGGTGAGGCCGCGACCAAGGCCGTCGAGCTGGCCGCCCAGGCCCTGTTCGGACGCGCTGAGCTGACCGACCTCGACGAGCAGACCCTGGCGGGAGCCGTCTCCGAGACCGAGGTCGCCGAGATTGCGGCAGACGAGCCGCGCACCGCGGTGGACCTGCTGGTCGCCTCCGGCCTGGCGAAGTCCAAGGGCGAGGCGCGCCGCACCATCAAGGAGGGCGGCGCCTACGCTAATAACGAGCGCATCTCGGACGAGGAATGGACCCCGGCCGAGTCCGACCTGCTGCACGGCAAGTGGATTGTGCTGCGCCGTGGCAAGAAGAACTTCGCGGGTGTGAAGTTCGTGTAGGTTGTCCTCGCTGTGGCTATGCGCGTTCATTGAGCCGCCGCTTCGCGAAGGGATAGGCATAAAGCGCCTCTAAGGGAGCCGAGTTAGGTGAAACTAGCTCGGCTCTTTTGGTTTTTAAGGCCCTGACCTGGGGATTGGTGTTTGGTGTGGGTGGTGTGTAAATTATTCGGAGTCAGCGAGACAGCCCGCCGGGTTCTTTTCCTTGAAGAGTTTGTTCTTCATTAAAAGGGGTTGGGTGGTTGGTTGTGTTGTTGGTCGGGGGATTCCTTGTTTTCCTGTTGTTTACCGGGTTTTGACTTTTGGTTTGCCGGGTTGTAAGGTTTCTTCTTGCTGCTCACGGGAGTTGGCTTCAGTTTTCTGGGGTTGGTCGTGTGGGTGTGTGTTGTTTGAGAACTCAATAGTGTGCCGATGTACTTACTTTTTATTTT
>NZ_ULHE01000003.1 GCF_900519355.1 Corynebacterium lactis | reverse complement strand
CGCGGCCGGTCGGGGGTGGGGAGTGTGAGGAAATTTTCTGGCTTAAGTTTCCAGATGGTGACTAATCAACAAAGTTCCTGCTGGGGTGGGATCTTGGGTTTTGTTAAACATCGTTTTCTGCGGTAAAAACGCTGTCAAAGCAACCTATTTGGGTTGCTGGGCATTTGCATTTTTGCGCCCGAGTGGGGACAGTGTTTACAGCGTCCTCGCTAGTTCAAGGGGGTAAGGGGTGTTGCGCTCCTCACACTCTTTGATATTCTGTGCCCTAATCCACTGCAGTCGTAACGCGATGGAATGGCGGCGGCGCCGGTGTGAAATAAGCAAACTTTTTCACACGGTAGGATGCACTGGAACGCAATTGTCGCGCATAATTGAATCATTGGAAACGATGCAGCCCGCGGCGGGATGTGGAGTTTAGGTGTGGGGAAGCACTCAAAACTTCTCTTCATGCTCTCCCCTCCGTTAGGCGCACAGACAAATATATTTTGCGAAAGGGAAGTTGTGGCTACTGAAAACGACAAGGCCGTACTCCACTACCCGGGCGGCGAGTTCGAGATGGACATCGTCAAGGCCACCGAGGGCAACGACGGTATCGCTCTGGGCAAGCTCTTGCAGGAGACGGGTCTGACCACCTTTGACCCGGGCTACACCGCCACCGGCTCCACCGAGTCGAAGATTACCTACATCGACGGTGCAAACGGCATTCTCCGCTACCGCGGTTACCCGATTGAGCAGCTCGCTGAGCAGGCCACCTTCAACGAGGTGTCCTACCTCCTCATCAACGGCCACCTGCCGAGCCAGGAGGAGCTCGAGGAGTTCAACTACAAGGTTCGTCACCACACCCTGCTGGACGAGGACTTCCGTCGCGCCTTCAGCATCTTCCCGCGTGGCGCACACCCGATGCAGACCCTGGCTTCCTCGGTCAACATTCTCGCTTCCTACTACCAGGACGAGCTGGATCCGCTGGATCCGGAGCAGCGCGAGCTCGCTGCCATCCGCCTGATGGCCAAGGTTCCGATGCTGGCTGCGTACGCGTACCGCGCTTCCAAGGGCGAGCCGTACATGTACCCGGACAACAACCTCAACGCTCGCGAGAACTTCCTGCGCATGATGTTCGGTTACCCGACCGAGGACTTCGAGGTTGACCCGGTCGTCGTCGATGCTCTGGACAAGCTGCTCATCCTGCACGCTGACCATGAGCAGAACTGCTCCACCTCCACCGTCCGCATGGTTGCCTCCTCCGGCGCTTCCATGTTTGTCTCCATCGCCGCGGGCATCAACGCCCTGTCCGGCCCGCTGCACGGTGGCGCAAACCAGGCCGTTCTCGAAATGCTCGAGGACATCCAGCAGAACCACAACGGCGACGCAACCGAGTTCATGAACCGCGTGAAGAACAAGGAGCCGGGCGTTCGCCTCATGGGCTTCGGCCACCGCGTCTACAAGTCTTACGACCCGCGCGCTGCCATCGCTAAGAAGACCGCTCACCAGGTGCTGGCTCACCTCGGCGGCGACGAGCTGCTGGATCTGGCCATGAAGCTGGAAGAGATTGCTCTGGCTGATGACTACTTCGTTTCCCGCAAGCTCTACCCGAACGTGGACTTCTACACCGGCCTGATCTACCGCGCCATGGGCTTCCCGACGGACTTCTTCACCGTCCTGTTTGCCATCGGTCGCCTCCCGGGCTGGATCGCTCAGTTCAACGAGCAGGTCACCGACCCGGCTTCGAAGATCAACCGCCCGCGTCAGATTTACACCGGCGAGACCGTCCGCGACTTCGTGCCGCGTGAGCAGCGCTAATTTCATCTCCGTGGGTATGCGTAGCTAGCCCTTGGAAAAGCGCGAAAGGCGCGCACCAACTGCTGTATGTTGGTGCGCGCCTTTAGTTTTGCCTAGAATTCCCATGAAACCCGATTGAGATTGGTCTGTGCCAATCGTGATAGGAGATTATCGTGTCCAAGCCAGAGCTCACCGCTAAGACCGGTCCCGCCCCGACCGAGCTGGTCATCAACGACCTCACCGTCGGTGACGGTGCAGAGGCTACCCCGGGTGCCCGCGTGGAAGTTCACTACGTCGGCGTCGATTACGAAACCGGCGAGGAGTTCGACTCGTCGTGGAACCGTGGCCAGTCGATCGAGTTCCCGCTCAACGGCCTGATTGCAGGTTGGCAGGAAGGCATCCCAGGTATGAAGGTGGGTGGCCGCCGCGAGCTGATCTGCCCGCCGGAGAAGGCCTACGGCCCGGCGGGTGCTGGTCACTTCCTGTCCGGCAAGACCCTGGTCTTCGTCATCGATCTGCTTGATGTGAAGTAAGAGCGGTCAAAATTTAGAGAAAACATAAAAAGGCGCGGCCACCGAGCCCCTTGAAAAGGGGAGGAGGTGGTCGCGCCTTTTTCTTCCTGTCCTACTCTCCGAGGGCGAACGTGCGGTAATGGGCAAAGCGTTGGTCTCGCCCCACACGCTCGGGGTTGGCCTCCAAGCTCCACAGGGCGTGCTCGATGGCTTCGAGCGCCCGCGCGGTCAGGTCTTTTTGTTCCTCCGGCTCGGCGACGATCTCGTCGATGACTCCGCTGGCGAGCATCGCCTCGGCCCCGACGCCCTGCTCCTCCATCATCTGGGGGGCGTGCTCGGTGTCTCGGTAGATGATGGCCGAGGCGCCCTCCGGGGGAAGCGGGGACATCCACGCGTCGTGCATGGCCAGGACCTTATCCGCGGGCAGCATGGCAAGGGCGCCACCACCGCAGCCCTGCCCCAGGATCAGAGAGACCGTCGGCACCTTGAGGTCCACCAGGGTGGTCAGAGTGCGAGCGATTTCGCCGGCCATCGCATTCTCCTCGGCGTCCTTGGTCAGCTCGGCGCCGGGAGTGTCGATGACCGTGACCAGAGGGATGTTCAAACTCTCGGCGATGCGCATAGCGCGACGGGCAAAGCGCAGCGACTTCGGCCCCATGGGGTGAGAGCCCAATGGCGGCTGGTTATGGCGGTCCTGGGCGACCAAGACAACGGGGCGCTCGCCGATGCGGGCCAGTCGGGCGCGCACGGCCAGGGACTTGTAGCCATCACCGGTGCCGGAAATGGGCACGGACGCATCGACCAGCGCGTCGATGATGTCTCCGCCACCGGGGTGTGAGGCATCTCGGGTGCGGACAATGGCCTCCCATGTGTCGCGCCCGTCGAGCTTCGCCTCGGGGGGACACGGTGGCTCGGAGATGGAGCCGTCGGCGAGCACGTCAATGGTGCGGCGGACTGCTCCGCGCAGTTCTTCGAGGGGGATAATGCCGTCGATGATGCCCTGGGCGAAGAGGTTCTCGGAGGTCTGGACACCCTCGGGCATCGGGGCGCCTGTGGCCAGCTCGACGACACGCGGGCCGAGGAATCCGAGAAGGGCGCCGGGCTCGGCGAAGGTGAAGTGCCCGGCCGACCCCCACGAGGCCATCACGCCACCCGTGGTGGGGTTGCGCAGGTAGACCAGGAATGGCAGGTGCTCGTCCTTGTGCCGGGCGACGGCGGTGGTAATGGAGATCATCAGGGCGAACGCCGCCGTGCCCTCCTGCATGCGGGTTCCGCCGGAGGTTGGAGACAGCAGTAGCGGCAGGCGCTCATCGGTGGCGCGCTCAATGCTACGGATAATCCGGCGCGCGGTGGCGGCGCCGATGGATCCACCGAGGAACCCGAACTCGGAGCAAATCACCGCAACGCGTCGCTTGCCGACGGTGCCCTCGCCGGTAATGACGGCCTCGTCAACCCCTGACTTTTCGGCTGCCCGGGCTAGCGAGGCCCTGTAGTCGTCGTCAAGCGGTCCGTGCTCGGGCGCGGAGTCCCAGGAGACGAAGCTGCCGTGGTCGAGGACGGTGTCGATAACTTGCTGCGCGCTGATTCTTGCCATGGCTCTAAAGGTAATAAAGATAGTGCGAAGGCGATAAAGCAAGGCCGTCATCGATGGCCGATAAAGGGGGTAGGGGTACTGGCAGTTCGGGCGGAGGATTCGTGACACATTGCGTATTGCGGGTGTAGCACGATGGAGTCGGGCGGATGCGGGAGGGTCTCGGCCCCGGCCGAAACTCTCGAGGCGCCCCGCGGGCAGGGCGGCGTCGCTAGAATTTGAGTGACTGTATGTGGCCGGCATACGTGAGAGACATACGCAAACGACAGGGGACTACCACCATGGCGGAGCAGCCGCGAGCACGAAAGAAGATCATCCTCGACCTGGACACGGGCATCGACGACACCCTGGCGCTGGCCTACGCGCTGGGCTCGCCGGAGCTGGACGTCATTGGCGTGACCGGCACCTACGGCAACGTGGTGGTGGAGCAGGGCGTTCGCAATGACTTGTCCCTGCTGGACCTCTTCGGGCGCGCGACGTTCCGGTGTTCGGGGGCGAGCCACACGCGTCGACGAAGGACAGCTTCGAGACCCTCGAGATCTCCCGATTCATCCACGGCGACAACGGCGTGGGCAACGTGGAGCTGGCCGAGCCCTCGCGCCCCGCGCAGGAGGCCTCCGCCGTGGACTTCATCATCGAGTCGGTGCACCGCTACGGCGATGACCTCGTGATCGTCCCGACGGGCCCGCTGACCAACATCGCGGCCGCGGCACGCAAGGACCCGGAGTTTGCGGCCAAGGCGCACATCGTCCTGATGGGCGGCGCGCTGACGGTGCCGGGCAACGTGACCCGCTGGAGCGAGGCGAACATCAACCAGGACCCGGAGGCCGCGGACCTGGTCTTCCGCACCTGCGCGGACGTCACCATGGTTGGCCTGGACGTGACCCTGCAGACGCTGCTGACCACGAAGGAGACCGCGCTCTGGCGCGAAACCGGCACCGAGGCCGGCCGGATCCTCGCGGACATGACCGACTACTACATCCGCTCCTACGACGTCACCGCACCGCACCTGGGCGGCTGCGGATTGCACGATCCGCTGGCCGTCGGCGTCGCCATCGACCCGACGCTGGTGACGACCATCGCCCACAACATGAAGGTGGACACCGAGGCCCCGACGCGCGGCCGCACCATCGGCGATGACGAGCGCCTGAATGACCCGAACAAGAACGCCCGCGTCGCCGTCGCCGTCGACGTGGACCGCTTCCTAGGCGAGCTGATGGACCGCATCGGCGCGACCATCAAGGCGGCGAGCTAGATGGATATTGCTGCTAGCCTGCGCGAACTCGCCGCAGCCGCCCCCGAGGTGTGCGTCGTCGGGTCCATCAACGCCGACCTGACCGTCACCGTCGAGCGCCTTCCTCACGGCGGGCAGACCGTCGCGGGCAGCCCCCTGCGTATTCTGCCCGGCGGCAAGTCCGCGAACCAGGCCGCCACCGCAGGCCGCCTCGGTGCCTCGACCCGCCTAATCGGCGCGGTCGGCTCCGACCCCAACGGCTCCCTGCTTCTCGACGCCCTGACCTCCGCCGGGGTCGATGTCTCCGATGTCGCCCGGACCGAATCCTCCACCGGCACGGCCATGATTGTGGTCGACGACTCGGCGGAGAACTTCATCGTCATCTCCGCGGGCGCCAACGGGGATGTGGACGAGGAGATGGTGCGCCGCCACCGCGACCGCATCGAGAGCGCCAGGGTGCTCGGCCTCTGCCTGGAGATCAAGGACGAGTCGGTGATCGCCGCCGCGCGCATCGCCAATGGGGCGGGCGTCCCCGTGGTGTTCAACCTCTCTCCGATCCGCGAGGTCAGCGAGGAGCTGCTCGGCCTGGTCGACGTGCTGATCGTCAACGAGCACGAGCTGGCCGCCATCGTCGGAGAGGAGGCCGCCCGCGAGGGCTTCGACGGCGGGAACTGGGAGCGCGCCGGGCGCGCGCTTGCCGACGGCTACGGGATCTCCGACGCCGTCGTGACGCTGGGCGGCGCGGGCTCCGTGGTGCTCGGCATGGGGGAGCGCGGCGACGTGTCGGCGACGCCGATTGCGCTCTCAAGGTCGACGTCGTGGACACGACTGGCTGCGGTGACTCCTACATAGGCACGCTGCTGACGGCGATCGCGGCTGGGCGCAGCGTCGCAGAGGGCGCGCAGGTCGCCGCGGCGGTGTCCGCGTACGCCGCGACCGGCGTCGGAGCGCAAAGCTCCTACGGGACGACCGACGAGGTCATTGAGTTCCTCGCCGGCCGTTGATGGGGTCCCTGCTAGCGCGTGGGTGCTCGCGCGCAGCCTAGCTCTTGGAGGCCAGTGCCTTCTTCCAGGACACGGCCGCGCCGGTGCGCAGGACATTGCGCGGGTAAATCTTGGCGGCCAGTGCCGTCACGGCGACGACGCCCACGGCCATGATGGCCAGGGATCCGACTAGTTGCAGTGCCGAGAAGTTGCCCGCCGCGTATTGCAGTGGCGCGGTGGTCACGGACACCGGCGGGATCCATGCCGCGACCTGCATGAAGGTCGAGTCGAGCTTGGACCAGCCGAACAGCGGAACGTACATGGCCAGCATGGACAGCAGCAGTACCGGCATCTGAGCGCCCTGGAAGTCCTCCATGCGGCTGACCAGGGACGCGGAGGCCGCGTAGAGGGCAGCGAAGAAGAGGTAGCCCAGGACGAAGCAGGGCAGCAGCAGGGCCACCGAGCCCCAAGGCACGTGCACGCTCTCGGCCATGCCCGTCGCCGCGAACGCGCGGAGGCGCTGGCGACCAGGGCCGCCATCATGATCAGGCCCGCCATCGCGGCACCGAGAATCTTGCCGGTCAGCAGGTGCAGCGGGCGCACGGTTGCCAGGATGATCTCGATGACGCGGGAGGATTTCTCCTCGATGACGCTCATCGCCACCGCGCCGCCGAACATGAGGATGGCGGTAAACATGAGCATCACGCCGATCAGGGTAATAACGACACCGGGGAAGTTGGCGTCCTTGTCCGGCGACAGGGCCTCCTTATCGATGCCGACGGCGGCGGCCTTGCCGTAGAAGGACTCCGGGGACACCCCGGCGTCTGCGAGCGCCTCGGCCTCCGACTGCTTCTGCAGCGACTCCTGCAGCATCGGCGCTAGCCACGCGGGCGCGTCGTCCGAGATCAGGCGCCAGTAGCCGGGGCCGTCGCCGGGGACGAGCGCGGCCTTGGCCTCGCCCGCGGAAACGGCGTCGCGGGCGGCTTCTTCGAAAGGCGCCTTCGTGATTTCGAGGCGGGAGATTCCGCCGCCCAGCATGGAGGCGAAGGCGGCGCCGGGGACGAAGATCCGGCGCCTGAGTCGGCTAGCTTCTCGGTCGCCTGCGCCGCGGCGTCGGCGAACGGAGCCTCGCCGACGACGACCAGGGTCGTGGCCTCGTTGTCGGACTTGTTCATGAAGTAGTCGGCCACGAAGATGCCGCCGACCGTGGCCACAATCATGATGATTAGCGTGATCAGCGAGCTCTTCTTCAGCAGGCTCTCGCGGATCTCTCGGGCGAAGACCGTGCCGATGGCGGTTCCGGCGCTGTAGCCGCCGCCGGCCGTGCTTGTCTCGGAGCCCGCCTGGGTGCGAGTTGTTTCGTTGGTCATGACTGGACTGCCTCTCGGTAGAGCTCGGTCAGCGGAATCTGCAGGGGAGCGAAGGAGCGGACGGTGCCGGCCGACATCGCCGCGTGCAGCAGCGTCTGGTCGGTCTCTTCCGGCGCGTTCGCGGCGAGGTGCACGACGGTCGCCCCGTGCGCGTCGGTATCCACCGAGGACACTCCCGGCACCGACTGCGCCCAGGCGGTCGCGGCGGTGGTGCCGTCGGCAAGCTCCACCCGGACCACGAAGGCGCGGGGGCCGCGGGCGCGGAGCTCGTCGACGGTGCCCTCGACCAGCATGCGGCCGTCGCGGATGATGCCGACGCGGTCGCACAGGCGCTCCACCAGGTCCAACTGGTGGGAGGAGAACACGACGGGGGCGCCGCGGTCGGCGTATTCCTTCAGGACATCGCTCATGACGGCGACGGCCAGCGGGTCCAGGCCGGAGAAGGGCTCGTCGAGGACGAGCACGGCCGGGTCGTGGATGAGGGCCGCGGCGAGCTGCACTCGCTGCTGGTTGCCGAGCGAGAGCGTGTCCACCTTGTCTCCCGCCCGCTCGGTGAGCCCGAGCCGCTCGAGGAGGGAATCGGCGTTGGACTCGGCGCGGGCGGAGGATAACCCGTGGAGGCGGGCGAAGTAGATCAGCTGCTTGCGCACCTCCGACTTCGGGTAGAGCCCGCGCTCCTCCGGCATGTAGCCGATGGTGCGGCGCAGCGTGTCGTCCATCGCTCGCGTGCCGACGCGGACTTCACCGGCGTCGGTCGCAAGAACGCCGAGGGCGATGCGCATAGTGGTGGTTTTGCCGGCGCCATTGGAGCCGACGAAGCCGTAGATTTCGCCGGGGTCGACGCGGAAACTCATGCCGCGCAGGACTTTCAAGTCCCCGTAGGACTTTTCAAGCCCGTCGATGATGAGGCTGTTCATTGTTCATCCTTGGGTTGGAGGTCGTTGTCGAAGGGAGCGCACGGTGTGACATGTGCAGCGCGCGTGGGCTGAGGTACCCGCGCCTAGTCGTCCCGGAGGTTCCAGGCGTAGACGACGGTGGGCAGCGTGCTGATGAAGAGGAAAGCGACGATGCCGAAGATGCCGAAGCCATAGGGGATGTATGACCCCCAGGACGGCTTCTCTGTCATGACGTAGGTGCCCACGAAGATCAGGGAGACGAAGAAGACCAGGCCGAAGTAGGTGTAGCAGCGGTACGTCAGCGCCCTAAGCCCGAGAATCTGGTCCTGCTGGTACTCGTCTAGAAGGGAAAGCGGGGCGCTGTCAATCATGTCGACCGTGATGTTCAGGCAGGTCCAGACGGCGATCATCAATAGTGACACCGCTGACCAGGCGAGCGTGACCCAGTAGGGGAGAATGTCTGCAAGCGCAAAAATGAGCGCGATGCCGCTGAGCAGCAAAAGCACTAGCGAGGCCAGAAAAGCCACGACCAGTTTCCTGCGCCCGGACTGGTTGCGCCAGCCGGGCAGCCACCCGGACATCTGCTCCACGCGCTTTAGGTACTTCGCCTCGCGCCGGGCCTCTATCTTTTCGAGGAACGTCTGCCGGTCGGTTGTCGGTGCTGGGAAAACCATGGTCAGCCTTCCTTTCTGTAGAGAGCCGAGGACATCGGGGTGAACTCGGTGCGGGAGAACACGGCCTCGACGGGCAGGTCGAAGACCTCGCAGATGCGGAACGCCAGGTCGAGGCTGGGGTAGTGGTCACCGCGCTCCAGCGCGCCGATGGTCTGGGGATTGATTTCGACCTTGGCCGCCAGCTGTGCCCTGCTCAGCCCGTGCTCCGCCCGCAGTACCGAAATCCGATTAAATATCGGTTCTTTGGGACTATTCTTTGGGGACACACTTCAAAGTGTTGTATAAACCCAACGTTCTGTCAAGGGTTTCCATTAAGTAATTTCGTTGGGGAATATTTTCCGGTTGGCCGTCTATTTGCTGCAACCCCCGTCGTAACCCCGTCGTAAGGCGGTCGGCAGACTGTCGGCAAGTCGTGGGAAAAGCCCAATGCGCGCGCCGGGCGAAAGTCGTAGACTCGCTGACATGAACGCAAACCGCAACGAAATCGACCACGTGGCCCTCTGCGACGGCAACACCATCCCGCAGCTGGGCCTCGGCACGTACAAGATGGACGATGTCCAGGCGCGTTCGGCCGTCCGCTACGCGCTGGAGGTCGGCTACCGGCACATCGACACCGCCTCGCTCTACGGCAACGAGCGCGGCGTCGGGTGCGGGCTTGACGACGCCATCTCGGACGGTATCGTCACCCGCGAGGACGTGTTTGTCACCACGAAGGTGTGGAATGACGCCCAGACGGCTGAGGCCACCCGCAAGTCCGTGCGCGACTCCCTCGACCGGATGGCGCTGGACTACGCCGACCTGGTCCTGGTGCACTGGCCGGTCGCGGGGCAGGGCACCTTCGCGGAGTGCTTCGACACTTTGCTGGAGCTCAAGCAGGAGGGCCTGATTCGCTCGGTTGGCGTGGCCAACTTCTACCCGGAGGTGCTTGATCAGCTCTCCGAGGTCCCCGTGGTCAACCAGATCGAGCTGCACCCGCAGTTCCCGCAAAACGAGCAGGTGGCGGACGATCGTCACCGCGGCATCGTCACCCAGGCGTGGTCGCCGATTGGCCGCGCGACCTACCTGGACAATTCCCCGATCGCGGACATCGCCGCCGAGGTGGGCAAGACCCCGGCGCAGGTTGCCATCCGCTGGCACCTGCAGCGCGGCATCGTGGCGATCCCGAAATCCGCCAACCGCGAGCGCATCCGCGAGAACTTCGAGGTCACCGACTTCGAACTCACCGACGCGCACATGGCTACCATCGCCTCCATGGCGCGTGCCGACGGGCGGATGAGCGCCGACCCGCGCGAGTTCGGTAACGAGTAAGCAGCGGATTTTTAGGTAAACAGGGTTCGCCGCGCCGAGGGCCCCGGTAGCCTGGTGGGCATGACGAATCCTGCTTCTGAAATCCGCGTCGAGGCCGCCGGCGCAATCACGACCATCACCATTGATCGCGACTACAAGCGCAACTCGCTGACCGCCGACGTCTGCCGGGATATCGCCGACGCGATCGAGGAGGCCGAGCGCGACCCCGAGCGCCGTGTCGTCCTGCTGCGTGGCGAGGGGCGCGCCTTCTGTGCGGGCGCCGATCTGGGTGGCCAGCACAGCGAGGGCTCCTTCCACGAGCAGCTGCGCCGGATGCTGCGCACCATCGAGGCAAGCCGCCTGGTGGTCATCGCCGATATTCAGGGCCCCGCGGTCGGCGCCGGCATGCAGTTGGCGATGGCCGCCGACCTGCGCGTCGTTGGCGATCAGGCCTGGTTTATGATCCCGCCTGTCAAGCTGGGTATCGCGGTCGACGCCTGGACCGTGCGTCGCGTCCGCGTCCTCGTCGGTGGTGCCCGAGCCCGCACCATCCTGCTCGCGGCGGAGCGCATGGATCAGGACGAGGCCCGCCGCTGTGGTTTCGCCTCCTACCTGGGGGACTCCGGCAAGGCCGAGGAAGTCGCGCACAAGATTGCCGGCTTCGCGCCTCTGTCGCTGGCCTACCACAAGGCCGTGCTGAACGACGATGAGACGCACTTGCCACTGAAGGACGAGCAGCAGGCCCTCTACGACCAGGTCTGGGCCTCCGAGGACGCGGCGGAGGCGGCACGGGCCCGCGCCGAGAAGCGCGAGCCCCGTTTCGTCGGTAAGTAGGCGTCTGCTCCGGCAGTGCGTGTGCGGGTAGCTGCGCGGGTAATCTTCGAGGGGGATATGCCGTGTAGGCGCAGCGCAAGAGGCGGGAGCGAAACATCGTGTCGTGGGAAACCCCAGAAACAGGCCTGACCAGGAGTCAGGTCGAGCAGCGTCGCCGCGAGGGGAAGGTCAACCACCTGCCGCCGACCTCCGGGCGCAGCGTCTGGGACATCGTGCGCGCCAACGTGTTCACGCGCATCAACGCGATTCTAGCGGTGCTGTTCGCGATCGTCCTCTACACGGGCTCTATTGTCAACGGCGCCTTCGGCCTGCTCATTGTCGCCAACTCGGCGGTCGGCGTGATTCAGGAGCTGCGCGCCAAGCGCACCCTGGATCGGCTCTCGATCGTGGGCCGCGCGAAGCCCATGGTGATCCGCGACGGCGCTCCGGCGGCAGAGCTCGACCGGGAGCAGATTGTCCTCGACGACCTGGTCGAGGTCGGCCCCGGCGACCAGGTCGTGGTCGACGGCGTGGTCCGCGCGGCGCAGGACCTCTCGGTTGACGAGTCCTCGCTGACCGGCGAATCGGACCCCGTCTATAAGAATGTCGGCGACCCCGTTTACTCCGGCTCCTCCGTCATCGCCGGTGGCGCGACCTATCAGGCCACCAAGGTCGGCGCGGAGGCCTACGCAGCCAAGCTTGCCGCCGAGGCCAGCAAGTTCACGCTGACCGACTCCGAGCTCTTCCGCGGCATCAACACGATCCTGCGCTACATCACCTGGATTCTCATCCCTGTCGGCGCGCTGGTGATCTACACCCAGCTCTTCCGCTCCGGCAGTGCCTTCAAGGAGGCGCTGCTGGCGATGGTCGCCTCGCTCGTGCCAATGGTGCCCGAGGGGCTGGTTCTGATGACCACCATCGCCTTCGCCCTCGGCGTGATCCGGCTCGGTCGCCACAAGGTCCTGGTCAACGAGCTGCCAGCCATCGAGGGACTGGCCCGCGTGGACGTCGTCTGCGCCGATAAGACCGGCACCCTGACCAGCAACACAATGAGGCTAGACGCAATCGAGATCCTGGACCCGGAGCTCGACAACGCCGGACTCGCGGACTCCGCTGCCTCGCGCCGCGACATCGAACCGGTGCTGCTCGACCTCTGCCGCCTGGACGAGCGCCCGAATTCCACGGCCCGCGCCCTAATCGAGGGCCTCACCCCCGCCGAGGAGTCCACGCTGCTAGATGGATCCGCGACGTACGGGGTGGGCGTCGGCAAGCGGGAAAAGGCCCAGTCCAGGCCATTTACCTCCTCGGCGAAGTGGTCCGGGTTGACCTACGCGGATGGCCAGACGTGGGTCCTCGGCGCGCCTGACGTGCTTGCCGACGAATCCTCGGCCGGCATGCGGCGAGCCGTTGAGCTGATGGAATCCGGGATGCGAGTGCTCCTGCTCGCGCGGGCAGCGGTGCCGGTGGACGACATCCCCTTCGGGGCGGGACACGCGCCCGAGGCCGACGATGCCACGCTGGCCCCGGTGGCCCTGGTCGTGCTGGGACAGACGGTGCGCGCGGACGCGGCTGACACCATCGACTACTTCGCCCACGAGGGCGTCGAGGTCAAGGTCATCTCCGGCGATAACGCCCGAGCAGTCGGGGCCGTGGGCCGCGAGCTGGGGATCGAGGGGGCCGCGCATCCCGTCGACGCCAGGACCCTGCCGGAGTGCAGCGACGGTGCCCCGAGCGAGGAATTCGCCGACGCCGTGGAGTCCGGGCGCGTTTTCGGTCGCGTCACGGCCGAGCACAAGCGGAACATGGTGCGCGCGCTGCGGGGCAGGGGCCATCACGTGGCGATGACCGGCGACGGCGTCAACGACGTGCTTGCACTGAAGGAGTCGAACCTCGGCGTCGCGATGGGGGACGGGGCTCCGGCGACGAGGTCAGTTGCGCAGCTGGTGCTGCTTGATAACAAGTTCGCGGTGATGCCGACCATTGTGGCGGAGGGGCGCCGCGTCATTGGCAACATCGAGCGGGTCGCGAACCTCTTTTTGACGAAGACCATCTACTCGGTCGTGCTAGCGCTGGCCGTTGGTATCGCGGGCATGGAGTACCCCTTCGAGCCGATTCACGTCACTATCACGGGCTGGTTCACCATCGGCATCCCCGCATTCGTGCTGTCCCTGGCGCCGAACCTGGAGCGCGCCCGGGAGGGGTTTGTCCAGAGAGTTCTGCGGCTGGCAGTACCGGCTGGCGTAACGGTGGGCGTGCTGACCTTCCTATTCTGGCTCTGGGCGTACCCGGGGGCACGGCCAGCGTGGATGCCAGGGGAGAGGCGTCGACAGCGACGCTGGTGGTGTTGATTGTGTCCGCGTTTTGGGTTCTGGTCGTGGTAGCCAGGCCCTACGCCTGGTGGAAGCTGGTGCTGCTCGGGGTATCGGCGGGCGCGTACGTATTCATCTTCACTGTGCCGCCGGTGTCAGCGGCGTTGCACCTGCATCAGGTGGGGTGGGGCCTGCTCCTTCCAGCGTTGCTTGTTGGGGCGGCGGGAGCTGCCATCGTCGAGGGGCTGTGGTGGGCGAGACGGGGGCTTGTCAGGGCCTAAATTGCGCCTCGTTGGAGCCTGGCTAGTGTCTAGTTAACGGCGACTAACTCGCTGTGGTTACAGCGTTACGGGAGATGTATCTGTGATGGGGGTAACAGTGTTGTTTCGCATCGCTGCAGGCCGACGGCGTTTCGGGGGTGTCTGAGTGGCGCCTGAGAAGGTGTTAGCCGGATTTCATTTTTCGACTAACTGTGTTCCAGGTAACTTTGTTCCATCACATAAATAAAAATGTGGCACACAGCACACCGACTCGGGTGTTGTGTAGTGAATCATTACGAGCACCCGCGTAACTTTCCTAGAAAGGATTACCCCGTGTCCGCTTCCCCAGCGCCGACTAATCGGCACAAGCCACAAGCGGCGGAGTACCGCTACGTGCGCGACACCGCGCAGTTTCAGGAGCTTCGCTCGAAGTTCCGTTCCTTCACCATCCCGATGACCATCGCCGGTCTCGTCTGGTACATCGCCTTCGTTCTCTTTGCCACCTTCGCGCCCAACTTGGTGGCCACGCCGGTATTCGGCAACGTCAACCTCGGCATTGTCCTGGGTCTCCTCCAGTTCGTGACCACGTTCGCGATTACCTGGATCTACATCAATTTCGCCAATAAGAAGCTCGAGCCGATGCAGGCCGCGATCCGTGACGCCATGGAAAACGGCGATATCGCGCAGCAGCTGGCAAAGGAGGGAAAGTAAGCCATGATTTCGACTAACTTCCTCGCTGCCGAAGGCGCTGCTGACGCTGCAGCTGCCGGCAACCCGATCCTCAACATCGTCGTCTTCGTCGCCTTCATCGTCGGCACCATGCTGATCGTGACGCGCGTCGGTAAGGGCGGAAACAAGGGCGCGTCCGACTTCTACACCGGTGGTGCTCAGTTCTCGGGCACCCAGAACGGCCTCGCCATCGCCGGCGACTACCTCTCGGCGGCGTCCTTCCTCGGTATCGTCGGCGCGATTGCTCTGACCGGTTACGACGGATTCCTTTACTCCATCGGCTTCTTCGTCGCGTGGCTGGTCGCGCTTCTGCTCGTCGCCGAGCCGCTGCGTAACGTCGGTAAGTTCACTATGGCCGACGTGCTCTCGTTCCGCCTGAAGCAGACCCCGGTCCGCACCGCGGCCGCGATCTCGACGCTGGCGGTCACCCTGTTCTACCTGATTGCTCAGATGGCAGGTGCTGGCTCCCTGGTCGCCGTGCTGCTCAACATTCACGACAAGACCCAGCAGTCCATCGTCGTCGGCATCGTCGGCATCATCATGGTCGCCTACGTTCTCATCGGCGGCATGAAGGGCACCACCTACGTTCAGATGATCAAGGCCGTCCTCCTGGTCGGCGCCGTGATCATCATGACGCTGCTCATTTTCTTCGGCGTCAAGGGCAACTTCTCCCAGCTCCTGCAGAACGCTATGGACATGCACGCGGGCTCCGCATACATGGCGGAGAAGGGCTACCAGGCCAAGGACATCCTCGAGCCGGGCCTGAAGTACGGCGGTTCCTTCACCAAGCAGCTCGACTTCGTCTCCCTGGGCCTCGCCCTGGTCCTCGGTGTCGCGGGCCTGCCGCACGTGCTGATGCGCTTCTACACGGTTCCGACCGCGAAGGAAGCACGTAAGTCCGTGACCTGGGCCATCATCCTCATCGGTGGCTTCTACCTGCTGACTCTGGTCCTCGGCTACGGCGCTGCGGCACTGGTCGGCCCGGACCGCATCAACAACGCTCCGGGTGGCGCTAACTCCGCCGCTCCGCTGCTGGCCTTCGAGCTCGGTGGATCCATCTTCATGGCCGTGGTCTCCGCAGTCGCGTTCGCAACCGTGCTCGCCGTCGTCGCCGGCCTGGCTATCACCGCCTCCGCATCCGTCGGTCAGGACCTCTACCAGGCCGTCATCCGCAAGGGGCAGGCCACCGAGGCCGAGCAGATTCGCGTCTCCCGCATCACCGTGATCGTTCTGGGCGTTGCCTCGATCATCCTGGGCATCCTGGCCATGGGCCAGAACGTCGCCTTCCTGGTCTCCCTGGCCTTCGCGGTCGCGGCCTCCGCGAACGTCCCGACCATCCTGATGTCGCTGTTCTGGAAGCGCTTCAACACCGCTGGTGCTGTCGCCTCCATGTACACCGGTGTCATCTCCTCGCTGGTCCTGATCATCTTCTCCCCGGCAGTGTCCGGTTCCAAGTCCTCCATGATTCCGTCTGTGGACTTCGCACTGTTCCCGCTGTCCTCCCCGGGTATCGTCTCGATCCCGCTGGCCTTCCTCGTCGGTATCATCGCCACCTACATGGGCAAGCCGGACAACTTCGACGATCTCGCCGCCGAGATGGAGGTTCGCTCCCTGACCGGTGTCGGTACCGAGGCTGCAGTCGACCACTAGTACTCGACCGCTAATCGGGACAGGTGCCCGTCAAGCAACTAGGCGGGAGTCACCGGTTTGACCATCTAGCGCTTCAGAAGCAATGACCGTCGTAAGGCGGGCAGAGTGACTGAAGCGCTTTTTGCGTGTTAGCGATAAGGTGGACAGGTAATAGATCGAAATCGATGAGAGCAATTGATGGAGTGTGTATGACTGACAATTCTGTCGACTCTGCGGCCACCACCCCGCGTCGCAGCGCCCTGTATGACGAGCATGTGAAGCTCGGCGCGGAGATGCGGAATATCGGTGGCTATGAAGTGCCGTACCGCTACACCTCGGAGGTCGCGGAGCACGATGCAGTGCGCGAGGCAGTCGGTCTTTTTGATCTGTCCCTGATGGGAATTATTCGCGTGACAGGCGAGGATGCGCCGTCCTTCCTGGCCCACACCCTGATCTCCGCGATTAAGCCGCTGGCGCTGGGCCGTGCGAAGTACACGATGATCGTGCAAGAGGATGGCGGCATTATTGATGACCTGATCATTTACCGCCTCGGCAGCCACGAATTCATGCTGGTGCAAAACGCGGCCAACTTCGAGGACGTACACTCCACGCTGCTGGAGCGCGTCGGCGGCTACAACGTCGATATCGAGCTGATGGACCGCACGACCGCTCTGCTCGCGGTTCAGGGGCCGAAGGCGGCGAAGCTGATGCGCCGGGTCCTCCCTCACGACTTGCACGCGACTCTCGACGGCATGAATTACTACTCCTGCACCCTGCTTGAGGTTGCGGGTGTGGAGATGATCGTGGCCCGCACCGGATACACGGGCGAGGACGGCTTCGAGATCTTCCCGCCGGTCGAGCACGCGGTTGACGTCTGGCGTGCAATCCTCGCTGCTGGTGGGGATGTGGAAAACCCGACGGACCCGGCGGACAAGGGGGAGGCTCTCGGCCTGCTGCCCTGTGGCCTGGCCTGCCGTGACACCCTCCGTCTGGAGGCTGGCATGCCCCTGTATGGCTACGAACTTACGCGCGACCGCACGCCGCTGGAGGCCGGCTTTAAGTCGATCATGGGGCCGACGAAGGGTCAGTTCATCGGGCGTAATGCGCTGTTCAACCGCCCGCAGTCCAAGGAGGTCCTGGTGGGCCTGCGCGTCTCCGGTTCCGAGGCGCTCGATCGCGGCACCGAGCTGCTGGACGATGAGGGCAACAAGGTCGGCGTTATTACCTCGTCGAAGGTCTCTCCGACCTTGGGGCAGCCGATTGCGTTCGCGTACGTCGAGCGTTGGCTGGCGCCGAAGGGCACTGAGTTCAAGGTCGCTGACTCGTCTGTCACGGCCACCGTCGTGCCGACGCCGTTCTACAACCGCCGTCACAGGAAGTAGCAGGGCGGGGGAGGAGCTGTGCGAGAGACTCCTCCCGCAAGCTATTTCTCGTGGCTGGCTGTCGGCCGTGGGTTATAAGCTTTTGCAGCGCTACTGATTGGGGGCCTCAGCAGGATCACTGCTGGGGCCCTTCGGCGCGCCTGGGGCGCGGAGCCCCTCGGTGGTTGTCTCACCCGGCGCGGTCTGCGTCGTTGTGCTGTGAGGCGACGATGTCGCTCCAGTCGTGGTCTCGCCGGCCGGCGCGTCGCTGGTCGGTGCCTCACTGGTGGGCGAATGAGTCCCCGGGGTTCCGTTCTGGGGCGGAGCGCTCGGCGTCATCGGAATCCAGGTCTGAGTCGAGGCTCCGGAGCCTGTTGTGCTGGGGGTCTGATCCGTCCACACTTCGGAGTCGCCCACCGTGGAGCACCTGAGCTCCTGCCCGTTCGCGCCCACACGAACTTCGCCGGCCTGATTCGGGCAGAGCTGCCCAATCCTTGGAGTGCCGCCCTTGCGAACCTTGGGTGCAGCTTCGTGGCTGGTCGGTGTCATCTCTGGCTGCGTTGTCGAAGGGGTCTGGCTCGTTTCTGTGGGCATTGTTTTGCTGCTTGCGCTTGCCGACGCCGTGCGCGTCGGCTCCGGTGAGCTCTTGTCGGAGCATGCCGTCGCGGTCGTCGCAATACTAAGGCACGCGGCTCCGATCATCAGCCGGGAGACTGCATGCCGGCGCAGTTGCACCATGTGGGCGGCACTGGGGCGAGTGTCGTTTCGCATGGGGTGGACCTCCTGTGGGGCTTCTGCGGCCGGACGTCTCTGGGGGAGAGTGGGAATTTTATAACAGGGCACTATACCTGGATTTTTATGCTTTTCATGGTGGGGGGGGACATTGTTTGGTTGTTGAAGGTCTCGTGATGCGACGAGTGCCAAGCGGTCGATTCTTACAATTTGTACTATCCGAGCTAATACAAACTGTGTTATACTGTGTAGTACAGGAGGTGAGATTTCCTTGTATATTTCCATCAAACCGGGCTCCCCGGACCCCATTTTCCAGCAGATTCACGATTCCATCATTGAGGCCATCGTTTCCGGCGATCTCGTCGACGGGCAGCGGCTCGATCCGGTCCGTCGTGTAGCGGCGGACCTCGGTATCAACCCGGCGACAGTGAAAAAGGCCTACGACCTGCTTCAGGATGAAGGCATTATCGTCACCGCGCGCAGGTCGGGGTCGGTCATCGCCGTCGGCGCCGAGCCCAAGCCCGAGCAGCGCCGTCAGGTGCAGGACGAGCTTCACCGGACCCTGGCCCGAGCGAGCGTCCTGGGCATTGGTGCCACGGAGCTGCGCGCTTTCGTGGCTGACCAGCTCGACCAACTCACGTCCACTCCCACCGCAGAAAGGCAGACATCATGATCTTCGCAATTGTCATGGCTCTCTCGGGCTTGAGTATCGCCGCCGTCATGGCCGTTATTCCCGCCCTCAATGCCCGCACTACGCCGCTCGGGGTCTCCGTCCCCCGCTCGCGTGTCGACGACGCCGCGGTCACGTCCGCCGTGAGATCGTACCGGCGGATAGTGGTTGGGGTCGGGCTCGTTGCGGCACTGGTGGCGTTCGGTGTTGCTGCGGCGGCCCCAGCAGCTGCGTGGGCCCTAGCTGTGGCCTCGATCGCGCCGACTGTTGTCGCGGTCGCCGGGATCTCGACCTATGTTGTCACGCGTAAGCGAATCATCGCAGCCAAGCGCGAGGGCGGATGGTTTGATGACTCGGAGGTGTCCGTCGCCGCCCGCGTTTCCCCGGATGCTTCAGCCGAGGGGCAGCGGGACCTGGCGCGCGTCATCGCCGAGGTGGGGCGCCCCCGCATTCCCGTGGCCTGGTACGTGGCGGCGTTGGCGCTGATCGGAGGCGCGGCCGCCTACGTCGCGGCCAGGTGGGCCGATGTGCCCGCGGTGATCGTGACCCACTGGGGGTCGGGCCTGGAGCCCGACGCCTGGGCCGACAAGTCGGTCGGGCAGGTGTTCGTGCCGACCTGGATTGGCCTCGGCATGGTCGCATTGCTGTGGGCGTGCACGCTCGCGACCTCCCGTCTTATGATTGCCGTCCGCGGTGACCGCTCCATCAAGGGCCAGCTGCGCTCCCGTGCGGCTCTGGCCGGAATGAACCGAGGGTTTGGTGTCCTCGCCGTGTTGATGGCCGCCGGCTTCGCCCTGATGCAGGCGACTAGCTACCTTCCCGGTTTCGAGCGCTTTGTCGGCGCCACGCTCGGAGCCTTCATCGTCGTAACCGTGCTGGGCAGCATCGCGATTCTCATCCCGGTTGCGACCGCAATGACCCGCGTCGACGACGCCTTGCGCGGCATCTCGCTTCCCGACGACACCACGGACAGCCCCGACAACGACAAGTTTTACAAGTGGGGCATGTTCTACTACAACCCCTCCGATCCGGCGGTGCTGGTGGAGAAGCGCTTTGGCGTCGGCATGGACTTCAACTACGCGACCTGGCAGGGAAAGGCCTTTATCGTGGCGGTTCTGGCGACACTCGTTATCTGTGTGGCGCTGCCGTTCCTGCTGTAGGGGACAGGCCGGGCTACTCATCCATCGCTACACTAGAGGGCCATGCCGAGTAACTCGTTGAAAAATTCGACAGGAAGCCCTGTGGACAACGCAGGGCTCCTCCTGCGTCGCGGCATAGGCTGGTTCATTGACCTCACGCTCAGCTCTATCGTGGTTCTCGCGGTCGTCTACGGGGTGCGGTGGGGGATTGACCACATCGGTGGATTTCAGGGGATCCAACAGGCCTTCGATCCGGAGTTTGCCGTGAACCTTGTTGGGCCAGTTGCTTTTTTCTCATTTAAGACCAGCGTTGAGGCACGCGGGCGCAGGACGCCTGGGCAGCGGCATATGCTGACGCTGCCGGTGACCGTTGACCGCAAAGTTGGCAGTTCGGAGAGGCCGTCTGGTACGCGTGCGGATTGGGGCGGCGCAATGGTTCGCAACTGCTATATCCTGCTCTTTGTCATTGCGGCTTTCGGCTACGACTGGGTCATTTCTGCGGTAGTCGTCGTCTTCGCAGCGTTTATCCTGGTCCTCGGGCGCCACCCCTTCGACATTCTCGCGGGCAAACGGGTCATTGTTGCGCCGTGCGAGATGGATAGTTGAGTAGGTACAGGTTCTGCGGGCGAGCTTTGTCTCGAAGGGGCGCCTAACCGCTCACAGAGCGACGAAAAATGTGAAGCGGGTTGTCGCTGGTGAGCAGTTAGGCGTCCTTGAACTTTTTAGCCCTTTAACTCGATCTTTCGTGCCACAGCTCGAGGTCATAAAAAAGTGCCCCAGAGAGGAATCGAACCTCCGACACCGGCTTTAGGAGAGCCGTGCTCTATCCACTGAGCTACTAGGGCAGCGCATCCTCCGCGGGTGTTGCCGAGGCAATCCCCGCCGGAAAAATACGTACCTACTGTAACGCATCGGCGACCCAATCCGGCAATTGGGGAGGGGATACCGTCGGCAAGCCGAAGGGGCGGAAAATGCGTTACCCCCGTAAAGTTTTCACGCCCGACGGTGCGAGCCCGAAACTGGCTAACATGGTTTATAACGAGCGACTTTTGCGTCGGCTGTCGCGCTGGCGCTGGTAACCGCGTCGCTGTAATGGAGGAGGATGACTCATGATTAAGCCAACGTTCACAGATGTCAACGGTGTCAAGATTAAGTGCTCGATGACCACGGACTCTGAGAAGCCGCACCTGCTGGTGTCCCGCATGGAGGATGACGGCACGATGACCCCCATCCTCGAGATGAACGTTTATGACTCCAAGTACATGGCAAACGCCTGCGAGATCTACCTCAAGCAGGCAACTGCGACGAAGCTGTCCGCGTCCATGGCAGGCCTGTCGCCAGATGAGATGGCTGAGCAGTTCGGTTACGAGGGAGATCCGACCAATCATCAGTAATAGCGACTCGCCCCGCGAGCACCTCGGCGGGGGCCGCCTCAGCGGGCGCGTCGATATTGACGTCATTGGGATAGGCGCCGGTAGCCCGAGCCACATTACGCTCGAGGCTATCGGCGTTCTTCGTGACGTCGATGTCGTCTTCGCCCTCGATAAGGGCGGCGATAAGGCCGATTTGCTCGCCGCGCGACAAAACATTCTCGACACGCACGCGCCGCACGTGGAACTGGTCGCCGTGGCCGATCCCCCGCGCGACCGCACGCCCGATAACTACGGGGCCGTCGTCCGCGATTGGCACCAGCGCCGCGCTGAGCTGCTTGCCGACGCCTTCCTTGCCCACCTCGGCGGGGAGGGCCGCAGGCGCGGAGCGTTCCTTGTGTGGGGCGATCCGTCGCTCTATGACTCGACGCTGCGCATCCTGCAGCGCGTGCGCGATCTCGGCCTGGAGGTCAACTCCCGCGTCGTTCCGAGCGTGACGGCCATCTCGGCGCTGACCGCTGCGCACGGGGAGTGCCTGAACCAGATCGGCAAGCCGGTCCTGATTACCACTGGCCGCAGGCTGGGGGAGCGCCCGGAGGGCATGGACGCCGTGGTCATGCTCGACGGCGGTGCAGCCTGGCTCGAGCACGCCGATCCGGACGAGGAAATCCTCTGGGGCGCATTCCTGGGCACCGACCTGCAGACGCTGCGGCGGGGCCGGGTCGGCGACGTCGGCGAGGAAATCGCCGAGTTGAAAGCCAAGCTGCGCGCCGAGCACGGCTGGATTATGGATATCTACCTGCTGCGCAGCTAGCCCGACACCGTTTTACCGAGGAAGCCCTCCGCCCAGCGGCGGACGGCTTCCTTTGCAGCTTTTATGCCGTCTCCGACCGTGACCTTCTGCAACACCTTGTCGTCGTTAGGCAGGACGCGGCCGAGGTCGCCGTCGGCAAGCACCTCGATGGAGACCGCGTCGGCTGCGGAGATGGTGGGGGCGCCGACCGGGGCGACGGTGAGCAGCGCGAGCATCTCGACGTTGGTCTGCTCTGCGACGGCGAATCGGTAGGCGACGTCTTCCTGCCAGTCGCCGGTGGAGGCGACGAGGAAATCGGCGACGGCCGCCCCATCCCCGAGACTGAGAATGCGCCCGGTAACGGGTGCGTCGTCGACTCGGGAGTCATGCCGCAGTGGGCGACAGTAGAAGCGGCCAGCGTTTACTTCCATGGGTTCCATGACGCCTACTCTATTAGGGACCTCCACAACGCAACAATGGGGCCTCCCATGAGCAGAACTCATGAAAGGCCCCATTGCTGGAGGCAATTGCTCTCAGCGGGCCAGTGGGCTAGCCACCACGGCAAGCCCTACCGCAGTCCCAGCTGAGGACTACTTCAGCTCCATCAGGACATCGCCCTTGCCGACGCCCGCGCAGCCTCAGCCGACAGGCCGGTGACAACGCCGGCCTTGTGGGCCTTGACCGGGTTCTCCATCTTCATGGCCTCGAGGACGACGACGGTGTCGCCCTCGGCGACCTCCTGGCCCTCCTCAACGTTGACCTTGATGACGGTGCCCTGCATCGGAGCGACCACTGCGTCGCCGGAAGCGGCCTTCTTGGAGCCACCAGCGCGCTTCTTCTTAGCCTTCTTCTTAGCGCCACCTGCGCCGCCACCCAGAGCCAGGTCACCCGGAAGGGCAACCTCGACGCGGCGACCGTCGATCTCGACGACAACCTTCTGCGCCGGAACGGTGTCGGTGTCAGCGTCGGAGTCACCGTCGTACGGAGCGATCGGGTTGTCCCACTCCTCCTCGATCCACTTGGTGTAGACCTCAAAGCCCTCGCCGTCGCCGATGAACGCCGGGTTCTCGACGATGTGGCGGTGGAACGGAATGACGGTCGCCAGACCCTCAACCTCGTACTCGGCCAGGGCGCGAGCGGAACGGCGCAGAGCCTCGTCGCGATCCTTGCCCCAGACGATCAGCTTGGCCAGCATGGAGTCGAACTGGCCACCGATGACGTCGCCCTCCTTGATGCCGGTGTCCATGCGGACGCCCGGGCCGGACGGCTCGACGTACTTGGTGATGGTGCCCGGTGCCGGCATGAAGTTGGAGCCAGCGTCCTCGCCGTTGATACGGAACTCGAAGGCGTGACCGTGCATCTCCGGGTCTTCCTTCAGGGTCAGCTCGCGGCCCTCGGCGATGGCGAACTGCTCGCGGACCAGGTCGAGGCCGGTGACCTCTTCAGTGACCGGGTGCTCCACCTGCAGGCGGGTGTTGACCTCGAGGAAGTTAATCAGGCCGTCGTTGCCGACCAGGTACTCCACGGTGCCGGCGCCGTAGTAGCCGGCCTCCTTGCAGATGTCCTTCGCGGACTGACGCAGGCGCTGGTCCTGCTCCTCGGTCAGGAACGGAGCCGGAGCCTCCTCGACCAGCTTCTGGAAGCGACGCTGGAGGGAGCAGTCACGGGTGGAAGCGACGATAACGTTGCCGTGCTTATCAGCCAGGACCTGGCACTCGACGTGGCGGGCCTTGTCGAGGTAGCGCTCGACGAAGCACTCGCCACGACCGAATGCAGCGACAGCCTCACGGGTAGCGGACTCGTAGAGGTCAGCGACCTCCTCCATCGTGTGGGCGACCTTCATGCCGCGTCCGCCGCCACCGAAGGCAGCCTTGATGGCGATGGGCAGACCGTGCTCCTTGGCGAATGCGACGACCTCGTCAGCATCCTTGACCGGCTCCTTGGTACCCGGGGCCATCGGGGCATTTGCCTTCAGCGCGATGTGGCGAGCGGTGACCTTGTCACCCAGTGCGCGGATGGACTCCGGCGACGGGCCAATCCAGATCAGCCCAGCGTTCTCGACGGCCTCGGCGAAGTCTCCGTTTTCAGAGAGGAAGCCGTAACCCGGGTGGATGGCGTTGGCGCCGGACTTCTTAGCGGCGTCCAGAATCTTGTCGAACACGAGGTAGGACTCTGCGGAGGTGGTGCCGCCCAGCGCGAAAGCCTCGTCCGCCATCTTTACGAAAGGAGCATCCGCATCCGGCTCGGCGTAAACGGCAACGGAAGGGATGCCCGCATCCTTCGCAGCGCGAATAACGCGAACAGCAATCTCGCCGCGGTTGGCGACGAGAACCTTCGTGATCTTTTCAGTGGTCTGCTCGGACACGAAATCCTCCATTTTTCGTGGACACCCCGCAGGTAAATGCCGGGGCTGTAATTGCGACAAATGTTTCAGGGGCACGCCGTAACCATTTTTTAAGCTAACGGCGTGTGGCCCAACGTCTCCATTGTGTCACAGACAGGGGGGTAAACCTTCTTTTGGTTGCTACATAAGGGGGTAGAAAATGTGGCCTTGAGCAGTGTTCAAAAGTTTGGGGGTGTGTTTTTAGTAGGTGTTACCACTGCAAAAAACTGTATTTGCTAGTAAAAGGACTCGTTTATAGTGCAATTGCCACTCCCCCATAGAGGGGAGTGGCAATCCTTACGTCGCAGAGCAAACTAGCTAGTTGCGCCAGTGCACACCGTCGTCAAGCGTGCCGGGCTCGGATCCCTGGGCGATGGGCATGCGAATCATGTTGCCCCACTCGACCCAGGAGCCGTCGTAGTTGCGGACGTGGTCGTAGCCCAATAGGTAACGCAGGACGAACCACGTGTGAGCGCTGCGCTCGCCGATGCGGCAGTAGACGATGGTGTCCGAGTCGCGGGCGACGTCCGCGTAAATCTTCTCCAGCTCCTCGCGGGTGCGGAAGCGGGAATTCGGGAAGACGGACTGATTCCAGGGGACGTTTACCGCGGTGGGAATATGGCCACCGCGCAGGACTCCCTCCTGCGGGTAGTCGACCATGTGGGTGCGCACGCCGGCATACTCCTCCGGGGTGCGGACGTCGATGAGCGGCCCCTTGCCGATTTGGTCGAAGGCGTCCTTGGCGTAGGCCCGGAGCCCGCTGTCGTTCCGCTTGACGACGGGATAATCGGTGCGGGGATACTCGGGAACCTCGAAGCTGGTGTCCCTTTCCTCGGTCATCCAGGCGTCGCGGCCGCCGTTGAGGAGGCGAACATCGGGGTGCCCGAAGAGCTCGAAAACCCACAGCGTGTAGGCGGCCCACCAGTTCGACTTGTCGCCGTAGATAACCACGGTGTCGTCGCGGGAGATTCCCTTGGAGCTCATGAGCTCGGCAAAGGCCTCGGCGCTGATGTAGTCGCGCAAGACTGGATCGTTGAGGTCCCTGTGCCAGTCGATACGGACCGCGCCGGGGATATGGCCGATGTCGTAGAGCAGCATATCCTCGTCGGACTCGACGACCTTGAGTCCCGGGGTTCCCAGACGTGCGGCGAGCCAGGAGCTCGACACCAGTCGTTCGGGGTGTGCGTATTGCTGGAATTGTGGGTGCGGATCGCTTGGGGCGGCCATCGAAAACTCCCTTGACGCTCAGGTCGGTACAGGACTTAAAGAAGGTGTGAACGAAGGTCTATCGGAAACGGCTAATAGGTGGGCTACTAGGTGAGGGATAGAAATGCTCGTATTTATTAATTCGGGTCTATTCTACGGGGCCACTCGGAGGCGAAGCTAAGTGCCTGGGCGCGACGAGTGGGGGAGGAGGGGTGACCTGCGTCGTTGGTTCCTCGGCACGCAGGTAGCCAATGTGCTGGGATACGGCTCACAGTCGGGGGTGAAATCATAGTTTTGGGGGCGCAATCTAGGGCGTCAGTGGCCTAAAATTTTCCTAAGAGCCGGCGTAGAAAAACGTGGGTTCTGATGAAGGAAATGGGCAAAAATGGCCCGCTCGCCCCTCCGGACCACGGTGGTATCGCGCGGAGTCCTCCGGTGCTTGTAGCCGATTTTCACGGGTTGAAAAGTGCCTCATGCCCCACACCACCTATAAGGAGTATCTGTGCACAAGAACATTGTCGTATTTGAGGTCGAGGGCGGCTCGGACAAGTACTTCGACGGCCACCGCAAGGACACCATGCCGATCGTCAACGCTATCCGCGAAGCCGGCTGGTCCTCCGAGGTTGTCTACTACCGTCCGGAGTGGTCCGACGCCATCTTCGACTATGTCTCTGAAAACTTCGACGGCTACATCTCCCGCGTCAACCCGGGCAACATTCCGGGCGGCGAGAAGGGGTACTTCGAGCTGCTGACCAAGCTCTCCGGTGCCGGTCTCGTCGGCATGTCCACCCCGGTTGAGATGATGGCCTACGGTGCAAAGGATGCGCTGGTCAAGCTGAATACCACCGACCTGGTTCCGGCCGACACCGCCGCCTACTACGATGTCGAGACCTTCCACAAGACCTTCCCGACCTCCCTGTCCTACGGCGAGCGTGTCCTGAAGCAGAATCGCGGCTCCACCGGCTCCGGCATCTGGCGCGTCCAGCTCGAGGACAAGGAGCTCGCCGCTTCCGTGGAGCCGGGCACCGCTCTGCCGCTGGACACCATGCTGCGCTGCACCGAGGCCGTCGACAACCACACCGAGATCCGCAAGCTCGGCGAGTTCATGGACTTCTGTGACCAGTACATCATCGGCGACAACGGCATGCTCGTCGACATGCGCTTCATGCCGCGCATCGTCGAGGGTGAGATCCGTATTCTGCTCGTCGGCCCGCACCCGGTCTTCGTCGTCCACAAGAAGCCGGCCGCCGGTGGCGACAACTTCTCCGCGACCCTGTTCTCCGGCGCGAAGTACACCTACGACAAGCCGGAAGACTGGCAGGAGCTCATCGACATGTTCGCTGAGGTTCGCCCGGTCATCGCCGAGAAGCTCGGTGGCGACAACATCCCGCTGATCTGGACCGCCGACTTCATGCTTGCCGACGGCGAGAACGGCGAGGATACTTACGTCCTCGGCGAGATCAACTGCTCGTGTGTTGGCTTCACCTCCGAGCTGGACATGGGCATCCAGGAGCTCGTCGCGCAGGAGGCCATCAAGCGCATTGAGGCTGTTCAGTAATCACCTCGCGCTAGCCACATTCAGTTAGCCGCGCGTCCAAAACTGCGGATCGCAGTCGCGCGACAACCCGCGCCAGTTCTACCCGGTACTTGCCGGGGGCTGGCGCGGGCTTAGCTTTTTCTAAGGCGCGTTTCGGGGGAGGGGGCTGCGCTTGGAGTGCTATCGATTCCAGAACTGGGAGACAGAGTATCCGTACGTGTAGAGGGCGCGGCGCACAACGGGCAGGGATAAGCCAATGACGCTCGAGGGGTCCCCGCTGATTCCATCGATAAACCAGCCACCCATGGCCTCGAGTGTGAAGGCCCCCGCGCACTCGAGGGGTTCTCCGGTGAGGGCGTAGGCCTCAATGTCCGCATCGCTCGCTTGCGCGAAGTCCAGTGCGGTAATCGCGGCTTCTCTATGCTCGCCCTTCGGCGTGACGACGCAGTGCCCGGTAATCAGCTCCGCGGTGCGGCCCCGCTGAGCCTGCCACCGGGCAACGGTGCGCTCGACAGTGTGGGGCTTTCCCTGCAGCTCCCCGTCGAGCAGGAGCATTGAGTCCCCGCCAATCACGATGTCGTCAGGGAAATCGGCCGCCACTGCGTGGGCCTTGGCCGATGCCAGCTCCTCGACGACGTGTGCCGGGGAGGCGTCGGCAAGCGAGGCGATGAGGGCGTCTTCGTCGACCTCGGGTGCCGCAGTGATGGGTTCGATGCCCGCACCGCGCAGGATCGACAGGCGCGAGGGGGAGGTGGAGGCGAGGACGATGCGGGGCTTGCTCATGGTGCACAAGTTTAGTGCGGGCTCGTTGTGGGGAGCTGAGTGAGGCATGTCAAGACATGAAGAATGTAAAGAATCCTTGTCAAAGAGTCGTCGCAGAATGTAAAATAAAGTTGACAAAAAGGAAAGGGTGATTGACGAATGTGGGTGAAGGAGCGTGGGTGAAACGCAATGCTCAAACCTTGTTCGCAAGTACCGGCGCTGGGTCGAAATGAGCCAGGCGGACCTGGCTGCGGCAGTCGGAGTGTCGAGGCAAACAATCGCCAACATTGAGCGCGGCAATTACTCACCGTCCGTGTACCTGGCTCTTCGAATTTGCAAAGTCCTTGGAGAAACGGTCGAAGAAATCTTTGATTCAGCCGAAGTGGAAGGGAAGTAAAAATGTCATACGCAGACTCTGTTATTGATCGGTATGAGGCCACTGTCGATGACGAGTATCAGCGGATGCTGCTGCACCAGTCCTCGACCGTCGCATTCACTGCGTTGATGTGGTTGTCCTACATCCTTGCGGTGGCGCTGATCTGGGCTTTGCCGGGGCCGAACATGGAAATCGCAGCAATGGTCATGTTTGTCCTCCCCCTGCTCGGGTTGATTGTCGGCCAATGGTGGCTGCGGCGGAGGGTTCCGCTGCCGAGGGTAAACAAAATCTCGATTGGCGAAATCATCGCCCTGGTGCTCATCCTTGCCCTGTTTATCGGAGGCATGGCGCGTTCGCGGATGATGGTCGGAAGCGAACTAGCCGGTTATCTGACGGGTTCCGTTGTCGGGGTAGGCATGGGCCTGGCGCTGGTACTTGTGATCTTCAAGATCATCTATCCCATGATTCGGCAGCGGGACCAGCGCAGGCTCGACCGCGAGCTGGGCGAGGACTAGTGCGTGAGCAGGCTGGCGGGCGCGAACGCAAAACTCCCCGATGAGGAACCGCCACCTGGCGGCCCTCATCGGGGAGTTTCTTTGCCTCTAGAGGCTAGAAGAAGTGGACGTTGCGGAACGTGCCCGGAACGTACTGGTGTGGCTGGTGGAAGCCCTCCTCCAGTCGGCCCCAGTGGTTGCGCGGACCCTTGTCCTCCTCGGCGCCTGCGGCGTTAGCCATGCCCGCGAACAGCAGCGCGAGAGTCGCGGTCTGCGCGGGCGTCGGGTTGCCCTTGAGGACTGACATGAACGGAGCGGCAGGCGCTGCTGCGGCTGCGGCGTCCTCGGTTGTTGGGGTGTTGGTGGAATCGGTCACAGCGGAATGTTCCCATGCTTCTTGGCGGGCACGTTGACAACCTTGCGGTCGAGCAGACGCAGGCCCTCGATGAGCTGGCCGCGGGTCTCGCTCGGCGGGATGACGGCGTCGATGAAGCCACGCTCGGCGGCCATGTACGGGTTGACCAGGGTCTCCTCGTACTCCTTCTCGTAGCCCTTCTGGACTGCGGCAACATCCTTGCCCTCGGCAGCGGCTGCCTTGAGTTCCTTGCGGTAGATGAAGCCGACGGCGCCAGAGGCGCCCATGACGGCAATCTGTGCGGTCGGCCATGCCAGGTTGATGTCGGCGCCCATGTCCTTCGAACCCATGACGCAGTACGCTCCGCCGTAGGCCTTGCGGGTGATGACGGTGATCTTCGGCACGGTGGCCTCGGCGTAGGCGTAGAGCAGCTTGGCGCCGCGGCGGATGATGCCGTCGAACTCCTGGTTGGTGCCCGGGAGGAAGCCGGGGACGTCGACCAGCATGACAATCGGGATGTTGAAGGCGTCACAGGTGCGGACGAATCGCGCGGCCTTCTCGGAGGCCTTGATGTCCAGGCAGCCTGCGAACTGAATCGGCTGGTTGGCGACGAAGCCGACAGAGCGGCCCTCGATGCGGCCGAAGCCGATAACGACGTTCTCTGCGTACTCGGCCTGGATCTCCAGGAATTCCTCGTCGTCGACCAGGCGGTTGATGACCTCCTTGATGTCGTACGGCTGGTTCGGGGAATCCGGAATCAGGGTGTCGAGCTCGAGGTCGGTGTCGGTGATGTTGTCGGCGATGGAGCCCTCGAACGGCTCGGTCTCCATGCGCGGAGCCTCGGCGCGGTTGTTCGACGGCAGGTAGCTGACCAGCTCCTGGACGAAGGTCAGTGCGTCTTCGTCGTCGGAAGCGGTGTAGTGCGACGTACCCGAGGTGGACATGTGCGTGCCAGCGCCACCCAGCTCCTCCTGAGTGACCTCCTCGCCCGTGACGGTCTTGATGACGTCCGGGCCGGTGATGAACATCTTGGAGGTGCCGTCGACCATGACGATGAAGTCGGTCAGAGCCGGGGAGTAGACGTGGCCGCCAGCGCAGGCGCCCATGATCAGGGAGATCTGCGGGATAACACCCGAGGCCTGGGTGTTGCGGAAGAAGATCTGCGAGTACAGGCCGAGGGAAACGACGCCCTCCTGGATGCGAGCGCCAGCGCCCTCGTTGATGCCGATAATCGGGACGCCGGTCTTGATTGCGAGATCCATGATCTTCACAATCTTTTCACCGTAGACCTCGCCGAGCGCGCCACCGAAGATGGCACCGTCCTGCGAGAACACGCAGACCTTCCGGCCGTCGATGGTGCCGTAACCGGTCACAACACCATCGGTGACCGGGCGCTTGGCATCCAGGCCGAAGTTCTTCGAACGGTGACGTGCGAGGGCGTCGACCTCTACGAATGAGCCGTCGTCCAGCAGGAACTCGATGCGCTCGCGGGCGGTGAGCTTGCCCTTGTCGTGAACGCGGTCAATGGAAGCCTGGCCCATCGGCGCCTGGGTCTCAGCGAGACGGGCGCGCAGGTCAGCTAGCTTTCCGGCGGTGGTGGTCAGATCCGGGGTTTCACCGGTTGATGTATTTGCGGCAGTCGTCATGGTCCCTAGTTTACGTTTCAATAACGGGGGGAGGTAGTCGGGGGCAACCGCTGTTAACGAATGAACTCTCGGTCGTGAGATTAAGTTCTCAAAACTATTGCCGTCTACAGCGGGATGTTTCCGTGCTTGCGCGCAGGCCAGGCCACCTTCTTGGACTTGAGAAGGCGTAGGTTCTTCGCCACCCTTGTGCGAGTCTCGGAGGGTAGAATTACTTCGTCGATTAACCCCCGTTCGGCAGCACGGTACGGAGTCAACATGTGGTCCTCGTAAGCTCGCTCGAACTCCGCGATCAGCGCCTTGACATCGCTTTCCGACGCCTGCGCGGCGGCGATTTCCTTGCGGTGCAGGAACCGCACAGCGCCAGCAGCGCCCATGACGGCGATCTGTGCAGTGGGCCAGGCGAGGTTGACGTCAGCGCCGAGGCCCTTAGAGCCCATCACGCAGTAGGCCCCGCCGTAGGCCTTGCGCAACGTCACCGTGATCTTCGGGACGGTGGCCTCGGCGTACGCGTAGAGGAGCTTCGCTCCGCGACGCAGGATGCCCTGATGCTCCTGGTTTGCCCCGGGGAGGAAGCCGGGGACGTCCACGAGCAGGACGAGGGGGATATTAAAGGAGTCGCAGGTGCGAACGAACCGGGCTGCCTTCTCGGCGGCGTCGATGTCCAGGCATCCCGCGAATTCGAGAGGCTGGTTCGCCACAAAGCCAACGCTTTCGCCTTCGATCCGGGAGAACCCGACGACAACGTTGCCCGCCCGGTTTTCCTGGATCTCGAAGAAATCCTCGTCGTCGGAAAGCGTGCGGATGACATCGCGCACGTCGTAGGGGACTGAGGGGTTGTCGGGGATGAGCGAGTCGAGCGTGCGGTCGAGGTCCGTGATGGAGTCGTCGGCGGTGTTCGGCCACGCGGTGGCGACGGTGCCGTAGTTGTTCGGCAGGTAGTCGAGCAGGTCGCTGACCCAGTCCAGTCCGTCCTTCTCATCGGTTGCGGTGTAGTGGGAGTTGCCCGCGATCTCCATATGAGTGTCCGCGCCGCCGAGGTCCATCTGGCTGATCTCTTCGCCGGTGACGGTCTTGATGACGTCCGGGCCTGTGACGAACATGCGCGAGCTGTCCTCAACCATGACGACGAAGTCGGTCAGGGCGGGGGAGTATGCGTTGCCGCCGGCGCAGGCGCCGAAGATGACCGAAATCTGCGGGATGACGCCGCTGGCTCGGACGTTGTGATGGAAGGTCTGCGCGATGAAGTCGAGGGAGACCGCGCCGTCCTGGATGCGGGCACCGGCGCCCTCGTAGAGGCCGAGCAGCGGTCGGCCGGTGGTGATGGCGAGCTGCTGGAGCTTGACCATCTTCTCTCCGTAGACCTCGCCGAGCGCTCCGCCGAAGACGGTACCGTCCTGGGAAAAGACGCACACCTCGCGGCCGTCAATGGTGCCCCAGCCGGTGATGATGCCGTCGGTGACCGGGCGCTTTGCCTCCATGTTGAAGGCGGTGGTGCGGTGGCGGGCGAGTGCGTCGAACTCGACGAAGGATCCCTCGTCGAGGAGGTAGTCGAGCCGCTCGCGGGCGGTCATGCGCCCTTTTGACCGGACCTTCTCGTGAGCGGCGGCTCCCATGGGCATCCGTGACTCGGCCCGTCGTCGCTTCAGGTCTTCGTTGCGCGCCGCCGTGGTCAGCGGTGCGGGGTGGGTGAGAAGGTTCTCATGGGGAGCTGCGTTGGGGCTTTCTGCGGTCTTGCCGTGGTTTCCATCGCTGGAATCATTCGCTGCGCTGCCGTCCACCGCAAAACGTGAGGGAATAGTCATGTTAGGAGAATTTAGTATTTGGGTAGGAAATAAGTAAAGCGTCAAAAGTGTGATACTCGTCACTAGAGATTTGTGTGCGTACGATGTCAGCCGAGCATGCTCGCCACATCCAATCCGCGAAGTAGCCTAGACTTCTCGGCATGACAGACCCCCGGATCGTTTCGTCCCGTCAACCCGTCGATGAGCAAGCACTGCGCACGCTAGCGCCGGGGTGGAACAGCATTGAGGTGCTCGATAAGACTGGATCCACCAACGCGGATTTGAAGGCGAAGGTCGCGGCCGCGGGTGCGGAATCGGGAGATGTGCCGGACCGCAGTGCGGTTTTCGCCTCGGCGCAGTCCTCGGGCAGGGGGAGGCTTGCTCGGAAATGGGAGGCGCCCTACGGTTCGTCTATCGCGCTGTCGGTACTTTTTAAGCCGGGCACAATTACTCCGCAGCAGCTCGGCTTGCTGCCGCTGGTCGTCGGGCTTTCGGTCGTCGACATGTTGGTGGGCGTCGCGGAGCTGGATTCCGGCCGTGTACAGCTCAAATGGCCGAACGATGTGCTCGTCGACGGCCGGAAGATCTGTGGCATCCTGGTCGAGGCCGCGTCAATCGCCCCGCCAATTCTGATCCCCGGAATCGGAATCAACGTATCAATGACGCAGGAGGAGCTGCCTGTACCGCATGCCACCTCGCTGTTGCTCGCTGGCGCCCGAAACCTGGACCGGACGGAACTCGTAGCGGGGCTATTGCGTGCGCTGGATAACCGCGAGCGGCAGTGGCTGCGGGAAGATCCGGCTCTGTTGTCGGACTACCGGGACTCCTGCGCCACAATTGGCAGTCGTGTCCGCGTCGAGCTGCCCGGAGATAACAAGCTCGAGGGCGTCGCGGTGGGGATTCGGGAGGACGGGGAGCTGATCGTCACCGACAACCTCGGGACTAGCCACTTCGTTGCCGCGGGCGACGTCTTCCACGTCCGTGCCGCAGACGGGGGCTACGCGGGCGGCAACAACTCGGCCGACGCCGGAGAGTCGGAAGCGGGCAAGTAATGTCCTTTCCCCACTCTGAAATGGAGCCGAGCGAGAAGATACTCCTGGATACCAACCCCACTTTCGGTCGTCTGGTTTGGCCGTTGCTCGAGCTGATGGTCATTACCGGTGTGGTGTGGCTCCTGATCGGGCTCATCGACAGCTCCGCAATGGTGGGCTCCGGAATGCAGCCGGTGCGCAATTTTCTCCTGATCGGCTGGGTCGTACTGATTCTGTGGCGGGTGGTACCGCCGGGGCTTGCCTGGCTCGGCGAGAGGTTCGTCCTGACCGACCGTCGCATACTGCTGCGCCGTGGCCTGTTCCGACCGCGGGTGACCACCGTCGATCTGCGCTCGGTGCGCAGCGTCGACAGGAAGGGAAGCGCCTTGTACCTGCGCACCCACTACTTCGGGCCAGCCCTGGAAGTTGCCGATGTGCCGTCGGCAAGAAAAGTCGCGAAGATGGTCGCGCGCCTGACCTAAGCGGGCGAGCGCGGGGGAGAGCGCGGGGACTGGCATTTATTGGGGTCAACTGGCCATACCCTACAATCGGGTGCGTGACTGCCTCGGATACTCCAGATAATCCTGCAACTACTAGTTCCGCCTCTGTCCGCCATCCTGCGCATCCGCGTGGCGTTCCCGTCGTTACGGTCATCGGAGACGGGCAGTTGGCCCGCATGATGCAGACCGAAGCTATCGAGATGGGGCAATCGATCAAGCTCCTGGCGGGCTCCCGCGATTCCTCCGCGGCGCAGGTCTGCCACGACATCGTCATCGGTGATTACCGGGTGTGGGAAGATGTCGAGCGCGCGGTCCAGGGCGCCCACGCCGTCACCTTTGACCACGAGCATGTGCCGACCGAATTTCTCAATCGGCTGACGGACATGGGGTACTCGGTTCAGCCACAGCCGTCCGCGCTCCTCTACGCGCAGGACAAGCTGCTGATGCGCCAGCGTCTGGAGGAAATGGGGGCGCCGGTGCCGGAATACGCGGCCATCGAATCCGTCGACGACGCTCTCCAGTTCCACGACCGCGTCGGTGGGGCAGTGTGCCTGAAGGCCCGCCGTGGCGGCTACGACGGGCACGGAGTCTGGTTCCCCGCTGACCGAGAGGCCCTCGCCGAGAAGGTTGGAGAGCTGCTCGATCAGTCCGTCCCCCTAATGGCTGAGCGCAAGGTTGTACTCGTCCGCGAGCTCTCCGCCATGTGCGCGCGCACCCCGTCGGGCCAGGTCGAGGCATGGCCTGTGCTCGAGTCAGTCCAGCGCGACGGAATCTGCGTCGAGGCCATCTGCCCGGCCCCCGGGCTTTCCGACGACCTGGCGGCCTCGGCCCGCGACCTCAGTGTGAAAGTCGCAACGGAGCTGGGCGTGACCGGGGCGCTGGCCGTCGAACTCTTTGAGACCGTGGACGAGGCGGGCGAGCCGCAGATTTTCGTCAACGAATTGGCGATGCGCCCGCACAACACTGGGCACTGGTCCCAGGATGGGTGCGAGACCAGCCAGTTCGAGCAGCACCTGCGTGCCGTCGCCGACCTGCCCCTGGGGTCGACTCGCCCCACCGCCCCGGTGACTGTCATGGTCAATACCCTGGGCGGTCAGGAGGCGTCGGACGTGCCAATTGCGTACCGCTTCGCCGAGGTATGGCGCAGGTTCCCCTCGGTTAAGGTGCACTGGTACGGCAAGGAATGGCGTCCGGGCCGCAAGCTCGGCCACGTCAACCTCTGTGGCTACGACGCAAGCCCCGAGGGGATTGCGAAGACGCGAAAGATTGCAAACCTTGCTGCCGAATACATCGTTGATGGCGTGTGGGCCGACGGGTACGTCGGTTCGCGCGAGGACAAGTAACTAGACGAGAGGAGACGGCGATGGCCGAGTTGAAGGACGTACAGGGGCCGCTGGTCGGCCTGATCATGGGATCGGATTCGGACTGGCCGACGATGCAGCCGGCCGCGGAGATGCTCGCCGAATTCGGCGTCCCCTTCGAGGTGGGCGTGGTCTCCGCGCACCGCACCCCGGAGCGGATGATCGATTATGCGAAGTCCGCCGCGGACAAGGGCCTGCGCTGCATCATCGCGGGAGCGGGTGGCGCTGCCCACCTTCCGGGAATGGTGGCGTCGGCGACGCCCCTGCCCGTGATCGGAGTCCCGCGCGCGCTGGACAACCTCGAGGGCGTCGACTCGCTGCTGTCGATCGTGCAGATGCCGGGCGGGGTGCCCGTGGCAACCGTCGGCGTCGGGGGTGCGAAGAATGCGGGGCTACTCGCTGTGCGCATCCTCTCTGCCGGCTACCCGGAGCTGATTGTCGCCATGGAACGCTACCAGGAGCGCATGCGCGACGAGGTCCTTGCCAAGGACGAAAAGCTGCGCCAGAAGCTGATGGGCAACTAGCGCAGCGGAGTGGTTAGAGCTGGGCGCCTGGCCCCCTCGGAGCTGACTCCCCTCGGGAGCTGGCCCCCTCGGAGGGCCAGGCTTACGCGCACTTATGCGCGCATGTGTGCCGACGGATACCGGAAGGTATCCGGGTCCGCCATGTCCCAGGCCTCGGCCCAGTTGACAAACCGAGTGCCGGTGAGTAGCTCTCCCGGGGTGAGCCAGTTGTAGAGTTCGTCGTACGATTCCCCGACCTCTTCACTGGTGCGTCGCAGAAGGTAGGACGGGCCCAGTTCGGAAAAGTCCGATAGGCCCATCGACGCCAGCATGGCCGCCGCCTCATTGACCGTGGCGTTGTGGTAATTCGCCACGCGCTGGGCCTTGTCGTCGACGTCCAGGGCCTTCCACAGCTTCGGATCCTGCGTGGCCACGCCCACGGGGCAGGTGTTCGTGTGACAGAGCTGGGACTGGATGCAGCCGGTCGCCATCATCATTCCTCGGGCCGAGTTGACGAAGTCCGCGCCGATGCACATGCGCTTGATGATGTCGAAGCCGGTGATGATCTTTCCGCTGGCGCCGAGCTTGATGCGGTCGCGGAGCCCAGAACCCACGAGGGCGTTGTGGACCAGGATCAGGCCGTCGGTAAGCGGCAGGCCAACGCGATCGGAGTACTCCAGCGGCGCGGCGCCGGTGCCACCCTCCGCCCCGTCGACGATGATGAAGTCCGGTGTGATGTTCTCTTCGAGCATCGCCTTACACACCGCGAGGAACTCCAGCTGCGAGCCCACGCAGAGTTTGAAGCCGACGGGCTTGCCACCGTTCAACTCGCGCATCGTACCCATGAAGCGAACCAGCTCGCGCGGGGTGGAGTAGACGCGGTGGTAGGGCGGGCTCATCACTCCCTTGCCGACGGGCACGTGGCGGGTCGCCGCGATTTCCTCGTTGACCTTGTCGCCGGGGAGCATGCCGCCGAGGCCCGGCTTGGCGCCCTGGCTGACCTTGAGATAGGTCGCCTTGACCTCGGGGAGCGAGGACTTCTTGGAGAAGAGCTCCGGGTCAAAGTCCCCGTCCTCCGTCCTGGCCCCGAAGTAACCGGAGCCCAACTGCCAGTAGATATCGGCACCGTACTTGAGGTGGTAGGGGCTGATCGCACCCTCGCCCGTGTCCTGGACGAAGTTGCCCAGCTTCGCTCCCTTGTTCATCGCCATCACTGCGTTGGGGGAGAGCGAGCCAAAACTCATGGCAGAGATGTTGAGGATGGAGGAGGAATAAGGCTGTGTGCAGTCCGGCCCTCCGATGGTGACCCGTGGGTCGGCCAGAACCTCGCGGGTCGGGGCCATGGAGTGGCGGACATACTCGTATCCGGGCTTGGTGATGTCACGCTCGGTGCCGAAGGACTTCTTCGACGAGATGCCCTTCGCACGCTCGTAGACGACAGTGCGGGTATCCCGGTCGAAGGGGGCGCCGTCGAAATTGCGCTCGATGAAGTACTGCTGCATTTCTGGGCGGATGGTCTCACCCATGTAGCGCAGGTGGCCGATAACGGGGAAATTGCGCAGAATAGAGTGCTTCTTCTGCACAAGGTCATAGACAGCGACCAGATCCAGCAGAATCAACGTGCCGAGCAGTATCCACCACCAGGCGCCGAGATCCCATACTGCGAGAATCGCGATGACGTTGAGAACAGCGAGAATTGCAAGAATATACGGGCGGGTAATCACCCCTCAACGATAACCCGACCGCCGGATTCACCGGCCCACAATTGTGGCCTTTTCCGCCTTCGCAACCTCCTCGAGCCGTGCTCCGTCCCCTCCGCGCACGACGACTGCCGCGCCGTCGACCGTCCACGGGGCGAGGACGCTCTTCGCCCACGCGGTCGCGCTCACCTGTGCGGTTGCGTCGTCGATCCACCCATGCGACACCACGCGATTCTTGGGTCCGAGGCCGGACGCGGAAGCGAACTCTCGAGCGCTGGCAACGAGGGCATCCGCGGACGCATCCCCAATTACAGGGGAGTCTTCGGACTCGGGCCCCGCTCCGAGGTACGCATCCGGGTGGAAACGAACCTCCGGTCCAAAGTCCACGACGCCCGGCGGAATCTCGCCACCGCACTCAACGACGCCCGCCCGAAGGGATCATCCGTCACCACCGCAAGGTAGGCGTCGGGCTGCTCCTCCTCCCATTCGCTGAGCCTGCGACGGTCGTGAAAACGACCAGGGGATCCTCCGCAGCCACCCGGACGCCCGCGCGTTCGCAGCCCAAGATAATGCAGGCGGCCTGCCAAACGAGGGGTAGGTCAATCCACACGCTATCGCCGGGCTCCACGTCGAATTCGTCGTGAAGCATGTTGGCGATTTTCGATGCCCAATTGTCCAGGGTGAGCGCGGAGAGATCGGTGCGCCCTCCCGTGGTTTCGTCATAACAGGTCAGTCGGGGAACGGACGGGTCGGAGGCAAGGAGCGTCTTGAGAATTTCCACGCCCTCCAGGGTAGCGACCGTTGCGATACCGCGCCGAGCGCTTGGGTGCCACGAGGACCAATTGTGTGTACGGAACGTGGACTAGCTGAGCAGGAGCGTGAACATGAAGATCGTCGGCAAGCAGGCGAGGGTGGTGACGACGCCGCAGTCGCGGGCCTGCTCCAGGTTGCGACCGAAGCGGGTGCTGAACGTGTAGACGTTCTGGGCGGTCGGCAGGCCGGCGATGATAACGGCGGCGAGGAGCGACTGGCCGGAGAGCCCGAACAGAGACCACCCGACGAGCAGCGCAAGCGCCGGGTGCACGAAGAGCTTCGCGACGCTGGCTACGACGACGGCGCGCCGGGGTGAACGCCCAGCTTCCATGAACGGCATGCCGTGGAGGCTAATGCCGAACGCGAGGAGGGCCATCGGCACCGCAGCCTGGCCGAGAAGGCCTACGGGTTTCGCAACGATATCAGGAACCACGGCGCCGGTGCCGGTCGCATTGAGGAAGAGCCCTACCATTGCGGAAAGGAATATCGGATTCTTCAGTGGCGCTGCGAGCGTAGAGCGGATGCTGAATTTCCCTCGGCGGGTCAGAACTTCCAGAACCGTCATCGATAGGGGAGCGTAGAAGGCGATCTGGAAGATTAGCGCAGGGACGACCGCGGTGGCGTCGTGCAGCACGGCGACGGCGATAGGAATGCCGAGGTTCGCGACGTTGTTGTAGGACGACGACATCGCTCCGACGACGGCATCCGCGCCTCGCTGTCGAAGGGCAGGGGCGGCAAACGCGCGGTAGAGCGCCGCGGTGGACAGGGCGGAGATGGCGGCGACGGCAAAGGGCGCGCCGAATACCGCGGCTGTGTCAGCAGTGGCGAGCGTGTGGGCGAGCATGCAGGGCATCGCGATCCAGAACACGGCCATGTTCAGTGTGAAGGAGGCCTTCTTGTCCACGATCTCGCTGCGTCCAAAGAGCCACCCCACCACGATGAGCACCGCGACGGAACCGAAGCCGGTGAGAATCTCGGTGAGGTTGGGCATGTGTACAGAGCTTACAAAGTGGGAAAGAGCTTACAAAAAGGCCCGCACTTCGAACGAATTCGTAGGACGAATCGAAAAGTGCGGGCCTTCGGACGCTGTTGTGCATGTTTACCATGCGACCCAGCGCGAAATTAGCCGTGTGGGAGGTGCCTGGACTTTCTCCGGCGCCCTCCCCGCCAGCCGATTTAGCGGCTGGTGAACGGCAGGAGAGCCATCTCGCGGGCGTTCTTCACAGCGGTAGCGACCTGGCGCTGCTGCTGCGGAGTCAGACCGGTGACGCGGCGGGAACGGATCTTGCCGCGGTCGGAGATGAACTGGCGGAGCAGGTTGATGTCCTTGTAGTCGACCTTCTCAACGCCTGCGGCCTTGAGCGGGTTCTTCTTCGGGCGGCGGGACTGCTCCATCCGCGCCTTCTTGTTAGGCTGATTGCGCTTCATTGGTGCTCCTCGACTTACCAGCTGGACTTACGGACACCCGGGAGCTCGCCACGGTGGGCCATCTCACGGACGCGAACACGGGACAGGCCGAACTTGCGGAGGTATCCGCGCGGGCGGCCGTCTGCAGCGTCGCGGTTGCGAACGCGAACGGGGGATGCGTCGCGCGGCTGACGGTTCAGCTCGTACTGCGCATCCATGCGCTCTTCGTCGGTGGAGTTCGGGGACTTGATGATGCGCTTCAGCTCAGCGCGGCGTTCTGCATAACGAGCGACGATTTCCTTGCGCTGCTCGTTCTTGGCAATCTTAGACTTCTTAGCCATGAATTAGCGCTCCTCGCGGAATTCGACGTGCTTGCGGACTACCGGGTCGTACTTCTTAATGGTGATACGGTCCGGGGTGTTGCGCTTGTTCTTGCGGGTCACGTAGGTGTAACCGGTGCCCGCAGTGGACTTCAGCTTGATGATTGGACGAATGTCATTACGTGCCATTGTTTAGATCTTCTCCCCACGTGCGCGGATCTGAGCAACAACTGCTTCGATACCGATCTTGTCGATGGTCTTCAGACCCTTCGGGGACACGTTAAGGGTAACGTGGCGGCCCTCAGAGGCGAGGTAGAACTTCTTGCGCTGCACGTTGGGGTTCCAACGGCGCGACGTGCGCCGGTGGGAGTGGGATACGGACTTGCCGAAAGACGGCTTCCGTCCCGTTACCTGGCAAATCGCCGACATAGGGATTCCTTTGCTTCCTTGCCGCTCACTGCCGAGTACTTTTGGCGCGCCACACCGGAAATGTGGACCTGACGTGCCTGGACTTAGAAGCCTGTGGGTCAGTTCCCCCGGGGCGCTGCGCATTGACATTCGACACTGAGCGCGTAAACGAATAATTAGACAACAGCGAGAGGAGAGTTTACACAGTGCCGCCCAGAAAACCTAATCGCTTGCCGACGGTGCGCTGGTGTGCAGGTGTTGTCGCGGCGCGGGCGTCAATTGGGGCGCGGGTGCGGGCGTCGGCAATTTCTATTTTAGGGGCTTTGCCTGTAATATCCCGTCGAGTGTCGCCTGTCGGTTGTTCGCAACCCGGCGAGTGTCATATTTTGTTCGTACCCAACTCAGGCACGAATTGCCCCTGGTTTTCGGCCATGCGTTCCTCGATGAATTCCGAGTGTTCGCCAACGCTGTAAGTCTAGCGGGTGACAGCGACCTGAAGTTCAATCCTGAGGGAAACGAGATTTAATGAAGAAGGACATCCATCCTGACTACCACCCGGTGGCATTCAAGGACGCAAGCACGGGCCACTCTTTCCTGACCCGTTCCACCGCCACCTCCGACCGCACCGTCGAGTGGGAAGATGGCAACGAGTACCCGCTGATCGTCGTCGACGTCACCAGCGAGTCGCACCCGTTCTGGACCGGTGCACAGCGCGTCATGGACACCGCTGGCCGCGTCGAGAAGTTCCAGCGTCGTTACGGCAACCGCATTCGCCGCTCGAAGAAGAACTAAGGATAGGAGGGGAATAGAAAATGGCAGTACCTAAGCGTCGCATGTCGCGTGCTAACACCCGCGCACGCCGTTCCCAGTGGAAGAGCGACAACGTTGCTCTCCAGGAGATCAAGGTTAACGGTCGCACCTACGCAGTCCCTCGTCGTATCGCCAAGGCCGCACAGCTCGGTCTGGTCGATGTCGACAAGTTCTAAGCGCTAGCAGCGAACCCAAGGCTTTTTAGCACTCACCCCGCAGACGGGTCCTTTTCGTCCTTCGAAGAGGCCGCCCCTCTGCGGGGTGTTTTGTGTACCCCGCATTCGCCCCAGTGTCTGCTTGTGGGTGACGTTGTCCTCATCCAGTCCGTTCTTTAACAAAGAATCTGCCTGTCTCTTAACACCGGCTTAACTAATCAGGGCACAATGGTTGGTATGAAGATTTTGGTAGTGGATGACGATCAGGCCGTGCGTGAGTCGCTGCGCCGTTCGCTGACTTTTAACGGCTACACCGTGGACCTTGCGGAAGACGGCGAGCAAGCGTTGGAGAAGATTGCGGCGGACCGCCCGGATCTCGCGATTCTGGACGTGATGATGCCGAAGCTCGACGGCCTCGACGTCTGTCGCCGTCTGCGCAGTGAGGGCGACGACCTGCCGGTGATGATGCTGACGGCGAGGGACTCGGTCTCCGAGAGGGTCGCGGGCCTCGATGCGGGCGCCGACGACTACCTGCCAAAGCCCTTCGCGCTGGAGGAGCTGCTCGCCCGAGTCCGTTCGCTGCTACGTCGTTCTGCGCTCGACGTCTCTTCGGGTACCGAGGCGGTAGCTCTGCAGTTCGAGGACCTGACTCTTGACCCGGAGACCCGCGAGGTCTTCCGTGGGGAGCGTCGGATTAGCCTCACCCGCACCGAATTCGCGCTGCTCGAGCTGCTGATGAGCAACCCCCGTCGCGTGCTCTCGCGCACCGCGATTTTGGAGGATGTCTGGGGCTACGATTTCCCGACATCCGGCAACGCACTCGAGGTGTACATCGGCTACCTGCGCCGAAAGACTGAGGCAGAGGGCGAGCCCCGTCTGATTCACACCGTCCGCGGCGTCGGCTACGTGATGCGGGAGACCGCGCCGTGATCCTGCGCCGGCGGCGTACGTCCGGCGGAACGGAAAATGAGGCCCCGGAAGCTAAAACGGGGCCTTTTTCCGTCGTTACGCAGGGCGCATCGAGCAAGAATGAGCGGAAGGGCGACGGCCACGGAGGGGAGCTGCCGCGGCGGTCGAGGATACCCTCGCTGCGGTGGCGGCTGACCATTTTGACCGCGCTGATTGTGGCGGCCTCAGTAGGCCTGATGACGCTTGCGGCCTTCTTCACCGTGCAGGCGACGCTGTACCGGGAGGTCGACAATAACCTCCGCAATCAGGCGACGCAGCTTCTGAATTCGCCGTACGCGTCCGAGTTTGCGATCGGGCCCAGCGTGACGGCGGATTCGCTGAAGATCCTCAACCCGGACCTCGACGCGGTGTACTTCGCGCGCAATAGTGTCACCGGCAAGGGTGATACCATCTCCATCGGCGGGCCCGAGCTGGCGGTGCTGAGGGGAAACCGCGACGAGTCGATTCGCACCGACGAGTTCAATGGGCGCCGTATCTACGCGATCCGCGACCCTAATGGCGCGACCCTGATTCTCGCGCAGGACCTGACATCGACGCAGGCGATTCTGCGGGCGCTCGGCGTGGTGCTGCTGACTATTTCTGCCATTGGTGTCCTCTTCGCGATCGGCGCGGGCATCACGGTCGCGACGACCGGTCTCCGACCCGTCTCGAGGCTGCGCATTGCCGCGGAGCGTGTGACCGCGACCGATGAGCTCCGGCCTATCCCGGTTGAGGGAGACGACGAGCTCGCCCGGTTTACCCGCAGCTTCAACGATATGATGGCCGCGCTGCAGGCCTCCCGCACGAAGCAGTCCGAGCTGGTCGCGGACGCCGGTCACGAGCTCAAGACCCCGTTGACCTCGCTGCGCACAAATATCGAGCTGCTGATGATGGCCTCGCGCAGCGGGACCTCGATCTCGGATAAGGACCGCGCGGACCTGGAAAGCGACGTCATCGCCCAGCTGGAGGAGCTCTCCACCCTGGTTGGCGACCTCGTCGACCTGGCCCGCGAGGACGGTCCGCAGCAGGTCATCGAGGAGATCGACGTGGAGGAGATCATCTCCTCCTCGTTGGAGCGCATCGAGCGTCGCCGCCCGGATCTCACATTCGACGTGCAGCAGGAGCCGTGGTTTGTCTACGGAGACCCGGCGGGCCTCGGGCGTGCGATTCTCAACCTGATGGACAACGCCGCCAAGTGGTCGCCAGAGTCTGGCACGGTGCGAATTAGGCTGCGCGCGCTTAACGACGCCGTCGCGGAGTTCACCGTGGCGGACTCTGGTCCGGGCATCCCCAAGGAGGACCGCGAGAAGGTCTTCGAGCGTTTCTACCGGTCCATCCAATCCCGGTCGATGCCCGGATCCGGCCTGGGGCTGGCAATTGTGAAGTCGGTCATCGTCCGGCACGGCGGAACCATTTCCGCCGAGGAGTCGGACGACGGTGGCGCACTGATGCGGGTCTCGCTGCCGGGTAGTTCCACTCCCACTCGCTCGGCAGACCACGGTGAGGGGCAGGACGCCGAGTCCTCCGCTGTCGAATAATTCGACAAATTATCGGCCAGACCGTAGTGAGTTCTCAGCCTATTGTCAGTCGCGCGGTGCAAGGTATAACGTATGACGAACTCTTTTGACACCAACTCCCAGGGGTACGGGCACGACGGCCCGCACGGCTCGGGGAGTGCCGGTTGGGGCGGTGCGAACGCTGGCAATGCCACTCCTGAGCAGCCGGTGACAGCTCAGGGGTGGCAGACTGCGCCGCCTTCTGGAGCTGAGCAGTCGCGCCAATCCGGCCCGAAGGGGCTGGGAGCGCTGGCCATTGCGGCGTTGATGCTGGGCTCCGCGGCGGTGGGTGGCGGCGCTGCAGCGCTGGTGATGTCCACCAACAGCAGTGACTCGGTGACCCAAAACGCGCTGAATCAGCCCGCGGAGACCCGCCAGGTAGCTGCTCCCGCGGGTTCTGTCGAAGAGGTCGCCCAAAAGGTTCTGCCCAGCGTCGTCTCCATCACCACGGAAATGCCCGGTGGCGTCGCCTCCGGTTCGGGGTCGATTCTCTCGGCGGACGGTCTCGTCCTGACCAACCACCACGTTGTCGCGGGGGCGGAGGAGGGTGGCCGGATGCAGGTCCTTCTTTCCGACGGGTCGACGCACCCGGCAAAGGTCGTTGCCAGCGACTCGGCGACCGATATCGCGGTTATTCGCATTGAAGGGGTCAATGGGCTGCGGCCGATCTCGTTGGGCAATTCCTCTCAGGTCCAGGTGGGGCAGGAGGTCGTGGCAGTCGGCTCGCCGCTGGGGCTGACGTCGACGGTCACCCAGGGCATCGTGTCGGCAAAGAATCGGCCTGTCACCGCAGCTGGTGAGAATGGCGAATCCTCGGTCATCGACGCCATTCAGACCGACGCGGCCATCAATCCCGGCAACTCGGGCGGTGCGCTTGTCGATATGGAGGGCAACCTGATCGGTGTTCCCAGCGTCATTGCGTCTATGAAGCAGGGCTCTGAGCAAGCCGGCAGCATTGGCCTTGGCTTTGCTATCCCGATCGATCAGGCTCGGCGGATCGCGGAGGATCTCATCGAGACTGGGCACGCGCGCATGCCTGCTATCGGTGCTCACATTGATACCAGGCCGGTGACCAACGGTGCCCTTGTTCGAGAGGTAACCCCTGGTTCGCCGGCCGAGAAGGCGGGGCTGAAGCCCGGGGACGTCATCACCAAGCTGGACGATCGCTCCCTGGATAATGGGGTTGCCCTCATCGCGGCTATCCGCTCGCATCGCATCGGAGACTCTGTCACACTTACAGTTACTGACGACAAGGGCGGGAACGAGCGGACGGTTGACGTCACGCTTGCAGAGGCGCCGAACTAGGATGATGCCCCCGCGATGTGGGGCTGGAATCCGGCAGGGTGTTGGTGCCCTGGCGGGGAGGAGAAGGAGCGATGACGGAGACGTTGCATGCGGAACCCAGTAATGCTGAACCCAGTGAGGTAAGTCTGGCGGAGGTCGAACGCCTGATCTCCGAAGAGAGCCCGATCCGCAACGCATTCGTCGTGCTGGTGGGGGATCATTTTGAGGATCCTGACAGCGCGGCCTCCCTGATGGTGGAGCTGCTTGAAGAGCACGGCTACTCCGTCGACGCGGTCGTGAGCACAGGCGCAGTGAAGCGGGAGATTCGAAAGGCTCTCGACACCGCGGTGGTCGGTGGGGCAGACCTGGTCGTCACTTTGGGCGGCGTTGGCGTCGGCCCGCGGGCCAAGACTCCGGAGGCGACCAGAAAGGTCCTCGATACGCGCATTCACGGCCTGGAGCAGGCGATTCGGACCTCCGGGCTGGGTGCGGGAATTGTGGAGGCCGGACTATCACGTGGTCTGGCGGGTGTGTCGGGGCAGACGGTTATTGTCAACCTCGCCGAGACTCGCGCGGCGATCAGAGATGGAATGGCGACGGCCTGCCCGCTGATTGCCCACGTCCTCGACGACCTCGGCCGGTGGAGCGTCTAACATGTCTGCGCTTCCTCGCGATGACAATGGTCGTCGCAAGCGACGGCGGGCCGGGGCGACGCCGAAGGATCTTGCCGAGAGCAATCCGGTTACTCGGGCCCCGAAGCTCCGTGGACTGGGCCGTAGCAATCAGGACGAGTCCCCGGATGATGCGCGGAGCTTCGACGAGGACTATTGGCGCAGCCAGCGCCCGCCGCACTGGGGTTAATCCCAGGTGGCTAGAGCCATGTGCCCGGATATCTGTACTCGGATACGAAAAAGGGCGCCGACAGGATATACATCCCGCGGCGCCCTTTTTCGTTATTTGCCGGCTGCTACGCGCTGGTACTAGTTCAGCTCCTGCTTCGGCTTGCCGTTCTGCTCAGCGAGCAGGTCGCGGATCTCGGTCAGCAGGTCAGCCTCGGTGACCTCCGGCTCCGCCGGAGTCTCCAGACGAGCCTCGCGCATGGCGTTGAACTTGTTCATCGGTGCGACGATGACGAAGTAAACGACAGCTGCGACCAGCAGGAAGTTGATCGCCGCGGTGATGACAGCAGCGAAGTCCAGGTAGGTCGAGGGGTTGCCGGAGATGATTTCGAAGCCGAGGCCCTTGACCTCAGCGCCACCGATGGTGTTCAGCAGCGGCTCGAGGAGGCTCTTGGTGAAAGCGGTGACGATTGCGGTGAACGCCGAGCCGATGACAACACCGACAGCCAAGTCGATGACATTGCCGCGCATGATGAAGTCCTTGAAGCCCTTGAGCATCTTCACACCTATTCTTCCTATAACGAGGGCACGTGCTGAGCCCTAAAAGTATTGAGTTACCGATATGGTTTTTCGGTTCAGGTTCTTCAAGATAGACGTAAGTAGGACGTTTTGCAATACAACGGATGACGAATTGTGCCTGGATAATTGGCCCTGGGGCAGGTGATCGGGAGACCGGAATTTTCCAAATGAAAAATTACAGTGAACTTACTTTTGTAATCTGAGCTGCGGTTATCCGGATATTAGCAGTGTCAATGGCGAGGAAAGGGAAGCAGCTGCGACGACCTCGGCCGCGCCAGAAGGTAATGCAATTAACACTATTTTCTTGTCGACGATATTAACCACGCGTGCCCGGTGCGCCAGGGGCGCTGCGGCCCCTTTTTCTGTCGCGGCCGCAATGATGTCGACGATATCGCCTGCCCGTAGGACACTGACCACACCGGTTTCGTCCGGCTCGACCGCGACGATTTTGCTATCGGGTTGGCCGGCTAGCGCATCCGCTAACGTGGGCCCGACCATCCGAGTGGGGGAAATCAGCTCGCCCGCGGACACGGGGATAGCGAGGGTTTTTCCCAGCACTTCTTCGGCCTCGCGATAGGCGTCCGAGGGGACCAGGTCGCGGGGAAAGTCCTTAGTGGCAATATCGGCCTGCGTGAGCGTATGGCCCGCCTGCAATGACCGCGCAGTGACGGCGACACGTACGAATCCGGCCTCCGGCGCGAGGTAATCGAGAGTTCCAATAGTTACGGCTGCCGCCAACACGGCAATGCCGACTACGCGGCGCAGAGTATGGGGGCGCATGCGACGCAGACGCTGCGGTGAAAAGCGGCTGCGCACCCGGCGGGTGGGGACATGGTGGGCGGACACAAAAGTGGTAGGGCGCATATCTACGACAACTCCGAGATGATCCGAGAAAAAGCAGGGTGATCCGGGGAAAAGAAGGCGCAGGCGAGAACCTGGGGTAAAACACCTTTGTAGATATAGGCGCCAAAAGTGGCGATCAGGTTCCCTTAGGCTCTCAGAAAACCGGCATCGCTTATCACCGCATCTGCTGGGATGTCGTGTGCGTCGCCGGGGATGTCATCGCGGATCTCGTCGGAGAAGATCACCACAGCGCTGCGACCATCGAATAGCGGAAGGCTGCGATCGTAGTAGCCTGCGCCCCGCCCGATTCTCAGTCCCGTTTCTGGGTTGGCGGCAAGCGCTGGTAGCAGGGCTGCGTCGGCAAGCGAGAGAGAGCTGGGGGGAAGCGACTCGGTGGCGGGGACTGGCTCCGACAGCCCGAACCTTCCCCGGACGAGCTCGCCGCGGTAGAACCCCCACCGAAGGGGCTGGGGCGGCCCGGGAGGACACACCGGAAGTAGCAGTCGCGCGCCGGGCGCGGCGGCGGTGATGGAGCGGAGGAACCCGGTGCGGTCGGTCGCCCCGGGTTCGTCGCCCGCTGGGACGTAGGCCGCGATGACGGGGTGCTCGATGCCGGCGAGGGCCTCCCGCAGCCACGCGTCGACGTGAACGCGGAGGGACTCGTCGAGCGCTCGCCGTTGCTCTGTCGTTCGGCGGGCGCGATTTTCCAGGAGCGCCTTCCTCAGTGCGCCTTTCTCCAACGGCCCTTTGCGGAGTGTGCTGCGGAATTCGCCGGGGTCCGGGGTCTCGGGAGTGGAAGTTGTGCCCATGATCAATAGGCTACCCGGCCTTTTGGCGCCGTCACTTTTTCGGAATAATCGTTCACCACTCGCCGGGAACCTCCCGGGCAAAAGGTCGTTATCTGGGTATCGTGGCTTGTATGGTCACTTCGTCTCCAGACTCGGGCAGCGGTAACGGCAGAGGTAACGGCAACCCTATCCGTACCGTTATCGTCCCCGCCGCTGGCATGGGAACCCGTTTCCTGCCCGCTACTAAAACGGTGCCGAAAGAGCTCCTGCCCGTTGTTGATACCCCGGGCATCGAGATGATAGCCGAGGAAGCAGCGGCTGCCGGAGCCTCCCGCCTGGCTATCGTCACCGCGCCCAGCAAGGACGGGGTGCTGGGGCACTTCGATCCCCGCCCTGACCTGGAGCAGACCCTCGCCGAGCGCGGAAAGGACAAGATTGCGGCGAAGGTGCGCCGGGCCGCCGAGGTCATCAAGGTGGAGTCCGTCGTCCAGGACCGGCCGCTGGGCCTTGGCCACGCGGTGCTCGTCGCGGAGCCACTGCTCGATGACGACGAGGATTGCGTCGCCGTGATGCTTCCCGACGACCTCGTGCTCCCCGTCGGCGTCATGGATCGCATGCGTGAGGTTCGTGAGCGCTTCGGGGGATCGGTGCTGTGCGCGCTGGAGATTCCCCACGAAGAGGTCTACAACTACGGAGTCTTCGATATTGAGCCCGCGGGCGAGGAGGGCTCGGACCCGGAGGATTCGCCGGCGGACGTCAAGAAGGTCCGTGGCATGGTGGAGAAGCCGGATCCGGAGGATGCCCCTTCGAACTACGTGGCAGTCGGGCGCTACCTGCTCGACCGCGCTATCTTCGACGCCCTGCGACGCATCCCCCGCGGCAAGGGTGGGGAGTACCAGTTGACCGACGCCATCGAGCTTCTGATCCAGGAAGGCCACCCGGTTCACGTGGTAGTCCATGACGGATTCCGCCACGATCTGGGGAATCCGGGCGGCTTTATTCGTGCGTGTGTTGACTTCGGCCTGCGCCACCCGGATTATGGCGAGGGGCTTCGTGCCTATATGGAGGAGCGCCTGGAGCAGGGGCAGTAGCGAGGAAGAGAGGCACCGATGCGCTCAGTCGAAGAACAGCTGGCGGCGATTACGGCCCATGCGGTCATGCCCGACCCGGTTCGCATTGCGATTTCGGAGTCCCTCGGCATGCTCTGCGCCGAGGATGTGCTCGCCGAGGAGCCGCTTCCGGGGTTCGTCCAGTCGGCGATCGACGGCTACGCCGTGCGCGCCGTCGACATTGCAGGAGAGGGTTCTCTGCGTCCGGACGTTCGTGGAACCGACCTTAACTTTCGTGAGGTCGAGCTCCCCGTCGTCGGCGAGGTCGCCGCGGGCTCTCACCATCCGATGCGGCTGCAGCCCAAGCAGGCCGTCCGCGTGCAGACCGGCGCGCCGCTTCCTTCGCTTGCCGACGCCGTGGTGCCGCTGAACTGGACCGATCGTGGCGGTCGCCGCGTCAGCGTCCTGCACCCCGTGTACTCGGGCGACTTTGTTCGCAAGATTGGCGCGGATGTGCAGCCCGGCGATGTGGCAGTCAGCGTCGATACCGTCATCTCGCCATCCCAGGTGGGGCTGCTTGCGGCTGTCGGCCGTTCGAAGGTTCTCGTGCACCCCAAGCCACGCCTGTCGGTGATTTCCATCGGCAACGAGCTGGTTGACGTCGACCGTACTCCGGGGCTTGGCCAGGTCTACGATGTGAACTCCTACGCGCTGGCCGCGGCCGGTCGCGACGCGGGCGCCGAGGTGCACCGCGTCGGCATTGCCGCAGGTGAGCCGCGTCGGATCCGCGAGATCATCGAGGGGCAGCTGATCAAGAGCGAGCTGCTGGTCATCACGGGCGCCGTTGGCGGCGAGGCCGGCGAGCAGATTCGCCGAGTGCTGGCGGAGCTGGGCGAGGTCGATATCTCTCGCATCGCCATGCACCCGGGCTCCGTGCAGGGCTTCGGCACGCTGGGAGACGGCAAGATTCCCACGTTCCTGCTGCCCTCGAACCCGGTCAGTGCGCTGGTGGTGTTCGAGGTGATGGTCCGCCCACTGATCCGGCTCGCGCTGGGCAAGCGCAATCCGCGTCGGCGCGCGGTGACGGCGAGAGCCGTTGGCCCGATCGAGTCCGTCGAGAAGCGCCGCGGCTTCGTGCGTGGCCAGTTAATGCGCGACCGCGAGACTGGCGAGTACATGGTGCAGCCACTTGGCGGCAGCGGTGGGGCGCAGGCGCACCTCCTGGCCGGTATGACCGAGGCCAACTGCCTCATCGTCATCCCCGAGGACGTGCTGCGGGTACGCCCGGGCGATGTCGTCGACGTGCTGTTCATGGCGCGGCAGTCGTAAGAGTGAAGATCGGAACTCGTGCGTAGCGCGCGCCTAGTCGCGCGGGGCGGTCGCGTCCGCCTCCGCGCCCCCGAGCGGGGAGACTTCCGGGATTGGCAGTATTTCCGCCTCCTCGACGAGCATCTCTTGCGGCCCGTGGAGCCGACCCTCGACACGGATTGGGCCTCCGCCCACGATCGTCGAGCTTTCCGACGCCTCCTGCGCGGCTGGCGCGTAGCGGAGCGGGAGGGGCTGGCGGTAACGGCTGTCATCGAGGTCGACGGCCACTTCGCGGGAATGCTGACTCTCGGCTCGATTACCCCGTTCCCCATAGCGCACGCCTGGATCGGGTACTGGGTGGGCAGTGCGTTCACGGGAGGGGGCGTGGCCACCGCCGCGGTGGCGCTGGCCTGTGATTATGCGACGAAGCTCGGTATTCACCGGATTGAGGCGACTGTGTTGGAGACCAACGGATCGTCGGAAAGCGTGCTCGAGCGGTGCGGCTTCGTGTTTGAGGGCGTTGCGCGCGAGGCCTTCCACATGGACGGGGAGTGGAGGGATCACCGCGCGTACGCGAGGGTGAGCGCGGCAAGCGCGGTGGAGTCGATCGTTGCGGCGGGCTATGCGAGGTACGAGGAGGCGGAGAAATTCCCGCCGGAGCGGCGCGCCTGACCGAGGTCGTACGGCGCTGCCGATAGTGTGAGGTGCAACTCTAGTTTTGTGCGCTTTTCACCCCTTTGATGCGTGCTTCTTGACGCTGTGGCGACTCGAGGAGACAGCGGGAGGGAAGGGGCGGGAAAGTCGCGAGGAGAAGTGATTATGTCGAGTTCGCTGCTGCTGATACTCATCGTCGTCGTGTGGCTGTTCGTGTTGCTGCCGCTGGTGGTCAACACCCGCAAGCCGATTCGTCGTACCTCGGAGGCGCTGGGCAAGACCCGCGTGCTGCACAGGGGTGGCGAGGAGCTTGCCGCTACCCGTCGGCGCCCCACGTTTAAGCAGTCCGATGTGCGGGTCGCCGACGACGTTGATGACTCGCTGGAGACCGTCGATGCGCAGGTTGAGGGCGAGCGCGATGCGCGAGCCAGCGATGAGCACGACGGCAGCGACGTCCTGATCGACGACACCGACAACTCCGGGGAAAACCCGGCAGTCGTCGAGAGCGACGTCGTCTACGAGCTGGCCGCGCCCGCGGAGGCAGGCGCCGACGACGTCGCGCTGGACGGCGCCGAGGAGGTCGCGGAAGACGGACAGGCTCGGGACCGAGTGGACGCTGCGGAGGGCCACGGCGAGGTGACGGTGCGCCGTGACTTCGTCGACGAGGACGACTTGATGTACGCGGAGGTTGAGGCTGCAGCTGACGCAGAGACAGAGGCCGATGCCAATGCCGACGCCACTGCTGAGACGGAGGCCGAGACCGCGGGAGCGTCGGACGCAGTCGCAGGTGGCGACGACGCGGACGGGGACGACGGGGACGCCTCCGACAGCGAGGGCGTCCTGGTCGACGACACTTTGACCGATACCCTCACCGAGGACGACTACGCCTTCGCCGAGAAGCGCCGTGGCCGTGGCGGCTTCGACCCCATCTCGGATGCGCACTACGCGGAGACGCGCTTCGCTCGCCGTCGTCGCTCGGTGGCGGGGCTCGCGGCCTTTATCGTCCTTGCGACGGTTCTTGGCGTCGTCGTGGGTGGCTGGACCTGGTGGATCCCGCTGGTGGGCGTCGGCCTGATGGCGGTGTACCTGGTGAACCTGCGCCGTACCGTGCGAGCTGAGCAGGAGCTGCGTGCCCGTCGGATCCGTCGGATGAAGATGGCACGGCTTGGCGTTCGCCACCGCGATGACGACGAGCTGGGCATCCCGCAGCGTCTGCGCCGCCCCGGCGCCGTCGTCGTGGAGCTAGATGACGAGGACCCGGATTTTGCGGATCTTCCGTACGCGGAATACGAGTTCGACGAGGATGACTACGCCCCGGCGACGCGCGCTCGCGTGAGCTAGACCTAGGACAAAGCTTAGGGGAATCTGAGCACGTCAGGGCGATTTTTATTCGCAGCTAGAGCCTGTTACGATATGCCTACCTAAGACATGACACACCGGGTGTGTTTGGCGAAAGGCTTCTCCCGAGGGGTTGGGAGGAGCCTTTTTGCGTACCTGGTGCGGTAGCATGACCTTCATGGATCGACCGGTTATGCGTGACATTGCGCTCGTGGTACTTCGCCTCATCGCGGGCGTCATTTTTATCTTCCACGGGTGGGACAAGATCTTCATCACCGGTATTGACAAGACCACCGGCTGCTTTGTGGCCGCCAATATCCCGCAGGCCCCCCTGACGGTGTGGGTCGTCGCGCTCGTCGAACTCGTCGGCGGTGCACTGCTCATCCTCGGCCTGCTGGCCCCCACCGTCGCGATGATTTTCATCATCGAGATGGTCGGCGCCTGGTGGTCGATGCACCTCGGCAATGGCATCTTCGTGCGCGACAACGGCGCCGAACTGGTGCTGTCCCTCATCGGCGGCCTCTTCGTCCTCTTCGTATTCGGCGCTGGCCGGTTTAGCCTCGACCGGCAGTTCACTAAGTAGGGGAGGCGGCTACTTCATGGAGTGCGACGACGTGCGGGCAGCTCTGTCCGCCCGGTTGGACGGCGAGAAGGCCGACATCCCCGACGAAGTCATCGATGCCCACCTGAGCGCCTGTGCCGACTGTCGGCAGTGGTACGAGCGGGCCGTCAGCGTCAATCGGGCTCTTTCGGTCGGCCCCGCCTCGACGTCGGATTTCTCGGCCGTCGACCTGTCCGAGCAGATTCTCCTGACACTCGAGCCCGAGCGTCGCCGCCGCGAGCGCGCCTGGAACCTGGTCGCGGGCACCGCGCGCGCCGTGCTGATTGTGCTGGCCGTCGCCTGGTCAGCTTGGGCGATTCTCACGCTTGCCGACGCCTCCTCGATGCTGCGGGCCTCTCACGAGTTGGGAGTCCAGTGGGCGGCGCCGGTGTCGGGCACGGTCGCCACGGTGGACCCGATGGAGCAGGGGGCTACTCTCGCGGTGAAACTGGCAGCTATTCGCCTGGCCCTCGGCGTCGGCATGCTGTGGGCCGCGTGGCGGCCGCGGGCGGCGATGGGCATGGCCCCGGTCTACGGTGCCATTGCGACCTTCAGCATTGGCTTCGGCATTCGTGACGTGATCGTCGGCGCGCACAGCGTTGGCGACATCGCGGGCCTGGCGTTGATGGCGCTGTCCGCCGTAGCGCTCGCGGTGGTGTGGCTCGGCGGGTACACACCGACCGCGCTAGCTCAGGCGTGGCGGGCGGCCTCGGGCCTGCCGGTCACGGGAGTGCCACCGCAGGAGAAGTAACTGCGCCGGAAAGAAAAGGCGCGGGTCGCCTAGCTCCACGACGGCAGCCAGAAGCGCAGGTTGAAATTGTCGACGGGCAGGACGATTCCGGTCAGAATCGGCAGCCAGAATATGAACGCCGCGATGACCAGCGTCGCGTGGGCGATGACGATGCCGAGCCCGACTCGTCTGCCCTGAAACTGCCACGTCGACAGGTCCGCCGCGATGAGCGCGTAGCCGATGAGGACGAAGGGGATCAGCGCCGTGGCGTAGAAGAAATACATCTGGCGGTCGTAGGAGATGACCCACGGCAGCCACGAGGCCAGGAAACCGATGACGACAATGGCGTAGCGCCCGTCCAGGTGGCGCAGCCAGCGCCAGGCGGCCCACACCACGACGGGTACCAGCAGCCACCAGATCGGCGGCGTGCCGAAGAGCATGATCCAGCCCTTGCACTCCCGGCCGCCGGAGCAGGTCGTCTCGGTGGAGTAGTAGAGCATCGGGCGGTAACTAATCAGCCAGTGCCAGGGCTTGGACTCCCACGGGTGGTGGTGGCCGTTGGAGGTCGTCAGCTCCGCGTGGAACTTCAGGACGCTGTACTGGTAGTGCAGGTAGTTTTGCACCGCCTCCGGCAGCTTGTCGAAAAGCGGCAGCCGGGCTAGGTCCGTCTCCCGGCTATCCGGGCTGATGTGCCGGTACACGGAGGTTTCCTCCGCGAACCAGGAGCGCCAGCTGAGGAAATAGACGACCAAGGGGGCCGCCACCAGGTCCCGAAGAGCCGGCGCCGTGTCGCGCACCAGGCCGCCGAGAACCGGCTTCGTGGCGCCGGCGCGCTTGCGTTCCACCACGTCGCTGAACACGCTGAACAGGCCGAACGCCGCGATGTAGTACAGGCCCGACCACTTCACCCCGAGCGCGAGGCCGAGCATGCCACCGGCCAGTAGCCTCCACCAGCGGTACCCGAGATAGGGGCCGAAGGCGCCGGGCACGGCACCTCCCGCGCTATTGACGCCGAGCGCCGCCGTTTGCAGCCTGCGCCTCGCGTCCTCCTGGTCAATCAGCAGCGCCCATACCGCGCCGACGATGAACAGCGTCTGGATCATGTCGAGCATCCCGACCCGCGAGGAGACGAACAGGACACCGTCGGCAAGCCCGTAGGCCCCGGCGATGATCACGGCGATGCGGGAGCCGCGGGTGAGCCTGCGGGCGATGTCCATGAGCAGCACGACAACGGCGATTCCCGCCAGCGCCGAGGTGATGCGCCAGCCGAGCGCGTTGTAGCCGAAGGCCCACTCGCCGAGCGCGATAATCTGCTTGGCCACCGGGGGGTGAACGATAAGGCCGAAGCCGGGATTGTCCTCGATGCCCACCGAGAGCGGGCCCCTGCTCGATTCCAGGAGCTGCCACGCCTGCGGGACGTAGTGCTTCTCGTCGAAGAGCGGAGTGCCATTGTCGGTTGCCGAGGTGAGCCCTACTAGCCGACTGACGGCGGTGAGCGCAGTGATGACCGCAAAGATCCAGGTGTCGATCCGATCCCACGGGCGCCGGAGCTGCCCGGAGGACGTCACGGGCTCGGGGGTCGTGGGAGGGGTCTGCAGGCCGGTAGTCACAGTAGTCAGTTTAAGCTATGGGACTATGACGACCCATGAGCCCGACGTGCCGCTGTCCGAATCCACCTCGCTGCGGCCCGGCATCACGCTGGTGGCAACGCCTCTCGGAAACATCGGGGACGCCTCGGACCGGCTGTGCGCAGCGCTTGCCGACGCCGACGTCATCGCCGCGGAGGACACCCGGCGGGCGCGGAGCCTGGCGAGTGCGTTGGGGATTGAGCCTCGGGGTAAGTTCGTGTCGAATTTTGACCATAACGAGGAATCCCGCACCGCCTCCCTGATCGCGGCGGCGAAGTCCGGGCAGAAGGTCATCGTGGTCACGGATGCGGGGATGCCGGTGGTCTCGGACCCGGGGCTCGCCGTCGTCGCGGCCGCCCACGACGCGTCAGTTCCCGTGTCCTGCATCCCCGGCGCCAGCGCCGTCACCACTGCGCTGGCGCTCTCCGGCTTGGGCGTCGGGCACTTCTGCTTCGACGGGTTCGCGCCCCGGAAGGCGGGGGCGCGCCGAGCGTGGCTGGAATCGCTGGTCAGCGAGCGCCGGGCCTGCTGCTTCTTCGAGTCGCCGCACCGGCTGGCCGTGACGCTCGCCGACGCCGCAGAGGTATTGGGGCCGACGCGGCGGGCGTCGGTAAGCAGGGAGCTGACCAAGCGCTACGAGGAGACGCGCAGGGGCAGCCTCGGCGAGCTCGCGGCCTGGGCTGCCGAGGGGGTGCGCGGCGAGATTACGGTGGTGATCGAGGGCGTCGGGCAGGAGGCTCCGGCGGTGGAGATCGAGGACCTGGTGGGGCGCGTCGAGGAGCGCGTAGCGGCAGGGGAGAGGCTCAAGGATGCGTGCAAGGAGGTCGCGGCCGCGGCGGGGCTTTCCAAGCACAGGGACCTTTACCAGGCCGTTTTAGCGGCGCGCGAGGAAAATCGTTAGCCGATTGTTACCTTCTTCTGCTCGTGTCCGCTCCGACCAGTGAAAACGTGGGGAATCCCCGTCCTCGGAGTGCGCCGAAAATGAGTATTTGCTGAGAAAAATTGGGCATTTCGCTTGAAATACCAGGTCAAACCTGGTCATGGTTGAAAGATGACAAATCCACCAGAAGACTCAGAAGTAGATGCTCAATTGGACGGGGCAGCATCGGGTGGGGCAGTCGCGACCGGCGAACCCGAATCTAGCGACGTCCTCAACTCCGATCTGACGAAGCCCCAGGCGGACGATACCTCGGCGCCGCTGAATCTCGGCGTGACAATCCCTGCGGTCGTCGCCATCCTCGCGGTGGTCCTGTGGGGCCTGCTCGGCCCGGATTCGTTTTCGTCCTTCGCGTCGACCTCCCTGACATGGGTCGTGGACAACATCGGCTGGCTGTTCATCCTGGCGGGAACCGTCTTCGTGTTCTTCATTGCCGCGGTGGCGATCTCCAAGTTCGGCCATATCCGCCTGGGTAAGGACAACGAGTCGCCCGAGTTTTCCACGCCTAGCTGGATCGCGATGATGTTCGCCGCGGGCATGGGCATTGGCCTCATGTTCTACGGCGTGGCCGAGCCCCTGACTTTCTACCGCGACGGGGTCCCCGGGCACCGCGCGAAGGAGGTCGGCACGGCCATGGCGTCGACGATGTTCCACTGGACGCTGCACCCGTGGGCCCTCTACGCCATCGTCGGCCTGGCCATCGCGTACTCGTCCTACCGGCTCGGCCGCAAGCAGCTGATCTCGGCTGCATTCATCCCGCTGATCGGTGCCCGCCGGGCCGAGGGCTGGCTGGGCAAGGTCATCGACGCGCTGGCCATTTTCGCCACGGTCTTCGGTACCGCGGCCTCGCTGGGCATCGGCGTGCTGCAGATTTCCGCGGGGCTGAAACGCAACGGTTTTGAGGCGATCCAGGGCACGACCCTCTGGATCGGCCTGATTGTCGTTCTGGGCGTGGCATTCCTTATCTCCGCGCTGTCGGGTGTGGGCAAGGGCATCCAGTACATTTCCAACTTCAACATGGTGGCGGCGGGCGTCCTGGCGCTGCTGGTGTTGGTTCTCGGCCCGACCGTCGTCATCCTGAACCTCATTCCGACCTCCATCGGCTCCTACCTGAACTCCTTCTTCGAGATGGCCGCGCGCTCCGCGGCCTCCGCAGATGGCACCGCCGGCGAGTGGTTGTCGTCCTGGACGATCTTCTACTGGGCCTGGTGGGTGTCCTGGTCTCCGTTTGTGGGCATGTTCATCGCCCGCATTTCCCGCGGTCGCACGATTCGCGAGTTCGTCTTCACCGTGGTGGCGGTTCCCTCGCTGGTGTCGGCCGTGTGGTTTTCCATCTTCGGCGGATCTGCCATCACCAACGAGCAGCACGGTACGTCGATTTACGGCGACGGCAGCGCGGAGAGCCAGCTCTTCAACCTGCTGGACACGATGCCGGCCTCCACTCTGACCTCGGCCATCGCGATGATTCTGCTGGCGACCTTCTTCGTTACCTCCGCTGACTCCGCGTCCACCGTGATGGGCACGATGAGCCAGTTCGGCCGCATCACGGCCTCGCGCCCGGTCACCGCGATGTGGGGCATCTTCACCGCGCTCATCGCGATCGTCCTGCTGGTCACGGGCGGCAGCGACGCGCTGTCGAACTTGCAGAACATCACCATTCTGGCGGCCAGTCCCTTCGTGCTGGTCATCCTCGCGTTGATGCTCTCCCTGGTCAAGGGGCTTTCCGACGATCCGCTGTACCTCGACGACAAGGAACAGCGCCGCTTTGCCCTGAAGATGGCGCGCGAGCGTCGGCTGGCAGAGGCCGCCGCGGCCCGCGAGCGCCGCAAGCTGCGTCACCTGCGCGATTAGTCCCGGAGCAGTGGCGCCGCCTTCGCCTCGATCTCGGCCCACTCGGCGTCCGCGTCCGAGCCAATCGTGATGCCGCCGCCGACGCCCGCCTCGACCCGAACTCTGCCCGAGTTCGGGTCTTTGCCGTACTCGGCGGTGCGGATGGCCACGCTCAGCTCCAGGTCAGAGCCGCACGCCGCCCCGATGCAGCCGCAGTGGACGCCGCGGGCCTCCGGCTCCCACTGCGAAATCAGCTCCGAGGCGCGGATCTTCGGGGTCCCCGTTACCGACGCCGGCGGGAAGCAGGCCTCCACCAGGGCGGCGTGCGACAGCCCGGCCGGGAGCTCCGCCTCGACGGTGGAGTAGAGGTGCCACACACCCGGCGCGGGCCGGACACTCAGCAGGTCGGTGACACGGACGCTGCCCACCGTGGCCACCTGGCCGAGGTCGTGGCGCACCAGGTCGACGATCATGATGTTCTCCGCGACGTCCTTGTCGCTGCGGAGCAACTCGCCCGGCTCGTGGTCGATGGGGACGGTGCCCTTGATGGGGGTCTCGCTGACCGTGTCGCCCGAGCGCACCAGGAACTCCTCCGGGCTCAGCGACGCCACGATCGGCACGCCCTCGTCGAGGTTGCCGGGCAGGAACGCCGCCCGCTCCGGCCGGAAGCGCTCCGCCCGCTCGCAGAACCAGGAAACAGCGTGGGCGAGCGCGTCGCGCTCCGTCGCGCCCTCCGGCAGGTAGGCGTGGAACCGCGTGGAGATGCACGCCTGGTAGACCTCGCCCGCCGCGATGGCTTCCTTGCAGTCGAGCACCGCGCGCCGATGGCTGTCGCGGTCGCCGCCGTCCCACTCCAGCGCCTCCGCTGGCTTGCCGACGGCCGCCGCGTCCCCGGAATCCCGGATGGCTTCGAGCAGGACGCTCCGGGCCGGGCTGGACGTCACCTGCGATTCCGGGCCGGCCAGCGACCAAGTGCCGTCGTCGGCAAGCAGCGCGACGCAGGGCGCGACCCCTGCGCGGCGGGGCCGGAGTAGGGGCGCTGGCCGAAGACCCACTGACCCGGTGCGCCGGGCCCTGCCGCGAAGAGGGCGGAGGGCTCGGCGGGGCTGAGGGCCACGTCGGCCGCGATGACCGCGCGGTGCCCGAACCAGTTGCCGATCAGCGCGGCGGGGCGGTGCCCGTCGCGGACGAGGCGGGAGAGGACCGCGAGGGCGGGGCTGATTGGGGAGGGGGAGGGTGCTGCGGGCGCGGGCATAAGCATTAAGCGTAGTGCGTGTGCGCCGATAGCTATTCCATCTATTACCCTTGAGAGCATGTCTCGGATTCTCACAGCAGTCGCCTGGCCGTACGCTAACGGCCCGCGCCACATTGGCCACGTTGCAGGTTTCGGCGTCCCCTCGGACGTGTTCGCTCGCTACCAGCGCATGGCTGGCAACGACGTGCTGATGGTCTCCGGCACCGACGAGCACGGCACCCCGCTGCTGGTGCAGGCGGAGAAGGAGGGCGTGAGCGTCCAGGAGCTGGCGGACCGCTATAACCGCCAGATTGTGCAGGACCTGGCGGGGCTCGGCCTGTCCTACGACCTGTTCACCCGCACGACGACGCGCAACCACTACAAGGTTGTCCAGGAGCTCTTCCGCGGACTGCACGACAACGGTTACATGGTCAAGCAGACCACCATGGGCGCGATTTCCCCGTCGACGGGCCGCACCCTTCCGGACCGCTACATCGAGGGCACCTGCCCGATCTGCGGCGCGCCGGGCGCCCGCGGCGACCAGTGTGACAACTGCGGCAACCAGCTGGACCCGTCCGACCTGATCAACCCGGTGTCCAAGATCAATGGCGAGACCCCGAAGTTCGTCGAGACCGAGCACTTCCTGCTGGACCTGCCCGCGCTGGCGGAGGCGTTGACCGAGTGGCTGAAGGAGCGCAAGGACTGGCGCCCGAATGTCCTGAAGTTCTCCCTGAATATCCTGGAGGACATCCGCCCGCGCGCGATGACCCGCGACATCGACTGGGGCGTGCCGATCCCGCTGGAGGGCTGGAGCGATAACAACGCCAAGAAGCTCTACGTGTGGTTCGACGCGGTGGTGGGCTACCTGTCTGCGTCGATCGAGTGGGCCTGGCGCACCGGCGACCCGGAGGCCTGGCGCAAGTGGTGGACCGACCCGGAGGCGCTGTCCTACTACTTCATGGGCAAGGACAACATCACCTTCCACTCCCAGATCTGGCCGGCGGAGCTGCTGGGCTACCGCGGCGAGGGCTCCCGAGGCGGCGAAGCCGGCGAGTACGGCCAGCTGAACCTGCCCACCGAGGTCGTCTCCTCCGAGTACCTGACCATGTCGGGCTCGAAGTTCTCCTCCTCGAAGGGCGTGGTGATCTACGTCAAGGACTTCCTGGCCGACTTCGGCCCGGACCCGCTGCGCTACTTCATCGCCGTGGCCGGCCCGGAGAATCAGGACACCGACTTCACCTGGGACGAGTTTGTTCGCCGCGTCAACAACGAGCTGGCCAACTCCTGGGGCAACCTGGTCAACCGCACCGTGTCGATGGCCTACAAGAACTTCAAGGAGGTGCCGACCCCGGGCGAGCTGGCCGACGCCGACCGCGCTCTGCTGGACCTGGCCGACCGCACCTTTACTGAGGCCGGCGAGGCCCTGTCGCACTCGCGCTTCCGCGCGGGCATTACCGCCGCGATGCACCTGGTGGGAGAGGCCAATGCCTACATTGCCGCCCAGGAGCCGTGGAAGTTGGCCAAGGACGAGTCGCAGCGGGAGCGCCTGGCCACCGTGCTGTGGACCGCGCTGCAGGCGGTCAGCGACGCCAACGTGATGCTGACCCCGTACCTGCCGTCGTCGGCGCAGAAGGTCTACGAGACCCTCGGCGGCGAGGGCGTCTGGGCCGCTATGCCGGAGATCCGCGAGGTCGAGGACGACATGCCGGTCGAGCCCGTGGGCGTCGGCGTCCCGGCTGCTGGCCGCACCTACCCGGTGATCATGGGCGACTACGTCAACCAGAAGGCCGCCTGGCGTCGCTTCGACATGGAGCCTGGCACGCCGCTTGCCAAGCCGAAGCCGATCTTCACCAAGCTCGACGCGGAGCTGGCGGAAAACGGCCCCGAGTGGGCGCAGGTCAAGTAGGTAGTTAGCGAGCGGGCAAGGCGGGCAGTACGGAATTATGGGCAAGCGCAAGCGCAAGGTAGCGGAGCCAGCGGAGTACCTGACCCCGCTGTTCGACGCGCACACGCACCTGGCCTCCTGCGGCGCGAAGACCCCCGAGGAGGTCGCCGCCCTGATGGATCGCGCGGCCGCCGCCGGAGTGGTCGGCGTGTGCACCGTCGGCGACGGCATGCCGGAGACCGAGCTGGCCTTCACCGCAGCGCAGTCGCACCCGCGCGTGTGGGCGGCAGTCGCGATTCACCCCACCCGTGCCGCCGAGCTTGACGACGCCGCCAAGGCCCGGCTGGCCGAGATGGCCGCGGACCCGCGCGTCGTAGCGATTGGCGAGACCGGCTTGGACTGGTACTGGCTGGATTCACTGGATGGCTGCGCCTCCAAGGAAGAGCAACTTGCCGCGCTGGAGTGGCACAAGGACCTGGCGGCGAGCGTCGGCAAGCCTTTGATGATTCACAACCGCGACGCCGACGTCGACCTGATGGCGGCGCTGGATGGATACGAGGGCACGGCGATTCTGCACTGCTTCTCGTCCCCGATCGAGGTTGCCCGTCAGGCGCTCGAGCGCGGCTACATCCTCAGTTTTACGGGCAACGTCACGTTTAAGCGCAACGAGGACCTGCGCCAGGCCGTGGCCGAGGCCCCTGCGGGGCAGCTCCTGGTGGAGACGGATGCGCCGTACATGACCGCGGAGCCCTTCCGCGGTGCGCGCAACGAGCCGACTTTTATCGGCTGGCAGGCCCGCGCGATGGCCGAGGCCCGGGGAATCCCGGCCGAGGAGATGGCCCGGATGCTGGCCGATAACGCGGCGCGTGTGTACGGGATCGAGTTGTAAGCCGAGTTCTAAATACTCTGCAGCCGGGGTGCTCCCCCGCGGGGAGCAGCTCCGCAGTGCCAGCAGTTTCTGCATTGCGCCTGGAGCTCTCACATCTAGCGTCCCTGGCGTCACCCCAGGTCACAAGCGCATCAGCTCTCTGTATTGCGTGTCACTTTTTCTAAAATTGTTTAGACATCACGCTATCTTTACCGTATCGTGACTTAAAAGCATTGCCCGTCCGAGTACTACGCCGGGGGCGAGGCGGGCCCTTTACCTTCCCCGAAAGGCTGTGATTGTCCCAGTGAGTGCTGCGAAAAAGCGTCATCTCAACCGCGTCGGTGGCGACGTATCCGTTACCTCCAAAGTCGCTGCGGGCAGCCTTGTAGCGGCCCTCGCTGCTGGTGGCGCAATCGCCGCAGCTTCCTACGAAACTGTCACGGTCGAGGTCGATGGCGCTATCCAGCAGGTGTCGACGTGGTCCGACAACGACTACGCGATCCTGGAAAAGGCCGGGGTGTCCGCACAGCAGGGTGATGTGGTGGAGCGCCAGGGCAACCCTGCGGATGGCGGTAAGTTGGTCTACCGCTCCGCCAAGCCCGTCACCCTGGTCGTTGACGGCAAGCCCACCGAGGTCAAGACGAACGCGGTCACCGTCGACGAGCTGCTGAAGTCTCTGGCGTCCGACAAGTCCGTCGGAACGCAGGATCGCGTGAAGGCGCCTGTGGGCAAGATTCCGGCAGAGGGGCTCAAGCTCGAGGTCACCCGCGCGAAGAAGGTCGTGCTGACCGATGACGCCAAGGATGCCAACCTCTCCGTCGCGGCACGCACCGTCGGCGAGCTGCTGCAGCAGCGGGGCATCACGTTGGCGGAAGGCGATTCGGTGACCCCGGCCGCGGACACCGAGTTGACCGACGGCCTACACGTCGTTGTCTCCCGCCTGATTGAGAAGACCCTCACGCAGCGGGCCGAGGTCGCTCCCGTGAGCAGATCATCGAGGACTCCGAGATGCTCGAGGACGAACGCGTCGTCGAGCACGAGGTCAGGCAGGCGAGAAGGAGGTGACCCTCAAGGTCACCTCGCGCGATGGCACCGAGCTGGCCCGTGAGGTTGTGCAGGAAAAGGAGCTCAAGGCTCCGGGGACGTCGATCGTCCGCCAGGGCACCAAGCCCCGTATCGCGGCCCCCGCCGCTGGTTATGGGGTGTGGGACCAGTTGGCTCAGTGTGAGTCCGGCGGAAACTGGGCCATTGACTCCGGTAACGGATTCTCCGGCGGCCTGCAGTTCACCGATTCTACCTGGGCTGCTTATGGGGGGACCGAATACGCCCCGCGTGCCTCGCAGGCATCCCGCGAACAGCAGATTGCGGTTGCTGAGAAGGTGCAGGCCAGTCAGGGATGGGGCGCGTGGCCAGCATGCACCGCGTCGCTGGGTATTCGCTAGGTTGTAATTCTCTAGACTATCTACTCGTGACTAGAGCAGACGTTTCTTTCCTCGGCCCCGTCGACGTGCGCGAGCTGGCAGCGGAATTAGATATCGTCCCGACGAAAAAGCTGGGACAGAACTTCGTTCACGATGCCAACACGGTCCGCCGGATCGTTGCTGCTGCCGAGCTACCCGAGGATGCCTACCCGGTTGAGGTGGGTCCGGGGTTGGGGTCCCTGACGCTTGGGCTGCTGGAGCGTTGCGGCCGCGCCGCGGCCGTCGAAATTGACGAGCGGCTGGCCGCGCGCCTTCCGCAAACAATCGCCGAGCGCGCGCCGGGCTGCGAGCTGCATCTGGTGAATCGCGATGCGTTGACCGTGCGCAGCGCGGACTTTCCAATCCAGCCAGATGCGCTGGTGGCGAATCTGCCGTATAACGTCTCCGTCCCGGTCCTCCTGCATATGTTGGCGGAGCTACCGTCCATCGACCGAGTTCTGGTGATGGTCCAGTCGGAGGTGGCCGACCGCCTCGCTGCGCAGCCGGGCTCGAAAATTTACGGCGTGCCGAGCGTCAAGGCGTCCTACTACGGTAAGGTCCGCCGCGCCGGCGCGATTGGTCCGCACGTGTTCTGGCCGGTCCCGAAGGTGGACTCCGGCCTGGTCCGCATCGACTGCTACGGCACGCCCGAGGCGGGGGAGGCCCCCTGGGAGATTTCGCCCGAGTTCCGCGCTCGGCTCTGGCCGCTTATCGACGCCGCTTTCGCTCAGCGCCGGAAGACCCTGAGGGCCGCGCTGTCCGGCGTCTACGGATCCGGTGCCGCCGCGGAGGAGGCGCTCGTGGCGGCGGGTATCGACCCGAAGCTCCGCGGTGAGAAGCTGACCATTGCCGATTTCGTGCGTTTGGCGGAGCAGGCACGCTAGCTCGATTCCAACCCTGGCGGCGGGCTTGTCGGTGGGGCTCTGGCGGAATAACTCTTGCGGAATAATAGGCAGGAGAGACACGCAGACAAAAATTAAGCTGGCCACATAATCAGCACTGGGAGACAGCCTCATGAGCAGCACGGATGGAAGCGCAGCCAACCCGGACCTCGCGGCACAACGGCCGCTGAAGGGCGCCGGGGCTGAGCCCAGCCTGCCGCGCGACGAGTGGGGACGCCTGACCGGGCGCCTGGAGCAGAGGGGCCTGGACTCCACGGCTAGCTGGCCGCCCGCCGACGGATGGGTGTGCAATTGCGTCGTGTTCCGTGGCGAGCGGCTCCTGCTTCTCAAGCGCGACCCCGACGGCTTCCTCGGCGGTCAGTGGGACTTGCCCGGCGGGAAACTGGATCCGGGGGAGCAGCCCGCGCAAGCTGCGGCGCGAGAGCTGCGCGAGGAGGCCGGCCTTGCCGCCGCCGCGGTCACCGAGCTGGCGCACTATTCCAATCAGGACGTCCAGGGCGACGACTTCCGCTTCCACACCGTGACTTACCTGGTGGAAGAGGCCGACGATCACGTGCCGGTGCGCCTGAGCGACGAGCATCCGAACTTTTGCTGGGTCACCCGGGAGGAGTTCGATCAGCTCCCCGTCGTTTGGTACATCCGACGTGTGCTTGCCGACGCCGATTGGGGCACAATGAATAACCATCATGGCGAATCTGATTAATTGCGAGAATATTTCTAAATCCTTCGGCCTGAAGACACTCCTCGACGGCGTCAGCCTCGGGGTTCAGGACTCCGACAGGATTGGCATCGTCGGCCTCAACGGAGGCGGCAAATCGACGCTGCTGAAGATTCTGGCGGGAGTCGAACTCGTGGATTCGGGGAGGATCTCTAGGGCGAACGATCTCCGGATGGCGCATGTCACGCAGGGGGCGGAACTGGATCCTGAGTCGAGCGTGTTCGATTGCGTCATCGCTCCGCTGGGCCTGGCCGAGCACGAGTGGGCCGGAAGCGCCAAGGTTCGCGAGGTGCTTGCGGGCATCGGCATTAATGACCTGGGCATGGACACTAAGGTGGGGAGCCTTTCCGGCGGCGAGCGTCGGCGCGTGAACCTGGCTGCGACACTTGTCCAGGACCTGGACCTGCTGATTCTGGATGAGCCGACCAACCACCTGGACATCGAGGGCGTGCAGTGGCTGGCGGACCATGTGCTCTCGCGGCGCACGGCCCTGGTTGTGGTGACCCACGACCGTTGGTTCCTGGATACCGTCGCCACGCGCACCTGGGAGGTGCACGACGGAACCGTCGATTTCTACGACGGTGGCTATAACGATTGGACCTTCGCCCGCGCTGAGCGGGCCCGCCAGGCGGACGCCGCGGAGCAACGGCGCCAGAATTTGGCCCGAAAGGAGTTGGCCTGGCTGCGGCGGGGAGCGCCCGCGCGAACCTCGAAGCCGCGGTACCGCATCGAGGCCGCCGAAGCACTCATCGCCGATGTTCCGGCACCGCGAGACTCCGTGGAGCTGATGGCCTTTGCCAAGCGTCGGCAGGGAAAGGTGGTCGTAGAACTCGAGCACGCGGACCTGCAGACCCCGGATGGGCGCCCGCTGCTGAAGGACGCGACATGGCGCCTGGCCCCGGGCGAGCGCATCGGCCTCGTCGGCGTCAACGGCTCCGGCAAGACGACGTTGCTGCGTGCCCTCGCCGGTGACTACGCCCTCGCAGGTGGCCGCCGCGTAGAGGGGAAGACTGTGCGGCTCGGGTGGCTCCGACAGGAGCTCGACGACCTCGACCTCGATATGAGGCTTCTCGACGCCGTCGAGGACGTTGCGACCTATATCGAGGTCGGAAAAAAGCAGATCAGTGCCTCGCAGTTGGCAGAGCGCTTGGGCTTCTCCCCGAAGCGACAGCGTACCCCGATTAGGGACCTCTCCGGTGGCGAGCGGCGTCGCCTACAGCTGACCCGCGTGCTGATGAGCGAGCCGAATTTCCTGTTGCTTGACGAGCCTACGAACGACCTGGATATCGATACCCTGCAGGAGCTTGAGGATCTGCTGGATAACTGGCCGGGAACTCTGGTTGTCATCTCCCACGACCGCTACCTGATCGAGCGGATCGCCGATTCGACCTGGGCGCTCTTTGGGGACGGGAAGCTAACCAATCTGCCTGGCGGCATTGAGCAGTACCTGGCCCGCAGGTCCGGCCGGTCGGAGGAGGGCAATCAGGGGGCCGAGAAGGCCGAGGAGGAGGCCGAGGAGCTGTCCTCCGCTTCCCGTCACGCCATGACGAAGAAGATGAGCGCAATTGAGCGGAAGATGGCCAAACTGTCGGCAACGGAGGAAAGCCTGAATGAGGAGATGGCGAGGGTCAGCGCGGACGTCGCTAACCTCGACACTCAAAAGCTGGCGGAGTTGGATGCGCAGGCCGCGCAGGTGCGTTCGCAGCGAGATGCCCTCGAGCTCGAGTGGCTAGAGCTGGGAGAGATGCTCGAGGAGTAATCCGGGAATCGGTTTTTAGCGTTCACCTTTTGCCCGAATTTCAATCGGGGTCCAGCGAACGAGGGGTAGCCGTTTGGCCCGCGTAAAAGCCCAGGTGGTGGGTAAAGTCTGAGAAATAGATATGAAATTGCAGCTAGGCCGTGTATAGTCGGTAACTGGTTTTTGTTACGATCCGGTTACGGGTGTATCACAGATTATTACTTTCGATACGAAAAATTCGCTCCAAAGTTGGGGTAACCATGGAAGCGTCCGCAGGAAGTAGGTCTGAGTTCCTCCGCTACCGGGTGGGCAATGAGAAATTTTTTTGATGCTTAGCCGGTATCACACTGCTGGTATCGCGCTGTCGCGCTCTAAATCCTGGACGGCCCGTCGGCGTCTTCCCCGGTGAGGGAATTCAACGGGGCTAGGGGAGAGAGAAAGTAGAGAGGTCTATTCATGTCGCATAAGCCGGAACCGCCGCATCTTCCCCTTGCTGTACAGGTCAAGGCTTTCTTTCAGACGCTTCCGCCACTGTTGAAGTCCGGTGGCTTCTATTTTCCCCCAAACGTCAAGAAGTCCGTCGAAATGCTCAATTCTCTGCGGCGTTGGCGCTTCGCGGTCGGCGGCCTGATCCACATGGGCGCCCTGCGCTACGCGGACCAGTTGGCGCTCGTTGACGATGGCGGAGAACTGACCTACTCGGAGCTGGACCACATGTGCCAGAACGTGGCCCGTGCTCTGATGGATCGCGGTATGACCGCTGAAACCAAATTTGGCATCATCGCACGCAATGGCCGTGGAATCATCGTCCCGATGGCGGTCAAGGGCCTGATCGGCGCCGAGATCATGCTGATGAATGTCGGCTCTTCGGAGGCTCAGATTGACGGCATCATCGAGCAGAACGACGTCTCCTTCATGTTCATCGATGACGAGTTCATCGATCGCATCCCGAAGAACCGGAAGGATCTGACCGTCGTCATTACTCATGTCAGTGACCCGGAGACCCGGAACAAGGTTCCGTCTCACTGGCTGTTTATGGAAGATCTGGCCGCGCAGGGCGGTAACTCGAAGATCGAGGATTCCCCGAAGCAGGGGCGTATCATCATCATGTCGTCCGGCACTACGGGCATCCCGAAGGGCGTCCTGCGCGACGAGCCGAAGACCCCGAACTCGGTCGGTGCGATTGCGCAGCGCATCCCGTGGCGTCGCAATATGGTCATCCAGCAGTCGGCCTCGATGTTCCACGCCTGGGGCTGGGCGAACGTGCTGATCGGTTTCGGTACCGGCGCGACCATTGTGACGATGCGTGTTTTCGATGCGCACAAGATGATCGAGCAGTGCGAGAAGTACAACGTCAACGGCCTGATCTCGGCGGCGTTTTTCCTGCGCCAGTTCAAGGATGTTCTCGACGATGAGCCCGGCCACAAGGTGGGGCCCTTCAAGTTTATCGTTTCCTCCGGCAACGCTATTCCCGCGTGGTTGGTGCGTACGCTCATTCACCGCTTCGGCCCGGTCGTATACAACTTCTACGGCTCCACCGAGGCTGGCCTGACCTCGATTGCAACCGGCCAGGATCTGATGACTCGCCCGGATTCGGCGGGCCGCCCGGCTGCTGGTGCGATCGTCCGCATCTACGACGATAACGACAAGGAATTGCCGGCTGGCCAGGTCGGTCGCATCTTTACCTGCCAGGAGCAGACCTTCACCGGTTACCTCAACCCGGAGGACAAGTACACCCTGATCGACGGCCTGTTTGAGATCGGCGATCGTGGCTACCTGGATTCCGAGGGGTACCTCTACATCTCCGGTCGCAGTGACGACATGGTGATCAAGGGCGGCGAGAATGTATTCCCCCGCGAGGTCGAGGAGATCATTGGCTCCATCCCGGGCGTCGATGATTGCTACTGCCGTGGCATCCAGAACGACGAGATCATCGCTGACCTCTATCTGTACGTGGTTCGTTCTGGCTCGAAGGTCAGCAAGGAGCTCGACCAGGAGTACCTGCAGAAGTACGTCCGTGAGCACCTGGCCGACCACTCCGTGCCGGACAAGGTGATCTTCATGGATGAGTTGCCGCGCAACGCCGTCGGCAAGGTGGTCCCGCGTGAGCTAGACGCAATTTTGGGCAAGCACTAGCAAGCATTAACGAGCACTAGCGAGCATTAATCTGCCGCGCCCCGTGCCGGGGCCGTCCAGCTCGTGGAGGCTTAGGCTAACTGTGGGCCGGGTACTCATGATCTGAGTGCCCGGCCTTTTCTATCTGCACCGTCGCGTGCTCGATGCCATGGGCGTCGTGAAGCAAGTGCTGCGCGCGGTCGAGGAGGGCGTGCTCGTCGCCGGGGGCGACGTCGTCGGCAAGCACGAGGTGGACCGACGCCAGCAGGTCGGAGCCGGTCAGGGACCAGACGTGCAGGTCGTGGATGTCGGCGACGCCGAGGAGGCCCCGCAAGTCTTCGGCGATGGCGCGGGTGTCGACGCCGTGCGGGGTGCGCTCGAGGAGCACGTCGAAGCACTCGCGAACCAGCGTCCAGGCGCGAGGCACGATCAGCAGCGCGATGACGATGGAGACGACCGAGTCCACCGCCGTCCATCCGGTCGTGGCGATGACGAGGGCCGAGACGATCACCGCGACGGAACCTGCGGCGTCGACTAGCACGTGCAGGTACGCGCCGCGGACGTTGACGCTCTGCTTCGACGGCGCCGCCAGCAGCACGGCCGCGACGATGTTGGTGATCAGGCCGATTGTCGCGACGACGAGCATCTGCGTGGTCTGAATGTCCGCCTGCTCCGCGGAGCCGAAGCGCGCGACCGCGCCCCAGAGGATGAACACCGCGATGCCGAAGACGGTCAGCCCGTTGGCCAGCGCGGTGATGACCTCCGCCCGCCTGTACCCGTAGGTCGCTCTCCGGTCCGGCGCCCGCTTGCCGACGGCCATGGCGACCACGGCCATGACCAGCCCGGCGGAGTCGGTGACCATGTGTCCGGCGTCCGCCAGCAGCGCCAGCGACCCGGAGACGAGGCCGCCGATCAGCTCGGCGACGAAGACGACAAGCGTCAGGGCCGCGACGGAGAGCAGCCTTCGCGTCGGCACGCTAGCCGGGTCGGCGTGGGCGTGGTCATGGTGGTGGCTGTGTTGGGGCCCGTGTGAATGCCCGTGGTGATGATCGTGCTGGTGCGAGTCCACGGACCCGAGTCTACGGCAGTGCCCGGCTGCGTCGGCAGGCCTTTACTCGGCAGGCCACTATTCGGCAGGCAGGTAGGCGTCGGCCCAGGCGTAGATGAGGTCGGCGGCCCGTGCTGCGGACTTCGCGCGGGTGAGCAGGTGGTCGGCTCGGTCGAGGCTCATCAGGGACTTCGGGTAGCGCGAGACCTGGAAGATCTTCTGGGCGCTGTCGATGCCGACGGTCTGGTCGGTGGGAGAGTGCAGGATCAGCAGCGGCTTGCGCAGTCGGCCGATGTACTCCTCCGGGTTGTAGTCGGCCAGGACCTCCAGGAACTCGCGGGAAATCGGGATGCCACGGCCCTCGATCTGGAGGACCTGCGTGCCGAACTCGTCGACCGTGGAGATGTCTCCCGCGATGCGCACGATGGAGTGGGCCGGGTCGAAGGGCGCGCCGATGGTGGCGACGGCCTTGACCTCCGGCATGTCGCGCCCGGCGTTGAGCACCGCCGCGCCGCCCAGAGAGTGTCCGATCAGCAGCGATGGGGCCTCCAGCTCGGCGGCCATGTAGTCGTAGGCTGCCTTGAGGTCGTCGATGTTGGTCTGGAAGGTGGTCTCGCCGAAGTCGCCCTCGGACTGGCCGAGGCCGGTGAAGTCGAACCTAAAGGCGGCGATGCCCTTCTTGGCCAGCGCCTTGCAGGTGCGCGAGGCGCCCGGGACCATGCGGTTGCAGGTGAAGCAGTGGCCGAACAGGGCCCACGCTCGTGGCTTGCCCTCCGGAAGGTCGATGGACGCGGCGAGGGTGACGCCGGTCGATCCGGTGAATTTCAGGTGCTTGGTTGCCATTGCTTGCTGAACGCCTCTTTTGGTCGCTGATTATCGTTTCGCTTTCCGACGCCACTTGGTGCGCGGCGACGTAGGCAATACTAAGCCCGATCGGTATAAAAAAGCGCGGGATTGATCGAAAAATTCGACCAATCCCGCACCGGGTAGTTGGTTGTGAGCTAGCGCACCGGCACTTTGGCGTCCTACCGGACGGGCACGCCCGGGCCCAGCGGGATTCCCGCAAGGTACCAGACGACGAAGAAGAGGAACCAGCCGGCCAGCATGAACAGGGAGTAGGGGATCGCCAGCGACATCAGCGTGCCGACGCCCGCGGGCTTGTAGTACTTCTGCAGGAAGGTCAGCGCTAGGGCGAAGTAGGGAGACATCGGCGTGATGATATTGGTCGGGGAGTCGCCGATGCGGAAGAGCTGCTGGGCGACCTCCGGGGTGACCTGGACGTACATCAGCATCGGGACAACGACCGGCGCCATCAGCGCCCACTGCGCGGAGCCGGAGGTGATCAGCAGGTTGAGCACGGCGACCATCAGCACGAACGCGGCGAAGAGCAGCAGCGGAGGCAGGTTCGCGTGGGTCAGGAACTCCGCGCCCTTAATGGCGGTCCACTGGCCGATGTTGGACCACTTAAAGTAGGCGGTGAACTGGGCGACCGCGAAGAAGAGCACCATCATGGTGGTCAGGGTGCCCAGGCCTCGCTCCATGAACGCGGGAACGTCAGCCGAGGACGTGATCGTCTTCGCACCGAGCCCGTAGGCGATGCCGGCGATGGCGAAGAATGCCGCAATGGAGACAACCACGTCGGTAAGCAGCACGGAGTTGAGAATGCCATCGCCCTCGCCGCGCAGCGGGGAGCCGGGGATGAACAGTGCGGCGAACCACAGCGCCAGGAAGACCAGCGAGGCGATATTGGCGAAGCGCAGCCCGCGGCGCTCGTCGTCGGAGAGCTTCAGCTTGTCGCGGCCGGTGGTCTCTGCAGTGTCGGAGTCGGTCGCAGCCTCCTGTGCCGACTCCTCGGACGCGCCGGGCTTGGTGAACTCGGCCGCCGAGTGGTCGATGTGGTCGGCGTGAATGGTCTTCTCGACGTGCTTGGTGATGAATAGCTCCGTCACGGCCGTGATAATCAGCGCGAGCACGACCGCCGAGGCCATGGTGAAGAAGTAGTTGGCCAGCGGGGAGACGACGTAGGACTTGTCGACGAACTGCGCCGCCTGCGTGGAGATTCCCGCCAGCAGCACGTCAGTGATGTTGAGTACCAGGGAGGAGTTGAAGCCCGCCGACGACGCCGCGAAGGCGACCATCGCGCCGACGATGGGGTTTCGGCCGACGGCGGCGAAGGAGGCCGCGCCCAGAGGAATCAGGATGACGTAGACCGCGTCGGAGGCGATCGAGCCGGTCACGCCGGCCAGCGCGACGATGAAGGTCAGTAGGACGGGGGAGTGCACCTTCGCGATCGCGGCGCGGATCGCCGAGCCGATGAAGCCCGAGTACTCGGCGACGGCGACGCCCAGCATGCAGACCAGGATCAGGCCGACGGGGGCGAAGTCGGTGAAGTTGCTGACCGCCTCCGAGATCATCTTCTGCAGGTAGGCGGAGGTGGCGAGGTTCTCGACGTGAATGGTCTTGCCGGAGGCCGGGTCCTTCGCGTTCATCCCGATCGCGGAGCCGATCCAGGAGGATACGACGATGACGCCCGCCAGGATGACGAAGAGCCAGAAGGGGTTCGGCAACGCATTGCCGATGCGTTCGAGTGTTGCCAGGAATCCCTTCGGTGGCGCGTGCGGGGGTTGGTTGGCTGCTTGGTTTTCGTGATTCTGGTGCTCGGTCGTGCCGGTGGTGGTGCTGTGACCGGGGCCGGCGCCGCGCCGTTTGTCGAATCGGACATTGCCTCAAGACCTCTTCAAATCGCTAATAGTTGTATAAAGCTGTGGGTAAAAGAGTAGGGGAAAGTAACGTGCGTCACAAAGGAAGCGGCGAGATTCCCCGTTTCTTCTCGGGCGCATGAAGGGGCTGCCCGCATTGTTGAGGCGCGGGGCCGTGGGGCCGTCGGCAAGCGCTATTGGCGGTGTCATTACTTTGTCCTGCCAGCGTGTTCTCGGCTAGAGTTAGCGGGGTTATGGGCAAGAAGAAGTCGAAGAAGGAAAAGGTCAGCGCCAACAACGCGGTGGTGGCCACCAATCGTCGTGCGCGGCATGACTACAACATCCTCGACACCTATGAGTGCGGCGTGGTCCTCGTCGGCACCGAGGTTAAGGCCCTGCGCGAGGGCAAGGCTTCGCTGAACGACGCCTTCGCCACCATCGACGACGGCGAGATTTGGCTGCGCGGGCTGCACATTCCGGAGTATTCCTACGGCTCGTGGACGAATCACTCGCCGAGGCGCAGCCGGAAGCTGCTGCTGCACCGCAAGGAGATCGACTCCCTGTGGGGCAAGGTCCGCGACGGCAACAACACGCTGGTGCCGATGAAGCTCTACTTCAAGGACGGCCGGTTGAAGGTCGAGCTGGCGCTCGCGCGAGGCAAGCAGGACTACGACAAGCGCCAGGACATCAAGCGTCGCACTGAGGAGCGTGAGGCGACCCGCGAGCTGGGGCGCCGCATCAAGGGAATCCAGGGCTAGCTTTTGCACCTTGACCGGCGGTGTTGGCCTGCGTTATGGTGGAGTGTCCACCGGGCGATATGCACAATCCCTCGCCCGGAGGAACTGCAAGGGGCTGATATGGTTTCGACACCGTGCAGTGAGCCAGGGGAAGCGTGCCGGTGCAGGCTAGAGACCACCGTAAGCGTCGCAGCAACTGATTAAGCGCCGAGAACACTCAGCGCGACTACGCTCTCGCTGCCTAATTAGCGACTAGCGTGTCTGTCAGACCGGGTTTGCCCTTTGGCTCGGACCCTGGCATCGACTAAAAAGGGCTCGCCCGGTGGGTGTGTCGCAAGGCTCACAGGGGATCTTCTTAACTTGTGGCTGGGCCCGTCATCCGGACATGTTTGCCTGAGCCGGAGGGCCGAGTAGAGGCGAATGCGCGAACTGCGCACGGAGAAGCCCTGGCAAGTTGGCGGTGGACCCGGGTTCAATTCCCGGCAGCTCCACCAAAAGGACGTCACTCTGGATACAAAGAATCCTGGTTCTGCCGGGAAGTATACGGGGTGGCGTTTTTGTTTTCTGGAGCAGTTTTTGGGGTTAAGTAAAGAAATGTGTGTCTTTCCCGGGCGTGTCCGGGTTATTTGATCCAGCCGTGTTGGATGCCGAGGTTGTGTTGGTAGTCGGTGTCGTATTCTGCTGGTGCACCGGTGTCATTGGTAGTGGCCGTGGTGTCGTGGGTGAGCAAGTCTGTTGCTGTGGAAAGTGCGCCTTGTCCCCATCGTTGGTCCCTGGCGATTCGTACTGGATCGTCGGGGACTTCTGTGTGTAGGTAGAGCCACCAGTCCATGACGGTGCGTTGGTGTGGTTGTGATAGGCCTCGGCGTCTGTGTGCGAGTTCTTTCAGTGGGGCGTTGATGCCGCTTTCGAGGCTGTTTGTGGTCGCTGCAAGTTCGTTGGGGTTGATGGTCTCTGGTGGGGGTTGCAGGTAGGTAAACAGCAGGTCCCGGCGGTGTAGTGATAGTAGGGATTGGTAGGCTGCTCGGAGGCGTTGGTGGGTGTAGACCCTGGTGGAGGCGCCGGTGGTGGGGTCGCGGGTGGTGGTTTTCTCGTTCATCCATGCCCGGTAGGTGTGGCCGAATTCGTGGAGGTGTTGGACCCACTTGGCTGCGTGGTCAAGGTCTGTGATGTGGGTGAGTTGCAGGGCTAGGTGGTAGATGGTTTTGCCTGCGTCGGTGCGGGGTGCGCTGGTGGTGTGCCGGCGGATGGTTCGTTGGGCGTGGACGAGGCAGCGTTGGATGCGGGTGGTGGGCCAGCAGTGGTGGATGGCTGATTGGGCGCCTTGTCCGCCGTCGATGACGGCGATGAGTGGTGGGGCTATGGGGCGTAGTAGTTCGGTGTAGGCGGTGGTGGTTTCTTTTCTGGCCCAGGTCCAGTTGATGGCGTGGGTTTTACTGGCGGCGATGAGGAGGCAGCCGCTGTTGAGGTAGGTGGCGTCGAGGAAGATTTGGTCGTGGATGCGCCAGATGTCGATGTGGGGTGTGGGGATGATCCACCCGCACCATTGGAATCGGTGGTGCAGGGTTTGCCTGGTTGTGTTGTGGTGTGTGGCGATGGTGGTCAGTGACTGTGTTCCGGTGGCCCATCTGATGACGTGGGCCATGGTGGCGGCGTTTTTGTTGTGGGTTTGGGTGGTGTGGGTGAAGGAGTGTCCGCAGTTGGTGCAGCGCCAGCGGGTTGTTCCTTTGCTGGTGGTGCCGTTTTTCTTTGTTGGTTGGCCGCATAGTGTGCATGTGGCGCGGTTGGTGGTCATCCTTCTTATCCAATCGGTGGGTGTGTAGCAGTGTGGGGGCCGGTTGTGGGTGAAGGTGTGGTGAATTGCTTGTGGGGAGCTATTAGTTAGTGGTTTTGGGGGTGTGGTCTGGGGTTTTGGTGGGGGTGTGGACACACTTTTCTTTACTTAGCCCGGTTTTTGAGTGATGATGTCGGGTGAACGAAGCCGTCGGCAGTCGCCTGGGGATGGTTGATTGACTCCTCCGCATGGCCTCTTTGGCGGTTGCAGTGACCGCACGAGGCTACGGCGTCAAACGGTTCAGCCCCGCGTCAAAAAGTATAGGCCGGTTGATCAGTAGTACTCGCGAATATGTTCATGGGCTTTCTCGAACACGTCGGTGGACTTTATCTTGAACTTGACGACAGCTGGCGGCGTACCTCCCAGTCTCCTTCGCTGGATACCTGCCAGCCGTCAAAACGCACCTGGCGCACGACATTGTCGATTTCCTCGACGTCCTTCTTCACGATGATTGGCTTGGACTCGCTCCGCAAAGTCTCAAACAACTCCGTAAGCGCTGCCTTGCCGCACTCCTCGCGTGGATAGTCGCCAGCTTCCTTCTCTGCCTGCAAGGTGTCTCGCCCCAGCTCGAGCAGCTCACGCAAGAAATCCAGACTGTGCTGCTGTGCATCGACGTAGCGCTTGCGCAGATTCTGCAGCCGCTTCCCCAGACCAAGAACAGAGGATCGCCCGCGTGTTTGGCAATGCGCTTGGAGACGATCTTGGCAAGTTCCTCCGGGTCCACGCTGCCACACCCACCCAGCATGAGGTCTTCCACCAGATCATCATCCAGGATGATGGTTTCCAGGTCCCTGTGCGATAGGTCCACCTGCACGTGCTCGTGAATGAGCGCCAGTGTCTTACCTCCTAAAGCGTGCCAAAGAAGACGGTTTGAGGTCTCTGCTGGGCGTGTGAACTGGTAGACCGCAGTCAGCCACGTGTAATCGCGCTTGTATTCAGCCAGGAATGGTGCAGGGCGTAGTGCCTCCCACAGTTGATGCACTATCGAGTAGGCCTTGGCGAAAGCATCGCGACGGTCCTCGCCGAGCATTTCCTGCGCGGCCTGCAGAGCTTCCCAATCGTCCTGGCTGCTGTGACCCCGACGGCACCATCACCATCACCTTCACTGGCGGCGAAATCGGTATACCAGAATCCAGCAAATTAGTCTGATCTGGGGGCGAACCGGGCCAACAAGGCACTTTTTGGGCCACTGCTCCTTAACTCGCCACCGCGAGTGTGTAGTGGCGTGTAAGTCGCAAAAATATTATTTAACTTTCTTTGTGGTTTTGTTTACCTTAGCTGTCTAGCTTTGATATGTTCGGATTGTCCGTGGTGGTACCCGTTTCAGCGAGTAAGGAGAATAGTGATGAACTTGATTTCAGTCGGCTCTCTATTGACCAGCGCTGCTTTGGCGACTTCGAATTTCTCATATGCAGCTTCGCATGTACCGAGCAACGAGGTGGTCGACGAAGTCATCATTTACGTTGATGAAGATGGTAACACCGCATTGGAAAACGGAAATGACGGAAATGAAGGTAAAAATCTCCTTACCCGAGCTGGGGAGAGAGCACCAGATTGTATCTCGGCTCGGTCGGAATGGGGATTTGTGCAGGTATATAACGATTGCCCGTTTGACTTGCGAGTGAAGATAATTTTTGCGTTCGCCCCAGACTCTGGCTGCAAATTGGTAAAGGCGGGGACTCGTACTAATATTGCACCCTCCCGCGGTCGAATTGATGGGATTGAGACATGCTAGAAAATTCTGATTGCAACAGGCAAATGGGAATGCGAGTCAGAATTCGCAGAATTCTTGTCAAGATCTTAATGCCGATGGTAATGTTTGTGGCTTCTTTCATGAGTCCACACCTTGCATCTGCGGATATCGGGCAGTTTTTATACGAAACAAGAGACCAATGTGAAAGATCCCTTGCGGCATTACGCAGTGACCCAAGCACGGCGTACTGGGCTCGGAATAAGTCGTGTCATTGGCATCCGGAACTCGGGTCCAATGGTTACTGGTGGTTATATTAGACGACATCGATGACAACTCCTCTGTGAGGTAATCTTATGCTTGAGCAGTACGAACAGTTCTTTGCCCGCAGGTTGTACAAGTTTCAGAGCGAAACGGTTCCAGCTGTGCTCGCAAGTTTTGATGATCCTGAGGTCGTTTTGGACGGGGATCGTCCGTTTCCACGCCAACTGGTTGAGGAGATTCTGGAGAGCGAGCGCAGCTACGAAGACAAGGTTGTCGCAGTTCTAGTTGCCATCGGATCCTGGTGTATTGCCTCGAGTGGAGCTCAATGGTCAGCAGGGCCAATTGAGGATGGTATCTATTCAGAGCGTGTAGGTATCGGGCTTAAGGTAGAAGATGGGGGGGCATTTTCACCCCTAGTTGGGCACGTGGAAGAGATCGTCACACAGTGGCCTAATTCTACTGGAACCCTTGATGTAACTGAAGCCATTTCCGATTTCTTAAAACGCCAGTATCGCAAACAAATGTAGACACTTGTAGCCTGTATTTGACGACAGCTGCGCTTGGGCTGTGTCAAATTTTGTTGACGGGTAGACCCGTTTGTTTTGGTTAGGCTGCTAAGGCCTCGGGGAGTAATTGGGGGTTGAGAGTCTGGAAATCGGCCATAGCCTCAGCGGGAATAATGCCGGTCGCACTATGGCGGCGCTGCCGGTTGTAATACGTCTCAATCCACGACAACGTCTCCAAGCGGGCGTGCTGCTTGGAATCGAATTGCTTGCGCTCATGCAGCAGGTGAAGTTTCAGCGTGGAAAAGAACGATTCCGCGACCGCATTCTCCCAGCACACACCAACAGAACCGACAGATAAGCGAACATTGAGTTCATCGGCGCAGTCAGCGAAAGCCTGCGAGGTGTACTGGCTGCCTCTATCCGAGTGGAATATCGCACCACCAGCAACGAAGTCACGATCATGGGCCATGGTCAAGGCATCCAACACAAGCATCGAGTGCATGGAATCGGCCATGGACCAGCCCACGACCATCCGGGTTGCCAGATCAATGACCGTGGCCAGGTATATCCAGCCTTCACGGGTGCGCTGTTACGTGATATCCCCCGCGCAAGACCGTGGTCGGTACTGGGGGATAAAACATCCGCCGCAGGTAGTCTTTGCGCACGTCAGCGTCAGGATCCGGAATAGTGGTGCATACCTTCTTGCGCCGATACTTCGTGACTAAATTGTTCTGCGCCATGATGGTGCGCACCGCGTACAACGTGGTTTCGATACCTTCAGCGACCAAGTCAGCAAAGATAGTGCGAGCACCGGCAAACCCCTTGTGCTTGGCCGTGAACAGCTCTGTGACGCGGGCACTAATAGCGAGTCTGTGACCGCTGGGAGAAGATGCCTCCACAGGGGTGTGTTGGCGCTTCTTCCAGGCGTAATAGCCGGCGCGGCTAATACCCAGGACGCTTGCCATCATGGTCACCGAGTATCTGGGCTTGGTCGCGCCTTCTTTGTCGAAGTGCTAGATGACGCGGAAGAAATTGTCTTCTACTGCCCCTTGGCACGCAAGGCGCTGATTCTTTTAAAAGCTCTTTCTCAAGCTCGAGCTCCCGGATTCGTTTGGCCATTTCAGCTGGGTCTTGGGAATTCGGGTCTGCTTTGCGCAGGTGGGAGCCGCGGCCTGTGCCTTGGGTGCCTTGGGCTTTAGCCACCCACCGGGTGAGAGCTGAGGAGGAGATCCCGTACTCGGCGGCGACTTCCTCGCGCGTCTTGCCCACACGAGAACCGCGTCCACGCACTGCTGCTGAAACTCTTTTGGATAAGCCTTCAGCATAATCACACATCCTTGTTGTTGGGGTTTCACCGTCAACAAGAATCATGACAGCTCAAAGGATGAGTTCGTCAACCTAGACCTTCAGGCACCCTTCGACGTACCGCCGTCTTCTCAGAAGGTATTCCTAGCTCTTGGAGCGTGGCAACAACCGCTACCTGACAATCTCATCCTTGATGAAGTTGGATGTGACGAACCGCTTTACCTAGCGATTCGTCCAAAACATTGAAGCCAGAAGCACTCAAGATGTGCCCAGTGCACCCACCCTCACGACTTTTGCACCCACTTAGCCGCTTCGTGCACCCACCTGAAGCCTTGTATCAAAATGAACGTCTAAGTAACTGAGTGCAGAGCCCCAGCTCTTTTGAGCTGGGGTTTTGTCGTATGTGGCTGCTGGTTTGGTGGCTATTTTCCCGCCAGCTACCCCAACGCCCCGTACCCTTCTGGCTCAACCACGAGAGGACACCCGAGCCCCGACCTGGAAGTTGTGAACTTTCCCGCGTGGAGCGCCCGCCCGTCCTCGTCGAAGAATGTGGCTGTCACGGGGTAGGAGTGGCCGTAGTAGCACTGGTCCTCGTCCCCGTTGTACGTGGCGACCGACTTGAGGGCGCCGCTGTCGTAGAAAATCTGGCCGCGCATTGATTCTCCTTTTCTGTTGCGCATTGTTGGCGAACATAAAAAGAAGATTCATCGGTCAAGCTGGAGCACCTTGCTTTCACAAGCAGGTTGCTGAAGGGTCGTTGAGCTTGGTCTCTCGCCTTCTCTTTATGAACAAGACCGACTCTAGCAGCAAAAACCGGGTGTGTTCAGGCCGCTGCCCTAAGAGGCCGCCACCTTAAAACCTCATCCCCCGTAGTGGTACCTGCAGGCGGCGATGCGGATTTCGTCGTCAACAATCTTGTAGACGAGGCGGTGCTCATCGCTAATCCGCCTCGACCAGTATCCGGCCAACCCGTGCTTCAGTGCCTCCGGCTTCCCGATGCCCTCGTTGCCGTTGCGCGCGATGTCCTTGATCAGTTGGTTGATGCGCTTGAGCGTCCGCCGGTCCTGGGCCTGCCACCAGAGGTAGTCCTCCCAAGCTAGGGCGTCCCAGACCAGAATCACGGGCTAGTCCTCGATAAGCTCGTGCTGCTGGCCGCGCCCGCGCTCCAGGTTGTCGATGGAACCGAGGAGGCGCTGGGCATTGGCAGGGGAGCGGAGAAGATAGGCGGTCTCGCGCAGGGACTCGTACTCCGCGAGGGAGACGATCACGACGGGCTCGTGTCCGGCGCGCGTGATGATGGTTTCTTCGCGGTCGTTGACGACGTCGTCGAGGACCTGGGCGTAGTTGGCGCGGGACTCGGTATAGCTCATCGTTTTCATGACGTACCTCCTGTACGTAAAACTGTACGTCCGCGCAGTTACGTAGTCAATGGTCGCACGTCAATCCGCGCGGAGGACTACTATCGCCGCTATGGAAAAGTCTGACCGCACTGTCAATTCCGAAACCCTCGCGCACGACCTGAGCGACAAGGCCCCTGCCTTCGCCAAGCTCCACGCCTCAGGCGAGTTCTTTGTGCTGCCGACCGTGTGGGACGCCTGGAGCGCCCAGCTCGCCGAAAGCGCTGGGTTCAAGGGCCTGACCATTGGTTCCCACCCCGTTGCGAATTCCGTCGGCAAGCCGGACGGTGAGCGCATGGCGTTCGGCGAGTACATGGATCGCGTGCGGCAGATTACCGCGTCGGTGGACCTGCCGGTCAGCGTCGATGTGGACTCCGGCTACGGGCTGGCGCCGCGCACGCTGCTGCAGCGCGTGGTCGAGGCCGGCGCGGTGGGCCTGAACATCGAGGACACGGTCCACCGCGATGGCGGGCGCGTGCGTTCGCGCGACGAGCACGCCGACTTCATCGCCGGAGTGCGCGAGGCCGCAGATGCCCTGGGCCTGCCGGTCGTCATCAACGGCCGCACCGATGCGTTCAAGCACGGCACGAAGGTCTTCGACGACCCGCTGGCGGAGGCCCTCGCGCGCGTGCAGCTGATGGAGTCCGCCGGCGCGCGCAGCGTCTATCCCGTCGCCGTCTCCTCCGCCTCCGACATGCGCGCGCTTGTCGACGCCGTGAGCGTCCCCGTCAACGCGACGGTCAACCCGGTCTCCGGCCACGCCCTCGGTTGTAGGGCGGAGCTAGAGGCCCTGGGCGTGCGCCGGGGCTCCTTCGGTCCGACCTGGCAGATGGAAATCGCGAAGCTGGCGAAGGGCAGCTGGAGGGATGGGAGTAGCCGCGCTGGGCCAGGATATCTGCAGGGTAATGGACGAGTTGGGGTACTAAACCGCTACTGTTAGATGTGTGAGTAACAGCACTGGAACCCACCACAAGCACCATTTCGGCACCCACTGGGGCTTCATCTTGGCCTCGGTGGGCTCGGCCGTCGGTATGGCGAACGTCTGGGGATTCCCCAACAAGCTGGGCACGAACGGCGGCGGGGCGTTCCTGCTGATTTACGTCTTCTTCGTGCTGCTCTTCAGCCTGGTGGCGCTGCCGACGGAGTTCGCGGTGGGCCGCCTCGCCCGCACCGGCACGGTGGGGTCCTACCGCAACGCGTGGGCGACGCGGGGGAGAGGACTCGGCAAGATTGGCGGGGCGCTCGGCTGGCTGCCCCTGGCGGGCTCGATGTGTATTGCCATCGGCTACGCCATCATCGTGGCCTATGTCTTCAAGGCGCTGTTCGATTCCGCCACCGGCACCCTCATGAGCGCCGGCGCGCCGACCTGGTTCGCATCCTTCTCCGAGTCCGGGTTCTCCGTCGTGCCCTTCCACGTGATCGTGGTCGTCGGCACGCTGGCGACGCTGTTTCTCGGCGCGAAGAGCATTGAGCGGACGAACAAGGTGATGATGCCGCTGTTCTTCATCATCTTCCTCATCCTTGCGGTGCGCGTGGCCTTCCTCCCGGGAGCAATCGAGGGCTACAAGTTCATGTTCACCGTCGACCCGGACGCGTTCTTCAACCCCGAGGTGTGGCTGTGGGCGATGGGGCAGGCGTTTTTCTCCCTGTCGATTACGGGCAGCGGCATGATTGTTTACGGCGCGTACCTCTCCAACAAGGAAGACGTGGTGCGCGTGTCTCAGAAGACCGCGCTTTTCGATACCATCGCCGCCGTCGTCGCCGCGCTCGTCATTATCCCCGCCTGCTTCGCCTACTCGATGGACGTCACCGCGGGCCCCGGCCTGCTCTTCGTCACGCTGCCGACGATCCTGCAGGGCATCCCCTTCGGCCAGCTCTTCGCAGTCATCCTCTATGTCGCCATGATCTTCGCCGGCATTAGCTCGCTGCAGAACATGCTTGAAGCGGTGGGCGAGTCCTTCCTGCACCGCTTTCCGACGCTGTCCCGCCGCACCGTCCTGGTCGCGCTGTGCGTGGTGTGCCTGGGAGCTGGCCTCGGCATGGAGGCGATTAGCTCCTGGGGGCCGTGGATGGACCTGGTCTCCATCTACATCATCCCGATTGGAGCGACGCTCGGCGCCGTGTCCTGGTTCTGGGTAATGAAGCGCGAGGACCTGCTCGCGGCGGTCAATCAGTCCGCGGCCCGCACCCGTGGCGTGGCCTGGTACGCCGTCGGCCGGTACGTCTACGTGCCGCTATCGCTGGTGCTGTGCATCGTCGCGCTGGCGATGCAGGTGTCGTTCTAGGCCTCGGTAGGCCTAGAAGCCACGTCGGAAACTAGAACATCCCCCAGACGGTCGCGATGACCAGGGCAGGGAGCAGGTTGGCGACGCGAATCTTCGCTCGCGGATGATGTTCAGGCCCACGCACGCAATGAGCAGGGAGCCGACCAGCGAGAGGTTGTCCAGCGCCGGCTGGGGCAGGGCCGCCCCGCCGAGGAATCCCACGACGGTAAACACGCCCTGGAAGATGGCCACCGGGATGGCAGAGAAAATGCACCCGCGCCCCTGAGCTGCGGCCATGACGGCGATGATGATGGCGTCGAGAAGCGCCTTCGCGATGAGGATGCTGGGGTCGCCCAGGCCGTCCTCGATGGCGCCGAGGATTGCCATGGCGCCGACAGCGACGGTCACGGACGCGTTGACGAAGGCGGTGACGAAGAGCGCATCGCCGCTGCTGCGGCTCTTGACCTGCAGCCAGTGGCCGAAGCGGACAATCGCGCCATCGAGGTCGATCAGCTCGCCGATGACCGCGCCCGCGGCGAGGCTGACCACAAGCATGATGGTGCCGCCTGCCTCGATGCGGCCGCCGGTGACGGTGAACATCTTCGACAGCATCCCGGCCAGCGCCAGCCCGATGACGGACATGCCCGTCGCCGCGAGGAGCGTTTCCTGCATCCGGGCGCTGAGCCGGTGCCCCACAGCTACGCCAAAAACGCCGCCGGCAATGATGCCGGCGACGTTGATGAGAGTTCCCAGTCCTATCAAGTTAGACCTGCAAGAGGGGGGGGATGCCCAGTTAGAAGGTCGACTTGTAGACGTTAGCGATGGTGGTGCCCATCACCTGAGAGCCGTGGAAGGTCGGGTGGTTGGTCATGTTGTAGGAAGAAGTGTCGGAGTCCAGGATCGCGGAGACCTGGCGCTCGCCGTCAGCGCCGCACATTGCGACGTCGATGTTGGAAACTTCCTTCAGGTTGACGAAGCCAACGCCGGTCTCGGCGGCGGCGCGCTCCTGGCGCTTCTGCAGGTTCATCTCGACGGTGTTGAGCAGGCCAGCCGGGATGTGCGGCGCGAAGCCGTTGGAGTTGATCGGGCAGGCGTAGTGGGTCTCGTCGGCAGAGGTGAAGGCCGGGTAGCCGATCACCATGATGCGTGCCTGCGGTGCCGCAGCCTGGGCCTTGCGGATAGCCTCGGTCAGGTTCTTGTTGTAGAGGTCATCCTGCATCGGGACAGGAAGAATTGCGCCCTGCATGGTGTCGTTCGCGCCGACGAAGAAGGTGGCCAGCTGGGTGTCGTGCGACAGGGAACCCTGAGCGATGGCGTTATCGACCTGGCCGATAATGCTCTTCTGAGGCTGGTTCGGCATGAAAACGGTGGTGCCGTTGCAGGAGTAGTCGTGCAGCTCGAGGCCCGTCTGGGCGGCAACGTGGGTGCCAATGTTGGACGAGGAGACCGGGCAGCCACCGCGGCCCGGGACGGCCGGGTCAGCCTGGCCCGGGTTGGCCGGGAAGGAGTCGCCGAATGCCACGTACTTGCCAGCCGGAAGGGCGTCGGCGACGCCACCGGAGAGCAGGGAAGCGGCCATGGTAGCGATAGCGGCAACGGGAAGCGCGGCGCGACGAACGACGTTGTTCTGCATTATCTACAAACCTCTTGAAGGGGGACTCGGAGCGAGGCTCGTTCTGTGCAGTTTCGTTAGAAATCTGTGTACGAACGAGCCTGGCGCTAATTCTGAGAAGCGAAAAATAAGAAGACGCTTAGAGCGTGCGTCTTTATCACTCTGTTATACAACTCGGTTTGGTCGGTGTTGTCAACCGATGTTTACCCACCATGATAACCACAGATGTCACATTAGGCATCAAATGTCCCATAGAGCGCTTGCGTTACGCCGTTTGCGAGCCCGGATCCGTCTCTCAGCTCGATATCATCTTCCGCAAAGGGGCCGGCTGCTTCCAGCTCGCTCTCGGTCGGGCGTGGCTGGATCAGGGTCAGGTTCGGGCCATCTGTAATGACTCCCGTAAACAGTCTCGCCTGGCGAGCCCGGTGCCCATCGGCGTGCGCTCGAACCTCGTCGAGAGACGCATCGCCAAAGCTCTCGGCCTCCTCGGGCGGGACGATCAGCACCTCCTGCGCCAGCACCGCGCCCACGACTCCGGCAGGCCACGACGTCCGGGCGATAAAGTCGGCCAGCTCCGGGCTGCCGCCCTCGATGCCCTCGGGGAGGGGCTCTTGCGCAATCACGGTCAACGGCGAACTGTCCAGGAGGTCGTCGGCGATGGCGTCGGCAAGCGCGGTGGTGGGGACGAGCGCGAACAGGCTTGGGGGATGGTCCCAGCCCTCCGCATGGACGTACTCGACTGCCTCGCGAACCGCGCGGTTCAGGGCCTGCTGGCTGGTGTGGTCACGAGCCCCTGAAGTTGCGTCCATGTGTGCCTACTCTCCCGGTCCCAGAAAATTCTTAAAAACTTTCTTTAGAGTAGATGAGGAATAGTCCAAAATCGACTCCCCGGATGAGCGCCTCGGCGCATCACCCAATTGAATAGGAGAGACGTTGTCTTTCAACGCGACCCGGCCGCCCAAGGCGGGCAACGGCCGCCCGGGAGGAATCGCCATCGCCGTGATGGTGATTGCCGTCCTGACTTTCGTAATTCCGATCCTTGTTAACCTCTACGCCGACTTTCAGTGGTACGGCGAAGTTGGTTTTCGCGGCGTCTTCGCGACGACCTGGGTGACACGAATCATCCTCTTCTTCGTCGTGGGTCTCGTGGCTGCTGCGCTGACGTTCGCGGCGATGTGGCTGGCGTGGAAGGGGCGCCCGGCCGATCTGGGGCTGATGGACCCGCGCAGTCCGCAGGCCGCTTATCGACGGATGGCGGAGTCGGGCTCCAAATCGGTCCTGGTCACTCTGCCGCTCATCTTCGGCGTGCTCGGCGGCCTGGTTGGGCAGGGCAACTGGCAGATCGTGCAGCTCTTTTTGCACCGCCAGTCCTTCGGGAAAACCGACGCGCAGTACGGCAAGGATTTGGGGTTCTACGCCTTCCAGCTTCCGCTTTTGACCTTCGTGGTCTCCACGCTGGTGCTCATGGTGGTCGTGGCCTTCCTGCTGTCGTTGGTGACGCACTACTTCCTCGGCGGGATCCGTGCGGGCAACCCGATGACGGGGGAGAAGACCCGCGTTTCCGGTGCGGCGCGAGCCCAGCTGGCCTCCTGGGCCGGTGTGTTCATGCTGCTCAAGGCCGTCTCCTACTGGCTGGACCGCTACGAGCTGCTCAACAACAAGCAGGCCACCTTCACGGGTGGCTCCTACACGGACATCAATGCGCTGCTTCCGGCGAAGATTACGCTGCTGGTTATCGCGATTGTGGTCGCCGCCGCGTTCTTCGCATCCATCTTCCTGCGCAACCTGTCCATCCCGGCGTTCGCGACCGTCCTGATGCTGGTCTCCGCTGGTTTAATCGGCGTCGCATGGCCGCTGGCGGTGGAGCAGTTCTCGGTGACTCCGAACCGCGCGGCGAAGGAGCGCGAGTACATCGCCCGCAATATCGAGTCGACCCGCTACCACTACGGCCTGACCGACGATAAGGTCTCCATCCAGCGCGACTGGGGCGTGCCCGTGGAGAAGGAGGGCGACAAGAAGGCTGCGGAGGCCGGTGCCGACTCCATCTCCCGCGACAGTGCGACGCTGAACAATATCCGCATCCTGGACCCGGAGGTGCTCCCGCGCACCTTCACCCAGCAGCGCCAGCTGAAGAACTTCTACGGTTTCTCCGACCCGCTGTCGATCGACCGCTACAAGGTGGACGGCCAGACGCGTGACTTCGTCGTCGCCGCGCGTGAGTTGAATCCGCGCACGCTGCAGGGCAACCAGAACGACTGGATCAACCGCCACACCGTCTACACCCACGGCAACGGCTTCATCGCGGCCCCCGCCAACAAGGTCGACGAGGTCGCCTCCGAGTCCGGCTCCACCCGCGGTGGCTACCCGCTCTACACGGTGGCGGACCTGTTCGAGTCCGAGGACCCGAACGGCATGAACCTGAACCTGAAGCAGCCGCGCATCTACTTCGGCCCGGTCATCGCGAACTCGGATGCCGACTACGCCATCATCGGTGGCAATGGCGATGGCAAGGACTACGAGTACGACGCCGACGGCCGCAACTTCACGTACGACGGCGCCGGCGGCGTCGGCGTTGGCAATATCTTCGCCCGCGCTATGTTCGCGACCCGTTACCAGGAGCTGAACATCCTGCTGTCGGACCGCATCGGCCCGGACTCCAAGATCGTCTACAACCGTGACCCGCGCGACCGCGTCCAGAAGGTCGCGCCGTGGCTGACCACGGACACCAAGACCTACCCGGCCGTGGTTGATGGTCGCATCAAGTGGATCGTCGACGGCTACACCACCTTGAATAAGATGCCGTACTCGCAGCGCATGAGCCTGCAGCAGACGACCCAGGACTCGGTGAACCCCGACGGCACCCCACGTCCGCTGCCCAATAGCGAGGTCTCGTATATCCGGAACTCGGTGAAGGCGACCGTCGATGCCTACGACGGCACCGTGGAGCTCTATGAGTTTGATGAGTCCGACCCCGTGCTCAAGGCGTGGGAGGGCGTGTTCCCCGGCGTCGTCAAGCCGAAGAAGGAAATCTCGGCGGAGCTGGGCGACCACCTGCGCTACCCCGAGGACCTGTTCAAGGTGCAGCGCGAGCTGATGGCGAAGTACCACGTGGACGACCCCGGAATCTTCTTCGCGAACGACTCCTTCTGGTCGGTCCCGTCGGACCCGACCGCGCCGGAGTCGAAGAAGCTCTCGCAGCCGCCGTACTACGTCGTGGCCTCCGACCCGAAGACGGGCAAGCCCAGCTTCCAGCTGATCTCCGCATACCGCGGCCTGGAGCGTGAGTTCCTGACCGCGCACATGGCGGTGTCGTCCGACCCGGAGACCTACGGCAAGATCACCATTCGGGCGCTGCCGACGAACACCCAGACGATGGGCCCGCGCCAGGCGCAGGACACGATGATGAGTGCCGACAAGGTCGCCCAGGATCGCACGCTGCTAGAGGGAACCAACAAGGTCACCAACGGTAACCTGCTGACCCTCCCGGTCGGCGACGGCGAGATTCTCTACGTCGAGCCGGTGTACACCGAGCGCAAGGAGCAGGCGACGGCTTTCCCGAAGCTGCTGCGCATCCTCGTGTCCTACCGCGGCCAGGTCGGCTACGGGGCGACGGTCGCCGAGGCTCTCAGCCAGGTCGGTATTGACCCCGCCGCCGTGACCAAGGTCCGCGGCGAGGCAGAAGGTGCGGACAGCGCGCAGGCGAAGGATCAGAACGCTCAGCCGGGCACGGACGGCGCCAAGGATACGGCCGCGACGGATGCTCAGCGCAAGGTCGACGTTGCCGCGCGCGACGCCGCCGCCGGTCGCATCTCGGATGCGCTGAAGAAGCTTTCCGACGCCCAGAAGTCCGGGGACTACGCGGCCCAGGGGCAGGCGCTGGCGGAGCTCGATCGCGCAGCTGCGGATTACCAGAAGGCCAACGGGCAGTAGGTAGGCGCCTCCGTTATTTCCTTTCGCTGATCCCCAGGTTCTCTGGCTTTACGGCCATGACCTGGGGATTGGTGTTTGTCTGGGGGTGCGTGTTAGAGTTTTAACTCGTTGGTCAGCAAGGCCGACACCCGCTGTAAGTGCTCGCAAGAGTGCTGGACAGTTGACGCGGGGTGGAGCAGCTCGGTAGCTCGCTGGGCTCATAACCCAGAGGTCGTAGGTTCGAATCCTGCCCCCGCCACTAAGTTGGAACCCTCGGTTCGCGAAAGCGAATCGGGGGTTTCTTGCGTTTGGGGGACGCGACGGGGGAGTAGGTCGGGGACGGTGACACTGAAGTAGTCGGCGATGCAGTACAGCTCATCCAATGTCCAGGATGACTGTCCTAGTACCTTTCGACTTACTCCCTGGCCGGTAATGCCAAGAACCTCTCCGAGCTTCTTTCGGGAAACGCGGTTCCTGAACATCAACTCGTTGACCTTGATTCCAACAGCCTCGTTAGCTGTATAAGTTTTGCGACTTGCGGTGTTCATACATCGCACAATAGCAAACGAACAATACGAATTCAATGAATTATTGCAGTTCTACGATTGATTCGGCTAGAGTGGCGTCCATGAATGAAATGAAATATTTTACAAGTGAAGGATTATTGTGGCTAAGTCCTGCTGAAGCGGGGCGTCAATTTCCAGGTGGGCTGGCGGCGTCGACGGTACGGGACTGGTGTCACGATGGTCGAGTACCGGGAGCCTTTCAAACGCCTACTGGGCGTTGGAGGATTCCTTCGGATTCTTGGGAACGGGTTGTCCGAGGTGCTGCGTAATGAACGAGCAAAAGAAAAGCGCTCCCACCTCAGCGAAGGTGAAAGCGCAGCTAGTAGATTCTGAACCCTCGTGCAGCGCAGCTTCGTATCACAGGGTTCCCGTCTTGTCTTTGCATGGCTGCAGGATGGTGGACTCCAAAGGAGAAGCGCTCACATCGGCCGACTTCTTTCAAGGCATGAAATGTATCGGGGAGGCCGGGTATCTGCCCGAGCAGTTTCATACCGTCGGCCTGTTGCGCTGTGAGCATGAGGCTGACCAACGGTTTATAGACGAAATAGCCTTGCTGGGCGAAAAGATTTGCCGCGATCGAGTCCTTAGCGACGGCGAGAAGCGCGTCGCAACCGTCATCGACCGCCAGGGACTCAATTGTCCTGAGCATCTTAGCTGCGATGCCCTTGCGGCGGTGCGCAGTACTTGTCGCGACCAGCTCAACCATTTTGGCTCGATCCGTAAGCCAGGAATATACCTCTTCGCCGACGCCTGGTTCGACAACAGGATTTCGTATTACAGCCTCGGCCTCCTCGCGCAGTGGGCGACAAAAAGCTGCACCTACGAGATGGCCATCTTCCCGATATCCAAAGAGCTCACCGACGGTTGCGCTCTCGCGGACACTTCCCGGCAACCGAGGGATAAAGACTTCTTCACTCATTTCTTTGGTCAAGAAAGCGCTGATTTCGCGGCAGTCGTCCTCCGTCACAGCGACGTAGATCTTTCCGTTGGTCATGTTCCTACAGTAAATGAGGTCAGATTCTAATGAACTTCAACCACAAAGAAAGCGCCCCCACCTCGGCGAAAGTGAAAGCGCAAGTGAAAACTGGGGAACAGCTCTCAACGAGCCACCCTAGTAGCTATGTCGGCGACAGTCCAGTCGCATGCTCGGATCTGCTTGAACGTGATCCAGTCACTTGGCTGAAATCCCGCCCCAGCTACGCACGAACTCGTGCAATGCTGCGGCAGCAGGCTGCCCGTCTGCGAGGTAGCCAGTTATCGACTTTGTCAGCTCAACCATCTGGCTTGAATGGCCGCAACACTGTTTTCGGACGCACCGGTGGGTATCAGTGCTTGGCCAACACGGATATGCGCCCTGTCTGCCTCAGTGAGGAAGCCTACCGCCCATCTGAAATCGAAGTTCGGAATGGCTATGGGGCTATCGCTCTCCTTGGGCTGCAGCATCAAGGCGACATCGGTATCGAAAACGCAGTAACCGCACTTGGCGAACAACTGCTGCGATTGGGTCGTCGTTGGCACGGAAAGAAGGACATCGTATTCCTCCTCCGTCGCCAAGGAAGCAATCCAGTTCAAGACAGCAGTGGCAGCTCCTTTATGACGGCTTTCGGGGCGTGTAGCTATGCCATGGACTACAGCAATCCTGCGTCGGAACACAGTCTCGTACTCTGGTCGACCAAACTGCACTGCGTCTGCGGCGGTTTGTACGTCGGGACCAACGAAGGCAGCCGCAACAAGGTCTGCTTCGTCCCATGCGCCGACGATCACGCCTTGACCCAAGTAGTTGAGGTCACCGCCGAGTGGTGGAAACGGCACGTTAGTGGGCTCGTCGATGTGTTCGGACAGCAGCTGCAAGGCTGCTTGATAGTCCGCATCAGAGTTAACGATCTCGACTGTGAAAGCCGGTCTCGTGCGCCGAAAGAAAGAAAAAAGCTTGGACAGCATTGGTTGTCCTTCCTGACTGCGGCGACGGCGATTGGGCTCGCTGTTGCCGCTGGGCCCCGGCACCGGGCTTGGTGCCGGCATTCCCAGTGGACGCAGGTCTTGGCGGGCCTGCGTCCACATCCTTCAATCAACCACAGTGGCGCTACCGGATTCTCTCGATCCCTATACGCCGTGAACTCTGCTGACAGGGGTGCAATCTAATGGAACAGACTTTTGTTCCCCGCTACGTTGGCGGTGAGCTACAAACCTCGACTGAATATGCGTTAGTCAATCAGCGCGATCGCCTTGGCCGCAGGTTTCGATTGCAGGTGCCGAAGGGCTGCTGTGTCGGCAAGCCCTTTTTGCTACGACAACGGGAAAACTTCGCTTGGTCGATTGGGATGCCAATCATGCCAGCTGCAAGTGAGGAATACCTCACCGCGCGCGAGTTCTTTGACTACCAGGGGAATATCGCTTCCCTGGGCCAAGGTTGGATACGTCCAGAAGTTCCCGTCGCTATCAGTCCGTGTTGGAATCAATCGGACCTCAGGCGGGCACGTGAGATAGCCACACGCATCAAAGACACGGTGGGACACCATATTGGCTACGGCGGCGATAAGGGCTTCGCACTGATGTTGACGGGCGATTGTCTCGCAGTAATCGACAACCTTCCGGGCGATACCGTGACCGCGCCATGCGGGACCGGTGGCAATCATGTCGATTTTGATGATCCGGTTCTCAATCCAGTTCGCTACCTTGCCACCGGTTGCAAGGTTGGAATCGTCCATCATGCCGAGATCGACGAATGTGGCAAGCTGCGCGCGCAAATTGTCGGCCTCTACTGCGCATGGACTCAAGCACGCGCCACCTACGAGACCGTCATTTTCCCACGCCCCGACGAGCTGGGAGTGGGGAGTGGAAATATCTATCTCCCACTCCTTGGGCATTTCTTTGGCGAGCAACTGCCTAATCGCTTTTCGGTCATCGGGCGTCGTCGGTTTCTTGATGATCACAGCTCCATTGTTTCAACTCTAACGCCGGGAGAGGACGCCCAGTGATGAGCGAGTTTTATTTGTTCTGCCTCGGAGGTAGTGAGCCAACCACAGTAGCGCGACCGAGGGATCTGGATTCTTACACGCCAACGATGAGGTTAGGGGGTGCCTTCTAATGGGATTCGCTGAGATGGGTATCTGTGTCGATCATGTCGAGATTCTCAAGCCTGCGTGCAAGTTCACTCTTGCGATGCTTGCTGACCGCGCTGATCCGTACTCGGATGCCGAGAAGACCGTTCGACGTACTGATGGACGCGTTGAGTGCTGGCCGTCGGTTGACGACATCATGCATCGCACTGCGCAGTCTCGTTCGACTGTTCTTAGGCAACTTAAAGAGTTGGAAAACCTAGGGATTATCGAAGTTAAAAAGCGGTACTACTTCAATGAAGCGGGGCAGAGCAGAAGGGCTTCAAACCGGTACATCATCAACCTTCCGGATATGCTCGCTGGCCGCTTTCGGGTTGTGGAGCAGGGTTTAAGTGTCAAAATGACACCTAAACCCGAGAAATCTAAAACCGCAGGTCAGGGTTTAGGTGTCAAATTGACACCCAAACAAGGTTTAAGTGTCAAAAACCCCCAGGGTTTAAGTGTCACAGTTGACACAGCTAATAAAGACCAAGATATAACTACCAACCCCTCCCCTCCATCCCCTCCCGTAGCGGAGCTCGGCGGCGAGGACACCGGAGTGGGGCAGCCGGACTCGGCGGAGCCTCGCAGGGCCGAGCCATCCGGCTCGGCAGGGCAGGACCCCGTGACTGTCCCTGTCGCTGAACGGTTGCAGGCGGCCGCACCTGACGGTGCCGCCCGCCGTAGCACTGGTGAACCCGAGGTTCGTCAACGTTCGGCGCTCAGCGCGCCTCAGGCGCGTCGAAGTGTCCCGGATGGACATGAACCCGAATCTGCGTTGCCAAGCCGCCAGGGGCGCTCTGAAGGGCAAAAAACGGCCGCATCTGAGGCGACGGGGCGAGTGCAGAATCACAACGATGTGATTCAGGCTGATTCGGCGCTGCTGGCCAACGTGCTGCCGGAGCCTATGCAGGCAATCCCGCCGCGTGATCAGCGCCGTATCGCGGAGGCCGTCCGCGCCCGCCTCGACGCGGGCTGGACTCGCGAGCAGATTCGCCATGTGCTCGGATGTCGAGAATTGCCGGATACAGTCCGTCACTTAACAGCGCTGGTCATGGCCCGTTTCCGTGATGATATTCCGGTGGATTCGCCACCGTCCTGGACTGTGTCACCCGATGCCGCGCCGCGTCGGCATTGGTCGAAAACCCTGCCATCAGGCCGCGTTGTCTCGGCGGCAGATCTCGACATGGGCCAAGTCGCCATCGACCACTACGCCGCCCGAGACGCTGGGCTGGAGTACGCCCAATCGAGTCGATGGGCATTTCTCGACGCCGTCGACGTCAGCGTCTATCTCACCAGGTAAAGCAGCCAATCATCACTAGGTCGGAAGTGACGAACATGAGTCATGAAAACCCATCACAACTGGAAATCGAGATCATTCGTCGGGTCCATTCCGCGCTGGCGTCAGGATCTTGCGCGAGTGGGGTCTATCCGCCGCGTCTGTGGGATGCCGCGGCATCCAGTGAGCGTCGTGAGGCGGTCCAAGCCCGCCAGGCCAAGGCGATCGAAATTTGCCAACAGTGCCCGGTGCGGCACCTGTGTCGCGAGTTCGCAGAAGCCCTGCCGGAGACTTCTGGCGTGTGGGGAGGAGTCGTCTACGAAGATCACACCAGACGGCGGTACCAGTCCCGCAGGAGGCTTGATGCGCGACAGCGGCGTGCGCGCAAACACCTGCTGCGCGCTCTGGAAGACCCAGAAAAACGAGGGGACGCGTTGCCTTCGCGGTCGGGCAAAGGCAACGCGCCCATGCACAACACTACCAGTGCCCCCACCTACGGGGGTAGCGCCTTAAAACGGTGCGGTGAAAGAAATTGAATAACAACGTCGTCATTTGACGGCGAAAGTCAGGAACTCCCCATCTCCAGCATTGATTGGTAGTCACAGCCTGGAGATGGGGAGCCGAGATAACCATCGCCAGAGCAGCTGGCGCGGTTATCTCCATCCTTGCACGGAATGGAGAGAAAAGAATGAAGCATACAACCCGAGTGGTAGGACTCGCAGCCGGCATTGCTGCCGGTGTCCTGCTGGGCGCCCCACTTGCTGGCGCAGACCCAGCCGATGCTCCGGCAGTACAGCCTGGAACGGCGACGGAGGCCCCCGCTCCTAAACCGACGCCCAAGCAAGCGGTGGCCGAGCCTGCGGTGCAGCCGGGCACGTCCACTCAGGCTCCTGTGCCTGCAGCTGACAAGCCCGCAGCTTCCGAGCCTGCGGTGCAGCCTGGTACTGCGACGGCTGCGCCGACGGCGCAGTCTGAGGCCCCGGCTCCGTCGGGTGAATCCCCGGCGGTGCAGCCGGGCACGTCCACTCAGGCTCCTGTGCCTGCAGCTGACAAGCCCGCAGCTTCCGAGCCAGCGGTGCAGCCTGGTACTGCGACGGCTGCGCCGACGACGCAGACTGCGGCTCCGGCTCCCTCGAGTGAATCCCCGACGGCTAATGCCAATGCGAAGGCACCTGCTGCCTCTACTGCGGAGGCGACTCCAGCGCCGAAGCAGGAAACGACTCCGCAGCCGACCACCTCCTCTGCAGCAGCCGCACCCGCGCCGCAGCAGGCTCCGGACAAGCGACCGGTACCCGCTCAAGCCCCTACACCGACGCCGTCGGTGTCGGTCGCGACGTCCCCGTCGACGATGACCGGTACGGTCTCCGTCGACAGCCCGAATGGCTCCAGCAACGCTTCGGCGACCATTGATCGCCAGTGGCAGATCACCCGCGCCAGCGCCACGGTTGGAGAGTCATCGGTGACTATCGATGTAGCAGACAAGTCTGTTGCTGCAACCACTCCCGCCGGTACCGCAACGCTGAAGATCAAGGAATCTGAGCGTCTTCGCGCAGCTCGTGCCGCATTCGACGCAGAGGCAGCGCGGGCAGTTGAGTCAGTGGCTACGGCGACCACGCAGCAGGTGCGCCAGGTCGCGGAGGATGTCGCACGCGCACAGTCCCAAGCCAAGAGCGAAGCATTTGATGCCGCCTCTAAGGCGGCACCGGCCAGTGCTCAGTCAACGGTGGGCGAAACCACGGTGACAGCCTCCTACGAGGCCAACCCAGCGGCAGACCAGACGACGGGAGCGTAGAAGCAATGGGGGCTCAGAGCTGGTTTGAGCAGGCTGAATCCCGCGCCCGGAAAGCTGCCGAGCATCAGGAGGGTGGAGACGATTCTGCAAGCGACGTCGATGTAGAAACCACGACCCTGCATTCGGTAGGTTCCGAGTCGGAACCGGAAAAACCGGCCTCCCGGTCTCTGCCCCCGAAGGCTGCGCAACCAGATCTCAAGACGCGACTGCTGGGAAGAACACACAACACGACGAAGGGCACCAGCGGTCGAAGCGCGCAGCGCTCGTCAATGGCGACTCTCGTGCTGACGGTTACGGCGATTATTGCCGGAGTGGCACTGGTGGGAACAGCAGCGGCAGCACTACTGATGCGTAGCACCGACCCTGCGCCGGTGACGATGCCAGCACCGCGTCAAGCACCAGTCACCGAGTCGGTGGGCTACGCGGGAACATGCCCGGATGCGTCAGGAAAGAAGCCGGTAGCCGCCAACCGCAACGATCTTCGTGGCACAGTTGTGGCCTTTCAGACTGCTTATTACAACCGCGACACTCACGCCTTGATGGAGACTGTCGCGGCGAATTCCGGATTGGCAGCCGCAGAGTGGACCAGCATCCTGGACCAGGCCGCGCCAGAGGGAACGCTGTGGTGCGCCACACTGCAGCCAGCCAGTGGCAACGTCGTCGATATTGATCTTGCCGTGACCTCGCCCTCCGGAGACAAGGAAACCTACCGCCAGCGTGTGACCGGGCGGCAGATGCCCGGATCGACCCGGTGGCAGCTAACAAAAATTGACTCCAGGCAATAAACCCGCTGTTTTCGCGGTGCTGCCGGGAACTGATGAAAAGAAAGAATTTCTGTCATGAAACGCATTCCACCACTGGCGGCGGGGTTGTCCGTCGCTGCGGTGGTCACCACGATGATGCCGTCCGTTGCGCTGGCAGCACCAGAGGTGACCGTATCGAAAAACAACGTTGCACAGTCGCAAACTTGCCCGGCCGTCCAGATGGTTTTGGTCAACTCGGGATTCGATTCGACTGCCGACTCCAATACTGACTCCGGCTTTTTCTCTGATGTCTCGGCGAAGGTGATGGACGCCAACGGCGGGAAGGTCGACGATCCGTCTGCTGGATTCGCGACAGCATCGGCCACATCTGAAACGAACGCCCCAACCTCGTCGAGGAGCAGTGACAGTCTGTGGGGTTCCTCGACGTCGACACCGTCGTCGTCGGCGGCCAAGGACTTTGGGAAGGACCTGTGGGGGTCGACAGAGTCGAGTACGGCCTCATCCGACCCCGCGACGGCGAATTCGGGTTCTGCGACGTCATCTGTGACCGAGGAGCCTTCATCGGGATCGGGCTCGTCGTCTGTGTCGAGTACGTCGAGTAGCCAGGCACCAGAGGGGTCTGTGGCGTCGGTGGCCAATGACCCGCAGAAGGTTGGCCGCATCTACATCAACTTTGACGATCGGGGTGGCTATATCCCCGGGGTAAACGGGGAAGAGAAAAAGGAATACTCCGAGGCTGTTGGGGCTGCAGTTGGCAAGGTCAACGACACGTTGGCCGAGATTCACTCTGCTTGCCCGGATACGCGCGTGATGTTGATGGGCTACTCGGAGGGAGCGCAGGTAGCCAACGTCGTTGCCAAGCAGATTGGTGCTGGCCAGTCGTCTTTCCCGGCGGATCATGTTTCGGGCGTGGCACTGTTTTCTGACCCGTCGCGGTCGGAATCGCAGCCCATGGTTGGCAACGGAGCGCAGGCTCCGGCGGCAGCACCTGGAACATCGGGTGAGAATACCTCTAAGCTCTCCGACAGCCTCACCCCAGGCAAGACCAACATCGCACCGGACGGTGCGGGTGTAGCAACCCTGACCGATGCTGCTGGTGGTGCAGGGGCAACCGGTATGACTGGCGGCGGAGGGCTCTCCGGGGCAGGGCTCGGTGGCTTCGGCGATTTGGCCAACCGCGTCATCAGCTTCTGTATTGAGGGTGACTCGACCTGTGCCATCCCGGAGGGGTCGCCATTGCGCAAGATTATTGCCTCCGGTGCAAAGTCGATTGATCTCAACGATCCACAGAAGTCGCTGATGGCCGTTGCGGACACGCTTGGCCCGGCGGTCGTGCTCGGCGGCGTGGAATCACTGGCGGACGACTTGAGCTTCGGGCCACAGGGCTTCCAGCTGGCGCGGGCAGAAAACACCGATGACACGATGGTGGCCAAGATCGCCTCGGAGGCCGATCGGCCTCATGACATTGGTGAGATGGGTCAGCGACTAATCCAGTCGGGCCTGAAGCTCGGTGGTATGGCTATGGCTGCAGGGATCACGTTTGCAAAGGACGTGATTACCCCCACCAACCTGGCGCAGATTGCGGCGGCTGGGGCTGCTGATCCGTTTGCTGCGATCCCGGTCGTGGCCACGAAGTTGGCCTCAGCTGCTTTGAACATTGTCACCCCTGCAACCGCAACAGGTGTGGCGCTGCGCGTTTTCGATGAGATCAAGGCAGCAGGCCTAGGTGACTCTCAGATTGCCGAGGTCGCAACTCAGGCCGCGACGTGGAAGTCCATGGGCTCTGGCGCCTACAAGACCACGCCGGTGACCGCTGACGGTCGCTCTGCGACTGATCTGACTGCGGATTGGGCGCGTGCTTCTGTGGGAGATGCCACGGGTACGTCTATGCCGACGATTTCCGAAGCTATTGCGGGTGCCGGTCAAACGGCGTCTGCTTTGACCGGTTTGGCGGGCGGTACAGGTGGTATCCCGGCGTTTGACCCGGGTGCTATTGGTTCTGCACTGAAGCTGATTGGAGGCTAACTAGACCATGGGTGCCGTTGCTATCGCAGGCGCGGATGATTTCCGCCAGGTTTATCTGAGAGAGGATTCGATGCTGCCGATTTCCGCGCAGTCTCTAGTCGAGGATGAGGCAGAAGAGCCTGCCCCTGCTGTATGGCTTGTTGGCGCTCATGGTGGTGCTGGTGCCACCACGTTGGCCCACGTTCTGGCCCCTATGGGCGACGCTGGGTGTCGGTGGCCTGCGGGCGAGGAGAACCCATACTGCGCTGTGGTGTGTCGGTCGACGGCCGAAGGCCTAGAGCGGGCACACCAGGCGGCACTGCAGGCTCGGGCAGGAAAGGCCGGGGACATTGTGCTGCTGGGCATCATCATTGTGGATGATGCCCCAGGCCGCACACCGAAGGCCCTGGAGCGGAAGATTTCGGTCATCTCTGAGCATTTCCGTATTTGGCGGATTCCCTACCTCGAGGGAATTCGGGTCGCGGCCACTGACGAATTGGCCGTGTGGGAGCCGGGGTACACCCCGCCTGAGACCGGCCGGCGCTTCGCGGGGAAGAAGACGCCGCCGGTGACGGATGCACCTGCTGCGGCGTTTGTGGACACCGCTGAATCACTTTTTGCCTCCGCGCTGGAGGCCTACGAATTGGCCGAGTCTGGCCACTGACGATTTTTAACAAGAGGAGTTTTCATGTCTTTGGTAGAGCACCTGGGCACCGCTTACGATGCCACCACTATTTTTCTGGCACAGATGCCTGGGTCAAACCTGAGTCCACAAGCGCCCGGTGATTTCGGCGCGAAATTCGACCGTGGACTGAACTTTGCCCAGTACATCGGTATCGGTGTGGCAATTATTGGCGTCATCGTTGCGGGCGCGTCGATGGCGCTGTCGCGCCGTGAGGGCACTAGCGAGGAAGCCACAGGTATGGCGCTGCGTATTGGCATTGGTGCGACGCTGATCGGTGGAGCGTCCAGTCTGATTGCTGCGTTCCTCTAGTAGCGATGTGGCTTGTAGCAAGCGGGCCTCCGACCTCACCGTGGGATCTTCCGGCAGAGGTCAAAGGCCAAGTCTGGCATTGGTTGCAGATGACCCTGTACGTGACTCTGGCGGGCTCGATTGCGGCGGTGATTATTTTTGGCGCGTTGCTTGCCATTGACCGCAACCGTGGGGAGCCGGTTAGTGCGACCTCACCAGCGGTGCGTGCATTGCGTATTGCGCTGGGTGTGATGGTGATGACCTCAGCGCTGACACTGGCGCAGTGGTTTACCTAGAAAGCGTCCCAGGTCAAGGTGAGGCCTGGGGCTCTTTTACCCCGATGATTCGAACGATGACGACCCATTTTTGTGGAGTAAGGACACCTAATGAAGATGAAGAACACATGGTCAGTGCTACTGGCATCGGTAGCTGTCGCTGGAACCCTGGTCGGCTGCTCTAGCAGTGATGAGGAAGCTGCCCCGTCCTGGGATACGACTGCGGCACCGGTATCGGTGACGTGGTCTGCAGCCCAGACTCGAGGCATTAAAGTGCCCAGCGGCGCGGACGGGCCGACGAGTACGGATCCTGTACCCCACGGGTGGGCACCGTCGCCGCAGGGAGCTGTGCTGGCCGCGATGAATGCGCAAGTGTACATGGCTACCGCTGGTGAGAATCTGTGGCCAGAGGTCTCGAACTGGATGCTTGCCCCTGGCCAAGGCCGCGATCAGTGGGCGCAGGCACGTGCGTTGATGGATATCGACGGTACGGTGGCTTCGCCGCCGGTGTTCAAGGGATTCAAGTTCTCGGAGTTTAGTGAGAGCAAGGCTGTTGTGGTGCTAGCGGCTGACTACCCGGGCCAGGGGTTGTTGGGGTATCCGGTGCAGCTGGATCATTCCAGCGGTGATTGGCGTGTGGTGCTGGCCCCGCAGGGGCAGGAACCGGATCTGACGCCGATTAGCGACTCTGCCTTCGATGAGTTCGTGAAGTTCGGGGGCTAGGGCATGAGTAAGTCACCGAAGATTGTGCTGGCCGCTATGGTGACAGCATTAGCGCTTGTCGTCGCTGTGTTCTTAGTCCTATTTGTGGGTCGTGGTGATTCAGGCCGGGCTGATAGGCCCGGGGAAGGTGCGCCTGACGCTGCGGGGACTGCGACGTCACCTCAGGGGCATCCGGATGGGTACTCCAGTGATTTGTGGGGTCGGCAGGTTGTCACGAACGGAGTCTCCGGGCAGCCGCTGGGAGCCCTCTCCCCGAGCGGTGATCGCTGCACGATTGATCCGACTGCCACTATTCAAACTTCACACGGTGCGCAGACCATGTGGACGACGTCTCATGGGCCGGTGGCGGTCAGAGGCGGTATTCCGGTTGGCTATGCCCAGACTGCCACTGGTGCGGCACTGGCTGGGTGGAACTATCGTATCTTGCTTTTTGCTGGTGGTGATGTGACAGCAGCGGTAGCTCCCCATATTGACTTCGGTTCCACCGCTAAGGGTCAGGCTTTGGCGACTCGAGCGCGAACACCTGGGGAGTTCGATCGTGACGATGCCATGATGGCAACGCTGGTACCAGAAGCAGTCAAGGTTGTGACCTGCAAGGACGACTTCATGGTTGTCGATATGGCGCATAAGTTTTTTGGCGATCGAAATGGCAAGTTTGATCCGCCTCGCTGGGATGTCATGCGATTTGCGATGACGTGGCGCGATGGCGACTGGGTCTATTCCATCGATTCACTGTCCTCTAGTGGAGAAGTGATTTACAGCATCGACGGGTGGACACGATGGGCCTTGTGATACGGCGTGGGGCCGTCGTCGCCGTGATTGCGGCATTTTTTCTGGTCTTGGTGACAGGCGTGGCAGTAGCGGAGCCAGCGGGAAATAAGAACGCCTACCAGTCCGCCTACGACAAGTGTCTGGAGGAGTCCTCTTTCACGCGTGACGGCAGTGCGGCTCGTGCACTTGCGGATGCGTTGCCTGATGCTATTTCCGACAATGCGAAAAAGGTCAGCTGTGCTGACCAAGCAGGCAGCGAACATCCGGGCGCAGCAGTGGCGACGGCGGCAGGGGCTGCGGCATCGGAGTTTTGGGGCGATCCTGTCGGCAAGTTCGTCCAGTCGCTGATGGAGGGCAACGCGGAAGTGTTGCAGATGACCATGACCTTTTGGTTCGACTTCTCCACTACTCAGACAGGCGGAGTGGATGCGAATATTCAGGGAATTAAAAACATCGTCGCTGGTCTGTCCGGCTGCGCGTTAATCGCAAGTTTTATCATCGGTGGCTACCGAATCGCGGCGTCGCGCCGGATGGGGCTACAAGACGGCGTGGAAGAAACCGCAGGTGTGGTGGTCAAGTACATCATCTTTAGCTTTGCGGTAGTCACGGCTGTTCCCGGGGCCCTGATTGCCTCGGACATCATGGCGAATTCCATCATGAAGAACTTCGGTGTCACCGACCCCAACCAGGTCGTAGAAATGACCGCGCTGACAGAGTCGATGGGTGGACCAGTGATCATTATGATTCTGGCGATCGTTTCCATTCTTGGTGGAATCATGCAGATCATCGCACTGATCATTCGCACCCTGGTGTTGCCGATTGTTGTCGGCCTGACGCCGCTGGCGGCAGCATCGTCGTTTAGCGAGACCGGCCGGTCAATGCTGAACTCTCTCGTCGGTTACATGATCGCGGCGATCGCGTACAAGCCGGTCGCGGCGCTGCTTTACGCCGTAGTGATGTGGAATGCGACGTCGGCCGGATCCGGTGAAGATTTGCTCACGGCTGCAGTAAACGCGCTGATGATTGCGCTGGCCGGATTCTGTGCACCGGCGCTGGTACGCACGATCGCTCCGCTGACTGCACAGGCAGGTGGAGCAGGTGCTGCTCCGCTAGCGGCGGCTCTGGGAGCTGGCGCTGCGGGTGCATTGGGTGCTGGAGCGATGGCTGCCGGAGCTGGGTCGTCGATGCTGGCGACCTCGGCAGCAAAGGGTGGTGCAAGTGGCGCATCTACCGCAGTAGGAAGCGGGGCTCCGACGTCAGTGACGTCGAATGGTAGCGGCGTAGGTGCTCCACGAGGCGGAGGTGGTGGCGGAGGCGCTGCGCCTGCCAAGGACACCACTCCGGCGGGAAGCTCAGGCGGCGGTGGAGCAAGCGTGTCGACGGCAGCCTCACCCAGTGGTGCATCTCACGGGGCGGCAGCAGCGTCACCCGCAGCTGCCAGCAGCGGACGTAGTACGGGTCCGGCTTCCGCACCGAGCGGGGGCGGACAGACAGCTAGGACGCAGTCAAACCGTGGTTTTGGACAGAAGATGGGCGCGCTGGCGGCTGGCACCGGCCGGACTGTGGCCAGGGGAGCCACGGTGACCGAGCGCCTGGGTGCAGCAGGCCTGGGAGGAGCTGCCACGGCGATGCGCGCTGGACAGAGCGCGGCTAGGGGAATGAGTAGTGCAGCGCAGCACACCTCTCGGGTGCTTGATGACTCCATCGGGGTCAGTGGTTTTGCAGGAGGAAGGCACCAATAATGGATGAGCCAATTCAGTATTCCCTCGGACAGCCACCCCAGCGGACAGGTCTAGGCGGCTTCTCACTCAAGGCCACGATCGTCGTTGCAATCGGGTTCTTTGGCTTCCTGCTATTGCAGCTAATGGGGTTGGGAAAACTAGGTTTTACCGTTGTTTTGCCGGCAACAGCGGTGGTGGCCGTCGTGATCTCTGTGCGGTGGTCATCGCGCACCGTGGCAGAGATGAGCCAGATCCTGACCGAGGATGCAAAGCGGCGTCGACGAGGCGAGGACGTCTATATCTCCGGTGGACTGTCGAGGGTCCCAGGTGGACGTTACCGGCTGCCAGGTCTGCTCGCTCGAACCGAAGCAGTGCGGGGAGTCGATTCCGACGGGCGAGACTTCGTAGCAGTGCTTGATCGTCCACGTCGTGAAGCAACGGTCTTTCTCGACTGCCAGCTGACGGGACAGACGGCGATGACGCAGGCAGAGCGCAACACTATGACGGCGGAGTGGTCGCGCTGGTTGGCGATGTTGAGCCTGTCGGGAGATGTGGTGTCGGCAGCCGTGGTGGTGGCAACGAGGCCTGGAACAGGCCAGTTGGTGGAAAAGGAAGTCGGTGCGATTGTCGTTGATACAGCAGCACCCATTGCCAGGCGCGTGATGGCCGAGGCTGCCGAGTACCTCGGAATTCATGTTCCCGAGGTGGAGTCGCATATCGCGATCACCGTCAAATTTGATGGCGAGGTCGTAGCTGATGAGTCTTTTATGGGGCAGCTTTCGACGAGGCTTCCAGGGTGGTACACCTCGCTGGGGTGGGCAGGCATCATCGCTGAGCCAATGGATGAGGATGCACTTGTCAGCAGAATCCATGGCTTTTACAGCCCTGATAGTGAGTTTCCTTTGGAATCGCTGCGGGTGGCCGGGGAGCCTCATGGTCTCGCATGGGATGACGCAGGCCCATCGATAGCGACGGCTGAGAAAGAAGTCTACTTCCATGATGGCTGGAATTCGGTGACGTGGGAGATGCGTGAGGCTCCGCGCTCAACGTTCGAGGACATGCTTCTTACAGGTCTAATTGCTCCACACTCGAGGGTCGAACGCAAGCGAGTATGCATGGTGTACCGCCCCTTCGAGGCAGGAGCCGGTGCCTCGCGCGTCGAGCAGGAGCACAGGGACGCGATGGTCGCGGCGAATTCGTCAAAGAAGATTACGTCGGCGAAGGCCGAGATGCGCCTTGAGCACACTGAGGCGGCGCGGCGGGCGCAGGCCCGCGGTGCGCAGCTTGGTCGCTACAGCTTGTTCGTTACGGCAACAACACCCAACGCAGAAGCGCTGCCGAGGGTTCGCCACGATGTCGAGCAGTTAGGTGCGGGTGCGTCGATTCGTCTGGCTTCGATGCGTCGGCAGCAGGATACGGGTTTCGCGGTGTCGTGTGGGGCCGGTCAGGTGCCGTGGGGCAAGGAAACGACATCGCAGATGGCGGCGGCATAGCCGACGGTTTGCGCGTGAAGGCAGAACGCGGATTGGACAAAGGAGTTTACAGTGTGGTGGAAAAAAGGCAAGTCAGATCATGGCATTGCGCCAGCGGCGATGCGGTCGATGCGCCTCGTGGAGAGCATCGACGCGGCGGGGTTCCCCTTTGGAGCCGTCGTTGACCGGCCACGGTCACAGGCATCAATGGGGTTGGTTTTTGAGGACACGATCGTCGATACGTCGCTGTTGGCAGAGGTAGAAGCGCACCTTGGCGATAGTGAAGGTTTGGTGGCGACCACGTGCGTAGTCTCTGGCGGGCCGCACCCGGCCCCGGCACGGATGTGGGCGACGTTTCGTGCGCGGTCGAAGTCGCAGCGTCGCGATGACGACGAATTCGTCACGGATCTAGCCCGGCGGTCGACGCAGCTCTTCAACGCTGCAGCAGACAGTGGACTAGAGGTAACACCGCTGACAGGTTCTCAGATCAAGACATTGGCAGCCTATTCCTGGTCGGATATGCAAGCCCCGGCGTGGCCACCTGTGGCAGCAAAAGTGGATGAAACTGCGGGCGCGATTGTCATTGATGAGGTCGCGCACGTTGGGTTTTGTGTCGATATTGATGTTCCGGAAGTAGACGCGGAGATTGCGGAGGCAGTGCAGGCTCTCGCAGTTGGCCCGAGGGTGTCACTTGCGCGGCACTTTCGTCCAGGCCTAGACGGAGCCGGGGCTGGACGACGCATTGGTGTGCTGACGGTGGCGGGGGAGGACTCTGTGGAGGCAGTGCGGGCTGTCGCTGGTGTGATGGTCTCTGCGCTGAGCCCACGGGTACAGCTCCATGTCCGTCCATTGCTGGGACGGGAGTCGTTGGCGGTGGCCACGATGTGCGGCGGTGGGGTGCTGGGTTGGCAGCACCTCGATGTAACCGGGAAGGCGGCGTAGATCATGGCGAGGACAATGAGCGCTATCGATTGGGCGCATTTTCACGCCTCTGTTGAAGCTGGTGACATCGCAGCTCCGCCTCCGTTGTCGCGGCGCGGCATCGAGTATCGACGCTGGCTGAAGATACAGCATAAGCAGAAGGCTCGGTGGGAGCAGATTCGGAAAGCATCTCGGGGCGCAGCGCCGGTGCACTACGAGGAAGCGTATTCGGCTCCACGAGCGACAGGTTTCGTCGGTAAGTCGGCTGGTACGGCTCGCGTTGTCTCGGGCCCACAGGAATGGCAGACCACGACGAATCTGGGGGCAGGCTTTAACCCCAACGTCGTTGGTGCCCCATCTCCGGTGATCGGCACCCCGCTGGGCCGTCATGTCACGACGCAGGCTGAGGTTGCCTGTGACCCACTGGCGTGGTTTCGCGAGGGAATTATCGCCAACCCGTCCTGCTTCGTGCTCTCTCTGCCGGGGTTGGGCAAGTCAACGCTTGTTCGCAAGATGCTGATGGGCGATGTAGCCCAAGGCCACGTTCCTATCATCGCCGGTGACATTAAGGGCGAATATGTGGGCTTTGTCCACCAGGTCGGTGGTCAGGTCATCACTATTGGCCATGGCCTCGGGCACATGAATCCGCTGGATGTGGGTGCGCTGGGGCGGGTGATTCCCAAGCTGGAAGATGCCCGCGAGCAGCTAGAAGAGCAAGGCCAGCTAGAACTCATCGAGCGAGCTAAGGAACAGGTTCATGGCCGCCAAGTCACGATGGTCGCTACCCTTGTCGGGCTGGGACGTGGCGAGAAGATTGCCGATTTTGAGTCCATGCTGATCTCGGTGGCGTTGCGAGAAATGTACGAGCAGGCTGATATCGACTGGGCGCACCCTCCAGAGTTGAAAGATCTTATTGGGCACCTCGAAGAAGGCTCGGAGCTACTTCTGGCTAAGGGACGCGCGAGGTCAAAGAGCGAGTGGGATAGCCGCATCGACAATTTGGTTTTGTCGCTCAATTCGCTCCTGGACGGGGCGACGGGACAGATTTTCTCCGGCCAGACGACAACTCCGATTGATGTGGATTCTCCTGCGGTGTGCATTGATGTCTCCGCTATTGACCGAGGCGACGCCGCGATGAAGGCTGCGGTCATGATGGCGTGTTGGTCGGCAGCATTCGGTGCGATCGAGGCGTCCCACATGCTCGCCGATGCGGGGCTTGGCGTACAGAAATACTTTTCCGCCACCCTCGATGAGATGTGGCAGGTGCTCTCTTCAGCACCGGGCATGGTGGGGCAGGTTGACGGACTGACCCGTCTGAACCGTACAGACGCAACGGTGCTGAACATGATCACCCACACCTTCAAGGACTTGGAGGCATTGCCGACGGAAGAAGACCGAAAAACCGCGATGGGCTTTATCGAGCGCGCAGGCATGGTCATCTGCGGAGGCCTGCCCAATAGCGAGCTGGATATCTTGTCCACGAGGCTGGAGTTCTCGCCGGCTGAGGCACAAATGATTACGTCGTGGTCAAAAGGCGCACCACCGAAACGCTCGCGCACCCGCGGGTCACGTGCGACTCCTCCGGGCCGTGGCCGCTTCATGATCAAGCCATCCAAGGACGGCTCACCAGGTATTCCCGTGCAGACGATTCTTTTCCCGGCAGAACGGGAGCTGCGTCTGCACGACACCAATGTTCGATTCGATGAGTTCTTTAAAGCAGGTGATGTGGCGTGAGTCGTGGATGGGTCTATCCAGCAGACGTTAAGGCAAAGGTCATTGCCCAGTTTGACCGGACATGGAAGACCTTTGCGTCGCCGTCGGCCGCAGCTGCGGCTATTGGTAAGGAATACGGGGTGTCGAAGACGACGGTGTACACGTGGGTCGCTGATGCGGGTCGATGGCCTGTCACCCGCGCCTCACGAGTTTTGGAGTTGGAAGAAGAGAACGCGCGTCTGCGCGAAGAGCTGCGTCTATATCGCGAGGCCTGCAGCGGGCAGACGGATGCGTAGGCCATGCGAACAACTGTTGCTTTCGTTATCTCCCTGATTTTGTTCATCGTCGTGTTCATTACTGTCCTGGGAGTTGAAGAGGATGAAAGGTGCGTCCCAGGCGGGGGAAGCACCTCGGCTGATGGAGGAGTGCCCGATGGCGCGTATTCTCTGCCAGAGAAGAACGCAGGCGATCACATTACTTCCGGGTGGCGCACCCCTGACCGGCCTACACACGCAGGGTTGGACATTGCTCAGGGTGCTGGAACTCCGATTTATGCCTATGCCGACGGCGTCGTCGCTAAGGCCGGGCCTGCTTCTGGTTTTGGGCAGTGGGTCGTCATAGACCATCAGATTGATGGAAAGCTGTACTCCACGGTCTATGGGCACGTGTTCCCGGAGGGAATTCACGTCAAGGCGGGAGATACGGTCAAGGCCGGGCAGCATATCGCCGATGAAGGCTACAACGGCGAAGTCTATCCTCCTGGGCCCGGCGGATCGCACCTGCATTTTGAGGTCTGGGAAGGTGGCCGTGACAGCGGCCATGACGTAGATCCGAAGCCGTGGCTGGACAAGGCTGTTGAGCCCGGTTCCGCTGGAGGGTCTGGAGATAGTAAAGGCAGTGGGGGCGTTGTGCTCATTGGTGATTCCCTGTCCGTTGGGGCGGATGAGCAGATCAAGAAGGCTATCCCTGGGGTGGAAATCGACGCCAAGGTCGGACGGCAGTTCGCTGAAGGCGTGAAGATTCTCCAGGGTAAGAGGACCACGGCGAAAACGGTCATCATGGCGCTGGGCACGAATGGTCCGTTTAGTCAGGCTGATGTCGATGCGGCCGTGAAAGCTGCAGGTGATGCGAAGGTGGTACTGACTACTGTGGCGGGGCCGAAGGTGACCTCGGCTGGTGCGGTCAATCGACTGGTTGCGGCTAATGCGTCGAAGGTGTCGGTGGCGGATTGGGCAGCGCGTGTTGGTCAGCACCCGGACTATGTGGGCGCTGACGGCATCCACCTCAGCGATGCTGGAAGAAGCGCCTTTGCCCAAATGCTTGCTGAATCAGTCGGGTCAAAGCCGGGTAAGGGCGCGGCTTCATCGAGTGTGCGCAAGGGGCCGGGAACGACCTCTGGTGGCGGTGAGGTCCCCGACTCTGAGGTGATCCAGTCGAAGGATCATCTGCAGATTGACACGATTCGGCTGGCCCGCGCGGTGGCGCTGCGATTTCCGCAGATTAAAACCATTGGTGGGTGGAGGCCGTCGGATCCGTACCCGGATCATCCGTCAGGTCGTGCTGCTGACATCATGATTCCGAATTGGGATACGGATGAGGGCAAACAGCTCGGCGACGATATTTTGGCGTACCTGTGGGGCAATCGTGAGTACTTCCAGGTGGAGTACTTCATCTGGCGGCAGAAGTACATCCCTGCTCAGGGTGAAGGCAACGTGATGGAAGATCGAGGCTCCCCGACTCAGAATCATTATGACCATATTCATGTCACCACGATTGGTCATGGGTATCCGGCCCCTGGCCAGAAGTATGGGCCTGCGCCGGAGGGAGGCTCGGAGGTCCCTGGTGGGCCGGAAGGCGCTGCGGGTGATGGGTGCGATGCCATCGCGGGCGTGGACGTGGGTTTGGCTGCCGGGGAGATTCCGGAGGAATACGTCAAGTGGATTCAGTTAGCAGGACGCTTGTGTGCCCAGGCTCCAGCACCGTTGATTGCAGGCCTTATTTATCAAGAGTCGAAGTTTTCCACCACTGCCGTTAGTAGTGCAGGAGCTACGGGGCCAGCGCAGTTCATGCCGGGAACATGGGCGGTGGCCGGGGCAAAGGTTGATGACAACGGCGAGGTGGCGGGGCCTGCGGGTTCCGGTAGCCCGAATGCGATTCCAGATGCGGTCATGGCCGCAGGCCGTTACCTGTGTTCAACGGCTAAACAAGTCAAAGAATGGAAATCCGCAGGAAAGATTAGCGGTGACGATACGGAGTTGATGCTGGCTGCCTACAACGCCGGCGGCGGCAATGTTCTCAACTACGGCGGAGTCCCGCCGTTTGCCGAGACGCAGAAGTACGTCAAGGTCATCCCCGAGCACGCGACGCGGTTTGCGCAGAAAGCGAAGTAGAAGACATGAGTAAATGGTGGACAAGGAACTGGCAGTTGGTGGCGGCTATTGGTGCTGCTGCGGTGGTTGCTGTGGTTGCAGTGGTTATTGGGCTGGCGTTGTTTGGGTCCACGCCTGGCGGCGCGGACCCGGACGTTGATGTCAGAGATCCCATCAGCCAGGACGCAGGAGTTGCAGCAGCGAGCACGGTCGCAGCCGTGAATTCGTATGTTCCGGGTGAGGATTCCTCGCCCGGGGATGCTGCGACCCGGGTGATTGACCGCTTGTCAGGAAAGTACTTGATGCTGGCTCGTGACCCTGCTGGTGCGCCGAAGCCTGACCAGTGGGATATTTGGGCACGAAGTGGTGACCGGGTCCATGCGGTAGCGGAGCCGACGCGCGAGTTTCGTGAACCGGCTGAGGACGCAACGAGCGCCACGGTGCCGCTGAAGCTTCGGGTGTTTGTGTGGCACGCCGATGGTGAGCGGACTCCGCTGTCGGCCTCGGAGGTTCGAGCGTCGATGGTGCGTGAAGCAGGAATGTGGAAACTCTCTGATGTTGAGTACGTCAGGAGCCTGCCATGATCGCCGCCCTAGATCGTCAACGCGCAGGCTCGGTAGCGGCGGCCACGATTGGGGCCGTGGCCCTGGTGGCGCTGCTGCCAGACCTCGTGCGACCGGCATCGAACGCGCTGATTTCCGCTATGCCGCGATTCCATGTGGCGCTAGCGACGTTCGCTGCGATTTGTGTCCAGGCACTGCCGCTCGTTTTGCTCGGGGCAGTGGTCTCGGCAAGCCTTGCCCAGGTGATGACGCCGCAGCGCTGGGCGCGGGTCATCCCTCGCAACCGGTTCGGGGCGACGCTGGTTGGGGCGGTGGCAGGAATTGTCGTTCCGACGTGTGAGTGCTCGTCCGTGGCGGTTGCGCGGCGAATGATGGGCTCCGGGGTGCGCCCGGAGGCTGCGTTGACGTTTATGGTGGCCGCCCCGTCGCTGAATCCCATCGTTTTTCTGGCGACCTGGATTGCGTTCGGTGGAGCGCAGATGGCAGTTGCTCGGTGGGCAGCGGCTCTGGTTGCCGTCATTGCCGTCGGGTTGGCCGTATCGGCGGCCTCTGGTCGCATTCGCCAGGAAGTCGTGGCCCGTCTGGCCCATCACGACCACGGGTATGAAGATGGCCATGGGCATGGATGCTCGTGCCATAGGCCTGCGGAGGTTTCGCGAGGCACACAGTGGCTGGCTATGGTGCGCCACGATGCAGTCGGGGCAGCGACCTTCCTGGTCATCGGTGGTGCCATCGCTGCGTCAGTCTCTGCTGTGCTGCCAGCTTCTGCTGTGGCTACGATCAGCGACAATGTGTGGGTATCGGTAGCACTGATGGCCACAATCGCGGTAGTGGCGTCACTGTGCTCGCTGGGTGATGCGTTCGTTGCCGCCTCCTTCGTCGGACTGCCTGCCCCGGCACTGTTGGCCTTTCTTATCGTCGGCCCGATTATCGATTTGAAGCTGGCCGCGATGATGGAAGGCATGCTCGGGCACCGTGCGACAAAGGTGGTTGCGGCAACCGGAATCGTCGCTGGCATGGCCTGCGCGATTGTCGCGGGCACAGTACTGGGGTGGTCGCTATGAGCCGGTGGCTGACAGGCACTTTGATGCTCGCTTTTGGCCTGGGACTTCTGCGCGTTGGTATCGACGGGTCTTATTCGGCGTGGGTGACAATGCACCCGGCGGTAGTGATTACCGTCGGCGTGGTGATGGCCCTCTTCGGTGTGATGGATCTTGTCGCTAGGGCCAACCACGCAGGCCACGATGGGCATCGCATCACCCCGTGGGCGCTAGGGCTAATCGTCACAGTCGTCGCAGTACTGACCCCGGCAGCATTACTGCCCGCCCAGGTTGATGTTGCCAACCGCGCAGCAGCAGTGGGATCGGGGGCTCCAGCATCATGGCCTGATCTACCGGTGCAACCAGTAGAAATTGGCCTGCGCGAGGTCGTCGCACGGTCAGCAACCCCAGCCGACGGGAGACTTCAGGGCCGTCAGGTCATTGTCACCGGTCAACTGGAACGTGATGGACAGATTGCACGGCTCGGTCGAGTAACAGTGACCTGTTGCGCCGCCGATGCGCGAGCCTACTTCGTGGAGCTCAGCGACTCCACCGGCAGACTCAGCGAGATCCCCGACGGTGCGTGGATGACGGCAACGGTGGCGCTGATCCCCGGCAGTGGAACTGCTGACCGGGACTTCGTCCCTCGCGTGGGTGTCGTGACGGCCCATGAGGTCGGCGATGCCGGCTACGACGTCGCCCGACTGGCGTAGACGAGTGAAAAAACTACTTCGAAGGAGAAAAGGAACTATGACCACGACTAAGCAGCGGTGGACTGAGATCGACAACCTCATCGCCGAGAACAAGACCGAATTGAAAGGCTATTCCTCTCATAAGGACCTCAACGCGTTTGCGCAGAAGCACTCGCTGATGACGAAAGAGGACTTTCCGAAGTTCAAGCATTGCCTGCTGAAAATCGGCGTGCGCTACGACGCGTTGCGTGCCGCAGCGAACGAGGAATTCGAGGCAAGCCTGGAAGCCAAGGCCAAGGAACTCGACAACATCACGGATGTTCCGGTCGTGTGCTTGTGGTCTGCAGCAGCCGAAGACGATGGAGCAGCAGCCTTTGCTGTCGTCGATGTCGACGACATTCCCGTCTGGTACGGGCGATTCTTTGACGATGACCGTATCCGCATTGCGGGAGACCTCGTCAGCGCAGAGCAGTCGGCTGCCGACAAAGCAGTGTGGCTGGCGCATAAAGCACTAGAGGCGGCAGGAAAAACTCAGGGGCGAGTTCTGATTACCACCACGTGCCCTGACCTGGATATTGCCGCACTGCGCATCACCGGTGCGCGGTTTAACATCGGCGTGGATGTCCACGTCGATGATGCTGATATGCGGGCAGTCGATATGGCCGAGGCTCCCGGGTATAAGCGCTGGCAGGACAATGATCTGGCCGCACTCGTTGAGGACGATTAAATGGCGACCAATGTCCGAAATCTTAAAGAGCCAGGTGGAAACGAAAAACAGCTCGCGGTCGTACTTGCCCTCGTGGCCATGGTGTGGTTGGTAGCGTGGGCGGGCCTGGCGCTGGCACCGGTTTTCGGCGGTGAGCGGCAGAGTGTTCCGGCTAATCCCATTGCGCTTGCGGTCAGTGTGGCCAAGGGGCGCATCGCGGTTGGGGTGGCAGAAGGCATCGGCATTGGTGTCGTCGCCGCTGTTGTGGCGATGGTGGCCACAGTCGTGATCGTCATGGTTTTTTCTAGACGGTCGAAGAAGAAAGGCCGGGCCGTGATTCCGGCCGCCAAGCACATGGCCTCGAAGGAGGATATTTCCTCGATGTCGGAGAAGAACGCTCGTGCAGCAGTAAATCGTATGGGCCTGCATCTGTGTGCGGAGGCGTCGCCCGGTATTTTGCTCGGTCGCGAGATTCGCACGGGGCGGAAGATCTACGTCGACTTCGAGACGCTGCTGACGCAGCTGTGGGCGGCTCGGCGCGGTAAAACGTCTACGCAGGTGCTGCCTCAGATTCTCACTGCTCCCGGTGGGGTGATTACCTCGTCGAACAAGCGGGATACGGTTGACGATTCCATTGCTGGACGTAGGGCAGTAGGTGAGGTGTTTGTCTTCGATCCGCAGCGTATTTGGGCAAAGGATGATCCGGATTGGTTTTTTGACCCGCTGGATTTCATTCGCCGCAGGCCGCAGGATGAGTGGGATGCTGCCGCGACGGGCTTGGCTCGGCTGTTTCGCGATGACGCGGGCCTGAGCGAAGGCAGCCGCGACATGTTCTCTGAGGGTGGTCAACGCCTGGTGGCAGGCTGGCTGCTCGCGGCGTGTTGTGACGACTTGCCCATTACCGACATTGTTGCCTGGGCCGGGTCGGAGACTGACCGCACCCCGGTGGAGGTGCTGCGCCGTCATGGGTGGAATCGTAAGGCTGACGCGCTGGAGGCGCAGTACGAGTTGACGTCGCGAACCCGCTCGGGTGTTTTCGGCAACGCCCAGCAGATGATTGCTGCGCTGGAACACGAAGTTCCAGGCACGTGGGTTACTCCGGCGGCGGGAAAGCGCCGCTTTGATGCCGACGCGTTTATTAAGGACTGCCAGACTGGCGGGCGTCCGACGATGTACTTGCTGAGTAAGGAAGGCCCGACTAGTGCGTCGGCGCTGACGCTGGCGCTGCTGGTGACACTGATGGATGCGGCCGAAGAATACGGCGAGACGCAGCCGGGTGGTCGGCTGCCGGTGCCGCTGATCTGTCCGTTGGATGAGGCCGCGAACACAGTCAAGTGGGGCGAGCTTGCCAATAAGTACTCCCACTATGGTTCCCGCTCGATTATCATCACGACGATTTTGCAGTCCTTTACGCAAGGCAAACGAGTGTGGGGTGAAGACTCGATTCGCGACATGTTGACCAACTCCTGTGTGGTCTACGGCGGTGGCATTAAGGATGAGAAGTTCCTCGCGGAGCTATCAGCCTTCATTGGCGATCATGAGGAGTACCGTGTGTCGCGGTCGTCGGATGGGACGTGGGGGAAGGCCTCGCGCAGTACCTCGAAGGGGGAGAAAAGGACGCTATCGGTGGCAGAGCTGCAGGCGTTGCCGTTTGGCGTGATGGTCGTGATTCCACAGAAGGCTGCGCCGATGCTGGTGGAGGCTGTGCCGTGGTGGGAGCACGAATTTGAGCCGGCTATTGCTGAGGCGCTGAAAGATTAAAGACCAGGTAGAGAAAAGGAAGTTGGTGTGTAGGCGATGGATTTTTTCTATGATGCTGTGGAAAAGACGATGGCACCGCATATCGCAGAGCTCATGGCCGATGCGGTGGCCGAGGAGATAGCTGAGGTTGCCACGAGTGAGGGGTTTGCCGAAGCGGTTGAGTCCCAGGCGCGGGCTGCGGTGGCCGGGTGGGTGGCGAAGAATCTGCACCCGGAGCAGGAGAACCGGTATGCCGATGTCTTCGACTTCTTTGACTCCTATGTCTCCATCATGTTTCCGCAAACGTCGGAGATTCATTGGTCGCCAAGGTGGTGGGCGCACCCGGCGGTGTTGCGTCGGATGATGCTGATGTGGGGCACCTTTGAGGCGAAGGTGGCTGCTGCCCCGGCCACGGGGGAGGAGGAGTGGCTACGCACGATCGGGCATTTCCACATGAATTGGTTGACCCAGCGGCATAACGGGCCATTTGAGCGGTCTAAGCCTGGGCGTGATGTTGTGCTTGAGCCGCTGCCGTCAGATCCGGTTGAGGCGCAGGAGGTAGAAGATGAATAAGCACAGCGTAGATGATCAGCGTGTACGGCGAGTGCTCTCCCGGGTACTACGCGCCGCGACGCAGGTGCAGCGGACGAATCCGGCGGTGGTGCGGCGTACCCGGCCGTTGTCGGCGCGTAGGGTGGCGTCGGCGCCGGTGGGGGCTCTTGTGCGGTATGCCTGGGTGGCGCAGGTTCAGTCACCGTCGCGGCAGGTGGCATCGGATCAGCGAGTGATTGCAGAGGAGCTTTCTCGCCGTGGTCTGCCTGCCTCTGCCCAGGAAGTGAAGCGGTGGTCGCAGGAGGCGTGGCGTGCGCGTGAAGCAGCGGAGGATAGTCAGGATGCGGCGGCGCAGGTGCGGTCGGCGGTGCGCTCGCGCGCCGTGATGCAGCTGCCGGGGTAGATGGTGGGTTGGCTGTGGGGATGGTCGCGGTTGCTGCTGCGGAGGCCGCAAGGACAGCGGAGGAGTTGGAGCAGCAGGTGTCTGTGGCGGGCAGTGACATCACCTCGTCGGGGCAGGTGAGTCAGGTTCTGGTGGGGCAGGTGATGGCTGAGCAGTCGGCGCAATGGGAGGTCGTTGATGAGGCTGCTGATGCGCTGGAATTTGCCGAGCAGGCCTATCCGGAGGGGGTGGGCGTGGCCGTGGCGGCGGAGTTAGCGATGAGTGATGGTCAGGATGCCTCGGAGCAGGACAGTGGCCTTGTAGTTGATGAGGTGGATGCGGCTGTGGCAGAGGCCTAACGGGGGATACTACTGCTTTGTGGTTGGCCAAGGTGCGTAGTTGACCACGCGAAAACCCGCGTGTGGAGCCTTCAGAGATCATGGAGAAGGCGTCGTCGTCCGTCGTCTGCGGTCGTGACCGTGTGACAGCACGCCCGCCAGCGGGAGGTACCGCAATACCGCAGGAGAGCATGACCTCATGACCGCACGCGGTATCCGCACCAGGTACCAGGGGGGGCTTAGAGTTCTAGGTCTGGGGATTCGCTGTTCGTTGGCTGCGTCGTTTCGGAGTCGGTGTGTGTTGCCGACGGATCAGTGCGTAGAGCAGAAATCAGGGGTGTACCCCATTGAGGCGGTTCCGGGAAGGCGTGTTCAAATCGTCTATAGCGGGTTGACTTGATAAGTCGCCCCGGGATAGACTAGAGTTTATGAAGCGAACCGCTGTGATTAAGAAACTGAGGGCTGAAGCCAAGCGGCGTGGTCTTGAGTTTGAGGAGATTGCCCTTACTCGCCACGATGCCTACCGGGTGGGCAATACGACTCGGACGCTGGGCAGACATCGAGAGATTGACGATGTGACAGCGAGGAAGTTTTTCGATCAGTATGCGGAAGAATTAGGGAAAGGCTGGTGGAGGTAACAATGTATACGTACACAGTGACTGCGGAGCGGGGGTCTGGTGACGTGTGGGTGTTGGAGTGTGCGGAGTTGGGGGCGGTGTCGCAGACGAAGCGTTTAGCTCATGCTGCTGATGAGATGCGGGAAGCTATGGCGTATCAGGCAGGGTGTCGTCCTGAGGAGCTGGATATTGTTGTTGAGGTCATCCTCCCCTCGCATATTGCAGAGTTGAAGGCTCGTGCTGAACAGCAGCGTGAGGAGGCTGCAAGGTTGACAGCTGTGGCGCAGCAGAGCACTCGTGCTTTGGCTGTTGCTATGCGGGGTGAGGGGATGACTGTGCGTGATATGGGTGAGGTTCTTGGTGTGTCGTATCAGCGGGCGCAGAAGCTAGCTGCCAGCTAGGCTTGCGCCAGAATTGCTTCCAACGATGGTTGCGCAGGAGTCTCGGAGGGCTGTTCAGATTCTCCTTATGCATGAGCTAGATGCGAGTAAGCAGGCGGCTGCGGGTATTGGAAAAATCCCCCTCTATTTTCTGTGCGGTGAAGGTCGCGCACATTTGCTGGGCAATGGCGCGCAGTGGCAGCGAAAACAGCCCCCCCCCGCCAGAGAGTCAGCCCGATGGGACTACACTCTACGTCTCGCGTGACTCTGGGGAGTTCTTTTGATTGGGGGGGCGTGCCTTTATTCGTTATCCGAGGACTCCGCATTGACTCCTGCAGGTAATACCGCGTGCCCGCACCTGGTGGATACCTCTATACCGTATGATGGCAGGCCCGCATGACCGCAAGCGGTAGCCCCACTAGGCGCAATGATGCTTAGGGCTCTAAGCCTGCGCCTTGACAGGCGGCAAGGGCGATGCCGGTTACAGTGCGTTGAAAGTCAAGCGTGCTATTCATGGGAGGCTAGCTGCGGGAAGCGGGCTTCCCACGCGGCTCGGAGGACCCGGTCGCCGGGCATGGCGTCCCATAGCCGGATGAGCGCATCCTTGTTGACCAGCGCAGTTAACTCGTCGTAGGTAGCGGTACCCAGGATCTCGCGATAAACATCGGCAAGGACGTCGTCATCACCAGTGTCAACTACGCGAGGGATAGGGTTGGCCCAGAAGACGGTCAGCGGGATGGTCAATGGCCCAGAGGCGGGGCCGTGGAGTTCGTCGAGGGAATCAGGCACGACGAAGGGGCGACGAAACTTTACCCCGCGTTGCACCGTTGTCATGGTCAGTACTCCTTGATAAAATGAGCCCGCCGGTCACCACAACCAGCGGGCTGGTAGCCACAGTACAGCTACACAACACGATTAGCGGATAAACGCTAGCCGCACAAAAAGAAAGACACTTCACATTGAGCTGTCGGGATGGTTCCCAACGTCACTCGTAAACCACCCCGAATGTGTTTACAGTGCACTGGCCAAAGCAGATGGTATCTAGTGGTTATGCTTCCAAACTCTCCTCATTGTCATTGGTGTTGCTGTGTTGGTTATTCGCCTCGGTCGCGGTGGGCCGCTGATGGGGTGTGCCTGCGACAGCGATGACGGCGTCGCGCAGGCGCTGCGCAAGCAGTTGCCGGTCGACTGCTGAAGCAGACGTGGCGGGGGCTGCTGAGACGGCGATTCCTCGGCTTTCGATTTCTTCGCGCATCCGGTGGCTGATGCCGGAGGGGTATTCGATGGCCAGTGCGGTGAGCGTGTCGTCGTCGATGAGGTCGTAGTCAATATCAGCGTCAAGGTCGTCGGTGGGCGCGGGATTGATCGCGCGGACGCGACGTTCGCACTCGATATCGCTGATCAGGCCGCTGTCGCGCAGTGATGTCGCTTCGCGGGTTTTTGCCTGTCGGATCACCGCGTTACGGTCCTCGGTAGCGTGAACGGCCTTGGCATAGCCTTCGGTGGGGGAGAGCTCGAGTGTCCACATGGGTTCGCGGCCGCGAGCTGCCATGCGCTGCTCGCGCTCGGTGTTGAGACGCTTTGCCTTCTCCGAGGTGTTTTCTTTTCTGAGTTCCTCGCGGAGGTCATCGCGGCGGGCAATAGCGTCTGCTAATTCATCCCTATGGGCAAAGGGGGCTGCTGCCGGTGCCGTGTTGAGTCTGGACAGGTCGCATTCGGCGACTTCAAGGTCTTGGGAGAGGCGGGCATGGGTGCGGGTGATGTCGCCGACGCGGTTTTCGAGTCGGGTGAGCAAGCCCCAGGCTCGTGTAGAGACCTTATCGTCGATGGTGGGGGTGATGGCCTCGGCGATCTCGTCGACGCTGACACGGAAGCGCACAACTTCCTCGGCATCAGCGAGGCCGACTTCGACGTCGCTGTAGTCGTAGCGTGCGGTAAAGGCGACGTCGCCGACGCTCATCAATGGGGCTCGGGCGCTATTGCGCGCGTGGGCGATCGCGGCCAGGGCAGAGGCCAAGGAGCGAGCTGCGGTCTCACGGTCGGTTGTGGTGTGGCCGTCTGAGGTAGTCCAGGTGCGGGTGTCGTTCTCAGCTGCGCTGGCCCACTGCGCAGCCTCGTCCAGGTGCGGGGTGAGCTGGTCGAGCTGGCTGTGGGCTCGCCGGATATTCCACTGGGCGGCGTCGACGGCGTGTCGGTGGGCGGCCTGGGAGGATTCCCATTCTTGGCGCAGGGATTGGAGGTGCCCGACCTGCTTGTCGAGATTGAGCAGGTCGACGTAGCGGGGATCGCCGGTGGCGATGGCTTTGTTGTGGGCGGCAGCTTGCGCTGCGGAGTCGTCGAGGGCGTCCATGTCACGCAGGTCTCGGTCGGCTGCAGTGAATTGGTCAATGAAGCGTTGCTTGCGGTAGAGCGTCTGCCACATGACAGCATCGAAGGTTCCGGCGGCGACGTAGTTGAAGATTTCGACCTCGTCGTTTTGGTTGCCTTGGCGCATAATGCGGCCTTCACGCTGCGTGAGATCGGCGGGTTTCCAGGGAATATCGACGTGGTGCAGGGCCACTGCGCGGCGTTGGAGGTTGGCTCCAGTGCCCATTTTTGCGGTGGAGCCAATGACGACATCTATATCGCCGTCGTTGCATTTTTGAAACAGGGTGGCCTTGTCCTTATCCCACTCGTGGACGAAGGCGATGCGGGTGCGGTCCATACCGCGTGCGGTAAGTTCGTCACGGATCGCGTCATAGATGGAAAATCCTGCCCCACCTGGCGTTCCGGTATCGCAGAAGACGATTTGAACACCGCCAGGTTTGGGGGAGGGACTGCCGTCGGCTGTGGTGTAGGTGCGGTCTTTGGTCTTGTTCCATTGGTCGATGATGGTCGTGGCCACGGCACCCACACGGGAGCCAGGCCCGTCGATGGTCAGCCCCGCCAGGCGTCCGTCGAGGGTGACTTTCCGGCCGTCGGAGGCGATTTTTAAGGCCATATCGATCTCCGGGCCTGTGACATTGCGGCCGAGTGCGCTGGCGGTACGGCGACGATCTGGGTCTGCGTCCCAGTCGTAGTCAGAGCGCACGCCAAGGTCATGGATGAAGTCCTTGACTTCTTGTTCCACGTCGAACTCGATCACACGATTGCTGGCCCCGGATGCCAGACGGGGCAGTCGTGCGGTGATGTCATCGGTGGTGACGACGTCCATAAAGAGACTGGAGGCGTTAGCCAGTTCGGCGATATTGGTGTAGGCGGCGGTGCGGACTTTCTGGCGCAGCCCTGTGCCAGACGGCTTGACCTCGACATCGGAGACTTGCTCGGTAAACGTTGCCCCAAAGGCATTAACGTCATCGATGCCCAGGGATTGGCAGACGTCGGGGCGCAGATATTTGGCCATCACCCAGATTTCGGCGAGATTGTTGGCAATCGGGGTGCCGGTGGCAAACGTGGCCACGGGGGAGGCTGTGCCGCGCTCGGCTTTGGCGGCCCGCAGCCACTGGAGCTTCATGTCCAGGTCGGAGGCCTTTTTTGACCCCGGGTGGGACAGGTCGGAGACCTGGGAGGTGCGCATGAGGTTTTTGTACATGTGCGCCTCGTCGACGATGAGATAGTCGCAGGGAGTTTGATTAATCGTCATGGTCTGGTCCCGCGGTGAATCAAGGAGCTTTTCCAGGTGGTTTTCCATGCGTTTGACTGCCCCTTCGATCTGTTTGACTGTCGGGGTTTTTGCGCCGTCAGCGGTGGCTTTGGCCTGTGTGAGACTACGGCGGGTTGTTGCCAGTTGCCCTTGGAAGTAGTCGATTTGGGTTTCCGCGTCGACGGGGATGAGTTCGAACACGCTTTGGGGGACGATGACCAAGTCCCAGTCGCGGGAGGCGGTTTGGGCGATAAACCGAGCTCGGCCGGTCTTGTCGCTGATTCCTGCGGCAGAGAGCACCTGGGCTCCGGGGTACCACTGGATGGCTTCTCGGGTGACTTGGTCAGCGATATGGTTGGGCACGACCATCCACGGCTGGTGGGCCAGCCCTAGGCGTTTGAGTTCTGCTGCTGCCATGAACATCGTGCCGGTTTTGCCGGCGCCGACGACGTGGTTGAGGAGAACGGCGGGTTCGTTGACGATGCGCTCGACGGCGTTGCGCTGGTAATCGTAGGGAGTGAATTTGTCTCCAAGACCTGGCAACGCGCGGGCCGACCCGTCGTAGGTGCGGGGTACAAAGCCGTTGAAGGCTTTGTTGTAGGCGCGGGTTACTTCTCGGGCACGACCCGGATCAGACATGACCCAGTCAGAAAACTCCTCTTGCAGCGCTTGGGCCTTGCGGGCCAAAAAGGCGGTAGCCTGCCCATGGGTGCCGGGCTTGATGCCTCGGGATTCCACCCATTCCTTAGACCAGGAGGCCTGCGGTGCCGACAGGTTGAGTATGGCTTCGAATGTCTTGAACGCAGGCACCGCCACGCCGTCTTTGCGATTGCAGCCGACACCTTGGTTGGTGGCCTCGCGGGCCTGGCCTGTGGCCTGGAAGTTGTAGGTCTTACCGGCACGGTTATTAGCGACGACAAGGCCGTAGGCCATGTCGGCGTTGCCTCCCCACGCCCAGTAGGTGCTATCCACGCTGACTTTCCATTCACCGCTGCCACGGCTGATTTTCAGCCGTGACCAGCCTGCGGCCCCGAGTTTTTCGGCGGCAAACTGCTCATAGTAGGCCGTGGGGATCCAGGTTGCCCCTGGTCGGATTGCAAAGTCGGTGATCTCTGGAGGTTGGACAGCTAAGAGCTCTGTGACGTTGGCGCGCAGTCGTGGGTCAGTCTCTGCTGCCAGGCGTGCGGTGGCGAGTTTGTCGGCGACGAAACCTGAGAGGTAATCGCCGCGGTCGATGAGCTCGTCGGGGGATGCGGGGTCACGAAAAGCAAGACCGTCGTCGAGAAGCTCGTCGGTGACCGTCTCAACATCGCGGTCAGTGAGCTCCGCGATGCGACGCAGGTCAAGACCACCGGTTTCTGATCGTGCGATGGAGATTGCATCAGGCAGGGAATCGGCGTGGGTGGGACGGGTCGTGGTACGAGCCGGGTTGCGGAAAAACAGCGCCGATTTGGTGGCCGTGCCGGCTCCTTCGTCGAAGACCTCGAGTGCAAGTACTCGTTGCATGTCAGGATCGTCGCGGAGTTTTCCGAGGTGTTTTTGCACCTTCTTTGGAACCGCTTCTGCTGCTTGTTCCCGCAAGAGTGTCTCAGTGTCGTCAGGTAGCGGGTCGCCGGGCTCGTAGCCGTTGGCAGCCCGCCAATCAGCGGCTAGCGCCTGGAAGGCCTTGTTTTGGGCCGTGGCCGATGGGGCGCGGCCAGGTTGGATCTCGAAGCGGTTGATAGGTCCGTGGGCTGCGAGGTAAGCATCGTAGAGGCTGTGGAGGCGCTGCTGGGCCTGTGCGACGCCCTTATCTTCCTTGTAGGCGTCTTGGAGTGTCTTTTCTGCCTCCCGGAGGTCAATGAGTTCCGCCCACTCACGGTGGTAGGCTTTCGCAACCGTGACAGGTACCCAGGTGCCGTTGGCCTCATATTGGGTGAAGTGGTACGTGCCGTCGGCGTCACGAGTGTAGGTAATGGTGCCGGGGATGGGCTCGGCGGTGGCGTTGACGGTAGTGAACTCGGAGAGTGCTTCGCGCTGGGCGTTGGTTACAGCTGGGACCGTGTGGCCACGGCCGCTTGCCACGGCAGCGGTGATCTCGCGGGTCAGGATTTCTGAGAGCTGCGGCGCGATAGTGTCCTCATCGGCGTTGACCCGCATGATCGGCTCTTTAAAACGGTCGTAACCGACGGACTGAGTGCCGATGATGTTGCCTGGGTTCGCAGCAAAAAACGAGTTCGTGGTGAGGGTCGTGCTGCCGAGGGAAATGTTCTCGGTGGACAACCACTGCAAGGTGCGCTCATCGGGGACTTGGCCTGGTTCACGCACCCGCAAGACGAGCAGGTCGGAGATCACAGACGTGCCCGCCACCGTGCGGAACGTCTCTTCCGGAAGACGCACAGCGGTGACCACATCCGCGTTTGTAGTAATCTGCTTGCGTGCGGTGGGCATTGCCGCATCCGACGTCGACACGCTGGTAATCAGGGCGATATAGCCGCCTGGTTGCACCAGCTCGGTGGATTTGGAAATGAAGTAATTGTGGACGCTTAGCCCCTTCGGGTTGTAGCGCGGGTCGTGCGGTTTATCGTCCTTGTTGAAAGGCACGTTGCCAATGGCAGCGCTAAAGGGCTTGCTCTCGGTACTGAGCTTCGTGAAGCTCTGGTTGACGACGGTGTCCGTGGGGTAGAGCAGGCTGCTGATCCGTGACGCGATAGGGTCGAGTTCAACACCTGTCATATGAGCAGTTTCTGGGGCAGCCCCGATAAACCCGCCGATACCACAGCCAGGTTCGAGGACCTCGCCGCCGCTAAAACCTGCGGTTTCAAGGGCGTCCCACATGGCCTTGGTGACACCAGGAGCGGTGTAGAAGGCAGTATTAACGGAGGAACTTAAATCCGTAACCGTGACGCCTTCCGGTAGGGCATCGAGGAGCTCGCCGTATTCCTTGGTCCATTGGGTGTTGTTCTTATCAAAAATCTGTGAGGCCCCACCCCAGCCTGAGTAGGCAGCAAGGATGCGTTGCTCATCGGCGGTGGGCCACCGATTGTCGGTGTCGAGCTGGGCGACGAGACGAATGGCGTCAATGTTGGCGCGGGCGCGGCCTTTAGGCCCGCGGGGAGCAAGCGATTGCGCAGGGGGAACGAATGAAAGTGCCTGGCCTAAGCATTGGGATGCCTCCTCTGGGGAGGTTGTGGTGACGACGTAGGTAGCCTCGCCGGTATCGAAGTGCTCGGTGCGGTTGGTGAGTTCAGCGTAAGCCTCGGAGGCGATCTCGTCGAGGACGGGGCGAATATGCACAGGTGCGCCCTTGCTGGCCTCGATCAAGGCCGCGTGGCTGGCCGATAGTGTCTCGTCGTCAAGATCGCCGACTTCGCTATCGACGAGCGCGATAGCCGGGGTGTCGGTCGCTGTTCGGCGCACATACCCTTCGGCCCAGGCCTCCAAGAGTAGGTCGTGGCCAAGGTGAGGCAGCAGTGCATCGCGAACAAGTGGGCTATCAGTTTGACCGGAGCGGAGCTGTTCGACATAGTGGGATGGGTCGGCCGCGACGCGGTCGGCCACAATGAGGCTGGTGGCATCGTATGCCCAGGCCTGCAGGGGTGTAAGCATCGTATCGGCCGGGCCTGTGAAGGTACCTCGTTCGTTGGCGTTGGTGAAGTAGTTGTAGATGGCCTCTGCCTGATTGTCCGACAAGTCGTCGAGGGCTATTTTTCCGAAGGCGACGGCGGCGATATGTTGCTCAACCTCGGTTGGTGGAGCGGTGTCATCGTAGAAGTAGCCTCGGCGGGCAAGCTCAAGTTCGGCGCGGTAGACGTAGTCGTCGGTAGCTTCGGGGCTATCGACCATGGCTCGCACATCAGCGTCGGGAAATCCAGACAACATCCGACTGAAGGTGTGCCAGAAAGGATTAATCGCCATGGTGCCGTCCTTGCTGGGCACAAGTCCAGAAAGAGTGGCTGCAGCGTTTAGCTGGCTGCGCCACATTGCCAGTGCGTACCCCTCAATGGACTCATCAGCGGTCGCGGAATGCTCGCGGCTAGCTAAATCGGAAGCTAGCTGCTGGTAGCGATCGGGATCGAGCGTGGTGCCAGTACCTAGAGTAAATCTTCCGCCCGGGAGATATTCTCCTCCTCGTCCAGCGACTTCGCGATGATCGGCTCCGTCAGCTCTTCGTAGATCACCTGATTGGCTGCTTGCATCTGTTCCCGCTCCCACAGCTTTTCCATGTCCCGCTCTGATGTCGGATATGGCGCTTTTTGGCTCATCCACTGCTGGTAGAGCTGAATCTGACGCTGCGTCACGAGCAAGTCCACCTGGTTGTTGAGGGCTTCCCACCTCTTGTCGATGCTCTCCGGGTCGGTCGGCAGTCCCAATTCCTCGTGGGCTTTGCGCACCGTTACTCTCATCACTGCGTCCACTCTGGTCGATGGAGTTCGAAATGGCCGATGAGCCGTCATCAGCGGATGTAGACTTGACCACCGTCCCTCGTTTGCTTCGAGAGCTGGGGTCATTAGTTTGGTTGCGAACTGATGTTGGCGGAACTGAAACAGCAGCCGACGGCGAGCCCTTCTGATCTGGTCGTCTGTTTCCGTTTTCCCAAACTTCTCCTGTAGCTCCCGGTCGATTCGTGGAAGGAACCCGTCGCTGAGTTCTTCCGCTAGTTCTCTGAGGAATAGATTGACGGCCAGGGGAGTCGCTGTCTGATTGGTCAGCAGAAGGAATTGACGAACCAGTTTCGTATCGAAGGTTTCGTCGACCATCAAAGGCTGCATCCAGTGGTCGTCGGGTAGATCGTCGGGCATCATTTCCCAAGTTTCCCTTCTCTTTGTCGGCAAGATCAGCAAAAGAATCAGAGTCGAAAAGTGACAACTGGTTCGAGTCTGTGATTTTTCTTCGGGCCATTTCTACCAGCCCTCCTTTAGGCTATAATAGTTATAGGTAATTTTCAAACGCTTTTTTGTGGGTCGTCATTTTTCTTCCCTACAGTTCCGCACCCCCTACGTTCTCCTGGCTAAGGGTGGGTGCGAACAGCTCGCTTGCAGCGGATGCTTCCCGCTCGGCAGCCCGCCGAGCGGCCCCCTCGGCAGCAGCCTCCATGGCTGCATCGGCCACGCGAGCTCGGAACTTTTCGCGCAATTGTGCTTTTAGGCGTTCCTTCGCCGATAGCTCTGAGACTGCTGGTTCCTCGGGTTGTTTCGTCACAGTGACGGAGTGGTTCTCGTCGGCGAGTTCTGCTGCGAGTTCGACCGCGAAACCATGGAGCGCCAGGTCGGTGTGTGAGGTCACCGGCGGCACCGCAAGACCCGTGTCATCCCCGTCGAGCTGGTCGATGCGCGCGGACACCACAGCTGCAACGTCGCGCTCATTGCCGCCGAGACGGCTGACCTGGTCGATGCGCATGCCCACATCAACTCCGCGTAGTCCAGCTCTCTTCGAGGCTTGCCTAATCCGGTCAATATCGTCCTGCCCAAGGGCATCGGCGATGTCGACGGGCAGCCCATCGATGATCTCATCGGTGGCGACGGTGGCATAGTCATCGGCGAGTGCGGCGACTGCTGCTCGATAGAGCTGGGTGCGCCGCTGCGTGCTGGTCTCCTTCTCGGCTAACTCGTCGGCAAGGTCGCTGGCGGTGATGTGGCCACTGTCGTGGGCAACAATGCGCTCCAAGACGCCCATGGCGGTTGCTGGTTCTGCGTCACCGTCCATGTGGAGATGCCCGGCTTCTTCGGCCTCGTCCAGGCGTGGGTCGGTAATTGTCCACAGGCGGTTTTCGTGTTTGCCGCGCGTCAATGCCACATACAGGCCGCGGCGATCTGTCGATGCGTCGACTACCGCGTGAGTGCAATCCACCGTAACGCCTTGGGCACGGTGGATTGTCGAGGCATACCCTAACTGGCAGTGGTGCCGGACGTAATCGGAGTCAAGAATGATGCTGCGACCGCTCTCCGCATTGATTGCGGTGATGGCCCCATCGCGGTCGATGTGGTCGATCGTCCATTTCTGCCCATTGAGTACCCGCAAGGTCGTGCCGTCGGGTTGCGGGGCGTTGTGATTGTTGCGGGTAAGAATCGTGTCACCAATAAAGGCGGTGTGGCCATCACCTAGCCGTGTGTGCGGCGGGGTACGCCGCAGTAGCCGGGCAAGCCAACTGCCCTGCGCTTGCACTGTGCCCCGTCGAATCATTTCCGCCTGAATTCGACTATTCGCCTCGGCTACAACTGCGTTAGTGGAGGCAACTAGTAGGCTTGTTCGCCCTCGGTCAAAGTCTGCCAACCAGGCAGCAACGGCTCCATCGATCATGTGTGAAGACGTCCCGCCGGCAATCCAGCCACGGTGGTGGTAAAGCTCCAAACCGGTCGGGTCTCCGCGACGGATTGCAAGCCCGGCGGTAGCTTGCTCAGCATCGTCGCCTTGCCTCATAACCTGGTCAAGTTCGACGGCAGAGGTGCGCTTACAGACCGTGCGGAACAGCCCGCCGGTTTCCACAGCGTCCAACTGGTAGGGGTCACCGACCATGCGCACCACCGCACCGGTGGCCTCGGCGATCTCAACGATGGCCGCAAGATCATCGGTACTCGCCATGCCCGCTTCGTCAACGAGCAGCATATCCCCAGCGCTGATTTTTCTACCCAGCACGTGCTCGACAGCTTCAATACTGCGAGGGCTGGTGCCAATTTTGCCGCGCCACATGTACGTCGCCCGCGCTAATGTGTGCCCGGTCTCCCCGATGTCCTCGCCCAAGGTGGTGGCTGCCACCGCCGATGGTGCGAAGGCGAAAACTTCGTGTCCGGCGCTGCGCCAGATGTCAGCTACGACGGCCATGGATGCGGTTTTGCCCGTGCCAGCAGGTCCCACACCGGCGACTGTTTGCATGCCGGTGGCCACCAAATGGCGTGCCAAGGCCTCTTGTCCGGTGTTGAGTGCAAAGCCTCGTAATTGTTGATGGCGATCAAGTGCGGCATCGATTTCAGCGTTGGTGACGATGTGCGCAGTCGGCTCAACAGTCGACTCCAGCACCGTGTTTTCTGCTGCTATAACCTCGGCAGTGGTGTAGACAATCTGATCGGCACTGCGGTCAAAAAGTTCGCCGTCTTCTCCGAGCAGGCGACCGGGAATTCGGTAGGAGGCTTGTGGCGTCAGCCGGATTGCGTCATTGAGCGCGCGCCGTAGCACCACATCGGTAGCCTGGGCACGGGCGGTGGCGGTGGGGAAGTCGAACTGGGCGAGGTCCTGTTCGACAGCCGTGCGCAGATGATGGCGGCGAAACTCAGAGCGTCGCGAGACCGCAAGCGCTAGCGCTGATCGGGAGCGTGCGGACACGAAATCCACCCAGTTGTCGCTATCGACCGCTGGCGCAGCCGCGCGAGCATCCTGGGCGGCGTGAACACTGCGAACGATGTCAGCGACGACTTGTGTGCCAAACTCGGCTGCGATTTCCTCACGCCACCCTTTGCACAGCTGGGCGAGTGAGCGCGCCTCATCTTTGTTCGGGCGCGTATCGAGTACAGCCTTTTGCCAGAGTTTGCGGGTGGCCCGTAGTCCGGGAGAGCGCCCATGGTTGGCACGGTAGTCGGCGCAGAGTTGCTCAAATCGGGGGCGGGCGCCGAGGCGGCGCTTAGAAAAATGAGCCAATAAGGAAGGATCGACGCCGGCTACCTCCCAGACAGGAAGTTTGGCCGGATCGGACTCGTAATTGGTAAACGATAAGCCGAGTTCCTCTCGTAGTCGCTGCATCATTAGAGCGTTGTAATGTGTTGATGCTGACACCGCAGATGCCATCAGTGAACGAGAATCGACGCTGCGCCACTTCCCATCCGGGCCCTGAACCTTATTCGATATCAGGCAGTGAGTGTGCAGGTCGGGGTCGCCGCTTCGAGTGTCGTAGTGGACGAACTGTGCGGCAATCAGCCCCCGAGTCCGAGTGAGTTGTTTCACCCCGGCGACCTCGCAGCGAGTGCGAAGAGCCGTCTGATCAACCCAGTCCAATGTGTCGTTGACGCACTGGGCATGGACAGATTCAATCGTTTTCCGGGTGTCGTCATCGCCTAGTGCCCACAGCACGCTGATGGATTTTGCTGGGGAAAATGTCAGGTCAAAGCCAGCGGTTGCCTGCCGCACTGAGTTCTTTTTCTCATTGACCCACGCCAAAATCTCCCGTGGAGAGGCGTGGTCAAATCCGGTTGCTGCCGTGTAGTGAGCCCTGGCGGTGTCAACGGCGATGGTGTTGCGCTCGTCGGTGTCAGGGCGCCGCCCCTGCTCATAGCGGAATTGCTTTTCGCGCTTGGCGATCTCAGCCAGGACCTCGTCGCCGCCGCTGTAAATCGGATACGCCCGGCCCAACTGAACATCAGCAATGGCGGCACCGGCAGCGATTTTCGCATCTGCCTCCGGGTGTAGTCCTTCACCGTAGAGGGCCGCCATGTGCTCCTTGTCCACGACAGAGCCGTCAGTGACGACCGTTGAATGCAGTCCGGCGATTCCTCGGCCGAACCACCGCCCGGGTGGAGTTCCGGTTTCCTGGTAGTAGTCACCGAGTCGAGTTCCGACGGAGGTGTCGACGTCGGCGGTTGCCACATTGCGCAGCAGATAGGCGTACCCATCGCCTGCATTGACCACTCGAATCGACATCATGCGCCAGAGGTTAGGAACGATGCGGCGAAAAGTTAAGACCTACTTTTGCCCTCCGAACGATGACGAACTATGGCAGTTTTTCGCCTGCCTGTGTTCACGCAGGTCACCCACAAGAAGTCGCAGATGTATATCTGCCAGAGGTGTGTCGACCTTTAGGTCGAATGTGACGAAGTCAACAGACAACGAACGTTGACGAGTGTGGTGACGATAGAGAGCGTGAAAGCGTTACTGTATTGATGATTGATGTTGGAGGAACCATGTGGTGGGTAGGTTGCTGTCTGATGACGTCAGACTTTTCAGAGGAGGATTGAGCGCATGATTAGGTTGTTGCCGTCTGCGCTGCGGCATGGGATAGAGAAGTCGGATATTCTTCAGGCATGGAATCGCCCGGTTGTGAGTGTCACGGAAAAGAGATGAGCCGCTGAGGGTTATCCGATTGGGGTTCGACTCACATGTGCGGTTACTCGAGGTTGGTGGCGAGATCTATTCAAATGGTCAGCAGAAAATTTTTCACGTCATGGTGGCTTGTCGTGTGTACACAGAAAGGATTGGATGGCGATGAACGAAAACATGACGCCCGAAGAGCTAGCCGTCGCCGAAGATTTTGAAGCGGGATGGTCCAAGGACCGGTTGGATAATGCCGAGTTCAATTGGGGTGTAGGTATCACTGATTTTCTTCCGCATGCGCTGAGCGAGAAGCTGGCTGCCCGCGCTAAAGAAGAAGGCGTTAGCGAACTTTCACTAATCTCCTTTGCTGTAAGCATGTATCTTTCAGCGGACAATGCAGCCTAGTTCTTACCTGCGTAAGCTTGGCGCTGAAAAAGGGCTGCCTTCGCTTGGTTGCTGGGCTAGCGAGTGTTAGCGCCGTGGGGGGTAGGTCTTAACTTTTTTGATTGCGCCTGGTTTGCTGCGATGCATGGTTGCAAAAGACAGGAGAGTAGAGGCGCGCCGTCGCGCGCGAGAGCTCCAGAAGGAAGAGTCCGGGCGTCTGGCACGTATGCAGTCGGCGAGGACTGATGCGTTCATCGCGCTAGAGATGATTGACGAAGGAGTTGAGGCGCTGGGATTTGCGCTCGACCGGCTACTGGACGAGGGGGAGAGCAAGAAGAAGCTGTCAACAGATTTCTCGATGCCTACCCGGCAGATTAATGAGGCGTTGGAGGTTGTGGGCTCCGCACACGCTCGAAAGTCTGAGTCCGATAAAGAATCCGAGAATGATGGAGAAGACGTAGCAGTGGGGGAGCAAGAGGCGGGCAAGGACGAGTCTCCTATGGAGAAGCAGGATGAGGTTGATGGCGACTCTGCCGCCGACGATTCCTGACCGTGTTGTTGAGGCGTTCTGGGCAAAAGTTGTCAAAGACCCGTCGCCGGATGGGTGCTGGATTTTCACCGGTGCGATTTCATCTCCCGATGGGTACGGGCGAATCACCTTTCGCGTTGATGGAAAACAGTACTCGGTCTCTGCGCACCGTTTCGCGTTGATGTTGTCAGGTGTTGATATTGCAGATGCTGAGATGGTTGCTGATCATCGTTGCAACGAACCGCTGTGCGTCCGCGTCGGTTGCACGCACCTGATTGCCTCCACCAGGGCGGCCAATATGGGCTACGCTTCCCGCACTGGCCGCGCCCGCGGCACGCGCCCTGGCCTTGATACACAACTGCGCACCCGCGCGCAGCGCTCCCGCGACGTGCGTGCTGCCGTGGCTGACGGCTGGGACGAGACTGCGTACCGACTGGCCGCGCAGCGGCCAGTCAACCCCCTCGACCAACCCGGACTGTTCGACCAGCCCGGGCGAGAGACATGAGCACAGTGTTAGGCCACACGCTCGGTCGCGATTGCAAAAACCGCATCGCACCACTCCTCATCAGTGGTGTCTACCCGATCAAATGCACCAGCGGTCATGGCCATGGCCGTCCATGCCCACCGCGGCGGCGCATCATCAATATGCTCCCGCCACTCATGCAATGCCGCCACCAGCTCATCACTATCGACGTAGGTATCACGGCACTCAAAGAACTCATCCTGCAACGCCCGCGCGAGCGTCTGCACCGTCCCCTCCGGGGTAAAACCAACACGAATTGTCACATCCATAGTCATGGCAAGTCCTATCACATGTTCCCTACGAACCAAGGCCTGTGCGGTGGAAAGAATTTCCCCCCCTACACACCACAAGTATAGCACGCTATACTTGTGTGTGTAGGGGATACACTTACACTAAAGGTTCACCCCACCATGCCAGGAGTCCGGATGACCACCCACGCACTGACCGCCCACGCCACCCGCGCACACCGCGGCTGGACCCTGCACACAGACAACGACCCCGAGATGATCATTCAGGTCACGCAGCTAAACCAGGCCGAGACCTGCATTCGGCACGCACTCGCCCTCGTGCCGGCCTATGCACACCGCGCCGCGTCAATCCCCGTGACCGTCGTCGTCGACGGCGAGATCGAGTCACGTGCATGCGCTCTGCGCACACGCCTGGCCGAACTACACCGGGAAGAAAAACACGCCCGCGCCGAAGCTGCGGCAACAGCACGCCAACTCGCCGACCGCGGATACACCTACCGCGATATTGGCTACCTACTCGGCATCACCTACGGCCGCGTCGGCCAAATCCTCAAAAACTCCTAACCCAGAAGAAAAGGACACAACCCATGCCCCACGACGTAACCCTGTCCCTGACCGAGCGACAGGCACAGCGCCTAGCAGCTGTGTGCGCCGCCTCTGGACGCACCGCCGATAGCCACCTGGACAGTGCCATTGAGCGCTACCTCGCTACCCAAGAAGTCCTGCACCCGCTACGCCACGCGCAGCCACCGCACACTCCCCACGGCGACGACGAATGATTACCATTATTTCGTCCGCCCTCAAACACGGACTCACCACCGAAGACATCACCCAGGCGTTCTACGCCCCCATCTTCACCACGCAGTCTCGCAGCCACCCACCAAAGCTCCTCCGCCTTGGGCTAGGGGCACGACATATCATTGAAATTGGCTACACAATCAACGATGACGGCACCACCGTAATCTTCCACGCCATGCCCGCAACGAAAGCGAACCTCAACCTGGCACGACGAGCACGAAAGAAGCAACGATGAGCAACTACACCGAGGCACAACTTGCCGCACTGGCAGACGACTTTGAAAACGGCCTACCCAACGACATGCACGACGGAGCCTGGACACCTGGACCCTACGCCTGGCTCCTCGACGTCATCGACGACTTCGACGCTTTCCAGCGCGCACTAGACAAGCAAGGCATCACGCTCGACCAATTCCTTAAAAACGCCGTTACCGCCTACCTCAACGACGAACCCCACGCCGCCTAACAGACCCATCACAAGGCAAGTGAGCGCGCACGCGCTCACGCGGCAGTTAATCTACCTCTTCTAAGAGCATTACCGCATGACCGCACGCGGGCATGCGGTCGCTCTTGCGTGGACACAACGCACTCAGATTCTTTTACTCGGCGTCATATTGATTAATGGTGGCATACTCATCCAGTGCTGAGCTGGCCGCAATGTTTGGTGAAGCAGTCAAGGACGTCCAGGACAAGGCGGCTTGGAGACCTCGCGGAAAAGCGTCATGCGCAAACGCGAGAGGGTCAACCTCACCAGGGCGTTCGACTGCGCCAAGAACGTCAAAGATGGATTGTTTGGCTGCCTCGTCGAATGTCGCTTCTTCACAGATTGCTTGATAAAGGCGATGGAATGGCTCGTAGGTGAGTCTATCTCCGGACATTGATGCCACAGAGGCCTCGTGCAGAGCACGGATGTTGCCTTCCCATGTCAGTGTGACATCATGCCTCGCCGCTACTGTTTCAAAAAATGCTCTTGTCGATCGACCATTGCCCTCCCGGAACGGATGTATTTCATTTAGCTCGCTGTGGAGATACGCTAGGACTTCAACCTTGTCCTCGTAGGATGCGTTGTCGAGGGCGACCAGTGCTTCATCAAGTTCAGCGAGCCGTGACGGAATTGTCGTGTACGCGGCAAATGTGTTCTTTGTGCCAGGGTTGGAGGGTATGGGAATGCTCATATCGACGGTGCGTAGAGTTCCAGCCCATTCGTAGCAATCCTGAAACAGATACGCATGAGTCTGGCATAGTTGGTCCCGGACTGAGCCATCAAAACCTAGTTGCGGTAAGGCTGCTGCCCGAATTGAGGTGAGATTCCCCTCGATTTGTTGCCAGGCAGACTCGTCTTGAACCCCTTGGATATTCCGGAGGGTGTTGGTTCCAGGGTAAAGTAGCTTTTCCCAGCGGTCTTTCTGTGTCACGCGAGAAAGTCCTCTTTGGGAATCAGGCCTCTACTTCTTATGTAATCGGCAGCGTTGAGTTCTCCCCGGGCGATCTTGTGCATTGCTTGGACATGGTCGTCAGAGAGCCTAACCCCTTCTGCTTCCGTTGACGCGATTGCGTTGCGTACTTTGCGCTCGATGCTGTCCACGGTGTTCCTTTTCGTTTCGATGATTCTGTAAGGCGAGTCTATCGAGGGCACCGAATTCAGTTAAGGCATTCAAAACTCCGATACCCTCATGACCACACGGGCCATGAGGGTAAGGGGAGGGGGAGACTAACGCTATCGGCCTGTCTGGCACTTGTACCAGAGGTCATAGGCCTCTTTTTGTTTCTGCTGCTTTTCCTCCCAGGTCAGTGAATTCTGCTCAGCGATGAACTTTTCTGATATTCCTGGCAGCACATCAGGGCTTTCATCCTCAGGTTGAACGCACGGGTCGACCCCAGTTTCAGCGAACTGCTGCTCTCGCCATTTTTCCCCGTCTTCACGAAGTTGAAACGTGCCCGAAACAAGCGTAAATGCGAATGCAACAACAAGATAGGGAATCAGGAATCCGATACTGGCAATGACGAAACGAATGAGAAAAGTCGTCACGCTGCTGGCTCTGCGCCAGATAAAGAGTGCGAGGAACACTAGAAAGATCATGTAGGGGGTCATCATAGTGAGGCTCCGTTTCGTAAGATACCGCGTGCGGGTATGCCCGCGTGCGGTATTGCGGGGTATGGGGAACAGGCGAGGGCCCTCATCGACAGCTAAGGATTAGTAGCGCTCAGCGGCTGTAATCCGGCCGGGTGCCATCATGGCGATTGCGGCCGCACAGATAAACACTGCGAGGGTCTTTAGTGCCTCCCAGTCGCCGGCTAAGAGACCTCCATAGAGGACGTAGACGACGATAGCCACGGTCGCTAGCGCGCCGACGGCGACCTTGTAGAGGTTTTCGTTACCTGTCCCGTTGATCGGCAAGTAGATGAGGCCGAAGCACAGCCCGATTAGGGCTGCGAGGACTGCCAGGACGATGGAATCGCTCGGGTCTGGAACACCCTTGCCTTGGAATGCGAAGACCGTAGCGTCGGTCAGGAAAATGACGGCGAAGGCCACCACACCGCCAAGCAGTGTTAGCGCGCCCAGATTGATTGCCAGCTTGCGGGTATCAAAGCGGGGCGTCGGCTTCTGCTCGTAGCCAGAGGGATTGCGGTCGTAGTAATTAGTCATGATGTACTCCTTGCGAGGTAGCAGACCGCACCACCGCGTGCGGTCGTGCGGTCATGTTGTCATGCGGGCCGGATTCGATATCTCAAAGCAGTGAACGAATGTTCGAGTGGTGCACTCTAGGTGCGGTCGCCAAGGTGGTTCGTCAGTGCCTCGATGACGATCTCAGTGATTGTTCGCTGCTGCTGTGCCGCGACGATATTGAGCTGCTGGCGAAGGTCACGTGAGACACGAACCGTCAGGTGCACGCGCTCATCGACAGATGGTGATGAGGCGAATACGTCGGTGACGGTTTTAGCGCTCGGCGGTGTTCGACGCTGCATTGAGTTGGCTTTATTTTTCATGTCTTTCCTAACTGGGCGGTGTTGAAGGGGCGTACCGTGTGCGGGCGTGCGGTCTAGCCTGCAAGCGGTAGCAGCTCGTGGAGGATTTCGGCGGCGACTGCGTCGTATCCGTAGAGTGCGGTCGGGGTTGTGCCCCAGGCGCGTTTGATGGCTTGCCGGGAGACGATGATGTTAGTAAACGTCGCAGTCTCAGCGCTGGCCAGTGCATCTTGCAGGTCGTTGAGCGTGTTTGTGCCTAGGTGAGCGGAGGTAATTAGTACCGCTGCAGGGGTGTCGTGGATGAGGTCGAGGGTCTCCCAACTGCGTGCGACGTCGATTCCCGATGGAGTGGTCGGGATGATAACGGCGTCGGCGACTTTCAAGGCCGCATCGATGGTTGCGGGGTTGCCTGGTGGGCAGTCGATGATAGCGATTCCTTTGCGGTCTTTGTAGGTCTGTAGAGAACGTGCATTGACCGCGAGTACAGCGAATGGGAGGGTGTGTTCGTTTTCTTCAGCAATAATTGCCCAGTCGGTGGCCGATCCTTGGGGGTCGGCGTCGAGGACGGTAACAGAGTGCCCTGATTGGGCTAAGGCTGTTGCGAGGAAAATAGCGGTGGTGGTTTTGCCGGTGCCGCCTTTGGTATTGCAGATGGCGATGATAGTCATGGCTGTTCCTTTCTGGTGCCGTATGCATCGTCCAGCTCGGTGGCTGCGATGATGTGAGTTAGTTGAGTGGGGTCGAAGTCTGTGTAGCGGGTGGTGGTCTGGATACTGGAGTGCCCCAGTGCTTGCCGGATGGCCAGGAGATCCTTGCAGTGGTTGTAGGCCGTAGTGGCAAAGCGGTGTCGGAGAGTGTGGAGCGTCCAATCGCCAGGGAGCGCGCGTGCACCGACTTTGCTGATGTAGCGTGCGGAGAGGTGTCCGTCGATTCGGCCAGGAAAGACCCACGGCGAGTCGTGGCCGGCCTGTAGCTGGCGTATGTCCGCAGCGAGCGATTTTGATACTGGAAGGCATCGGATGCGTCCCCCTTTGCCGTGTACACGGAGTGCCCACCCTCCACCGTCTCTGCTGATGTCACGGTTGTGAAGTAGACAGATTTCCGAGGCACGCAGCCCCAGTTCGCTGGCCAATCGAAGGATGACGCGTACCCGCAAAGGCTTGTCTTTAAGTCCGTCCATGAGCGCGTCATCGGGGATGGGGCGAGGTGGCGGTACACGGCGTCGAATGCTGGGTAGTTCCGTGAGAGCCTCGCAGTGCGCGTATTCCGCGTACCAGCGCAGGAATAGCCGAATGCTGGCGTGGTGGGAATGGCGTGTTTCTGGTGCCCAATTCTTAGTCCCACTCCAATTGACAAGAGCAGAGCTACACAACGTGCTCGGTGTTGGTGCGGTGACCTCACGGGCGAGACGGCGAACATGCCTGACCCGTGTGTCGATAGTGCGATAGCGAAGGCCTTGAGAGCGCAAGTGCATTTCCCAGTCACGGATGGGCTGTTCCCATCCTGGAGGAATTGAGGCAAGTGCGGGTCGATCCGATATAAACATAGGCTGTTCATACCTGCTGGCCGCTTTCTGCAGTCGTCGGACTCGAGACCGCGTGCGGGAAAGCGGTCGTGTGGTAGCGCGGGCAGACCCGCTTGCGGTAATGCGGGCGCGCGGGAGTGACCGCGTGCGGTCCTACGAGTGTTGCGGAGAAGCTTATTCATTATCGAATCAATCTGTGCCGAGAGCTTCGGAGATATTGGGGATGACCTGGAGGCTTGGATTCTCAAGGAACAAGAAACTCTTTTGAGTTTCGCGTTAGCATGCTTGCCGCGATTGAGCCTGTTCGGGGAGCTGTCATGCTGTGCTGCTGCATTGCCTGCGTGCGGTCATGCGGTTATGCGGGTTTGCCCGCGTGGGGGCGCGCGGTATTGCGGTCAGTAGGTGAGAGAAATGCGGCGGCGCTGCCAGCGTCCGTCAATGAACTGCCAAAGCGATTCTTGAGAGTCGTTGATGCCGGATGAAGACCCAGAGGTCGTAGGTTCGAATCCTGCCCCCGCCACTAAGTCAAACCCTCGGTTCGCGAAAGCGAATCGGGGGTTTCGTGCGTTTGGGACACGTGGCGGGGAGGGGCTTGCCGAGATGTCGACATGGGGGTCGTTCGCAATCGGCGATTTCAGACGAAATCACAGGTTGCCCTGAACCAAGAGCCAAAAGATGTGCGGCAACGCCGTTGTGGTTCAGCGCAAGCCGGGAATTCGCGGTTTCGCACTAATCGCCTCGGCTCACTAAGGGCCTCAGCCTAGCTAAAGACCTCCACTAGGGGCGGTTGGCGCATTGGCCTGGCTGATAATGGCTTATGTCTCCATCAATCCTGGTAAGTTTCCCCATCGCGCAACAACACCTGTAACATGAGCAACATTTGTAACTCGTCGCCTAGTCTCGAGGTTTGTGCGCTATGGCAATTTTCCGATTCCCAGCCGTGAGGGGTGCCCTTACCTTCGCGGTAGCTGGCATGGCGTTCCTCGTCCCAGTAGCAGCGCCCGGCTTCGCCGTCGCGGCGCCGATGGGGCAGGTCGCCACGACCGGTATTTCTACCTCCGTCAGTCCTGACCTGTCCTCGCGCGTCGCCGAGCTCACCGCACCCTACGCCTCGCCGACGCCGCCCGGTCCCGGCGCCACGCTTGACGACGTCCGTGCTGCCGCCGAGGTCTCCCGTCAGGTGACGGCCCTGCTGGCGTCGGCAGGCGATGCGCGCGGTGTTTTTGGTGTGGGGCTCGATCTGGTGGAGGCGCGGGCCGTGCTTCCGTACGAGGAGCATTCCTCGCAGTGGGCGCGGGCGCTGAGCGCGAACCTGGTTTACCGTTATCTCTCCGCCGTGCACGCTGAATTTAGCGGCAGGGAGGTACCGGCGCACTGGGTGCGCTACTTCGACTTGGCGCGCGGTGGCGGTGTCGGTAGTGACGCTAATTCGGTCGATCGCGCGGCGCTGGCCGGCTATAACGCGCATCTGAGCGTCGACCTCGCCCTGGCTGTGGCGGATGCGGGCTCGGCGCCGGTTAACTATGGCGAGTACCTGCGTATCGTCGGCGCGATTGCCGACACTTACGATGAAATCGTCGCCCGCACCAAGGCCGTCTATCGCATTGATCTTGCGCCGTTGTGGTCCGCGGTCGCGGTGCCCGTTGGGCCACAGGGGCGGGGTGGGGTAGTGCGCATCGGGGACCAGGCGTTTTCCTCGATGTCCTTCGCTAATGGTCTGGGGATGTCGCGCCCTGAGTCCCGTGCGCAATCTCGGGCTGCGGCGGACGCTCAGTGGCGGTCCGTCGATGCTGCTATTGCCGCAGCGCCGGTGCGCGCAACTTTCTAGCTCGGGACGTGGGCCGGAACCTGGGTCGGAACCTGGGTAGCCTGAACGTATGAGGTTCCTACTGGCAACTGTTTCCGTCTCTGCACTGCTGGAGGTCCTGCTTGCCTTCGTGCTGGTCCTGGCCGTCCATACTGCTCTGGCCTGGGGTGTTGCCACGTGGCTGGCGAAGAAGTCCGAAGCTCGCCTGGCTTTCGGTTCGGTCGTTGCCGTGTTCGTGGCAGCCTTCCTCATCTGCTTTGCGACGCTGTCCTGGATGCCCGCGGGGGAATTCAACTATTCGGCACTGCAGGTGTTCGCCAGCGGCCTGGCGATGGTCGTCCTTGTTGTGGTGTCGGTGTATCGCCTCCGCGAGGTGAATCCGAACGCGATCCTGGTGTGGTGGGCGGCAGTGACGGGATATTCGCTCGGCTGGGCTGTGATTTCCGGGGTGAAGGACCGCACGGGACTGTGGGTGGCTGGCCTATTTTTCCTGGTTATGGGGCTAACTGCTGGTATCGGCGCCGTCGTGGCGCTGGTTAGCGCTTTCGCGCTTTCGCGACGACCTTGAGCAGGTGGTCGCGGTTGACGTTTCCGGCGTTGATTTCGCGCTGGAGCTTGTGGATGACAACCGGGCACTTCATGCACCTTGTCCTGGACCGGCAGCACTTTGCTTTCGGCTTCGCGCTCGCTAAGCGCAGAAGCTTCTCGGCCTTCTTGTCGAGCTTCTTTTTGGAGTTCGCCTTACCCATACGAGAAAGGTTAGCCGAACCTACCTACCCTGTGGTTAATCTAGGGGATAAGTTAGATATTTTCGCCCACAAAGTGGGGTGTGATGTATCCTTATACCCTTAGGGGTATGCTGTGGTGCATAATTCCGCGGGACCTATCGGGAGGCAAAACATGGAACTCCATGCAGAGGAGATGAAGCCGGTCATCAACCGGCTCAAGCGGGCTCAGGGCCAGCTCAGTGCGGTCATTCGCATGATGGAGGAGGGCTCCGAGTGTAAGGATGTCGTCACGCAGCTCTCCGCGGTCTCCAAGGCGCTCGACCGCGCGGGCTTCGTCATCATCGCCAATGGCATGGAACAGTGCCTGACCGGCGAGAATAGCGCGCTGGACAGGAAGGACCTGGAGAAGCTCTTCCTGTCCCTGGCCTAGGTTTCTGGCCCTGCTAGCCCTCGCTAGTCCAGCAGCTGCGCCGCCAGCTTGTCGACGCGCCTGGCGATATCGTCGCGGATCAGCCGCATGCGCTCGGCCCCCTCGATTCCGCGTTCCGACGGCTCGTCGGTGATCCAGCGCTCGAGGCTGCCACGGGCGTCGTCCGGGAAGTCCAGCTGGGCTGCCGCGCCGATGATGACGACACGGTCGGCGCTGCGCAGGAGCTCGTCGTCAAGCCCCTTCGGGGTGGCGCCCTCCATGGAGGCTCCGATCTCGGCGACGGAGGCGGCCGACTGCGCGTTGATCTTCGTCTTGGGGGAGACACCGGCGGAGAACGCCCGGATTCTGTCGCCGTACTTTGCCTTCGTGATCGCCTCGGCCATCTGAGACTTTCCGGCGTTCGCGACGCAGACGTAGAGGACGGTCGGCGCCTGTGTCGGAGCTTGCGCCGTAGGCAGGGCTGTGTCGCCGGGGAAGAGACGCGGGCGCAGCCACAGCATCACGTAGACCAGGGCGACCAGAACGGGGACCTCGATCAGCGGGCCGATCGTGCCTGCCAGCGCCTGCCCGGACAGCGGGCCGAAGGTACCGATGGCCACGGCGATGGCCAGCTCGAAGTTGTTTCCGGCGGCGGTGAAGGCGACCGAGGCGGACGTCGCGTAGTCCATGCCCGTGGCCTTTGCTGTGGTCAGGGCGATGGCAAACATGATGATGAAGTACGCGACCAGTGGCACCGCGACCTTCGCCACCGTCCACGGGGCGCCCAGGATTTGCTCGGACTGCAGGGCGAAGAGCAGGACGATGGTGTAGAGCAGCCCGGCCAACGCCAACGGGGACACCGCGGGCAGGAACTTGGACTCGTACCAGTCGCGGCCGCGGGTGCGCTCGCCGACGACGCGGGACAGCGCCCCCGCGACCAGGGGAACGCCCAGGAATACGATGACGGAGGCTGCGATGGACCAGAACGAGAAGGTCGCCGAGGTGGTCTCCAGGCCTAGCCAGCCGGGCAGGATCTGCAGGTAGAACCAGCCGAGGACGCTGAACATCAGGATCTGGAACAGCGAGTTGACTGCCACCAGCACCGCCGCGACCTCGTGGTCTCCGCAGGAGAGGTCGTTCCACACCAGGACCATGGCGATGCAGCGGGCCAGGCCCACGATGATCAGGCCCGTGCGCAGCTCCGGGCTGTCGGCGAGGAAGATCCAGCCGAGCGCGAACATCAGGCCGGCCCCAGGACCCAGTTGAGCAGGACGGTGACGCTCATCAGGCGCTTGTCGGCGAGGATCTTTCCGGTCTTGTCGTAGCGCACCTTCGCCAGCGGCGGGTACATCATCACCAGGAGCCCCAGCGCGATGGGGATCGAGATCGTGGCGACCTTGGCGTCGGCAAGCCAGTGGGTGAGGGATGGGACCGCGCGGCCGAGCAAGAGTCCGAGCGCCATGGCTGCGGCGATCCAGGCCGGTAGCCAGCGGTCGAGGAAGGAGAGTTTCGCGGAGTGCTGCATGCCTTCATTTTTAGGCTACGTATTGATGTTCGTCAATGTGAGCTGAATTGTGTAAGGACCTCGGGCTCGCGCGTGTAGTCTCGACTGCATGGAAGCACTCTCCGCATGCTGCGCGCTGGGCGGGCGTCCCCTCTCCGACGAGGAAGCCGCCACGGCCGCAGAGCTATTTAAGGCGCTCGCGCAACCCGCGCGCCTGCAGATTCTCTCTCAGATTGCGCAGGCAGGCTGCGTCCCCGCGACGGTCAATGACCTGGCGAAAATGTCGGGCCTTAGCCAGCCGACGGTGTCTCACCACCTGAAGAAGATGTCGGATGTCGGACTTCTGGTGCGCAAGAAGATCGGGCGCGAGGTCCTGCACGAGGTCAGCCCCGAGACCTTCGCGGAGCTGCGCCGCATCCTAGACGTCGGCAACGGCAGCCGCCAACTTCCGATAGCGGAGAGCAGTCAAATGGGAAAGTGCTGCTGATGGGCGCCGCGCATTCGCTCGAGGTCCGGCGCCTCACCGCCGCGGACACCGACTGGGCGGCTGCCATCTTCGCCGCCAACGCCCGCGATAACCTCACCGAGGAGCAGCAGCGCACCGGCGGCTTCGTGCAGGGCCGCATCGACGCCGACATGATCTCCGGTCGCGTCGCAGGTCCCGCCTCCGTCGTCGCGCTTGCCGACGGCGTCGGCGTCGGCGTCGTGCTGACCGCCGGCGCTGATGAGTACAAGCAGGGCCCTCCCGGGTTGGCGGTCGAGGCCGCGCGCGAAGCGGGCCTGACGGACTTCTTCCTCTACGGTCCCGGGGTCGTCGACGCGGGCCACCGCGGCCGTGGCGTCCTTCGTGCGATGAAGGACGAGGTCATTCGCTTGGCGGCATCGGAGGAGGCCGGCTACCGCTGGGCCGTCGGCTTCGTGGAACACACCAACGAGGCTTCGATGGCCGCGCACGCGAAAACCGGGTGGCAATCGGTCGCGACCTTCGAGTTCAAAGGTCGTCCCTACGACGTGATTGCGCACCCGGTCGGCTAAGCCCAGCTAGGTCCAGCTAGATCCCATACAGTCGCTGCGCGTTGGCGAATAGCGCGGCGTCGATTTCCTCCTGGGTGAGGTTCGCCTCCCTGATGTAGGAGAAGGCGCGGACATACTTGTCCTCCTGGAAGTAGGGGAAGTCGGAGCCGCCCAGAATCTGTCGGATGCCGAAGGTCTCGGCCGCCAGGCGCAGCGAGGGCTCGTGGAAGTTCGCCGCGTCGAAGTACATCTTCCGCATCTGCTGGATCGGGGAGGCCGCGAAGGCGTGCCAGTCCTCGTAGTTGTCCTCGATGCGGCGGGCGATAAAGGGCAGGTCGCCGCCGAGGTGCGCGATGTGGAAGGTGATGTTGGGGTATCGCCGCGGCACGTCCGCCTTGAGCAGCTGCAACGTTGCGGTCGCATCCTCCACCGGGGCGCCGTTGACCCACTCCAGGCTCGCGCCGTTGATCATCTCCGAGCAGGCGCCGGAGCCGGTCGGGTGAATGTTCACGATTGCGGAGCGCTCGTTCAGGGCCTCCCACACCGGATCCAGCGAGGGGTCGTTCAGGAAGAAGGTGTCCATCGTCACGGTGGAGATCGACACTCCCACGAATCCGAGCTCGTCGAAGATGTAGGGGATCTCGGCCAGCGTCTCATCGATGTGTGGCAGAGGCAGCGCACCGTAGGCGAGGAAGCGCCCCTCGTAGTCGCGGACAATCCGGGCGTACTCATCGTTGACCAGGCGCGCCGCGGTCGCGGAGTCGCTGGCGTCGGGAAGCGAGGGGACCTGTGGCGTGACGGCGATGATCTGCGTGGCCACGCCCGCGCGGTCCATCCACTCGATGCGCGAGCGCAGCTCCTCGTCGGTCGAGTCGGCGCCTAGGCCGCGAGCAATGGCGATTTCGCCCTCCGGCCGGCCGTGGGCGGCCAGGAAGTCCAGGTAGGCCGCCGGGAAGATGTGGGCGTGGGTGTCGATGGCGTCTTCAGGCCCGTAGTGGATGCTCATTTTTACTTCCTCAGCTCAGTGCGCTTGTGGTCGACCTCCGGCTCGCCCTTGCGGCGCGCTGCCAGGGACAGGGCGGTCGCGATGACGCCCATCGCGATGCTAATCGACGCCAGGGTGTTCAGCGCGCCGGATGACGGAACGGTGCCTGCGCCGTGGACGACCGAGAGAGACGCGGTGATGGCGGCGACCATCGCGGAGGACGCGGCCATACCGATGGAGCGCATCAGCGCGTTGACGGCGTTGGCGGAGCCAGTCTCGTGTGCCGGGGCGTACTTGACGATCATCATCGGAAGGCCCGCGTAGCCGATGCCGACGCCGATGGCGACGACTGTGGCCCACACGACCACGAAGCCGCCGTTGGGCTCGAAGAGCAGGCGCGCGATGTAGCCGAGCGCGGTGATGGCGGAGCCGGTGGTCACCACGATGCGGGCGCCGTACTTCGCGGCCAAGCGGGCGCTGATTGGGGCGACGGCGAACATGGACAGCGCGGAGGGCAGCATGGCGAGGCCCGCGGCGCTGGCGGGCCAGGCGAAGCCGCCCTGCTCCAGCGGGTTCTGCAGCTCCAGGGTGGTCAGGAGCAGGTTGGTGAACATCAGCACGCCGAGGAGGATTGACGCGATGTTGGTCAGCAGAATCGGGCGGTCGGCGGTGGTGCGCAGGTTGACCAGCGGGGAGCCCTGGCGCAGCTCGTAGTAGCCCCACGCGATAAAGACGACGATGCCCGCGACGAAGAGTCCCAGCGTCAGCGCCCTGCCCCAGCCCCAGGAGCCGCCCTGGGAGATGGCGGTCAGGACGGCGGTCAGGCCGAGCGAGAGCAGGACCGCGCCGGCGTAGTCGAAGGAGCCGGAGTTGGTGGACTCGTCCGCCGGGATGAACGCGGCGATCAGAGCGATGGAGATCGCCGACATGATCGCGGCGAACCAGAACATCGCCTTCCATCCGACGAAGGAGAGGATCAGGCCGCCGAGCGGGATGCCCAGTCCGCCGCCGATGCCCAGCATGGCGCTGAGCAGGGCGAGCGCCCCGCCGATGCGGTGGCCCGGCAGGCTGTAGCGCATCTCGGCCATGGCGACTGGGATCAGGGCGGTGCCCATGCCCTGCAGAGCGCGGCCAATGATGACGGTGGCGATGCCGCCCAGTGGCGCGATGATCGAGCCGACGAGGACCAGCGTCATCGTGATGATCATCATGCGACGGCGGGGCAGCAGGTCGCCCAGGCGACCGATGACAGGGGTCGCGATCGCACCGGTCAACAGCGTCGAGGTGACCAGCCAGGAGACGGTGGTCGCGCTGGCGCCCAGGATGGACGGGAACCGCGGGATCGCCGGAACGACGAGGGACTGCAGTAGCGTCACCACGAGGCAGGAGAACGCGGCGACCGCGATAAGCGCCGATGCGCCGGTATCTTTATCTTTCACATTTTCCCCTAAATTTCTACAAGCGTTGCAATCGGGAACGGCAACCCGGGACGGCGTAACCCTAGGAGGTGGAAATCAAAATAAGGTAGTAGGGTGCAATAAAAAGGCAAAAAAGCGAAAAATGACGGCTAATTGTGTCGAAAAGGGGAAATGTGACGCAACAAAAGAAGGTCGCGAATAAGTCCATCGACAGGGCCGTCGACAGGGCCGTTGACAGGGCCGTCGATAGGCTCGACGCGTCCGACCGGGCCTTGCTGGCGGCCATTTCCCGTGCCCCGGCGGCGCCGCTGTCGACGTGGGCTGAGGAAATCGGGGTGTCGCCACGCACCGTCGCCCGGCGCTACGAGCTGCTGCGGAAGAGGGAAATCGTCCGCGTCATCGGTCGTACTCTTCCCGGTTTTGGCGGGCGCATCGCCTGGATTGCGCGCATCCACGGCGCGCCGGGCAGGCTGGGGCCGATTGCCTCCGAGCTGGCCACACTCCCGACGACCCGCTGGGTGCGCCTCTCCCGCGACCGCGGCGAGCTGATCTGCGGCGTCGTCACCGTGCCCTCCATCTACGATGACCTGCTCTTCCGGCTACACTCCTCCGTGCCCGCGCGCGACATCGAGGTCCACCAGCTCCTCGAGGTGTGGGGCGAGCCGGGCTCCGTCGTCTCCGGCGCAGACACCATCGACGAGGTCGACCGCCAGCTGCTCGCGGCCTATGCGAAGGACGGCCGCACGCCCGCCTCCGAGATTGCCTCGCAGTTGGGGCTCGACCCCGCGACCGTCTCCCGCCATCGGCGCCGGCTCATCGACTCGGGAATCCTTTACTTCGAGGCCGACATTCACCCGGACGCCCTCAGTCAGACCGGAGACCTCAACATTTGGCTGCGCGTGCGTCCCGGCCACATCGCAGACCTCGGCCGCCACCTGCGCAACCTGCCCGAGACTCGCTTCGTCGCGGCTATCAGCGGGCAGCACCAAATCATGGCGAACATCGTCCTGCCCAGCGCCTCGGACGCCATCGCCTTTATCGACGGCCTCGGTGACCACGGCATCGTCGACGTCGAGATTGTGCCCATGGGGCACGCGCTCAAGCGCTCGGCCGGCGCCGTTTAGTTCTGTCTAGTCCTGTCTAGTCCTGCCCAGCGCCAATTCGCTTGACGACGGCATCGTGGAGGTGCCCATTCGTTGCGACGGCATCGCCGCCGTGCGGGCCGTCGACGCCCGCTAGGGAGGTGAAGCGGCCACCGGCCTCCTCGACGAGGATTGCCAGCGGGGCGAGGTCCCACAGGGAAACCTCCGGCTCCGCCGCGACGTCGACGGCGCCCTCCGCGACCAGGCAGTACGAGAAGAAGTCACCGAAGCCGCGCAGTCGCCAGGCGTCGTCGGTAAGCGAAATGAAGTTCTCCCGCAGGCCCCGGTCGGCCCAGCCGGTCAGCGAGGAGTTGGAGATTGAGCAGTCGGCGATGTCCGTGACCGCGGAGACGGAGATGGCGCGGGTCGACTCGTGACCGCCAACCTGGACGCGCTTGAACGCGCCCTGGCCCTTCGCCGCCCACCAGCGGCGGCCGAGAGCCGGGGCGGAGACGACGCCGACCACAGGCTTTCCATCCGCCAACAGGGCAATGAGGGTGGCCCACACTGGGACGTTGCGCACGAAATTCTTGGTGCCATCGATGGGGTCAATGATCCACTGGCGGCCCTCGAAGGTGGCCTCGCCGCCGAATTCCTCGCCGAGGACGTCGTCGTCCGGGCGGGTTCGGCCAAGCAAGTCGCGGAGGGCCTTCTCGCAGGCGATGTCCGCGTCGGAGACCGGCGTGAGGTCCGGCTTGGACTCGACGACGAGGTTGTCCGCCTCGAAGCGGCTCATGGTGAGGACGTCGGCAGCGTCGGCAAGCTTCTGGGCGAGTGCGAGATCTGCGGAGAGGTCTGCGGAAAAGTCGGTGGTCATGCGTGTAACACTACTTCAGAACTGCGTTACTTCAGCACTGCGCTACTTCAATACTGCGCGCAGCGCGGCGACCTGGCCCTCCGAGCCGACCACCTTCCAGCGGCCCACGGCGGCGCAGTCTCCGCCGCCGCCTTCGATGAGTGCGCGGCCCGGCAGCCAGTCCCAGGGGGCGACGTCGCGCTGGAACCACACGCCGAGGCGCCCGTCGACGACGCCCGCCATGTCCACGGAAGCTGAGCCGAGCATGCGCCAGGTCGCGCAGCGTGAGACCGCGTCGAGCCAGGATCGTGTTGCGGCCACCTCGGTTTCGTCGTCCGAGCCGACGACGGTGGTGTGCAGGTACGTCGCGGCGCAGACCTCGGCCAGCGGGCGGTTGTCCACCTGCACGTCGTCGACCGTGCCGTTTAGGTTGATACGGGTGGTCGGCAGCTCCGGGCCACCGATCCAGGTCTCGCCGGTCGCGGGGCGATGCACGGCGCCGAGGATGAGGTCGTCGGGGTCGTTCACGTCGCCCGTGGCCAGGGCCAATGCGCTGCACCAGTAGTCCGAGCCGGAGGTGAAGTTGTAGGTGCCGTCGACCGGGTCTATGACCCACGTGCGCCCCGACGCCGATTCTTTCGCCGATCCCTCCTCGCCGAGGATGCCGTCCTCGGGGCGCAGTCGCGCCAGCGCGTCGACGACAAACTTCTCCGCGGCCCGGTCTGCCGCGGTGACGACATCCGAGATGGACGTCTTGTACTCCGTGACCAGCCCCTCGGCGCGCATCCGCGAGGCGATAGTGGCCGCGCGCTTCACGATCGCCACCGCGATGCCCGTATCTGTGGCCGCGATGGAATCGGAGAGCTGGGCAATGAAGGCGTCGAGTTCCGGGGTCTCTGGGGTCGTCGCTGGGGTCGTCTCTGGGGTCGGTTCAGACATAGGCCTTATTCTAAAGCTAAGGTGGTATCCGTGAATCCGGACGTGACTGCTGACCTCAAAGAACTCGATGCAACCCTGACCACCATTGAAAAGGTGGTCGACATTGACGAGCTCTCAGATCGCATCAGGGAACTCGAAGCCCAGGCGGCCGACCCGTCGTTGTGGGACGACCCCGATCACGCTCAGCAGGTCACCAGCGCACTGTCCCAGGCGCAGGCGAAGATGAAGAAGATCTCCTCCCTGCGTTCCCGGCTTGACGACGTCGCGGTCATGTACGAGCTCGCCGAAGAGGAGCAGGATACCGACGCCGTGGAGATGGCCGATGCCGAGCGCGCCGAGCTCCGCGGGGATATCGAGTCTCTCGAGGTCACGACCATGCTGTCCGGGCCTTACGACGAGCGCGAGGCCGTGATCAACATTCGCTCTGGCGCCGGTGGCGTAGATGCCGCCGACTGGGCCGAGATGCTGATGCGCATGTACCTGCGGTGGGCCGACAAGCACGGGCATAAGGTCGAGGTCTACGACATCTCCTATGCGGAGGAGGCCGGCATCAAGTCCGCGACCTTTGTCGTTCACGGCGAGTACATGTATGGCACGCTCTCCGTCGAGCAGGGCGCGCACCGGCTGGTTCGCATTAGCCCCTTTGATAACCAGGGGCGCCGCCAGACTTCCTTTGCCGAGGTCGAGGTCCTGCCCGTGGTGGAGGAGACCGACCACATCGACATCCCGGAGACGGACCTGCGCGTCGACGTGTACCGTTCCTCGGGGCCGGGCGGCCAGTCCGTCAACACGACAGACTCCGCGGTGCGCCTGACCCACATTCCGACCGGCATCGTCGTGACCTGCCAGAACGAAAAGTCGCAGCACCAGAACAAGGCATCGGCCATGCGCGTGTTGCAGGCGAAGCTTCTCGAGCGTAAGCGCCAGGAGGAGCGTGCCGAGCTCGACGCTCTGGGCGCCGGTGGTAACGCGTCGTGGGGTAACCAGATGCGCTCCTATGTTCTGCACCCCTACCAGATGGTCAAGGACCTGCGCACCGAGTACGAGGTCAACAACCCGCAGGCGGTCCTCGACGGAGACATCGATGGTTTCCTTGAGGCGGGCATTCGCTGGCGCATGGCGCAGCAGCAGTCGGAGGACTAGGGAATTCCCTAAAACCCCGGTTCCGCTTGGGCACTTCCGGAAACCTCCTCTCGTGCCTGCTCGACTAGAGTGCGCGATTGGTTCATTACTTCTAGCCGACGCTCGTTGTATTCCCGCAGCGTTTGGCCCTTTCTCATTCCCCGCAGCGCGTAGGAATAGCGACCGTGGCCGGCCATCGGACCGGACTCGGTACTAATGAGCGGGAGGTTTTGGCTCGCCGCGGGCGCTTTTGAGGTCCAGTGTTCGACACCATCAATGTCGCGGGTGACGTCCCACAGCCCGGAGGTCTTTAGGTTGTGATGCCTGCGGCAGAGGCAGTGGAGATTTCGGGTATCCGTTTTTCCGCCCGCATCGGGGGATTCGTGGTTATAGGGCTCGATATGGTCGATGTCGCAACGCGTCGCGTCGACTTCGCAGCCGGGAAAACGACACGTGCCGTCACGCCCCTGCACATAGGCTCGCTGGAGATCTGTAGGGGCGTAGCTGTTCGAGACCTCATCTGACATAATTCGCAGACCAGAGACCCGCTCAAGCCAGGACGCGGTGGCAATTTCACTGATCCAGCCGACCCCACCCATCCACGCGCGCTTGGGTTTGTCTTCGGTGAGAGGGCAGTAGAGATTCAGGGTTGCTGTGACCTGCGCGGTTCCTCGCAATAGGTGAGTGAATGCCTCGACCCTTGTGCAGTCCATATCTGCACCAATCTCCTCCAAAATTCTGCGAAACTCCAGTGCTCTGTCGGGCGCGAGCTCCATGGTTATCTCGGTGAGCAGGTCCGTTTCGCCGAATGAAATTGTTTCGTGGTTTAGCTCTGTGATGGACTGCTCGAGGGCAGTGACATTCACGCCCTCGCCGGGGAAGTCACGCGGCCGGAGTAGCGGATCAATCTCGTTGATGACCTTCTGCAAGAAAAGGTGCAGACTGCGAACTCCGCGCAAGACTTCGCCATCCTTCCGTGGAGTAACGAACTCCAGGAGCCGGTCCTCCACCTGCTCCACGACGTCCATTTCTTGAATCGGCAGTACTGCCGCGGCAATAGTCCGAAGGTGCAAAAAGGGTAGGTGCGCCCGGTGCTCGAGCAAGTTTCGTAACCGTGGCAGCCGCTGCAACTCCATTCCGACGTCAACATATTGCAACGCCTTGGAGCGTGACATACCCAGAGCTGGTGCTATACGGGCAACGTGATCCTCAACGTCGGCAAGCGGGGCCGGAGGCAGACACGCCAGCGCCAAGGCGAGGTCGATACGGTTCCGCTGAATTCCCAGCATGGCTGGCTGGCCACGCGAATGCTCGTGATGAAAGCGTGGCGCGGAATCTGACATAGCTTCGGCGTAGGTCTGCGATGTTTGTGATGAATGGCCCCTGTGGTGCATTGTCCTCCCCCTGGAAAAAGCCCTAGATAATGCCCTAAAAGTCTGTAGCTAACTTCCCCCGAAAAACACTGAAGAACTTGCTGAATGAAACGCTGGATGGAACAAGGTGGGCGCCCTTACCCTTCGGGCGGCTCGGCCTCGATGCTTTCAGCGACTTCTTGCCTTCAGCGGCTTCCGTCTCACCGTCGACTGTAGTCGAACATAGATGCGAAGTAAAGGGGTAATTTCTGGGGGTTGTAGATTTTTTTGATTGGCGTGACGTGTAGACAAAAGTTCTCTCCCGACTTATGATGGGTCACGAATTCGAAAATGTATTCCCCCATATTCTGGTGGCTCATTTTGTAGTTCTGATGTTCGGGACGTCGTTACCTGAAGTGCTATCCCCTTCTGGGGGTTTGGGGGGAGTCTGGAAGGTGGGGGAGTTGGCATACATGCGGGCGATACGCAAATGTACGTGCGTGATGTTGAGATATTGGTGTGACTTGAGTGGCTGTTGTGGATAAGGTTTAGTCTGTGATCACATTTGACGGAGTAACTAAGTCCTACTCAACCTCGACTCGTCCGGCGCTCAATGACATCTCGGTGGAGATTGAGAAGGGGGAGTTTGTCTTCCTGATCGGGCCCTCGGGGTCGGGTAAGTCGACCTTCCTGCGCCTAATGGTGCGTGAGGAAAAGCCGGACTCCGGCACGTTGATGGTGGCGGGGCAGGACCTCACCAAGATCTCGCGTCGAAACATCCCGAAGCTTCGCCAGAAGATCGGCTACGTCTTCCAGGACTTTCGCCTACTGCCGAAGAAGACCGTCTGCGAAAACGTTGCCTTCGCGCTTCAAGTGATTGGCAAGCCGAAGGCGAAGATCGACAAAGCCGTAGCTGAAACTCTCGAGATGGTCGGCCTTGACGGAAAGGCCAACCGCTATCCGCATGAGCTCTCCGGCGGCGAGAAGCAGCGTGTCGCGATCGCTCGTGCATTCGTCAACAGGCCTCTCATCCTGCTTGCCGACGAGCCCACGGGTAACCTCGATCCGGAAACTTCAAGTGACATCATGCTGCTCCTCGATCGCATTAACCGACTCGGGACCACCGTGATTATGTCCACCCACGACAATGGGGCGGTGGACTCGATGCGCAGGCGTGTCCTTGAGCTGGAACTTGGTCGGCTAGTGCGTGATGACGCGACTGGCGTCTATGGCCTTGGGCGCTAGTGAAAACCTCATCCAAAACTGATCGAGACTGTTATTGAGACTGTTCAAGTCTTTGCGAAAGGCACTGTAACTAATGAAAACTCGCTTCGTAATTGGTGAGGCTTTTTCCTCTCTCGGGCGCAACGTCACTATGACGATTGCCATGATCATCACCACCGCGATTTCGCTGGCGCTCCTAGCATCGGGGATACTGGTCACCGAGTTGACCAACCGCACGAAAGATATGTATCTCGACCGCGTTGAGGTGCAAATTGAGCTGAACGAGGAAATCTCTGCGGGAGACGCCGCATGTACTTCCGCGCCGTGTAAGGAGGTCGTCGACAAGCTCGAAGCGCAAGACGGCGTGGAATCGGTGATTTACCGAAACCGTCAGCAGAACTTCGACCATTTCGTTGAGATGTTCAAGGAAACGGACCCGGCGCTTGTACAAAACGCGACGCCGGAGTCGCTGCCGGCCGTCGTCATGGTGCGGCTGACTGATCCGACCGATGTAAGCCCGCTGGACGTCGTGCGTGACCTGCCACAGGTGGACCACGTCACGGACCAGAAGGAAGACGTCGGAAACGCGGCCCGTAACCTCGATTCGGTCCGAAATGCTACGTTCCTCATTGCCGCGGTGCAGGCGATCGCAGCGGTATTTCTGATTGCGAATATGGTGCAGATTGCCGCGTTTTCTCGTCGCAAGGAAGTCGAGATTATGCGTATGGTCGGTGCGAGTCGCTGGTTTACGCAGGCGCCCTTCGTCCTGGAGGCAGTCGTGGCATCGCTGATCGGTGGCCTGTTGGGTGTTGGTGCGCTGTTTGCTGGCAAGGCGACGGTCGTTGATCCGGCATTGGACGGGCTGTACAAGGCGCAGCTTATTGCACCTGTCACGACGGGCGATATTGCGGTTGTCGCGCCGATCGTGGTCCTGATCGGCATGGTCTTTGCAGGGCTTGTGGCGCAAATTACGCTGCGGTTCTACTCCAAGAGTTAGTCCACGAATTTATCGCGCGATCTAGGGGTACGTTTTCGAGCTGGGTACCACCAAAAGTTAGGATTAATGGCATGAAGAACGATGATGTCCAACGCCCGCCGAAGCTCAACAAGAAGGCCTACGAGAAGGAGCTGAAGAAGCTCCAGGCCGAACTCGTGGAAATGCAGCAGTGGGTCGTCGAGACCGGCGCCCGCGTCGTCATCATCATGGAGGGCCGTGACGCCGCAGGTAAGGGCTCTGCCATCAAGCGCATCACCCAGTACCTGAATCCGCGCACCTGTCGCGTCGAGGCGCTGCCCGCGCCGACTAGCCGTGAGAAGGGGCAGTGGTACTTCCAGCGCTACGTCGAGAAGTTGCCGACCGCGGGCGAAATCGTCATCTTCGACCGCTCTTGGTACAACCGCGCCGGCGTCGAGCGCGTCATGGGGTTCTGTACCTCCCAGGAATACCGTCGCTTCCTGCACCAGGCCCCGATCTTCGAGCGCCTGCTGGTTGAGGACGGCATCATCCTGCGTAAGTACTGGTTCTCCGTCTCTGATGAGGAGCAGGTCGCGCGCTTCACCTCCCGCCGCGAGGATCCGCTGCGTCGCTGGAAGCTCTCGCCGATGGACCTGGAGTCCATCACCCGCTGGGAGGATTACTCCCGCGCAAAGGACGAGATGTTTATCCACACCGACATTCCGTCCGCGCCGTGGTTCACCGTGGAGTCGGAGGACAAGAAGCGCTCGCGCATCAACGTCATCAACCACTTGCTGACCACCATTCCCTACGAGCGCATCGAGCGTGAGATTCCGGAGATTCCGGCTCGCCCGGAGTCCGAGGGCACCTACGAGCGCCCGCCGCGCACCGAGTTCCGCTACGTTCCGGATGTGGCCTCGAAGCTGGAGGAGGCCAACGTCGACAAGGGCTCTAAGGCAGGCAAGTCCGGCAAGTCTTCCAAGAAGGCGAAGAAGTCCAAGAAGTAAGCCTTCTCCCGCGGGATTCGTCGCCGGTTTGCTTCACTTCGCGAAGTAATCTGTGTCACACTAGTTGGCATGACTTCGAACGCGAACACTGATAACTCCGCAACCAACCCCGCAACCAACACCGCAGTCGATAGCGCTGCAACCCAGCCGAAGGTGTTGCGCTCCGTCACGGGGCGCTCCGGGCACCTTCGGCTCAACCGTCCCAAGGCGCTGAATTCGCTCGACCACGACATGGTCGTCGACATCACCGCCGCTCTCACCGATTGGCTTACCGACGACTCGGTTGACCACGTTCTCGTGACCTCGGACCATCCCAAGGCCTTTTGCGCCGGTGGCGACGTGCGCTCGGTGAGGGACTCGGTTCTCAGCGGGGACTCCTCGGACGGCGAGCGTTTCTTCCGCGACGAGTACGTCATGAACGCCCTGATCGCGGAGTTTGCCCAGGCCAAGCCCTATGTTGCCGTCATCAACGGCATCGCCATGGGCGGGGGCCTCGGCGTGTCCCTGCACGGTTCGCACCGCGTGGTCACGGAGAAGGCAAGTTGCTCCATGCCGGAAATGGCCATCGGTTTCGTGCCCGATGTCGGCATCACCTACTTTTCCCAGCATGTGGACACCGCCCTCGGCGGCCCGTCGCCGGCGATCGCGCGCTTTACGGGACTGACCGGATACCGGCTCACCGCGGCCGACATGCTGTGGGCGGGGTGGGCGACCCACTTCGTGCCGTCGGCAAGCCTGGCGGATTTCCTGGCTGTGGCGGACTCCGATGGCGTCGAGGCGGCGCTGGAAAAGTACAGCCTCGAGCCGGACTCGGCGGAGGCGATCGAGCTGATCGGCCGACCGCAGCTCGCGGAGTGGCACGGCTGCATCTCGGCCTGCTTTGGCGCCGACACCTGGGCCGAGATCGACAGGGCTCTGACGGAGGCTGGTTCCTCGGGGGCGTGCGAGGAAGAAGACATCGAGCGCTTCCGGGCGCTCATGGAGGCGGCGTCGCCGGAGAGCCTCGTCGCGGCAGTGGAGCTCTACGCTGCCAATGCGGAGCCTGGCGTCGGCCTTCGAAAGGCGCTGGACAATGAACTCCGCCTCGGGGAATACCTGCGCCACCGTCCGAACTTTGCGGAGGGCGTGCGCGCGGTGCTGATTGACAAGGACCGCAACGCGAAGTTCGAACCGGCGCGCACCGAGGACGTCGACGTGGAGGCGATTCGCGCGACGCTGCGCTAATTACCGCGTTATTTACCACGCTAGTTTCTGCGCTAAGTGCGGCTACGAACAGTGCCGGCCAGAGCGCGGGGCGAAGTCATCTGCGATCATGGCCGCCAGCTCCAAATAGGCGCGCGTAGTAGCCGGGTGCAGTGAGTCGAGATCGATGATGCTGCCCTGCGCGATGTGCGCATCGTGGGGGATTACCTGTACCGCTCTACAGCGCTGGCCAAATAGCGCTGTGATGCGTTCGTGCTCCAGCCCCGAGCGCGTCAGTGTGTTCACTACCACGACCGTTGAGGGAACCAGGTCCTCGAAGCCGTGGGCGGCGAGCCAGTCCAGGGTGGTCCAGGCGCTCTTGACCCCGTCCAGCGCCGGCGTCGTCACCAGTATGATGCAGTCCGCCTGCCTAAAAATTGGTTCCATGACGGGCTGCGACAGCCCGGTGCCGCAGTCGGTCAGACTGAGGGTGTAGTGCCGTCGAAGGATGTCGAGGCCCGCGAGGTACTCCTCCCCTCGGAGCGCGGTGGCGGTCGACGGGTCGTGCTCGCCGGCAATGATGTCGAGCCGGTTAACCGTCTGCGAGGCGTAGGCCCGTACCTGGGTGTAGCGCTCCGTTGTCGGCGCTTCCACCAAATCGCGAAGAGTCGCTGGGTTGGCCGAGGCAACCCTGGTGGAAAGGGTTCCGAAATCCGGGTTCGCGTCGAGCGCTACCACGCGGTCGCTGCGGTGCTCGGCGAAAGTCAATCCCAGACACATTGTCGTTGTGGTCTTACCAACGCCACCTTTTACGCTCACCACCGCAATGCTGTAGTCGCCGTGAGCAGGCTGTCTCACGCGTTCGCGGAGCAACCGCAATTCGCGTGCCGACGCCGATTCCTTCGGCGAAATGACACCCGCGGTGGCGCGGTGAACCCATCGCCTCCAGCCGGAGCGGTTCCTGCCACTACTCGGTGGCATCTGTGCGAGGTCCGCCAGCGCGGGATGCCTGTTCAATTCCGCGCGTGGCGGAGAGAGCTCGAATGCGTCGGAATGACGAAATACGGTGTCCAAAACTCGGATCCCCCCAAGAATTTTCCCCAGTTAAATTTTTCCCCAGTTGGACTTCATTCCTACCACGCGGCCACAACAACGGCGACCGTTAGAACGGCGTCGAGAAGCCCTACTTGCTTTGGAGTCCACGGTCTGCCGCGCGCAGCGCCGGAGATCGGCATCGTGAAAGACCTGATGAGGAGAAGGGCTGCGACTGCTGGCACCCCGACTTTGATTAAAGGGGCGCCTACGCGGACAAATGCAGCGACTGCAATGCATGCAAGGGCCAGATGATAGGCGACCGATCCGGCCAGCCACGCCGTGCTACCGCGTTCGCGGATCAGAGTTTTAACGTAAGGAACGGTCCCGACGAAGAACCCTGCATAGATTAAGCCGATAGCCCAGGCCCTGGCGCTAGCGCCAGCGACGACAGGAACCATCAAGCTGGCTGCAAGCACGGTAGATACCCCAGAGACAAGTGACCTGGGCCTGCGCCGGTACGTTTCCCAAATGGCGATCGCGGCTAGCGGGGCAATGAGTGGCACCCATTTCAGCAGCGAGACGTCGGCAAGCAGTGCACAAAGGCCACATGCGGTGGTAAGTGCGCTATAGGCGATGACGGGAGGGCGGTGACGGAGCTGCCTCCGAGAACGCAGCCACACGCTGACGGCGAAGAAAGCGAAGTAACCGGCAAGCCAGGTCGCGGTGACCAGTAGCGCGGTCCACGTGGGGCGGAGCGCCAGCCCGGTGAGCGGCGGGACAGTGACCATGAACCAAGCCCCGTGCTGGTCGGGCACCCAGGCGGCGGAACGACGGTGAGTGCGGGGTCTCGTGCTCATAAAAGCGCATTTTAAATGCGTATTTATAAAAATGGCACCGCCGATATTGTGATAGTGCTAACGTTGAAAACACATTCTCAGGGCGGGGTGAAATTCCCCACCGGTGGTGAAGCTGTACGGCGACGTCGTCCCTCAAAAGGGGCGAGCCGTGCAGACAAGTCCGCGAGCGCTGCGGTCCGGCTTCCGTTGTTGGGGCAGGGGCGCAGGTCAGCAGATTCGGTTGGAATCCGAAACCGACGGTCATAGTCCGGAAGGGAGAGAAGGAGTTGAATAAAACGTGGAATATTTGTCGAACGCTTTGACCGGTTTCCTGACCGCTCAGCTGACCATTGCCGGCGCACCGATCCTCATTCGGGAGATCGTCGGAAATCTATTCGGCCTGGCCTGCGCCTTCCTCGGCATGCGCCGCAACGTGTGGGCGTGGCCCGTCGGAATCATCGGAAACGCGCTGCTTTTCACCGTGTTCCTCGGTGGCGTCTTCCACACCCCGCAGAATCTTGACCTCTACGGCCAGGCAGGCCGCCAGGTCATGTTCATCGTCGTGAGCCTCTACGGGTGGGCGCACTGGCTGCGCACTCGGCACTCGGCTGCCGGCGACGCCGCCATCGAGCCCCGCTGGGCGACGACGGGGGAGCGCGTTACCATGGCGGCCGTGGCCGTGATGGGAACCGTGGCCTTCGCCAGCATCTTCTCCGCACTGGGCTCCTGGGGGCCGTGGGCTGACGCATGGATCTTCGTCGGGTCGATGCTTGCGACCTGGGGCATGGCCCGCGGCTGGAACGAGTTCTGGCTGATCTGGATCGCGGTCGACGCCGTCGGCGTCCCGCTGCTGCTCGCGGGCGGTTACTACCCGTCGGCGGCCCTCTACCTCTTCTACGGCGCCTTCGTGACCTGGGGCTTCGTATCCTGGGTGCGCCTGGGCCGAAAGGAGCGCGTGCAGGAGCCGGAGGCGGAGCTCATTTCCGTTCGCTAAGCCGCCCGCTAGCCCGTTCGCTAGGATGGGGCAGGTGAGCTTCCGACCAGACAATTCCCGATCCGCACGCGCGCACCAGGCAGAGGAACGCGCCAGACGCCTCGTCCAGGAGGTCCTGGACAGGGAAGAGCGCGTCCGAAACAACTTGGCCAGCGCCGAGGTCGACCCGTGGTCGATGCGATTCATCGTCGACGAATCCATCGGCGAGGGGGCGATTGCCACCTGGCGCGAGGAAGCGACCCGGGCCCGGCGCATCATGCGCCGCTACGACATCCAGTCCGGCTACCGCGAAAAGCTGCGCGAGGTGGAAAAGCGCATCGACGCCATGCTCCACCTCGCCGAGGCGCTGGAGGAATCCTGGGACGCCGCTGCCGAGGCCTCGAAGAGGCTTTCCGACGCCGAGGCGCGCGACGCCGCCGCCTTTGAGCGCGAGCGCGCGCGCCAGAACGACGCTGCTGAGCAGCGCAGGCAGCGGGAGGAGAAGGTCCGTCGGCTGCGTCGTAAGGCGGAGAATATGGCGACCGACGCGTGGGAGGCCGGGCGCGAGGCGCTGGAGAAGCTGCCGCCCCTGTCGGCGCCGCTGAAGGACCTCACGGGACTGTTTAGGGGCCGTGGCCGAGACGACGACGCGCCGCGCGAGGTGCGCAAGGCCACCGCGCGTGACCTGCGCAAGGAGCCCCCGCTGCCGGAGGACTAGCTGTACTCCTTCGCCGTGTGCACGGTCTTGGCCAGCTTGGCAATGTCCTCGCGGTCGGCCATCGTGTCCGCGTGCGTGCGGCAGTAGTCGAGCATCAGGTAGCCAGCCGCGCGAATCTTGCGGTGGCCCTCCCAGTGCTTGGCGGCGGTGTCCGGGTGGTTGATGCCGAGGGATTGGATGGCCTGGCGCTCGCTGAGCAGCTCGTACTGCAGATCGCGGCGGATGTTGAGGGCCTCGTTCGGGGTTCCCGTCAGCAGAGCGCCCAGCAGCGTGCCCATCTGCAGGTAGCAGCGGCCGATGTGGCGCAGGTAGTGCTTCTCGTCGGTGCTGGCCTTCCAGAAACGCAGCACGACGAGCGCCACGATCACGGACAGGGACACCTCGGCGACGCGGCCCGCGACCAGCGGGACCAGGGGGCCAGAGACGTTGCCGCCGAGCAGCAGCGCCAGCGGCGTGGTCACAATCGTGGTCAGCGCGTAGTTCTTCACCACCAGGATCTCGGCGCCGAACTGGCACGCCGCAAGCGCAATCAGCAGCGTCCAGCTGTCCAGGCCGAAGGAGAACAGCAGCGCGTAGAGGAAGATGCCCAGCACGGAGCCGACCAAGCGGTGCAGACCGCGGATCGAGCCCGCGGTGCGGTCCGGGCCCCACTGGAGCACCATCAGCGAACTGACGACGGCCCAGTCCGGGCGGTCCAGTCCGACCAGCACGCTGACCAGGCCCGCGACGCCGCCGGTGATGGCGACCTTCGTCGCCGTCATGGAGGCGTGCGAGTAGCGCTCCAGGGAACGGTAGATCCGGTATGTCACGCTCGGGCGCGCCAGCGGGATCGAGCGCTGGGTCTCGTCGATCAGGTTCGGCGTATCCACGATATTGACCGCGTCGCCGTGGATGCCCAGGCGCTGGCGAATCTCAATCAGGCGCCTATTGGCGTCGATGACGCGCTCGACCAGGTCGGCCTGGGAGTCGTCGATAATCTTGCTGCCGCGGATGATGCCGGCGTCGGCAAGCGAAAACCAGGCGTCGGTGAGAGCGGTCTGGGTCTGGTGGTGGACGGCGAAGGCGGAGGAGTTCGATCGCTCCAGCGCCGCGATGGAGGCCTCGAGGGAGCGCACGGCGTTATTCTGAGGGCCGCGCGGGTTGACCAGGGCCGGGATCATGCCGATGACCAGCGCGGAGGCGACGCCGAGGGAGGCCCACAAGCCCACCTCGACCGGGTTGTAGCCGAGGCGTGCGACCATCGTCGAGCCGCCCGAGACCATCACGATGAAGAAGGAGCCGGGCGGGGGCAGGCGCAGCGCGTTTTGCACGAACGCGCCGAGCGTGGCCAGCGTGACCGTGAACAGCGCGGTCAGAATCAGCCACATGTGCGAGCCGCCGGCCTGCATCTCGCTGTAGACCACCGAGCCCACGAAGCTTCCCGACGTCGCCCCCGCGATCAGGCAGAGTCCCGCGACGCCCATGACGCGCCAGCGGGTGCGGAAGGGGTGCCCCTCGCCGTAGATAACCACGCAGCCACCGGCGGCAATCAGCAGCATGACGGAGCCGTAGCCGAGCAGGAGCGCTACCGCGCCGGGGATGAACAGGGCCAGCGCGGCCCGCAGCGCGCCCGGCCAGCGCTGGGCGGGGGAGTGGAAGGCGGTAAAGAGCTGCCAGGCGCTGGGCTGCGGGGGAAGCTCGCTGGGGTCGTGGGCCGCTTTGTGGCCCGTATCATGGGCCGTTTCGTGGTTCCGCTGGTTCAACTAAGGAATCTCCTCTCCCGCACAATTGTTGACATCAACTCAAGACTAGTTTCATGCTAGTCCTGTCGTGCGGGGGAGTTCCTAATTTGCCTAGTCGGTGGAGCCTAAGCACCTAGTCAGCGACGAGCGTCTCCAGCGTGAACTCCGGGTGCTCCTTTTCGATGAAGGACAGCTTCCACTTGTCGCCGAACAGCGCGATCAGGGCGCCGTCGGAGCGGGTGAAGATCTCCACGCCGCGCTGCTTGGCCAGCTCCGGCGCCGTCTCCTCGTCCGTGCGGCGCGCCACCGAGTAGGGGATCGGCTCGGCGATGGTCTCGACGTTGTACTCGTTTTCCATCCGCGCCATCATGACCTCGAACTGCATCGGGCCGACCGCCGCCATGACCGGGGCCGCGTCGCCGCGCGCGTCGTTGCGCAGGATCTGCACCACGCCCTCGGCGTCGAGCTGGTCGATGGCCTTGCGGAACTGCTTGTACTTGCCCAGGCTCTTCGCGCGCAGCGTGCGGAAGTGCTCCGGCGCGAACTGCGGCATCGGCTTGAACTGCACCTTGTGGCCCGAGTAAATGGTGTCGCCAGGCGCCAGCGAGCCCGCGTTAACCAGGCCCACGATGTCGCCCGGGTAGGCCGTCTCCACCGTCGAGCGGGTGCGGCCGAAGACCGTCAGCGCGTACTTAGTGGAAAACGAGCGCCCCGACTGCGCGTGCGTGACCTGCATGCCGCGGTCAAACTCGCCCGAGACCACGCGCATGAACGCCAGCTTGTCGCGGTGATGCGCGTCCATGCCGGCCTGCACCTTGAAGACCACGCCCGAGAACTCGTCCGTCGGCTCGCGCTTTTCATCAATCGCCGCCTGCCCGCTTGCCGACGCCGCCTCCACCGCAGCCGGGTCCGACTCGCGGGCGGCGGGAGCCGGGGCCAGCTCGCACAGCGTGTCCAGGATCTGGTGGACGCCCCAGTTCAGCATCGCCGAGGCGAAGATGACCGGCGAGGTGTCGCCCGCCAGGTAGAGCTCCTGATCGTGGTCGGCGCCGTCGGCGCTGAGCAGCTCCGACTCCTCGGTGGCGGTGGCCCAGGCGTCGCCCTGCTCCGCCTCCGCCTCCTCCGGGGTGAGGTGGCGCTCGGTGGCGATGGTCGCGCCACCTGCGGTGCGCTCGAAGCCGATGAATTGCCGGGCCTCGCCGTCAACGCCCCGCTCCAGCAGGCCGCGGAAGTCTCCTGCGTCGCCGACCGGCCAGTACAGCGGCGTCGGCTGCAGGCCGATCTCGGCGACGATCTCGTCCATCAGCTCCAGCGGGGCCTTGCCAGGGCGGTCCCACTTGTTAATCACCGTGACAATCGGGATGCCGTTGGTCTTACAGACGCGAAACAGCTTGAGGGTCTGGGGCTCGAGGCCCTTCGCGCCGTCGACAAGCATGACGGCGGCGTCGACCGCGGTGAGCACGCGGTAGGTGTCCTCGGAGAAGTCGGCGTGGCCGGGGGTGTCGACCAGGTTGATCATGTACGGCTCGCCGGTGTGGCCCTCCGGCTGGTACTCGAACTGCAGGGCCGACGACGCGATAGAGATGCCGCGATCTTTCTCCATGTCCATCCAGTCGGAGACGGTGGCCTTGCGGCCGGCCTTGCCGTGCACCGCGCCGGCCTCCGCGATGACGTGAGCGTGTAGCGCTAGAGCCTCTGTCAGCGTGGACTTACCGGCGTCCGGGTGGGCGATAACGGCGAAAGTCCTGCGGCGTGCTGCTTCTTCGGCGAGAGAGGTCATTCGCTTAGGATAGCGCGTGCGAACTAGTCCAGGCCAAATAGCCTTTTAAGCGTGACGACGACGCCTTCGGCCGTGTTCGGCGGCGCGATATCGGTGGCGCGGCGCTTGATCTCCGGGTGCCCGTTGTCCATGGCGAAGGAGCGCCCCGAGTAGTCGATCAGCTCCAAGTCGTTGAGGTAGTCGACGAAGCAAACCGTCTCTTCTTTGGCTACCCCCAGCGCGGCCTGGAGGTCGCGCAGGGCGGTGCCCTTGTTGGTATCGGCGTCGATGAGGTCGAGCCAGTGCTTGCCCGAGATGACACCCTTGAGCTTGTCGCTCTGGGCACGCAGGTGCGGGGCGGACTCCTCCTCCACGTCGTAGGGGTCGAAGATGGCGAGCTTGACGATGTCATCCGCGGCCGCGGCGGCGATGACGTCGTCGACCTTGGCCAGCTTCAGGTAGTACTTCGACGCCTCGTCGAACTGGCGCTGCTGCTCGGCCTCTGGGATGCCGAAGCGCGCGGGGAAGAACTCCACGTAGGCGCTTGTCGCGCCGCAGACGATGACCGACAGGGGAGTGCGGTCGGCCGCAGCGCGAGCGTCGTTGAAGTCGCGGATCGCCCGGACCAGCCTCGCGACGACGTCGTGGTCGATACTGGTCACCGATACGACCTCGCCGGAGTACACGACGTAGTTGCCGTTTTCGGCGATGATGGGGATGCGGTCGGCGATGGGGGAGAACTGGTCGGCCAGAGTGGCGTACTGCCGCCCCGAGGCCGGCGCGAAGTGGACGCCGCGTTCGAGCAACTGGGTGACCACCGGCCAGAAGGACTCCGGAATCTGCTTGTCCTCGCCCAGGAGGGTCCCGTCCATGTCGGTGACGACAAGCCGGTAGGTATCCGATGGGGCGCTGGGGGCGGTGTTTTCCGTCATGGGGCTCATTGTAGTCCCTGGCAACCTGCCCCCATTAGGGTGAATGACGTGCCACAAAAGTAGACGTCAGGGCCTAGGAAAATGCCTGTTCTGTGCAACTACAGGTAGTTTGAGGGTGAACTCATATTTACCTTTTTCTCAGCCCAGGAGGATTCATGCCGGATTCGGCCCCGATTAAGAGCAATGACTGGAACGAGCGCATCGGCCTCGCGGAGCAGATGATCCCCCTCCTGGGACAGTTGCGCCGCAACAATAACGTCGTGACCTCGATCTTCGGCCGTCGCCTGGAAAACGCGACCGAGACCGACATCATCAAGTCGCACCGCTACGCCCGACGCATTACCTCCCAGGAGCTGCCTCTGGCCCAGACCCTGCCGATCCTGCAGGAACTGGTCACGATGGACCTCGGCACCGCCTCTATCGACCTGGGTGCGCTCGCCACCGCGTTCGAGGAGGAGGGCGGCGACCTGCGCGCGTTCCTCGACCGCGAGCTCTCTGAGGTCATCGGGACCGGCTCCAACACCCCGAAGACCGACATCGTCCTCTACGGCTTCGGCCGCATCGGACGCCTGCTGGCCCGCATCCTCCTGTCGCGCCAGGCCCTGTTCAACGGCCCGCGCCTGCGCGCCATCGTCGTCAGGCAAAACGGCGCGGACGACATCGTCAAGCGCGCCTCCCTGCTGCGCCGCGACTCCGTCCACGGCGCCTTCGACGGCACCATCTCCGTCGACCGCGAGAACAACATCATCTGGGCCAACGGCACGCCGATCCAGGTGATTTACTCCAACGACCCGGCCACCGTCGACTACACCGCCTACGACATCAACGACGCCATCGTCATCGACAACACCGGCCGCTGGCGCGACCGCGAGGGGCTGTCCCAGCACCTGCAGTCCAAGGGCGTCGCCAAGGTCCTGCTGACCGCGCCGGGCAAGGGCGATCTGAAGAACATCGTCTACGGCATCAACCACGACAGCATCGAGGACACGGACCAGATCCTCTCCGCCGCGTCCTGCACCACCAACGGCATCACCCCGGTGCTCAAGGTCGTCAACGACAAGTGGGGCGTCGAGCACGGACACGTCGAGACCGTCCACTCCTTTACCAACGACCAGAACCTGATCGACAACTTCCACAAGGGCTCCCGCCGCGGCCGCGCCGCCACCCTGAACATGGTGCTGACCGAGACCGGTGCCGCCAAGGCCGTGTCCAAGGCCCTGCCGGAGTTCGAGGGCAAGCTGACCGGCAACGCCATCCGCGTCCCCACCCCGGACGTGTCCATGGCCGTACTGAACCTCACCCTGGAAAACGAGGTCGACCGCGACGAGGTCAACAACTACCTGCGCGAGGTCTCGCTGAAGTCCGTCCTGCGCCAGCAGATTGACTACATCCACTCGCCGGAGGTTGTCTCCACCGACTTCGTCGGCTCGACCCACGCCGGCATCGTCGACGGCCTGGCCACGATTGCCAAGGGCAAGCACCTGGTCCTCTATGTCTGGTACGACAACGAGTTCGGCTACTCCAACCAGGTCATTCGCATCGCGGAGGAGATCGCCGGTGCCCGCCCGAGCGTCTACCCGCAGCGCAAGCAGCTCGATGAGCTCTAAATCCGACCTCTAAGCCCCTTCCCCCAATTCGGGGAAGGGGTCTTTGCCTACCAGGTAGCGCACGGAGCTGTTCAGCGTGGCCACCAGGGGAACGGCGAACAGCGCCCCGGGCAGGCCGAAAAGGTAGGTACCGGCGGCCACTGCGACGATGACGCCCAGCGGGTGGACGCTGACCGCGTGCCCCATCAGGAACGGGTGCAAGACGTTGGCCTCGATGAAGTGGACTATTAGCACCACGGCCAGCATGGCGACGGCCATCCAGAAGCCCTTGTCCACAAAGGCAATCAGCACGGCGACGAAGCCGGAGAGGAACGCGCCGACAATGGGGATAAAGGACATCAGGTAGACGATCACCGTGATGGGGATGACGAGGGGCAGGCCCAGTGCCCACGCGCCCAGGCCGATGCCGACGGCGTTGATGCCCGCGACGACTAGCTGCGCCCTGGCGTAGGAGCCGAGGCTGACCCAGCCGCGCCGGGCGGCCTCGTGCGTCGGGCCGCGGGAGTGGGCGGGCAGGAAATACAGCAGGAAACGCCAGATTCGCTCGCCCTGGTAGAGGAAGAAGAACGTCGCGATAAGGCAGATGAGCAGGCCCGCGACGAAGTCGGCGGTTGTCGAACCGACCTTTACTGCGCCCGAGAACAGCGGGGACTCGGTGCCTCCCGACGACAGCGAGTTGAGCCTGTCGAGCAACTGTGAGTTATGGGGCAGGTTGAGGTGCAGCGGGCCGTTTTCCAGCCAGTCTATAATCTGGGCAATGCCCTTTTGCGCGCCATCGAGCAGGTCCCGGAATCCCGAGGTCAGGCGCTCAATCGCCAGCGTGAACGCCGCGGCGACGACGGCGAAGAAGGCGACCTCGGAGGCGAGCGCGGCCATTCCGCGGCTAAAGCGTGCCCGGTGGTGCAGGACCCGGTTGAGCGGGTCGAGCATGGCGCAAATCAGCAGCGCGATGGCCAGCGGGATCAGCACCATGGACACCCGGCCCAAAACCTTGCCGACCACCAGCAGCCCGGCCGCGATGAGGATTAGGCACGCAGACCAAGCTGCCGCGACGATGACGGGGTAGGGGATGTCTCGCTGCAGGCGCTCGCGGATCGGCTTCTGGGCGCTCATCGCGCGTGCACCTGGTTTTGCGCCACCTCGAGGCCGTGGCTGGCAATCAGCTCGACCGCGTCCGCAGCCGCCGGAACAGTAAACGCGAGCTCCTCGCGCTCCTTTGCGTTGAAGTTGCGCAGGACGTAGTCCGCCGGATCCTGCCGCCCCGGAGGCCTGCCGATACCGACGCGGACCCGGATGTAGTCCTTCGTTCCCAGGGACTTCGAGGTCGACCGCAGCCCGTTGTGCCCGTTTTCCCCGCCGCCGCGCTTGAGCCGAACCGTTCCGGGGTCGAGGTCTAGCTCGTCGTGGACCACGACAACGTCGGCAGGCGCGACGTTAAAGAACTTCGCCAGCGCCGCAATCGGCCCACCGGAGAGGTTCATGTAGGTGCGCGGCTTGGCCAGGATGACCTGGCGCTCGCCCCCGTCCGCCGTCTTCCACCTCGTCTGCACAATCATCGCGTTGGACTTCTTGTGCGCGCTAAACGACGAGGGCATCGGCGACGTCCGCGATGCCAGCTCGTCGACGACCAGCTGGCCCACGTTGTGGCGAGTGAGTTCGTAGCTAGGCCCAGGGTTACCGAGGCCGACGACCAGGAGTGGATTCATGCCCTCAATTCTGGCACACGACCCGAATTGGGGAGATGGAAAGAACGGGTGCGCGGAGTGGGGAGGGAGGATGGGTCGCAAGCGCTTGCATTTATTTAGGTAATGATTGCAGGATTAGGCTATGCAAAATTATCTTTCGCGCCGGAATCTGGGCGATTCCCGGCGAATGCCCGCAGTCGCCGCCATTATCGCAATCACCCTCATGCTCGCGCTAGTCCTCGCCGGGTGCGCCGGCGGGCAGGACAATGCCGCCAAGAAAGACCCGTCGTCGATGCGTGTCGTTGCGTTGGATTGGCGTTATGAGGAGATCCTCCACGCGCTCGGAATCACGCCGGTCGGCATCGTTGAGATTGGCAAGTCGGCCGCGCCGAAGACCCTTGAGGGCAAGCTGGAGGGGGCGACGTCGGTAGGCCAAGCGAAGCAGCCGAACCTCGAGGTCATCCAGTCGCTGGAGCCTGACCTAATTCTCGCCAGCCCCGCCCGCCAGGGCGCAATCATGGATCAGCTGAAAGAAATCGCCCCGACCGAGGCCTACGGCGATACTTCGTACACCGAGGTGCTCGACGCGATGGACGACATCGCGACCAAAGTTGGTGCACAGGACAAGTCCAAGGAGATTCGCGCCCGCATCGAGGACAAAGTTGCCCAGGCGAAGGCCAAGGTGACTCCGGGCACGCGTGCAGCGCTGGTGGGCTGGTCGAAAAACACCCTGTACACCTGGGTAAAGGACTCCTTCGCAGGTTCGCTGCTCACCGCCGTCGGCTACGAGTACGGCTTCGACGGGGAGAAGTCCGCTATCGAGTCCAAGACGGACGTCGCAGAGCTGACTGGCGATAAGCTGCCGGGCATGAAGCTCGATGTCATGTACCTGTATAACGACACCGAGGGTTTCCGTTCCAGCCCGTACGCCGACGTGGTGAAGAACATCGTCGACGTGGAGCAGGACACCTGGTCGCGCTCGCGTGGTCCGCTGGCCGCGGAGGCGATGCTAGATCAGATTATCAACGCTTGATGCGCTCCCGTGCCTTCTGGATATGCGCGATTGTCTGCGTTCTAGCTATCGCGGTGGTGTCGTATTACCGCATTTCCGGGGTGTCGGCCCCTGTCGATGCCCCGCAGCTATATCCGGAGTTGCGCAGCCTTGCCCGTGATCGGCTCCTCGCCGCACTCGTCGTCGGTGCCTGCCTGGGCGTCGGCGGCGTGCTGCTGCGCACCGCTACCTCCAACCCGCTGGCGGACCCGCACATCACCGGCGTCAACGCCGGTGCGGCGTTCGGCGCCGTGGCCGCGGCCTTCGTGACAGGGTCTGCTACCGGCGCGCTGCTGCTGCCGGGCGCCCTCATCGGCGGCGCGCCGCGGCGGCCTTCACGATCTCGCTGAGTATGCGCGGGGCCAGCCCCGAGGCCGGCGGCGCGAATGCGGTACAGAAGATGGTGCTGCTCGGCATCGCCGTCTCGGCCGTGTTCAGCGCGCTGACCTCTATCTTCCTGGTCCTCGACGAGGCGCAGCTGACGACGGTGCTGGCGTGGCTGAACGGGCGCCTCGCGGGCGTGCGCCTGCCGGACCTGCTGCCGGCGCTGGTCGCACTCGCGGTGCTCTTTCCCCTCCTGGTCGCCGGAGGCCGCGCCCTGGACGCGCTGGGCACCGGCGACGCGGTCAGCCGCGCGATCGGCGCCAACCCCGCCCGGGTGCGAACCGGGGCGATCGTGGCCTCGGTCGTCCTGACCGCGGCGTGCGTGGCCGCCGCCGGGCCAATCGGTTTCCTGGGGCTGCTCGCGGCCGTCGTCGCGCAGCGCGTTGCCGGACGCACGCACCGGCGCAGCCTGGTGGTGGCCGCCGTGGTGGGAGCTACGACGCTGCTGCTCGCCGACAGCCTCGGCCAGCTGCTGTGGGCGCCCGCGGAGACCCCCGTGGGTATTCTCACCGGCATTGCCGGCGTGCCCCTGCTGCTGTGGGGCATCCGCTCGATGGGTGCTAGCCGGAAGGGAGGTGGCCGCCGTGGTCACTAGGACTCGTTTTCTCGGCGTGCTCGCCGTGTGTTCCTTCTGCCTGGTGCTGGCCTGCCTGCTGGGGCTCGGCATCGGCGCGGTGTCCAAGTCGCTTCCCGACGTCGCCTCCGGCCTGCTCGGTGGCGAGGCGCTCTATTGGCGCTACCGGATGCCCCGCATCGTCGTCGGCGTGCTGGCGGGCGTGGGGATGGCGGTGTCGGGCAGCTTGCTGCAGGCGGCGCTGCGCAATCCGCTCGCTGCGCCCGACACGCTCGGCATCACGGCGGGTGGTGGGCTGGCGGCGGTGCTGGCCCTGCTCGGCTTCGGCGCGCTGCCGCCGCTGGCCCTGACCCCGATCGCGTTCGTGGGCTCGCTGCTCGGCGCGCTGGCCGTGTTCGCCGCGGCGGGCCGGGCGATCGCGGACCCCGCGCGCCTGGCGTTGACCGGCGTGGCGGTATCGGTGGGGCTCGCCGCGGTGACGCAGCTGCTGCTGGTGCGCGTCGCCCCGGAGGCAGGCGCCGCGATGACCTGGCTGAAGGGCTCGCTGTACGCCCGCACCATGTCGGACGCGGTGACTGTCGCTCCGGTCGTGGCGGTGGGGCTGGTCGTGGCGCTGGTGGCGTCGCGGCACTTCAACACCCTGGTCCTGGACGACTCGACGATGTCCAGCATCGGCGTGCGCTCCACCGCGCTGCGGGTGCTGGCCTTGGCCGTCGCGGTCGCCTGCGGCTCGGCGGCGGTGGCCTCGGCAGGAGTGCTGGGCTTCGTCGGTCTGATCATCCCGCACGCGGCGAAGCTCCTGGTGGGGCAGAACCTAGCCCGCCAGATTCCGGTCGCGGCGGTTGCGGGTGCTGCCTTGGTGGTCGCGGCGGACGCCGTGGGCCGCTGGGCCTTCGCGCCCACAGAGATCCCCGTCGGAGCGCTGATCGCGATCGCGGGAGCGCCGTACTTCATCTACCTGGTCCACCGCGTCACGAGCGTGAAGAGGAAGTAGCAACACATGAGCAGTAACGTCACGAAACACTCCCTGTCCTGCGCCTCCATGTCCGCGGGCTACGGCGGGGAACTGATCGTCAAGGACGTCTCCCTGGAGATTCCCGACGGCAAGATCACCGCCCTGATCGGCCCCAACGGCAGCGGCAAGTCGACGCTGCTGAAGGTCCTCGGCCGCCAGCTGCGCCCCGCAGCCGGGCGGGTAGTCCTGGACGGGCGGGAGACCTCCAGCTTCGGCGCGCGCGAGTTCGCCCGCCGCCTGTCCTTCCTGCCGCAGCAGCCCGTGGTCCCCGAGGGGATGACCGTCCGAGAGCTGATTGCCTTTGGCCGCTACCCCTATGCCGGCGCGTTCGCGTCGTTAAGCGGGGCGGACATGGAGGCGATTGAGACGGCGGCGCGGCAGACGAGCATCGAGGACTACCTGGATGCGGACGCGATGGCGCTGTCGGGCGGACAGCGGCAGCGGATGTGGATCGCGATGACGCTGGCGCAGGAGACCGACATCATGCTTCTCGACGAGCCGACGACTTTCCTCGACCCGGCGCACCAGGTGGCGATTCTCGATCTGGTCCAGGAGCTCAACCGTCGGGGGCGGACGATTGTGATGGTCGTGCACGACATGGCGCACGCGGCGAAGTATTCCGACCATGTGGTGGTGCTGCGCGACGGGGAAATTGTGGAGCAGGGTAGCACTGCGGCGACCCTTGACTCCGACCTGATCAGGCGCGCTTTCGGCATCTCGACGCTGATGGTGCGGGACCCGGAGACGGGACGCAATCTGCCCATCGCCTATGGCATACAGAAGTAGATAAGGGTAGCCTTGGCTACCATGTCGCAAAGCGTATATATAAATAGCAGCAACTGTGAAGCCGAGATCAGCCGCCGGCTCGTCGATGCCCTGAGGTCGGAGCGCCTCCTCGATACGGGCAAGGGGGCCGAGCAGCGGTGCGTAGCCCTCGTGGATTCCAATGAGGCACCCGCGGAGCTCCTGCGGCAGCTGGCCCGCGAGGGGTTGCTCACCGTCGAAGCCACCAACCTCGACCGCGCCTGTGCAGAGATTGCGGACAGCGTTGTCGGGCTGCAAAGGGCGAGGCAGGGAATCGCCGACCGGTGGGAGGCCGAGCGCTTGGCGGGGCATTCGGCGGGGCGGGCCGGGACGTACTCCGAACTGATTGAGGCCCTGCGCCGCCGCTGCGCGCCCCGGGACCGCAGCCCATCCGCGCTGCTGGCCCGCTGCGAGCAGCTCGTCTGCGACGGTCACCCGGCCAGCCCCGCGGCGAAGACCTCGCTCGGAATCGGGGACTACTGGCCCCGCGTGCTGCCAGAGCAGACCGAGACCCTGCCACTGCGCTTCGCCGCCGTGGCTCCCGGGCGGTCGAGGCGACCGGGCAGGCGGCGCTGGCAGCCATCCGCGAGCACCTGCCGCAGCTCGGCGCCGACATCGCCGGGGAATTGGCCCGCCGCGGGCTGGAGGAATACGCGGTCATCCCGGTCCATCCCTTCCAGTGGGACAACGTCATAGCCGCCGAGTTCGCCGGGGAAATAGCCACCGGCGAGGTCGTACTGCTGGGCGTCACGGCCACCGCGGAGCCGCTCATGTCGGTGCGCACGCTGCGCGTCAGCGACGGCGTCGGCGCCATGCACATCAAGGTCGCGGTCGAAATCCAGCTGACCGGGGCCGTCCGCGGCATCTCCGCCGGGGCCGTGGCCGCCCCGCCAATCTCGGAGGAAATCGGCGAAATCCTCTCCCTGGACACCGGGTTCAACCCCCGAACCTGCGAGGACGCGCCGGGCTTCGACATCGCCCGCGACGTCGCCGCAATCCGCTGGGCCGCGGGCGAGGGCCTGCGCGCCCACTGCTTCGGCGCGGTCCTGCGCACTGACCCCGCCGCTGGGCTTGCCGACGACGAGGTCGCCATGCCGGTGGCCACCCTAATCTCCCGCAACCCGCTGACCGGCAACCAGGTCCTGGCCGACCTGCTCGCCGAGATTGGCGGCCCCGGCCGCGCCGACGAGTGGTTTGCGGCCCTGGGCCGGCTGCTCTTCGTGCCGGCCGCTGCGCTGCTGGCCCGCTGGGGTGTTGCGGTGGAGCCGCACCCGCAGAACACCGTCGTCGTGCTGCGCGAAGGGATGCCCACCCGCGTCGTTGTCCGCGACCTCGGCGGCTGCCGAATCTTCACCGGCGGCCCGCTGGGAGGCGGCGACCTGGTCGCTGGCCTGCGCGGCACGGCCCTGGTCGAGGACGACCTCACCCGGGTCGTCGATAAGGTCTTCTACCCACTGGTCGCGAACCTCTACCGCCACCTGCAGGACGCCGCGGCGCTTGCCGAGAAGGACCGCCGCCGCGTCGACCGCTGCATCGCGCAGCAGCTTGCCGACGAATACCGCCGCACCCGCGCCGCAGGTGCGGACGTCGCTGGAGACAGGGCGGAGACAGTATTCGGCCGCCTGCTCGGCGAGGTCCTCCCGGTCAAGCGCGTGCTGGGAATGAGGCTGTCCGGTGCGGTGACCGAGCAGGACTACATCGCCGAGGTCAACCCGCTGGCCGGGCCCGACCTCCTCGGCGAAGAGGACCTGCGCGAACGGATCGACCCCTGGCGGCAGTGGGCCGACCGGGAACTGCGCCGCCGCGTCGACACCGCCGCGGCCGAGGAGGGCCTGGGCCCCTCGGACCTGGCCCCGCTGGAGGCGGACCTCGACAACGCAGCCGAGAACCTGGCGCTGGTTCGCGCCCAGGTCGCGCGCCGGGTCGCACCAGTACCCGAAAGCTACTGGGACCTGCTGCGCTCGCTCCCTCCGCACGAGGCCACAGCGACGGCCGATTCGCTCGGAATCACAGGGCACAACGTGCACCCGCTGGCGAAGCTGCGCCGCGGCTTTAGCCTGGAGGAGTCCGCCGCCTTCGGCCCCGAGTCCGGGACCACCGTCGACCTGCGCTTCGTCGGCGTCGCCCGCGGGCTGTTGTCCGGGGCCGACGCTGTGCAGGCACTGCTGGAAGAGCACTTCCCCGGACACCTCCGCGCGGCGCGCCGGCACCTCGAGCGGGCGCGCCCCGGCGTGACGTTCGACATCCTTCCGGTACATCCCTGGCAGCTTCGCCACGTCATAGCCGACGCCTACGCCGACGAGCGTGACCGCGGCGACATCGTCGTCATCCCGCAGCTCACCCTGGCCGCCCGGCCGACCATTTCGCTGCGCACCCTCATCCCGCACGCGCCGGGGGCCAGCGGGCAGCGGCCCTTCCTCAAATGCGCCGTCGATGTGGTGCTGACCTCCACCCGGCGCTCCATCTCGCAGGACAGCGCGCTGGGCACCCCCAGGGTCGCGGCGCTGGTGGCCGAGGCCGTGGAGGACCTGCGTCGGCACGCGGGCCTGCGCCCGAGGGTGAGCGTCGTGCCGGAGGTAGCCGGCGCTGCCCTGGCGCGCGGGGGAGCGCAGACGAAGGCCCGGCAGCGCGGCCTATCCGTGCTGCTTCGCGACGACACCGCGCCCTACCTGCGCGACGGCGAGGTGGCGGTGAGCGCCTCGGCGCTGCGCGGCCACGACGGAGCCCTGCCGAGCCCGCTGGCCGACATCGCGCCGGGCTTCTTCGACGACTACGTCTACGACCTGGTCGCCACGGTGTTCGGCCTCATGTTCTTCCACGGCATAGCCTTGGAGCAGCACCTGCAAAACACGATGGTCCGCATCGACCTCAGCGGGGACAAGCCCGCCTACCGGGGCCTGCTGCTTCGGGACTTCTCCGGGCTGCGGGCGCTGGAGCCGCGCCTGAGGAGCTGGGGCGCAGACGCGGCCCTCGAGGCCTTCGAGGGCGGTGCCATGACGCTGACCTGCGACTACGAGGAGTTTCTCAACAAGGGCTTCTACGCCTGCGTCTTCGGCAACCTCGACGGCATCGTCGGCGAGTACGCCGCGGCGCGCGGCTGCGACCCCGAGGAGCTGTGGGGGCGGGTGCGGGTGCAGATCGAGCGCGTATGCGAGCAGGCCGAGCTGCCAATCCCCGAAGGGGACGCCGCCTGGATCCGGAGACCCACCATCCGGCGCAAGGGGTTCTTGTCCATGGGGCTGACCGAGTCGGGGGCCGACATCTACCTCGAGCAGCCGAATCCGCTGGTCGGCGCGTCGGCACGCGGGGTGTAGGCCGTGGGGCGACCAATCGAGATTCTCATTGGGCAGGCGCTGGTGTCCAGGATCGCCGGCGCCGCGGAGCTGGTGGCGCTGAACTGGTGGGTCTATCACTCGACGGGCTCGTCGACGATGGTGGGCGTGGTGACCCTGGCGCGCTTAGTGCCGCTCATCGTCGCCGCGCCGAGGCTGGGCGCACGGGCCGACCGCACCGAGCCGACGCGCCTGTTGGCGGCGGTGCTCGGCGTTGGGGCCGCGATGACCTTCGCGTGCGCCGGGGTCATGCATGCCGGCGGCAGCGTCTGGCCGGTCGTTGCGCTCGTCGCGGTGCGCTCGGCGGTGACCTCGGCCGAGCCCGCGATTCGCAACGCGACGCTGGCCCGCATCAGCGGGAGGGAGGGGCTGATGAAGTCCATGTCCTCGCTCTCCCTGGCGCTGACCCTGTCCCTGGCCATCGGGCCAGGTGCGGCCGGCGTGCTGATGAGCTTCGGGGGCGCCGCGCTGGCCATCGCCGCCTGCGGGCTGGGTTACGCAGCCTCCGCGGTGACCTGCCTGGTCCTGCCCCGCATGCGCCCCGACGCCGCCCCCGCTGCCCAGTCCCGACCGTCGGCCTCCCCGTGGCCGGTCGCCGCGCGCGAGGTGCGCCGCAGCCTCCGGCTCGGCGCCCAGCTGATCCTCGCCGCGGGCCCGATGCTGTGCATCTTCCCCTACACGGCGATGCTGCCGGTAATCGCCCACACCGTCTTCGGAGGGGGCGCGCAGGCAGGTATCGCCTACCTCTCCGCAGCGGGCGGGCTCGGCGCCGTCGTGGGCGCGGTGTGCCTCAAGAGGCTGCTGCCGCCGCGTCCGGGCGCGATTGCCGCGGTCTCCGCCGCGGCGCTTAGCTTGCCGACGCTGGCCCTGGCCTGCTCCGGGGCCCTTCCCGCGGCGGCGGGCCTGGCCGCAGTCGGGGCGATTGGGCTGGTGGGCCAGCTCTACCGCACCTCCAACAGGGCAGCGACCCTCCTGCTCGCCCCCGAGGAGCACCGAGGCCTCTTCTCAGGTATCTCCCAGACGGACCGCGTGCTGATCCCCGCGGGTGCGTTCGTATTCGGCGTTGTCGCCGACGCCGGGGGAGTGCCCGCGATGGCCGTCGCCATGGCAGTCGGCAACGCGGTGCTCATCGCCCCAGCTCTGGCCCTCATGGTGCGGCAGCGCCGATAGGGAGGCGGCCAGGGAGGAGCACGAAAAAAGGGGACGGAAGATTTCCGTCCCCTTGAATTTTCTACGAGGTGATTACTCGCGCGCGAGAATTACTCGCCCTCGCCCTCGGCGGTCTCGGTCGGCAGCTCGGCCTCGCCCATGCCCTCGATGTCGGCATCGACGTCACCGGCCGGGTCCTCCTCCGGCTCGACGATGTTGAAGATGAGCAGCTCGGCGTCGTCGGCGAGCTCGAGGCCCTCCGGCAGGGCAACGGAGCCGGCGTGGATCTGGGTGCCGATCTCGGCGCCCTCGACGGAAACCTCGATCTCTTCCGGAATGGACAGAACCGGAGCGACGACCAGGATGGTCTCGGCATCCTGCATGAGCAGGGCGCCCGGGGCGACCTCGCCGGTGGCGACGACCGGAACCTCGACCTCAACCTTCTCGCCACGGTGGATGGCGAGCAGGTCGGCGTGGTCGATGTTGAAGGTCAGCGGGTTCTGGTCAACGGCCTTGACCATGGACAGCTGGGACTCGCCCTCGATGTCGACGTCCAGAACAGCGTTGACGCCGTGGTTACGGACGATGGAGTGGAACTCCAGGGAGTCAACCAGGATGTGCTTCGGGGCCTCGAGGTCCGCGCCGTAGATGACGACCGGGATGTCGCCGGCAACGCGGGCGCGGCGGGCGGCACCCTTGCCGAACTCGGTGCGGTTACGAGCTTCAATCTTGATGATGTTGGGCTTTGCCATGGGAATGGACTCCTAAACGATTCGTGTATTGAGTCGTCGAGTCGAGCACGTGCCGCTATCCAGGAAGGACCCGTGGGGCGCCTGTGGGGACTGCGAGCGTCGCGTCGATAACGGCAGCCACTGGATATAGGGCCGCCCTCGCCGAGACTTACCGGGAAGAGTGTAGTAGAGCGCCCGGAGAAATAACAAACTAGACGGGTCGTCCAGTGTCGTCATTTTCCGGGCGCGTCGCTACAGCCAGCGGGGAGGTTCGGGCGCGGCAGAGCCGTCGGCAAGCCGGACCCCCTCGCCGCCGCGACCCGTGGCCCAGCGGACCAGGCCGGGCAGATCGCCGTGAACCTCAACCGTCGCGGAGCCGGGGGAGACCTCGATGCGGTTGCCCGAGGAGGCGTCGACGAGCGCCAGTTCGCTTCCGACGCCGCCACTGCGCCACTTGCCGGCGATCTCCGGCAGCAGCGTGCGCAGGATGACCTCGGGAATGTCTTCGAAAGCAGCCTTGACCTTGAGGTCGACCGCGTGGATCCATACCTCACGGGCACGCATCCACAGGGTTTCCGACGCGGGAACGGTACGGCCCTGCGCGGTGCGGACTTCCGCCTGCCACGCCTGCTCGGTGGCATCGCGCCAGGCGACGTCGAGGCGCACGAGGGTGTGGTCGTGTAGGTTGCGGATCGCGTCCGGGCGCAGCGTGGCGCCACGGGCGATTTCTTCGTTGCGGGCGGTCGGGGAGGCGTACATCGGGGTCTCCTCGCCGGTCTCCGCCCAGTGCATCAGGTTGCACAGCGCGTTGGCGTTGTAGGCGACGTGCGCCGCCAACGTGGCCACGTTCCAGCCTTCGAGCAGGGTCGGGCGCTGGAAGTCCTCGTTATCGATCAGCGCGAGCTGGCCAGAGTAGTGGGCAGTGCCACGGCGAACCAGGCTGAGTCGCTCCTCGATGGGGAGATCATGAAAATTAGTCATGCCGGGGATCACTTCTCGAAGACGGTCTTGTTGGCGACATTGCCCAGGCCGTCGATCTCGACGGTGACCACGTCGCCGTCACCGATGTAGCGCTGCGGCTTGCGGGCGTGACCGACGCCGCCCGGGGTGCCGGTCACGATGACGTCGCCTGCGTCGAGCGGGTAGATGTGCGAGATGTACTCGATCAGCTTCGCCGGAGTGAAGACCAGGTCGTCGGTCGGGGTGGACTGAACCTTCTCGTCGCCGTGGTAGGTGGCCAGCTCGCCGCCGAAGGAGAAGTCCTCCTTCGTGGTCAGCCACGGGCCGAAGCCAGCGGACTTCTCGAAGGACTTGCCCTGGTGCCACTGCAGGGTGCGGTACTGGTAGTCGCGCATGGTGTAGTCATTCATCACCGCGTAGCCGGCGATGTAGTCCTCGGCGTCCGCCTCGGAAACGCGGCGGGCCCGCTTGCCAATGACGACGGCCAACTCACCCTCCCAGTCCAGCTGCGAGTTTGCATAATCGGGGACGACAACGTCGTCGTACGGGCCGACCAGCGCGTCGGGGAACTTGATGAACAGGGTCGGGAACTCGGGGAGCTCTCGGCCCATCTCCTTGATGTGGTTCGCGTAGTTCAGGCCAACACAGACGATCTTCTTCGGGGCCGGGACTACAGCGTCGAGGTCTTCCTTGTTGAACGCAGTGGCCTGGCCGGATGCCGCCTCGGCAAGCTCTCGCCAGTTGGCCTCCTGCAGCAGCTCGCCGACGTTGGCGAAGCCCTCGATGCGCACGGCGGTGGTGGCGCCCTCGTCGGTGCCCTCGACGCGGGCGGCGAAGGTGGTGCCGTTGGAGCGGATGGTCGCGAGTTTCATATTCTTAGATTCCTTCGTGAGTGAGAGTTCGGTTGAGCGCGAGCTTTTCAAAAATGGGGTGGTCGCTGAAGCAGAAGAGGTCGATGCCGTCGCCACCGGCGACGATGGACCACGTCTTCCACGACGGGATGTTGACGACGTCGCCGTGGGCGACCTCGAAGGTCTCCTCGCCGACGCTGATGGTGGCGCTGCCCTCGAAGACCTGGAATACGCGGTTGCCGACTTCTTGCAGCGGCTTTGTTGTCGCGTTCGGGCGCAGGCGGTGGAACTCGGCCCGGATGGTTTGCATGACATCGCCGCCGGTGGTGGGGTTGCTAAACCGGATTGCCGCGTGGCCCGGCTCGACGACGCCGGGGTAGCCCGCGTCCTCGAGAGCCAGCTGATCGTTCAGGGCTGCGTCGGTATGCTCCCAGGCGTAGCGGCCGATGGGGGAAGAAACGGTGCCTCCCGGGAAGGCGACCGGGCGCAGGCCCGGATGTGCCCACAGTCGCTCGGAGCGTGAGTGGTCCGGCGTTGACTCGTCGGTGAGCTTCTCGGAGCCGTACTCGAAGAAGCCGGTATCCATCTGGTACGCGAAGGGGATGTCGAGGCCGTCGAGCCAGGTCATCGGCTCCGTCGCGATGTTGTGGTGACCGTGGAAATTCCAGCCCGGGGTGAGCAGGAAGTCTCCGCGGCGCATTGGGACGGCGTCGCCGTTGACGACGGTCCACACGCCCTCGCCCTCGATGACGAAGCGGAAGGCGTTCTGCGAGTGGCGGTGCTCCGGCGCGTTTTCGCCGGGCCCGAGATACTGGATTGCCGCCCAAAGCGTCGGCGCGATGTAGGTCGGGCCGCCGAGGCCCGGGTTGGCCAGGCCGATGGCGCGACGCTCGCCACCTCGGCCGACCGGGACCAGGTCGCCGGCGCGCTGCGCCAGCTTAATTAGGCGGTCCCATTCCCACTTGTGGGCCACAGCGCGGGGCTCGGGGCTGTTGGGCATCAGGCCGCCGATCTGAGTCCACAGCGGCTTCATGTGGAGCTTGTCCATCTCGACGTACATGGTGTCGAGTTCCGCCTGCTCCTCGGCAGTGGGCTCCGGTGCGACGAATTCAACGTGCTTGTTGGAGTAGTCCGACTCGGTTGCCATCGTAAAACCTCCTTTTGCGGGATTGATGGGCAATCGCCTCGCACTTTCACGGTCGGGGCGATGTGATGTCGAACATAGGAGATGGTGACCCGTCACTCAATGAAATTCCGCAAGGTGGAATAAGGGGGCGTGGGGAGCGACATTTCCCCCAATTTGTGTCAAATTCGGACTTTCAAAACCTCAAATTTTCTGTTTAGGTCCCGCGTATAGGTGAGGAGCGACTCGCTACATTTCCTCTGTACGCTGAGGAAACGCTCGGTGGGGATCGAGATGGAAATCGCGCCGAGGGGATCGCCCAATTCGTTGAATAGGCACGCCCCCACCGCGGAGACGTCGTGCTCGAAGATCCCGTGATTGATTGCGAAGCCGCGCTTGCGGTTCTTGTGCAGAATCCGTCGGAACTTCGTAAACTCCTCGTCGCCCATGTCCGGGTAGAGGGCGCGGAGCTCGGAGACCGACAGCTCGGGCAGCTCCGCCAGCCCGCCCGAGTTCTGGTTCGCCGGCATGACCTGCCCCTTTCGCGTGCCGACGCGTACCGGATGCGTGCCCTCGACGAATGGACGAAATGTGACTTGTCGCCCACTCGGATAGAGAGGTTGACCGTCTCGCCCGATTCGGCCGCGATGGCCTTGAGGTGTGACGTGGCCGCCCTAATCAGCTCTTCGCCGAGCCCCGGCTGGATGCTTTGCATGTCTAGGGCGGGGCCGGGCAGGTAGGTGCGCGACTCGCTCTTGGTCGCGTAGCCGCGGTAGACGAGCATTCCCATCGATCGGTGCACGGTAGAGGGGCTAACTCCGAATTCCTGGGCGATGTCCGAAATGCGCACGGAGCCGCGGTCCCGAAGGGTGTAAATCAGGCGTAGTGCCAGGTCTACGGACTGGATCATGTCCTTCGGGGGAGGGCCGTAGGTGGGGACGGGGTGATTCATGGGCGCCTTTTCTGCATAGCGGAATAACGTTGATTGTAACCTGGGTCACTTCGATGATTGGGCTATGACACGAGTTGAAACCCAAGCGCCCAGCGCCACCGGCGCCTCCCGCGGACCGGCAATCCTCGGAGTGAGCGGACGCAATCTCGCGGCTGTACTCCTCGGCTGGTTCTTCGTCGTATTCGACGGCTACGACCTCATCGTCTACGGAACCGTCCAAGGTGCCCTCATGTCCGAGTGGGGCCTGACCCCCGCACAGGCGGGAACCGTCGGGTCCACCGCGTTCCTGGGGATGATCATCGGAGCGGTCTTCATCGGCCGGGTCTCCGACAGTAGGGGGCGCAAGTTCGCGGTCCTGGCTTCCGTTCTGGTGCTGTCGCTGTTCACCCTGCTGTGTGCCTTCGCCCCGAACCCATGGCTGTTCGGCCTGTTCCGTCTGCTAGCGGGCATCGGGCTGGGCGGACTCGTGCCATCGGTCAACGCCATGACCTCGGAGCTGGTCCCGCGCCGCACCCTCTCGGCGTGGGCGACCGTCATGATGTCCGGAGTCCCGCTGGGCGGCTCCATCGCCGCTGTGCTGGCGCAGTTCGTGCTGCCGCTGCACCCGGAGTGGGGCTGGAGGGCGATGTTCCTCTTCGCGATCGTCCCGCTCATCATCGGCATTCCGCTGGCAATCCGGCTCCTGCCGTCGGCAGGCGAGCTCAAGCGGCCGCGGCCTGCAGACCAAGCGGCCCAGCGGCACCAGCCTGGATTCAAGGAACTGCTCGGTGGCAACTACCGCGCGGTGTCCGTGTGGTTTGCGCTGGCGACATTTGTGACCCTGCTGGCCTGGTACGGGCTGGGAACGTGGCTGCCGAAGCTGATGCAGACCGCGGGCTATGACTTTGGCAAGGCGCTGAACTTCACGCTGGCCCTGAATCTCGGCGCGGTGCTCGGGTCCGTCGTGACGGCCTGGGCGGGTGACCGCTTCGGGCCGCTGCGCTCGGGTGTTGTCGCCGCCGGCTTGGCCGGAGTCGCGCTGCTGGGGCTGCTTGCGGGCCCGCCGGTCGCGGCGGTGTACCTCATCCTCGTCCTGGCGGGCGTCGGCACGCACGGCACTCAGATTCTGATTATTGCCGCCATCGCCACGTTCTACCCCTCCGAGCTGCGCGGAACCGCACTCGGCTGGGCCCTCGGAGTTGGGCGCATCGGAGCCGTGCTCGCACCACAGCTGGCTGGGCTTTTGCTCAGCTGGGACCTGGGCGTGGCCTCCAACTACCTGCTCTTCGCCGTCTCCGCGCTGCTCTCCGCAGTCTCGCTGGTTGTCCTGGCCGCCAAGTCCCGGACGACCCGCCGCTAATTCGCTGCAAAATCGTACAGAAAAGGAATTCCCCATGAACGCACAGAACATTGATCGCAACCTCGCGGGCCAGAAGGTCATCATTGCCGGCGGCGGAATTGGCGGTGCCGCGGGCGCCCTCGCGCTGTCGCTGCGTGGCGCGGATGTGACCCTCTACGAGCGCAGCCGCGAGTTTAAGGAGGTCGGTGCCGGCCTACAGATCGGCCCGCACGGCGTGAAGATGCTGCAGAAGTGGGGACTGAAGGAGCGCGCACTGGAGCTGGGCTACCTGCCCGAGCGCATGCAATTCCGCGACGCGATCACCCGCGAGCCGATCCTCACCATGAACTTCGACGAGGAGTTCGAGGAGCACTACGGCAGTAATTACCTGGTCATCCACCGCTCCGACCTGCTTAGCCTCCTCATCGAGGCCGCCCGCGAGGCCGGTACAAAGCTGGTCAACGGTACGAAGGTGCTGGGCGCCGACACCGAGCCGGACCGCGTGGTGGCGGAGCTGAAAAACGTCGACACCGGCGAGATCACGCACGACTCCGCCGATCTCTTGGTCGCCTTCGACGGCATCCACTCCGTGTTCCGCAAGCACCTGGTCACCGACGAGGCAGTCCCGTCGGCCTACGTCGCCTACCGCGGCACCTCCGACCTGCCGACTGATCCGGAGATGAGCGAGTTGAAGGACGTCGTCGGCTACATCGGCCCGCGCTGTCACTTCATCCAGTACCCGCTGCGCGGCGGTGAGCTGCTCAACCAGGTCGCCGTGTTCCAGTCGCCGCGCTACCTGCGCGCGCTTACCGACGGCACCGAGGTTCCGGAAGACTGGGGCAACAACGACGAGTTCCGCGAGGCCTACGGCCACACCAATGAGTTCATCCAGGGGCGCCTGGACCAGATGTGGCTGGACACCTGGTGGCAGATGTCCGACCGCGACCCGATCGACAACTGGGTGGTCAGCGACCGCATCATCCTCATGGGAGACGCCGCCCACCCGCCGCTACAGTACCTGGCCTCGGGCGCGGTGATGGCGATGGAAGACGCGGAATGCCTGGCCCTGTTTGCCTCCGAGGCCGCCGAGGGGGGCCAGCTCGTCTGGAAGGACGTGTTGGAGGAAGTGTCGGCCGAGCGCGCTCCACGCTGCAAGCGCATCCAGTCCACGGGACGCTTCTGGGGCGAGCTCTGGCACGTCGACGGGCTCGCCCGACTGATCCGCAACGAGGTATTTCGCCAGGCGGAGTCCGGCTGGTTCAAGTACGTCGACTGGCTGTGGGGCTACGACGCCGAGCGCCGTGAGTACCTCCGGAACCCGGAGAAGGGAGAGATGCCGGCAGAGCTGAAGGAGTGGGAGTACAACCTCTACCGCATCGCAAGGCAGGCCAGAGGATCCAGTGCCTCGGAGCCAATTACCATCTAGCGGGCATAAAAGATCCCTCACCCCACAAAGTGGCGGGGTGAGGGATCTTTAACGTCGAAGTCTGACTCCTCCGATTCCCGGAACGCCTAGGCCTGACCCTCGAAGAGGGTGGTCACCGAGCCGTTTTCGAAGATCTCGTGGATCGTCTTGGCCAGCAGCGGGGCAATCGGGAGCACGGTGAGGTTGTCCCAGCCCGCGGTGGACTGCGGCAGGGTATCGGTCGTGATGACTTCCTCGGCGCCGCAGGCGCTCAGGCGCTCGCGGGCCGGGTCGGAGAACACGCCGTGGGTGCAGGCGATGACGACGGACTTCGCGCCCGCATCCTTCAGCACGCCGACGGCGCCGGCGATGGTTCCGCCGGTGTCAATCATGTCGTCGATGAGGATGCAGTCCTTGCCCTCGACCTCGCCGACGACGCGGTTCGCGACGACCTGGTTAGCGACGTCGACACTGCGGGTCTTGTGGACGAAGGCCATCGGGGCGTCGCCCAGGATGTTCGCCCACTTCTCAGCGGACTTGACTCGGCCCGCGTCGGGGGAGACCACGCACAGGTTCTCCATCGGGTACTTGGACTTGATGTAGTCCGTCAGGATCGGCATGGCATGCATGTGATCGACCGGGCCGTCGAAGAAGCCCTGGATCTGGTCGGTGTGCAGGTCGACCGAGACGATGCGGTCGGCACCGGCCGTCAGCAGCAGGTCTGCGACCAGGCGAGCGGAGATCGGCTCGCGGCCGCGGTGCTTCTTATCCTGGCGGGCGTAGGGGAAGAACGGCAGGATGGCGGTGATGCGCTTCGCGGAACCACGCTTGAGCGCGTCAATCATGATGAGCTGCTCGACGAGCCACTTGTTCAGCGGGGCCGGGTGCGCCTGCAAAACAAAGGCGTCGGAGCCGCGGACCGACTCCTCGTAGCGGACGAAGATTTCGCCGTTGGCGAAGTCGCGCGCCGTCATCGGGGTGAGCTCAATGCCCAGCTCCTTCGCGACGGCCTCGCCCAGTTCCGGGTGAGCCCTTCCGGAGAAGAGCATGAGGTTCTTTTGGTTATCGATCCACTGGCCGGTCATCTGCCGTCTAGCCTTCCTGGTCTTCCTTGGTGTTGCTGGCGTTCTCCGCTGCCTGGGCGGCCTGGGCGGCCTGGGCGGCCTCGGCAGCAGCAGTGCCGGGACGCTTGCGGGCAACCCATCCGTCGATATTGCGCTGGCGACCACCGCTGACCGCGAGCGCCCCCGGAGGAACGTCATCCTTAATAACAGTACCCGCACCCGAGTACGCTCCATCACCCACGGTCACCGGAGCGATGAACATGGTGTCCGATCCGGTGCGCACGTGGCTGCCGATAACGGTGCGGTGCTTGTTGACTCCGTCGTAGTTGACGAAGACGCTCGAAGCTCCAATGTTGGAGTGCTCGCCGATTTCCGCATCGCCGACGTAGGTCAGGTGCGGCACCTTCGAACCCGTGCCAATCTGCGCGTTCTTCGCCTCCACGAAGCCGCCCAGCTTCGCCTGCGCGCCCAGCTTCGTGCCGGGGCGGATGTAGGTGAAGGGGCCGACGTTGGCCTCCTCGCCGATCTCCGAATCGAATCCGTGGGTGCGCACCACGCTCGCACGCTTGCCGACGGTCATGTTGGTCAGCGTCGTATCCGGGCCGACGGTGGCGCCGTCGCCGATGACGGTCGTGCCGTGGAGCTGCGTGCCCGGCAGGATGGTGACGTCTCGGCCAATCTGGACGTCGACGTCGATCCAGGTGGTGGCCGGGTCGACGATGGTCGCGCCGCCGCGCATGGCCGCCTCGCACAGGCGGCGGTTGAGTTCGCGACCCAGATTTGCGAGCTGCACGCGGTCGTTGACGCCGGCGACCACGGTGGCGTCGGCAAGCCGGTGGCCGCGGACGGAGCGGTCGGCCTCGCGGGCGATGCCGATGACGTCGGTCAGGTACAGCTCGCCCTGCGCGTTGTTGGTATCCAGCTGGGACAGGGCGCTGGCCAGGGTCGTGGCGTCGAAGGCGTAGACGCCGGAGTTGACCTCGGTGATCGCGCGCTCGTCGGCGGTGGCGTCCTTTTCCTCGACGATGCGCAGGACCTCGCCGTCGGCGTTGCGGACGATGCGTCCGTAGCCGTGCGGGTTATCCGCGGTGGAGGTGAGCACGGTCACGGCGGCTCGGGGCTTGCGGTTGTGCTCCGCAAGAAGGGCGGACAGTGCTGCGGAGTCGAGCAGCGGGACGTCGGAGGTCGTGACCAGGATTGTGCCCTCGAAGTCCTTCAGTGCCTCGTCGTCCAGGGCGCACTGGACGGCGTGCCCGGTGCCCTTCTGTTCGGCCTGGTGAGCGATAGTGACGCCGGAGCGCCCGGTCTTGCCGACCCATTCCTGGACAGCCTCGATGACCTTGTCCTTCTGGTGGCCAACGACGACCGCAATCTGCTCCGGGTCAATGCCCGCGGCCGCGTAGAGGGCGTGCTCCAGCATGGTGCGCCCGCCGATGGCGTGCAGCATCTTCGGCGTATCCGACTTCATGCGGGTGCCCTGGCCTGCGGCCAGAATGACCACAGCGGTGGCCGAACCGTTTGACATGTACTTGCTACTCCTCGATCGCGTATCGGGTGTTAGACGTCGTGTGTATCACGGTCACGGCGGGGCGAAAATCGGGGATAGGCCCCCCGTTGGCTCTCCCACCAGGACTCGAACCTAGAATGCCGGTACCAAAAACCGGAGTGTTGCCATTACACCATAGGAGACCGGCGGAATAGCCACGATTTGTGCTCGCTCCGCCTGGGTACACGATAGCAAGTCTTTAGCCACTAATCTAAAAAGCATGGCAGCCAATTCTCCGCGACGACGCATGACCGGACCACAGCGCAGGGCACAGCTGATTGAGGTCAGCCGCGCCATTTTCGCCGCGAAGGGGCCGGATGCCGCCTCGATGGAGGAAATTGCCGCTGCAGCAGGCGTATCCAAGCCGGTCGTCTACGAGCATTTCGGAACCAAGGAGCGCCTCTACGAGACCGTCGTGCAGCACGAAATGGCGGTTCTCGACTCGACGATCCGCGAAGCATTATCCCTGGGACGCTCCCGCTACCGCATCGAGCAGGCCGTGCTGGCGCTGCTCACGTACGTCGAGACGAACCCAGAGGGCTTCTCCATCATCTCCCGCGACCCCGGCACCGCGGGCGGTTACGAGACCCTACTGAATAACGCCACGGAGTCGGTCACCCCGATTCTTGCCGACGCCTTCGTGCGCGCCGGATTCGATCCCTCTATGGCGGTCCTCTACGGAAATTGTCTGGTCGGCATGGTGTCGCAGACGGCGCGCTGGTGGCTGGAGAAGCGCAGCCCGGATAAGGAAACCGTCGCGGCCCACATCGTGAACCTGTGCTGGAACGGCCTCGCCGGAATGGAGTCCGCGCCGATACTAAGGGGTAGGGCGGAGGCGGCCGTCGCGGAGCAGGGCGCGACGTTTGGCGCCGGGGCGGAAGCTGACCCCACGGCAGAAGTCGAGTAAGAGAGCGCTTTTTTAAGGGCCTCAGTTATTTTGAGCCTCAGTTATATTGAGGGGTATGCCAACTTCGCCTCGCACCGCCACCCAGGTCCACCCGCTATCCGGGCTGGCGGGGCTGATAACAACTGATCCTCAGTTCGTCGGCGTGCTGGGGCGCGTGGGGGAGGACGGCCTTGCGCTGTCCGGCGTGGACTCGGTGCGCTCGCACCTCATTCACGCGCTGTCCACCAAGACTCCGGTGCTGGTCGTCACCGCGACCGGCCGTGAGGCGGAGGATCTCACCGCCGAGGTCTCCTCCATGATCGGCGACCGGGTCGCGATGTTCCCCTCCTGGGAAACCCTGCCGCACGAGAAACTCTCACCCGCCGTGGACACGGTGGCGCGCCGTCGTAAAGCGCTGCGAGAGGTCTCCGACGGGAAGGTGACGGTACTGGTGGCGGCCGTGCGCTCGCTGGTGCAGCCCATCGTGGACGACCGGTCCGACGCCGCCGCGGGCCCCATCGAGATTCGTCGCGACGCCGATTGCGAGGACCTCGTCGAGCGCCTGGTTCACCACGGCTACTCGCACGTGGACATGGTGGGGCGTCGCGGCCAGTTCGCGGTGCGAGGCGGCATCGTCGACGTCTTCGCCGCCAACGCGGAACTGCCCGTGCGCATCGAGCTCTGGGGCGACGAGGTCACCGACATTCGCGCCTTCTCCGTCGGGGACCAGCGCACCATCGCCGAGGTCGAGATCGATTCTCTCGACGTCTACCCCTGCCGTGCCCTGCTTATCGACGACGAGGTCAAGGCCGCCGCGGAAGAGCTGGCGGCGACGCGCACCGGGCAGGTCCAGGAGATGCTGACCCGGATTTCCGACGGGCAGTGGGTCGATGGCATGGAGGCCCTGATTCCGCTGCTGACGAAGCATCCGATGAGGATGCTGACCGAGATGATGCCGGAGGGCGCCCACACGCTGATGTGTAGCCCGGAGCGGATCCGCTCCCGCGCGGCCGACCTGATCAGCGCCGGCGAGGAGTTCATGGCGGCTGCCTGGGAGACCGCGGCGATGGGCGGCTCGGCCCCGATCGCGACGGACGGCCTGGAGCCCAGCGCCTACCGCAGCCTGGCCAGCATCGACATGTCCCCGTCCTGGAGCATCTCGCCGCCCGGCATGCTGGAGGCAGGCGTCGACGAGGGGGACGTCCTACCTCTGACCTTCGAGCCGGGCCCGGCCCCGCGTGGCGACCTGAAGGCCATCGGCGCCATGATGAAGCAGCTGCGCGACGCGACGGTCGGCGGCGAGCGCGCGGCCTACGTGGCGGCGACGCCGGCGGGGGCGCGTCGTCAGGCGGAGAAGTTCCGCGAGGCGGGGATTGCGACCCGAGTGGCGACCGGCCCCGAGCAGCCGGAGCCGGGGCGCGTGACCGTCTACCAGGGCGTGCTGCACGGCGGCCTGGTCTTCCCCCGCATCCCGGGCGGCGCCCTGACCCTGGTGACGGAGGAGGACCTCACCGGCAACCGCGTCGCCGACGGCGCGCTGGGCGGGCGCCGCAAGCCCGTGAAGAGGCGCGGCCGCGTCGACCCGCTGGCGCTGAAAGCTGGCGACTACGTCGTCCACGACACCCACGGCATCGGGCGTTTCGTGAAGCTGACTGAGCGCACGATTGGCACCGGTGAGGATCAAGCGCGGCGCGAGTACGTCGTGCTCGAGTACGCGCCGAGCAAGCGGGGCGGTCCCGCCGACCAGCTCTACGTCCCGATGGAGAGTCTGGATCTGCTCTCCCGCTACGTCGGAGGGGAGAAGCCGCATCTGTCGAAGATGGGCGGCTCGGACTGGAAGTCCACTAAGCGCAAGGCCCGCGGCGCGGTGCGCGAGATCGCGGAGGAGCTGGTCAAGCTCTACGCCGAGCGGCAGGCCTCGCCGGGCCACGCCTTCGCGCCGGATACGCCCTGGCAGACGGAGATGGAGGACAACTTCCCCTTCACTGAGACCGAGGATCAGCTCCAGGCCATCGACGAGATCAAGTCGGACATGGAAAAGCCGGTGCCGATGGACCGCGTCCTGATCGGCGACGTCGGATACGGCAAGACCGAGGTCGCGCTGCGTGCCGCGTTTAAGGCCGTGCAGGACGGCCGCCAGGTCGCGGTGCTGGTGCCGACTACGCTGCTGGCGCAGCAGCACCTGGCCACCTTTACCCAGCGCATGGAGGGCTTCCCGGTCACCATCCGCGGTCTGTCGCGCTTTACCTCCCCGAAGGAGTCGAAGAAGGTCCTGGAAGGGCTGAAAAACGGCGAGGTCGACATCGTTATCGGCACCCACCGCCTCCTGCAGACCGGCGTGCAGTGGAAGGAGCTGGGCCTGGTCATCGTCGACGAGGAGCAGCGCTTCGGCGTCGAACACAAGGAGCACATCAAGGCCCTACGTCACCACGTCGACGTGCTGACCATGTCGGCGACCCCGATCCCGCGCACCCTCGAGATGTCGATTGCCGGCATCCGCGAGATGAGCCAGATCCTCACCCCACCGCAGGACCGTCACCCCGTCCTGACCTACGTCGGCGCGCAGTCCGACAAGCAGATCGCCGCCGCCATCAGGCGCGAGCTGCTTCGCGACGGCCAGGTGTTCTACCTGCACAATAAGGTTGCGACCATTGACAAGGCCGCGCAGCGGGTCCGCAACCTGGTGCCGGAGGCGCGCGTTGGCGTCGCCCACGGACAGATGGGCGAGGAACAACTAGAGCGCACCGTCGACGGTTTCTGGAAGCGCGAGTACGACGTCCTGGTGTGTACCACCATCGTCGAGACGGGCCTGGACATCGCCAACGCCAACACCCTGATCGTGGAAAACGCCCACCACATGGGACTGTCGCAGCTCCACCAGCTGCGCGGGCGCGTCGGCCGTTCTCGTGAGCGCGCCTACGCCTACTTCCTCTACCCGGCGGACATCACCCTGACCGAGACCTCCTACGACCGCCTGGCTACCATCGCGCAGAACAACGACCTCGGCGCGGGCATGGCCGTAGCCATGAAAGACCTGGAGATGCGCGGCGCCGGCAACGTCCTGGGCGCCGAGCAGTCCGGCCACATCGCTGGCGTCGGATTCGACATGTACGTCCGGCTGGTCGGCGAGGCCGTCGCCGCGCTGAAGACCGTGGCGGATGGGGGCACGCCGGAGGCCAGCGAGGAGGAGCCGAAGGAAGTCCGCATTGACCTTCCGGTCGACGCCAACATTCCCGCCGAGTACGTGTCGTCGGAACGCCTGCGCCTGGAGGCCTACCGCAAGTTCGCCTCGGCGCAGGGGCTGGATGATATCGACGTTGTGCTCGAGGAGTTGGTCGACCGCTACGGTGCCCCACCCATTGAGGTGGAGCGCCTGGCGGTAATTTCGCGACTTCGAATTATTTGTCGCGAATTCGGCGTGCATGAAGTTCAAGCGATGGGTGCGCACATTAAGATAGCCCCTATGGAACTTGCTGACTCCAAGCAAGTACGCCTGAAGCGCCTCTACCCGCAGTCGACATATAGGGCGGCCACCAGGACGGTGTCCGTCGGTATGCCGAAGGAGGGCAAGGGGCTTCGGGCCAAGCCGGTGCGAGACGTCGCGCTGGTGCAGTGGGTCGCAGATTTCTTGACGTCAATGGCGGGCATCCCCCGGATGGATATCTCGCACATCGGAAAGGACTAGTGAAAGTATGACTGTCATCAAGCTCGATGGCCGGTTCCCAACGGCAATTCCGCTGGAGGCCGCCAACCTGCTGACAGGTGAGGTCAGCTACACCGAAGAGGTCCCCATCCGCGTGCGCTGGGCCATCGCCGATGCCGGCGGGCACTCCGTGTCCACCGCCGAGGTGCTGGTCACCACCGATATGGACAACGACGAGGTCCTCGACCGCCTCGACCGGGGCGAGAAGGTCTACTCCGTCGGGCTTGACGACGCCCCGACGCCGACTCCGGTGCCTGACGCTGCCGCGGGCACTGAGGTCACGCCCGAGGCCACTCCCGGGTCCGCCCCGGAGAGTGAACAGGCGGAGCCGACCCAGTCAGAGTCGGCCCAGGCGGAACCTGTTCCGGCGCGCTCCCGGCTGCCCCACGTCGAGGAGGCCGTCGACGTTATGGCCGCCGCGCGGAGTATGGGCGAGTGGGAGGCTAAGCAGACTCATCAGAGCCTCCTGCCATACCTGATTGAGGAGACGTACGAGTTCGTCGACGCGGTCAATGAGGGCGGGGACATTCGCAGCGAGCTCTCCGACCTTCTCCTGCAGATCCTTTTCCACGCGGAAATCGCTGAGGACTTCGACTTCGACGGTGTCGCCGCCGGTTTCGTCCTGAAGATGCGCGCCCGCCAGCCCTACCTCTTCGATGGCTCCGTGCAGGAGGGGCAGATGGTGTCCGAGGCCGAGCAGGAGAAGCTGTGGAACGCCGGGCGCAGGACTCCTCGCTCGCAGCCGTCGGAGCAGCTCCCGGCATTGGCGCTGGCTGAGCAGGCGATTTCCCGCGCCCGCGCCCTGGGGCTTTCCGATGCGGAGATTCCGGTGGAAATCCTGGTTCCGACTCCCGGCCTGGAGACTACCTCCGGCGCGGAGGAGCGTACCCGCAAGGCGGCTCGCGCCTTCCTGGCGCAGCTCGACGCCCTCGCACAGCAGGGGCCAGAGTCGGTCAGCGAGTAAATTTTTCAGCGAATTTTTCAGCAAACACTTAAATCGGCTTCGACTTCTTAACACGTTGGGGCCGTAGAGTATCTCCCCATGCCTGCGAATCCGCCTTTTGATGAGTACGCCCGCCCCGCACCCCGCGGGGCTTCTGGCCGTGGGCAAGCGCGTGGGCGGGGAAATGGCCGGAAGGCGAAGTCCCGCGGTTGTGGCTGCCTGGGGCTGACCTCGCTGGCGGTACTCATCATCATCGGAACGGTCGGTGCGCTGAGCATGATCGCGGGACCGGTTGTTCCCTCGCTGAATAAGCAGCCCATCCCGGACCATGTTCCGCCGGCCGCCGCGGCAGCCCCGCCGCTAGTCGACATTCACGCCCCCGGCCGGACCTCCGACCAGCTGCATCAGTGGGCGCAGCCGATCGCGCAGGCCACCGGCATCTCGGAGGATGCGGTGAGGGCGTACGGAAACGCCTACCTCATCGCGGCGGAGTCCTATCCCGAGTGCCACCTGGCCTGGAATACCCTGGCCGGAATCGGCCAGATCGAGACGAGGCACGGTACCTACTCGGGCAACTGGCTCAACCCCTCGCGGATTGATCCTGACGGCGTCGTCCGGCCCCCGATCATCGGGCCTTCCCTCAACGGCACGGGCGCGTTCGCGGAGGTGCGCGACACGGACCATGGCGCCCTCGACGGGGACACCGAGTACGACAGGGCGGTCGGCCCGATGCAGTTCATCCCCGAGACATGGGCTCGCTTTGCGACGGACGCTTCTGGGGACGGGGTTGCGGACCCTAATAACATCGACGATGCGACCGCGACGACCGCCAGAATGTTGTGCAGCGGTGGCCGCGACCTCGCCACCCCGGAAGGGTGGGCTTCGGCGGTTCGCTCATATAACCAGTCTGAGCAGTATCTTCGCGATGTTCGAGATGCTGCGGCGAACTACGCGCTGAACCAGTCGGCGTAGGGGGAAAGCCGTTTACGGCGAAGGTTGCCAAACCGTGCCACAATTGATGGCGTGTGCCGGAATGGTTCCGGCGGAAAGGTGACCTATGGCTGCAATCATCGAGCTGAACGCACGCGAGATCCTGGATTCCCGCGGTAACCCGACCGTCGAGGTCGAGGTCCTGCTGGAGGACGGCACCGTCGGCCGCGCTGCGGTTCCTTCGGGTGCATCGACCGGCGTTCACGAGGCTCATGAGCTTCGCGATGGCGGGGAGCGCTACCTGGGTAAGGGTGTCGAGAAGGCCGTGCGCGGTGTCCTCGAGGAGATTGAGGACGCAATTATCGGTCTCGAGGCCGAGGACCAGCGTCTGATTGACAAGACCATGATCGAGCTCGACGGCACCGAGAACAAGTCCCGCCTGGGCGCAAACGCCCTCCTCGGCGTTTCCATGGCTGTCGCCAAGGCCGCCGCTGAGTCCGCTGGCCTGGACCTGTTCCGCTACGTCGGTGGCCCGAACGGCCACGTCCTCCCGGTTCCGATGATGAACATCCTCAACGGTGGCGCACACGCTGATTCCGGCGTGGACGTCCAGGAGTTCATGATTGCCCCGATTGGTGCCCCGACCTTCAAGGAGGCCCTACGTATCGGCGCTGAGGTCTACCACGCTCTGAAGAAGGTCATCAAGGACAAGGGCCTGTCCACCGGCCTGGGCGACGAGGGTGGCTTCGCGCCGTCCGTCGATTCCACCAAGGCTGCCCTGGACCTCATCGTTGAGGCCATCGAAGCTGCGGGCTACAAGCTGGGCGAGGAGGTCGCTCTCGCACTCGACGTCGCTTCCTCCGAGTTCTACAAGGACGGCAAGTACCACTTCGAGGGCGGCGAGCACACCGCCGAGGAGATGGCTGCCGTTTACGCAGACCTGGTCGACAACTACGCGATCGTCTCCATCGAGGATCCGCTGCAGGAGGACGACTGGGAGGGCTACACCAAGCTCACCGCGGAAATCGGCGACAAGGTGCAGATCGTCGGCGACGACTTCTTCGTCACCAACCCGGCCCGCCTGGCCGAGGGCATCGAGAAGAAGGCCGCCAACGCCCTGCTGGTCAAGGTCAACCAGATCGGTACCCTGTCCGAGACCTTCGAGGCTGTCGCTATGGCCCACAACGCCGGTTACAAGACCATGATGTCCCACCGCTCCGGCGAGACCGAGGACGTCACCATCGCCGACCTGGCTGTTGGCCTGAACTGTGGCCAGATCAAGACCGGTGCTCCGGCCCGCTCCGAGCGCGTTGCCAAGTACAACCAGCTCCTGCGCATTGAGGAGTACCTGGGTGACGCCGCTGTCTACGCCGGCCGCAGCGCGTTCCCGCGCCTGAAGTAATCCGCGTAGTACGATTCGTCGTCAAGCGTGTGACGCGCCCGCCCGCTCGAGCAATCCGCTCGGGCGGGTTTTGCGTGTGTGGGGAGCAAGCGTGGTCGAGGGTCGGGTAATGTGTCGAGCATGAGCGCAACTGACAAGCCGAAGACCAAGGGCACACTCCGCACGTCGCGGGCGTCCTCGGGGCTTGTCCACGGCGCCCGTACTCTGAGCAAAGGCGAGGTCGTGGGCATTTTCCTGCTCCTGCTTTTCCTCGTGTTGACGCTGTCGATGCCCCTGCGCACTTTTGCCCAACAGCGCTCGGACCTGGCAGAGACCAGGGCTAACATCGCCCGGATGGAGTCGCGGATTGCGGAGCTAGAGCGCGAAAAGGAGCTCTACTCAGACCCCGCGTACGCTGAGGAACAGGCGCGTCTTCGGCTGGGCCTGATCAAGCCGGGGGAGACCCCGTTTAGGATTCTTGACCCGGCGCTGGGCGAGGAGCCGGTCACTAATCATCCTGGGGAGGCCCGGCAGAGCGACAAGGCCTGGTATACGGCTCTGTGGGACTCGATCTCGATTCCGGTCGAGACTAAGCCGACCGTGCCGAATCCGGGTAGGGATCAGGCGACCAGGCCGGAGAGTTTGCCCACCATCCCGGACGATGTTCACAATGGCCAGGGCCAACAGTAGTATCTTTAAAGTCTTGAATATTCCCGGGCCCGCCTAACGTTGCGCTCGTGCGCAGTGCGTGTGTGGCCGTGCGAGGACGTGTATGGAAAGGGGAGCGGGTCGAATGTCGGTCGATGCTTCGGATCTGGAAATCGTAGCCGGTCAGTTGGGGCGCGAGCCGCGTGGCGTTGTTGATATTGCCTACCGCAGCCCGGATGGCACGCCCGGCGTGGTGAAGACTAAGCCGCGCCTGGACGACGGCACCCCGTTCCCGACGCTCTTCTACCTCACCGATCCGCGGCTGACCGCGGAGGCATCGCGGCTGGAGACCACCGGTGTGATGAAGGAAATGACCGCCCGCCTGGAAGACGACGAGGACCTCGCCGCGGACTACCGTCGAGCCCACGAATCCTTCCTCGCCGAGCGCAACGAGATGGAGGACCTCGGCACCGACTTCTCTGGCGGTGGCATGCCGACGCGCGTGAAGTGCCTGCACGTGCTCATCGCCTACGCGCTGGCGAAGGGCCCGGAGCACTTCCGTCTGGGCACGGAGGCCGTCGCCCTGGCCGCAGAAAACGAACGCCTTCGTGGTAGCGCGATCCCCGCTGATTGGCCGACCCTGGAGGAGCTCGGTATCGAGTATCCGGCGGGGCCGGAGGTGAAGGAGTAGTGACGACGCTCGCCGCAGTAGACTGCGGAACCAATTCGATTCGCCTGCTCATCAGCGATATCACCGAGGTCGACGGCGTCCTCGAGATCACCGAGCTGCACCGCGTCATGGAGATCGTGCGTTTGGGGGAGGGCGTCGATGCGACCAGGCGCCTTTCGTCCAAGGCCCTCGCGCGGGTCCGCTCGGCGCTGACGAATTTCGCGGAGCTGATGCGCGCCGAGAACGTCACCGCGGTGCGCATGGTGGCAACCTCCGCGACCCGCGACGCTGAAAACCGTGACGAGTTCTTCTCGATGACCCGCGAGATCCTCGCGCCCTGGGGCGCCGAGGCCGAGGTCATCTCGGGGGAGGAGGAGGCATCGCTGTCTTTCCGCGGGGCCATCGACGACCTCCATGACCAGCCGGAACCATTTTGCGTGATCGATGTGGGTGGCGGATCGACGGAGATCATCGTCGGCAAGCACGACGGTACGGTGCTGGGCTGCGAGTCGGTGGCGATGGGAAGCGTGCGTCTGACTGAGCGATTTCTGCTGAGCGACCCAGCCACGGAGGAGGAGATCGAACAGGCGCGGGCCTACGTCGCGGACCTCTGCGAGAAGGTTCGGGGCGCGGTGCCGATTGATGAGGCCCGTACCATCGTCGGCTGCGCGGGGACTTTTACCACGCTGTCCGCGCTCGCTCAGGGGTTGGAGACCTACGACCCCGCCGCCATTCACCTCTCCGTGCTCCGCTTTAACGCGTTGCGTGCGCTGACCTCCTCCGTGGTGCAGTCCGATGCACATTCGCTGGCGGAAAACCCCGTCATGCACCCGGGGCGGGCCGATGTCTTCGCCGGTGGCGCCGTCATCGTCGATGGGCTCATGGACCTCTTCGACTCCGCGCTCGGTGGCACGAGGGATAACCCGCTGGAGTTCTACATCAGTGAGAAGGACATCCTCGACGGAATCGTCGCGGGTTTGGTGGACACCCATATTCCCCATTAACCTAAAACCGTGCCACGCAGGCGCGTTGGCCCCTATAGCCCAATTGGCAGAGGCAGCGGACTTAAAATCCGCCAAGTGTGGGTTCGAGTCCCACTGGGGGCACTGAAAATAGCAAAAAGACCAGGTAGGATCGTTTTCCTACCTGGTCTTTTCGTCATCGGGACTCAAAAAGCGTCCACAAAGTGTCCTGTTATGGCAGCACCCGGAACTTCTTGCCGAGCTTCAGCGCCGTGTCGAATACCTTCGCGTAGGTTTCGCGCGAGAGCTGCGGGACCGCAATCGGTGTGACGCGCTGGATGGTGACGGTCTGCGCGTCCGTGTACTTCAGCAGACCGTCCGCCGCCTGACGACGGCCCACACCGGACTCCTTGAAACCGCCCATCGGGGCATCGACGGAGGCAAACGACGCGGCGAACCCATCGTTGACGTTGACGGAGCCGGCCTCGATGCGGGGTGCTAGCTCCTTGGCACGCGACGGCCGGGTCCACAGCGAGGCGTTTAGGCCGTAGCGGGTGTCGTTGGCCTTGGCGATGGCCTCGTCGACACTGGCGACGCGGTGGAGCACCACGACGGGGCCGAAGACCTCTTCGGTCAGCAGCGCGACGCCCTCTGGCACGTCGGTGAGGATGGTCGGTTCGTAGAACAGCGGGCCGAGGTCGGGGCGGGGACGGCCACCGGCCAGCACCGTCGCGCCGGCCTCGATGGCCTCGTCGACCATGGACTTCACGATGTCGAATTGGCCCTGGGACTGCAGGCAGCCCATCTCGGTCTCCCAGTCGTAGCCGACGCCGATGGACATCGCCCTGGTGCGGTCTGCAAACGCGGGGACGAACTCGTCCCAGACCGCGTCGACGACGTAGATGCGCTCGATGGAGACGCAGAGGTGGCCCGAGTTGGTGAAGGATGCGATGCGGGCGCCCTCGACGGCCATGCCGACGTTGGCATCCTCGGCAACGATGAGCGGGTTCTTGCCACCGAGCTCCGCGGAGAAGCCGATGAGGCGCTCGCCGCACTGTGCGGCCAGCGACTTGCCGGTTGCGGAGGAACCCGTGAACATCAGGTAATCGCACTGTGCAATAATCGCCTGCCCGACGACGCGGCCCGGGCCGGGAACGACCTGGACGAGGTCCTTCGGCAGGCCAGCACGGTAGAGCAGGTCAACCGCGAGAAGCGCCGTAAACGGGGTGGTGCTGTCCGGCTTCAACACGATGCCGTTGCCTGCCATCAGCGCCGCGATGGCGTCGGAAATGGCGAGCGTGAGCGGGTAGTTCCACGGGGAGATGACGCCGACGACGCCCTTGGGGTGGTGATAGACGGTGGTCTGGGAGAGCACGGGCAGCGCGCCGTGTGCCTTCTTGGGCGAGAGCAGCCGCTCGCCCTGATTGCCGTAGTAACGCGCGGTAATCGCGGTGTGTACCAGCTCCTCGTGCGCGCTGGCTCGGTTCTTTCCGGTCTCGGCCTGAATAACATCGAGAACGAGCTTCTCGTGGGTGAAGAGGAGATCGTGGAAGTGGTGGAGGACTTCACGCCGCTGGGCGGGCGAGACGCGCGCCCAGACCTTTTGTGCTGCGCGGGCGCGCTTGAAGGCCTCGTCGACGTCGGCTGCCGTGCCGACGGGGATTTCCGCGAGTGGCTGCCCCGTAAACGGCGCCGAAATGGTGGCCGTTTTCGACATGTCGGCGATGGTCACGCGCCCGAGCAGGCGGGCAACGAGGCCGTCGTCGAGGGGGTTGCGGATGGTCGCGGTATTGTCCGAGATAGTGGCGGTCATTCCACAGATATTACTGTGTAGGCCACCCGCTATCGTGCCAAAACGGGAAATTAGTACGTGGTCCAGCCCATGCGCCGGTTGCGGTCCGGGTCGCGGGGGCCGTCGTTGCCGAAGTCGAAGGGATCTTGGCCGTCGACATCTCCGTAGCGCATCTCGGGGTCGTAGTCGAGGTCGTCGTCGGCGTCGATATCCGGCTTCTCCTCAGCCAGGCGCTTGCGGAGCGTGTCGTGCGGTTCGGCGCCGCGCCAGCGGTCCGGCGGGTCCATCACGTAATTTTCGCCGTCGCCGGTGAGGAAATCTCCGTCCAGGCCTTCCGAGCCGTCGAGAGTGGTTTCGTCGAAATCGCCGGTCGTGTCTGCGTCGTAGCTGTCAGGCATCGGACCAACCTCCTACATCGCACGTAGAAAAACTACCTTGAAAACTACCCTGATAGTAACTGTTTCGAGGTGAATGGAACAATACCGCGCGCGCGTCCGTTAGAACCTGTTGAAAGTAGAAAATTTTTAACGAAAAGAGGACGACGTGCGCGAAAGCAGCAATCCTGCCTTCAGTTCACTGACCAAGACCGTCGCCCGCGGCCAGGCGGGCATGCATGCTTACGGCCAGCAGCAGATGGGCGCCGGGTACGGTGTCGATCAGTTCCAGCCACAGCAGATGGCCGACTACCGTCCGATGACGGTGGACGATGTCGTGTCGAAGACCGGCATCACCCTGGCCACCATCATCGTTGCCGCAGCGGTGAACTTCTTCATCGCTGTCAGCGTCTCCAGCTCCCTCGCCATGATCCTGACCATGGTGGGCGCCATTGGCGGCCTGATTACCGTCCTGGTCTCCACCTTCGGTAAGAAGTTCGGCTCGGCTCCAGTCACCCTGACCTACGCGGCCTTCGAGGGCCTCTTTGTCGGTGGCGTCAGCTTCATTTTCACGGCTCCCATCCAGGGCGTCAACGCCGGTGCGCTGATCGTCCAGGCAGTGCTCGCGACGCTCGGCGTCTTCGCCGGCATGCTGTGGGTCTACAAGTCCGGCGCGATTCGCGTGACCCCGAAGTTCACCCGTTTTATGACCTCGGCGCTGATCGGCGTCCTGGTCCTGATGGTGGGCAACCTGCTGCTGTCCTTCTTCGGCCTGGGCTTCCCGCTGCGTGACGGCGGCACCCTGTCGATCATCTTCTCCCTGGTCTGCATCGGCCTGGCTGCGTTTAGCTTCCTGCTCGACTTCGACCAGGCTGACAAGCTGGTCCGCGCCGGTGCTCCCGCCAACTACGCCTGGGGCGTCGCCCTGGGCTTGGCTGTGACTCTGGTCTGGCTCTACATCGAGATCCTGCGCCTGCTGTCCTACTTCAGGGACTAGCACCGGGCGAGGGGGCGCCCCTTGCGCGGCCCCCACGTCATTCTTCAATCGCCGAGTTGCCCGTTTTTCGGGCGGCTCGGCGTTTTGTTGTTTATGTTGGGATAATGACTGACGCCATGTTGCCAGCCGCCTCCTCCCGCACCGAGCCCGCCTCCATCGCATGCCCCGATGTTTTCGCCTGGCCGGGCAGTGGGTCCTCCCGCTTGCCGACGACCATACCAGCGACGCCCACGTCTCTACGGCGGTGGTCCTCCACCCAGCCACAGGCGTGGATCTGAACCTGTACCGGAAGTTTGCGGCCTACCTGGCGGAGCAGGGCTGGGCCGTCCTTGTTTACGATCTCCGTGGCACGGGGGCGTCGATAAGCGAGGGGGCGGGAGAGAAGGGGGCAACCGGGGACAGGGGAAATCGATCGATCCGAATGAGCGATTGGATCCTCAAGGATGTACCGGCGGCGACGGCGGCACTGAAGGCGCGGTTCCCGCATGCTCGGCATTTTGCCATCGGGCATTCGGTCGGCGCCCACGGCATGATTGCCACGCAGGCGCAGGAGCCGGTGGACGCGATGGTGATGGTAGCGAGCCACGCGGGCATCACGAGGCTGATCAGCACCGCGGCGGAGCGGGCGAAGATCTGGGCCGTGTTCAACGTGGTCACGCCGCTGGCGTCGCGGTTGCTCGGATACGTTCCCATCGAGGCCCTGGGCATGGGCAAGCCGGTGCCGGTCGGCGTGATGACGCAGTGGGCGGGGTGGACGCGGCAGCGCGGGTACTTCTTCGACGACCCCGAGTTCGACCTGGCGGATCGGTACGCGGCTGCCACTGGACCCCTGCTGTCGCTGGTGTTTACCGACGACCTGTGGGCGAACCGGCGGGCCGTCGACGTGCTCACGGACCGCGCCGTGCGGTGTGACGTCGTCAAGCGGGATATTGAGGCAGGCCGCGGCACAAAAAGAGGACCGGTAGGCCACATGGGCTTCTACCGGTCGAAGAATCGGGCTCTGTGGCCCGAGGTGGTGTCCTGGCTGGACGCTTGCCAGGGGAGAGGCGCGTAGGCGCCGCTTAGGCGTCCATCTCCGGGTTGTACGGCTCCGCCTTGATCAGGGTGACGGAGACCTCGTCGCCGGTCGGGGAGACGTAGGTGCGGGTCTCGCCCTCGTTGGCACCGATGATGGCCTTGCCCAGCGGGGAATCGGTGGAGTAAGTCTCCAGGTTCGGGTTGGAGGAATCCGCGCCGCGGGTACCGATCAGGAAGGTCTCGGTGTCGTCCTCGTCGCCGTCGTAGTAGACGTGCACGACGGTGCCCACCAGCGCCACGCCGGACTCCTGCGGAATCTCGCCGACGGTGGCGCGCTGGAGGAGGTCCTCGAGGTAGCGGATGCGGGCCTCTTCCTGGCCCTGCTGCTCACGTGCGGCGTCGTAGCCGGCGTTCTCCTTCAGGTCGCCCTCTTCGCGGCGCTCGTTGATCTCGGCTGCGATGACCGGGCGGTTTTCGTAAAGCGCCTCGAGCTCGTTCTTGAGCTTGTCGTAGGACTCCTGGGTGAGCCATGGGCTGTTGTTCTGAGCCTCAGTCATGGTTCCTCCTCGTAATCTGCCAAATGGGTGTTTTGCCTGTTTATGCAAAAGCGGCCCCAACTGGGGCGTCGGACGCGTCACAGGATAGCACCCCCGCGGGGCGTCGTGATAAATGGGCGCGGAAAAGTTCCGAAACTTTTTTCCGGAAACTCTGCTGCGACTATTTCTTCAGGAAGTCCGGAATCTCGGTGGAGCAGCCGTAGACGTCGCCCGCCACTGCGGTTTCGCGGGTGGCAATGGGGACATCCATGCGCACTGTGGCGGGGCCTCCCGCGGGGACGAGTACGTCGCGGCGGCCGACCTGGGCGAGGTCGTAGTTCAGTGCGTAGATGATGCAGTAGCTATCGAGCTCCGGCTTCTCGCGGGTGACGTCGAGGGTGAAGATGAACTCCTCGGCCTCCTTGCCGGGGGTCCTGCTCCAGCCTGCCTGCGTCGCGGAGACGTCCGGGGTGGTCACTCGGTTCATCTGAACGAAAATGTATGCACCAGCGATAATGAGCATGCCGACGATGCCAATGACGATCAGCTTGGCGGGCATGTTGCGGTTGGTGTCGCCGTAGCGCTGCTGCTTGAGCGACGCGAGGTTACGCTCCGAACTTTCAGCCATGGTTATAAGCCTATCCGAGTTGCGCTGGATCATGCTAAAGCGAATGGATTCGCGCTGGGGTGGGGGCGCAGGCCATGCTATTATGTTGATATGCCAACAATATTGACGTTGTGGCACTATTGCTAGAAGGAAATATTTTTCTTAGGCGCGATTTTGAGGAAAGGGAGTGGCGTCGTGGCTCTGCGTCTTATGGCAGTTCATGCGCACCCGGATGATGAATCCAGCAAGGGGGCCGCAACGATGGCCCGTTACTCCGCGGAGGGGCATCGGGTGAAAGTCGTCACCTGCACCGGCGGAGAGGCTGGAAGTATCCTCAATCCGGCCATGGACCGTCCCGAAATCCGCGACAACATCGCCGCCGTCCGGGTCAAGGAGATGGAAAGGGCGGCGAAGATCCTCGGCGTGGAGCACGAGTGGCTGGGCTTCGTCGACTCCGGCCTTCCCTCCGGGCGTCCCGTCCCCGTGCTTGCCGACGGCGTCTTCGCGTGCCAGCCCATCGATGTGGCGGTTAAACCGCTGATCCGCTCGATCCGCGAATTCAAGCCGCATGTCCTGATCACCTACGACGAAAACGGCGGGTATCCGCATCCGGACCACATTATGACGCACATCATTTCCATGCGTGCGTGGCTGGAGGCGGGAACGGACAAGTATCCGGAGCTGGGGGAGCCCTGGGAGATCTCCAAGCTCTACTACACGCACGGCTTCATCAAGGCGCGGTTGATGTTCCTCGAGAAGTACTACTCCGACAACAATATGGAGAGCCCTCTCGGGGAGGCCTTCCGGCGCTGGGCTAAGGAGAAGGGTGACATCATGACCCGCGTGACCACGCAGGTCGAGTGCGCCAAGTACTTCCCGGTCCGGGACGAGGCCCTGCGGGCGCATGCCACGCAGATTGACCCGAATGGCCCCTTCTTCGCGGTTCCGACGGAGATTCAGCAGGAGGTGTGGCCGACCGAGGGGTTCGAGCTGGCTCGCACCCGCGTTCCGGCCTCCTTGCCGGAGACGGACCTGTTTGCCGGGATCGACCCGAACGCGCAGTAGTAATGCGCAGCGACGGAAGGCGGTGGCCTAAGCTAGGGGCATGATTGAAAGCCTCAGCGTCCTTGCGGCCAACGCTCATGTGCTTGGCGCGAATGTAGTCCTGGCCCAGAACCCCTCCGGCCCAATGGGGGCTGACTTTGGTAAGGCCTCCCCGGTGGGGCTGCTCATCATCGTTGTACTGCTGATTATCATCCTGGCGTTGGGGTGGGACCTGTCGCGCCGTGCCAAGCGTATGGCCGCGCGCCGCAGGTTTGCCGAGGAGCACGGTCTCGATCCGTTCGACTCCGCTACGGTGGACGCCGCGATGGCGGAAGCGGCGGCACGTCGCGAAGCTGAGTGATGTCCACATAGTGAGATTGATTGTTCGGATTGCGGGAATCGTTATCCGGTTGTACAATTCACGACATGCGTATGTGGCGATTTTATTTTGAGAAGGCTCCGGCGACTAGGTTGACCTAGTCTCACGGGGTGACGTCGTCACATCACCCCAAAAACCGGAGCCGAAGGCAGCAGCCCAAAATTGGGCGGCTGCCTTTTGTCGTCTCTATGTATGACTCAGACGTTTGAATATCCCGAAAAATTCAGAATTTCAGCACAGAAAGTTTCCCCCCACCATGACCCCACCCACTTCACTCGAAGCCCCAGCCTCGACCGCGAACCGTCGCGTCGTAGCCTTCCATGACCTGCCCTCGCCCGAAGAGGTGATGGCGAAGCAGCCGCTGTCCGCTGACCTCGCGGCCGAGGTCGAACGCTCCCGCCTGGACGTAGCGCGCGTTGTCGCGGGCGAGGACGACCGCCTCATCGTTGTGGTGGGCCCCTGCTCGATCCATGACCCGGAGGCCGCTATCGATTACGCCCGCCGGCTGAAGGCCACGGCCGATGAGCTCGCCGAGGATCTGCTCGTCGTCATGCGTGTCTACTTCGAGAAGCCGCGCACGACCGTCGGCTGGAAGGGTCTCATTAACGACCCGGACCTGGACGGGTCCTACAAGATCACCAAGGGCCTGCACATGGCCCGTGAGGTGCTGATCGAGGTCCTGCGCACCGGCCTGCCCGCAGGCGCCGAGTTCCTGGAGCCGAATAGCCCGCAGTACATCGCCGACGCCGTGTCCTGGGGCGCGATCGGTGCCCGCACCACCGAGTCGCAGGTGCACCGCCAGCTGGCCTCCGGCCTGTCCATGCCGATCGGCTTCAAGAACGGCACCGACGGAAACGTCCAGGTCGCAGTCGACTCGCTGGTCTCGGCTGCCAACCCGCACTTCTTCTTTGGTATGAACGACCAGGGCTGCTCCTCCGTCGTCGAGACCGCCGGCAACCAGAACTGCCACATCATCCTGCGCGGCGGAACCGCCGGCCCGAACTGGGACGACGCCTCGCTTGCCGACGCCGCCACGCGCCTGGAGGCGGCCGATCAGTCGGTGAGCATCATGGTCGATGCATCGCACGCGAACTCCGGAAAGTCCGAGGTGCGCCAGGCCGAGGTGGTGGGCGAGATCGCCGACATGATCGCGGGCGGAGATTCCCGCATCAGTGGCATCATGATGGAATCCTTCATCGAGGCGGGGGCGCAGAAGATCACGGACGGCCGAAAGGGCCTGGTCTACGGCAAGTCCGTCACCGATGCTTGCATGGACTGGCCGACCACCGACGGCCTGCTGCGCCGCCTTGCCGAGGCCGTGCGCGCTCGTCGTGAAGGTCGCGAGGCCTCGGCGTAGCGATCGGCGACAGGCTCGGTCTAAACGAAGTTCGAATAGAGCCATTGGGTATTGTTGCAAGTGTGAAAGATGTCCAGCCATCCTCCCTCCGGCGGCTCGCGTACCCGATTTATGAACGCAAGCTATCGCTGGAGCTCGAGGGCAAGCCCCGCCCGAAGCACGTCGCCGTCATGGCCGACGGCAACCGGCGCTGGGCCCGTGAGGCCGGATTCACCGATGTCAGTCACGGCCACCGCGTCGGCTCCCGAAAGATCGCGGAGTTCGTCGGCTGGTGCGCCGAGCAGGACATCGAGCTGGTCACCATCTATTTGCTCTCCACCGAGAACCTCGGCCGCGAGCCGGAGGAGCTGCACCTCCTCTTCGACATCATCGCCGACGTCGTCGACGAGCTGGCCCATTCGCCTCACGACGTCTGTCTGCGTATGGTCGGCCACCTGGAGCTGCTGCCGGAGTCGATGGCGACGCGCCTGCGCAATGACGAGGAGCTGACCTCCTCCAACAAGGGTATCCAGGTCAATATCGCCGTCGGCTACGGAGGCCGCCAGGAAATCGTCGACGCCGTGCGCAAAATCGTCCACGAGGCCGTGGCCGAGGGGGCGGGCGCCGAGGAGATCGAGCAGATGATCACCGCGGACGCCATCTCCCGCAGGCTCTACACCTCGGGGCAGCCGGACCCGGACCTGGTGATTCGCACCTCCGGCGAGCAACGCTTGTCCGGCTTCCTGCTCTGGCAGTCCGCCTACTCGGAGATCTGGTTCACCGACACCTACTGGCCCGAGTTCCGCCGGATCGACTTCCTGCGCGCGCTGCGCGATTACTCGCAGCGCTCCCGCCGCTACGGTAAGTAATTTCCGGCGCGGGCGATCCTAGAGCTTGCGCATCCGCACCCTGCTGACCTTATGGTCCTTCGACTTCGTCAGGACCAGGGACGCGCGCACGCGCGTCGGCAGGATGTTCTCGGTGAGATTCGGCAGGTTGACCTGCTGCCAGATGCGGCGAGCTTCTTCGGCGGCGGCAGCGTCGTCAAGCGTGGCGTAGTCGGCGAAGTGCGCCCCGGGGGCGCGGAAAGCGGTCTGGCGCAGGCGCAGGAAACGGTCGATGTACCAGCGCTCGATGTCGGCGCGGGGTGCGTCGACGTAGACGCTGAAGTCGAAGAGGTCGGAGACCATCAGCGTGGGGCCGGTCTGTAGGACGTTGAGGCCCTCCAGGATGAGGATGTCGGGCTGGTCTACCTCGATGAACTCGTCGGGGACGCGGTCGTAGAGCGTGTGCGAGTAGACCGGGGCCTTGACGTGGCGCGCGCCGGACTTGACGGCGGTGACGAACTTCATCAGGGCGCGCTGGTCGTAGGACTCCGGGTAGCCCTTGCGCTGCATGATGCCGCGGGCGTTGAGCTCTGCGGAGGGGTAGAGGAAGCCGTCGGTGGTGACCAGGTCCACGCGCGGGTTGGTGTCCCAGCGCTCGAGCAGCACCTGCAGGAGGCGGGCGGTCGTGGACTTGCCGACGGCGACGGATCCTGCGACGCCGATGATGAAGGGCACGCGCATGCCGCGCTCGGGGCCCTCTCCGAGGAAGTTGGATGTGGTGGCGTTTAGCTCGCGGTGCGCGGCTACCCGCATGTGGATCAGGCGGGACAGCGGCAGGTAGACCTCCTCGACCTCCTGGAGGTCGATGTTCTCGCCGATGCCCGAGAGGCGCTCGGCCTCCTTGGCCGACAGGACCAGCGGCATGTTCTTGCGCATCTCACGCCACTGCTCGCGCCTGAACTCGATGTAGGGGCTGGGAGATGTTGCGCGGGTCATAGGTCAATTGTGCCAAGTGTTCCCGTCACATATGCAAGCGGGTGGCAGTTTTTGGCGGAGTTTTTGCTTTGGGGGCAATGCCGGGTTAGCGGGAGGGCGGTTGCTTTAGGGGTTTTCCGGGCCAGGGGTTAGCATGGCCTGTGACATTGAAGTTTCATTGAAAGGTCGAAAACCTACTCATGACCGGGTCTACCAATAACGATGTCCGCTACCAGTCGCTGCGCGAACTCGATCCCGACCTCGCCGAGGCAATGGCCGGGGAGCTCTCCCGCCAGCGCGACACACTGGAAATGATCGCCAGCGAGAACTTCGTCCCGCGCGCCGTGCTGCAGGCGCAGGGCTCTGTTCTCACCAACAAGTACGCAGAAGGCTACCCGGGGCGCCGCTACTACGGCGGCTGTGAGTTCGTCGACGTCGTCGAGGACCTCGCCCGCGACCGCGCCAAGGCCCTCTTCGGCGCCGAGTTCGCCAACGTCCAGCCGCACGCTGGCGCCCAGGCCAACGCGGCCGTGCTGCACGCGCTGATCAACGCCGGCGACAAGATCATGGGCCTCGACCTGGCCCACGGCGGCCACCTGACCCACGGCATGAAGCTGAACTTCTCCGGCAAGCTCTACCACGTCGCCGCTTACGGCGTGGACCCGGACACCATGCGCATCGACATGGACAAGGTCCGCGAGCAGGCACTGGCAGAGCGCCCGGACGTCCTGATCGCCGGCTGGTCCGCATACCCGCGCCACCTGGACTTCGAGGCCTTCCGCTCCATCGCAGACGAGGTCGGCGCGAAGCTCTGGACCGATATGGCCCACTTCGCGGGCCTCGTCGCAGCCGGCCTGCACCCGTCGCCGGTCCCGCACTCGGACATCGTCTCCACCACCGTCCATAAGACCCTGGGCGGCCCGCGCTCCGGCATGATTCTGGCCAAGCAGGAGTACGCGAAGAAGATCAACTCCGCTGTGTTCCCGGGTCAGCAGGGTGGACCGCTGATGCACGCCATCGCGGGCAAGGCCGTGGCCCTGAAGATCGCCGGCACCGAGCAGTTCAAGGAGCGCCAGGAGCGCACCCTGGCCGGCGCCCGCATCCTCGCCGAGCGCCTGACGGCTGCCGACGCTAAGGCGGCCGGCGTCGACGTCCTCACCGGCGGCACCGACGTCCACCTGGTCCTGGCGGACCTGCGCAACTCCCAGATGAACGGCCAGGAGGCCGAAGACCTGCTGCACGAGGTCGGCATCACCGTCAACCGCAACGCCGTCCCGTTCGACCCGCGCCCGCCGATGGTCACCTCCGGCCTGCGCATCGGCACCCCGGCACTGGCCACCCGCGGCCTGGACGAGAAGGCCTTCACTGAGGTCGCCGACATCATCGGCACCGCCCTGGTCGCCGGCAAGAACGCCGACGTCGAGGCCCTGCGCGCCCGCGTGTCCAAGATTGCCCAGGAGTTCCCGCTCTACGACGGCCTCGAGGACTGGAACATCCTCTAAGAGGGGCTTTTGTAACGTAAGTCTCCATGGGTTGAGGGCTGTGGCCCTCGACACTTCATGCCCCAGGGGGTATACCTGAATTAAGTCAGGAATACCGCCTGGGGCTGTCGTATCTGCGAACAATCTGGGTATTGCCTCGACCTTCATGCCGAGGCCAAAGCGTAGCCCCTCGCGCTTTTCGTGACACAGACGTATTCCACATGTTCACGAGAGAAGGGGAGGTTACCCCCATGTCGCGAGTACTCATTCTCGGCGGCGGCACCGCCGGCAGCATGGTCGCCAACCGCCTGCGCGCCGAATACAGTCCATCTGAGCTGGAGATCACCGTCGTCGACCGCGACGACGAGCACCTCTACCAGCCCGGATTCCTCTTCCTGCCCTTCGGCAAGGCCAGCCGCAAGCAGATTGTGAAGTCCCGCTCCGCACAGTTTTCCGACGGCATCCGCTTCATCGAGGCGGAGATCGACAGCGTCGACGCGGACGCCAACAAGGTTCTCATTCGGCGGGCGTCAAGCGCGTCGGCAAGCGAGCCGGAGGAATTGGCCTACGACCACCTCATCGTGGCGACCGGCACCCAGCCGCACCCCGAGCTGACGGAGGGCTACGACTCGGAAGGCGTGTTCCAGTTCTACGACCTGGCCGGCGCCGAGGCGCTGCGCGAGGGGCTGCGCTACTTCCGCGGCGGGCGCGTGGTGGTGCACGTCTCCGAGATGCCCATCAAGTGCCCGGTGGCGCCACTGGAGTTCACCTTCCTCGTGGACTCGTGGCTGCGCAAGAAGGGCCTGCGCGAGAAGACCTCGGTCACCTACGTCACGCCGCTGGATGGGGCTTTCACGAAGCCGGTGGCGTCGGCGCAGCTGGGCGGGGCGCTGAAGGCCCGCCAGATCGAGCTGGAGACCGACTTCGACGTCGAGCGCGTCGATGGCGAGACCAAGCACCTGGTCGGCTACGACGGCCGCGAGATCCCCTTCGACATGCTGGTCACCGTGCCCGTCAACATGGGTGCCGAGTTCATCGCCCGCTCCGGGCTTGGCGACGAGCACAACTACGTCGAATGCGATGATCACACGATGCAGTCGGTGGCGCACAAGAACATCTTCGTCCTCGGCGACGCGGGAACTCTGCCGACGTCGAAGGCGGGTGCGGTGGCGCACTTCGCGGTCGATATTTTCATGGAGAATTTCCGCGACTACCTGGCCGGGCGCGAGATGACCGCCAAGTTCGACGGCCACGCCAACTGCTTCGTGGAGACCGGCGACGGGCAGGGCATGCTGCTGGACTTCAACTACGATACCCAGCCCCTGACCGGCGTCTTCCCGGTGCCGAAGGTCGGCCCGCTGAAGCTGCTCGGCGAGTCCCGCATCAACCACTGGTCGAAGCTGGCCTTCCGCTACGTCTACTGGAACATCCTGGTTCGCGGCCGTCCGTTGCCGCTGGCCTCGGCGATGTCCATGGCGGGTAAGGTTCCGGCGGGTAAGGAAAAGCCCGCAAAGCCGGCCTGGCACGGCGGGCAGCTCACCATCGTGCCGACGCCGCCGGAGCCGTCGCGCCTGGCGGAGTTCACCGGGTCGCGGGCGGCAGCCCCAGCCGTGGCTGTTGCGGCACCGGCTGAGTCCGTGTCGGCACCGGCCCCTGGCGGGGCTTCGGTGGATACCACGGCGGAGACCTCGGCGGCGCCCGCTGGCCCGAGCGCGGCGCGGGCCGCGTCGGCAAGCGTTGCGGTGCCGGAGGAGAAGGCGCCGAACGCGGCGTGGACGAAGGAGATGGCCACGCAGCGCGCCCGCGAGCTCGGCGTGGAGCTGGACCCGGCCGCGTGGAAGGTCATCGACTTCATGCGCGAGGATTATCCCGTGCGCAAGGAGACGCCGACGCTGCGCCGCGTCTCGACTGGCGCGGAGGTGCCGATTAAGGACCTGTACGCGACCTTCTCCGGCAAGCCGGCGAAGAAGATGGCCTGGATCGCGGGCCTGCCGAAGCCGCGAGGATGCGTCTAAGCGGCGCGGCGGAAGAACACAGTCCATCACACTTTTTTGAGGTAACGAGGTAACAATGTCCGACCGCAAAATCGCCATCATCTGCTCCAAGGGCAACCTGGACATGGCATACCCGGGCCTGATTCTCGCCAACGCGGCGCTGTCCGAGGGGATCGAGACCCACATCTTCTTCACGTTCTGGGGATTCGACATGGTCAATAAGGACCACATGGATTCCCTGAAGTTCACCATGGTGGGCAACACGGCTATGCACATGCCGCAGGCCCCGGGCCTGAAGATCCCGCACATGCTGGGCGCGCTGCCGGGGATGACGGAGTTCGCCACCCGCATGATGCGTGGCCAGATCGACGACCTGGACATCCCGACCGTGCCGGAGATGCTCGACCAGATCACGGCCGCGGGTGGCCACCTGTGGGGCTGCCGCATGACCTTCGACATGCTGGGGCTGACCATGGCAGACCTCTACGAGGGCGTCGACGCCGTGATTAGCGCCAACGACTTCATCGAGATCTCGGAGGGGGCGCAGATTATCTTTATCTAGTTGCGGGGCCAGACTTCGCTCCTGGCCCATCGCGATCAGGCGCACCACAACATAGCGTGGCGAACACGGAGGCGCCCTCCCGAATGGCTACTAGATATGGCCCGGGAGGTCGCCTCCATTTCCGTATCTGGTGGTCAGCGGTGATATTTCTCACCACCTGCCGGGCTTACACCCCTGTGATTTGGGGGAGTACGGTCTTCGACTATGAGCGGTATTACAGTTGACCCCATTGCGAGCGTTAGCGAATACCTGGACCGAAGTGACTGGCGCGTCAACGCGAACGCCAATCAGGACTTCTCTTACGGCGGCCTCGTCCTGAACGTGGCCGGAAAAGTTATTGCCAACTACTGGCTCAGCGAAGTCTTCACCGACCAGGCCGCGCAAGCACACAAGCGGGGTGCGATTCACATCCACGACCTCGACGTCCTCGGTGGCTACTGCGCTGGCTGGTCCCTGCGCCAGCTGCTGGAGCAGGGCTTTTCCGGCGTTCCCAACGCCGTCAATTCCGCGCCGCCGAAGCGCATGAGCTCCGCCTGTGGACAGATTGTCAACTTCCTGGGCACGCTGCAAAACGAGTGGGCGGGCGCGCAGGCGTTTTCCTCCTTCGACACCTACATGGCCCCCTTCGTGCGCCTGGACCACATGACCTTCGACGAGGTTCGCCAGTGCATCCAGGAGATGGTCTTCTCGCTGAACGCCTCGAGCCGCTGGGGTTCGCAGACCCCGTTTACCAACCTCACCTTCGACCTGACCTGCCCGGCCGACCTCGCCGACCAGTACCCACTCATCGGCGAGGAGGTCTGCGACTTTACCTACGGCGACCTCGCTGCCGAGATGGCCGTGATCAACCGCGCCTTCATCGACGTGATGAGCGCCGGCGACGCCGACGGCCGCGTCTTCACCTTCCCCATCCCGACCTATAACATCACCGAAGACTTCGCCTGGGACAGCCCGCTTGCCGACGACATTTTCGACATGACCGCGAAGTATGGGCTGCCGTACTTCCAGAACTTCATCAACTCGGACCTGAACCCGGGCCAGATTCGCTCGATGTGCTGCAGGCTGCAGCTGGACCTGCGGGAGCTGGAAAAGCGCGGCAACGGCCTGTTCGGTTCGGCGGAGCAGACCGGCTCCATCGGCGTGGTGACCATCAACCTGGCGCGCCTGGGCTACCTGCACAAGGGTGACTTCGACGGACTCATCGCGGAGCTCGACGAGCTCATCGATGTTGCCTCGGACACCCTGGAGCGCCGTCGCGCCGCGGTTGACGGCTTCATGGCAGCTGGCCTGTACCCATACTCGAAGCGGTGGATGGAGTCCTTCGACAACCACTTCTCCACGATCGGCGTCAACGGCGGCAACGAGATGGTGCGCAACTTCACCTCGGACGCCTATGACCTCGCCAGCGTCGACGGCGAGGCGATGGCGCACCGCGTCCTCGGCCATATCCGCGCCCGACTGGTGGAGATCCAGGAGTCCACCGGCCACATGTACAACCTGGAGGCCACGCCCGCCGAGGGAGCGACCTACCGCTTCGCCAAGACCGACCGCGAGCAGTTCCCGGACATCCTGCAGGCGGGCACGGCGGATAACCCCTACTACACGAATTCCACGCAGCTCCCGGTCGACTACACCGACGACCCCTTCGCCGCCCTCGACGCCCAGGACGCGCTGCAGACCCTCTACACCGGCGGCACCGTTCTGCACCTCTACCTGGGGTCCTCGCTGTCCGACGGCGCGGCCTGCAAGGTCCTGGTCCGCCGCGCGCTGGAGACTCACCGGCTGCCGTACCTCACGGTCACGCCGACGTTTTCCATCTGCCCGACGCACGGCTACGTTTCGGGCGAGCATTTCCACTGCCCGACCTGCGGCACCGAGTCCGAGGTCTGGACCCGCGTGATGGGCTACTTCCGCCCGGTGTCCAGCTTCAACATCGGCAAGAAGGGGGAGTACTTCCAGCGCACCACCTTCGCCGCGCCGCGGCTGCCGGAGCAGTCACAAGCCCAGCAGCCCCAGCAGCCAAGCCATGCCTGACCCGGCCCGCAGCCCCATTCCTATCGCCGGGCTCACTCCCTTCTCGATGGTGGACTGGCCGGGCCGCCTCGTCGCGACCGTCTTCACGCAGGGCTGCTCCTGGGACTGCCCGTATTGCCACAACCCGGCGCTACGCGACACCACCGCGCCGGGCGTCATCGGCTGGGGCTCGGTCGTCGAGCTCGCCCGCCGCAGGCAGGGGCTTCTCGACGGCTTCGTCTTCAGCGGCGGCGAGCCCACCCGGCATCGCGGGCTGCCGGGCGCGATTGGCCAGATCCGCGACCTGGGCTTCGCTATCGGCCTGCACACCAACGGGATGTACCCGGCGCTGCTGGCGCCACTGTTGGACTCCGGCTTGGTCGATTGGGTCGGCCTGGACATCAAGGCCGACGCTTGCGCCTACGCGCAGGCCATCGGTGCCGTCAGCGATGCTGCGGGTGCAGCTGCGGCTGCGCGCGCCTGGGAAAGCCTCGGGCTGCTACAGGCCTGGGCCGAGGAGCGGCCTGTGGGGCAGCGGCCGGGTGCCCCGTACCGAGGGAGGTCCTTCGAGGTCCGCACCACCGTCTTCGACTGCGCAGCGCAACTGGACACGCTGCCGGAGCTTGGCCGCGACCTAAAACAAGCAGGTGTTCCCGCCTGGGCAATCCAGCGCAGCCGCGGGGAGGGGACGGACGAGGCGTTCGCGGGGGCGGTTGACGTCGTCAAGCCTGAGCGGCAGCGCGCGATATCAGGGGCGATCGAGGCGGCGCGGGGCGAGTTTCCGGAGCTGGTGCTGAGGTGAGTGTCGGCTAGTTCCCGCCGAATTCCGCCAGCGCGTCGCCGGTCAGGCGGAAGGTGTCCCACTCCTCCATGGGGAACGCGCCGATGGAGCGGTAGAAGTCGATGGAGGGCTGGTTCCACTTCAAAACGCTCCACTCGACGCGGGAGTATCCACGCTGGTTGGCGATGGCGGCAAGGTTGCGCAGCAGCGCCTTGCCCTTTCCGGTGCCGCGGGCCTCGGGGCGGACGTAGAGGTCCTCCAGGTAGATGCCGTGGGTGCCCTCCCAGGTGGAATAGTTCAAAAACCACAGGGCGATGCCGTCCAGGCGTGGAGTTTCGGCGCCTTCGCTGCCGTCCGCGTCAATGACGTGGCAGAAGATCGCGGGGGACTCGCCGAAGAGCTGCTCTCGCAGGCGCTGCGGCGTCAGACGGACGGCGTCGGGCTCCTTCTCGTAGGTGGCGAGGTCGCGGATCAGCTCGACGATCTGGTCGACGTCGTCGGGGCGTGCGGGGCGCACAGTGGGGGAGTCAGAAGTGGCAGTCATGGTTTTCTCTTTACCCGTGGTGGCCGATTGCACGCAAAAGCCAGGTGGGGGCCGGTGGCCTGCGATAGTGTCGCGAGGTATGAGCAACATTGCAGAAGGTACTAACCCACAACAAAACGCGAGCACCGTTCTGACGGAATTGGCCGACGGCGTCCTGACCATCACCATCAATCGGGCCGAGGCCTACAACTCCCTGAACAAGCAACTCCGCGCCGAGCTGAAGGAGGCCTTCGTGCGCGCCCAGCAGCCCGACGTGCGCGCGGTGCTGCTCGTCGGCGGGCCGAAGGCATTTTGTACCGGCCAGGATCTGAAGGAGCACATCGCCGACCTGCAGGCAGGTGCCGGCATGGGCAAGGTCGTGGAGGAGTACAACCCGATGGTCGCCGAGTTGGTGGCTATCGACGTGCCCGTCATCGCCGGCATCGAGGGTGCGGCTGCGGGTGCGGGCTGGTCGCTGGCGCTGCACTGCGACTTCCGCATCGCGGGCGAGGGGGCGTCGTTTAAGGCGGCGTTCCCGTCGATTGGCCTGGCGACGGACTGCGGCATGTCGGCGCTGCTGCCGCGCATGGTGAGCGACGCCAAGGCCCGGGAGATCCTCTTCCTGGACCGCAAGATCGGCGCCCGGGATGCGCTCGAGTTGGGGCTGGTTACCGAGGTTTCCGAGGCCCCGGTGGAGGCGGCTCGGGCTCTGGCCACGCAACTGGCGGCCGGGTCGACGGCCGCTCTCAAGGAAATTAAGGCCCTGCTGCGCCGAGACACGCTCGCAGCCGCCGACGCGGAGGCCGACGCCCAGGCGCGCCTGGCTGTCTCCGCGGATCATAGAGAAGCGGTGGCCGCCTTCCTTGAGAAGCGACCACCGCTGTTTACGGGGAAGTAGACGGACCTTCTCGGTCCAACTACTGCTCTTCCTGGGCTACCAGGATCTCGTTGGTGAGCTCCGGGTGATCGCCCAGATAACCGGAGACCTCATCCGGGTGCTTGGCCAGGTTCACCAGGGAGGCGGCCAGACCGCCCCAGATGACCAGCATGAACAGCACCATCATGACAATTGCGATACCTGACATTGCTTAGTCCTCCTTCTCCTGCGAGCTCGGTGCGGCGTTGGCCGAAGCGGCCGAAGCTACCGGGGCGTCCGGGTTGTCCTGGTTGTTCGGGTCGTGCTTGCGCGGAATGTGCGGGGTCAACTGGTAATCCGGGGTGACGCCGAAGTCCGAGCCGGGCGGGCCGGACAGGCGGTGCTGGCCGCGCCACGGCGCAATCGACAGCAGCAGCGCGCCGATGATAATGACTGCCATCACGCCCCAACCGTAGAGGTTGATCTGGGCGTCAGAGTAGTCACCGTAGTTCTCCTTGACCAGGCCAATCAGCTCCTTGGAGAGGATGAAGGCCAGGACCACCGGGGTGATGTTGGCGACGCAGATGCGCCAGATGGTGCCGACGCGGAAAGAGGAGACGGCGTTGAGGTGCAGCGCGAACTCGTCGGTGCGGCGCAGGACCCACTCGACCGCGATGATGGTCAGCAGCGCGATCAGCACGATGCCGATGTTGTTGGTGAACTTATCCACGATGTCCAGCGTCGCCAGGCCCGACGTGGTCGGGAACAGGATCAGGGAGATCACGGCCATCGGCCCGCCGACGACGAGGGTCGCCTGGACGCGGCCCAGGTTCAGCTTGTCGCGGACTGCGGAGACCACGACCTCCAGCAGCGAAATCAGCGAGGTGACGCCCGCGATCGCCAGGGAGACGAAGAAGAGGACGCCGAAAAGGGAGCCGATGACGCCCGGCATCTGCGAGATGACGGTCGGGAACGCGATGAACGCCAGGCCAATACCGGAGGTAGCGACCTCGTCGACGCCCTTGCCCGCCTGCGTCGCCATGAAGCCCAGCGTCGCGAAGACTCCGATGCCTGCGAGGACCTCGAAGGAGGAGTTAGCGAACGCGGTGACCAGGCCGGAGCCAGTCAGGTTGGTGCGCGGCTTCAGGTAGGAGGCGTAGGTCAGCATGATGCCGAAGGCCACGGACAGGGAGAAGAAGATCTGGCCATAGGCGGCGATCCACACGCCCGAGTCGCCCAGGGCGGACCAGTTCGGGGTGAAGAAGGCGTCCAGGCCCTTAGCAGCGCCCGGCAGGGTCAGCGAGTAGACCACGACGATCAGGAACAGCACGGTCAGCAGCGGGATGAAGATCACCGAGACGGTGCCGATGCCCTTGTCGACGCCTGCCGCCAGGATGGCGATGACCAGCACCCACACGATCAGCAGGACAATCGAGATGGACGGCACGAAGTCCAGCGAGAGCACGCTGGAGGTATCGGCCTGCAGGAAGTCCTTCATAAAGTGGTCGTCCGGGGCGTCGCCCCAGCCCTTGCCAATCGACTTCCAGGCGTAAATGAAGGCCCACGCGATGATGACGGCGTAGTAGACCGTAATGAAGAAGGCGATGCCCACCTGGATCCAGCCGATCGGCTCGGCCCACGGCTTGATGCGGCGCAGGGCCTTCGGCGCGGAGCCGCGGAAGCGGTGTCCGATAGCGAAGTCCAGGAACAGCAGGGGGATACCCGCGGTCAGCAGCGCGACCATGTAAGGAATGAGGAACGCGCCTCCGCCAGAGTCGTAGGCGACGTACGGGAAGCGCCAGATGTTGCCCAGGCCGACGGCTGAGCCGATGGCCGCGAAGAGGAAGGCGGCGCGCGAAGAGAATACGTCTCTCTTCGGCGCGGCGCCGGCGTTAGCTGTGGTGCTCATCGTTGATGAAAACTCCAATCGTGAACTAGGTCACTATAATTACGATGAGTCTTAGTATATGAGATAGCCGTCTCATTTCATAGCCAGCTTTCTCGGGGGTAATTCTCAGGGTAGGGCTTGTGCTTTTCGCCTTGTGATCTGCTTGACGACGGGGCCCTCGGTCCCCGCCGGGAAAGGTAAAAAACGACGCCCCGCCGCTAGGTTGCAGCGAGGCGCCGTTATGGAGACGTCGTCGTGGGCGCCGTCGTAAAGCGCTGGGCTCTGTGGGGGAGGATTACTCCGCGCCGCCCTTGGCGATGCGACGGAAGATGATCTCCTTCATGATCTCGTTGGTGCCACCGTAGATGGTCTGCACCTTGGAGTCGAGGTAGTGGGTGGAGATCGGGTACTCGAGCATGAAGCCGTAGCCACCGAACATCTGGAGGCAGCGGGTGACGATGTCCTGCTGCTCCTCGGTGGTCCAGAACTTCGCCATGGAGGCGCCGGTCTCGTCGAGCTGGCCGGCGTTGTGGGCCATGACCGCCTGGTCGACGAACGCCTGCAGTGCGGTGATGCGGGTTGCGATGTCGGCGAGGTAGTGGCCGTGAACCTGGTGCTGGATGATCGGGCGGCCGAAGGTCTCGCGCTCCTGGGCGTACTTGTAGGCGAGGGTCCAGGCGCGGCGGGAAGTGGCGACGGAGCCGACCGCCAGGGTCAGGCGCTCGTGGGCCAGGTTGGTGCGCAGGTAGCCGAAGGCCGCGCCCTCCTCGCCCAGGAGGTTCGCGCCCGGGACGCGGACGTTGTCGAAGTTCAGCTCGGCGGTGTCCTGCGCCTTCAGGCCGACCTTCTGCAGCGGGCCGGACTTGGTGTAGCCCTCCAGGCCGGTGTCGACGATGAACATGGAGACGCCCGCGCGGCCCTTGGAGGGGTCGGTGATCGCGGCAACCAGGGCGAAGTCGGAGAGCATGCCGTTGGAGATGAAGATCTTGGTGCCGTTCAGGATCCAGTCATCGCCGTCCTTCTTGGCGAAGGTGCGCATGCCGGCGAGGTCGGAGCCCGCGCCCGGCTCGGTCATGGCGAGGCAGCCAATCAGGTCGCCGGCGTTCATGCCCGCGAGGTACTTCTGCTTCTGCTCCTCGCTGCCGAACTTGGCCAGGTACGGCGCGACCAGGTCGTTGAGGGTACCGAAGGAGACGACGATGGAGCCGCAGTCCGCGTTGGCGAGCTCCTCGTTGAGGACCTGGTTGTAGCGGAAGTCCATCTCGCCGCCGCCGCCGTAGGCCTCCGGGGTGGACATGCCGATCAGGCCCAGCTCGCCGGCCTTCTTAAAGACCTCGCGGTCCGGCATGCCGGCCTTGTGCCAGCGGTCTACGTTCGGGGTGATTTCCTTCTCGACGAAGCCGCGAACCATGTCGCGGAACATGTTGTGCTCTTCTTCGAAGTGGGTGCGGGGCAGAAAGTCCTTCATGGGAGTGCTCCTTGTAGTGATTGGCAAATGGGTTTGCAGTATTCATCAGTCGCAATCGCCACACTGCGCTGCGACCCTTATCACCGGCCATAGTGGACTATGACTGTTGCGTCCCATTATGCATGAATGTGACGCGGAACACTAATTAATTTAAAACTTTTCTTTTATCTTCCCCCGTCGTTGGGATGGAAGCTCGCGATTGGCTTTCGCCCTTGGGGTGCGGTTTCTACCCCCGGCGGCAAATGGGGGAGGGAGGGGGCTTGGCTGCTTTTGATGGCGGGAGTTAGGTTAGGTAAACCTATCCACAATATGTGGCATGGGCTGCTGTGATTGGGGGTGGGTGGGAAGGTTAGCTGGGGATTGCAAGATGGGGGAATGTGGGGATGGTGGGCGTTCGTTAGCGGGGGTGATTTAGGGAACAATTTCGTTGCGTTATTCCCAACGGTGCAGGCAGGCGCTACTGTTGATGCCAGGTGGAAGCCGGCTTTGCCTTGATTTTCCGGTTCGCCACTGCAGTCATCGCAACCTCCAATTGCACTCGAAAAGGCGCGCGTTTCTCGCTCAATCCCAGTACCGGGGATAGGGAAACGCGCCGCCTTTACTATTTTCCCGCCGCTTCATTCCGACGTTGTGCCACGAAGCCGACGTTGTGCCACGGTACGCGCTGTCACAACGTCGGCTACGTGGCATGACGTTGCGGAGAACGAATCAGCCAGCCACCGAATCGATGTGCGCCAGCAGGGCGGCCGTGTAGTATTCGGGAACTTCCGCGCTGAGCAGGTGCTTCGCCGGCGAGACCACCACCATGCGGGAACCCGGGATTCCGTCGTGAAGCGAGGTGACCACCTCGATCGCCGTAGAGGTGTCCTGCTTGCCCGCGATAACCAGGGTGGGTGCGGAAATCTCTGCTAGGCGGTCGCGAGTGTCGAAGGTAGCAAGCGCCCCGCAGCAGCCCGCGTACCCGGCGTCGGGGCAGTCCTCGACCATGGTGGCGAAACGCGCGGGCAGATCCGGGTTAGTGTCGAAGCAGGCGTCGGTGAACCAGTTGTGGACGACGCCGTCGACCAGGGCCTTCGTGCCCTCCCTAAGTACGAGTTCGGCCTTGTCCTGCCAGACCTCCGGCGTGCCGAACTTCGGGGCTGTCGAGGACAGCGTCAGGCTCTCGACGCGATCCGGGTGCTCCAGGGCAATAGTCTGCGCGATTGCGCCGCCAAGGGAGAGTCCGACGAAGTGAGCGCGGTCGATTCCCTCCTCGTCCAGGATGGCGACGACATCGGCCGCCAGGTCGCTCATCGTCCACGGCCCCTCGGGCGCGGGGGAGTCCCCGTGGCCCCGCACATCCGGGGTGATGACCTGGTACTTCTCGGACAGAGCTGCGACCTGTGGCTCCCACATGTCCTGCGTGGTGCCAAGCGAGCCCAATAGAACTACCGTGCCACCATCCCGATGGTTAATCGCGTGCGCGGTGTACTCGATGGCGACGGATTTGGTGTTTGGTGTGTCTGTCACGATGTGTACTCCTTGCTCTTGACGGATCTAGGCTCCTGACGGATCTAGGACGACTCTCGAACTATTCCTGCTCGGTGGCCTTCGTGGCTTCGGCCCGTGCGGCGTCGGCTGCTGCCTTGCCGGGGCCCTCGTCCTTCTTCGCCTCCGTCTCGGCGGCCTCGGAACGCTGGGTCGCCAGGGACTCTCGCGCGGCGGCGAGCCACTCCGGCATCTCGGCCAGCAGCGCCCTGATGTCCTCAGTGGTCAGAGGCTTATCCATGTCGTTCTTCTTCAACGCCGTGATGGTGATGCCCAGCTTGCGGGCGACCTCCGGCCGCGGGTGCGGGCCATTGCGGCGAAGCTCGGTGAGCCACTCCGGCGGGTTTGCCTGGAGCTCGGCGAACTGAGCGTGCGAAATCTCGCCCTTTTGAAACTCCTCGGGGGTCGCGGGGAGGAAAATGCCAAGCTTCTTGGCTGCAGTTAGTGGCTTCATGGATTCAACGCTAGCACCCATGCGCGCTACCCATGCGGGTAACCTTGCGGAGTATGTCGACTCCTGACTCCGTCACCCTGCGCATCGCCTTCGCCATGGGCACCAGCCCCGAAAAGTGGTTCCGCCGCTTTTCGCAGCGGATCCCGGCCCGGATTGCCCGGCTTGCCCCCGAGGCGTTCGATGACCCGATGGAGGCGCTCGAGTCGGGTGCCGCCGATATGGCCATCGTCCGCCTGCCCTCGACAGGCGCCGTCCAGGCAGACCAGCCAGGCCAGCCAGGACAGCCAGGTGCGGCGCGCCCCGATGCAGCGCTGCCCGACTCCCTGCACCGCATCCGCCTCTACGACGAGGCGTGGGGCGTCGCCTTCGAGAAGGAGCACGTCTTCTCCCTCTCCGAATCCATCGCCCTTCCCCTGCTTGGCGACGAAACGATCCTGCTCACCTCCACGGACCCGGCACAGCTGCGGCAGATGCTGCCGGTCGCGGCGACCGGCGCAGGCGTCGTGGTGGGGCCGCGGACAATCCTGAAGACCCTGTCGAAGAAGGCAATTTCTTCCTCCAACCTCGTCGACGTCGACTCCCAGGAGCAGGCGGAGGGCGTGGCGCCAATGTCGAAGACCTCCATTTGGCTGGTGTGGCCGAAGGCCAGCGACGATGAGATCCGCCAGGAATTCGTCGGCATCGTGCAGGGCCGCCGCGAAGGCTCGACTCGGGCGCAGCTCGGGCGCGCGGCCGCCGAATCTGAGCCGAAGAGGCTAAGCGCCCGCGAGAAGACGCTAGCGAAGCAGGCGCGGCGGGCCGGCAAGGGTGGAAATAACGGTAACGGTGGGGCCGTCGGCAAGCGGAAGTCGGGCGGGCGAGGCAAGCGCAGAAGGTAACTTTTTTACAGGTATTTTTCGGATTAGTTCGACGCGCGGGCGAAATTTCGTAAGACTGTAGGTATGGCTGAAAAGAAGGCTGAGAGCAAGCGCGGTTTCACAATCCGGATGATGCGCGAGGAAGACTACCCGCAGATTCAGGAGATCTACGAGATTGGCCTGGATACGGGGCATGCGTCGTGGGAACACTCGGCACCCGAGTGGGAGGAGTTCATCGCCCTCAAGCACGTTGACCTGTGCTATGTCGCGGTGGATGACGACAATCCGGATAAGATCCTGGCGTGGGCGTCGGCGGCGCCGGTGTCGAAGAGGCCGATTTTCGACGGAGTTATTGAGGACTCGATCTACGTCCACCCCGACGGGCAGGGTATGGGCCTTGCCGGCACGCTTCTCGGCCGCCTGATCGAGGACGCGACCGAGCAGGGGCGCTGGTCCATCCATTCGTGGGTGTTCCCGGAGAATATCGGCTCGCTGAAGCTGCACCAGAAGCTCGGCTTCCGGGAGGTGGGCATCTACCATCACATGGCGAAGATGACCTACGGGCCGATGGCCGGCCAGTGGCGCGACGTCATCATCCTGGAGAAGCTCCTGGAAAAGCCGGAGGAGCGGGCGCTGAAGCGGGCTCAGGAAGAAGCCGAGGCCGCCGGCGATCCGAACCGTCCGATTCTGGACAAGCTCGACCGTGCCGACGGCCAGGTGGGGGCATAAGCGGGGCCTGTGCAGGGCCTATTCGACGGTCTCCTTTAGCGGTTCTTCGCGGACGAAGAACACGATCGCCGCGGCGAGGACCATCACCGGGACGAGCATGAGGAACACGGGGGTAAGGCCGTCGTTGTAGCTCGTCACCAGTGCTTCGTGCAGAGGTGCGGGGAGGGATTCCAGGACGCTCGGGGTCAGAGACCCGATCGACTTGGTCGAGAACCCTTCCGAACCCATGCGCTGTGCGAGCTGGGCGGCGGCCTGCGGGGAGGCGGCCTTAATCTGCTCGATGGCGGCAGGGATGCGCTGGCCTGCCAGATCCTGCATCCTTTGGATGAAGATCGAGCCGACGATGGAGGACCCGACCGCGCGCCAATCTGACGGAAGAAATTGTTCGCAGCGGTCGCGGTGCCGACCATGACGACCGGAAACGAGTTCTGGACAATGAGGACCAGGACCTGCATGCCGGTGCCTAGGCCGAAGCCCATGATGAACAGGTAGATACCGGCCTGCCACAGCGGGGTCGAGGACTCCAAGGTAGACAGCAGGTACAGCGCCACCGACATGATCAGCAGGCCGACCACGGGGTAGAAGCGGTACTTCCCCGTGCGTGAGATGATCTGCCCGACGAAAATGGACATCAGCAGCATGCCGACCATCATTGGCGTCATCATCAGGCCAGCTGCCGTCGGCGACATCGAGTGAACCATCTGCAGGTAGGTTGGGATGTAGGCCATCGTGCCGAACATCGCGATGCCCAGGATCAGTCCAGCCACCGTCGTCAACACGAAGTTGCGGGTTTGGAAAAGATGCATCGGGATCAGAGGGTTCGCGGCGCGGCGCTCGGTGAAAATGAAGAGGGCCCAGGCGACCGCGGAGACCGCGATGAGGGTCAGGATTGTTCCCGAGGTCCAGGCGTACTGGGTTCCGCCCCATGTCGTAGTCAGAATCAGGGTCGACGCTGCGACGGTGAGCAGGGTGGCGCCGAGGTAATCAAAGCGGCCGACATTGCTGCGACGAGGCAGCTTAAGGAACACCGCCGTCACCGCGAGGGCGATGAGGCCCAGCGGAACGTTGACCCATAGGCCCCAGCGCCAGCCCGGACCGTCGGTGAACCAGCCGCCGAGGACCGGCCCCAGAACGGAGCTGAAACCGAACACCGCACCGATGATGCCCATGTATTTACCGCGCTGGCGTGCGGGCACGACCTCCGCGAGAATCGACTGCGAGGACACCATCAGGGTTCCGCCGGCGAAGCCCTGGAAGGCGCGGGCGGCGATGAGGAGGTTCATCGAGTGGGCGATGGCTCCGAGGATGGAGCCGAACATGAACAGGACGATGCCCATCATGAACAGGCCCTTTCGCCCGATCATGTCGCCCAACTTGCCAATGACGGGCATGGCGATCGTCTGCGTCAGCAAGAATGCCGAGATGACCCACGACATGTGGTCCACGCCGCCGAGCTCGCCGACGATGGTCGGCAGCGCGGTAGAGAAGATCATCTGTCCCAGCGAGCTCATCAGCATCGTCAGGATGAGGGCGAGGAAGATGATGCCAATGTGCGAGCGATTTTCCGCGACGACCTTCGCAGCAGTTTCCATGCGCGCTGTGTTGTCCGAGCCATTGACAGTTGTTGTGCTGGTCATTTACATCCTCCTCATGAAAGTTGTGACGACCTTCGCGGCGTCGTGAAGCGGGGTTTCAGTATCAAAGATATCGAGATGAAGGGCGGAGTAGAGCACGCATTCGCGGACGAATCCCATCGAAAGCGTGACTTCGTGCTCGGTAGGGAGTTCTGGGAAGTTGCGCGACTCCGGGTGGGCCTCGAAATAGCGCTCGAATGCTGAGCGAACCCTCCGCATCGAGCGGCTGAAGTAGGCCACCACGACGGAGGACAGCTTTGGCTCCTCGCGCAGAATCTCCTGGCGACGATCGCGCAAACTCCGGTGGAACTCCCTGGTGTTGTCCAGGGCCATTTCCTTGGCCAGGACTTCCCGGTTCTTGCGCTCGATTTGGGTGAGCATCTCCATGATGGGGTCCTGGTGCGTGGTGGCGAGGAACTCTTCCTCGTCCTCCTCGCCAAAGTGGATTATGCCCTTGCCGAAGATCGACTGATCCTTGGACTCGAAGTAATTGAAAAAGGTCCTGCGGCTAATGTGTGCGCGCTCGCAGATGTCCTCGATGTTGACGGAGTCGTAGCCCTTTTCCAGGACGAGCGAGGAGGCGGCATCGGCGAGGTCACGATGGGTCTTGAGTCGCTTTAGTTCGCGGAGGCCGATTTCCGGGAGGGATTCTGATTCCCGTTCGGTCTGGGGGGCACCTTCGTGTTCTGTATCGTCTACATTGCTTACTTGCACGTAGTGTATTTTTACGCCACGTGCAACAAAAATCAAGTTGACAGGTTAACGTATATTTTTGAGGGGAGGGGGGACTGCCGAGAAGGATTTTTAAGAGGATTGCTCGAAACGCTGAAACGCCCCGGAATCCAACGAAAAATCGTGAATTCCGGGGCGTCAACAAGCCAGGAACCTACCCGGATTTGACTAGTCGGCGCTAGCCAGGGATTGGTAGGGGACTAGTCGCGGTCGGTGTTGGCCATATCGAGGACGTTCAGGCGACGATCCAGCTCTTCCTCGGTCAGCTTCTCGCCGTCGACAAAGCCCATGTCGATGACGGTCTGGCGGATGGTCTTGCCCTCCTTCAGAGCGGTCTTGGCGACCTTGGCTGCGTTCTCGTAGCCGATGGCGGAGTTCAGCGGGGTCACAATCGACGGGGAGGACTCGGCCAGGGTCTTCATGCGGTCAACGTTCGGCTCGATGCCGTCGACCAGCTTGGTGGCGAAGACGCGGGCGGTGTTGGCCAGCAGCTTCGCGGACTCCAGAACGTTGCGGGCCATGACCGGGATGAAGACGTTCAGCTCGAACGCACCGTTAGCGCCTGCGAAGGCGACGGCGGCGTCGTTGCCGATGACCTGTGCGGAAACCTGGGTCGCGGTCTCACACAGGACCGGGTTGACCTTGCCCGGCATGATGGAGGAACCCGGCTGCAGGTCCGGCAGGTGAATCTCGCCGAGGCCGGTCAGCGGGCCGGAGCCCATCCAGCGGATGTCGTTGGCGATCTTGTTTAGGGACACGGCAACCGAGCGCATTGCGCCGGAGAACTCGACCAGGCCGTCGCGGTTGGCCTGAGCCTCGAAGTGGTTCTTTGCCTCGCGCAGCTCCTCGACACCGGTGAGCCCAACCAGCTCTGCAGTGACCTTGGCGCCGAAGTCGGCCGGGGTGTTCAGGCCGGTGCCCACTGCGGTACCGCCGATCGGCAGCTCGCCCAGGCGGGGCAGGGTGGCCTCGATGCGCTCGATGCCAGCCTCGATCTGGCGTGCGTAGCCGGAGAACTCCTGGCCCAGGGTGACCGGGACGGCATCCATCAGGTGGGTACGGCCGGACTTGACGACGGTCTTCCACTCGGCGGCCTTCTTGGCCAGGGACTCCTGCAGTACCTTCAGGCCCGGAATCAGGTCCTTCACGGCTGCCTCGGTGGCGGCGACGTGAGTGGCGGTCGGGAAGGTGTCGTTGGAGGACTGGCCCATGTTGACGTGGTCGTTCGGGTGGACCTCGACGCCGTTGGCCTTCGCGATGGAAGCAATGACCTCGTTGGTGTTCATGTTGGAGGAGGTACCCGAGCCGGTCTGGAAGACGTCAATCGGGAACTCGGCGTCGTGCTTGCCGTCTGCGATCTCCTTCGCGGCGGCGACGATGGCGTCTGCCTGCTCGGCGGGCAGCAGACCGCGGTCCTTATTGACGATGGCGCAGGCTGCCTTCAGCAGGCCCATTGCGCGAATCTGAGCGGACTCCAGCGGACGGCCGGAAATCGGGAAGTTCTCGACCGCACGCTGGGTCTGTGCACGCCAAAGAGCGTTGACCGGGACCTTGACCTCGCCCATGGTGTCGTGCTCGATGCGGAACTGCTGCTCTGTCATTCGTTTCCTCTTTCGTTAGGGAACTACTCAATACTCTTTCAAGTATGAATCAGATTTAAAGAAAAGTGGTGCCACGAGGGCACCACTAAAGGGGTAATTTTCTACAGGTCGATGCTCGGCATCTCGCCGGAGCCGTAATCGATGGAGGCGTACTTGCGCAGCTTCTCCAGCGAGTGGAACGCTTCGATGCGGCGAATCGTGCCCGACTTAGAACGCATGACCAGCGAGCGGGTCCATGCGCCATTGCCGCGGTAGGCGACGCCGCGCAGCATGTCGCCGTTGGTGACGCCGGTCGCGACGAAGTAGCAGTTGTCGGAGGAGACCAGGTCGTCGGTGGTCAGGACGCGGGAGAGGTCGTGGCCTGCATCGAGGGCCTTCTTAATCTCGGCCTCGTCGCGCGGGTGCAGCTTTCCCTGAATCTCGCCGCCCATGCACTTCATCGCACACGCGGTGATGACGCCCTCCGGGGTGCCGCCGACGCCCATCATGATGTCGACGGAGTTGGTGTCCTGCGCGGCGGCAACGGCACCAGCCACGTCGCCGTCACCGATCAGACGAACCTTCGCGCCGGCCTCGCGAATATCGCGAATCATGTCGGCGTGGCGCGGGCGGTCCAGGACGACCACGGTGACATCTTCGGGACGAAGGCCCTTGGCCTTCGCAACCGCCTTGATGTTGTGCTCGACCGGTGCCTCGATATCAATCTTGCCTGCGGCCTCCGGGCCGACGGCGATCTTGTCCATGTAGAACACCGCGGACGGGTCGTACATCGAACCACGGTCAGCTGCTGCGAGGACCGCGATCGAGTTCGGGCGACCCTCGGCCATCAGCGTGGTGCCATCGATCGGGTCAACCGCGATGTCGACTGCCGGGCCGTGGCCGTTGCCGACCTGCTCGCCGTTGAACAGCATCGGGGCTTCGTCCTTCTCGCCCTCACCGATGACGACGACGCCATTCATAGTGACGGTGTTAATCAGCTTGCGCATGGCGTCGACTGCAGCGCCGTCGCCCTTTTCCTTTTGGCCGCGACCGACCCACTGGCCCGCAGCAAGCGCTGCGGATTCGGTCACTCGGACCAGCTCCATTGCTAGGTTGCGATCTGGTGCTTCAGGATTCGAGGCGTTCATTAACTCGTGGCCTTCCGTCTTTGGGATTCGTATGAGCGAAATGGCGATGTATTGGACCCGGACTGAAATCCCGCGCCCACATCTGTTTCCAGTGTTCCACTTTTTCAGCTTTCGGGGGTGGACGAGGTTCCATTGTGGGGGAGGAAACCCCGGCCCGCACCACATTGCGCCACCGCAGAATTTCCGCAATCGCTAAAGAGCTGCTTGCCGACGAGACCCATATTTTCCGCCTTGCGGAGGAAGGTTTGGCATACTAAGCGACGTGGCAAACGAAAAACCCAGGATCCTGCAGGACAGTCGAGACATGATTCTCACCCTCGTGGTGATGTTTATCGGCGTAGCCGTGACCATTGGCTTCACTGGCCTGTGCAGCTTCAACCCCGGCAAGCCCGAAAACGGCCCGGTTAGGGAGGTTGACGCGGATGCTTTCCTGAACATGGAGGCCAGGCGTGTGCCGTACCCGGTGCGCCTGCCAAAGGTGCCCGAGGGCTGGACGTCGAATTCCACCCGTGCCGGAATGGCTGCAGGCAACCAGTCGACAATTGTCGGCTACGTCACCGCAAGCGGGGCATTCGCGCAGGTCACGCAGACCGATGCCCCGGCGGATAAACTGCCCGCTGACGGCAAGGACCGCACCTCCGACGGCTCGGTCGATGTTGGGGGTGTGCAGTGGAAGAAGTACGTACCGGCCGAGGACAATGTGCGCCCGGTCTGGGTCGGAGATTTGGGGACTTCCCGCGCGATCATCGAGGGAACAGCCTCTGAGGCGGAGTTCTCCCAGTTGGCGAAGGGCCTGATCGACGCTGCGCCCAAGGCAACGGCACATTAACTCTCAGTGGCGTCGCTGACGTCTCGGGCCGCGAGCGCTGCCTCCACCTTTGCGCGGGCCCCAGCGAGGTGCTCCTCGCACCTACGGGCCAGTGCTTCGCCTCGCTCCCAGAGGGCAAGGGACTCATCGAGGCTCATCTGGCCCAGCTCGAGGAGCTTCACCGTTTCGATCAAGCTATCGCGGGCCTGCTCGTAGCTGAGGGTTTCGACCGCGGGGGCGTCCTGTTGGACCTGGCCGGCACCGAAAACATTGTCAGACATTGATCATTCCTTTGTGGTTGAGTGGCGCAGTGGTTTCGTTGTGTGTCGTTGCGGAAGCTGGTGGGCAAGGCCTAGTTGGCCGCGCGAACTCCCATGGTCGCCGCGGTGATGGAACCGTCTCCGACCCGGATGCGTAGTTGCGATCCAGGCGGGGTTTGCTCAATAGACGTCACAATCAGGTCTCCCGAGTTGTCCTTTGGCTGAACCTGGACCACCGCGTATCCGCGGGCAAGTGTGGCCGCCGGGCCCAGGGCAGCGACCTTTCCCCGTAGTCCCGCGACCAAGGATTCCTCTCTCTCCAACTGGCGGGACACGATAAAGCGCATGCGCTCCACCTGGGTATCTACCATCTCCTGGCGGGCGGTAATGGGAGTGTGCGGATCTCTCAGGACAGGCCTCGAAGTGAGGTCTCGCAGCATCGCAATCTCACGATCGACCCAGCGGCGCAGCGAGGCGGAAGAACGTTGCCTCAGATCCGCGATGAGGCGACGCTCTTCGGCTGCATCGGGAACCGTCTTCTTCGCGGCATCCGTCGGCGTCGCCGCGCGCAGGTCCGCCACGTTGTCCAACAGCGGGTTGTCGGGCTCGTGGCCAATCGCGGAGACCACGGGCGTGGTAGCTCTGCTGACGGCCCTGATGAGTGCCTCGTCTGAAAACGAAAGCAAATCCTCCACGCTGCCGCCACCGCGGGCAATAATGATGACGTCAACCTCGGGATCCGCATCCAACTCCGCCAGTGCTTCCAGAATCTCCGGAACGGCCTTGGCACCCTGGACGATGGTGTTGATAACGCGGAAGTCCACCTCCGGCCACCTTGCGCGTGCCACGGAGAGTACGTCTCGTTCTGCTGCCGAGCCACGGCCTGTAATGAGCCCCACCTTGTTGGGAAGGTAGGGAAGTGGCCGCTTGAGCCTCGGGTCAAAGAGCCCCTCGGCCGCTAGAGCCTTGCGGAGCTGCTCCAGCCTTGCCAGCAGCATCCCCAGCCCGACCGGGCGCCACTCGGTAGCCCAGAGGGAAAACTGCGCGCGCCCCGCGTAAAAGGCGGGTTTTCCGTACACAACGACACGGTCGCCGTTTTTGAGAGGATGCTCCCTCAGCGCGGCAGTGGAACAGGTGATTGAAACTGAAAACTCCGCGGAGGTATCTCGCAGGGTGATGTAGGAGAGCTTCCAACTCGGCTTAGAGTTGACCTGCGCAATCTCGCCCTCCACCCAAATGTGGCCGAGCCGCTCAATGTAGTCCTTGACAAGTTGATTCAGCCGACGGACCTGGATGGGCTTTTCTGCCGTTGTTTCCAGCTTTGACATAAATCAACTCATACACGATTGCCCGGACTTGGCGTCCAATCGATTCGAAACTGTCCACAATCCGCAACCGGGTGGCTGTGGAAAAGTCCTAGGCGCGCTTGTCCCGTTCGCGCCACGGGCCCCATTCGCCCCGCTCGCCTCGGTCACCCCGGTCGCCTCGCTCACCCCACTCGCGCCTGCCGGAGCGGTCGTCGGCGCCGTTGTTACGTCTTTGGTCGTACACGCGTCGCGAAGCCTCACGCGTCTCCCGCATGGAGTGGCGCGGCCGCTCCTGCCTCGGAGGCCACTCGTCCGCGCCCCAGACGCGCCCCGGCCCGCCCTGATTGGCGCTACCCGGACGGACGGCTTGACGACGGGGGTATTCGGTTCCAGACGGCGCTGGGCGCTGGATCGGGCGGCGGGAAGTGGGATTCGGTTCGAACTGTGGACCCCGCGTGCTCGGCCTATTCTGTGGGTTTGGTCGATTGGGCTGTGCCAACCTGTCCAGCCGTTCCGGCCGTTCCTGCCTTTGCGGGCGCACCGAGCGGGCTGGGCGCGTCGAGAAATTGTCCGTCGAAGGGTTGGATTCTTGCCCCGTGGGACGAGGCTGTGCCACAGGCCCGCGGCGCTGTGCGGATTGATGGCGCAAGGCCTCGGCGCGCTGGCGACGGCGTTCTTCCGCGGCGCGGATAATGTCGGCGGCAGGACGACGGGTATCCCCGGGCCTGTCGCTGGCCAGCGAACGGCGGGCTCGCTCCACTCGAGTGTCGGATTCCGTCAGATGACGGCGCACCTCGGAAGCGGTTTCCATCGTGGCCTCTGCGTCCTGCTGGCGCTTCTTGGCCTCCTTCGCCTTCGTGTTGGTTGACAGCGCATTCTTTCGAGTGAGCTCCAGGTATCGCCAGACGGCGATAGCGCTGCAGATAACCATGAGCGCAGCGAGCCAGGGGAAGTACTGAATGATGGGATAGGCCGCGGTGATGAGCCGTGCCTTCGTGGGGGTCGTCGCCGTGGCGCCACCGTTGGCCGGGTCGGCAAACGATCCGGTGAACCACGCGGTCAGGACAGTTACGACCGAGTAGACAATGGGGATCTGTGCGACGGTGACGACGAGCCCCCGAGGGACCACGAGCAGCACAGACACGATTGCCGCAATAGCGAAGGTGACCAGGTACGCGGTGCCGATAGTCCCTTTGGAGACGGAGAAAAAGACGCCGAGAACTCCGGCCAGAATCATCAGCAGCGGCGGCACCAGCATCGAGACGCGGGGAAGGAGAGGCCTGGGGCCACTGAGCGTTCGGTTTGCTGCTGATTTGTTCGACACGAGAAGGTATTTTACCTGTTGTGGCAACGAAAAAACGGACAAGCCGCGGGAATGGGCTTGCCCGTGTCGTCTTTAGACAGCCAAAAGGCTAGTTCTTCTTGAACGGTCCGGTGACGGCCTCAGTGATCTTGTGGAAGGCCTTGGTCGCCGCTCCCTCCGGTGCCTTCGTCGGCCCGGCATCGGGAGAGACCTCGCCGGCTGTGCTCTGGTCCGTCTTGACTGCATTGTCCGCCGAGCGATCTTCGTTGTGCCCGAGGCGGAAGGAGGCCAGGCGGTCGCGCATTGCTCGGCCGGCGGCCTCGATCTGCACGCCGGAGATCGATCCGGCGTCCGTGGCAAAGTGAATGTCCTTCGCAGTCTTGTCGCCAGTGCGCAGGTCGGTCAGGTCGCCCAGGTAGCGCATCCATACGGCCACGACGGCTGCGACCGGGACGGCCAGGAAGGCGCCGATGATGCCGAAGATACCGCCGCCGACCAGGACGGCCAGTAGCACGATTGCCGCGTGGAGGTCCATCGCCTTGGACTGCAGCATCGGGGAGAGGATGTTGCCCTCAATCTGCTGCACAGCGACGATGATCAGAAGGACGAAAATCGCGGTGGTCAGGCCGTTGGCGACCAGTGCCACGACGACTGCGATGAAGCCAGCGGTGAACGCACCGACGATGGGAACGAAGCCCGCGAAGAAGGTCAGCACCGCCAGGACCATCGCGAGGGGAACGTTCAAGACGGCCAGGCCGATGCCGATGAAGATGGCGTCGATAAGGGAAACGAGGGCCTGCGCGCGGATGTACCCAGACAGGGTGTTCCAGGAGCGGGTGAGGACCTCGGTGAGGTGCCAGCCGAGGCGACGGCCGGTGAGACGGCGGACCCAGGGGAGGAAGTCCTGGCCGTCCTTGATGAAGAAGAAGGTCAAAACCAGCATGACCACCAGTGTCACTGCCACCGAGGAGACCACGGAAATGCCCTGGAATACGGTGTTGGCGATGTCGCCGGAGCGCTGCTGGAGCCACTTCGAGCCCTGGTCGAGGGCGTCGAGGATTTGGTCGTCCTTGATGTTAAAGGGCGGGCCCTGAACCAGGTTCTGGACCTCCTTGATGCCGTCGGTGAACTGCTGGCGCAGCTCGGGGATCTGGGACTGGACGGTCGGAGCGAGGACTGCGATGACGCCGCCGATGATGCCGAAGGCGCCGAGGATGACGGTCAAGGCGGCCAGCGCGCGCGCCACTTGTGGCGCATCAGGAAAACGGCGGGCGGGGCCAGAACAGTAGAGACAATCAGGGCCAGCAGGATCGGCAGGACGCCGCTCCAGACCTTGCCCAGAGCGATGGCCGCGACGTAGACGGCGGCGCAGACGATGAGGAAGCGCAGGCACCAGCCGGCGAACCAGCGGGCCCCCTCGCCGATAACGTCGGCTCGGTCGATGGATTCCGTTTTGGATTCACCCATTAGATCGTCGAGGTGGGCGCCGTCCTCTGGGAGATCCGGCTGTGTGGCGTCGGCCTTGTGCGTGTCCGAGGGGATGGACAGGGACTGCTCGACGCGCAGAGGCTCGGACCCCATGACGTGGTCAATGGCGTCGCGTTCGTTCTGTGCGGTCCACTCTTGGTCTCCGCGGGAATTATTAGTCACCGTCTTATTATGGCGAACACCTGGCAGGGGCGGGCAAGTTCAGTTATAAAACCGATGCCCGTAAGATAGGGGATTGTGACTCTTACTCTTGGAATCGTCGGTCTGCCCAATGTCGGAAAGTCAACCCTCTTTAACGCGTTGACGCGCAATGATGTGTTGGCTGCGAATTACCCGTTCGCCACCATCGAGCCGAACGTCGGCGTCGTGGAGCTTCCCGACCCGCGCCTGAATAAGCTCGCCGAGATCTTCGGCTCCGAGCGCATTCTCCCGGCCACCGTGTCCTTCGTGGACATCGCGGGCATTGTCAAGGGCGCCTCCGAGGGTGAGGGCCTGGGCAACAAGTTCCTGGCCAACATCCGCGAGGCCGACGCTATCTGCCAGGTAGTGCGCGTCTTCGCTGACGACGACGTCATCCACGTCGACGGCAAGGTCGACCCGGCCTCCGATATCGGCGTTATTGAGACCGAGCTGATCCTGGCGGACATCCAGACCATTGAGAAGGCCCTGCCGCGCCTGGAGAAGGAAGCCAAGAAGGACAAGGAGAAGGCCGCCGAGGTCGACGCAGTCAAGAAGGCGCTGGCCGTGCTGGAGGAGGGGCGCACCCTCTTCGCCGCAGGCGACGACGTCAAGCTCTCCGCCCTGCGCGAGCTGCACCTGCTCACCGCCAAGCCGTTCCTCTACGTCTTCAACGCGGACGAGGATGTGCTTGCCGACGAAGACCGCCGTGCCGAACTGGCCTCGGCCATCGAGCCGGCGGACTGCGTGTTCCTCGACGCGAAGGCCGAGTCGGACCTGCTGGAGCTGGATGAAGAGTCCCGCAACGAGCTGCTGGCCGAGATTGGCCAGTCCGAGCCGGGCCTGCACGCACTGGCCCGCGCCGGTTTCCGCACCCTCGGCCTGCAGACCTACCTGACCGCCGGCCCGAAGGAGGCCCGCGCCTGGACGATCCGCAAGGGCGCGACCGCCCCGCAGGCCGCAGGCGTCATCCACACCGACTTCGAGCGTGGCTTCATTAAGGCCGAGATTGTCTCCTACAACGACCTGATTGAGGCCGGATCCATGGCCGAGGCCAAGGCGCATGGCAAGGTTCGCCAGGAGGGCAAGGACTACATCATGCACGACGGCGACGTCGTGGAGTTCAAGTTTAACGTGTAGCGTTATTGACGGATCCCGTTATATGCTGAACTAGTGATTCGATCGTTCGGAAACAAGGACACCGAGCGCATCTGGCATGAACAGTATGTTAAGCGTATGGATCGGTCGGTTCATAGGGTAGCTCTGCGAAAGCTTGAAATGATTCATGCGGCCCAGGACGCTGAAGACCTCCGAATACCACCGGGGAACCGGCTCGAACGGCTGGTGGGAGATCGGCGCGGTCAATACAGCATTCGTGTCAACGCGCAATGGCGACTTTGCTTTATCTGGAGAGATGGAGGTGCGGACAATGTCGAACTCGTCGATTACCACTAATGCCGATGCAATAGAGCCGATTCATCCAGGGGAGATTCTCATGGTGGACTTTATCGAAGGCTTTGGAATTACCCAGCACAAGCTCGCGGTTTCTATTGGGGTACCGCCGCGCCGAATCAACGAAATCGTGCATGGAAAGCGGGGAATTACCGCTGATACGGCAATCCGCTTGGCGCGATACTTCGGGACCTCTGAAGAATTTTGGATGAACCTGCAGTCGAACTATGAACTGCGGCTTGAGCGACGCGCACTGCGCGATCAGATTTCCGCAATCGAGCCGCTACAGGTGGCGTAACTTCGGCGTGGTCATACGCGTTCGACGTGATTGTGGCAGCCCTCATATGATGGGTACGTGGTATCTCCCGACAATATCCTGATGCGCCTCGCTGCCGATCAGGAACGCCAGGTCAGGGAGATTTTCGCGGAGCTAGGGCGACGCGGTTTCCCCGTCCAAAACCAGACCCCACACATCACGCTGACTCTTGCGCCGGAGATGCGGGGAGACGTCGTCAAGCGGGCGGCAGAAATCCTGCCTCCGCTGATGCCCGCGGAGTTTCGGCGGATGGGCACGGTGGTTTTCGGCACGAAGGGCAAGCAGACCGTGGCGTGGTTGCTGGAGACCAGCGAGGAGCTGGAGCGGGCGGCGCGCGAGTTGAGCCGACTGAACCCGGACGGGCGCGGTGACCGGTGGATCCCGCACCTGACCATGGGGTTGCGCATCCCGCGTGCCACCGTGCCGGACTATATTCGCGCGCTGGACGAGGCGACGTCCCCGCACTTCAAGACATTAAGGGCAGAGCAGGTCGGCTACTGGAGCCCGAAGGCGCAGGAATTTCAGGAGTTTTAGGGCTATGTCGCCCGTTTCCCCCTAGCGCGTCAGAATCTCGGCGATGGTCCGGGCCGGGAGAACTTTTCCGGCGCTGACCAGTTCGTTATCTACGACGAGGCCGGGCGTTGCCATGAGTCCGTAGGCTGCGATTTCCGCGTAGTCGGTGACCTTTTCGATATTGGCCTCGATGCCGATGCTGTCCACGGCCTTGCGGGCCTCTCGCTCCAGCTTCTTGCAGTTTGCGCAGCCTGGGCCGAGAATTTTGATGTCTTTCATTTCAGTTCTCCGTTCTGATTCGGGTTGTCGGTTATGGGGTGAGACGTCGGGCAATAGCGTCGGGCGAGGTTCCGCCAGAGAGGAGTCAGTGGAAAATCATGTTGAAGCTCACTCCAATGATGATGATCGCGACGCTCACCGCCGCGGCGTAGATGCCGAGCAGGCGGTTCTTCAAAACCTGCTTGAGCAGCACGAACTCGGGGATGCTGAGGGCGACGGTGGCCATCATGAAGGACAGCACCGTGCCTGTGGCCATGCCTTTGCTCCAGAGGGCCTCGGCGATGGGGATGACCCCGGCGGCGTTGCTGTAGAGCGGGACTCCGAGTGCGACGACGAGCAGGACAGCCAGGGGACTGTTGCTGCCCGCGTAGGTCGAGATGAAGTCCGCCGGGATCCAGCCGTGGATGAGAGCTCCGGCCCCGACGCCGAGCAGGACCCACTTCCAGATGCGCCCGACAATCTCCTTGGTCTCTTCGATCGATGCGTCGATGCGCTCTGCGAGCGTCGGGCGGTGCTGTGTCGCGTGGAGACGGCTGGTGGGCGTGCTGCGGATGAAGTCCTTGACCTGGTCGTCGAGGTCGAACCGGGACAGGATGGCGCCGATGAGCATCGCCATGCCGAGCCCCGACGCAACGTAGGCTACCGTGATCGGCCATCCGAAGGATTGGGCTAGCATCACGACGGCTACCTCGTTGACCAGTGGGGAAGCGAGAAGGAACGCCAGGGTGACCGCGAGTGGGACCCCTGCGGCGACGAAGCCGATGAAGAGGGGGATCGAGCTACAGGAGCAAAACGGGGTAATTGCGCCGAGCAGGACCGCGAGCAGGAGCGAGAGCCACAGCGGCTTGTCCAGCAAGTATTCACGGACGGCTTCGGGGTTGAGGGTTGTGCGCACGAGCCCAATCGCAAAAACCGTGGCGAAGAGCAGCAGGAGCACTTTCCCGGAGTCGTAGAAGAAAAAGTGGATGGCCTGCTGAAGCCGCCCTGCTTGGTCGGCGCTCGGGCGCAGTATGAGCGCGGTCCACACTCGGCCGTTGGCCCAGTAGAGTAGCGCCCAGCACACTGCGCTGATGCCCAGCCACAGTACGGACTGCGTGGTGCTGTGAGGTCGGGGAATGCGTGTATCTGCGGACATCAGTGCTGTCCTAGGTCGGGAGATTTTGGCGGTTGTTGCCGGATGGCGGACAAAATCGATATCGAAATCCATCGATATACCCAACGATACGCCGATATTGATGAGTGTCAATATCGTGCCTATGCTGTTTGTATGAGCAGTGTTGGATCTCCGATTGCGTGTTGCCAAAAGCTTGCCGACGACGATTTCGACGAAAAGGCCCGACTTGTGGTGCTCAAGGCCTTAGCGGATCCGGTCCGCCTGCGGATTGTTACCTCGCTGGCTCAGTCGGAGCAGGATTCTATGTGTGCCTGTTCGATGCCTGACACATACGGGGTGAGCCAGCCGACGCTGTCGCACCACCTGAAGAAGTTGGTCGAAGCTGGTGTGCTGCGCAGGGAGCAGCGCGGAAATTGGGCGCATTTTAGTATTTGTCCCGACACACTCGTGCTGCTGCGAGACTTCATTGGGGGACTTATTCAGTCGTAGCGATGGAGGCTGCGGGGACAGGCGAGACATCCGTCTCAATTGCACGTATTACACTTTGATCCATGGCGTTATCGAGGGTGAAAAGTAGGGCTGTTAGTCCGCTGCTGAATCGTTTCCAACAGGGGCTTTCCAGGCTTCGGGCGAATTGGGTCTACGTGATCCAGGCGGGCCTGGCCGCCGGGCTTTCCTACTACGTCGGCCTCCATGTCTTCGGGCACGCGCAACCCTTCTTCGCTCCGATGGCGACCGTCATCGTGCTCAGTACGACCGGTGGCGAGCGCTTCCGCCGTGCCTTTGAGCTGGTCCTTGGCGTCAGTATCGGCGTCGGGCTCGGCGACATCTTCATTGCTGAAGTCGGCTCGGGAGTGTGGCAGATCGCCGTCGCGGTGTCGTTGGCCATCGTGCTGGGCACCATCGCGGACAAGGGCGTCCTCGTGGCGAACCAGGCCTCGTTCGCGGCCGTGCTGATTGCGACGATTCTCCCGCCGGGCACCTCCGGCGGCGCCGACCGCATGATTGACGCCCTGGTCGGAGGTCTCGTCGGAATCGCCGTCATCGCCATTGTTCCGGAGTCGCCGCTGCGGTCGGGGCGTCGGGAAATTGCAAAAATCCTCGGCATCGCGGCCGAGGTCCAGCGCGAAGTCGCGGGTGCCCTGCGCAGTCACGACACCGACCGTATCGCCGAGGCCCTGCTCCGGGCGCGCGGAACGCAGGGGCAGATCAACCAGATGATTGCCGCCGCCAACATGGGCAAGGAGACGATCCAAGCCTCTCCGTTGCTCTGGGCGCAGCGCCGCCGCATCCAGTCGCTGATCCGCATCCTGAACCCCGTGGACAACGTCATGCGCAACACCCGCGTGATGGCGCGCAGGTCGCTGGTGCTCTGCGAGGACAAGGACGAGGTCTCGCCACGGCAAATCGAGATTATTGAGCAGCTGGCCGAGGTATCGGAGCGCCTCAGTGCGCTCTACCAGGGCACATCCGAGGTCAGCGACAGCAAGGAACTGCCCGGGCTTATTCGTAGGCTCAAAGAAATTGGCAGCGACGCGGGCGTTGACGTGGCCGAGGGGAAAGTACTCTCCGCTCAGGTGGTGCTGGCGCAGTCGCGCTCCATGATCGTCGATTTGCTCCAGATCTGTGGACAGTCGCGCCGTTCAGCCGTCGAAACGCTAGCTCCGTCTTCGGCCCATCCTGCCCCCGCGAGCGAAATTTGGAACGATAATATCTGACATGGTTGTTCGGCTCCGTGGAAAACTCATTTGCGACACTTCGTCGCAAGTCGATCTCGTCCGGTCGCTCATAGGGGAGCACATCCGGCTGACCCGGCTTGAACCCGGCTGCCTGCGGTTCGAGGTGAACGAGACGAGCGATTCGCGCATCTGGTCGGTCTCCGAGGAATTTGCCAACCAGCAGGCGTTCGATGCCCACCAGCGAAGGGTTAAGGACAGCGAGTGGGGTCGGCGCACTTCCGCGATACGCCGCGATTATGTCGTCGACCGTGGTGCTCAATAGGCGACAGCAGGCAACAGCCCGCACCGCCCGCAACAGTCCGCACTGCGACCTTTTCTCGTCGCTACTTCGCCGCCCGGACCTTCTGTGCCTGCGCATCGAAGATCTCGATGGCCCGCGCCTTCGCGGCGTCCTTAGCCTCCTGTGAGATCTCCGGATTCTCGATGGTCAGGCCCGCTTCGCCCATGCGAATGTGATCTGCGCTAGGGGTCGGTACCGTGCTGACGGCGATGACCACGCCGTTGACGATTCCGATGATTCGGTAGCTAGTGACGTTCGTCTTAACTCCGGCAACTGTCCCCTCGCCGTAGGACTCTTCGGCCGTGACCTTTTGTGGGGAGGAGGACAGCTGCGGATCCCACGGGCGAGTATGAACCGAGAAAGTCGACTTCAGATCCATGTCCTTCAGGAAATCCATTGCCTCCGGCGGAAGGTTCTGGGCTTCGAGCTCATTGCGGGCCACGGCGTTGCCGTCGGCGGTGACCGTGACGTCTCCGCAGCCGTCCGACGCACCGGTGAGTTCGTCGTAGAGCGAGGACTGCTTGGACAGGGAGATGGAAGCCGAGAGGCTCTGGTCGGAAATCTGCGCGAGGGCGGTTGGCACACTGGCCAGCTTCGCCGAGATATCGACAAGCTTTGTGCACTCGGTTGGCTCGACGGTCATGCCTTCAGAGATTGGCGATGTCAATGACTCCGCAAGCGCGGGGTCAATGGAGGAATCAAAGGTTGCGCCTGGAATCTCGCTGACCAGCAGCATGTCCTTCTCGCTGACCGTCGGGGTAGATGCGACAGTCTTCGGATTCGACGCGGCAGACGATGCGGAGTTACCACCGGTGCCCGCGCTGCATGCGCCGAGTGCTGCGAACGCCCAAGGCAGCGAAAATCGCCACCGCCTGCTTCTTTTGCGTTCCCGCGAGCCCTGTTCCGGTCCGGCGTGGCTTCATGATCGTCGCTCCCCCTTCCGTCGGCTGCTGCCGACGTTGTTTCATTTGCGTTTGTGTGACAAAGGATACAGGTGAACGGCGATATCTGCGCTAGTTCTCGTCCGGCACCCCCAAGAACTCCCGCACCGCCGGCCACTCCGAGTCCGCCTGAGCTGCGCCGAGGGCGTAATTGGCCTGCAGCTTCGCGAGTCTGCGCTCGCGGTTGCTCACGCTCATCTGGTTGGCGTAGAACACGTAGGCTTTGCCCTGACGCTGCAGCTCCTCGATGCGTTCCAGCGACGCGTTGTAGCGCTCGTGCCTGGTGATCATCAGCTCCGCGACCTCGGGAGTCTTGCGGAAAATCCGGCGCAGAACCTGCGGGCGCGCCGGAGCCACTCGCCGGAATCCCTTGGGGCGAGTCAGCACGACCAGGAACTTCTCGAAGCCGTCCGCCTCCGCCGCGTCGATCGCAATGCCTCCCGACGACCCCATCGCGCCATCGATATACGGAACTCCGTCGATGATGGGCATGCGCATCATGCCGGGGATGGTCGAGCTGGCTCGGGTGTACTTCATCAGCTTCGGAAAGTCGGTAATATCCTCGCGCCCCCAGTAGACCGTCTCGCCGGTGTCGGCCCGCACCGCGCCGATGCGGTAGGGAATCGGGTTCGACTGAAAGGTTTCGAAGTCGAGGGGCATGTCGCCGTCGGGAAGTCCGGCGGTTTCGTAGATGTACTCGGCGTCGAAGTAGCCGCGGCCGCGCAAAATGGGGCGCAGGCCTCCTGCTTGGGGCGACGCGACGAACTCGACGAAACTCTCGGCGCTGCGGGCGATGTCGCGGGAGAGATAGTTGACCAGGTGGGTTGCGCCGGCGCTGATGCCGCCGACCCAGCCGACGTCGATATTGTCGCGAAGCAGCCGTTCGATAAACGGTGCGGTGTAACTGTTTCGGGTGCCGCCGCCCTCCAGGACTAGCGCTACGTCGCTGACGTTCATCGGTCCTCGCTTTCGCCTCGGCCGCCTCTGCGGGTGTTTTCACGCGTTAGACAACGCTACACCCAGTGCAAATTAATGTGGGAAAAATGGAAGATTTAGAGCGGAAACTAGCAGGTGGTGTCTAGCGTGTAAGCATGAAGACCCCTCGATTAGCCATTGACGTGGACTAGGCTAGTCTCGTTCGGTCTAGCGACGATTTTGCGGGGAGGTCTGCAATGCGCGACGTCGTCCCCTGGCACCCAATCCTCGTATTCCTCGCGGGCACGGCGACGGCGTCCGTGCTTCTGATCGTGGTACAGGCGCTCGCCGGCCTCGATTACCGCTACGTGGCCATCACGCAGTTGGGCCCCAGCTTCGGCCTGCTCATCACCTGGTACTTCTACCGGGACAGGGACTGCGAGCTGCTGCCCCGCACGCCCCTTCGCGGCCTGCGCTTGACGACGGCAACCTCGGCGGCGATCTTGCTCGCAGCTGGTTTTGTAGGGCTTACATGGATTTTGGCGGCTGCTCTGGGGGAGGAGCGCCAGGATGCGTTTCACCCGGGCCTGCTCACGTTTTTCCTGGTGGCGCAGCTGATCGGCGCCGTGGGTGAGGAGTTCGGCTGGCGCGGTTTCCTGCAGCCCGCCTTCGAGAGGGTCTGGCACCCCGGGCTTGCGGCGCTGGTGACGGGCGGAATCTGGGCGCTGTGGCACGTTCAGGAGCTGGCCGACCCGCTGTTTTTCGTCGCCTTCGCCGGCGTGTGCGTGCTGCTCTCCCTGTGCCTCGGCCGCGTTGCGGTGGGGTCGTGGTGGCAGCGCGGCCTGCTGGCTGGGCTTGTCCACTGGGCTGTCAACGTCGGGATCGTGCTGGTCGCGGACGTCGACAGGGTGGTCAACGGCGACTTTGTGCACCGGCTCCCGCTGCTCGCGCCGCAGGTTGCGCTGGGGATTGTGGGCGCTGCGTGGATTGCGCTGCAGATGGGCCGTGAGCGTCGGGGCCGACGTCGGAAAGCGGCCCTGCGGGGCTGACGCGCGCCGGGCGATCGTCGGGAACGCGGGTGGCGCCGAAGACCATCAGGGCGGCACCGACGGCGACGCCGATGAAGACGACGGTGGTGGCCACGGTGATGGCGGCGGGTGAGGCACCCGCGTCCGTGGCGGCACCAGCACCGGCGGCCCCGTCCGAGTACTGCGACAGCACGGCGTTGGACAGAGCGCCGAAGACGGCGACGCCGATGGCGCTACCGGCGGAGCGTGCCAGCGTGTTGATGGCCGTGACCTGCCCGCGCTGGTTCAGCGGCACGGAGTTTTGAGCTGCGATGGTCGACGGCGCGGTGGACAGGCCGAGGCCGAGGCCCATCACGAACACGACCACCGCGAGCAGCAGCGCGTTCGGGAAGGGGCCCGTGATTGCGAGTGCAATCGAGCCGGTCAGGGTAATCAGGGAGCCGACGATGATGGTGCGGCGGAAACCGTAGGGCATGTAGAGCTTCGACGACTGCGAGCCCGTCAGGGGCCAGCCGAGCGTCATGGCGGCCACGGCCAGGCCCGCGATAATCGGGGAGATGCCGGTGGCGGTCTGCAGGTAGGTCGGCGCGAAGCTGGTCACGCCGACGGTCAGGGCGCCGATGGAGAACATGGTCAGCGAGGTCGCGCGAATCAGGCGCTTGTTCAGCAGCTCGAAGGCGACGACGGGCTCGGCGGCGCGCGGCTCGATCCAGCGCAGGGCCGCGAGCGCCACGATGCCGATGCCGAAGGAGGCCGCCGACTGCCAGGACAGCCACGACCAGGCCTGCCCGCCCTCGAGGATGCCGAGGATCAGCGCAGTCAGGCCAACCGTGAGGACGCTCGCCCCGAGGTAGTCGACGCGGCGGTGCGTGGTGTCGACGACGTCGCGGAAGTTGCGCCAGATCAAGAACAGGGCGACCAGGCCGAAGGGTACATTGATGAAGAAGATCCAGCGCCAGGCGCCGAGCTCCGCGAAGAATCCGCCGAGCGTCGGGCCGAGCACGGACGCGATCGCCCAGACGGAGGCCATGTAGCCCTGGACGCGGCCTCGCTGGGCCAGGGTGTAAAGGTCGCCGAGGATGGTCATGGCCATGGGGCCGACGGCGCCGGCGCCGATGCCTTGCAGTGCGCGTGCGATGATCAGCGTCGTCATCGACCCCGACAGGCCGGCCATCACGGAGCTGGCCATGAACAGGGTGACGCCGAACATGATGATGGGCCGGCGCCCGAACATGTCGGCCAGCTTGCCGTAGACCGGCACCGTCACCGCCTGCGCGAGCAGGTAGATGGAGAATAGCCACGGGAACCGCGAGAAGTCTCCGAGGTCGTCGACGACGGAGGGCACGGCCGTGGCCAGAATCGTCGAGTCCATCGCGATGAGCGCGTTGCCCAGCATGAGGCCGAAGAGGACCGGCGTGTTCTTGTCATGCAGGCGCGACCAGTCGGCGGGGATGGACTGTTCTTTCTTTACTGCGCTCGTATTGGTGGACATGTCAACAATGGTAGCTCGCTTAGAGAATTGTCGGCAATACCCCGTCCCCCATATCCGGGTCGGGCAGTACCCCCTCGGGGTCGCGCAGGAAAATCTCGTGCCCGTCCAGGCGTAGCCTGCGCATCGCCTCCAGCACCATCCGCCGCCCGATGTCGTTGACCATCCCCACCCGGCTGAGATCAAACACCACGTCGCTTTCCGACGGAGGGGACTGCACCAGGCGGTTCAGCACAATCTCGGCGGCCGTGAAGTTCATCGGCCCCTGTAGCTCGATGACCGAGCGGCCTTCGAGCATCCCGCTGCCGCGCAGGGCGCGGGAGCCAATCGCCTCCGCATCCATCAGGTGCAGGCCCATGTCGTCGGAAAGCCTGCGGAGCAGGGCGGTGCCGCGCACGCTGTTGCCGTGCTCGTTTAGGCGAGGGGAGAAGGCGGCCAACCCCACCTGGCCCGGCAGCGCGCCCAGGATTCCGCCGGCCACGCCACTTTTGGCGGGGATACCGACCTCGGTGAACCACTCGCCGGCCTCGTCGTACATGCCGGCGGTGGCCATGACGGACAGGACCTGGCGGACGATGGGGCGGGCCACGACGCGCTCACCCGTCGTGGGGCTGACGCCTCCGGCGGCGAGCACGGCCGCCATCATCGCGATATCCCTGGTGGAGACCAGTATCGAGCACTGCGCGGTATATCCGCGGACGACGTCGTCCGGGTCGGTGTCGATCATGTCGTAGGCGGCGAGCATGTGCGCGATGGCGAGATTGCGGTGCGCCGAGCCGACCTCAGATTCAAAGGCGTCCTCGTCGACGCACAGAGGCCTCCCGGCCAGTGCGGAGAAGAACTCCAGCAGCTTGTCTCGGCGCAGCTCCCAGGAGTCGCCGGGGTTGCCGATCATCTGGTGGATTGCGAGCGCCCCGACGTTGATCATCGGGTTCTTCGGCCGATGCGTGCCGGACTCCAGCGAGAGCTCGTTGAAGGCCTCGCCCGAGGGCTCGATGCCGACGATCTTCTCGACCTCGTCCGCGCCGTGCTCCCACAGCGCCGCGGCGTACGCGAACGGCTTCGACATCGACTGGATGGTGAACTCCGCGTCGGCGTCGCCGGCGGTGTAGGTGCGCCCCGACACCGTAGTCAGGGCGACGCCGAGCTGTTCCGGGTCGGCCTCGGCCAGCGCGGGAATGTAGCTGGCGACCTCGCCGGAGTCATCGGCGCGGACCGACTCGACGATCTCGGCCAGGTAGTCGGAGATGGGAGTTTTCATGTCCTCCAGACTGACCGCTTTTGCCCGCGTTGTCGAGCGGGCGGCTGGGCGCTGCACCGGGAGAGGGCGCCTAGATCAGGTCGAGCATCTTCTCCGGGTTCATGATTCCCAACGGGTCCACCGCGTCCTTGATACTGCGGTGCAGGCGGCGGCTTCCCTCGTCGAGCTCCTTCGGTAGCCACTCCTTCTTCAGCGACCCGACGCCGTGTTCGCCGGTGATGGTGCCTCCGAGGTCGAGGCCCAACTGCATGATCTCGCCGAAGATCTTCTCGGCTTCCGCGGTGGAGTCGGCGTCCGAGGCGTCGAAGAACACCGCCGGGTGCAGGTTGCCGTCGCCGGCATGAGCGACCATCGACACGGTCACGCTGGTGCGGGCCCGTAGCTCATCGAGGAGCCGGAAGAACTCCGGGAGCTTGGAGCGGGGCACGCAGACGTCGTCAAGCAGCTGGCCCCCGCCGTGGGCGCGCGAGTAGACCTCGTAGGCCGGCTGGACTGAGCGGCGGGCGGCGACCAGGTCCTCCGAGTCGCGCGGATCGTCGCTGTGGACCGCGTCGAGGGCGCCGTTTTCCTTTGCGACGCGCTCGAACTCGCGCACATCGTCGACCTGGGTGTCGGAGTCGGACTGCATAATCAGCATCGCGCCGGCGTCCTCCTCCAGGCCGAAGTCGCCGAAGGCGTTGAGCATCTTCAGCGTCATGCCATCCATCAGCTCCATCAGGCTGGGGCGGCGGCCCTCGCCCATGTACTGGCGCACCGTCATCGCGGCGGCCGTCTCGTCCGGGAAGGTGGCCACCGCCGTGACCGGCGCCTTCGGCAGCGGGATCAGGCTTAAGGTGGCCTCGACGATGATGCCGAGCGTGCCCTCGGAGCCGACGAAGAGCCCGCAGAGATCCAGGCCCGCGACGCCCTTCACGGTCTTGCGGCCGAGCCGGGTCAGGGTGCCGTCGGCGAGCACGACCTTGATCTCCCGGACAAAGTCCCGGGTCACGCCGTATTTGACGCAGCACAGGCCGCCCGCGTTGGTGGCGATGTTGCCGCCGATCGAGGAGATGCGAACGCTGCCCGGGTCCGGCGGGTAGTACAGGCCGTGCGGGCGCAGGGCGTCCTTTAAGTCCTGGTTGATGATGCCCGGCTCGACCGTGACGCAGGTGTCGGTCGGGTTGATCTCCAGAATCTTATTCATCTTGGCGACGCTCAAGATGATGCAGCCGTCGACCGCGTTCGAGCCGCCCGAGATGCCCGTGCGCGCACCCTGTGGGACCACGGGGATGCCGTGGGCGTGGGCGAAACGCATGGTCTCCTGCACGTCCTCGACGCACTTGGCTCGGACCAGCGCGATTGCGGCGCCGACCGGGCTGTAGAGGGAGTAGTCCTTCGAGTGCGCCTCGATCACCGACGGGTCTGTGGTCAGGGCGCCGGGCTGAAGTTTCTCGGCGAGGGCTTCCAGGTCGGGCGCGCCCTGGGGCCGCTGTGCGGAGTTTTCTGGGGTGCTATCAGAGTTCACCCTCGCCAAATTACTCCGCAAAGGCGCGGGCGGGAAAGCTTGAGGCGCGCCTAATCCTCCGACAGGCCCGCGACGATATCCGCCGTGGTCGAAACGATTCCGATGGAGGGGAAGTCCTCCGCGATCGCCTGCTCGTGGCGCGCCGGGTTGCCGTCGACCATCGCGTCGACCGCGGCGGTGATGTGGAAGCCCTCGTCGTAGGCGCTACGCGCGGTCGACTCGACGCCGGCGCCGGTGGCGATGCCGAGGACTACGACGTCGCTCACGCCCAGCTCGCGGAGCTTCTCGGCCAGGCCGGTGCCGACGAAGGCGCTCCAGGTGCGCGGCTTATTGACGTGAATGTCGCCGTCGTGGACCGGCAGGCGCGGGTCCAGCTCGGAGAAGTGATCCGGCAGCTCGTCGGGCTCCGGAATCGGGCGCTCGGTCACGCCGGCCGGCAGGCCCGTGGCGTGGACCCACACGACGGGAAGGTCGGCGGCGTGGAAGGCGTCGGCAAGCGCGGAGGTCTTGGCGACAAGGTCCGCGGAGACCTCGCCGGGCACCATGCCCAAAATGCCCTGCTGTACGTCGACGGCGATCAGTGCTGCGCGTCCCTGGAATGCCATTGCGTGTCCTCTCTACAAAGTTTTGTCTCGGGTGAGCTATCTAAGTTTTGTTGCTACCTTCAACAAAATACTCCGGACGCGCCCGCCGCGCTAGCCCGCCTGCTTGGAATACTTCAGGCGATAGACCACGTTCATCAGCACGCACTCCCAGTGCGCAATCGGGTGTGCGCCACTGACCTGCGCAATCCGTGCGGCGCGGGCGTTCTTCTTCAGTACCGACACGGCCGCCGCGGCGTCGTCGTCGGTCGCCCCGAAGCACAGGGCCGCGTCCGCGCCGAGGGCCACGTTGGTCTTGCCGACCTCCGGGCCCGCCATCGGTCCGACAATCTGGGCGAAGTCGTCGAGGTAGGGGCGCAGCTCGGAGCCCAGGAAGTGCTGCACCTCCGAGTCGAAGCACTGGCGGATCGCGCCGACGTCGCCGCGCGCCGCATAGACCTCCTCGTGGCGCGCCCGAACTTTCGCGCTCGGCGTGACGACGCCACCCGCGCCGTCGTAGTAGACCACGGCGCCGTCGACCTTCTCGCTGCGCACGGCGTCCTCGCCGGGAGCTGGCAAGTCCGGGTCGATGAGGTCCGAGCCGGTCAACTCCTGGTAGACGCGTTTTGCGGCGGCCTCGACGCGTTCGGCCAGTCGCAGCGCGTGTTCGGCGGTGTCGCCGCAGAGGAACACGCCGTGGGCGGCCAGCAGAACGACGTCCGCGTCCGGGTTGGTCTCGAGCACGTGCTCGACGCCGCGGTGCAGCTTCTTGGTCCCCGGCAGCCCGTAGGTGGAGGTCGGAATCGAGGCCTGGCCGATCCGGGCCGCCTCGTCGTCGCTTAGCGGTACGGGGTGGCCGAGCAGACTGAGCGCGGAGGCGTAGCGCTGGTGGGTGTGCACCACGGCCCTCGCGCCAGGTCGCAGGCGGTAGCACAGCGCGTGCATGGGGTACTCGCTCGACGGCTTGAAGGGGCCGGACTTTTTCATCTCGACCTTGCCGTTTCTACCCTTGCCGCGCTTGCCCTTGGCGCTCGTGCCCGCGGTGATCAGCGAAAGGTCCGCCTCGATCATGGTGTCGTACGTGCGACCCGAGGGGGTGATGACGAAGCTGACATCGCTGCCGGTGCTCGCGTCGGGCTGCTCCGAGTCCACGCGGTGGCTGATGTTTCCCCAGGTGCGCACGACCAGCCCTCGCCGAATCAGGGCCTGGGAGAGGTCGATGACGGCGGTGCGCTCGGTACGGAATCCCTGGCTCATAGCTCCACCACGTGCTCGAAGATGCGGTCGAAGCGGGTCAGAGCCTCGTCGATCAGCTCCTCGGTGTAGGTCGCCGAGGTGTAGAGGCGGGAGCCCGCGAGCGTGACGATGCCCTCCGCCATGTAGGCCGCGCCCATGTGCTCCATCTCCGCCTTGCGTGCCGACGTCTGCTTGATTACGTCCGGAATCTCCCACGGCTTCGACCAGTCCAGCGCGAAGTGCATGGTGCCCACGGTCTCCAGGTGGCAGATCGAACCCTGGTTGAAGGCGACGAAGGGCAGGCGGCGGCGCGCGATAATCTCGCGTAGGCCGTCGGTCAGCCGGTCGCCCATCGCGGAGGCGGTCTCGCAGGCGCCGGTCTCCGCAATCTCCTTCAACGTGTAGTAGCCGGCCAGCGACGACAGCGGGGTGGCGGCCATAGTGCCGCGACCAGGGCCTTCTTAATCTTGGTGTCGCCGTGGATGCCGGCGGCCAAGTACTGCATGTACTTGTCCGGGCCGCCGAGGCCGCCAGCTCCCGGGTATCCGCCCGCGACGACCTTGCCGAACACGGTGAGGTCCGGCATGACGCCGTAGAGGTGCTGCGCGCCGTGCGGGGAGAGGCGGAATGCGGTGACGACCTCGTCGAAGACAAGTAGTGCGCCGTACTTGGTAGCCAGCTCGCGGGCGCCCTGGACGAACTCGGCGCTGATCGGCCGGGTACCGGACTCCGGGCCGACCGGCTCCAGGAAGATCGCCGCGGTGCCGCCGCGGAGCTTGTTGAGCTTCAGGTTGCGCTCCAGCGCCTTCAAATCGCCCGGGAAGAACTCCTCGGTGAAGACGAAGTTCGACAGCGGCAGGCCCTTGGACTGGGTGAACTTGGAGCCTGGGATCCGGATGCCGAAGGCCAGCTGGTCGGACCAGCCGTGGTAGGCGCCGCCCATCTTGAGGATGTGCTTGTTGCCGGTGGCCAGGCGCGCGACGCGGGCCGCCGCCGAGCAGGCCTCGGAGCCGGAGTTGAACATGCGGAACTTATCGACGCTGGGGACGAGGTCGACGATCAGCTGTGCCAGTTTCACCTCGTACTCGTGTAGTAGGCCGGTCGAGGGGCCGCAGTGGTCGAGGAGTTCCTCGACCTTCTCGCGTACCGAGTCCGGGTTGGAGCCCAGCACGGTCGGGCCGCCCGCCTGGAGGAAGTCCAGATACTCGTTGCCGTCGACGTCGTAGAGCTTGGCGCCCTTTGCGGTGTCGAAAGCTAGCGGGAAGGGGTGGTTGAAGGCGAGGTTGTGCTGGACACCACCGGGGATGACCTTGTTGGCGTGCTCGACCATCTCCTTGGATTTCGCGCACTTGGCGTCGAAGTACTCGGTCTCGACCTTCTTCAGGTACTCGGGGGAGATGGAGTGAATGGGACGTTTGATGAGGTCGTCGAGTTCGCGGATGACTTGTGCCGTGCCCGGGCGATTGATGTCCATGAGGGGCCTCCTGGGGACTGCAGTGTAGGGCTCTGCTGGGGGCAAATGAGTCGTGACTCACCTTTTATTCAAATCCTAACAAGCGTGTCTGTGTTCCGTGTTAAGATTTTGGGAAAATGAGTCGCTGCTCACTCTTGTGGGGGTCGGCAGTCCGCACAGTGCGGGGTCGGCTTCAACGAGGAGTATGTGGAGCATTCCCGCCAAGGAGGGAGGACGCGAATGACGAAAAGTCCTGCGCCGGGCAACGCGGATCCGGCTTGCACCTCAGCCGGTGTCACCGAAGCTAGCGCCACCGAGCGTTTTCTCAACCTTTCTGCCGACAAGAAGCAGCGTATTGAGTCTGCGGCGATGGCGGAGTTCGCGTCGCGCGGCTACGAGAAGGCCAACACTAATCGCATTGCCGCCGCCGCTGGCATCAGCGTCGGCGCGCTCTTCCAGTACTTTCCCACCAAGGCGAGACTGTTCGAGTACGTCACGGCCCGCGGTGCCGAGCTCATTGAGGTCAACGTGGCGCCGAAGCTCGACGCGCCCGGTGGCGTCTTCGATTCCATCGAAGAAATACTGCACCTCATCGTCAGCACCAGCAGGGAGCACCCAGAGGCGGTCGCCCTGTACCACCTGCTCACCTCGCCGGGCAATGACGCCGTTCCCCGCAACGTGGCCTTCGAACTGGAGAGGTTTACCTCCTCCGCGTACGTCGGCCTGATCAGTGCGGCGCAGGAGGCGGGGGACGTCCGCCGGGATATATCGGCCGAGACAATAGCCTGGTTGATTGACGACATTTTTATGCACTTCCAGTACTCGCTGACCAGTGAGTATTTCAGACAGCGTCGGCAGCTCTATCTCCGCGATCTACCAGTTGAGGAAGTGATTTCGGAGACCTCGGAGTTCATCCGCTCGGCAATCGCACCTCGCTGATCATCCCCGCCGATAAACCCCCGGCAGCGAGTGCACTACAGTCATATATGCAGGATTGGCACCTTAAAGGATCGTCGCAATGATAAACGTGTTGGCCTACGACTTCGGTACCACCGGAGTAAAAACCTGCCTTTTTACCATCAGTGACGGAGTTGTAAAGGTCGACTCCGCCTCCCAGAACTACGGGTTGCACATCCTCCCCAACGGAGGCGCCGAACAGGATCCCGACGATTGGTGGGACGCGCTCGTCGCCACCACCCGGCAGATTGTCGAACGCAACCCCGAGCGGGCCAAGTCTCTGGCCGGAATCAGCTTTTGCGCCCAGATGCAGTCGATGGTCATGGTCGACGCCGAGGGACGGGCGGTGCACCGCTCCATGAATTACATGGATCAGCGGGCTACTGCCGAGATGAAATCCATCTTCGGGAAGTTCCCCACCTTCGCAGGCATCAATATTTTTAAGGCCGCGACCTGCCTGCGTCGCACGGGAATAGTGCCAGCGAGCGTCAAAGACCCGGTGTGGAAGTACCACTGGCTCAGGCTTAACCGGCCGGAGGAGTTCGCCCGAGGGCACAAGTGGTTGGACGTCAAAGAGACGATCATCGCCCGAATGACGGGCGAGTTCGTCATGTCTCGGGACAGCGCATTTAGCACCATGCTCCTTGTCAAGAACTCGCCGACGCCACAGTTTGACCCCGTCGTCATGCGAACCCTCCAGATCGACCCGAAGCACATGCCGAAGATCGTTGAGTCGACTGACATCGTCGGCAAGTTGAGGCCGGAGCAGGCCGAGGAGCTGGGGCTTAGCCCCGATACCCCCGTGTACGCGGGCGGCGGCGACGCCTCCTTGATTGGGGTGGGCGCAGGTGCGGTCAAGGCGGGCGATACGCACGTCTACATGGGAACGTCGGGATGGGTGTCCACCGTCACCGACAAGTACACCGTCGACCTGACTGCGATGATGGCCGCGATCGTCGGCGCGAACCCCGCGGCGTTTAACTATTTTTCGGAGCTGGAGACCGCGGGCAAATGCCTCGAATGGGTCCGCGACCACCTGGCTCTCGACGAGATCAACGTTTTCTTGGACCAGCGCCACGTCGCGCAGGGCACCAATGCTGCCCACGCGTCTCTCTATGACTACCTCTCGAAGGTCATCGCGACGGCTGAGCCGGGAAGCGGGGGAGTGCTCTTCACTCCGTGGCTGCACGGAAACCGAAGCCCCTTCGAGGATCCACTGGTCCGGGCCGCTTTCTTTAACATCTCGTTGGAGACGGGAAAGACGGAGATGCTGCGCGCCGTCGTCGAGGGCGTGTGCTTCCACATGCGCTGGTTTATTGAAGCCCACGAGCGCAACCGTCACGTCCACCCCTCCGCCCGAGTGCGCTTCGCCGGCGGCGGGGCGCTATCGGACACCACCGCGCAGATCCTGGCGGACGTGCTGCAACGAGGCATTGACGTTGTGGATACGCCGCAGGACGCCGGCGCCGTCGGCGCAGCACTGTTGGTGGCAATCGGCACGGGCCTCATCGAGTCGGTGGACTCCGCCGATCAGCTGGTCGAAGTGGCACAGTCCTTCGAGCCCAACCCCGATAACGCCGCCGTCTACGACCGGCAGTTCGAGGCGTTCGTGGGGCTGTACAAGGCCAACCGGAAAATTTATCGGATGCTCAACGCCGAGAAGGCGCTATCCTAGGGCCGTGAAGTTCCTCAATGAACAGAAGGCGCCGTACGAACTGACGTACAGCGATGTATTCATGGTCCCCTCCAAGTCCTCCGTGGGCTCGAGGATGGGCGTTGATCTGCGCACCGCCGACGGCACCGGCACGACAATCCCCATCGTCGTGGCGAACATGACCGCTGTCGCGGGGCGGCGCATGGCCGAGACCATCGCCCGGCGCGGTGGCCTGGCAATTCTGCCACAGGACGTCCCCGCCGAGATCGCGGCCGAGACGATCCGCACGGTCAAGTCGGCCGATTTGGTGTTTGACACCCCGATCGTCGTCAAGCCCCACCACACTGCAGGCTACGCGCGGCACCTCCTGCCGAAGCGGGCGCACGGCGCGGCGGTTGTCGTGGACGGTGACCGCCCGGTCGGCCTGATCACAGTCCGCGATCTCACCGGCGTGGACAACTTCGCGCAGGTCGGCACGCTGATGGCCACCTCGCTGTTCACCCTGCCCGCGGATATTGATCCGCGTCGGGCCTTCGACCTGCTCTCGGAGTCGGGCCGAAAGCTGGCGCCTGTTGTGGACGGGGAAGGCAAGCTGGTCGGCCTGCTCACCCGCAAGGGCGCTCTGCGCGCGACTCTGTATCAGCCGGCGGTCGATGGCCACGGTCACCTGCGAGTCGGAGCCGCCATCGGGATCAACGGCGACGTCGAGGGGCGTGTTCGCACGCTTGTCGACGCCGGGGCGGACGTCCTGGTCGTCGATACGGCACACGGCCACCAGGAGACGATGTTGTCGGCGCTGCGTCGTATTCGCGCACTGAACCCGGGCGTGCCCATTGCAGCAGGCAACGTTGTTACAGCAGGTGGCGTCCGAGACCTGGTCGAGGCCGGGGCGGACATCATCAAGGTGGGCGTCGGCCCGGGCGCAATGTGCACCACCCGCATGCAGACCGGCGTCGGCAGGCCCCAGTTCTCGGCGGTGCTGGAGTGCGCCGCGGAGGCCAAGAAGTTGGGCGTCCACGTCTGGGCGGACGGCGGTGTGAAGGACCCGCGCGACGTGGCTCTGGCGCTGGCCGCGGGAGCGTCCAACGTGATGATCGGCTCGTGGTTCGCCGGAACCTTCGAGTCGCCGGGGGACGTGCAGTTCGACGCCGATGGCCGAATGTTCAAGGAGTCCTTCGGAATGGCCTCCCATCGCGCGGTGGAGAGCCGCAATGCCAAGGTCGAGGCCTTCGAGAAGGCCCGACGCGAGATGTTCGAGGAGGGCATTTCCACTTCGAAGATCTACCTTGAGCCGGGGCGCGAGGGAGTGGAGGACCAGATCGATCGGATTATCTCCGGCGTTCGATCCTCCTTTACGTATGCCGGCGCCGCCTCCATCGAGGAGTTCGCCGAGCGTGCCGTCGTTGGCGTACAGTCGGCTGCGGGGATCGCCGAGGGCATGCCCCGGGCGACTCGCTAGATTAAGCTAACGGGAACGGGCCGCGTAGGGCTCGCCTCAGATTCGTGGGAAGTAGGGGGAAATCCGATGTTTCAGAGAGTTCGCTTGGCCGATAGCGATCCGTGCCCGTGCGGGGGAGGGCTCTACGGGGCTTGCTGCGCGCCGCTGCACCGTGGCGAGCGCGACGCATCCACCGCGGCGGAGCTGATGGCTGCCCGCTATAGCGCGTACGCCGCGCACGAGGCCGACTACGTCTGGCGAACCTGGCACCCGCGGTACCGGCCAGAGGTGATCCACCTCGACGATGCCGTGGAGTGGCTGGGCCTCAACATTGTCGAAACTCAGGCCGGCGGGGTGGACGACCGCGAGGGCGTCGTCGAGTTCGAGGCCCGTTTCCGCGACGGCGACGGCAGCGCCGTGATGCGCGAGCGCTCGCGCTTTGCCCGCCGGGCTCGCCGTTGGGTCTACGTCGACGGCGACGTCGAATACTCCTAGCGGGCTCCTAGTCGTGGGCCGCGGTGCCGGCCTTCTTTGCGTGCCCGAACGGCAGGACTGACACGACCGCCACGATGATGGCACCCCAGATCGCGCCGAAGACGAGGGAGCCCGCGGTGTTTGCGAGCCAGGTCAGGAATCCCCCGGAGACCATCTGTTCGAGGTTGTGCACGAGGTGGTGGGGCAGGTGCCAGCCCAGCTCGTCCAGGCCGACGACCATGATGTGGCCGCCGACCCAGAGCATCGCGAAGGTGCCCACGATACCGATGGTGGTCAGGACAACGGGCATGGCCCGGACCAGGCCAAGGCCCACCTTGGCCAGTCCTTTCGAGTCCTTCTGCTGCAGATAGAGTCCGATATCGTCAATCTTGACCAGCAGTCCGACGACGCCGTAGACGGCCAGGGTGATCACGAACGCCACGGCGATGAGGATCAGGGCCCGGTTGAGTAGGGGCTCGTGGGTGACCTCGTTCAGCGAGATGACCATGATCTCTGCGGAGAGGATGAGGTCCGTGAAAATTGCGGACTTGACCAGAGCATTCTCGTCCTTCGGGGTGCGGTTGGTGGCCGCCTCGATTCGCTCCTCCTCGCTGGACGAGGGCGAGAACGTGTGGTGGATCTTCTCCCACACCTTCTCCATCCCCTCGAAGCACAGGTAGCTGCCGCCGAGCATCAGGATCGGGGTGAGCGCCCACGGCAGGAACTGGCTGAGCAACAGCGCGATCGGCAGGATGATGACGATCTTGTTGACAAGGGACCCTTTGGTGATTCGCCAGATCATGGGGAGCTCGCGCTTCGGGGAGACGCCGTCGACGAACTGCGGTGTCACCGCTGCGTCGTCCACGACGACGCCTGCTGCTTTCGCGCTCGCGCGGCCAGCCGCGGCGGCGATGTCATCGGTCGACGCAGCGGCCGCTTTCGCGATCGTGGCTACGTCGTCAAGTAGGGCAACTAGTCCGCCGGCCATAGGGGAAGTCCTCCTGGGGGAAATGAAGATGTGCGCGACAATAGTGGCGCACGATGTGAGCACAATCTTATCGTCCTGCAGCCCGAATTCACGACACTAAGCGGGACGGGGCAGTGTAGCCGGGCCATGGCAATATGTATTGCATGAACGCTTCCTTCTCCGAGATGTACCGACAGGTCAACGAGGGCTCCCCGGCTGAGGTTCCCGCCGTCGACCGCGCTGCTGAGCCCGACCGCCCCGCGCACCCGCCGCGCCCTCGGATGGCTCTGGTGGTCGTCGATGCCCAGAACGATTTTTCCGAGGGAGGCGCGCTCGCCGTCGACGGAGCCATCGCCGCCTACCGCAACACCTACCTGCACGTTGCCGGCACCGCCAACAAGTACGACGTCATCGTCACCACCCGCGATAACCACATCGACCCGGGCCAGCATTTCTCCGATCACCCCGACTTTGTCGATACCTGGCCGCCGCACTGCGTCGCGGGCACGCCTGGCGCCGAGATTCACCCCGAGATGCAGCGCGCGCTGGACTTCTTCGCGCAGCTAAACCCCCACGCCGTGCGCATTGATGTCACCAAGGGCGAGCACTCCGCCGCCTACTCCGGATTCGAGGGCACGACGGAGGCCGGGGTCTCGCTTGCCGACGCTCTGCGCGCCTCCGACATCGAGGAGATTGACGTCGTGGGCGTCGCCACGGACCACTGCGTCCGGGCTACCGTCCTGGACGGCCTGAAGCAGGGATTTTCCGTCCGCGTCCTGCGCAATCAGGTAGCGGCCGTGGACGCCGACCGCGGCGATTTCTCGCTGATGGAGATGGAGTCCTCCGGCGCGACCCTGGCGTAGGGGCCCTGGCTAGGGGCCCGGCGTAAGTGTCCTGGCGTAAGTGCCCGCCCGGGAGATGCGCTGGTGAAACCCTAGTTAAACCGGACCATATCGATATCCACCGGCTCCAGGTGGCGGTGCTGGTTCGCGGTTTCCACGTAGCGGCCCGCGTGGGCGATGAAGCCGGCCACCTCGTCGTCGGAAAGCGAGCGGCGGACCTTCGCGGGGACTCCGGCCGCGAGCGAGGCGGGCGGGATTTCTTGGCCCTCCAGGACGACCGCGCCGGCCGCGATGAGGCTGCCCGCGCCGATGCGGGAGTGGGAGAGGAGGGCGGACTTCATCCCGACCAGGGTGCCATCCTCCACGGTGGTGCCGTGGATGAGCGCCATGTGCCCGACGGTGACGTCGTCGCCGAGGGTGGTCGGTGCGTCCGAGTCGACGTGGATGGTGGAGTTGTCCTGGATATTCGTGCGGCGCCCGATGCGGATGGGGGCGACGTCACCGCGCAGCACGCAGCCGTAGAAGACGGAGCTCTCCGCGCCGATTTCGACATCGCCGATGATGACGGCGCCGGGGGCAATCCAGGCGTCGGAGTGGATCCGGGGAGTGGCCCCCTTGTAGGACAGGATCAGCGGTGCGTGAATCATGAGCCCCATGATATAGGCGAACCGGAGGCGATAATGCGCCGAAAGCGTCACAAAACAGGGATGCATTCCCGCCAACTCGCGCCTACAGTGGGCTGCATGATTTTTATCGTTGTGAATTACCAAGTAAAGCCGGAGTTCGCGGACGAGTGGATGGACCACGTCGCCGAGTTCACCGCAGCGACCCGCGCCGAGGCCGGCAACAAGTGGTTCGAGTGGTCCCGCAGCGTTGAGGATCCGAACCAGTACATTCTCGTCGAGGCCTTCGAGGACGACGCCGCCGAGGCGCACGTGACCTCGGAGCACTTCGCCAAGGGGCTCGAAGCCATGAAGCCCCTTCTGGTCGAGACCCCGAAGATTGTGTCGCAGGTTCTGCCGGGCAAGCAGGACTGGGACCGCATGGGCGAGCTGCAGATCGACTAGTGCGCATGAAGTCCACCGCGAAGGGCAATCCCCCTACCCTCGGAAAAGCCGGCGCCGGGGCCGTTGGCTTGGTCTCCCTCCTCGCGCTGGGGCTCGGCGCGTGCAGTTCGACCGGCCCCTCGGGGCAGGGGACACCGTCGTCAAGCGTGACGACGGGCACGGCGTCGAGAGCCGCGGCGTCGACGGCCCCCACGGGCGAAGCTGCGCCCGCCGGCGCGAAACTGCGGGATTCCCTGGCGAATATCGCGGCAGATACGTCCACGCTGAAGGACGCGTCCGCGACGCTGATTGGCAAGGGGGACGTGTCGGAGCCCACCGTTGCGCTGGCGCAGCGGGCGATGCCGATCCTCGAGCAGGAGGAGTCCCGCCTGGTGCAGTTGCTCGGTGTTGGCGTCGAGCCGACTCTGGCCGGGGTTGACTCGGACGCTCTCGGGCGCCTGAACAATGAGACCGGCCCGCATGCCGACATGGCCTATCTCACGCTCCTGGAAAGCGGCTTGGACAGCCTTATCTCCCGTTGGCGGGGCATCGATGCGAACGGGGACCAATCTGTCGCGGACCTCGCCGGGAGTGCGACGCGGAGCTGACGGAGCTGCGCGAGGCTCTTCGGGAGCGGATGGCGTTCTGAGCCCTCGAGGGCTGCGCTGTGGCGGGGGCACGTGGCGCTGTGGCGGGGGCCGACCGCGGTTGTGCAACAAATTGCACACAGGGGGCACTATTTGGCGCAAAGCGCTGAAAGAATGCCCCTGCGGTTAGTAGCGTGGGAGCGTGAAGCGGGAAGCAGACGCCTTCCCGGCTTGAATACTCACGTGTAGAGGCCGTGTCGAAGCGGCGAGAAGGGGAAAGTACAGCGCTATGACAAACAGTATTTCTCGGGTAGGCATCGTCGGCGCGGGGCAGATGGGCTCCGGCATCATCGAGGTCTGTGCAAAGGCTGGCAGCGACGTTAAGGTCTGGGAAGCTAAGCAGGAGTTCCTCGACGCAGGTCGCGCACGAATCGAGAAGTCTCTGGACAAGGCGGTATCCCGTGGCAAGCTCGAGGCCGCTGCCCGAGACGAAATCCTCGGTCGCATCAGCTACACCACGCAGATGGAAGACTTCGCTGACCGCGAGCTGGTCATCGAGGCAATCGTCGAGAACCCGGAGGTCAAGGCATCCGTCTTCTCGCAGCTCGACGCGATCGTGGAGGCCGATGACGCCATTTTGGCGTCCAACACATCCTCGCTGCCGATTCAGTCAATCGCTGCTGCGACGAAGCGCCCCGAGCGCGTGATGGGCCTGCACTTCTTCAACCCCGTGCCGGTGCTGCCGCTGGTGGAGCACGTCGTCACGCTCTCCACGGGTGAGGTGCAGTCCGAGCGCGCTTACGCCTACGCTGCCGAGGCACTCGGGAAGACGGTTATCCGCGCGAAGGACCGCTCCGGCTTCATCGTCAACGCGCTGCTCGTCCCGTACATCCTGGGCGCCATCCGCATGCTGCAGGACGGCGTCGCCTCGGCCGAGGATATCGACGCCGGTATGGTCAACGGTTGTGCTCACCCGATGGGCCCGCTGACGCTGGCCGACATGGTCGGCCTGGACACCGTCAAGTTCATCGCCGACGCGATGTACGACGAGTACGCCGAGCCGACCTATGCCGCGCCGCCACTGCTCAAGCGCATGGTCGAGGCGGGCCGCTTCGGCCGCAAGTCCGGGCGTGGCTTCTACGATTACTCGAAGTAGTCGCGCGTCGTCGCGCGCGATAGCTCCCCCGGCAAGGATGACCCCCTTGTCGGGGTTTTCTTTGCGTTTCATATCGCGCGAAAATGTTAAACGCCTTAGTATTAGCAAAGAATCGATGAGCTTCCAACTAAAGTAGGCTCGTTCCTTTGGTTATTGCTTCATTCGTATCGCAGCTCTTATACAGGCCACATCAGGAGAAAAGGAGAGCCCTTGTCCTCTTCGAAGTTCGCTAAGTGCAGGACGGTCCGCGCGGGCGCAGCCGCGGCGGCCATGACGTTGATGCTGGGCGTAGCACCGCTCGCTCCCGAGGCATCCGCTCAGCCAGCTGGTGCTCTACCCACCGCCAGCTCCTCTCCGGGGGCAGGCAGCCCCGGCGTCGCCGGTGGTCTGGCGTCGCCGGGCTTCGAATCCGTCGGCCAGCCCCGCGGCGTCAACGCACAGGGCAAGCAGGCTCCGTCTCCCTCCCCGCTGCGCATCGACCAGCTCTACCGCTTCTACCAGTCGGATGCAGCGACGGACAAGTTCTTCTACTTCTACGTCGTCAACCCATTCGAGGATCTCCGCAAGAACCACCCGGAGGTCATGAGCCAGAACCTCGAGACTGTCGTGAGGATTAACAACGCGGCGGAAAACGACGAGAAGGCCAAGAACATCGCGCTCGATGACGACTACATCGACCCGCTGGAAAACCTGTCCAGCGGTTTGGGCTCTGAGCTGGGCAAGCACTTCCGCGACGCACTCAAGGAAGGCTACCTGCCGAAGACCAAGGCGCTGCTGTCCGGCAACCTGGCCCGCGGTGGCGGGGTCATGAGCTCGACTTTCATCGAGAAGTACTACTACGGCTACGACCGCCCGTTCGTGGTCGCCCCGGACCGAATTAAGCGTTACTACCGCGAGGGCCAGGACGACCCGTACTCGACCACCCCGTCGTACCCGTCGGGGCACACGAACAAGGCGGCGTGGACCTCGACGCTGCTGTCGGTCATGATGCCGGAGGTCGCGGCGCAGATTCAGGCCCGCTCCTCCGAGGCCGGCCAGTCCCGTCTGGTCATGGGCGTGCACTACCCGCTGGACGTCATCGGTGGCCGCATGATGGGTAACCAGGCCGCTGCCGACCGCTGGGCCGACCCGGAGTTCCAGGGCCTGATCAAGCAGGCGCAGGAGGAGCTCCGCGCCGAGCTGGAGTACCGCTGTGGGGACACCATTGCCAACTGCGTGGCAAAGGACACCCCGTACATGTCTAACAACGCAGCCGCGAAGATCTACCGCGAGCGTATGACCTATGACTTCACGCAGATCGGTGCCACCGACACCCCAGTCGTCGTGCCGAAGCGCTACGCGGGCCTGCTTGAGACCAAGTTCCCGGAGCTGACCGACGCCCAGCGCGAGCAGATTCTCGCGCAGACGGCGATCGCTTCCGGTTTCCCGCTGGACCGCAATGACAGCGAGGGCCAGCACGTCCGCATGAACCTCGCCGCCGCCTACGCAGCCAAGTACGTTGTCAACGGCGACGGCAGTGTCACCGTGACAAACCTCAACGAGCTGGCTCGCTAAGGCCAGTTCCCGCTAAGGCCAACCCGGCTATCCCCGCTATCCCCGGCTATCCGCGGGCAGCCTTCACAGCCGCCTCGAAGCGGTCGAGGGCCTCGCCGAGGATTTCCGGCGAGGTCGCAAAATTCAGACGCACATGCCCCTGCCCGCCTTCTCCGAAGGCGGTGCCGGGGTTTAGTGCTATCCGGGCGTTGTCGACCAGCCAGGCCGACGGATCCGACGTGTCCACGCCCGGCACGTCCGAAAGGTCGATCCAGCCGAGGAAGGACGCCTGCGGGGGAGTGAACTTCGCCTCCGGCGCGAACTCGCCCAGCCGCTTCGCGATCGTGTCGCGGTTGTCCCGCAGCACCTCGATGAAGCTGTCCAGCCAGGCGATTCCGTCGCGGTAGGCGGCCGCCGCCGCGACCAGGCCGAGGATGGACGCACCCTCGTGCACGATGTGCGGCAGCTCGCGCCAGGCGGCCGCGTCCGCGTCGTTGAAGATCAGCTGCGCGCACTTCAGGCCCGCCGTGTTCCAGCCCTTCGATGTCGCCGTCACGGTAATGGTGACCTCGGCGGCAGTGTCGGACACCGACGCCGTCGGGGTGTGCTGCCCGGTCAGCACCACGGGCCCGTGAATCTCGTCGGAGATGACGCGCGCCCCGAAACGCGCGGCCAGGTCCGTAATCTCGCGCAGCTTCTCGGCCGTGTACGTAAACCCGAGAGGGTTATTCGGGTTGCATAGAATCAGGCATCCCGCCCCGTCCGCGAATGCCTTTTCCAGGGCCGCCAGGTCGGGGCCGTCGGCAAGTGTGGGGATAAAGACGGACTCGCGCCCGAGCGCGGGCCCGACCTCGAAGAAGGGCATGTAGGCGGGCACGGGGATAACGATGGCCGAGCCCGGGCGGGTGAAGCGCTCGACGGCCAGCGTGACGCCGCGGACGACATCGGCGGTGGCGAAGATGTTGTCGGGGTTCGGGCGCCAGCCGTAGCGGGCCGCGGAGAAGTCGGCGCAGGCCACCGTCAGTGCGGAGATGTCCCGCGGCGGGTAGCCGAAGTGCTCGCGCTCGCAGGCTTCGGCGACGGCGCGTGCGACTGCGGGGCAGGTGGTCGCGTCGGACTCGGCGACCCACAGCGGCAGGACGTCGGCCGGGTAGGCGGTCCACTTGAGGGTGCCGCGGGCGCGGAGGGTCTCTAGAGACGGAAAAGTGACACTGTCAATGTTTGTGGTGCTTTCATTCACAGTGTCACTTTATACCATCAATATAGACCGCTTAGTCTATATGTTGGCTTTTGCGTGCCGACGCCTACGCTAGCGTCAGGGCCTCCTCGGCGGCGGGCAGGGCGGCCTCGCGGTCGGCCGGGACTAGGCCGATGCGGGTGCGTCGGTCGAGGATGTCGTCGACGCTGAGCGCGCCCTCGTGTGTGACGTGCCAGGCGAACTCGGCGCGGGTGACGTCGATGCCCTCGGCCACCGGGTCGAGCGGGCGCTCCAGCGGGCAGGAGTCGATGACCTCCTGGGACTCGGCGCCGTAGCGGTCGAACAGGGCCTGCGGGATGCGGCCTGCCTCCGTGGCGGTTCGGGCGCGGTCCAGGCCCGGGCGCTGGGAGCCCAGCACCGGGATGGCGCGGGTCAGGCATTCCGGCGCGGTAATGCCCAGCTTGGAGACCACCTTGTCGACGGTCTGCTCGGCCATCAGGCGGTACTCGGTCAGCTTGCCGCCGGTAATGGAGATCAGGCCGTTGTCGGCCTCCAACAGGGCGTGCTCGCGGGAAAGGTCCGCCGTGTTGCCCTCGCCGGAGTCGATCAGCGGGCGCAGGCCCGCGAAGGCGCCGGCGACGTCGTCGCGGGTCAGCGGGGTCTCGAGCGCCTGATTGATCACGTCGAGGAGGAAGGTGACGTCCTCCTCCAGGACCTCCGGGACATCCGGAATCGGGCCTGGCGCGGACTCGTCGGTCAGGCCGATGTAGACGCGGCCGTGCTCGGCCGGCAGGACGAAGCAGAAGCGGTTGGTGTAGCCCGGCACCGGAACCGTCAGGGAGCCGGTCGGGTTGCCCAGCTTTGCGGCGTCCAGCACCAGGTGGGTGCCTCGCGACGGGCGGACCTTGATGGAGGAGTCCACGTCGCCGGCCCACACGCCGGTGGCGTTGACGACGGCACGCGCGGGCAGGTCGAATGTCTCGCCGGTCAGCTCGTCGACCAGGGTTGCGCCGGAGCCGGTCGCGTTTTCGCAGCGCACCTTGGTCAGTACGGTGGCGCCATAGGTCGCCGCGGTGCGGGCGATGGCGGTGACCAGGCGGGCGTCGTCACGCAGCTGGCCGTCGTAGTTGACGTAGCCGAACTTCACGTCCTTCTTGCGCACGGTCGGGGAGAGCTCCGCCACGCGCTGCTTGCCGACGGTGCGCGAGAGCGGCAGCGTCGTCGCGGAAGTGCCCGCGATGATGCGGAGGAAGTCGCCGGCGAGGAAGCCCATGCGCGGCAGGACCCGAGTCAGCGGCGCGAAGGCGTCCATGACGGGGACGACCTGCGGCAGCTTGTGCACCAGGTGCGGGGCGGTGACGTCGAGCAGGGTGCCGCGCTCAACCGCGGAGCGGCGGGCGATGCCGACGTTGCCGGTGGCCAGGTAGCGCAGGCCGCCGTGGGCCAGCTTGGAGGACCAGCGGGAGGTGCCAAATGCCAGGTCGTGGGCGTCGATGATCACGGTGTTCAGGCCCCTGGAGGCCGCGTCCAGCGCGATGCCGACGCCGGTGATGCCGGCTCCGATGACCAGCAGGTCCGGGATCTCGCCCTTGGTCGCGCCGTCGCGCAGGCGGTCCAGGTCCGCTTGCCGACGCTTCTTGTTGAGGGCACCGGCTTCGGCGCGTGGGGTGGGGGTGTGCGTGGCAGACATGTCAGATTCCTTCAAGAGTTACCGTGTGGGGAGCCCCACGGTGGTGGAACAAAAAGGTGGAGTTCTTGCAGCGATGTAAAAAGTAGACTAAGTTGTCCATTAGCACTTCCGGTACGGACACTCGCCGGCCCAAATCGGGCCGATCGATAGAGGAATCGATGAGGAAAGGAGAATTCGATGGCCACTCGCCTCGCTGCGAACTCGTTTACGCCATCGCTGCAGATGTGTTGCTGCTGTCTCCAGTCCGTGCCCCGGGTGCGTACGAGCTAGCGGCTCGCCTTTTAGTTGCCTGTTGCAAGCGTTTGCCCCTCGCACGGACGAATTTTCCCCGATAAGCCGAAGCAAACACGTGAGAGAAGCAACAGCGCAATGACCGCCGCAATCGAAACCTTCACCCTGGAAGACTACGTTTCCCTGTTCATTTATGACGGCCCAGCCTCGCCGGAGATTTACTCCAGCGAGCTGGTCAGCCTGGTCGGTGCTACCGACTAAGAGCAATGCTGGGGCGGCTAGATCATCGTGCCGTCGTAACGCTCCTCCAGCGAGCGCGGGCCGGTGGCGAGCTTGGCCGGGTTGAGGATGCCGCCGGGTCGAGCTCGGCCTTGACCGCGCGCATGACCTTGGTGAAGAGCTCGGTGTTCTCGACGTAGTACTGCGGGGAGTGATCCTGGCCGACGCCGTGGTGGTGCGTAATCGTGCCGCCGAACTCCATCATGGCGTTCGAGGCGGCCGACTTGATGTCCATCCACTGCTGCAGGATTTCGCCCTCGGTCTCGCGGAAGAAGTACGTGAAGTACAGCGAGCAGCCCGACTCGTACATGTGCGAGATGTGGCAGAAGACGTAGACCGGGGTGCCGTGGGCCTCGCCGGCCGCCTCCATGCGCTCGATGATCTTGCGGCGCAGCTCGCTGGCCTGGTCCCAGGTGGTGGCAGTCTCGAGGGTGTCGACGCCGACGCGGCGCGTCATCATGACGTCGCGCAGGTACGGCGAGGAGAAGCGGTGGTTGACCCAGGTCATGCCGGGGATGGCGCCGACGCGGACGCACTTCTTGCCCAGCAGGCGGGTCGCCAGGCGCTCGCGGGCGACGCGCGCGCCGACCGCGTCGGTCTGGGCGAAGCCGAAGAGCACCATACAGGGATGCTCGATGCCGCGCATGTCCAGGTACTTCGCGAGGTTCTCGGACAGCGAGCCCTTGGCCAGCTGGGTCAGGCCGAAGTGGGTCTCCTTCTCGTCCGACAGGCGGGCCAGGTGCGGGATGTGGCCGTCCTGCTCCAGCTTGCGCAGGACGCTAGCTGCCTCATCGAAGCCGTCGAAGAAGTAGGTGTCGAAGAGCATCTTCTTCGGGCGCTTGTTTAGCGCGATGGTCACGTGGGTGATGATGCCCAGCGTGCCCTCGGAGCCGAGGAAGAGCTCGCGCGGGTTCGGGCCGGAGGCGGACGAGGGCATGTCGCGGAACTCCATGGTTCCGGCGGGCGTGACGACGCGCATGCCGATGACGTTGCGGTCGATGCGCCCGTAGCCGGAGGACTCCTGGCCGGCGGAGCGGCAGGAGACCCAGCCGCCGACGGTGGAGTACTCGAAGGACTGCGGGAAGTGGCCGGCGGTAAAGCCCTTGGCGGCCAGCGCCTCCTCCAGGTCCGGGCCGAAGACGCCGGTCTCGACGGTGGCGGTTCCCGCTACCTCGTTGATCTCCAGGATCTTGTCGAAGGCGACCATGGACACCGCGATGGCCTTGCCCAGGCCGCCGTCGACGGCCTCGACGCCGCCGACGACGGAGGTGCCGCCGCCGAATGCGACGATGGCGATCTTGCGCTCAGAACAGACCTTGAACAGGTCGACGATCTGCTGCTCGTTCTTCGGCAGGACGACGGCGTCCGGCGCCACGTCCAGCTTCGCCGCGCGCAGCCGGGCCAAGTCGGCGTAGGAGCGGCCGACGGCGTGCTTGACTCGGGTGTCGTGGTCGGTGGCGACGTTTTCCTCGCCGACGATGCCGGACAGCGCCGCAACGTCGTCGTCGTTAAGCCTGCCCTCGGGGATGGAGACCTCGGAGATGTCCCGCGGTGGGTTGTTCGCCTCGAGGGACATGCCAATTTCTTGCTGGAGGAGCTTTTCGCTGCTGGGGGTAATCGGCTTGTCGTTGCCGTCGACGCCCCAGCCCCACCAGCGCATACGATAGGGGATGGTGAGCTTGTTAGCCATTGTGGAAGGTCCTCTCAGTCAGGGGTGCCCAATGGGGTTGACGATGTTTCTAGCACTATCTTAGCCCCTTTTCGTTACGAATTGGCAAAAAATGTCAACTAAGGCTGATAGAATTTTTAGTAGAGCGCGCGCAAGGCGTGCGACATTCCCCAAAAATGCATGTCAAGATAGGGTTTTAAGGCTGATGACCGCACACGACAAGGACCTCAACTACCCGCTGGGCAACACCAAGATCGAGACGATCGCCCTCGTCACCAACCCCCATGCGGGGCATGGGGCGTCGCAGGCCGCCTCCCGCAAGGCTAGCCGAGTCTTCGCCGACCGCGGCATCGACGTGCTGGCGCTACAGGGCTCCAACCCTGACGACGCCCGCCGCCTCATCCGCGAGGTCATCGCCGACGGGCGTATCGACGCCCTGGCGGTCTGCGGCGGCGACGGCATGATCAACCTGGCGCTGCAGGAGCAGGCCGGCACCGGCATCCCGCTTGGCATCGTTCCGGCCGGCACCGGCAACGACCACGGCCGCGAGTACAACCTGCCGCGCGACGACGCCAAGGAGGCCGCGAACGTCATCGCCGACGGCTTCTGGACCACCACGGACCTCGGCCGCATCACCGACGTGCAGGGGAACCAGAAGTGGTTCGGCACCATCATGTGCGCCGGCTTCGACTCCATCGTCTCCGACCGCGTCAACCAGATGAGTTGGCCGCACGGCCGCAACCGCTACAACCTCGCCATCGTCCGCGAGTTCCTGGCCTTCCACTCGCTGCCGTTTAAGATCACGCTTGACGACGAGCGCGTCCTCGACGACCCGATTACGCTGGCCGCGTTCGGCAACACCCGCTCCTACGGCGGTGGCATGAAGATCTGCCCGACCGCGGACCACTCCGACGGGCTGATGGACATCACGGTGATCGGCAAGGGATCCCGCCTCAAGGCGGCCCTGGCGTTCAAGTCGGTCTTCGACGGCACCCTCGACCAGATCGAGGAGGTCAGCACGTATCGGGCCCGCAAGGCCCACGTCGAGTACACGGGTCCGGCTCGCCCCATGAACGCATACGCCGACGGCGACTTCATGTTCCCCATGCCGGTCACCGTCGAGGTCGTGCCGTCCGTCGGCAAGTACATCGTGCCGCGGCCGTAGCTCGCGGCTAGCCGCGTAGCGGCTAGACCTTGATGTCTAGCCCTTGATTCCGAACTGCTGCAGGCGCTTGCGGTCGGCCGCCGAGGCCGACGCGGTCAGCCGCAGCAGTTCGGCGTAGATGCCGTCCGTGGTCGCCAGCTCCGCCGGGGAGCCGACCTCGTCGACGCGGCCGTCGGCAAGCGTGACGATGGTGTCCACGTCGGAGATGGTCGACAGGCGGTGGGCGATGATGACGGTGGTGCGGCCCTCCATCAGCTTCTCCAGGCCGTGCTGGACCTCGCGCTCGGCCTTGGTGTCCAGGGCGGAGGTCGCCTCGTCCAGGATGAGCAGGGGAGCGTCCTTTAGGATTGCGCGGGCGATGGCGATGCGCTGCTTCTGACCTCCCGAGAGCTTCAGGCCGCGCTCGCCGATGGTGGTGTCGTAGCCCTCGGCGAAAGCCCGGATGAAGGTGTCCGCGTTGGCCTTGCGGGCGGCCTCGACGATCTCGGCGTCGGTGGCGTCCGGGTTGCCGTAGGCGATGTTCTCGCGAATGGTGCCGGAGAACAGCGCCGCGTCCTGGAAGACCACGGCCGAGCCCGCGCGCAGGTCGGAGCCGGAGATGTCGTTGACATCGGATCCGATGACGCTCAGCTGGCCGGCGCTCGGCGCGTAGAAGCCGAGAAGCAGGTTGACGATGGTGGACTTGCCGCCGCCGGACTCGCCGACGAGGGCCACCTTCTGCCCGGAGTAGGCGGTGAAGGACACGTCGGTGAGTACCGGCTTGTCCTCGTCGTAGGAGAAGGAGACCCGGTCGAAGTCGACGATGGGGGCGCCTTCGGCCTTCTGCGCCTCGGCGCGCTCGCGGCTGCGTCGCGCGGCGCCCGTCGAGGAGACCTCGACCTCGCCGGAGTCGGTCGCCGCAGCCGCCAGCAGCTCCGGCTGGGTGCGCGACTCCGGGTCCAGCTCCATCACGTGGAAGTAGTCGCGGGAGCCGGCGATGGCGCGCTGGGCGGTATCGACCAGGTAGCTCATCATCATGACCGGCTGGCGGGCCATGTTGACCAGCTGAATCAGCATGACCATAGTGCCGAGCGAGAAGTCGCCGTGCAGCGTGCGCAGGAAAAGCACCATGTAGATGCCCGCGAAGATGACGTTGAGGATGCCGCCGCGCAGGGCGTCCATGCGGTGCCACCAGGAGGACTGCTCGCGGGTCAGTGAGATGGTGCGGACGAAGCGGGAGCCGAAGAACGCGATCTCGCGCAGCTCGGAGGTGAAGGAGCGGACCACCTTGACCTGGCCGATGGCCTCGGCGAAGCGGCCGCCCGCGGTGTCGATCTGCTCGTTCTTCTTGCCCTCGATCTTCTGCCAGCGCTTCGAGGTCAGCGCGGTCAGGAAGGTGTAGACGGGGAAGACGATGATCAGCAGCAGAGCCAGCGGCCAGTAGTGCCAGGCGGTAATCACGAGCACGGCGCCGACCGTGAGCAGCATCGGGAAGAAGTTGTTGGAAAACGCCTGCAGGAACTGCGTGACATTCGTGATCGAACGCTCCAAGCGGGCGATGATCGTGCCCGTGACCTGGCTGTCGAAGTAGCGCTGGGGCAGGCTCAGCAGCTTCGCGAAGTACCGGGTCGACAGGATCTCGCGCATGCGGGCGGTCATCACGTCGCCCAGGTAGCCGCCGACGTTGTGGACCAGCGTCTGCGTCAGGTCCGCGATGAGCAGGCCGATGACCAGCCAGAACACGGTGCGGGTCGCCTTCGTTACCGCGTCGTCGCCGCCCGGCCCGGTGACCGTGGAGACGATCGCATCCGTTGCGTCGCGGATCAGGAACGGGCTGACCAGCGTCGCCGCGGCTGTCGCCAGCGAGCAGACGATGACGCCTATGTAGAAGGGCCAGAGCACCCTTGTCGTGGACAGGATCCTGCTGAGCAGACGCACGGCGACCTCACACTGTTCTTAAAAAGGTTGCAACCGAAGGTTGCGCGGATAGGAAAGTACTTATCCTAACAGCGTGCGCACAGCGCCGAGGGGCAGCGCCAGCCAGTCCGGGCGGTTCTGAGCCTCGTAGAGGCACTCGTAAATTGCCTTGTCCAGGACGAAGGCGTCGAGGAGCTCGGCAGATCCGGCGTCGGCGTAGCCGTCGAGGAAGGCCTCGATATTGCGCCTGGCCCACTGATCGACGCGGGAGGTCGTAGCCTCGGCGTCCTCGCGGCCGGTCAGCAGCGGGTAATGCGCCGCGTAGTCGAAGGAACGCAGCATGCCCGCGACGTCGCGCAGCGGGTGGTCCGGCAGGCGGCGCTCCTCCCACGGGCGCGAGGGCTCACCCTCGAAGTCGATCAGGCGCCAGCCACGCGGCGTGCGCAGCACCTGGCCGAGGTGCAGGTCGCCGTGGATTCGCTGGACGACGGCGCCCTCCGCCGGCACGGCTTCCTCGGCGCGGGCGAAGACCGCCTCCGCCTTGGCCCTGACCTCCGCGATCTCGGGAACGACGCCGGCGACGAACTCGAGGCGGGCCCGCAGCGGGGCCACCAGCTCGGAGCCCGAGAGGCGGTTCTTCACCGGCAGCGCCGCAGCCAGGCTGTGGTGCACCGCCGCAACGGCCTCGCCGAGCGCGCGGGACTCAAGCGCGAAGTCGGTGCCCAGCTGGTCGAGGTCGAGGTCGATTTCGCGGATGGCGTCGCGCACGGCGCCGAGGGCCAGCTCCCAGCCGTCGACGGAGTTCGGGACGAATTCCTGCATCATCGCGGTGGTGTAGGTCTCCCCGCCGATGGTGGCCTCCAGCCATCCAAACAGCCGCGGCACGGAGTCGCACCCGGCCTGGGAGAGTGCTGCCAGCAGCTCCACGTCCGCGTTGGTGCCGGGGTGGAGGCGACGGAAGAACTTGCACATCACGGCGTCGTCGAAGATCACGGAGGTGTTCGACTGCTCGACGCCCATCGGGCGGCCGGCGGTCGGCCGAGGCAGCTCCGCGCCCGGCACGGTTTTAAGCTCCATCGCGCCGAGGCTGCCGCCCTCGGCGAGCTTGATCCCCAGGGCGGTGACGGCGGCGGCGTCGGCAAGCGCGTCGTAGCCGAGCAGCCCCTCGGCCTTGACCAGAACCGCCTGGTCGAGGCCCTGGGGGAGCTCGGAGGCCCAGGCGATGGGGAGCTGGTAGGTGGGGGACGCGGAGGCGGTGTGTACGCGAACAAGCGCGATGTCGATGTCCGGGGAGGCGGCGTCGGCACGCACGACCGGCTCGAGGGAGAGGACCTCCACCGACTCAATGGTCGAGGTCTTGTCCGCGAAGAAGCGCATCTTGGGCAAGCTCTGCGCAAGTTCGGTGGCGATTAGGTCTGCTGTGGGAATGCTCATTGTCTTTCGCCTTTCCTGGGGTGGGGTGCGCTGGAATTGAAGGGGGTTAGTTGAAATCGGCCTGTGCCGAATCAGCCTGGTCGGCCTGGGTCGTGGTCGGCGCGTCCGAGATGGCCTGCGCGACGGGGATCGTCGGGGCCAGCATGGAGGCGCTCGAGCCCGCGGTGGTCTCCGGCGGGGTCTGAATCTCGAACCAGTAGAAGCCGTGGCCCGGAAGCGTGACCTGGTAGGCATCGGTGCCGATCGTGGGGAAGGGCACCGAGCCGGTCAGCTCCACCGGGGTGGAACCGGCGAACTCGGCGAGATCCAGGGAGACGGCTGCCGGGTAGGCCGAGAGGTTGTTGACGCACAGCAGGACCTCGTCGCCGTGCTCGCGCAGGTAGGTCAGTACCGACGGGGTGTCGGAGTCCAGCTCGCGGAAGGTGCCGAGGCCGAAGGCGTCGAAGCGCTTGCGCACCTGGATCAGGCGGCGCACCCAGTTGAGCAGCGAGTTGGTGTAGCTGGCCTGGTTCTCCACGTTGACGGCCTGGTAGCCGTAGGTCGCGTCCTGGATTGTCGGCAGGTAGAGGCGGCCCGGGTCGGCCTTGGAGAAGCCGGCGTTACGGTCGGGGGACCACTGCATCGGGGTGCGCACGCCGTCGCGGTCGCCAAGCCAGATGTTGTCGCCCATGCCGATCTCGTCGCCGTAGTAGAGCACCGGCGAGCCCGGAAGGGACAGCAGCAGGGCGTTGAAGAGCTCCAACTGGTTGCGGTCGTTTTGCAGCAGCGGCGCCAGGCGGCGGCGGATGCCGATGTTGGCCTTCATCCGGGGGTCGTGCGCGTACTCGGCGTACATGTAGTCGCGCTCGGCGTCGGTGACCATCTCCAGGGTCAGCTCGTCGTGGTTGCGCAGGAAGATGCCCCACTGGGCCTTCGACGGGATCTCCGGCGTCGACTCCAGAATCTCCGAGATGGGGAAGCGGGACTGCTTGCGCACCGCCATGAAGATGCGCGGCATCAGCGGGAAGTGGAAGGCCATGTGGCACTCGTCGCCGCCGACTTCCGGGTCGCCGAAGTACTCGACGACGTCGGCCGGCCACTGGTTGGCCTCCGCGAGCAGGACGCGGCCCGGGTACTCCTCGTCCATCACCTTGCGGCAGCGCTTCAAAAACTCGTGCGTCTCCGGCAGGTTTTCACAGTTGGTGCCCTCGCGCTCGAAGAGGTAGGGCACGGCGTCGAGGCGGAAACCGTCGATGCCAAGGTCCGACCAGAAGCGCAGGACGTCGATCATGGCCTCCTGCACCGCCGGGTTGTCGTAGTTCAGATCCGGCTGGTGGGAGAAGAAACGGTGCCAGTAGTACTGGCCGCGCACCGGGTCGTAGGTCCAGTTCGAATCCTCGGTGTCGACGAAGATGATGCGGGCGCCCGAGTAGGTGTCCGGGTCGTCGGTCCAGACGTAGAAGTCCCCGTAGGGCCCGTCCGGGTCCATGCGGGACTGCTGGAACCACTCGTGGCTATCCGACGTGTGGTTCATCACGAGGTCGGTAATAACCCGGATGCCCCGCGCGTGCGCGGCGTCGAGAAGCTCCTTGAAGTCCTCCACGGTGCCGAACTCCGGCAGGACTTTGCGGAAGTCTCGGATGTCGTAGCCGCCGTCGCGCAGCGGCGAGTCGTAGAAGGGCGGCAGCCACAGGCAGTCGACGCCGAGCCACTGCAGATAGTCGAGCTTCTCGGTGAGCCCTTTCAGATCGCCCGAGCCGTTGTTGTCCGAGTCGTTGAAGGCGCGGACGAGGACCTCGTAGAACACCGCGCTGCGGTACCACTCGTTGTCTGCATGTGCATCGGTTAAGGCGTCAGTCATGTTTTCCAGCGTAACGACTCCGCACCGAGGCTGCAGAGAGATACGGGGAAGAAGAGATACGGGGACGATCCGGACATCACGATCCAGGTTGCCGAAGCTAGGTGAGGATGGATACAACGGGGGCTATGGACCGCCGGAAAATTATCGCAGTGCTCATCACCCTGATCACGATTTTGTCGTGTGTGCAGATCTATCAGTACATGCAGACTCTGCCGAACTAGGCGCCGAATTAGGCGCCGAAGAGTTTACGGGGCGCCTCCCACGCGTCGGCCACCACGGACTCCACCGCCAGGTCGTCCGCGCCCGCCCACGTCGTGACCGCCCGGTCGTCACTGTACTGCGGCAACCTCGTCGTTCCGGTTTTCACAAAGTCGATTGCGACCTGGTGGAAGGGGTGATTGCGCTCCCTGCCGAAGAATCGGGCTAAGTCTATGCAGTGTGGCGCGCCCGAGGTCCGGCCCCTTTGGGCGTAACCCATGCCCCGTCCTGGTTCGAACTGCGCGGCCCACACGTCGTGGCCGGCGGCGACGGTGCGCTCTGCAACCTTCACCGCGCTGGACCGAATCGCCGAGTCGGAGATCACGTTGGCACAGGGCCGCGCGCCGTACTCCTTCGCGGGGAAGGGGCCCACGGCACCGTGGGTTTTCGCGTAGCCGCGGGCAAACAGGTACTTCGTCGGCAGGTGGTCGAGAACCTTGACCGGGGGCTCGTCGAAGAATTCTTCGCTGGTGGCGGTGATCAGGGTGGGCAGGCGCGGGCTAAACGAGTCGAAGCGCGGCCCCACCGCGGGGTCCGACGGGCTGACCGCGGCGACCAGACGCTGGGCGCGGTCCACCTTGTTCTTCCCGGCCCGGGCGAGGGCCCCGGTGGAGGGGCGCGCCCCGATGCCGATCCCGGCCATGAGTCTGCGCACCGTGGAGCCCGAGAGTAGCGAAAACGCGGGAGACATGGCGATGACTCGGTGGACCCTGCCGTCGGCGCGCGGGTCGGAGGCCATCGAGAGCGCCAGCCCCGCGCCGGCGGACTGCCCCGACACCGTCACATTGGACAGATCCCCGCCGAACGACGGCGCGTTGCGCTGGACCCAGTCGAGGGCGAGAAAAATATCGTCGACCGCGCGGTAGGTCTCGGTCGGGCTGTCGCGCCAGAAGCCACTCAAGTTCTTGCGGTAGCCAATCGCGATGGTGACGATGCCGTTCTTCGCGAACGAGGTCGAGTCGGTCCACGGCTCCGAGGGGTGCCCGAACTCGTAGCGGCCGCCGTGGATCCACAGGAGGATCGGGAATGCCTCACCGCCGCGCGCGGCCTGCTGCGCCGGTTGCGGCGCTGTGACGGTGACAACGAGCTCCTGATCCGGCGCCTTGCGCTGGGTTCCCTCGTGCGGGCCGTCGGTGACCGGCGTCGACGGCGCGAAGGGCTCGGCGCGGGCGTAGTCGATGTTGTAGACGTGGAGGACTCCGTCTTTGACGCTGCCGGTCAATTCCCCGCAGGGGGCGGAAACGGTCATGGTCAACATAGCCGAATCGGGTTTCCTTTCCGCGTCACCTCGTGGTCACCTCGTGCGTCTCATTGGGCGTCGCCGGGCGCCGCGTCACGCTACAGTAGCTTTCATTATGACAAAAGATGCACTGAACCCACTTCTGAAAGTCTCCGAACTCTACTGCGAGCTTCCTCCTTTTGCGGATATTCACGATAGCGACGTCCTGGGCGCATTCGAGGCGGCCATGGAGACGCACCTGGCCGAGATCGAGTCCATTGCCACCTCGGACGAGGCACCCACTTTCGTTAACACCATCGAGGCGATGGAGCGCGCCGGCCAGGACCTCGACCGAGTGGCCGCGTACTTCTTCAACATCGCGGGCACGGATGCCACTGAGCCCCGCATGGAGATCGAGGCGCAGGTCGCCCCGAAGCTGGCAGCTCACTTAGATCGCATTCGGCTGCGCTCGGACCTGTGGGAGCGCATCACCTCCATCACTTCCGTCGACGGGGCTGCTGACGAGGCGGAGGCAACCCGGCTGCTGGAGAAGATCCGCGAGGACTTCCGCCGCGCCGGTGCGGACCTCGGCGAGCAGGACAAGGCGGAACTGGCCCGCATCAACGCGCGCCTGTCGGAGCTCTCCACGGCCTTCGGCGAGAACCTGCCGAAGGACACCTCCGCCCGCGCCGTCGCCATCTCCGACCGCGCCGAGTTAGCTGGGCTTTCCGACGACGCGATCGCCTCCCTGGCGGCCTACGCCAAGAAGGCGGGTTCGGAGGCGCCGTGGCTGATCCCGCTGGATCTTCCGTCGACCCCGGCGCTGCTGGCGGACCTGGATAACGCCGACACACGCGCCAAGCTGTATGCGGCATCGCTGGCCCGCGCAGGCCAGGGCGAACACGACAACACCGAGGTCGTGCTGGAGACCGTGCGCCTGCGGGCGCGCCGGGCGAAGCTGCTGGGCTTCGACACCCACGCCGACTACGTCATCGCGAAGGAGACCGCGAAGACCGCCGCAGCTGCCCGGAAGCTCATCGCCGACCTGGCGCCCGCCGCCATCGCCAACGCCGAGGGCGAGTACAAGCGCGTCGCCGACCTCGCAGGCGACGAGCCCGTCACGGGTGCGGACTGGCCCTACTGGGAGCGGCGTCGTAAAGCGGAGGAGTTCGCGGTCGACACCGAGGAGCTGAAGAACTACTTCGAGCTGCACCGCGTCATCGAGGACGGCGTCTTCTTCGCCGCGAAGAAGCTCTACGGCATCGAGGTGGAAAAGCGCGATGACCTGGAAGGATACGCGCCGGGCACGACCGTGTGGGAGGTGCGCCAGGGCGGCGGCGAGACCATTGGCCTAATCGTCACCGACTACTTCTCGCGGCCGACCAAGCGCGGCGGGGCGTGGATGAGCTCCTTCCGCGATCAGTCGAAGCTGCTGGGCCGCAAGCCGGTGGTGGTCAACGTCATGAATATCGCCGAGACCGAGCCCGGAACGCCCGTCCTGCTCACGCTCGACGAGGTCACCACCGCCTTCCACGAGTTCGGCCACGCCCTCCACGGCCTGCTTTCCGACGTCACCTACCCGACGTTCTCGGGCACCAACGTCCCCCGGGATTTCGTGGAGTTCCCCTCCCAGATCAACGAGAACTGGGCGCTGGAGCCGTCGATCCTGGCCAACTACGCCTTCCACGTCAAGACCGGCGAGCCGATTCCCGCCGAGCTGGTCGCTGCGGTGAAGCGAGCCCAGACCGCGGGAGAGGGCTTCGCGACGGTCGAGTACCTGGCGGCCTGCGCTATCGACCTGGCGTGGCACAGCCTGACGGAGGAGGAGGCCGCGGCGGTCACGGACGTCGACGCCTTTGAGCCGGACGCGCTGGCCAAGCTGGGCCTGGACGTTGCGCATATCGCGCCGCGTTACCGCTCCCGCTACTTCAACCACATCTTCGCCGGCGGCTACTCGGCAGGCTACTACTCCTACCTGTGGGCGGAGGTGCTTGACGCCGACGGCTTCGAGTGGTTTAGCGACAACGGCGGTGCCAGCGCCGCGAACGGGGCGCACTTCCGCAGGCAGGTGCTCTCCCGCGGCGGGGCGATCGACTTCACCGAGGCCTACCGGGCCTTCCGTGGCCGGGACAAGGACATCGAGCCGCTGCTGCGGCGCAGGGGTCTGGCGGGAACGGAAGTGTCCGCGGCGAAGTGTCCTCAGTAGGTTCGCGCTAGTAGGTTTGCACGTATGGCGCGCATTTTCGACTCGGTAGGGCAGTGGCTCATTCAGTTGCCGCTGCTGGCGCAGGTCAGCGTCCTCGTGGCGGTCCTGCTCGTGGTGGGGGGCCTCGCTGCTTTCGTGTTCGTGGGCGCGATCGATATTGCCCACGGTTGGCTGTGGCGGGCCTGGTCCCGGATTCGCTCTTCGAAATCCGAGGGGACTAGGGTTGCTATGGTTGAGGAATCCACAAATGTTGGCAGTTAAGGAGTTGGGCTGATTATGCATCGTTCACGGCACTCGAAGGTGCTCCTGGCCCTCATCGTGCTTTTGGTGCTGGTCCTCCTGGCCGGAGGCTTCACTCAGTTCCAGTTTTAGAGCTCTGTGTTTGAGCGAGGGCCACAATGGCCTTCGCCACGCCGGGCGCCGAAAAGACCAGAATAGGAAAAACCCGAAGGCTTTGGCCGCGAAATGCGCGGCTAGCCTTCGGGTTTTGTCCTTTTATTCCGTGATGGCGACTTCCAGCTGTCGTCCTACTCCTTGCTAAACGCGGGGTAGGAGGAAAGCTCCTCGACGACGACGGCCTCGCCTTCGGAGTTCGTCAGCGGGATGCACCAGTTCGGGTACTGGTCGTGGGTCGTACCGGGCTGGTTCTGCGTCCGGCGGTCTCCGACCATGTCGACCAGGGCTGCGCACTTCAGTGCCGACGGGGTGCGGTCGAGGAAGCGATGCAGGCCCTCCACCAGCGCCTCGATGGGCGGCAGGTTGTCGCGGGTCAGGTTCGCCTCGTCGATGTCGGCCGCGGCGGTGCCGGCGAAGCACCCCTCGTTCTTCGCGGCGATCAGGACCTTGCGAATCCACTCGAAGTCGCGCTTGTCCTCCGCATCCACGTCGGAAAGCAGCAGGCCGAGGCGTTGACGGAGCTTGATGTGCTCGCCGGCCAGGTAGCCCGCGGTCGGCGGGAGGTCGTGCGTGGTCACCGACGATAGGCACAGGGCGCGGTAGGCGCTCGGAGGCTTCGGCTGGTCGCCTTGGGACTCGAACCACAGGATGGAGGTGCCCATCACGCCGCGCGAGGCGAGGTAGTCCTGCACCCACGGCTCGAAGGTGCCGAGGTCCTCGCCGACGACGAGGGCGCCCGCCAGCTCCGCCTCGAGGGTAAGGATGCCGACCATTGCCTCGTGGTCGAAGTAGAGGTAGGTGCCGTTGATGGGGGACTCCATGCGCGGCATGACCCAGAGGCGGAACATGCCGAGGACGTGGTCCACGCGGATGCCGCCGGCGTGGCGGAGGACGGTGCGCAGCATGTCGCGCCACGGCTTGTAGCCGGCCTCTGCCAGCTTGTGCGGGTTCCACGGCGGCTGCGACCAGTCCTGGCCGCGCTGGTTGAACCCGTCCGGCGGCGCGCCGACCGAGATCGCCGGGGCCAGCCACTCGGCGAGGTTCTCGGCGTCGGAGCCACCCGGGTGGACGCCCACCGCGAGGTCCGCCATGATGCCGATGCGCATCCCGGCCTGCTGCGCCGCGGCCTGCGCCTGGCCCAGCTGCTGGTCCAGGATCCACTGCACCCACAGGTGGAAATGCGTGATTTCCTCGCGCAGGGACTCGAGGTCCTCGTGGTTGCCGAGAGGCGGAACCAGCTCGAGGCCTGTGGCGGGCTTACCGGTGCCCGTCTCGGCTCGGGCCGCCTTGCGCTGGGAGAGCTCCCGCTCGGTGCACCACGCAGCGTAGTCGTGGATGCCGCGGCCTTCGCCCTCGAGCCAACGGTCGAACTCCGCCTGGCGGGCCTCCGATAGCGGGACCTTGTGCACCGCTCGCAGGACGCGCAGCTTGGCCGCGTAGATGGGGTTGCGGTCAATTTCCTCCGCACTGTGGTTCAGGGCGTGGAAGGAGGCGGCCAGCTCGCGGGCCTCGTCGGCCTCGTCCTTGTCCAGGTAGCCGAACTCGTCGATCAGCTCCGGGCGTGCGTAGATGGGGTTGACGTAGCGGCGCGTCGTCGGCAGGTAGGGGGAGTCCTCCACCGGGGGCAGTGGCTCCGCGGCGTGCAACGGATTGATCAGGATGAAGTCGCTGCCTGCGTGCTGGGCGCTGACCTGCGCGAGGTCACCCAGCGTCGCGAAGTCGCCGATGCCCCAGCTGCGACGCGAGCGCACCGAGTAGAGCTGCGCCATCACGCCATGCGCTGGCTTGTCGACGTACTTGTCGGCGGTCGAGAGCCTATTCGGCGTGATTGCCAGGTCGCATTCGGCGACGCGGTCGCCGTTGACGGCCCGGAGCCTGTGCCAGCCGAGTGGGAGGTCCTCCGGGATGGAGAATCCGGCCTCGCCCATCAGGCGGTCTCCGACCTGGCGAGGCGCGACGAGGTGGTGGACCTGGGCGCACGGCCATTCGGCGCCGCTGGCCAATCGGACCGAGACGCTGACGGCGCTGCCGTGCGGGACGTGGACGAGGACCTTTTTGAATTCGCCGCGGCGGGCGACGACCACCGGGGGCAGAAGGCGCGACCACTGCTTGTCGGCCCAGTCGTTGCGGGCCCGCTCGATGTCGGCGTCGCTGGGGTTGTCGCCCAGATCGATGTCCAGGGCGGCGAGTACTTTGAGTACTGTCTCCCGCGCGACGTGGATGAGTTCGCCTTCCGTAGAGTAGTAGGAAACTCCTACGCCGACGTCCTGTGCGAGGTCAGCGAGAGGCGAGGTTATTGGTGGGGTAATAGCTGCCTGTGTCACCCCTCCAATAATGCCAGCTTCACAGCGCCACGTCAGGAGTAACGCACGTCACTTTGTTATCGAAATGTTTTCAAAATCGCAACGGCGCCGGAAAACATGTTCTATCTTGATTGCTATAAACCAACGTAGAGAAGTAGAGGTTAATTACGCGATGCGTGAATACACTGCTGAGGCGAAATACGTCATCGGCGAGCAAGAGACAATTGTCACTTCGCTACGGGAGCTGGTGAACAAGCGCCCGAAGCTCGTCCTCTTCTCTCGCCCGAAGAACTTTGAGTGGGTTAACGTCACCGCGCAGGAGTTCTACGACGAGGCCAAGGCAGTGGCGAAGGGGCTCATCGCGAACGGTATCCAGCAGGGCGATCGCGTTGCGCTGCTCAGCGAGACCCGCTACGAGTGGTCGCTGCTGAACATCGGAATCTGGATGGCCGGCGCCGCGGTCGTCCCGATCTACGGTTCCTCCTCCTCTGGGCAGATTCGGTGGATTATCGAGAACTCGGGCGCGGTGTTCGGTTTCACCGAGAGCCGGGAGCACACCGACCGAATGAAGCCCCTGGTCGTCGGCGCCAAGGGTGGGGCCTCCGAGGGTGAGTCTCAGCTGCGTCGCGTGCTGGAAATCAACGCCTCCGCGGTCGATACCATCTGCTACGAAGGCCGTGACATCGACGACGCCGAGGTTGAGCGTCGCATCGACGCGACCATGGCGGATGACATTGCCTCCGTTATCTACACCTCCGGCACCACCGGCCGGCCGAAGGGCTGCGTGCTGTTGCACAGCAACTGGCTGGCCGAGGCCGCGCGATCTTGACCAATGAGATCGGTCTGATCGCCCGCCCCGGCAACCGCATCCTCACCTTCCTTCCGCTGGCCCACGTTCTGGCCAACGCGGTGTCGCTGGCTTCGATGATCGCGGGCGCGACCCAGTCTCACTGGGCGGATACCAAGACCGTCACGCTGGAGTTCCAGCGCTCCCGTCCGCACCTGATTCTCGGTGTGCCCCGAGTGTTCGAGAAGGTCCGCGACTCGGCCTTCGCTTCGGCGAAGGAGAAGGGCGCCTTCGGCCTTGCCCTGTTCGAGCGTGCCGAGGCCACCGCGATCGAGTACTCGAAGGCGCTGGACACCCCGGAGGGGCCCTCCCGCGTGCTCAAGGCGCGCCTGAAGCTCTACGACAAGCTGCTGTTCTCGAAGATCAAGGCGGCGATGGGTGAGGCCGTGCAGTACACCATTTCGGGTGGCTCCGCGATGTCCAGCGACCTCGGGCACTTCTTCCGCGGTCTCGGCGTGACGGTCTATGAGGGCTACGGCCTGACCGAGTCGACCGCCGCGATTACCGTCAACCACCCGGGCGACCAGGTCATCGGCACCGTCGGTCGCCCCGTCGGCGGGTGCTCCGTGCGCATTGCCGACGACGGCGAGATCCTCCTGAAGGGCCCTGTCGTCTTCGACCGCTACTGGCAGAACGAGGAAGCCACCGAGGCGGCCTTCGAGGACGGCTGGTTCAAGACCGGAGATATCGGCGAGCTCGACGAGACCGGTCACCTGCGTATCACCGGGCGCAAGAAGGATCTCATCGTCACCGCGGGAGGCAAGAACGTGGCGCCGGGTCCGATGGAGGATCGCATGCGCGCCCATCCGCTGGTCTCGCAGGCTGTGGTCATCGGCGACGGCCGCCCGTTCGTCTCCGTCCTGGTCACCCTCGACGAGGAGGCTCTGGCGAAGTGGAAGGTCGAGCACAACGTCGCCGAGAACACCTCGATCCGCGACCTTGCCGCCTCCAGCGCAGTCCTGCGCGCCGAGATTCAAGACGCGGTCAACTCGGCCAACGAGCTGGTTTCTCACGCCGAGGCGATCAAGAAGTTCCATATCCTAAACGCGGACTTCACCGAGGAGTCCGGCGAGCTGACTCCGACGATGAAGGTCAAGCGCAACATCGTGATGGACAATTATTCGCGAGAGATTGAGGCGCTGTACCACCGCTAGATTCCTCTCGACGAGAGATTCGGCGGCCCCCGGAAGCCGTGTTGTTACGCACCTTTCGCCCCCTGCCGATTTAAGGTAGGGGGCGCTGGTATTTTTAGATTCTTTTTAGATGCTTCTTTGGGAGGGGCGGGCAATGGTGAACCACTTCGACGCTCGGTTGCGCCTGCGCGAAGTCACCCAGGAGCTCTACGACATCGGCGACGAGGTCGCCGAGCATATCGAGCACCTAGCCCAGGCCGTTGCCGACGTTGACCGCGAGCTGGTCGACGAGTGCGTCCTCGAACTGGCCGACATCGTCGATGAGGCCGTCGAGGATTCCCGCCCCCTGATCGGCGAGCTCGATGGCCTCCGGCAGGCTTTTACCTCTGGTATCCGCTCGGGGAAGATGGGCACCCTGACCGCTCCGTCGTCAGGCCAGCGCCCGCGGAGGGCCCCGCGCACCATCGACGTGCAGTCGCTGTCGCTGATCCCCGCGCCGCTTGAGCACCCCGTCGCCGTGCCCACCGTCACGCAGGCCATGATCGCGCGTTCCGACGCCGTCGCGGCCTACCTGGAGGAGCTGGCGGACTGGGTCTCCGCAGAGAACATCCGCGGCGTGGAGAAGCTCGGCGCGGTCGCGCTGTCGCAGCTCTACGCGCAGTCCGGCCGGCAGGCGCTGGCTGCGGCAGCTGCGTGGTGCGTGTCGGTGCCGGAGACGCACCCGGCCGTGGCGAGGGCCCTGCGGGGCCGCCGTCCCCCGGAGTTTTTGATGGAGCGTGCCCGCATCGACGAGGTGGTTCGCCGCATCAAGCGCCGTCGGATGCTGGAGCACGCGTAGCGCCCCCGCGCGGGTAGAGTCATTCTTCGTGGATTCTTTCGGCGTCTATCTGCACGTTCCCTTCTGCGCCACCAGGTGCGGATACTGCGACTTCAACACCTACACCGCGAGCCAGCTCGGCACCGCGGGCCCCGGCGCTACCCAGGGCGACTATCTCGACGCGATCGTGCGCGAGCTGCAGATGGCCGTGGCCAACAATCCCGACGCCGCCCGCCCGGCCGACACCGTCTTCGTCGGCGGTGGCACGCCCTCACTCCTCGGCGCGGAGGGCCTGCGCAAGCTCCTCGACGGGGTGCGGGACACCTTCGGGCTTGCCGACGGCGCCGAGGTCACAACGGAGTCGAATCCGGAGTCGACGTCGCCGGAGTTCTTCGAGGGACTCAAGGAGGCCGGGTTTACGCGGGTGAGCCTCGGCATGCAGTCCGCGGTGCCGCACGTGCTGGCGACCCTGGACCGCACCCACACCCCGGGGCGCCCGGCGGCGGCGGTGGCGGAGGCCCGCGCCGCCGGGTTCGAGCACATCAACCTGGATGTCATCTACGGAACACCCGGCGAGTCGATGGCGGACCTGGACACCACCCTGGAGGCCGTCCTGGCCACCGAGGTCAACCACGTCTCGGCGTACTCGCTGATCGTGGAGCCGGGCACCGCGATGGCTCGCAAGGTGCGCCGCGGCGAGCTGCCGATGCCGGACGACGACGACCTGGCCGACCGCTACGAGCGCATCGACGCGGCCCTGTCGGCGGCAGGATTTTCCTGGTACGAGGTGTCCAACTGGTCGAAGCCGGGTGGGGCCTGCCGCCACAACATGCTCTACTGGCGCGACGGCAACTGGTGGGGCGCAGGCCCCGGAGCCCACTCGCACCTGGACGGGCGGCGCTTCTACAACGTCAAGCATCCGGCGCGCTACTCGGCGATGGTGGCAGCCGGGGAGCTGCCGGTGAAGGACTCCGAGGACCTGACCCCGGAGGACCGTCACGTCGAGAAGATTATGCTCGGCCTTCGGCTGTCCGAGGGCGTCGCCGCCGCCGCGCTGCGTGAGGAGGAGCTGCGTCGGGCGCGTCGGCAAGCGGAGGCGGGCATGCTGCGGTTCGTGGGAGAGGGCGAAGGCGAGCGCGTGCAGCTGACCGACCGCGGGCGTTTGCTGGCGGACGCGATCATCGTTGACATCCTTAGCTAAGCTATTCGCATGTCGAGTCAGACTGATAAGCGCAGGCAGGAAGTTCTTCGGGCGATTGTGACGGACTACGTGTCCTCGCAGGAGCCCGTCGGCTCGAAGGCGCTGGTCGAACGGCACGACCTGGGGGTGTCATCGGCGACGATTCGCAATGACATGGCGGTGCTGGAGGCCGAGGGCTACATCGAGCAGGAGCACGCGTCGTCGGGGCGCATCCCGACGGAGAAGGGCTACCGCCTCTTCGTCGACAATATTTCGCAGATCAAGCCGCTGTCGCGGGCGGAGCACCGGGCGATTCTGGAGTTCCTCGAGGGCGGCGTCGACCTGGAGGACGTGCTGCGCCGCAGCGTGCAGCTACTCAGCCAATTGACGCGCCAGGTGGCGGTGGTGCAGGTGCCGACGCTGCAGGTCTCGCGCGTGCGCCACTGCGAGGTGGTGCAGCTGGCCGACGTGCGGCTGCTGCTGGTGGTCATCACCGACACCGGGCGCGTGGAGCAGCGCAACGTGGAGCTGGCCGCCCCGCTAGACCCGGACTCGGTGCCGCAGCTGCGCGAGCACCTGAACCGCGCCATGGGCGGGCACACGCTTTCCGACGCCGCGGTCGCGATCTCGGACCTCGCGGTCAACGCTCCTCGCAGCCTCCGGGATGTGATCATCCGGTGCTCGACGGTGCTGGTGGAGTCGTTGATCGAGAGGCCGAACGACAGGCTGATCCTGTCCGGGGCGTCGAATCTGACGCGTGGTAATATCCACGGTCGCTTGCCTTCCACTCTGCCGGTGGTTCTCGAAGCGCTGGAGGAGCAGGTCGTGGTGCTGAAGCTGCTGTCGGCGGCGCAGGATCTGCACCGGGTCCAGGTCTCCATTGGTAAGGAGAACGAGGACGAGGAGCTCCGGGGTACCTCGGTGGTCTCCACCGGCTACGGCGCCGAGGGGGAGATCCTGGGTGGCATGGGAGTGGTAGGCCCCACGTATATGGATTATCCGGGAACAATTTCCTCGGTCGCGGCTGTTGCACAGTACGTTGGTCGGGTATTGAAAGGAAGTAGCTAAAGTTGGCACGCGACTATTACGGCATCCTCGGTGTGGACAAGGACGCGACGGACGCTGAGATTAAGAAGGCGTACCGGAAGCTCGCGCTGAAGTACCACCCGGACCGTAACCCGGATGACGAGGAGGCGGCGGAGAAGTTCCGCGAGGCCTCCGAGGCGAACGAGGTGCTGTTGGATCCGGAGAAGCGCCGGATTGTCGACATGGGCGGAGACCCGATGGACCCGTCGGGCGGCATGGCCGGCGGCGGTTTCGGCGGCTTCGGCGGGGGCGGCGTCAGCGATATTTTCGAGGCCTTCTTCGGCGGCCAGGGCGGTGGGCGCCAGCGCCGCACCCGTGTGCAGCCGGGCGCTGACGCGCTGCTGCGCATCTCGCTGGGCCTGGACGAGGCCTACACGGGCGTCCGCAAGTCCATCACCGTCGACACCGCCGTTTTGTGCGACGTGTGCGAGGGCACCGGTTCGAAGTCGAAGTCGAAGCCGCAGGTGTGTGGCACCTGTAACGGCACCGGCGAGATTCAGCAGGTCCAGCGCTCCTTCCTGGGCAACGTAATGACCTCGCGCCCGTGCCCGACCTGCCAGGGCACCGGCGAGGTCATCCCGGACCCGTGCGATAACTGTGGCGCGACGGCCGCGTCCGCGCCCGCCGCGACCTGACCGTGAACGTGCCGGCGGGCATCTCCGACGGCATGCGCATCCGCATGGCGGGCCAGGGCGAGGTCGGCCCGGGCGGCGGCCCCTCCGGCGACCTCTACGTCGAGGTGCAGATGGATACGCACCCGGTCTACCAGCGCGAGGGCGACGACCTGCACCTGGACGTCTCGGTGCCGATGGTCGACGCCGCGCTTGGCACCGACTTCGAGGTCGACGATCTGTTGGGCAACCCGATGACCCTGACGGTCGACCCCGGAACCCAGCCGGAGCAGGAGATTCGCGTCGAGGGCAAGGGCATGCCGCACCTGCGCGGCGAGGGCAACGGCGACCTGATTGCGCACGTGGGCGTCTCCGTGCCGACGAAGCTGGACCGCCGCTCCCGCGAGTTGCTCGAGGAGCTGCGCGACCACCGCGGGGACGACGCGAAGGTCTCCGATGCTGCGGATCACCGCGGCTTCTTCTCCCGCTTCCGCCGCCGTTAGTAATCGGGTTGTGAGTGAGTAGACGATGAGTTTGCCAGTATTCCTCGGAGACTTCGACCAGCTACCCGGTATCGGCGAGATCGTCGTCGTCCGGGGCGCGGAGGCCAAGCACATCGGCGTGAGGCGACTGCGGGAGGGCTCGGAGATTTACCTGGCCAACGGGGCCGACCTCGTGGTTCGGGGCGCCCTGATGCACGTCGACCCTCGCGAGGTGCACGTGCGCGTAATAGAGGCCGAGCGCCGAGAGCGCCCGACGCCGCACGTCACCGTCGTGCAGGCGCTGCCGAAGTCGGACCGAGCGGAGCTGGCCGTCGACCTGATGACGGAGTCCGGGGTCGACTGTGTCATTCCGTGGGCCGCCACCAACTGCGTGGCCAGGTGGAACGGCGCCGCGAAGGCAGACAAGGCCCGTGACAAGTGGCAGTCGGCGGCGCGGGAGGCCGCGAAGCAGGCCCGGCGGGCGTGGATTCCGCCGGTTGAGCCGCTGCATTCGACCTCCGAGGTCCTGGACCTGGTGCGCGAGGTCGTCGCGGACGGCGGCGCAGTCGCCGTGCTGCACGAGGAGGAGACGGCCTCGTTTGCCCAGTTCGCAGAGCGCGCGCGGGGCGCCGGGCACGTCGTTTTCGTCGTCGGCCCGGAGGGCGGCGTGAGCCCGGAGGAGCTAGCGGCTTTCCGGGCGGCGGGAGCGGACTCGGTCGTGCTGGGCCCGACGGTGTTGCGCAGCGCCCTGGCGGGGGCTGCGGCAATTAACGCGCTCGGCCCGCTGACCGAACGCTGGGGCCATTAGCGCTGGGGCCATTAAGATAGGCGATTAATGACGAAATTTCCTGTGAAAACCCAAACAACCGCGGTCGTCGAGCTCGATGACGAGCTGGCCCCGGTCGTGGTCGGCCACGCCGATCAGAACCTGCGCCTGCTGGAGACCCTGCTAGCTGCCGACGTGCACGTGCGCGGCGGCGTCGTCACCATTAAGGGCGCTCCCTCGGACGTGTCGCTGGCGACGCGAGCCTTCAAGGAGCTGGAGTCCATGGCGCGGCGTGGCCACGAGCTCTCCCTGGACTCGGTGCGCCGGGCTGTCGGCATCGTCGACCGCGGAGAGAAGTCGGCCAGCGAGGTGCTCGGCAGCGGCATCGTGACCCACCGCGGTCGCACCGTGCGCGCGAAGACGGAAGGCCAAAAGGCCTACGTCGACGCTATTGACCGCTTCAACGTGGTCTTCGGCATCGGCCCCGCCGGCACCGGCAAGACGTACCTGGCCATGGCAAAGGCCGTCGCCGCGCTGAAGGACAAGCAGGTCGAGCGCATCATCCTGACCCGCCCGGCCGTCGAGGCCGGAGAGAACCTGGGCTTCCTGCCCGGCACCCTGCACGAGAAGATCGACCCGTATCTGCGCCCGCTTCACGACGCCATGCGCGAGATGCTGGAGCCGGATTTGATTCCGAAGCTGATGGAGACGGGAGTCGTCGAGGTGGCGCCACTTGCGTACATGCGCGGCCGCACCCTGAATAACGCCTTCATCATCTTGGACGAGGCGCAAAACACGACGCCCGCCCAGATGAAGATGTTCCTGACCCGCCTGGGCTTCGGCTCCAAGATGGTCATTACGGGCGACGCCAGCCAGGTGGACCTGCCGCGCGGTCAGAAGTCCGGCCTGGCCGTGGCCCGCGAGGTGCTGCGCGGGGTCCCCGGCATCGCCTTCCCGGCGCTGACCTCCACCGACGTTGTTCGCAACCCGCTGGTCACCGCCATCGTCGAGGCTTACGACGACTTCGACGCCTACGAGGCCGGTATCCCGCAGGGCCGCAAGAAGACGGTCACATCAAACGACGGCAGGAGAGACGGCGACAAGAAAGATGAGGACGCGTAGAGCATGAGCATTGAGGTTTTCAACGAGTCGGGCGAGGGCGTCAACGAGGAGTCCCTCATTGATGTGGCGCGCTACGCGCTCGGGCGCATGGACGTGCACCCGGCCGCCGAGCTGAGCATCCATATCGTCGATCTGAAGACGATCGAGGACCTGCACGTGCGCTGGCTGGACCTGCCGGGGCCCACGGACGTGATGAGCTTCCCGATGGACGAGCTGACCCCCGGCTCCGGCCGCCCGGACGCCGCCGACCCGGGCCCGTCCATGCTGGGCGACATCGTGCTGTGCCCGGAGTTCGCGGCGGGTCAGGCCGAGCGCTCGGGCCACCCGCTGAGCCACGAGCTGGTGCTGCTGACCGTTCACGGCGTGCTGCACTTGCTGGGCTATGACCACGTCACGGCGGAGGAGGAGCGCCAGATGTTCTCCCTGCAGAATGGGCTGCTCGCCGACTGGTACGACGACATCGACCGCCGAGGCGTGACCTTCACGCCGAAGCCGATTACCCCGAACGCGTTCCCCGAGCGCTCTAACGAGCGATGATGTCGCTTGCCGTCATCGCCGTCGTCGCGATGCTGTGCGCCGGCGCGCTCAACACCGTGGAGACCGCGGTGTCGGCCATTTCCCGCGCCCGCGTCGCGGAGCTGCAGCGCGAGGAGGCCTCCGGCGCCGGCGCGCTGCTCAAGGTCGTCGACAATCGGGCACGTCACGTCAACGTCCTGGTGATTTTGCGCACGCTGTGCGAGTCCGCGGGAGCGGTCGCCATCGCCGCGCTGTGCCTGCAGCTCTTCGCGCCGCAGGAGTGGGCGATCGCGGCGGCGATTGGCGTGCTGTCGCTGTTTACCTTCTTGGTGCTGGGCGTCTTTTCGCGCACGCTGGGCAGGAAGAACCCGTACTCGATTTCTCTGGGCAGCGCGGTCGTCCTCGGCTTCCTCGCAAAGGTGATGCGGCCCATCGAGAAGATTCTGATCTGGTTGGGCAACATCATCACGCCGGGCGGCGGCTTTCGAGACGGCCCGTTTGCCACCGAGGTCGAGCTGCGCGAGATGGTCGACATCGCCCAGGAGAAGGGCATTGTTGAGCACGACGAGCGCCGGATGATTCAGTCCGTGTTCGACCTGGCGGAGACGTCGGCACGCGCCGTGATGGTGCCCCGTCCGGAGATGGTGTGGATCGAGTCGGACAAGCACTGTGGCCAGGCGGTCGCGCTGTGCGTGCGCTCGGGGCACTCCCGCATCCCGGTGATCGGGGAGAGCGTCGAGGACGTCGTCGGCGTGGTCTACCTGAAGGACATCGTCGCGCGCACCTACGCGCGTACCGACGGCGGCCGCGGCGTCTCCGTCGCCGAGGTCATGCGCCCGTCGGTATTCGTGCCCGACTCGAAGCCGCTGGACGACCTACTCGACGAGATGCAGCGCAACCGCAACCATATCGCCGTGCTCATCGACGAGTACGGCTCCGTCGCGGGCCTGATCTCCATCGAGGACATCCTGGAGGAGATCGTCGGCGAGATCGCCGACGAGTACGACGCCGCGGAGCAGGCCCCCATCGAGCCGCTTGGCGACGGCGCCTACCGCGTCATCGGCCGCCTCGGCCTGGGCGAGCTCGCCGAGCTCTACGAGGAGGGCCACGGCCGGGTGATCGAGTTCGACGAGGACCTCCAGGAGGAGGTCGATACAGTCTCCGGGCTGATCGCCTACGAGCTGGGGCGCGTGCCGCTGCCGGGATCGCACGTAGAATATGCAGGACTGAAGTTTACCGCCGAGGGAGCCCGCGACCGCCGTGGTCGCATGAGGGTGACAACTGTGGTGGTGGAGCCGACCGCGGGCCGTGAGCCCGAGGAAGAAGTGAGCAATAATGGGCAATCTTGATGACATGCTCTCGGCCGCCGGAATGGGCGGCGAGGCCGACGACTACTCGGCGCCGGAGGGCTTCCGCTCCGGTTTCGTCTCGATCGTCGGGCGGCCGAACACGGGCAAGTCGACGCTGACGAACGCGCTGGTGGGGGAGAAGATCGCGATCACCGCGAACCAGCCGGAGACGACCCGCCACCCGGTGCGCGGCGTGGTGCACCGGGACAACTGCCAGATCGTCGTGGTGGATACCCCCGGCCTGCACAAGCCGCGCACGCTGCTGGGCGAGCGCCTGAACGACATGGTGCACGAGACCTACTCGGACGTGGACCTGGTCGCGCTGGTCATCCCGGCCGACGAGAAGCTGGGCCCGGGAGACCGCTGGATCTACGAGAATGTGTCCAAGCAGTGCAGCAACATCATGGGCATCGTGTCTAAGACGGACAAGGTCTCGCGCGACACCATCATCGAGCGCCTGATTGAGCTCCAGGAGCTGCTGGGGCCCGACGCGGAGCTGGTGCCGATGTCGTCGGTGTCCGGCGAGAACATCAACACCCTGGTCGAGGTCATGGGTTCCCTGCTGCCGGAGGGCCCGCGCCTGTACCCGGCGGATCACGTCACCGACGAGGACCGCGACACCCGCATGGCGGAGCTGATCCGCGAGGCGGCGCTCGGCGGCCTGCGCGACGAGCTGCCGCACTCTGTGGCCGTCCAGATCGACGAGGTGTTGCCGAATGAGGACCGCGAGGGCGTCCTCGACGTCCACGCCGTCATCTACGTGGAGCGCCCCGGCCAGAAGACCATCCTGATGGGCCGCGACGGCCGCCGCATGGGCACCACGATTCACAAGGCCCGCAAGGAGCTGATCGCCCTGCTGGGGCAGAATGTCTACCTGGACCTGCGCATCAAGGTGCTGAAAGACTGGCAGTCCGACCCGAAGTCGCTGGGCCGCCTGGGCTTCTAGGGAAGCGATAGGCAGTGGAGCCGTATCGCGACCGTGCCCTGGTCGTGCGCCGCTACGACCTCGGCGAGGCCGATCGCATCATCGTCCTGTTCACCCGCGACCACGGCATCGTCCGAGGAGTGGCCAAGGGCGTGCGCCGCGCGAAGAGCCGCTTCGGCTCGCGCCTGGCGCCGTTCGTCGACGTCGATGTGAACATCTACCCCCGCCGCGGCCTGTCCACCATCGCGGGCGCCGACACCGTGCGCACCTGGGCCGCCCCGCTTGTCGACGACTACGCCCGCTACACCTGCGCGTGCGCCGTGCTGGAGGTGGCGGAGCGGATCATCGGCGAGGAGCAGGTCCCGGCGCCGGAGCTCTGGGAATTGACAGCAAACGCCCTGGACTCCCTGGCGGCCGGCAGGCACCGCCCGGACCTGACACTCATGGCATACATCCTGCAGGCGATGGGACAGGCCGGCTGGCAGCCCAGCCTTTTCGAGTGCGCCGGCTGCGGCAAGGCCGGCCCGCACCACGCGTTTTCGCCCGAGCAGGGCGGCGCCGTATGCACCAATTGCCGCCCGCCTGGCGCGGATACCCCGCCCACGGAAGTCCTGCACCTGATGTGGTTGCTGGCGCACGGGGCGTGGGAGGCCGTGGACACGTCGGAAAGCGGATTCGAGGCGATGGCCGCGACAGCTCGGATTCTCACGGCGAAGCACCTGCAGTACCACCTGGGGCGGCGGGTGCGCGCGCTGGAGTATGTCGACGCGTTCTGGGAACAATAGGGCCCAACAATAGGGCACAATGGGAGGCGTGTTGAATCCTCCCGTGCCCCAGCAGTTCGTGCCCAACCACATCGCCCTCGTGATGGACGGAAACGGGCGGTGGGCCCAGGAGCGGGGCCTGAAACGCACCGAGGGGCACAAGCGCGGCGAGGCCGTGCTGATGGAGTGCGTCGACGCCTGCCTGGAGATGGGCGTCAAGCACCTGTCGGCGTACGCGTTCTCGACGGAGAACTGGCGCCGCTCCACCGATGAGGTCCGCTTCCTGATGGGCTTCAACCGCGACGTGCTGCGCAGGCGCCGCGACGAGCTGGACTCCAAGAATGTGCGCGTGCGCTGGGCGGGGCGCAGGCCCCGGCTGTGGCGCTCGGTGATCAAGGAGCTCGAAATCGCCGAGGAGCAGACCAAGGACAACGACGCGCTGACGCTGTACATGTGCGTCAACTACGGCGGCCGCGCGGAGATCGTGGATGCGGCGAAGGAAATCGCGCGCCGGGCCGCGGCGGGGGAGCTGAGCGAGTACGACCTGTCGGAGAAGACCTTCGCGCAGTTCCTCGACGAGCCGACGATGCCGGACGTCGACCTATTCCTGCGCCCCTCCGGCGAGCAGCGCACCTCCAACTTCCTAATCTGGCAGTCGGCGTACGCCGAGATGGTCTACCAGAACAAACTCTTCCCGGACTTTGGCCGGGACGACATGCGCGCGGCCGTGGTGGAGTACGCCAAGCGGGACCGCAGGTTTGGTAAAGCCTGAGCTTTTGAGGGAGCCTAGCTGAGGGAGCCTAGTCCGCCTGACTGCGCTGGCAGTTCTCGCACAGGCCGAAGACCTCGGCGGAGTGGCCGGTCAGGCTGAAGCCGTGCTTCTTGGCGAGGTCGTGCGCCCACGTCTCCACAGGGCCGCCGGTAACCTCGACGGTTTCGCCGCAGTCGGTGCACACGAGGTGGTGGTGATGGTGGTCGCCGCAGAGGCGGTAGAGTGCCTCGCCGTTATTCTGATGCAGCACATCGACGGCCTTGATCTCGGCCAGCGACTGTAGGGTGCGGTAGACCGTCGTCAAGCCGACCTTGTCCCCGCGATCGGTGAGTTCGCGGTGGATGTCCGCGGCGGAGCGGAAGTTCTGGGTATCGCGCATGACCTCGACCACTGCGCGGCGCTGCCGGGTGCTGCGCTGCCCGATCTGCCGTCCAACTTTGTCGTGATTATGTCCTCCAACCATGACATCGACACTACCCGGAATTACACGTACAAGATGCGCTAGAGTGTAGGGGACATTTTTAAACCGGCCGGCGGGCCGGTGATTTTTTCTTAAGGAGTTGTCTAGGCCGTGGCACCTAAGTCTGTTGTCGATACCGTCGCCAACCTGTGTAAGCGCAGGGGATTCGTCTACCCGTGTGGTGAGATCTACGGCGGTACCCGCTCGGCCTGGGATTACGGTCCCCTGGGCGTGGAGCTGAAGGAAAACATCAAGCGCCAGTGGTGGAAGACCTTCGTCACCGGCCGCAAGGACGTCGTCGGCCTGGATTCCTCCATCATCCTGCCGCGCCAGGTCTGGGAGGCCTCCGGCCACGTCGCGACCTTCACCGACCCGCTGGTGGAGTCCCTGCACACCCACAAGCGCTACCGCGCGGACCATCTGATCGAGGCCTACGAGGCCAAGCACGGCCACAAGCCGGAAAACGGCCTGGCCGACGTCCCGGATCCGGAGACCGGCCAGCCGGGTAACTGGACCGAGCCGCAGATGTTCTCGGGCCTGATGAAGACCTACCTCGGACCGGTCGACAACGAGCAGGGCCTGCACTACCTGCGCCCGGAGACCGCGCAGGGCATCTTCGTCAACTTCAAGAACGTCATGACCACCGCGCGCATCAAGCCGCCGTTCGGCATCGGCCAGACCGGTAAGGCGTTCCGCAACGAGATCACCCCGGGCAACTTCATCTTCCGCACCCGTGAGTTCGAGCAGATGGAGATCGAGTACTTCGTCGCTCCCGACGACGCCGACGACAAGTTCAAGGAGTGGGTCGACGCCTGCTGGGACTGGTTCATCGACCTCGGCGTGAACCCGGAGAACATGCGCAAGTTCGACGTCCCGGAGGACGAGCGCGCGCACTACTCGGCCGGAACCATCGACTTCGAGTACCGCTTCGGCTTCACCGGCAACGAGTGGGGCGAGCTGATGGGCGTGGCCAACCGCACCGACTACGACCTCGGCTGCCACATCGAGCACTCCAAGGAGGACCTGCGCTACCACGACCAAGTCACCGGCGAGAAGTACATCCCGTACGTCATCGAGCCCTCCTTCGGCCTGACCCGCGCGCTGATGGCCTTCCTGTGCGACGCCTACACCGAGGAGGAGGTGCCGAACGCCAAGGGCGGCACCGACACCCGCACCGTGCTGAAGCTGGATCCGCGCCTGTCTCCGATCAAGGTTGCCGTCCTGCCGCTGTCGAAGAAGGACACCCTGACCCCGACCGCGGAGGCCGTCGCCGATCGCCTGCGCAAGAACTGGGCAGTCGACTACGACACCTCCGGCGCTATCGGCCGTCGTTACCGCCGCCAGGACGAGATCGGTACCCCGTTCTGCGTCACCGTCGACTTCGATACCCTCGAGGACGATTCCGTGACCGTCCGTGACCGCGACACCATGGCGCAGGAGCGCGTCAAGATCGACGAGCTCGAAGGCTACCTCGCCGCTCGCCTGGTGGGCTGCTAATGGCTGAGGAAGTGACCTGGCAGTCGTACAGCCTGGGTGACGTTACGCACGATCACAAGGAGCAGACCTGGCCCATCCTGAACGAGGGCGAGAAGATCGGCTCTTATGTCCGCGATGAGCAGGGCGACCGACTCCACACCGTCGATGGAGAGTGGGTCATCGACGCCTCCGCGGATCACCGCATCTCCGCCACGCTTCCCGACGGTCGTGTCTTCACGACCACGGCCTCCGACCGCGACAAGATTTCCCGGGCGAAGCAGCTCTCGGTGACCTTCGGCGAGGGCCGGCCCGAGGCGAAGCTGGTGTGCGAGGGGTCCACGAACTACGTCATCGAAAATGCCGCTAGCGGCATGAAGTGGGGACAGTTCACCGGGGCGTCGCGGGGCGTGCGCCACGCCGAAGTGCAGTTCGACACTGACGAGGGGCGCGCTCTCCCCGAGGAGGAGAAGGTCTTCCTGGTTTACAGCGCGCGTCGCGTGCTGGAATCCCGGATGGTGTCGTCGACCTGGATTTTGACCGTCTGCCTGATTGCGCTGATTGCGTATATGATTTGGGCGTGGATTGTGTAGCGACTGTTTCTGATGGCATCGTCTACGATGCCTCGGCAAACGCAGAGCGTAAGGCCCTATCGTCTGGCTGGAGTCAGCGCGATGGGGCTTTTGGCGCGTTCGGGTTGCTGTCGCCCAATGGGGTTCTGTGGAACGTAAAGACCAGGCGATTGTCCACCGCCGTGCTCGTGCTGACCGACTCTTCCTCGGGGCGTTCCTACCTCATGCCCAGCCAGGGCAGGGGAGTGCGATCGGTCTTTTCGACGCGAGAACCTGGCGTCGAGCAGGCGCGCGTTGTGCGCAGTGACTCTGCCAACATGGACTTCGCGGTGTATTCGCGCTATTCCCCCGAGCAGGAAGCAGCGGCCGACTGGCTCATCGCCGCTGCCCTTGCGGTAGCTGCGGTGGATGGGCGTCGGAGTATTCGGCGCTAGGACTAGTTCTGGGGCTCGTCGTGGTCGGCCTGGTCCTCCTCGTCATCCCAATCCTCCTCGTCCTCTTCATCCATGACAAAGATTGTCGACACCGAAAACGACAACAGCCAGTCAATGTAGTTCTTCTGCCTGGCTTTGGTCTTTCGCGTCAATCGCTGGTCAAAGGTCTGTCGCCCGAATCCCGCCATGGGGCCGGAGGGGACGCTCGTCGCCGCGGTGGTCCCGTCCACGGAAGTCCATAGTTCGGTTCCGTCCGAGTATGCCGTGACGTTGTAAAGACCATGGGTTTTCAGGTTGTGGTGTCGACGGCAGAGGCAATGAAGATTTTCGGTATCGGTGGGACCTCCCTCCTCGGGGGCGTCATGGTTGTAGGGCTTGATATGGTCCAGGTCGCACTGGTGCGCAGGAGCCTCGCATCCGGGGAACCTACAGGTCCCGTCTCGGCCGCGAACGCGCGCGACTTGAGCGTCAGTGGGGCGGTAGGACTCGGCGGCGCCGTCGCCAGAAAGCCGAAGGTGGGTAACCTCCCGCATCCATTCGGCGGTGGCGAGAGCCCCGAGCCAGCCGGCGCCGTCGAGCCAAGCTTCCCCAGCGTCCGGGCTGCGGTAGACGTTGAGGACGACATCAGCCGTAGTCTGTTGCCGGATGAGGGCAATCAACGCATCGGCTAATGTCGCGCGTGGTGCGTCCTTGCCTTCGGACTCTGCAGCGGACTCGGGCGCTTTCTCGGGGGCTGAAGCTTCCGACTCTCTAGCCTGCTCCGCCAGTTCTGCCCGTCGTTTGTTGTTCAGTGTGGTCACCGCGGCATCCAGAGCCTGCTTGACGACGTGTGCTCGGTCATTGCGGAGAGTCGCAATGATTTGGGAGTACTTGCCGTCGGGCAGTGCGGCGATCGTGACCGATTCTGCAGTCGTGATCTGGGGGATTGTGCCATCGCCCCGAGCACGATCGTCGTACTCCGCGACGATATCGCCGATTTTGGTGTTCAGCTTCCGCGGTCCGATCATGGCCTGCCGGGGTCTCGTGGGTGTGAGTAACCCGATGACGTGGTTCTCCACCGCGTGAATTTGCTCGTCGCTAATGGCATAGGTGCCGTTAGCGATGATGTTGAGGTGCGAAAGGCCAAGGGCCTCGGTCTCGCGCGCAAGTTCGGCGACGCGTGGCATGCGGCGCAGCATCAATCCAATCTCGCAGAGCTGGAGGACCTTTCCGCGGCTGAGCCCGAGGCGAATACTCAAGGTGGCAGCGTGATATTCGACATCCGCATCGCCCTCGGGACAGCATGCCTCGATGAGAGCGAGCAGCGCCCTGTTTGATGCTCGCAACTTTTGCGAGAGTGGGTCTTCCGGTTGCTGATGGGCCCAGTAGGCCCCAGTTGTGTCCCCCATGAGTGAGTCCCTCCCCCTATGGGTACTCTAACGTTTCTCAACTACCATCATCGTACAGAGGTTCGAACTAGGGTGCAAGGGGTATTCGAAAAAACGCTCACTTTATTTCTTGAATCCAGAGGCGAGCCGGGGGACGGGGACTCCTTGTGAGACTGAGGTGCGACGCTTTGCTTAAAAGCCCATCGAGCCGCCGTTGCCCCCGCCGGAGAAGCCACCTCCGCCACCGAAGCCACCTCCGCCACCGAAGCCACCGGAGAAGCCACCGCCAAAGCCGCCGTTGTTGTTCAACATGCTGCCCAGGATCATGCCCGCAATCATCGCGCCGGAGTTGTCGCCGCCCCGGCGCTGGTTCTCGTAGCGGTCAATGTCCCGCTTAGCCAGGTCGGCCGCCTCGGCCGCCAACTTGCGGGCCCGCCGTGCAAACGTGAGCGCCCTGCGCGGGTCCTTCTCCGCGCTGCCAGCCGCAAGGTCGTATGCGCGCTGGGCCTCGGACAGCCTAGTCCGCGCCTTGGCGCCGACGACGCGCCGGTGCGTATCGATGAGGTCAGCTGCCGCATGCAGGTAGTTCTCGGCATCGCGCATGCTGTTGCGCAGCGTCGCCGTAGCCCGGGCGTAAGAAGCTGCCTTGTCGCGAGCCGAATCGAGGGCGATATCCAGGGCCTCGTCGGCGTCGGTAAGCCGGGTCCACGCCGACAGCGGATCGGTGCCGGAGGTGTTCTCCGCAGCGCCGAGGGCCTCCCGGCCGGACTCGATGGCGGCCGCCAGTCGGTCGCGGTCGATCTCGGTGCCCTCCGGTGCGGCGAGAAGGTTCGTAGCTTCGTCAATTTCGCCGCGGACCTCGGCAATCAGCGCGTCAAGGTTGCTCGACGCGCGCGCAATATCCGACTCCGCGTGCTCGATGGCCGCCAGCAGCTTGTCGGCCTGGGTGAGCGCCAGGTCGGTGGCGGAGAGCGCGTCGATGAGCCCGCCCTGCTGGCCGGCGGGCAGAGCCGCAATCTCGCGAGCCTTGGTGGAAGCCTGGTCTGCCTGGCCGAGGTGTTCCGCAGCCAGGTCCACATTGCCGGAGACGGAAGCGAGCATCGCCTCGTCGTACTTGGTTCTCAGCTCGCCCAAGATCTGCTGGGCGCGGGGCAACCGAGCACGCAGGTCGACGCTGCGCTGGGTCAGCTTCGCCAGCGTCTGGTCCGCATTGATCAACTCCTCGCGCAGCTTCTGGAAGTTGCCCGACTGTGCGTCAATCTGGTCGTCGGCGCTGCCGCAGGTCGTGATGATTTCAATCATGAGGCTGCGGCGCTCGATCTCGTCGGTGACCTGGCCGTCGTCAAGATGTTGGCGCAGCTCGAAGGCGCGGGCGAGGGTCTTGCGGGAGTGGGCGAGGGCCTGATCGAAGGGGCGGACGCGCTCCGGGCCGAATTCCGCGCGCGCCAGCTCCAGCTCGGTGACGGCCTTGCGGATCGACTCGTCGGTGCTGACGATTTCCTCGTGCGCGAGCTCGTCCAGAGCCGCAGTCGACAGGGATTCCAGCGCGCCCGTGTCCTGCGGCTCGATCGCGCGGCCGCGCTGGAGCTCCTCCTCCGCGCGCTTGCGCTTACCCCGGCGGCTAAACGCCCACGCTCCGCCACCCACGACAGCGGCGCCGCCGAGGCCCGCACCCAGCGCCCAGCCGCCCGCCGCGGGGCTGCCTGAGACCGAGCCGCCAGCCGCGTCGGCAGCGGCGAGACCTGCTTCGTAGAACTGGTGCGCGGACAGTGGCTCCTGTGTCGCGTAATTCAGGTCATTTCCGCTGATGCCGAACTTGTCGCCGACCCACGAACCGACGTTGCCATCGCCGACCGCCACCACGTAGACACCTCGGTTCGGAACCGAGCCCTTGCGGGTCCACAGGTCGCGCGCCCAATCCTCCGGCGGCACGCCGTCGAACGAGTTGATGTAGACGACGCTCAGCACCACCTTGTGCTCGGTCTTCAGCGCCTGCAGCTTCTTCGCCAGCTCCGCCTCCTGCTCCACCGTGAGCACCCCGGCCAGATCCGCCACGTCGCCCGTGACGTCGCGCGGGGACTCGGCCCGCGCCGTCGGCACGCTTAACGACGATGCGCCCAACGGCAAGGGGACATCCGCGGCGGGCAGCAAAACAGCGCCGAGGCCGACGAATGCGCCGGTTGCGGCCAAGCAAAGGGGGCGAAACACGCGATTCCTGTCAGACATAACCCCAAGGATACGTAACAATATTCACGTGGCTGGTACCTATTCTTATTCGTCGTTCGAGCTCTCCCGCATCGTGGAGGAGGCGCCGAAGCAATCGCTGCTGCCCGGGGTGGAGTCGATGGAGACTCACCGCGCCGCCTTTTCGCGCGACCGGGCCCGCGTGCTGCACTCGGCGGCGCTGCGCAGGCTCGCGGATAAGACCCAGGTGGTCGGGCCTCACGAGGGGGACACCCCGCGCACTCGGCTGACCCACTCCCTCGAGGTCGCTCAGATCGCGCGCGGCATTGCCGCCGAGCTCGGCGCCGACCAGGACCTGGCCGAGCTGGCCGGCCTCACACACGACATCGGGCACCCGCCCTACGGCCACAACGGCGAGCGGGCCCTGGACGAGATCGCCGCGGGCTGCGGCGGCTTCGAGGGCAACGCGCAGACGCTGCGCATCCTCACCCGCCTGGAGCCCAAGGTCCTGGACGGTACCGGCGAGCCCTGTGGCCTGAACCTGACGCGAGCCGCCCTGGACGCCGCCTGTAAGTACCCGTGGACCCCCGTGGGGCCCGACGGCCAGGTGCGCCACAAGTACGGCGCATACGCCGAGGACGCGGCGATCCTGCAGTGGATCCGCCAGGGCGCGCCCTACGGTCGGCAGTGTCTGGAGGCGCAGATCATGGACTGGTCCGACGACGTCGCTTACTCGGTCCACGACGTCGAGGACGGCATCGTCTCCGGCCGCATCGACCTCGGCGTCCTGTGGGACACCGTCGAGCTGGCGGCGCTGGCAGACAAGGGCGCGGCGGCCTTCGGTGGCGACCCCGCCGAACTCGTCGAGGCCGCCGGCCGCCTGGCCAGCCTGCCCGTCGTCTCCGCCGCCGCGTCCTACGACGGATCCCTGCACGCCCTGGTCGCGCTGAAACGCATGACCTCCGAACTCGTGGGGCGCTTCGTCACCGCCTCCGTCGCCGGCACCCGCTCCACCGCAGGCTCCTCGCTGCCGCTCGGGCGTTACGACGCCGACCTCGCCGTCCCCGCGTCCATCCTGGCGGAGGTCACCATGCTCAAGACCATTGCAGTGCTCTACGTCATGGACTTGCCCCGCCATATCCGCAGGCAGGACCGCGAACGCGACCGGCTGCACCGCGTGGCGGAGTACCTGCAGGAGGGCGCGCCGGGCGCCCTTGACCCCATGTTCCAGTGGATGTACACCCGTGCCGACAGTGACCAGGGGCGCCTGCGCGTCATCGTCGACCAGTTGGCCTCCATGACGGAGTCGCGTGTGGCGAGGTTGGACCACAAGATCGCGGGAGTCTCGGCGGCCTGGGGCTGATCCGAGCTAGCTCTGGTTAATTCTCCGCGTCCGGGATGACACAGAAGCTCTCGTAGTGATCGTCGGTGTAGTACCACACGTCCGGGTCGGTCTCAGTGCCGCCGCCGACGACGATGCGCCGGGCGCCGCGGTTGGACTTTCCCGGCGTGGTGACGGTGTACTCGCGGTAGTAGCTGCTGTCCTTCTTTGGCAGCACTCCCTCGTAGTTGCCGAAGTGCTTGCCGTCGTGAGCGGCGTAGATGTGGTCCTGATCGGTGAGGATCCTGTTGATGACCTGGTCGGCTTCCTTCGGCAGGGTATTCACGGAGCAGGTGGCGCCATTACCGCCGGGCGCAGGCTTGTGGCTGGACTTCTGGCTTGGCTTCGCTGACGGCTGCGGCGATGACTTCGAGGTAGTGCTGCTAGAGCTGTTCGGGTTGTCGCCCGCGCCGCTCCCGTCATTTCCGCCCAGGTCCAGGCCGAAATAGCTGCCCGCCAGCACCAGCACCGCCGCGGCGATGCCGCCGCCAAGTTTCTTCCACTCTGCCATGTGGCTTATCTTCTCACAGGCCCACTTGCCAGGTTGGGTAAGGTTAGTCTCATGGCACGGGGAAGAATTCCAGACAGCGATATCGCGGCGATTCGCGAGCGCACTCCTATCGAGGAGATCGTCGGGGAATACGTGAACCTCAAGCCTGCCGGCGCGGACTCCTTAAAGGGGCTCTCGCCGTTCAAGGACGAGCGCACCCCCTCGTTCCACGTCCGGCCCAATCACGGCTACTACCACTGCTTTTCCACGGGCAAGGGCGGAGACGTCTTCAGCTTCTTGATGGAAATGGAGCACCTGTCCTTCCCCGAGGCCGTCGAGGCCTGTGCCGAGAAGATCGGCTACCACATCAACTACGAGGGAGGCGGGACCGGTCGCCGCGAGGAGCCAGGCACGCGCCAGCGCCTCATCGCCGCCAACCGCGAGGCGCAGAAGTTCTACGTCTCCCAGTTTTCGACGCCCGAGGCCGCGCCCGCGCGCGAGTTCCTGGAAAACCGAGGCTTCACCGCCGAGCACATGAAGCAGTTCGGCTGCGGCTACTCGCCGGCCGGGTGGGACAAGCTGACCAAGCACCTGCAGCGCCTGGGCTTTAGCTTCGAGGAGCTGGACAAGGCCGGCCTGTCGAAGATGGGTCGCATGGGCCCCATCGACCGCTTCCACCGCCGCCTGATGTGGCCGATCCGGAACATGGGCGGGGACGTCATCGGCTTCGGCGCCCGCAAGCTCTACGACGACGACAACTTGGGCAAGTACATGAACACGCCCGAGACGATGCTCTACAAGAAGTCCAAGGTCCTCTTCGGCCTGGATCTGGCCAAGAAGGACATCGCCTCCGGCCACCAGGCCGTCATCGTGGAGGGCTACACCGACGTCATGGCCATGCACGCCTCGGGCGTGACGACGGCTGTCGCTTCCTGTGGCACCGCCTTCGGTGAGGAACACCTCCAGCTCCTGCGGCGCTTGATGCTCGACGACAACTTCTTCCGCGGCGAGCTGATCTACACCTTCGACGGCGACGAGGCCGGACAGAAGGCCGCGATGCGCGCCTTCGAGGGGGAGCAGAATTTCACCGGGCAGTCCTTCGTCGCGGTCGCCCCGGACGGCATGGACCCTTGCGACCTGCGCATGAAAAAGGGCGAGGCCGCGGTTCGCGACCTGGTCGCCTCGCGCCGCCCGCTGATCGAGTTCGTCCTGCGCACACTGCTGCGCGACTACGACACCACCACCGTCAACGGCCGCGTCTCCGGCCTGCGCCGGGTGATTCCGGTGCTGGCGCAACTGCGCGACCCGGCCCTGCGCGACGAGTACGCCCGCGAGGTTGCCGGCTGGATCGGCTGGGCCGACGAGGCCGAGTTGGTGGCCCGCGTCCGCGAGGAGGCAGCGCGGCCCAAGAAGGAGCAGCGCAAGCCCTTCCAGCGCCGCGTGGAGGAACGCGCGGCAGAAAACCAGGGCCGAGCTAACTCCGCGCACTCCGGCAACCCCGGCCTGCCGCATCCGAACCCGAAGGACCCGGTCCTGCACGCGCAGCGGGAGGCTCTGAAGCTCGCGGTCCAGGAGCCGGCGACGACGGGTCCCGTCTTCGACGCCCTGGCGCCCGAGACCTTCGGGCACCCCACCTACCGGGCCGTGTTCGAAGCCGTGATGGCCGCCGGCGGAGTCGGCGGCGACAACGCGCAGAACCTGCACAGTTGGGCAAGCGCAATTATGAGTGGGACCGAGGATTCCGTCGTCAAGCGGCTGGTGACGGAGCTGGGCGTCGAGCAGATCGAGGTGGACCCCGAGGACCTGCGGCCGTACTCTCAGGCGATTCTGGCGCGTCTGCAGGAGGTCTGGGTGGGCGACCAGATCGCGCAGGTCAAGGCGCTGCTGTCGCGGATGCGTCCCTCGGACGACGAAGCCGCCTACCGCGGGCTGTTCGCGGAGCTGCTCTCGATGGAGCAGTACCGCCGCGAACTGCAGGCGGAGGCGGTCAAGATCGTGGTGGAGTAGGGGCGCACCCCAGCAGCTAGCTAGTACCCGCGGCGGATCCACTCCTCAAGGTGCGGGGCCTCACGACCGATGGTGGTGTGGTCGCCGTGGCCGGTGCGCACGGTGGTCTCGGCGGGAAGAGTCAGCAGGTTATCCCGGATCGAGTCGATGATGGTGTCGAAGTCCGAGAAGGAGCGACCCGTCGCGCCCGGGCCTCCCGAGAAGAGGGTGTCGCCGGAGAAGAGCTCCGCGGCCTCGGGGACGTAGAGGCAGCACGAGCCGGGGGAGTGGCCCGGCGTATTAATCACGACGACCTCCGTGCCCGCAATCTCGATGCGCTGGCCGTGTGCGAGGTCCTCGTGGGCCAGGTCCGGCCAGGTCTGCTCCCACAGCATCTGGTCGCCGGGGTGAACCAGCAGGGGAGCGTCCAGCTTCTCCTGCAGCTCCGGGGCGACCGTGATGTGGTCATTATGAGCGTGCGAGCACACAATCGCCTTGACCCTGCGGCCCGCGACCGCGTCGATGATCGGCTGCGCCTCGTGGGCCGCGTCGATGACGATGACCTCTCGGTCGTCGCCGAGGATCCACACGTTGTTGTCGACGTCCCAGGTGCCGCCGTCGAGCGAGAAGGTGCCCGAGGTGACCACGTGGTCTACGCGCAGTTCGCCGTTCACAGCGTCACCACCGATCGCAGGACCGTGCCGGCCTTCATCGTGTCGAAGGCCTGCTCCACCTCGTCGATGCCGATGCGCTCGGAGACGAAGTCCTCCAGCGGAAGACGCTTTTGCAGCGACAGGTCGATCAGCATGGGGAAGTCGCGCTCAGGCAGGCAGTCGCCGTACCAGGAGGACTTCAGCGCGCCGCCGCGGCCGAAGACGTCCAGCAGCGGGATATCCAGCTTCATTGTCGGGCTGGGCACGCCCACCAGCACCGCGCGGCCGGCGAGGTCGCGCGCGTAGAACGCCTGCACGTAAGTCTCCGGCCGGCCCACCGCGTCAATCACCACGTCCGCGCCGAAGCCGCCGGTCAGTTCGCGCACGCGCTTCACGACGGGATCAGCGTCGCCGGTGGCGGAGTCGGCTGCCGCGAGCTCCTTGGAATTGATGGTCTCGGTGGCGCCGAACTCGCGGGCTGTAGCGAGCTTGTCGTCGGAGATGTCAATGGCGATGATCGTGCTGGCGCCGGCCAGCTTCGCGCCGGCGATTGCGGCGGTGCCGACGCCGCCGCAGCCGATGACGGCAACGGACTCGCCGCGGCGGACGCCACCGGTATTAATCGCGGCGCCGATGCCTGCCATCACGCCGCAGCCGAGCAGGCCCGCGACTGCCGGGTCAGCTTCGGGGGCGACCTTGGTGCACTGGCCCTCGTGGACCAGGGTGGCGTCGCAGAAGGCGCCGATGCCAAGTGCCGGGGTGAGCGCTGTGCCGTCGGCAAGCGTCATCGGCTTGGAGGCGTTGTGGGTGTTGAAGCAGTACTGCGGCTCACCGCGCTTGCAGGCGCGGCACTCGCCGCAGACGGCGCGCCAGTTCAGGACGACGAAGTCGCCGACGGCGACGTGCGTGACCTCGTCGCCGACCTCGGAGACCACACCAGCGGCCTCGTGGCCGAGCAGGAAGGGGTACTCGTCGGTGATGTCACCGTCGCGGTAGGCGAGGTCTGTGTGGCAGACGCCGCAGGCCTGAATATCGACGATGACGTCGTTCGGGCCGGGGGAAGGGATGTGGATGTCGGTCAGCTCTACAGGGGCACCTTTTTCGCGGGAAATCACACCGCGGACTACTCGGTCGGACATACCACCATCGTAGGAACGGGGCCTGCAAAAAGCATGACGGAAAACGTTTTCAGTATTGTGGCTCGCGCGGTGGGGAAGCCGGGTTCGATAGTGTTAAACCAGCATGAAAGTGCGCTTTGACATGGGGATTTGTCACTTAACTAAGTGCTGGGTAAAGTAACTATCCGTTGCAGGGGACAGCGTGAACCGCCCAGTTCAACTGGTTGGGTTCGGAGCTAGTTTTCGGTAATGGATATTCCTCCATAGCTCAATGGCAGAGCATTCGACTGTTAATCGAAGGGTTGCTGGTTCGAGTCCAGCTGGAGGAGCCAAATGGCCAGGTAGAAGCGTTTTCTACCTGGTTTTTTCGTGTCTAGGCGTCCGGTTACGCGTGTTCACCTAGCCTGGGGATATGGCGTGGAGCGTTATTGGCGAGCTCATCCTTCCGGAACCCAACCTCGCCTACGATGCTGGGCTGGCCTCGTGGATTATCTCCATCCTCGTCTCCATGCTGCTGGTCGGCGCGGTCGCGGTATTCGCGGGAGGGGGCGGCGGTGATGGTGTTGCTGCCCGCGAGATGCCCAAGGTGTGCAACATCGTGCCGGCGGCGACCGGCGCCGGTTTCGCGGCGCTCGGCGACCTTGCATTCCTGTTTCTCACCGCGCCGCAAGACGGGCAGAACGGACTGGCCGTGGCCTACGTGGTGTTCTTCTACATCCCGCTGCTCTTCTTCGGGGGGGTGTCCCTATGTCGTTTGTCAACCCTAGAACGGGTTTCTTAAGTGAAATTCTTGGGGTGGATTCTAGGCACGGCGGCTTGGCCCATCAACTGGTGTTGGTGGGCCTG
>NZ_ULHE01000002.1 GCF_900519355.1 Corynebacterium lactis | reverse complement strand
AAAATAAAAAGTAAGTACATCGGCACACTATTGAGTTCTCAAACAACACACACCCACACGACCAACCCCAGAAAACTGAAGCCAACTCCCGTGAGCAGCGGAAAGAAACTCTATCACACCCACCAACCAAACACAAACCAACACGGCCGTGAACAATCAATGAACACAAAAAGAAGTTTCCCCCAAACGCCAACACCAACCAAACAAGACAACCACCATCTCAGTGGCAACCCCCGGTCGCGCTGACTCGGAATACATTACACACACCCCACCAACAAACACCAATCCCCAGGTCATAGGTTATTTCACGCCCATCGACCCAGGGATTAAATGCGAACTACGGAGCAGCTAACTTCGAAATCATGGACTGACCGACAAAGTGGCCAGTCCGGCACAATAACCAGTCCAGCACAAGGGTCTTCCAGCAAGCGGCTCTACATGGCTCTACATAAGGAATTTCTCCCGAGGGCTGCTACCGCTCGCCCACCCGCTGGACCTCCGCCCCCAGATCATTCAAGGTCTCCACAAACCCGGGGTAACCGCGGTCGATGTGATAGACGTCGTAGACCTCAGTGACATCGCCAGGATCCGCGCACAAGCCCGCCAACACCAATCCAGCTCCCGCCCGAATATCCGAAGACCAAACGGGCGCAGAGCTAAGGGACTCCTTGCCTCGGATCATGACGTGGTGGCCATCAATCGTGGCATCAGTTCCGAGACGAATCATCTCGTCGACGAAGCGGAACCGTGACTCGAAGACGTTTTCCGTCAAGACCGACGTGCCCTCGCTGACAGCTGCAAGCGCGATAGCCATCGGCTGCATATCCGTCGGGAAGCCCGGGTACGGCAGGGTTTGGTAATTAACGGCGTGCGGGCGGCCGGACATGGAGACGCGGAAACCCTGCGGATAGGTTTCCACGTGCGCCCCAGCATTCTTGAGCTTCTCCAACGGCAGGTGCAGGTACTTGGGGTTAATACCTCCGACGGTGATGTCGCCGCCCGTCATAGCAGCTGCGTATGCCCAGGTACCAGCAATAATGCGGTCTCCGACGACTTCGTGGCGCGTCGGGTGCAACGCGGCAACGCCTTCGACCGTGATGGTGTTCGAGCCGGCTCCGGAAATTTTCGCACCCATCTCGACCAACATGTTGCACAGGTCGACGATTTCGGGCTCGCGTGCGGCGTTATCCAACACCGTCTGCCCCTCGGCGAGAACCGCGGCCGTCAGGATGTTCTCAGTAGCTCCCACCGAGGGGAAATCCAGCTTGATGTTCGCGCCCCGCAGCCTTTCAGCCTCCGCGACGACGCATCCGTGGTGGATATACGTCTTGGCGCCCAGTTTCTCCAGCCCCGACTGGTGCATGTCCAGCGGACGCGATCCGATTGCGTCACCGCCTGGCAGAGCCACGATCGCATTCCGGGTTCGGGCAGTAAGCGGGCCCAGCACGCACACCGACGCACGGAATTGGCGCACCGCGTCGAAGTCCGCGTGATGAGACAGTTTCTCGGGCACCGTGATCTCAATTCGGTCGCCCTGCCGCGCGACACTACAGCCCAGGCCCTCGAGGACCTTCTGCATCAGAGGCACGTCGTCAATCTCCGGGCAGTTCGTCAGGACCGTGGTCCCGGGCGCGAGCAGTGCCGCCCCCATCAGCTTCAGCACGGAGTTCTTCGCGCCGGCGACGCGTACCTGACCACGGAGGGTCGCTCCGCCCTTCACCAGAAATCGTTCATTTCCCACTCCCCCAGAAAACCATATTTCAGCCCAATGTGCTTAGGCTTGAGATTATGAGCGTTCACCTGACCCGCATTTACACCCGGACCGGCGACGACGGCACGACCGGCCTCTCCGACTTCAGCCGAGTCCCCAAGGACGACGCCCGCCTCGTCGCCTACGCCAACTGCGAGGAGGCCAACGCCGCCATCGGCCAGGCGCTGTCGCTCGGCACGCTTTCCGACGACGTCTCAGCGGTCCTGCGCCACATCCAAAACGATCTCTTCGACGCGGGAGCGGACCTCGCGACCCCCATCGAGGAAAATCCCAAGTACCCGCCCCTGCGCATCGAGCCCGAATACATCGAGCAACTTGAGAACTGGTGCGACGAGTTCAACGAGGACCTGCCGAAGCTGGACTCGTTCATCCTTCCCGGTGGCACCCCGGCCGCAGCACTGCTACACACCGCACGCGTCATCACTCGCCGCGCCGAGCGCTCCGCATGGACTGCGGTCCGACAGTTCCCGGACACCACCTCCGTGCTGCCCGCGAAGTACTTGAACCGCCTGTCGGACCTGCTCTTCATCCTCTCCCGCGTCACCAACGAGGGCAACGACGTCAAGTGGGTTCCCGGCGGGCAGCGCACCGCCGAGCGCGAAGCCGTTCTAAATGCGAAGAAGCGCCGGGGCCACAAAAAGCCCGACGCTTCCTAGAATTCTCGCCACCGCTTGCCGACGGCTATTGCCCGGCGGGCCCGTATGGCCGTCGACAAGCGGGGATCACGGCAGTGCGCCGATGCGGCGAGCGGCGTTGACGGCCTCGTAACGAGTGTGCGCGCCCAGCTTGCGCATGACGGAACGCAGGTAGGACTTGACGGTCTCGGCGCCGATACCCATCTCCTCGGCGGCCTCGACGTTGGTGTGGCCGAGGGCGACGCAAGCCAGCACGTCGAGCTCGCGGGCGGAGAGCTTCGTGGTCTGCTTGACGCGGACCGGGGTGACCATCTGGTCACAGAGGACTTCGAGTTCCTGGCGGAGCTTCTCGTCGTCGACGCGGTTTGCCAGCATGCGCAGCTTGGAGTGCGTGGAGCGAACCTGCTCCCACTCGGCGCCGTTCATGATGCGGCCACCCTTGCCACCGCCGGTGCGGTCCATATTGCGGCAGGCGTCGACAACAGCGAGATCCTGCTCCAGGCAGCGGGCGGTCATGGTGACCTCCTCGAGGACCTTATCCCCGAGACGCACCGAGGAGTGCACGCCACCGTAGAGGACGCCGCGGACCAGGCGGGAGACGATGACAGGGACGGCGACCAGGGAGTGCAGGCCCTCGTCGCGAATCTTGTCGTCATACTCGTGCGTGATGACCTTTGCGCGGAGATAATCGCTCACGCCGACCGGGCGACGAGTTGCCAGGACGCGGCCTCCAACGCCCGCGCCGGACTCGATGGTGAGGTTCTGGAGAGCCGGAGTGCGCAGGCCCACCCAGTGGCTGATCTGCATCTTCCCGCTATCGGTGACCTCGGCGTACAGCGTGACCGGAATTCCAGTCGCATTCTTGAGAGCCACTAGGGACGACTTGATTACTTCAGCATCGTCCAGAATGCGGTGGGGGTCCATCTAGCATCCTCCTGCGTCAAGGGTGTGAGGCTCTATTCCCGCTTGAGCACTAAAGCCTCGTTAACCGCCTCTTCAACTACGAGCGGGCAGTGACCCGTTCGGGGCTGAATATTTGTACAAAGCAGATACTACCCTCCGAACGGGTACACCTGCATTAAGGCATCTGTCACATAATCTTAGGAAACAGACAGGTTTCTCTTCAAGTGCGTAAAGTATTAGCGATCGTGCGCGACAGAATTCACACCCGAAGCGCCCCATAAAAGCCGGGTGCGGTACGCCAACCCGGGGCCTGTTTCATTCCCCAACACCCTCCCCCATGTGCCCCAGGACGCCACAATCTACCCCCGAATCGGGCCACCACCCCAGGCACTATTCCACTTTTCAAGCCGTTGAAGTATTCTCATTTCTCGCAACAGGTTTTATCGCATAAAACCTCTGGGCAGCGTCCTCCACGCACCGCCCGGGGGAATTTTATGCGCTAGACGCAAGAGGGAATCCGGTGAGAATCCGGAACTGTCCCGCAGCGGTAATCTGGAACGAAATTCGCCTCACGCACTGGCTCGCTCATACGACTGGGAAGCGGCGAAAAGTAGGAACGCATCTATCGAGGTTCTGCCACAAAAAGCACTAAAGCTGGCAGTCGTCATCCCCTCGAGCGATTGCAACGCCAGGAAGTCCGAATACCTGCCTGATGCGCCGAGGCACTTCGAGCCCGGCCACTGAGATCGCCCGCGGACAGGCGTGACGTGAAATTCAGGCGGAGAAATGCGACAGCTCTGCCAGCTTTTCAGGGGCGTTCGCGCCTGCCCGCGGGCTTTCTCGTACTTACTTGCGCTCTCGCTTACACCGCGAGAGCCCTCCTATCGCGCCTACTCTCCCAGCAAGTCTTCTGGGTAGGAAACCGGCATTCCCAGCGCCCTCGACACCAGCGGCGCCCACGGCAGAGCAAGACGAGCTCCAGACAACAACTCCGCGTCGGACAAGATTTTTTCCTTAGCATCGACGCTCAAACGCCCATCCGCCAAAACGGCGGCCCGCTCGCAGAAGTTCCAGGCGAAATCGATGTCGTGAGTTGCCACCACAACAGCAGTGCCATCCTGGTGAAACTGCTCAAGAGTCTTCAAGAGCTGCCTCGTTGCCTGCGGATCCAGGCCGGCGGAGGGCTCGTCGAGAAGCAGAACTCGCGGACGCATGGCCAGCGCACCTGCCAGCGCTACGCGCTTGCGCTGCCCGTAGGAGAGCTGGTGCGGGACGCGCTCAGCCAGGTTAGAGATTTCGGCGAGCTCGAGGGCGTGGTGCACGCGTTCGACGACCTCGTCGTCCTCCAGCCCCATGTTCACAGGGCCGAAGGAGACGTCGCTGAAGACGCTGGCGGCGAAAATTTGCTCGTCCGGGTCCTGCGTCACCATTTGAATGTTCCGTCGCACGGCGTTGCGGCCATCGCGGGTGTACGCGTAGGGCTGCCCGTCGAGTTGAATCGAGCCGCCACTGGGTTCGAGGGACCCGGCCAGGATTCTCAGCAGAGTTGACTTGCCAGAGCCGTTGGCTCCGAGCAGGGCCATCCGCTCCCCAGGCGCGATTGTAATGTCCGCGGACGTCAGGACCTGCAGATGGTCGTAGGAGTAGGTGATACCGCGGGCCGACACGATGGACGACACAGCGCCATCGTGGCTGCCGACACTGCGACCGCCCCGGTTATTCATGTGATTCTCAAGTGAACCCATTGCTACATTCCCCATTTCATTACTGCCCACGCTCCGAGCAAGGCAACCAAAATCGCAAGAGAGACGGATACGAAGCGCGGGTCAAGCGGCCTCGAGATGACCAATACCCGCATGGACCCCGGCTCCGCGCGAAGCTCGATGCCCTGCTGCATCCTGCGGGCCCGAGAAAAGGCAATAACGAACAGGCCCGCGGCCTGTCCACCCGTGTCCCGCATCATCGAACGGCGGTTGAGATGGCCCAGCCTGCGTGCCTGGGCGTCCGCCATGGCCCGGGCAGAGTCGATAAGCACGCCCGTCATGCGGTAGATCAGCTCGGCCAGGTAGGTGACGGAGCGCGGGATGCCGCGCTTGCTCAGCCACGACAAGAGCTCGGACAGCGGCGTCGTCAGCGCGAACGCCATCGTGCAACTAATACCCGCCGCCGAGCGCAGCACGACCTCCAGCATCCGCATCGGCCCCGTCGGGGACAGCGAAAAGCCGCTGGAGTCGAGCGCCACCAACAGTGGCAAGGCGCCGACCAGGACGAAAGTTGCGGGAGCGAGAACCATCGCAGCGTAGAGCTTCAGCGGGACTCTTGCCACCACGGCAATCGCGACGGCCAGCACTCCAATAATTGGCGCAAATGGAATAGGCGGCAGAGAAACGGCAAGGACGAGAAGCCCGCCCAGTAGGAGGGTCTTCTCGCCCACGTTTCGCCGCGCCCACTTGCTGCGCGATGCAGCAACCTCAAGGGCATTCATGTGCGGCTACCTTAACGTCTCCGTCGCTACTACTTCGACGAGGCTGCGCCGGTCGCCCCGGCGACGCTGGCAGCGGAGGTTTCGGCCTTGTTTCCGGAGTTCCCCGAGCGGTTCTTGCCACGGTAGAAACCGATGGCGTAGCCGAGGACGCCTGCGCCGAGGCCTGCCTGCAGCGCGAAGAGGCCGGACTCGACCTCGCCCGGCAGCTCGCCGACGAGTGGCTCGAACCACGGGGTGTAGTTCGGGTCGTTTTCCATGATGACGTCGCTCGCAATGGAGTCGGTGCCACCGAACTGCTCCTCCGAGGCGGGGTCGCCGAAGTTGAAGAACATCGGGAAGATCGCAATGACCGCAATCGCCGCGATGAGCAGCCCGGTCACAAGCCAGGAATTCTTCCGCGGCTGCTGGTTCTGGGTAGCGTTCTGGTTATCCATTTTTCTCTCCTCTGAATTCTTTTTCGCTTGCCGACGCTTATCCGCTACCGGCCACTTCCGGCCATGGAAGCCTCAGCAACGGGGGCGTCGCCTGCGCGGTCGTCCGCGCTGGGGGCGGAAGACTTCGTCGTAAAGCGGGAGAAGAGACCCAGATCGGCCAGCTCGGAGTGAGCGACGGCCAGCAGGGTGCGGACGATGATGACGGTGACCAGGGCCTCGATGATGGCCAGCGGGATCTGGGTCACGGCGAACAGGCCGATGAAGGTCGTGAACGCGCCGGCGAAACCGCCCGGCTCGGCCGGGTGAGCCAGGGCGAGCTGGGTCGAGGTGACGACGTAGGTAGACAGGTCGGCGAGGAAGGCCGCGACGAAGACAGCCGGCAGGAGGCCACCGCCGAGCTTGCGAGTGAGCGCGTAGCCCGCGTAGCCGACCCACGGACCGACGATTGCCATGGAGAAGATGTTGGCGCCGAGGGTCGTGATACCGCCGTGCGCGAGAAGAATCGCCTGGAACAGCAGGACGATGGTGCCGAGGATGGCCATCACCGGCGGTTTGAAGATCACTGCTCCGAGCCCGGTACCCGTCGGGTGCGAGGTCGAACCGGTGACGGAGGGGACCTTCAGGGCGGACAGGACAAAGGTAAAGGCGCCGGCGGCACCGAGAAGGAGGCCGCTGCCCGGGTGCTCCTTCATGATGCGCTTAGCCTGCATGGCGCCGTGGACGACGAACGGCGCGGACGCGACGGCCCAGCCGATGCAATGAGTGACGGGGAGGAAGCCCTCTGCAATATGCATGATTTTTCGATTCTTTCTACGACGCCGCCCACCTCGACGGCATCACTCGATTACCACCCCGCTTATGCGGAGCAGATGATTCGCCGCTCGGTCTCCTGGCTGACGAGTCGGTGGCGGAGGGCTGCAACGGGCCTGCAATCGGCCAGAAATGGCAAGCCTCCAACACCGGGCGACGCACGCCTTCCCCGGGCCGGTTGCCGAGTGACTCTTGTGTGCACCGCGGCGATTACCAAAGCTGCTGACCAGCAGTGCTGGTGGCGCCCTGGCATCGCACTCGATCACAGTGGCGAGGGCCGCTGCCTACTTGCAAAGCATTCCCGTTAACTGCGAATCAGATCCAATGTTAATGGGTACGAACAATTTTGAACGCTTCTTACCCTCATATGGATGCACAACTATGAAAATTCGAGCTCCGACGGCCGGGATGCTCGACCACAATGAGGGCCGCTACGGGGCCTACAATGAGCCACACCAAGGGGGGAATATTCTCGGCCCGCTGGCGCGTTATTGGACACGTCACACAAAAATAGACTAACTGGTCTGTACTTTTTGAAAACAAGCGCGTACACTACGTGACGAACAACGAACTAATTGGGAAATCCTTTGTGATTTTCGGAATGGATAGGACGAAATGACCATTTACAATGACGTCACCGAGCTCGTGGGCAATACCCCGCTGGTGAAGCTCAACCGCATTTCGGAGGGCCTGCCGGGCAACGTTATCGCCAAGCTCGAGTTCTACAACCCGGCCAACTCGGTCAAGGACCGCATTGGCAAGGCGATTATTGACGCAGCCGAGCGCTCCGGCGAGCTGAAGCCGGGCGGCACCATCGTCGAGGGCACCTCCGGCAACACTGGCATCGCGCTGGCCATGGTCGGCGCCGCCCGCGGTTACAAGGTCATCCTCACCATGCCGGACACCATGAGCCAGGAGCGCCGCGTGGTCCTGCGCGCGTTCGGCGCCGAGCTCGTGCTCACCCCGGGTGCCGACGGCATGCGCGGCGCCGTCGACAAGGCCAACGAGATTGTCGCTAACACCGACAACGCAATCCTGGCCTCCCAGTTCGCTAACTCCGCCAACCCGGCCATCCACGAGGCCACCACCGGCGAGGAGATCTGGGAAGCTACCGACGGCAAGGTCGACTACTTCGTCGCCGGCGTCGGCACCGGCGGCACCATCACCGGCACCGGCCGGGCGCTGAAGAAGCACAACGCGGACATCAAGCTGGTCGCCGTCGAGCCGAAGTCCTCCCCGCTGCTGACCGAGGGCACCGCTGGCCCGCACAAGATTCAGGGCCTCGGCGCAAACTTTATCCCGGAAATTCTCGACCAGGACATCCTCGACGAGGTCATCGACGTCACCAACGAGGACGCAATTAGCACCTCCCGCGAGGTCGCCCGCCTCGAAGGAATCCTCGGTGGCATCTCCGCCGGCGCCAACATCAAGGCCGCCCTGGAGGTCGCCGCACGCCCGGAGGCCGAGGGCAAGAACATCGTCGTCGTCGTTCCGGACTTCGGTGAGCGCTACGTCTCCTCCGTCCTGTACGAAGACCTGCGCGACTAGCCTGGATAGTTCCGTCAAACCCGCTAGCGCGGACACTGCTGCGCCCGCTAGCGGGTTTTCGTCTCCCCTACTCGCCCCACCGGCTAGGATTAACACCCATGAGTGACTTCTTCAGAATCCTCAAGGAGGATCTGGACAACGCCCGCGCGCACGACCCGGCAGCACGCAGCGACGTCGAAAACGCAATCGTGTACTCGGGCCTGCACGCCATCTGGATTCACCGGCTCTCGCACCGCCTGTGGCTGCGCGGGGGCATGGCCAAGGGCGTCGCTCGTGTGCTCTCCCAGATTGCGCGAGCGCTGACCGGAATTGAGATCCACCCCGGCGCCACTATTGGCCGGCGCTTCTTCATCGACCACGGCATGGGCGTCGTCATCGGCGAGACCGCCGAGATCGGCGACGGCTGCATGCTCTACCACGGGGTCACCCTGGGCGGGCGCTCGCTGGAGAAGGTCAAGCGCCACCCGACGCTCGGGGACAACGTGACCATCGGCGCGGGCGCCAAGGTGCTCGGCCCCATCACCATTGGCGCGGGCTCCTCGGTCGGCGCGAACTCGGTCGTGACACGGGACTGCCCGCCGGACTCCATCGTGGTCGGCATCCCCGGCAAGGCTCGCCCGGCCAAGCCCAGCGAGCACAAGGCGCTGTTCGACCCGGCAAACTACGTCCAGGGCGACGGCGACTTCATCTAGCCCAGGAAACCGCGCCCAGGGGCGCTCGCGCACTACGACGACTCTAACGCCATACCAAGGCCATACCAAGGCCGTACCAACCCCAAGGGACCGGCCCCGCTTTCCACCATCTCGTGGATGCAAGCGGAGCCGGCCCCTTTTTGTATGCACTCCCCCTCGACGGCGAGGGTGCGTTACTTAGTCAGCGACTAATCAGCGGCTAATCGGCCAGAAGGTCCTTGTACTCGGGATTCTTCTCTACGAATCCCGCAACAGCCGAGCAGCTCGCGTAAATCTTGCGGCCGCCGAGGCGAACGTCGTCAAGCGCGGAGGAAATCAGCGGCTTGGACAGGCCCTGGCCACGGAACTTCGGGTCGACGACGGTGTGGTTGAAGTCCAGCGCGCCCTCGACCGGCGTGTAGGCCGCGAAACCAGCCTCCTCGCCCTCGACGGTGATGACGTAGCGGTGACCGGCCTCATCGTGCGAAACAGTGTGTGCCATATTCTTCAGCCCTTTCCTGGTTGATGAGCTTGTGGTGTGGACTCAGTGCGGACCTAATGCGGACTTGCTTAGTTCTGGACCAGGGGCGGCTCGCCCGGGTGCTCGTCGGCACGCCCCACCGCGACGCGGCACGGAACGTTGCCGTCGGCCACCTGCGAGGCAGCGCTGCCGGCGCTCCAGCCCGGGCTGACAGCCTCCGCGAGAGGGCCGGAGAGGTCCGCCAGCTCCGCGTGCGAGAGCCCCGGCGCCACGACGCTGATGCGGTAGCGCTTGCGCTCCCCCGGGTCGACACCGGGGTTCGCCTCCGCCCAAAGGTCAGCAAGCGAGGAGGTCCGGCCGACGTCCGGCATGACGTCCTCGTACACCTGGACCTCCTCGTCCGGAATCAGTTGCGACAATGCATCGCGGACCTTCCTCGCGGCAGCGTGGCTGCCCTGCTCGTCGGTGTAGACGAAGATGCGTACTACCCACGGCAGGGTTTCATCGTGCGAGAGCGTTCCAGCGGAAGCATATTCCTTGGCCATGCGTCACATCCTAACTGTTCGACACGAAAAAATGTTTGGTTTGCCATACATTCGCGTGCATTGACGCGCGTGCATCGACGAGTTCACCCCGCTTGCCGACGTCCTCCGCCATGCAAGCAGGAGAATCGGCAATGATGCGGGATACGCAAAACCCCGGCCCATATAGGAACCGGGGTTTATTGTGGCCAGAAGCGGGATCGAACCGCTGACCTTCCACTTTTCAGGCGGACGCTCTACCGACTGAGCTATCTGGCCAGACTTGAACCTAATCAAGTGGCGACCCTGACGGGACTTGAACCCGCGACCTCCGCCGTGACAGGGCGCGCGCTAACCAACTGCGCCACAGGGCCATAATCGCCGTACCCAGCGAGGAAAACCTGCGCTGTGCACGGGACGTAACTCTACAGAAGAGCGCTAAAACTTAGCAAATCACCTGTTCAGAACAATATTTCGCACAATATTCCACAAGCGAGAACAGGTATTGCAGCGAGCGCCAACAAACTTCACACAACCGCCTCATGCGACGCCGACCACCCCAGGGCAACAGTTTTCAGAAGCGAAAAAACGCCAGCCCCTAAAAATTAGGAACTGGCGTTTTACACTTGCGACCCTGACGGGACTTGAACCCGCGACCTCCGCCGTGACAGGGCGGCGCGCTAACCAACTGCGCCACAGGGCCATTGTGAAATTTTAGTGGTACTCCCAACGGGATTCGAACCCGTGTTGCCGCCGTGAAAGGGCGGAGTCCTAGGCCTCTAGACGATGGGAGCCCGACTTACATTGCGACTGCCACGCGCCTTCGCGAATGCCCGTTGCAACAAGGGAAACTTTAAATGATGAACAGGTATTTTACAAAAACGCCCCGGATCTGCACCTATACCCCCCTCCGACGAGCTTCCCCACCCCCTTAAAAGCGAGAAATATCCCCGTTTTGACACGAACTCCGAAGTTACAAAGTATTTTCCTTTGAAAACAACACTGTTGTGAATCAACAGGTGCATAGATTGTCGTTACCCTCCTCGACCCACGCACATAGGAGCGCCTTCCATGACTACCGCAAAGAACACGGAAACCGGCCGCCTCGAAGCCCACGACCAGTCGCCACCGGTCGACCTGCGCGGCATTCCAAGCCCAGTCAAAAACCCCGGAACGACCTGGTCGATTGACGGAATCGCAAATCCACAAGCAGAGCACATCGACCGGGAGATCCTAGACCACCCCGCGGCGAGCATCGGACACCTCATCCGCCGCCGCACCACCGCCACTCCAGGCAAGGAGGCCTACCGTTTCCGGGACGTGGCGGAGAACTGGGTCTCGCTCACCTGGAGCCAGTTCAACGACCGCGTCCAGGAACTCTCGGCGGGACTGCTCGCCGTCGGCCTCACCAAGGACTCGGCGGCCGCCATCATCGCGGGCACTAGTATCGAATGGGTCGAGGCGGATATTTCCCTCATGTCGATCGGCGTGCAGTCCATCGCCATCTACCCCACCTCGATTGCCGAGGACATCTCCTACATCCTGCAGGACTCAGGCTCTCGGGTCGCCATCGTCGAGGACGCCTCCCAGGTCACCAAGCTGCTCGCCATTCGCGCCGAGGTGCCGCACCTCGACCAGGTTTTCGTCATCGACCCGACCTTCCGCGTCGCAGACGTCACCGGGGAGGCGTCGTCAAGCGAAGAGGCGGAGGATATCCGCGAGTGGATCTCCCCCATCGCGGAGCTGCGCCGGCTCGGCTCGGAGTACCTGGCGCACGATGCGGAGGTGGTCAACAAGGCGATTGCGCAGGTCGACCACGATACGGTCGCATGCCTGCAGTACACCTCGGGCACGACCGGCAAGCCAAAGGGCGCGATTATCACGCACGGGGCGTGGGTGAAGAATGTGGCGTCGGTGTGCTCTATCGGCACGATTTACGACGATGACCTGCATTTCATCTGGCTACCGATGGCGCACCTCTTCGGGCGCTTCCTGGTCTATCTCTCCGCGGACGCGGGCGTGACCACCGCCGTCGACGGGCGCATCGACAAGATCGTGGAGAACTTGCAGGAGGTCAAGCCGACCCTAATGGGTGGCGCGCCCCGTATCTTTGAGAAGGCCTACTCCGCCATCATGGCGCAGTTCGAAGGCGACGGAGTCAAGGCGAAGCTGGGCAAGGTCAGCATGAGCCTGGCGCTGGAGGACACGGAGGCACGACTCGCGGGCCGCCGCAGCTCGGCCTGGCACAGGGCAAAGCTCGCAGTTGCCGACCGCGTCGTCCTGTCCAAGATCCGCGCGCGCTCGGCGGGCGCGTGCGCATGTTCATCTCCGGCTCCGCGCCGATTAACCAGGACATCACCAAGTGGTTCACCGCCATGGGCATGCCCATCGCCGAGGGCTACGGACTCACCGAGGGCTGCATCACCCACCTGACCCGCCTCGACGCCTTCCGCGTCGGCACCATCGGCTGGCCGCTGCCGGGCGTCGACGCCCGGCTTGCCGACGACGGGGAGTTGCTGATTAAGAGCGACTGGAACCTACTCGGCTACCACAATCGCCCGGAGGCCACCGAGGAGGTCCTGCCCGGCGACGGCTACATGCACACCGGCGACATCGCGCGGGTCGACGACGGCTACTTCTACATCACGGACCGGAAGAAGTCCCTGTTCAAGACCTCTAACGGCAAGTATGTAGCGCCCGCGGCAATCGAGTCCGAGTTCAAGGGGCTCTGCCCGATTGCGATGGAGCTGGCGACCTACGGCGAGGGCCACAAGTACATCGTCGGCATGGTCGTCCTGGAGAAGAAGGCCACCGAGGATTGGTGCAAGGCCAACGGCGTGGAGGTTACCGGCTCGGGGGCCGGAGCCGAGGACGGCAGTGACGAGGCCTTCGCGGCGATGACCCGCCACCCGAAGGTCATCGAGTTCGTGCAGCAGTGCCTGGCGAAGCTCAACGAGCGCCTCAACACCTGGGAGCAGGTCAAGCGCTTCCGCATCCTCGACCGGGAGCTGAGCATTGAGCGCGACGAGCTGACCGCCAGCTTGAAGATGCGCCGCAAGCACGTCCACGCCACCTTCAAGGAGGACTTCGAGGCCATCTACAACGACCCACTGGAGCCGGGATGCTTCGACTCCGCGGGCGTCACCTGGGTCAGCTTCGAGCAGCCGGCACTGACCGAACACCCGGTCCTCGACGACGCGCACGATATCCACCTGCCCCACCGCCGGAGGCACTAGGGCCGGGAGTGCCGACGGCGCCTGCGTCGGCAAGCGGAGTGACGTGGGGATCTGCCGCGGCGAGCCGATAGACTCGGGCGCATGGCAATCCCTGAGTTCATTGTGAAACTGCGCGAGAAGATCGGCCACGCGCCGCTGTGGCTGCCGGGCGTGACTGCGGTGGTGATCCGCGACGTGCCGCCGGGCGCCCCGATTTATCAGTTGCCCGAGGTTCTACTGGTCAAGCGCTCGGACAACGGCGAGTGGACGCCAGTGACGGGCATCATCGACCCGAACGAGGAGCCTCACGACGCGGCGGTGCGCGAGGTCAAGGAGGAAACCGGCCTGGACGTGACGGTCGAGGCACTGCTCGGCACAGGCGCGGTGGGGCCGGTGGAGTACCCGAACGGGGACGTGACCTCCTACGTGGATGTTGCGATGCGCTGCGCTGTCGTCGGCGACGATGTCCCACACGTCGCGGACGACGAATCGGTGGAGGTTGGCTGGTTCCAGATTTCGAAGATGCCTCCGATGAAGCCCCGGTTCCGGCTGATTATCGCCGACGCGGTGGCGCAGTTAAACCACGCCCCGGGGTTCCGTCCGCGGATGGGCTACTACAAGCGGGGGTAATTTTTGCACTCGGTGAAAGGTGCACATTTTGAACCGTTGACCTGGATGTTTACGCTGCCGCACGGCTTCCCATGGGGGATATTTCCCGGATTGCAGTGCCGGATTGCAGCTTTGGCGTTATAGTTGACTCATCAACTAAATAGCCAATGAATTCAACTACACCACTTCTTCTAGGAGAGTGACACCATGACCAGCTACGACGTTCGCGACCAGGTTAACGACCACCTGCTCACCCCGGAAAACAGCGCCCTCGTCATCATCGACTACCAGCCGATTCAGGTCGATTCCATTAAGTCCATGGACAAGGACCTGATGGTTAAGAACATCACCAAGCTGGCGAAGATCGCCAAGCTGTACAACCTCCCGGTGATCCTCTCCACCGTCAACGTCGAAACCGGCGCCAACAAGCCGACCATCCCGGAGATTACCGAGGTCCTCGAGGGTGTTCCCTCCTACGACCGCACCTCCATCAACGCGTGGGAGGACAAGGAGTTCCGCGAGGCAGTCGAGGCCACCGGCCGCAAGAACCTGATTATGACCGCTCTGTGGACCGAAGCCTGCCTCAGCTTCCCGACGCTGGACGCAATCAAGGACGGCTACGAGACCTTCCCCGTCGTCGACGCCGTCGGCGGCACCTCCCCAGAGGCCCACGAGACCGCACTGCGCCGCATGGAGCAGGCCGGCGCTCACCTGACCTCCTGGGTCCAGGTCGCCTGCGAGCTCCAGCGCGACTGGAACCGCACCGACACCTCGCAGGAGTTCGCACAGATTCTCTTCAGCGACATGCACTAGTCAATAGAGCGCTAGTCGCCCATAGATTTCCTCGCAAAGGATAGATGAGGCCGGGGTTCGCTACTGCTTTCACGCAGAAATGGCGGCCCCGGCCTTTTCGCCATTAGATAAGGACAAAGACAATGACTACCCTCACCCTGCGCCGCTGGGTCCACGCCTCCATCGAGGTCTACTCCGACACCTCGCGCCTCTTCGTCGACCCCGGCTTTTTCGGCGTCCCCGAAGGCCTGAACACCGCCGACGCCATCCTCATCACCCACGACCACTTCGACCACGACGACCTCCTCGCCGTCGCGGACGCAGTCCACGCCAACCCGGACCTCACCGTCTACTCCCCCGTCGCCCTCTCGCTTAGCGACGAGCAGACGGCGCAGCTAGGCCCCGACGGCGCTGCCGAATTGGCGGACCGTACGGTCGTCGTCAAGCAGGGCGACCACTTTGAAGTCGGCGACATCGGAGTGGACGTCGTGGGCGAGTTCCAGGAGATCGCGAGCCTGGACGACGCGCCGATCCCGAACGTCGGATACCTGATCGGCGGCAAGATTTTGCACCCGGGCGATGCACGGCAGGACACTACAGGAGTGGACACGCTCATGGTGGCGCTCGCCGCGCCCTGGCAGAAGAACACGGCCCTGGAGGAGCACCTGCGCCGGGTGCGCCCGCGGCGGGTCGTCGGCTACCACGACATCACGCTGAGCGAGATGGGCCGCGATTTTGCGCGCAAGACCCTGAAAAAGGCCGCAGCAGGCGCGGGTGCAGAGGCGATTGCTCTCGATCCGGGCGAGGAGCTGGCGCTGTAGCCCGGCACGCGCGCACAGAAAAATCCCCGCCCCCAGCAGCCTGTGTACTGCCGGGGCGGGGATTTTGTTGTTGTAGGTTTCAGCAAAGCCCGTGGCGGACCTTTAGCGGCCGACCTTGCCGTCGACAGCCTCCGGGATGGAGCCGTTGCCGAGGGCCTCGATGGATCCCGCGGAGAACGTGCCAATCTCGCCACCTTCGACGACCTCGAAGGTGGTCAGGCCGTCGCCGTGGGTGCGCAGCGCGCCGCCGACCTCGACGGAGTTGATGACGCCACCGGGCTTGACCGACAGCGCGATGGCCTTCAGGGTCATCTGGACGCCGCGGACCAGGCTGAGACCCTCGCCGCCGGTGGTCTCGACGTCACCGCGGACGACCAGCTTGTTCATCGGCTTGGAGACCTGGATGCCAATCGAGCCGTCGCCGGTGGTCTTGATGGAGTCGAACAGACCCTCGTCGAGGCTGCCGTCGTAGAGGTTGAAGCCGCGGGCCCCCTTGCCCTCGGTAATGATCGGGGCCTGGATGTCGATGACGCGAATGTCACCGAAGTTCACGAAGCCGATGCCGGAGGGGCCGGTCGAGCGAATATCGGCGGTGGCGATCCACTGGTCGACCTCACCCCAGTTATCCAGGACCATGTCGTTCTGACCATGCGTGGTGACGGTGCCCGAGTTGCGGACCTCCTTCACCTTCGCACCCGAGACGACAAAGACGCCGCCCGTAATCTTGTCCGGCGTGCCCGGCGCGATGCCGCCGTCGATGACGACCTCGCCGGTCTCGACCAGGTCGGCCTCGAAGGCACCGCCGGTCAGGTGCCCCTCGCGGTCGGCGTAGCCGCCGACGAAGATTCCGGAGCCACGAACCGGGGTCTCCTCGGTGCCCGCGGACAGGCCTTTCAGGGTCGCGGTGAACTTTGCGTCCTTGTCGGCCTGACGATTCCAGAAAGTAATGCCGCCCTGGAGGACATCGACGCCGTAGCCGTGCGGCTGCTCGACGCGGCCGCGGACATCGGCGGCCTTGACGCGCAGGCCATCAGTCTCGACGCGGATGTTCTTAATTGCGCCCTCGGCGACGACGTACACCTGGCCGACGGTCTCGACATTGTCGAAGCGCATCACGCCGGCGTCGTCGACGGTGGTGTCGTTGTAAACGGCGACCTCGTAATCGGTGGTCTCGATAGTGATGTCCCGCAGGGTGTTGTCCTTGGTCAGGCGAACACCCTTGGCGAGGAACTTCAGCCCCGCCCCTTCCGATGCGCCGCGAAGGGTTGCGCCTTCCGGGAGAGTAATCGACGGCGATCCTTCGATCACGCCCTCGATGACGATATCCTGTGCGCCGTCAGCGACTGCTGCGGCCAATTCCTGTGCTGTGGTTACCTTAGTTGTTGTCATGTCACCTATTATACCTACGGGTGTTGCACCAAGTGCAACTTGAACGATAAATACCCCTATTTGGACAGGTGGAAATACTTCGCTACGTGGTAACACACGACATCCCACAGCGACGCACGACAGCCAACGGCGGCGCACGGTGGCGCACATCAATCACGGAACCGCGCAGCCATCACGGCTTCCGCTGAACCAAGAGCGCTTTGCTTTGCACCTTTTCACTCCCGGTTCAGCGCAAGCCCGGATCCCCCACCCCCCCCCTCATCGACCCCTGCGACATCCCCGCCGACCCCAAGCCTGCCACGAGCGAGGGCCCCGAGGCGCGACAAAACCCCAGGCGATAAATCACCTGGGGGTTTTGTATAAGCACAGTGGGCCCTGTGGGGCTCGAACCCACGACCTGCGGATTAAAAGTCCGTAGCTCTACCAACTGAGCTAAAGGCCCATGCAGGAGCATGGTATCAACTCGCCGCCTCTTTTTAACAATTGAGTGGACCGGTTCTCACCTATCCGACTGTCATCCAATTAATCCCCCACTCAACCCGACCCCAGCCGGAAGCCAGCCCTCGAAAAACCGAAGTAGGCAAAAATACCCCTCCCCCTATTTCGGGTCTATGTGAAATTGTTCAAAGGAACTAATCCGTCGCGCCGACCGACTGTCTATACAAGCGGCGAGTTTACGGGTCCCCGCATTCTGGAAACCGCCGACACCCGTTGGCGCCCCACAGTCTCGGCACCTACCTCTCCCCGCTTGCCCTACAACTCACTCACAGTCGAGGAATCATGGATGTAGTCGATATATCCCGCTGGCAGTTCGGCATTACCACCGTCTACCACTTCCTATTCGTTCCCCTAACCATCGGCCTTGCCCCACTCGTCGCCATCATGCAGACGCTGTGGGCCGCAACCAAGAAAGATATTTGGTACCGCGCCACCCGTTTCTTCGGCACGGTCTTCATCATTAACTTCGCTATGGGCGTCGCCACCGGCATCGTCCAGGAGTTCCAGTTCGGCATGAACTGGTCCGAGTACTCGCGCATGATCGGCGACGTCTTCGGCGGCCCGCTAGCTCTGGAAGGACTGATTGCGTTCTTCCTGGAATCAACTTTCCTGGGCCTGTGGATCTTCGGGTGGGGACGCATCCCCACCTGGGCGCACACCGCATCGATCTGGATCGTCGCCATCGCGGTCAACATCTCGGCCTACTTCATCATCGTCGCGAACTCCTTCATGCAGCACCCCGTGGGCGCGGTCTACAACCCGGAGACCCACCGCGCGGAGCTCACCGATTTGGGCGCGCTTCTGACCAACCCCACGGCGCTAGCGGCGTTCCCGCACGCCGTCGCGGGTTCCTTCCTCACCGCGGGCACCCTGGTCCTCGGCGTCAGCGGCTGGTGGATCGTCCACAGCCGCCGCGGCGGTGAGAAGAACACCGTGTACGAGCAGACTTTCCGCTCTACCGCCCGTGTCGGCTGGTGGACGACGGTAATCAGCTCCATCGCAGTCGCCATCACCGGCGATATCCAGGCGAAAATCATGTTCGTCCAGCAGCCGATGAAGATGGCCTCCGCGGAGTCTTTGTGCCACACGCAGACCGATCCGATGTTCTCCATCCTCACCGTCGGCACGCACAATAATTGTGATTCCGTGTCGCACTGGCTGGAGCTGCCCTGGGTGCTTCCCTTCCTCGCGGAGGGCAAGTTCAGCGGGGTGACGCTGCAGGGCGTGCAGGATCTGCAGGAGCAGGCCCAGGCGATGTTCGGCCCCGGCAATTACGCCCCGAACCTATTCGTCACCTACTGGTCCTTCCGCGCGATGATCGGCCTGATGATCGGCTCTCTCGCCATCGCCTTCTTCGCCTGGCTTTTCACCCGTCGCGGTCGCGTGCCGACGGGCCGGTGGTCTCGTATCTTCGCCGCCGGCTCCATCGCCGCCATCCCGTTCCCCTTCGTCGCCAACAGCGCGGGCTGGGTCTTCACGGAGATGGGACGACAGCCGTGGATCGTACACCCGAACCCGGATCACGCCGGCGATCCCCGCACGGAGATGATCCGCATGACGGTGGACATGGGCGTGTCCGACCACGCGCCCGCCACGGTGCTGATCACGCTCGTTGGCTTCACGCTGGTCTACCTGGCGCTCGCCGTCGTGTGGTTCTGGTTGATTCGCCGCGCCGTCATCGCCGGCCCGCCTGCCGACGGCTACCGCGGCAACTTCGGCACCGACCCCGAAGGCTCTGCAACGCAGTCGGAGGCCCCAGGCCCCTCGGCTCCGGTCGCTACCGGGCAGGGCGCCCGGGTGACCTCCCCCGTTCGATTCGCGCAGCAGCGCCCTGCTCGCCATGCAGCAGCAACCGGCCACGCAGCAGCTGGCCAGGCGCGCCACGCAGGCGAAGAAAGGTAGTCGGCAGTCATGTTCGGTGTAGATCTTCCGATTATTTGGTTTGTTCTGGTCGCCTTCCTCTTCGCGGGTTACTTCCTGCTCGAGGGCTTCGACTTCGGGGTGGGAATGTTGCTCCCGTTCGTTGGGCGTGATGAGCGGCGTCGTAAAGCGATGCTGGGCACGATCGGACCCGTCTGGGACGGCAACGAGGTGTGGCTGATCACGGCGGGCGGCGCGCTGTTCGCGGCCTTCCCGGAGTGGTACGCGTCCATGTTTTCCGGCTTCTACCTACCCCTATTCCTCATTTTGCTAGCGCTGATTGTGCGCATCGTGGGCCTGGAATGGCGCTCGAAGGTACACGAGGACTCCTGGCGCGCCTGGTGTGACGGCGCGATCGTGTTCGGCTCCTGGCTGCCCCCGATCCTGTGGGGCGTCGCGGTGGCGAACCTGATTCGCGGCGTTCCGCTGGGGGCGGACAAGACCATGGACTCGGGCTTCGGCACGCTGATTGGCCTGCTGAACCCGTACGCGCTGCTGGGCGGCGCCGCTTTTGCGGCCGTGTTCGCGCTGCACGCGGTCGCGTTCCTGCGCCTGAAGACGGCCGGTACGCTGCGCGACGCCGTCGGCCGCGCGATGCCGATTCCGGCCGTCACGGCGCTCATTGCGGGCAGCGCCTTCCTCCTGTGGACCCAGCTTGCCCACGGCAAGGCCTGGGTGTGGATTCCGCTTGTCGTCGCGGCCGCGGCGCTGGCGCTGGCAGTCGTTGCCATCGCCGCGGGCCGCGACGGCCTCGGGTTCGTCGCCAGCTCGGTGGCCGTGGTCGCCGTGACGGTGGTGGCGTTCGGGTCAATGTACCCGTTCCTGATGCCCTCGACCCTGCCGGGAGGGGTCAGCCTGGACATCTGGAACTCCTCGTCGAACCCGTACACTCTGAAAATCATGACCTGGGCTGCCATCGCGGTGACCCCGCTGGTGCTGGCCTACCAGGCGTGGACGTACTGGTCCTTCCGCAGGCGCCTGACGGCCGAACCGGCGACGGACTAGGCCCCGGTGCCCCTATGCCGACGCGAGGACCCATCGACCCGGAACTGCTGCGCCTATCCGCGCCTGTCCGGCGCTGGGTGCTCGCCTCCGGGGCGCTGACCGCCCTCGGCACCGCAGCGACGATTGCGCTGGGGCTGGTCATCGGGTCGACCACGGCGGCGGTGCTCGGCGAGGCTACGCCCAATTGGCCCCTCTTCGCCACCGTCGCGGTTGTCGCGGTAGCCACCAAGGTCGCCTGTTCGTGGGCACTTGCGCGCTTCGGGCAGGCCGCGGGATCGGAGGCCACCGCGGATCTGCGGGGCACCGCGCTGCGCGCCCTGGCCCTACGCGACCCCCGCACCATCGATGTGAGTACGTGGCGGGCGACCCTGACCGTCGGCCTCGACGGCATCGCCGTCTACATCGCCGAATTCCTGCCGAGCCTCGTCGCGGCCGCGCTTTCGACCCCGCTCGCCCTGGCCACGGTCGCCTGGCTGGATCTGACCTCCTTCGCCATCGCGGCCGTGACTCTGCCGCTGATTCCGCTGTTCATGTGGCTGGTGGGCCGCCTCACGGAGGGCCGTACCGAGCGCCGCCTCGCCGACATCGGCACCGTCCGCGCGCAAATCATGGACCTCGTCGAGGGGCTCCCCACGCTACGCGCCCACGGCATCGCCGATGCGCCCGAAGCCGAGATTCAACGCTTGTCCGCGCAGCACCGCTCCTCCTCCATGGCGGTGCTGCGCGTGGCATTCCTGTCCTCCATGGTCCTGGAATTCCACGCGACCCTGTCCATCGCGCTGATCGCCGTGGGCATCGGCTTCCGGCTTCTCGACGGCGCGACCACCCTGGCGACCGGGCTCGCGGTCCTCATTTTCGCCCCAGAAATTTACGGGCCGGTCCGCGCGGTCGGCCAGAAGTTCCACGCCGCCCAGGACGGCCTGGTTTCCACGCGCCAGGTCACGGCTCTGCTGAGCTCCCCAGTCGGCGTGGAGGCCGGGAGCGCGGGGGCGTCGCCAAGCGGGACGGGCCAGGCGGGCGCCGAGCGCGCAGAGGGGCCGGTGACCGTGGAGTTCCGCGAGCTCACGGCACCTGGGCGCGACGGCAACCGACCGGAGCGGCTGACCGCCACGGCGCTGCCCGGCGCGCTCACGGTGCTGGCAGGCCCCAACGGTGTCGGCAAGACCACGGCGTTGCTCGCGGCCGCGGGGATCGTGCACGAGGGACTCATGGGAATCGTTCAGGTCAGCGACGGAAATGGGACACTCAGCGGCGACGCCCTGCTGCGACGCATCGCGTGGGTGCCGCAGCGCCCGGTGCTCGATCCCGCGACGCTCGGCGACAGCTCGCAAAAGTCGCTCGGGCAACGTCAGCGGGCAGCCCTGGAGCGTGAACTCCGCGACGATACCCGCGACCTCATCCTCGTCGACGAGCCCACGGCGCACCTGGATTCTGCAAGCGCGGCCGAGGTTATCGAGGCCCTGCGCGCTCGGGCCCGGCGCGGGGCGACGGTGCTGGCCGCCAGCCACGACCCGCTGCTGATCGCCGCGGCCGACCACGTTGTGGAGGTGCACTCGTGAGCGGCTTAAGGGAAACCATCCGCGACCTGCGCACACTTGTGTGGCCGGGCGAGCTCGTGGGGCCGACCGTCGCGGGCACGGTCACGCTGATCTCGGCGCTGAGTCTGACCATCGTGTCAGCCTGGCTGATCACGAGGTCCTGGCAGATGCCTCCGCTGATGGAGATTACGGTCGCGGTCACCGCCGTGCGCGCCCTGGGTATCTCCCGCGCGGCCTTCCGCTACGTCGACAGGCTGGCCGCTCACAGCGTGGCGCTGGGCACCGCCGAGCGTTCCCGCATCGCGCTGTGGCGCAGGTTCTCCTCCGCGCCGGGAGTCGCCGGCCGCAGCCGCGCCGAGGTGGCGGGCGCGCTGGGCGGCGACATCGACGCGCTGGCCGACGTCGTCGTCCGCTCCCTCATCCCGGCGCTGATCGCTCTCGCGACCTCACTCTTCGCAGTCGTTTTCGCTGCTCTACTCGCGCCACTCGCCGCAGCCGTCCTGGCCGTAGGCCTGGCGCTGGCAGGACTCGTCGCTCCGTACCTCATCTACCGGGCCGCCTCCGCCACGACCGCGCCCCGAGCCTCCGCCCTGCGCGACCACGCCGGAGCCGTCGAAGCTGTGCTTTACGACGCCCCGGGCCTGCGCATTCGCGGCCACCTCGACGAAGCCCTGCGAGGTGCCGAGGAATCGACGCGCCGAATAGCGGCCCTGGACCGGGCCTCGGGCCGGGCCGCCGGGCGGGCGAGCACAATCGCGACCGGGGCCGCGGCCCTCACGGCGGTGGCGACCGTCGTTGTCGGCGCGCTCCTTCTGGGCGGCCCCGGGGAGGCCACGCACAGCCCGGAGTGGCTCACGGTCCTCGTGCTGATTCCGCTGGCCGCCTTCGAATCGGTCGGCGCCCTACCCGCCGCGGCGCAGACGCTGGGACGCTTTGAGGCGGCCCTGCATTCGTTGGCCGAGGGGCATCGAGTACCCGGGGACGTCGGCGTAGGCGCTGAGGAAGGAGGCTGCGACGGCTCCGGCCCGAACCTGGTGGTGCGCGACCTCGTCGTCGGCTACGGCGGGCGCGAATCCACACTCGGCCCCTGGAACTTTGACCTCCCCTTCGGCTCCTACAAGGAGATCACGGCACCCTCCGGCACCGGCAAGACCACTCTGCTGAAGACTCTCGCCGGGCTCATTCCGCCGATATCCGGCAGCATGTCCCCTCGGCCGGATCCCTCTCTGGTTCGCTTCATCGCCGAGGACGAGCACGTCTTCGCCACCACCGTCCGCGACAACATCGCCGTGGGAAACCCCCAGGTCGGCGACGCCACAATCACCGATGTTCTCCAGCGCCTCGGGCTCGCCGACTGGGTGGCCGGCCTCCCCGAGGGCCTCGACACCATCCTCACCGCCGGCGACGGCAGCCTCTCCGGGGGCCAGCGCCGCCGACTCATCCTCGCCCGCGCGCTGGTCAGCTCCGCCCCGATTCTGCTTCTCGACGAACCCACCGAGCACCTGGAAAGCGAGGCGGTTCTCGAGATTCTCCGCGACACCACGCACCTGCCCGGGTCGCGGCCCCTGCGCAGCATCGTCATCGTCCGGCATCCCAGGGACGACGAGGAGCCAGGCGAGCCGCGATAAACGGGCCCGGTGGAGGAAAGCGTCGGCAAGCAATTCGAAAATGAGCCGTGGCAGTGCAACAATGATGTGCGTGTCGAGTCCACAAACAACGCTAAGCGAAAAGCCCACCTCTGCCCCGACCGGCAACCCGAGCGCAGCAGCGGGCAACGAGCCCGTGCGCATCGGCCCCTTCGAGCTGTCCTCGCCGGTGGTGCTCGCCCCGATGGCAGGCGTGACCAACGTCGCTTTCCGCACCCTGTGCCGCGAGCAGGAACGCGCCCGCACCGGCACCGTTTCCGGGCTCTACGTCTGCGAGATGGTCACCGCGCGCGCCCTGGTCGAGCGCAACGAGAAGACCATGCACATGACCACCTTCGCGCCCGACGAGGACCCGCGCAGCCTGCAGCTCTACACCACCGACCCTAAGTGGACCTACGAAGCCGCCAAGATGATCGTCGAGGAAAACCTCGCCGACCACATCGACATGAACTTCGGCTGCCCGGTGCCAAAGGTCACCCGCAAGGGCGGCGGCTCCGCGCTGCCCTATAAGCGCCGCCTCTTCGGCAACATCGTCGCAGCCGCCGTGAAGGCCACCGAGGGCACCGACATCCCGGTCACCGTGAAGTTCCGCGTCGGCATCGACGACGAGCACCACACTCACCTCGACGCCGGCCGCATCGCAGCGACAGAGGGCGCGAAGGCCGTCGCCCTGCACGCGCGCACCGCCGCGCAGCGCTACTCCGGCGAGGCCGACTGGTCGCAGATCGCCCGCCTGAAAGAGCACATGGTCGACTCCGGCTTCGCAAACATCCCGGTTCTCGGCAACGGCGACATCTTCGCCGCCACCGACGCGCGCGCCATGATGGACGCCACGGGCTGCGACGGCGTCGTCGTCGGCCGCGGCTGTCTGGGCCGCCCGTGGCTCTTCGCCGAGCTCTCCGCCGAGCTGCGCGGCGAGGAGGTCCCCGCCCCGCCGACGTTTGGCGAGGTCGCGGGCATTATCCGTCGGCACGCGGAGCTCCTGGTGCAGCACGAGGGTGAGCGCAAGGGCTGCCGTGACCTGCGCAAGCACATCTCCTGGTACCTGCGCGGATACCCGGCCGGCGGCGAGATCCGCAAGGCGCTGGCCGCGTCGGCTCGCTCGCCGAACTCGACGAGATCCTCGCGCCGCTTTACGACGGCGAGAACGCCATGGCCCTGCCCGAGGACGCGGACGGGGCGCGCGGTCGGCAGGGCTCTCCCGCGAAGGTCGTGCTGCCCGAGGGCTGGCTCGACGATCCGGAGGACGAGACGGTGCCGGAGGGCGCCGAGATCATGCACTCGGGCGGGTAGCATACCAACCACAGAAACAGTGGAAGCTCAGCGAGCAAAATTAACGCAGACGTTCTATTATTTAACGCATGCGTACCGTCTACCGAGAACAAATGGATAACCTGGCGCACAGTCTGATTGTCATGTGCGATCATGTTCAGTCCATGCACCGCACCGCTAACCAGGCCCTTTTTGAGGCCGACCTGGTGGCGGCGGAGACTGTACTCTCGCAGATCGACCGCCTGGAAGAAATCCGCAAGGATGCCGAGCAGCGCGCGTTCGACCTACTCGCTCGCGAGGCTCCCGTGGCCGGCGATCTCCGTCAAATTGTCAGCGGCATCTACATCGTGGAGGACATCTCCCGTATGGGTGCGTTGAGCGTCCACATCGCGAATATTGCTCGCCGTCGCCACCCCGCGAAGGCGCTGCCGGAGCAGGTGGAGGGCTACTTCCGAGAGATGGCGTCGGTGTCTGAGTCGATGACGCACGAGACTCGCCAGGTCCTCATCGACTACGACGTGGAGCAGGCGCTGGCGATCGATAACACGGATGACAGCATTGACGACATCCACCAGCACATTTTCACGCTAACCACCTCCGACGATTGGCCCCATTCCTCCGCCGAGACCGTGGACATTACGCTGCTCAGCCGCTTCTACGAGCGCTACGCAGACCACGCTGTTGAGGTTGCCGCCCGAATCGTCTACCTGGCCACTGGTTACAAGCAGGACGAATACCTCGACAAGCTCGAGGGAGAGCGCGACCAAGAGCACCTAGCCCGCCGCCTCGACGTGTTGGAGCGTCACCTGCGGATGTAGTTGTCAGCTAGTTCCCCACGGCGTCAGTGCTGCCAGGGCCGTCGGGAGATAGCAAAACAGGGGCCGCCCCACAGCCTGGAGAGGATGGCGGGCGGCCCCTGTTTTGTGCTTAGCGCCGTGCGTGCGCCGTACGTAGCACCGAAAATTATCCGAAGCGGCCCGAGATGTAGTCCTCAGTCTCCTTCTTCTCCGGGTTTTCGAAAATCTTCTTCGTCGGACCGACCTCGACCAGGTGGCCCGGCTTGCCGGTGGCCTCCAGCGAGAAGAACGCCGTCTGGTCAGACACGCGCGCAGCCTGCTGCATGTTGTGGGTCACGATGACGATGGTGAACTGCTCCTTAAGCTCGTGGATCAGATCCTCAATCGCCAGTGTCGAAATCGGGTCCAGCGCCGAGCAGGGCTCGTCCATCAGCAGGACTTCCGGCTCGACCGCGATGGCGCGGGCAATGCACAGACGCTGCTGCTGACCACCGGAGAGACCTCCGCCCGGCTTGTCCAGGCGATCCTTGACCTCGTCCCACAGGTTGGCGCCGCGCAGGGACTTCTCCGCGACCTCCTTCAGCTTGGCCTTGTTCTTCACACCGGAGAGCTTCAGGCCCGCGACGACATTGTCCTCAATGGACATGGTCGGGAACGGGTTCGGACGCTGGAACACCATGCCGATTGTGTTACGCACGGATACCGGGTCGATCTTCGGGCCGTAGATGTCCTCACCGTCGAGAAGCACCTCGCCCTTGACGTATGCGCCCGGGATGACCTCGTGCATGCGGTTCAGGGAGCGCAGCACGGTGGACTTACCGCAGCCGGACGGACCGATGAAGGCGGTGACGGAACGCGGGGGAACGTGCAGGTTGACGTTCTGCACGGCGTGGAAATCGCCGTAGTAGATGTTGACGTTGTTGAGATCCAGGCGCTTAGCCATGTGCTCTAAACCTTCCTTGACGTAGCGGACGAAGTGCGCCCGGAATTAGTTCTTAACCGAGAACTTCGCGGAAACAACCCGCGCAACGATATTGATGATGGCGATAATCAGGACCAGCGTGAGGGCCGCGCCCCACATCTTGTCGAATGCAGCGCCCGTGTTGCCCGCCTTGTACATGTCCAGCATGAACAGCGGCAGCGAGGACTGGGACTGCCCGAACGGGTTGTAGTTGATGATGCGGGACGTTGCGACCAGGATCAGCATCGGTGCCGACTCGCCCATGACGCGGGCGATGGCCAGCATGATGCCGGTGACGATGCCCGACAGCGCCGTCGGCAGCACGATCTTGAGAATCGTCTTCCACTTCGGCACGCCCAGAGCGTACGAGGCCTCGCGGAGCTCGTCCGGGACGACGCGGAGCATTTCCTCCGTATTGCGAACCACGATGGGCAGCATCAGGAGCACGAGGGCGAGGGCGACGGCGAATCCAGAGCGGTTCATGCCGAACATCACCACCCACATGGAGTAGATGAACAGCGATGCGACAATCGACGGAACGCCCGAGAGAATGTCCACCATGAAGGTCGTGACCTTGCCGAGGCGGGAGTTACCCGCGTACTCCACTAGGTAGATGGCGACGAAGATACCGAAGGGGACGGTCAGGACGGTGGTGACGAGCGCTTGCACAATCGTGCCGATGATTGCGTGGGCAACACCGCCATCGGTCGATCCGACGGTGACGCCACGCTGCGAGCTAGTCCACCAGTCAGCGGACATCAGCGACGGCGCGCCACGCACGATGACCTCAAAGAGCACCCACACCAGCGGGATCAGCGCCAGTGCCATGCACGCGTAAATCAGGACGGTAGAGACTTTGTCGGCGGTCTTACGTCCGCCCTTAATCTCGGTGAAGGCAGACATTCCGGTCGGGACCATGCCATTAGGGTCACGGGTCAGAGAATCAGAGGACTGAGTAGTCATTGTTACTTTCGTTCCTTTCCCTGCCCGCTACTTCTTCGAAATCACGCGCGCGGCGGAGTTCACGACGAAGGTCAGCAGGAACAGAACCAGGCCCGCCGACATGTAGGCGCCGGCCTTGAGGTTGTCATTGAATTCCGGTGCTGCGTTGGCGATCGCCGTTGCGAACGTCGTACCACCGTCGAATAGCGAACCGCGGAAAGCGGAGGACGGGGAGATGACGAGGTAGAGCGCCATCGTCTCACCGAGTGCGCGGCCAAGGCCCAGCATCGAGCCGGAGATGAAGCCTGACTTACCGAACGGCAGGATTGCCAGCTTGACGGTCTCCCAGCGGGTTGCGCCGAGCGCCAGCGAAGCCTCGATGTGCCCCCGAGGAGTCTGGACGAAGACCTCTCGGGTGGTCGCCGCAATGACCGGCAGGATCATAATCGCCAGGACGACGCCACCAGTGAAAAGGTTGCGGCCGGTTTCGAACGCGGGGGAATTCGGGTAGATGGCGAACAGCGGAATAAACCCGAGGCCGTCGGCGAGCAACTTGTAGAGGCCCGACAGCGCCGGACCCAGGGCCATGAAGCCCCACAGGCCGTAGACGATCGACGGAACAGCAGCCAGCAGGTCGACGAGGTAGCCCAGCGGCTTGACCATCGACTTCGGCGCATACGCAGTCAGGAAAATGGCGATGCCCAGCGCGACCGGCATAGCCAGGATCAGCGCGAGGATTGACACCGTCACCGTCACGAGGAACATATTCGGAATGCCGAAGTACATCGCCGACGTATTCGCGAGGTTCCACCGCTCCGCGTAGGTGAAGAAGTTAGCTTCGTTCCGCGAGATCGCGGGAATCGCGCGAAGCAGCAGGAATACTGCAATCGCAATAATTGAGACGGTGACCAGCACAGAAGAACCGACCGCCAGGATCTTAAAGACCCTGTCACCGGGCCGAACGACAGCACCGTCGGCGGAGCCTTCACCCGGAGACAGAGGACCGGCGGCGTCCGTGCGGGGCGCTGCGGTCAGCACCGGGCTGTCATCCACAGTCTCCTGATTTCCCTGGAGGGGAGTCGAGGAACTCATGATCTCTTTCCTAGATAGAAGTTTTTGCGCATGCGCGCGTGAAGACCGATTGCCCAATTACCACGCTGTATGTACAAGCAAATCAACTGCGCGGAGCCTGGAAACCAATCGGTCTTCGAGCGGTGTGGCCCGCGAATGAATCCGCAAGCCGCGTAGCTGGCGAACTAACACCTGCTAAGTGGACGAGCCTGCCCCTCCCTCCAAGAGGGACTGGGGGCCTGGCTCCTATTTAGTTAACGTAACCTGCGAGCGACGCTTACTTGATGGCGTCGACGGCGGCGGAGAGCTTGTCCTTGAACTCACCCTGAACCGGGATGTAGCCGAGATCCTCGAGCTCCTTGCCCTGGCCCTTCTCCAGAACAACCTTCAGGAAGTTCTTGACCAGGTCGCGGGTCTGCTGGTCGTAGCCACCGGAGCACACGATCTCGTAGGTGGTCAGAACCAGCGGGTAAGCGCCGTCTTCCTTCATTGCGAACAGGGAGTCAGAGTCGACGACCATGTCGTGGCCCTCGGTCTTGAACTTGACCTTGTCCAGAGCCTTACCGACGGTGTCCTTGTTCAGCTCAACCGGGCCGTTACCGAAGTCAAGCTTGGCGATGCCCAGGCCCTTGTCCTTGGCGAAGCCGGACTCAACGTAGGTGATAGCGCCGTCAATCTTGGAGACCTCGTCGACGACACCGGCAGAGCCGTTAGCGCCCTGGCCGGTAGCGGTCGGGAAGGACTTGGAGGCCTCGTGGCTCCACTGCTCCGGAGCGGAAGCGGAGAGGAACTTCATGAAGTTCTCAGAAGTACCGGACTCCTCCGAACGGAAGACAACCTTGATGTCCTTGTCCGGCAGGTTGGCGCCCTTGTTCACCTCGGCGATCTTCGGATCGTTCCACTTGGTGATCTTGCCGTCGAAAATCTGGGCGACCAGAGCCGGGGTCAGGGTCACGTCAGCACCTTGGAGGTTGTAGGCAACGGCGACCGGGCCGATAACCATCGGCAGGTGCCATGCATCGTTGTCAGCGCAGCGCTTCTTAGCCTCTGCGACCTGATCCTTGCCGTCCTTCTTCTTCAGCGCGGAGTCAGAGCCAGCGAAGGCAACGGTGCCCGCGATGAACTGGGTCTGGCCCGAGCCGGAGCCGGTGGCGTTGTAGGACAGGGTCGAGCCGGTCTCTTCGAACTTGGTCGCGAACAGGTCCATGGCGCGCTGCTGCGAGGTAGCGCCCTCGCCCTGGAGCTGACCGGTGGTCTCGGTCATACCCTCGACCTTGCCGGCGGCGTCGTTGCCACCCTCGGAGCAGGCGGCAAGGGTCAGGCTTGCAACAGCAGCAAGACCCAGGACGGACGCTGCACGGTTCTTCTTCAGCACGGTATTCCTCCGGAAATAAAGCATGTCTCTACAGAGAAAGACAATTAAGATGAGTGAGACAGTTCTGCAGAACTTCGTTCTGTCGAACTCTGTGGAACCGTTTCACCCGGTCCACTAGACCCTGAAGCTAACGAGCCTTGGTAACTAAGAATTGTTGCGTACGTTAACAGCTGGTGAACTGCACCGTAAATCTATGGACTCTGTCGATTTGTCCTGGTGGAAACCTTAAAAATGGCTTTGCGCGGGGGCACTGCGCTGCGTCGTCACTACCCCTCAGCCCCGTACATGACGTCTCTCCGCGACACCTCAAACCCAACCTTGCGGTACGTCGCGATCGCCGGCTCGTTATCCCCCTCGACATAGAGAATGACCTGTTGCGCCCCCTTATTGCGCAGGTAGGCAAGCCCGACATTGGTCAACCAGCGTCCCAGTCCCCGACCACGGACCCGAGACGATAGGCCGATGACGTAGACCTCCCCCGTCGGCTCGTCAATCTCCTCGTGCCACTTCGTCCAGTGGAAGCCACAGATCGCCTCCGCACGATCCTCCCCACCCGCCAAATCCGCAGCAAAGAAGACGCCCTCCGGGTCGAACCAATCCGTATCCCGCGCCCTCTCGAGCTGCTCCTGGGACCATCCGCCCTGTTCGGGATGCCATGCGAAGGCCTCGTTATTCACTGCCAGCCACGCCCGATCCACCGCAGCCGCGCCCCACCTCTGCCGGGCAGCCACCAGCGAGATGGCCTCCACGTCATCCCGCTTGCCGACGCCACGAACTGCGCCATCAAGGCCCTGCGCTCCGTTGGACATCTGCAGTAGCTCACGGACGACTCGGCGCCCCGTCAATTCTGCGAGGCGCTCAGCACCGCCGATATCCCCATGCGCCCAGATGGGGAGACGCTCCCCTACCTCGTCGTCGATATAAGCCAGCAGCGCGGCCCCGACCCCGCGCTTTCTATGCTGCGGATCGACGACCATCTCCATGGCATCCGGCGCTACCCCGGCAAGTCCCAGGTACGTTTCTCCCTCCAGCACCGCGAAGTGACGGTGGCCGAAGGAGGCGTCGTCAAGCCCTCGGACGAAGGCTTCCCCCAGCGGTTCCACACCATCGACGGCGGTCGCGCGATCCAGGATGGCGCGGGCCTGAGAGAGATCGATGTTGTCGTCGAAGAGCTCTACTACGTTCATGTGCCCACCCTATACAAAACCGGAGCCACCACTTGGCCGCCTACGGCTGTGCATGCGGTACTAATAGAGTGTGGCCACTTCCCGACGACTCCTGAAGATTGGCGGCTCCGTCCTCGCCGTCGCAGCACTCCTCGTGACCGTTGACGCGGGCTTCGCCAGCCACGCGGAACACGCGCTGTCCGAGCGCATCCGCGACACGGCACACTTGGAGATGACACCATACGTCAGCGTGGCCGGAAAGGCCTATTTGTCCTCGCTGTTCACGGGACAGTGGAGTTCTGTCAACTCCCGTATTCGCGACGTCGAGGTGCCCGGATTCGGTCTCGTCTCGCTCGAATACGGCGCGGTCAACGTCAAGGTGCCGCGCGAGTCGGTGCTCTCGGGGGATTTCGGAGAGTCACAGACGAAACAGTACTTCACCAAGCTGGGGCTCGATGGTCTCTCGCTGGGCCGTAAGATGGGCCTGACTGACCTGGTTATTCAGAATCTTGAAGATTCCTCCCCCTCTGGCGGTTGGGAGACCGAAGCGCTGTTCGAAGCGACTCCACGGGGATGGTCGGCTCCGGCACGGGTGGCGGTCAAGCTGCGCATAGTCCGGGGCGACGTGGTGATCTCGCTGCAGGACATCATCGCCGCACCGAAGGGGCCCGACGCCCAGAAGCTATCGGACCCGAGCGAGCTGAGCGACCAGGACCGTCGGACGGTGCAGGACACTTTCTCCATCACGCTGCCCGGCGACGAGATTCCCCTAGGGCTGCCCGCGACGCGCATTTACGTCTCCGGCGGCACCATCACCATTGAGGGCGAGCAGATTATGTGCACGGTCTCCCCGGTGAACTTCATGCCCCCGACGTCGAAGGACGCAGCCGAACTCTCGGCCCAGTCGGCAGAGAAGCTTCCGGATACCAACTGTCGCGTCCGCCGCTAGGCCCGGAACCAAAGCGAGGCACACCGTGCGCGCGCGGTCGCGCGATATCACCGCGCGGGCGCAGGTTGAGCACCGGTTCCGGTCGCTGCTGCAGGTGTGCGTAGAGTATTAAGGCATGACGGAAAACAATGTCAGCGATAACAGCGACACCACCGAGACCGAGCAGACCGCTCCGGCACAGCGTCTCGACGGCAACGCAGCCGTCAGCCGCGCTGCGGAGCAAGCGAAGACCACCGCGACCCGCAACATCACCGACCTGATCGACCTGCCCATCGCGGACGAGACGGCGAACCTGCGCTATGGCCCGAACCTTCATGACGGGCTGTTGGCGCTGCTCCCCCTCGTGGGCGTGTGGCGCGGCGAGGGCCAGGCAAACACGGTCGTCGACGGCGAATACAACTTCGGGCAGCAGATTGTGTTTAGCCATGACGGCGAGAACTACCTGAAGTACGAGTCCCGCTTCTGGAAGCTTGACGACGAAGGCAAGGCCGTCGGGCCCGACATGCGAGAGTCCGGTTTCTGGCGGATCAACGACAAGGACGAGATCGAGTTCGTCTGCACCCACTCCACCGGCGTCGTCGAGATTTACTACGGCAACCCGGTCTCGGAGCGCGCGTGGGAGCTCCAGGCGGCATCGACCATGGTCACCGCCACCGGCCCCGCCGAGCTGGGCCCCGGAAAGCGCCTCTACGGCCTGATGCCGAATAACGATCTCGGCTGGGTTGACGAGCGCCTGCGCGACGAGGAGTTCGTCCCGCGCATGTCCGCGCAGCTCCAGCGCTACGCGGGCTAGGTTCGGTTTCGTCTCCCCTCGCCCGTTCCTGCCTGGGCGCGCGCGGGCTACTGCGCTGCGAGCGCGAGGTCGCACAGCCCGCGGAACTCCGCCTCAGCCGCCTTTGTCGGCTGCTTGATGGGGTCGCCGTCGATGCTGCTGACGGCGACGGCGATACGCACCGACGACACCAGCCACACCGCGTCGGCGGTGTGGAGGTCGTCGGGAGTCAGCACGGCCGGTGTCACCGTCCAGCCCTGCTCGGCAGCGGTGTCGAACAGCGCGGCCTGGGTGGTACCCGGCAGGACGCCCTCGCCCGGGTTCGGGGTCAGTAGCTCCCGGCCCTTGACCACAATGATCGTCGACGTGGGCCCTTCGAGCAGATTTCCCTCCGCAGAGGTGAAGATGACGTCGTCGAATCCCTTGTCCTTGGCGTAGCGCAGTGCCGCCATGTTCGCTGCGTAGGACAGCGTTTTCGCGCCGATGAGCGCCCAGGGGGCACGGCTGCCGAGGTTCAGGGAGAACCCCCGCTCAGCAAGCATCACCTTCACCGGATTGATCCGGGTTGCTGCCACCTTTTCGGCGGAGCTGGCCAGCACGTATCCGGTGGGGGTGCCCGTCGACTCGCGACCTCGGGAGTACACCCACCGCAAGGTCGCGTCCGCATCAATGCCACGCGCCGTCAACCCGTCGATAGCGACGGCCGTCGCCTCCCGCCACTGGGAGAGGTCCGGGGCAGACAGATCGAGCATCAGTGCGGACGATGCGAACCGCTTTTCGTGGCGATCCGTATTGCACGTATGGCCGTCTCTGACCAGGAGCGTTTCGAAGACACCATCACCGCGAATCGCGCCGAGATCATCGGCGAAAAGGAAAGCTCTGCTCGCGTCTAGCTCCACGGGCCCGCCGGGGGCGAAGACGTCGACAAGCACAAGTTTTGAAAGCGAATCCGACATATCGTCCAGCATATTGCGTCGAATTCTGGTTAACATGTTGGGGTGAGTGTTGAATATGTAAGTCCTTTGATGTCTCACGTGTCGGGCGCCGCGGCGCTCGATGCCGGGTTGGAAGCTGGACAGGAAGGCTCCGGCAGCAGTGGCCAGTCAGCTGTCGCGTGGCACTACGGCAATCCGCTGGTGGAGCAGCGCCACCTGCAGGAGGACTGCGGGGTCGTCGATCGCTCCCACTACAGAGTCATCGAAGTTACGGGCGAGGATCGCCTGACCTACCTCAACACCCTTTTCTCGCAGAAAGTCGACGAGGCGCAGCCGGGCACGGTCACAGAGGCCCTCAACCTCGACCCCAATGGCCACGTTGTGCACCACATGACGCTGACGGTCCTGGAAGACAGTGTGCTTATCGACGTCGCGCCGGTCGGCTTCGAATCGCTGCTGAAGTACCTGACCATGATGATCTTCTGGTCGAAGGTCGAGGTCCGCGAGGCCGAGCGCGCGATCATCTCGGTGATGGGCCCGAAGGCTCCCGAGATGCTCGTGGCCGCGGGGCTCGCTTTCCCGCAGGTGGGCAAGGCGGCGTCGGTAGGCAATTCTTACGTGAGACACCTGCCGTGGCCCTCGGGTGGTCGCGTCGACGTCCTGGTCCGCCGGGAGAACCTCGTTGGTGCGTGGGACGCACTGGTCGCGGCGGGTGCGGCTCCGGTGGGGCTGATGGGCTGGGAGGCCGAGCGGGTCGTGTCGCTGCGCCCGGAGATGGGCCTCGATATTGACGAGAAGATGATCCCGCACGAGGCTCCGCGCTGGATTGCCTCCGAGTTCGATGCCGCGGCCGTCCACTTAAACAAGGGCTGCTATCGCGGGCAGGAGACCGTCTCGCGTGTCCATAACGTTGGTCGCTCCCCACGAGTTTTGGTGATGCTGCAGCTCGATGGATCGGCAACGCTGCCCTCGACCGGAGACGCGGTCATGTCGGGTAAGCGCTCGGTGGGCCGAGTCGGAACAGTGGTCCACCACGCGGATTTCGGTCCGATTGCCCTGGCGCTGGTTAAACGCTCTGCTCAGGAGAGCCAGGGCCTCACCGTCGGGGACTGCGCGGTGACCGTCGACCCAGCCTCGATCGACCGAATCGAGCAGCTCCCGCCGGGGCGGGTCGCCATGAACAAGCTGCGGGGAAAGGAATAGGCCGCAACTATTGCCGTGCCCGACTGCGCCCCTTCGCGCGAGCACGGCCGGGCAGTAACTGATAGCTGTGAAGTTAGTGCCATCGTAACTTTTTTCTCACTTTTTTAAATTGCCATTTCCCCTGCTCATGGGGTCGTATTCAAGCTTTCGGGCGGGGACACGACCCTGTTTAGGTATGCCCGCGTCACCTCTTGTTCCATTTATCGGCTATGGTGTCTTACAGGAATTGACGCAATAGACATAAGTGGGTCGGCCGTATCCCCGTGCCGGCCCACGGATTACACAAGGGGGTCAGGCCATGGGTCGCGGCCGTGCGAAGGCAAAGCAGGCGAAGGTTGCCCGTCAGCTGAAGTACGATTCTCCAGAGATGGATTTGGAGCGTCTCCAGCGGGAACTCGTCGGCAAGTCTGACGAGTCCGATCGGGAAGACGATTACTCTGACTGGGAGGAATGGGCCTCGGGCGCAGATCACGATCGCTGATGCCTGCATAGGGCACCTCGGCGAGGCGCAAGTGAGATGCGCAGCGTTTACTAACAACATAAAAAAGCGGGCATCCCCTCTAGGCCATTTTCAGGCCGAAGGGATGCCCGCTTTTTGTGCGGCGCCCCGGCAAGCGGGGCGGCGTCAGAGCTTAGAACCGTGGGTGACTGCCGGTGAGGACCGCGCCGTCCTCGCCCTCCGCGCTGGCGCGAACGGTGCCGAGCTCCCACGCGTCGATGTGGCGTGCGGTCAACAGTGCCAGGGCTCGATCGCGGTCCTCAGCGGAGACGATCGCGACCATGCCGATGCCCATGTTGAAGGTCTTTTCCATCTCCTCACGGGCAACATTGCCCAGCTCAGCGATGGTCTTGAAGATCGGACCCGGGTTCCAGGTCGCGCGGCTCATCTCTGCGGTCAGGCCCTCCGGCATGATGCGAACCATGTTGCCCACCAGGCCACCGCCGGTGACGTGGCAGAAGGTGCGGACCTCGGTCTCGTTCATCAGGGCCAGGCAGTCCTTGGCGTAAATCTTCGTTGGTTCCAGCAGCTCCTCACCGAGGGTACGGCCGAAGTCCTCCACGTAGCCGTCAAGCTCCAGGCCGGCCTTCTCCAGGAGGACGTGGCGTGCCAGGGAGTAACCATTGGAGTGCAGGCCCGAGGACGCCATCGCGATGATGGCATCACCCTCGCGAACACGATCCGGGCCGAGAACCTTATCTTCCTCAACGACACCGACGCCGGTGGCCGAAACATCGTACTCGTCCGGCTCCATCACGCCTGGGTGCTCCGCGGTTTCGCCGCCGAGCAGCGCGCAGCCGGCCTGAATGCAGCCCTCCGCGATGCCCGAGACGATCTCCGCGACGTGCTCCGGAACAACCTTGCCAATCGCAATGTAGTCCTGCAGGAACAGAGGCTCCGCGCCGCAGACGACCAGGTCGTCGACAACCATAGCTACGAGGTCGAGGCCGATCGTGTCGTGCTTGCCGACGGCCTGTGCCACGGCGAGCTTTGTGCCAACGCCGTCGGAGGACGCGGCAAGCAGTGGCTTTTCGAAGTTGCCGAGAGCAAACAGGCCGGCGAATCCGCCGAGCCCACCGCGGACCTCGGGGCGGGTTGCCTTCTTCGCGATCGGGGCGAAGAGTTCGACGGCGCGGTCGCCGGCTTCGATGTCGACGCCGGCTGCGGCGTAGGAGGCACCGGAAACATTCTCAGTCATGGAGGTTCTCGCTTAGGCTTTCTCGGACCGTACTGGCCCGGGTTTTGTATCTGCGGATTGAGGGGATCGGGAGTTGAGGTTTTTGCACTGCGGTTTAGGCAGTAGCACTGGCGTTCTTGGCCGCCTGAGCTGCCTGCATCTTCTCCACGGCGGCCGCGTTGGGGTTGCCCTCCGGCAGCCCCAGCGGGTATTTGCCGTCGAAGCAGGCGCAGCAGACCTCGGCGGGTGCCTGCTGCGAGGCCGCCACCATGCCCTCGACGGACACGAATCCGAGGCTGTCGGCGCCGATGGCGGTGGCAATGCCCTGGACGACGTCGTTCTCGTCGACGCCGTTAGCCAGTAGCTCGCCGGGGGACGCGAAATCGATGCCGTAGAAGCAGGGCCACTTCACCGGCGGGGACGCAATCCGGACGTGGACTTCCTTCGCACCGGCCTCGCGCAGCATGCGGATCAAGGCACGCTGCGTGTTACCGCGCACGATGGAGTCATCGACCACGACGAGTCGCTTACCGGCGATGACTTCCTTCAGCGGGTTGAGCTTCAGGCGGATGCCCAGTTGGCGGATGGTCTGCGAGGGCTGAATGAACGTGCGACCGACGTAGCCGTTCTTCGTCAGGCCCTGGCCGAATGGAATCCCGGACTCCTGCGCGTAGCCCACGGCGGCCGGGGTGCCGGACTCGGGGACGGGCATGACCAAGTCCCCGTCGGCGGGAAACTCTCGGGCCAACTGGCGACCGAGTTCCAGGCGAACCGCGTTGACGGAGCGCCCGCGGATGACGGAGTCGGGTCGCGCCAGGTACACGTACTCGAAGATGCAGCCCGCGTGGGTGGTCTTCGCGAAGCGACGCGAGCGCACGCCGGAGGCGTCGATGGAGACGAGCTCGCCCGCTCGATCTCGCGGACGAAGGAGGCACCGACGATGTCGAGCGCACAGGTCTCCGAGGCGACAACCCAGCCGGTGGCGAGGCGACCCAGGCACAGCGGGCGCACACCGTAGGGATCGCGCGCAGCGTAGAGGGTCTCGCCGTCGGTGAAGGTCAGGCAGAAGGCGCCCTTCAGGCGCGGCAGCAGCTTCATCGCAGCTGCCTCCACCCGCGTCGAGCAGCCCTCTTCCTCCGGGTGATCGGCCTTGCCTGTCTCGTCCGCGAGCAGCGCGGTCATGATTGCCGAGTCGCTCGGCATCGCGCCATCCTCGGGGACGAGCCCCTTGTGCACAGCTTCCCGATACAGGGTGACGTGGTTGGTCAGGTTACCGTTGTGCCCCAGGGCGATATCAGTGCCGTCCGAGGCCATCTGGAACATGGGCTGAGCGTTTTCCCAGGCTGGGGCGCCTGCGGTGGTGTAGCGCGTGTGCCCCACCGAGACGTAGCCCTTCAGGGCGTCAAGAGTTTGTTCGTCAAAGACCTGCGAGACAAGACCCAGGTCCTTGAATACGAGGATTTGATCGCCGTCGCCCACTGCGATACCGGCGGCCTCCTGACCGCGGTGCTGCAGGGCGAACAAGCCGTAGTAGGTAAGTTTGGACACGTCTTCACCAGGTGCCCACACGCCGAATACGCCGCATTCCTCACGAGGGGCGGTCTCCCCCAGGTCATCGAAGGGGGAAATCGGCGAAGCGATGGAATCTGGTGCACCTGAAATTTTGGTATCGGCCACGTCCCCCACCCTAATATCCCCACCCCCGCGGGTACTAATTTACGAAGGTTCCAAACCCCCCACTGCATTTGTTCCCAAGAAAGCTCGCTTCTGTTCGCTTGACGACGCCGGCCACCGCTGGCCGCCAATTGGGGTTTACACCCGAGCGACCGGCAGGTGCGCCGCGATCTCCGCCGCCCTCGTCCCCGAGGCGTCGATATGGGACAACGCGTCGTCGTAATGCAACAGGCCGAGGGCGAGCCCGAGCCAGATTTCGGGCGAGGTTTCGACAACATTCGGCGGGGTGCCGCGCGTGTGCCGAGGGCCCTCTATGCACTGGACGGCGACAAAGGGTGGGACGCGCACCTCAACGCTGTGGCCCGGCGCCTCCTGCGCGAGCATGCGGGCGGACAGTCGCGTGGCCTTGGCGAGGGCGGCGCGTGAAGGGCGCTGGTCAGACCCGCGTGGCCGGGCGGGCTCGGGCGCCTCGTTATGCCCCGCAACCTGCGAATTCAGGGGCAGCCCCCTCTCGGCCAGCGTTGCCTCCACCCACGGGGCGACGACGGCCAGGGCGCTGCGGACGTCGGCAGGCGAAATTTTTGGTGCCATGTCCCCCATCCTAGAGTTATTGTTTTAGTTATGGATACGCAGTCGACTGATAAGGACCTCGAGGTCCACGCCCCCGCTTCCCCCTCCCTGACTCTCCGCTTCATGGCCGCGCCTACCGACGTGATCATGGCCGGCTCTAATTCCGTCCACGGCGGCCGAGTCCTGCAGTGGATTGACAAGGCGGCCTACGCGTGCGCGACCGCCTGGTCGGGTAAGTACTGCGTCACCGCCTACTTCGGGCATATCCACTTCACGCGGCCCATCCCCAGCGGGCACCTGGTGGAGGTCCGCTCCAAGATTGCCCATACGGGACGCACCTCCATGCACATTGTCAACGAGGTGCTCTCCGCGGACCCGCGCGACGGCAAGTTCACCCGCGCCGCGGACTGCCTGGTCATTTTCGTTGCGATGGACGAGGACCGTAAGCCCTCCCCTGTGCCAAAGTGGATCCCGCAGACCGACGACGAGATCCGCACGCAGCAGGCGGCCCTGTCCCGCGTGGAGCTGCGCCGCGACATCGAGGCCGCGATGCGCGCCCAGACGTATTCCGCGGACTCCTCCGCGCCTGAGATGACCACCCGATTCCTCGCGAAGCCTACCGACGTCAACTGGGGCGGCAACGTCCATGGCGGCACCGCCATGGAGTGGATCGACGAAGCTGCGACGGCCATCACGATGAACTGGGCCGGGCGGCAGACCATCGCCGTCTACGCCGGCGGCATCCGCTTCTACCGCCCGATCCACATCGGAGACCTGGTGGAGGTTCGCGCCCGTATCCTGCGCACCGGCACCACGTCGATGCACCTGTCGGTGCAGGTCTTCTGTGGCGAGCCACGAAAGGGCCTCGGCGGTCTGCAGAAGGCGCTGCACTCCACCATGACGTACGTGGCCATCGACGACGACTTCAAGCCGCAACCGGTGCCGCACTTCCAGCCGACCACCGACGAGGATAAGCGCCTGCACGCCCACGACCTGGCGCTGAAGGCCCTTCGCGACGAGTACAGCCCGATGCCGCTGGTACTGCCCGAGGGGCGCTAGTAGCAGGAGTTGGCCGCGTAAGGGCTCAGACGCAGAGCACAGGCTACTTCGCGGCCTTCTTGGAGTTCTTCCACCAGATAGACAGGAACATCCACGCGATCAGCGCAAGGGTGATGTACATGACGTACTTGTCAATGGTCTCCAGCGACGACTGAATGCTCGGCCCAAAAGTGATGCCCAGGTAGAGGTAGAAGCACTTGAGCATCACGGCAAAGGCGAAGAGGTATAGGCCCACCAGCCAACCCTTCGCTCGGGCGATGCCACCGATGCCCACGACGATTGTCGCCGGGATCGGAGAGAAGGGCACGAAGGAGGCGAAAAGGCTGACATCGATGCGCCGGTAGATGAACGCCTCCATCTTCTTAAACCAGCGGGGCGGGTAGCCACCGAAACTCATGGTGATGAATTCCGGCCCCCACTTCTTGCCCATCCAATAGAACAGCGGCATGAACTTGATGGTCGACAGCGCGGCGACAACCACCACGAAGGCCAGAAACCAGGGGCGATCCGGGTTCTTGGCCGCGAGAATCAGCACCGACAGGTTCGATCCCGACAGCCACGTGTGCAGGAAGGTGTGCTCCAGCAGCAGCACCGCGCGAAACGGGATGAGGGCGAAGCCGTAGACGGCCACCACCATCAGGGACGCATAGAGAATCTTGTCCACGCGATCCGGCTCCCGCAGGAAGCTGGGCAGATCCTCGCGGGGATCACGCGCATCCTGCGGATCCCGCTCGGTGGAGTTGGTGCTCGAAGTCATGCTGACAGTGTAGCGGTGGCCACGGATTCGGCAGGAGGTTACGGCGCCGTGGTCTTGGGGCCCGCGTACGAGGAAGAGGGCGCGGGGCCCAGAAGCAAAGCACAGGCCCCGCACGCCGACTCCCCCGTCCTAGTCCGGGGAAATCACGCGATGCGGGGCCTGCCCCATCGGCCTTTTAAGGCCCGTAGTGCCCTCTCGGGCTAGGCCGTACTACTGCGATGCTCCACTACTCCGCCTCGACGACGGAGTTGGCACCGGCGGCGTGGGCGAACAGGCGCGGCAGCGTGGACTCCCACGCCTCCTTCGCCTCTGCGACCGGCAGGGAGATCTCGGCGCCCGCGCCGGTGATCTCGATAACCGGAGCATCGGAGCCCACAACGACCTCGCCGATGCGGACAGCCTTCACGCCGGTGGCCTGCGCCCGAGCTTCGAGCTTCTCCGCGGCAGATGCCGGGACGGAGACGAGTGCTCGCGCGGACGACTCCGAGAACAGGGCAACGAAGGCGTCCGAGGAGACGTCGTCAAGCGAGACCTTCAGGCCAACGCCGGACTGAATCGCGGCCTCAATGAGAGCCTGAGAGAGGCCGCCCTCGGACAGGTCGCGCGCGGAGGCGACGAAGTGCCGGCCGTCGGCGGCGATGGTGCCGTGGAAGAACTCGACCAGGCGCTCCTCGGCGTCCAGGCGATCGCGCGGCGGCATGCCGCCCAGCTCGCCGTGGGCGACCTGCTGCCAGATGGAGCCGCCCAGCTCGTCGTCGGTCTCGCCCAGCAGGTAGAGGACCTCCTCCTCGCCGGAGACGGCGCCCAGGCGGTTGCCGATAGCGTGCTCGACGTCGTCGACGATGCCCAGGACGGCGATTACAGGGGTCGGCAGGATCGGCTCGTCGCCGGTCTGGTTGTAGAAGGAGACGTTACCGCCGGTGACCGGCACGGACAGCTCCGCGCAGCCGTCGGCGAGACCGCGGACGGCCTCGGCGAACTGCCACATCGCGTCCGGGTTCTCCGGCGAGCCGAAGTTCATGCAGTTCGACACCGCGTACGGCTTCGCGCCGGTGACGGTGACATTGCGGTGCGCCTCGGCCAGCGCCAGTCGGGCACCCGTGCGCGGGTCGAGCTTGGTGTAGCGGCCCGAGGCGTCGGTCGCGATCGCGATGCCGCGGCCGGTCTCCTCGTTGACGCGCAGCACGCCGGCGTCGGAGTTCTTCGCCGCGACGGTGTTGCCGCGCACGTAGCGGTCGTACTGCTCGGTGATGTGGGCACGCGAGCACAGGGCCGGGCTCGCGGCCAGGTCCAGCATGGTCTTCCGCAAATCGTCGCTTGACGACGGGCGGGCCAGGTCGCGCTCGGCCTGGAGGGCGTCCTGCCAGTCGGGACGCGCGTACGGGCGGTGGTAGGTCGGGCCCTCGTCGGCGATGGTCTTCGGCGGCGCGTCGACCACAGTCTTGCCGTCGTGGGTGATGACCAGGTTCGGGTTCTCGGTGACCTCGCCGATGTCGGACGCGATGACGTCCCACTTGGCGCAGATCTCCATGAACTTGTCCACGTCCTCCGGGCGGACAATGGCGCACATGCGCTCCTGCGACTCCGAGGAGAGGATCTCCGCGGCGGTCATGTTCTCGGCGCGCAGGTGGACGTTGTCCAGGTTGACGGCCATGCCGCCCTCGCCGGATGCGGCCAGCTCGGAGACGGCGCAGGACAGGCCCGCGCCGCCGAGGTCCTGGATACCGACGACGACGTCGGCCTTGTAGAGGTCCAGGCAGCACTCGATGAGGACCTTCTCGGCGAAGGGGTCGCCGACCTGGACGGCCGGCAGCTTACGCTCGGCGCCCTCCTCGAAGGTGTCCGACGCCAGGACGGACACACCGCCGATGCCGTCGAGGCCGGTGCGGGAGCCGAAGAGAATGACGCGGTTGCCGGTGCCGGTCGCGAACGCCAGGTGCAGGTCCTCGACGGGGAGGACACCGACACACAGGGCGTTGACCAGCGGGTTACCGGCGTAGGACTCGTCGAAGACGGTCTCGCCGCCGATGTTCGGCAAGCCCAGGCAGTTGCCGTAGCCGCCCACACCCGCGACGACGCCCGGCAGGACGCGCTGCGTGTCCGGGGCGTCGGCCGGGCCGAAGCGGAGCTGGTCCATCACGGCGACCGGACGGGCGCCCATGGCCATGATGTCGCGGACGATGCCACCGACGCCGGTGGCAGCGCCCTGGTAGGGCTCGACGTAGGACGGGTGGTTGTGGGACTCGACCTTGAAGGTCACGGCCCAGCCGTCTCCGATATCGACGACGCCGGCGTTCTCGCCGATGCCTGCCAGCATCTTGGACTTCATCTCGTCCGTGGTGGTCTCGCCGAAGTAGCGCAGGTGCACCTTGGAGGACTTGTACGAGCAGTGCTCGGACCACATCACCGAGTACATCGCCAGCTCGGCGTCGGTGGGGCGACGGCCCAGGATGTCGCGGATGCGCTGGTACTCGTCTTCTTTCAGACCCAGCTCGGCCCACGGCTGGGCGATGTCAGGGGTCTCGGCTGCGTGATCGACGGTGTCGTCGTGCACGTGAATTTCAGTCATGTTTCCTCACCTATCCCCTTCTACGCGCCCACATTTTCGACAACCGACAGGAACAGCCCCAGGCCGTCCAGCGACGGGCCGGTCAGTTTCTCAACGGCGTGCTCCGGGTGCGGCATGAGTCCCACGACGCGACCGTTGGCACTGGTCACACCAGCGATGGAGTTGATGGAGCCGTTGAAGTTATCGGTGTAGCGGAAGACCACGCGGCCCTCGCCCTCGAGCTCCTCGATGGTCTCCGGAGCCGCCTGGAAACGGCCCTCGCCGTGCTTGGCCGGGATCAGAATTTTCTGTCCGACCTCGAACTTGGTGGTCCACGCGGTGGAATTGTTAGCCACCTCGAGGTAGGTGTCCTCGCAGTGGAAGTGCAGTCCCTGGTTGCGGGTCAGCGCGCCCGGGAGCAGGCCGGCTTCGGTCAGAATTTGGAAACCGTTGCAGATGCCCAGCACCGGCATGCCGCCCTCGGCCGCGCCGATGACGGACTGCATGACCGGGGCCAGGGCCGAGATCGCGCCGGAGCGCAGGTAATCGCCGTAGGAGAAGCCGCCGGGGACGACGACGCCGTCGACGCCCTTGAGGTCGGCGTCGGCGTGCCAGAGCTCCACGGCCTCGGCGCCCGCAATTTTGATGGCGCGGGCTGCGTCTACGTCGTCAAGCGTTCCTGGAAAAGTAATGACGCCAATGCGGGCGGTCACTTGGCCTCCTCACGGACAATCACGTAATCCTCGATCACGGTGTTTGCCAGCAGGATTTCGGCCATTCGCTCCACATCGGCGTCAGTTACAGAATCGTCGACTTCGAGTTCAAATCGTTTTCCCTGCCGCACGTCTGCGACACCTTCTACTCCGATTCGCCCCAGTGCTCGCTGCACTGCCTGACCCTGGGGGTCAAGAATTTCAGCTTTGGGCATTACATTGACAACTACACGGGCCACGCTTTGCTCCTGGTTGTTGGGATTATCCGCCCAGCCAAACGACAGTTTTGGGTTTCTGGCGGGCGATTCCAGGCACCACTTTACTGGGGGCCACCCCAAAGTCCCTATTATCCTTGAGACCTATGACCCCTGATTCCCCCGCGGAGCGCAATAGCGTGCATACTTCCGAGAGTCCCGCCACCCCCTCCATGTGGCGGAAGATCCGCAGCGGAATCCCACCTGTATCGATAATTTTACTTACTGTTTTGTTCATTTTCGCCGGTTGGTTCAACCTCTATGGTCCAGTGAATCTGCTCGCTTGGCGCGGAGGCGAGTTCCCCCCAACTGAGGCAGACCGCCCCCTGTATCAACAGGCGCTCAAGGACATCGCCCGCTTCCAGTACGAGAACCAGCCCACCCGCTCGGTGTATTTCGGCACCGCCTGCGGCGCCAGCGAGGATGATCTCCTGCGCGCCGTCCCTCCCCTGCCTGCCGACGACGCCCTCGACGAGCCCCGCCCCGTCCACGGGCCGGAGTTCCTGCCTCCCCAAAACAGTCCGATAAACGGCCCCGAGCAAGGGCCAGGCGCGGGTGAAAGGTCGGGCCAACCCGGAGCAAACGGCGAGGATGCTCAGCTCAATCCCCGACTCGACGCTTTCGGCGCCGAGGTGGACTGCGAGGGCAACTGGGACGCGGCATTCTTGTCATTCACGCTAGCTGCGGCCGGGGTCCCTCTGTATATGCCTGACGCCGACCACGAGACCGCGTCGGAGAACTTCTGGCTGGTCACGGGCGTGGAGCAACTCATGCAGGCCTACCGGGACCGCGGGGCCTTCTTCGACAACCCGGACTTCTCCCCGCAGGTCGGCGACATCATCTTCTACCGCTATCCCGGCGGTCTTGGTGTCCACGCGAACATGATCGTAGCCGTCACGCAGGACTGGATCACGGTCGGCGGGGATGAGTTCGGCAAGGTGGGGCTAGCCAGCATGACGCTGCGCAAGCGCGGTGGAATTGTTGGTTACGGCGCGACCGGATACTTCGAAAACGCGCCGCTGCCCTCACCGTAGGGACTCCCTCTGAGCAGGCCTTTTGCACTATGGGACTAGAGGGGCAGGTTGTCCTCGATGAGGTCGAGCAGCGCCTCGTCGTCCGGTTCCACCTTCGAGCGGAAGCGCCCGAGGACGTCCCCCTCCGGGCCGACGACGAACTTCTCGAAGTTCCACTTCACGTCCCCGGCCTCGCCGTCCGGGTCCACGGCCTTTTTCAGCTCGGTAAACAGCGGGTGCTCGTCAGGGCCGTTGACGTCGGTCTTCGCAAACAGCGGGAAGGTCACACCAAATTCCCTGCTGCAGAAGGCCTTGATCTCCTCCTCCGAGCCCGGCTCCTGCCCGCCGAATTGGTTGCAGGGGAACCCCAAGACGAAAAATCCCCGGGGCGCGAGGTCGTCGAAAAGCGCCTGCAGACCGTCGTACTGATCGGTGAAACCGCACTCGGAGGCGGTGTTCACAATGAGAAGCACGTGGCCTGCCCAGTCGCCGAGCTTCGCGTCGGCGCCGTCGATGGTGGTCAGTGGGATTTCAAAGAGGTTGCTCATGGCACCCAGTGTAAGGCAGGCGGCCCGTGGCTACGATGCCTCGCGGAGCCCCGCTACCTCGGAGAGGGAATTGTAGCCGAGGGGGACGCTGCCATAGCCCGCGGGCTGGGCTCCCGCGCCGATGGCGCCGTCAATGATGGAGAACATTTCGCCGCGGAGCTTGTGGCTGCGCAGCCGGGCTGCCGAGACCGACAGGCGAATCGGGCGGTTCTTCGACAGGGAGCGCTGCACCGAGGAGGCGATTGCCCGGCGCCACCAACGTGCCCCGCCGAAGCCCTCTCCTAGCGCTAGACTCGGGTGGGATCGACGGCGCCGGTGGAGAGATCATGCACGCTGTTGCGGGACGCGGCGATGCGAAAGCCAAGGTCAGGGAGAACCTCGAGAGTCTCGGACGACATCGACCACTTGGGCGGGGCAAAAATGTCGGTTTCGAGGCCCAGGACCTTCATCTGCCTCGTCGCAGCGGTGAGGCGAAGCCGGGCCTCGTGCGCGCTGAGAGAGGAGAACTCGGCGCTGCGGCCCCGAACGGACTGGTCGAACCCGGCCAGCACGATCTCCATACCATCATCAATCCGGTGCAGGATCCAGTCCAGCACCGCAGGCGACTCACGCAGCGGCCGCCCCTTGCCCGAATGTGGCGCCACCAGCAACGACGGCGAAATCCCCCGCTGGTGCATCGCCGCGACAAAACGGGCCACGTCAAGCAGGGTGTCCTCCCGCAGGCCGGATACGGACACGACCAGCGGGGACGCCCCCGCGTGCGTACGGGCCGCCGCTTCCTCCGCCACGCTCTCTCCTTCGTGTGCCACCACGTTGTTCACCGCCATGTATTACAAGAAAGCAGTGGCACGTAAACATTCGGTGACACCTGGGTCAAACGTTGTTAAATATTGCAGTCGACCGGCATCAGGGGCGTGAGGTTAAGGCGCCGCATCGGGCTACTCACCCCTCGTCGTCGAAATGCACGACCTGTTCCAGCGGCAGGCCCTTGCGCCAGCCGAAGCGCTCCAGGTCGCGCTCCTTGGCCAGCTCCGTGACCGGCCCGAGGCACAGCCAGGCGACGGGGCGCACCGGAGCCTGGACGCCCACGAAGTCCGCCAGAAAATCCTCGTGGTAGAAGCTGACCCAGCCCATGCCGAGCCCCTCCGCGGTGGCGGCCAGCCACATGTTCTGGATGGCCAGGGCCACCGACATCAGGCCCGTGTCGTCGATGGTGTCGCGGCCCAGGATGTTCTTGCCGCCGCGGGTCGGGTCGTAGGTGACAACGACGCCGGTGCCGGAGTCGACGATGCCCTCAATCTGGATGGGGTTGAAGGTCTCGCGCCGCTCGCCTTGAAGCTTCGCCGCGAACTCCTCGCGGCGCTTCCCGACGTGCTCAGAGAAGGCCGCCAGGCGCTCCGGGTCCTGGATGACGTGAAAGTCCCACGGCTGCGACAGCCCCACCGAGGGCGCCGCGTGGGCGGCGGCCAGCACGCGCATCAGCCGCTTGCGGTCCACGACCTCGCCGGAGAACTCGCGGCGCACGTCGCGGCGCCGGAAGATGGTGTCGTAGACGGCGGCCAGCTCCGGGCTGTACAGCTCCGGACTGTCCATCTCCAGGCCGCCCAGGGGCGAAAACGTATTCTTAGCGCTCATAACCCCTAAAGCTACCGGCGTGCGCCCCTAAACGTCCGCAGCGCCCTACGCAGCGCCCGCGGTGTGCAGGATCCAGGCGTATTCGAAGCCGGTCTGCTTCCAGCGGTCGTAGCGGCCCGAGACTCCTCCGTGCCCGGCGACCATCTCGGTCTTGAGCAGGAACTGCCCCGGCTCCGCCTTGTCGCCGACCACGTCGCGCAGCTTCGCGATCCACTTCGCCGGCTCCACGTAGAGCACGCGGGTGTCGTTCAGACTCGTGATCGCCAGGATCTTCGGGTAGGTCGCCTCCGCCGAGACGTTCTCGTACGGCGAGTAGGAGGCCATGTAGTCGTAGACTTCCGGGTCGTGGTACGGGTCGCCCCACTCGTCCCACTCCACCACGGTCAGCGGCAGCTCGGGCTTGAGCATCGAGGTCAGCGAGTCCACGAACGGCACCACAGCCTGGATGCCCGCGAAGCGATCGCCCGCGATGTTGGCGACAACACCCATCAGCATGCCGCCGGCGGAGCCGCCCAGCGCCACCATCTGCTCGCGGGTGGTCCAGCCGCGCTCCAGCAGGAAGTCCGCCACCGCCACGAAGTCGGTAAACGTGTTCTTCTTCGTCAGCGCCCTGCCCTGCTCCCACCAGGCGCGGCCCATCTCGCCACCGCCGCGCACGTGCGCGATCACGAAGACCATGCCGCGGTCCAGCAGCGACAGCCGCGCGATGGAAAAGCCCGGGTCCATGGACGACTCATAGGAGCCGTAGCCGTAGAGCAGCGTCGGGTTCGGCCGACTCAGGTCGAGGTCCGCGCGGTGCACAATCGACACCGGAATCTGCGCGCCGTCCGCCGCGCTCACCCACTCCCGCTTTGCGACGTAGTCCCCGGCGTCAAACTCGCCGCGGACCTTCTGCTCCTTCAGCATGACCCGCTTGCCGGAGGCGACCTCCAGCTGCCAGAGCTGCGAGGGCGTGGTGAAGGAACCGTAGCCGTAGCGCAGGACGGGGGCGTCCCACTCCGGATTGCCGCTGGTGCCGGCGGAGTAGAGCTCCTCGGAAAACTCCATCTCCGTGAACTTCACCGCGTCAGCGCCCGGGGCGGGGGCCGTGGCGGCGTCGTCACGCGAGGCGGCGGATGCCTCGGCGGAGCGGTCGAGGACGGCCAGCGCGACCCGGCCGATGCCCCCGCGGCGGTATCCGAAGGCGAGGTGTCCGGCGAAGCAGTCGACGCCCTCGACGCGGACGTCGTCGCGGTGGGCGACCAGCTCGGTGAGGTCGTCGACGGAGTCGAAGGAGCCGACGGGGACCATGGCCAGTGCGAAGTTCGAGCCGGTCATGTTGTGGGTGACCATCCACATGTCGCGGCCGGAGATGACGGCGTGGTCGACGTCGTACTCGACGCCGGTCTCGCGCGGGCGGACGCAGGTGAACTCGCCGGTCGGGTCGGAGGTGTCCAGGTACCAGACCTCGGAGGTGATCTTCGAGGAGGCCTCCAGCAGCAGGTACTTCTCGCTGCGAGTGGTGCCGACGCCGACCCAGTAGGACTCGTCGGGCTCGTGGAAGACGCGGACGTCCTCGGAAGCATCGGTGCCGACGCGGTGGCGCCAGACGGAATCCGGGCGCCAGGCCTCGTCGACCTTCTGGTAGAAGATCCACTCCGAGCCAATCCAGGTGGCGCCGGCGGAGATACCAGCGATCTCGTCGCCCAGCAGCTCGCCGGTGCGCAGGTCTTTCACCCGCAGGGTGTAGCGCTCGTCGCCGGTGACGTCCGTGGAGTAGGCCAGGAAAGTGCCGTCCTCGGAGACGCTGGCGGCGCCCAGGGAGAAGAACTCGTGGCCCTCGGCCAGCTCGTTAGCGTCGAGGATGACCTCTTCGCCCGGCGCGGCCTCGTCGTCGGAGATGGCGGGAGGGGTCCAGGCGTCCAGGCCCTCGCCGGGCTCGGCGCGAAGGCGGCAGCTCATGCCGTAGGACTTGCCCTCCTGGGTGCGCGAGTAGTACCACCAGCCGTTCAGGCGGGTCGGGACCGACATGTCGGTCTCCTGCACTCGCGACTTAATCTCGGAGAAAATCGACTCCGAGGTGTCCTTGAGGTCCGAGGTAAAGGCCTCGGTGTAGGCGTTTTCCGCCTCTAGGTATTCGATGACCTCGGGGTTTTCCTTGTCGCGGAGCCACTCGTAGTCATCGGTGAAGTCCCTTCCGTGGAAGGACCGGGTCACCGGCCGCTTCGCCGCAATCGGCGGGTTTGTGCTTACCGGTGTCCTGGTCTCCTTGGTCACGCAGGGTCTCCAATCCAATCTGAGAATCGGCGGCCGGACAGGCGCTCGTAGGCCTCGACGTACCGCTCGCGGGTTGCTTCCACAACACTACCCGGCAGAGCGGGCGGCGGGGTGCCTTCGCACTTCTTCCAGCCGGACTTCGGCGAGGTCAGCCAGTTGCGGACGTACTGCTTGTCGAAGCTCGGGTTGACCGCGCCCTCCTGGTAGGTGTCGGCCGGCCAGTAGCGGGAGGAGTCCGGAGTCAGCACCTCATCAGCGAGCACCAGGTTGCCGTCGGCGTCCAGGCCGAACTCGAACTTGGTGTCGGCCAGGATAATGCCACGCTCGGCGGCCAGCTCCGCGGCCTGCGAGTAAATCTTCAGGGTGGCGTCGCGCAGCTCCTCTGCGCGCTTCTGCCCCAGCGCCTCGACGACGGCCTCGAAGGTGACGTTTTCGTCGTGCTCGCCGAGCTCAGCCTTGGTTGCCGGGGTGAAAATCGGCTCCGGCAGCTTGGAACCCTCGACCAGGCCCTCCGGCAGCTCGATGCCGCAGACGGTGCCGGACTCGTTGTACTCGGCCAGGCCGGAGCCGGTCAGGTAGCCACGGGCGACGCACTCGAAGGGCAGCATCTTCAGCTTCTTGCAGACCAGGGCGCGGCCCAGGCACTCCTCGGGGATGCGCTCGTCGTCCGCCGGGCCCGCCATGTGGTTCGGGAAGTCAATCTCGTCGAAGAAGAAGACGCTCATCGCGGTGAGCACTCGACCCTTATCCGGGATGGGTGTTTCCAGAATGTGGTCAAACGCCGAGATGCGGTCGCTGACCACTAGAAGCAGGGTCTCGGAGTCAATCTCGTAGATTTCCCGGACCTTGCCCGCGGAAAGATGATTGTACGAGGAGAGTTCAGGTCGCATGGCGATACAGTCTAAACCCCCTCAGCATTAACCGCTCTATCGGGCAGCCTGGCAGCCACCCTAGCTAGTGGGGTGCTCCGCCCTCAGCCACTGGGGTGCTCCGCCCTCAGCCACCGGGGTGCCCCGCACCGATCCCCAGGCGCTCCCCCAGGAAACCCAGCGAGTCCGCGAATCCTTCCCTCCACACCTGCCAGGTGTGCGCCCCTGGCAGCTCATTGAAAGCAGAATCGATACCCGCCGCCCGTGCCAGCCGGTCCAGCTGCCGGAGGTCGACCTGCGCCGAGTGGTCATTCTCGCCCGCGATGAAACGCCCCGCAACGCCAGCAAACAGTCCTGACTTCTGGCCGGGGGCAAGTGCGTTGTTCGTCAGGATCTTCTCGGCGCCAGCATCCGCGTAGGCCTGCGCGTCACCGTCGAAGTACTGCTTGATCGTCGCGTCGACATTGGTTGTCTGCGGGTGCAGTTCGCCGGACATGTTCACGAACGTCGCGAACTTGTCGGGATGGTGCGCCACCAACTGCAGCGAACACGTCCCTCCTCGCGACAGCCCGACGACCGCCCACCGCTTCGCGTCGCTCGCCGTGTGAAATCGCTTGACGACGTCATCGCGGACGTCCTCGCTGAGATAGGTGTCGACGTTGCCCTCCTTACTGTCCACGCACAGGGTGTCGTGGAACTGGGAACCGTTGGCGTCGACCGCGACGACGATCGGGCTCACCCCGCCGTGGAGGGCCGCGTAATCGTCGAGGGCCAGGTGGGCCTCCCCCAGGGAGAACCAGTCGTCCGGGCCTCCCGGGACCCCGGCGATTAGGACGACGACGGGTAGGTCCTTGGCACCGGCGAAGTAGGCGGGAGGCAGGTAGACCAGCGCCGGTGTCGTCGTAAAGCGGGAGGCGGTGTTGGCGAGTTGGGTGCGCACGACCGCGCTGGCCGGCGGCTTGTCGGGGCTCGGGTGGGCGCGCTCGGCCTCGGCCTGCTCGTAGGTGATGGTGCGGGGACCTTCCGCCGACAGCAGCGAGTAGGCGCTCGGGAAGAGGTGGTAGACGACGTTGCCCATTCCGAGCCCCAGCAGCGGGGCTGCGAGCAGCGCGAGGGTCGCCCCAAGCGCTGCGGCGACCTTCTTCCCCCGGCCGACCCGGGCCTTGGGCAGCGAGAACAGCCGTGCCAGTGCGAGCCCCATCGCGGCGATGGCGAGGCCCGAGGCCAGGAAGATACGCAAATCGATGCCCTCGGGGACTAGGCGGTGCCGAACCGAGATCAGATACCACGCCCCGCCTGCGACGATGCCGCCCACCAGCAGCGAGGGCAGCGCCGCGCGGAGGAGGAACCGGCGCCGCGGCGGCAGGCACAGGGCGAGGATGATCAGCGCCAGGAGCGCGAAAATAATGAGGTCCGCGACTTGCCCGGTCAGGGGAATCGCGCGAAGAAGATTCACGCTGCTCTTTCTACCGCTACCCGCCCGGAATTTCATCTATTTATTTCTAAAAACGTGACAGAAAACACTGATACCAGTATTGTCTAATTTTAGTAACTCACGTCACACTTCCTGGATTTGAAGGGAACAATTCACATGGCACCTCAGGCCAACAACAACTCTCTGCGCCGCGCGGTCGTCGTCGGCGGCAACCGTATCCCGTTCGCCCGTTCTAATAAGGAATACGCAAACGAGTCCAACCAGGACATGCTGACCGCCACGATCGACGGCCTGGTCGCCCGCTTCGGCCTGGCCGGCGAGCGCCTCGGCGCCGTCTCCGCGGGCGCGGTGCTCAAGCACTCCCGCGACTTTAACCTGACCCGCGAGTGCGTCCTCGGCTCCGCCCTGGCGCCGGACACCCCGGCTTTCGACATTCAGATGGCCTGCGCCACCGGCATGGAGGCCCTGAACTCCGTGTCCAATATGATCAAGCTGGGCCAGATCGACTCCGCTATCGCCGGTGGCGTGGACACCACCTCCGACGCCCCGATTGCCGTTAACGACCGCCTGCGCAAGATCCTCCTCGAGGCCAACCGCCAGAAGACCCCACTGGAGATGGCGAAGGTCTTCCTGAAGGTACGCCCGGCCGACCTCGCACCGGACGCGCCGTCGACCGGCGAGCCGCGTACCGGCCTGTCCATGGGCGAGCACCAGGCGATCACCACCGCCAAGTGGGGCGTTACCCGCCGCGAGCAGGACGAACTCGCCGCCGCCTCCCACCAGAACATGGCCCGCGCCTACGACGAGGGCTTCTTCACCGACCTGATCACCCCGTACAAGGGTGTCACCCGCGACACCAACCTCCGCGCCGACTCCACCGTCGAGAAGCTGGCGAAGCTGAAGCCGGTCTTCGGCCGCGGCCTCGAGGCGGAGCCGACCATGACCGCGGGTAACTCCACCCCGCTTACCGACGGCGCCTCCGCCGTCCTCGTCTCCACCCCGGAGTGGGCCGCCGAGCGTGGCCTGCCCGTACTTGCCGACGTCGTCGATTCCGAGGCTGCGGCCGTCGACTTCGTCCACGGCGAGGAGGGCCTGCTGATGGCGCCGGCGTACGCCACCCCGCGCCTGCTGGCCCGTAACGGCTGGACCTTCGACGACTTCGACTTCTTCGAGATCCACGAGGCCTTCGCCGGAACCGTCCTGTCCACCCTGAAGGCGTGGGAGGACGAGGAGTACTGCCGCACCAAGCTGGGCCTTGACGGCGCGCTGGGCTCCATCCCGCGCGAGAAGCTCAACGTCAACGGCTCCTCCCTGGCAGCCGGCCACCCGTTCGCAGCGACCGGCGGCCGCATCGTCGCAGCACTAGCGAAGATGCTGCGCGCGAAGGCTGACGAGACCGGCAAGACCACCCGAGGCCTGATTTCCGTCTGTGCTGCAGGCGGCCAGGGCGTCGTCGCGGTGCTCGAGGCCCGCGTCTAAGCGCCACCGAAGTTTAAAGATAATTCCCGATTCTTCACAGGCCTGCCGGGGCCGAATAGACCCGGCGGGCCAACAGGCCGAATGGCCCGACAGGACTTTCCCCAAGGAGAACTTCCACAATGACTGATAAGTACCAGGAACTCGTAAACGGTGGCCCGCTGACCGGATTCGCTAAGGCCGCTGGTCTGCCGCAGCCGCCGTACCTGCGCCGCCACAAGCCGGGCGACCCGATCCTGAAGAACGACAAGGTTCTGGTCACCGGCTCCGGTGCCGACGCCGACGCGATTGCGGCCCAGCTGACCGAGTGGGGCCTGCAGGTCCGCCGCGACGAGGCCGCCGACGACAAGGTTGGCGCCATCGTCATCGTCGTGACCGAGGCCGCGCGCCCGGCCGAGCTGCAGGCCCCGGTGCTCGCGGCTGCGAAGCACCTGCGCAAGCTGGACAAGGGCGGCCGCATCGTGTCGGTCTCCCGCGCCAAGAACGCGCACCACAACGCGACCCCGGCCGAGATTGCCGAGAACGCCGTCGCCGGTGGCGTCGAGGGCCTGATTCGCTCGCTGGGCCACGAGGTCCGTGGCGGTTCCACCGCCAACGGCATCCTCGTCGAGCCAGGTGTGGCAGTCACCGCTCCGTCGGTGCTGTCCTCCCTGCACTTCTTCCTCTCCGGCCGCTCCGCGTTCATCGACGGCCAGTTCCTCCGCGTCACCTCCGACGCAGGCGAGATTCCGGCAGACTGGGAGAAGCCGCTGGCAGGCAAGGTTGCCGCCGTCACCGGTTCTGCCCGCGGCATCGGCGCCGCGATCGCGCGCCAGTTGAAGCAGGACGGCGCCGAGGTCATCGTCATCGACGTCCCGCAGGCCGGCGAGGCCCTGGCCAAGGTCGCCAACGAGCTGGGCGGCCTGGCGCTGCAGCAGGACATCACCGCCGACGACGCCGGCAAGAAGATCGCCGAGGCCGCCGAGGCCCGCTACGGCCGCCTGGACATTGTGATCCACAACGCCGGTATCACCCGCGACAAGATGCTCGCCAACATGGACGACGCCAAGTGGGGCTCCGTCATCGCCGTGAACATCGAGTCGCAGCTGAAGATGAACGAGCAGCTGCTGGCCCACGAGGCCTTCAAGAACTCCCCGCGCATCGCCACCATGGCGTCGACCTCCGGCATCGCGGGCAACCGCGGCCAGACCAACTACGCCACCTCCAAGGCGGGCGTGATCGCCATGGTCGAGGCCTACGCCGAGGAGTTCGCGAAGCGCGGCGGCAACATCAACGCCGTCGCACCGGGCTTCATCGAGACCGATATGACCGCCGCGATTCCGTTCATCAACCGCCAGGTCGCCCGCCGCGTCAACTCCCTGCAGCAGGGCGGTCGCCCGGAGGACGTCGCCCAGGCGATTGCGTTCCTGGTCTCCGACCGCGCGCTCGGCGTCAACGGCCACGTCCTGCGCGTCTGCGGCCAGAACATCGTCGGCGCGTAACGCGTCCGCTCAGGAGTAACTGGAGAAATCGGACTTAAGGACAATCATGGTCAAGACCCTGAATTCCATCCCGAACCTGCTGCCGCTGTACGCCAAGGCAGCAGCCGGTTCCGCCAAGAAGCGCCCGAGTTCCATCGAGATCAAGGTTGACGCCCTCGCCGTCAAGGGCGTCACCGTCGGCCGCGAACGCGACGAGGAGTTCCGCGCTCTCGCGGGCGCCCCGAAGGCCGAGCAGGCCTTCTTCGGCCACGTCCACGCGCTGATCATGCCCATCCAGATGGAACTGATGGCCGCCGACGACTTCCCGCTGCCGATGATGGGCCTGGTCCACACCGAGAACACCTACCGCGAGCTCTCACCCGTAGTCCTCGGCGGCAAGGTCGACATCGAGGTCCGGGTCGCCGCCTTCCGCGCACACCGCTCCGGCACCGAGGTCGTGCTCGCCTCTACGGTGAGCGCCTCCGAGTCCGGCGCGACGCTGGTCGAGGAGGAATCGGTCTACCTCGCCAAGGGCGTGCGCCTCAAGGATGCCGAGGGCTTCGAGGAGGTCCAGGCCCAGCGCGAGGCCATCAAGTCCGGCCGCGAGAGCGTCCACCGCGAGCAGTTCAAGGTCCCCTTCCCCACCGCGCAGTGGCGCCTGCCCGCGAACACGGGCCGCCGCTGGGCGAAGGTGTCGGGCGACTGGAACCCCATCCACATCACGGCGGGCTCCGCGAAGGCTCTGGGCATGCCGGGCGCGATTGCCCACGGCATGTACACGGCCTCCCGCACGCTGGCCGAGGCGGACGTTCTCGCCGGTCAGCCCTTCGAGTTCCACATCGCCTTCGGTGCGCCGGTCGTGCTGCCGTCGACCATCAATGTCGCGCTCACCCGCACCGGCTTGCCGACGGGCGCAGCGCACGACCTCACCGCGACGGGCTCGGCCACCGCCGGGCGGGCCATTGACATCGTCGCCTGGGACCGGAAGAAAAAGCGCCCGCACTTCACCGGCAGCGTCCGCCCGCTGGTGTAGGGCTAGCCTAATGCTGTCGTAGGAGCTGGCGCAGGCAGGGGAACCCGCGCGATTTTTCCAGGATTTGTGACCTTTTAGTGCATTTTTCTCGCACACTTCGTCACAAATCCTGGAAAATTTTTTTGCCTAAAGTAGCTCGCAGCCTCCGCCCGACTCCCTCGTCCCCTACCCCTTCATCGTCCAGACCAGGACTTCCGTATCGGGCTCGAGGGCGCGGAGTTCCAGGGCCCCATCGGCGCCGCCTGCTGTCATGCCTGCGGTAATGCGGAGTTGATCACCCTCCCCCAGTTCGGCACGCCCCATTTCTGAGTCGCCGCTCGTGTCCGTTCCCTCCTTGGCCTGCGCCTCGATGCGCCCCCGCACCACGTACACGTGGGTGAACTCGTCCAGGGCGATAGAGTCCGAGGAGCCGTCGGCAAGCACTCCGGTATAGAGGCGAGCGGAGGCGGAGACGGTCTCAAGCGGCGCGCCGGAGCCGCGCGGGGCGGCGAGCAGGAACATCCCGCCACGGTCCATCATCGCGGAGACGTCGGCGGTGGTGTACGAGGGGTCGGTGTCGCGCTGGTCGGGGAGGATCCACATCTGCACGACTCGGAGGAAGGAGCGGCTGGTGAAATCGTCGGCGTTGACCTCGGCGTGACGGATGCCGCGGCCAGCGTTGATGTAGGTGGCGGTGCCGCGGGTGATGATGGTCTCCTCGCCCGGGTGGAGCGTGGAGTCGCGGTGCGCGATGCGTCCGTCTACGACCCAGGTGAAGATCTCCATGTTGTCGTGCTGGTGCATGTCGAAGCCCTCGCCGGGGCTGACGATGTCGTCATTGTGGACGGCCAGGTGCCCGAAGGCGTTGTCCTCCAAGACGAAATTGCCCGTCGCGGGGAATGCCTGGCGCGAGGTCACGTCGGCGGCGCGCCAGATGCTGCGCTGGTCGGAGCGGATGACCTGGAAGTCTCGAACATCCTTTATTGACATGTCATCTATGTTAGGCTTTAATCGCCTCCGGTACTTGACAATCCCAACAACTACCCCTGGATGTGTACGCGACCACAACTCTCGTCGCGTCACGAGATTAGTTCTAATAGCATCAACTAACGTGCTGGGGCCCGCTGGGGCCCAGAAGCCAGAAACACAGCAAAAGAGCAGTAAGGAAGTTTATGACTGACCAGCAGCCTGACCAGAAGATTCGCCTCGGCATCGTCATCGGCACCACCCGCCCGGGCCGCCACAGCGACCCGATCTCCAAGTGGGTGCTCGGCCACCTCGACGGCGACGAGCGCTTCGAGGTCACGGTTCTGGACCTGGCCGACATCCGCCTGCCGCTCATGGACGAGGTCAACCACCCGCGCATGCAGCACTACGAGCACGACCACACCAAGGCCTGGTCGAAGCAGATTGACTCGCAGGACGCCTTCATCTTCATTACCGCCGAGTACAACCACTCCATCCCGGCGCCGCTGAAGAACGCCATCGACTACCTGGCGCTGGAGTGGCAGAACAAGCCGGTCACCATCGTCAGCTACGGCGGCGTCTCCGCCGGCATCCGCGCCGCGGAGCACCTGCAGAACGTCGTCGTCGCCCTCGGCATGAAGCCGACCCCGAATTCCGTGATGCTGCCCTTCCACTTCAAGCGCATCGACAACGAGGGCTTCCACCCCACCGAGATCGAGGACTTCTCCGTCGTCAGCGCGCTGAACGACCTGGTCACCTGGGATCGCGCGCTGCGCCCGCTGCGCGGCAAGTAGCGCTACACGCGGCTACTCCGCGTGGAAGGCCCACATCACGCCGAAGGGGTCCTTGACCTGCCCGTAGTGCGAGCCCCACGGGGCCTTCATGAACGGCATCAGCACGGTCGACCCCGATTCCAGGAACTTCGCGATCAGCTCCTCTGCCTCGGCGACCGTCTCGCACTGCAGCATGAACGAGTAGACGTTGGACTCGAGGCTCGGCAGAGATTCCCCGATGCCATCGCCGCCGGTGATGCGCACGGCGCCAGCGTCGAGAAGCCCGTGCGCGAGAGCATCCTTCGGCGGGGTGAACGGGAAGGGGTTATCCTCGCCCTGCGCCACCTCCGGGTAGCTCTCGAGGTGCAGGTCGCCACCGAAAATGGACTGGTAGTAGGCGAAGGCCTTGCGCCCGTTGCCACGGAAGCTGATGTACGGGAAAAATTCGATTGCCATGGGCGCTAAGCCTAGCCCGGTTGCCCCCTGAAGGCTAGACCCTCGCGGCCAGTCAATTCACGATATCCGCGAAGACCTCATCGCGGTTGATCTCGTTCAAAATCTCGTGTCGCGCGCCCGGGTAGGCCTCAAAGCGCAGGTCCTCCACGCCCGCACCGCGCAGCTTGCCGACGACCTCCGCCACGGCCCCGGCCCCTCCAACGGGGTCCTCCGCCCCGGAGATCACCAGGATCGGCAGGTCGGATGGGATTGCCCGGTAGGCCTCGGGCGAGTTCGCCCGGCGCGTGCCCACCATCAGGTCGCGGAAGAAGGTGTTGGTGGGCACGAAACCGCAGTTCGGGTCGGCGATGTAGGCGTCGACGACCTGGTGATCGCGGGAGAGCCAGTCGAAGTCGGTGCGCCCCTCCAGGCCGTTGTTGAACCCGGCGAAGGTGGCCGCGTTGAGCAGCCGGCCCTTTGCTTTCGGGCGCAGGCGGGTCAGTAGCTCCGCCAGCCGCAGCCCCGCGTCGCCCTTGCCCTCCGGCCAGATCGCCGTGCCGACGACCACCGCACCGGCCAGCCCCGCCCCGTGGCGGGACAGGTAATCGCGCACCATCAGCGAGCCCATCGAGTGTCCCAGCAGGAAATGCGGGACGCCGGCGAACTCCTGGTCGACGAACTCCCGGACCGCGTGGACGTCGTCAAGCGCGACCTCCCAGCCGCGGGAGGCGGCGAAGAACCCCGGCAGGCCCTCGTCGGTGACGGTCTCGCCGTGGCCGCGGTGGTCGTGGATGACGACGGCGAAGCCCTGCGCGATCAGGTACTCGGCGAACTCGGCGTAGCGGCGCGAGTGCTCGACCATGCCGTGGACCAACTGCACGACCGCCCTCGGCTGGCGGGCGGCGCCGGCTTTCCCGGCCGGGTCCCAGCGCAGCACGTTCAGGGTCGCGCCGTCGCGGGCGAGCGAAATCTGTTCAGGCGTGGTCACGTCGAGGCCCCTTCCACCGGCCCTACCGGGCGTTTTAATAGACTTTAAGTGTTGTTTTTCATCGTACTCGGCGGCCACTCGCGCGAGTGCCGTTATGGAGAGGCCAATTCTCGATGCCCGCGTCTGAAGTGGAAGCCAGCACTGATTCTTCTAGCGTGCTCACTCCCCCGTCCGGTTTCCGCGACCAATTCCGGACGCTGCGGTCGATCCGGCACGGCCGCACGAGCAACCTGTGGCTCTACCTGCGCTACCAGGCGCTGTCGAAGCTGCTGTTTTCCCTGCTCGTACTGCCGGGCTACAACTGGGCGCTGCGGGCGCTGATTCATTCGTCGGGGCGCTCGGTGGTCAGTTCGGGCGACATCTCCGGTTTTCTGCTCTCGTGGCAGGCGGCTGTGGCTATGGTCATCAGCGCCGCGCTGGTCATCCTGGTGGTGTGCCTCGACATCGTGGCGTTCGTGCAGCTGGAGCTCTCCCGCCTGCGCGGCGAGCCCCTGCCGACCGCCCGGCACATGCTGGTCAGCGCCCTGGCAGCCTATCCCCGCTTTTTCCACCCCGGCTCGCTGGTGCTGCTGGCCTACGTCCTGATTCTCACCCCGCTGGTCGGCTTCGGCCCGCAGCCGGAGGCGCTGGAATGGTTGGCGATCCCCAACTTTGTCATGGACGTCATCGTCCACAATCCGACCTACCTGGCCGCATACAGCACAGCGATCGCGGCCCTGGCCGTGCTGTCCTTCTTCCTGCTGGCGATGTTCCCCGCCATGCTCGCCCACAACCTCTCCCCGTGGGGCGCCATGCGCGAATCCTTCGCCTACATGCGCAAATACTGGCTGATTAACCTGGTGGGGCTTGGCCTCTACACCCTGGGAGTCCTCGCCATCACCGCGGCGACGCTCGGCGCGCTGGCCGTCATCTCGCTCTACGGTATCCCGCTGGTCGCCGAATCCGAACTCTCTATCCGCTTCACCACGCTGCTCGCCGTCCTCATCGCCGCCGGCGCCATCGGTCTGGTGCTGCTCTTCCTCACCCCGAGCATGCTCCGCGAGCTCACCCGCGTCTACGCCATGCTTCACGACGCCACCACCGTGCGCCCCGACGTCTACAAATCGGCGTCGATCAGGGAGGACAGGCGGGCCCGCCCCTGGCTGATCGGCACCGTGGCGGTCAGCGTTGTCGGCGCCGTGGCGCTGGCAGGGGTCGCGGCGGCGAACTTCGACGCCATCTTCCGATCCAACGCTGCGATCGAGGTTGCCGCGCACCGCGGCGGCGGAGACCTTGACGCCGAGAACACCGTCGACGGCCTCCTGACTGCGGCGTCCGTCGGAGCCAAGTGGTCGGAATTCGATGTGCAGCGCACCGCCGACGGGCACTACGTCATCAATCACGACGAGTCCTTCTCCCGCGTCGCTGGGGAGCCGCGGGGGCCGAAGGACATGACTCTCGCCGAGATCGCGGACCTTCGGGTGCGCAATAACTTCGATCCGGCGAGGCCGTCTCGCGCCGTCGCAAAGCTGGAGGACATGCTGGATGCAGCAAAGGGCACGGAGGGCAAGATTCGGCTGTTTATCGAGCTCAAGGGCTCGACCGCGGACCGGCGGATGGTCGACGATGTCGCGGCGATGATTCGCGAGCGCGGCATGGAGAAGCAGGCGGCGATGATTAGCCTGGACGAGAACCTGATTCGCTACGCGGAGGAGCGCAACCCGGACCTCATGACCGGATTCCTGTACTTCTTCGCGCTCGGGGATACGGAGAAGCTGCCGGCCGACTTCCTGATGATGGAGGAGCAGGCCGCGACGGACGGCGAACTGTCGAAGCTGCACGAGGCCGGGAAGAAGACGGTCGTGTGGACCGTGAATACGGAGGCGTCAATTGCCAAGTTCACGATTGCCGAGGTCGATGCGATTATCACCGACCACCCGACGCGGGTGCTGCAGGAACTGACGCAGCGGAGGCTGCGCTCCGACCTGGAATTGGTGGTGGAGGAGCTGCTGAGCTTCTAGGGTTGTTCTGCGTTGCGCGACTTTAGCGCTGGCTGGTGACTGTAGCCCACGGTATCGGCTGCTCTAAAGTCACGAACCAGCGCTAAAGTGCCGGGCCCACAAGCCAACCAGCGCTAAAGTGTCGCAGCTGCCGGGCCGCTACAGAATCTCGCCCGGCTTGTAGGCGGCGGCCTCCGGGTACTTCGCGACCAGAGCCTCGACGCGCGCAACCACGCGGTCGACCTGGGATTCCGCGGCACCGATGAAGGCGTGACGGTTGGACAGGGCGTCGGCAAGCCCGGCGGCATCGAGCGGGAAGCGGTCGTCGGCGGCGAGCCGCTCGGTGAGGTTCTGCTCGGTGCCCTTCTCGCGCATGTCCAAAGCGGTGGCGACGGCGTGCTCCTTGATAATCTCATGGGCTTCCTCACGGCCCATACCTGCACGGACGGCGGCCATGAGGATCTTCGTGGATGCCAGGAACGGCAGGTAGCGCTCCAGTTCGCGGTCAATCATGGCGGGGAACGCACCGAACTCGCGCAGCACGGTGAGGAAGGTCTCAAACATGCCGTCCATGGCGAAGAAGGCATCCGGAAGCGCCACGCGGCGAACCACGGAGCAGGAGACATCGCCCTCGTTCCACTGAGTGCCGGCGTACTCGGAAATCATGGTCATGTAGCCGCGCAGAATCACCTGAAAGCCGTGGACGCGCTCGCAGGAGCGGGCGTTCATCTTGTGAGGCATGGCCGACGAACCAACTTGGCCTTCCTTAAAGCCCTCGGTGACGGTCTCGTTGCCGGCCATCAGTCGAATGGTGGTGGCCAGCGAGGCGGGGCCGGCTCCGAGCTCGACCAGCGCTGACAGGGCGTCGAAGTCGAGGGTGCGCGGATAGACCTGACCGACCGAATCGAAGACGCGGTCAAAGCCGAGGCCATCGGCAATCTCCTGTTCCAGGGAGGCTAGGGCGGCCTCGTCACCGTCGAGAAGATCCAGCATGTCCTGGGCAGTACCCATCGGTCCCTTTATGCCGCGCAGCGGGTAGCGGGAGATAAGATCTTCGACGCGCTCGATACCCAACAGCATCTCGTCGGCAGCCGAGGCGAACCGCTTGCCAAGCGTAGTCGCCTGCGCCGCAACATTGTGCGAGCGGCCAGCCATCACCAGCGACTGATACTCGACGGCCTTCTCCGCGGTGCGAGCGCAACGGCGACGGCCTTGTCGCGCACGGCCTTCAGCGACTGCAGAACCTGCAGCTGCTCGACATTTTCGGTCAGGTCGCGCGAGGTCATACCCTTATGGATGTGCTCCGTACCCGCCAGCGCACAGAACTCCTCAATGCGAGCCTTAACATCGTGGCGGGTTACGCGCTCACGGGCAGCAATCGACTCGAGATCCACCTGGTCAATGACGGCCTCGTAAGCCTCAATCGTTCCTTCCGGAACTTCAATTCCGCGTGCTACCTGCGCCTTGAGCACGGCCACCCAAAGCCGACGCTCCAGCATGATTTTGTATTCGGGGCTCCACAACTCCGCCAGGGAAGCAGAAGCATAACGGTTAGCTAGGACATTTGCGATCTTCTTTTTCTCAGCCACGCCTTCAAGTATTCCACGAGGGGTCTGGCATACCGGTATCACTGACCCCGGTGCATCCCCTGCTGGGCGTTGCCCGGAATTCTTTCGCCAGTACTCGGTGCCCCCCCCTCGCCCGTGCCCGGCTTCTCACCGCGGCCAAGGCTGTCCACGTAGCTTTTCGACGTCCTCGTTGAACTTACGCATCAGGCGCGCAAACTCGCTGACCTCCGCGTCTGACCACTGCGTTGTCACCTTCTCCATGGTGCCACGCCTACTTTCGAGCTCACGGTGCAGCAAGTCCAACCCCTTATCCGTTGCATAGTGGACTTTTGCGCTTCCCGACGTCGCCCTGTCCTTGATGATAAGCCCCTGCGCAATTGCGGCCACCAATTGGCGGTGCACCGTTGATATGTCGAGGCCAAGGCCGTCAGCGAGCTCGGCGACAGTCATGCCCGGCTGCACATTGAGCCGCGCGAGAATAGCTGTGGCAGAACGATCTAGGATAACTTCCCTCACGGCGGGTCTGTATCCGGTTGCTCCAACTCGGGACAATAGCAAGTTTTCTAAAACGAGTGTGGACAGATCGTCGTCGCGCACGTGGAATCGGTTCCTTTCCCGAAAATGGAGTCGCTACTACCAGCCTAGCCAGCTACACTTTTGCATCATACAAATTGAGTGCTAATATCGCCTTCATCTGCATTTTTGCATAATACAAATTCCGTACTCGCGGAGACCCCACTCAGACTCGAGGCCACTAATACACCTATGCGCACAAAGACCAAGGCAGCACAACCCTCCACCGCAACGACCGCCCGCGAACGCCTTATCACGCCCGCCTTCGCACTCAGCTGGCTGATTAACGTCAGCATGTACCTGGTGTTCTACCTGCTTATTACGGTGATGTCCCTCTACGCCGTCGAACGCTTCGCGGCCTCTGACGCCGCCGGAGGCTTCGCTGCCAGCTCCTTCGTCATCGGCGCGACCGTTGCCCGCATGTTCTCGGGTTACCTAGTCGACACGTTTGGCGGCCGGAAAATCATGCTCAGCTCACTGGTAATAATCGTTGCCACCTGCGCTGCGTACTTGTGGTCCACAACTCTGCCGGTACTGATTGCCGTACGGCTCGTCCACGGCCTGGCCTATGCCCTGGCCTCTACCGCAGTGATGGCTGCCGCACAGACTGCAATCCCGTCAACTCGCCGAGCCGAAGGCACCGGCTACATATCGCTCGGCACCACTCTCGCGACGGCCATTGGTCCAGCGTTGGGGCTGGCGATTATCGGCTCCTTTGGCTACGGCCCCTTGTTCTCCACCTCGCTGGGACTGGCCATCGTCGGACTAATTCTAGCGCTGATTATGCCCGCCGACAGCCACGCAAAAGGCTCTGCTCATCACGATAAAACCGCACCCGGGAGCAACACCAAACCACGGTTTTCACTTTCCGACATCGCAACTCCCGCTGTGGTTCCCGTCGGCCTATTCATGCTTTTCATCGGTGTCGGCTACGCGGGTATCATCACTTTCCTCAACCGCTATGCACAGCTAAACGACCTGACGGTCGGCGCTAATTTCTTCTTCGTCGCCTACGCCGTAACAATGATGGCAGCGCGTTTTTCCCTGGGGCGGCTGCAGGATCGCCGCGGAGACAATCCTGTCATCGTCATCGGCCTGGTCTGCTTCGCACTCGCGCTGGCAGTCCTCGCTGCCGCCACTGCCGACTGGCACGTCATCATCGCCGGCGCGCTGAGCGGCCTGGGGTACGGAACGCTCATGCCCGCCTGCCAGACCATCGCGGTTCGCCTCTCGCCTGCCCATAAGCTGGGCACTGGAATCTCCACCCTTCTTCTACTTGCTGACGCTGGCATCGGCATCGGCCCGGTGATTCTTGGCGCAGTGGCCGCGTCGATAGGCTTCAGTGCGATGTACGCGACGCTAGCGACACTTGTGATTGCGGCGGGCGTATTTTACTGGTTCGTCCATGGCCGACGCCCTGCAGCACAGCGCCATCATGTTGACATCGCGATGGTGACGGACTGAGCCTCGAGGCACGAGCTAGCGGGTTAAAAACGGGCGTTAACTAACACCGGTATTAATAATGTGTTGCGCGTCACCTATAATTTCCTTATGACTGACTCATCTATCCCTCAGAGCTCAGAGCCTCACGACTCTGCCCCCGAGAGCATGATTTCGCTCGTTGGGGTGAACAAGTACTTCGGCGAGTACCATGCACTGCGCGATATCAACCTGGAGATTCCGGCCGGTCAGGTCGTGGTCATCCTAGGCCCGTCCGGATCCGGCAAGTCCACCTTGTGCCGCACCATCAACCGACTTGAAACCATCGACCAGGGCGAAATCCGAATCGGCGGGAAACTGCTGCCCGAGGAGGGCAAGGAACTCACTCGCCTGCGCGCCGAAGTCGGCATGGTGTTCCAACAGTTCAACCTTTTTAGCCATATGACTATTCGGGACAATGTCACTCTTGCGCCGATTAAGGTGCGCAAGATGTCCAGGTCGGATGCCCGAGCCCGCGCCGAGCAGTTGCTCGATCGCGTTGGCATTGCCGCGCAGGCCGACAAGTATCCAGCGCAGCTATCGGGTGGCCAGCAGCAGCGCGTAGCCATCGCCCGTGCCCTGGCCATGGAACCGAAGGTGATGCTCTTCGACGAGCCAACCTCCGCCCTCGACCCCGAGATGATTAACGAGGTTCTCGACGTCATGACCGACCTGGCGAAGGGCGGCATGACTATGGTTTGTGTGACTCACGAGATGAGCTTCGCCCGCCGCGTAGCTGACCGCATCCTGTTCATGGCCGACGGCGCCATCATTGAAGACACCGACCCGGAGACCTTCTTCACCAACCCCAAGACCGATCGAGCCAAGGACTTCCTGGCAAAGATTGTCGGCCACTAGGGAGTTGGTTAGCATGAGTATTTCCACATTGCCCAACGGGGCACCGACTAGGAACAAGCGCAGCTGGATGAAGCGTGCAGCTGCGGCAGTTGTCGCCGTTGCGACTACCGTATCCCTGGCCGCCTGCGGCAGCGGCGGACCCCGCAACCTGCTCGCGGACATAGAGTCCGGCCACGTCACTCTCGGTACGAAGTTCGATCAGCCGGGTCTCGGCGAACGCACCCCACAACGACAATTCGAGGGCGTTGACACGGATGTTTCCCGCTTCGTCATCGAGTACATCGCCGACAAGCACGGCTGGGCCGTGCCAGAGATGACTTGGCGCGAAACCCCGTCCGCACAGCGCGAGACCCTTATCAACAACGGCGAGGTCAACATGATTGCCGCCACCTACTCGATTAACAAAGGCCGCCTCGCCGCCGTCGACTTCGCGGGGCCTTACCTGGTCACCCACCAGGCTCTCTTAGTCCGCGGTTCCGCCGGAATTCAGGGTCTTGCCGACGTCGCCCCCGGCACTCGCCTGTGCTCGGTATCGGGCTCCACTCCGGCACAAAAGGTCAAGGAAGCGCTGCCAGAAGTGCAACTGCAAGAGTTCGACACCTACGCCGCATGCGCAGAGGGCGTCAAGCAGGGCGTCGTGGATGCACTGACCACCGACGCGACCATCCTCGCAGGCTTCGCGCAACGCTACAAGGAGCGCTTCGGCGACGACTTCCGGGTGGTGGAACTGCGTAACGACGACGGCTCGTACTGGACTAACGAGTATTACGGCATTGGCCTGCCCAAGGGCGACGAGGCCAGCCGCGAGGCCGTCAACGAGGCGCTGAACGAGCTCTATGACTCCGGGGAGCTCGAGCGCATCGTCGCAAAGCACCTCGGTGACAAGTTCGAGCTGGGCGACAAACCGAATATCGGTGACCTGTCGTTCGTAGCGAAGAAGTAGGAAGGGGTGTAAGACAAAGTGAATCCAGAACTCTGGCAAGAAATGGGGCCGGAACTGCTTCCGGCTTTCTGGGTGACTATTAAGCTCACCGTCGCCTCCGGCATTGGTTCCCTAATCGTCGGTATCGTCCTCACCGCCATGCGTGTGAGCCCGGTGGGAATCCTGCGTACCTTGTCCACTTGGTACATCAACATCGTGCGCAATACCCCGCTGACGCTGATTGTGCTGTTGGCCTCCATGGGTCTTTACTACAATCTGGGGCTGCTGCTGGCCGCGGAGAACGACTCCTTCATTGTGAAGCAGAACTTCCGCCTGGCCGTGCTAGCGTTCGTGGCCTACACCTCCTGCTTCGTAGCCGAGTCCTGCGCGCCGGCATTAATACGGTGCCCTTCGGCCAGGCCGAGGCGGCCCGCTCCCTGGGTCTTAGTTTCGGTCAGAGCTTCCGCTACGTGATCTTCCCGCAGGCCTTTCGCGGCGCTATCGTACCGCTGGGCAATACCCTGATTGCGCTAACGAAGAACACAACCATCGCCTCAGTGATCGGCGTCGCGGAAGCCTCTCTACTGATGAAGACAATGACCGAGGACTACGCCAGCGACATCCTGGTGATCTTCGGCGTCATTGCCATCGGGTTCATCATTCTCACCCTTCCGACCGGCCTGTTCTTCGGCTGGGCGGGCAAACGTTGGGCGGTGAAGCGCTAATGGCAACTCGTGCAACTGTTCTCTACGACGCTCCGGGACCCAAGGCCCAGCGTTTCAACAGAATCCTCACCGCGGTGACACTAGTTGTCATCGTGGCAATCCTGGCGTGGGTCGGCATGAAGCTGGCTGACAAAGGCCAGTTTGAGGCCGCCAAATGGTCGTTCTTCCTGGACTCGACCACCTGGACCACCTACGTGCTTCCGGGCCTATTCAGTACGATTCTCGCAGCTGTCGTCTCGATTATTCTGGCGCTGGCCATCGGCGCACTCCTCGGTGTCGGCCGACTGAGCCAACAGGCACCGGTGCGCTGGATCTGCGGCGTGATTGTGGAGTTCTTCCGCTCCATCCCGGTGCTGGTATTGATGTTGTTTGCGTACTCCGTGTTCGCGATGTGGCAGGTTTTCCCGTCGAATTACCTGGGCTTCGCCTCGGTAGTCTTCGGCCTAACCATGTACAACGGCTCCGTTATCGCGGAAACTCTGCGCTCAGGCATTGAGTCGCTGCCGCGCGGACAGCGTGAGGCCGCTATTGCACTGGGTTTGTCACACCGCCAGGCAATGTACACAATTCTTCTACCGCAGGCCGTCGCAGCAATGCTGCCGGCAATCATTTCGCAGATGGTCATCGCGCTGAAGGACTCGGCGCTGGGCTACATGATCGGTTTTGTCGAAGTCGTCCGCTCCGGCCGCCAGCTCGGCGAGTACTACGGCGCCATGATTCCGGCGCTGGCGCTGGTCGCGGTTATCCTGATTTTGATCAACTTCGGCCTGGCCAAGTTGGCCGAGCGCATCGAATACCAGCTCCGCGCCGGCCGAGCCCGCCGCAATATTGTTGCGAAAGTGCCGCACCAGCGCGACGTGGGCGTTGTTACGAAGGACGAGGCCACCGTGGACTGGCACGCGGAGGGCCACAAGGACCTGCGTACGACGTTCGAGTAGGTCGCGTACTGACAAGAGGCGCTCATTCCCTCGGGTTTTCCGGGGGATGGGCGCCTTTTGCTCGCATTTGGGCGCCGCTTTACGCACCGCTTTACGCGCTGCTTTACGACGTCGTGCCACGCTACCGACGTTGTGCCACGGTACACGCTGGCATAACGTCGTCTGCCTGGCATAAAGTCGAGTGCCCCGGCCCCTGGCGCCCCATAGCCCCGGCGCGGCGCCGGCGGCGCAAAAATGTGTCGCAAAAATATGTAGTGCCACAAGCCACGATCAGCAGTACTGTTAGTTCATGCGTGCTGTAAAAATCTTTGCCCCCGGCGATATCCGCACCGTCGATGTCCCGCGCGACCAGGTCGAAAAGCCCACGGACGCCGTCATCCGCGTCCAGGCCGCCTGCGTCTGTGGCTCCGATTTGTGGGCCTACCGCGGCGCCCACGAGGTCACCGAGGCCCGCATGGGCCACGAGTATGTGGGCGTCGTCGAGGAGGTCGGCGCCGAGGTTACGACCGTCTCCCCCGGCGATTGGGTCGTCGGTTCCTTCGTAGCTAGCTGCGGAAAGTGCGAGATTTGTCTCGCCGGATACCCGTCTAGCTGCATCAATCGCGAGTTCATGGGTGGCGTCGGCACGCAGGCGGAGTACGCCCGCATCCCCTGGGCGGACGGCACTCTGGTACGCCTGCCGAAGCCGCCTACCGACGATCAGATGCGCCACATCCTCGCTGCTTCAGACGTGCTGGGCACGGGCTGGTACGCGGCGGATGCGGCGCACGCGGGGCCGGGTCACACGGTCGCAGTGATTGGCGACGGCGCGGTGGGCCTGTCCGCCGTCCTGGGCGCGCGAGTGATGGGGGCGGACCGGATCATTATTTCCTCCCGCAACCCCGAGCGTCAGAAGCTGGCGCTCGCCTTCGGCGCCGACGAGATTTTCCCCGAGCGCGGCGACGACTTCGTGCAGCGCGTGAAGGAGGCCACCGGCGGTTATGGTGCGCATTCTGTGGTGGAGGCCGTGGGCACCCACGAGTCCATGCAGCAGGCAATCCGCTCGACCCGCCGGGGCGGCTACCTGGGCTTTGTCGGCGTCAGCCACGATCAGACGATCGACGGATCCCGGCTCTTCGCCGCCCAGATTCACCTGGAGGGCGGCCCGGCTCCCGTGCGCCGCTACCTGCCGGACCTGGTCGATCGCATCTACTCGGGCGAGATCACTCCCGGCGACGTCTTCGATCTGACACTCCCCCTCGAGCGTGCCGACGAGGCCTACGCAGCGATGGACCAGCGCAGCGCCATCAAGGTGATGCTGCGGCCTTAGTACGTTGGCGGCCGTAGTTGCGACGGCGGCCTTAGTACGTTGGCGGCCGTAGTTGCGACGGCGGCCTTAGTGCGTTGGCGGCCGTAGTTGCGAGTACGATTCCGCACTGCCCCGGCACTGTAGCGCTGCCTGGCGCAACGGCCCTGCACTTTAGCGCTGCCTGGTGACTGTAGCCCACGGTATCGGCTGCTCTAAAGTCACGAACAAGCGCTAAAGTGCCAGGTCAGTGTACGAACGAGCGCTAAAGTGCCAGGCAAGCAGGCAAGCGGTCCAGCGGTCCAGAATGAACGAGCGCTAAAGTGCCTTGCCCGATTCGCCCGTAACCCCCATATCGCCGTCGATGACGACGTCGGACTTGATTACCAGGCGGCCCTCGTCGTCGTACTCGTAATCGATGGCGGGCAGCTCGTTGCCTTCGGCGTCGTAACCCGGCGCGGGCGCGGCCTCGTGCGCTTCCAGCTTCTCCGGCGTATCCGTGACGCCCCACTGACGGGTGACCGGGTTGCGCACGGCCATGTGGTCGTCGCTCATGCCCTTGAACAGGGAATACATCATCACAAAGTGGATGAAGAAGAAGGGCACGCCAATAATGATCACGACGGACTGCAGCGCCTCCAGCGCCACCTCGCCCGCAATCAGCAGGACGGCGGCGGCGACGGCGCCGATCATCACGCCCCACAGGACGCGGTAGAACGTCGGGGCCTTATTCTCCTCGCCGGTGGACATCATGTCGGTGACCATGGCCGCCGAGTCGATAGATGTGACGAAGAAGATCAGGATGACGGCCAGCGCGAACACGCTCATGACGCTGGTCAGTGGGAACTGCTCCAGCAGGATAAACAGCGCCGGCGAGGGATCGCCGCCCTCCACGACGGGCTTCGTCAGGATGCCCGGCTGAGCGGTCTCCAACTCGAAGCCCGCGCGGCCGAAGACGGAGAACCAGATGATCGACACGATTGTCGGCAGTGCAATAACTCCGCCGATGAACTCGCGCACCGTACGCCCGCGCGAAATGCGCGCCACGAACATGCCCACGAACGGCGACCAGCAGATCGTCCACGCCCAGTAGAACACCGTCCAGGCGCCCTGCTTCCAGTTCGGGTTCACGTCGTAGGAGTCGGTCCAGAACATGATCCGCGGCAGCGTGTCCAGGTAAATACCGGCGGTGTCGACGACCTGGCGCAGCAGCGTCAGCGTCGGGCCCATCAGCAGGACGAAGACCATCAGGCCCATCGCCGCCCAGATGTTGACGTTGGACAGCAGCTTGATGCCCTTATCCAGGCCGCGGGCCACCGAAATGGACGCGATAATAATGATGATCGCGATCAGGATCAGCTGGATTAGCGAGTTCTCGGGCAGCCCCAGCACACGCGAGGCGCCGGAGTTAATCTGCAGCGCACCCATACCCACCGAGACTGCGATACCGAAAACAGTGCCAATGATGGCGACGGCGTCGATAAGCTTTCCCGGCCAGGAGTAGATGCGGGCGCCGAGCACGGGCGCAAAGATGGAGGACACGCGCGGCGGCAGGTGCCGCTTGTAAATGAAGTAGCCCAGCGCCAGCCCGGGCAGCGCCATGATGACCCACATGTGGACACCGATGTGGTAGACCGTGAAGGCCATGGCGGTGTTCTGCGCCTCGCGGGTCATGGACTCGCCGCCGAACGGCGGGTTGAAGGCGTGGTTCAGCGGCTCGGCGACGCCCCAGAACATGAGCATCGAGCCAGTACCGCCGGCGAAGAGCATGCCGAACCATTCGGCGAGGTTGTACTCGGGTTCCTCGTCGTCATCGCCGAGGCGGATGCGCCCGTAGCGGGACGCAAAGATCGCGGCGAGGTAAATCAACGACGCGGACACACCGCCGATGAACAGCCAGCCGAGGTTCGTGGTCACCCACTCCGACGCGACCGAGTAGGCGTCGCGCGCGGTCGGCCCAAGCGCGACCGTGACCGCGACGAACGCGATGATGAAGCCCATCGCGGTCAGGAAGATCAGCGGGTCCGTGTGCAGCCGCTGAAGCAGGTTCTTCGGTTTGCTTGCCGACGGCCCCTGCTTCTTTCCGGTGCCGTCTTCTTCTGTAGCGTCGTGTGGCGTCTGCGTAGAGCCCATGAGTGGGGTGCGCCCTTTCGGTTTTTCGACTCTCCTGGGTCGGCGATCCTGCGTGGGATGCGGCGCCCAGCGTTGGGGATTTGTCCCCAAAACGCCTACTGACGTTACAGAACCGGCTCGGGCGTTTCGCAAGTTCTGCGCAATTACGGGCAGATTACGGACATATTCAGAGTCTCGAACTTTTTAGGTCGGGTTCACACATTTTCTACTACACCCCTTTGAAGGGGTAAGGGAAGCTTTACTAATGCGGTTTTGAGGCCCCGTCCGGTTTATCTTAAATGAAAACCTTTTTCATTATCGAATAGCGAGAACCGAGACAACTTCATGACAGATTTCCGGCGCACCCTGCGCCCCAACCCGCTGCGCCCCAACCCGCAGCGCCAAACCCGCTCCGGCGCCCGCTGGCCGCGCTCGCGGCGCTGGCACTGGGCACCTCCGCATTCCTGGCAGTCCCGGCGCAGCCGGCCTTCGCGGGCCCCGACCTGGGCAAGAGCCTCGCGACGAAGACGCACGTCGACATCGCCCCCAGCTACAACGACGGCCAAACAGGCGTGACCGTCGCCGGCCGTGCCGGCGAGAACACCGTCATCTGGGTCCCCAACGACTCCGACGACAATAAGAAGGACAACCACCTCTACACCGTCCCCGCGGGCGACGAGTGGCGCTGGCTCGGCAGCCCGGGCCAAGTGCTGTGGACCGCCCCGCAGGATGTGTCCGTCGACCAGCTGCCGATCTACCTCGGCTACGGCAGGATCAACGACGACTACGACTTCGAGGACTACAACTACGCCCTGGACCTCGTCGAGGTCGACGGCCCCGGCGACGTCGAGGTCTTCACCGAAACCTTCGATGGTCCCCGCCGCGTCTACTCCTCCACCGACCCGCGCTACCGCAGCTACATCCAGCCGCGGCACAGCCACATGTACACCACCTTCACCAAGCCGGGCCGCTACGTCCTGACCTACCGCACCGCGGCTCGCGACGCCGAGACCAAGGACGCCGTGCCCGCCAAGGAGGTCAAGGTCGCCTACCAGGTCGGCGGAGAGTGGCCGGAGGCCCCCTACAAGGACCAGATGCGCATCTCGGACATGCGCGAGGCCTTCCACGAGGCCGCAGCTCGGGCAGGGGCGTCCGAGGCGGCGTCGGAAAGCGGGAGCGGCCCGAAGCTGACCCTGCAGCCGCACGCGGAGACCACCCCCGGTGGCGATGCGACCGGCACCGACATCACCTTCACCACGGGCAACAGCGCCGACGACGGCTCGCTGTTCCTCACCCTGAACGGCTACCACTTCCTCGAGTACCCGGTCCACGAGGGCAAGGCCGCCACCTGGGACTTCCTGGGCGATGGCGCCGCGAACTTCCAGGCCGTCTACATCCCGAAGGACGGCACCCCCACCGCCGCGTGGGCCTCCGAGAAATTCTCCTACGACCGCACCACCGCCGGAATCACCGAGGTCACCGCCACTTCCGCCTCGCTTGCCGACGAAACCCCGGGCCCCCACCGCGTTCCCGGTTGGACACCGGAAGACCTGAACTTCTCCGACACCTCGGTCGACGTTGTGGCGGAGCCGCTGGAGGCCGCGCACAAGTACCGCATCACGGTGACGCCGAAGTCACCGGGGCTGCTCGCGACCGTTCGCCTGCGCTTTGCGGAGGACAAGAAGGACCCGGCGCCTAGCTGCTCGGAGGAATTCTTCCTCAATGGCGAGGCTGCGACTGTCGACAAGGATCTCGGCGGCTGCGAGGACGGGTACTTCGGCGTCGATGTCACGCCGCACCCGTACTCGAACCTTCCCGTGGTCAAGACCGATTACGAGAAGGTCGACCTGGCCGCGAACGGCCTGAACAAGTCTGTCGAGCTGGCTCCGGCGGATTATGCCGCGCTCGGCAACGAGGGTGTGCCGTCGTTGAAGGACGTCGGCGAGGAGCAGCCGGCGCCGGAGCCTGAGCAGGATCCGGATGAAAAGCCCGCGCCCGCGCCGGACACCGAGGCCGACAATCCGACGGAAGAGCCGTCCGGAACACCGACCGCCACCGCGACGCCGACGGCATCCCCGAGCACCCAGCCCAAGGAGCCCGAGACCAGCGGCGATACCAAGCCGACCGCAACGATGACGCCGACGACGCGGCCGTCGGCAAGCGACACGGCGAAGCCGGGCGAGGGCGAGGGCGCGAATGAGAGCCAGGACACCGGCAAGCGCCCGGACGGCACGCAGCCGATCCAGAGCGAGCTCGGCCTGATCAAGAGCGGGCACGTGGACATTCGGCTGACTCCGACGAAGTTTGGAAATCACCTGATTTCGGTGGCGCACGAGACGAATACGTCCAAGTCGGGCGACCCGGTGCTGCACCAGGCGCGCTCGGTGGCGCTGGAGGTGCCAGCTCGCGCAGCTAAGGTGCGCGGCGACAGCCTCGCCGACCCCGCCTACGACGTATTGGGCCCCGTCGGCGGCACCTTCTACGAGCTGCCCGCGGCCCAGCAGTCGGGGCTGGTCTGGCCAGGTTTTTCCACCGAGAATCTGGACTACGCCAACTACGATGACGATGTGACCTACGCGTTCACCCTGCCGGTCAAGCCGGAGGGCGGGCGCCTGGCGTTTTCGAACCAGGCGAACAAGGGCGGAAAGCTGAGCCTGGAGCCGATCATCGACAGCGCCGACCCCGCCAAGATGGTCCTGCCGACCACGCAGCGCACACACATGCACGGGGCGTGGACGTTCACGAAGCCCGGCCTGTACGGGCTGTGCATCGGCGCGACCTCCAAGGGCAAGACCTTGGCGACGCTGGAGCCGCTGCGCTTCATCGTCGGCGAGGACAACGCCGTGCAGGTGCTGAAGGATTCCGAGTCGCAGCCCATCGACTGCTCCGCAGCTCCCATGCCGGAGGGCTCTGGCCAGGACGGCAAGGAGCCGGAGCAGCCGGGTGTTCTCGACAAGATTGTCGACACCATCACCGGCCGCGACGACACCGCCGCACCGGATCAGAAGGACCCGAAGGTTCCAGATTCTCCCGCGACCCCGGGCGCTGAAGACACCGCTGGTAAGCCGGGTGACTCCGGCAAGGGCAAGCCCGAGGACTCCGAAAAGGCCGAGGCCAAGACCGGCTCCATCACTGGACGCGTCTTCCTCGATAAGGACCGTAATGGCGTACTCAACCAGGGCGAAGGGGACATCTCCGACGTCAAGGTATCGCTGAAGTACGGCCAGGGCGCGAAGCACGGCAAGCCCGGCGAGCCTGTCAAGGACAAGGAGGGCAAGCCCCGCACCGCCACCACCCACTCCCCCTACACCTTCGACGCACTGCCTTACGACGATTACGTCGTCGAAATCGACGAGAAGAACCAGGCGCCGCTGAAGGGCGCGAAGCGCACGACGCAGAAGGGCTCCGGCGGGATTGCGGTGAAGCTCGATCAGCCAGTGTCCAGCGGAAATGACTTCGGTTACTACATTGCATCTGCCGGCAACGGCACTGGTCACAGTGCTAGTGGCGCACCGATCGCGCCGGGCACCGGAAAGTCTCCGACCACCGATGCAAAGAAGTCCGCCTCCGCTGCTTCCTCGACGGCTAAGACAGCGGGTGGCAAGACTGCCACTTCCAAGGCCGCTGCTTCCCAGGCTTCTGCCTCTAAGTCCTCTACCTCCAAGTCCTCCGAGGCCAAGGCCGCCAGCGGCGGTAGCGGCTCCGGTAAGGGAGGCAGTGCCGGATCCAGCGGTAATACCGGCAAGGGCGGCCCGCTGGCAAAGACCGGCGAGGACGCCGCGACCATGGGCTGGCTCATCACCGGCGCAATTGCCGCAGCCGGCGGTGCAATGCTCGTACTGGGCATCAGGCGCTCGCAGAAGAACGGCGGCTAGCGCTCCGGGCGCCCAGCCCCCCCCCTGCCGGCAGCCTCCAGCCGGCAGCCGCTTCACGACGTCATGCCACGCTACCGATGTTGTGCCACGGTACACGCTGGCATAACGTCGGATTCATGGCATTAAGTCGGTTGGTTTCCGGAGGAAGCAGGGTCGGCTGCCTGGCATAACGTCGGCTGGGTCAAAGCCCAGCGGCTTGCCAGGCCAGGATTCCTCCGTCGAGGTTGATAAGTCGAACCGGCCGGTCCACCGAAGCCTGGCCCGCCGAAGCCTCCGACTCCAAAATCTCAATCGCAGCCGCCGATCGGGCCCCCGACCGGCAATGCACGACAATGTCTTCCGGACGCTTCTCCCGACTCCCGGAAAGCCCCATGACCTGCCCCGTGGCCTCCTGCAATGCGGCATCGATAGACGCCCACCCAGAGGCCCTAATCTCCCCGAGAGGGACATGGACGCTCCCGGGAATCGAGGCCTCGGCGCGTTCGTCGGCCTCGCGAACGTCAATCAGAACCGCGCCGTCCCGCATCAGCTCCGCCGCAGCATTTGGGCCGACGCTAGTGGCAGCGTCGCCCGAACCAGGCACGCTACCCGGTTTGTCCGAACCACCAGCACCGCCCGAGCCCCCCGCAGCACCAGCAGCATCCTCATCCCACGACGCCGCGCAGACCTGGGCAATCTCGGTCAGGTCGCGCACCGGCTCGCGGTCCGGGTCGACGCCAAACTTCAGGGCCCGAGTGGAAGCTTGCAGGGCGTCGATAAGCAGGAGCTTTCCCACAGCGACCTCGCCGATTCCGGCGAGCACCTTCAGCGCTTCGACGACCATCATCGAGCCGACCTGCCCCACCATCGCGCCGAGCACCCCGCCGGCCGCGCACGAGGGCACCGAGCCGGGGTCGGGGATGTCCGGGTAGAGGTCGCGCAGCATCGGCCCGCGGCCCGGCCAGAATACAGATACCTGGCCCGCGAACTGCAAAATTGTTCCCCACACCAGCGGCGTTCCCGTCAGCTCGGCCGCGTCGGAGGACAGGTATCGCGTGGCAAAATTATCCGCGCCGTCGAGGACGACGTCGTGACGCGAGAAGAGCTCCAGCGCGTTGTCCGCGCTCAGCCTCCCGACGATAGCCTCCACCGACGCTTCAGAGTCCAGCCTGGCGACGGCGTCGCGCGCCGAGAGGGCCTTGGGGCGGCCAATGTCGGCCTCGCGGTGGATGACCTGGCGCTGCAGGTTCGACTCGTCGACCACGTCGTCGTCGATGATGGTGATGTGGCCGACGCCCGCAGCGGCCAGGTACAGCAGCGCGGGCGAGCCCAGGCCACCGGCGCCGACGACCAGGACGCGGGAAGCGCGGAGCTTCCGCTGCGCCTGCGGCCCGAAGCCCGGCAGAGTCAGGTGGCGGGCGTATCGGCGCAGGTCGCGGTCGGAAAGCCGGGGCAGCACTACCCCGCTCACAGCGAGTCGCCCTCGCGTGGGCCGGAGACCCGCTCGGTGATGATTCCCTCGAACGCCGAGCTGGCCTGCGCTAGGCGACGACGCGGGATACGCCCGGACTCGCGGGCGGCAAGGCCCGCCTCCACACCGAAGCGCATCGCGCGGGCCATGCCAACGGGGTCGTGGGCGCGGGTCACGGCCGAGGCCAGCAGCACCGCGTCGCAGCCGAGTTCCATCGCCAGCGCCGCCTCGGAGGCGGTGCCGATGCCGGCGTCCAGGATGATGGGCACGTTCGCGCGGTCGACGATCAGCTCGATGTTGTGCGGGTTCAGGATGCCCAAGCCCGTGCCAATCGGAGAGCCCGCGGGCATCACCGCGGCGCAGCCCAGGTCCTCCAGGCGCTTGGCCAGCGCCGGGTCGTCGTTAGTGTAGGCGAAGACCACGAAGTCGTCGGCGACCAGCTGCTCCGCTGCGTCGACCAGCTCCACCGGGTCCGGCAGCAGCGTGTCCTCGTCGGCGATGACCTCCAGCTTGATGAGGTTCGTCTCCAGCGCCTCGCGCGCCAGGTTCGCGGTCAGCACCGCGTCGCGGGCCGTGTAGCACCCTGCTGTGTTCGGCAGCGCGGCGATGCCGTTGCGCTCCAGAATCTGGAACACCGACTGCTGCGCGCCCGCCGAGAAGCGCCGCATGGCCACCGTTGTCAGCTCCGTGCCGGATTCCACTAGCGCCCTCTCCAGCGTATCCATGCTGGTCGCGCCACCGGTGCCCATAATCAGCCGGGAGGACAGTTCCAGCCCGCCAATCCGCAGCGGCTCGCGCTGGCCCCCGGCAACCTGGCCGGTCTGCTCGTTCGTCTCGCTCATTTTTCTCGCTCTCCCCGAGTCTCTTGTGGCTCTCGCCCTTGTCGCTCTCGCTCTTCCGCCGGGCCTATCCGCCCTGTACCGCCGTCACAATGTCGATCGCGCCCGCCACCGGCGTCTGCGCCCACTGCCCTCGCCTAACGACGCCCCCATCAACGGCCACCGCAATACCCAGGCGGGTGCCGTCGGCGGGTGTTCCGTCGCTGCTCAGTTTCCGGCCCGAGTGCGCCGCCACGAGGTCGAGCAAGGTTTCCCCCGGGGCCGGCTCGTAGGCCTCGCCGTTGACGGTCGTCGGTGCGGTGCCTGTGTTATTCGTCGTGCTCAAAGCTTCTCCTCCTCGGGCTGTGGCTGAGTCGACCGCTGCGGGTCATTGACCTCGCTGAACCGCCACGGGTCGACCGCGGAGACCAGACCGGCGTCGTTATCCGCCAGCGTCCCGCAGACGCTGTCCGCCGTCAGCTTCGAGCCGACCGCGGTCAGCAGGATGCCGTGGCGGAAGTAGCCCGTCGACACGGTCAGGCCCGGCGCGACCTGGCCAATCATCGGGACGTCGTCCGGCGAGCCGGGCCGTGCCTTCGCCGTCATCTCGTAGATCTCGCATTCCAGGATGCCCGGCACCAGCCGGTACGCGTCGCGCAGCAACTGGTGCACGCCCTCGGCGGAGACCCCCGCCATGTCGTCCTCGCGGGAGGTCGCCCCCAGGACGACGGTGCCGTCGGCACGCGGGACGATGTACACCGGGCGGCCCTGCACCACGCCGCGGATAGTACGGGTGACCAGCGGCTGCAGGCGCTCCGGCACGCGCAGGCGCAGGACGTCGCCGTAGACCGGGCGCAGCGGGAGATTCAGCTCCTTGGGCAGGCCCGACACGTCCCCGGAGTCCACGCCCGCGGCGATTACGACCTCGTCGGCGAGGAACTCTCGGCCGTCGGTGGCGCGCAGCCCCGTGGCGCGGGCCTGTCCGCCGGGGACTCCGGCGCCGTCGTAAAGCACCTCCGCGGCGGCGACGCGCACGACCCGCTCGCCCAGGATCTCCAGCAGCGCGTCGCACAAAAGGCGCGGGTTGACCTGGTGGTCCCCCGGGATATCGACGGCCCCGACGCAGCCCGGGCCCAGCGCGGGTTCAGCCCGGCGGGCGGCCGAGGCAGTGATCCGCTCGACGCTCATGCCCATGGCGTGCTGGAGCTCCACCAGCTCACCCAGCGTCTGGCGGTCCGCCGAGTCGCCTGCGCACACGAACGTCGAGTTCTCGATATAGCCGACGCCGCTCCCCGCCTCCTGCTCGATGGCCAGCGCGAACTCGCGGTACATCCGCCCGGATTCCACCATCAGCGGGTAGAGCGTCGGCTGATCCCACACGACCTCCGACACCGGCGCCAGCATCCCGGCCGCCGCGAACGTCGCCCCCGACACCGGCGCCGCGTCGAGCACCGTCACGTCGAAGCCGCGGCGCAGCAGCCGCCACGCGGTCGCCAGCCCGATGATCCCCGCCCCGGCAACAACCACCCGGCGCTCAGTCTTGGGTGCGCGAGTCGACGCACCATTTTCTGCATAGGCAGTGCTCACTGCCATTCCTCCCTCCGGCGGCATAATCCGCATCAGGTATAGCGGTCGGCGATACTCGCCCTCTCAGCCGCGTCATGCGGCTCCCGCGGAATTGGTACTCCCCCATCATAAGACCCCTGCCGGATTGGCCGGTACTCGCCTACCATGGGGCCATGAACGCCACGCCTTCTGCAAAGTCCCGCGCCGCCCGCCGCGCGCTGCTTTCCGACGCCCGCCTCTACCTCTGCACCGACTCCCGCTCCCAGCGTGGGGACCTGCGCGAATTCCTGCACGCCTGCTACGAAGGCGGCACCGACATCATCCAGCTGCGCGACAAGAAGATCGACGCCCGCGACGAGATCGCCGCCGTGGAAATCCTCGCGGAGGTCGCCGCCGAGCACGGCCGGCTCTTCGCCGTCAACGACCGCGCGGACGTCGCCGCCATCACCGGCGCGGACATCCTGCACCTGGGCCAGGAGGACCTCACCACCGCCCAGGCCCGCCAGGTCGTGGGCCCCGAGGTTCTCATCGGCCGCTCGAACCGCAACCTGGACATGTTCGCCGCCTCGCTTGCCGACGACGGCATCGACTATGCGGTCATCGGCCCCGTCTGGGCCACCCCGACGAAGCCGGACCGGGCCCCCGTCGGCCTGGAGACCGTGCAGCAGGCTGCCAGCCTGGTGCGCCAGCTCCGGGCCCAGGGCTCGGCGGAGTCACACCAGCAGACTGTCTCCGACATCGTGCATCCGCACGATACCGCCGCCTGCGATCCGGTCAAGCCCTGGTGGGCCATCGGCGGCATCGATCAGTCCCGCGTCGCCGAGGTCACGGGCGCCGGCGCCGAGCGCATCGTCGTGGTCCGGGCTCTGACCGAGGCAGCGGACCCGGAGACCGCAGCGCGCGCCCTGCGCGCCGCCGTGACCAAGTAGGCCCGCCCCCAATCAGCCAGCCCCTGCGCCCCTGGCCGGGCCCCGCCAGCTACTCGCTGGCGAAGTTCTCCAACTGGCTGACCGCGCCCGACACAATGAGCAGGTCGCCCGCGGAGATGCGGTCGTCGTCACGCGCGGGGCGGAAGCGCTGGCCCCGCTTGCGCACGGCGACGACGGTGATGGGGGCGGACTGGTTGATTTCCGCCACAGTCTTTTCCTGGCACTGGATCGGCGGGGTGATCTTGCCGACGGCGTAGTCGCGGTCGAACTCGAGGAAGTCCTGGACCTTCCCGCCGATCAGGTGGGCGACGCGGCGGCCGGTGTCGGCCTCGGGGCGCACCACGTGGTGGACTCCGATCTGGCCGAGGATCTTCGCGTGCGCGGTGTTGTCGGCCTTCGCCCAGATCAGTGGCACGCCCATGTCCACCACGGCGGATGCGGTGAGCAGGGACGCCTCGATGTCGCTGCCGATGGCGATGACGACGCGCTCGGCCTCACCGACCCCCAACTGCTCGAGCACGTCCGGCACGGTGGTGTCCGCGCAGACCACGTGGTCGAACGTGGTGGAGAGCTCCTGGACAATCTTCTCTCGGTGATCGACACAGAGCACCTCGATCCCGCCTGCGACCAGCTCCTCGCCAAGCGCCTGCCCGAAGCGCCCCATTCCGAGGATGACCACCGGGGAGGTGTCCGTGCGGCGGGAGAAGGTGGTGGTGAACCTTGCCAGGGGGTTGGAACGTGAATTAGCCAATGAAAGGCCTCTCTTCCGGGTACTCAAAGATGCGCTGCTGGGAACGCGCGGCCAGCACGGTCGCGAGCGCAATCGGGCCGACGCGGCCGGCGAACATCAGAATAATGAGAATAAATTGGGCTGCCACCGGCAGAGAGCTGGTGATTCCGGTGGACAGACCCACCGTCGCGAAGGCGCTGATCACCTCGAAAAGGATCTGGTCGGTGGAAAATTCCGGCGCCAGGAAGCAGATCGCCAGCACGGCGACCAGCACCTGCCCCAGGCCGAACGCCAGGATCACCAGCGCCTGGCGCAGCACGCGCGGGTTAATCCGGCGCCTGGCGACCGACACCGAGTTGTCGCCGCGGACCTCCGCGATGACCGCCGCCAGGATGACGGCGGCCGTGGTGATCTTCACGCCACCCGCGGTACCGCCGGAGCCGCCGCCGATGAACATCAGGATGTCCGTGCCCAGCAGCGTCGACGGGTGGAAGTCCGCGTAGTCCAGTGCGTTGAACCCGGCCGTCCTTGGGCTCACGCCCGCGAAGAACGCGTTGAGCAGCTTCGCCGGCACCGACAGCTCCTTCATCGCGCCGTACCACTCCGCCAGGCCCACCATGAGCGTGCCGACGGCGATAAGCGCGACGGTTCCCTTGATGGTAAATCGCGTCGTCAGCGACCAGCGGCGCGGCAGCTTTCCGCGGGTGCACAGGCTGAGCCAGCTCTTTAAGTGGCGCCAGGCCTCTAGCAGGACGGGGAAGCCGAGTCCGCCGACGATCAGCGCGAAGGCCAGCGGCAACAGGATCCAGGCGTCGGTCTGGAAGCCAATGACGTTATCCGTGTAGAGGGCAAACCCGGCATTGTTGAAGCCCGAGATGGAGTGGAAAATACCCTCCCAGATGGCCCTCCCCCACCCGTATCCGTAGTTCAGGCGAAAGCGAATGGTCAGGACCACGGCGACAATCAACTCGATGACCAGGGTGAAGGTGATGGTCGCCCTCACCACCCAGGAGATCTCACCCATGTCGACGCCGCGGCCCTCGACGCGGGCGCCGGCGCGGCGGTTGAGTCCCAGGCGTCCTGCGACGAAGAGGCCAAAGAGGGAGGCGATGGTCATGAAGCCCACGCCACCGAGCTGGATCAGCATCATGATGACGAACTGCCCGAATCCCGACCAGTGCGTCTGCGTGTCCACGGTAATCAGGCCCGTCAGGCAGGCCGCAGAGGTCGCCGTGAACAGGGCGTCGGGAAAGCTGGTGAAATTGCCAACCTCGTGGCTACCGCTGGTCACCGCCTGAGAGGCGGTGGACACGGGCAGCATCAGCAGCACCGTGCCCACGGTAATCAACACTGCGTAACACGACACCACCAACGTGGTGGGGCGAACGCCCCGCCCCGGCTTGGTGCGCGCATGCGACAACGTACTCACGCAGCGCAACGTTAGACCTTAGCGGTGTACTTGTCCACGTCGCCGGGGCTTCCACTCGCCCCTCCACCGCTGGAGCCTCCGGCGCTGGAGCCTCCGCCACAACCTTTGTCACCGTCCCTTTCCCCCTGCTTTTTGTCACAGTCGAAACCATCGATTAGTGTAAATTTCATGATGACAATGTTGCCCACATCACCTGTGCCAGCGCCGAGGCGCTGGTGGTGGCTCGTTCAGTAAGCGAGCCAACCAGGACGTCATCCACAACATTTCGCAGCGGAACCCACTCCGCATCGAAGAGCTCGCAGAAGTTATCTAACTCGCGGGCTCTAATTTTTTACCCAGGGCCCGCAGGGCACAAAGAACTGATGCAGCAATAACAAAAGCATTAGACCTTGATCACCCATCCCCACCGAGGAGCCCTGAACACCATGACTGATTCGCAGGCGACCGCCTACACCGCAACCCCCGAGGCCATCGCGCGGGCCTCCGCCCCGACGGCGACCAGGCAGCCGTCGGGAAGCGTAGAGGGCGCGGGCACGGTCCGCGAGACCCTGCTGCCCGCCTACTTCGGGCGATTCGGCGGCCAGGAGGTGCCGGAGTTCCTCCTGCCCGCGCTCGACGAGCTGGAGGCCGCCTACGTCGAGGCGATGAGCGACCCGGAGTTCCTCGACGAGCTGGAAGAGCTGCGCCACGACTTCCTCGGCCGCGAGACCCCGATTTACGAATGCCGCCGTCTGTCCACCGCGAACACGAAGATCATTTTGAAGCGCGAGGATCTGAACCACGGCGGCGCCCACAAGGGCAATAACGTGCTCGGCCAGGCGCTTTTGGCAAAGCGGATGGGCAAGACCCGCCTGATTGCGGAGACCGGCGCCGGCCAGCACGGCACCGCCACCGCCATGGCCGCGGCCCTGCTCGGCCTGGAATGTGTGATCTACATGGGCGCGCACGACGTCGCCCGCCAGCACCCCAACGTCGAGCGCATGGAGCTGATGGGCGCGAAGGTCGTGGCCGTCACCAGCGGCGATTCCTCCCTGAAGGACGCCATCGACGAGGCCCTGGTCGAGTGGAGCCAGACCCTGGACTCCACCTTCTACCTACTCGGCACCGCCGCCGGCCCGCACCCCTTCCCCACCATCGTCCGCGAGCTGCAGCAGGTCATCTCGGCCGAGTCCCGCGCACAGATGCTGGCCCGCTACAACCGGCTTCCCGACGCCGTCATCGCCGCCGTGGGTGGCGGCTCCAACGCGATCGGCGCGTTCGCCAACTACATCGACGACGCCGACGTGAAGCTGATCGGCGTCGAGCCGGCCGGCGAGGGCCTGGACACCGACCGCCACGGCGCCCCAATCATCGCGGGCAAGACGGGCGTGCTGCACGGCATGCGCTCCTTCGTCATGCTTTCCGACGACGGCGAGGTGCTACCCTCGCACTCGATCTCGGCCGGCCTGGACTACCCCTCGGTCGGACCGGAGCACGCGATGCTGCAGGAAAACGGCCGCGGCACCTACGTCGGCATCACCGACGACGAGGCGCTAGAGGCCTTCCAGCTGCTCAGCCGCATGGAGGGCATCATCCCGGCGATGGAGTCCTCGCACGCCCTGGCGCAGGCGCTGAAGATTGCCCGCATGCGCGAGGCCGACCCGAGCACGGATGCTGGGGTCGGCCTGGGCGGGCTCGGCGTCGATGCCGACGAGCCGCTGTTGCTGCTGGTGAACCTGTCCGGTCGCGGCGATAAGGACCTGGAGCAGGTGCGCGAGTTCCTGGCTTAACGCCGCCCGCCACACTGCGGGCCCGCCGCGCGGTTGCTAGGCCGCCGCGCGGTGGTCGATATCTTCTGCTTCGACGATGGCCTTGGCCACCAGGGGCGCCAGCGGCGCGGACTCGAGGACGTCGAGGCCGGTGTTGGTGTCCCCCTTAAACGTCGAGGACAGAGTGTCAAGAACTTCATTGAATGCGTTCATTCGAGGTCACCTCTCTTTGAATCTCTAGTTTTCAAACTCTTTGGAAACTACTTGGTGTTCTCCAACCGAAATTCGGCAAAATCCCTGTTTGAGACGTACGCAAAATCGCGATTGAAGCTTGTGAGTTAGTCAGCGTAGCCTCAATCGTACTCAATTACAAGTACTTGTGTTCGATTTCCGTTAACCTGCAGTTAACTTTCGGCGCCTCGACACGGCGCTCGGCGACCTAATGCTTGCTCGACAGACCCGGGAACAGGTTCCAGCCGAAGTAGTGATTCAGGGTGTCCTTCGCCAGCCAGGTGATCGCCACGATAATCAGGGCGACCAGCACCGCATAGACCGTCCAGCCGAGCACCTTCATCTGCGGAGAGGCCGGCGTGTCACCAATCACCACGCCGTTTTCGTCCCGGATCGGGTCGCCGACCATGCAGCGCATGCCCAGGGAGAACAGAATCGGAATACCCGCGCCGAACACCAGCGCCAGCCCTGCCACGCGGACAATCGCGGCGACAATCTCTGCTGCAGTCATGACAACTACCTAGCCTTCCCGCTTCTCGTTGCTGCCAGTGGCGAACGCCCCGCCACTTTCCGACGCGCCGGCGTCCGCGTAGCCCGCGTTGCCCGCTTTTCCTGCGTTCCCTGGGCCGTGGTCAATGGCGTCGGCAAGTACAGTGCCGATGGTCGACTCGATGCCAGGTGCGGGCATCGCCCCGGCCCCTGCGACAACCCCGCCGTCGGCGGTAGCAGCGCTGGCGGACTGCGCCGCGATCGAGGAGTCGACCGACTCGGTGTCACCGGACCACTCGTCAGCGACGTTGGAGGCGTCGACCGGGTTCATGCGCGAGCGCACGATAATGAGGACGGTCATCGCGATGAGGAGGACGAAGTCCACAATCACGCCGACCACCGGCGAGCTAAACGCGGAGACTCCCGTGGCGATCCACCAGGTCACGAAGCCGACGAAGGCCGCACACGGCAGCGTGATCAGCCACGCGGAGACCATGCGCATCGCCACGCCCCAGCGCACCGACGCGCCCTTCTTACCAAGGCCCGTGCCCAAGATCGAGCCGGTGGACACGTGTGTCGTCGACAGCGCCATGCCGCCGGCCGCCGAGGTCAGGATAATCGCGGCCGAGGAGGCGTCGGCGGCGAGCCCCTGCGGGGGCTCGATGTCCACCAGGCCCTTGCCCAGGGTGCGGATCACGCGCCAGCCGCCGGAGAGCGTGCCCATCGCGATGGCCAGAGCACAGGCCACAATCACCCAGGTCGGGATGCGGGCCTCCGGGTTCGCGCCACCCGCCGCGACCAGTGCCAGGAAAATCACGCCCATCGTCTTTTGCGCGTCGCCCGCGCCGTGAGCCAGGGAGACCAGGCCCGCGGTGACCACCTGGCCGCGCTTGAAGTGGTGGTTCTTCACGCCAGTCGGGATCGTGTTGGTAATCCAATAGACCATGAAGGTACCCAGCGCGGACACCGAACCCGCGATGATCGGGGAGACCAGCGCGGGCAGGATAATCTTGCCAATAATCGACGACCAGGCCACGCCCGACATTCCCATCGCCGCGAGTGCCGCGCCGATGAGGCCGCCGAACAGGGCGTGCGAGGAGCTCGACGGCAGGCCCAGCAACCAGGTAAAGAGGTTCCACAGGATGCCGCCGACGAGCCCCGCGAAGACGACCATCAGGAGCGCCGGGCCGTCGGCAGGCGCGGAGCCCCCGACGCTGGTGAGGTCGTAGGAGTTCAGGTTCACAATTCCCGACGCCACCGTCGCGGCGACATGCACCGACAGGAACGCGCCGATCAGGTTGAAGGCGGCGGAGAATGCGACGGCGACCACCGGCCTTAGCGCACCCGTGGCAATCGACGTGGCCATCGCGTTGGCGGTGTCATGAAAACCGTTCGTGAAATCAAACGCCAACGCGGTAATCACCACAATGGCAAGAATGATAAAAGTCGTGGTCAACACGTAATATCCTTTAACCGGTGGACGGTAAATTCACTTGTTCACGCTACTCCGCGCCCCTGGACTGCGACAATAAGTGTTGGACACCCCTAAAGTTTTATTCTTAAACCTATTTCGGGTTTTGGCATCACTGACCTGCCCGTAGAGAAAATTTCCAAAAACTTTTCCGCGCGCTGTAACAAACTCGATGGTTTTTGCACATACCAAGTGACAGTTCCTTTTCGGCGCCGCCTTCCTCCGGCGCCCGGGAAGGACACCACAACCAAAAGCACTCGAAGGAGCCATTCCAATGCGTCACGTCACCGCACTGTCCCCGCTGTCCACCCGTTCCTCGCACAACGCGCTCGGCCGCACAGCACTCGCTCGCGCCGCTCGTGGGGCCCTGACCTTCGGCGCCGTCGGACTGCTGTCCGTCGGCGCGCTGACCGCGTGCTCGCCGTCGAATGAGAAGGATTCCGCGCAGTCCCCAACCGCCTCGAGCGCCGCCTCCGCTCCAGTCACCTCCATCGAGCAGGCAGCCACCGAGTCCGAAGGCCCGGCGATCCCGTACACCAAGACCGACGGGAACCTGAAGATCACGGTTCACGACCTGCTCAAGCCGGGCGCCGAAATCATGATCTCCTCCCCCTGCGGCGGGTCCGACACTCACGCCAAGCTGACGACCTCGCTGGACAAGAAGGTCGTCGACATGAGCCCGGCTGCCGACATGGGCGAGCTGATTGGCTACATCACCGCTCCGGATCAGATTGGGGTCGCCCCGCCGACGGCTACCACACCGCGACCGTCACGTGTGACTCCGGCGCGACCGGGACCATCACCTTCAACTCCGGCGGAAACGGCGACCACACCGCGAAGTAGCGCGCCTGAGTATCGGCGCCGAATACACTGAATTGTTAACGTGCACGAATTTGAACTGAGCTACCGCGAAAACTACCGCGCCGTCCTCGCCTACCTGCGCCGCCGCTCCGACGGCCAGATTGCCGAAGACCTCTGCGCGGAGGTTTTCGCGCGCGCGTGGCGCGGCTGGCCTCCCCAGGGAAACCACCTGCCCTGGCTCTACGGCATCGCGCACAACGTCATCCTGGAGCACTACCGCGGCCGTGACCGCGACAACTCCCGTGACAGCGAACTGATCAGCGTGCACTCCCGCACCGGGCAGGCCGCCCAGTCCGCCGAGGAGATTGTCACCGGCCCGATGAGGATTCTCGACGCCCTGGCCACGCTCGCCGAGGCCGACCAGGAGGTGCTCCGACTGCACACCTGGGAAGCCCTCTCCCCCGAGCAGATGGCCGTCGCCTTGCAGGTGTCCCCCGCGACGGCCCGGGTCCGCCTCCACCGCGCGCGCAAGCGCCTCGAAGAAGCCCTCCGCCTGGATGGGGAACCTCCGGCCACGAAGGCCCCGCACAATAAGGCCCAGCACGATTGGAAGGTCAACAACCGATGAGCAACGAAGACGTCTTCTTCCAGCTCCGCCGCGCCAACCCCGTGCCCGACACCGAGCTCACCGCCAGCGAGCAGGCGCGTGCCGACGAAACCCTGGCGGCGTTGCTGGCCCGCGACGACCTCGGGGCCGATTCAGAAACGGGACGGGCACAGGCTGGGATCACTCAGGCATCGCAGGCGCAAGCTCTGCGCCGGGGCCGCGCTGGTCGGTGGCGCGTCGGGTCCCTCGCGCTGGTCGCCGCCGGCGTCGCGGCGCTGCTGGTCGTATCCGTCTCCGTGCTACCGGGCACCCAGCAGCGGGCCACGGCGCAGGAGCTCCTGGCCACGGCGGCGCAGGCCTCCGCGGGCAAGGCAGCGCCGTCGTCCCCGACCAGCAGCGACTACCTGCGCCGGGTCGACCGTCTGGGAGATACGTCCATGACCTCGGTATTCCTCACCGATGCCGCGGGCGCAGTCACAGCCGACACCACCGTCGACGGCCCGAGAACACCGAACTGCGCGACGCGCTGGCCCGCCAGGGGCGCATCGCCGCCGCCGACATCGACGCGGCGGGCAGTGCAGGGGCGTTCGTCGGCAAGCGGTTTGGAAAGGAGCCGGCGCAGACCGCGCGCGGGGCGCTGGCCGTGCTGCTCACGCCGGGCCTGCGCGCCGAGCGGCAGCGCGAGGCCTACGACCTGCTCGCGGGTCTTCCCGGCACCGAGGTCACCTCCACGAAGGAGGGCACGAGCGGCGGCGAGGACTCGCTGGTCACCCTCAGGCGCGCCGAGGACGGGACGGAGGCGCTGGAGTTCTCGCTGATCCCCTCCACCGGCCAGTTGGTCAGCGTGCGGGGGCTTGTCGGCCCCGGCGTGGAGACCACCGTCGCCGCCGCGGGCATCGTCGGCTGTGTGCACGTCACCGGCGTCGGCGGGCCGGAAAACCTGTCGCTGGCCTGCGCCGACAACAACTACATGCTGGATGGACTGCAGTGGTCGGGCTGGAATTCCCCGGAGGCCACCGCCACCGGCCAGGCGTGGATCAACACCTGCGACCCGAACTGCGCCGAGGGCCAGCGCAAGCAACTGCCCGTCAAGGTCACCGCGACCAGGCAGCGCTCCTGCGGCTACAACCTGGACGTCTACACGCAGCTGAAGGTCGACTACTCCGACGAGATTTCCGCCGCCGAACCGCTGGCCCAGGACGAAACCTTCGACCTGACCTGCGGGTAGGAAGCGGGCGCGCCGGGCCGGCAAGGCCCCCGCCTAGCTCCTGCCCGTAAAAGCGCCGATGCGGCGCACGGCCTCCTCCATCTCGGCAGTCTGGCCGGCGAAGCACAGGCGCACCCACTCGTGGCCGTGCTCGGTATCGAAGTCGATGCCGGGGGCGACGGCCACTCCCGTGGCCGCCAACAGGTCCCGAGCCCACGCCATCGAGTCGACGGCTGTGGGGTCGTCGTAAAGCCCGGCGATATTGGCGTAGATATAGAAGCCCCCGTCCGGCGGGGCGATATTGCCAAGCCCCACCGCGGGCAAGCCGTCCAGCAGCACGTCGCGGTTGCGGGCGTAGCGCTCCACGTGCGAATTCAGCTCGGCCAGGGACTCCGCGCTAAACGCCTCCACCGCCGCGGCCTGCGAGATCGCGGGCGGGCAGACGGTGAGGTTGGCCTCCAGTCGGTCGAGCGGCGCGCGCAGCCACTCCGGCACGATCAGCCAGCCGATGCGCCAGCCGGTCATCGAGAAATACTTGCTCACGCTGCCGACGACGACCGCCGCGTCGGAGAACTCCCGCGCCGAGGAACACTGCCGGCCGTAGGTGATGCCGTGGTAGATTTCGTCGGAAATGAGCAGGCAGCCGTGGGTTTCGCACCACTGCGCGATGGCGCGCAGCTCGTCGGCGTCGATGATGGTGCCGGTGGGGTTGTCCGGGCTGGTGACGATCACTGCCTTCGGCACGCGCGGCAGCGCTTCAAGGTGCGCGACAGTGAGCTGGAAGCGGGTCTCGGGGCCGCAGTCGATCTCGATGATGTTCGCGCCGAGTGCCTGCAGCGTATTGCGGTAGGCCGGGTAGCCGGGGCGGGCCAGCACGATATCGTCGCCCGCGTCGAGCGCCGCGAGGAATAGCGCCACGAAACCGCCGGAGGAGCCCGTGGTGATCACGACGTCCTCCGCCGTCGTCGAGGTGCCGTAGGTGTCGCGGTGCCAGTCCGCGATGGTGCCCCGCAGCTCCGGCGTGCCGACCGCCGCCGTGTAGCCCAGAACTTGCGCCTCCAGGTCGGCGCGGGCCCGGCGAATCACGCCTTGCGGAGCCGCCGTCGCGGGCTGGCCAACGCAGAGCAACAGCGCGTCGCCGTGAGTGCGCTGGCGCTCCTGCGCCGCCGCCAGCACGTCCATTACGTGGAAGGGCGCGACGTGGCTACGGCGTGACGACGGATCGGACGTGCTCGGCTGACCGGCGGCGAAGTCCGACGGGCTAAGAGGCTGGTTATTGCGCTGCATGACTCCTATTCTGTCAGCAGCCACCACCGCTGAGGCAACCAGTCGCCACCTAGACGGTGATACGCCCCTCCACGGCCGGGAGCGCGATGTCGCTGCGGTAGTGGGAACCATCCAGCGAAATGGTCTTGATGGTCTCGTACGCCTGGGCGCGGGCGGCCTCGAGCGTTTCGCCGACGCCGACGACGTTGAGCACGCGGCCGCCGGCCGAGACCAGCTCGCCGGCCTCGTTGCGGGCGGTGCCGGCGTGCAGGATGCCGTCTGCCTCGCGGCCCGGCTCTGCGCCAGTGATGACGTCACCGGTGCGAGTCGAGGCCGGGTAGCCGTTCGCGGCCAGGACGACGGTCAGCGCGTAGCCGTCGCGCCAGGACAGCGGGCCGAACTCGGCGAGGGTGCCGGTGGCCGCGGCGTTCAGGAGCTGCGCCAGCGGGGTCTCCAGCAAGGCCAGGACCGCCTGGGTCTCCGGGTCACCGAAGCGGCAGTTGAACTCGACCACAGCGGGGCCCTCCGCGCCCCAGGCAAGCCCCGCATAGAGCAGGCCCTGGAAGGGGCAGCCGCGGGCGACCATCTCGCGGGCGACCGGCTCGCAGACCTCCGCGACGATGCGCTCGGTCGCGCCGTCGGGCAACCAGTCCAGCGGCGAGTAGGCGCCCATGCCACCAGTGTTCGGCCCCTCGTCGTTATCGCCGACGCGCTTGTGATCCTGCGCCGGCAGCAGCGGGACGACGGTTTCTCCGTCGACCAGGCAGAACAGGGAGACCTCGGGGCCGTCGAGGAAGGACTCCAGCAGCACAGGATTACCGGCGGCCAGAACCTCGGCGGCGTGCGCGATGGCAGCGGCGCGGTCGGTGGTGACCACCACGCCCTTACCTGCCGCCAGGCCGTCGTCCTTGACCACCCAGTTCGGGCCGAAGCGGTCGATAGCCGACTCAACGTCCTCGGCCGAGGCGCCCGGCGCGATGGCCTCTGCGTGGGCGGTCTTCACACCGGCCGACGCCATGACGTCCTTCGCGAATGCCTTGGAGCCCTCAATCCGGGCGGCGTCCGCGTTGGGGCCGAATACAGCAAAGCCCGCCTCGCGCAACGCGTCGGCGACGCCTGCAACCAGCGGGACCTCCGGGCCGATAACAACCAGGTCGGCGGCGATCTCGCGCGCCAGCGCGGTCGCGGCCGCCGGGTCATCCACAACTAGCGGGTGCATGACCGCAAGTTCGCTCATGCCCGCGTTACCTGGAGCTACGTGCAGCTCAGTCGCTTGCGGGTCCTTACTCATTGCGTACAGAAGGGCGTGCTCACGGGCACCGGAACCAATTACGAGGATGCGCATAGCCAACATCTTACTGACCGGCCCGGATTATCCATTTTCGCGTTCGAATGGGCGTACCCGCTGCCGAGTTTCGGGTTACCCTTGGGCCATGAGCACCGTGTTTACGAAGATCATCAATGGCGAGTTTCCGGGTCGTTTTGTCTACCGCGACGACAAGGTCGTGGCGTTTTTGACCATCGAACCGGTCGCACCCGGGCACACCCTCGTCGTCCCCGTCGAGGAGGTCGACCGCTGGACGGACGCCTCCCCGAAGCTGTGGGCGCACATGAACGAGGTTGCACAGATGGTGGGCAACGCCGTGGTCAACGCCTTCGACGCGCCCCGCGCCGGATACCTCATCGCGGGCTTCGAGGTTCCCCACGCCCACATCCACGTCTTCCCTGCTCACGACATGTCGGGGTACAACCTGGAAAACGTCGACCGCAACCCCTCGCCCGAGTCCCTCGACGAGGCCGCGGCGAAGATCCGCGAGGCACTCGGCACCGATGAGCGCGGAGAGTTGGTGCGCTAATCGTCAGCACGGAGCAGCATCAGGAGACGCCTGACCAGGCGGCCAACCCGGGTACCTCGGGCACCCCGGCCAATTCCGCACCTGTCCCCTACGCGATTTACCGCCCGCTGCGCGGCGTCTTCGAGGACGATTGGCGCTCCCAGGTCACCAAAGAACGCCCCTGGCCGGTCATCCTTCTGCACGGAACGGGCCAGGTCAAGGGCATCTGGGAGGGGCTCGGCACGGAGCTGCGCGGCGACGGCTGGGCCGTCTTCGCCCCCGACTTCGGCCACCGCGCCACGGACCCGCTCAACGAGTCCATCGACCAGCTGGTCGCCTACATCAAGGCCGTTTTGGCGTCGACAGGCGGGAAGCGTGCCATCATCGTCGGGCACTCCCAGGGCGGGCTTTTGGCGACCCTGATTTCGCTGCGCGCCGCGCACAAGATCAAGCATGTGGTGTGCCTCGCGGCCCCGAACCACGGCACGAACCTGGGAGGCATCGCCTCCGGCCTGACCAAGATTCCGGGCACGCGCTCCCTGCTCAGCAATTTCGTCCAGAGCTACTGGGGAGCCTCCGGGCTGGAGCAGCTCACCGGCTCGAAGATGGTGCTCGACTCCGAGGAGCACGACGTCCTCGCCCCCGGCGTGACATACACGTGCATGGCCACGAAGTTCGACCAGCTGATCAAGCCCACGCAGTCCTGCTTCCTCAACGACGGTGGCAAGGGCATGGTCGAGAACTTCTACATCCAGGACAAATTCCCGCAGGCAGTCATCCTGCACGAGCAGATGGCGCACGATTGGCGCGTCCGCGGGCTCACCCGCCAGGCCCTGTTCCGCCTGGTCGGGGTCGATTTCGACGTCTCCTCTCCCTCCGAGTAATCCGCCGTGGTCGCTTCACGACGCCGCCCGCTCGCCCTGCGAATCCCCGCCTCGCGCGCGGTTCCGGCGCTGCGAAACTCCACCTCGCCTGCGGACCCGGTGCCCGTCGTACTTCTCCACGGAACGCTGGATAGCCCCGGCGCGTGGGCCCCGCTTGCCGACGCCCTCCGCGCGGCGGGGCGGACCGTCTATGTGCCGGCCTTCGGGAATCGCGGCACGGGCGCCGTCGCGCAGTCGGTCGCGGAGGTCGAGGCCTACGTCCGCGAGATTGTCACAGGACCTGCGGGTTCGTGCGGCCAGGTGGACATCGTTGGCCACTCCCAGGGAGGGCTAATCGCGTACGTTCTGGCGCTTAGGGGTTTGCCGCTTCGCCGCGTAATCAGCGTGTCCGGTTCCGTGGGAGGGGCGCCGCTGCCGAGGCTGTTGGCACCCCTGGCCTGGGCGAACGGGTGGCTCGCCCGCGTCCTCATCGGCGACGGCGCCGCCGATCAGGTCGCCCTCGCCCGGCGGGGCGCCCTTCCGGGTGTGCCGGAACTCGGGGAGGTAGGCCAGGCGGGCGAGTCCCCCGCGGGCGCCAAACCGCAGGTCGCGGAGTGGATTAACGTCGTGAGCAGCCACGACCGCACCGTCGTGCCCTGGCCCGAATGGGCCCGGCGCCGCTTTCCGGCAGCGCGAACGATCACGCTCGAGGAGCGCCTAGGACGCAGCCGAGGCGTTCCGCACTGGGCGCAGCAGACGGACGCTGGCGTCGTATCGCTGCTGGTCGAATTGCTAACTAGTTAATCCGCCTAGTACTTGTCCAGGGACTCCCGCGCCGTGACGACCTCGGCGATGAGCTCCTGCGCTGCCGGCGACGGCGCATCGGAGGTCAGGGCGTCCATCACGACGTCGGGAAGCCCGGCGGCGCGGTAGTCGTCGACGGTGACCTCGTCGAGCTCGAGGACCCCCTGCAGCCAGGCCACGGCGCGGGCCTCCGGCGAGATGCAGCGGCGGGCCATGCGCTCCTGCTGGACCAGCATGTCGCGGTTGTCCTGGCCTCGCATGCCCAGGCGCGCGAGCGTGCGGGCCGCGGCGATGAGGTTCTCGCCCGCGACGTGGTCCTGCTGATGCGGGTTGGCCGGGGGCTTCTTGCCTCCGCGGCGACGCACGTAGAGGTCCTGCTGGCCGATGCCGACCAGCGAACCATCGGGGTTGCGCACCACCGAGGTGTACGCGATGACGGTGGAGTATCCGCCCTCGGTGTCGTTTTCAATCCTCTCGACCAGCTTGTCACTGACCTCCACCTCGAGGTATGCGCCCCGCTGACCTGGGCGAATGAACTCGAAGGAGCCGGTGCGCGTCCAGGCCTCGTACTTCTTGACATCCAAGCGCTGCATCACCAGGGTGCCGAAGAGCACGTCCGTCATCGCGAAGAGCGCGCCGCCGAACGCCGCGCCGTGCATATTGGCGGTCAGGCGGTTCAGGCGCAGCTCCAGGCGGCCGGCCGACCAATCCTCGGCAATATCGGTGATGTGGATACCACTGCCCCACAGCGGGGGCCACGCATTGAGAAGGAACCGCACCTTTGCGGGCGACATTTGCTTCTCAGCGAGCTTGTAGAGCGTACGACGGAGCGATGGGCCGATAGTCATACCCATATACATTAGGTGCTTCAGCCCGACGCAGGCACACAAAGCCCGAAATGCGCCGATCCACCGCCCCTTTTCGCTTGCCGACGGCTATTCCCCGGCGGCCAAGCGCCGCGCCAAATCGTGGATGCGCCCCAGCATCTGTTCCCGAATGTCCACGTATCGGGCCTTCCCGTGGATGCCGCGGACCGCGGGATCGTCAAAAGTCCAGCGCTCCGTCTCGCAATCGGGGGCCACGTAGTCCGTGGCATCAATGTCACCGACAATGACGACGACGTCCGCCCGGTCTGCCAGAGAGGCCGTGAGCTGCAGCGGGTCTCCGTCACAACGGGCGCCGACCTCGATGAGGGCCTGGCGGGCGTCCTCATCCAGGCCCCGATCGTCCTCGTCGATGTCGATTCCCGCGGAATTTACCGTGAGTTCCGGGGCGGCTTGCCTCAGCAATCCCTCCAACAGACGCGAAACCCCCATATTTGCCCTGCTGACGAAAAGAACCTCAGACATGCCCCCATCGTAAATAATTTTAAATACGAAAACATCCCCCTTTCGAGGGATTTTCCGCACGAAAGCGCGCGGCGGGCAGTGGAGGCGGCATGACGGGCAGTACGCGAGTGGCGGCGAGCGACGTGCAGTGCGCGAAAAGCGCCCATAGCGCAGGCCCTTCCCCGAGACCAGCCCCATGTGCGCACGCAAAGTTCACAGTGAACTCTCTACCGCGACCACGCCATCGAGCAATTTAGGAATCACCCCGGAGCGCAGCCCGGAAAACTAAGAATCAGCATACACACCCATGTGACAGATGTGAAAAAAGTGAATAAAAAGTACGTATGTGACAACCCGGTGGCATGGAATACCGAATTAAGCACCACCCTCTGCATTGAACCGAACTGCTAGGCAGAACCGAACTGCTAGGCACGGAAACGAGGTTCACCCACGAGCCCCTCGGATTTTTCCAGGATTTTGTAGGAAGTAAGGCCAAATTTCGCGTCACTTCCTACAAAATCCTGGAAAAATCTCCTAGTCCCAAATCCAAGACGAGATAATTTGTCCCGACTTTTTCCTGATTTTTTGAGGACTTTCTGAGGACTTCCGCCCTCCAGACACGAAAAACCAGGTAGGAAAACGCTCCTACCTGGTCTTTTGAGCCGGAAACGGGACTCGAACCCGTAACCTACTGTTACCGGAGACGCGCTTCACTAGCGTTATCCAGGTGTGCTAATTCTCAATCTGCGCAGGTCAAAGCGCTATATATGTCTCACGACAACGGCCGATTCTCAACAGATTTGACCATTATCCGCGTAATAAACGCGTAACATTTCAGGCCCTCATAAGGCCAGAACAGTAATTACCATGTGAAAGTTAAAGAAAAAACGTGTTCCCCGTGTTCCTACAGGTCACAACACATTTTCGCGTGTTCCTGGCGTGTTCCGGAACGTGTTCCCAGTTCTGTTCCGCTCGTTTCCCGTGAAACGTTTTGTTTTCCAGATCGCGTACCCCGGCGGCGCATGGCCCCCAGCGGGCGCGGGGTGGCTAGTCCATGCGTCCGAGGTAGTCATCAATGACCGGCGGCGGCGCGGTGTAGTACTTTTCCGTAACGTCGCTTTTCGAGTGGCCTAGTTGGCGTTGCGCGGCGTCGTGGCCGAACGTGGCCGCGATACGGCTGGCGATGGTCGACCTGAACGCGCGGGGCGTGATGGGGGCGCCGAAGTCCAGGCCGTTGGTCGCTGCTCGTAGATCTCGGTTTAGGTTGTTGACCGTGCGATAGGTTCCCCGCCACGTGGGGAACAATGGCTCGTTGTAGTGCTTTACGCCGGGGTCTTGTAGTTGCTCGTTGATGGCGTCCGCCGCGTCTTGGGTGATGGTGATTGTTCGCCGGGCGAATTGGCTGGAGCGGTTTTTGAGTTGTTCTGTTCGCCCGCCGCCGCCGTCGACTTGGCCGGAGACGGTGACGCGCCGGTTGTCGGGGTCGACGTCACGGATCCGGAGGGCTAGGGCTTCACCTGGCCGGAGTCCGCTTCCGGCGATTACTCGAATGAGTTGGGGGAGCCCCGTGGCCGCGTTCACGGCCGCGTGGTTTTTCGTCGTCTTTTTGGTTGGGGTCTAGTCCGGTGCACCATCGTTCGACGGCGCGAATGTAGGCGGCTTGTTGGGTGGCCGTGATGTTGACGACTTCTTTTTCTTCCGTTTTGGGTAGGCGTATGGCTTGCCAGGGTGTGGTGGCTAGTCCGCCGACGCGGACGGCGTATTTGAGGGCGGCGGAGAGTATGGCAGCGCTGGTTTTGGCAACGCCTGGGGTTAGGCCGCTGATGTATGCCTGGAGCACCATGGGGCTTAGTTCGTTGAGTCTAAGAGCGCCTATTCCTGGCGTGATGTGTCCGTCTATGGTGCGTCGGTAGATACTCTTGGAGCGTGGCGCTACGTCGTGTTGCGCGTGCCAGGTGTCTAGCAAGTCGGCTAGTGGTGTGGTGGGGGTGATGGTGTCCGCGTGTGGGGTTCCGAGTCGTTCGACGCAGTGGGTTTCGAGGTTGCGGGCTGCGGCGGTTTTGCTTGTGCCGGTGGCGACTACGTGGACTGTTTGGCCGTTGTATAGGCGTAGGCGTGTTCTGGCGCGCGTTTTGCCGTTGGGTAGTCGTTGGTAGTTGATGCCGCCGTGCGTGCCGGGTGGGGTGGTTGGTCGACCGCGCGGCATGGCTAGTTTTCCTCGTTGCTAGTTTCGTCGATATATCCGCCAAGCGCTTCAATTTGCCTGTTTAGCTCGCGCGCTTTTTTCCTAAATGCTGCTAATGATGCTTTTGCGGCGGCGATCTGCTCAGCATCGCCGTTCAACATCCTGGCGATCTCTGCGAACGGTGGCAAAGCCTCCCCTACCTGCTCCACCAAAGAGACCAGCGGCACCGGATGGTTAGTCAATATCGGTTCGATGGCGCCGCAGCCCTCGAGGTCTTTCCATTCAAGGGAGTATTTTCCGGCTAACCAGCTATGCGCTGAAAAGGCATCTGTTTCGAATTTCGGAAGCATAGCGGTGTTACCGTCTGGATATTTTGGCCAGAGCAGTAGCAGCGGTGGTGTTTCCAGAGCAGCGGCTAACACGAGCCATTCCGCGACGCTGATCGAGCGGCGGTTCCCGTTTTCTAGTTGCGATATGCCGCTACGTGCCACTTTGTGGCCAAGTTCACCCGTTCGAGTTTCGAGCCACAACAGCGACCTGTCGCCCCTTAGTCGCTGCACTTCACGGCCGATTTGGTCTGTCATTTCCTTTTGCCAGTCGCGCATACTTCAGACTCTATCCAGAAACAGCCGACATTTTCTAACCTCGCAGATGTTGCTTTGTTCATGCACATTGGCTAACGTTCACTATCAGGGACGGTTTAAAGCCTTTCGTCCCGATTTGCAAACATTGTCACATTTTGGGAGCACACAGAAAATGACCAAGAAAGCAGTCCCGTTAACCATTCCCGTGGCGGCCGCGTCACGCATGCTTGGCATCTCGCCCGCGTCGGGTTACCGCGCTATTCAGGCTGGAGACTTCCCGACCCCGGCACGGCGCATCAACGGCCGCTACGTCGTCGCCACACGCCCGCTGCTGGATTTCCTCGGTTTGGACGAAGTGCCGGCCGAACTACTCAACGACAACCACGCGGCCGGCAAGACCGCCGCCTAATCCACCGAAAGGGAACGCAGGAATGGGACAGGACACCAACCGAGTGCAGTCACTGGCCGCTAGGTCCGTCGGGATTATCTTCCGCGCAGCGGCACAAACTGACGTCGACGAGTGGACGGACGGGGCGCGCCGCGAGATCCGCGCGATTGTCGACGCTGAATTGGACGAGGTCGCCGCCGAATACTTGTTCGCCGCGACTGGCGAAACCTACGGCGCCGACGAGATTCAGACCGTCATCGAAACCGTTGGACGTAACGAGTTCGTCGGACTGGTCGCTAATGACCTGTTCGACGTAGCCGCCCGCTACATCATCATCACGAAGCAGGGTGACGCGGCATGAAGCGGCTAGACGCCCCGGTCTTAAACCGGCTGCCCGAACTGGCACAGGTAAGGGATTCCATCGCGTGCAAATTGGCCGACCACGTGCTGGCAGAGCAGGACGGGACAGTACCAGACGACGCCATACCCCTGTCCGTTTACGTCATGGCCTACCGCAATTCCAAGGAAAAGTTCAACGCCTTTTGCGTTGACCTGCTGAGGGACTAGGGCGCGATACGTGAAAACGCCCCCGCTGGGCAACGGGGGCGTTGAAAAGGTCACACAGGAAACTATCGACCGACAGCCGATGAAAGGAAAACTCAAATGGCTACCGAAGAAAACATTACCAGCACCAATACCGCCCCGTCTACGGGCGCGGACGGCAAGCCCCGGCGCCGTCGCGCCGCGCACCGGGTCGTGAGGGCCACCGCCGCAGGGCAGCACACCGCTTGTGGGGAGTTCCTACCCGCCGCGACCGTCCGCCCCGTCGACGTTGACGCGACCGGCACCCCGTACAAGATCGAGTTCTACAAGTGCACCGCCTGCGCTCGCATCGACGCCCTGGAAACAGAGCTCGACGCACACCGACCGCTGGCGTTGCTGAGCGCCACGCACCGCCTGGCATTCCGAGAGGAGCAGGAGCAGTGACCACCATCGACGCCACCGCCCTACTCGACGCCGCCGACGCCACACTGGTCGACTGGGCAAACACCCTGTTAAACACCCTGGATATAAGCAGTTTTTCGCACCACGTCGCCCCTACTACAGGGGCGTAAATGCTGGCGTGACGAAACACTGTGACGAAACACAACCGAATAGGAGCCCTGGACAGCGCACGCGGGTGCGATTCCCGCACAGGGCACTAATCGCCGTTGCGAGATGCGACCGGCGGTGACCGTGTTAGCGAGATGCAGCGGTGGCCAAGACGCGCGAGAAGAGCGCGTAGACGTTCGGACAATGGAGACCGAGAGACAGTGAGACCGCAAACTAAACAGTACGTAGACGCCGTGGCATGGGCGTCGTGGGGGCTAGAAGTGCTCCCCCTCAAGGGTAAGTTACCACTTACCCGCCACGGGCACCTGGATGCCACGACCAACCAGGCGCAGATCGAGAATTGGTGGCGCCGGTTCCCTACCGCGAATATCGGGGCCCGCCCTTCCCCTGGCGTGGTTGTGCTCGACATCGACCCGCGCAACGGCGGTGATGCAACCTGGCATGATTTGAACGCCGGGCGGGAACTTCCAGCCACCCTCGTTACCCGAACCGGCTCCGGTGGGCTTCACATCTGGTACACACTTCCCCACGCGGGGGATGTGAAAGCTACGGCCGGGGAGGGCATCGACATCAAAACCCACCAAGGACTCTTGGTAATGCCCGGCTCGACGCACCCAGACACCGGCCGCAGGTACGAAGTCGAGTCCTGGCATAACCCGGACGCGCTACCAACGTTGCCGGAGCACCTACACCGGTACGTGTTTAAGCCACCGGCGCGCCCTATGCGGGTAATTCCGACCGCGCTAAACCGCGCAGCGACCGGCGGAGCAAGCCTAATCCAGGGCGTTGCCGACGCAGCCCCCGGTACTCGAAACAACACGCTGAACCGCGCGGCGTTCATCGCCTACAAGAACGGGCTGAACATCGACGACGAACTGGCCGACGCCGCCGCAGCCGCCGGGCTACCCGAGCCCGAGATTATGCGCACCCTGGCTAGTGCTCGCCGCGCAGCCCGAGGGGTGGCAGCATGACCAACACCGCATACATGAACCTTGCCGACCGCGTAGACCGTGGACTCGTAGACCAGCCGGACGGCTGGGGCGTCTACCCGGCCCCCTCGCAGCCAATGGCAGTGGCGCGGCACCTAATCCGCGACCTGTACACCACACCGGACGAACTGCCACTACTCGCCTACTGGCGCGGCGACCTATGGCACTACACAGGCACGCACTGGCGTGCACCGCGCGACGTTATCGAGACCAGGGGCGCGCTCTGGGAGCACCTGGAAAAGCAGGCACACCCGGCGGGCGCGGACGGGAATCTCAAACCCTGGTCGCCGACCACCAGCAAGGTTTCCGACCTCATGGAGCCGCTGAAAATTCAAACACTGCTCGATGGAGACGCCGAACCCCCGTGCATGACCACCAGCGGCGCCCCGGCGGGCCACGTGGTCGCCATGACTAACGGCCTGTTCAACATCGACACCAGGAAACTACAGCCGCATACCCCGGCGGTGTTCGCCACCTGGTCGCTACCGTTCGACTACGACCCGGACGCGACCGCGCCGCGCTGGCAGAAGTTCCTACGTGAAGTGTTCGAGCACGACCCGGACGGGGCGCGCCTACTACAAGAGTTCATGGGCTACCTGATTAGTGGTCGCGCCGACCTACAAAAAGCGCTCATGATTATTGGCACATCGGGCGCAGGCAAGGGCGTGATATCCACCATCATGCGGGCGCTCATGGGCACCGTGAACACAACGGCGCTCACCATGAGTGGACTGGCTAAGGATAAAGACTCGGCCCTAGTGGGTTGCATCGCTAAACCATTGGCCGTGATGGAGGACGCCCGCGACACAGAGCGCGCCAAACCCGTTGCCCTAGAGCGCCTGTTATCCCTCATCGCTAACGACACCATGATGCTCGATCCAAAATACAAGGACCCGTGGGTTGGTCGCCTAGGCACCCGCCTAGTGCTGATATCCAACGAGTTGCCACGCTTCAAGGACGCCTCGGGCGCGATCCTTAGGCGGTTTGCCATTATCCGCCTGGAAAAGAGCTTCACGGCTAACCCCGACCCCGACCTGGCCGACAAACTGCTGGCCGAACTACCCGGAATTTTCGTGTGGGCACTCGCAGGGCTCGACGCGCTGAACAAGCAAAACGGGCAGTTTACGCAACCGGCGGGCGCACGAGGATTGATCGACACCATGACCGACCTCACCCGCCCGCTAGACGAGTTCATCGACTGGGCACAAGACGAGGGGCGTTTCATCATCACCGGCACTCACACCGACTACATCAGCGCGAAAGACCTAAACCGCGTCTACCGCCAGTGGTGCGACATCGAGGGGCGCGCACGCATGAACACCGCGACGCTCGCAAACGAGTTACCCGCCGCCTACCCACAAGTCCAGCACCTGAACACCCGCCTAGACGACGCCGGAGAGTACGCCCCGGCCGCGCCCAAGCGTCGCCTATACACCGGCATCAAGCCCCTAAACATCGCCGCCGACCAGTGGCTAGTGACCGGAAAAGCCGCCTAGCGCGGAGAAAAGGAACACCCCAACCATGAAGAACCTACCCACCATAGCCACCGCCCTGTTACCCGCGCAGCGCCGCCACCGAGTACGGATCAGGGCACGCCAAGACCACAAAATACCCGGCCGCCTGTTCATCATCATCGGCCGAGAACGCATCATCATGCCGTTTGATGAAGTCGAAAAACTCACCAACGCCCTAGTTGACCTCATGGAGGAGCAAAAATGACCGCAGCACCGCCGAAAATTAAGAAGATTCCCGCCTACCTCGCCCCGCTGCTCAACAACAGTGGCACCGAGTTCAAGGGCGCCGCGTGTGCTGGGGCGTCACCACTGTTCGACCTCGAAACCAAAGGGGAGACGAAAGCACAGCGGGAAGCACGCCACCACAAAGCGCGCGCACTATGCAGGCGTTGCCAAGTCCTGGACAAGTGCCGACAACTAGCCGACGGGCTACCAAAGAGCCAACGCCAAGGGGTATGGGCGGGCGACCTATACGGGCACGACGGGAAACGAGTACCGCCGCCACTACCCCACCCACTGACCACACACCGCCGACGCCTACGAAAGGACGCAGCATGAACCAACTACCCGCCGACCTCGAGCGCACACTAGCCCGCGCCTACCCACAACTAGCCTTAGCCCACCACCACGACGACCCCGGCGGAATGGCCATGATCGTCCAGGACATTCTCAACTCTGGAGTATCCAGGCTCCAGCTAATCTCGGTGCTGATGATTCAAGCCCGCATGTTCGAGCAACGAGCCACCGGGAAAACAGACGCCGAACTAGTAGCCGGTTGGCAACAGACCCTAACAAGACTGGTAGACTAGCCAGTTGAGTTAAGCGAGATGCGACTCACCATGACCAGATTTTTTCATGGTGGCGCGTCTCGTTTTCGTTTTCGCAGGCAGTGCCACCGACTAGCCACAAGGAGGCACTATGACCGTTCACATCACACCGGGAATGCCCGAGGCACTATCCCCTGACACCACCGTTGTCCACGCCTACACCGCGCTACGTGACGCGCTCGTAAACAAGGTAGGCACCCTACTAGGCAGTGACGACCTATCCGACCGGGCGAAGCTCAAGGTTCCGTACGTCGACGAACTGGAGACCCTGAACTGGGTAGCCGAGGGCGAAGAGATCCAAGAGACCAAGACCAACCTAAAGCAGTTGGAAGTACCAAGCCGCAAACTGGCCACCCTCAAGACTGTCTCTAACGAAGCAGCCACCAACAGCCAGGGCCAGGTAACCACCGATCTACTCGTTACCCAGTCCACTCGTTCCATCGTCGCCAAGGCGGACGCCGCCCTGTTCGGAGAGCAGGAGAGCGAGGGCGGACTCGTTGGTCTAAGCGCCCTCAAGGGCATCACCGACGCCGGAACACTTGGCACTAACCTAGATCCGTTCGTCGACGCCGTGGCACAGATCGTAAGCGAGGGCGGCACCGAGGACATGATCCGCATCATCTGCCACCCCAAGGCTTGGGCACAGATCGCAAAGCTCAAGGACTCGAGCACCGGTAACCGCCCGCTCGTTGATGCGCTCACAGCGTCCACCCCGTTCCTTATCCCGAACACTCAGGGCGTCGCCGACGTGTCCGGAATGGTCAACACCACCGGCATCACCGAGACCGTGCGCACCCTCAACGGCGTGCCGCTGTTCATGTCGCCACACGTGGCAGAGAACACCATTCTTGTGGTTGACGCCCCGAACATCGGTGTAGGCGCATCGCCGGTCAAGTTCACCCTGTCCGAGCACGCGGCATTTAGCCGGGACTCGGTAACCATGCGCACCACGTTCCGACTTGGCTGGAATGTTTTCAAGCCAAGCCGAATTGTGAAGATCGCTACGGTATAATCGAGGGTGCCTGCGAAGGCGCTTCCGACGAACGTAGTTCTTAGCCACCCGAGTTAGCGAGATGCTAGCCGGGTGGCTTTCCGCATTTCATGGGTTCAACCTATGGATTGGCCACTAGGTCGCTCGCCGGAAATGTGACCAACACCACAATATGGGGCGCGTGAGAGCAGAACACGGAACAGGAACACGCCGGAACGTGTTCCCGGAACACAACCCACAAGCCCCTGACCAGCAGGGAACACAGGGAACACGGGAACACGCATTTTCCCCAAACTTTTCTATAGGAGTTCCACGCGATAGGTAACACTTAACAACGGGAGACCCCCAGGGGGATAGACCGAGCCAGCCGCGCCCCTGCATCGCGCGTGAGGTGAAAAAAGGTCTCTACGGGTTCCCAGGTCTCGGAGGTGGTCATTTTTAAGCGCGTAATAAACGCGTACTTTCCACCCCATAGACCAGAAAAACCAGGTAGGAAAACGCTCCTACCTGGTCTTTTTGAGCCGGAAACGGGACTCGAACCCGTAACCTACTGATTACAAATCAGTTGCGCTGCCAATTGCGCCATTCCGGCAACTTTAAAGCGACGACACTGAGAGCAAAGCGCGCAAGACGCGCATCGCACATCCCGCAGAACGCACTGCGAACGGGAAGTTCGGAGTCAACCTAAAAACCCGAGGGCAGCATTGCCGCTGAGACGGCATATTACAGGCTCCTAGCGCCAAGAGAAAAACGCTCCTCGAATGCCGATCCACGCCGCCGCACGACCGGACACCTGCCCGTCGGTAAGCCGATTGAAAGCAGGGTAACGAAAACAGGTAGTGTGTCAACCGCGAACCCGCTTTGACAAGCGGTACCGGCGATAGTCTTTTTCGCCACCCCAAGAGCAAAACAACCAGGCCAAACCAGCAGTAGCCAGCAGTACGTAGCGAGTGGAAAGGAACCGCCAGCCATGGCAGTTGACGGGCACGACGGCGGGCACGACAAGCACCAGGCCAACGAGCACGGCACAGCACCCAACGCACCGGCCTCCACGCAGCCCGCCGCGCCGGACGATCAAATGTCCCTGAAGGAGAGGGTCCTCGACTTCGTCGCCGGGCCCGCCTCGACGGTCGACCTCGTCCGATCCACGACTACCCCACTGCCGCTGGCACCGATTGACTACTCGGACCCCAGCCAGGTCACCGCGGTGCTGGACCTCGCGGCGAGAATCGGCGGCCTGCTGCTGGCCTGTGGCTCGGGCAACCGCGACACGGAACTCCAGATCAAGGCCGTGACCTCCGCATACGGCCTGACGCAGATCCAGGTGGACATCACCCTGACCTCGGTCACGGTATTCCACCTGATCGGCGCCCGCCGCACTCCGATCACCGCGATGAGGGTCGTCTCCGCGCCGATTCCCGACTTCGAGCGGCTGCGCCACACAGACCGCGTCGTCCGCCGCATCCGCGCCGGCCACCTCAGCTTGGAAGAGGCAATCGAGTGCATCGACAAGGTTGAGCGCGAGCCGTCGAAGTACCGCCTCCGGGTCATCTACTCGGGGTGGGCGCTGCTGGCATCCTCGGTGACCATTCTTCTGGGCTCCGGCATCGCGGTCGCCCTGATTGCCGCCTGCGTCACCCTCGCCATCGTCATCGTGATCGGCGAGCTCGCCGCCCGCGAGCTGCCCACCTTCTTCCAGAACGCCGTCGGCGGGCTGATTGCAACGCTGTCCGCCGCGTTCCTCAACGCAGCGCAGGGCTTCATGCCCTTCGATATGCAGCCGTCCCGCCTGATTGCCTCGGGAATCGTCGTCATGCTGGCGGGCCTCACACTGGTGCAGGCGCTCCAGGACGGCATGACCGGCGCCCCCGTGACGGGCTCCGCACGCTTCTTCGACACCATGCTGCTCACCGGCGGAATCGTCGCGGGCATTGCGCTCGGCATCGAGGTTTCGGGCATCCTGGGCATCCCGCTTCCCGACGTCATCGCCGGCTCCGACCTGAATTTCACACAGGCCACGGTCCGCGTCCTTGCGGGCACGGTGGCGTCGGTGGCCTTCGCGCTGGCGTCGAACGCGGGGCTCGCGGCCCTGTCGGTGTCGGGCGTGGCCGCGTTCGTGGGTTCCGCAACCTATTACTTCGTCATGATTCCGCAGGGAATCCACCCGGTGACCAGCGCGGGAGTCGCCGCCACGCTCATTGGGCTCATCGGCGGTCTGCTGGCCCGGCGCTGGTCCATCCCGCCTTTGATTACCGCGGTCTCGGGTGTGACCCCGCTGCTTCCCGGCATGACCATCTACCGTGGCATGCACGCCCTGCTGCACGACCAGCCGATGCCGGGCTTTACGGCGCTGGCCTCCGCCATGGCTATCGCGACGGCGCTCGCGGCCGGCATCGTCCTGGGCGAGTGGATGGCGCGTCGGATCCGCAGGCCGCGCGTCCTCACCGAGGACGGCGGACTCAAGCGTCCGCGCATTGCCCGCCGCAAGAAGATTAAGCCGGCGAAGTCCACGCACCACTCCATCCTGCGCAGGACCCGCATCAACCGATTCAAGGGCGGCATGAACCCGCGCGTGGACTAGCAGCTCCGAAGAGGGGCCCGCCGGGGAGCCGATTGCGCGAAAAATGCTAGAATAATTGTTTTGTATTGTAAGTTACGCCAGGAGGATTCGTGCCACCGAAGGTCACTGACACTCGTACCGCTCAGAATGAGGCCCTTCACAAGGTTGAAGAGAAGACCGCCGCTGGCGCTAGGCGCATTGTCGCCACCCTCTCCGAGGACTTCTACGACGCTGTCACCCTGATGTGCATGCTCGGCGTGGAGCCGGAAGGACTTAGCTTCAAGAAGGTCCACGAGGAGTACGAGAAGGAAAACGCTCCGAAGACCGCGAAGCGTACCCGCAAGTCCACCAAGAAGACTGCGAAGAAGGCGACCAAGAAGTCGACGAAGAAGGCCGCCAAGAAGACTGCGAAGAAGGCGACCAAGAAGGCCGCGAAAAAGACCACGAAGAAGGCCGCCAAGAAGGCCTAAGTCGAGGGGGCACTTGTGATTGGTGGTCGCCACAAAAAGGTAGCCGCGATTGCGTCAGCAGTCGTGGCTATGTCTGTCGCCGTCACCGCCTGCTCGGCGACGCCCGGCGCGGCGGGAATCGTCGGCAAGCAATGGCAGGTGACCGCGCTTTACGACGATCCGGCCCTGCCCAGCGGCGCCCCTGAAAACCAGGTGCCGCCCACGATTACGCTGGGGCAGTCCTCGTACACGATCACCACGGCCTGCGGCAACGCGGAGGGCGACCTGGAGTGGCTCGACGGTTCGGTCAAGCTGGGCGACGTGGCGACGACCCGGACGGCGGACTGCGACCCGAGCGCACAGACGTTTGCCTCTCGCTTCGAGGCCCTGGCGCCGGGCTCCTTCATCTACAAGGTGGACGCGAACGGCCTGCGCCTTAGCGAAATCACCGACACGGGCTCGCCCGACGCGAACCGCGGCTGGACCGCGGTTTCGGTGGGTGGCAATTAGCCGCGTGGCATATTCCACATCTGGCCAGGCAACCTAGTCGGCCGCCTACACGGATGGGCGCTGGCGCCACATCTCCTCGACCGGCGCGTCGATGCCCGGGCGGGATACGCGCGCGTAGGAGCCGCGGTGGTAAATCAGGGGCTTAACGTCGTCGCGCTGCCCGATGGCCTCAATCTTTCCGGTGACAATCCAGTGGTCGCCGCCTTCGTGAACGTCAGCGACGGTGCAATCGATCCACACGGACGAGCCGAGCAGCAGCGGATTACCCAGGGTCGAGCGGGTCCACTGGCCTACCTCGAACTTCTTTCCGCCACGGCGACCGAACTCGGCGGAGATGTCCTCCTGGTCCTCCGCCAGCACGTTCACGGCAAAGGTGCCGGTCTTTTCAATGTGCGGCCACGAGCGGGAGGACTTCATCACCGTAAACAGGATCATCGGCGGGTCAAGGCTAAGTGAGGAGAAGGACTGGCACGCAAACCCGACCGGGATTCCGCCGTCCTCCGTGGCCACGATGGTCACGCCCGTCGTAAACTCGCTCATCGCGCCGCGGATGGACATTTCGTCCAGCCCCACAGCGCGCCCGAGGGTTGCTAAGTCCGCTAACTCAGCGTCGGCGCTAATCATGCTTTTCGGAGTGTTTTCTAGTTCAGCCATAGTTAGACCTTAACGCCTAACCAAAATTGTTGATACTTACATCAACACTGCGCCAACACATTCGGGTTGGCATCCACCAACACTGCGCCAACACATTCGGGTTGGGCGCTTACTCCTTCGGCGCAGCCGTCGTCTCCCCGACCACGAACTGCGTCTCCAGGTACACGCGCGGGGCCGTGGCTTCCGCGGGCAGTTCCCCGTTGCTGCGCTTGATGGCGTCGGAAAGCGCGCAGCCCACGGCTTTTCCCTTCTCGCGGTTCGGCTGGACGACGGTGGTAAGCCCCCGCATGCGGGCCAGCTCGATGCCGTCGAAGCCGGTGACCGAGAGGTCCTCCGGGATGCGGATTCCGTGCTCCTTCGCGTACTCCAGCACCGCGAGAGCCTGCGTATCCGTCGTGCAGACGACGGCCGTGAGGTCCGGGAAGGAGGTCAGCAGTTCCTCGGCCGCCTCCTTGTTGTTCTTGCGGTCGTTGTAGTGGCGCTCGATAACGGGCACGTCGGCGGCATCGATTCCCGCCTCCGCGAGCGCCTCCAGTGCCCCCTCGACGCGGTTCTTTTGCACCTGGTGGTGCGCGCCTGCCAGGCGCTCGGGCGTGACGACGCCGTTGTTGGGCTCGCGGGACAGCCGCACCGACAGGATGCCGACCTTCTTGTGTCCGAGTTCAGTCAGGTGGCGCACCGCCGGCTTGATGGCCTCGCGGTCGTCGATTCCCACGAACGGCACAGCTTCGCGGTCGGCCGGTTGGTCGCAAATCACCGTCGGCAAGCCGCGGCTGCGGACGGTGGCGAGGAAGGGGTCGTTGTCGGCGACGGAGTAGACCACGAAGCCGTCGACGACGGCCTGGCGGATGAGGTTGGTGTCGTACTCGCCCTCGGACTGCGAGGAGGCGGGGATGACCAGCATGGAGTCGCCCATCTCGCCCAGCTTCTCGGCGAGGCCGGCGAGGAAGTCCACGGATGCGGGATCCTCGAATGCGAAGGGCAGGTGCTCGGTAAAGAGGACGCCGACCGCGCCGACGCGACGCATGCGTAGGCCGCGCGCCATCGGGTCGGGGCCGGGGTAGCCGAGGCGCTCGGCGGTCTCCATAATCTTCTCGCGCAACTTATCCGACAGCTGATCCGGGCGGTTGTACGCGTTGGAAACAGTAGTGCGGGAAACTCCCAACTCTGCGGCAATGGAGGCCAAAGTGCCCCGCCGACGACCGTTACTCACGGAAAACGTCACCCCTATCGGATTGATGCAAACGCGCACCGTAGAACTTGTTTATCAAGCAACAATTTTACTCGATTCAGCAGGATACAGGACCACTGTGGTCCGCCCCACCTTCCATGCACCTTCAAAATTGGTTAAGTTAGCAATGTAAATAACAACCGTTTTCAACAATGGCTCATGCCCGCGTGGCCTCTAAGCCATGCGGAAGCGATTCGGAAGGATTGATTGACATATGAAGTCACGCACGAAGGCGAAACTCGCCGCGATTGTCGCTAGCGCTGGCCTGGTTGCAGGTCTCGGCGCTTGCGCAGGTGGTGAGACCAACTCCGCAGGCTCCACCGGCGCTGCGGGCGACGGCACCATTAAGCTGGTCGCCTCCACCAAGGTCTGGGCGGACATCGCCGACGCCGTGACGGACGACAAGAAGGTCAGCATCGAGCCGATCATCGAGTCCAACGACATCGACCCGCACTCCTACCAGCCGACCGCTGCCGACATGGCCAAGGTTGAGGGCGCCGACATCCTCCTCGCAGGTGGTGGCCACTACGACGCGTGGCTGACCTCCTCCCTGAAGGACAAGAAGGACAAGACCATCATCTCGGCGCTGGCAATCGACGAGCACGCCCACGACCACGCCCATGACCACGGGGCCGAGGGCCACGACCATGCCCACGAGGGCGAGACCACCGAGGCCACCGACGCTCACGCTGGCCACGACCACGAGGCGGAGGGCCACGACCACTCCAGCGAGTCCAAGGCTCCCGAGGCCACCGACGCGCACGACCATGAGGCCGAGGGCCACGACCACGCCCACGAGGGCGAGGCAGCCGACGCTCACGCTGGCCACGACCACGGCAACGCCGAGACCAACGAGCACATCTGGTACGACACCGACAAGGTCGACGAGGTCGCGCACCAGCTCGCCGACGCCCTGAAGGCTAAGGGCGCCGAGGCCAACACCGACGCCATCCACAAGGAGTTGAAGGAGATCAAGGACTCCAAGTCCAAGATCAAGGCCGCCAAGGTCGCCCAGATTCACCCGCTTGCCGACGACATCATCAGCGACACCAAGGTCGAGGACATCACCCCGGAGGGCTACCGCAAGGCGACCCTGAGCGAGTCCGAGCCGACCGCTGCCGACGTCAATGAGATGCTGAAGCTGATCGAATCGGGCAAGCTGGACTACATCATCGACGCCCCGCAGACCCACGACCAGGTCTCCGAGCGTCTCCTCGAAGCCGCCAAGGCCAAGGGCGTTAAGGTTGTCAACGTGTACGAGTCCCCCTCCAAGGACGAGTCCTACTTCGACCTGTACAAGCGCACTCTGTCCGACATGGAAAAGATCTAACAATTGCCATCTTTGACCTTCGCCGACGCAGCGGTAGAACCGCTGTGGTCGGGCCTCAACCTCGACGTTGCCCCCGGCGAGTTCCTCGCCATCTTGGGGCCTAACGGCGTCGGAAAGTCGACCCTACTGACTACGGCCCTGGGGACCAGGAAACTGACCCACGGCTCGGTGAAGGTCGATGGCACCATCGGGTACATCCCGCAGCAGCGCATGTTCGACCCGGACCTGCCCATTCGGGTCCGCGACTTGGTCGAGCTCGCCGCCGGAAAGAACCGCGCACGGGCCGCCGAGGTCCTCGACTATGTGGGGGCCTCCGGCATTGTTGATCGACGCGTCGGCACGCTGTCTGGCGGGCAGCAGCAGTTGGTGCGCCAGGCCCAGGCGCTGGTGATGGACCCGGACTTCTTGCTGTGCGACGAGCCTCTGATTGCGCTCGACCCGGCCGCGCAGCGCACGACGGTGGAGCGCCTGGAGCGGCGCCGCCAGGAGCACGGCACGGCCATCGTGTTTGTGACGCACGGCATCAACCCGATCCTGGGCGTGTGCGACCGCGTCCTCTACCTCACCCCGCACGGCCATGCGATCGGCCCGGTGGATGAGATCATCACCTCCGAGACGCTCTCGGAGCTCTACAAGACCAAGATCATCGTCGCCCGCGTCGAGGGAAGGCTGGTGATCGCGCAATGATCGCCCAGTTTTTAAGTGACACCGCAGAGCTGCTGCAGGTTGGCTTCGTCCACAACGCGCTGATCGCCGCGGCACTTCTCGGCATTATCTCCGGCGTGATCTCGCCGCTGGTGGTCATGCGCCAGATGAGCTTCTCCGTCCACGGCACCAGCGAGCTGGCCCTCATGGGCGCGTCCGGCGCCCTGCTGCTGGGAGTCAGCGTCGGCGGGGGTGCCATGGTCGGCTCGGTTCTGACCGCGATCGTTCTCTCGCTGCTGGGAATGCGCGGCGGCAAGGACGCCGTCGTCGGCGTGGTGCTGAGCTTCGGCATGGGCCTGTCCGTGCTGTTCATCCACCTCTACCCCGGCCGCACGAACACAGCTTTCTCGCTGCTGACCGGCCAGATCGTCGGCCTGACCGACAACTCCCTGTGGATTATGGCGGCCGTCGCCGTCGTGGTCGTCGCCGGCGTTGCCTGGAAGTGGAAGCCACTGCTGTTCGCCTCCGCGGACCCGGTAATGGCCGCCGCGTGCGGAGTTAACGTCCGAGCGATGGCGCTCTTCTTCGCCGTCCTGACGGGCCTCGTCGCGGCGCAGGGCGTACAGATCGTCGGTTCCCTGCTGATCATCTCGCTGGTGATCACCCCGGGCGCGGCCGCATCCTTCGTCACCGCCTCCCCCATCAAGGCCGTGATTCTCTCGCTGATCTTCGCCGAGGTCGCCGCCGTCGGAGGCATCATCCTCTCGCTGGCGCCCGGCGTGCCGGTCAGCGTCTTCGTCACCACCATCTCTTTTGTGATTTACCTGGTCTGCCGGGCCATCGGCTCCGTCCGCTCCCGCCGGGCCACGCGTGACGACGATCAGGCGGCCCGCTGGGCCGCCGCGGCCCCGGTCGCCGACGCCCACATGCAGTAGGTGGCGGGGTCGCCGGAAGAAAGCAGCAAGAGGCGCTGGAGCGCATACAAAAACGGTCCGCTTCATTGCAGGAACTGCCGGAGGAAAATCCGGCGCTCCTGCAACGGAGTGGACCGTTAGTATTTGCCACGGAACCGAGAGGAACCGCCGCACCCACTTTTTCTGCGAGGCCGCCACATTTTATTAAATGATGGCATGGACAGAAAATTGTCATTTCAGGTGTTTAACCCGATAGACCAATTCCCATTTTTGTAAAACGGGGAATTAACTCAAAAGTTGCGCTCAACGTCGACGAGGCACCTGACCTGCCGCCCCATACCAGCGAAGACAGCACTAACAGACCCCTCCCTCGGCGAGGCGGCAGGCACCCCTCCCTGTGCCCCGCGGCAGCTTGTGAGAAACTTTCTGTCGAAATGGATAATAACTTGACAGTTTCCACAGCGCATCCCCAGAAAACCACTTTTACTAAATTTTAAAAAGTGTCGGGGGTAACGCCATTAAGCACCAGTCGCACTATTGCCAGCGGCACCCTTAGCCCTGCGCTGGCGCGCGAACTCGCTGAGCGTCACGCCCGCAGCCACGGAGGCGTTCAGGGACTCGACTAGTTTAAAACCTCTAATTCGAAGTAAGTCAGGCGGAACGTAAAAGCTCGCTAGCACGAGTCAGACTCACGCCAGCGAGCTTTTGAGTTGCTCACATATCTCAGAAATTATCGAAGATGAACTTCACCTTTCATTCCGCAGATACATCCGAGCATCCCAAGCTAGTCAGCCTTCTTCTTTGACCGGTACCAAACTAGACCAGCACCAATGGCGAGAAGCGCGAGACCAGCGATACCAAGCGGGACAACGTTCGCTCCAGTAACTGCTAGCTTTCCCGATCCATTCTGAGCGGGCGGCTTCGTTTGCCCGTTACTTGCGACTGCATTCGACGAAGTCGTCGTAGAGGTTCCCGTAGATGGTCGACCTGGCGTTGAAGACGAGGTTGACGTCGACGTCTTAGTTGAAGACGTCGTCTTGGTCGGCGTCGTAGTCGTCGTACTTGTCGTACTCGTTGGCTCGGTCGGCTTAGTCGGCTCAGTCGGAGTCGTCGGCTTAGTCGGCTTAGTCGGCTCGGTCGGCTTAGTCGGCTCGGTCGGAGTCGTCGGCTTAGTCGGCTCGGTCGGCTCAGTCGGAGTCGTCGGCTCAGTCGGAGTCGTCGGCTCAGTCGGCTCAGTCGGAGTCGTCGGAGTCGTCGTTGGCGGCACCTCGATATTGTTATTCGCCACAACGTTTACCGCATCCACTTCAGGATCGTCGATTGTAAACTCGACGCCATTTTCCTGACCCGCCGGATTCAGATTCAAACTCCACGACAACGTGGTCTTCGGAGTTGCAGAGGCATCAAGGTTCTCCCGTACCCGGCACTTCATACCCTTGTCCAGATCGCTGACGTGAATAAAGTCACCATGGCCAAGTTGCACAGATCCTTGACCTGCCTCAGTCGCGAAGTTATCGCTACTGCAGACCCAGTCGAAATCAAACTTCTTGTCCGTGGTCTCACCAGAAACGACCTTCTCGAGGGTAAAACCACCCTTTCGGCCCTGCCCTTGGCCACCTGCGTTCGGCAGCCTGAACCCACCGGTGAAGTTGACGCCATTGATGGTTGCCGTATTCGAAACCATTGAACCGAGGGCCGGCTTGCTGTCCGTATACATCACAAACTGAACCACGAGGCTGGAATCGGGCGATACGCCGTATGGGAACTCAACAGAGAGAGTTCCATCCGAGCACGTCACTCGATAGTGATTACCCGGGGTAAATTCGCTATTTCCAATGTTCACTCCATCAAAGACGCCACCCTGCGCGCCCTGATAAGCACCAGTCTTGTTGTAAATTTGCCCCGCAGTCGGGCCCGTTTGACTTTGGGATCCCTGGACTTGCGAATCGTAAACCTGGATCGGAGACCATCCGTCATAGTACTTGGCGTCACATGCGAACTTCCATCCACCGGTAGCGGTGTCGGTAACGCTGAAGCGGTCAGGCTTTCCTGCACCGCTAATACCTACGGCCCATCGTGCCTTGTAGACGTTGTTTTCCTTGTCAAACCCAAGGTAGTCGCCCTGCTTCTGATCATCGTGGGCGTTGCCGCCAGGGCCGTCCTGGAGATACTTGCCCTGCAACGAGCCATCACCACAACCCGTGAACTTGAGTTCACCTTCGAAACCGGTGGAAGAATTGACGCCTGACCTGTCCCAGTTTACCGATACAAACGCAGATCCCTTTACGTCAAAGTTACTATCAGCAAAGTCCGTCAAAGTGACAACGAAGTTTTTGTCCTGCCATTCACCATACGCGACGATTTTTCCTGTCGAATCCGGCAGTGCTACACGGCCAGTATTCTCCGCCTGCAGCTCAGGAGGAAGGGTGAACACAAATGAATCGCCATTCTTGGCGCTCTTTGGAGCTACCCAATCGAATGAAACTTCGGCATGTCCACCTGGCCCTTGATACACGCCATTCTGAATATTAAGGCTATCTTCTTTCCAGCGAACGTTGGAAAAATTTCCACCCGAACATTCCGGGGCTGCTAACGCCGTTACACCTCCCCAAATAAAACCACCGAGGATCAGCATCGCTACAAATGCCAAACTCAGTAGTTTACGATGCGAACTTTCTTGAGTTCCCAACTCAAAGCACCTACTTTCTTCCGGCCCCACAGCGGACCCACATCAATGTCCACGCTTAGGACATTTGTCCACAACCTTAAGTAGGAGCTTGAAATTTCCACAACCCCATCAAGTAGCAAAGTTGGCGACCTGGGCACATTCCTTTTACCCCCCCCGATTACTACCCTCTGCATCTAACAACTGCAAATGTGCTTCAAACTCGCTTGACAACACCGTTAACGATTCAGATTATGAAATATCGATTGACATCGAAATATTGTTCTTTCGATATTCTCAGAGGACTCAGCCTCAACTGCACGCGAGAGCCGAGATCCCTACACCCGCCAACAGGTCACTAATTGCTGAAATCAACATTTTCTTCACGAGGCCAAGGACTAGACCTCAGAGCCTCTACTCCCCTATTGAATTTACGCATTAGCATCATATATTGATGGACTTCTTCATCACTCCAGTCACCAACAATATTTTCAACTGCCGCTTTTCTGGAATTCAATTCATCATGAAGGACCCGAATGCCTAATTCAGTAGCATAGTGCATATTCACGCACCGAATCGACGACTCTTTACGATAAATAAATCCCTGCTTTATTGTCGACGCAATCTGCCTATGAACTGTCGATATGTCTAACCCCAATGCATTCGAAAGTTCCGAAACAGTCATACCTGGCTGTTTCTCCAGTCGCGAAATAAGGACAGTGGCTGATCGATCTAACACAATCTCGCGCAGATACGGCCGATATCCAGAGCAGCTGATCCTAGTCAAGAGCATTTTTTCGAATACCAAGCTCGCTAGGTCTTCTTCACGCATGACGTTATCTCCCAAGCTTCCTTGCGTGCCTCGAGGCAGCATGAAATGCCAGAGCCCACGGCTCTGGTGAAAACTAGGACCCAGACTACTGAAACGAAGCCATTGCACTATGCAACCGCCGAGAGCGTTCGGCCCCTCACTGACGTGGACCGCCTCGTCCCCAGCCAACAACTTCCTTAGAGGTTCAACCGCGAGGGAGTTATTTCGTGAGGATTATTAACCTTTGCTCACCCTGCGCTGGCGCGCGAACTCGCTGAGCGTCACGCCCGCAGCCACGGAGGCGTTCAGGGACTCGACCCAGCCGGTCATCGGGATGGACATGATGGTGTCGCAGGTCTCGCGCACCAGGCGCGAGATGCCCTTGCCCTCGGAGCCGACGACGACCACGGTCGGCGTGGTGCCGTCGTACGTGTCCAGGGTGTGCTCCCCGCCCGCGTCCAGGCCGACGACCTGGTAGCCGGCCTTCTGGAACTGCTTCAGCGAGCGCACCATGTTGGTCGCGCGGGCGACGGGCAGGCGCGCGGCGGTACCGGCCGAGGTGCGCCAGGCCACCGCGGTGACGGCAGCCGAGCGGCGCTCCGGGATGACCACTCCGTGGCCGCCGAAGGCCGCGACGGAACGAATCACCGCGCCGAGGTTGCGCGGGTCGGTGATGTTGTCCAGGCACACGATCAGGCCCGGCTCGCCCTTCGCGGCGACCGAGTCAATCAGCTCTTCGACCAGCGCATACTTGTACGGCGGGATCTGCAGGCCGATGCCCTGGTGCATCGTGTTGCCGGTCATGATGTCCAGCTCGTGGCGCTGGACCTCGCGGATCGGGATGCCGCGGGTGTTGGCGATGCGGACGGCCTCCTGCAGGCGGTCGTCGTTATCGGTGCCGAGCGCCACAATCAGGGAGGCCGCCGGGACCTTCGCGTGCAGGCATTCGATGACCGGGTTACGGCCGACGACCAGCTCGGTGCCGTCGCCCTTCTTCTCGTGGCGGCCCTGGTCGCGGCGGCGCTTCTGCTGCGCCTTCTTGTAGGCCGCGTGATAGACGCGATCCTCCGCCTTCGGGGTCGGGCCCTTGCCGCGCAGGCCGCGCTTCTGGCCGCCGGAGCCGCCGACTTCCTTCTTGCTGGACTTGCGCACCGCGCCACGACGGCGATCGTTACCTGGCATTATTTTCCTGCTTCCCTAGCGGCCTGTCCGGGCCTTGTCGCTACTGCTACTTCTTATTGCGATTTCTTGGTGCGCTTTTATTTTTGGTGCGCGTCTAACTTGGTTCGCTTGGTGCTCACCGCGCCGCTTACTCCGACACGGACCACTTCGGGCCGTCGGCGGTATCGGTCACCACGATTCCGGCCTCGGCCAGGCGGTCGCGGACCGCGTCGGCTGTCGCCCAATCCTTCTCGGCGCGGGCCCGCGTGCGCTCGGAGAGCTGGTGGTCGACCAGGACTCCCAGCGCGTGCATCGCCGCATCGGAGGTAGAGGAAGCATCGTACCAGTGCTCATCCAGAGGATCGAAGCCCAGCACGTTCGCCATGGCGCGGACCGCGCTTGCGATCTCCTTGGCCTTTGCGGCATCGCCGTCGGCAAGCGCCTGGTTTCCGGCGCGAACGGAGTTGTGAATCTCGGCGAGCGCGCGGGGGACGGCCAGGTCCTCGTCGAGCGCGGCCTCGAACTCGGCGGTCCAGGTGCCGACCGGGACCTCGCCAAACTTGTCGTTCGCGCGCAGCAGGAAGGACTCGATGCGACGGTAGCCCGCCGCGGCCTCGTGCAGGGACTCCTCCGAGTACTCCAGGACGCTGCGGTAGTGGGCGCTGCCCAGGTAGTAGCGCAGCTCCACCGGGCGGACCATGGTGAGAATGTGCGGCACGGACAGGACGTTGCCGAGAGACTTGGACATCTTCTCGCCGGCCATGGTCACCCAGTGGTTGTGCATCCAGTAGTTGGCAAAGCCGTCGCCCGCGGCGTGGGACTGCGCGATCTCGTTCTCGTGGTGCGGGAACTGCAGGTCCAGGCCACCGCAGTGAATGTCGAACTCGGAGCCCAAGTAGTACGTCGCCATGGCCGAGCACTCCAGGTGCCAGCCCGGGCGGCCATTGCCCCACGGGGTCGGCCAGCTAGGCTCGCCCGGCTTCGCGGCCTTCCACAGGGCGAAGTCGTGCGCGCCGCGCTTGCCCGGGGTGTTGGTCTCGCCCTGCTCCATCTCCTCCACGCGGTTGCCGGAGAGGCTGCCATAGTCGGAGCCCTCGGCCTTCGACCAGGCGTCGACGTCGAAGTAGACGCTGCCGTCGACGTCGTAGGCGAAGCCGTTGTCCATCAGACGCTGCATGTACTCGACCATCTGGGTCACGTGCCCTGTCGCACGCGGCTCCACCGACGGTGGCAGCACGCCCAACTGGTTATAGGCCCACGTGAACTCGCGCTCGAAGCGGGAGACCCACTCCCACCAGGGACGGCCGTTCTCGGCGGCCTTGGTCAAGATCTTGTCATCAATATCGGTGACGTTGCGGACGAAGGCGACGTCTAGCCCCTTGGCGGCCAGCCAACGGCGCAGAATATCGAAGGCGACACCGGAGCGGACGTGGCCGATGTGCGGCTGCGCCTGCGGGGTGGCTCCACAGAGGTAAATCGAGGCGTGCCCCTGGCGGATGGGCTCGAAGTCCCGGAGTGTACGAGTCGCGGTGTCGAAGATCTTAAAAGTCACGGCCTCGAGTCTAGCTGGGATTGGCTCCCAATTAGGACACCGCTGGGACTCGGCCCAGTCGTCGAGCTAGTCGTCCAGCTCCGCGTCGAGATCGACCGGCTCAGCATCGGCGGCCTTGGACTTGGCGGAGTCCTCCTCGCCGGAGCCCTCCTTGGCCAGGGCCTTGTGGCGCTCGATGGTCGCCTCGATGCGTGCGAAGACCTCGTCAACCTTGGCGTCATCCACGCCGTCGGCAAGCGCGAGCTCGCCAACCAGAACCTGGCGGGCCTTGCTGAGCATGCGCTTTTCACCCGCGGACAGGCCACGGTCCTGGTCGCGGCGCCAAAGATCGCGGACAACCTCGGCGACCTTATTAATGTCGCCCGAGCCGAGGCGCTCCTGGTTGGCCTTGTAGCGGCGGGACCAGTTGCCGGCCTCCTCAACGTCGGTCTCGCGCAGGACGGAGAAGACCTTGCGCAGCCCCTCCTCGCCCACGACGTCGCGGACGCCGACCAACTCAGCATTCTTAGCGGGAACCTGGATATTCAGATCGCTCTGCAGAATCTGGAGAACAAGGTACTGGACCTTCTCCCCGCCAAGCTCCCGCTCAACGATATTCTCGATCCTCGCAGCGCCGTGGTGCGGATAAACGACGGTATCGCCAATCTTGAATTCCATGTAAAGTACACGCCCCTTCCAACGGCCTTCCACCCTATCATGTCCCCCCGAAAAATTACGGGTAGTATGAGAACATCTTAGGAAGACACTAAGGTGTTCTTTAAATACTTAAAATCCAATCGCCCATCCTCAAGTCCCTGGAGGAAACTTAGTTATGGCCTTCAAGTCCGTTCTTCGTCGCGGCACCCTCATCGCCGTCTCCGCAGCTTCCGCCGTCGCACTCGCAGCCTGTGGTGCCGGCCAGGTCTCCCAGACTGCAAACCAGCTCCCCGCCGTCGACGGTTCCCTGAACGTCGGCAAGGCAGCCGCTGGCGTTTCCGAGGGCAAGGGCGACCCGCGCCTCGGCTCGGTCGCGCTGCGTGACGTCCACGTCCTCGTCGACCCGGAGGGTGGCACCGCAGCCCTGAAGTTCTCCGCAAGCAACCAGCAGCGCTCCACGGACAACTACTTCACCCTGAAGTCCATCAACGTCGAGGGCGCTGGCACCGTCGAGCTCAAGGCGGCGGGCGAGACCCCGGCGTACAAGGAGCACAAGAAGTCCGACAAGTCCATCGCTCGCAACTGCCAGCTGGTCGTCGGCCCGGAGTCCGTCATTGCCCCGCTGGCAAAGACCGCTAAGGACAACCCGGCTTGCATCGCCTACTTCACCAACACCCTGAACCCGGCATCCTTCGTCGGCGACAAGTCCTCCGCCGCCGCACAGAACCGCAACGTCACCTTCGAGTTCACCGATAAGGATGGCGCAAAGGTCACCTTCCCGATGACCGCGACCATCTCCGCCGACATCCTGGAGGCAGGCAAGGCTGACCGCGGCGACAACGGCCTGATTGAGACCCCGAAGTCGGCTAAGTAAGCCCCTCCACAGCCCCCAACCTGTCCAGTTGGGAACAAAAGGACGATCGGTCGTCTAATTCGGACCACGGCAGTACACTCGTGGCGTCAGGGCCCCACAGGGGGCTCGTGCCCGAGCAGGAGTACGCCGAGGTCCGTTTTGGCGTATCTGGGCCACGTTCCCCCCCCAAGGGAGTTTCAGCTCCCGAGGGTTTCGGCTATTTCCTCCCCTGGCAACTTCTTTCGCAACTGACCATCTGACGGTTAGATAAGGGCGGTATTCCCGTTGGCAAAATCCAAAGACGAGGCCTACGAGTGCTCCGCATGCGGATGGCACGTCACCAAGTGGGTCGGCCAGTGCCCCAACTGCAAAGAGTGGGGCACGCTGGAGAAGATCACCGTCCGCGTGGGCTCGTCCAAGTCCGGCGTCAGTCTCGAGGACTCCATCGCAGCCCGCGCCGCCCGCGTCTCCAAGAACCGACGCCGTGGCAGCGCCCCCGCGCAGGAGAAGGCGGGCGAAGCTGGCCGTCGTAAAGCACCTTCCCGAGACTCCCTCGCGCGGACCAGCCAGCGCCTCACCGAGCGCGCGCTTGACGACGAAGCGGGGGCCGTCTTCGAGGAACAGACGAGCTTAGAGGACCGGATTCCCACCACGGCCAGGGGGCTGCAGGCCATCACGGGCATCTCAGCTAAGGCGGCGCACGCGGTCAGAACGGGCATCGGCGAGCTCGACCGGGTGCTGGGACAGGGCATCGTGCCGGGCTCCCTGGTCCTGCTGGCGGGCGAACCCGGAGTGGGCAAGTCGACGCTGCTGCTGGAGGTGGCCTACCGCTGCGCCGAGGGCGAACTGGGCCCGACGCTCTACATCACCGGCGAGGAGTCGCTGGGGCAGGTGCGCCTGCGAGCGGAGAGGACCGGAGCCCTGTCGGACTCGCTGTACCTGTCGGCGGTCTCGAATATCGAGGACGTCATCGACCAGACGCTGGAACTCCAGCCGGGCCTGCTCATCGTCGATTCGGTGCAGACCATGCGCGCCGACGTCGAGGGCACCCGCGGTGGCGTCGCGCAGGCGCGCGCGGTGACCTCGGCACTGGCGGCGCTGGCGAAGGAGACGGGTACCGCGATCTTCCTGGTCGGACACGTGACTAAGGACGGCAATGTGGCCGGCCCCCGCACGATGGAGCACCTGGTCGACGCCGTCCTGAACTTCGAGGGCGACCGCCACTCCGGGCTGCGGTTCCTGCGCGGGCTGAAAAACCGCTTCGGCAGCACCGACGAGGTCGGATGCTTCGAGCAGACGGCCTCCGGCATCGCCGAGGTGGAGGACCCCTCCGGATTGTTCCTGCACCACCGCACCCGACGTCGGGCACAGCGATCACGGTGGCGATGGACGGGCGCAGGCCCCTGCTCGCCGAGGTTCAGGGTCTGGTCATCAACACGGAGGCGCACAACCCGCGGCGCAACGTCTCGGGGCTGGACCCCAGGCGCGTGCCGATGGTCGCGGCGGTGCTGACGGAGCACGGTAAGTTCAAGCAACTGGCGCGCATGGAGATGTACGTCAGCACGGTCGGAGGCATGGCCCTGACTGAGCCCGCAGCGGACCTCGCGATTGCGCTATCGCTGGCGTCCTCCATGACGAAGCGAACGTTCCAGGACAAGACCGTGGCACTGGGCGAGCTGGGGCTCGCGGGTGAGGTACGGCGCGTACCCGACCTGGAGTGGCGCCTGAAGGAGGCCCACAGGATGGGATTCCACACCGCCATTGTGCCGCGGGGCGCCAAGGGCCCTGCCGGGATGAAGCTACTGGAGGCTGGCACTGTGGCCGAGGCCATTGCCCTGGGACTTGGCACGGGTGCGGCCACTGCTACAGGCGCAGGTACAGACACAGAAAAGCGCTAGCACCCGCAACCGGGGCGCTAGCGCGTAGTCGATGCTCGTGGACGAAAACGAGCTGAGGAGGCTGACCACAGTGACCTAGCCACAGTGACTGAGCCGAGCGTGGCTAGCCGAGGTTGAACGTGTAACCGTCCGAGTTCTTGTCGCCGATAAGGCCGTAGAACAGGTACGGGCCTGCAGCGACCGGCTGCCTATCTGCCTCAGTGCACTTGTTCGGAGCAGACGATAGTCGGGACCACACTGCGGTGTAGACGGCATCCTCACCCGGCTTCAGGCGCAGCTCGCCCTTCCCCTCGGACTCATTGCAGTCGAGGTCCGACCACACCCGCTGATAGTCGGCGAGGGTGAAAACCTCGAAGCGCAGCTTCTGCTCGTCGAGGTTGACGACACACTCACCGCCCGTCGGGTTGTGGACGGTCATGGCCAGCTTCGGCTGCTCCGTACCGTAGTTCGGGCGATCGGAAGTGACCTTAATTTGCAGGTCCGCGAGGCTGCAGTCCTTCTTCGCCGCCAGCGCAGCGTCATCGGTCTTCTTATCCGGCTCAGTGGTCTGACTGGAGGAAGAGTCCTTTGCCTTGTCGTCCTTCGGCTTCGCCTCAGAACTCGGCTTGTACGGCTCTGCCGCCTTCCCGGAAGGAGTGACCGTCTGGCCATCGTCTCTGGTGACATTGACCTGTTCAGAGCTGGTGTCGCTGCTACTGAACAAGGAAGAAATTCCCCACAGCAGAGCAAAAATTACGACAACGATAATCACCAGCGCTGCGATACGCCGACGCCGGTAAATTTCTTCAGGCAGCTTGTTCGTCACGCCTTCTAGGTTAGCGGGTTATCGCTGACTCCCTGGGTAACCACGGTCTCAGCGAGTCCGTCCGAGAGGCGGTAGCGCAGGCCAACCACGCCGACCTCGCCCGACTCGAGGCGCGAGGAGATCTCCGGGGAGCGGTCGACGATGTGGTTGACAATCTCCTTGACGTGGCGACGCTCAAAGTCCGCGATCTCGCTCTCACCGTTCTTGCGGGCGGCAAGCAGCGACGGAGTGACCTTCTCAATGAGCACTCGCTGGAATCCACCGGGCAGGTCACCGCCATCCAGCGCGTTCTTCGCCGCTGCGACCGCGCCACAGGACTCGTGGCCGAGGACGACGACGAGCTTCACGCCCAGGCCGTCGACCGCGAATTCGAGGGAAGCCAACACGGAGAGGTCAGTAATCTCGCCCGCGGTGCGGATGACGAAGATGTCGCCGAGGCCCTGGTCGAATATGATCTCGACCGGCACACGGGAGTCCGAGCAGGCCAGGACGACGGCCTTGGGCTTCTGCCCCTGGGTCAGCTCCTGACGACGCCCCTCAGTCTGACGCGGGTGCGCCGACTTGCCTTCAACGAAGCGGCGGTTTCCGCGGAGGATAGATTGCCATACACTTTCAGGGGTCCATTCAGAGTTGCTCATAACTACTATTGTGCAACCTCGTAAAGATAATTGGGAATGCAAGGATGCAAACACGCAGCGCACACGCCTCCGTCGACGCCTTCGACGATGAAGTCGGGCGCGATTTGAGGTCCTGGTACCGCCGAAATATGCGCCCTCTTCCGTGGCGCGAGCCCAGGACGACGCCGTGGGAAGTCCTCGTCAGCGAGGTCATGAGCCAGCAAACACCCGTGGCGCGAGTAATTCCCTCCTGGCGCGCATGGATGGAAAAATGGCCCACACCCAGCGATTTAGCCGCAGCCCCGAAAGACGAGGTACTGCGGATGTGGGGAAAACTCGGCTACCCGCGCCGCGCCCTGCGACTGCGCGAATGCGCAATTGACATCACCGACAACCACGGCGGCGAGGTCCCCGACGATGTCGAAACACTGTTAGCACTTCCGGGGGTAGGAGACTACACAGCTCGGGCAGTCGCGGCGTTCGCTTTTTCCAAACGCACCCCTGTCGTGGACATCAACGTCCGCCGCGTCCTCCGCCGCTACCGCCAGGGCACATTCCTCCCCGGCACAGCCAAGCGGGCCGACCTGGCGGAGGTCGAAAAGATCCTTCCGGCCGACGACGCCACCGCGGCCGAGACGTCCGTCGCACTCATGGAATTGGGCGCACTAGTCTGCAAAGTCACGCCCGACTGCGAATCCTGCCCCATCGCCTCCACCTGCGCATGGGTTGCCGCCGGGAGCCCCGAGCCGGAGGAACACGAGGTGCACGCCGCCAAGCGCCGGGTACAAAAGTTCGAAGGCACCGACCGCCAAGTCCGCGGCCTGCTTCTCGACGTCCTCCGCGCCGCCCACTCCCCCGTCGAGCAAGCTGCCCTCGATGCCGTGTGGAGCGACGATGCGCAGCGCTCCCGGGCCCTGTTCTCCCTGTTGGAGGACGGGCTGGCCGAGCAAACCGAGACCGGGCTGTTTCGGCTTCCCTCCTAGAGGAGCCTAAAATGCGGCACCGCCTGAAATAGAATCGGGCCATGAGCACCCGCACCGGCACTTCCGCGCCACGACGCCCCGCAGGCTATGGTCGTTGCGCGCGTCGTAAAGCACGCGCGACCGCGGCAGTACTCGCCTGCCTGCTGGTCGCGGGCGCGGGCATCGGCGGGTGCGGGGGCGACCCGGGCGAGAATAACCCGCAACCCCGCGCCGAGGCGGGCAACGTCATCACGGCGGCAGAGCTACCGGTTCGATTTGATGCGCACGCACAACGCGTCGTCTTCACCTCGTCGAAGGCCAACCCGGACATCGCGAGCACCGTGTCGGGGGCACTGCTCAGCTCGTCGGCAGCCTGGAACGGCCCCGGACCCAGACCGCTGGCGGTCATCGCGCCGGGCACCCTCGGGATGGCCGATCACTGCGCCAGCTCCGTGGCCATTCGCTACGAAGCGCCGCCGACGCCACCCGCGCCAGAGCTGCTCGACCGCGGGTGGAACGTCGCCATTGTCGACTACGAGGGGCTCGGCACTCCGGGCATCCCCGCCTACCTCAACCGCGCCTCCTCCGCCCACAACACACTCGACATGGCCCGCGCCGCCATTTCCCGGCTCCGGCTTGCCGACGACACCCCGGTCGCTATCTTCGGTTACTCCCAGGGCGGTGGCGCAGCGGCCGCGGCGGCCGAGCTTGCGCATTCCTACGCCCCGGAGCTGCGTATCAAGGCGGTCTATGCCGGCGCAATCCCGGCGGACCTGGTGGCGACGGCCCAGCACATCTCAGGTTCGGCGCTGTCCGGGCTGGTCGGGTACGCGGTCAACGGTTTGATCGCGGAATACCCGGAGACCAAACAGCCCGTCGAGGCGATGCTGAGCCCGCTGGGCCTGGACTTCCTGTCCCTCACCCGCGGCGAATGCATCGGCGATACCGTGCGCAATTGGCCACGCAACGATACGAAAGCATTTACGGCCAACGGCCGGAGCATCGGCGAGAATCTGGCCTCCCCCGGTCTCGACCCCGTTCTGCAACGCAGGCTCGCCGAGCAGAAGTTGGGTTCCGAGGGGAGGTCTCCGACCATGCCCGTCTTCGTCACCCACAACGTGCGTGACGACGTCCTGCCAGTGGAATCAGCGCGGGAATTGGTAAGGACGTGGAGGCAGGCCGGGGCCGACATCACCTACAGCGAGGTCGACAGCGACCTGGGCGATGCCTCCCACGGCCTGGCCTACGCGCTGACCCACGATGAGGCGATGGCGTGGATGAACAGGCAGATGGGCTACAGCAGCTAGCTGTTTACTTCTTCCACCTTCCGCGGAAGGTCAGGCCCTTGCCAAGCCGGACGGTGTAGCCGCCGCGGCTGTTGATGGTCACAGGGCCGATGCGCTTCGAGCCGGAGACCCCGGAACCCGAGTAGTTCAGCCAGGTGTCCTTGTCCAGGTTCTGCTTCTTGCGGAAGATGATGCCCATTTAGTTCTCGCCCTCGTTGGTGTCGTCGGATGCAGCGTCCGCCTCGGAGTTAGCCTGAGCCTCGGCCGCGGCCTTTTCTGCGGCTCCCTCTACATCGTGGGAGCGGCCGCGACGGTGCCGTCAGCATTGCCGAGGGCGTCCGCGCCGTCAACATCAACATTAGCGGCGCCACCCTTGTTGGTGAAGGTGAACTTCGCCTTGTCGGTGTCCTTGGACTCGCCGTCCCAGCCTTCCTCGTCGATGAAGACGGTCTCGCCGAGGCCGATCTCGCCGTAGAGGATCTTCTCGGAGAGCTGGTCCTCGATCTCGCGCTGGATGGTACGACGCAGCGGGCGGGCGCCGAGAACCGGGTCGAAACCGCGCTTGGCCAGCAGGTTCTTCGCCTTCTCGGAGACCTCCATGGTGATGCGCTTTTCCTTCAGCTGCTCGCTGACGCGGGACAGCATGAGGTCGACCATCTGGACGATCTCTTCCTGGGAGAGCTGCTTGAACACGACGATCTCGTCGATACGGTTCAGGAACTCCGGGCGGAAGTGCTTCTTCAGCTCGTCGTGGACCTTGCCCTTCATGCGCTCGTACTTGCCCTCGGAGTCGGACTCGCCGACGCCGGAGAAGCCGAGGCCGACGGCCTTCGAGATGTCACCGGTACCGAGGTTCGAGGTGAAGATCAGCACGGTGTTCTTGAAGTCGACCACGCGACCCTGCGAGTCGGTCAGGCGACCGTCCTCCAGGACCTGGAGCAGGGTGTTGTAGATCTCCTTGTGTGCCTTCTCGATCTCGTCGAACAGGACCACGGAGAACGGCTTGCGGCGGACCTTCTCGGTCAGCTGGCCGCCCTCCTCGTAGCCGACGTATCCGGGAGGAGCGCCGAAGAGGCGCGACGCGGTGAAGCGATCGTGGAACTCGCCCATGTCGATCTGGATCAGCGCGTCTTCCTCGCCGAAGAGGAACTCTGCCAGGGCCTTCGACAGCTCGGTCTTACCAACACCGGACGGGCCGGCGAAGATGAACGAGCCGCTCGGGCGCTTCGGGTCCTTCAGGCCAGCGCGGGTACGGCGGATTGCACGGGAGACGGCGCCGACGGCCTCGTCCTGGCCGATGATGCGCTTGTGCAGCTCCTCCTCCATGCGCAGCAGACGGGAGGACTCCTCCTCCGTCAGCTTGAACACCGGGATGCCAGTCCAGGACGCGAGGACCTCGGCGATCTGCTCCTCGCCGATCTCGGCGATGTTGTCGGATTCACCAGCGCGCCACTTCTTCTCCTTCTCGCGGCGCTCCTCGCCCAGCTTGCGCTCGGTATCACGCAGGCCAGCGGCCTTCTCGAAGTCCTGCTCGTCGATCGCGGCCTCCTTCTGGCGGCGCACGTCGGCGATCTTGGAGTCGATCTCCTGCAGGTCTGCCGGGGCAGTCATGCGCTTGATGCGCATGCGAGCGCCAGCCTCGTCGATGAGGTCGACGGCCTTGTCCGGCAGGAAGCGGTCGTTGATGTAGCGGTCAGACAGCGTCGCGGCGGCCACGAGCGCCTGGTCCGAGATGGAGATGCGGTGGTGCGCCTCGTACTTGTCGCGGATACCGCGCAGAATCTCGATGGTGAGATCGACGCTCGGCTCCGGCACGTTCACCGGCTGGAAGCGGCGCTCCAGGGCGGCATCCTTCTCGATGTGCTTGCGGTACTCGTCCAACGTGGTCGCGCCGATGGTCTGCAGCTCACCACGGGCCAGCTTCGGCTTCAGGATCGAGGCAGCGTCGATTGCGCCCTCCGCGGCACCCGCGCCGACCAGGGTGTGGATCTCGTCGATGAACAGGATGATGTCACCGCGCTGGTTAATCTCCTTGAGCACCTTCTTCAGGCGCTCCTCGAAGTCACCGCGGTAGCGGGAACCCGCGACCAGGGAGCCGAGGTCCAGCGAGTAGAGCTGCTTATCCTTCAGCGTCTCCGGAACCTTGCCGTTAACAATATCCAGCGCCAGGCCCTCGACGACGGCAGTCTTACCCACGCCCGGCTCACCAATCAGAACAGGGTTGTTCTTGGTGCGGCGGGACAGCACCTGCATAATGCGCTCGATTTCCTTCTCACGGCCGACGACCGGGTCGAGCTTGCCCTCGCGGGCTGCGGCGGTCAGGTTGCGGCCGAACTGGTCCAGGACCAGCGAGCCGGACTGGTGGTTACCCTCCTGCACGCGGCGCCGGAGGTGGCGCCGACAGGGCGCTGCTCAGCGCTACCCTCGGACTCCTCGCCCTGGAAACCGCTAAGGAGCTGGATAACCTGCTGGCGCACGCGCGGCAGGTCAGCGCCCAGCTTCACCAGGACCTGGGCTGCGACGCCCTCGCCCTCACGAATCAGTCCGAGCAGCAGGTGCTCCGTGCCGATGTACTTGTGGCCGAGCTGAAGCGCCTCGCGCAGCGAGTACTCCAGAACCTTCTTGGCGCGCGGGGTAAAGGGTACGTGCCCGCTCGGAGGCTGGGCGCCGCGACCGATAATGTCCACGACCTCGGAGCGCACGGCATCCAGGGAGATACCCATGGACTCCAGGGCCTTGGCGGCGACACCGTCGCCCTCGCTAATCAGGCCGAGCAGGATGTGCTCCGTGCCGATGTAATTGTGGTTGAGCTCCCGCGCCTCGTCCTGAGCCAGGACGACAACGCGACGCGCACGGTCCGTAAACCTCTCGAACATCTTTGCCCCTTTGTCGGTTGTTTATTTGTCGTTTCAAATAGCTTAAACGTGCCCCGCTCAGAATTAATCCCCGACGGCGTACGCCAGTAGCGAACAGCCGCGCGACAGCGAGGCCGCACACCGCTCCACAAAAGCACCGCTCTACGAGAGCACCAGCTAGGAAAAGCGTCGCCCTAAGAGAGCTCGGCGCTCGCCAGAACCTCGCCCTGCGGGGACTGCGCTCCGCTCATGGGCTCAACGGTGACTTGTACAGCCATAGTGTCGCCAGGCAGCGGCATCCATACGTCCGAGTGCGGTTCCTGCCCGATCACTCCGGCCGAGCGCGCGTTTCCCTTGCTATCAATGGACCACACCTGCGCCCCCATTCCTCGCCCCAGCGTCGGTGCGCCGTTGACCATTGCCCCGCCTGCATTCATGTCGGAGGAAACGACAATCGACAAGCTGGCACCTTCTGCCTCCACAGCCGCCGAGCGCACATCGTTGGCAGCCATGATCTCGTGCATCTTCCGCGTACCATCAGCGGTAACGACCGTGCTTGAGTCCGATTTCCCAAACAGCGACGGCCAGCCCGCGACTACCCCAACCCCGACGCCCGCGACGAGCACGACCGCCGCGGCGATGCTGACCGCACCAGCCCATCCGCGCCGCAGCCCACGCCACCGCTCGCTGCCGAGATCCTCTCCTGCTCCGCCCGCCTGACGACGCCCCGAAAGGCTCACCACAATATCGTCCTCAGGGGCAGACACAGAGGTGGACTGCTCCACGGATCCAGTCCCCTGCTGGCCGATGCTGCCCAGCTGCGCCATGATGGAATCCTTGAGCTCCGGAGGTGGCGCCACCGGTGCGACCAAGCTAGCCAGTTCGGCGTCAAGGCCCTCGAAGTCGTTTTCACCCGGATGAAGGCCGTCTTGTCCCTCGGCCGCCGCGCCTTGAATTGTCCCTGGTCATCGCTGGCTCGCACCTCCTTCCACGATCTGCAGCTCCTTTTTCAGTTTACGAAGACCATCGCGCAGTCGCGTCTTGGCCGTACCCAGTGCAACCCCGGTGACCTCCGCTAGTTCCCGGTTGGTCAGACCCTGGAAGTAGGCCAACAACACCGCAGTCTTATGTGGCTCACCAACGCGGTCGAGTGCTTCCCTGACCAGCTTGCGGTCCAGCCCCATCAGGGCCTCCTGCTCAACCGACTCCACGACGCGGGCTGCCTCCAGTAGCGCGTCCCTATCGTCTCTGCTCACCGACGCCCTGTGGGAGCGCAGCCGGTCGATCGCGCGCAGCCGCGCCAGCCTAGAGATCCACGACTTGGCAGAACCCTTCGCTGGGTCGAAAGAGGGGGCCTGCTGCCACAGCTCGAGGAAGACTTCTTGAGTAATTTCCTCCGCCTGCGCACGGTCACGCAGCACCTGAACTGCAAGGCCGAGAATCGTCGACGCTGTGGCGTCGTAAAGCGCAGAAAAAGCCTGGCGGTCGCCGCTTTGGACGCGCAGCAACAACTCGTCGAGGAGTTCGGTTTCGCGCATCACAGGTTCCGATAGTAATTCGCAGGTTGGCATCGCGGTGACCGCCAGGCGTTCGTGCATTTCAGGGGCGGTTACTTCTCCATCTTCTCGGTGCTCATCCTGTCCTTACTCATCTTGTCCGTACTCATCTTCTCAGGACTCTGCATCATGCTGGACTGCTCCATGGTGCTATCCATTTTCTTGTCCATCGTGGTGTCGCCGCCACCGCATGCGGCCAGCCCAGCTGCCGCACCTGCAGCTACAGCGCCAATGAGAACCGCACGGGTCAGCTGTGCCCGAACGGACCGGCCCTGACCTGCTGCGCCCTGTCGCGTGTAGGAAATCATGCCTTGTACTCATTGTTTTTCTCAGTCCTTCGGTGGCTTTCTCGGGTCTTCGGAGCCGCAAAGGAAAACCGCCGTGGCGCGATCTTTCGTCTTTGGAGACGACGCTCTATCTCCGCGCCGTCACAAGTAACTACGGGGCGGTGGCGCGATCGGATTGTGCCTTCCCCAAAACTTCTCTGCCGATTCTTAACCGCTCCCCGCACCGGCCTGTGAACCCCACGCGCGGCAACGCCTCTGAAGAAACGGAATGCCCCGAAAGCCCAATCCATTCCGTCGCCGGCCCCGTAAACACCAATGACTACACCAGTGCCCCAGGAAGACTCGCCGCCCAACATCCCGGCGTTCCCGGCAATCCCGGCGGCGCGAGTAGTTCTTGCCAAAATCTCTTATAGGAGGAGCGAGCGAATGATTCCAGAGATAATCCTGATCGGCGTGATTGGCGGCCTGGTCACAGGCGTATCGCCGTGCATCCTGCCGGTGCTGCCCATCGTGCTGGCGGTGTCAGCGGACGCGAAACGCAAGCCTGCGCTCGTGGCCCTGGGCATTGCGCTGAGCTTCACCGCGATTACGCTGCTCGGTACCGTGGCACTGTCAGCTCTCGGCCTGCCCGGCGGGACACTGCGGTGGATCGGCGTCGTTCTGCTGGTCATTGTGGGCCTCAGCATGCTCTTTCCCGCGCTCGGTCACCTGCTGGAGCGCCCCTTCGCGGCAATCCGCGTGCCCGAGTGGATTAGCAGCCGCACCAGGGGTTCGGCAGGCAGGGGCTCCGGTTTCGGCATCGGGCTGGCGCTCGGAGCCGTCTACGCGCCCTGCGCCGGGCCGGTGCTGGCTGCCGTCACGGTTGCGGGTGCGACCGGAAACATCGGCTGGCCGACCGTCATCCTCGCCCTGTCCTTCGCATTCGGTGCCTGCGTACCCCTATTTTTCTTCGCACTCGCGGGCTCCACGTGGTCAAGGCGTACCCAGCTCGCTGCTGACAATCGGGCGAAGATCTCCCGCATCGCAGGTGCGCTGGTGCTGGCACTGGCCCTGGCTATCGCCACCGACGTACCTGCGAAACTGCAGCGCACGCTGCCCGATTGGACCGCCAGCGCCAGGAGAAGTTCAATTCCTCCTCGGGCACGCGGGGCGTCCTGGACGGCATCCTGAGCAACTCCGATGGCACCGCTGGACCAGAACGCGCCGGGAAGGTGGCGTCGGCAAGCCTGGCTGCCTGCCGAGACGGAAACCCGGCGGAGCTGCGCGACTGCGGGGATGTGCCCGCTTTCGAGGGGCTGACCAATTGGATGAACACGCCGGGCGGGGCCGCGATCGACCCCGCGCATCCGGAAAAGCGCGACGGGAAGCAGACGATCACACTCGTGGATTTCTGGGCCTACGCGTGCATCAACTGTCAGCGCGCAAACGAGCACCTCACGCGTCTCTACGACCACTACCGCGACTTTGGGCTCAACGTCGTCGGCATCCACGCGCCGGAGTACGCCTTCGAGCACGACACCGACAACGTCGCCCGCGCAGCTCGCGAGCAGGGCATCCACTACGCGATCGCGCAGGACAATAACTTCCTGACCTGGAATAATTTCTCCAACCGCGCCTGGCCCGCGCACTATCTCGTCGACGCCCGCGGCAGGGTCCGCCAGGTTCACGAGGGCGAGGGCGCCTACGCCGCAACGGAGTCTCTCGTCCGGACACTGCTTGCCGACGCCAACCCCGGCATCGGCCTGCCCTCCCCGATCGAGGCGGCGGCCAAGGATACCCAGCCGATTGCGACCCCGGGACGTAACCCGGAGACCTACCTCGGCACCGACCGGGCCATGTACTACTCCAACCCGTTTAGGGAATACGAACCCGGCCCGCACAACTTCGCCTACGTTGCCCCGGACGAGAAGGGCTACAGCCTGGAGGGACCGTGGGAGCTGCGCGGCCAGTCCATCACCCCAGCTGGGCCCGGCGCGAAGATTCACCTGAACTACTACGCGGCTCTGGTGCAGATCGTGGCCTCCGGGCGAGGCGAGCTGAGGGTGACCGAGGACAGCGGAAGGGTCTCGACATTCCCCACCTCGGAGGTTCCGGGGACGATCGACCTGGTCAAAACCCCTGGTCGTGCGCACGGCGGAACCGTGACTATCGAGGTGCCCGAATCCATGAGCGCGTACTCGTTGACGTTCGGATAACCCCAGCGGTGGGGGCAATGCGGCCATTTTTGGTTTGTCTTCCAAAGAATCTCCCAAAACCAAAACAGCAGTGAGCCACATCACTTATTGTTGCTGCAAAAGAAACTATATCGGCGCATAGATCACACGTTGGCAACCATGGAAGACGAGAGAACAATGACCAGCACGCCCAAGACCTCAATCTTCAACAAGGTACGCAAAGCCTCGCGGGCAACCTCCGACATGATCCTCGGACTCGCACCCGTTACTCAGGCCGGCGTGCTCGGCTCGATGGGGCCCGGCGCGCAGGCAAGGCTGTCTCCTCGATCTACCGGTGGGACTTCCTGCCCGCGGGACTTCTCGGCATCGCCGCCGGCCGCGACCCGCACCACACCGCCATCATCGACGACGGCGGGTCCCTGACGTACGAAGAACTCCATGAGCGTTCCACCGCGCTGGCCAGGGCTCTGCGCCACGGCGATATTCACCAGCGCGACCGCATCGGAATCCTGGCGCGCAACCACCGCGGCTTCATCATGACGCTGTGCGCCCACGGCCGCCTCGGCACCGACCTGGTGCTGCTGAACACCGGCGCCTCCGCCGAGCAGACCCTCGCGGTCATTCGAGAGCAGAAGATCGACTTCCTCTTCATCGACGAGGAATTCACCCACATGCTGCCCGCTGACTTCGACGACTGTCCCGTCGCCGTCTCCTGGTTCGAGACCTTCGGCGACACCTCCTGCGTCCGCGACGGCTGGACCTCGCTGCAGGAGATGCTCAAGACCGCACCGCCGCCGAAGTGGCCGACCGCCGAGCTACCCTCCCGTCCGCGCCGCGGCCGAGTCATCATCCTGACCTCCGGCACCACCGGCACCCCGAAGGGGGCCAAGCGCCCCGAACCCCGCAGCTGGATGCCCGCCTCCTCCATCATGAGCCGCATCCCGCTGCGCCAGCGCCGCCCCGCCTACCTCGCCGCGCCGCTTTTCCACACCTGGGGCTTTGCGACGGCACAGCTCTGCATCGCCCTGCGCTCCACCATGATCATGCGCAGGAAATTCGACGCTGCCGACAGCCTCCGCATCATCGAGGCCCACTCGCCGCACACCATCTTCCTGGTGCCGACCATGCTGCAGCGCATGATGGAGGTGCTGCCTGACGACTACGACATCGGCGCCACCTCCCTGCGCGTCATCGCGTCCTGCGGCTCGGCGATCCCGGAGGGAATCGTCAAGAAGACTCTCGAGCGGTTCGGCCCCGTCCTCTACAACCAGTACGGTTCGACCGAGGTGAGCTGGGCGACCATCGCCAACCCGGAGGAGCTGAAGGCGAACCCGACGACTGCCGGCCGCGCGCCCCTTGGCACTCGTGTCCACATCCTGGACGAGGAGGGCAACCGAGTCCCCGACGGCGAGACCGGACGCATCTTCGTCGGCAACAACATGCTGTACGAGGGATACACCCGCCCCGGTGCTGATAAGCCCGTCATCGACGGCATGGTCTGCACCGGTGACCTCGGCCGTATCGAAAAGGGGCTGCTCTACATCTCCGGGCGCGAGGACGACATGATTGTCTCCGGTGGCGAGAACGTCTTCCCCCGCGAGACCGAGGATGCACTCTCCGAGCTGGAGGGAATCCGCGAGTGCGCCGTCGCCGGAGTTCCCGATGAACGCTTCGGCCAGGCGCTGGTCGCATGGGTCGTTCGCGAGGACTCCCCCGCAGGCAATGCGCTGACCAATGAACAGATTCGAGGCTTCGTCAAGCAGCGGCTGTCCCGCTTCGCAGTCCCCCGAGAGACGGTCTTCCTCGACGAACTCCCCCGCAACGCCGTGGGCAAGGTCGTCCCCCGCCTACTGCCGAAGCCGTGGGAGGGCGACAGCTCCGCGCAGGCGGCATAGGCCGCGGGTCGCCGTCGTCAAGCGACAAGAACAGCGACGGCAGGCTAGCCGGCCTGAAGGACTCCGTAGTCAACGACGCGATCCTCGAAGATACTGTCCCCGTTCGCGTTGAAGACCTCAATCGACTGCGGAGTCAGCACATATTGAATCTGATCGTTGACTGCTACGACCTTCCTATTGGAGAAGCTGTCGACCCTGTAGGCATCGGGGCTGGTAGAAATGTTCCCGAAGTGACCGATGTAGTACTTCTCCTGGCGGTTTGAAGAGTTCTCACAGATAACGATCCACCCTCCGTCGGCCTCTGCGAGCACACGAGCATGGTCGCCGGTACCGCACCGGGCTGAATTACCGATCCATCCCTTTTCGTCGAAATCAACGCCGTATGTATTGCGGCTCATATTGAACAGTGACTTCGGCGAGCGCGTCGGAGTGGCGCTCGAGCTCGACGGCTTGGCTTCCTGTGTCACGGTCTCGGTGTAGGTCTGCGCCGCGCTCGACGTGCTCGACGTGCTCGATGCCGTGTTTCCAGCGGCTGCGGGGCCTCCATTAGCCGAGTTGCTGGACCCGTTCTTTGACGAGGCGAGCAACCAGCCACCGCCAGCCATGAGGGCGAAAAGGAGTGCAATCATCACACCGATTGCGATATAGAGCCCGGTGTTGTTCTTCTGCGCCACGGCCACGGGAGCCACAGCGGGCATGGCCTGCGTCGCCTGCTCGAAGGGGTTGGATTGTCCGCCGACAGGGCCTCCGGGAATGCTAGACCACAAATCTTCCGCCCCTTGGGGGTTTCCGTAGAAATCGGAGCCGCCATCGCCGCTGGCACGATTGGGATTTTGGGGATTTGTCATCTTCTTTTTCCTTTTTCCGGTTTAACCCCTTAGCGATTTTTCCACCACATTTAACTATAGCGATGTATTACAGAGCTACCGGAATCCGAAAATGCTGCACATAGTTGCGGTCCGAAATCTTGCCGAGCATCAGCTCCGGCTCCAAACCGAACATCGACCAGCGGGTTTTCGTCGACCACGCCAGCGATTCCGGCGTCCGGGTCCGGTGAAAGGTGACCTGGTAGCCGTCCGTATGAACCCTAACGCGGGTATATCCGCCCGGGTATCCGAGGGAGGAACCGCGCTCGCAAAAATCGGTAGAACCGACGTCCGCGATGCCGCGCCTGCTGCGGTGAGTATGGCCGGCGAAAACCCCCTTGACGCCAGGGGTGGCGGCCGCGACGCGCTGTAGAGCCAGCGACTGCTCCCAGTCCATCATGAAGGCCGGCCCGCCAATGTGGGAGCGCACAGCGTCGCGGGTGAATGGATGGTGAGCAAACATGATGGTCGGCCGCTCCGGGTCGGCGGCCAGCTCCGCGCGCACAGCACGCATCTGGCGCTCGTTGATTCGCCCGCCCGCGTATCCGAACTCGGCCGTATCCAGACCGATCAGGCGCACGTCGCCCACCTGAGTTGTCCAGTGCTGCTGCGTCGGGATCAGTCGCTTGCTGAAATAGTCCGGAATCTCCGTCTTGCCCCGGCGGATTCCCCTACCCCGGCGGCCGTTGATGTTGGGCAGCCCGGGCGGGTGATTGTCGTGGTTGCCGCGGGTGACGAACCACTGCTTGCCCAGCTCACCGAAACCATTCATGACCCGCAGGAACTCGTCGTACTCCTCCGGCCGGTTGCTGTCCGTGCAATCGCCATTGACGACGATGGTTCCAATCTCGTCGGTGGCCACCGTCTTCAGCAGGCCCTCCAACTGCATCGACGAGAAGGGCTGATCTCCCGGCTCCGCAGAAAGACCGAAATTGCCGATGCGGATGCCGTCGTGGTTCGGCTTGCCGATGTGCGTGTCGTTCGTCAGGGCAAAAGTGGCCAGGTGGTGCCCCTCAAGAGCCGGCAAAGTGGTGAACTCGCCTCGGGCCTCGGGCGCCTGCTTATTCATGGTCACCCCGAGCGACGGCAGGGCCTTGACGCCTTCCGACCAGCACTCGAAACGATATGTCCGATCAGGCTCCAGCCCGCCGATAACGACGTGATGGTAACCGGACTCGGAAAAACCCTCGTGGACGGTTTTCAACGAGGCACCGTCGGCAAGCGCGAGGCGGACCTCCTCGCTGGCGGGGATGGTGGGCTTGGCGAAGCCGTAGGCGGTCTGCACTCCCGGCGCGTACGTGGCCCAGGTGAAGGCGACCGAGGTGTCGGTCACCGTGACAACCTCGAGGTCGCTGGCGAGGACGGCCATGGACTTCAGGTCAGATTCCGTAAGCCCCAGGCCAGAGGCCATCCGCCCTACCCCGGCCGCGCCCGACGTCTTCGCGATAGCTACCGAGCTGGCGGCCAGCGCTGCGACGGAAAGGTACGCGCGACGGGAAATGCTCATGGAGGAAAAGAATAGTGCCGGAAGGTGAAAATTAGTTTAAAAATCTTCTAAATCTGGCGAACAATCGGTGGCTGAAAGGAGTCAGTAGTGGGGCGAGGCGGGGAGGCCCCGGCGGGGACCGAGTGAGGAGCGGGCGAGAAGCGAATGAGGAGCGGGCGGGAACGGGGCAGCCCGCAGAACGGGAAAGCCCGCCCCTCGTGTTTTCCATTACGGACGAGGCGCGGGCTTTGGCCGCGTGACTGAAATGTTGTTGTCGCTCAGCGGTCGGGGCTGCGTGAGATCCCTCGGGACTACTTGAGCTCCTTGGAGGACAGGCCCAGGGTGCGGCGTGCGACGACCAGCTGCTGGATCTGCTGGGTGCCCTCGAAGATGTCGAGGATCTTGACGTCGCGGGACCACTTCTCCAGCAGGTTGCGCTCGGAGTAGCCGTAGGTGCCAGCGAGCTGGACTGCGCGGAGGCAGATCTCGGTACCGGCGCGACCAGCCTTGGCCTTGCACTCGGAGGCCTCCAGGGTGTTCGGCTGCTTGTTGTCGGCCATCCAGGCGGCGCGCAGAGTCAGCAGGTACGCGGCCTCCCAGTCGGACTCGAGCTTCAAGTACTCGGCAGCGGCCGCGGACTGGGAGTGAGCAGGCTTGTCGTAGTCGATCTCCACGCCAGCCTCTTCGAGCAGGCGGCGCAGCTCCTCGAGGGCCGCACGGGAGACGCCGATGGCCATACCGGCCACGAGCGGACGGGTGTTATCGAAGGTGGCCATGGCACCGGCGAAGGACTTCTTCACGTCGATGTCCGGGGAGCCCAGCAGGTTCTCCTTCGGGACGCGGACGTTGTCCAGGCGCAGCACTGCGGTGTCGGAGGCACGGATGCCCAGCTTCTCCTCCAGGCGCTCGACGGTGAAGCCCGGGGTGCCCTTCTTCACCAGGAAGGACTTGATGGCGGCGCGCCCCTTGGACTTGTCCAGGGTGGCCCAGACCACGACGGAGTCGGAACGTTCGCCGGAGGTGACGAAGATCTTCTCGCCGTTGATGACGTACTCGTCGCCGTCGAGCTTCGCGGTGGTGGACACAGCGGAGGAGTCGGAGCCGAAGGACGGCTCGGTAATTGCCATGGAAGCCCAGGTCTTACCGAAGGCTTCGAGCTGCTCGTCGGTTGCGACCGCGGCGATGGCTGCGTTGCCGAGGCCCTGGTAGGGCATGGACAGGGTCAGGCCCACGTCGCCCCAGCAGGTCTCGATGACGTTGAGCAGCGAGGCCATGTTGCCACCGTTCTTGACGCCGGTGCGCTGCTTCTTCTTCTCGTCGCCACGCCCGCCGGAGGCTCCGGAGAAGCCGCGGCCACCGTCGGCCATGCCGTCCATCATGGAGGCGAGGGTGTCGAGCTCCTTCGGGTACTCGTGCTCGGCGAGGTCGTACTTGCGGGAAATCGGTCGGAAGATCTCGGCGGCGGCCTGATGCGCCTGGGACGCGCCCGCCTTGAGGAACTTCGGCAGTTCGAGGTTAATCATTTTCTTTCCTCTTTATCTTTAGGCTGAAGTGTCTAGCGGTTTACAGAACAATGACGCCTTCGGCGACACCGATCGCACGGAGGTTGCGGTACCAGCGCTCCACCGGGTGCTCCTTGGTGAAGCCGTGGCCACCCAGCAGCTGGACGCCGTCGGAACCGATCTTCATGCCCTTCTCGGTAGCGAAGGTCTTGGCCAGGGAGGCCTCGCGGGCGAAGCCGCGGCCCTGGTCGGCGCGGGAAGCGCCGCGGAGGGTGATCATGCGCAGGCCATCGAGCTCGATCTTGATGTCGGCGACCATGAAGGCGACAGCCTGGCGGTGCGAGATCGGCTCACCGAACGCCTGGCGCTCGTTGACGTAAGGAATCACGTAGTCGAGAACGGCCTGGCAGGTGCCCATCGCGAGGGCAGCCCACCCGAGGCGGGAGCGACGCAGGACATCGAGGTAGTCCTCCTCGCGCTGCTCCGCGGTAAGGTCCGCGCCACCGAGGATATTCTCGGCCGGAACCTTGACGTCCTTCAGGACGACGCGGCCCATCGCGGCGCCACGCAGGCCCATCGACGGATCGGCCTCGACGTGCAGGCCCTCGGTATCGGACTCGACGATAACCAGGGCCGGCTTGCCCTCGAGCTCCACACCCACGACGAAGAGCTCGGCCGCGCCGGCGTTCGGAACGAAGGACTTCACGCCGTTGATGACCAGGGAGTCACCCTCGCGCTTGGCGGTGGTCTCCGGCGCCAGGGCGTCGAAAAGCGGGCGGGGCTCGGCGATGACGACGGCGGCGGCCGGGACATCCTCGCCGGCGAAGGCCGGGAGATAGGTCTTCTGCTGCGAGTCGGAGCCGTGCGCGGTCAGGGTCGCGGCGACGCCTGCCGGGGCGAGCACGGTCAGGGCCAGGCCCATGTCGCCGTAGGAGAGAGCCTCGGCGACGAGAGCGTTGGTGGTGACGTCCTCGCCGGTGGCGATGCCCTCGTAGGCCTCGGGGACGTTAATCATGGTGACGCCCAGCTCGGAGGCCTCGGCGACGAGGTTCTCTGGCGGGGTGGCGTCGTGGTCGGACTTGTAGGCGGCCTCGCGCAGGCGGGACTCGGCGAACTCCTTGACCGTCTCAACGATCATCTGCTGATCCTCGGTCGGGGTCAGGTCGAAGAGCTTCTTCGCCTTCTCCTCCGCGGCAGCATCCGCTGCTGCCTGCGCCTCTGCGGCCGGGCGCTCCGGCTTGCCCGAGCCGGCAATCTTCTTGAACTGACGGTTTGCAGCACCAAGAGTCTTAAAACCGGACTTGGTGGACTGGTACACCACGCGATCGATCTTGGGCTGAAGGTCGTACTTCTGGGCGAAGTCCGAACCAGTAATCGACGTGATGAACCGCATTGCCGCTCCGATAGCGTCGCGACCAGGGTTGTTGCGGCCGACGGTCGAATCTTCGCGGTTCTTCTTCTCGCTCATGTGATCATGGCCTTTCGAGTCAGAACTATTACTGGCATAACAATAAATCAATCACGTGACCCCTGTCACATAATTTCTAAAATCAGTCCCAAGCAACACCATTTCTCCCGCCTCTGGCTACCCCCGTAAGCCGCACTCCCCGCCTCCCCACACTGCATCACCGCAGGCCACACCTTATCCACCCCTCCCCCAGCGCCCCGCTTCGCACCAGCCTGGCGCTTGCACCCCCGTACGGCGCTTTCCGACGATTGTCCCCCTCTCAGCGTTACAAAACCAGGAGTAGCGTAAGAGTTAAGGGCCTCTCAAGGGCCTCAATTTTCCGCAGTTGCGGTCGTCAAAGGACAGATCATGTGGACCCCCATTCCCGACCCCTCATACCCGACGTTGTTCTTCTTCGAGGCAGGTGAATGGTGGGACTACGCGATGCTCGTCATCGTGACCGTTGCCCTCGCCGCCACGGCCTGGCTGGCGCAGCGCAACAAGTGGGTCGTCGTGGCGGTTTTCGTGGTCATACCGCTCCTGCTCACCATCTTCTGGTGGCCCTACTCCACTGAGGGCACAAACTCCGCCGGCTGGTTCCCGATTGTGAAGCAATACTCGGCACTCGCGGGCAGCCTCTGCCTGGTGGCGCTGCAATACACAAAGAAGCTGCGCTACAACAAGTGGTACCTGCTGATTCCTCCGTTCATCCTTGCCATCAACATCGCTGAGGCCGTCGTACGCGATTTCCAGTGCTACGGCATCCACGGCATCGACCCCACGCAGGGCATGGCCACCTGGGGCGGCCCCTGGAACATCATGAACGGCATCGCCGGCATCCTGAACCTGCTGGCCATCTCAGGCTGGATTGGCATCTTCGTGGCGAAGGGCCCGAACCGCGCCATCATCTGGGGCGACCTGACAATCTGGTGGATCATTGCCTACGACGCCTGGAACATCGCCTACGTCTACAACTGCCTGGCGGATCGCGCCTGGTACTCCGGCGTTGCCCTGCTGGCATCGTGCACCATTCCCGCGCTGTTCAAGTGGGGTCGCGGCTCGTGGATTCAGTACCGCGCCTACACGCTGACGCTGTGGTCCGCGGTGGTGCTGACGTTCCCCCACTTCATGCAGGATTCCATGTTCGCACACCGCTCCGCACACAACCCGACGGCGCTGTTCATCATTTCCTTGGTCGCGCTGGTGCTCAACGTCGGCGTGTTCGCCTACCACGTCTGGCGCATGGCGAAGCTTCGTCGCAACCCGTTCAAGCAGGAGATTTACTCCGATACCGCGGACTACGTCGCGATGGTTCGCGACAATGCCACGCCAGAGGACCAGGACCGCATCGCAGCACGCATCGGCGCGGACGCGGTAACGCTCGGATACCGGGAACGGTAGACGGGAGAAGTAAACGAGAAAAATTTTCCAGGATTTTGTAGAAAGTAGTCCAGATTTCCTCGTTACTTCCTACAGAATCCTGGAAGAATCACCACCGGCTGGCGGACTTGCCGAAACTCCCCCTACTCGCTGGACTTCTTTCCCCAGCCCTTCAAGTAGGTGCGCTCGCGCTTCTGTCGAATCTGCTCCTCCCAAGAGAACTTCGGTTCCTCCCAGTCGACGTAGTATTCCTCGTCGAGGGTGCCCTCCCACGGGGTGCCGGGACCCTTCGGCGGCCAATCCGGGTCCTCCGTCTTCGGCGGGCGAATCTCCGCCGAGGCCGGGCACTGCCGGCCATACTGGAACCACTGCGTGTAGGTGTCCTCGAAGAGCTCGGTGCCGTCCCAGCGGCCCGCCGGGGTCTTCGATCCGAAGAACTTGCCGCCCAGCACGCCGCGCATGAATTTGCCCTGGTGCTGCTGCTTCTTGCGGAACTCCGCCACCCTCTTGATGTAGTTGTTCTGCAGGCGCGTCATGCAGCCGCCAATCAGCTCGATGTTGATCCAGTTGATCACGCCGGGCAGCGGGGCGTCCGGCTCGTAGCCGATCCGCCAGTGGTTGATCAGCCGGGTGCGCTCGCCCTTCAGCGGGATGGTGTAGAAGCACCACGCCGCCGCGAAGTGGGTCATCGTCGGATAGCGGAAGGCGTAGGAGCCGGGTGCGGCCGGCGGATTCTTGGTGTCCACCCACTGCACCATGTACTTGCCGGGCACCACGTCGGCCCACTCCATGGACATGCCCTGGAAGTCGAAGGCGGCGATGTCGCCGGGGACCATCGAGTCGGGCTGCTGGAATTCCTCCTGGATCTCATAGCTGTTGTAGAAGGGCAGCCGCGCGAAGACGCGCTCCAGGAACTCCGAGGAGAAGGAGCCGGACTTGTTCGCGCCGATCTGCTTGAGGATCCTCCACACCGCGTACGCCGGGGCATCGATCTCGATGGCATACGTGGAGGAGTAGCCGTTGGAGTAGTTGGCGTCGATGAGGTCGTCGCCGGGATACTTCCAGGCCTGCTCCTCCGGCGTGGCCTTGCCGCTGAGCTGGCTGAACGCGTACATGCCACCGACGACCGCCGCGGCCGCCGAGCCACCTCCGACGGCCAGCGTGCGTGCACCTATCTTGGGGAAGCTTGTCATGTCCCCATCACCCTCTCCTTCGAAGAGAAAACGATTCTTTACTTTTGGGAATAGGCACTAGCCGCTTGCCGACGCCCCCAAGGGGCCTCTGACCAGCAATGAAAATAAGTTACTAACAAAATTATAACACCGTTACACTTTTCGGCGTAGTGTGAAATTAGATACCGCGATAGGTCTTCTACTCCCCTACATCAACGACCGAATGGCGAGACAATGCAATCGCTCTTTCTCTGGGAAATCGGCACACCCATCGTCTACGTGACGTGGTTTATCGTCTTCGCAGCCCAGATCGCAATCTCTGAAATCAATCGACGCTGGAATTGGACCATCTTCGTCCTGTGGACCATCGGCGGCCTGGCGCTGATGCCCTATGCCGCCATCCACGGCACACCGATGGTGGGCTGGTTCCCCTTCGGCAAGTACGCCATCATGGTGGCCACCGCGACCATGACGGGCTTCCTGCTCTGGTACGGCAAGCGCAACCCCGACAAGGCGCACCGCTACGCCATCTGGTTCGGCGTCGCCCTGTGGATTGGCCTGGCCGCCAACATCATGGAGGCCAACATCCGCGACGTGACCATCTTCTTCGAGGCCGACAACTACCTGCGTTGCGCCGCAGACCCCGCCTGCCTGCAGCAGATCAACGAGTCGCACGTTGGAATCGACATGATCAACGGCCTTCCGGAGACGCGTGGCATCGAGGCAGCCGTCGGCACGCCCGAGTGGTACACGGCTGTGGCGGCGAACTTTAAGGCTGCGGGGGTCGGCATCGACCCGGCGACCGGTTTCCGCACCATCGGCGGCTACTGGAACCTGCTGACTGCGGCGGCCGGCGTGCTCAACATCGTCACCATCACGGGCCTGGGGTCGATATTCATTACGTCCAACCCGGCGCAGAAGGTCCGCGGTCTGATCTGGCCGGACATGGTATGGCCGTGGATTATCGCCTACGACCTGTGGAACCACGCGTTCCTCTACAACGCCCTGGCGGACTACACCTGGTACTGCACCCTGGCGCTGCTGCTGGCCTGCACCATCCCGGCGTTTACCTGGGCGAAGGGCCAGTGGCTGTGGTTCCGCTGCTTCACCCTGATGTTCTGGATCGCGGCGAACAACCTGCTGCCCGAGGTGCTGGTGCCGCCGAGCTCGATTACGAACTTCTCGACGATGAACCCGACCGCCAACGCCGTCTGCGCCTGGGCCGCGTTCATCTTCAACGTCGGGTTGTTCGTCTACTGGCTCTACCGCATCCGCGTCACCGGCCGGAACCCGTGGCGCGACCCGCTATTCACCAACCTCGCCGAGTTCCGCCAGATCATGCGCCTGCATGCCGACGACGCCGACAAGCGCTTCGTCACCGCGCGCATCGGCGAGTCCCCGGCGGAGCTGGGGTTGTAGGAACCTGGGGCTGTAGGGCCGAGCGACCCTAGGCCTCCGGCTTCACAATCGGGAAGAGGACAGTCTCGCGGATGCCGAGGCCGGTCAGGGCCATCAGCAGGCGGTCGATGCCCATGCCGACGCCGGTGGTCGGCGGCATGCCCTGCTCCATAGCGTGGAGGAAGTCCTCGTCCAGGACCATGGCCTCGTCGTCGCCGCCGGCGGCCAGGCGGGCCTGGTCCTCGAAGCGCTCGCGCTGGATGACCGGGTCAACCAGCTCGGAGTAGCCGGTGGCCAGTTCGAAGCCGCGGACGTAGAGGTCCCACTTCTCGGTAACGCCCGGCTTGGAGCGGTGCTGGCGGGTCAGCGGGGAGGTCTCCACGGGGAAATCGCGGACGAAGATCGGGCCGTCCAGCTGGTCCTCGCACAGGTGCTCCCAGATCTCCTCGACCAGCTTGCCGTGGCCCCAGCCGCCCTTCTCCGGCACTGCCAGGCCGATGACCTCGGCGATGGCCTTCAGCTCGTCGACGGTGGAGTCGATGGTGACCTCCGGCTGGCCCGGGAACTTGCGTGCGAGCGCCTCATTCAGGGAGGGGTACATCTCGATCTGCTTCCACTCGCCGCCGAAGTCGTACTCGGTGCCGTCGGCAAGCGTGATCTTCGTGGAGCCGAAGACCGCGACGCAGATTTCCTGGATGACCTCGCGGACGGTGCGGGCGGAGTCGTCGTAGGTGCCGTAGGCCTGGTAGTACTCCAGCATCGCGAACTCGGGGCTGTGCGAAGAGTCGATGCCCTCGTTGCGGAAGTTGCGGTTGATCTCGAAGACGCGCTCCAGGCCACCGACGACGCAGCGCTTCAGGTACAGCTCCGGGGCGATGCGCAGGTACAGGTCGATGTCCAGGGCGTTCGAGTGGGTCACGAAGGGACGCGCCGCAGCACCACCGTGCAGGGTCTGCAGCATCGGGGTCTCGACCTCCAGGAAGCCGCGGCGCTCAAGGGCGTGGCGCAGCTCACGGATGACCTTGATGCGGGTCAGGGCGTTGGTGCGGGCCTGCTCGCGCATGATCAGGTCGGTGTAGCGGTGGCGGACGCGGGTGTCCTCCGACAGGTCCGCGAAGGATACCGGCAGCGGGCGCAGGGCCTTGGAGGCCATCTGCCACGAGGTCGCCATCACGGAGAGCTCGCCGCGGCGCGAAGAGATAACGCGACCGGTGATAATCACGAAGTCACCCAAGTCCACGTCCGACTTCCACGCGGCCAGGGAATCCTCGCCGACCTCGGCCTTCGACAGCATCGCCTGCAGCGTCGTGCCGTCACCCTCCTGCAGCGCCGCGAAGCAGAGCTTGCCGGTGTTACGGATGAACATGACTCGGCCGACGACGGTCACAACGTCCTGGGTTTCCTCCCCGGCCTCGAGGTGGCCCCACTCCTCGCGGACATCCTTCAGCGAGTGGGTGCGCGGAACCTCCACCGGGTAGGCCTCGACACCCGCGGAGAGCAGGCGGTCGCGCTTCTCACGGCGGACCCGAAGCTGCTCGGGAACGGCGTTGGTGTTGTCGGTATGTGCGGTGGAATTCTTCGCGTCAGTCACGGCTATAAAGGTTAGCCGACGCCCGCCCCCGCCTGCTACTTGCCCGCCTATTCCCCCGCGCCCCGCCAACCACGGCGGATGTCCTCCACAATTTTCGGGTGCGCCAGCGTCGACGGCTCCAACTGCCGGGGCCCGTTGTCGGCGCCGAAGACGGTGGCGGCCTGTGCCACGGAAGGAGTGAAAAACTTCAGCGGCGGGTGGCCGTCGTCAAGCGCGACCGCGGGAGGTTCCGGCGAGAGGGCAGCGAGCACGAAGCCCCAGTCTCCGAAGGTGGGCACGTGCACGTGGTACGGGGTGGTGGACCAGCCCGCGGCGCGAAGCGTGGACTCGGTGCGCCAATAGGCGTCCGGGGTGGAAAAGGGCGAGCCGGACTGGACCACCAGCTTCGCACCCGGCGCGGCCACGCCCCGGACCAGGCCGTAGAACTCCTGCGAGTAGAGCTTGGCCAGCACGGCGTTGTCGGGGTCGGGGAGGTCGGCGTAGATCGCGTCGAACTTCTGGGCGGGAGTCTCGCCGCGGGCCTGATTGCGGGCCTGGTCGTGCAGCCAGGTGAAGGCGTCCGCGGTGATCTTCTCGACGCGCGGGTCATCGAGGCTGCCGCGGTTGTCCTCGCGCAGGACGGTGCGGGCGACCTCGATGACCTCCGGGTCCAGCTCCACTTGCACGATGCGCTCGATATTCGGCATGCGCAACAGCTCGCGGGCGGCCAGGCCATCTCCCCCGCCGAGGATCAACGCGGTCTTGGTGCCGGCGGAAACCGCCGGGTAAACCAGCGACTCGGTGTAGCGGTACTCGTCGCGGCTGGAGTACTGCAGGCCGCCGTCGAGGTAGAGCCGCCGGTCTGCGCCGAATCGCGTGACGACGATGTCCTGGTACTTCGAGTGCTTGGCGAAGACGATGGGCTGGGCGTAGAGCGACTGGCGGGCGGTTGTCTCAATGTCCCGGATTCCGGCCAGTAGCGCACCCAGCGCGAGCGCCGCCGCCAGGAGAGCCGATACGGCGGCGGCCAGTGCGCGGCGCGACATCATCCGGCGCAGCAGCAGCGCGGCAATGATTAGGGCGGCCGAAACGTTGATTAGCCCCGCGATGACGGTGGCCTTGAGCATCCCCACCGCCGGCAGCAGCACGAAGGGCCACAGCAGGCCACCAACCAGGGCTCCGAAGTAGTCCGCGGCGTTGAGGTTCGCGAGCACGCGGCCGGTGTCCTCTGCGGAGGCGGTCCGGCCGGTCTGCAGCAGGGTCATCAGCAGCGGCACCTCGGCGCCGACCAGCGTGCCGATTACGAAAGTGGCGGCGACCAGTGCCCCGAGACTCTCGCCCGTGACTGAAAACACCCAGTACAGGGCGGTTGCGGATACGCCGCCGAGCAACCCCAACGCACACTCGATGCCGAGGAAGGACACCGCGGCCCGTCCCACCAGCGGTTTCGCGGCGACGGCGCCGAAGCCCAGCGCCGCGACGTAGCCGGCCACAATCAGGGAGTTGGCGACCACGTCGCCGCGCCCCAGGGAGGCCGACAGCGCCAGCAGCGCCAGCTCGTAGACCAGGCCGCACGCGGCGCACGCCGCCACCGACGCGAGCAACAGCGCCCGCCAGCGCCGGGAAGTAGCGGTCTCCATCTACGACAGCGCGACGGCGTTGATCACGCCGATGACGATGAAGGTCGTCGCCGCCAGGGCCGCCCGGGGTCGGACCTTCGCGTCCATCACTACGTCGCGGAAGCGGCCCGGAATCAGGGCCTCGAGCACCAGCAGCGCCACCGCCTGCAGCACGATGCCGAGGGCGCCGTAGATTAGCGTCTCGCCCAGGCCGATCATCGGGGCGTCGTCGGATGCGCGGATTACCGACACCACAATGCAGGCCAGCGCAATCTGCTGCGAGCCCGCAATCAACGCGGCGCCCGCACGGTTTTCAACAAAAACCAGGTCGCGCAGTTTCCCAGGCGTGAGTAGGTCAAGGACGATGAAGCCGACCGCCAGCACGAGGGCGCCCGCAAGGAAGTAGCCGATGGTGGCCGGTACTCCGACCGCCAGCTGCTCGCCCACCGTTGCCTGCGCAGAGAGGGTATCCGCCCCGTTGGCGGCCGTGTACGTTATTGGTCCCATGATTATTTCGCTCCTCCGAAAGATCCGGCCGATCCGCCCGAGCCGTTTGAGGGCGCGGAGGGTCCGAAACCGGGGCCAAGGTAAATGAAATGCCCGCCCGAATAGCGGCCACCCAGTGATTCTTTAGTTATCAGGCACGAGTCCTTCGATTCTGCTCCTGGACTCTGGCGGGAGACGATAAACAGGTAATTCTTCGTCCTTAAATACGCCGCCCCTCCATTTTCGCTGTATGCCTCCGGCCTAATTTCGTCCCGCAGCTCCCGTCCCACCTCGATGGGATCGCGATTGCCGCAGGTCCAGCTCTGCTCGATACCACTCGATGTCATCGCCGCTGCAGTCGACACCGAGGCATAACGCTCATTGATCTGGTCCGAGGCGCTGGGAGCGCTGCCGGCGAGTCCAGTAATCACCGTTGCCGTTCCATAAAGGATGAGGAGGTATCCAATTCCCTTTTTCCCCACGTTCTACTCCCCTTCCATCCCCTGTACCGCAGTATCCGCATCTTTCACGGCATCCACCCAGAAATTCGACGTCCACACGATCTGCCCCGGCGGGTATCCATGCCAAGTCTCCCAGCGATACCCACGCTCTATCGGCTCCGCGGACAACACGGTCATCGCCCCGGGAGAACCTGGAAACTCCGCGGCGACTGAACGGGGATTACCTGCGCCGAGTTCGCGTCGTAAAGCATCTGTGCGCTGGGCGAAGGCTTCCGGCGAGAGGCGCTCCACACGAGCTTCCACGGCGGCGCCCGCCCGAGTCAGGGGCACACCGTCCGCCGCGGTACACGAGACCTCCTCGGCAAAGTGGGGCGCCTCCCGCTTACCGACGAAAACCACATGCGACGCTCCCAGGACGCCCAGCGTCAGCGGCGGTGTGACGCCATCGGGGTGAGAGATGACCTTCTCGCAGAGGGTATCCGGGACTGGGCCGCCAACGGCCACGCGGAGCTGCTCCGCCGCGGTGTCCTTGAACGGAATGTCGAGAACTGCCAGAGACATTTTAGCCGCCACTAGCGCTTGTCAGCGCCCGGATTGTGGTCCGGAGCTGGAAGAACATCAATCTCACCGGGGAGTATCCTGATACCGGTCGATGCTTCCCACGATGAGTCACCGTAGCGTTCCAGCCCGAACAAGCGGCCGTCACCGGACTTGTAGTCAACGAAGTACGTGGCGCCTTCCGGCGGCAGCCCGGTCGTGCCAATTGCGGTGTAGTGGGCGGTTCCCCGCTCTTCCTCCCAATACTCCACACCGTCCACGACCATGGGATTAGCCGGCTCGAAGCTGCCCGGGAGCTTTCGCCACCAAGTGAGGATGACCTCGCCCTCATCTTCCTCAACACCGAACCATGAACCATCCGCGCCGCCGTCGACGAGATGCTCCCACCAGCGGAACGGGCCCTGAGAGAGCTCGAGCGACCCGCGCACGACATGGGAAGAACCGCCATAGTTCAGGATTGCGCCAGGTGCGACGGAGGTGGGGCCGTACTTGCGGTACTCGTCAGTCATCAGAGGATCGACGAAGCGCTCCCGATCGGCGCCCGGAATTTGGGTATTCCGACGCGCTGAGGCAACAAGGATGACACCGATGACAACAACGATGATGCCGAATATAACCATGAAGTTCACTAGCGTTTATCCCATCGATAGTGCGGGGGCTCTAAAGAAACGCCCAATTAATACTGTTTTACCGAACAAAAACGCGGCGCGTCATCGAACAGCATTTTTCGTTCGAGACGCGCCGCGTAAGAATTATTCGCTGATCCGCGCGATAATCCCCGCAATTCCGCTAGACGCCGATCTTGCCGCCACCGGTGCGCACCACCTGGACGACGGCCGGGCGCGGCTGCGAGTCACCACCGTCGGGCCAGTGCGAGGTCGGCGCGGTGGTCGGGTCCGGGTTGTCTCCGACCGGGTGGCCCTGGTCGGTCTCGATCTCGCCCGGGTGCTGGACGTTGACCATCACGCGGTTGCCGAAAATCATCGGGCCGCAGGTCTCGGCGGCCTTCGGCACGGTGAGGAAGCACTTGGTCTCGCCGCGGCGCTCGCCCTCGACGGCGACGGCAAAGAGGCCGTCGTTGGACTTCAGCGCATTGCCGTCGGTGGAGATCCACATGTTGCCGTACTCGTCGAAAGCCAGGTTATCAGGGCAGGAGATCGGGGAGACGGAGCTCTTGTCGAAGCCACCGAAGTAAGAGTAGGCCTCGTTCGGGTCACCACAGACGAGCAGCAGGTTCCACTTGCCCTTGGTGCCCGCGTGGTCATCCTCCATCTCCAGGATGAGACCGTTCTTGTTCTCGGTGATCGGGGCGACCTCGATGGCCTTGTCCAGCGGGCGGCCGGCGCTGTCGGTGCGCTCCTTGCCCTTGTCGTCCTTCGCACCGGTCTTGCCACGGTACTTGTTGTTGGTCAGCGCCGCGTAGACCTTACCGGTCTTCGGGGAGGCCTCGATGTCCTCCGGGCGGTCCATGCGGGTCGCGCCGACCTTGTCACCGGCAAGGCGCGAGTAGATGCAAACCTCCTCGGCGCTCATGCCATCGACGTGGGACTCGTGCTTACCGTCCGACTTCGCCGTCATCAGCGGCACCCACTCGATCGATCCATCGAACTTGCCGTCCTTCGGCAGCTCGCCGGAGCCATCGATCTCAGACTCTGAGTTGCCCGCGAACTTGCCGACGTAGAGCGTTCCCTCCGAGAGGATGCCCATGTTGTGCTTGGTGTCGCCCTCCTTGATCTTGCGGGAGGAGACGAACTTGTAGATGTACTCGAAGCGCTCATCATCGCCCGAGTAGCACACGACGGTGCCGTCGTCGGTGACGTAGATCTGGCCCGCCTCGTGCTTGAAGCGGCCAAGCGCGGTGTGCTTGATCGGGGTGGAGTTCGGGTCGGAGGGGTCGATCTCCACCAGCCAGAAGAAGCGATTCGGCTCGTTCGGCTCCTTGGAAACATCGAAGCGGTCGTAGTACTTCTCCCACGCACGGTCGGACATTTCCTTGTTCTTCACCGAGTACCGCTTGAGGTGCTTGACCGCCTCCTCATCCTCGAGCTTGCCGACGTTGCCAAAGTACTGGTCAGCGTTTTCCTCGCCGGACAGGAAGGTGCCCCAGGGGGTCACACCTCCAGAGCAGTTGTTCAGGGTGCCCTCGATCTTCATGCCGGTCGGGTCGGCCTTGGTCTTGAGCAGGTCGTGGCCTGCCGCCGGGCCGTCCACTGTGAACTCGGTGAAGCCGGTGATGCGGCGGTTGCGCTTGTCCGACAGGATTGGCTTCAGGAAGCCCTTGCTATCTTCTTCCACCGCGAGAACCGTGTGGCCGTGCGCGGCCAGTCCGATGTCGACCTGCTCCTTGGTGGCGTCTTCCTTCTTGTAACCGCGGAACATCATCGGCTCGGTGGTGTACTCGTGCGAGCACACGTAGAGCAGGGTGCCGTCGGCGGCCTTGATCAGGCCGGCGAAGTCGTTGTTGAAGCCGAACTGGACCTTCTGGTTAGCCGCGGTCTGCTTGTCGAAGTCGAAGGCCGGGCCGCCCTCGTGGATCGGGTCGCCCCAGCGGATCAGGACGTTCTGCTCGTAGCCGTCGGCCACGACGACCGCGTCCTCCTTGTTCGGGGACACCGGGGCAAAGCGCATGCCCTCGGGAGAGTCACCCTTCGGGGCCGCGGCGGTGGAACCCGCGGCGCCGGAGGCGCTTGCTCCACCGGCGGCGGAGTTATCGCTAGTGCACGCCGCCAGAACGGCGCCGCCGCCGAGTGCCAGCGCGCTGGCGCCGGTCACCTTCAGGGCTGCGCGGCGCGAGTAAGCGCGCTGAGACAGCGCCTGGCTTGCTACATCACCGAAGTACTCATTCGACGCGAACTCATTCGGAGCGTCGTCGGCACACGCGTTGCCACACTTGTAGGTACAGGTCAGGGAGCTGCGCGACGTGGCGAAAGCGCTTGCGAGCAGATTCTTACCGATGCGAACCACAGGTAAACCGCCTTAATCTAGCTTATGAAGTCGTGGGGATTTCTCAGGACTTGTTAATCCCCTCAGAAGCTAAGGCGCTTATATGGAATTTTAGTGACCCCGAACTGGCCACCGCGTGAGGTTTCAGTGACAACCTCGTGGCAGCAAATTTAACGTCGGATGAACTCGCAGCGGGAACGCGCTGCCCCTCCCCGTGCCCTGTGTCTCCCGGCGCTGCGTCTCCCGTCGCTACGCGGAGGCAGAGTGGTCCGGGTGGCGCGGGTCCTTCAGGTCGGAGCCCTCGGGGACGTCCGCCGGGTCGTGGCCGGACACGAGCATCTTGTTGTTCTCGTCGACGAAGATGACGTCCGGCTTGTAGGTGCGGGCCTCTGCGTCGTCCATCATTCCGTAGCCGATGATGATGACCAGGTCGCCGGGGGAGATCAGGCGCGCGGCCGCGCCGTTGATGGAGATGATTCCGGAGCCGCGCTCGCCCGTGATGCAGTAGGTGGTCAGGCGGTTGCCGTTGTTGATGTCGACAATGTCGACGGCCTCTCCCTCGAGGAGGTTGGCCGCCTCCATCAGGTCCTCGTCAATGGTGCACGAGCCCACGTAGTGCAGGTCCGCCTGAGTCACCGTCGCGCGGTGAATCTTCGACTTCAGCATTGTGCGGAACATGAAAGTAGGTGGATCCCTTCCGGGTCATCCGGGCGCCGAGACGCCCAGAAATCGTGGGTTAAAAACGGTGCCGACCGGCCGACCCGTCGACCAGGCCCTAGGCAAAGGAGAATACTACTGCGAATCCCCGCCGAAGCCAGCATTCTTCAGATTTTCGCGGCTGGCCTGATCGGCGAGACGTGCCTCGCGCGCTGCTCGCACCTTGCCCTGCAGCTCGGCCAACTGCGCGGCTTCTTCCTCGGTCAGCTCGCCGTCGAGCCCCGCCGCGGACAGCGCCGCCGACGCGATCTCAGCGCCCTCGCGCCCGAGCGCCGCGGCACCCGCAACACCACCGGCCACCGAGTCCGGGCGCGGCGCACCCAGGATGACGCCGACGTTGTCAATCAGGCGGGTGGTTCCGACGCGGGCCGCCACCAGCAGCCGGGCCTCCACCTCGCCTTCCTCCCCGGCAAAGGCGGCGTCGGAAAGCTGGCCCAGACCGGCGTCGCGCAGGGCCAGGTAGTCGACCTCGATCTCGGGCTGGCTGTCCAGCACGGCCTGGGCGGTCTCGAGCACGGCGGCGGCACCGCGGTCGCCGACGAACGCGCCCGCGGTCAGGGCGGCCGACAGGGTCACGGCTAGCTCGCGCTCGGACTCGGACAGGTAGCGGTTGCGCGAGCTCATGGCCAGGCCGTCGGTCTCGCGGATCACCGGCACGCCGTGGAGCTGCACCGGCATATTCAGGTCCGTCACCATCTGCTGCATCAGCGTCAGCTGCTGGTAGTCCTTCTCACCGAAGACTGCGTCGGTGCAGTTAGTGATGTGAAACAGCTTGTTGACCACCGTCAGCGCACCCGCGAAGTGACCGGGACGGGTGGCGCCCTCGAGCTCGTCGGCAAGCGGGCCCGGCTGGACCGTGGTGCGGAAGCCGTTGGGGTACATCTCGTTCGCACTCGGCGCGAAGACCAGCTCGGCACCGGCGGCGCGCAGCTTCTCCACGTCGGCGTCGAGGGTGCGCGGGTAGGCGTCGAAATCCTCACCCTCGCCGAACTGCAGCGGGTTGACGAAAATCGACACGACCACCACCGCGCGCGGCAGCGTCTTCGCCGCCGCGACCAGCTCCAGGTGCCCCGCGTGCAGCGCGCCCATCGTAGGCACCAGCACCACCGGGCGCCGGTCTTGCGCAGCGCCCTGGTCACCTGGCTGATCCCGGCAATAGTGTTGTGAACTGTCGTTTCTCCGGCAGCGTAACCCGTCATGATTCCTCCGAATTGATTAGACGGGAATACCTTACGCCACCTCGCACCCGCCGCCCCTGTAGGGCTAGATGTTTTCGTCCCGCAGGTGCCGCAGCACCCCGGCGCAGCCCCTCATCTGCGCGATCCGCTCCGCCAACGCCAGGTAGGCGCCCCGCACCTCCGGCTGCGCCGTCTCGATCTCCCGCTCGTGCTTGACGACGGTATCCACGTCGTCGCGCGTGACCGGGCCGGTAAGACCGCGGGCACCCCACTTCAGGGCGTTGTCCAGGGAGGCCTGGAGTAGCGGCGTCAGCAGGGCGGCCGCCTGTGCGCGGCGATACTCATCGGAGTTTTCGGCGCCGCCGATCGTCTGCGACAGCAGCTCCACCGCGTCGACCACCACGGCGCCCAGCCCATTCGAGCCGTGCGCCATCGCGGCGTGGTAGAGGCCCCGGTGCCGCTCGTCGATGAATACGGGGCGGCCGCCCAGCTCGCCGATCAGCAGTTCCGCAACGGTCCGGGAGAGTTCGTCGCCGACTGTGATGCCCCAGGGGCAACCGGGTAGCCGGTCGGCGTCGTCGGCAAGCCCGGCGAACGTCATCGCGGGGTGCGCGGCGATGGTCAGGGCACCGGTCAGCGCGACCGAGTCCAGAACGGCGCGGCCCAGCGACCCCGCCGTGTGCAGGACGATGCGCCCCGGCCCGACGTGGGCCGCGACCTCCTCGGCCACCGCGGCGATGGCCCGGTCCGGCACCGCGATGACGATGAGCTCGCAGGCGGCGGCGTCTCGGCGACGGTGGCCGGGCGGGCGTCGGCAAGCCGGAGGCGGGCTCGGGTGGCGGACTCGTTGGAGCGGGCGACCACGTGCGTGACCCGGTGGCCCAGCCGGCCGAGCGCCTCGCCAATCGCGGTACCGACCCTACCTGCAGAAATAATCCCCACCGACAACCGGGGCGCGGTTGTGCGATGGGGATTCGGGCTTTGCGTCATGACTGACAGGTTAGACGAAAAGCGCCTACTTCTTTACTTCTTGCGCTGTTACTTTTTGCGCATCTGGGCCATCAGCTCGGCGACGGTGAGGCAGTTCTTGTGGTCTTCGGCCCGGCGGCGGCCGTGGCGGGGCGCCTCCTCGGGCTCCACGTCCGCGTCGGGGATGGCCTGGAGCTGCCTGGTCGGATTGTCGGCCTCCTCGCTCGACCAGCCGCTGTATGCGGCCGAATTTGCCCAATCATCCTGGGCCTCGGAGTTCGCCCACTCACCGTTGAAGCCGGTACTCGTCCACACGTCTCGGGTGTCCTCGGCTGGGGTCTCCTGCCAATTGATGGCCTTGAAGGTATCGGTGGAGAACTTCCCCTTCTCGGGATTGTCTCCGCTGTGGGGAACAGTCACCTCGGGGACGTCCACCGGCTGGCCGGAGGGCTTGAACTCGGACTGAATGTTCGTGTCCTCGGCATCCTCCACCGGCGAGCCCGCCGCGCCGTGCTGGGTGTGCGCGCCGACGGTGCCGTTGGCGGTCATCTCCGCGCGGTGAGCGGTGGCGCGGGGCTCCGGGCGGTCGTTAGCCACCGGGTCCTTCATCGGGGAGCTCGTCTGAGGGGCGTCCAACTCGCGCAGGCGCTCCGCCTGGGCTCGCAGGGCTACCTGCTCATCGTCGAAGTCATCCCCCATGAACTGCGCCAACTGTTCGCGCAACGCAAAGATCTCAGCTCGCAGAGCAGCAATCGAATCGTCGGTATTGCCCTCGAGCGAGTCCAGGTAATTCTGTTCCAGGATCAGCTCCTGCTCGCGGTGGGTCGCCAACTCGCGATCGAGCTCAACTCGGTGAAGCTCCTCGATAGTTTCCAGGCGCTGGCGCTCCGCCGAGATCGTCTTACGGTACCTCGTGACCAACACCGCGCCGATGACGGCGGACCACAGGGCCAGCAGGACGGCGATTTTCATCCATCCGGTAGAGGACGCAAAAAGCATAACGATGCTGGCCACAACGGCCAGCACGAGCAGAGCGACCATGAGAATGAGCGCGGTCTTTTCGGCAAACCCCTCCCCTGCCGAATCACCGGTACCGGGATTGTCGGGTTCGGCACTCGGCTCCGCACCAGCATCCGGGAATGCGGGATCCGGAGCTGCTGCGGCATCCGAGAACGCGGGGTCAAACGACTGCTTCGGGTCGTCGCCGGCGTTGTGAAAGTCAGTCATAGCTCCACCCTACCGATGAAGAACCCATTTCCCCGGTAGGCGGCGGGGATTTTTCGTCGTTGCTTGGCAATTGGCACACTTTTTCCAGCCACAGACCAGCAGCTGCGAGGAGCACCCCGGAGAAAAACCCCACGACCATGATTGGCCCATCCGACTCGGCCGCAGCCAAATCGGACCAACTGGGTATGGCCCATACAACGCCACCAAGATATAGGCCCGCGAAGATGGCCCCCAGCCACGCCGATGCTGAGCCGACGACGCACCAGCGGGACAACGTCAACGGGTGCACCTGGCTGCGGTCCTGCCCGACTCTGCCGTCCGAGAGGACTTTCTTAATCCACCGTGCCGCCGCCACGCATACCGCGCTGAGCAGCCACAGGAAACCGAGATCCCACCAACTCCGCGGGCCGAGTTCTGCAAAAAACCGGTCGAGAACAATCCACGATGCGGAGGCAAGCACGATTGCCACCGCGATCAGCGTCAACGGGGATGTCGGCTTCATTAGTCTTCCCTTCGGCCTCGTCTACGTGTCTTAGGCTCCGCTATCTTCCGCGCGCACCTCAGCAATATCCTTCGGCTCTAGCTTGCCGACGAGCGCTGCGACCCGCACGCCCCGGAGTACCGCATCGGGGTCCGCGTCTAGCCAGGGCACGAGAACGAATGCCCGCTGCCCCGCCCAGGGGTGCGGCAACGTCAGGGTCGGGTCCTCGGAGAGGACCTCCTCACCCGTCTCAAGGTCGATGACCTGGACTATGTCCACATCGAGGGTCCTCGGTCCCCATTTCACCTCACGGGTGCGGCCCGCGGCCTGCTCCAGATCCCAACCGGCCTGGAGGAGCTCCATCGGGGTGCGCTCCGTCTCCACGATTACAACGGCGTTGAGGAAGTCCCCCTGCTCCACGCCACCCCAGGGCGCTGTGGCGTAAATGCGCGACGCCGCGACGGTCTCCGGCCGGAAGTAGTCGAAGACCTCAGCCAGGCGGGCCCGCGCGTCCCCGAGGTTCGCCCCAATCGACAGAACAGCCCGAATCATTTGGCCCTGCCCTTACGGGAGCGACGGGCCGTCACCGCGACGTCGCCGAACTCCAGCGGGATCGGCGCATGAGGCTTATGAATCGTGACTTCCACGGCATGCAGCAGCGGGGCCAGGCCCGATTGGGCGCGGGCGTCGTCGTCGGCAAGCAGGGCTTCCGCGATTTCGGTGGCGACGGTTTCGATGAGATTGCGCGGTTCGCCGGTCATGATGCCGTAGGCGCGCTGGGCCACGGCGCCGTAGTCGACGGTGTCTGCGAGGTCATCCGTCGAGGCGGCGCCCCGGAAGTCCAGCCACAGCGTGATGTCGCAGGAGAAGTCCTGGCCGTCACGGCGCTCGTGGTCAAAGCAGCCGTGGAAACCCCGGGCGACAAGCCCCTTCAGTTCGATGCGGTCAGCCATTGGTCACTAAGCCCCTTCTCCCGCGGCACTTTCGTTGCCGTCGTTGTCCGCGGCCTGCGCGGGCGCAGCGGCCTGGTTTCCGCCGCCTTGCGGATAGTCGCCGGACGCGCTTGCCCCGCCGAGTGCGTGGCCTGCGTCCCAGGCCTCCGCGACTCGCACCGCGTCCAAGCTAAAGGGCACGTTGTGGACGCGCACCGCCCACGCGCCTGCCGCCGCCGACAGCGCGGAGATCGCCGCCGTCGCCGCGTCGGCCTCCTGCGGCTTGCGGGCGGAACCGTGCAGGGAGGCGACAAAGCGCTTGCGTGAGGCGCCGACCAACACCGGGAACCCGAGGTCAATAATCTGTGGCAGGCCGTGGAGGAGGGCCCAGTTATCGTCGGCATTCTTGGCGAAGCCCAGGCCCGGGTCCAGGACGATGTTTTCCTCCAGAACGCCGGCGGCCAGGGCGTCGTCGGCAAGCCGGGAGAGGTGCTCGGTGACGTCGGCGACGATTCCGCGCGGGTCGGCGGCGGCGCGGCCGGAGGCAGACCCGAAGCGGTCGGTCTTCCAGTGTATCAGGCACACGGGGACGTCGCCGGCGGCGCAGACGCGGAGCATGTTGGGGTCGGCGAGGCCGCCGGAGACGTCGTTGATGAGGGCGGCGCCGGCCTCGATGGAGGCCTCGGCGACGGAGGCGCGCATGGTATCGACGCTGATCAGGTGACCCTGCGCGGCCAGCTCGCGGACGACCGGGACAACGCGCGCGATCTCCTCGGCCTCGTCCACGCGGTGCGCGCCCGGGCGGGTCGACTCGCCGCCGACGTCGATGATGTCCGCCCCCTGGGCCAACAGTTCGCGGGCGTGGGAAATCGCCGCGTCGAAGGTGTTGTACATGCCGCCGTCGGAGAAACTGTCCTCCGTCACATTGACGATGCCCATCACCTTGCAGCGCGTCGCTGCCCCTACCTCAGTCACTTGCGGTCGCCTTCTCCCCTGCTCGTTTTCTTCCGTCTGCTCTCTCAGCCACTAATTCTTGCGTTAATTCTTGCGAATCAGCGCCATCGCCTCGGCGCGCGAGCGGGCGTCCGACTTGAAGCCGCCGCGGACCGCCGATGTCACCGTGGTCGCACCCGGCTTGCGGATACCGCGCATCGCCATGCACAGGTGCTCGCACTCAATGACGACGATTGCCGAGGCCGGGTCCAGCTTCTCCACCAGCGCGTCCGCGACCTGGCTGGTCAGGCGCTCCTGCACCTGCGGGCGCTTGGCGTAGAGGTCCACCAGGCGGGCCAGCTTCGACAGACCCGTGACCTTGCCGTCCTTGCCCGGGATGTAGCCGATGTGGGCCTTGCCGAAGAAGGGCACCAGGTGGTGCTCGCAGGTCGAGTAAATCGGGATGTCCTTGACCAAGACCAGCTCCTGGTGGTCCTCGTTAAAGGTCTTGGACAACACCTCGGAAGGGTCGGTGTGCAGCCCCGCGAAAATCTCGCGGTAGGCTCGGGCGACGCGGGCCGGGGTCTCCACGAGTCCCTCGCGGTCCGGGTCCTCGCCGACTGCGAGAAGCAACTCGCGGACCGCAGCCTCGGCCCGCGCCTGATCGAAGTTATCCTCCATGACGGGTATCCATTACTCCTGATTCTTATCCGCAGCGTTATCCGCGCCGTCGTTGCCCTTGGTGTTGCGTCCGTGGTCCGGCTGCTCGTTGTCGGGCAGACGGAAGCCACGGAGTTCTCCACTTGGCGCGCCGACCGCCGGAATCACCGTAGTCGGGGTCGCATCGCTTGCCGACGATTCCTCGGCCCCCTTGGCGTGCCTGCCCTTGCTACGAGTACCGGAACCAGGCATCTCCGGCGGGGCCGGGATGTTCGCCGGGCCGGAGCCCAGCGGGTAATTCGCGGTGCCCGGATGCGCAGGGCGCTGCCGCGGTGCCGGCGGTGCCTGCGGTGTTTCCGGCGCATCAGGGGTCGGCGAGGGCGAGGGCACCGGGGTCGGCTGCGCGGGCTGGTTCTGCTGATCGGGCCACGCCAGCGCGACGGGCTGCGCGGGTTGGTTCGGCGGGGTCTGCTGAGCTGGCTTCGGCGGCCAGCCTGGCGCAGTCCATCCTGCCGGCGGCGGCGTTCCACCGTAGACGGGCACGTTCGGGCGGTCAGCCCCGTCACCGGAGCCGGCCACCGGGGCGGGCAGCCCCCAGCCAGACTGGCCGTTACCCTTGCTGTCGTTTGCCGGCTGAGGGGTCTGTGTCGCCTCGGAGTTTTCCTGCTCGCGACGGCGCACCGGGGCGAAGATGTTGGTGCGCTTCGGCGGCTCCTCGCCACGCTCGATGGCCAGCTCCACCGGGGTCTTGACGGGCTCGCGGCCGTCTGCCGGGTGCTTAATGTCAGTGTCGAAGAAGTTCAGGCGCTCGCGCTGAACCACATCGGTGAAGATAACCTCCAGGTCGGCGCGACGCAGGGTCTCCTTCTCCAGCAGCTTCTCCGCCAGGACGTCGAGGGTGTCGCGGTTTTCCTTCAGGATCGCGTAGGCCTCGTCGTGGGCCTTGTTGATCAGGCCCCGGACCTGCTCGTCGATAATCGCCGCGACCTGCGGGGAGTAATCCAGCGCGCCGCTGCCACCACGGCCGACGAACGGGTCTCCCTGCTCCTCGCCGTACTTGACCGGGCCCAGCGCCGGCGTCATGCCGTACTCGGTGACCATCGCGCGGGCGATCTTCGTCGCCTGCTCGATGTCGGCCGACGCGCCCGTCGTCGGCAGGCCGAAGACGAGCTCCTCGGCGGCGCGGCCGCCCATGGCGAAGACTAGGCGGGCGAAGAGCTCGGGCAGGTTGTACATGCCCTTGTCGTCCTCGGGCACCGTCATGGCGTGGCCGCCGGTGCGGCCGCGGGCCAGGATGGTGACCTTGTAGACACGCTCGATGTCCTTGAGCGCCCACGCGGCGAGCGTGTGGCCGCCCTCGTGGTAGGCGGTGACCTTCTTCTCCTGCTCGGAGATGACCTTCGAGGTCCGGCGCGGGCCGCCGATGACGCGGTCCACGGCCTCCTCCAGCGCGTCGGCGGTAATGATGTTGCCGTTGACGCGGGCGGTCAGCAGTGCGGCCTCGTTCAGAACGTTCTGCAGGTCAGCTCCGGACATACCCGCGGTGCGCTTGGCCAGGGACTCCAGGTCGGCGTCCGGCCCCAGCGGCTTGTTGCGAGCGTGGACCTTCAAGATTGCCTCTCGGCCCTTCATGTCCGGGGCGCCCACCGGGATCTGGCGGTCGAAGCGGCCCGGGCGCAGCAGCGCCGGATCGAGGATGTCCGGGCGGTTCGTCGCCGCCATAATGATGACGCCCTGGCGGTCGCCGAAACCGTCCATTTCGACCAGGAGCTGGTTGAGGGTCTGCTCGCGCTCATCGTGGCCGCCGCCCATGCCGGCGCCGCGCTGGCGACCGACGGCGTCGATCTCGTCAATGAAGATGATGCAGGGGCTGTTTTCCTTTGCCTGGTTGAACAGGTCGCGGACGCGGGAGGCACCGACGCCGACGAACATCTCAACGAAGTCGGAGCCCGAAATGGTGTAGAAGGGCACGCCAGCCTCGCCCGCGACTGCACGGGCCAGCAGGGTCTTACCCGTTCCGGGAGGGCCGTAGAGCAAGACGCCACGCGGGATCTTCGCGCCCAGCTCCTCGTAGCGGGCCGGATTCTGCAGGAAATCGCGGATCTCGTCGAGCTCTTGGACCGCCTCGTCGGCACCCGCCACGTCGGCGAAGGTGTTGGTCGGAGACTCCTTGCTCAGCAGCTTCGCGCGGTTTCCGCCGAAGCCGAACATGCCGTTCTTTCCACCCTGCATGCGGCTGAAGAAGAACATGATGACGAAGAAGAAGATCACCATCGGCAGCAGGAAACTAAGGGTCGACATCAGGAAGGATTCCTGGGTGACCTTGGTGTTGAACGTCGCCACGTCCTTTGCGCCCGCGACCTTGTCAAAGACCTGGTCGGTGGCGCGGGCCGGGTACTTGGCCATCACCTTGGTGACGTCCTTGGTCCCCTTGACCTCCACGCCCTGCTTCAGCGTCAGGCGCAGACGCTGCTCTCGGTCGTCGATCTGGGCTTCGGCCACGTTGCCCTTATCCAGCTGGCTCAAGGCCACCGAGGTATCAACCTCGCGGAACGCCCGCGACTCGTCCGTCAGCCGGGTCACGGCGAACAGGATAATCAGGATAATGCCGGCAATCGCGGCAAACCGGAATACCTTTTTCTTGTCCATACAGTGGGTTCGCTTTTCGCTCTCTACAGAAATGGTTTTCTACAGGGGTTAAAAAATGACGCTAATCAGTGAAAACGCTGAAAATCCGCACCCGAGCCGTCGGTATGCGAAGTGGGGCCAGGGCTAAGTCGCGCCTGACCCCACACTCTGCTCAACGCCTCTGCGGCATAAATAGTTTCCGCTCGCCCCTACTTCTGGTAAACGCGCGGGTGCAGCGTGCCGACATAGGGCAGGTCGCGGTAGCGCTCCGCGTAGTCCAGCCCGTAGCCGATGACAAACTCGTTGGGGATGTCGAAGCCAATGTCCGCCACGTCCAGGGTGGTGCGCACAGCCTCGGGCTTGCGCAGCAGGGTGATGACCTCCAGCGAGCGTGGATTGCGGTTGCGCAGGTTCTTCATCAGCCAGGACAGGGTCAGGCCGGAGTCGATGATGTCCTCCACAATGACCACGTCGCGCCCCTCAATGTCGCGGTCGAGGTCCTTGAGGATGCGCACAACGCCCGACGACGATGCCGAGTTTCCATAGCTGGACACCGCCATGAATTCCATCTGGGTCGGGATGGTCAGCTCTCGCGCGAAGTCGGTCATGAAGAATACCGCGCCCTTGAGCACCGCAACCAGGATGAGGTCTTCCTCCGCATCCTTGTACTTCTCGCTAACACGCGCGGCCATCTGCGCGATGCGGGTGTGCAGTTCCTCCTCGTGCACCAGGACTGCCTCCACGTCATCCCCGTAGGGGTTTACGGGAACGTCGAAATCCTTCACATCATGCATCGCTGATTCCTTTCCGCCGCATCCACGGCGGGGGTCTGACGCAGGCCTGCGCCCACGTTGTGACAGTTTGATGGCCGGACGCAATCTCCGACCAGCTATGTCGGCCGACCGCAGCAGCTCACGCCACCACAGTCATTCCTCACTTAATTGTAGAGTGCCATCTTTTCTTGCTACGACCAACCTGGCCCCCGCCGGGCGCGCCCCACCCTGCACCTTTCCGGAGACCGGCACCTGCACCGCCCCTTGACCGTGATAGTTGCGCACCAGGGCCATGATCGCGTCGATCTGTTTGGTGTTCGGCTCGCCTCCCGACCTGCGTACCCAGCGCCCAATGACGCGCGTAGCCACGGCGTCGTCCAGTGTCGCCAACCCGGAAACGGGGAGCTCTCCTCCTCCCCTTTCACTTGCCGACGGTCTCCCCTCCTCCAGCAGCGATGTCAGCTCGGCCTCGGCGCTGGAGTCCAGCGAGTCGTTGTCGAGTGCCGCCAGCGCGGCGGTTTTGGCCAGGTTTTCGGCCACCCCGGGACCGAGTTCTCGTTCGAGCAAAGGGAGAATGCTCCGGCGGACCCGGACGCGGGCGAACGCGGGATCATCGTTGTGCGGGTCCTCCCAGGGGCTCAGGCCCAGCTCGGTGCAGCACCCCTTCGTATCCGCGCGGCGAACCGAAAGGAGCGGCCGCAGGATGCGGGTGCCGTCTGACCACGTCAGATCGTCGCGGATGGCCGACAGCGCTTGGGGGCCGCCCCCGCGGGCGAGGCGGAGCAGCACGGTCTCGGCCTGGTCGTCCAGCGTGTGCGCGAGCAGAAGGGGCGCGTGGCGCCGCCGGGCCACCTCGCGCAGCGCGCGGTGGCGCTCAATGCGGGCGGCGTACTCGGGGCCATGCGGGGAGTCCTTGTCGATGTCAACGACCACAACCTCGGCAGTAGCACCGAGTGATCGCGCGGTGTCCGCGGCACGACGCGCCACGTCGGCGGAGCCGTCCTGCAGCCTATGATCGACGACGACGGCGTGGACGGGGCCACCGACGAGCGCGCCCTTCGGGCCAAAGGTCTCGGCGCATGCGCCCGCGAGGAGCGCGAGAGAATCTGCGCCGCCGGACAGGCCGATGACGACGCCGCTGGTCCGGATAGCCCCGGCGTCGATACTCCGGAGCGCGGACCGAACGCGGTGGCGCACCTTCAAGAAGTGGGGGCTGTAATCCGGCCAGAAGGGGCGACGCCCCTGGCCGGAGTCATCTCGCCCTTCGTCGGTTGGAGCTCCGGGCTGTGCTGAGGGAAAAGGGTTAGACAATACGGCCACCGCTGGCGATCGTTTCCATCGCGGTCAGCAGGATGCGCTCCTGGGTCGGCCGGGCGATCAGCTGGACCGGAAGGCCGGAGATCGGCTCGACCACGATTCCAGCCGGGAAGCCCAGGTAGTTCCAGGTCGACGCGTAGGGGGTGAACCGGAGGTTGGACAGCAGGTTCACGATCCAGGGCATTCGGTGCCAGGCGCGGTTGCGCGGGGGAATCTGCGCCAGGGCAGGTGTGATGAGGATGGTATCGCCGGGCAGCTCCCGCTCGATACGGGCTCGGTCGCGCACGACCTGGCGGTCGTTGATGAGGAAGCGCAGCGAGCGGCCGAGCCGGGCGTGGACCCGGTTGCGCCATTCCAGGTGATCCGGCCGAGGCCCGTAGCGCAGCTCGTCGGCAACACCCGCGGTCCAGCGGGCCAGCATGGGCACGGGGTTGAGCGGGTACGGCATCTTCTTCTCCGTCACGGCAAAGCCGTTATCGGCGAAGACCTTGGCGGCCTGCTGGGCTGCATCGACGTACTCCGGCGCGGCCTTGAGCCCAAACACCGGTGCAGCGAGGTCCACACTGACGGCGAAGTTCTCCGGGAGGGTCTTCTCGGGGTTTTCGGCGTCGACGAGCCCGTCGGTGAGGACCTTGGTGATCAGGCAGAGATCCTCGTTATTGATCGTCAACACACCGTGCACCGACATTCCAAACCAGTCGGTGCCGCCGACGCGGCCCGGCATGATGCCGGGGGTCGCCTTCAGCGTCGACAGGCCGCAGCAGGCCGCCGGGATACGCAGCGACCCCATGCCGTCGTTCCCCTGCGCAAACGGAACCATCCCCGCCGCGACCGCGGCGGCCGATCCGCCCGAGGAGCCGCCCGGGGTGTGGCCGGGAAGCGTGGGGTTGTCGACGGTCAGGCCCGGCAGCGTCGTCGTCCCCCAGGTGCAGAACTGCGGGTTCACCGTCGCGCCGACCGCGATGGCCCCAGCGTCGGTGAGCTGGCGCACGAAGGGGTTATCCGCGACCGTATTCTCCTTCAGCGCAAAAGGAACCCCGGCCAGAGGAAGCTCCGCGAGGTCGGGGCGCCGCTGCAACTGCCTCGCCGCCTCCAGTGCAGCGTCGACCCAGACCTCGCGGAAGGCGTGGATGGAGCCATCCAGGCGCGCGATGGCATCGAGGCTGCGCTGCACGCTATCAACAGGACTCAATGCCCCCTCGCGAACCTGAGCCGCGATCTCATGGACGGTGGGCTGCTGAGCAATTGCAGAGGTGTGAGTGGCCATATCCAGTAGATCTCCTCGGTCGCATCGGGCGGGGCGATATTGTCCCCCAGGCTACCCGTGACCGAGTTTCGCCGAGGCTAAAGTTCGCGATTGCGCCCCAAGGGGGCGGGCGCTTTCCGAGACCGTCTGCGTCGACCATCTGCGTCAACTCCCCCTGACGCCCCGGACGCCCCATTACGCCACTTAGATGTCCGCCAGGGCGCTTGCGGCACGGTCAGCTGCTGCGCGCGCCGGCAGAATACTGGCATCGTTGGACAGCATGACGAAGCTGAGCACCTGGCCCGACTTCGTCACCACGTACCCAGCCAGCGCCGACGCCTTGTCCAGCGTTCCCGTCTTCGCGCGGACCAACCCGGCACCGGAAGTCTGCCCGAAACGCCCCTCCAGCGTGCCCGACACACTCGCCACCGGCAGGCAGTCGAGCAGCGGTCGCAGCGCCACCGTCACCGCCGCCGCTTCGGGGTCGCTTCCCGACGTTTTCTCATCCTCACGCAGAGGGCCCACAGCGGCATTCAAAACTGTGGCCAGGTGTTGCGGCGTCACACGGTCGTCGGTGCTCAGACCACTGGAGTCCGAGAGCACTGCGCCGTCGAGCCGAATTCCGTGCTCCGCCAGAGTGCTCCGTACGGCCTCGGCCGCCCCCTCGAAGGTCGGCGGCAGGCCCCGCTTCACCGCCAGCTCACGGGCAATGGACTCGGCCAGGACGTTGTCGCTGTAGAGCATCATGTCGCGAATCCGAGTGATCAGCGGTGCCGAGCGCACGGAGGCCACGGTGGTGGGTTCGACGGCTGGCAGCGGGACTCCATCGGCAACGTCACCGCCGTCCTCGGCGCCGAGCGCACGGGCCAAAACCGTAGCCACGTCAGCAGCAGGGGTCTTGCTGCGCGGGGAGTTCTCGTCGGTGGGATCGACGCGCCCCGCATCGATCATGGTGGGCTTGACATCGGCGACGTAACCGTCGGAAAGCCCTTGCTTGTCCCAGGTGGAGTGGAAGGTCTCGGTGAAGAGCGAGGCGTCCACGTACACCTTGCCAACGCCCTCCGGCATGGCGGCTTTCACCTTGGCCGCGAGGTCAGCGATGGAGGCTGCGTCGTGAAAGAAACCGTTTCCGTCGACGCTCAAGGTAGGGTCGCCCGCGCCCTGGACGACGATGTCGCGCGTGTTTCCGTAGCGCAGGACCTTCGTTTCGACGCGGTGACCGTGATCAAGGCCGAGCAGAGCAGCGGAAGCGGTCAGAATCTTCAGCGATGACGCCGGCATCGCGGCCACGTCGTCGTTCTTGCTCCATAGGCTCTTGCCCGTGGAGGCATCCGCAACGATCGCGTGCAGGTCCCCGAAGCCCGGGTCCTCACTTGCAACGCCCATGGCGGCAGAGACCTTGGCGGCCAGGGCGTCGTCGGCAAGCGAGGACTTCGCGGCGGTGACCGGCGAGGAGGCGTGAGTAACTGCGGGGGCGGGCTTCACTTCAATCTGGTGATTGTTGTAGGAAATCAGCGCGACGGTTCCGGCAACGGCGACGAGAACGAAAACAGCCAGGACGGACAACCACACGACCCAGCCACGGCGCTTGGCGGCGGGCTTGTCCCCGGACTTTGCACCAGACGAAGAATCAGCGCTGCTCACAGTGAAGGGCACCTGCTTCCCGCGGACACACGCCGCATCGGATTGGAGCCACCACGGGTGGGCGAAAGCGCGCACGGCTAGCAGTATCGCCTAAGATGGCCGTCAGGGAATTGTACACCGATTATAAGGAGTCATCGCCGTGAGCGTTGAGGTCACTATTGAGATCCCGAAGGGTCAGCGCAACAAGTACGAAGTCGATCACGAGACCGGCAAGGTCTACCTCGACCGCTACCTGTTCACCCCCATGGCATACCCGGCCGACTACGGGTTCATCGATGGCACTCTGGGCGAGGACGGCGACCCGTTGGACGCTCTCGTGATCCTGCCGGAGCCGGTGTTCCCGGGCGTTATCGTTAAGGCCCGCCCGGTCGGCGTGTTCAAGATGACCGACGAGGCCGGCGGCGACGACAAGCTGCTCTGCGTCCTCGACGACGTCCGCTTCGACAACTTCCAGGACATCGACGACATCTCCTCCTTCACCAAGGACGAGATCGAGCACTTCTTCGTCCACTACAAGGACCTGGAGCCGGGCAAGGAAGTTTCCGGTTCGGGCTGGGGTAACAAGGCTGAGGCCGAGAAGATCCTCGCCGAGGCCATCGAGCGCCACAAGTAAGGTCCGCGACCTAGCCCGGCGCCTGCGCGTATGATGTCGCACTATGAAATCTGTATCTGTTACTGAAGTACCCACAGGCGCACAGCTGATCGACGTCCGCTCCCAGATGGAGTGGGACGAAGGCCACGCTAAGGGCGCTATCCACATCCCGATGGAGGAGATTCCGTCCCGCTACGGCGAGCTGGATCTCGATTCGGACATTTACATCATGTGCCGCTCCGGCGGACGTTCCGCGCAGGTTGCGTCCTGGCTGGAGAAGAACGGCATCGACGTCATTAACGTCACCGGCGGCATCATCGATTGGGAGCACTTCGGCCTCCCGATGGAGAAGGCCTAAGGAAAAGCCTCTGAAAGAGGCCCCAAAATTAATTGGAATGCCCCCACCATTGAACCCTCCACGGGTTCGATAGGATGGGGGCATGTCTGATTCCTCCCCCACCACGTCGGCTACGACGGTTCAGCCCGCACCGCGCAAGTCGAAGAAGTCGGGATCTGCCAAGAAGCTGAAGCGGTCCAAAGACAGCGCTGCCTTGTCGACCGCTCCCGCGGAGACCCCGGAGGCTCCAACAGCCCTCCGCAAGTCCGCCTCCTGGTGCCTGTCGCAGCTCGATTCCGCCATCCGCTCAAGCGTTCAGGCGACGCTGGCCCGAACTAACATCGAGGCACTGTCCCTGCGCGGATACTGGGTTCTCGAAGCTATCGCCGATGGCCTCGGGATGGCACAGACGGAGCTGAGCGCCGTCCTCGGCATGGATCGCTCGGACATGGTGCGACTGATCGATAACCTGGAGAAGTCGGGCCTGGTCACCCGTACGCGGGACCGCAACGACCGCCGTCGCCAGCTCATTTCGCTGACGGACGAGGGCGAAACTGCCCGCGTATCCCTTCGTCGTTCTCTGCGCCGGGCGGAGCGCGCCGCCATCGCTGGCTGCTCCGCCGAGGTGCGCACCCTTCTCGCCTCGCTTGCCGACGACTCCACGGCCCCTGCATCCTCGGCAGAACCGGAAGCCTCTGCCACGGCCTTGCCCGCTGTCCCGTCCGACGAAGCGGGCACTGCAGCGACCAAGGCTGCTGGAGAGGCAGCGAAGGATGTAGCGGGCGCACCCGCTGCGGCCCCTGACTCCGTATTTGACTCCGCTCCTGCCCCGGCCGACGCCCAGGCGGACTCGCAACAATCGGACGCCCCCAAGAAGAAGTCCAAGAAAAAGAAGAAGGTCAAGAAGAAAAAGAAGGGTGACGGAAAGTAATGTCTAGCCAGCCCCAGATTGAAAACCGGTTCTTCCGAGCCGACCGCACCCCTTCCGAGCGCACCCTGATCGACATTCTGCGGGTCAGCGCCCGTCTCCACCCGGACGCCGCCGCGATCGATGACGGGAAGTCGGTTGTCACCTACTCAGACCTGCTCCACGAGATCGACACCACCGCCAGGTGGCTGTTTGAACAGGGCATTCGCCGGGGAGACCGCATTGGCGTGAGGATGCCGTCGGGAAGCCACGAGCTCTACGTGGCGATCCTGTCGATTATGGCGGCCGGTGCGGCGTACGTGCCGGTGGACGCGGACGACCCGGACGAGCGTGCCGAGATGGTCTTCGGCGAGGCGGGCATCGCCGGCTACTTCGACGCCGAGGGGCTGCACCTGACCAGCGTGGTCACGGGTCGGGGGTCAGTGGCGGGTAGCACGGGACAGAATGCGGGCGAGACTCCGACCGACCAGTCCCCCACCCCGGACGACGACTGCTGGATCATCTTCACCTCCGGGTCGACGGGCAAACCGAAGGGCGTGGCGGTGACGCACCGCAGCGCGGCGGCGTTCGTGGACGCGGAGGCCCGCTGGTTCTTGGCCCACCACCCGGAGGGGCCGCTGAGCCCTGACGACCGCGTGCTCGCGGGCCTGTCCGTGGCGTTCGATGCCTCCTGTGAGGAGATGTGGCTGGCCTGGCGCAACGGCGCCTGCCTGGTCCCGGCGCCGCGCTCGCTGGTGCGCTCGGGTGTGGACCTCGGCCCCTGGCTGATCTCCCGCGAGATCACTGCGGTGTCGACCGTTCCGACCCTGGCTGGCCTGTGGCCCGCCGAGGCCCTGGACAGCGTGCGGCTGCTCATCGTCGGCGGCGAAGCCTGCCCGCAAGAGCTGGTCGAGCGCCTGTCCACCCCGGAGCGCGAGATGTGGAACACCTACGGCCCGACGGAGGCGACCGTGGTGGCCTCGGGCATCCAGCTCTTCCCCGGTAGCCCCGTGACCATTGGTTTCCCGCTGGACGGCTGGGACCTCACCGTCATCGACGAGGCCGGCCAGCCCGTGCCCCCGGGCACAAAGGGCGAGCTGGTCATCGGCGGCGTGGGACTCGCCCGCTACCTGGACCCGGCCAAGGACGCCGAGAAGTACGCTCCACTGCCGTCGCTCGGATGGGAGCGCGCCTACCGCACCGGCGACCACGTCATCATGGACGAGGCCGGGCTGTACTTCGCCGGCCGCGTCGACGATCAGGTCAAAATTGGCGGCCGCCGCATCGAGCTGGGCGAGGTCGAGGCGCACCTGGCCGCGCTGCCCGGCGCGACGCAGGCGACCGTCGTGGTGCAGAAGACCGGCGCGGGCGACTCCGTGCTGGTCGGCTACGTCGGCGCGGGCGGGGACGCGACGCGCATGGACCACGACGAGTGCATGGCGATCCTCCGCGACGCCATGCCCGCCCCGATGGTCCCGCGCCTGCACATCATGGACGAACTGCCGGTGCGCACCTCCGGCAAGGTGGACAAGGCCGCGCTGCCGTGGCCGCTGCCGGCCGCGCCCTCAGACGCCACCGACACCGAGGGGATGAACCCCGTGGAGTCGTGGCTCTCCGGCATCTGGGCCGAGGTCCTCTCGGTGCCGAGCCCCGGCCCGTCGTCGGACTTCTTCGCGCTTGGAGGCACCTCGTTGGCCGCCGCGGGCGTGGTCGCCCGAATCCGCGAGCGCGCCCCGCAGGTCGCCGTGCGCGACCTCTACGACCACCCGCGCCTAGGCCGCCTCGCCGAGGAGCTGATCTCCCGCGGTTTCGTCAGCGACTCCTTCGCCGACCCCTCGCGTGCCGACGCCACCACGGCGCCCGCGCAGGAGGTCCCCGAGCCCGAGCCCGTGGGGCGGAAGACCCGCTGGGCGCAGGTGGCGCTGATGGTCCCGCTGCAGTGGGCCCGCGGCGTGCGCTGGGTGACCTGGCTGGCCATTGCCAACTGGTCACTCGGCGGGCCGCTCGCACTGCCGGGCTGGGCCGTGGCCCTCCTGGCCGTGGCCTTCCTGACCCCGCTCGGCGTCATGCCGATCAACGCCCTCATGACCCGCGCCCTGACCTCCTCGGTCCGCCCGGGCGACTACCCGCGTGGCGGCAGCGTGCACCTGCGTCTGTGGGCCGCCGAGCGCCTGGCGGAGAGCTCCGGGGTCCGCTCCGTGGCCGGCGCCCCCTTCGTCCTCTGGTACGCGAGGATGCTCGGGGCGTCGATAGGCAAGGGTGTGAACCTGCACTCGCTGCCTCCGGTGACGGGCCTGGTGCGGCTTGATAACTACTGCTCCGTCGAGCCGGAGGTGGACCTGTCCGGGTACTGGGTCGACGGGGATCGCGTGCACGTCGGCGAGATTTCCATCGGCGAGCACGCCCGGATTGGCGCGCGCTCGACGCTGCTGCCCGGCACCCGGATTGGGCAGGGCGCGCACGTCGAGGCCGGCTCGACCGTCACGGGAGAGAAGAAGGTCAAGGCGGGGGCCCGCTGGTCGGGCTCGCCCGCGCGCAAGGTGGGCCGCTCGAAGCACCGTTTCCCCGAGGAGCTGCCGCCGGCCGCGCGCGGCTGGGTCGCAGTCTACGGGGCCACGGCTGTGCTGCTCGCGCTGGTTCCGCTGGCGTCGCTCGCCGCGATGGCCGCGGTGCTCGGCTGGGGCGCGTTTGGCTGGGGCGGCGTTGGCGCAGGCACGCGTGACGGCTGGGCCCTGCTTGCCGACGCCCTGACCTGGGTCCCCGCGGCAACCCTGGCGGGCGTGGTCGTCTACGCGACCCTCACCCTGATCCTGGTCCGGCTGTTCAGCTTGGGGCTGCGCCCCGGCGTCCACCCGGTGCGCTCCCGGACTGGCTGGCAGGCCTGGGCCACGATCCGTCTGATGGACGCCGCCCGCGTGGACCTGTTCTTCATCTACGCGTCGATGCTGACGCCGCACTGGCTGCGCGCGCTCGGCGCCCGGATCGGCCACGACACGGAGATCTCCACTGCGGTGGGTATCCCGAAGCTGCTGCACGTCAAGGAGGAATCCTTCCTCGCGGACGACACCATGGTCGCCGGCTACGAGCTCGGTGGTGGCTGGATGCTTATCGACGACTCGCGGATTGGCAAGCGGGCGTTCCTGGGCAACTCGGGCATCACCCTGCCGGGGCGCAAGCTGGCCAAGAACTCGCTGGTCGCGGTGCTTTCGTCGACGCCGAAGAAGACGAAGTCGGGCTCGAACTGGTGGGGATCGCCGCCGGAGCGGCTGCGCCGCGTGACCAGCGTGGACTCGGACGAGTCGGCCCAGACCTACCGCCCCACCTTCGCGCTGAAGTTCGCCCGCGGCGTTGTGGAGACCCTGCGCATCCTGGCGCCGATGGTCTCGCTGGCGCTCGCGGTGGCGACCCTCGGGGCGCTGCAGTGGGTCGGAGTGCAGGTGGCCGCCTGGTTCCCGGGAGGCAGCGCCACAGCCGGCCTGGTCGTCGCATGGGCGCTGTCCCCGCTGGTGTTCCTTCTTGCCGGCATCCTGGGCCTTGCGGTGACCGTTGCCGCCAAGTGGGTGTGCGTCGGCAAGCATAGGGCGGGCGACCACCCGCTATGGAGCCGCTTCGTGTGGCTGAATGAATTGCAGGACGCCTTCGTGGAGATGGTGGCCGCGCCCTGGTACCTCAACCCCGCCATGGCGACCGGCGGCGCCTCGCGCGCGATGCGACTTTTGGGCGCGAAGGTCGGTCACGGCGTGTGGTTGGAGAGCTACTGGCTGCCGGAGACGGACCTGGTCGAGATTGAGCGCGGCGCGACCGTGGGCCGCGGTTGCGTGGTGCAGACCCACCTATTCACCGACCGCGTGATGACGCTGGATACCGTGCGCATCGGCCGCGGCGCGGTGCTGGGCCCGCACTCCGTGGTGCTGCCCGCCTCGGTGCTGGGCGCGGGCGCTCGCGTGGAGCCGGGGTCGCTGGTCATGCGCGGCGACCACGTCCCGGCGCACACCGTCTGGAGGGGCAACCCGATCGAGCCGAAGGTGGGATAGGGCGGTTTCCGCCCCCCTTCCTCCGACGTTGTGACAGGCAGCCGACGTTATGCCACCGTGTACCGTGGCACAACGTCGGCAGCGTGGCGTGAAGTGCAAATGCCATTATTGTTGACATGTCATCATATGCGCTACTATGGAGCCATGAGCAGCGCATCCCCGGCCACCACGACAACTCCCCAGACTGACACCCCAACAAACAAGGACGTCGACGTACTGATTATCGGGGCCGGACAGGCAGGCCTCTCGGCCGCCTACAACCTGCAAAAGCGCGGCTTTGTCCAGACGCAGGCCAGCACCAACCCCAGGGTCAACACCAACCGCGGACCCGCTGCCGACAGTGCAGATGCCCCCTCCCCCACCTTTGACATCATCGACGCCAACCCGGGCCCCGGCGGAGCCTGGCAGCATCGCTGGGACTCGCTCACCATGGAGACGGTCAACAACATCTATGACCTACCCGGCATGCCCCAGGCCGAGGTCGATCCACAGGCCAAGGCCTCGACCACGCTCATCAGCTACTTCGATGCATTCGAAAAGCGCTTCGGCCTCCATGTTCGCCGCCCCGTCCGCGCGACCTCCGTCGAGAATCTCCCTTCCGAAGCGCCCTCCCCCACCTCCCCGAAGCGCCTCATCACCTCGCTTGACGACGGCTCGACCATCACGTCCTCCTTCCTCGTCAACGCGACCGGCACCTGGACCAGCCCGCACATCCCCTACATTCCGGGAATGGAGAAGTTTCAAGGGCGGATTATCCACACGCAGGGATATCGCGGCGCCGAGGAGTTTGCCGGTCAGAAGGTCGCCATCGTCGGCGCGGGCATCTCCGCGACGGGCCACCTGGCGGAGGTCTCCAAGGTTGCCGAGACCACCTGGTTCACCCGGCGCCCTCCCGAGTACCGCGAGGACTTCAACGGCCACGACTCTGTCGCGCTCGTCGAGGAGCGGGTCCGCAAGGGACTACCTCCCCAGTCGGTCGTCTCGGTTACGGGGCTGGGCTGGAAGCCCTACATGATCGACGCTCGCGACCGCGGCGTCCTCGTCCCCCACCCTATGTTCGTGCGCATGGACGCCACTGGCGTATTCACGCCCGACGGCGGGCACCTCGATTTCGACGCGATTATCTTCGGCACCGGTTTCCGCTGGGAGATGCGCCACCTAGCGCCGCTGCACCTGCGCAACGAGCTCGGCGGCATTACGCTCACCGACCCTCCGCAGGTCGCCGACGATCCCCGGATTTACCTGGTCGGCTACGGCCCCTCGGCCTCCACCGTCGGCGCCAACCGCGCGGGACGCGACGCCGCAATCTCGATCCGTCGGCAAATGCGAAATACTAAAGCGCAAAAGTAGACTAGCCCGCCAAATCTAAACCACGATTGAACGCTATTTCTGACACATTTCAGCACCTCTCGGCATAAGACATCACCCAATATAAGCCAAAAATTCCCTTTCACGTTTGAGGGCAATAAAATACCAAGGAGTTAATTTCCAACCATTTTGACGAAAATATTCCGAGGTAGATCGCATGCCACGCCCCACACCCACTGGCGGGTTCCACACCTTCACTGCCGACCAGATCTTCTTCTCCACCACCGACGACAAGGGCGTCATCAGGGAGGCAAACCAGACCTTCGTCGACCTCGCCCACTACAGCCCGGACGAGCTGCTGGGCGCCGCCCACAACATCATTCGACACCCGTCGATGCCGCGGGGCGCCTTCTACGCAATGTGGTCAACCCTGCAGGCCGGAAAGCCTTTTGCTGCGTACGTGCGCAACCTGGCGGGCAACGGCAGCGCCTACGATGTCTTCGCCACCGTCACCCCGCTTCCCGACGGCGGCTACCTCTCGGTGCGAACGAAACCGCTCAACAAGGACGTCCACGACCTCGCGCACAACCAGATCTATCCGACCACGCTCGCAGCGGAACACATCCTGCGGGAGAACGGGCACAAAGCGGCCGAGGCCGCGGAAAAGGGTGCAGAGAATTTGCTCACCCAACTCGAGGAGCTTAATTTCGATTCCTACGAGCAATTCCAGAATGTAATTCTTCCGGACGAAATCCTACGGCGCGAAAACGCAAGCGAAGGCCTACTTTCTGTCGAACCAACCTCGCCAGAATTGGCAAAAATTAGCCAGGCAGTTCATTCTATTTTCCGGGGCCTCGACCAATGGATGACAGAGCAGGCCTCCCTAGAGCAGCTTTCCCAGGCCATCCGCCGGTGCTCCACGCGCCTGCGCGCCAACCTGGAGAGCGCGCACGATGTGTCGCGCAGCCTCGATACGCTCAAATCCGCGCATCCGGAGCTGGTCGGCATCTTCGCCCCCATCGGCGTCTGGCTCCAGATGTCCGGCATCGTGAGCCAGTACACCGACAAGATTGTCGCGACGATTGAGAGCCTGGACAGGTCAAACGCGGAGACCCGCGCGAGCGTTGCCCTCGCCAGGCTCCACACCACGGTGATGATTTCCTTCATCGGAGAGATCTCGGACACCGAGCACGCCCAGGCAACCCAGGCCATCCAGACCACCGAGGCAGCACAAACCACCAAGGCGGCACAGCACGCAAAGGCCGCACTGAAGGCCCTGTGCCAGGCCCTCATCCAGGGAATTTCCGCCATGGAGGAGCAAAATCGCTCTCATCAGAGCCAAGCTTCGAATGCGGGCGGCGCCATCGACAGCATCGTGAGCATCATGGAAATTCCGCAGGCACTCGCCCGCGATTGGCAGGACTCCATTAAGGGCGCCCAGCTTGACCCCGAGGCGCAGGCCCTGGCGGAGAGCATGCGCTCTTCCATCGAGGGCACCGACGCAGCAATCGCCGAGCTACAAGAGCTCAAAGACCGCGTCGCCCGCGTGGGCGCCAACCTCTCCACCCGCGACCTGCGCGACAGCGTCGATACCATCGCGAGCTGGGTGTCCGAGCAGGACTAGGCACCCCGAACTAGTTTCCCACTAGTTTTCCCGAGAAAACCCTCACCTTCCCAAAACTAACCATTTACCCTAGGGGGCATGACTTCTTTCCCCGCCAAAAATGGGCTGAATGTGCCCGTCACCCCGCTGCGCTTCCTGGAGCGCAGCGCCCACGTCCACCCGGACAAGGTCGGCTTTATCGACGGCCCCCGCCGCATCACCTTCCGGCAGATGGCTGCCGACGCGCAGAACTTCGCACACTCGCTTATCGACGGCGGCCTGGACAAGCACGAGCGCATCGGAGTCCTGGCGGCCAACAGCTACGAGGCACTGCTGGCGCAGTTCGCGGTACCGCTCGCTAAGGGCGTGGTCGTAGCAATTAACACCCGCCTGGCGCCGAAGGAGATCGACTACATCCTCGGCCACTCCAGCATCACCACGCTCATGGGCGAGAAGTCCCTCATCGACGCCGCACTCCCCGTCATCGGTCACCAGCTGCAGCGCGTCATCTACATCGCCGACGGCGAGGGCAACGAGCCGGAGCCACAGCCGTCCACGGACTCCACAGCCTCACCTGAAGGATCGGAGGACCACTCTCACATCGAGTTCACCACCTTCAGCAGGTTTATCGCAGGTAGCGGCGTCGGCAAGCGGGCGGAGGAGCGGGAGCGGTTGCCCTACGCGGTCGAGGACGAAAACGACCCCATCGCGATCAACTACACCTCCGGCACTACGGGCAAGCCGAAGGGCGTGGTGTACACGCACCGCGGCGCGTACTTGAACGCGCTCGGGCAGGTGCAGACGATGCACTTTAACCACCACACCGTCTACCTGTGGACCCTGCCGATGTTCCACTGCTCCGGCTGGTGCACCGGCTGGGCGGCGATGTCGGTCTCCGCAGCTCAGGTGGCCATCCGCGCGGTCCGCGGCCCCGAGATGTGGCGCCTGATCCTCGACGAGGGCGTGACCGCCATGTGCGGCGCACCCGCCGTGCTGACCACGCTTGTCGACGACGAGAACAAGCGTCGCGTGAAGAACCTGCGCATCATGACCGCGGGTGCGCCGCCGAGCCCGACCATCATCACGCGCTGCGAGAACATCGGCGTGGAGATCACCCACGTCTACGGGCTGACCGAGACCTACGGGCCGTTTACCGTCTGCGAGTCGCAGCCGGACTGGTCCGACATGACCGTGCGCCGCCGCGCCGTGCTCAAGGCCAGGCAGGGCGTGTCCTCGGTGACCAACCAGGACGTGCGCATCATCGAGCCGACCGACTCGCTGGACGCCCCGCTCATCGACGTGCCCGCCGACGGCGCCACCATCGGCGAGATCATCATGACCGGCAACGGCGTCATGCAGGGTTATTTCCGGGACCCGGAGGCCACGGAGTACGCCTTCCGCGGCGGCTGGTTCCACTCCGGCGACCTGGGCGTCATGCACCCGGACGGCTACATCCAGCTCCTCGACCGCGCGAAGGACGTGATCGTCTCCGGCGGCGAGAATATCTCCACCATCGAGGTCGAGCAGGCCGTCGTCAGCTACCCCGACGTGTCCGACTGCGCGGTGATTGGCGTGCCGGACGACAAGTGGGGCGAGCGACCCCGCGCCTACGTGGTGCTGCGCCCGGAGGCCCGCGGCGAGGGCACCCCGGAGGAGATCGCCGCGCACAACGAGGCCCTGGCGGCGGTCATCATCGCGCACTGCCGCGCCCACATTGCGGGCTACAAGGTGCCCCGCGACGTGGAGGTCATCGACGAGCTGCCGCGTACCTCCACGGGCAAGGTGCGCAAGAACGAGCTGCGCGAGGCCGCCTGGGCCGGGCACGGGGCGGCGCGGATTAAGGGCTAGTAAGGGCCTCCGCGCCTCGCGGGCCGGGGACTGCGAGCGGGCCTTCCTCGCGGCGGCGACGAGAACCTGCAGCGAGGCCATGGTCTCCGGCCACCCACGGGTCTTCAAGCCGCAGTCCGGGTTGATCCACAGCAGCTTCGGGTCGACGCTAACCAGCGCGTCCGATACCAGGTTGTCGACCTCCCGCTGTCCCGGAACGCGCGGCGAGTGAATGTCCCACACACCCGGGCCGATGCCCTGGGAATAGCCGGCGTCGGAAAGCGCGGCGAGGACCTGCATGCCGTTGCGGGCGGCTCGATCGAGGTGACGTCCGCGTCCAGATCACCAATGGTGCCGATCAGCTCGTTGAACTCCGAGTAGCACATATGCGTGTGAATCTGGACTTCGTCGGCGGCTCCACCCGTGGCCAGGCGGAAGGAGCCGACCGCCCACTCCAGGTAGGCCGGCTGCTCGGCGCGGCGCAGCGGCAGCAGCTCGCGGATGGCGGGCTCGTCGACCTGAATAATCTGCGCGCCTGCGGCCACCAGGTCCGCGATCTCGTCGCGAAGCGCGAGCGCCACCTGATCGGCGGTTGTTCCCAGCGGCTGGTCGTCGCGGACGAAGGACCACGCGAGCATCGTCACCGGGCCCGTCAGCATGCCCTTGACCTGCTTGTCCGTCATCGCGGCGGCCTCGGAGTACCAGCGCACCGTCATCGGCTCCGGGCGGCTGACGTCGCCGAAGAGGATCGGCGGGCGCACGCATCGCGAGCCGTAGGATTGCACCCATCCGTTGGAGGTCGCCAGGTAGCCGTCCAGCTGCTCGGAGAAGTACTGCACCATGTCATTGCGCTCCGGCTCGCCGTGGACCAAAACGTCGAGGCCCAGCTCCTCCTGTCGGTCGATGACGTCGCGAATCTCCGCGATCATCGCCGCGTCGTACTGACTACGCGTCAACTCGCCGCGGTTCAGGCGGGCGCGGGCGCGGCGAATCTCAGGAGTCTGGGGAAAGGAGCCGATGGTCGTGGTCGGCAGCTCCGGCAGCCCCAGCTCCTCCTCCTGAACCTTCCTGCGCTGCTCAAATGGGGTGCGAGTGCGGTCCGCGGACGTCACCGCCGCCACCCGGTGCTCGACCTGCGCGTCGTGGATCCGCTCTGACGCCGCCCGCGTGCCGACGGCCGCACGGGCCCCTCGCAGCGCCGCGGAGTCGGCGGCGGTAATGTCCCTGCCCGCCAGGCGGGCGTCCAGGACGCGAGCGAGAAGCGCTACCTCGGCAATCTTTTCCGCTCCGAAGGCCAGCCACTGGTGAATTTCGGCGTCGGAATCGCTGGGCTTCTCGGCCGCCAGCGAGTACGGAACGTGCAGCAGCGAGCAGCTCGTCGACACCACGATGTCGCCGGTGGTGGCGCGGGCGGCCAGCGACTCCAGGGTCTCCAGGGCGTCGTCGAGGTCGCGGCGCCACACGTTGCGCCCGTCCACGATGCCCGCGACCAGGGTCTCCTCGCCCGTCCAGTGCGGCAACTCGGAGCCTCCAGCAACCAGGTCGACGCCGATGGCCCCCACGCCGGTTCCGGAGAGGACCTCGAGGGCCTGATCGCCATCCCCGAAGTAGGTCTGGACCAGCAACTTCGCGCCACCGGCCGCGGCGGCGTCGGCAAGCAGCTGGTAGCAGCGGCGGATGCGGCGGCGGGCGGTGTCGTCGAGGTCGGTAACCAGGATGGGTTCATCCAGCTGGATCCACTCGAAGCCTTCGGAGGCCAGCCTCACGACGATGTCCAGGTAGGCGTCGACCAACTGGCCGAGGTGGGCCAGGGGGTCCGAGCCGTCGTCGGTGCGAGAGAGCGCGAGGTAGGTGTAGGGGCCGATCAAGTGCGGTCGAATCGTTCCGGCACTGTAGGCGCGGAAGTTGCAGGCCTCGGTCAGCCAGGCGGCGATGTCCGGCCTGAAGACGGTCGAAGCGCTGAGCTCCGGGACAATGTAGTGGTAATTGGTGTCGAACCACTTCGTCATCGCCGACGCGGGGTGCTCTGAGGTGCCGCGGGCGGTCGCGAAGTAGCGGTCGATCCAGGAGGGCAGGTTCGAACCGACGTGGTCCGGGATGCTGTCGAAGCGGGCAGGGAGCACTCCGAGCAGCGCGGACGTGTCCAGCATGGAGTCGTAGAAAGAGCGGCCCACGGTGGGGACCGAATCGATGCCGGCGCTGTTCGCGGCGTCGATGTAGGTATGGACCAGCCTGCGCGCGGTCGCGGAGAGGAGGCCGCCGGTGGCGGGGTCCTTCCAGTACTTCTCCAGCGCGATTTTCAGTTCTCTATTGGGTCCAATGCGCGGAATGCCCGCGAGGGTAGCGAAAATAGCCATGATCTCGTGATTTCCTCGTCAATCGATCGGCAGTGAATGTGTATTTCTCACAACCGGCAGGCATTCGGACTTGTCGCCAGGAGAGATCGAGGATGTAGCTATTATTCATTTGCTGCGCAGATACGCAGCGATTTAAATTCGCTCGACATTTCGCGAAAATAGCTATTTGGCCCCGGAATTCACCAGACGCTTACCGTTGCGGGACAGTCCCGGACTCACACCGGATTCCCCTGCATAACTCGCAGTCTTCAATGACGATTTCACTCATTCCGGGGCTCCAGTGAGTGCGCCGTTTCGGCTCGTCACGCTCCAACCGCGAGGCGGCTGTGACTCATGAGTGTATAGGAAGAGGCAAATAACACACGAAAAAGGGCCAAATTTGCGAACTTTTACCCCCTCGCTTCAAAGCGGCTCCAAAGAGATTCTAACCGCTCAAGGGGAGCAAATTTTCTCGTATTTTTTACACATAACACTATCCATGAAGGCTTTATATGAATCGACAATAAAAACAGAAAACCATGCATATATACCTATTAGAGGGTTAAGATGGTGGGTACAAACACATAACTTGTCCGCTTCCCCCGCACGGCCCTTCCCAGGGAGCCCTTTCCCTTTGAGGAGACCGCGGGTCCACGGCACCGATTTAGTAGCAACGGTTTCACGAGAGGACACCCACATGACCGAGACCGCCACCACTCCCCTGAAGAACGCCATCCAGCCCTTCGACGGCGACGTTCAGTCCGGCATCATGCAGCCCGGCCCGGCCAACCTGCACCTGATCGCCTTCAACTTCAACGAGGACATCACCCCCGAAGGCATCGCCGAGCTCTTCCGCACGCTTACCGACGTCTCCCGCCGGTTGACCCAGGGCCAGGAAATTCCGGACTTCCTCGAGCGCGCGATGGTCGAGGTGATTGCGAACCTGACCATTACCGCGGGCTTCGGCGAGCGGGTCTTCGACCTGCTGGGTAAGTCCGACCACAAGCCGGCGGCCTGCACGATATTCCGGCCTTCAAGCTCGATCGCCTGCGCCCAGAGTGGGGACAGTCCGACTTCGCCCTCCAGATTTGCTGCGACGATGCCGTGACCACCGCGACGGTCGCCCGCGTCCTGACCAAGACCGCGAAGCCCTGGGCTCATGTGAAGTGGTTCCAGAAGGGCTTCGGCCGCGCGTTCGGTTCCGTTCCGGCGGGCTCCACCCCGCGTAACCCGATGGGCCAGATTGACGGCACCGTCAACCCGAAGGAGCCGGAGGAGTGGGCCGAGCAGGTATGGATCGACTCGAGCGATCCAGCTCTGAAGAACTCCTCGATTATGGTTGTCCGCCGCATCTCCCTGGACCTGGACTCCTGGGAGGAGCTGAACCTGGAGGAGCGCGAGATGGTCATCGGCCGCCGCTACGACAACGGCGCTCCCCTGTCCGGTGGCGACTCCGAGTTCGACGAGGAGGACATGGACGCCGTCGATGCCGACGGCAACTACCTGATCCACCGCCAGTCGCACCTGGCACTGTCCCGCGAGCAGGACGCCAGCCGGAAGATGCGCTGCGTCGCCGCGCCTACTCCTACGAGGACCAGCCTGCCGGAAACCCGGACGACCCGAACGACACCGGCCTGGTCTGGATCGCGTTCCAGAAGAACCCGGACAACCAGTTCAGCAAGATTCAGGCCCGCCTGGATAAGGCCGACATGCTCAATGAGTGGAGCAAGCACATCGGCTCCGCCGTGTACTGGATCGCCCCGGGCACGACCCCGGACACCTACTGGGGTCAGGCTCTTATTGAGGGCTAGAGCAACGCAGGAGCTGCTGCTGGGCTGCACCAGTTAAGGCCGGGCGGGCTGGGGCTGCACAGGTTAAGCCCGGTCGGACTGGAGCTGCACGGGCGATAGCTGCTTCCGGCCCCTCCACTCTTCCATCCCCTTGCACTTTAGCGCTGGCCTGTTCTCGGGCTGTGCACTTTAGCGCTCGCTTATTCACGGCCCATGCACTTTAGCGCTGGTTGGTGACTGTAGCCCACGCTATCGGCTGCTCTAAAGTCACGAACGAGCGCTACAGTGCCAGGCCGCAGCGCGAACGAGCGCTACAGTGCGCTCAGGTTCACTCATGCCCGCTCATGTCGCAGGAAACGGGAAAACCCCGCCTCTCCATTCGCAAGAGGCGGGGTTTTCGCACAAGCCAAACAAGAGTGTGACAGGAACTGTCACGCTGCCGGGCAACAAGCCAACAGGTTAGTCACCAATCTGGTCGCGGCCACGCTTTACAATCTTCGGGTCCGGAGTACCGACCAGCTCGTGGTCCTTCTCCGTGTACTCGAACTTGCTGAGCACGTAGCGCATCGCGTTCAGGCGGGCGCGCTTCTTGTCATTCGACTTAATGGTGATCCACGGAGACTCGTCGGTATCCGTGTAGCGGAACTGCTCTTCCTTGGCGCGGGTGTAATCGTCCCAGCGATCCAGCGAGGCCAAGTCCATCGGGGAGAGCTTCCACTGGCGCACCGGGTCAACCTGACGGATAGCGAAGCGGGTGCGCTGTTCCTTCTGGGTCACCGAGAACCACAGCTTCGTCAGCGAAATGCCCGAGCCCAGAATCATGTTCTCCAGCATCGGAACCTCACGCAGGAACTCCGCGTGCTGCGACTCCGTGCAGAAGCCCATGACTCGCTCGACACCCGAGCGGTTGTACCAAGAACGGTCGAAGAAAACGATCTCACCCGCACACGGGAAGTGCTGGATGTAGCGCTGGAAGTACCACGAGGTCGACTCGCGTGGCGACGGCTTCTCCAAAGCCACGGTTCGAGCGCCACGGGGATTGAGGTGCTCATTGAAGCGCTTGATGGTGCCACCCTTACCGGCGGCGTCACGGCCTTCGAAGATGATGATGTGCTTCTGGCCAGTCTCCTTGGTCCAGTTCTGCCACTTCAGGAGCTCGATCTGCAGCTTGCGCTTGGTCTTCTCATACTCCTTGCGAGACAGGCGCTCCTCGTACGGGTAGTCATCCCTCCACGTATCCACCGGGGCCCCGTCCGGTGTAATCAGTACCGGATCATCCTCGTCGGAATCGTCAACGACGTACCCTTCCGTCTTCGCCAAATCGACGATGTGGAATTCCTCTTCGTTCTTGTCAGCCATGACACTTATCTTACTTAATTCACAGCATTCATGCCCCCTATTCGGGTGCCTTCACCTGCAATTTCCCAGGGACGACTTATCCCAGTTACCGCATTCGCGGGGGAACAGATCAAGAGGCCACCAACCGACCGTACAAAAGCGGCGGACGCCACGCTCCCTTGGGAAAATCCTCCTTAGAGAATCCCCTGTAGAAAGCGTGGCGCCCGCCGAACAATCGCTTTGACGTTGGTGGCCTTGTCGCACCAGTGCGATGCGCCCACTCTAGTGCGCCACCCTAATGCGACCACCTAGCCGCGGCCGGGATGAGCGAGGCTTAGAAGCCCATGCCGCCCATCTCATCGCCACCCGGCATTGCCGGTGCAGCCGGCTCCGGCTTGTCGGCGACAACAGCCTCGGTGGTCAGGAACAGGGCCGCAATCGACGCTGCGTTCTGCAGAGCCGAGCGGGTGACCTTCACCGGGTCGTTGATACCGGCAGCCATCAGGTCGATGTACTCGCCGGTCGCGGCGTTGAGGCCCTCACCCTGCGGCAGAGAGGCGACCTTCTCGGTCACGACGCCGGCTTCCATGCCAGCGTTCAGGGCAATCTGGCGCAGCGGTGCAGCCAGGGCAGCGCGGACGATGCGGACACCAGTGGCCTCGTCGCCGGTCAGGCCCAGCTCGTCGTCAAGCACATGTGCGACCTGCAGCAGTGCGGAACCGCCACCTGCGACGATGCCCTCCTCGACGGCGGCCTTCGCGTTGCGGACGGCGTCCTCGATGCGGTGCTTGCGCTCCTTGAGCTCCACCTCGGTTGCGGCACCGGCCTTGATGACCGCGACACCGCCGGAGAGCTTCGCCAGGCGCTCCTGCAGCTTCTCCTTGTCGTAGTCCGAGTCGGAGTTCTCGATCTCAGCGCGGATCTGGTTGACGCGACCCTCGATAGCGGCCTGGTCACCAGCGCCCTCGACGATGGTGGTGTCGTCCTTGGTGACGACGACCTTGCGGGCACGACCCAGCAGCGGCAGATCGGCGGTCTCGAGAGACAGGCCGACCTCCTCGGAGATGACCTGGCCGGCGGTCAGGATAGCCATATCCTGCAGCATCGCCTTACGACGGTCACCGAAGCCCGGAGCCTTGACGGCGACGGACTTGAAGGTGCCACGAATCTTGTTGACGACCAGGGTGGACAGGGCCTCACCCTCGACGTCCTCGGCGATGATCAGCAGCGGCTTGCCGGACTGCATGACCTTCTCCAGCAGCGGCAGCAGGTCCTTGATGTTGGAGATCTTGGAGGAGACCAGGAGGATGTACGGATCCTCCAGGACTGCCTCCTGGCGCTCCATGTCGGTGGCGAAGTAGCCGGAGATGTAGCCCTTGTCGAAGCGCATACCCTCGGTCAGCTCCAGGTCGAGGCCGAAGGTGTTGGCCTCCTCCACGGTGATGACGCCTTCCTTGCCGACCTTGTCCATAGCGGTGGCAATCAGCTCACCGATGGCCGGGTCAGCGGCAGAGATACCAGCGGTAGCAGCGATCTGCTCCTTGGTCTCAATGTCCTTAGCGGAAGCCAGCAGCTTCTCGGTAACGGCAGCAACGGCCTTCTCGATACCGCGCTTGATGCCCATCGGGTTGGAACCCGCGGCAACGTTGCGCAGACCCTCGGAGACGAGAGCCTGGGCCAGGACGGTAGCGGTGGTGGTGCCGTCACCTGCGACGTCGTCAGTCTTCTTGGCGACTTCCTTGACCAGCTCTGCGCCGATCTTCTCGTACGGATCCTCAAGTTCGATTTCACGTGCGATGGAGACACCGTCGTTGGTGATCAGCGGTGCGCCCCACTTGCGCTCGAGGACGACGTTGCGGCCCTTCGGGCCCAGCGTGACCTTGACGGCGTCGGCCAGGGTGTTCAGACCCTTTTCGAGACCGCGGCGGGCCTCCTCGTCGAATGCAATGATCTTAGCCATGAGGTTTTAAGAATCCTCCGTTTATAAGTGGCACTTACATGGGAGTTGACCCTGGCGCCCGCGACGGCATGTGATTTGAGGGAAGTGCCACCCTCTCCATCACCGAGGTCAACCTGTACTTTTTGAGATTTGTTGAGATTTTTTAGCACTCTAATAATTCAAGTGCTAACTCACTTTTTTAGCACTCCCTACCCTCGAGTGCAAGGTTTGGCACGTCTCCTTCACTTCGCCCGTCGCCGCACAGGACGTCGCGAAGCATCGACCAGCCCAACGCGAGGTACCGGCCATCGCGTCGCGAGGCGCCGAGCCGGATGCGCCTACACTGTCGCTCATGAGCATTATTAATAAGGAATTGACCGAGGCCCTGCGCACCCACATCTCCGGCCAGCGCGAGACCATGCGCTCGCAGCTTTCCGACCTGGTCGCTTTCCCCTCCGTCCACGGCACCGAGGAGACCAAGCAGGCCTGCATCGACGCGGCCGCCGCCGTCACCGACATGTTCGCCGACCTGGGCATCGAGCTGACCTCGCACCAGACGATCGACGGCTCCATCACCCTGTCCGGCTTCGTCCCGGGGTCCTCGGAGTCCGCCAAGACGGTCCTGCTCTACTCCCACTACGACGTGCAGCCCGAGGGCGACGCCTCCGCATGGACCGCCAGCCCCTGGCAGCTCGACGAGCGCGACGGCCGCTGGTACGGCCGCGGCACCGCCGACTGCAAGGGAAACGTGGTCATGCACCTCGCCGCGCTGCGCGCCCTGCGTGACGACGCCATTGCGGGCCAGGTCGATATGCCGAACATCAAGCTGATCGTCGAGGGTTCCGAGGAGCGCGGGTCGGCGGGACTCAACAAGCTCATCGAGACCAACCCGGAGCTCTTCCAGGCCGACGTCATCCTGATTGCGGACGTCGGAAATGCGGAGGTCGGCCAACCGACTCTGGTGACCACCCTGCGCGGCACCGCCGATATTGAGGTGCGCGTCGACGCGCTGCAACAGCCGGTCCACTCCGGCATGTTCGGCGGCGCGGCACCGGACGCGCTGGCCGCGCTGATCCGCATGCTCGACAGCCTGCGCGACGAGGCCGGACACACCACGATCGACGGCCTTGACTGCTCGCAGCACTGGGAAGGCCTGGACTACGAGGAGGCCACCTTCCGCGGCGACGCCGGCGTGCTCGACGGCGTCGACCTGCTCAGCGACGCCGACAACTCGGTCGCCGACCTGACCTGGGCCCGCCCGGCGGTCATCGTCACCGGCATCGACTGCCCACCGGCGACCAACGCGGTCAACGCGATTCCCGCCACCGCCACCGCGCACATCAACTTCCGCATCCCCGGCGGCGTCGACCCCGCCGAGGCACAGGATGCCCTGGAGGCGCACCTGCGCGCCCACGCGCCGTGGAACGTGAAGCTGACTATCAAGCGCGATGAGCTCGCCAACCCGTTCCGGGCCAACGTCGAGGGCGACGTCGTAAAGCTGGTGTCGGACTCGCTTGCGGCGGCCTACGGCAAGGAGACGGCCAGCATGGGCGAGGGCGCGTCGATTCCGCTGTGCGCGACCCTGCTGGAGGCCGTGCCCGGCGCCGACATCGCGCTCTACGGCGTGGAGGAGCCTCAATGCCGGATTCACTCGGCGGACGAGTCGGTGGACCCGAACGAGATTCGCGACATCGCCATCGGCGAGGCCGTATTCCTGTCGAGCGTGAACTCGCTGTAGCTAGCCCCTGACAGCTAACCTCTGGCGAGCGATAGGGGCTAGCGAGGCCCCGTTAGCCACCGGTAAGCGCCGCTCACCTGCGATGACAGCCCCCAGGGAGGGGAGGGAAAATTCACTTTTCCGTTTGTTTTCCCTCCGCTTGACCCCCTCCACAGCAGCGCAGGTGAGCGGCGCTTTTTACGTGCTTGCGCGAGGGCGAAACTTTGTAAAACCCCAAGCGGGAACACAAAAGAGACTTGTGTCACAACTTCTTTTTGTATTAAAGTGCCACCCATGCAGAAGAACATTCTTATTCGAGTAGCGAAGGCTACGAACCCCGGTGGAGGCCACACGGACTAGCCCCTCCACACGGGGTCTCTGGCCGCAACTTTCCGAAGCACCTGGTTGGTCCGCAACTGGCTCACATGAGTTAACACACCGAGATTTTTCGAAAAGGACCACAAAGAATGTTTTCCACCCGCACCACCAAGAACATGTCCACGTCGACGACCTTCACAGGTAAGCGACCTTCCCTGGCCAACGAAGGCGAGGGCGAGCGTACGGTGCGCACCTTCTCCGACGACCCCTTCCGGGCTCGCTTCGGACACCGCCTGCCCCGAGGCCTCCGCCAGGAAGCTCGCGGAATGACGTGGCGCAATTTCATGGACACCTATTCTCCGACACACGGTCCGGTCCAGATCCGCACATTCGACGCCGAGCGCGGCACCCTCGGCCGTATCCGCTTCAACGCGGACCTCACCCTGACTGACCGCCAGGGCAACTCGCGCACCTTCTCCGAGGAGATCACCGCGATGGGCCCCGTGTCCGCGTGCACCAACCTGCTTGCCGACGCCGGTTACCGCATCGAAATCGTGGAATTCCACCAGTTCGAAATCTTCGAAGCTACCGCCACTTTCGTCTACGCTGCCCACAACCACGACCACGTGTGGGCCATGGGCTTCGGCCAGACCCCAGAGGCGTCGGTGCTGACCGCGATGACCTGCGCAGCCAACCGCCTGCACGGCTAGCTTTCCCCAGCGGCCCCCGCAAGGCAGACCCCCACAAAAAGGGCCTACGCTCGTTCACCTGTCGCCCACCTATCAACACATCGCGGGCAATTAGTTAACCCCGAAAGAGGTTGCGGTATTCGCTTCCTCTCATTCATGATGGAAACGTGACTGTTCTCCTGTGCATCCTGTTCGCCACCGCGGCGGTTGCACCATGGACGATTAAGTGGCTCGGAACCCGTGGCTTCGCACTCCTGGGACTACCCCTGGTCGGTGGGGCCGTCTACACGGGACGGAACCTAGCCCGCCTCGCGCTTTCGGGGCCCGTCGAACCTGCTGTCGAGCGTTTCGAGTGGATGCCTGCCGTGCACCTGGATGTGCACTTCAGACTCGGTGCCATCGAATCCCTCTTCGGCACGCTGGTGTTGACCGTCGGCTTTCTCGTACTGGTGTACTGTTCCGGCTATTTCGTGAATCCACCACCGGGTAAACGCCGACGCATCGGCGCCTTCGCGGCGCAAATGGTCGCTTTCGCGGCCTCGATGTACGGTCTCGTCGTCAGCGACAACATCCTGCTGATGTTCATTTTCTGGGAGATTACCTCGGTACTCTCCTTTCTCCTGGTGGGCTTCTACGCCGAGCGCGCCTCCTCACGACGCGCCGCTGGGCAGGCGCTGCTGGTCACCACGCTCGGCGGATTGGTCATGCTGGTCGGCATCATCCTGATGGGCGTGACCACCAACCACTGGGATTTCTCCGCCCTCACCGCGCCCGGCGCGATCACGCCGGAGCAGATTTCCTCCCCCGCCGTCGCCACCGCCGCGGTGTTGCTGCTCATCGGGGCGCTGTCCAAATCGGCGATCGCTCCGTTTCACTTCTGGCTTCCAGGGGCAATGGCGGCGCCTACGCCGGTTTCGTCCTTCCTGCACTCAGCTGCGATGGTCAAGGCTGGCGTTTTCCTGGTCGCCCGCCTGGCCCCCACCTTCGGTACGACCGAGACCTGGCACCTGACCATCATCCCGCTGGGCCTGGTCACCATGATTATGGGCGGGTGGATGGCCCTGAGGCAGAAGGATCTCAAGCTCATTTTGGCCTACGGCACGGTCAGCCAGTTGGGCTTCATCATCACCGTGGCCTCCGTCGGCACGCGCGCGGCGATGCTGGCTGCTCTGGCGCTGACTTTGGGGCATGCGATGTTCAAGGCGACGCTGTTCATGGTGGCCGGCGCTATCGACCACCTGACGGGTACCCGCGATATCCGCAAGCTCTCGGGGCTCGGGAGAAAGGCGCCTCAGTTGGTCGCCGTCTCTGTGCTCGCCGCCGCATCCATGGCGGGAGTGCCACCGCTGTTCGGCTTCGTGGCGAAGGAGGCGGCGCTCGACGCGGTGCTCACCGCGCAGCCACTGCACGGGATGCCCGCAGTCTTTACGACGGCCGGGCTCGCCGTCGGCTCGATTCTCACCGTCGCCTATTCGCTCTACCTGCTCCACGGTGCTTTCGCGACGAAGCCGAAAACCCACGTCTGCGGCGGCGGGACCTCCGAAGCTGTGGCCGGGATGCATGGGCCCTCGGTGGCGCTGATTGGGCCGGCGTGGGTACTCGCCGTTGCGGGCGTCCTCTCTGGTCTTCTTCCCCAGGTGCTAGACCGCGCAATTGCCCCGTACCTCGGGGTGGCGTTCCCGGACTCCCACGATCACACGCACCTGGCCCTGTGGCACGGCTGGACTCTGCCTCTCGCCCTGACGGCGACGATCTTGCTGACGGGTTGGATTATGCACTGGCAGCGGAACCTCGTCCGCCAGCTCCAGTTCGACCAGCCCGCGCTCGGTAGCGCGGACGTGCTCTACGACCGCGCCCTGGATACGGCCCGACGCCTGTCCCTGCGGGCTACGGCGGCTACGCAACGCGGCTCGCTGCCCCTGAACGAAGCGGTGATCCTGCTGGTCCTGATCATTTTGCCGGTCTGTGCGCTGCTGCTCGGCCACCGCGACGATATCCGCATGGAGTTGTGGGATTCTGCACCTCAGGGCGCGGTGGCGCTGGTCATCGTGATCGCAGCACTCGCTGCGACGCGCCTGGGCAATAGGCTCTCGGGCGTCATCATGGTCGGCGTGACCGGCTACTGCTTGTCCATCCTGTTCGCCATGTACGGCGCCCCCGACCTGGCGCTCACGCAGTTGCTGGTCGAGACGGTCTCCATGATCATCTTCGTGCTGGTCCTGCGCACGCTCCCGGCGCGCGCACCGGGGGCACGCCCGAAGTGGGAGCGCCACCGCGCGTGGCTGGCCATCGCGGTCGGGCTCACCGTTCCTATCCTCGGCGCATTCGCCATGGCTTCACGGCGCACGGCCCCGATCTCCGAGGATATTCCGGCCCTGGCGAAGGACATCGGGCACGGGGCAAACGCCGTCAATGTCCTCCTTGTCGATATCAGGGCATGGGATACCTTCGGCGAGATTTCCGTTCTTGTCATCGTCGCCGTCGGCATCGCGTCGCTGGTGTTTCGCACCCACACCATTTATCCGAAGTCGCAGACCGCGCCGGGACGGCGCAATCGCGGCGACGCCCGCTGGCTGATGTCCACCGATCCCTCCTCCGAGCCGGAGAAGCTGAAGTACCCCATCATGGTGCTGGTCGCGTCCCGGCTGCTCTTCCCGGCGATGATGGTCGTGGCCGCGTACCTTTTCTTCGCCGGGCACAACGCGCCGGGCGGCGGGTTCGCCGCGGGGCTGGTGGCGTCGTTAGCCCTTGCGATGCGCTACATCATTGGCGGGCGCAAAGAGCTGGCCGCAACCGTACCGATCAACACGGAGGTGCTCCTCGGCGGGGGCCTGTTGCTGGCCGCGATGAGCGCTGTGTGGCCTTTGCTGCTTCAGTGGCCTCCCCTGAGGTCCTGGTACACCGCCGTCGACATCCCGACAATCGGGAAGGTCAGCGTCGTCTCCCCGATGCTCTTTGACCTCGGTGTTTTCCTCATCGTTGTGGGGACGATCATCTACATCCTGCGCAGCCTCGGCGGTCGCATTGATGTGGAGACCACCCGCCGAGCGCAGCGCGCCCGTTCCCGGCGCGTCTCGCTGACGGCGCTGGGTCGCTCGAGGGGCCTGCGCAACAGGCTGCCGGCAGCCGGGGCGACTATGCCGACGACGTCCGGAAAGGAGCGAGAGCAGTGATTTTGAACTTCGTCCTGCTAACAGCCGTGGGTGTCCTCATCGCCGCCGGCGTGTACCTCTTCCTGGACCGTGCCCTGACCAAAATGCTGATGGGCCTGCTGCTCATGGGCAACGGCATCAACCTGCTGATCCTTCTTGGTTCAGGCGGGCCTGGCAGTCCGCCGATTTGGGGCCGAGAGTCGCTGACCAGCGGGCAATCGGCGGACCCGCTCCCCCAGGCGTTCATCCTGACCGCGATCGTGATCTCGATGGGCATGACCGCGTTCCTGCTCGCCCTGGCCTATCGCCAGCATCGTTACCGCGTCGGCGACCACGTCCAGGACGACCACGAGGATCGCAGCCTGGCTCTGCGCCGAGCCGACGATCCCTCGGCGGCCCCCGACCACGACCGCTCCGACGACCCCACCACCGGCCGCCCCACAGAGGCCGGAGACAAGTTCGGCCCCGAGAGCTTCGAAAAGCCGATCGAGGCCGATAGCCCAAGGGGCACCTCGAATTTCGCCAACGGCGAGAAGGGGGACGAGGACTAGCATGACCACCGAGCAATTGATCTACTTCCTCATCCCCCTGCCTGTCATCGTCCCGGCGGCCACCGCCGCGCTGGCGCTGCTGTTTTCGCGCAGGCCGCGCCTGCAGCAGGCGCTGTCGCTCGCATCCCTGGGCGCACTCCTGCTCATCGCCGTCGGGCTTGTCTATCTCATTTACGCCCACGGCATCCACACGGTGCAGGTCGGCGGCTGGGACTCGCCGATCGGCATTACGCTGGTCGCCGACAACCTCGCCGTCCTGATGGTCGCCGTCTCCCAGCTGGTGCTCTTCGCAGTGATGTGGTTCGGCATCGGCCAGGGCATCTCCGACGGCGACGACAACGAGCCCATCTCCGTCTTCGTTCCCACGTACATGCTGCTCAACATGGGCGTATCCATGGCCTTCCTCGCCGGCGACCTGTTCAACATGTACGTGGGCTTCGAGGTGCTCCTGGTGGCCTCCTATGTGCTGCTCACCCTGGGCGCGTCGTCGTCACGCATCCGCGCGGGCGTGTCCTACGTGATGGTGAACATGCTCTCGTCGATGGTGTTTCTGCTGGCCATCGGGCTGGTCTATCAGTCGGTCGGCACCGTGAACTTCGCGCACATCTCCATCCGCATGGAGGAGATCCCGGACGGTACCCGCACCGCCATCTTCGCCGTGCTGCTGGTCGCATTCGCGGTCAAGGCGGCGATATTCCCACTGTCGTCGTGGCTGCCGGACTCCTACCCCACCGCTCCGTCCATGGTCACCGCGGTCTTCGCGGGCCTGCTGACGAAGGTCGGCGTCTACGCCATCATCCGCGCGCGCAGCGTGGTCTTCCCCGGTGGTGGGCTTGACGACGTTCTGATGTGGGCGGGCCTGGCGACCATGCTGATGGGCATCCTCGGTGCCATGGCGCAAAACGATATCAAGCGACTGCTGTCTTTCACGCTGGTCTCGCACATCGGTTACATGATCTTCGGCATCGCCGTCGGGAATTCGACCGGTCTGACCGGCGCGATCTTCTACATCGTGCACCACATCCTGGTGCAGACCGCGCTTTTCCTGGTCGTCGGCCTGATTGAGCGGCAGGCGGGCTCGTCCTCGCTGCGCAGGCTGGGCGGGCTGGCGAAGGCGTCGCCACTGCTCGCGGTGCTCTACCTGGTGCCGGCGCTGAACTTGGGCGGCATCCCACCGTTCTCGGGATTCCTGGGCAAGGTCCTGCTGATTCAGGCCGGCGCCGAGAACGGGTCGGCGACAGCGTGGATCCTGGTCGCTGGGTCGATTGTCACCTCCCTGCTGACGCTCTACACCATGATCCTGGTGTGGTCGAAGGCATTCTGGCGAGACCGCTCCGATGCCCCCGAGGGCGACATCGCTCTGGCCACACCCGCCGCACTGCGGGAGCAGACCAGGACGGTCACGCTGGCGGAGCGGGCCGACGTGGGCCGAATGCCACTGGGCATGTTCGCGCCGACGATGTTCCTGGTCACATCTTCCGTGGCTGTCACCGTCCTGGCGGGTCCGCTGTCGACGGTTGCCGACCGCGCCGCGACGAATGTCGCCAACGTCTCCGAGTACCGCACCGCGGTCCTCGGGGTGCGGGACGTCGATTCCCTTGAGGGGCCGCCCGGAGCTGTTGGCCGCACAAAGCAGCCGTGGTCCCCGGACGCCGTGACGGAGAAGGCGGGTGACAGCCATGAGTGAGAAACCCACGCGCAAGAAGGGTCTGAAGAAGCCCCCGCGGATATCGCTGGTCATGTTCCTGCTCCTGCTGGTCATCTGGATATTCCTGTGGGGCGAGGTCTCGGTGGGCAACGTGGTCTCCGGCGTGTTGGTCATTGCGCTGCTCACTGTGGCCGTGCCACTGCCACTGCCGCCGGTCAGTGCGATGGAGCTGAACTTCTCCGGCCTGGTCCGGCTATTCGGGTCCTGGGCCATCGACTTCCTCGTCGCCTCCGTTCAGGTGGCGTGGATCGCGGTGCGCCGCGCCGATCCCCCGCCCGCCGCCATCATCGAGGTGCCCATGCGCGTGAGCGGCGACATCACTCTCGCCACGGCAATGGCGCTAATCAACTTGCAGCCGGGAGGAATCATCATCGACGTCGACAAGCAGAAGAAGACCTTGACGCTGCATATCCTCGATGCTTCCTCCACGGGCCAGATCGAGCGCCACGTCGCCCAGCTGGCGAGGATGGAGAGGCGAGTCATCCGAGCCTTCGAAAACCGAGACGTGAACGACACCGCCGAAGGAGGCATCCGATGAACCCAGAACTGTTCAACGCACTCCTCGGGGTTGCCGCCGCGATCTACTTCGTCGCGACGCTCATCACCCTCGGGCGCATGCTTGCCGGCCCGAATTCGCTGGATCGGCTCATCAGCCTTGAGTCCCTAACCGCAATGCTCCAGGGCATGTTGGCCGCGTTCATGGCCTGGCGTCTGGACACCTCGGTGGTCTACCCCATGCTGGTCATCGCGCTGCTGGGGTTCCTGTCCTCGCTGGCAGTGGCGAAATTCCGGGTCCCCGACGACCGTGCCGAGCAGGCAGAGCAGGCCGATCAGGCCGAGTAAGGAGCTCCCCCTATGATCCTCATCGCAGACATCATCGCAATCGGCGCGGTAGTCTCGGGCGCACTGCTGTGCCTCGCAGCCGCCATCGGGCTGGCGCGCTTCCGCGACACCGTCAGCCGCATGCACGCCTCGTCCAAGCCTCAAACTCTCGGACTCATGCTCACGCTGACAGGTGCCCTCCTGCACGTCCTCGTGCACGGTACCCGGGATACCACCACCTTGGGCGACCTGGGCCTGCTGACCCTCATCATCTGCTTCGCGCTCGGGACCGCCCCGATCATTGGAAACCGCGTGGGCCACGAGGCCTACAAGGAAGGGCTTATCGACGACGCCAACTTGGCCCGCGACGACTCCTCAGGCTGCCGAGGATAGGACCTCGATCGCGAGAGGCCCCTTAGCCCTGGGTTGATCCGGCGCCCTCGCGGAAGGCCGCCACGTCGATCGGGCGCCCGGTGCGCAGCTCCTGGACTCCCAGGTCCACCGCTGCAGCCCACGGCGTGCGGCCTAGCTTCTCCTCGTTGTCGCGGACCTCGTCCTCGGTGACGAGTGCGGGAAGCGCGCCCGCCGCCTGCGCCACGGCGCGCTGGCGCTCGTAGCCCGCGCCGACCGCCACAATGTCATTGACGTATTGGAGCTCCGCAGCGCAGCCCAGCTCGTCGGCAAGCGGGGAGAGTTCCTCGACCAGCTCGAGCAACTCATCGCGAACCCAGCGCTCGTCGGTGTCGCGGTTGACGATGATCAGGGCGTCCATGCCATAGCGGGCGGCGCGCCACTTGTTCTCGTCAATGTGCCAGGGCTGCAGGCTGGGCAGCTCCTCCCCGGCCTCCCACATGCGGTCGAAGTACACGGTCAGGCAGTGCGTCAGCGCGACGATGGCCGCCAGCTCCTGGATGTTGGAGGTGGCATCCGCGACGCGGACCTCGATGGTGCCGTACTTGGAGGCCGGCCGGATGTCCAGGTGCATCGAGCCGGTGTGATTGATGACGCCGGAGAGCGACTGGTCGTGCATGTAGGATTGCCAATCCTCCCACGTGTAGATGGCCGGGGGCAGCCCGGCGGTGGGAAGCTGCTGGTAGAGCAAGCTGCGGTTCGAGGCGTAGCCCATGTCCTCGCCATTCCAGGCCGGGGAGGACGCCGACAGCGCGAGCATGTGCGGCATCTTCGTCGCCAGGGCCTGGATGATGGGCCAGACCCGGGCGGAATCCTTGATACCGACGTGGACGTGGATCCCCCAGATGATCATCTGGTTTCCCCACCACTGCGTGCGGTTGATGATCTCCGAGTAGTGGCCCTTGTCGCTGACCTGCTGCGCGGTGCCGCGCGCGAAGGGGTGCGAGCCCGACGACCACACGTCGACGCCCACGCGATCGGCGGCGTCCAGGACCATGTCCAGCTGCTTTTGCAGGTCGGCCACGGCCTGCGGCACTGTGCGGTGGACACCGGTGACCAGCTCAACGGTGTTGGCGAGGAATTCCCGCTGCAGCGAGTGCCCAGGATGCTCGGCATCGATGATGTCGAGTACCTTTGCGGCCACCGGCGCGGTGTCGCGCGTCGTGCGGTCGACAAACGCCAACTCCCACTCAACGCCAAGAGTGGGTTCGGGGGATCCGGCGAATTCCTCAGTCATGCCCCCCATTTTTTCACACTAAGAGCTCTTTGCAGCAGTGGGCTCGGTCCACTTGACCGATTTCGCGCAACCAGCGAGATTGCCGCTCTCGTCGACAAGCGCCACCGTGGTAAAGCTGTCCTCGTCCACCTTGGAGGGGGTCGACCACACATCTACGGACTTATTCCCGCTCGCGTGCACCTCGCCGATGACGCCGAGCCCCTCTGCAGCTGGGCTTCCGACACCACTGCAGCCCGAGGCTCCACGCGCGTGAACCGTGTACTTCCCCTTCTCCAAGACGGAGAACTGATTGCTCTCGTCGACGAGCCCCATCCAGCCGTCGGCGCTTTTCACGTGGACGGTCGCGAGCATCGCCATCGTGCCGTCGTCCTTCGTCCGGATGAAGTTGAACGCGCCGACCTTCTCAGTCAGCGCAGGCGCCTGCGGGTTCACGCTGACTGCGGGCGCGCTGGTCTGCGAGGCCGCCGCGTCCTTCCCCTGCTCGCCGGGCGAGCATGCCGTCAGTCCCAGGGAAACAACGCACACGCTAGCCACAACGAGACCGAACCGGGAACGCACATTCTTCATCGAGAAAAAATTCCTCACTAATCGTCGGAAGTTGTAGGGACCTACGCGATGGCGATATCCGACGGCGCTACACGTTGAGCGCTATCCGACGACACCGAGCCCCAAGGCAACGAGCATGGGGGAAACTTCGAGCCCGTGAAATTCTATGGGTTTCTGTCGGGGCTACAAAAGTTTCAAGGCTCCGGATTTTTCCGAAGCCTACCCTAGCGCACCCCGGTGCGCCCTACCGAGCGGTACCCGAGTGCGCTCTCACTTATCCCCTACTGTGCTGGGTCCGTCGCGATGACAACAATGCCTGCGGGCTTGCCGTCAAAGCGCTGGTCGCGCGGCACCGCAACCCAACCGTTCTGGTTGGCGAGCTCTTCTGCCGCTGCCTTCTCCTGAGGCTTAGCCGGATCGAACACGACGGTCGTGCGCTCCCAGACGCCCATTTCGTTCTCCGGGGCGTTGCCGGTGGCACCGCGGCCCCAGCCCTGGCTGCCAATCTTCTCGGAGAGCTTATCGGCGAGGCCAGTGACCTGCGAGTTGTTGAGCACCGTCACCTTCACGGTGGCACGGTCCACCTTCGCGGGCGCCGCCGGGGCGTCGCTCTTCGGAGCCTCGGACGCTACGGGCGGGGGGACGGGCTTGCCGGACTCCCCGACAGTTGCCGGGGGCGGTGGAGCGACGCTATCGCCCTTGTCCTGCCCGTTCGCCCCATTCGTCGCACTGCCCTGGGCGCTGGTGGACGTCGAGGATGCTGCGGTCTCGGAGCTGCCAGCGCCACCTGAGCTGTAGGCATAGATGCCGTAGCCGACAAGGCACACGCCGATGAAGAGGCAGATCGCCGCAAGGATCCGCAAGGAGCGCCCGTCGCCAGCACCGGCACCCTCGCCCGCAACTGCGCCTGCGCCGGCACCTGCGCCAGTCACAGCATCATCGTCGGACTCGTCGTACTCGGCTGCCTCTGCATCCGCGGCAGTTGCTCCTGCGTCGGCTCGGCCACTGGCTGCGGCGTATCCCGCGGCACCGGAGGCTGCGACGGTCGCTTCGGGAGCGTCGACGTACGCGCCCGAGCGGCTGTCGGTGCCTGCTTCGGTCGCGTACTCGCCGTAGTCGCTGTACTCGTCGAAATCGTCGAAGTCATCGAAGTCATCATCGAGACGATGACGTCCTCGGCGTGGCGAATTCTGGGGGTTCAGTTGGTCAGACACAATTTTCATACTATAGGCCCGAGCAGAAAACTGTGAAGTAAAGGTTGAGTCTTTTTGTCTCAGTCGAGGCTCGTTCGAGGCTCATTCGAGGCTCAGCCGTCGCGCAGCGCGCGCAGCCTGTGGACCAGAATCGGCTCGCTGGCCTCCGCCGCGGGCGAGTCGAGAAGACGGGACAGCACCTGGTGATAGCGCACCGAGCCGGCCGGAAAATCCTCCCCGAAGCGACGCCGGATCGCCTCGTCCCGGGCACCGGCCATCCGAGGCCCCCTGCGCGCGACCTTCAGCCACTCCTTCTCGAAGTCGAGCATCCGCCTGGCCAGCGCGGGTTCCACACCCGCGGTATCGCCCTCAAGCTGGTCTTTCCCATCCGATTTCATCGCCTCCAAGTCTGGCACATTCCCCGAGTAGAATCACTGCCATGACTATTCGCCCCATCGTCATCGCTGGCGACCCCGTCCTCCACAACCCGACCGAGCCCGTGACCGAGGACGTCTCCGAGCTCCGCGAACTTATCGAGGACATGTACGAGACCATGGACCGCGCCCACGGAGTCGGCCTCGCCGCGAACCAGGTGGGCGTCGGCAAGCGTCTCTTCGTCTACAACTGCCCCGACGATGACGACGTGTGGCACCGCGGCTGCGTCATCAACCCGGTGCTGACCACCAGCGAGATCCCCAAGACCATGCCTGCCGACGACGGCTCCGACGACGAGGGCTGCCTCTCCGTCCCGGGTCTTAGCTTCCCGACGGCACGGGCCGAGCACGCCACGGTGACGGGCCTGGACGAAAACGGCAACGAGGTGCACATCGAGGCCTCCGGGTTCCTGGCGCGTTGCATGCAGCACGAGGTCGGACACCTGGACGGATACCTCTACACCGACTGCCTGACCGGCCGCTGGAAGCGGATGGCGAAGAAGGAGATCAAGCGCGCGGGATGGACCACCGGTGGCCTGACCTGGCTGCCGGGAGTCGACCCGGATCCCTTCGGCCACGACGATATCGACGTCGAAGAGGACTAAATCTATGGACGAAAACATCGTCCCGGGCGGCGCCAACACCCACGGCGCCGTCGGCCAAGGCCAGCAGGACGGCCTGCCTATCTCCCGCTGGGGCGTGGGCGAGGTCGAGGTGGGACGGCGCGTCATCGTCCGCCGCGCGCTGTCCGACGACGAGGTCGCGGCCAGCGGGAAGAAGACCACGGACGTGATCGGGCACGTGATCAGCATGGACCCGTTCGTCGTGCGCCCCCAGCAACGGGCCGGGGTCCGCTCCGACGAGTCGGTGCCCGCGGTCGACTTCAGCGATAAGCGAGTACTGATCGTCAAGGCGCTGCCGGATCACCCGGTGCGGAACTCGGACATTCGCGCCGTCGAGGTCGCCACGGCGAAGGCTTTCCCAGGTATCGAGCATGTCGTGGAGTCCGGTTGGCTGCTGCGCGCCGGCGATGGAATCACGGAGAGGTCGAACTCTGCGCTTCCGATCGCAGCTGGGGCCGGTATGCAGCCGGTCCCGCTGGAGCGGATTCAACGGTTCTACGCCGCGCACGAGCTCCCCGTACGTATTGCGATCCCCGATCGGATCGCGAAACCGGCGCAGGCGCTGGTCGCCGGGGACGAATGGCGGGTCGGCCCCGACATTATTGTCATGACCAGGCCCCTGACAACCGAGCTTCCCCCGCTGTCCAGCGCCGTGCCCGGAGTGGCAGTGGACATTGCGGACCAGCCCGACGAGGACTGGCTGGCCCTGTACCACTTCCGCGGGACCACGCTTCCGGAAAAGGCGCTGATGCTGCTGCGAGAAGAAATCGACGGCCGGATGTGCTTTGGTCGGCTGACCGTGCCGGGCGCCGAGGGGCCTCGTACCGTAACCATCACCCGTGGAACACTCACGTCCAGCGACGATGGCCGCACCTGGCTGGGCTTCTCCGCCGTCGAGGTCGCGGAGGATATGCGCAGGCAGGGGCTGGGCACACTGCTCGGAATCCACATGCTCCACTGGGGGGGGAGCAACGGCGCGGACGAAGCCTACCTGCAGGTCCTGGCCACCAATGAGGCCGGAATATCCCTTTATCGCAGCTTGGGCTTCACCGAACATCACCGACACCGCTACGCGGAGTACGTCGGCTAGCGCACGTCGGCTAGTGGGAGCCCGGCGAAACGCTCGCTAGCGGCCGATTTCCCGGCGCCCGGAGCCGCCCAGGTCATGCCGGCTATCCGGCTTTTCGACGACGCGAGTGCGCGCACCCTTTTCGTGGATTCCCCGGCCCAGAGGATCGCGCGCCGCGCTAATCGCGATCCACGCGGCGACCCCGAGGCTCGCAACCCAGCCGAGGAAGGGGATCATCGACGGTAGAATCCAGGCGTTGCGCAGCAGGCCATCGCGCCCCGACACCGGCAATCCGTGTGGCCCCGACATCGACATGCCGAGGATGTGCTTGCCCGGGGAACCCTCAAAAATGGCATCCCCGGCCGAGCGGAATGCATAGAAGCCGACCGGGCCCAACACCAGCGTCGCCAGAGCGATGGTCTCGCCGAGCGCTGGGTCAACGAACCCTGCAACTGCCACCGCGAGAAATATGACCAGGGCCGAGTACAGCGCGCCGTCGATAAGCAGTGCCCCGAGGCGACGGGCAAGCGGCGCGTTGGGCACGTCGGGGTCGTAGCCCAGCTCTATCGCCGCTTGCCTGGTCAGAGGTGTGATTCGGGCAGATTGGTCAAACCTCGACAGCGGGCCGACGGGCCCGGAGTAGTTGTCGATGGCTCGGTACGCGCGCTCGCCGAAAGGATTGTCGAAGGGGTTGCCAAAGCCCTGCGAGTCCTCCACTCCCGAGCTGTAGAAATCACGGGAACCCTGGGGGTCTACCCATCGATTCACCTTCGACACCTGCCGTCCTTGCAATTCTCGACCGCCCAACTGGGCCACTTCACCTCAGTCAACGCACATCCGCGCAGTTTGGTTCCCGCGTGCGCCAAACCGGTTCTCTTTCCTATGTTCACAGGCCTCGTCGCATGGCGCACTAGTGCTAGCACTACTTGTGTCGTTCGCGCCGTCGTCAAGCGAGAATCGGGCGACGGATACAATCGGGGCATGCGAATCTGCGTCTGGAACGTCAACTCCGCCCGCACTCGGCTCGAGCGGATGCGGGAAGTGCTGCGCCGTGACGACATCGACGTCCTGGCCGTACAGGAGACCAAATGCCGCGACGACCAGTTCCCGGCGGCCGCCTTTGAGGAGCTGGGCTACCAGGTCGCCCACCACGGCCTGAACCAGTGGAACGGTGTGGCAATCATCTCGCGCGTCGGACTCGACGACGTCCAGGTCGGTTTCCCCGGCCAGCCGGGCTTCAACAAGGACCCGGACGCGGAGCAAAAGCTCGAGGCCCGGCACATCTCCGCGGTCTGCGGCGGCGTCCGGGTTCACAGCGTCTACGTCCCCAACGGCCGCGAGATCACCGACCCTCACTTCGAGTACAAGCTGGAGTTCCTCGAGGCGCTGCGCCAGCACATCTTCGCCACGCTTGCCGACGACGGGGACGCGAAGTTCATGATCGGCGGCGACTTCAACATCGCCCCGACGGACGCGGACGTGTGGGATATGGGCTTCTTCGCCGGTAAGACGCACGTCACACCGCCCGAGCGGGCCGCGTTCTTCGCGCTGGAACAAGCGGGAATGAGCGAGGTCACGCGCCAGTTCACGCCGGGACAGTGGACCTACTGGGACTACAAGGGCGGGCGCTTTTTCAAAGACGAGGGGATGCGCATCGATTTCCAGCTGGCCTCCCCAGCGCTGGCGGCGACGGCAGTGGCCGGCTACATCGACATCGAGGAGCGCCAGGGCAAGGGCGCGTCCGATCACGCGCCGGTCGTGGTCGACTACTCTGCTGAAACCGCGTCTCACGAACTTTCTTGATGTTTTCTTCACATTTTCAACACGGAAAGTTCTTTTGAACATATAAGGTATTTACAAATCCAGTGAAGGCCCTCCTTTGGAAGGAAAATCCATGACTTCTTCGCACGCATCGAAGTTCTCCGCGACGCCGGAGAAGATTGGCGCTTTCTCCGACCCCGCTGACCGTGACGCCCCAGAGTTCGACGAGAACCTGCGCCAGAGCGTCCAGAAGATCTCCATCGGGTTGTACGACTTCCTGGCGTCCACCCGACGCCTCGGTGAGCGGCCAAACGCTCGCATGGATATTTCCCAGTCAGAGATGGAGGTCCTCCACTTCATCTCGACCCACCCTGGCTGCGGTGTCTCCGATATCGCCCGCTTGCGCTTCCTGCGCCCGTCCAACGTCTCGGCCACGGTTCGCCGCCTGCTGGACAACGGCCTGATCAAGCGCGAGAACAACGCCAAGGACCGCCGCGCCCAAAACCTCTACGTATCCGACGACGGCCGGGACATGCTGGGACAGCTGATCGACCATTGGGGCGACATGGTCTATCAGATCGTCCGCACCATGTCGAACAGGGACATCCGCGCGCTGATTAAGGCGCTGCCCTCCCTGCTAAAGCTCGCTGAGCATTCCGAATCCTTCGTCGAGGAGCACCAGCGCCGCCAGGAGCCGTTCTAAGCCTCCGGGGATAAAACGCGGGGACAATCCCCGGGGGAGGCCTTCCCCCGCTTTCCCCAACTTCCCTCACTGGGGACGGGGAGATTCCCAGCAAAACCTCAGAGGATTCTATTTTTGCGCTGGTAGGGTCTCCGTTATGGCTACAGCACTGAAAAAGGCAAAAGATGTTCAGACGGCTCCGCTGGTCGCCGTGGGCCTCATTGGCGGCTGGCTGACCGCCCGCGAAACCGGAATCCGCCCCCTCGGTGGCGTCATTCTCGGAGCTGCAGGCGCCTACGCCGCCCGCACCTGGTACGCGAAGACCGGGGCAGCGGGAACCGCCGCGTTGGTCGGCGCATACCTCGGCGCATTCGGCCTGTCGCACCCGCTTGCAAAGAAGATCGGCGCGTGGCCGTCCGTATTGGCCGTCACCGCCCTGTCCGCCGGAGCAGCCGCGCTTGCCGACGCCAAGTAGGACCTGGCCCGTTTAGGAATTAGTTTGTCAGGCTAGGCCCCGCACCTCAATTGATCAGCAATTGGGCCGCGGGGCCTCTTTCATCCGGGCTTCGTGCGGTTTTCACACAGGCTTCGTGCGGGCTTGTGGTGCACGTTGTGCAGGCCTACCGCCTAGCTTCTCCGAGTAACTTTTCAGCATGCGCCCGCACGCCCGGCCACGACTGCGCAAATGCGGGCAGCAGGTCGAGTGAGTCGACGTCGGCAAGCGGGACCCAGCGCAGCTCGAGGGATTCCTCGTTCGGGAAGGTCTGCAGCTCCTCGTCGGCCAGCGCGTAGACGGTGTGATACTGCCAGCCGCCGGCGAGCTCGGGGCGGTTCGGGTCGGCGGCGTAGGGCCCCGTGGTCACCTGAGCGTCGAGGATGCGGAGCTGGTGCTCGCGCAGGCCGGTCTCCTCGGCCGTTTCGCGAAGCGCCGTCGCCTCAGGAGTCTCATGAGAATCACAAGCCCCACCAGGAACACCCCAGGTTAGGGGGAATGAGGTCCACTCAGCGCGGTGCTGCATCAAAACGGTGCGCTGAGGTGTGATTATCAGCAGTCCTGCAGCTCCGAAGCGCCCCCAGCATCGAGTGTCACCAGGACCAGCGGACCAACCATTTCCATCGTGAAGCATGCCTCCACCCTACGTCAGCACGGCTTGTGTTTTCGGTCACAAGCAATGAGGACTACTATTTCTAGGTAGTTCGCCTGCCCCTCGGTCCCCTCGAAAGCAGAGGTTCCGGTTGGGTCGACTTGGTCTCGTCGGAAGGAAAGTGCGCATGAGCGAATCCGCCCCACGCGCGCACCGCGCCCGCAGGCCCCGGCGCGCCCGATTCAGTGGCAGGACCACGCCAGGAGGCGAGCGCCTTAAAGATTCCGCCGCGGAAGAACCGCGCGCCTCGCGTTCCCGCCGGACTAAACGTGGCACCGGGGAGTCGGACGGCACCACGCAGCGGCCGGACGCCCTTTTCAGAGGCAAAGATAGAGTCGGCGAGGCCAGCGATGCCAGCGATGCGAGCCCGGCGGGCGTCGCAGCACCCGCCAAAGATACGGATCTGCGCGTCGATGAGCTCGAGCTAAGCTCCTCGAGCAACCGGCTCACGCGACTGATGGGACGGCGCCTCTATGACAAGTTGGGTCCGTGGGCGACCTACGCGCACCGCTCGGCCTCGTTCCTGACGACTTCCCCCGGACGCCTCACCGCCGTCGCGGCAATTCTCATCGTCGCAATCCTCGCTGCTGGCCTATCCATGTGGCAGACGACGTCGGACCGGCAGCAGCAGCTCACTCGGATCTCGGAGCTCAGCGAGCCGATGGCGCATGCATCGCAAAACCTTTACGCCTCACTGACCATCGCTGACGCATCGGCCAACACCGCGTTCTCGCGAGGGACCCCGGATAGCAACCTGTCTCTCGGCACGAACTTCGACGACGCCATCGCGCAGGCAGCCATGTCGGCCACTCGCGCGGCAACGGGCATCAACAACGTCAACGATCCGGCCATGCGCGACGTCACCACGGTGCAGCGTCTCCTGCCGGTGTACACGGGGATGATCGAGACGGCGCGCACGAACGCCAGGCAGGGCCGTCCTGTGGGCGTCGCCTACCTAGCCTCCGCATCAGGGCTGATGCGCAACGAGATCCTTCCGGCCGCCCAATCCCTCTACGAAAAAACAAGCACGAATACGAGTGACGAGCAGCGGGCCCTGTCTATTCCCCCGCTAATTCCAATGTCCGGCATTCTCGCCGCACTAATCATGCTTCTTTCGGCGCAGTGGTGGATGACGCGGAAGAACGGCCGACTGTTTAACGTGGGGCTCTTCGGCGCGACGCTGCTGATGGCCGGCGCGCTCCTCGGCGTCGCGATCGCCACGACGCAGCCGCTACAGGGCTCTGCCCTATTCGGCGCCAAGCAACCCCAGGTGCAGGCGCTGACCGAGGCCCGCATCGGCGCGCAGCAGCTCCGCGCCACCGAGACCCTCGGCCTGGTACGGCGCCAACCTGCCGACGCCGAAAACTTCTCGCAGTCCTTGGACAAGCTGACAAAGCAGTTGGAGGACGTCTCGAAGGTCGCTCCGAGCCGCGATGTCGATGCCGCTCTGACGTCGATTAAGGCGTGGGAACGCGGCCACCAGGAAATGGTGAGCCACCTGGACTCGGGCGACTACGCCGGCGCGGTGACGGTTGCCACCGGGGCCGACTCCCCCGCGTCTTCGGCGGTCGCCTTCCGCGACCTCGACGAGTCGCTGCGCTCCTCTATCACGGACGCCCGCCTGCTGCTGCGCCAAGAGCTGGACAACTCCCGCAGGGCCTCGGCGATCATCTCGCTTTTTACGGTCACCATCACCGCTATCGCGGCGCTAATGGTCGCCCTCGGATTCCGTAACCGACTCCTGGAGTACCTATGATGCCCACGCCGAACCGCCGTCGCGCGTCAACCCGCTCCGCACGCGTCTGCAGCGCCCTCGTCGTCGCGGGGCTCACCCTCGCGGGATGCACCCAGCCCCCGCTTGTCGACGACCCCTACTCCCGCGTCATCGACCAGGCCAAGGGCACTTTTCCGTTGCCGTCGGGCGCTGTGTACGACGCGGCGAATTCGCGGAAGCCGCAGCCAGAGGAAGCCGTGGCGGACCTCTCGACTCTGCCACCGGACTCGGAGACTCCGGAGCAACGGATCCCGGATATCGTCAAGCGCGGTCGCATCATTGTCGGCGTGGACCAATCCCTGAACCTCCTGAGTTTCCGTGACTTCGCCAGCGGCGAGCTCGCAGGCTTCGAGGTGTCCCTCGCGCAGGAGATCGCACGGGACATTTTCGGCAATCCGAATGCGATTGAGTTCCGCTATGTCGACAGCACTGAGCGCATCCGCGCCCTCGAGGACGGCACTGTGGACGTCGTTTTACGGACAATGACGGTGACCTCGAAGCGACGCGAGCAGGTGCTCTTCTCTGCGCCCTACCTTCATTCGCGAGCCGGCGTGCTGGTGTCCTCCCCCGGTGGCGACACCCAGCCCAGCGACGTCAAGGACGGTCGCATCTGCGTTTCCCGCTCCTCGACAACCGAGGACTTGATTCGCCGCAACTCCCCCGACTCGATGCTGCTGCTCGTCGGCAACTGGTCCGACTGTCTGGTCGCACTGCAAAACGGCCAGGCAGAGGTCGTTGTCGCGGACGACACCATTCTCGCGGGCATCAACGACCAGGATCCCTCGACCGCGATTGTGCAGCGGGGACTGAGCGACGAGTACTACGCAGCGGGCATAGCGAAGAACAACCCGGGCCTGGTCCGGCAGGTCAACGCAACGCTCGAGCGAATGTCCACCGACGGCACCTGGCAGAAGATTTACGACACTTGGTTCGGGCCGTTCCTCCCCGACGGTGAGCAGCCCACCCCGACGTACGCGGAAAGCGAGGCGAAGTAGGACATGAGCAACGCAGAAAACCGCGACGAGTACGAAGAATACGACGAGTCCCCGGCGACGCAGGCCGTCGCCTTCGACCCCTTCGCCGACGACGATGACGACGACGAATTCGACATTTCCGCGCTCCTCGCAGGCGGGACTTCTGGAGCATCGACCGCGCAGACGGCCAAGTCCTCGAAGCCCAGCACCTACGACCCCTCCGTCGCGTCACACCGCAAGGCGCTGGAGGACTTCCGCCGCAAGCGCTCGAACTCCCACCGCGGCCGCACCATCGCCGACGGCATGGTGCACCTTCCGTACATCACCCCACAGGACCCGCGCGACGCCGTGCTTGACGACGACGCGATTCGCGCCACCAACAAGCCGGCGCCGACACTGCACGCGGGCGATATCGTCGCGGGCCAGTACGAGATCGTCGGCCCCATCGCCCATGGAGGATTGGGCTGGATTTACCTGGCCATCGACCACAATGTCTCCGACCGCTGGGTCGTCTTAAAGGGCATGATGGCCGCCAAGAACGAGCGGGACTACGCCGTGGTGCAGGCCGAGCGCGAGTTCCTGGCGGAGATTACCCACCCGGGCATCGTGAAGATCATCAACTTCATCGACGACACCGCAGAGGAAAACGCCACCGACTTCATCGTGATGGAGTACGTCGGCGGCCCCTCCCTGCGCAAGCAGCGTCGCACCTTTGCCGACGGAGTCATGCCCTGTGACCTCGCCATCGGCTACATCCTGGAGCTCCTGCCGGCGCTGGACTACCTGCATTCCCGCGGGGTGGTCTACAACGATCTGAAGCCCGACAACGTCCTGCTCACCGAGGACCACGTCACTCTCATCGACGTCGGCGCTGTCACCGGTATCGGCGCCTATGGCCACATCTACGGAACCCCCGGGTTCCAGGCGCCCGAGATCGCGACGACCGGTCCGACCGTCGCCAGCGATATTTACACTGTCGGGAGGACGCTGGCCTCCCTCATCATCAAGTTGCCCGCCACCAACGGCGTCTACGACCCCGGGCTGCCGACCCCGCAGGAGGTTCCCCTCTTCCGCAGGTTTTACTCCCTCTATCGTTTCCTCCTGCGCGCCTGCGACCCGGACCCCGAGCGTCGATTTGCCTCGGCGGAGGAGGCGAGTGCGCAGCTGATGGGCGTGCTCCGAGAGATTTTGGCAGTGCGCGACGGCGTGCAGTTCCCGCATACGGTCTCCTACTTCTCCCCGCAGCGATCGACGTACGGCACCAAACACCGGGTCTTCCGCACCGATCAGCTCGTTGATGGCATCACCCGAGGCGTCGCCATCACTCCGCAGGAGGTGACGGTGGCGCTGCCCGTTCCGCTGATCAACCCCACGGACCCGGGCGCTCGGCTGCTGAGCGCCACCTCCTTCACCGAGCCGGGCGAACTAATTGAGACGCTGACCAACGCGCTCGACGACGCCGAGTACGGCTCCTCGGTGGAAATTCCGCTGGGCATAGTCAGGGCGCAGCTCGACCTCGGCCTCATTGATCAAGCCCACAACAGTCTGCGCGACGCCCCCGACAGGCTTCGCAAGAACTGGCGCTACCGCTGGTACGAGGGAATTACCTATCTTCTGCTGGATCAGTTCGACGAGGCGTTGACCTCTTTCCACTACGTCCTGTCGATGCTGCCCGGCGAACCGGCGCCGAAGCTGGCACTGGCCTCGACCCTGGAATTGATTGCTCAGCGACTCGGTATTTCGCAAAAGTCCCTGCTGGATCCGAAGGTAGCCCGCGCCGCCGCGAATCTCACCAGCGCCCTCGATCAGCTCCCGGCCGACACCAACATCTCGTTGTCCCCCAACTGGGTCGGCGACGAATTGAGCGTCGAGACAATTCGCTTCAATACGCTGCGGCTCTACGCCGTCGTGTGGGCCGCGAACCCGACGACGGTCTCCTCCGCCTTCGGCCTGGCCCGCCTGCTCACCGCCGAGGGACAGTACGAGATGGCCATCGCCCAGTTGGACCGAGTTCCGGGTAACTCGCGTCACCAGCGCATGGCCCGCCTTACGACGATTCTCCTGCTGACTTCCGGACCAGCGGCCTCGATGACGGAATCGCGGATTCGGCGGGCGGCCCGTCGTCTAGCGGAATTGCCCACCAACGAGCCGAGGCTTCCGCAGCTGCGCATTGCGGTGATGGCGGCGGCACTGAATTGGCTGCGCGCTTCCGGCCTGGACCATGCGGCCAGCGCCAACGGCCTTTTCGAGGTCCCCTTCACCGTGGAAGGGCTGCGACTCGGTCTGGAGCAGGACCTGCGCAAGCTGGCCCGTTCCTCGCCTTTCCCGCGGCACCGCTACCGGCTTGTCGACATCGCCAACCTCATTCGACCCCGGACGTGGCGCTAAGAGTGGACTTCCCGCTACCTAATTCCAACGCTAAAAGGGCTATGCTATGTCCATGACTGCATCTTCTTCGCTCGTCGCAGGCCTCAAGCGGGTCGCGCTCGCCACTGTCGCCGTGTCGGCGGCCCTCGGCATCGGAGCTGGCACCGCGGTGGCACAGCCGACGCTGCCGGGCTTCCCGTCTCCGGTTCCTGCCCAGCTCTCGGACTCGCCGATTGTGAGCTGGTTCAACGACCTCCTCCCGGTCCCTCCGACCTCGCTGCCCTCACCGTTCTTGCCGACGGCCCCGGCGGCTCCGGCACCCGCACCCGCCCCGGCACCTGCAGCGGCCCCGGCTTCTCCATGCCCTCCGACCGCTCGTGCCTGCGTCGACCTGGCCAACAACACCACCTGGCTACAGCAGGACGGCCACATCTCCTTCGGGCCGGTGCGGATGTCCTCCGGCAAGCCGGGCTACGAGACCACGAAGGGCGACCTGAGGGTCCTCCGCAAGGTGAAGGATGAGTGGTCCGTCCCTTACAACGGCCCGATGCCCTACTCGGTGTATTTCACCACTGACGGCATGGCCTTCCACGAGGGCTCCGTGGACGTGCAGTCCCACGGCTGCATCCACCTGAACCACGATGCCGCCGTCACCTACTTCGACCAGCTTCAGGTCGGCGACAGCGTCTTCATCTACTAGCGCCGATTGGGCCTGATCTCCGGCAACGTTGTAGTTACTCCTCGCTGTAGAACGGGTAATCGGTGTAACCGCGCTCCCCGCCGAGGTAGAAGGTGTCAGGGTCTGGAACATTGAGTTCCAGGCCCTTTTGCCATCTCAGGGCAAGGTCGGGGTTGGCAATGAGTTCGCGGCCGACGGCAACGGCATCGGCGAGGCCTCCCTCGACGATGCGACGGGCCTCCGCCAACTCGGTGTATTCTGCGAAGCCGCTGTTGAGGATGACGGCGGTAGTGGCGCTTCGAGGACCCTCTCCGAGGCCTCGCGCGCGGTCCCGGAGGAAGGCAACGAAGTCGCCGTCGTACTCGGCGTGCAGGATCGACACATATGCCAGGTTGAGGTCGCTGACGGCGTCGAAAAGCGCTGAGTAGGTGGCCACCACGTCATCGCGATCGGTCTCGAGTGCGCCCTGGATATTATGCTCCGGGGAGATGCGAACAGCGGTGCGATCCGCGCCGATTTCATTGGCGACGTCGCGAATGATCTCGGCGGTGAGGCGGGCGCGGGCGGAGGGAGAGCCGCCGTAGCCGTCGGTGCGAACGTTGGCCGCGGGGCTGAGGAATTGGTGCAGCAGGTAGCCGTTGGCGGAGTGGATCTCCACGCCGTCGAGTCCGGCGTCGATGGCGCGGCGAGCCGCGGAAACGAACTCGGCCCTGACCCGCTCGATGTCGGCGGCCGTCATCGCCTCCGGGATGGAACCTTCCATTTTCCCGCTGTAGCCGCGCACCGGGCCGCCCGTACCGAGAGCCGACGGGGCCTGCGGGCGGGCGCCACGGAGCAGGTCCGGGTGGCTCGTGCGACCGCCGTGCATGATCTGCATGAAGATGGTGCCGCCCTCGGCGTGCACCGCGTCGGCGACGGTGGCCCAGGCGGACTGCTGCTCCTCGTTGGCAATACCCGGCTGGCCGCGGAAAGACCTGCAGCTAAATGCGGGGAAGGCTCCCTCGGTGACGATCAGCCCGGCGCCCTTTCCTGCGCTCGCCCGCTGCGCGTAGTAGGTGGCGTGCATCGGAAGCGGGACGCCGTCCTCCTCCGCCCGGCACCGGGTCAGCGGAGCCATGGTTACCCGGTTGGGCAATTCGTAGCGGCCGAGCCTCAGCGAGTCGAACAGGGTCGGTGCTGGCATAAGGGAAACTCCTCGGGAAAGGTTGCAGATGGCCGATAGCGAGGGGACGCCGACAGCCCGGACGGTGCCTAACAACGCCAAAGGCCCGTCGCACATTCCCCACGGGAGGAAAATTCACCGTGTGGGGGTGCGACAGGCCCTATCTGCTCAGCCGGTTACGTGCACGATTACGCGCAGGTGGGCTGAACGAGTTCACGAAGTACTAGTTCACGAAGCTCATGGCGTAGCGCGCGATAGCCAGCTCCTCATTCGTCGGGACGACGAAGACCTTGACCTTCGAGTCATCCGCGGAGATCAGGCGCGGGCCGTTGTTCGGCTGGGCGTTACGCTCCGGGTCGATCTTGATGCCGAAGTTCTCCAACTCCGCCATGGAGTCACGACGGATGCCGACGTGGTTCTCGCCGACGCCCGCGGTGAAGGTGATGGCGTCCAGGCGGCCGAGAATCAGCATGTAGGAGCCGATGTAGCGGCGCAGCTGGTGGACGTACATCTGGTAGGCGGCCCAGGCGTCCGGGTCGTGCTCGTCCATGCGCTCCTGCAGGATGCGGAAGTCGTTGACGCCCGACACGCCCTTCAGGCCCGACTGGCGGTTGCAGAGGTTATCGATCTCGTCGATGCTCATGCCGTTGCGGTACAGGTGGAAGATGATGCCCGGGTCGATGTCGCCGGTACGGGTGCCCATCATCAGGCCCGCAAGCGGGGTCAGGCCCATCGAGGTGTCCACCGCCTGGCCACCGCGGATCGCGGCGCAGGAGGCGCCGTTACCCAGGTGCAGGGTGATCTGGTTGATCTCGGAGGCCGGGCGGCCGAGCAGCTCCGGGAGCTGCTTCGAGACGAACTCGTGCGAGGTGCCGTGGAAACCATAGCGGCGAATATCGAACTTCGACGCCACCTCCGCGTTCAGCGGGTACAGCGCGGCAGCCGGGGGCATGGTGTGGAAGAAGCCCGTGTCGAAAACGGCAACGTGCGGGACGTCGGGAAGCAGCTTGCGAGCCTCCTCGATGCCGACGATGTTGGCCGGGTTGTGCAGCGGCGCCAGCGGGATCAGGTCACGGATCATGCCGATGATCTCGTCGGTGATCAGCTCCGGGCCCGAGAACAGGCGGCCGCCGTGGACGACGCGGTGACCGACAGCGGCGATGTCGACGCTGTGCGGGCCGACCTCGTGCTTATCCATCAGCGCGAAGGCCTTGGCCAGGCCATCCGCGTGGTCCGTGATGGGCTCGGAGATCTCAATCTTCTCGCCGGCGAACTTCAGGTTGACGATGCCGTCATCCTCGCCGATGCGCTCCACCAGGCCGGAGACGTACGGCGGCTGGGAAGTGTCCTTCGTCGGGTCGACGAGCTGGAACTTGATGGAGGAGGAACCGGAGTTCAGGACAAGAACGTGTCGGGACATGGGCTAGTTTCCTCCTGCTTGAATAGCGGTAATGGCGACGGTGTTGATGATATCCGGCACAGTTGCGCCGCGGGAGAGGTCATTGACCGGCTTGTTCAGGCCCTGCAGAATCGGCCCGATAGCCAGGGCGCCACCGCAGCGCTGGGCAATCTTGTAGCCGATATTGCCGGCGTCGAGGTCCGGGAAGACGAACACGGTGGCCTTGCCCGCCACGTCCGACTCCGGCATCTTCTTCGCAGCAACCTTGGCGTCGATGGAGGCGTCGAACTGCAGCGGGCCGTCCACGGCCAGCTCCGGCGCCAGCTCCTTGGCCTTGGCCAGGCCGGCCTTGACGCGGTCGACGTCCTCTCCCGAGCCGGAGGCGCCGGTGGAGTAACTGAGCATCGCGACGCGCGGCTCGATGCCGAAGGACGCGGCGGTCTCGGCGGATACAACCGCGATCTCGCCGAGCTGGTCCGGGGTCGGCTTCGGCAGGACGGCGCAGTCCGCAAAGCCCCACAGGTTGTTATCCATGACCATCAGGAACAGCGAGGACACCGTCGAGGCGGTCGGCTTCGTCTTAATGATCTGGAAGGACGGCTTAATGGTGTGCGCCGTGGTGTGCGCGGCGCCGGAAACCATGCCGTCGGCAAGCCCATTGTGGATCATCATGGTGGCGAAGTAGGAGATGTCCTGCATGGTCTCGTGGGCCTCGTCCAGCGTGCACCCCTTGGACTTGCGCAGCTCTGCAAACTGCTCCGCGAACTGCTCCAGGTAGTCCGAGGTGGACGGATCCCACAGGTGGGCGCCCTCGAGGCTCAGGCCCAGCTCGGCGGCGCGGGAGTTCATGGACTCCGGGTCACCCAGGATGGTCAGCTCGCAGATACCCTCGCGCAGAAGGTAGTCGGCGGCCTGGAGGATGCGGTCATCGTCGCCCTCCGGCAGGACGATGTGGCGCTGGTCGGACTTCGCACGCTGCAGCAGCCACCACTGGAAACGCTGCGGGGTGATGATCGTGGAGACCTCTGCCGACAGGGCCGCACGCAGCCCCTCAGTGTCCGAGACAGCGACGACGGGGACGTCGAGGTTCAGGGAGTCAGCTCCAGCGGCGCCGGCCTCGGCAGCATCGCCGGTGAGAACGACGGCGAGCACATGGCTGTGGCGTCCCCTCGCCGCGGAGACGGCCATGCGGATGCGGGCCTGACCAGCCTCGGCGTTGCAGCCCTCTCCGTTGGCAACGATGACGACGCCCGCGCCAGCGACGGTGGCGATGCGGAAATCGAAGTCCTGGTTACCGGAGCCGGTGACAATGACCGAGCCCTCGTTAGCGGCACGGTCCGCCTCGACAGCGGCGACGATAGTGTCCAGCGCTGACTCCGGGTCCGCGACAACCTCATCAACGGTCGCGCCCGCGGGGCCACCGACGGCGTGGAACAGGCGAGCGCCGTCGAGGGCCTCCGAGAGTGCGGAGATGACATCGTGCAGGTTATCCGCGCGGTCAACCGAAGAAACTAGTACCGCGGCGCCCGAATCGGAGACATGGGTGTTGGTGTCGCTCACCGACGTTCCTTTCTCACGTAGCGTGCAAATGAGTCGCAATTCATTACTTGCGAGCTTTTGTGAGTCACCTTACATCTAGGCGAGCAATTCACTCCCCTGGGTTACCCCTGTAAACAGAGCTATTTCGGTGCAGAACCCCCGAAACACCAAGCCTTTTGGGGTCAAATCCACTAAAAATACAGCTAAATGTGAGCAAGGTCACACTATCGCCGTTAACTCCGAGTAACTTTTCCAACTCCGTCCGGCCTCTTCAACCAGGCACCCGCTACACCTTAAAGAGCCGGAGCGAGGATTGGAGCCCTCGATTTCTCAGGCCACAGCGCTACCATAGGAGCGCTAAACAAAACTAGAGAAAAACTCCATACCTTACTTATAAGGCGCAATTTTTGAGGCGCATCCTTTGGCTCCCTTTGACTCCGCGGGCGCGTTGCACACGTGGCCGTCGTAAAGCGATCACCGAAAGTGCGCGCCCCAAGCGAATAGAGACAACAGAAAGAAGGACACAACCCCATGACTCGTCCACTCCGCGTTGCAGTAGTCGGCTCCGGCCCCGCAGGCGTTTACGCGTCCGACGCGCTGATGAAGTCCAGCACCGACGTCGAAGTGGACCTGTTTGAGAAGATGCCCGCGCCCTTCGGCCTGATCCGCTACGGCGTGGCGCCGGACCACCCGCGCATCAAGGGCATTATTAAGGCACTGCACCGAGTCATGGACAAGCCGGAGCTGCGGCTGTTCTCCAACGTGGAGTTCGGCAAGGACATCACGCTGGAGGAGATGAAGGATTACTACGACGCGGTAATCTTCGCCACCGGTGCGGTCGGCGACCGCGCGCTTCCCGTCCCCGGCGCGGATCTGCCCGAGCACTACGGCGCCGGCGAGTTCGTCGGCTTCTACGATGGCAACCCGCTGTTCGAGCGCTCCTGGGACCTCTCCGCGGAGTCGGTAGCTGTCATCGGCGTCGGCAACGTCGGCCTGGACGTCTCCCGCATCCTGGCCAAGACCGGCGAAGAGCTGCACGTCACCGAGATTCCGGACAACGTCTACGAGGTGCTGAAGTCTAATAAGGCCACCGAGGTGCACGTCTTCGGCCGCCGCGGACCGGCACAGGCCAAGTTCACGCCGCTGGAGCTAAAGGAGCTCGACTACTCCCCCAACGTCGAGGTCATCGTGAACCCGGAGGACATCGACTACGACTCCTCCTCCGAGACCGCTCGCCGCGAGTCGAAGATCGTCGACCAGGTGTGCACGATCCTGGAGAACTACGCCATCCGCGAGCCGAAGAACGCCCCGCGCAAGCTCTACATCCACTTCTTCGAGTCGCCGGTCGAGATCCTCGGCGAGGACGGCCACGTCACCGGGCTGCGCACCCAGCGCATGGAGTACGACGGCGCCGGCGGAGTTCGCCCGACCGGCAGGACCACCGACTGGAACGTCGGCGCGGTCTACTCCGCCGTCGGCTACCGCTCCGACGCGCTGCCGGGCATCCCCTTCGACGGGTCAAGAACGTCATTTCTAACGTCGGCGGCCGCGTCATCGACTCGGAGACCACCGGCGACGAGTCCGCCGCCCACATCACCGGCCTTTACACCACCGGCTGGGTCCGCCGCGGCCCCGTCGGCCTGATTGGTAACACCAAGGGCGACGCCAACGAGGCCGTCGCCAACCTGCTTGCCGACGCCGAGTCGGGCAAGAAGTTCTCCCCGGCGCACCCGGAACCGGCGGCGGTCGAGGAGCTGCTGCGGGCCAAGGGCGTGGACTTCCTGGACTGGGACAACTGGCACGCCCTGGACGCGGCCGAGCACGCCGCCGGCGAGGCCGAGGGCCGCGAGCGCAAGAAGTACGTCGAGTGGGACGAGATGGTCGCCCACTCCAAGGGGGCCAAGGGAGAGTAGGGCTAATACGGCACGGCAGCCAGGTCTTCTGACCTGGCTCGCGGCCAGAAACCACCTGATGGCACGGCATGGCGGCCCGCTCGTCACCTGATGGCACGGTATGGCGGCCCACTTCTCACCTGATGGCACGGGATCATGGTTATGGCAAGCTACAGCGCACCATAACCATGATCCCGTGCCATAACCATGATTGCTTGCCATCAGGTGGCTTGGCTCCTACGCCGCAGTCCCCGCCCCCGGCCTGCCGTAGCCGGCGACGGAATCCCAGCGGCAGCACACGATGGGAACGAGCAGGTCACCGAGCGGCCGACCGTAAGAGACGCGACCGCCACCTGCAGAAATACCTGCGAAAGCACCCGCGTCATCCTCCGCCGAGACTCCCGCCCGATCACCAGCATCCGCAGTCGCGGCGGCAGTAACCTTGTCCCACAGCAGCCCCGGCGCGGTAAACAGCGGCACCACTACGAGGTCGCGACCCCGCATCGCGGCGCGGGCCTGCGCGGCCTGGACCGCCGCGGCCCCCTTGACCTGCTCCGGGCCCACGGCGAACGCCGCCGAAACCTTCCCCGGGAACATCCCATCAAGGCCCTCCGCGAAATCGTGAACTGCCCGATTCGCGGTGGCGTCGGAGGAACCGACGGCCATAATCAGGGCGTCGACAGGCCCGGAGAAGGAGGCCTCACGGGCCGCCTCGACGATGCGCCGCACAATAGCCCGGCGGGTGCCGTCGCCAAGCCCGAGCCCCTGCGAGACCTCGATGGCCACGCCGTGTCGATCGCACCGACCTACCTGGGCGGGAACGTCGATGCGCGAGTGGAAAGCGTCCGTGAACAGCAGCGGAACCGCAACCGCAGAACGCTCCCCCGCAGCCGCGAGGTCGGCGCAGACGTCGTCCAGGGAGGGCTCATCCAGGTCCAACCACGCCAGCCGAACCTGGCTCGGGCCGCCGCACGAGGGCGACGGCAGCGCCTCGCGCACCTGCTTGACGACGCTGTCCAGCGCGGCCCCTGTCTCCGGGTGCCGGGAGCCGTGTGCGAGCAGAATTAGTGCGGTCATGGAGTTGGTCCCTTCGGCTATGAATTCTGGTTCCGAGTCAGTGCCTTACATGGCGCGGTGGCTGGCCGGGGGCCTACCGGGGCCTACCGGGTCCCGCCGCGAACCAGGCCGGCGGTCAGGCTGTCGCCGGTGCCGGGCTCGATCAGAAGGAACGCGCCGACGCGGCCTCCCACGCGGTACGGGTCGATGGGCAGGGCCTGGGCCAGCTCGACGGTGATCTCGGCGACGTCGTTGACCACTAGCTGGTCGGCGCGCCGGTGGGCTCGCCGGTCTCGATGTCAATCAGCGCGTCCACGGAGGCGATGCGACCGCGGACCAGGGCGGCGCCGTAGCGGACCTCGACGACGCGGCCGACGGCCAGTGGCTTGTCGGACAGGTGAACGGCCACGGCCGAGAAGCGGCGGACATCCTCCGGCCGCCCGGCGCCAGAGCCCGCATCGGCGCTGATCAGGTCGCCGCGGGCCAGGTCGAACTCGGTGTCCAGGCTGACCGCCACGGACTGGCCTGCGACGGCCTCCTCGACGTCCTCGGCAGCAACGGTAATGCGGGTGACCTCGCCGACCCGCCCGCCGCCGACGGCGACGCTGTCGCCGATACGCACCGAGCCGGTGGCGATGCGGCCGGCGTAGCCGCGGTACTCGGTGGCGTGGTCGCGGATGACGTAGTCAATCGGCAGCCGCAGCGGGCTCTCCGCGTCCGCCGCCAGGTCGGCGCCGATGTCCAGGTTCTCCAGCAGCTCCAGCACGGTCGGACCCTCGTACCAGGGGGTGTGCTCGGAGTGGTCGACGATGTTGTCGCCCACCAGCGCGGAGACCGGCACGACGAACGTGTTGTCCAGGCCCAGGCGCTCGGCCAGCGCTTTCGCGTCCGACTCGATGGCCCGGAAGGCCTCCTCGCTGTAGCCCAGCAGGTCAATCTTGTTGACCGCAAAGATCACGTGCCGCACGCCCAGCAGGGACGCCACCGTTGCGTGCCGCTTCGTCTGCGTGACGACGCCGTTGCGGGCGTCGATAAGCACAACGACGGCCTCGGCGGTGGACATGCCGGTGACGGTGTTACGGGTGTACTGCTCGTGGCCCGGGCAGTCGGCGAGGATGAAGGAGCGCACGTCGGTGGCGAAGTAGCGGTAGGCGACGTCGATGGTGATGCCCTGCTCGCGCTCGGCGCGCAGGCCGTCGACCAGCAGAGACAGGTCGGGATTTTCCTGACCTCGGGCCTGGGAGGAGGCGACGACGGCCTCGTACTGGTCGGCGAGGATGTTCTTCGTGTCGTGCAGCAGGCGGCCGACGAAGGTGGACTTGCCGTCGTCGACGGAGCCGGCGGTGCACAGCCGCAGGGTGCGGCGGGCGCGGGTTGCGCGGTCGGCGGTGATCAGGGCGGGGTTGCCGGAGTTGCCGGTGTGGGCAGCCCCAGTGTTGGCGGTCTCGGTGTGGGAGGTCATCAGAAGTACCCTTCCTTCTTGCGATCCTCCATCGAGGATTCGGACAGTTTGTCGTCGGCGCGGGTGGCTCCGCGTTCGGTCAGCTTGGAGGTGCGCAGCTCCTCCATCACCTCGGCGATGGTGGACGCGGTCGACTCGACGGCGCCCGTGCAGCTCATGTCGCCGACGGTGCGGTAGCGAACGGTGCGAACCTCGAGGGTCTCGCCGTCGCGCGGGCCGCCCCACTCGCCCGGAGCCAGCCACATGCCGCCTCGGTTGAACACTTCGCGCTGGTGGGAGTAGTAAATCGGGGGCAGCTCGATGTCTCGGGCCTCGATGTAGGCCCACACGTCCGCCTCGGTCCAGTTGGAGATCGGGAAGACGCGGACGTTCTCGCCCGCGGCGTGGCGGCCGTTGTAGAGGCCCCACAGCTCCGGGCGCTGGCGGCGCGGGTCCCAGCCGCCGAAAAAGTCACGCACCGAGAACACGCGCTCCTTCGCACGCGCCTTTTCCTCGTCGCGGCGGGCGCCTCCGAGGACGGCGTCGTAACCCCGCTCGGCGATGGTCTCCACCAGGGGGACGGTCTGCAGGGGGTTGCGGGTGCCGTCGGCGCGCTCGGTGAGGACGCCACGGTCGATCCAGTCCTGGACGTGGGCGACGTGGAGGTTAATACCCGGCTGCGCGGCGACCTTGTCTCGGAAGGCAATGACCTCCGGGAAGTTGTGGCCGGTGTCGACGTGGAGCAGCTCCAGCGGGACGGCCGCCGGGGCGAAGGCGCGCTTGGCCAGCTCCAGGACGAGGACCGAGTCCTTGCCGCCGGAGAAAAGCAGCGCGGGCTTGTCGAACTGCCCCGCGGTCTGGCGGATAATGTCGATCGCCTCGGCCTCCAGCTCGGCCAGGCGCGGGTCTAAAGCTGCGGGCAGCTTCGTGGAAGTGGTCATGTGGCTATCTCTTCTTTGGCTCTTCTGTTGCTCTTGTGGTGCTCTATTGCTCTTTGCGGTGCCGTCCTGCAGGCTTGCCGACGCCAGCGCTACAGGTGCAGGCCGCACTCGGTCTTCTCGGTGCCGGCCCAGCGGCCCGAGCGCGGATCGGCGCCGGCCTCGACCCGGGCCGTGCAGGTCGCGCAGCCGATGGACGGGAAGCCCTGCTTGGTCAGCGGGTGCACGATCAGGCCGTTGTCCTCGATGAACTCCTCGACGTCCGCGTCGGTCCACGCGGCCAGCGGGTTCAGCTTGATGCGCCCGGTCTTGTCGATCTCCAGCACCGGGGTGTTCGCGCGGGTCGGGGCGTCGACGCGCTTGAGCCCGGTTACCCAGCCCTCGTACGGGCGCTTGACGGCGGCCAGCGGCTCGACCTTGCGCAGGGCGCAGCAGCGGGTCGGGTTGGTCTTGTAGAGGTCGACGCCCTCGGTGGCATCCTGCTCGGCGCGGGTCTGCTTCGGGACGATGGACAGCAAACGATTGCCGTAACGCCGGGCCACCTGGTCTGCGACCTCGAGGGTCTCCGGGAAGTGATAGCCGGTGTCCAGGAAGATTAGGTCGGCGTCCGGGGCGTGGCGGGAGGCCAGCTCCGCCAGGACGGTGTCCTGCATCGACAGGGTGACGGCCAGCGGGGTGTGCAGGTGCTCGGCGCCCCACTCCAGGATCTCACCGGCGGTAGCGGACTCCAGCTTCGTCCCCCAGTCCAGGGCCAGTTCCAGCAGTCGGCGGGAGGTTGCCGGGTCGGCCAGCGCGTCGTCGACGTCGAGCGCGTCGGCGGTGTTCAGGGTCTGTATTGCCATGCTCATGAGGCCACCTTCCTGTCGCTATTGCTGTCGAGATTCCTATTAATGTGTCCGTGCAGTTTCACCGTGAAGACGCGGCAGCACTCACGGCACTGCCAGGCGTAATCGGTCTCCATGTCGGGCCAGAGGTCGTCCCCGCCGCAGTAGGGGCAGTGCATGATCGCGCCACGGTTCGGGTTCGGGTGCGCGCTGCGCCCGCCGACCCCGAGGTTGGCCTCGCGGATTGTTTGGGTCGGGCTCACTGCAGGTCCCCCTCGTCGGCGCGGGCGACCCACTCGCGGAACTGCTCGCCCTCGAAGCGCTGCGCCTTGAAGTTGGTGACCAGGCGCTCGATGTAGTCGGCGAGCTCGGCCGAGGTGACCTTGTGTCCGCGGAGCTTGCGGCCGAAGTTGGCGCCGAGGCCCAGCGCGCCGCCCAGGTGGACCTGGAAGCCCTCGACGCGGTTGCCGTCGGCGTCGGTGACGATCTGGCCCTTCAGGCCGATGTCGGCGATCTGGGTGCGGGCGCAGGCGTTCGGGCAGCCGTTCAGAGCGATATTCAGGGGAACGTCGAGGTCCTCGAGGCGGCTCTCCAGCTCGCCCACCAGGTCGATGGCCCGCTCGCGCGTCGTGACCAGCGCCAGCTTGCAGAACTCCAGGCCGGTGCAGGCCATGATGCCGCGCCGGTAGGCCGACGGGTTCGCCGACAGGCCGATGCCGTCCAGCTCCGCCAGCAGCGAGTCGACCTGGTCGTCCGCGACGTCGAGAAGGATCAGTTCCTTCATGACCGTGGTGCGGATGCGGCTGACGCCGTGGCGCTCCGCGATGTCGGCCAGGCGAATCAGGTCCGAGCCCGGCACTCGCCCGACGGTGGGCTTGACGCCGACGTAGTTGCGGCCGTCGGCCTGCTTGTGCACGCCGATGTGGTCGCGGTCGCCCTCAAAGGGCGCCGGCGCGGGTCCGTCGATGAGCTTGCGGCCGAGGTAATCGTCCTCGAGGACCTGGCGGAACTTCTCGATGCCCCACTCGCCGACCAGGAACTTCAGGCGGGCGCGGTTGCGCAGGCGGCGGTAGCCGTAGTCGCGGAAGATGCGGCAGACGCCGGCCCAGACCTCGGGTACCTCGGACTCCGGCACCCATGCGCCGAGGCGCTGGCCGAGCATCGGGTTGGTGGACAGACCGCCGCCGACCCACACGTCGAAGCCCGGCCCGTGCTCCGGGTGGTTGACGCCGACGAAGGCGACGTCCTGGACCTCGTGGGTGACGTCCAGGCGCGGGGAGCCCGACACCGCCGACTTGAACTTGCGCGGCAGGTTGGAAAACTCGTCACCCGCCAGGTACTCCTCCTTGATGCGGCGGATGGCATTCGTGCCGTCGATAATCTCGTCGGCGGCGACACCCGCGACCGGGCTGCCCAGGATGACGCGCGGCACGTCGCCGCAGCCGAAGTGGGTGTCCAGGCCGACGGCCTCGAGGCGATCCCAGATCTCGGGCATGTCCTCGATGCGGATCCAGTGGAGCTGCACGTTCTGGCGGTCGGAGAAGTCCGCGGTGTCGCGGGCGAAGTCGCGGGAGATCTCGCCGATCGCGCGGATGCCCTCGGTGGTGGCCTGGCCGCCGTCGAGGCGCACGCGCAGCATGAAGTACTTATCCTGCAGCTCGGCGTTGGTCTTCACGCCGGTGTGCTCGCCGCCCATGCCCTGCTTGCGCTGGGTATAGAGGCCGATCCACTTAAAGCGCGGGGCGAGGTCCTCCGCGGGGATGGAGTCGAACCCCTCCTTGGCGTAGATGTCGAGCACGCGCTGCTTGACCGCCATGCCGGCGTCTTCGTGCTTAATCCGCTCGTCGTCGTTGAGTGGCTCCTTGCCGTCGACGAGCCACTGCCCCTGCGGCTTGGGCGCGCGCTTGGGGCGGCGGGCTGTTTTCGTGGGTGCGCTCATGATTTCTCTCGGATCGCTTTCGTGAAACTTCTCAAACAGATTTTTAAAATCATAGACCGGCCGGTCTATTTATGAATTGCTGCAACCTTAGACCGACTGGTCTACTTTGTGCAACATCGGACACCCTTCGCGGGCGAAGAACCGACTACCACACCCGCGCTTTCCCCACCGAGACACCGTTATTTGCGCGCCCCTCCGCCGCGGAATCCACCCCACTGACCTCATCCACCCCGCTTGCCGACGCCCCCTCCGGCGCCCAACCACTATCGCCAGCGCCTTCCCCGGACCGCTCGGCAGGTTCGAGCTCGACGCGGCGGCGCAGACTGCGCAGCGTATCGTGCGAACGAGCCCAGACGACCAGCGCAACTACAACGACAGTCCATGCGACCAGCGCGGATGCAACCACCCAACCGGGTGCGACCAACGCCAGGAGCGTGCGAATATTCAGCCCGACCAGGATGCCGCCGATAGCGATGCCGAGCAGGCGTGGATTGATACGTCCGACCAGGTAGGCCGCCAGCGGAGCGGCGAGCACGCCACCGACGAGGAGACCCACGACAGGCCCGGCATGCTGGGTAAATTCCTCACGCAGCTTCGGCAGGAAACCGAGCACAGCCGCCAGTGAAACCAGGAACTCGGCAGCAGAGACCGTGCCAATGACTTTGCGGGGCTGGTCCGCCTCCGCGCTGAGCAGCGTCGAGGTCGTCACCGGCCCCCAGCCACCACCGCCCGTAGAGTCCAGCAGCCCACCGAAGAGGCCGAGCGGGGCCAGCTTTCCTGCACCCCAGACCACTTTCTTTCGCCTTGCTCCAGCGAGGAACGCGAAGCGAATAATTACCCAAAGCCCCAGTCCAAGCAGGATTGTCGAAGTCACAGGCTTGGCAGAGTCGCCGTCGAGCCCCGACAGGAAGGTGGCGCCGCTAAATGCGCCGATCGCACCGGGGATACCGAGGCCGAGCGCACGTCGCCAGTCGACGTTGCCGAAGCGCCAGTGAGAGATACCCGAGGCGAGCGTGGTCCCCAGCTCGGCGACATGCACGACCGCCGACGCGGTGGCAGCGCTACTGCCAGAGAGGATAAACAACGTGGTGGCGGTGACGCCGAACGCCATGCCCAGAGTTCCGTCCACCAGCTGGGCCCCGAGGCCGATCAGCACAAAGACAATGAGCTTGCCCATGACAGTTCCTTCCACCGCCGAAGGACCGCGCCACGGCAAGACATGTGTCAGAGAGCAAGAAATGTCGGACGGTAAGCGCCGGGCCCGCAACGGAATTCAATGTTGCAATCTATAGACCAGGTTGTCTATATTCTGTTTCAGCAAGCATAGACTGAACGGTCTATAACAAGCAATCGCAAAAACACCGCAACCCACGACATGCAAACTCACGACATAAGGAAAACCGGACTGACTATGACTTCACCGACTCCCGCACGACACGACGCCGCCCACGACTCGCACGCCCACAATTCGAATCACGGCCACACCAATCCCCTGACTGGACTGCCCGGCGGCGGCCAGCCCCTGCGCGTCGCGGTGGTCGGCTCCGGCCCGGCCGGCATCTACGCCTCCGACGCGCTGATGAAGTCGGGTCGCGACGTATCCATCGACCTCTACGAGCGCCTGCCTGCGCCCTTCGGACTGATTCGCTACGGAGTCGCCCCGGACCACCCGCGCATCAAGGGAATTATTAAGTCGCTGCACCGAGTCCTGGATAAGCCGCAGGTGCGACTGCTCGGTAACGTGGACGTCGGCACGCAGGTCAGCGTCGAGGAGCTGCGCGACTACTACGACGCCATCGTCTTCGCCACGGGCGCGACCGGCGACCGCGACCTGCCCATCCCGGGCTCGGACCTGCCGGAGAGCTACGGCGCGGGCGAGTTCGTCGGCTTCTACGACTCCCACCCGGAGTTCTCCCGCAAGTGGAACCTGGAGGCGGAGTCCGTCGCGGTCGTCGGCGTCGGCAACGTTGGACTCGATGTCGCCCGCATCCTGGCTAAGACCGCCGACGAGCTCCACGTCACCGAGATCGCGGACAATGTCTACGACGGTCTGTCGGCCAACGCCGCGCGCGAGGTGCACGTTTTCGGCCGTCGCGGCCCCGCCCAGGCGAAGTTCACGCCGATGGAGCTAAAGGAGCTCGACCACTCAGACACCATCGAGGTCGTGGTGAACCCCGAGGACATCCAGTACGACGCTGCCTCCGAGGAGGCCCGGCGCGGGTCGAAGATCGTCGACCAGGTCTGCACGATCATCGAGAACTACGCCATCCGCGATCCCAAGGGCGCCCCGCACAAGCTCTTCATCCACTTCTTCGAGTCCCCGGTCGAAATTCTCGGCGAGGAGGGCCCCGATGGAGTCCGGCACGTCTCCGTCATCCGCACCGAGCGCACGGAGCTCGACGGCAAGGGCGGGGTTCGCGGGACGGGCACGTTCACCGACTGGCCGGTCGGTGCGGTCTACCGGGCCGTTGGGTACCGCTCCGACGCGGTTCCCGGGGTGCCCTTCGACGAGAGTTCCCACACCATTCCCGACGCCGGCGGGCGCGTCCACACCGCCGAGCCATCCGCCGACGTCGACGCCGCGCCCATCCAGGGCCTCTACACGACGGGCTGGATCCGCCGCGGCCCCGTGGGCCTGATTGGCAACACCAAGGGCGACGCCAACGAGACGATCGCCAACCTCATCGAGGATTGGGAGGCCGGGCGCCTGCAAACCCCGGAGAAGCACACCCCCGCCGAGGTCGATGCCTTCCTGGCCGACAAGGGACTGCACGTGACCACCTGGGACGGCTGGCACGCGCTGGACGCCGCGGAACGCGCGGCGGGCGAGGCCGAGGGCCGCGAGCGCAAGAAGCTGGTCGAGTGGGCCGACATGGTCGCGGCCTCCACCGTCGCGCCGGCGGAGCCGGACGCAGAGCAGGTGGCAGCGGAGGTTGCCGAGGAGGTAGCCACGGAGGTAGCCGCAGCACTTCAGCGCTAGGCCACACCACACCGCGAAATAGTGCGAAATGATGCAGGAAGGTGCGCCGTGGCGTGCGGAAAGATTAGAGTTAGAACATGGCTTATCATGCAGACTCATCCGACCTGGACGTCAAGGAAATTCTCACGTGGGACGGCTTCGGCGTAGCTTCCCGTGAATTGGCACAGACCATCGTTGACTCCGGCTTCGAGCCGGAAATCATCATCGCCGTCGCTCGCGGTGGTCTCCTCCCCGCGGGCGCGCTCAGCTACACCATGGGCGTGAAGCTTTCCGACGCCATCAACGTCGAGTTCTACACCGACGTTGCGGAGACCCTCCCGGACCCTGTCCTGCTGGAGCCGCTGCTCGATGTCGAGTCGATTTCCAACCGACGCCTCCTGGTCGTCGACGACGTGGCCGACTCCGGCCGCACCCTGCACCTGGTGCTGGACCTGCTGCGCAAGTACGGCGCAGAGGTCCGCTCCGCCGTCCTCTACGGCAAGTCCCGCTCCGAGATTTCCCCGGACTACGTCTGGAAGCACACCGACGACTGGATCGTCTTCCCGTGGTCGGCAGAGCCGCCGGTGACGAAGTCCAACTAGCCGTCCAACTAGCCGCTAGCCCAGCTCGACGACCGTGACCTTCGAGGCGGCGTCGCTGGCGCGCTCACGCGCCGCGTCGACAGTGTCCGCGGTCGAGATGGCCACGCCCATGCGTCGGCGCGGGCCCGCGACAGGCTTGCCGAAGATGCGGATATCCGTCTCCGGGGTGCTCATCGCCGCGGCCAGACCCTCGTAGCCCGGCTGCTGGATGTCGGCGCCGCCGTAGATGACGGCAGAGGCGCCCGGGGACACCAGGGTGACGTCGATAGGCAAGCCGAGGATTGCGCGGGCGTGGAGCTCGAACTCGGAGAAGCGCTGCGATCCCATGGTGACCATGCCGGTGTCGTGCGGTCGCGGGCTGACCTCGGAGAACCACACCTCGTCGCCGCGGACGAAGAGCTCCACGCCGAAGATGCCGCGGCCGCCCAGCGCGTTGGTGATGCGGGCTGCCACGGAGCGGGCGTTATCCAGCGCGTCCTCGCTCATGGCCGCGGGCTGCCAGGACTCCACGTAGTCGCCGTCGACCTGGCGGTGCCCAATCGGCTCGCAGAACCAGGTCGCACCCTCGCCGGTGGCCGGGTCGATGGAGCGGACGGTCAGCAGGGTGATCTCGTAGTCGAAGTTGACGAAGCCCTCCACGATGACGCGGCCCGAGTCGACGCGTCCACCGCTCATCGCGTACTCCCAGGCCGGGGCCACATCCTCCGGGCGGCGCAGCGTCGACTGCCCCTTGCCCGAGGAACTCATCACGGGCTTAACCACGCACGGGAAGCCAATTTTCTCCACCGCGGCCGAGAACTCCTCAAAGGAGGAAGCAAATTCGTAGCGCGACGTCGGCAGGCCGACCTCCTCGGCCGCCAGGCGGCGGATACCCTCGCGATTCATGGTCAGCTGGGTGGCGCGCGCCGTCGGGATCACGGTAATCGGATGCTGAGCACCGTCGCCGGCCGCCTCTGCAGATCCGGCCGCTGCGGACGCCGCCTCCACCTCGGCGAGAACGTCGGTGGCCAGGGCCTCAATTTCGGGGACGATGTAGTGGGGACGGACCTCGTCGATAAGCGCGCGCAGCGCCTCCGGGTCCGACATGTCCAGCGCGTAGAAGTAGTGCGCGACCTGGTGGGCGGGCGCGTGCTCGTAGCGGTCGGCGGCGTGCACCTCAACGCCGAGGCGCTGGAACGCGATGGTCACCTCCTTGCCCAACTCGCCGGAGCCGAGGAGGAGGACCTTGGTCGCTCCCGGCTGGTAGGGGGTACCGGTGGTCTGAGGGGTAAACATCGAGGTGAACTCGCTTTCGTCTTCCGACATCGTCTTGTCTGCGCTCCGTCAGCACATCGTCAGCACAGCGTCAGCGCATCGTCAGCACAGTCGCGCTGGTCAAGCCCCTACAGCATACGGGCAGGCGCCGGCGTACACGGAATTTATCAGTCACTTAGCGGGGGAATACCCGCGCGAACTCCGCCATCACGCCGTCGCGATCGGCCGCCACAACGACGTTGGCCTCCGCCCCCGCCGGGTCGACGACAATCTGGCCGCGCCGCGCTGGCTGCTGCCCGAAAGTCCGCTTATCGACGCCCGCAATCCTGGCGCCCCGGACCTTCACGTCCGCGTTACCCGTGGCCACCATTGCGGCGAAAAGGTCGTGGACCTGCGCCTTGTATCCCACCCCCACCCACTGATGGAACTCGAAGTAGAACTTCAGGGCTTGCCTGACGACGCGCAGCACCTCCGGGTTCATGCCAGCACCCCGCCAGTCGGCGATGTCGGAGTCGTCGACGAGGATGGTCTCGGTGACGTTGAGCGGCGCAATGGTCGGCGCCGGTGCGCCCGCGGCGACGGCGAGGCTGCGCACCGCGGCCTCCGGGCTGTCGATGGATACCCGGCCCGCGGTGCCGAACACCTCGGTGACGGCGGTCGGGTCGACCCAGAAATTCCACTCCGAAAACTCGGTGGTATTGCCGGGGTAGTCCAGGGCGCCGCCCATGATGGTGACGCCGGAGAGCACCCGCATCAGCTCCGGGTAACGCCGAAGCGCGGCGGCGTAGGTGGTCAGGGGCCCGGTAATGAGAAGATGGACCTTCTCGCCCACCGAACGCGCCCGCTCGATGACGCGGCGCCACAGCTCTAAGGGGTTGGCCGCGTGGGGGTTGCCGGGGAGCCCGGGCTCATAGATGGCCGCCGGAGGCGCCAGGTTGTAGCCGAGGCCGTAGGGGCCGTGGGTCTCGGGGGTCGTGGTCAGCTCGCGGTCGGCCGGCCCCTCGAAGCCGCTGGCCACGGGGACCTCCGGGCAGTCGGCGAGATTCAGCACGTACTTGGAGTTGCGGGCGGCCCACGCGGCGGTCGTGTTGCCGCCGGAACAGGTCACCCCGACGAGGTCGATCTCACCGTTTGTGTGCAGCCCCGCCAGGTAGAGCAGGGCCAGGCTGTCATCGATGCCGGTGTCGACGTCGGCAAGCACTCTCATACGCGTCATGGCTACAAGTGTGGCACGGCCTACTTCACGGGGGCGGGCGAGGGCAGGTCCATGCCCAGCTCGGCGAGCACCTCGCGCAGGCGGGTCGGGTAGTCGGTGATGAGGCCGTCGACGCCGGCGGCGATCTGCTCGCGCATCGTCTCCTTCTCGTTGACGGTCCAGGGGACGACAACCATGCCGGCGGCGTGCGCGCGGGAGATCAGCTCCGGGGTAGCGATCGGGTTGTAGTCCGGGTCCGAGGGCTTCTTTCCGTAGGGCACGCTGTGGCCGGGCGAGAGGACCTGCACGCCGACCTGCTGGGCCGCGGCGATGATGTCGCCGCCGACTGCGTCGTAGCTGACGTCGCCGGTCCAGGGAGAGCCCTTCTTCCAGGTGGTCTCGTCCCAGAGCAGCACCAGCGGGATGTCCGGGTTGCGCTTGGCCACCAGAGGAAGAGAGCGCCAGTCGAAGGACTGAATCATGACGCGGTCGGCCACGCCGGCGCGGTCAACCTCGTCCAGGATGGTGTCGACGAACTGCTGCGGCTCGGCGGAGTCACCACGCTTTTCGCCCTCGATCTTCGTCTCGATGTTGAAGTGGATGTCCTTGTTGTCGCGAGTGAGGTCGAAGAGCTGCGGCAGGGTCATCATCTTGTTGCCCGCGATGACTTCGGCGTCCGGGAAATCCTCGAGCTTCTTCGCGCAGTCCAGGGTGGAGAGCTGCTCGAAGGTCAGGTCGTGGACAAGCTTCCCCACGTAGGGAAACTGCGGGTCGCCCTCCCGTGCAGGCGCGGTGTCGGCGCACTTCTCCGGCTTGACGTCCGGGTCATGCCACACGACCGGCACGCCGTCCTTGGAAAGGACGATGTCGAGCTCCAGAGTGGTCACTCCGAGCGCCAGCGAGTTCTTCATCGCCTGCGCGGACTCCTCGGTCCACTGACCGCGGCCGCCACGGTGGGCCTGCAGATCGAAGCCCCGAGGAAGATTCGCGACGGCCTGCGGCCGCGAGTTCGCCTGCGGGTTCAGTGGGGTTACGGTCTGCTTGTCGAAGGTCATCTGCTTATTCACTGTGGTCTGGGAGCCGGATGCGCTTGCCGACGTCCCCGCGGCGACGTCGTTGCCAGTGGAGCAGGCGGCGACTGTCGAAATGGCAAGTGCCCCCGCTGCGAGGGCAGCAACGGCGCGGCCAGTTCTAGTGTCCGGGGTATTGGTGTTGAAGGAATTAAAGGGCGGAATCGTAGGCGGCAGCATGCGGTGGGAGGGCTCCTCGGCGTGAAAAGTGATGGCGGAAAAAACACAGCGCGATAGACGCGGATGCATTTTTCGCCATCACTCTAAGGCTCCTGAAGGCCACCCGCATCCGCTAGAAGCCCTACTTCCCAAAAGGCTAGCCAGATACTGCGAGCTTATCCCCGGCGTGCGACCTTGTTGCCGTCCCAATAGAACAGGACGGGTTTGTTGAAATTCGATGAATTCGCCAGAGGCTCGCCCGAGGCCAAGAATGCTTCGGTGTCATGTAGACCGCATTCGACACCCCCATCTGCAGCCTTGGCATAGTCAATATCCCCCGGCGTGTCGCTGGCGAACTGTACAAACTCGCCCTTGTGGAAAAGCGCGACGAGACTTGTCGACCGCATCCCCGTATTGTTCAAAAAGGCGTATGAAAGATCATTGCCCGGGTCGAAATTCGAATCAGAGACTACCCATTCTCCACCATATTGCGAGGAAGGCGCGATGCGATTAGCTTCAGCGATAGCCTCCGCCGAGGCTTCCTCCACCGTCTTATTCGACGCGGCCGACTGCCTAGTCGGCTTCGGCGTTGGCTTCGGCTTCGGTGCCGCGTCTCCTCCCCGGGCGCCTTCAGCGGAGTCGCTCGAGCCGTCGGCAGGCACGGTCACGGTGGTGGAGACGGTGACGGTCTCAGCTTCGGAGCCCATCGTCGGGTTGGGCTTGGCCTGCTGCTCCGGCGAGCAGCCCGCAAGCGCCGAGCCCCCAAGAACAACACCCACAAACGCCACCGCGACGCGCCCCACAATTCGGCAATTCACAGCAAAACACCCCACTTTTCACGAAAGTCACCACAGTTGACTCCAGATTACCTGGGTGGCGTGCACCTCGTTAACGCAGGAAAACTGCGCGAAAAGTGGGGTGTAAAGGTGGGTATGAAAGCAGCTACCTAGCTCTCCAGGACGTCGTTGACCACGATCGTCTGGTCGCGGCCCGGGCGACACCAATGTAGGAAATGCGGGCGCCGGAGAGCTCCTCCAGGCGATTCAGGTAGTCCTTCGCCTTGTCCGGCAGCTCGTCGAAGGTGCGGCAGCCCGTGATGTCCTCGTCCCACGCCGGCATGGTCTCGTAAATCGGGACAGCGTGGTGGAACTCGGACTGGGTCAGCGGCATCTCGTCGTGGCGCACGCCGTCGACGTCGTAGGCGACACAGATCGGGATCTCACCAATGCCGGTCAGGACGTCCAGCTTGGTGATGAACAGGTCCGTGAAACCGTTGACGCGCGCGGCGTAGCGGGCCAGCACAGAGTCGTACCAGCCACAGCGGCGCTTGCGGCCGGTGTTGACTCCGACCTCGCCGCCGGTGGTCTGCAGGTACTCGCCCCACTTATCGAAGAGCTCCGTCGGGAACGGGCCTGCGCCGACGCGGGTGGTGTAGGCCTTCATGATGCCCAGCACGCTGGTGATCTTCGTCGGGCCGATGCCGGAGCCGACGCACGCGCCGCCCGCGGTCGGGTTCGACGAGGTCACGAACGGGTAGGTGCCGTGATCGACGTCGAGCATGGTGGCCTGTCCGCCCTCCATCAGGACGTGCTTGCCGTTATCCAGCGCCTCGTTCAGCTCGTACTCCGCGTCGATAATCATCGGGCGCAGGCGGTCCGCGTAGGACATGAAGTACTCGAAGACCTCGTTCGGGTCAATCGCGCGGCGGTTGTAGAGCTTGACCAGAATCTGGTTCTTCTGAGCCAGCGCGGACTCGATCTTCTGGCGCAGAATCGACTCGTCCAGGATGTCCTGGACGCGCAGGCCGACGCGGCCGACCTTGTCGGCGTAGGTCGGGCCGATGCCGCGACCGGTGGTACCAATCGCGCGCTTGCCCAGGAAGCGCTCGGTCACGCGGTCCAGGGTCTGGTGGTAGGGGGCCACCATGTGGGCATTACCCGAAACACGCAGGCGCGACGCCTTCGCACCGCGAGCCTCCAGGCCGTCGATCTCGTCGAAAAGCGCCTCGAGGTTGACCACGCAGCCGTTACCGATGATCGGGGTGGCGTTTTCGGACAGGACACCCGCCGGCAGCAGCTTCAGCTCGTACTTCTCACCGCCGACGACGACGGTGTGGCCGGCATTGTTACCGCCGTTGGGCTTCACCACGTAGTCGACGCGGCCACCGAGAATATCGGTTGCCTTGCCCTTGCCTTCGTCGCCCCACTGGGCACCGACGATAATGATTGCGGCCATAGTCCTACTTCAACTCCTGGATTAAAGACAACGCACTAAAGTGTAGTCCTATGCGAATTGTTGTGCTGCAGTGCGGTGCGGAAGCCCCCGCTTTTTCCGATTTGCTCGCCGAGTCCACCGCGATCCTGGCCTCCCCCAATTCCGCGCCGCCGCTTCCACCCTATTCGCTTTACGACGTCCCCCTCATCCCGGCCCGGAAAGAGCTCGGCTTCATCGATGGCCTGGCGAAAGAGGTGCTGCCGGTAGACACGGCCCCGACCCCGGACGAGATCTCCAAGCAGAAGAAGGTCGACTACCTGGGCGAGCCACAGCCTGCCCCGCAAACCCCGAGCGAGACACTGCGTATCGTCGTCGTGGGCACCGACGCGGCCCTGGCTGCCGTGGCGACCTACCTGATGCGCAAGAACTTGCTGTGGATCGAACTAGCGCACGTACCGACCGCCCCCTCGGCGGCCGCGAGAAACTGGGGAGTCGGGGGAGGAAAGGGCCTGGATGCGGCCACCGCACTGATGCACCCGACCACGCCGGTTCCGGTCATTCGTGACGACACAGGCCACGTGATTGTCGGCTACGCGCTGCTGACGGAGCCGGGGATTACAGGCCTGTCCTCCACCGCGGGATTCGTGGGCGAGGTCTACGTCGACGAGAACCTCATGTTCACCGGCTCCTCCACCGGCCTACAGATCCGTCCCACGCCCGACGCCCCGGGCATCGTCGCCGCGGAAATTCCGGCGCCGGAACAGCGCAGCCAGGGAGGCCAGGACGGCCCCACCAGCTCACAGCCCCGCAAGGGATTTCTGGGCCGGCTATTAGGGGGCAAGCGTCGTGAAGCGAAAGAAGTGGTGCGCGCGCCACACAAGCCGATGACGGGTCGGGCGGTGCAGGTCGGCAGCACGGGCTTTAGGTACGTGCGAGACGGGGTGGAGTCGCGCAAGCCCCGAGAGAAGACAACCCTCTACCGGCACCTGCGTGACATGCAGATCGTGCGGTAGAGGGCTGGGTCTAATAGGTACGCCTAGCGTGGTTGACCTTATGGGCGTGCTGGGCTGATCGCCTTACTGGGCAGCCGGCCTTACTGGGCGAGGAACTCTCGGATGAACTCGTCGAAGGTCTTCGGGGCGCGCCCCAGGGCCTCGGCCAGCTCGGTGGAATCCGACTGCAGCGCGCCGTCGCGGGTCTCGACGTCAACCTTGGTGAAAACGTCCGCGACAAACTCGGGCACGCCAGCGCCGACCATGCCCTCCTTTAGCTGCTCGGGCTCCAGCTCGACCAGGGCGACATCCTTACCCGCGGCCTCGCCGACCTTGGTGGCCATCTGCTCCTTGGTTAGGGACTCGCCGACGAAGGTGACGACGCCGGTCTTGGGGGCGTCGGCAAGCAGGAGGTTCGCGCCGGCCTCTGCCATGTCGGCGCGGGCAGCCTGCGAGATGACGCCGTCCTTGGAGGCGCTAAAGACCTTGCCCAAGGTGGTGGCATCGCCGATGGCAGCCGCGAAGTTCTCGAAGTAGTAGCCGCTGCGCAGGGCCAGGACCTTCATGTCGCCCGCGTTGGCCTCGAGGTCCTTCTCGGCGACGATGTGGTCCACTGCCAGCGGGTTGCCCGGGAACTCCGGCGAGTTAATGAAGCTGAGGTAAATCAGGTAGCCGACGCCGGACTTCGCAGCTGCCTCAATGACGGCGCGGTTTTCCTCCTGGCGGCCGGCGAGCGCGGCGGTCGGAATGAAGAACAGGCGGTCGATGCCGGAGAAGACGTCGTCGCCGGGAAGGTTCTGGTAATCGAGCTCGACGACGGCCACACCCGCGTCGGAGAGCTCGGAGGCTTGTCAGCGGAGTGGACATAAGCGGTGATGTCGGAAGCCGGAACGCCCTTGGCCAGCAGAGTCTTAACGACGGTGTTGCCGTAGTGGCCAGTTGCTCCGGTTACTGCGTAGGTAGTCATGGTGTGAAAGTTCCTTCCCAACGTCTTTTGTTGACATATAAACAATACAACAAAACGCGGGAATTTAGTCCACATGTCAACAACTTTGACTACCCCGATGCCACCCCCGCGCCCACGCGAAACCCGCTACTCGTCCCAGACCTCGGGAGGCATCGCCGGGTTCGGCGTCGTCGGCGGCAAGGTCGCCACAGCTGACAGCCGAGACAGACCACAGACCTGCAACAAATCCACCATCAACGAACGGCACTGGGCGAAGACGACCTGCTCCGACAGCGTCGCTCCGTCCACTACGCGCGGGTGCATCTTGGCGGATAGTCGTCGCAGGTAGCGGACGATGTCCTCAATGGAGGCGTCGGAAAGCGAAAAATCGAGGTCCACCGGCGACGACGGTGCGATCGACTCCGCCCCGGAAGAGGCCTCCGGCGAGCGAGGGAGCGCGGGCTCGAAGGGCAACTCGCCCCACGTCGGAATCTTGCGTGAAGCGGCCTCATTATCCAGCAGCCGACCAACCATGCGGGCCCCTTCCGAAACGCCCACGACCAGATCGCACAGCGCGGGCGAAAACACAATGTGATCCTCCCGCGCCGTAATCGCCCGGCGCGCCAACACACGAATGTTTCGCATCGCGTTATCCACCGGATGCACAACCCTCGACAGGGACTGAATCTGCTCGCGCGACCTCCACAGCAGGGGCGAGATTCTTACCTGCTCCGCAGCGTCTGACACCGTATTGTCCATCAACGACACCTGCGCCTGCATGGAACGCACCACACTCAGCGCAGTACGGATACGATCCGTATCGTTCTCCCGCATGCCGACGCCGACGTCATACAACGCATCGGCCCCCATATCGAGGACCTCCGCGACCTTGCGACGCGCGCCCGACAACGGACTGCGTGGCAGAACGATGAGAACGATGATGCCAATAACGCCACCGACCAGGGCATCAATCATGCGATGGTAGGTGCCCGCAGTACCGGGCGGAATGATCGTCGCAATCAGCACCGCTGACGACGCAGCCTGGTTGACCACGAGAGGCCCTCGCCCGACGAAAACGCCAATAATCATCGCCACGAAAACGCCGACGGTGAGTTGCCATGTGCCCGGGCCAAGCACCGAAATGATGACATCCCCGACGCCGACGCCCAGCGACGCCCCCAGCACCAGCTCCATCGAATGCTTAATGCGAGGGCCGGCCGTCATGACGTTCAAGCTGATAAACGCGGCCATCGGGGCGAAGAAGGGATTCGGGTGCCCGAGCACGCTCAGAGCAAACCAATAGGCAACGCCCGCAGCCAGCGTGGCCTGCACAATCAGCATCCAACGAGAGCGCACCCTGCTGACAGCGTGCAAAAACCGAGTTCTTGGCCGCATGCGACGGCGAAGCGCATTCGCGGCGCGCGACGCCGGGTGCAGATAGGCCTGCCGGAAATCCAAGAACTCTGGCCTGGGGTTATCTTGCAGATTCCCGGTGCGCCCTACGCGTCCGGCCTCTTCGCTGTCTTTCCCCTCGCCTACTTCGCGACGAAAGGGCTCGCCCCCGGTCACAGTCCAAGAGCACCGATTGCGGACTCGTCGCTATCTCGCAGCAAGGCCATCATTCGGTCAAACTCATCATCCTCGCCGATTGCACGTGCAGCCTTCGCGAGCGCTGCAAAGGCACGCAAAACTCCCCTGTTACCTTCGTGCGACCACGGAATAGCTCCGAACCCTTTCCACCCGTTTCCGCGCAGTAGATCCAGGCCTCGATGGTAGCCAGTACGCGCGAACGCATACGCACGAATTTCTTCGCCCTCCGCGAGAGCCTGCTCGGCCAAATCCGCCCATGCAGCAGAATCCCGCGGGCAAGCTCGAACAACGTCCTCAGCCGACGCGCCATCCGCACGAGCAGCCTCTGCTTCTTCGAAGACCGGAAGGTGTACGGGCGGAGGCGCCATCATGTCATTGAGTTTCATGGCCACCATTGTGCCAGCGAACGCGTGCACCGGGGAGGCAACTGTGCCAGCGAAGCGTGCACCGGGGAGGGCTGTGCCAGCGAACGCTCACAATCTGAGAACTCCTTTGGCGCTCTCTTCGCCACTACTCACAGACTGGACGAGGAAAACCGCCACCGCCGACATCACCGCTCGGGCGAGACGAACCCTGCTGCCCATTCTTCGCCATGTGATCCGCGATCATCGCGCAGGCCTCCATCAGCATCCATCCAGAGAGCTGCACCGACAAATCGCGCTCCTTGATCGCCGACTCTCGCACCGCGCCAGCAATGGACAGCCCCACCGAACCGCCACCCTGGGGGAACTTGGCATTGTCTGCCCAGTCGGCTGGGAACAGCGGGAGCCCATCAACTTCCAGCCTGTGGTACCAGCACTTCTCGCCGGACATAAGCACAAGACGACGGGCAATCCTCGCCGCAGCCCGACTCATCCGATCATCAGCGGGAAGTCGGACGGCAGCATCCGCAAGGTAACGGGCCAGAATGCCATTGAAAAGCCCTCCGTCACCGCCACCGGCGCCTGCAATAACGTGCTCAGACGTCGCCATATCCTTCGCGACCGCATGAATCAGGTTTTGGACACGGGTGAAGTACTTCGTCGCACGGTCCCGCTCCCCACGTCCGCGCAGAGCGAGCCCAATTTCCAGGCACGCGCCAATCATCACGCCCTGGTTGTAGGTAAACATCCCCTTCTGCACAATTGCTCCGGTCATGGACATCCGCACACCGTCGTAAAGCAAACCGGAATCGGACAGGAGATTGTCATAAACCCACTCGACCAACGCGGCCGCTTCCTCTACACGGCCATGGCGCGCCAAAGCGATGGCTGCGGGGCCGTTAGAGGGAACGTTGAAGAACACATCGTTCTCGCGCCACGGAAGGACACCCACCGAAGACTCAGTACCATCCGCCAAACAGGAAACCAGGCGCTTCGTCGTCTTTCGAGGCCTACGGCTACCAATGACGCTATCCGCGCGCCCGAGAGCTAGCGCCATCCACGCGCGGTCATCGAAATACTTGTTAGAGGTCAACCGCGACAGGTTGCGAAGCCGAATTCCCCGAACCGTATGCCGAATTGCGCGGTTCTTCTCCTTTGAAGGCACGCGCAGGGCCGCGTCCACCAAACAGTCGAGGTAATGAGCCTGCCACCAGTAGTGCCACGTCAAAAAAAACTTGTGCTTTAGGGGCGCAGGCCACGATGGCGTCGCCAAATTGGTGCCCGGAATTCCCCATAGCTTGGCCGCGTGACGATTGCGGATCGCCTGCTCCGCCACGTCCGCTCGATATGCCCACGTCTCGGCCTCCGGACGCGACATCTTAACGACCACTGGCTCTCCTTAAAACAGCCTCTAAAACAGCCCTTGAAATAGCCTTTAACCAGCTTAAAAATCGGCCTTTAGAACACCTTAGCTCTACCAGAAACTACCAGGCAGAACCAATATCTGCATACCTTCGCACCCAAGCATGCATAGCGATACCAGCAGCTACTCCAGCATTAATGGACCGAGTCGAACCAAACTGGGCAATAGACACGGTCATATCAGCTGCGCGACGGGCCTCCTCGGTCACACCCGGCCCCTCTTGCCCAAACAAAAGCAGACACCGGTAGGGCAATTCTGCGGTCTCGATTGGGACAGAACCCGGAACGTTATCGACTGCCACAACCGCCAGATCATGCGCCCTCGCCCAGTCGACAACCTCACCGACCGACGCGTGATGCATCAGGTGCTGGTAGCGATCGGTGACCATCGCACCTCTGCGATTCCACCGCTTGCGCCCCACAATGTGAACAGTCTCCGCGAGGAAAGCATTCGCGGTGCGCACGACGGTGCCGATATTCGAGTCGTTTTCGAAATTTTCGATTGCGACATGCAACGGATGGCGCCGCTGATCCAAGTCTGCGACGATAGCCTCCATCGACCAGTACCGGTACGCATCAACCACGTTGCGGCGATCGCCCTCGTCGAGAAGCTTCGGGTCGAACTCGGGCCCCGACGGGCGCGGCACCCCTGGGTGCTCTTGCTCCCACGGGCCGACACCGACGCGCGCCTCGAACCACTCGGTCGGCCCGCGGCCTGCATCAGGAACGGTCAACGGCCAACAGCCCCTCGACTAGGAAGAGCTGCGCCATCGTGTAGGTATCCATCACCGCAGCGTTGAGCAGCCTGCCGACGATCCCCTGCTCATCCACCATCTTCCGAAGCATCAGCAGCGCATCCGAAATCAGGAACAGGTTTCCGCCATGGCCGAGGCCGTAGGCCTGGTCAGCCACCGGAAGCCCGGACTCCTCATCCGTCCGAAGGCTGGGGGCCGAAGCAACCAAGACAGGGTCATCAGCCAGCGCCGACGTAGCGGCAAGCAACGGACCATAGCCGACCGCAGCCGGGAGCATCGAGGGCTTCAGTGCTGCAACCAGAGGAATCGATCCGGCCCACAACGGAAATCGGATCGCCGTACGCACAGCATCCAGACGCGCGCCAGCCCTCCACAGCAGCACGTGGTAGGCGACATGATTGACCGCAAACGCCGCCGAGCCCTTGTTGAGGTTCGGCTTATTCGGCATCAACAGCACATCGCCCAGCCACCCACCGGCAAGGCCGATGAGCAGGGCAGTCGTCGTAAAGCGGGAGGTCTCATTGCGACGGCGCCACACGCTCGCCGCGAGTAGCGGCATCAGCACAGTCTTGGAGGCGCGCCTAGAAGTCTCCCAACCAAATGCGCTGGACACCACATTCACGGCGCTTGCCGCCACATAGCCAACGCGCTCCGGCGAGCAGCGAAGACCCGCGAAACCCGAGGAGTCCGAGGAGTTTGCGGAGCGCGACGGGCCCACAATATCCCGCGAGATAGTCACCAGCGCACCAAGCCCCTCCACCGTTCGGCGGACAAACACGTCTGACAGCGACATACTAAGCCAGCCCCAGATCATTCAGGCCGAGCAAGAAGCGGTACTCGAGCCCCTCGGCGCGAATGACGTCCCCTGCCCCCGTCGCGCGATCGACGACAGTAGCGACACCGACGACCTCAGCACCGGCCTCACGAAGCGCGGCGACGGCGGTCAACGGGGAATTACCAGTAGTCGTCGTATCCTCAACAACGAGAACCTTCTTGCCGACGATGTCGGGGCCCTCGATCCTTCGCTGCATACCGTGCTTCTTTGCTTCCTTGCGCACAACGAATGCGTCAATCGGACGGCCCTCAGCGTGCATGATGGAGGTAGCAACCGGATCGGCACCCAGCGTCAAGCCGCCGACGTGAGCGTAATCCCAATCATCGGTGAGCTGGCGTAGCAGCTCACCAATCAGGCGAGAGGCCTCATGATGAAGAGTCGCACGGCGCAAATCGACGTAGTAGTCAGCCTCACGGCCAGAGGACAAGGTCACCTTACCGTGAACAACCGCCAGCTCCTTCACCAACTCTGCGAGGCGCTGCAGCTTCTCGGTATCAACGGTGCTCATCGGGCTCATCGGGGTCAAACTCCTTAGTGTTGAGTCTTGGTTGGTCTTGGTTGATCTAGGTTGGTCTAGTTCAGTATTGGCTAATCTCGATTTTCGAAGTGAGTACTTGTTTCGGGATTAGGGGTTGCGGAATTAGTCGTGTCGAGATTGGCTTCGGGATCAGTTGTGGAAGCTTCTCCTAAATCGCTGCCGGACTCGGACTTATCGGATAAGACATCCTCATAATCCTTAAAAATACTGGATGGGCGAATATTCGAGCGAACAATCCCACCATCGCGCTCCCGCAACAAACTGTGCTCCGGGTCTTCCCCGAGAGCAGGGATCTCCTCGCCACGAGAGCGCATGTCCTCCGGAATCGTCACATCGCCGGATCCCATCTTTCGAGCAGTAGAACGGGTCGGCAGGTCCTCGGAATTCAAGGGCGCTTCCCGAACTGGACGCCAAGATGACTGGTCGATGGTTTGGAACTCAGTCTTTCGACCACCACTTGAACGGGAACCAGCAACCTCGGCCCCCTCCGACGCATCGCTCATGTCGACGACTTCCTCGACGTCGAGTGGCTCCTCAACGCCGGAGGATTCGCCAGCCAAGCCTGCGGACCCAATGCTGGAATCTCTCCCGTCAGGGACCGCCTGAAGATGCCCGCCCCGTGCAGACGCGCTCGAGTTCCCAGGACTCATCGCCTCAAGCGCCAATTGTGGCCTCGTAGGATCCCACTGTTCGGTTTCAGGTGAGATCATTTCCCCCTCCGACGGAGGAAGACGACGCGCAATGTCAGAAAAAGCGGCCAGAGAATCCAGCGCACTACTCCACTCATCCGGACCCGCACTGGCCACTAGACGAGCAACAGACCATTCGTTTTCCGACCAAACCCGCTCGACGGCCGGATCCAATTCGGCCAACATGGCATTCGCGCGATCGTCAAAAACTCGATGGATCAACTCCGGATTCGTAGCCGCTACAACCAGCCCGGCCTCCGTAGCGACATGCTGTAACGACGTTCCGCCACTTCGTCGCAGCTCGAATACCTCATCGCTGGCAACTGGCCGTCGTAAAGCGAGGAAAGTAGCGCCTGCAATGTCGGCGAGGTGCATTTCCCGCCCGTGCGCAAACCCCGAGACAACAGCCTTCGCGTCACCGTCAGGTGTGCGCTGCCAGTAGCTGGGAAGCTCCCGGTCAATACGCGAATACGTTGCGTTGCGCGCCGTCGCCCACGCCTTACGCATTTGGCGGATCTTCCGAGAACTCAGCGGTTTGCGAGACGCTGGCTGGCTAGGTTGTGCCTGCGAGGACTGCGACTGCGGTGCACGGGGTTGAGACTCACCGCCGGTTGCGGACTCACCGCCGCTTGCGGGTTCCTGCCCGGAGTTCCTGCGTTTTTCCGCGGACGACTCATCATGGGCATCCGCATATTGGACACCGTCAGCATGGGTGTCCGAAGCAAGATGCGCATCGCCCGAAGGATTATTCGGTTCCTCCACAAAATCGTTGTCCGTACTCGGTCGAGCACCGACTGAATCGGAAGAAGTCGCCTTGATGTTTTGGCTAATCGCTTCTGCGGGCTCGCCAGAAGCAGCTGCCGAGTCGACGGAGTCGGCAGCATCGACCGGGGTGCCAGCGCCAACGCCATCGGCAATAACGTCGCTAGCGCCGTCGGTGGTACCGGTCGCATCGGTCTCTTCGGCGCCAGCCACGTAGCCCGGCTGCGCCTCCGGCCGCAAGCTCTGAGCGCGACGGCGACGATCGACGAGCAACAATGCAACAGCCACGGCGATTAGCGCCACAGCGAGGAGGAAAATAATTGGAATCATTAACTTCCTAGCTTAGGCCAGAACCCGAAAACCTTTACAGGCGAACAATTGGCAGGTTGGGGTTTCCCGCCCACTGAGACCAGCCACCGACATAGAGCGATGCTCCGGTCAGTCCTGCCTCTTCCATCGCCTGAATAAACAGAGAAGAGTGAAGGCCCGAACCCGAGTAAACCGCGACATCGACTCCCTGGGTAATACCAACGGAAGCAAACTTCTCGCGAAGAGCTTCGACAGGGAGAAATTCGCCACGCTCGTTCTGGAGGTCTCGCGCAGCAAGGTTGACTGCGCCAGGAATATGTCCCGCCTGAAGGTCGACGCGTTCCGTACGCCCCTCAAAACGACGCCTCTCACGGGCATCAACTAGCACGCCATGCTCGGGCCAGTTCTTCACTTCCTCAATACCCACGATGGGCATGTTTCCCGATTCAACCGCAGCACCTCCTGGATGCGGCAGGTTGCCGGGGCCAAATGCTGTTTCGTTTCCTTCGCGCTCCCACGCGGCGAGACCACCTGCAAGAACACGCACATTTTCCAGGCCCGCCCAGCGAAGGATCCACCACGCACGAGAGGCGAACAAGCCATCACCCGCATCGTAGACAATGACAAGATGGTCGGACTGAATCCCCCATCGCCGGACTGCATCTCGGACTCGATCGATTTCAGGCAGCGGATTTCGGCCATCCTCGCGACTGGGAATCCCCGCGAGATCCATAGCCGGATCGCAGCACACTGCCAACGGAATATGCGCCGTGGTGTAAGACGCGTAAGGAGTCTTCTCACGCGACCAACGCGCATCAATAACGACGATGTGGTTCCCGCCGCGAATCAATTCCCGAAGTTCTTCAACCGAGATGGATGTTGTCATAGTCAAGGATTTTAAAACTATTGATCGATTAACGCGATACCGCGGCCTTTTCCACCTTAAGCTTCGAGGTATGAGTGGTGCAGTTTCCCCAAAGTCCATTTTTATCTCCGGAGCAGGTCGTGGAATCGTCGCGCGACGCCGAGAAATTCCTCGCGCGAGGGTACACCGTCGGAGTTTTTGGGCGTTCCGGCAATCAAGAATGGGCAGAAGACCATGCCAATGCCGTAGTCGGGAATCTTGACGTCACCGATCCGCACCAGTGGGAATCCGCTCTTAAATCCTTCGTGTCGAAGGCAGGCCGTCTCGACGTGCTCATTAATAACGCAGGGATCCTCTACGGCACGCCTTTTGAAGAGGGCTCCTTCGAGCAGGATTCGGCACTCGTAGATGTCAATGTGAAGGGAGTCCTTTTTGGCTCCCGAGCAGCGCTACCGTACCTGAAGTCCTCGCGAGGACAGTTGGTGAACATTTGCTCCGCATCCGCTATTTACGGCACACCCGACATGGCGACGTATTCGGCAACCAAATTCGCAGTCCGCGGAATTACTGAGGCGTTGGAAGTCGAATGGGAACCCTTCGGCATCGACGTAAAAGCCGTATGGCCGCTCTACGCGGCGACAGGAATGCTCGATGACGTCAGCACTGACGGAACAAAACGAATGGGTATTCGCCTGACTGCCGACGATGTCGCTGAAGAAATCGTCGCGTGCGTTGATTACACGCAGGGACGAATCACAAAGGTTCACTTCCCCGCGGGACTTCAGGCCAAGGTCCTTTATCACGCATCTAGCCTTGGCATGCCATTCCTCAATCGCTTTATTAACGCGAAGCTCACCACTAAACGCACGATTCACTTCTAGAACGGCCAAGCGACAAGCCACCGGAGTTCGCAAGAGCAACTCGGCGCCACTACGGCGGTTCTCCCTCCGCTTCCCCTCTCTCGCGTCGGGCCTTCGCTTTCCGACGTAACCAGCGCCCCGGATTATCGAAGGCATTGGGGTCTTCGTTGGCGACCCTTCTTCTCTCTGTATCCAGTGACTTCGGTGGGATCCAAATGACTCGGTCGATTGATTCCTTATTGCTGCTGAGGGAATTATCTTTGCCTCGAACTCCTCCTAATCCCGGATTCCCCACATTCGCCGCTTCCTCCAGCAACTGCCTGTTGTCCTCGTCTGGCCGGAGAGTCCACCACATATCCTCCGAACTGCGCGAATCATCAATTCTTCGATGCGTCCCCGGGTCCACAAGCGTCAGGTTCGACAAATCGGTGCCACCACCGGCTCCCCATGACTGCACATGATGGATATCGCACATTGCGGGTGGAGTTGAATTCCCCGGGGCCGAAGACCCTCCCTCTTCTCCTAGTAGGGCCAGGTATTGAGCGAGGCTTCCAAGCCGACGAGAGCGCCCAAAATACAAGGTCTGCCCTTCGTCTCCAAGAACCTGCAAGAAGGAGTTCTTGGCGATTGCATCGCCCACCACTTCGGAAAGGCTGAGCCGAGTCCCCGTGTCCGTCACCGTCTGACCGGTTCCCGGCACAGCGAACTGTTTTGTCCACTCTGGCGATGCCCCCACCAGCGCGGCAACATCAGCAATATGGGCGACTGTCACGAGAGTTGTCGTTCCTCGCGCTGGCTTCAACTCACCGCCAGGGGAGAAACCCGCATGAACAGCGGCCTCTAGGGCATCGTGGAATCTCTGCTCCGGGCTCCTAACGTCCTGCGCACCTTCTTCTAAGAGCCCGCCGGGACGTGCATGGTCGGCTTGGAGCCTTCTCAAAACCGCGGCAAGCCTGGGAGTAACCGGCCCCGTGAGTGCGCTCATGCCGTCCGGCCCTTGCGGGCCTATCTTGAGACTGCGTTTCCGGGCGCGATCCTCGTCCGTGTACGGATCGTCCAACCCGAGCATGCCTCGGAGCCGGACGGGTAATTGCCCCAGGTCATCCACCCGAACCTTATCCACCAACTCCGAAACATGGGCGTCCAGAGCCTTTGATATTTCGGCATGCTCGCTCGCTGGCAAGTCCCGTACAGCCTTATCAATCTTCACTACAGCATCCGCACCGATGATCCCCTCCGCCACTTTCGAACGGAGCACCGGCATTCTGCAATCCTGTGCCACAGACTCAAGCGGCTCCGGGGCTTTGCGCAGCCTGTCTACTACCCGCACCCTCTGGCGCGCCTCCGCTCGAGAGATCCGAAACTCCTGCGCAAGCCAGGCCACTCTGCGATGCTCCATACTGGGCAAGCGAGCTCCCATCGCCACCACATATGCCGCGTCAACCAATGCAAGCCGCTTGCGCGCCCGCTCTAACCTCTCATATGCATCCGTTGCGTCATCCGCCGAGAGCACATCAAAATGTTCAGCGATTCTCTTCGAAAGCGATTCAAACTCAGCGACGGCTTCCAGCACATCCGAAGCCGACACCGACGCACCAGTTGGCCCATCATCGACACATTCACTGAACATTTCCCCTCCCCTCGAGATCACATTCAGCCCCTATTCGCAGAACTCGACGAAACCGCGCTCCCCAGGACTTATCCCCTAAATCTCAACCAGCCCCATTATCGCACACCGATTCGAAACATTCAAGCCCTTTTTCGAAACTTTTTTCCAATCACCCTGGCGCCACCACCGATAAACACTCCTTCAGCTGCCTCCGCTGCTCACCCCCACTGGGCCTGCACGCCACCACCGAACCCACATACTCCCCACCCAAAAAACTCCCCGCCTCAACCCCTCTTAAAACCGATAAACCATCACATCGTGATCAGGAAATGCAGACCGACCCACCCGGTCAAACCCAGCCTTGACATACGCCTTCGCCGCCCGCGGATTATGATCGTCCACCGCCAGGCTCACTCCGGGATATCCCAACCGCCGAGCCTCCGCCAGTAACCCCCGCACTAGTACCTGCGACAGCCCGCGCCCCACCATCGCCGGCCGCAGCGCAATCGCCACCTCCGGAATCGCGTTACCCACGAACCCGTATCCAGGCTTACTCTCGTCAAAACAGCGCAGCCACGCGGCGCCCACCGGCACCGCCATATCCGCCTCGTCGGCGCAATCTCCCGCCACCCCATCGCTTGCCGACGCCCCTTCCCGCGCCCCCACAAACGCAGCCGCGCGGAAGGCTGCCCGGCGGGGAAACTCCGGTTCAAAGGGGTCGTTTCGCCCGATATCCCCGTCCAGCGCGGCGTAGTCATCGTCGGAAAGCTCGGTGGCTTCGATGATGACGCCGCCCTGCTTTTCGTCCCAGAGGTCGACGTAGGCGCGGCGGGTGTCGCGGTAGTCGTCGTCAAGCGGTTGGCTTTCGTCGCCGAAGGTTTCGGTCAGTTCGTCCATCCACTGGATGAAGCGTCGGTCGGATTCGAGGGCGGGTCGGCAGCGGAAGTTCGTCATGTGTCCGGACTATACCCGCGGGCACAGGCCACTCGGCCAGGTACCAAAGGCCAGCCCGAAGGCAGCACCAAAGGCATGCTCGAATACAGCACCAAGAGCAATCCCAGAAGCAGCAAAAGGGCCCGGGAGTTGGTCTTTTCCAACTTCCCGGGCCCCAGTCCGAACCCCTGGGCTCCTAGACCCTGGCGTCGCCGTCCTCGTCGTAGCCAACGACCTTCAGAGACTCGCCGTCGTCAGCCACGGTGACCTCGACACGGTCGCCATCACGGACATCGCCGGCGAGCAGGCGACGGGCCAGCTCATCGCCGATGGCCTTCTGCGTCAGGCGGCGCAGCGGGCGGGCACCGTAGGCCGGGTCGTAGCCGCGCTCGGCCAGCCAGTCGAGAGCCTCATCGGAGACGTCCAGCACCAGCCTGCGGGCAGACAGACGCTCCGCCAGCCCGCGGACCTGAATGTCGACGATGCCACGCAGCTGCTCGCTGGTCAGCGGGTCGAAGACCACGACGTCGTCGAGACGGTTGATGAACTCCGGCTTGAACGCCATCTTCACGGCCTCCATGATCTGCTCGCGGGTGCCGCCCGCGCCCAGGTTCGAGGTCAGAATCAGGATGGTGTTGCGGAAGTCCACCGTGCGGCCCTGGCCGTCGGTGAGACGACCCTCGTCCAGCACCTGCAGGAGCACGTCGAACACATCCGGGTGCGCCTTTTCCACCTCGTCGAAAAGCACAACGGTGTACGGGCGGCGGCGGACAGCCTCGGTGAGCTGGCCACCGGCATCGTAGCCGACGTATCCGGGAGGGGCACCGATCAGGCGGGCGACGGAGTGCTTCTCGCCGTACTCCGACATGTCGATGCGAACCATGGCGCGCTCGTCGTCGAAGAGGAACTCCGCCAGAGCCTTGGCCAGCTCGGTCTTGCCGACACCGGTCGGGCCGAGGAAGAGGAAGGATCCTGTCGGGCGGTTCGGGTCCGCGACACCGGCGCGCGAGCGGCGCACAGCGTCGGACACAGCCTCCACGGCGTCGGTCTGCCCGACGACGCGGTGGCCCAGAACCCGCTCCATATCCAGCAGCTTCTCGGTCTCACCCTGCATCATCTTGCCGGCCGGGATACCCGTCCATGCAGAGACGACCTCGGCAACCTCCTGCGGCGTGACCTCCTCCTTTAACATCGAGTTCTCCTCGGCCTCGGAGACATTCTCCTCCGCGGCCTGGAGCTTCTTCTCCAGCTCCGGGATGCGGCCGTAGCGCAGCTCCGCCACGCGACCGTAGTCACCCTCGCGCTCGGCCTTCTCCGACTCGGTGCGCAGCGCGTCCAGCTCCTCGCGGACGACGCGGACGTCGTCGATGGAGGACTTCTCGTTCTGCCAACGCGTCTTCAAGGTGTTCAGCTTCTCGCGCTCGTCGGCCAGCTCCTCACGGAGCTTCTCCAGGCGATCCTTGGAGGCCTCGTCGGTTTCCTTCTCTAGCGCCATCTCCTCGATCTCGAGTCGGCGGACGATGCGCTCGGCGGAGTCGATCTCCTCCGGGGAGGAGTCAATCTCCATGCGCAGGCGCGACGCGGCCTCGTCGACCAGGTCGATGGCCTTGTCCGGCAGGAAGCGGGAGGTGATGTAGCGATCCGACAGGGTCGCCGCGGCCACCAGCGCGGAGTCGGTGATGCGCACGCCGTGGTGCACCTCGTAGCGCTCCTTCAGGCCACGCAGAATACCGATGGCGTCCTCCACGGAGGCTCGCCCACGAATACCTGCTGGAAGCGGCGCTCCAGGGCGGCGTCCTTCTCAATGTACTTGCGGTACTCGTCCAGAGTCGTCGCACCGACCAGGCGCAGCTCACCGCGGGCCAGCATCGGCTTAATCATGTTGCCGGCGTCCATCGAGCCGTCGCCGGTCGCACCCGCACCAACGATGGTGTGAATCTCGTCGATGAAGGTAATAATCTGCCCGTCGGACTCCTTGATCTCGTCAAGCACTGCCTTCAGGCGCTCCTCGAACTCGCCGCGGTACTTCGCGCCCGCGACCATCGAGCCAAGGTCGAGACTCATCAGGGTCTTGCCCTTCAGGGACTCCGGCACGTCGCCCGCGACGATTCGGCGGGCCAGGCCCTCCACAATCGCGGTCTTACCCACGCCGGGCTCGCCGATGAGCACCGGATTGTTCTTGGTACGGCGGCTAAGCACCTGCACCACGCGCCTAATCTCAGCGTCGCGGCCAATGACCGGGTCAATCTTGCCCTCGCGGGCGCGCGCGGTCAGGTCGGTCGCGTACTTCTCCAGCGCCTGGTACTGCTCCTCTGGATTCTCGCTGGTCACGCGCTTGTGCCCGCGCACCGTGGTCAGAGCTCCCTTCAGCGCCTCGGCGGTCGCGCCCGCCGACTGCAGTACCTGCGCCGCGTCCGACTGGCCCGTCGCGACACCGATCAGCAGAATCTCGGTCGACACAAACTCGTCGCCCAGCTCACCGGCGAGCTCCTCCGCCGCATTCAGGGCGTTCAGCGCGTCCCTATTGAACTGCGGGTTCGCCATATTCGCCCCGCTTGCCGACGGATACCCCGCAACGAGCTCCTTGGCACGGGTGGCGACGCCCGCGGGATTAACGCCCGCTGCCTCCAGCAGCGGACCGGCGATACCCTCCTTCTGATTCAGCAGCGCTACCAGAATGTGCGCAGGCCGAATATCAGGGTTGCCCGCGCTGGCGGCGGACTTCAGTGCATCCTGGAGTACTTCTCCAGTCTTGGTGGTCGGTGTAAAGCTCATAACTTGCGTCCCTTCAACTCAACTTTTGTCAGTCACTACCCATAACGCTTCTTTACTTGAGTCTGTTCCACTCAACTTAAACTTTTCCCCTTTTATACCGTGATACACGTCACACTATTTTTATGTCCGTTTATGACCGAATGAACGTCGTAAAGCGGAACAAAAAGGCGGCATTGCTCCCAGATTCGGGCAAAGAAATGTGAAATACCCCATGCCAGAGGCACAGTCGTCCGTTTTTGGTTACCCTTGAAGACAGACATTCCTTCACTTTCACGAAAGGACTCGAATGAACATCGAGCAGGCACGACAGATGACCGAGGGCAAGGGCTTCATCGCAGCTCTCGACCAGTCCGGCGGATCCACCCCGAAGGCTCTGCGCCTGTACGGCGTGAACGAGGACCAGTACTCGAACGAGGATGAGATGTTCGACATGGTCCACCAGATGCGTACCCGCATCATCACCTCCCCGTCCTTCAACTCGGACCAGATCATCGGCGCGATTCTCTTCGAGCAGACCATGGATCGTGAGGTTGAGGGCATCCCGACCGCCCAGTACCTCTGGGAGAAGAAGGGCATCGTCCCGTTCCTGAAGACCGACAAGGGCCTGGCGGATCTCGAGAACGGCGTCCAGGTCATGAAGCCGGTTCCGGGGCTCGACGAGCTGCTGGAGCGCGCTGTCGCCAAGGGCATCTTCGGCACCAAGATGCGCTCCTTCATCGCTGAGGCGAACGAAGAGGGCATCAAGGCCGTCATCGCTCAGCAGTACGAGTTCGGCAAGCAGGTTCTGTCCCACGGTCTGGTTCCGATTCTGGAGCCGGAGGTCGACATCAACGCTGCCGACAAGGCTGAGGCTGAGGAGATTGTCCTGCGCGAGCTGCTCGCTGGTCTGGACACCCTGGCTGACAACCAGAAGGTCATGATCAAGGTCTCCATCCCGACCAAGGATGACCTGTACAAGCCGCTGATTGAGCACCCGAAGGTCATGCGCGTTGTCGCACTGTCCGGTGGCTACGAGCGTGACGACGCCAACGAGCGCCTGTCCCGCAACCACGGCATGATTGCTTCCTTCTCCCGCGCACTGTCTGAGGGCCTGTCCGCTCAGCAGTCCGACGAGGACTTCGACGCAACCATGGCCGCTTCGGTCAAGGGCATCTACGAGGCTTCGATCTCCTAATTGCCAGCTTGATCGCTAGCTAGCCCGGCCAATAGAGGCCGACAGCCCAAAGCGGGCCCCAACCAGGAATGATTCCGGTTGGGGCCCGCTTTTTGGTGCTCCCCCCCTGAGCCTTAGCCCTTGAGCCCGAGCCGTCGAGCTTCCAAGCGTCGAGCCCTAGTCCTCCAGCGGGGGCAGCTTCTCCAGGCGCTGCTCCTTCTTGGCCTTGTTCGACTTCCGGCGCGCGTTCAGGCCACTGATGATGATCGGCAGCACCGAGATGAAGATGATCAGCAGCATAATCTTGTCAATCGAGCTGGTAATGCCCGGGATGTTGCCCAGCAGCACGCCCACGGCGACCATGCTCAGCACCCAGGCGACGGCGCCGGTGACGTTCCAGCCGATGAACTTCCGGTAGGGCATGTTCGCGGTGCCCGCGGCCAGCGGAATATAGGTGCGCACAATCGGAACGAAGCGGCCCAGCACCAGCGACAGCGGCCCCCACTTGGCGAAGAACGCCTCCGCCGCCTCCAGCCTGTCGGTGCGAAGCACCTTCGCGTCATCCTTGAACAGGCGCCGCCCTAAGGTGTGACCCAGGAAGTAGCCCACCTGGTCGCCGAGGAAGGCCGCGACGATGCCGACCGCCAGAATCTGCCACACCTGAATGTCGAGCTCGCTGCGCAGCACCGCCGCTGTGACCAGCAGCGAGTCGCCGGGCAGAAATGGAAACAGGACGCCGGACTCAATAAAAACGATGATGCCCAGGCCCGCAAGCACCCAGGGGCCGAAGCCCTGCAGCAGAGCCTCGGGGTTACTGAGGCTCGAGAGAATATCCGAGAAGTTCACGTTTCCTACCTACTTTTCCTGAACCTGTTCCTGGACTTTGAGGTGCCGCGCATGGGCTCCAGCCCCGCCGTGCCCGACTTTGCCGTGCTCGACTTCACCAAGCCGGTCTTTGCCATCACCGTGAGTGGCCTTCCCCAACGATACTGGCCCAACCTTCTTCAACAGCGTATTGACCACAATCCACACCGCAGGCGTCACCGAGGTCGACCACACCACCGAAGCCAGAGCGTCCGTCGGGTAGTGCACGCCCTCCGTGAGCACGCACGCCACAATCAGCACGATTGCCACCGCAGCTAGCACCCGCGCCGTCAGTATCTTCTGTGCACGCTTCTGTCCGCTTGCCGACGCCACGACCACGAGGACCAGCGCCACTGCGACGGCGGTAATAAACGCGGTGTGCCCGCTGGGGAATCCCCAGTCCGCCGGGAGAGTGTCAACGGCATTGGTCAGCAGTGCTCGATCCGGGCGGGGCCGCTGGAAGAGCTCTTTAATTCCCGCGACAGGAAGCCAGGTCACCGCGATGGTCAGGCCAAATGCAAGGGCAAGCCTAATCGAGGCACGCAGGACGTAAATGACGGCCATCAAGAGCACCACGAACGCAACTGCGCGGGTTGGCTCGAAGGCCCAGTAGACGGCGTCGGCAAGCGATCCTACAAAGCCGGTGCGCCACGAGTTGAAGAATTGGGTGATGGGCAAGTCCGAGGTGGAGCCGGTCACTGTCAGCCCGGTCATGAGCACAACGAAAATGCCGACGACCGCGCCCACGATGGTCATTGCGATGCCATCATTGCGGGCACCGCTGCGGGCTTCACTGCGCGCCCCCTTGCTGGAAAAAGTCATAGGGGATATCTTTCACCTGAATTTGCCGATTTGATTAAGCTTCATCCACGAATCGGCTGAGAGTTTCGCGTTTATCACGACGAATTACACTGCAAATTCATACAAAAGCCGACAGTGCCTCAGCTGGGCGCGACCCTGCTAGTCATGGCTCTGCCAGTCGCAGCCCTGCTAGTCGCGGCCCTGGTAATCAAAGACCGGCAGGGACCAGCCGCGCCAGATGGCGGCGAGTCGGATCACCAGCGCGGACAGGACGGCACAGATGATGTTCACGTTCTCGTGCAGGCCCGCCATGTCGAGCACATAGTAGAGGCCGGCCGCGACGACGGCGATGGAGGCGTAGAGCTCCTTCTGAAATACCAAGGGGATGCGGTCGCACATGAGATCGCGGAGGACGCCGCCGAAGGCGCCGGTGAGGACCGCCGCGACGACGGCGATGATGACCCCGTGGCCCATCTCCATAGCGACGCGGGCGCCGATGATGGAAAACGCCGACAGGCCGATAGCGTCGGCGACGAGGAAGACGGTGCGGAAGTGCTTCATCAGGAAGTCGGCGAGCAGCACCGTAATCAGGGCTGCGCCAACGATGACCAGCAGGTACTGGGGACTCTTTACCCAGACCAGCGGGTAGTGGCCGAGGATCACGTCGCGCAGCGTGCCGCCGCCGATAGCGGTCATGCAGGCGATGGTGGACACGCCGAAGAGGTCCATCCGCAGGCGACCGGCGGCCAGTGCGCCGGTGACGCCTTCCGCGGTGATTCCGATGACCCAGAGAATGTGGAGCAGCATGGTTAAAAATATAAAGCACCACCCGCTATGTGCAGCATCCTTTGAGGATTGCTGACGCAGGCGGGTGGTTATGCCTTCCTAGGCGACCTTCGGGCTAATCCAGGTTTTCGTATACACGTCCCGGGGAGTAGTCGTCCTCATCGACGCCCGGCGGCAGCGTTGCAGGCAGCCCCTCGTACTTACCCTTAATGCCGGTCTTCTGCAGGAATAGGCCGATGCCGACGACGACGGCGAGGCTAACCAGCGACTGCAGGAATTCGACGCGGGTCTCGGTGCGGATGCCCATGGCCAGCAGAATGACAACAATGAGCGCGGTGACCAGCGACGGAATAATCGGCCAGCCGAACATCTTGAATGTCAGACCACCACGGTCGGCTGCCTCTCGCTCCAGCTGCGGGCGGAGCTTCACCTGCGAAATTCCGATCAGCACATAGACGAAGAGCACCACCGCGCCGGAGGAATTGACCAGGTAAAGGAAGATGGTGTCCGGCCAGATGTATCCGGCACCGATGCACAGGAAGCCAACGATCGCGGAGAAGAGAATGCCACCGGTGGGCACGCCGCGGCTGTTGACTCGGGTCATCCAGGCCGGGGCGTCGCCGTTGCGCCCCTGGGTGAAGATCATCCGCGAAGCAGTGTAGAGGCCGGAGTTCAGGCAGGAAAGCACTGCGACCAACACGATGAAGTTCAGGATGTCCGCGGTGTAGGGAACGCCCATCGCATCTAGCGCGGTGATGAACGGCGAGACGCCTGCCTTGTAGTCGTCCCACGGCAAGATGGTCACGAGCAGCGCGGTCGAAATGACGAAGAACGCCAGGATTCGCACGACGACGGTCTGCGTGGTGCGGCGGATCGCATCCGCCGGATGCGCCGACTCGGCGGCCGCGATAGTGACCAGCTCGGCACCGGTCATGGAGAAGATAACTGTCACCACACCGACGAAGATGGCGCTGATACCATTCGGAGTGAAGCCGTCGTGAATCCACAGATTGGCCACCTGCGCGGCGTGATCGGTGGTGCCAGTCCACAGGCCCGCGACGAAGGCCGCACCCGCGATAATAAAGGCGATGATCACGGCCACCTTGATTCCAGCGAACCAGTACTCGGCCTCGCCGAAGCTCTTCACCGAGAGCATATTCACGGCGATCATGGCCACGAGAATCACGACCGCGGTCACCCACTGTGGGATCGAGGGGATCCAGCGCGCGACCAGCTCACCGCCAACGACGGCCTCGATACCCGCCACAATCACCCAGAAGTACCAGTACAGCCAGCCCGAGGCGAAGCCTCCCCAGCGGCCGAGCGCCATGCGGGCGTAGTCAACGAAGGAACCCGTCGATGGCTTTGCGACGGCCATCTCACCGAGCATGCGCATGACCAGGTAAACGATAATTCCGGCAATTGCCGTGGTGAGAATTGCCGACGGCCCGGCCACAGCGATGAGGCCCGAGAGGCCCACGAAGAATCCTGCGCCGATGGTTCCGCCCATGGAGATCATGGTGAGGTGCCGTTTGGACAGGTCGGCGCGCAGTTCCTTCCCCGCGCACCCTGCGGGCATTCCGGGCTCAGCTTGAACTCCGCCCCCGATTACTCCGTTAGATCCGCTACCCAACCCGGCATTCGATCTGTTCGTCGCTTGGCCCTGATTAGACCGTGGACTCATAGTAGTCATGCGTTGCCGCCTCTCTTCGGTGTGTCTGGGTCTGGCGAGGCAAAACAGTCAATATTTCCGGTTACACCGCGAAACAGTGCCGCGGAGCGCCGCGGAGAGCCGAGACCTCGATTTCCTCGCCATCCCAATTAGTTCACCTATCAAAGTGATTGTGCTCACATTAAACCCATGAGCGCTCCGTTGAAAATCACCCTTTTGACGAAATTAACTATTTGATTTCCCTGTTTTGTCGATGGCACACCCCGCATCTCATGATTCAAAGTGATGGACAACACACTTTTAGTTGTGTTCGGCAAAGTAACTTCTCGTCTTGTGACATGACCTTTTGTGAAAGGAGCAGCTCGTGACCGAAGCGCACACTCTCCCAGCATCCGGCACCCAGGCCGCCCCCACGGCTCTGCCCCCGCTGGAGCAGACCAGGCACCTAGCCACCGAAATTCCGGGGCCGGCCTCCCGCGAGCTCAGCGCCCGCGCGACGCAGGCACTGCCGCAGGGACTCGGCACAGCTCAGCAGACCTGGGCGTACCGCGCCGGCGGTGGCATCGTCGAGGATGTCGACGGCAACCGCCTGATCGACCTCGGCTCCGGCATCGCCACCACCACGGTTGGCAACGCCGACCCGCGCGTCGTCGCAGCAGCACACGAGCAGGCTCAGCGCCTGACCCACACCTGCTTCCTGAACCAGCCCTACGAGGCCTACCTCGCCCTGTGCGAGAAGCTCTCCGACATCACCCCGGGGGACCACGCCAAGCGCACCGCCCTTTTCTCCACCGGCGCAGAAGCTCTGGAGAATGCCGTCAAGTACGCCCGCGCGGCCACCGGAAAGTCCGGCGTCGTCGTCTTCGACCACGCCTTCCACGGGCGCACGAATATGACCATGGCGATGACCGCCAAGAATAACCCGTACAAGAAGTCCTTCGGCCCCTTCCCCGGCGAGGTCTACCGCACCCCGAGCCCCTACTCCTACCGCTGGGCGGGCACCGCGCAGGAGGCAGCTGACGAGGCTCTGGCGCAGCTCGCTCTCATCGTCGACGCACAGGTCGGGCCGGAAAACATCGCCTGCATCGTGCTCGAGCCAATCCAGGGCGAGGGCGGCTTCATCGTCCCGCCGGAGGGCTTCCTGCCCCGCCTGTCCGAATTCTGCGCCGACCGTGGCATCCTCTTCGTCGCCGACGAGGTGCAGACCGGCATCGCACGCACCGGCGACATGTTTGCCTGCGAGCACGAGGGCGTTGTCCCGGATCTGATGACTCTGGCCAAGGGCCTGGGTGGCGGTTACCCAATCGCCGCCGTCGTTGGCCGCGCCGAGGTCATGGACGCCCCGCACCGTGGCGGCATCGGCGGCACCTACGCCGGTAACCCTGTTGCCTGCGCCGCAGCTCTCGAGGTTCTGCGCCAGTGCGAGGAGGATAACCTCCCGGCTCGTGCCCGCGAGATCGGCGAAATTCTCACCTCTCGCCTCCGCGAGGCCGCCGAGTCCAACCCGGCCATCGGAGACGTCCGAGGACGCGGCGCGATGATCGCCGTCGAGGTCGTCGTGCCCGGCTCGGACAAGACCCCGGACGCCGCCAAGGTCGGTGCCGTGGCTCGCGCTTGCGAACAAAACGGTGTCCTCGTTCTCACCGCCGGCACCTACGGCAACGTTCTGCGCTTCCTGCCGCCGCTGACCATCTCCGATGAGCTCCTCCACGACGCCCTCGACGTCGTTATCCAGCAGCTCACCGTGTAAGAACCGCCGTCGGCAAGCGGAGCTCTCCTCCGGGAGGGGCTCCCGCATAGCCCACTGCACTTATCCGCTGACCACAGCACCCCCAGACCAACACCAGAAATAGGAGTTCGAAACACTCATGGCTACTTTCACCCCGACCCAGCTGATCGGCCTGGACAACATGCTCACCCTCGAAGAGCGCCAGATCCGCGACACCGTCCGAGAGTTCTGCGACCGCGACCTGCGCCCGCACATCGAGGACTGGTTCGAGGATCACACCATCCCGCGCGACCTCGGCCCGGTATTCGGCCAGATGGGTGTGCTGGGCATGCACTTGGACGGCTACGGCTGCGCGGGCACCTCGGCAGTCGCTTACGGCCTGGCCTGCATGGAGCTGGAGGCGGTCGACTCGGGCATCCGCTCCTTCGTCTCTGTGCAGGGCTCGCTGGCCATGTACGCGATCCACCGCTGGGGCTCCGAAGAGCAGAAGCAGCAGTGGCTGCCGCAGATGGCGGAGGGCAAGGCCATCGGCTGCTTCGGCCTAACCGAGCCGGACTTCGGCTCGAACCCGGCCGGCATGCGCACCTACGCCAAGCGCGACGGCGACGACTGGGTAATCTCCGGCTCGAAGATGTGGATCACCAACGGCTCGCTGGCCGACGTCGCCGTGGTCTGGGCGAAGACCGACGACGGCTACGCCGGCTTCCTGGTGGAGAAGGGCACCCCGGGCTTCACCACGCACGACATCGCCCGCAAGATGTCGCTGCGCGCGTCGATCACCTCCGAGCTGGTGCTGGACAACGTCCGCGTCCCGGACTCGGCGCGCCTGCCGGAGACCAACTCCCTGCGCGGCCCGCTGTCCTGCCTGAACGAAGCCCGCTTCGGCATCATGTTCGGCGCGCTCGGTGCTGCCCGCGACTGCATCGACCAGACCCTGGCCTACGTCAAGGAGCGCCAGGTCTTCGACAAGCCCCTGTCGTCCTACCAGCTGACCCAGGCGAAGCTTGCGGACATGGTCCTCGAGCTCGACAAGGGCATCCTGCTGGCGCTGCAGCTCGGCCGCCTGAAGGACGAGGGCAAGCTTCCGCACGAGTCGATCTCGCTGGGCAAGCTGAACTCCACCCGAGAGGCCATCCAGATCGCGCGCACCTGCCGCACCCTGCTGGGTGCTCCGGCATCACCACCGAGTATTCCCCGATCCGCCACGCCAACAACCTCGAGTCCGTCCTGACCTACGAGGGCACCGCCGAGATGCACCAGCTGATCATCGGCAACGCTCTGACCGGGGAGGCTGCGTTCCGGTGACCGTACTTCTCACTCATTACATCGGCGGGCAGTGGGTGCCCGGTGAGGGCGACGCGCTCTCGTCCACCTCCCCCGCCCGCCCGGACGTGGTCGTAGCTGCCGGCCGCTTTGCGACGTCGGCCCAGGTTGACCAGGCTATCGACGCCGCTGCCGAGGCCGCCACAGGCTGGGGCGCGCTGCCGTACGCAGAGCGCGCTGCGGTGTTGAACCGCGCCGCTGCCATCCTGCGCGACAACTCCGAGGCCTGGGGCCGGGAGCTCGCCGAGGAGGAGGGCAAGACCGCGCCAGAGGGCATCGGCGAGGTGCTGCGCGCCGCCGCCATCTTCGAGTTCCAGGCCACCGAGGCGGTCCGCGAGGCCGGGGAGATCTACCACTCCCCGCGCCCGGGCGAGCGCATCGAGGTCGTCCGCAAGCCGGTCGGCGTGGTGTCGATGATCACCCCGTTCAACTTCCCCATCGCTATCCCCGCATGGAAGGCAGCTCCCGCGCTGATCCACGGCAACACCATCGTGTGGAAGCCCGCACATTCGGTGCCGCTGCTGGCGGTGCGAATGACGCAGGCTCTCGACCAGGCAGGCCTCCCCGCCGGCGTGCTCAACCTGGTCATCGCCCCCTCCTCCGAGGCCGGAGCCATGCAGTCGGACCCGCGCGTGCGCGCCCTGACCTTCACCGGATCAACGCGGGTGGGTCGCATGATCGCGTCGCAGTGCGCCTCCGTGGGCATCCCGGTCCAGGCCGAGCTGGGCGGTAAGAACCCCGCCGTCGTGCTTGCCGACGCCGACCTGCCCTACGCGGCGACCCAGGTCTTGAACGGTGCCTTCAACTCCACCGGCCAGAAGTGCACGGCAACGTCGCGGGTGGCCGTCGTGCGCGAGGTCGCCGACGCTTTCCTGGCGGAGCTGCAGACCCAGTTGCGGGGCCGCGTCACCGGAGACCCGCTGGCCGAAGGTGTCGCCATGGGGCCGATGATCGACGCCCGCAGCCGCGACGAGGTCCTGGCAACGCTGACCCAGCAGGCGGGGCCGGGCGCTGACTCGGGTGCCCGCATCCTGGTCGGCGGCGCTATTCCGGACATCGAAGGCTGCGAGGGCGGCTACTTCCTGGAGCCCACCATCGTCGAGGTCCCGGACCGCGAGCACTACCTGTGGAACGAGGAGCTCTTCGCGCCGGTACTCAGCGTCCTCATTGTCGAGGACGCCGACGAGGCCTTCGCTGCTGCCGAGTTCGGCGAGTACGGTCTGTCCGCCGCGGTGTTCACCGACTCACTGTCGGCGTCCTTCGACGCGGTCGACCGCCTGGACGTGGGCATCCTCCACGTCAATTCCGAGACCGCCGGCGCCGACCCGCACGTACCCTTCGGCGGCGCGGGAGCCTCCGGCTACGGGCCGAAGGAGCAGGGCCGCGCGGCCGTGAGTTCTTCACCCACACCACTACCGTCTACCTGGGAAGGTGGCCTCGATGAGCGACAACGCGAGCCCAGGAGCCGCCGATACTCCTAGCACTCCCGGTGCCCTCGACGGCATCGTGGTGGCAGACTTCTCCCGCGTCCTGGCGGGCCCCTACGCCACGATGATGATGGCCGACCTCGGCGCGGAGGTCATTAAGGTCGAGCGCCCCGGCATCGGCGACGACACCCGATCGTGGGGCCCTCCCTACGGCCCGGACGGCCAGGCAACCTATTTTGCCTCGGTGAACAGGAACAAGTCCACCGTGTCCCTGGACCTGTCCTCCCCGGAGGGGCTCGCCGCCGCCCACGAGCTCTGCGAGCGCGCCGACGTGGTCATCGAGAACTTCCGCCCCGGCACCATGGAGCGGCTCGGGCTGGGATACGAGGAGGTCTCCGCCAAAAACCCCGGAGTCGTCTACGCGTCGCTGTCCGGCTTCGGCGACGGGCCCGGCGCGCGGCTGGGCGGCTACGACCTGGTCGTACAGGCCGTCGGCGGGCTCATGTCGGTGACCGGAAACAGCCCCGGCGAGGAGGTCAAGGTCGGCGTGGCCCTGGTCGATGTCATCACGGGCCTGCACTTGGCCTACGGGATCATGGCGGCGCTGCGCCACCGCGACCTCACCGGCGTTGGCCAGCAGGTCAAGACCGACCTGATGTCGTGCTCCCTGTCGTCCCTGGTCAACCAGGCTTCCGCCTTCCTGGGCGCCGGTAGGGTCGCGGCCCCGATGGGCAACAAGCACCCGTCGATTAGCCCCTACGAGGTCTACCCGACCGCCGACCGCAAGCTGGCAGTCGCGGGCGGTAATGACTCCATTTTCGTGCGTTTCGCCACAGTGCTGGGTCGCCCCGAGCTGGCGCGGGACCCGAAGTTTTCCACCAACCACGCCCGCGTGGAAAACCGCGAGGAGCTCCGCGCGATCATCGTGGAACTGCTCTCGGCGCGCGGCGCGGACGAGTGGTTCCACCTGCTTGCCGACGTCGGTGTCCCGGCGGGCCCGGTCAATAACGTGGCCGAGGCCTTCGAATTCGCCGACGAGCTGGGACTCTCTCCGCGCGTCGAGATCGACGGCGTCCCGAGTGTCCGCAATCCGCTGACGTTTTCGGCCACGCCCGCGACGTACCGGACGCCGCCGCCGCGGCTGCAGTAGGCGGGCGCTGGAAAGGCAGCGCTAGTTCCGGAAGTGGGAGGCCTTGAAGGCCAGCCATAACTCCGCACGAAGGTCCGGGTCATCCAGGTGTTTTCCGAGGACATCCTCGACCTGGAGGGCCCGGGCCTTCGCCGTCTGCCGGTGGATGCCTAGCGTCCGGGCCATGGGGTCGTATCGCCCGTTGGCGTCGATAAAGGCCTTTGCCGCGGCGAGCAGGTTCGTACCGTTCCTCTGGTCGTACTCGCGCAATTTCCGGAAGGCCCCGCCGGTGAGTAGCTCCAGGGCATTCGTATCTGCGATCGCGCCGAGGATAAGGTCGTGCGCCGGCATATCTCCGATCGCCCGGACGGGGCCGGCCGACGGGTCCTTGGGCACCGCGACTTCCGCCTGGTTCACGGACAGAGGCACGTCCACTAGCGGCATGGCCCCTCCGATTCCGATCCGGGCGTTGGGGTGGACTCGGCGGATCTTCTGGTACAGGGACTCCACTCCGGGGTGTTTCGCGCCAGCGCTCAAGTCTCCGGCGATCACGATGGCGAAGCCGTTCTGCTTCGGCCGGGGGGCGTACAAGAACTTCCACCCGAGGCCGTGAAGTTCCTCCGAGAGCCTAATCGAGTCCAGCTTTCGAGCTGCGACGCCAGTGAGAAATAGGGCCGTGACCTGGGTATCCGGGCGCAGACCAAAGAGTGACAGCCGGGATGCGTCCGGAGTTTCACCGGCCAAAATACTGGCCAGGGCCTGCTGCCGGAGCCGCTCCTCCGCCTCGTGGACAGCCAAGCTACGCGACGTGGACAGCGAGATAATCGCGGCGGCGAAGCTGATCAGGAGGCGATCAGACTCATCGAAATAGCGAGACGCATCGACGACCAGGGCTCCCTGCCGCACAAACGCGCCGTTGAGTGGCGAGACCACCCTATTGCCCCGCGGGTACAGAACGGACCTTCCCACCTGCGGAGAATACGGCGGCGCGGGAGTGACGACATCGAAGATGTCCTGCCGAGCGCGATCCGTCGTTGCCGGCGCTTCCTCCACCAGCCGAACCCCGTAGTTATCGGTCACCACGACGACGGCGTCGAGCGCGTTGGACAACTGCCTGGCCACAGCCTCCAACCCCTCACGCAGGAGAAGTGAAACGAGGTCATTTTGGGCGGCGATCAGGTCCGTCAGCTGGCGCACGCGCGCCGCGGTGATGTCCTCCGCCACGGCGCGGACGACATTAGTCAGAGGAATCTCGGCGGCGATAGCCAATACCGGGAAGCCCACTTCCTCCCCGTAGTCGATCAGTGCCCTCGGCACCGTTTCCCAGCGGCCTCCCGTATCGACGGCCACCGCGCACGCCCCGGCCCGGCGCAACGCCTCAATCTGCTGCGCCTGCCCCTGTGCATCGTCCGGGAACTGGTAACCCGCGGTCATCACGAACGTTCCCGGGGCAATCCACTTGTCGGAATCGACGCGGTCGATCGCGTGAGCCCACTCCACCGGGGTTACCTCTGCGGTCTCCGCGGCGGCCAGCAGCGTCAGCCCGAGGTCGGGACGCCGCGACAGCGACGCGACTGTCAGCTTCATTCGACACCCCTCAACTCTCGCGGCCTACTTACCCGTGCCGAATCTCGAGGACCGGAATCTCCTTGCGCACCCGCGCGAGGTCCCCCAGATCCACGTCCGCCACGATCAGCTGTGGCCCGTACCCCGCCGACGCAATCACGGCACCGTCCGGCCCCACCAGCATCGAGTGCCCGACGCCTGTCGGCCCCTCGGCCTTCCCTGCCCTAGCTGCTCCCCCTGGACGCGCGGCACCCGTGGCGGCCAGGAAACAGGTGCTGTCCAGGGCTCGCGCGGCCACAAGAGTCTGCCATTGCGACACTTTGCCGTGCCCGTCATTCCACGAGGCAGGTAGCACGATCACGTCGGCGCCAAGCCCTGCGAGATCCACGAATTGCTCCGGGAAGCGGACGTCAAAGCAGGTCGCCAGTCCGATGGCGGCCGTGGTGCCGTCGGCAAGCGGGATATCGCAGACCACCTGCGAGGAGCCCGGCGCGACGGTGTCGGACTCGCGGAAGCCGAAGGCATCGAAGAGGTGGATCTTGTCGTAGTACTCGACGCCTGGGCCACCCGCTTCCGGCCAGGCGAGCAGCAGCGAATTGAACACTCGGCGCCGCGTCTTGCCGTCGCGCTCGACCTCGTCTGCCGGGCGGAACATACCGACCACCACGCTGATGCCGGCCTGCTGTGCCGCAGTGGAGACTTCATCCGCGAAGTGCTCGCTCGACTCGCTCGCCACCGTGTCAAGCCTCCCAGTGTTGAAGGCCTTCATCGTCGCCTCCGGGAATACCACCAGGTCAACGCCTTGTTGCGAGGCGCGAGCAATCGTCTCCTTGACCGCCGCGAGGTTGCCAGCGACCGTATCGAGAAGTTCCAACTGTGCCAGTGCGATACGCATGCACCATAGGCTACCGGGTTTTAGGCACGCCTCGGAGCGGCCGCGTCGGATTCCCGAGCGGTTTTCCGCTCGTCGGGTTGTCCACAGGGCAGGTCGACTGCGGGTTATCGGCTCCAAGTTATCCACAAGTGGCGCTACCTGCTCTTCCGCCCCTGATCTCGGCCCCGCACAATTAACCTCATGAGCGACAACACCCCCGACCACATCTCCGTCTCCCCCGCTGCACTACGCAGCCTTTCACGGGACTACCAGAACGTTTCCCACCGCGTAGCCGGGCTAGCCACGCTCGTCTCCGGCGCCCCTGAGCGCTGCGGTCTGCCCGCTTCGCTCGACGGTTCGCGCCTTGCGCCCTCTATCGCCGCGACCTGCGCACGATGGGAGGCCTCGTTTTCATCCTCCGCGCGGGCAATCATGGGCCTCGCCTTCGCAGCCGATTCGCTTGCCGACGCCGCCGCGGCCCACCAGTCCGAGCAATCCCGCGCTTTCGGCCACGGGTTCGCCGGACGGGTGAGGGCGGATCGCTGATGGTCACCCTTGCCCAGGCCCTTCAGTGGCGTCCCGAATCGCTGACCCAGTTTGGGCGCGGACTGCGGGCGGAGGCCACAGCGTTGTTGTCCGCATCAGGTGAACTAGACGGCGCGCTGGCCGAGCTCGACCGCTTCTCCTTTTCCGGCATCAATCGGGAGGAGGCGCAGCACCAAGCGGCGGTGCACGCTGCGGGGTTGCGCCGAGGGGCTCTCGCGCTGCAGCAGGTCGCGGACGCCTGCCAGCAGGCCGCCGACGGGCTGACACCGGCCGTCGCGCAATTGCGCGAGAACGTCGAGGTGGTGACGGCGTTCGGTTTTCAGGTCAATCCCGACACCGGCAGCGTTGCCCTGGGCCCGCCCGCATTTTCCCCTGGGGACCAGTGGCTCATGAATGTGCTTGCGCAGTACGAGCAGCAGATTACGCAGGCACTGGAGGCGATCAGGTCGATCGACGAGGATACGGGCTCCGCCGTCGCAGCCATTTTGCCCCTGGGGCTCGCAGCGTCGGAAAGCGATGCGCAAGTGGACGGAGAGGGCGCGGGCGGCTCGGGTGAGTTGAGGGGTTCGGGTGGCTCGGCGGATGCGGGTACTGCGGGGCCGCAGCTGTCGGAGGATGTCGTCGCTCGCGCACGGGAGCTGGGGCTTCCCGGAGGCACTCTCCTGGAGTCGTCCCCGGAGCATTCGGCCATCGCGTTTGGGGACGTCACGAGTGCGAAGACGGTCATCACGCTGGTCCCGGGCACGGGTTCCTCCGCGGATAGGGCGCACGAACAGCTCGATCGGGTCGCCGCGATGTTCAAGGCCAGTGGTGAGCCGCCGAGTGACGTCGCGGTGGTGCTATTTTCCTACGACGCACCAAACGGCCTAACCGAGGCCGCGAAGGCGAATTACCACGACGCGGCGGCGGAGCGCCTGCAGCATCTGCAGTCGGAGCTCGGCGGTGGCGGGAGTAGTGGCACCAGTGGTGGCGGCTCCAGTAGCGGCGGCCCCCAGCGCCACGTCGTGGCGGGCTACAGCTACGGATCAACTGTGGTCGCGCAATCGACGCGCAGCAGTGGCCTCGTTGCCGACCGTGTCCTGTTGATTGCCTCCCCTGGCGTGGGCCCGGGCCTGCAGCGCGCGGACGATATGAAGCTGTTGCGCCCGGACGGCACGGCGTACGAAGCGCACGAAAAAAGCCACCGCGTCGCGGTGGCTACTTCCCCAGCGGATCCGATCCAGCTCGCTGCACTGGCCGGGGTACACGGGCCGGACCCGAAAGAAGAAGACTTCGGTGCGCACCAGCTCAATCTCGACCGCCCGTGGTGGGAGGCCCCGCGAACTCTCGCGGAGGCCGTGGGGACCCGGGACCCGAAGGTCCTGTGGGAATCACACTCCACGCACTACTTCGACGACGAAATTTTCACTCGGGAAACCCGACAGTGGCTGCAGCGCGCCGACTAAACCTGGCCATTTTCGAGCCTATTGCGCCCCGTGCTCTCCCCTGCGGCGGCGCGAGCGGGGCTCCCACATCACCACGGCGGTGGTGCGGGGCACATGAACGAGTTCGCCCTTCGGCCGTCCGCGCTGCGCCTCGGACTGTCGGAGCCGATCCTTCAGGTCCTCGTTCTCGTGCTCGAGGTCATGGACCTTTTGGGTCAGGTCAATAATCGCCTTGATGCCGGCCAGGTTGACGCCGTCTTCCTGACTGAGCCTCTGAATCTCCCGGAGCAGTGCGACGTCGCGCTTGGTGTAGCGACGCCCGCCACCCGAGGTCCTCTGCGGCGTGACCAGGCCGAGGCGATCGTAGTTGCGCAGGGTCTGCGCGTGCATCCCGGCCAGGTTGGCGGCGACGGATATGACATAGACTTCCGCGTTGCTATCAGCCATTACTTCGCCCCCGCCCAGTCCTCGCGCGGGTTAAAGCCGCTGGCGCGCTCGGCCTCGACATAGGAACGCAGTGCCGACGTCGCGTTGTCGTCCAGGTTCTTCGGGACCTTCACGCGCACGGTCACCAGCAGGTCACCCGGCGTTCCGTTCCGCTTCGGGATTCCGCGACCCCGGACTCGCAGGGTCCTACCGTCGGCGGTGCCTGCGGGAACTCGGACGCGGATCTTGTCGCCCAGCGTCGGCACCGTAATGGTGCCTCCGAGAGCCAGCTCGCCGAAGCTGACCGGCACTGTCACCTCGAGGTCGTTTCCGCTGCGGGTGAAGACCTCGTCGGGGCGCACGTGGACGGTGACGAACAGGTCGCCGGCGGGGCGCCCACGCAGGCCAGCCTCACCCTGGCCTGCCAGACGCACCTTCTGGCCGTCGACGACACCCGCGGGGACGCGAACCGTGATGGTGCGGCGGCGAGTGGTCACGCCAGTGCCATCGCACTCTGGGCAGGGATGCTCGATCCGGGTGCCCTGGCCACCGCAGTCCGGGCAGGGCGCGGAAAAAGCGAACGCGCCCTTCTGTTCCTTGGTGAAGCCGCTGCCGTTACACGTCGTACACGTCACCGGGTGGGTGCCGGGGGCCGCGCCCGAGCCGTTGCAGTTCGTGCACGGCGACGGGTTGGTCAGCTGCAGCGGAATGGTCACGCCCTGAGCGGCCTCGCGGAAGTCGAGTGTGATCTCGGTTTCCACATCCGCGCCGCGGCGCGCCTTCGGCCGGCCTGAAGCGGCCCCGCGGTTGACGAAGCCTCCGAGGAAGTCGCCCAGCCCGCCAGTTCCGGCACCGGTCGAGCCACCGGCGCCACCGAAGCCACCGCCGAAGAGGTCGGAGACATCGAAGTCGAAGTTCCGGCCGCCCATGCCTCCCATGCCGCCAGCGCCTGCACCCGTGCCGGTGCCCGGGAAGCGGAATCCGCCGGAGAGAGCGGAGCGAAGCTCGTCATACTCTCGGCGCTTGTCCTCGTCACCGACGACCGAGTAGGCCTCCGAGACACGCTTGAACTTATCCTCCGCGGCCTTGTTGCCCGGGTTCTTGTCCGGGTGGTTTTCGCGGGCGAGCTTGCGGTAGGCCTTCTTAATCTCGTCGTGTGACGCAGACTTAGAGACGCCCAAGTCAGCGTAATAGTCCTTTTCAGCCCATTCCCGTTGAGTCATGGTGCATCTCCTCCTTCCGAAAAACTAATTCAAAAACATCTACGTCACGCGCGCGGCCGAGGCGGGTCAGCTCAGCTAAGTCAACGCAGCTAAGAGCACGACAAGCCACGCGCAATGGTTCGCGGTGGCCCGCCGTGGCTGCTGCGAATCCCCGATTACTTCGGATCGCCGATGACGACCATCGCGGTGCGGATCACTCGGTCGCCGACCGTGTAACCCTTGCGCAGCACGGCTGCGAGAGCCTTGTCGTCGCCCTCCGAGAGGTCCTGGACGGCCTCGTGCAGGTCCGGGTTGAACTCCTCACCCTCGGCGCCGAAGGACTCGGCGCCCTGGGATGCCAGGACCCCGCGGAACTTGTCCGCGAATGCCCGCAGCGGGGTGCCTTCCTCCAGGTCGCGTGCTGCTCAGCACGGTCCAGGTCGTCGGCAAGCGCGAGCAGGTCGCTCACGAACTTGGCCTTAGCTGCCGCGCGATCCGACTCGCGGTCTCGGTCGACGCGCCTGCGGTAGTTCGCGAACTCGGCGGAGACGCGCTGCAGGTCGCTGGTCAGTTCAGCGATCTTCGCTGCGTCGGCATCTGCCTGGGAGAGCTCCGCCTCCTCGGCGGCCTCTGCCTCGGCGTCAGCCTCAGCAGAGTTTGCAGCGATGTCCGCGCCGGCGGCGTCGAACTCCGCGTCGAGCGCCTCGTCCGAGGTTTCCTCGAAGCCGACGCCGGTTGCCTCCTCATCGGTCTGGTTGGGATTACCAGGGTCATGGGTCCAATCGGTATCAGCCACGACCGCACCACCTTTCACAGTAGACGGGGTTTACTTAGCGTCCTTGTCGTCCTCATCAACGACCTCGGCGTCGACGACGTTGTCGTCGGCAGCCGGGCCCTCAGCACCAGCGGCGGTAGCGCCCTCTGCTGCCTGAGCCTCGTAGATCGCCTTGCCCATCTCCTGGCTCTCGGTGGAGAGCTTCTCGACGGCGGTCTTGATGGCCTCGATGTCGGAGCCCTTCAGGGCCTCGTCGACGGCCTTGGCGGCCTCTTCGACGCGGTCGCGGATGTCCTGGGAGACCTTGTCCTCGTTCTCGGAGGAGAACTTGCGGGTCTGGTAGACCATGGACTCGGCCGAGTTGCGGACTTCCTGCTCCTCGCGGCGCTTCTTGTCCTCGTCGGCGTGCTTCTCAGCGTCCTTGATCATCTGGTCGATCTCCTCCTTGGACAGGCCGGAGCCGTCCTGGATGGTGATCTTGTTTTCCTTGCCAGTGCCCTTGTCCTTCGCGGTGACGTGGACGATGCCGTTGGCGTCGATGTCGAAGGTGACCTCAATCTGCGGGACGCCACGCGGAGCCGGCGCGATGCCGCCCAGCTCGAAGGAGCCCAGCAGCTTATTGGCTGCGGCCATCTCGCGCTCGCCCTGGAAGACCTGGATCTGTACGGAGGGCTGGTTGTCCTCTGCGGTGGTGAAGGTCTCGGAACGCTTGGTCGGGATGGTGGTGTTGCGCTCGATCAGCTTGGTCATCACACCGCCCTTGGTCTCGATGCCGAGGGACAGCGGGGTGACGTCGAGGAGCAGCACGTCCTTGACCTCGCCGCGCAGAACGCCGGCCTGCAGGGCGGCGCCGACGGCGACGACCTCATCCGGGTTGACGCCCTTGTTCGGCTCGCGGCCACCGGTGAGCTCCTTGACCAGGTCGGTCACGGCCGGCATACGGGTCGAGCCACCGACGAGGACGACGTGATCGATGTCGGAGACAGCGATGTCTGCGTCGGAGACGACCTGCTTGAACGGCTGACGGGTGCGGTCGAGCAGATCAGAGGTGATGCGCTGGAACTCGGTGCGGGACAGGGTCTCGTCCAGGAACAGCGGGTTCTTGTCGGCGTCGACAGTGATGTACGGCAGGTTGATGGAGGCCTGCTGCGAGGAGGACAGCTCAATCTTTGCCTTCTCGGCGGCCTCGCGCAGTCGCTGCAGGGCCATCTTGTCCTTGGTCAGGTCGATGCCGTGGCTGGACTGGAACTTCTCCACCAGCCAGTCGACGATGCGCTGATCCCAGTCGTCACCACCGAGCTTGTTGTCACCGGCGGTCGCGCGGACCTCGACGACACCGTCGCCGATCTCCAGCAGCGAGACGTCGAAGGTACCGCCACCGAGGTCGAAGACCAGGATGGTCTGTTCCTTGTCGTTCTTCTCCAGGCCGTAGGCCAGTGCGGCGGCGGTCGGCTCGTTGACGATACGCAGGACGTTCAGGCCCGCGATCTGACCGGCCTCCTTGGTGGCCTGACGCTCGGCGTCGTTGAAGTAGGCCGGGACGGTAATGACGGCGTCGGTGACATCCTCGCCCAGGTAGGACTCCGCGTCCCTCTTCAGCTTCATCAGCGTGCGGGCGGAAATCTCCTGCGGGGTGTACTTCTTGTCATCAATCTCCACCGACCAGTCAGTGCCCATGTGGCGCTTGACGGAGCGGATGGTGCGGTCAACGTTGGTGACCGCCTGGTTCTTAGCGGACTGGCCAACCAGAACCTCGCCGTTCTTTGCGAATGCGACCACCGACGGGGTGGTGCGTGCGCCCTCGGAGTTGGCGATAACCTTTGCCTCGCCGCCTTCCAGGACCGATACGACCGAGTTAGTAGTACCCAAGTCAATGCCAACTGCGCGTCCCATGATGAACACCTTTCTTCGGGGAAGATTTACTCTTAAGCCTTACGCGCTCAAGTTTGCACCGACTCTTTGAGCCTGTCAAGCAAACTTGAGTGCTTACGACTCAATGTTTGTCATGCAGTGCAACGGCCGGACATTCAAAGTTATTCCGCATCGACTCAACTTTTTCTGTTTGCGCAGGCTGCGGCGCCAAAATTTCTTCAATTCGCTTGCCGACGCCATGCGCGACGGCCCTGCGCGAAACAGCGTTCACGGGCTACATGAACAAAAAATCTCAAAAACTTGAACGTTTTAGGGAACTTTCAGTGGTCATTGCCCGACTACTTTTCCAGTGCACAATCCCTTCAACTTTCAAGGAGTTACCACGTGCCTTTGACCAAAATCCACGCCCACGACCAGCGCCCCCACCGTTCCTCCCGCCGGAGCCGGACGGCGGCGGCCGTGGCGTCGGCAAGCATGGCGGCGAGCGCCGCGGCGATGCTAGCGTTCCCGGCGGTCGCGTCGGCGCATGTCCACGCGAAGCCGGACTCGGCGACCATCGGCGGGTACGCCGACCTGGCCTTCGGAGTTCCGCACGGCTGCGACGGCTCGTCGACCACGAAGGTCGAGTTCACGATCCCGGCCGAGTTTGAGAAGGTCACGCCGAACGTGAACCCGAACTGGACCATCGAGAAGGCCACCGACGGCGAGGGCAAGGACGCTGCCGTAAAGAAGGTGACGTACACCGCCAAGACCCCGCTGCCGTCCGACCAGCGGGACACGCTCACGCTGAGCGTGAAGGTTGCGGACAGCGCGAAGGCCGGCACTGTCCTGGTGCCAACCGTTCAGACCTGCGAGAAGGGCTCGGTCGAGTGGACCTCCGCGAACCACGACGACAAGCACCCGGCGCCGACGGTGGAGCTGCTCGCCAAGGGCGAGGGAGATGCCGGGCACGATCATGGCCACGACCACGGGGACCACACTACTGCGGGCCACGGAGATGGGAACCACAGCACTGAGGCACAGGTAGAGGCCACCGGCGAGCGGTCCAACGACGCCGTGCTCGGCGCCTGGGGCCTGGGCTTGGGCGCGCTTGGCGCCCTGACCGGTATCGCCGCTCTGGTGATTTCGCTGCGCAAGAAGAACTAACGCAGCCTGCGGGGCGCGAGGCGCGGGGCGCGGAGAGCGTTGCCGCAGAGCCTCAGGGACGCCAGGACGCGTGGCCACGCCCTTGTAGCTCTCGCGACATAACTCTCGCGACCTATGAATAAAGGCCGAGCTAGTGCAAGCTAGCCCGGCCTTCCCGGCCCCTCTCCTTTTCCGCAAACCTTACTTTTTAGCGGACTCTCTTTGTGCCCGACCTGGACTAGTGCCCGATCTGAGCCTCGCGCAGAGCAGAAGTATTCTGCGCAGTACGGACGATCGCGATGAACATTTCCAGGATCAGACGTACGGAGATGATCTGGATGAGAGCCGGAATCCAGCCGAAGAGCAGAACGAAGAAGCCGAGGCCGACCGAGGAGCTCGAGGAGCTCGAGTACCCCGTCGCTGCGAAGCCAGCGTTAAAGCCCATGACGACCCAGAAGAAGTAACTCAGAACTGCGACAATGATGTTCAGCAGGTAAATGACCTTCGCGAACTTGATGGTGATGAAGCTCGAGAAGCTGAAGTCGAAGAGAGCCTGGAAGAAATTCCGTGATTCTGCCGTAACCGAGCTCATGTTCCCGAGTCCGCCATTGTTACCACCATTCGGAGCGGGCTGCTGCATGGCGGGGTTCGTGTAGGCGGCGCCGAAACCGGCACCATTGTTGGCACTCGACCCTGGTGCCGGAGTGCTCCACGGGTCGTTGTTTGCAGCGCCGTTGGATGGATTCTGATTATCCACGCGGGTTTCCCTTCTGAGTTCGCGCTCGCTCATGCACAAGGCGCCATGGGCGCACCTCACGGGGAGGGAGCTAACTCAAGAGAACCAGCACGCGAGCGGTAAAGACGATTTAGTACAGCAATTGAGTGTAACGGCTCGTCGCTTCTCTCGCGCACGTTGACTCAAACTGATTCTGACGCGTGCACATTGCATACCCGCTGCTCCGCACGACAAACAAGGCCCCAACCATACCTACGACCACACCTATGTCTATATCTATACCTACAGCCCCATCCCTCCGGAGGCATCGATGACGGCGCCGGTCACCCAGCTCATATCCTCGCTAATCAGAGAGTCGACGACCGCCGCGACATCGTCAGGCTCCCCGACACGCCCCAGCGCAGTGTGCGCGACCATTTGTTCCTTGACCTGCGGGGCATTTTCAAACCACTGCTTGTTCACGTCCGTCATGGTCACGCCCGGCTGCACCGCGTTGACGCGAATCTGCCGCTCCCCGAGCGCCGCCGCCAGCGACTTAGTGAAGGATTCCACCGCCGCCTTCGACATCGCGTAGCCCATGGAGCCCGCTGCCGCGCCCTTCGCCGCGCCTGACGACGTACTGACGATGCGGGCGCCGTCGCGCAGTCGGTCGAGCCCGTGGTGCACGATGGAGTACGGCGCGATGGTGTTGACCTGGAGGTTCTTGACCAGTACGGACGTGTCAGCCTTTGCGATTCCGCCCGCCAGGAACACGCCAGCGTTGTTGACTAGGGCATCGATTTTCACCGTGGACTCGTCGGCAAGCGGGGAGATTCCAGCCTCGGCGGCGGCCGTGTCGAAGGCGGACCAGAAGGCGAGGCCGGGGTCCTGCTCGGAGAGATCGGCGCCGAAGACGAAGCCGCTGCCGCCGGAGCCCGCCTCTGTGGCGGCCTGGTTGACCAGGTCGAGGGCCTCGCGTGCGGCGTCAGCGTTGGAGCCGTAGTGGATGCCGACGGTATAGCCACGACGGGCCAGCCGGATGGCGATGGCGCGCCCCATCCCCCGGGATGCACCGGTGACGACGGCGATCTTGCGGGCCTGGGTAGCTGGAGCGGATGAGGCTGCTGCGGGTGTGGCGGAGCCGGTGGTGGCGGCCGTGGACTGGTTTTCGTTCTGAGCGTTCATACTTCAACCAACACAGTGGGAGGGAGCAAAAATTCCTGGGGCCGACTTGCCCGGCCGCGTGGCCGAACGGGGCGGCCGCTCTGCACCCCGGACTCACAGCGCTGCCTCATAGCTCCAGCGTGCGTACCTCCGCTTCTGCCTCGCGGGCGAAGATCAGCTCGAGGCGCGCCACGGGCGCGTCGAGCATCTGCGCGTATATCTTCAGCTGCCCGAAGTACTCGGCCATTGTCTGCTGCGAGACGGCGAAGTCGGTCTTGTAGTCGGCGATGACCAGCTCGCCAGCCGCGGTTTCGTAGAGCACGTCGATGACGCCCTCGACGGTGATGGGCTCCGCGTTGTCTAAGCAGACCTGCCCAATAATCGGCAGCTCCCGCCAGACGCGGCGCACGCGAGTAGCGTCGCCAAAGCTCCGGAACACGCTGCTACCGGCCAGCGAGCGCGCCGAGGCTTCAACATCGCCGAGCAGCTCCCTGTCCAGTCCTTCCGCGGTTACGGCATCGAGACAGGCCTGTTCCAGGTTGCCGCCGTCAGTGTTGAGGTGCTCCATCACGGCGTGCACGGCGGTACCGAACACGTTGCCACGAGCCTTCTCGGTCGCGGGTTTCGTGCGGAGGGGTTCGAGACCGTCCACGTCAATCCACCCGTCCGGCAACAGCGAGGACCGCAGTAGCAGGGTCTCGTCCGCCGCGGTCGGCGACAGATCCGCTGCGGGCGCACCGATTTCGCCGAGGGCGGCGTCGGCAAGCGGCTCGGCCTCTACTGCCTCGTAGTGGGCGACGGCCGTGGCCGCGACTCGCGTGACGCGCCGCCCCGCCTCCTGCACCGCCTCGGCGGTGGCGTTCATGTCTGCGCGGATCTCGTCGAGCCCCCGCGCGTAGCTGCGCTTGTCGACGTCCGTCTCGGTGACCTCGTCGATGCGCGGCGCACCGGCCGGGAAGGCCTGCGACCTGTGGCAGAGCAGACCGGACTGGCTTTCTTGAAGCTCTTGGAGGCTCTGCAGAATGTAGAAACCGCGGGAGCTCTTCTGCGGCTTTCCCCGCTTGTTCTTATCACTAGCCAAACTGAACTCCACCTGAAGCGGCACGACCAGAACGTTCTTGGCCCGGGTCATGGCGACGTAGTTCAGGCGGATGTCCTCGTGGGCTTCGGCCTCCTTGTCGGCGTCCGTAGCGGTCTTATACCCGGAGGTTGTCAGCCCGTGTCCGAGGGATAGTTCGATGACGTTGCTGCCCGGCGCGAAAAGCTGTTGTTTGCCTTTGGTGCTCGACCGGGAACTCATCCCCGCGACGATGACCATGGGGAATTCTCGCCCCTTGGAGGCGTGCATGGTCATGACGCGCACTCCGTCGGTGTCGGTGTCGAGTACGGGATCGGCGATGGCGTTGCGGTTGGATTCGTCGGCGTTGTCCTCGGCCCACAGGACGAAGGCGCGCAGGTTGCTGCCGGCGCTGTCGGAGTAGTTGCGGCAGGCGGCCTCGAACGCGCGCAGTCGGGTGAGCGCCTCGGGGCGCTTCCAGGCAATCACGTTGATTTGGGCGTCGATGTCGCAGAGCATTTTCGCCACGAGGTCGCCGATGGACAACTGCCTCGAGTCGGCACGCCACTGCGTGAGGAGGGCGCGGGCTTCCTCCACCTTGCCCGCCGAGCCTCGTTCGAGACGGTCTTTGACTAGGTCCGTGTCCGAGCACCCGAGCGCCGCCGAGCGCAGCGCCGCGACCTGGGCGAACTCGTCCGCGGGATCACTGACCGCTCGGATTACGGAGATGATGTCGACGATCTCAGGCGTGGCGAAGAGTTTCAGCGCCCCCTCGGAGACGAAGGCGATGTTGCGGCTGCGCAGCAGCTCCATGGTTTCCATGGCAATTTTGTTGGTGGGCGCGAGAATCGCGATGTCGCCCAAGCCAATCGGCTCGCCGTCGTCCTTGGCCCACCGGCCGGACTCGGCTTCGCGGATGGCCGCGAGAATGTCGCCGAATTCGATTCGCTGGAATTGCTTGATTAGGCCACTGCCGTCAAACGCTGGGCCGTTGTCCAGGTCCACTGGTTCCTCGGTGGCCTCGGCAGCGCTGTCGGGGTCGACGAACTCGTGCTCGATGAAGTACGCCGCGCCCTCACTGGCGTTTCCTGCCTCGAGACGTGTGAAGTCGACCTCCCCGCCGTCGAAAAGCTTCTCAAAGAGCGTGTTGAGCGGCTCGAGGACTCCTCGGCTGGAGCGGAAGTTGGTGTTGAGCTTCCTGACGCGGTCCTCGTCGGCCTCGTCACGGGCGGCGAGGTAAGAGTTCACGTCGGCGCGGCGGAAGCGGTAGATGGACTGCTTGGGGTCGCCGACCGTGAACAGGGTGCCCCCACGGGTAATCGCCGTGACCAGGCGGTACTGGACCGGATCAGTGTCCTGGAATTCGTCGACGAAGACGTGCCGGAACTTCCGACCGAGCGCCGCCACGACATCCTCGTGCTTGATCAGCTTGTCAGCGAGGAAGATCATGTCGTGGAATTCGAGCACTCCCGAGCGCACGCGCATGGTCGCCTCGCGAAGGATTAGGGCAGCCATCGCGCGCCGCAGCACTGCGAGGGCGCGGTGAATTGGCCTTGCGGAACTGCCGGTAAGTTCAGATGCTACGGCGCCAAACGACTCAAGCGCGTTGGCTTTGCCTTCGTTACCTCCCCAGTTCCCAGCAACTCCGATTCGGCTACTGACCTTCACCTCAAAGTCCAGCTCGAATAGGCCTTCGGTAATGCCTTCACTGCTCGGTCCTTTTTCCAAGAGTGCGCGCAGCATGCCAATATTGGATTGAATGGCGACCAGTAGCTTGTCGCCTGGCTTACTGCACGGCTCCACGATGATGTCGAGCTCACGGATATACCCCTCGAGCGTCTCCCTATCGAGGCCACCGCGGGCCGGGATTTTCTCGTCAAGGGTTGGCTGCAGCTCGCCCCAGTGCTTGTCCATCCAGACGAGAGTCTCCTCGAAATTCTTCGAGCTCATGCCGTTACGGATGAGATAGTCGATACTCTCCGCGAGTTCGTCGAGGCTGAAGTCCGCCAGAAAATCGTGGCCTTCGGCCTGCAACGCCTCGGTGATGATGGCGCCGGCCTCCTCGTCGCCTTCCAGGACGCCCGCGAGGACGGTCGCACAGAACGCACCGGCCTCCGCTGAGGCAGTGGAGTACACCTCGTCGCTGGCTGCGGAAAGCTCCGGCGGCAGGCCTGCTTCCAGGGGGAACATCTGCAGGATGCGCATGGCGAAGGAATGCAGAGTTCCGATTGCCGCACCAGGCAGCTTCGCCAGCGCCTCGCCACAGCGTTCCTGATGGTCCGAGTAGTCGATGCTCTCCTCGCCTGGGAACTTGTAGGTTCCCTCGCGGGCAATTTCTGTCAGGACGTGGCGGAGGCGCTCGCGCAGCTCATTGGCCGCCGATTCCGTAAAGGTGATCGCCGCAATTGACTCGATATCAACGCCCTCGACCAAAATCAGGTTGACCAGGCGCCGGACCAAGCTCGCGGTCTTTCCGGACCCCGCGCCGGCTTCCACGAAGAAGCTGCTGCTCAGGTCCGTGACGATATCGGCACGCGCGCCCCGGTCAGCCAGGGAGACCGCCGCTGCATTTTCCTTGTTAGCTGCGTCGACTGCGTTCATTGTTCTTCCTCGCTTCCCCTACGCCTTGCCCGACTTGTCCGTAGAATCCCCGGTGGCTTCGGCGGCACCCGAGTAGACGCTCAGTGGCGCCGCCCCGTTCTTGACCAGCTCGCGGGCAAAACTCTGGTAATTGCCACTACCTAGGCGCACGAACTGTTCTGGCGTATACCCCGAGTACCCATCGGAGAATGGGTAAACGGGGAAGTTGCCGCCCTCGATGAGGTCGACAATCCGCGCCAGCGTCGCCTTCAGTTCGGTCTCCACCGCCTCGTTGTAGTTCACCCCGTAGGCAACTTCGGTGGGGGCGTCCCCTTGTTCGCCGGGTTTCGCCTCCAGCGGGAACGTGTAGCGGGCGTGGATTGACGCACCCTCCGCTGCGATGTTCTCCAGCATTTTTCCTCCCGGATTGGCGCCGAATAGGCCCTGCTGCGAGCCGCTTACCTTCCCCAGAATCGCCGCGCCGTACAGGGCCAGCTGAATATGCATGCGCTGCTTCAGTTGCTTATCCGGGTCGCTTTGCGCCGTTTCGGTGAGCCCTAGCGGGGCTTCCTGGGCGATCTCCTTGAAGCGTTCCGACTTGCCGGACTTGTAGTCGGTCACCCGAATCTCGACTTCCCCGTTTGCCCCTGCTTGACGACGGAAGTCCACGCGGTCAATCGATCCTGCGAAGCGCAGCGTGCGGCCGCTCTCAAGGGGGATCTCCAGAGGCTCAGCGTTGTCGAGGCCGAAACTTAGCTCTGCTCCCAGCGGGATCCAGCCGTCCAGGGCGTCGAGGCGTTGCTGCTCGAACCAGAGTGAGCAGACCTCGCGGACCTGGTTGTCGCGGGCGCGGGTGGTAAAGGCGGAGTACTGCCCTTCGGCCTGCGCCCCGAGTTCCCTGTCGATTTCCTCGTCGAGCACTGTGCGGGCCCATTCCCAGTCGACCTCTCCCGCCGAGGTCGGGCGCTGCTGCGCGTGTAGCCATACGCGGTTGGTCCAGGCCTCAAAAATGTGGTGGTAGACGTTGCCGCGCTCTCGCGGGTCGATAGTCGAGCTGGCCTCGCGGTCTTCCAGCACCCAGCTTCGCAGCAGCCGCTCGATGAAGAAGTCCAGTGGGGAGCGGACGTAGCTCTCAATCGCGGAGGCGGACGTAGTCCGCTCGAAAAACTGGGCTGCCAGCTGTCGCATCTCGTCGGCGTGGACGAACCCGTTGAAGTCGCTGGCCTCCCCGGCCTCGCGCTGCTGCATCACGTCCGCAAAGAGGCGGTCTGGGTGTTCGCCCCGAAGCCCGCGGAGTACCTTTTCTTCCTCCGCATCGAGCGGGACGGCGTCGTCAAGCAGGTCTGCTAGCAGGTCGTCGCGGCGGATGATGGCATCGGCGCTGGACAGCTCGCGGACTAGCCATTGAGAGGCGTCCATCGGCGGCTGGCCTGCGATGGATGTGCGCGGGTAGGAGCAGTGGAGGGTTCGGGCGCATCGGAGCACTTCGGCCCACAGGGTTTCGCGGTAGGCCGTGTAGTTTTCGGAGGTCAGGCCGGACTGCGCGCTGGAGATGGCCGCGTTCTGTGTGAAGGTCCCGGGCAGCGCCGCGGCGGTCAGCCCCGTGACAAATGCGTGGTCGAGGTTGCGGCCAACCAGGGTTTCCAGCCCGCCGACCACCACGTGTCCAGAACTCGGTTCGCCGACTGTACCGCCGAGGGCTTCGGCGAGAACGTCAAAGGCCGCGTGGTGCCGGGGCGCGCCGACGGTCTGGCTCGTGCTCCCCTGACCGGGGCCTTCGCTGAGCCCCTCGGCAGGGCCTTCCCCAAGCGAGCCGAGCTCCGCGATAGCGCTGTGGATCAGTGGCGCGTGCTCGTCCTCGACGAGGTAGCTCTTGACGATTCTTGTCATTCGCCCAGCCAGCTCCTCCCAGCTCTCGGCGTCCCATACGTAGTGCAGCTTCTTACGCAGCCCGAGCAACTTGGCCAGCGCCTCCCGGTCGCGCTCTGCCATCTCCGCCTGCGACGGAGCCGCGGCCGTGACTGCCTCGGCTGCACCATTCTCGGCGCCTTGCCAGTCTTCTCCCGCGTTGACCATAAAGGTCCTGCGGGTTAGTTGGTCGAATTCCCGCAGGCTGGGCAGCCCCTTGGTCTTGCCCGTAGCCAGCAGCGCGGCCACCTGACGGCGCGGGAATTGGTGCGGGTCAATCGCCGCCAGCTCGAGGAAGGCGCGCACGAGCGGCAGATCGGCGGTGCGAGTGGTCGCCGCCGCGGACACCGAGATGCCCGCCCGCTCGAGCACACGCACGAGCCTCTCCACTCCGGCAGGATCAGCGCTGGCCACCGCGATTTTGTGTAGTTTCCCGCTTGCCGACGCCTCCCCCGCCGCAACAGCCTTGCGAATCTCACGGGCGACGGCTGCGGCTTCGGCATCCTCGTCCGGGAAGGAGTCGGCGACGATGGCGGCTTTGGCCTCCGCACCGGTTGTCGTATCCGAGTCTGCCACCAGTGGCGAAATGGTCGCAGCTACAGCGCCCTCGAAAATGGCTGCGACGCTAGGACGCTGATCGAGCACACCCACCGTGATGACCTGGTTGTTCGCCACAAAATCGCGCGCCACGCGAGGACGTCCGCGCCGGTGAAGTAATCGTCAGCAGTACAACGGCGAACCCGCTCTGCAATCTCCGAGCACGCCCGCGGCAGGCGCAGCCCTCCATGCTGGCATGCTTGTTCCGCTGGGATGTCGAGGAGCCGGGTAACGATGCTGGTCAGGGAGCGCAGCGTCACAGGCTCGCCGGCGAGGCCCGCGCGGGAGAACTCCGTCTCTTCGCTCCCCAAGATCTCGGCGACGCAGCGGCGAATCACGGGCCTGGGCAGGCGCTCACGCGGAGCCAGGCGCTTCGCCACCGAATTCAGGAACATCGGCAGCGTTTGCACCGAAACACCCATGCAGGCACCCTCTTGCGCGAGGGCCGTGACGACGTCGTTACGCGCGGCGGGACCACAGACAACGTAGACGGGCGAGAACGCGTCGGAGGTGCGGGCGCGGACCTCGGCGACAACGTCGCGGAGCGGTCGCGCGGGCTCGGTCGCCGTGGACGCTTGTACCGATACTCCGGCGGATGCGCTGGTGGAGCGAGTGGAGCCGGTGGAGCTGTGCTGCTTCGTCATGAGTTCCCCTGACTTGTATGACGCTTAACACTGCCAACCCTATAGACGTTACGGCTGGCGGTTGAGACTTTGCGCCCACCATAGACGAGTCGTCGGATTGGGTTTATGTAGTTGTTGCGGTTTTCGAACACCCTGGCGGTTTAATCAACATTTCTGCCAAAAATGGCCGAAAATCGGGCCTGAAATGGCAGAAATGTTGAGCAAAACAGTTCATCGCTCGGCGCAGGCTTACCGCGTCACAGGCTTCAAAATCGCCACGATCTCCTTGTACCCATTGGCCCGCGCGTGCTCCAGCGGCGTCTTCCCGTCCGCGTCGGCGATGTTCGGGTCCGCCCCTGCGCGGACAAGCGTGCGCACAATCTCCTGGTAGACCTCGCTGCCGTCGCCGAGGATGACCGCCTCGAGCATCGCCGTCCAGCCAATCTTGTTGACGTGATTGAGATAGTCGACGGTGATTTTCGGATGGTCGACCATCGCGTTGACGTAGGCGAAGTGGCCACGCTCGGAGGCCGGAATGATCGGCGTGCCACCGTAGCGGTTGTAGAGCCTAAAGTCGACGTCGTAGTCCAGCAGCAGCTCGCCCATGTCCGGCGAGCCCGTCACGCCCGTGACCAGCCACGGAGTGTCCTGCTGCCCGTCGACTGCGTTCACGTTCGCGCCGAAGGAGAGCAGCAGCTCCGCGACCTCGATATGGTCCTTCGTCACCGCCCACAGCAGCGGGGTGCGTGCGAAATCGTCCGCCGCATCCACGTTCGCGCCGGCAATCAGCGCACCGGCGGCGCCGCGGACGTCGCCTTCCTTCGCATCGGCCAGCAGGGCCTTGTTCGCAGCCTGCACGCCCGTCGCCCCTGATGCCGCCTTTTCCGCGGTTGCACTAGCCGGGTTGGCCGTGAGGGCGCCGTCAAGCACTTCGACCACGATGTCGTAGCCATGTTCCTCGGCGTGCGCACGGGCCCGCTCCACTGCCCGTTTGGTCTTCGCCGGAAGATTCACGCCCGCACCTCTCTTCTCGCTTGCCGACGCCCCCGTGGTCACCGTTCCCTGTGACGCCCCCTCGGCGGCTTCGTCACCCGTGGCGGGCTCCTCCGATACTGCCTCTCGGGCAGCGGAGGATGCAGCCGCCTCGCCAGCTTTGCGCTGCTCATCGAGGTTGTCGGAGCATGCGACGAGTACGGTGGCAGACACTGCTGCCACCAATACGGCGGCCGCGACCGAACAAACCTGACGATTGATGGCCATGGCGTTGGCCCCTTCCATTGCGCACACTTATGCACTCATCGTATCGAAAGGCTGGGCCGACCCGGCGCGGAGACTACTTTCGCATGGGGGGGGGGCAGCTCCAGGCGGGTGCCCGCGCGCCAGACCCACTCCAGCGGCCCGTAGCGGAAGGTGCGCATCCAGAAGTAACTAAACACCATCTGCACTGCGATGATAGAGACGCACAGGCCGAGCGCAAGGCTCCAGTCGCGGGCGCCGTAGACTCCCAGCGCGTGGCCGACGACAATGGTCAGCACCGTCTGCGAGATGTAGTTCGTCAGCGCCATGCGCCCGTACGGCGCCAGCACGCGCGTCACCCACGCGTCCGCATTGCGCGTCGCGCGCAGCACCAGCGCCGAGTACGCGATGACCAGCACGATCACGCTGAGGACGGACAGGGGCATCATCGCCGTGAGCAGCAAGCCCTGCTCGCTTTCCGACGCCGTCTCCAACGACGAGGTCACGTACACGTAGCCGGCGGAAATCGGGACGATTGCCGCGATGGAGGCAACCAGTGCATAAGTGAGGCGTTCCGTGTTCGCCAGCAGGCTCTGGAAGATGCCGTTGCGGGTCAGCCAGAATCCGATCACCATGAAGCCCATCGGCGGGTGCACCAGCATCAGCAGCGCGCCGGCGATGGGTAGTGCGCGATCCCAGGGCTTCGGGATGAACACGGCCAAAGGCAGGACCAGGCCGACTGCGGCGTAGGAGCGCAGCACGTCCGAGCCGTAGCCGTAGGAGTGCAGGAAGCCGAAGGCGTACAGAATCACCATTCGGCGTACCACCTGCCAGGTCTTCGCCCTGCCGTCGCCCTTCAAGGTGCCGAGGTAGAGCGCCATGCTCACGCCGAAGAGGAATCCGAAGATGGAGTAGAACTTGTTGCTCACCAGGTATTCGGTGATGGCCTGAAGCCGCTGGTCGGAGGCAACTTCCGCGGAGAAGATGTTCAGGATCGCGGGGAGGTTCGCGAAGATGATGCCCGCGACAGCCAGGCCGCGAAGCGCGTCGACCTGGTGATAGCGGATCTTTTGGGGCGCGGCCGCCTGAGGGGCGGCGGACTGCTCGGTGTCGGGCTGCTCGGCGCCGGACTGCACGGTGCGGGTGGCGCGGAGATCCAGCGGTCGGGTTTCGGGCGCTAGCTCAGACGCAGTGAGGGGCGAGTTGTTCATGGGTAGTAAAGTTATCTGCCCTGGACCGATTAAGCAGTAGACCTAGCAATAGTCTCGCGGTGGGGTTTAGGAGAGCTAATTGGCGGAAGTTTAACTCACGTTAATCTCCTCACATAGGCCATCGTCGGCTAACTAGATCCATAGGAAAGTTGCTACTTTTAATACTTACGAACGTCTTAAGTTGTTGCTTTCTCTAAAAATGTTGCTAATTGAGAACTTTCAGTCGAATACCTTCGAATGATTTTCTTTCGTAGACATCATCAGCGTCCTCGCAGTTCTTAAGGCTGAGCACTATGCCCGCAGGAAAACATCCGAGGAGATGGACATGAATTCCGCCCACGACCGAATCTCGGCACGGCGTCTGAAGAGGTCGACATCGGCCCTGGCCATGATTGCCATTAGCAGCGCCCTTGTCGTGCCGAATGGAGCCTTCGCCCCAAGCGCTCAGGCCTTCGTCAATTACCCGGCGGAAAGTGCGTCGCAAGCCACTGCCCCAATCCCCGGCTCGATGGCCGCAAAGTACGTCTCCACGTATCTCCCCCAAATCCATTACCTCACCAAGGGCGCAATCGAAACCACCGCTGCTCTGCCGGGTCTGCCAGCAGGAACGCAGGTCACGCTTGGACAGAATGTCGCTGAGGGGCGCTACCCCAACGACGGTAAGAACTCCTACAACTACTTCAACAAGCAGTACGCGTATAACAACGATCCGAACGCCATCGATCAAAACGGCGTCCTCGGCTCCTCCAGCTTGTGGACCGGCTGGTACGGCGGCGACAATGGGGGAAACGTCGCCAACCCCATCCCTACGGTTGACACCAAGACGGGCTCTTTCAAGATTTCGGTGGGAGCCGGCCGGAAGGCTGGCGAAACCCGCCTCGTCCCGCTCAACCTCAAGTTCACCGACGGCTCCACCGCCCGCGTGTACAAGCCGGTCGTCGTCGGCCCGGTTAGCAACATTCCCGAGCAGTCTGGGCAGTGGCTGGTCAACACGCCGGGGCTCGGCTCGGGAGCGGACTTCACCTGGGTTCCCGGCACCGGAATTCAGTTTAAGGACAACGATAACGACGGTCTGTACAACAACCAGGAGCGTGGTCTCGGCACGAACCTGAACGATGCCGATACCGACCACGATGGCATCAACGACAAGGACGAGGTCGACGGAACCAAGAACCCCTACGACGCCGACGGCAACCTCGTTTCCGTCTCCGGCAAGCCCGGCGCGCCGACCAACCCCACCAAGGATGACTCCGACGGCGACGGCCTGAAGGACAAGGCCGAGATCGACGCCAAGACGGACCCGAACAAGAAGAACATGGCGGCCAATACCCAGCCCGCCTACAAGGACGTCCCCGCCACCCCGGGCAAGGACGTCACCGTCGCCGCCCCGACCTTCGACAACACGAAGACCAGCGCCGTAGAATCCGACGCCGCCCCAACCGTCGCCGATAAGAAGACCACCTTCGCCGCGGCTCCGGGCGCCCCACAGGGCCTCAAAGTCGACCCGAACACCGGCGAAATCACCTGGACTCTGCCGAAGGATCAGACCCCGAATACCCCAGTCTACGTCCCCGTCCTGGTCACCTACCCGGACGGCACCTCCGAAACCGTTACCGCCAAGGTCAACGTCGGCAAGCCGGATCCGGAGCTGAAGGCCAACGGTGACGAGACCCCGATCCCGAACGACGGCACAGGTACGCCGCTGCGCACCCTCGTCGCATATCCGACCGAAGGCATGACTGGCACCGTCACCGATCCGGCCACCGGAAAGGAGGTCGGAACCGTCAAGGTCGACCCGGCTACCGGCCAGATCACCGTCACCATCACCGACCCGAACTTCAAGGGCGACACCGAGGTCAAGGTCTCGGACAAGGATGGCAAGCCCGTTGGCGACCCCATCAAGGTCCCGGTCAAGGACATGTTCCCGGATAACTCCACCTTCAAGCCCGAGGTCAAGCAGGATGTTGAGGTCACCGAGGGCCAGGACGTAAATCTTCCGAACCCGATCACTATTCCGCCGGTCGAGGGCCAAAACCTCGACGGAGTGAAGTTCAGCGCCACCGGCCTGCCGAAGGGCCTGACCATGAACGCGGACGGCACCATCACTGGCACCGCCCCGAAGGTCAAGGACGCCGACAAGGACTACACCGCGACCGTCACCATCACCTACCCGGACGGCTCGACGAAGGATGTCCAGCTGCCGATTAAGGTCACCAACGACCCCACGCTGAACCCGACCGTCGGCGACGTCACCCCGCCGACGGATGCCAAGGTCGACAACCCGATTTCCCCGATCAAGGTTCCGACGACCAACTCCGAAAAGGTCGAGGTCACCGGCCTGCCCGACGGCCTGAAGTTCGATCCGGCAACCGGCGAAATCACCGGTGCCCCGACCAAGGTCGGCGAGTCTACCGTAACCGTCACGGCCACCAACGCCGACGGCGAGCAGACCACCAAGGCGTTCGCCATCAACGTCGGCAAGGTCGACCCCGCTCCGACGTATGGCACCCCTGGCGTCGTCAAGCCCGGTGCAGCGACCGAGACCAGCCCGACTTACGACGGCGACAAGGCCCCGACCGGCACGACCTACGCAACCAAGGACGGCTGGAACGCACCGGAGGGTGTCAAGGTCACGGTCGACCCCGACACCGGCAAGGTCAGCGTCGAGCTGACCGACCCGAAGGCCACCAATAGCATCGACGACGTGCAGGTTCCGGTCCTCGTCACCTACCCGGACGGTAAGGCCGACGCGGACGAGGTCACCCTGACCTTCCCGCTCGACTCCGACGGCGACGGCGTCAACAACGCCGACGACAAGTTCCCGAACACCCCGGAGGGCGCGAAGGTCGGCGAAGACGGCGGCACTGATTCCCAGCGCTTCGACGCCACCGCCCCGACTGCCCAGAAGGGCGTCAACGACGAGGACGTCACCTCCGGCCCCATCAAGTTCCTGAAGGACAACCAGGACGTAGTCACGTCCGAGGTGCCGCTGGCCGAGAACCCGTTCTCCATCGACCTGGACAAGGTCGCGCAGGAGGACAGGGACGTTGTCTCCAAGTTCACGGTCGACCAGACCACCGGCACTGTGACCGTGCCCGCTGGTGTCGCGACGCCGGGCAAGGCCTATTACATCCCGGTGAAGATCACCTACACCGACGGCACCACCGACGGTGCCCTGGTGCAGGTGGAGACCACCAAGCCGGCCCCGCAGCTGACCTACCCGGACTTCCAGAGTGAGGCCAAGATTGGCCAGCCGAACACCGTCACACCGACCGCCGACTTCAACGGCAAGCTGGACGGTAACGGCGAGAAGCCTGCTGACGTCACCTTTGAACTCGGCGACCTGCCTGCAGGGGTCAACCCCGATGACGTCAAGCTTGACTCGAACACAGGCGCACTGACGTACACCCCGTCCGTAGACGGCCCGAAGAACGTCACCATCCCCGTGACGATGAAGGTCCCCGGCTCCGAGCCGGTCACCTCGAACGCCACCTTCACCGTTGCCGACCCGCAGGCTGCTGGCTACCAGCCGACTTGGGGCCCGGTCTCGACGAAGGCTGGCGATGTCTCGATCGATAACCCGGTTTCCTGGGAGGGCGACAAGGCTCCGAGCGCCGACGCCGCTCCGACGTTCGCTGTCGTCGCCGCAACCACACCGAATGGCGTGAAGGTCGATCAGAACACCGGCAACATCACCGTCGACGCAACCTCGATGGAGCCCGGCGACTACCAGGCCACCATCAAGGTCACCTACCCCGACGGTACGGTGGACACCGTGACCGTACCGGTGACCGTCGACAAGCAGCCGGACGCGGCCAAGTTCGCCCCGACCTACCCGAAGGCCGACGTCAAGCAGGGTGAGAGCACCACCGTCGAGCCGACCGGTGGCCCCTTCCCGGAGGGCACGAATTTTGAGAAGCCGGCGGGCGTCCCGGATTATGTCACGGTCGACCCGACCACCGGCAAGGTCACGGTCGCCCCGGGCAACGACGCCGAGCCCGGCGACTTCGAATTCCCGATCAACGTCACCTACCCGGATGGCACGACCGAGCAGGCCAAGGTCCCGGCCACCATCGCGAATAACCCGGACAAGGACACCGACGGAGACGGCGTGCCGGACGCCGCCGAAATTGCCGACGGCACCGACCCGAGGAACCCGGACACCGACGGCGACGGCCTGAACGACAAGCAGGAGAAGGACAAGAACACCGATCCGAAGAAGGCCGACACTGATGGTGACGGCATCAACGACGGCGACGAGGTCTCCGGCGCGAAGAACCCGTTCAAGAAGCCGACCGACCCGACCAAGGCCGACTCCGACGGCGACGGCATTACCGACGGCAAGGAAATCGGCACCGTCGTCGACCCGACGACCGGCAAGACCGTCGAGGACCCGAACCTGCCGACCGGCTTCAACCCGACCGACCCGAACGCCAAGGACACTGACGGAGACGGCGTTGCCGACGACATCGAGCGCGACAACGGCACCGATCCGAACAACCAGGACACCGATAACGATGGCCTGCTCGACGGTGACGAAGCCAAGGCCGGTACCGACCCGAAGAACCCGGACACCGACGGCGACGGGCTAAACGACGGTAAGGAAAAGGAGCTCGGTACTGACCCGACGAACTCCGACACCGATGGCGACGGCTACTCCGACGGCGACGAGGTCAAGGCGGGCACGAACCCGCTGGTCTCCGACCGTGTACTTTCCTACAACCCGATTGAGGTCACCCAGAACGGCGACCCGGTCGAGGCGAAGCTGAAGGAGCAGGACCCGCGCGACGCGACCTTCAAGTTGAAGAACCCGTCCCAGGCGGCGTACGCCAAGGTCGACCCGACTTTCGGCACTGTCACCATCACCCCGAACGCTGACATGCCAGCTGGCGACTTCGTCGTCCCGGTCGTCGCGAAGTTCAACGACGGCACCACGAAGGAGGCAACGCTCGAGGTCACCGTCAATCCGCCGGAGAAGAACATCCCGGACGTTGCCCCGGCCGAGCCGGAGAAGCCGGAGTACGACCTCAACGGCGACGATGACGGCGACGGCGTCCCGAATGGCGAGGAGCTCGACAACGGCACCGACCCGAACAACGAGGACACCGACGGCGACGGCCTGAACGACGGCATCGAGAAGGACAAGGGCACCAACCCGCTGAAGCCCGACACCGATGGTGATGGCGTCAGCGACGCCGACGAGGTCGTCGGCTCGCAGAACCCGTACGGCAAGAAGCCGACCGACCCAACCAAGGCCGACTCCGATTCCGACGGCATCGACGACGGCACGGAAATCGCCAACGGTACCGACCCGAACGTGGCGGACACCGACTCCGACGGCGTCGATGACGCGGCAGAGATTGCTAACGGCACCGACCCGACCGATGCCAACGACTACGCGCCGAAGGAGGACAAGCCTTCGACCCCGAACATCGACATCGAGGGCACCAAGGACTCCGATGGCGACGGAATCTCGGATGAGGACGAAAAGGCTGGTACTAACAACAAGTACGACAACGACCACGACGGCTACAACGATCCGACCGACCCGAACAAGGCCGACTCGGATGGTGACGGCCTCGACGACGGTGTCGAAATTGCCAACGGTACCGACCCGAACAACAAGGACACCGACGGCGACGGCGTCGACGACGCAACCGAGCTAGCCGAAGGCACCGACCCGACGGATCCGAAGGACAACAGCAAGAACAAGGACAAGTCCGAGATCCCGGAGATCGACATCGAGGGAACCACCCCTGACACGTCCGAGCCTTCTGACACGTCGAAGCCGTCCGAGACTCCGGCACCGTCCCAGCCTGCCGAGCCGACCGAGCCTTCGTCTCCTTCGACCCCGTCGAACCCGTCCAACCCGATCAGTCCTTCGAACCCGAAGAAGCCTGCCGTGCCTTCCGAGCCGAACACGCCTTCCGAGCCGACCAAGCCCGGAAAGAGTGACGGCGAGCAGAGCAAGAAGCCCCAGGTCAAGGAGATCACTAAGATCGCCGCGCCGACCAGCGTCGTCCCCGACGCCAGCGACCCGCAGCGCTGCGGCGAGCCGGCCTACGTGGAGATTCCGACCACCGAGGGCGTTCAGTACCAGATTGATGGCCAGAACGTCTCCGCGGGCAAGCACGAGTACGGCCTGTACGGTCCGCAGACCGTAACGGTCACCGCGATCGCCAAGGACGGTTACAAGATCGCCGATGGCGTGCCGACGAAGTGGACCTGGAGCACCGACGGTGTCCAGACCAACTGCGGTCCGGGTGCTGAGGGTGGCAAGGACGGCAAGGGCAACAAGAAGGGCTCGACTGCGGAGGGCAGCACCTCGAAGGGCAGCACCTCAAAGGGCTCGAGCACTTCCTCCAAGGGCAGCACTTCGACCGGTTCCACGGGATCTAGCAGCACCGCCGCCGGTTCGCCGGCAAGCTCTTCGAGCTCCTCGAGCTCGAAGCAGAGTGGCCCGCTGGCAGTGACCGGCACCACCGGTATCGTCGCCCTGCTGGGCACTGCCGTCGCAGCGATTGTGCTCGGCGGACTCGCGATGGCACTGCGCCGTCGCAAGAACGAGGAGTAAAACGGCTAGCCGAAAAACTGCAGCTAGATGGCCATTCGGCTGCCAATTAAGCAGCGCTCCACACCATTTGATCGTTGTACGGTGTGGGGCGCTGCTTTCTACGTTTCTGCGCCCGAAAAATCAAACCCCATACAGTATTGCCTCCAAAAACACACGTATGTTAATCATTAAGAGCGCAAAATATGAGACGCACGTCACATTTTCAATGCCCTGGATGAGCATGCCATAAAACTCTGCACTACTCCGGGTCATCGAGCGCACCGCTAATCGCAAGAGAGAGAAAGGCCTCACATGACAGCAGCGCAGAATGAAATCCGATCCAAGGAACTTCGCAAAACTGCAGAAGAATGGCTGTCCGCCCTGGAAGAGGCCACGAATGGGCGCCCTGCCGGGGCAGGATCCTCTACATCAACCGCAGAGGTGGACGCGGGCAGCGCAGTGGCAGCACTGTTCGAATCTGGAGGATTCTGGCGTGACCTCGCAGCCTTCACCTGGAACCTGCACACAGCCGAAGGCACGAGCGATATCGCGGACATGATTCGGAGTACTTCCCCTGCAAGCCAGCTAAGTAACCTGACGTTGGAGGATGCAACGGACGAAGGAAACGGAGTCACACGAGTCCATTTCACTTTCGATTCAGGGCCCATGCACTGCAAAGGGATTGTTCGCCTCCGAGAAGGCAAGGCTTGGACGATGCTCTCATCGGCACGCGAACTAAAGGATTTTCCAGAGCCCACACGTCGACGACGACCACTTGGCGCACAGCATGGCACAGAACTCGATCCCGAGAATTGGGCGGACAAACGCGAAAAGCGACGCGCCGCCCTCGGATACACAGAGCAGCCCTACGTACTCATCATTGGTGGCGGTCAGGGCGGAATCGCTCTCGCCGCAAGGCTGAAGCGCCAAGGGGTACCGACGCTTGTCGTAGACAAGGCTAACCGCCCCGGCGACCAGTGGAGAGGGCGTTACCATTCACTCGCTCTTCACGATCCAATTTGGTACGACCACCTGCCCTACCTGCCGTTTCCCGAGGACTGGCCCGTCTTCACCCCGAAAGACAAAATGGGCGATTGGCTCGAGCATTACGTCGGCATCATGGACCTTGATTACTGGACCAACGCAGAGTGCAAACACGCGGAATTTGACGAGAATTCAAGCACCTGGGAAGTGCGTATCAACCGCAATGGAGAGGACGTTATAGTACGCCCAACTCAGCTCGTCCTTGCAACAGGAATGTCTGGTGTCCCCAACCGGCCAAAGCTCAGGGGGCAAGAGAACTTCACTGGGGAAATTCGGCATTCCAGCGAGCATCCTGGCGGACCCGCGGACCGAGGAAAGAATGTAATTGTCCTCGGTGCAAACAATTCAGCCCACGATATTGCCGCAGACTTGCATCACAACGGTGCGCATCCGGTGATGATTCAGCGTTCATCCACCCACATAGCCCAGTCAGATACCCTCCTCCGGGAGGTATTTGGCCCCCTATACTCGGAGGACGCAATTGACGCGGGCATCGATACGGATACTGCCGATCTCCTTTTCGCATCCTGGCCTTACAAAGTACTCCCCGATGTCCAACGCCCAGTCTTCGAAAAAATCGAGCAGGATGATGCTGACTTTTACGATGCACTCCGCCAAAAGGGCTTTCTCCTCGACTTTGGCGACGACGGATCGGGACTATTCTTGAAATACTTGCGTCGCGGAAGTGGCTACTACATCAACGTTGGCGCCTCTGAACTTGTTGCGGATGGATCCATCCCCGTACACTCTGGGGTTTCTATTGCGGAGGTCGGTGCAAACGACGTAACGCTTACCGATGGCACGGTTCTTCCTGCCGATATCATCGTGCTAGCCACGGGGTATGGCTCTATGAACGGATGGGCAGAAATGCTTATCTCCAAAGAAGTTGCCGAAAAGGTGGGCAAATGCTGGGGACTCGGCTCGGATACCACCAAAGACCCTGGCCCATGGGAAGGCGAACTTCGCAATATGTGGAAGCCGACCCAGCAGGATCATCTATGGTTCCATGGTGGAAACCTGCATCAATCCCGCCACTACTCCCGCTATCTGGCACTCCAGCTCAAGGCACGCTATGAGGGCATGGAAACCCCTGTTTATCAGCTAGCGCCCGTCTATCACGCCGAATAAAAGGCCGGAACCTCAGCATATCGGCTTTCTCGGCTTCGGAATTACGCGACTGGGAACGGACCAAATCCTTGGAAAAGTGAATCTGATGATCGTCGGCGTCGTGCCCCTACTCCCGCGCAGCGCCCTCCTGGGCCAAGCACCACTCGGCGGCCCGACGCTGCCCCTCATCCAGGCCAACCTGCGGTTCAAAACCGAGAATACGGCGGGCCTTCTCGGTGCTATACCCGCCGGTCACGCGCATAAAGTAGCGAATCGTCGACGGGTTAGATTCCGAACGATGTCCCCGCATTCGCTCCCACAGGTAGATCCCCTGCGACAGTGCGAGCGCCACGGGGCTAGGCAAAACCGGGAACCACCCGGTCTTGGTGTAGGTAGCCAGGGGCTTGAAAAATTCCTTGCACGTGACGACGGTGCCGTCGGTAAGCGTAAAGATCTCCCCTGCGGCCTCATCGATCTCCACAGCGGCGGCGACCCCACGCGCCAAGTCATCGATGTAGACAGGCGTGAAGTGCCCCTTTCCCCACTTCGGGAGGGCGAACAGCTTCTTCTTCATCGACTCATACGGCAATGCGGTCCACGGGCGCGAGCGTGGCCCGTACACGTCGCCGGGCCGGATAATAACGCACTCCATCCGGCCGCCGATCATCTTGTGATAAACAGGCACCTCGCTAAGAACCTTGGTGTCAACGTAGGGAGTCCCGTTGACATCGATAACGCTGGTTTCATCGAGCCGCTCGGGCACGTCGGGGAGCACCACGACCGAAGAAATATGCACGAAACGGCGGACCCCAGCAGCCTCCGCGGTATCGAGGACATTCTTCGTGCCCCGCACGTTGACGTCGAAGGCTTCCCTGTGCGTCATTGCGTACGACACGAGCGCAGCCGTATGGCTCACCACGTCCGCACCACGCATGTGCTCGGCTCCGGAACCCGGCGTGGTGAAATCTGACGCGAAAATGTTCCGCTCCTCGTCCGCCCGAAGGTCGAGGCCCACGACGTTGTGCCCGCGACGTTTCAATTCCGCACTGACGGCCTGCCCGATAAAACCTGCAGCACCGGTGACAACAATCTTCATAATCCAGCCTCCAAAAATTCCTGCTGAGTTTCCTGCTGCTTCTTTCCGCTGATCTTCCTGCCGATTCTTCTGCCGATTTTCCTGCGGACGTTTCTACTGAGTCGGCTATCGAATCTCACGTGCGGTTTGCACCTCACCCTATGCGCGCGATTTCGCTGGCACCCACGATTCGCGGAATTCAGTGCGATCAATCGGCAAGAGTTACCGGAGGCACCACCCCCAACACTTTCCACCCCAAAATGATGCACCCGAACCAGCGAAAACAACGACGGAGAACGGTCCTTCCAGATAGGATTGGCCAAAACGTCCGCCGATCAACCACCATTTGAAGGAGCTCCTTACACATGACCGAGTACTCCAACATCCTGACCGAGACCCGCGGCCGCGTCGGAATTATCACGCTGAACCGCCCGAAGGCCCTCAACGCCCTGAATCACCAGACGATGGAGGAGGTCGGCGCCGCCGCCACCGCCTTCGACCGCGACTCAGGCATCGGCGCAATTATCATTACCGGCTCCGAAAAGGCCTTCGCCGCAGGCGCCGATATCAAGGAGATGGCCGAGAAGTCCGGCACCGAAATGTACGTCTCCGATTGGTTCTCCGGCTGGGACGTCTTCACCTCCGTGCGCACCCCGGTCATCGCTGCCGTCAACGGCTACGCCCTCGGCGGCGGCTGCGAGGTCGCCATGATGGCCGACTTCATCATCGCCGGCTCCGGCGCCAAGTTCGGCCAGCCCGAGGTCAACCTGGGTGTCACCCCGGGCATGGGCGGATCACAGCGCCTGACCCGCGCGATCGGCAAGGCAAAGGCCATGGAGATGTGCCTCACCGGCCGCATGATGGGCGCCGAGGAGGCCGAGTCCGCAGGTCTGGTTGCGCGCGTCGTCAAGCCGGAGGAGCTTCTCGACGAAGCGCTGAAGACCGCCGAGGCTATCGCGGAGAAGTCGCTGGTTGCCACCACGATGATCAAGGAGCAGATCAACCAGGCATACGAGATGACGCTCGCGCAGGGCCTGCTCTACGAGCGCCGGACTTTCCACTCCCTGTTCTCGTCCAACGACCAGAAGGAAGGCATGGCCGCGTTCTCCGAGAAGCGCAAGGCCAACTTCACGAACTCGTAAGGGGCGTGTAGGGGCTTTCGATTCACATTTTTGCCAGGATTTTGTAGGAAGTAGGCGGGAAAACTGCGTTACTTCCTACAAAATCCTGGCAAAAACTTTGCGGACCCCTTTGCCCCCCCCCTGCCGACCTACCCCTTCAGGCCCGGGAAGTCGGTATCCGCATACTCGGTCGAGGCCTTGGTCTCGCCCCCATCGGAGGCGTGGATCTCGCCCTCGCGTTTGCGCAGGTCGACGCGGCGAATCTTGCCGGACACGGTCTTCGGCAGTTCGTAGAACTCCAGGCGCCGGATCCGCTTGTAGGGCGCCAGGTTGTCGTGGCAGTACTTGAGAATCGACTCCGCGACCTCGGCGGACGGCTCGGCGGACGCAACCAGCGCGACGTACGCCTTCGGCACCGCCAGACGGATCGGATCCGGCGAGGGCACAACTGCCACCTCGGCCACGGCCGGGTGCTCAATCACAACTGATTCCAACTCAAACGGCGACAGACGGTAGTCCGACGCCTTGAAGACGTCGTCGGCGCGCCCAATGTAGGAGATGTAGCCGTCGGCGTCGCGCTCGGCGATGTCTCCCGAGTGGTAATAACCGTCGGCGAAGACCTCCTCATTCTTCTCGGGCGCGCCGTAGTAGCCCGGAGTCAGGCCGACCGGGCGAGGGTCGAGGTTCAGGCAGATCTCGCCGGTGTCGCCGATCTCGCCGGTGGCGGGGTCGATCAACACGATGTCCATGCCGGGCAATGGGCGCCCCATAGAACCGGGCTTGACCTTCTGACCAGGCGTATTAGCGATCTGCACGCTGGACTCGGTCTGGCCGAAGCCGTCGCGGATGGAGGTCTTCCACGCCTTCTCCACGGTATTGATCAACTCCGGGTTCAGTGGCTCGCCGGCGGCGACCAACTTCTTCGGCGGGGTCTTCAGCCGCCCCAGATCCGCCTGCACCAGCATGCGCCACACGGTCGGAGGCGCGCAGAAGCTGGTTACGCCCTCTTCGTCCATCTTGTCCATGAGCGCGGCGGCGTCGAAACGCGTGTAGTTGTACAGGAAGATCGTCGCCCCCGCGATCCACGGCGCGAAGAAGTTGGACCAGGCGTGCTTGGCCCAGCCGGGCGCCGCGACGTTCAGATGCACGTCGCCGGGCTCCAGGCCGATCCAGTACATGGTGGTCAGGTGTCCGACGGGGTACGAGGTATGCGTGTGCTCGACGAGCTTCGCCTTCGACGTCGTCCCGGAGGTGAAGTACAGCAGCAGCGTCTCGTCCGCGGCCGTCTCCTGCTGCGGGGTGAAGTCCCCCGACGCCGAGAACGACTCGCGGTAGAAGATCGTCGGGTGCGCGTCCTGCGCCGGCTCCTCCCCCTCGCCGGTCTGGATGATAGTGATGTCGGCGTCGACGCCCTGGAACTTGGTGGCATCGTCCGGGTTGACAATGACCCAGCGCACCTCGGCGCGCTCGACGCGATCCTGCAGGTCAGCGGTGCCGAGCATCGCCGTGGCCGGATTGAGAACCAGGCCCGCCTTGATGCAGGCAAGCATGGATTCCCACAGTTCGACCTGGTTGTTAAGCATCAGCATGACGCGGTCGCCACGCGCGCGCCGAGCCCCAGCAACCAGTTCGCCACCTGGTCCGAGCGCCTGGACAGCTCTGCGAAGGTTCGTCGCGTCGAGGTACCATCGATCTCGGTGATGACCAGAGCTGGCCTGTCGGCGGTGGCCGGGTCTGCAGCGAAGTGGTCGAACCAGTCGAGCGCGAAGTTGAAGTGGGAAAAGCGTGGCCACTGGAAGGCCTCGCGGGCAGCCTCGTAGTCCTCCCGGTGCTGGACCAGCAGGTCTCGGGCGGCGCGGAATTGCTCGGTTACCGTTGTCATCCTGGGATTCCTTAACTGTGGTGCGACGGGGTTGTCCCTGGCCCACGACCTCTCGCCTCCACGAAAGTTCACAAATGTGACCCAGGTCTCACATTCAATGTAGCCGCTTCTTTCGCACTCAAAAATAGGTTTTCGCCAGCTTTCCCACCCCGCTTGCCGACGCCCCGAACGTCCCACCCCGCACACAGCAAGGGGCAACTGTACGATTACGTGCAAAAACGTACTGAACCCTGCGCACTACACCCGCCGCCAACCCGCTGAAAATTTTATTTTTGGGGGTAAATGAATGGGGGTGTCGCAAGCCCTCAAACTAGCGCTCAAGCCCACGAATAACCAGTTCGCCAAACGCGGCATACGCCCGTGCGTTCGGCAATACGTCCAGGTAGACACCGCTCTGAATATCCTGCAAACTTCGCTGGATAAGCCGAGAGACAAAGCCGACAGACTCAATAGAGAATTCGCCAGACTCAACCCCTGCACTCAAGATCCGGTCGACAACCTTCACCGCAGCGGCGGTATTGACCGAGTACACCTCCTGGGCCACCGGCTCCGTGAGTAGGTCACGCATGAACGTCTCACCGGCCGGCTCAAGAGCCCGAGCGATTGCGGAAAAGTACGCCTCCAGCACCTCTACGCAGGGCAGATCCACGCCATCTTCTACCCAGATGGGCTCGGTTTGCCGGGCAACCTCTCGGAAGAATTCCACGATGACACCGCGCAGAATCTCATCGCGGTTACGCCCGAGCGAGTACATCGTCGATTTCGAACAGCGATACCTCTTCGCCGCCGCATCCACGGTGAATTCAGCGAAACCCTCATCCAGGACGTCGCGCATCAATGCGTCGAAAAGCGCCTGCTGGCGCGGGGTGAAGTTTTCCTGCCGAGCTCCCATAGCACCTCACTCTAATTCCCCTTGAAACTGGTTGACCAGGTTTCCGCCAGCAAGCCCAGACAAAGCCCGAACAAGGCCAGCCAGACCCCACAGGCCCACCAGCAACACCGAAAGGAATTTTGTTTACAAAACTTGATTTCTTTAGTGACCTGTGCCACATTCTGACAGTACGATATTGTCGCAAATCGTACAGTGAGGACCATGCCATGCCACCGATCCTGAACAGCAACCACCCACAGGGCGCCGCCCTGGAGAACATCCCCTTTCCCCACGCGGACATTCTGGAAGTCGCCGAGCAACTTGTCCCCGCCGAGCGCGAGCGACTGCAGGCGATCCACGAGTTCCTGCAGACTGAGATCCGCCCCGTCGTCGGCGAGTACTGGGACCGCGAAGAGCTCCCCCGCGACCTGCTGCCCAAACTCGCAGCTCACGGGCTCGGCGAGGTCGAGCTCTCCGATACCTCCCGCCTCTTCCGCGGCCTCGTCTACGCCGAGGTGACCCGCGCAGACGTGTCCCTGTCCGCCCTCGTCGGCATCCACAACGAGCTGATCGTCGGCCTGATTAACGCCCTCGGCTCTGAAGAACAAAAGCAGCGCTGGCTACCGGGCCTGCGCCAATTCACCGACCTCGGCTGCTTCGCCCTCACCGAGCCGGACAGCGGCTCCGACATCGCCGGTGGCCTCTCCACCACCGCCACGCGCACCGACGACGGCTGGGTCATCAACGGCGAAAAGCGCTGGATCGGCGCCGGAACCATCGCGGACTTCGCCATCGTCTTCGCCCGCGACACCGCCGACAACAAGATCAAGGGCTTCATCGTGGAACTCGACCGCGAGGGCTGTTCCACCTCGAAGATCAGCCGCAAGATGGGACTGCGCATCATGCAGAACGCGGACATGGTCTTCGACAACGTGGCCATCCCCGCCGAGAATCTCATCCCTGGCGCGGCGTCCTTCGCCAACACTAACGAGTACCTGTGCAACTCTCGCGCATGGGTCGGCTGGCAGGCGGCCGGCCTGCAGCTCGGCATCTTCGACAAGGCCCGCGAGTACGCCGTGACCCGCACGCAGTTCGGCAAGCCGCTGGCCGGGTTCCAGCTAATTCAGGAGGCACTGGTGCGCATCCTCGGCAACGCCACCGCATCCCTGGCGATGCTCGCCCAAGTCGCCCATCTGCAGGAACAGGGCAACCTACAGATGCCCTACGCCGCGCTCGCGAAGGCCACGGCCACCCGCTTCGCCCGCGAATCCGCAGCCGCCGGGCGCAACATCGGCGGCGGAAACGGCATCCTCACCGACTTCGACCTGTCCAAGATGATGGCCGACGCCGAGGTCCTCTACACCTACGAGGGCACCTACGAAATCAACTCCCTCATCGTCGGCCGCGCCGTCACCGGCCAGTCCGCGTTCGTGTAATTCAGCCACCCCCTCATCCGCATCAGGAGCCAAACATGCAGCTAGACCACACCATCTCCGCCATCGTCACCGGTGCGCGTCCGGCCTCGGCGCCGCCACCGCCCGTATGCTCGCCAGCCACGGCGTGCGCGTCACTGCCTTCGACCTCGCCCGCTCCATCGACTCGCTTGACGACGCCTCCCGCGTCCCCGGCGTCACCTATGCCGCCGTCGACGTCACCGATTACGAGCAGGTGTCCGCAGGTGTCGCCGCCGCGCAGGAGGCGGCCCCGGATGCGCCGCTGCGCGTTGCGGTCAACTGCGCCGGTATCGCGCCGTCGGCACGCATAGTGGGACGTAAGGGCCCGCACGACCCGGGCCTGTTCGCGACGGTGCTGAACGTGAACCTGAACGGGACCTTCCACGTCATGACGGCCGCGGCGGCGGCGATGGCGCAGCAGGAGCCGATCGACCCGGACGGGGACGGGCAGCGGGGCGCCATCATCAACACGGCCTCCGTCGCAGCTTTCGAGGGGCAGGTTGGCCAGGCCGCCTACTCGGCGTCGAAGGGCGCGGTGCATGCTCTGTCGATCACGGCGGCGAGGGACCTGGCGGGGCTCGGGATTCGCGTCAACGCCATTGCGCCCGGCGTCGTGGAGACCCCAATGATGCAGCAGATCACGGAGGAATTCCGCGAGCACCTGGCGAAGATTGTGCAGTTCCCGGCGCGGTTGGCGCGACCGGAGGAATACGCGAAGTTGGCCGAGTCCATCATCGACAACGACTACTTGAACGGCGAGACGATCCGCCTCGACGGGGCGCTGCGGATGCCACCGAGGTAGGAGAACCAAGTAGTAGGCCCCTCGGAGATTACGCCCCGTACGCTGGCAAGCCCCAGTACGGGAAGACGGCCCGGGAGGTCTGCACCAGAGCCGGATGCGGGCGCTCTGCCATGATGCGGTTCGGATCGAATGCCAGGACATCGGCATCGACGCCCTCGTCGCCAAGCGTGCGCGTCGGTGCGTGGCCCCAGTTCGTCGGCATCGTGGCATCGGCGGGCAGATCCACACCCGCGACGGCGGCGAGCACGTGCGTCCACGCCCGCGCGACCGAGTCCCGGTTGTACCCGCCGCCACCCAGCGCAACCCACTTGCCACCCGCGTACTGGCGTGCCCACGAGGACATGGAGCGGTAGGCCACGCCCATCGCATCAATGCTGACCTGCAGGTCAGCGAGGGGATCAGCACGGTGAGGATCGGCGCCGTGTTGGCTGACGATCAGCTCGGGACGAAACTTCTGCAGCAGCGGCGGGATGGTGGCGTGGATAACCTGCAGCCAGGTGTGGTCATCGGTGTCGCGCGGCAGCGCAATGTTCACGGCGGTGCCCGCCGCCTCCACGCCCCCGATGTCGCTGGCGAAGCCGGTGCCGGGGAAAAGATAGAGGCCGGACTCGTGGACGGAGATGGTCAGCACGCGGGGATCGTCCCAGAAAATGCGCTCGACGCCGTCTCCGTGGTGTGCGTCCAGGTCGATGTAGGCGATGCGTCTCGCGCCGCCGTGCTCAAGCAACCAACGGATGGCGACAGCGGCGTCGTTATACATACAAAAACCGGCCATACGCTCGGGGAACGCGTGATGCAACCCTCCCGCCAAGTGCGCAGCCCGTGGGGCACGCCCCTCCCACACGGCACGCGCCGCTGCAACGGTGCCGGAGACGATGGCCGCGGCAGCGTCGGGAAGCCCGGCGACGATCGGATTGTCCTCCGTGCCGAGCCCAAACTCGGCGCTGGGCGCGTTCCGGCGCGCGGCGGCGACGTACTCGCCGGTGTGCACCAGACCCAACATCTCATCGGTCAACGTCGGCGACAGTGCGGGCGGGCGCTCATGGTCGAACTGGCCGAGCACCCCAAAGTGGTCCGCGAGCCCGAGCGCCACACTCACCCGATCAGGCCCCATCGGGTGATCGCGACCGAGTTCGTACTGGTAGATGTCGGTCCCGTCAACGAGAAGGGGCCGCCCGGGGCGCTGCGGGGTTCGCTGCGAATCAGTCATTCCGAAACTCCTCTTGCTCCTCTTACGCCAGCGACCGCGCCGAGGGATCGCGTGTGGCGGACAGTGGCGCCACGCGGAGCCTCGCCCCCACCACCGCAGAGGAATGCTCAGCCACGACGACGGGATAGAGCTCGACCTCGACGATGGCGGGGATATCGTCGGCAAGCGCGGACAGGCGCATCAGGACCTCCTCTACCCCGGCGAGGTCGGCCGCGGGCAGGCCCAGGCCGCCGGTGAGCAGTGCCGCCGACCGCAGACCTGTGAGCATGCGATGCGCGTCCGACCTGCGCAGAGGCGACGTGGCATAGGAGACGTCGCCCAGCACCTCGGAGGCCAACCCCGCGATGCCTGCCGACGTCACGGGCCCGAGCGTCGCGTCCTCGACGGCGGACAGCGTCAGCGTGGTGCCGGAGGGCACAGTCGCCTGAACGACGGGCTGTACAGCGCCGATGTCGCCGTCGGGGTCGAGCCCCACCTCGCGCGCCATGGCCATCAACTTCTTCCACGCCAGGCGCATTTCTTGCGGAGAGCTGATGTGGCGAATGACGCTCGGCAACTCCGGGCGCCCCTTGAACACGCGATTGGTGGACTTCAGCACCACGTCCCAGCCGAGCTCCTCGGCGGCGGCGATTGCCTCCTCCTCGTCACAGACCGGGCGCCAGGGCTCCACGGTGATGCCGTAGGCGGCCAAGATATCCGTTGCCTCGGCGTCGGTGGCCCAACGGCCCTCCGGTGCGGACCCCAGAATCTCGTCGACGGCGGCAAAAGCGCGCTTCCGGGCGTCCTCGCCGATTGCAGGCAGCTCGTCCGAGGGGCTGGGCCGGGCGAGCTCTCGGCGTCGCTGCGTCTGGACGATCAGGCCCAGAGCCTCCAGGGCGTCGGCGTAGTTGTCAATGATGGGCAGGTCGCCCGCATGCTGCGCCGAGGGCACGTCGCCGAACCCAACCAGGCTCGCGACCACAGGCACGCCGGCTCCCGCCGTGGCGTGGCGGGTGAGGACGTCGGCGGCGTCGGCAAGCAGTGGCTCGCCCGCCTCCACCACGGCGACGACGACGGCATCGACGCGGGCTCGGCCCCGCGCGGGGACCCCCTCATCTCCGAGCACGTCGGCTACTGCACGGTCAATGGCGGCGACGGTTCCGTCCGAATCTGGCTGCAGCCCGATAGCGGTCGGAACCAGGCCAAACCGCCGCGCGGATTGCTCCATCTGCCGCAGCAGCCCGGAGGAATTCGAGATCACCGCAACACGGTTCCCGGGAGGAACCGGCTGTCGCTCCAGGATCTGCGCGACGTTGAACATGGTCTCGCGCCGCGACACCACCATCGCGCCGGTGCCACGAATGACCTCGTCGATGCCATCGGCGCCGATCTGCACGAGTTCGGCGTTGTCGTAGTGGCGAGCCTGCTGCAGCGCGCGCGAGGGCAGGAACACAATCACGTGCTTGACCAGGGCGAGCCTGCGCAGCACCCGGAAGAACTTGCGGGGATTGCCCACCGTATCCAAAGAAAGCAGGCACACGTGGGTACGCTCGTCGTCGCTCCAGTACTGCATGACGTCGTTGCCCGTCACGTCCGCGAACAGCCCCGCGCCGACAAAACTGCTGATCCCCGTCCCGTGCCGCAGCACCTGCGCGGCCATCACGGAGGCGACCCCCGCCGACTGCGCGAACACGCCGACCGGGCCGGACCGGGGCATCGGCGCGGGCGTCACGTTCAGCCGCACTGTACCATCCTGGACGTCCTGCCCGTCTGGGCCGACCCCGCCCGTATTGATCACGCCGAGCGCCGCAGGCCCCAGCGCGCGCAGCCCCCAGTCCCGCGCCACCTCTACCAGGCGCTTCGCGCTTTCCGACGACATCGCCGGGCTCTCGTTGCTCGCCAGAACAATCACGCCGTAGGCTCCCCGGCGGGCCGCGGCACCCATGACCTCGTCGAGGCCTTCGAACAGGTTCGGCGTCTGCGGGATGATGACGAGATCAACGCTCGGGTCCGAGCCGCCCTCGCTACCCGAACGGCCTAGATGATCGAGCGCCGCCGCCATGCGGTGGCCATCGCCTCCGTCGTGACCATCACCTGCGTTACCGTGACTGTCAACGTGCACAACATGCAGGTCACCGCCGTATCCGGAGTCCCACAGGGAACGCACGACCTGATCGGTGCCGCCGGCAGCGTCGCCGAAATCCACCACGACAATCGAGCGCGGATTGAGCAGGCGCCGCAGCGAGTTGGCCTCGGCGCGCAGTTCACGGCGCTCCATGACCTCCCGCGACACCGGCGACGCCGCGATGGAAAAGTCGACGGCAATGAAGCCGTCGGCAAGCTCCGGGGCGACCGAGTAGCCGGCGCGAAGGAAGGTCTGCACCATCTGGCGGTTCTTCGGCAGCATCTCGGCGGTGAAGCGGGCGATGCCGCGCTCGCGGCCGACCTCGGCGAGGTGCTCAAGGAGAATGTTGCCGACGCCGCGGCCGTGGTGCGAATCCTGGACAAGGAAGGCAACATCGGCGATGCGCTCCGGCAAAAACTGCTCTACCAGGCGGTACGTTGCCACGCCGACGATGCGGGAGCGCTCCACCACGACCAGAGTGACGCGGTCGCGCCCATCGGCTCCTAACCAATCCCGAAGGTCCTCGTCGGTCAACTCCGGGTGCGTGCCAAAAAAGCGGAGGTACTTCGAACGCTCCGACACGCGCGCGTAGAAGTTGCGGAGCTCAGTGCGGTCGAAGGCCGTGACCGGGCGCAGGGTCGCGATACCGCCGTCGTTCAACACGACATCGGCCTCCCATTTCACCTGGTCACGGGCGTTATCTACCGCCAACATGGCGCTGCCAATCGATGCCGTGCTCGAGCCACTGCCTGAGCCACTGCCTGGGCCGTTACTTAGGCCACCGCTTGAGCCTCTGCTCGATCCGTTGCGGTCGGACACCGAAACCACCTCCTGGATACGGAAGCCCCGAAGCTTTGGAAGCCAAGTTAAGCACCAACGGCGGATTGAAAAAGGCAGTGAACGCTGTCCACCCCTAGACCTTCCACTACCACCATATGCAAAACCGCAGGTCAGAAAAGTTTGACCACAAAAGCACTGGGGGTAAATTGTGTTCTGCGTCACTAAAATCCTAACTCTGAATCCGCCCGGCGCGTTAGTGTGACAGCAATCCCGCCGATAGTTCATCGCCGGAAAGCAATCTTTCAGCACAACGCACATCAAGTCACCGCGCGAATTGCTCGGCACCGCACGAATTACCGAAGCGAATCACCGGGGAAAGGAACCAGAAAATGTCCGAACTGCGCAGCATCGTCCACTACGTCGGGGGCACGTCCTGGGAGGGCACCACCGGCAACTTCCAGCCCGTCCTGAACCCCTCCACTGGCAAGGAGCAGGCGCAGGTCGCGCTGGCGAACAAGGCCGACGTCGATCACGTTATCGCCGAGACCGCGAAGGCCCAGCGCGCATGGGGCGCGGCAAACCCGCAGAAGCGCATCCGCGTCATCATGCGCTGGATCCAGCTGATTCACGACAACATGGATGACCTGGCCCGCGTTCTCTCCCTGGAGCACGGCAAGACCTTCCCGGACGCCAAGGGTGACATCCAGCGCGGCGTCGACGTACTCGAGTTTTCGCTCGGCGCGCCGCACCAGTTGAAGGGTGAGTACTCCTCCTCCGTCGGCACGGGCATCGATACCTACTCCATGCGCCAGCCGCTCGGCGTCGTCGCGGGCATCACCCCGTTTAACTTCCCCGCCATGATTCCGCTGTGGAAGGCTGGCCCGGCGCTGGCCGCGGGCAACGGCTTCGTACTCAAGCCCTCGGAGCGTGACCCGTCCGTGCCGGTCATGCTGGCGGAGCTCTTCATTCAGGCCGGCGGCCCGGAGGGACTGTTCAACGTGGTCCACGGCGGCAAGGACGCCGTGGACGCGATCCTCGACTCCGACACCATTAAGGCCGTCGGCTTCGTCGGCTCCACCCCGATTGCGCAGTACATTTACGAGCGCTGCGCCGCCACCGGCAAGCGCGCTCAGTGCTTCGGCGGTGCGAAGAACCACGCGATTGTCCTTCCGGATGCCGACATTGAGGCCACCGCCGACACGATCATCGGCGCGGCGTTCGGCTCCGCGGGTGAGCGCTGCATGGCTCTGTCCGTCGTGGTTCCCGTCGGCAAGGACACCGCGGACCGCCTGTCCGAGGCCATCGCCCGCAAGACGCCGACTCTGAACGTCGGCCACAGCCTGGACCCGAAGGCTGACTTCGGCCCGCTGGTCACCGCCGACGCCCGCGACCGCGTCAACCGCCTCATCGGCGAGGGCGTCGCCGCAGGCGCTGACCTGGTCGTCGATGGCCGCAGCCTGGACATGTCGGACCGCGAGTTCGACGGGGATTCGCTTGCCGACGGCTTCTTCGCCGGCCCCTCTTTCTTCGACAACGTGACCCGTGACATGAGCATTTACACCGAGGAGATCTTCGGCCCGGTGTTGTGCATGGTGCGCGCGGAGACCCTGGAGGAGGCCATCGCTCTGCCGAACGAGCACGTCTATGGCAACGGCGTCGCCATCTTCACCACCAACGGCGGTGCGGCACGCGACTTCGCCGAGCAGGTGCAGGTTGGAATGGTCGGCATCAACGTCCCGATCCCGGTGCCGATTGCCTACCACACCTTCGGTGGCTGGAAGGCCTCCGGCTTCGGCGACCTGAACCAGCACGGCCCGGACTCCTTCCGCTTCTACACCAAGACCAAGACCGTCACCACAAAGTGGCCGGACGAGTCCCACGCTGGCCCGCAGTTCACCATGCCGGTCATGAACTAGCAGTTCAGGACAGAAAGGACTTCTCCACCATGAGCACCATCGCATTCATCGGACTCGGCAACATGGGCGGCCCCATGGCCGCGAACCTCGTCTCCGCGGGTCACACCGTGCGGGGCTTCGACCTCTCCGACGCCGCCCGCGCGACGGCCGAGGAGGCAGGGGCTTACACCTTCGACTCCGCTGTGGAGGCAGCCGACGGCGCCGAGGTCGTCATCACCATGCTTCCCAACGGCGGCCTGGTCAAGCAGGTCATCGGGGACATTCTTGAGGCCACGGGCCCAGGCAGCGCGGGCAGCGAGGGAGGCCCCGAGCGCCTCTTCATTGACTCCTCCACCATCGCAGTCACCGAGGCCCGCGAGGCCGCCGAGCTGGTCCAGGCGGCTGGCTCCTGCTTCGTCGACGCCCCGGTCTCCGGCGGCATGGCCGGCGCGCAGGCGGGGACCCTGGCCTTCATGGTCGGTGGCGACAAAAACGATTTCGACGCCGCGAAACCACTGCTCGAAGCCATGGGTCGCTCCATCACTCACTGCGGCGGCATCGGCAACGGCCAGGCGGTCAAGGCCTGCAACAACATGATTCTTGCCGTCCACCAGATCGCCCTTGCCGAGGCCATCGTCCTCGGCGAGCGCCTCGGCCTCGACCACCAGGCGTTCTTCGACGTGGTCTCCAACGCCACCGGCGCCTCCTGGGCGCTGATCACCAACGCACCGGTCCCCGACGTGGTCCCGACCTCCCCGGCGAACAAGGACTTCGCGCCCGGCTTCGCCTCCGCGCTGATGCTCAAGGACTTGAAGCTCGCGATGGCCTCTGCCGAGGAGACCCACACCGATACCGTTCTGGGCCGCATCGCCGCAGGCCAGTACGCCGACTTCGTCGACGCGGGCAACGGCGGGCTGGACTTTTCCGCCATCATCAACGAGGTCCGCTCCAAGAAGTAGATCTCGCCCGCCAGCCTTGCGCTGAGCCCGCTTTACGACGGTTGGCCGTGTGCGCCGTCGTAAAGCAGCTGGTAGGCGGCCTAGTCGGCGCCGTCGATGATGGACTGAAAGATCGCCGCGTAGTGCTCCTCGACGGCCACCGGGTCCAGGACTTGGAACTCGGAGTCGCCGAAGCGACGCATCAGGGAAAGACCAAGGATCAGCGACAGAGCCGACTGCGCGCGCAGCTCCGGGGACGGGTTCGGGTGCGGGGCTTCCTCGCGGATGCGGCGGGCGAGCACTTCGAGTAGGTCGGTGCGAATCTTCTTGCCGATGGCGCTCAGCGTCCCATCGTCACCGCTGGCCACCGAGATGGTCCGCGCCATCGAGTAGTGAGCGGTGTGCGGGGCGGTGAGGGTCTCGACGACGGCGGTGCGCCCCAACTGGTCAAAAGGCCCCGCGAACAGGTGCGACGAGGAGGCGGTGAAGTCCACCGTCCGCGCAAAAAGCGTCTGCTTGTTCTGGAAATGCTTCACAATCAGCGCGACGCTCACCTGCGCCTCCGCGGCGATGTCCCGCAGCGAAACGTTCACGTAGGTGTCGCGGCTGAACAGGCGTTGCGAACACTCCAAAATGCGCTCCCGCGTATCGGGCGGAGGGCTCTCGGACTGCGGTTCGGCGGCGTTTTTGGGGCGGTGCGACATGACCCAAGTGTAGCTGCGATGGTAGGCGACTCAGGCCCCCAAGCCGCCCCGTAGGCTCGCTACTTCTCGTCCGCCACCATGTCGCGGACCAGCGGGACGACCTTCTCGCCGTAGAGTTCGACGGACTTGAGCAGGGCGTCCTGCGAGCCGGTGCCGATCTTCAGGTCGAAGGTGTCGGCGCCGAGGGCCTTGACGCCCTTGGCGATCTTCTTCGCCACCGTCTCCGGCGAGCCAACGAAGAGCGCACCGTGGCGAACCTCGTGGTCGAAGCGGTCACGGGTCATGGCCCCCCAGCCGCGCTCGGCACCGACGCGCGAGACGTGCGCGATGTGCGCATCGTAGAAGGCGTCGACGGCCTCCTCGTCGGTGTCGGCCACCAGACCCGGGCTGTGCCAGCCGACGGACTTGCCCGGCTCGTGGCCGAACTCCTCCTGCGCGCGTCGGTACAGGTCAGCGAACGGCGCGAAGCGGCTCGGGGCGCCGCCGATGATGGCCAGGCGCAGGCCCAGGTCGTGCTTGGCCGCACGCACCACGGACTGCGGGGAGCCGCCGACGGCGACGTAAATCGGCAGCTTCTCCGAGTCGAGCGGCGGCCACAGCTCCTGGTTCTCCAGGGTCTGCGTGAACTTGCCCTGCCAGTTCGCCGGGCGATTCTTGGTCAGCTCGACCAGCATGGCCAGCTTCTCCTCGAAGAGGCCCTCGTAGTCGGACAGGGAGTAGCCAAAGAGCGGGAAGGACTCGGTAAAGGAGCCGCGGCCGACGGTCAGCTCGACGCGGTTGTCCGACAGCGCCTGGATCGTGGAAAAGCGCTCGTAGACGCGCACCGGGTCATCGGAGCTAAGCACGATCACGGCGGTGCCGAGGTGGATATTCTCGGTCACGCCCGCAATGTGGGACAGCACGGTGTCGGGGGCGCTAACGGCGAAGTCATCGCGGTGATGCTCACCGAGATTAAAGGAGTGCAGCCCCACCTGATCGGCGAGTTTTGCCTGCTCGACGACGTTCTTCAGGCCTGCAACGTAATCGCCATCGGTGACATCACCGAAGGTGTCGATACCGAACTTGAGGTCTTCCGGGTTAACTAGCGCATTTTGTTGACGTGTCATATTATCCATAACTAGAAAGATACAACGCTTATTCCCCCGGCAAAACAGGGCGCGGAATCACTTACCCCCGCCCCGCCGTTAATAGAGGTATGAACACAATGGACACGACAACAATCACCGCGCCGCAGGCCACCCCATCCACCACAGCCGATACCAATACCGTCGCCAGCACCACCACTAATGCCGCCGCCACCCCGGCCGACATTAAGACCATCGGCATTGTGGGCGTCGGCAAGCTGGGCTCCGCGCTCGGCCAGGTCGCAGCAGCCGCGGGCTTTAACATCCTCGCCACCTCGCGCCCGGGCCCAATGCGCGACGCGATTATCTCCACCGTGCTGCCCACCGCCACCGTCGTCGACTACGAAGAGCTGGCCACGCTTGCCGACGTCGTCATCTTCGCCGTGCCCAATACCGCGGTGGCGCGCTTCGACCTCTCCAAGGTGCGCGGCACCATTATCGACGCCACCAACCCCTGGGAGGCCACCGGCACAAACTCCGCGGACTCCGTCACGACGGCGGACCTCGCCAAGCGGTTCCCCGACGCCCACATTGCGAAGACGCTCAACCACGTCTCCTACGAGGAGCTGATTAGTGACTACCGCACCGCCGACGAGGTCGCAGAGGGCGCGCCACGCCGGGCGATCGCCGTGATGTCGGCGGACCCGATCGCGCTCGAAGCGGCCGAGAAGACAGTGGAGGCCTTCGGATTTGAACCGGCCCCCGTCGATGTCAGCGTCGGCAAGCGGTTTAGGCCGGACGGCGACCTCTTCGGAGTATGGCTCTCCGCGGAGCAGATGAGGCAAGCGATCAAGGAGGCGACCGAAGAGAAGCCCGAGCAGCTCGAAAGCTAACTCGGGCGACTTACGTGCGGGCCTTTAATAACGGATAGCCATGCGGCCGTCGATCTTGCCCTGGCGCATCAGCTCGAAGACATCGTTGATCTCATGCAGCGAGCACTCCTTGACGGTCGGCTTGACCAGGCCACGCGCGTAGAAGTCCAGCGCTTCGGCCATATCCTGCCGGGTACCAACAAGGGATCCGCGGATTGTGAGATTGCGGAAGACAATGTCAAAGACACTCGCCGGGAATTCCCCCGGTGGCAGGCCGTTGAAGACGATGGTTCCGTCGCGGCGCGCCATCCCGAGGGCCTGGCCGAACGCATCCCGATGCACCGCAGTGACCAGAACCCCGTGGGAGCCCCCATCGGTGTAGGCCTGGACCGCCTGCACCGGATCCTCTTCGCGGGCATTGACCACAAATTCAGCGCCCCACTCCTTCGCATGATCGAGCTTCTCCTCCGAGATGTCGACCGCAATGACGCGCATACCCATCGCCTTGGCGTACTGCACTGCCAAGTGCCCGAGCCCACCAATGCCGGAAACGACCATAAATTGCCCCGGCCTGACTTCAGAAACCTTGAGCCCCTTATAAACAGTCACACCGGCACAGAGAATGGGCGCCGCTTCGAGGTAGTCCACACCATCCGGAATCCGAGCGGCATAGCGGGTATCCACCAGCATGTACTCGCCGAAGGAACCATCCTGCGTGTATCCGCCATACTCGGCGTCGTTACATTGCGTTTCGCGGCCGGTGCGGCAGTACTCGCAGTCGCCGCACGCGGACCACAACCAGGCATTGCCGACAATATCCCCGACCTTCACCGAATGATTGCCCGGTCCCAGTTCGATGACTTCGCCGATCCCCTCGTGCCCCGGAATGAATGGAGGCTCCGGCTTCACCGGCCAGTCACCTTCCGTCGCATGAAGGTCTGTATGACACACGCCGGAGGCGATCAGCTTGACGAGCGCCTGGTTCGGCCCAGGCTTTGGAAGATCGACGTCGCGAACATTCAGGGTTGGCCCAAATTCATCAACGACCGCAGCCGTGAAATGCGAAGCTTGCCCAGAACGGGAACGGTCTGGCTGTACAGAGGTCATGATCGATCAACTCCTCGGTTGGTCGGTAAGTGACAAACGGACAACCCCACGCTTTTTGAAAACGAGTTGCATTAGCATACTTTGTTTCGTTTTTAAAACCGTTAGGCCTGACGTCAGCATAATGTGACGCAGGCCACTCTGTATACCCTTATTTTTACAATGCAACATATTTAGAAAGAAGATGGCGAACAGCGTTCCGCCTACCCTCGACTACGCCACCCCAGACAGAGGCGGAGGTCCGGAATTAAGCAACTCAACCGTTGCGAAATTCGGCCAAAAAGTGCAGGTTGCACCACATAGCCATGAATTCAGTACTAATTTGAGTATTAGTTAGGTGAGCACCCTCGGGTCGTGATAGAACTCACAAGAGAACTATTTTCACTCAGCCATCACCCTGGCTGAGCCAGCCCAGAAGGAACATTATGAGCGTGCTCAACCTCGCCGAAGCGGCGACCGGCGCGGCAATGATCCCGGAATCCACCGGGTTCACCGTCACGGTCGGCGTCATCGGCGTCCTCTTGTCCCTGCCCTGCTGGTTCGTCTTCATCAAGGGCTTCACCCACATGGTGAAGACCATCATGGTGGGCCAGAAGACCTACGGTCACACCGGTGACTGGGGAGGCCGAATCTGGACCACGATCCGCGAGATCGTCGGCCACACCAAAATGAGCAAGAAGCCAGGCGTCGCTGTGGCTCACTGGTTCGTCATGGTCGGATTCCTCCTCGGCTCGCTGGTGTGGTTCGAGGCCTACATCCAGACCTTCTGGCCCGCCGGTGGCTGGCCGATCCTGAAGGACCTGACGCTGTGGCACTTCGTCGACGAGATCCTGGGTCTCGGCACCACGCTGGGCATCCTGGCGCTGATCATCGTCCGCCAGACCAACCTGGGCAGGCAGCGCCTGAGCCGCTTCTACGGCTCCAACGCCAAGGCCGCCTACTTCGTTGAGGCCGTCGTCCTCATCGAGGGCCTGGGCATGATGTTCGTCAAGGCCGCCAAGCTGGCCACCTACGGCGAGCACGGTCACACCGGTGCCGAGGTCTGGAACTGGGCCAACTTCGTCACCGGCGGCATCGCGCAGGTCCTCCCGGCCTCCGAGGTCATGGTCTCCGTCTTTGCCCTGATCAAGCTGCTCTCCGGCATGATCTGGCTGTTCGTTGTCGGCCGCAACTTGACCTGGGGTGTCGCATGGCACCGCTTCCTGGCGTTCGCTAACATCCTGCTGCAGCGCAACGCCGACGGCTACAACGCCTTGGCAGCTGCGAAGCCGATGACCTCCAAGGGCGAGATCCTGAACCTGGAGGACGCCGACCCCGAGGTCGACTCCATGGGCACCGGCGTGGTCACCGACCACTCCTGGAAGGCCCTGCTGGACTTCACCTCTTGTACCGAGTGTGGCCGCTGCCAGGAGCAGTGCCCGGCCTGGAACACCGCCAAGCCGCTGAGCCCGAAGCTGCTGGTTAACAGCCTGCGCGACCATGCCTACGCATCTGCCCCGTACCTGCTCGCCGGCGAGACCATCGAGGGCGCCCGCGCAGGTGAGGGCGAGGGCTTCGGCGAGGGTGCCACCCTGCTGACCAAGCCGCTCGTCGGCGACGGCGAAGAGGGCGTCATCGACACCGACGTACTGTGGTCCTGCACCAACTGTGGTGCCTGCGTCGAGCAGTGCCCGGTGGACATCCAGCACATCGACCACATCGTCGATATGCGTCGCTACCAGGTCCTGGTCGAGTCGGAGTTCCCGACCGAGCTGGCGGGCCTGTTCAAGAACCTCGAGACCAAGGGCAACCCGTGGGGCCAGAACGCTTCCACCCGCGCCGACTGGATCAACGAGGTCCGCAAGGACGGCGTCGTCGTGCCCGTGTGGGGCGAGGACGTCGAGAGCTTCGACGACACCGAGTACCTCTTCTGGGTCGGCTGCGCCGGCGCGTACGACGACAACGCGAAGAAGACCACCAAGGCCGTCGCCGAGATGCTCTACACCGCCGGTGTGAAGTACGCGGTTCTGTCGCAGGCCGAGGGCTGCACCGGTGACTCCGCCCGCCGCGCGGGTAACGAGTTCCTGTTCCAGATGCTCGCCGAGCAGAACATCGAGCAGCTCTCCGAGGTGTTCGACGGCGTGCCGCCGAAGCAGCGCAAGATCGTCGTGACCTGTGCACACTGCTACAACACCTTCAAGAATGAGTACCCGGAGCTCGGCGGCCAGTACGAGGTCGTCCACCACACCCAGCTGCTGAACAAGCTGGTTCGTGCCAACCGCCTGCAGCCGGTTGCCTCCGGCCAGGGCCGCGAGGTCACCTACCACGACCCCTGCTTCCTGGGCCGCCACAACAAGGTCTTCGAGGCTCCGCGTGAGCTGATCGGCGCATCGGGCGCGAACCTGGTCGAGATGCCGCGCAACAAGAACACCGGCTTCTGCTGTGGCGCGGGTGGCGCGCGCATGTGGATGGAAGAGACCATCGGCCAGCGCATCAACGTCAACCGCACCGAGGAAGCGGTCGCGACCGGCGCCGAAGCCATCGCGATCGGCTGCCCGTTCTGTAAGACCATGATGACCGACGGCGTCAACAACGTCGTCGAAGACGATGAGAAGAAGCCCGAGGTCCTGGACATCGCCCAGATGATCCGAGACTCCGTGCTTGTCGACGGCGCGTTGCCAGAAGCCCGCGAGCCGGAGTGGATGGAAGCGCCGGAGCGCGGCTGGGTCGACCCGAAGAAGGCCGAGGAGGAAGCTGCCGCGGCAGCCGAGGCCGAGGCCAAGAAGGCGGAGGCTGAGCGCAAGAAGGCCGAGGCCGCCGAGAAGAAGGCTGCCGTCGCTGGTGGTGCCGCTGTGGCAGCGGGCGCCGCTGGTGCTGCTGCTAAGTCCGGCGCTCCTGCCCCTGGTGGTGCCCCCAAGCCGGGTGCTGCAAAGACTGCCGGCGCTCCTGCCCCTGGTGGTGCCCCCAAGCCGGGTGCTGCAAAGACGGCCGGCGCCCCTGCACCGGGTGGCGCACCGAAGCCAGGTGCTGCGAAGGCTGCGGGCGCTCCGGCGCCTGGTGGTGCACCGAAGCCAGGTGGAGCCAAGGCTGGAGCCCCTGCACCGGGCGGTGCCCCCAAGCCAGGTGCTGCGAAGGCAGGCGCTCCTGCTCCTGGTGGCGCCAAGTCCGCAGGCGCCCCTGCTCCTGGTGGCGCCAAGTCCGCAGGCGCCCCCGATCCCGGGTGGCGCGAAGAAGGCCGCTGCTCCGGCACCCGCTTCGGCACCGGCTGAAGAGACAACTGCAGCCTCAGCCTCGGCCCCGGCTGCACAGGAAACACAGCCTGCAGCACCGGCGCCGAAATCTGCCGGTGGCGCTCCGGTTCCGGGTGGAGCCCGCAAGGGAGCCCCTATCCCGGGCGGTGCCCGCAAGGCAGCAGCTTCAGCAGCAGCACCTGCGGCACCAGTTGAAGAGACAGCAACGGCATCTACTTCGGAAGCTCCGGCAGAAGAGTCCGTCCCGGCACCTGCAGCTCCGGCAGCCGAGGCACCGGCTCAGCCGACCACCCCGTCCGGCGCACCGATCCCGGGTGGCGCCCGCCGCGGCGCTCCGATTCCGGGTGGCGCCCGCAAGGCAGCTGCTCCGGTGGCAGCAACCTCGGACGCCCCGGCACCGGCAGAGGAGGAGGCACCTTCAGCCGAGCCTGTATCGGGGAAGCCAGCTGAGCAGCCCGCCCCGGCAGAGCAGTCCGAGGCCACCTCCCAGGAGACCGAGGCCGCTGCTGACAAGGAAGCCCCGGCTGCGTCCGAGGCACCGTCGGCAAGCGTGAGCGACGTGCCGCGCAACGCTAACGGGGTCCCGATTCCGGGCTCCGCGCGACGCAAGTAAAGCGGCGGCAGGCAAGAACTGAATACTCGAAACGCCACCTGATGGCAGGCGATCATGGTTATGGCGCGCTATAGCGTGCCGTTACCTGAACTCCCTGCCATCAGGTGGCGTTAGTGTTTTCCGCGCCAGCTTTTTCCGCGCCAGCCCCAGCGAGGCAATATATTGAAGCAATATATTTAGAACGACAGGCCTCGCACACCGACGCTCCATACTGACGCTGTGAGACGAGAAAGGACCAGGTCCGTGGACATCAGGCTGCTGATTCACAACAGCAAGAAATACCTGGCAGTACCGGGCATCTTGGAGACAATCTTCGCTTTCACTCTGACCGTGCTCGACATCTTCTTCGTCGACCACGAGGGCACGATCCCACTGCTGGCCATCTTCGGCGGCGTCCGAATTGTGCTCGTGTCCATCTCCGCGTTCCTGCCGATCATCGCCACGGTCCTTGTCCCCGCGAGCTACCTGGCATTCGCGTTTCTCCCTAACGAGCAGGCTCCCCTGCAGATTTTCTGCGCACTACTAACAGTCGAGGTCATGCGCTCGGTGGGACGAACCCGACTAGCCCGGGTCATGGCGATTGCCCTGTGGGTCATCTCGAACTATGACATCAACCAGGACACGTTCGCCCGTGACTTCGTCGCCACCGCCATCACGACCGTACTGTTCCTGACCTTTTACGGAATCGGCGCGATGCGCCACAACAACAAGAAGCAGGCGGAGATTGCCCAGCAGGAGGCGACCAAGGCTCTGCACCAGCAGCGCCTCGAGCTAGCTACATTCCTGCATGACTCGATCGCCAAGTCCTTCACCCGCGTGACCATGCAGTCCCAGTCGCTGGCGATCGAGTTCGAGGACGAAAATCGCAGACTCTCCGACAACCTCAACGACATCGCCGAGACCTCCCGTGAAGGGCTGCTGCAGCTGCGCCAGCTCCTTGCGCTGCTCAAGACCAACGACGATGGCGACGAGCAGGCCCTCTCCTCCGCTATTGGCCAGGATGAGCCGATCCCGACCGTCGACAAGGTCCTCGACCAGGCCCGGCAGGAGCTCGAGGAGACCGGCTTCACCGTCTCGCTGGAGTCAACGATCACCGAGCATCCCACGCTGTCCCAGATCTCCGAGGTCATCTCCCCCGCCATGTCCGAGGTCTGCACCAACATCGAGAAGTACGGCACTCCCGGATCCGCCGTTACCATCGCCGCCGCCGGAGATCGCGCCGTTGGCTACACCATCACCGTCACCAACCGTATTGCGGAGGACTCTCCCCAAACCCTGCCGCGCACGGTTCTTTCCAGTGGCTTTGGTCTTTCCGCTTTACGACGGCGAACGCGCCTGCTTGCGGGCTCCGTGGAGACGGCAGAAAAGGATGGGCTCTGGACAACGACCATCACGCTTGCCCCGTCACGCAAGTAGTGGACACGAACAGCGGCCAGCAATCCCAAATCACTGTTATTATCAGAACATCTTGGGACTCCGCACGAGCTGAGGCGCGGAGTCATGGGCGCGCGACCGGCGCATGACCGGCATGCCCGGCGCGCCCGCTGAAAGGCGATCGCATGGCTGAGATTCCAGGGCTGGCAGAAATCAAGGTCCTTATTGTCGACGACGACCCACTGGTCCTATCGTCACTGCGCACTTACTTCAAGAAGGCCCCGCACATCACTGTCGTCGGCGAAGCACAGGACGGGCACGAGGCGCTGAATCTCGTGTCGAAGGGCGGCGTCGATGTCGTACTCACTGACATTCACATGCCAACGATGGACGGCATCGAACTCCTAGAGCGCATCCAGAAGGTAGCCCAGCCTCCGAAGTTCGTGGCAATCACCTCCTTCGATACCGACGAGACGATGATTAAGATTCTCAGCCTGGGCGGAAACGGTTACATTCTCAAGACGGCCCGCCCCGAGTCAATCATCAGCACCATTGAGGACGTCGTACAGGGAGGCACCGTCATCTCCCCCGTCTCAGCTACGCGCCTAATCAAGACGCTGCCCTCGCGCAGCATCAGTTCGTACAAGGTGACGAACGCGGAGAAGGAGGTGCTAAACCTCATCTGCAAGGGCATGTCCAACCATGACATTGCGTCGGAGCTGGGTAAGTCCTCCGGCACGGTGAAAAAACACCTGTCCAGCCTATTCAGCAAGTTCGGTGCGTCGTCGCGCCTTGACCTCGCGCTGAAGGCCATCGACGCCGGCTTTAAGACGACCGATTAGGAGGCGACCGGGTAAAAGGTGATCGGATCACGGACGGCCTGATCAAGGGTTACCTGGTACACGGCGAAAGCGCACTTGGAATGAGCCGCCCCAGCTCTATTGCCGGCCTAGTAGTTGCCCGCTACGATGTGAGGGTTAAAAGTGCCCGCCATCGCCCATAACTCGGAGAGAATCATCATGTTCGGAAGCACAACTTCCCTCGCCACCGCGCTTGTTTCTGCCGCCATGTCCCTCGGCTCCCTGGGCGGTGTCTCCGCACCGGACGCGACGCCTGCACCGGCGGACTCTGACAAGCCTTACATGGCGGCGAAGGAGTACGCAATGGCGGACTCCTTCTCCTGCGATTACTACAACCTGCCCTGGTGCCGTTAGTCAGGCTGGCGCTGTAACTAAGGCTGTAAGAAAGACTGCCGCCACGGCTGACTACAGCGTGCCGTCGTGCCCGGAGAGCAACGAGGCGAAGTCGGTCACATTCGGGTTGACCTGGGTATTCGTGCTGCGGCGGTGGTTCGGGTTTCCGCTGCCTGCACTACCTGAGCCACCGGCCCCGTCGCCGAAGTCCGGGCCAAATCCCACCACTGCGGAGCGCACGTCCACCAGGTACTCGGCCAGCTCGCGGGCGGCGCGCACCGAGCGACGGTGCATCTCCTCACCCGCGACATCGGCGCCGAAGTCATCGGTCGCGGCGAACACGGCGGTCGGCATGACCGTGGCACGCAGGTAGCTAAACAGCGGGCGCATCGCGTACTCGGTCACCAGCGAGTGCCGCGCCGTGCCGGCGGTCGCAGCGACGATAACCGGCATCGACGTCAGGGCGTCCTTGTCCAGGGCGTCGAAGAACATCTTGAACAGGCCCGAGTACGACGCAGCGAACACCGGGGTCGCCGCAATCAGGCCATCGGCCGCGCTGACTTTGTCCAGAGCCTCGCGCAGGGGTGCGTCGTAAAGCCCGGTGGACATGACGGTCCCGAGGCTGGTGGCGAGCTCGCGGAGCTCAATGTACTCGATGTCCAGGCCCTCGCCGCGCTTCGAGACCTGCGCTTCGACGGCCTCGGCGATATTGCCGGCGAGCATGCGGGTGGTCGACGGGTCGGACACGCCCGCGCTGACGACGACTAGCTTCTTCATGGCCAAAACCTCCCTACAGTCTTATCCAACTACTCGTATCCGACTACTTCTCGCCCTTGGCCTGCTCGGCAAGATGAGCCTCGGCCGGGCGGACCAGCAGGTGCGGGGAATCCGGGCCCTCGGCGACCAGCGACGCGTGGGTCGGCGGGTCGGAGGGCACGTGGGCCGGGCGGCGGCGCTCGAACTCGGCGCGCAGCGTCGGGACGATCTCCTTGCCCAGGATTTCGACCTGCTCGAGGGCCATCTCAAGCGGCAGGCCGGCGTGGTCGATAAGGAAGAGCTGGCGCTGGTAGTCGCCGACGGCGTCGGCGTAGCCCAGGTAACGGTCAATAATCTGCTCCGGCGTGCCGACGGTCAGCGGCGTGATGCGCTCGAATTCCTCCAGCGACGGGCCGTGGCCGTAGACGGGAGCGTTGTCGAAGTAGGGGCGGAAGGTGTCCTTGGCCTTCTTCTCGGTCTCCGCGACGAAGAACTGGCCGCCGAGGCCCACGATCGCCTGGTCGGCGGCGCCGTGGCCGTAGTGCTCGAAGCGCTGGCGGTAGAGGTTCACCATCGAGGCGGTGTGCTCGATGTTCCAGAAGATGTGGTTGTGGAAGAAGCCGTCGCCGTAGAAGGCGGCCTGCTCGGCGATCTCAGTGGAGCGAATAGAGCCGTGCCAGACGAAGGGAGCGACGCCGTCGAGCGGGCGCGGAGTGGACGTAAAGTTCTGCAGCGGGGTGCGGAACTGGCCCTGCCAGTTAACGTTCTCCTTGCGCCAGAGGGTGCGCAGCAGGTGGTAATTCTCGATAGCGAGCGGGATGCCCTTCCTAATGTCCTTGCCGAACCACGGGTAGACCGGGCCGGTGTTGCCGCGGCCCATAATCAGGTCGACGCGCCCCTCGGCGAGGTGCTGCAGGTAGGCGTAATCCTCGGCGATGCGCACCGGGTCGGTCGTCGTAATAAGTGTCGTCGACGTCGACAGAGTGATGTTCTCCGTCTGCGCGGCGAGGTTTGCTAGGAGCACCGGAGGGTTGGCCGGGGCCGCGAACGGCGGGTTGTGGTGCTGGCCGGTCGCGAATACGTCGAGGCCGACCTCCTCCGCCTTCTTAGCCAGGGCTACGGTCGCCTTAATGCGCTCGTGCTCAGTAGGGGTCTTACCAGTCGTAGGGTCTTTTGTAACGTCACCGATTGTGAAAATTCCGAATTGCATGGCACCATTCTAAACATAGTTTTGTTGACACGTCAACACGGGGGCGGCAGTACGCAAAACGGGGGCGAAAAAGCCACCCCCAGCGCCCTCCACGGCTATACCCTTGAACCATCAACAACCGAGACGGCTGCAACCGAGCCCTCAGCAACCTCACGGTCGGCCGACACTCGGACAGCCCATACGACAGCCCATACGGAAAACCCTGGAGAACTTCATGACCAACGTTGAGATCATCACCGCCCGCGACGTTCCCCTCGGCGGCCCGCGCGCCATGCCCGTCCACCGCACGCTGCCGCAAAAGCAGCGCTCCACCATCGGCGCCTGGTGCTTCTGCGACCACTACGGCCCCGACGACGTCTCCGCCACAGGCGGCATGGACGTCGCACCCCACCCGCACACCGGCCTGCAGACCGTCTCCTGGCTCTTCGAGGGCGAAATCACCCACCACGACTCCGCCGGAAATCACGCCGTCGTCAAGCCCGGAGAGGCCAACTTCATGACCGCCGGCGCCGGCATCTGCCACTCCGAGGTCTCCACGCAGGACACCACGATGCTCCACGGCGTGCAGCTCTGGGTCGCGCTTCCCGACAACGCACGCGACGGCGAACGCAACTTCGAGCACTACACCCCGGAGGTCACGACGTTCGACGGCGGCCAGGCCCTGGTCTTCATCGGCTCCCTGTTCGGGGCATCGTCTCCGGTGACCACATTCACGCCGCTAGTCGGCGCGGAGGTCCAGCTCTCGCCCGGCGCCACCGTAGAGGTCGAGGTCAACCCCGCCTATGAGCACGGGTTCCTCCTCGACCGCGGCGAGCTGGTCGTCGGCGACACCACCGTGGCCCGCACCGAACTGGCCTACACCGGCATCAACGAAACCACCATTATGCTGCACAACCCCGGCGACGAGACCAACCGCTTCATGGTCCTCGGCGGCGAGCCCTTCACCGAGGACCTGGTCATGTGGTGGAACTTCGTCGGCCGCACCAGCGACGAAATCGCGCAGTTCCGCGCCGACTGGGAGGCCGAGACCGAGCGCTTCGGCAAGGTCCACGGCTACGTCAGCCACGATCCGCGCGGCCTGATTCGCCTGCCCGCCCCGACCTGGCCGAACATCACCCTGCGCGCCCGCCGCAACCCCGAGCCCGTCGCACGCCCCGACATGCGTATCGACGAGCCTGCCGCGACGACACAGGAAAAGCACACACACTAGGGCACGGAAGACCCGTCGTAAAGCGAAAAACAACTAGGGAGGTTCACAATGAGCACACTGACTGACAAGAACGGCGAGGCCGTAGAAGTTTTCAAGGACCCGGAGCACGGCTATTTCGCGATCGCGTACGCGGGCGCCGATAGCGTGGCGGGATACACGCAGTACCTCCCCATGAACGGCGAGCGCGTGTTCTTCCACACCGTCATCGGCGAGGAGTACGAAGGCCGGGGGCTCGCGTCCATCCTGATTAAGAAGGCACTGGAGGACACCGACGCCGAAGGCGTGCCAATCCTGGCGGTGTGCCCGTTTGTCAGCGCGTGGCTGAAGAAGCACGGCGAGGAGTTCGACGGCGTCTGGCGCCTGCCGAACATGGACGACCTGCGCGCGTTCCAGAAGGTCATGCAGGAAGCTGGCATCTAAATGAGCGCCATGCCGCACAAGAAGTTGGACAAGGCCGACATCGCCGGCATTGCGCACGGCCCCTACCTAGATAAGTTCTTCCCGGATATCTTCAAGTCGATGGTGTCGGTGCGCAACGCCGTGCGCGAGCTCTGCGCGGAGGTGGACCTGGACCCGCAGTTGGTCGAGCTGATTTCGGTGCGCGCCAGCCAGCTCAACCGATGCACGACCTGCCTGTCGATCCACATGCCGCAGGCGCGCAAGGTCGGGGTCCCGCAGCGCAAACTCGACCTGCTGCCAGCCTGGCGCGAGGCCCGGGACATCTACACCGAGGAGGAGCGCGCGGCGCTGGAGCTCTGCGAGAGCCTGACGCTACTGCCGGAGTCGGTGGTGAATAACCGCTCGGCGATTACCGCCTGCACGACGCTTGCCGAGGAGCAGGTCGCGGTACTGGAGTGGTCAATCATCATGATCAATACCTTCAACCGCATCTCGATTGCCTCGGGGCATCCGGCGCTGGATTACTAGGGGGGACTGGGGGCTGAGCATTGCTGGCGCTCGGCGCTGCTGGGGGCTGGGCATTGCTGGCGCTCGGCGCCGCGCCCCCACCAATGGCCTTACCTTGCAAAACCGCAGGGTAGGGCCATAAAACTTATTTTTGTTGACACGTCCGTCAGTTTCTGGTTATAGTTGTCACGTCAACGTCGCAGGGCGGGGGAGCCTAGGCACCTCTGACACTAAAGGCGCCTGGGAATCAAAGGCACTCGTTCACGCCCCTCCCCGCGGCATTGCAACAAATTACCTCGACAGATCTTTACTTAACTTTCGACAACTACGACTTCCCAGGAGACTTTCATGGCATACGCTTCCGGCACCTACGCTCTCGACGTTCAGCACTCTTTCGTTGGCTTCTCGGTTCGCCACGCAATGGTGACCAAGGTCCACGGCCGCTTCGAGGAGTTCGACGCCACCATCGAGTTCGATGCTGAGAACCCGGCCAACTCCTCCGCAGTTGCCACCATCAAGGCCAACTCCATCAACACCGATAACGAGGACCGCGACAACCACCTGCGCACCAAGGACTTCTTCGGCGCCGAGGAGCACCCGGAGATCACCTTCAAGTCCACCTCGATTGAGCTGCACTCCGACGAGAAGGCCACCGTCAAGGGCGACCTGACCATCAACGGCGTTACCAAGTCCGTCGACCTCGACGTCGACCTCTTCGGCTCCGCCGAGGACCCGTGGGGCCAGACCCGCGTCGGCTTCGAGGCCACCACCCGCATCGACCGCAACGACTTCGGCGTCGAGTACAACGCTCCGCTGAAGACCGGCGGCGTCCTCATCGGCAACGATGTCACCCTGCAGATCGAAGGCTCCGCTGTTAAGCAGTAGCCCCTGCTGATAGCGCCGCACAGCGCGGGTTAGCGATTCGTCACCTAACAATCAGCAGCCCTGCCAGCGGAGAAGCGCACCTCACCCATGGTGCAACGAAGGCCCAGGCGCGATTCCCTTCACGCGCCTGGGCCTTTCCCTATCCTTCTCTCGACGTCGTGCCTGCGCGACGTTGTGACACCGTACGCGCTGGCATAACGTCGGCCGCCTGGCATGACGTCGTTAAGCGGATGGCGGTTGGCGGCTAGCCATCCGCTTTACGACGCCCCCCAGCGCCCCAAACCGCCCCCTATCTCGGGGAATCTGTGACGATATAGCCGAAGTAATCGCGGTTGAACCGCCCATATGGAGCCATCGAGCAAGCTCAAGTGGCATGCTTAGTCAGGTGAGTTCCAGCAAAGAGATCCCCACAGGCAACAACGTCAGCGACAACACCGCGGGCGGCAACGCAGCCGCCAGCTCCCAGGCCACCCAGGCCGCCCAGGCCGAGCAGACTCGCGCCGCACGCCTGGCGACCCGCCGCGGGGACATCAAGGCGCCGCGTCGCACGGCCCTGAAGCCGCTGGACCAGTCCACCAAGCTGCAGAACGTCCTCTACGACATCCGCGGCCCGGTGACCACCTTGGCAGAGAAGATGGAGGCCGACGGCCACCGCATCCTCATGCTGAACACGGGCAACCCTGCGAAGTTCGGCTTCGACGCACCCGACACGATCGTGCAGGACATGGTGCGCGCCCTTCCGCACGCACAGGGCTACTCGGAGTCCAAGGGCATTTACTCGGCGCGCCGTGCCGTCGTCACGCGATACGAGATGGACCCGGAGTTCCCGCGCTTCGACGTGGGCGACGTGTGGCTGGGCAATGGCGTGTCGGAGCTGATCTCGATCACGACGCAGGCGCTACTCAACGAGGGCGACGAGGTCCTCATCCCCGCACCCGACTACCCGCTGTGGACCGCCGCGACGACGCTGGCCGGCGGCAAGCCGGTGCACTACATCTGCGACGAGGACAACGACTGGGCGCCGGACATCGAGGACATCCGCTCGAAGGTGACCGACCGCACCAAGGCGATTGTCATCATCAACCCGAACAACCCAACCGGCGCCGTATACTCCCGCCAGGTATTGGAGGACATCGTCGAGATCGCGCGCGAGAACTCGCTGCTTTTGCTTTCCGACGAAATCTACGACCGGATTCTCTACGACGATGCGGAGCACATCTCGACCGCTTCGCTGGCCCCGGACCTGCTCTGTATCACCTTCAACGGCCTGTCCAAGACCTACCGCGTTGCGGGCTACCGCGCCGGCTGGATGGTGCTGACCGGCCCGAAGCGCCACGCCGAGGGCTTCATCGAGGGCATCAACCTCCTGGCCAGCACGCGACTGTGCCCGAATGTGCCCGCACAGCACGGCATTCAGGTGGCGCTCGGTGGTTACCAGTCGATTAACGACCTGATTCTGCCCGGCGGGCGCCTGCTCGAGCAGCGCAACGCCGCCTACGAGGGGCTGACCTCGATTCCGGGCGTGTCCTGCGTGAAGCCGATGGGCGCAATGTACGCGTTCCCGAAGCTGGACCCGAACGTCTACGAGATTCACGATGACGAGAAGCTGATGCTCGACATCCTGCGCGAGGAGAAGATCCTCATGGTCGGCGGCACCGGCTTCAACTTCCCGACGCCGGACCACTTCCGCATCGTTACCCTGCCGTGGGCGCGCGAGCTGACCGAGGCGATCGAGCGCCTGGGCAACTTCCTGGCCAGCTACAAGCAGTAGGCTTTGGCGGGCTGGTAGGCCTGGGTCTTGGGGCCTGTGTTTTGGGCCGCCGTCGCCTCAGCTCGGGCCAGCTCGCCCAAATTCGGGCCCCTTTCAGCGGGAAGGTTGCAGTTAAGAGGCCGATTCTGGGCCCATCATGGAGTCAGCTCTCAAATAGTGTTGTTGAGTTCTTACAAAAGCCCAGGTCAGATTTTCGACCGACCCCTAAATCACGACACAAATTGAGAATTGACTCCCGCAGGCGCCGTTTTCCGCCCCTTACCTGTGGCTGGTGTGTTCCGTGAGAAATTTGTTACTTGTGGGATTTGCCACGCCTCCACAGGGCTGTGGAACGGCAGGCCAGAAGGACGCAGAGCAAGACATGACGGCCCCTCTCCCCCTTCCACCAATACGCCGAACTGCACAGACCGCCATACCACGCACAACACATGTTCAGCCTCCTGAATCCATAGCCCCGCAGGCGCTACCGTAGTAGACGTGGGAAGGCACTCTCTAGAACCAGACGAACCAGATGACCAGGCTCCGAAAAGCCACTCCCTGGCGGGCCAGTCATCAGTACCGACGAGCCCTGTGGCCAGGTCGGCCCAGTCATATCTGGCATACCGGGCAGGTGATACAGGCGACGTCCGCACACCTGGTCTAGTCGGTCCCCGAGGGAGTGCACGAGAATCCCAAAGCACTGGCAGCAACGCACGCGGCACGAGAGTGAGCAACCGTCCGAGCAGGATGGGAGGAGCTTCTCCTCGGAGCTCGGCACCACAAACACCTCGCACGCCAGCTCAACCAACTGCGCCCCGCACGCCAGCTCAGCCAACAACACCACCAGCGCAGGCTCCGCGAGTCTCGCAACAACCACCGACGTTGCCGTCAGCACCGGTGGCGTCGGGATTAGCGTCGGCAAGGCACGCGCAGCCTACCCGCCCTGCGCGACCAGTGCAGACTTCCCAAAGCAAGAAGCCCGCATCGTCCGCCCCTGAAAAAGGAACGACGAAGCGGCGGCACAACCCGCTGGTCGCGCGGCGCCTCTTGGGCACTGTGCTCGTAGTTGCGGCGATTGCGACGTTCCTCGCGCTCGTCGGGCTGTGGCCCTCCGGTGAGGCGCCGAAGCCGAAGGCGGGATTCCTGGAGTCGCAGACGAGTGCGGCCGAGTCCGTCACCGGAACTGTCGTGGAGCACAAGCCCGGTACCTGCTCCTCGCCCGACATTGGGCGCGTGTTCACGGGGCAGCCTCGCCTGACCCCGTCGCCGGTTCCCGCAGGCTTGCCGACGGCTCCTGGCTCCCAGGCGAACAAGGCCTCCGAATGTCAGCTCTCGGTTGTCGAGCTGACCTCTGGACCCGATGAGGGCAAGAAGACCCTGTTGTCGACTTCCGGGATGCCCGGAGAAATTGAGCTATCGGAGGGCGACAAGGTCGTTCTGGCGATTCATAGGCCAGTCAAGCTGGGGATTACAGGAGTGCCGGGTCTGCCCGGGGCGACGGGAGTACCGGGTGTTCCTGGTGCGCCGGGGATGCAGGCGCCCGCTCCTGTTCCGGCGCCCGCGCCCGGCCATGATGCTCCGCCTGCGCCGCCCGCCCCACCTGCTCCCGGGGTTCCCGAAGCCCCGCAGGCCCCGGCTCCTGCCCCAGCGCCAGCGCCTGCCCCCGAAGCGCCCGAAGCACCCGGGGCGCCTGCCACAGAGGTCGCACCGGCTCCGATTGCGGACGTGCAAGAAGCGAGCGCGAACACCTACACGTTCCTGGACCTGGACCGCAGCATCTCGATCTGGCTGTGGCTCGGCGCCGCGGTCGTCCTCATTGCCATTGTCGGCATGGCCCGTGGCCTGCTGAGCCTCGTCGGGCTCGGCATCACGCTGGCAGCGGTCATGGGTTTCCTGGTCCCGGCGCTGCTGCGCGGCGGCGACCCGGTTGCGCTCGCTATCACGGCGGGCGCGGCGATCTTGTTCCCCGTGCTCTTCCTGGTTCACGGCGTGAATTGGAAGTCCGCTTCCGCGCTGGCGGGAACCCTGACCACCATGGTGCTCTCGGCGCTACTGGCCAACCTCGCGATTTCCACCTCGCAACTGCGCGGGCTCGGAAACGAGGACAACCTGCTCATCCAGCTCTACCTGCCGGAGGTCTCCGTCACGGGCCTGCTCATGGCCGGTTTCATCGTCGGCGCGCTCGGCGTGCTCAACGACGTCACCATCGCCCAGGCGTCCACCGTGCAGGAGCTCTACGACGCGGCGCCCAGGTCCCGCCCAACAGAGGTCTTCCGCTCTGCGATGCGCGTCGGCCGGGACCACATCGCCTCCATGGTCTACACGCTCGTCCTGGCGTACCTCGGCACGGCGCTGCCGCTGTCGATCCTGCTCAGCGTCTCCAACCGACCGCTGATGCAAACACTGACCTCCGATGTGGTGGCCACCGAGCTGCTGCGCTCCGTTATCGGCGCTGTCGCGCTAGTCCTCGCGGTGCCGATTACGACCTTCATCGCCGCGCACACCGTCGCCCCGGAGGGCATGAAGATTCCGAAGCGCTCCCGGGCAGCCAGCATCTAGCGGCCCCGCGGCCGCCAATTAACCGCGGCCGAGGCTGGTGACCTCCCAGCCGGCATCCTGCCACGCGGCCGTCGGCAGGCAGTTGCGGCCGTCGAGGACGGCGGCGCGCTTGACCAGCGACTTGGCGTGCACCGGGTCGATGTCGCGGAACTGCTGCCACTCGGTCGCGACGACGACCATCTCGGTGCCAGCGAGCGCCTCGTCGATGCTCGGCGCGTAGTCCAGCGTCGGGAAGACGCGCTTGGCGGTTTCCATCGCCTGCGGGTCGTGCACCACCACGGCGGCGCCGGCCAGGGACAGGGAGCCCGCGATCGACAGGGCCGGGGAGTCGCGCACATCATCCGAATTGGGCTTGAACGCCGCGCCCAGCACCGTCACGGTATGCCCCAGCAGGGAGCCGCCAAAGCTCTCTTTGACCAGGTCGACGGCCTTTTCGCGGCGGCGCATATTAATGGCATCGACCTCGCGGAGGAAGGTCAGCGCCTGGTCCGCGCCAAGCTCTCCGGCGCGCGCCATGAACGCGCGGATGTCCTTCGGCAGGCACCCGCCGCCAAAGCCCAGCCCCGCGTTGAGGAAACGACGGCCGATGCGGGCGTCGGCGCCGATGGCGTCGGCAAGCGTGGTGACGTCCGCTCCTGCCGCCTCGCAGATCTCGGAGACCGCGTTGATGAAGGAAATCTTGGTAGCCAGGAAGGCGTTGGCGGAGACCTTCACCAGCTCGGCGGTGGCGGTATCCGTGACGATGATGGGGGTCTCGCGCGCGAGGATCGGCGCGAAGCACTCGCGCAGGATGGCCTCGGCGGCAGGCTCCGCCTCGCGGCCCGCGCCGTCGCAGACCGCGCCCGGCTTCTGCAGGCCCAGCACCACGCGGTCCGGCTCAAGCGTGTCCTTGACCGCCAGCCCCTCGCGCAGGAACTCGGGGTTCCACGCGACCTCAATGCTGGTGTTCTCCAGGGCGTCGGCGGCCTGCGTGTCGCCTGCCTCGCGCGCCTGCCGAGCCCGCTCCGACACTGTCAGCGACGCCAACTGCTGCAGCCTCGACGCGGTCCCCACCGGAACCGTCGACTTTCCAAAGACCACATGCTTGCCGACGGCCCGGCGCGACAACTCGGTGATAGCGGCATCGACGTAGCGAACATCCGCGGCGTACGAGCCCTTGACCTGCGGCGTTCCGACTCCCACGAAGTGGACGGTGGCGAAGGCGGCGGCCTCGTCGTAGTCGGTGGTGAAACGGAGTCGGCCGGAGTCGACGTGCTTTTTCAGCAACTCCGGCAGGCCGGGCTCGAAGAAGGGAACGCGGCCTGCGGACAGCGCCTCGATCTTGTCGGGGTCGACGTCGACTCCCAGTACCTCGTGGCCCAACTCCGCCATCGCGGCCGCATGCGTCGCGCCGAGATAGCCCGTTCCAATCACAGTAAGTCGCATAAGGGACATTATTTGTTCGTTGTCGTGCGGCCTTCAAACGCGAGTCACCCTTAAAAGGTGTGGAAATTGCGTGGCTTACAGGGCAGTTCAGGAAGGTTTTAGGCTCCTTTCTTCTTCGCGTTCCCGATAGGCCCGCGCGCGTACTCCCGGGTTTTACCGGCCGTTCACGTTGGCGGAGTCCAACCACTGCCGCGCGATCAGCGCCGCTCCCGCCTTCTCCTCGCCCGAGGAACGCTCGTTCATGCGCACCAGGTCATCGGTGGTCAGCTTCGACGACACCGCAGCAACGATTTCCCGGGCGCGGGTCTGCACGGCGTCGGCACGCCCGAGTGCCACGACGTTTTGCGCCAGGATCATGCGCTTCGGATCCTCCAGGGTCACCAGATCGACGTGCTGGCCTGCGGAATCCAGCAGTGGCGTCGTCGTGAAGATATTGGCCACGTCGACGGCGCCATGCTCCAGCGCCCGGATGGTCAGGGGGCCGCCGGAGTCGCCGTAACCCACCACCTCGAGGCGGTCGGCGGCGATGCCGTAGAAGGAGGACAGCCCCTTCGGGCCGAAGGGCTGCTGGGAGAGCTCCGGGCCGCCACCAATCTTGATTCGCCCCGGAAGTTTTTCGAGGTCAGCGAGGCTTACCACCCCGAATTTCTCGGAGGTCTCGCGGGTGACGCGGTAGGCGTCCTTCGACTCCGCGGGCGCGAGGGCCAGTACCTCAAGCCCGCTCGGCAGATTGCGGCGCAGGGCGCGCCCCACTCCTTCCGCGTCCGCGCCCGCCGCGACCTCGCCAAAATAGGAGGCCAGGTTTCCCGAATACTCCGGGACCAGGTCGACGGAGCCCTCGCGCAGGGCCTCCAGGTACACATCCCTCGCGCCGATCTGCGGCACGACCTCGACCTTTAGCCCCGCATCCGCCAGCGCGTACGCCCAGATTCGGGCGATAATTTCCGACTCCGGGAACATTGCCGAGCCGATGCGGATCTCGCGGCCATCCCGGTGCTTCGGGTTCGCCGGGTCCAGGTCCGCAATAGAGCAGCCGGCCAGAGCTGTGGGACCGACAACGCCGGCGACCGCGCCCAGGGCCGCCCACCGACCTGCGCCGAGTAGGAACCCACGGCGGCTCATTCCTCCACCCCACAACGTCATCGCACCTCCCCGTCACCGTCGAGGTCGAGCGTCGCCCGCCGTGCACCCACTGCGACGCCACGCGGTGTCACGATTCGCTGCGCCAGGGCGAAGATGGCGTCGGTAAGCAAAGAGACGACCGCAACGACGATGGCCGAGCCCAGCATGACGCCGTAGTCGCGGACCGCCAGCGCGTCGAGCAGGTAGCGGCCGAGACCGCCGAGCCCCAGGTAGGCGGCGACGGTCGCCGTGGCGAGCACCTGCAGCCACGCCGAGCGGACCCCGCCGATCAGCACCGGCAGGGCCAGGGGAATCTCGACGGCCGTGACGACCTGGCCGGTCGAATAACCGACGGCCCGGGCGGCGTCCACGGTCGCCCGGTCAACGGCCGCGAAGCCGGAGGCCGTCGCCGCCAAAACGGGCGGTACAGCCAGGATGACCAGGACAATTGTCGCGGGGATCAGCGCGACCGTGACCCCGGCGGGAATCACCAGGGCGAGGAAGGTGAGCAAGCCCAGAGTCGGCATCGCCCGGAGGACGCCCGAGACGCCCAGCACCGCGGCGCGGCCGCGACCCGTGTGCCCCACGACCATGCCCAGACCCACGCCGATGACCACCGCGAAAGCCATGGCCAGGGCGGTGTAGCCGAGGTGCTCAGCGACGCGGTGCGGGATTGCCGCATCGCCCGTCCAGGAGGAAGCAGCGGTCAACCACTGCCACGCCTCGCGCAGCGCAGCGTACCCCTCGGCGCCGCGGGCCTCCGGGGCACTGGTCAGGGCGCTGGCCAGGGCACTCGCCGCGGCACCAATCAACCCTGTGCTCATCGCGCCACCGCCTTGCGCGTCCACGGCATCGCGGCCGCGCCGAGGGCCACCAACGCCACGTCGAACACCAGCGCCAACAGGCCGGTGCCCGCGACGCCGGCGAGGATCTCCGTCGGGAAGCTGCGGTTGAAGCCGTCGGTGAAGAAGTAGCCGAGCCCGTGGACGCCCACGAGCGAGCCGACGCTGACCAGCGATACCGTCGACGCGGAGACCACCCGCGCGCCGGACAGCAGCACCGGCCCGGCCAGCGGCAACTCGACGTTGAGCACCCGCCACAGCGGGGCGAAACCCACGGCCGTCGCCGCGTCCCTGGCCATCGACGGCACCGCCCCGAAGGCGTCCGCAGCCGTCCGGGTCATCAGCGCGACCCCGTAAGCCACCAGCGCCACCTGCACGTTTAGCGGCGACAGCACCGAGGTGCCCAGCAGCGCCGGCAGCATCACGAACAGCGCCAGGGACGGAATCGCGTACAGCAGCCCGGTGCCGGAGGAAATCAGCGCCCGAAACCGGTACCGCCGCGCCGCCACGAACCCCAGGGGAATCGACAGCGCCACCGCCACCAGGATTGGAGGCAGCGCCAGGGACACGTGCGCGGCCGTCAGCTCCCCAATCTGCGCCGCGTTATCCGCGTACCAGGACCAGCGAATCATCTGACCCGTCACCGCGACCCCCGGGCCGGGGTGTGGGTTGGGGCGTGGGGGCCGTCGGCAAGCACTCCGGCGACGCGACCGCGCGCATCCAGCACGCGCGAGCCCTCCACGCGCAGGCGGCGCGAATCCGCGTCGATGAACTCGCGGACGAAATCGCTGGCCGGGGACTCGATGAACTCATCCGGCGTGCCCTGCTGCGCAATACGGCCGCCCGCCTGCAGCAACACGACCTTGTCGCCCAGGTGGAACGCCTCGGAAATGTCGTGCGTGACAAACAGCACCGTGCGGCCGAGGTCGCGCTGCAGACGCAGGACCTCCGCCTGCAGCTCGCGGCGCACGATGGGGTCCACCGCCGCGAAGGGCTCATCCATCAGCAAAATACCGGACTCCGCCGCCAGCGCCCGCGCCACACCGACGCGCTGCTGCTGGCCGCCCGAGAGTTGCGCCGGATAGCGCTTGCCGACGCCCTGCTCAAGGCCCACGACCTCCAGCAGCTCCATTGCTTTCAACCGCGCCTGCCTGCGTGGCACGCCATTCAAGCGCGGGACTGTGGCGACGTTATCGACCACCGTCCTATGCGGCAGGAGACCACCGTTTTGCATGACGTAGCCAATGCCGCGGCGCAGTTGCACTGGGTCCCGCTCGGCGACGTCGGCCCCATCTACGAGAACGCGGCCCGCAGTCGGGTCCACCATGCGGTTGACCATCCGCAGCAGCGTCGTCTTTCCGCAGCCCGACGACCCGACGAGCACCGTGATGGCGTCGCGGGGAATGTCCAGGTCAATGGACTCGATAACCCGCGTCGACGACCTGCCGGGCGCGTCAAAAGTCTTGGACACGCCCTCGAAGCGAATGGCGGCTTGGCCGGGGTCTGCTGGCATGGCTCCCACGGTAGCAGTGGCCGCGGATTGGGTTCGGGGTACTGCGGGGCTCCGGGCGCTGCGGGGCGGGGTCTCCAGGAGGCGGGGCCACATGCCCCGGGGCTGCGGACACATGCCCCGGGGCTGCGGGGCCGCCAGCGCGTCTACTCGTCGCGGAAGTTCAGGTACGCGCGCGACGGCGTCGGCCCGCGCTGGCCCTGGTACTTCGAGCCCAGCTTGCCCGAGCCGTAGGGCACCTCAGCCGGCGAGGACATCTTGAACAGGGCCAACTGGCCGACCTTCATGTTCGGCCACAGCGCGATCGGGAGGTTCGCGACGTTGGAGAGCTCCAACGTGATGTGCCCCGCGAAGCCGGGGTCGATGAAGCCAGCGGTCGAGTGGGTGGCCAGCCCCAGGCGCCCCAGGGAGGACTTGCCCTCCAGGCGGCCCGCCAGGTGGGAGGGAATGGTGAAAAACTCCAGTGTGGAGGCCAGAACGAACTCGCCCGGGTGAAGGATGAAGGCCTCGCCCTCGCCGACCTCGTGCAGGGAGGTCAGCTCCTCCTGCGGCAGCTTCGGGTCGATGTGCGTGTAGCGGGAGTTATTGAACACGCGGAAGAACTTGTCCAGCCGCACGTCGATGGACGACGGCTGAATCATCTTCGGATCGAAGGGCTCAATGCCGAGGTGGGTATCGCCCTCGGCGTCGATGGCGGCACGGATATCGCGGTCTGAAAGCAACACGACCTTGAGTTTAGCTGTCTTAAGGTGCCACGAAGCACTCGCGGTGCCGCATGCCGCTACACGGTCGGCCCCGAGTGCCCCTGCACACCCCAGACACATGCCCCTGCGCGGTCCGGCCACATGCCTTTGCGCGGTCCGGCCATAGGTCCCGGCCAAGCCCCGATTTTTCGGCATTCTTGCCGTGGTGCTACATTGAAGTTGCAGAGGGCGATTGTTACGTCCCCGCCGCACTACTGTGCCAACTTTTTGCGGTGGAGTCGTTTCATTTTCCTCGGTGCCGATGTAGTTCAATGGTAGAACTCCTGCTTCCCAAGCAGGCGGCGCGGGTTCGATTCCCGTCATCGGCTCCATTTTTTACTTTGCGTTACTTTTTCGCGCCGGGCCTTTGTCTCGGCGCCGTTTTTTGTTTTGTAGGCGCTTGCCCCAATACTGCGCTTTTTGCTACTCACCCCGGCATCTGCGCATACCGGAGCCACATCAGCACGGCCTTCACCCGCCGATTATTGTCTTCCGGGCGAAAGCCCAGCTTCATAAACACGTTCGCCACGTGCTTGCTCACTGCCCCGGAGGTCAGCACCAGCGCATCTTCCATCTCGCCGTTACTCAAGCCTTGGGCCATGAGCTTCAGCACCTCCCGCTCGCGCGGGGTCAGGTCCGCGATGCAGCCACGACCGTCGCCGTCACTGCCAGCGCTTCGACCATCAACTTGGCTATCACTGTCAGCACCTCTGCCGTCGCCGTCACTGCCACCGACGCCCACGCCATCGCCTCCGCGTCCTCGCTTACCCGCGCCAAGCTGCCCCTCCTGCTCCTTTGCCGACATCAGCGCGGCAACAACCTCCGGGTCCACGACGGTGCCACCACGGCGCACCTCGTCCAGTGCTTTCACAAATTGCTCGACATCGGAGACGCGCTCCTTTAGCAAATAGCCGAACCCGCCGTGCTCTAAGAGCTTGTCCAGGTAACTCGCCGCCACATATTGACTGAGCACCACAACCGCCTGGTCAGGTTTGCCGCGGCGGATGTCATGCACCGCCTGGAGGCCGTCGTCACGCATGGTCGGAGGCATACGAACATCGGTGACGATCACGTCGAAGGCGTCGGCTTGAGCGGCGTTGCGCAGCTCATCGGCATCCGCCACCGCCTCCACTTCGTGCCCAACCGCGCGCAGCAGGCCTGCGAGCCCCTCACGTAGCAGTGCGGAATCCTCCGCCAACAAAACCTTCACAGTTTTTACTCCTCTACTGGCCGACGCTACCTTTGCTCAACGTGTGCGCGCCCGCTACGTCGCCGGATGAATCGGCAGATCCATGCGCAACTGCGCACCGCCCGCGACATCACTCAGCGAGACCGTGCCTCCAAGCGCCGCCGCCCGCTCCCGCAGCCCCGCAATGCCGGTGCCGCCGGTACCAGAACCTTGCTTGTCGACGCCCTCTCCCCCGGCGCCCCTGGAACCACCCAGGCCACGGCCATTGTCCTTAACCCGCACGGTCAGAGTTCGCAGCGGCGACACCATTGCCGGGGCCAATTCGTTCGCCGCAATGGAGACCTCAATCTTGTCGGCCCCGCCATGCCGGGTCGCGTTTGTCAGCCCCTCTGCAACGCAGTGGTAGGCCAGCAGCGCCGTGGTTTCATCCAACGGGCCGATGTCACCGCCACCGCGCTGCAGCGTCACGTCCAGTCCCGAATGCGCAATCAATTCCTCGACCGCTGCCACCAGGCCATTGTCATAGAGTACCTGCGGGGCAATTCCCCGAACCACGCCACGCAATTGTGCCAAGGCATCGGAAGCATTTTTGTCCGCAGCATCCAAAGCCGCCTTCAAGTCTTCCGGCTCCTTGGCAATCCGGGCGGCAGCCACGTTGAGCTTCAGGGCCGTGAGGTGCTGCTGCGGGCCATCGTGAAGCTCACGCTCAATACGGCGGCGCTCCCCGGAAAAGGAGTCAATGATGACGGCCCGCGAACGGGCGAGGTCCTCAGCCGAGGGGGCGAGGATCATGCCTGCGAGCCAAAGAGACAGCAGGCCGGCACCCACCGTGAGCGCAACAGTGACGGCCAGCGCAATCGTTGCGAGCGCCCAAGAAATTGCGACCTTCTGAACCGGATCGGCCACCGCCCAGGCACCGAACTGCAACTCATCGACCAGGAACGGCGCGGCATAGAGAATCCCCACAGTAATCCCGCCGCCGAGCCAGACAGTGAAACTCACGAAGCCGATGAGCAATTGAACAACCAGGTTTCCGGCCTGGCGGACATCGAACCACCGGTTGGCTTCACGAGGCGGCACCGCCCGGCCTGCCCACGCCGACGCCGCGCGGGTCAGCGCATCCGCGCCCCGGGCAATCAGCGGCAGCCACGGAAGCAGCACCAAGGAGATGACAAGGCCCGGAATGAATAGGATACCGAGAACAAAGCTCCAGGCCAGGGCTTTGAACGAGGTACTGAATGAGGCGGCAAAACTGTTCTTCGTCTTCATGATTCCCAAGCTAAATTAATGCTCCGCCGAGCACAGTGGAGCTAACTCCCCGGTTTTTGCTGGCGCCCGACACGGAGCACACCTGCTCGGATTCTTTGCTCACTCAGGTTCTTTACTCGGGGAAGGTTTGATCCCTTTTACAGTCATTTTCGCCATGATTCTTCGCAATATCTGGCGCTCCGGGGGATCAAAACTTGCTCAGCCAGTGCCCAAACTTTTCCGCACCACCACCTCAACTACATTGACACGTCAACGTTCCCGTCTCAACTGGTGTAAAACTGCGGATATGCAAGGTTCGCCCACCAGCAACGGAAGCACCAGCAACGCAAGCACCAGCGCTTCCAGCACCGTCAGTACCAGCAGCGCCGCCATCAGCGAAAACACCACCCCAAGCACCAACGCAGCCGTCGGCACTGCAAACCCCACTCTCAGCACCAGCACCGACGAGTCCATCGCACGCTCGCACCGCTCTGCGCTGCGCTCAATCGCCCGCGTCGTCTCCGAGACCACCACGCCGACACCGCCGGACAAGGCGCTGGCCGACATCGCCGCCATGCTTGCCGACGCCCCCGCCCTGGTGCTCACGGGCGCCGGAGTGTCCACCGACTCGGGCATCCCCGACTACCGAGGCCCGCGGGGTTCCCTCTCCCGGCATCGCCCCATGACCTACCAGGAATTTCGCTACGATCCGGCGGCGTCACACCGCTATTGGGCACGCAGTTTCGTCGGCTGGCGAATTATGGACCGGGCGCGCCCGAACAGGACGCACTTCGCCATCGCAGAATTGGAGCGCGCCGGTTACGTCCGGGGCGTCGTGACGCAAAACGTGGACGGGCTGCATGCTCAGGCGGGGACGGAAAACGTGGTGCCACTGCACGGCGACCTGGCCACGGTGATGTGCCTGAACTGCGGGTATCGCGAGGACCGCGAGCACTTCGACGCCCGCCTGGCTGCGGCGAACCCAGGCTTTCTGCAGCGCGCCCGCGTCGACGAGGACAGTGTGAACCCGGACGGCGACGTGGATCTGAGCGAAGCCCTGGTCGCCGAATTCACCATGGTCGGCTGCGAGCGGTGCGGCTCGCCGATGCTGAAGCCCGACGTGGTGTACTTCGGCGAGCCGGTGCCAAGGCAGCGCAAGGAGGCCGCGGCGAAGCTGCTGGAAGAGTCGGGATCGCTTCTGGTGGCGGGGTCGTCGCTGGCGGTGATGAGCGGGTACAAGTTCGTCATCGATGCCCAGCGCGCGGGCAAGCCGGTCGCCGTGATCAACGGCGGTCCGGGGCGCGCCGACGCCCGGGTGCAGACCCTGTGGCGCACGCCCGTGGCCCCGGCGTTCGACGCACTGCTGGACGAGCTGGAGCTTTAGCCCCCCTTAGATTCCTTTAGGTCACAGCACTAGCCCGAGGCAGAGACACCGCCCCCACGCCCCCGCTAATCCAGCGTGTAGCGGCGGCGCTTCTCGCTAACGCCACTGCGCTCGGCGAGCTCGTGGTCAATCATGGTGTCGCGGCCGACGATGACGCCCATCACGGCCAGCACCAGCGTCGTAGCAAAGAGAACCCACAGAATCGGCCCCCAGTTGTGCAGCGCACCCGCGGCGACGCCGACCAGGAAGGGGCCGACCGCCGAGAGCAAGTAGCCCACGGGCTGGACGAAACCGGACAGCCGGGCGGTCAGCACGTGGTTAGCGGTACGCGCCGGAATCAGGGCGATGGCCATCGGGAAGCAGAAGGAGCCAATGCCCAGCAGCAGCGCCACGAGCAGCGAGAACCAGCCCGGCATGGCCTCCGCCCCGCCGTAGTAGAGCGCAATCATGAGCAGGTAGCCGACGGCGAAGATCAGCGCCAGCCCCGCCGCAATCACCGAGAGCCGCTTGGTGCGCGCAATCAGAGGCGGCATGACCAGGCCGCCGACGATACCCAGGCCCTGGACGACCATGGACGCCCACGTCGCCAAGCTGGCGCTAACCCCGGAGTCGACGAGTATCTTCGGCAGCCAGCCCATCAGGATGTAGGCGTTCATCGACTGCAGGCCGAAGAAAACGACCAGCGCAATCGCGGTCGGAGACTTCCACACGGGAACGTCCAGCTCGCCGCTGGGCGGCGCGGCCGGGTAGTCGTGCCCGAGCTTGGGCCACAGCGGCGCCCACAGCACGACCTGCACCAGCGCGACCACGGCCCACGCGACCAGCGCGTACTGCCACATGGCGACGCCTCCGCTTGCCGACGCCTGCGTCGTCGCGCCTGCGCCGTCATGGAAGACCAGTGCCGTTGCGGGGCCCAGGCCTCCGCCGAGAGCGAGGACGCTGGAGTAAATCACCATGAGGGTGACGACGTTGCTCCCGCCGTGCACCTTGATCCACGCCGGCAGCAGGACGTTGGCCAGGGCGATGCCCGCGACGGCGATCAGAGTAAATAGGAGGAATAGCCAGATATTGCTGACCCAGGGGCGGGCGGCCAGGCCGACAAGGAGCATGATGGCACCGGCGACGAGCGCGCCCGTGAGCCCCATGCGCTTAGCGGCGGCGACCGCCACCAGCCCCACGAGGAAGAAGGCGAGGCCGGGGATGGCCGTGAGTACGCCACCCAGGGACGGGGAGGCCCCCATGGCGGAGAGGACACTATCGAGGACCGGTCCCACGGACGAGACGCCGGGGCGCAGGTTCAGCGCCGCGACAATGACGGCGATGACGGCGAGCGCACCGCCGACCTTAATATTGCTGCTCTTTCCTCCAGACATAGGTATTTAACCTAGCTCACTAATTCTGGTGATACGTCATCAATAACCAGAATGGCCACCCCTCCCAAAAGCCCCCACCCAAAGCCGGCACCCACGACACCCGGGGTCGGAAATTACTGCAAATCGTTTTCAATATCGCCCTGACCAGTACCTTCACGACAATTCCCCCTTGCATTGCAATACCCCACGGGGTATTGTCGACATCAAGCAATCCACGGAGGTTCGCAACCGCCCCGAGCGAAACACAAGCTATGGGCCAAGGCAGACTTCCACCATCAACGGCCCTCAGCGGCCACGACCCTCCCAGGAGAATGTCACTATGTGTCGCCCAGTAGAGTGCAACGTTTGCCACAAGACCACATGGGCTGGCTGTGGCCAGCACATCGCCCAGGTCAAGGCCATGGTCCCCGCCAATCAGTGGTGTGACGGCAAGCACACCGCCGCCGAGATTGAAGCTGCTGGCGCCAACAGCGGCCGCGGCCTGCTCGGTCGCCTCTTCGGCTAAGGCATCATAGACCTCCAGCAATCGGCCCCGCTTCGGCCCGCGAGTCCTCCATTTGACCGCGCCCGAAGCGGGGTCGATTTTTGCGTCCCCACTCCCCCTTGCAGCCACAACCGATCCACCACCAACATCACGACGCGCTAACGTTTTGTGGACTCAGCTTGAAAGTTATTTATACATTCAGGTCTAATTTGATGAGCGACCCAACAATTTTTCCCAAACCGGCATGCGAGGAAGACATGAGCGAGCCCACCACGGATGCACAGGCGACACCCAACGCGGTCGAACGCCAAGCCGCGAATCCGGCCATGGCGCCCAACACCGCCGATAGTGCGGACTCCACGGGCACCGCTGACTCGGCCGCTATTGTCGCGACGAACCTCTCGCTGTCCGCCGAGGAGGGCCCGGTCTACGGCCCCCTGACCTTCCGGGTCCCCAGCCAGGGCGTGACAATCCTCTCCGGCAAGGGCGGCAGCGGACGCACCGCGCTGGCCCTGACTCTGGCGGGCCGAATGAAGCCGGACTCCGGCTCCCTGGAGGTCCTCGGGCACACGAAACTCAGCGAAATCCGCACCCGAGTCGCCATCGCAGGCGTCGAGCAGGTCGACCTCCTCGACCGCGACGTCACGGTCCGCGCCGTTCTCACCGAGCACCTAAACTGGTCAAAGCCCTGGTGGAGCCGCGCCCGGCGCGCAGACGAGGCGTACCTCGAAAACCTCGCCGGCGCCGTATTCGGCCCCCGAAGCCTCCCGCCGCTGGACGCCTACATCTCCTCGATTCCCGGCCTCGACCGGCACCTGCTGCGCATGGCTCTGGCACTGCAGCCAGCGCACGGCCAGGACATCGAGATGCTCGTCATCGACGACCTGGAGCAGATCCACGAGCTGGCCGACCGCAACCTACTGCTACTCCGGGTCGGCGAGATCGCCAAGGACATCCCCGTCGTGGTCAACGCGACCAACCCCATCCCGGAGGACCTCATCCCCGTGGCCGCCAACGTCGAACTCGATACCGACCGCAGCCACATCCGCCCGGAGAACACCGGCGCCACCGAGGTCCGAAACCGCCTGAAGAAAGCCAGGCAGGCCGCCGACAAGATGATCCACGACGCGACGCAGAAACCGTCGGCAAGCGAAGGCCCCCACCACGAGCGGGTGGAACAGACAGAACAAGCACAGGCAGAAAGGGAGGACTAAGAGATGATTTCCGGTCTTCAACTCGGCACGGAACTAAAGCGCTTCAACCGCTTCAAGCTCTCGCGCATCGCGCTGATCATCGTCGCGCTGATGCCGATTCTCTACTCCACCCTGTACCTGTGGAGCTACTGGAACCCCTTCGGGCAGATTGACCGCGTGCCGGTCGCGCTGGTCAACTCCGACCGCGGCGCCACCGTGGAGGGCAAGAAGCTCGAGGCGGGCAAGCAGGTCGCCGACGGGCTGCTCGAGGATAAGTCCCTGAACTGGCAGAAGGTCTCACACCAGGAGGCTATCGACGGCGTGCGCGAGGGGCGCTACTACTTCGCCGTCGAGCTGCCCGAGGACTTCTCAGAGGCGATCGCCTCGCCCGCTCAGAAGGAGAACCCGCAGCCGAAGAAGGCGACCCTACAGGCGACCTACAACGACGCCAACGGCTACCTGTCCACCATGATCGGCGAGAACGCCATGCGCGTGGTCATCAACGTCGTCGGCGAAAAGATTGGCTCGCAGGCCGTGGACAAACTGCTGGTCGGGCTGCTCGACGCGGGTACCGGCATCATGCGCGCAGCCGATGGCTCCGAGAAACTCTCGACGGGAATTGGCAAGCTCTACGACGGCTCCGGCGAGCTCTCCGACGGCCTGCACAAGGCCAAGGACGGCACCGCCCAGCTAGCCGACGGCACCGACCGCCTCGTCGACGGCACGGGCCAGTTGAAGGACGGCTCCTCCCGGCTTGCCGACGGCACGGACCAGCTGGCCGACGGCGTGGACCAGCTAGCTGCCGGCGTCGGGGCCGCAGCGGGAACTATTAATGATGTCCAGGGCAAGGCCAATGCCTTGCGCACCCAGGTCGATTCCTTCGGCCAGCGCGTGAGCACGGCGACGAGCCAGGTAAGCCAGCTGGAGGCGATTGCTCGTGAAGCATCGTCGACCCAGGGGCAGTCCGCCCAGGAAATCCGCAACGTGGCTGACACGTTGGCGAGCCTGCCGGACCCCGCCAGCCAGAACGCTGCGCGACGCCTCAACGCGTTGGCCGATCAGTTTGAGAAGCAGGGCCTCGGCCCGCAGTCCGACGCCATGGCGAAGGTCAACGAGGTCACCGGCGGGGTCCGCGACCTGAACTACCAGTTCAACGACCCCAATTCCGATCTGCGCGGAGCATTTACCAAGGTCAGCGATGGAATTGCGAAGTTTGGCCAGCTTCAGGACGGCGTGAACCGACTCCAGGACGGCGCCCATCAGCTCCGCGACGGCGCCCACCAGCTCGATAACGGCATCGGGCAGCTCCAGGACGGCGCGGTCCAGCTTCAGGACGGTTCCCACCAGCTCCGTGACGGCAGCGTCAAGCTAAGCGACGGCGCCGACCGCCTCCACGACGGCCTCGCGGAGGCCCGTGACGGCAGCAAGGAACTGTCCACCGGCCTGCGCGACGGCGCCAACTCGGTACCGACGTGGACCCCAACCCAGCGCCAGGACATCGCCTCAGTCATGGGCGGCCCGGTGCAGGTCTCCGACCACAACGACGCCGGCAACAACACCTTCGGCGCGGGCCTGGCCCCGTTCTTCTTCGCACTGGCCCTCTACATCGGCGCTATCTTGATGTTCCTCCTGATTAACCCGATCCAGCGACGCGCCATCGCCTCTGGCATCTCGCCGCTGCGCGCTGCCGTCGCGGGCTTCCTCTCGCCTGCGGTGATCGGTATCGCCCAGACCTTCGCGGTCGTGGGGCTGACGCTGCTGGCGACCCCGCTGCACGCCTCCACCATCGTGGGCCTGTTCGTCTTCGGCATCCTGGTATCGCTGGTGTACGTGGCGTTTAACCAGATGTTCCTTATGCTCCTCACACCGGGACCGGGCCGAGTCGCGTCGATGGCGTTCCTAATGATCCAGGTCGTGGCATCAGGCGGCCTGTATCCGATTGAGACGGAGCCGAAGTTCCTACAGTGGATCCACCCGTTCATGCCGATGAAGTACGCGGTCGACGGGTTCCGCCAGGTTCTCTACGGAGACTTTGACGCCCGCATCGTCATCTCGATCGTGGCCCTGCTGGCCTTCACTGCGTTCGCCCTGGCGATCACGACGTGGTCGGCGGCCCGCGACCGGACCTGGACGATGAAGAGACTGCACCCGGCCATCCAGATCTAGGCCAGTTGTGGGCGAGATGTAGTCCAGCATTAGGCCCGGGTTAGGCCTGGTTTAGACCAGGGTTAGGCCTGGGTTATGCGCCAAAGCCCTCGGGAACGGGGGCGATTGGCCTATTCTGGGCTACACGCGACAGTTGGCTACGCGCGATATTTTTCGAACAATTTTCGTACGAAGGATTCTTGACACCATGGTTGAACCGATTTCCGACTCGATGCTCATCGCCTACGACGGCTCCGACGAGTCCAAGCGCGCGCTCGAATACGCGGGCCAGCTCCTCCAGGTAAAGAAGGCCTACATTCTCACTGCCTGGGAACCTCTGCAGCGCCAGGCCGCCCGCACCGCCGGAGCCTCCGGGATGATGCAGCCGGATTGGGATTCGACCACGGAAAACGGCGATCCGGCGCACGACGAGGCCGTACAGATCTGCCGCGAGGGCGTCGACATCGCCGCAGAGTGCGGCTTCGTCGCCGAGCCCTACCTGGTCGAAACCGAAACCACGATTTGGTCCGCCATTGTCGACGCCGCAGAGGAGCTGGATGCCGGCGTCATCGTTTCCGGAACCCGCGCCCTGACTGGCTTCCGCGGCCTCTTCTCTGCGTCGACGTCGGATGCCGTCGTAAAGAATGCGGGCCGACCGGTGCTAATCGTCCCGGCCGCGAAGGACTAGGAGGCCTTCACACCCTGAAAGCGTGGAGCTGTGTCGCGGAACCGAGCCGCGGGACCGTACCGCGAAGCTGCGGGGGCGCAGCGGCGGGCTTTTCGGAAAAATATGAAAAAGTTCCAAAAACTTCACTGCGGAATACAAAATCAGTTATTCTTCTCAGCATTGCTCTACCCGCGCATTTGAGTGGCCGTCCCCGCATTGGGGGAAACCTCACAGTTTCACTGGTTTCACAGGTACCAGCGGGTATAGTTCCTTTCAGGTTTGATTCATATGTAACGAGGAGTCTTCACATGGCGTACGAGACTGATTCCGAGCAGCGTCGCAGCATCGGCCCGGCTCTAGCCTCTGCCCTCATCGGCGCACTGCTCGGCGGAGCCGTCATCTTCGGCCTCGGCCAGGCCCTGACCGAGGACCAGATTCCGGAGGCCAAGGCTGTTTCCGCTGATGAGGCCCTCCTCGGCGGCGTCGAGTACGGCCAGCGCTAGTCGCAGGCCAGCCAGAAAACACCCGCAGGTATAAGAAGACCGATACCTCGACATGCCCACCATCGCTCGAGCGCGCACCCGCGCGCTTGTTCCGTGGTGGGCTTTTTTGTGCCTGCTGGCGTTCATCCAATCGCCGGGTAAGACGGTCGCCGACACCAAGCATGACCTGACGGAGAACCCGCTCGGATTCCTCTCGGGCGCCCTGAACATGTGGTCCGAGAAAATGACGCTCGGCCAACTCCAAAACCAGGCCTACGGATACCTCTTCCCGCAGGGCCCCTTCTTCGCCGCCTTCGACCTGCTTCCCGACGGCCTGGTGCCCGACTGGGTCACCCAAGCTCTGTGGTGGTCGCTGACCCTGTGCCTCGCTTTCACCGGCGCATACCGCGTTGCCGAGGCCGTGGGCGTCGGCACGCACACCTCGCGGGTGATGGCAGCGTTGCTCTACGCGTTTTCTCCCCGCGTGATTACGACGCTGGGCGCGATTTCCTCGGAGGCCTGGCCGGTCGCGCTGGCCCCGTGGATTGCGCTGCCACTGCTGCGGGTGGCCGCGGACCGAAGGGAGATCCCCCGAAAGGCGCTGGCCAGGGCGGTGCTGCTGTCGGGGCTGGCGGTGCTGGCTACCGGCGCGGTCAACGCGATTAGCACCGCTGCGGCCTGCATACCCGCAGGCCTGATCCTGCTGTTCTTTGGGTTCACTGGGCCCGGACGCGCGCTGCGAGTGCGCGCGTGGTCGATGCTCGGCGGCTGGCTGCTCGCATGCGCCGTGGTGTGCCTGTGGTGGATTGTCCCGCTGCTGATGCTCGGCACGTACTCGCCGCCGTTTACGAACTACATCGAGTCCTCCGGCGTGACCACACGCTGGATGAGCCTCGGGGAGGTGCTGCGTGGCACAACCTCCTGGACGCCGTTCGTCTCCTTCGAGCGCGTCGGCGGAAACGCGCTGGTAGCGGAGCCGATTTTGATTTATGCGACCCTCGCCGTGGCGGCCGTCGGCATGCTGGGGCTGGCGATGCGTTCCCTGCCGCTGCGGCGGATGTGGCTGACCATGGCGCTGATCGGTGTCGTCATCATGGCCGCGTGGACCGAGCCCTTCGGGCTGCTGTGGCAGCCGGGGCGCGCGGCCCTCGACGGGGCGCTGGCGGCGTTTCGCAACCTGCACAAGTTCGACACGGTGCTGCGGCTGCCACTGATTATCGGGTTCGCGCACGCCACTGCACGGCTGCCGTGGCCGTGGGAGCGGGGCCTGGTGGGGCAGGCGTCAGCGCGGGCGTCGGCAGGCGAGAAATGGCTGCACCCGGAGAAGCATCCTGCGGCGATCGCGGCGATGCTGGTCGTGCTGGTCATCGCGGGGGCGACGGCCCCTGCATGGAGCGCGCGGCTGGCGCCGGCGGGCGGGTTCAAGCAGGTCCCGGCCTACTGGCACGAAGCCGCGGACTGGATCAACGCGCACGGTGCGGGCACGCGCACGCTGCTGCTGCCCTCCTCCCCCTTCGGCGACCAGACCTGGGGCAACACCCGCGACGAGCCGCTGCAGCCGCTTGCCGACGTCCCCTGGGCCGTCCGCGACGCAATCCCGCTTGTGCCGCCCGAGGCTATTCGAGGGCTCGACGGGCTGCGCAATTCTCTGACGAAGGGGCGCGAGGTACCGGCGCTGGACGCCACCTTGCGAAACAACGGCATCGGCTACGTGCTGGTACGCCGCGACTTGAGGCTGCCCTACCGCGCGGACTCGCTGCAGGACGTAGAAGACACGTTGCGGAAGTCGAAGGGAATGGAGAAGGTCGCGGAGTTCGCCGACGACGACGGCCGCACCGCCATCGAGATCTGGGGCGCGGGGCCGACCGCGCTGCGGGAGAGCGCGATGAGCCCCCGAATGATTGAGACGACCCAGATTCCGCTGGTCACTGGCGGTCCCGAGGTGCTGTCGCGTCTGGACGAGGTCGACCGGGACGCGCCCGTACGCATCCTGTCCGGCACGGACGCCGGAACAATCACGGACACGCCCGCTCGGCGCGGGCGCAACTACGGCGAGGTCACCAGGGCCGAGTCGGGGATCCTGGCGGCCGACGAGGACACGCACGTGCGCAACCTTGTGCCTGACTACCCCGTTGCCGGAATCCCGCTGGTTCAGACGCTGACCGATAGCAGCGGCCGCGCCGGCATTGAGGTGTCATCGTCCTCGTCGGAGCCCTACAACGTCGGTGGCGCCGCCTCGCAGCACTCGGTCAACGCGATGCTCGACGGGGACCCGTCGACCTGGTGGGAGCCGCTGTCCGGAAAGAGTCAGGCCGAATGGGTCGAGCTGACGCTGCCCGAGCCCACCGACGGCGCGATTCTTACCCTGACCGGCGCGAAGGCCCCGGCGCAGGTGCGCGTCCAGACCGATGACGCCTCGGTATCGACCCAGTTGCTGCCGGGCCAGCCGACGCGGATCCCGCTGCCGGGAGCGGCGACGAAGAAGGTGAAGATCACCTCCACGATCGCTCCGATCGGATTCGGCATCGCCGACCTGCGCCTGGCCTCGCCCGAAGACGGCGCGAGCGGCGACCGCGACCTGACGCCGATCCGCGTTCCTGTCGTCCCCGACTCCTCCCCGGTGGCGCAGCGCTGGGTCTTCGGCCAGGAGATTCGCGAGGGCAACTTCGTGCGGCTGTTCACCGTGCCTTCGCCCCGCACGGTCCGCGTTGACGCCGACACCTGCCGCAATGGCATCGGCGATGCCTGGGCCACCCTGGAGCGCCCGGACCATTCGGAGCACCGCGAACTGCGCTGTGGCGAGACGCTGGAACTCGCCCCTGGCGCCTGGCGCCTGGACGGCAAGTCCGGCTGGGTGTCGCTGACCTCCGAGTCCTACATCGCGCCGACCTCGGCGCAGCAGAACATAACCCAGCTAGACCCGGCGCTTGACCACCCCATCGAGGCCAGCGGCGCCGACCGCATCCTGTGGCTGCCCAGCTCCGTCAACCGAGGCCGCGAGTTCCGCGTCGGCGGCGCACCCATGGCTCCGGTCACGGTCAACGGCTGGCAGCAGGGCTGGATCATCCCCGCAGGCGTCCACGGCATGCCGGAGCTGACCTACCCGCCGGGTAAAACGTGGAAGGGCGGCATCATCGCAGGTGGGGCGCTCGCCGCCGCTTACGCGCTCGTCGCCGGAGCCTTGATCTTCGCTTGGCGACGCCACTTCCCCACGGGCCCGATTCCCCCAGGCGAGCTCGCCTCGGACCTGCCCCGGGCGGCCGTCGCGGTTGCGGCGACTATTACGGTGTCGCTCGTATCCTCGTGGCCCGGCCTCCTCGTGGGCTTCGGCGTCGTTGCCGCAACCCTTGCGGCGGGGCTGCTGCTGCGGGGCCGTGGGGGCGTCGGCAAGCGGGAGCGGCGGGAGCGGACGCTGCGCTTCGGACTGATTGGGGCGCTAGCTGCGACGATGGGCCGCGGGTGGCGTGCTGCTCGCGACGCACCCGTGGCCGAAGGAGGGCTACGCGGGCGAGGGCTGGGCGCTGCAGCTGCTCATGACGGCGGCGCTGGTCGCGGTGGCCTGCTACTCGGTGGCGTTCGAGCGCCGCGACTAGCGGTTGACCCACATGCGCCCGAGGTAGCGCCGTGCGGGCTCCTCCACCAGAGCGAACGAGGCCGCGGCGACGGGGATGGACAGGGCCAGCGTCACGATCGACACGGTGACCAGGTGCCCGCTGAACAGGCCGACGCCCAGCAGCGGGAACGCCACCGAGAGCATCGCGATATGCCACAGGAAGATGCCGTAGGACCAGCGGCCCAGCGCCTGCATGACCGGATGCGTGAAGAACTTCGACTCCGGCGCCAGCGCCCACGGCCCGATCACAGCGGCGCCGAACACCAGGCCGCACCAGAGGCGGCGGGTGAACTCCCAGTTGGTCAGGTCCACGAGACCCTCCGGGCCCAGCACCGAAGCGAGCACCAGCGCCGCGACCGCCACCGCAATCCACAGGGGCCGCAGTCGCGCCCACCGCCGAATCTTCTCCACCTTCGCGCGTGCCGACTCCGTCTCCACGCCCTGGAGGGACTCCACCTCTGCGAGCACCATGCCGACGGCGAACCAGGAGAAATAGGCGGCAGGCTGGATGTGCGGATTAACCCCGTCTGGGTAGGGTAGCGGCAGGTACGGCCAGGCCCAGCTCGCCGCGGCCAGCAGGCAGATCACGGCGATGCGTCGGCCCTGCCGCGCGTGCGGGTCGATGCGGCGCAGCCCAACGGCGAAGATGGGCAGGGCAATGTAGAAGGCCACCTCCACGGACAGCGACCACAGGTGCGTGAGTCCCCCGTGGAGGGCGTTCGGGAAGTACACCTGCGTCAGGGTCAGGTTTGTCAGCCAGGTTTTCCAGTCGGCGTTCGCCCCGACGGGCAGGGCAGTCAAGACGATCACCACAAGAACCCAATACGCTGGGACGATGCGGGCGAAGCGCTTCTTGTAGTACTTCAGCCAACCTGCGGCGAAGCCACGGTCGGGGCGTCGGAGCGCATCACGGGAGGGTACTCCCCCAAAGCCCGTGCGGTGCGAGCGCCACAGCAGAAAGCCCGACAGGGCGAAGAAGACCGCGACGAAGAAGTCGAAGCGACCGAGCACCCGCTCCCACAGCGCGCCAGTGTCATGGCCGGTCTGGAAAGCGACGTGCGTTCCGATAATGCCAACCGATGCGACCGCGCGCAGCCCCTCCAGCGAGGGCAAGAATCCCGGCTTGAAGGCCACTGGTGGCGCGGATACCGAACTGGCGTTGTTCATAAATACTTTCTTACACAGGCGTCAATGCTGATAAACTTTGAATCATCTTATTATCTTTTTCAAGCAGGTCAGAGCATATTTCCGAAAACCCTTTTCGTTTCCCCTGAAAAGATAATATGAAAAACCGTGCACGCCTACGGTAGCTTCCTGCTACGTTTTGCACGAGAAAGTTAAATGAAGTAAAGGGACCCAACTGCTCATGAAGAGAACTCTCGGAAACGCGCTGATCCTCGTCGGCGCGGCATTGATTGTCATCGCAGTGTTGCTGCCAACTTTCCTGGTGCCCCGTCTCCGGGTTATCCCACTGGATACCGTGAGCGACACACAGACCGAGGTCCGCGACGCCGCTCTGCTGGACTCCAGCCTGCTGGCCAAGAACCAGCCGGCGCCGGGCCGTGAGAACGACCCGCGCTGCAAGGCCACCACGGACGAGGAGAAGCAGAAGCTGCCGATTCACTGCTTCATCAACGACAAGACTCCTCTGCAGTCCAAGCGCCACGTAGAGATCGAGGAGCCGGCGGACGCGAAGGTCGCGACCATGCAGGTCGGTACCACGATGCTGCGCGACGACAAGCAGGAGCCGAACAACCTGGTCAACGCTACCCTGGACCGCATCACGCTGGACCGCTCCAACGCGTTCCCGGTTAATGACCCCACCTCCAGCGTCGCAATCAACGCGCCGAAGGGTGGCCAGGACACCGAGCCCCCGACCTTCACCCGCCCGGGTATCCAGTACCAGTTCCCGTTTGGCGCGGAGAAGAAGTCCTACCCGTACTTCGATGTGCAGTCCATGCGCAACTTCGAGATTGACTTCGTCGGCGAGGAGCAGCAGGCTGGCGAGACCGTCTACAAGTACAGCATGACCATCCCGCCGCAGAACCTCTACGAGTCCCTGACCGAGCACTTCACCCGCGACGGCCGCAAGCTGACGGAGGCCGACAAGGGCACGCTGGCCTCTATGCGCCTGTCCTTCCCCGCTCACAAGTGGGGCCTCGAAGGCGACCAGGACGTTGAGATGGACCGCTACTACACCAACGTCCGTACCGTCCGCGTTGAGCCGACCTCCGGCGTGATCGTCAACGGCACCGAAGAGATGTTCATGTTCTACGCGCGCGACGCCAAGGAAGCCGAGGAGATCGCCTCCAAGGCCGGTCACGAGAAGGAGCGCCAGGAGCGTAACCGTACCGCGATGGACTACACCGCGCAGTGGGACAAGGGCTCCCAGGAGCGACAGATGGCCAAGGCCACCGATGCGATGAGCTCCCTGTTCATTGGCGGCACCGTCGCCCCGTGGATCCTCGGCATCGTCGGCCTGATTATCGGCTTCATCGGCTTCCGTCTCCGCGGCAAGAACTAGGCCCAGCGCCTGGCAATAGCCGGAAATAACTTAATATGAAGCGCGTGACACGAAAATTCCGCGCAACGCTGGCCCAGTCGGCTCGCTCCCACCCGGAGCGGGTCGGCTGGGTCTTTGTGTTGGCGTGGATTTTCGCGCTGACCACCGCGATCTGTTGGCCTCTCTTCACCCCAGCCAGCTCCGCGACGGGCTCCACCATCGGCCGCTTCGGCCCGCCGCAGTTCCTCCTGCGCGATATGGTCATCCCCCCTCATCCCCCGCTTACCGACGCCACCTTAGGCCTCGGATCCTCTGCCGCGCGGGCGGTCCCCCAGGACACCCTGCTGTGGGCGCTCGGGTACTTCGTCGACGCCAGCCACTGGGTGCGTTTCCTCATGGTCGGAGCCTGCGTCGTCGGTGGTCTGGCGGCAGCAGAGCTGGCCCGGACGATGCTCAGTGGCGGTGCGGGGCGCGCGCGCTCCGTGAGCCTGGTCGGCCAGGTGGTCGCGCCGACGATGCTGCTGTGGAACCCCTTTGTCGTGGAGCGGCTTCTCCAGGGCCAGTGGTCCCTCGTGATTGCGGCGCTGCTGCTGCCCGCGGTAGTCGTGGCCGTTCGGATGCGAAACCCCTGGTGGCGGACCAGCGCCATCGCGCTTGCTGGTCTGACGCCGACAGGTGCCGTGCTCGCCGGGATTACCGGACTGGTCGCGGCCCGCTCCTGGCGCGACCGCACCTGGGTCGCCCTGACGACCGCTGCGGTCAGCGCGCCGTGGCTGGTCGCGTCAGCGCTGAACTTCGGCGCGGCAGCGACCGCCGATCCCGCTGGCGCCGGTGCTTTCGCGGCGCGCGCGGAGGCGCACGTCGGCACGCTGGGTGCCCTGTTGGGGCTGGGCGGAATCTGGAATAGGCAGGCTGTGCCCCTGACTCGGGAGGTCGGTTTTTCAGCAGCGATGGTGCTGGTGTTGCTCGCGCTGTTCGCGCTGGGTTTCCGCAGGGTGTGGGGCTCAGAAGGCGGCTGGCGCCCGGCGCGCGGGCTGGTGGTGTTGGCTGGCGCAGCGATTGGTCTGGTGGCGCTGGCCGCGACCGGGCCGGGCATCGCGGCAATGGGATGGGTCCTCGAGCATGTCCCCGGCGCCGGTCTGCTGCGTGATGGTCAGAAGTGGGTGGCGCTCGCGCTCCCCGGCTACGTGCTGCTCGCAGCTGCTGGTGCGGAGCATCTGGCGACGCGGGCGAGGGTGGTCAGCGTGGCGGGGCGTGGCGAGTCGACGCCCACGGCCCGGGCCCGCGGGCGTGCAGCGCAGTGGCTCGCGGGTGCCGTGAGCTGCTTAATTGTGATTGCCGCCGTTCCCACCCTGCCTGCCGACGTCTCCCAGCTTCGTCCCGTGCCCAGTTGGGCGGGGTGGTCGTCGGTGTCGGGTGTCGTCGCAATGGATGAGCACGCCGTGGCCGTTTTGCCGGCCGGTTCCTACCGGATTATCGACGGGTTGCCCGTGTACGATCCAGCTTTCAAGACGCTGCCCGCCCCGGTTGTGGGCTCGGGCGAGTTGATTGTGTCGGGCACCGCCATCTCCGGGGAGGGGAGCTCGGAGGTCGAGCGGACCCTCTTGGCCGGAGTGGCTGGTGTGGGCGAGGCTGGGGCGCCTGGGGCGCCTGGCGAGGCCGAGGTGGCTGGTGTGGGCGGAACCGCAGAGGCCGAGGCCGCGCTGGAGGTCTTGCGCCGAAATGGGGTCGGCTGGGTCCTGGTGGAAAATTCGCCGGGCAATATGGGGAATTCGGCGTCACTTCTGGAGGTACTCGACCCCGTCTATGGAGACCGTGACCTGCAGATATACCATGTTCCCGGCATAATTCAGCGCCCAGCCGGGCCGGGGCAGGTTGACTATGCGCTGGCCTGGTTGGCGTTCGGCTTGTGGGTGGCTGCCTGCTGGCAGGGCCCGTGGGGGCGTCGCTGCCGCGGCGGCGCTAGATGCTAGGTGCTAGGTACTACATCCCCCTGACCTCACAAACCTCTTGGGCATCACAGGCCCCATGTTCGGGCGCCAAAAGCCCCTCTGCGGGAGTGCGTTCTCAAATTGTGTGGTTTCGAACTTCCAAAACCGCAGGTGGTCAAATCTGCTACTCACAAAATAGCCACACAAATTGAGAATCGACGCCAGAATGGACCTGCTTTAGGGGGCATAACTGCACACATGAACGCACGCACAACTACTCAGCCCAGCACGAGCCAGGAAACTCGCACCACCGAGCAGCGGATCCGAACCGCCTACTTCACCCGCGGGTTCTCCAGCACCTTCAGCACGCCGCGGCCGTCTTGTCCCAGCCGAACTCCTCCGCGCGCGCAACACAGGCCTCTGCCATGCCCCGTCGGAGCTCGGCATCGCCCAAAATGCGCCGGGTCTTGGAGATCAGGTCCGCCTCGTCGTCGGCAAGCAGGCCGGTCTCGCCGTCGTTGACGGAGTCATTCAGGCCCGCCGAGCAGCGGTAACCGACCGTCGGCACGCCGTGCTGGGCGGACTCGATCACGGCGAGGCCCCAGCCCTCCTTGCGCGAGGGCATCAGGTGGATGCATGCGCCGGCGAGGATGCGGTGCTTATCCGCCTCCGAGACCTGCCCATGGAAGACGACGTGGTCGGAAACTCCCTTGTCGCGGGCGTATTCGACGAGGTTGTCGTGCCACCAGCCCGAGCCGATGACGTCCAGGACGGCGCCGGGATAGTCCTCGATGAGGTCGGCCAGCACGTCGATGGCGTGCTCGATCTGCTTGTGTGGCACCAGGCGAGACAGGGTGACCAGGTGCGGGGCCTCGCCCTTCGCGATCGCCGCGTCGCCGACGCCCGCAGTGGAGCGGGCCTCCTCGGGGATAGGGTCAACGCCGTTGCGGATGATCTCAATGCGGCCGACATCCACGCCGAGTTCCACCAGCTCGGCGGCGCTCGGCTCGGAGACCGTGATGTAGCGGCAGCGGCGGTGGATCAGCGGAGACAGCCGCGACTCGATAAACCAGCCCAGCTTCGCGACGACCGGCCCCGCAACCGGCCACTGCTCGCGGTGGCAGTGGTGCGTGAGCACGACGATGCTGGTCCGCGACAGCGTACTGGCGAAAATCTGCGAGAAGAAGGGCACGCCGTTTTGGGTGTCCAGGACGACATCGGGGCGCCCTCCCAGCGAGCGGCCGATTGCGCCGAGGCCGAAGCGCGCAGCAACCATGGCACCCCAGGCCCGCACGTACACCGAGAAATTGCCACCAGCGCGGGAGAACACGACGCCATCGCGCGACGACAACTCCGGCGCCCCGGGGTAAGCCGCGGTGCGGTAGACCACCTCGTGCCCGTGCGCCGCCAAGTACGACGCCACGCGCTCCAGGTAACGCTCGCTGCCGCCACCTTCCGGATGGCCCGTATCGCGCCAGCACAACAACAGAATTTTCATAACTATGTCAGGATATCGTTCCCGGTGCGTGGCGTTGGCCCTTTGCCTCTATTGCCGCTTACCTATGGGCGGACCATCTGCCGCCCAAACCCCCGTGGCCGCGCGCTTCGTCCACTAAGTTGGGATGCGTGACCGGTTTGAAGCTCCCCTCCTTTATTGTCCCCCGTGCGCTCGCCCCGCTGCGCCGCTTTGCGACGCTGAGAAGGTCATTCGGCCTCCTCGGAGACTTCAAGTACGAGCAGACTGACCCGGGCATTTTTTATGGCCACTTGGCCGAGGACACCATCGGCCTACTGGAAGGCATCGCCGCAGGAGCCGCCGGGTTGGCCGGAGGCGCTGGGAAGCAGGGCGCGTCGGCAAGCGGTGTCGGAGACGAGGGCACGGCCGGGGCGCTGAAGGGCATGCGGATCCTGGACGTCGGCGGCGGGCCGGGGTACTTCGGGCGCGCTTTTGCCGAGCGCGGCGTCGAGTACTACACCTGCGAGCCAGACGTCGGAGAGATGGCGGCGGCGGGGATTAAGTTGGAGTCTTCGGTGCGTGGTTCCGGGCTTGACCTGCCCTTTCGCGACGACGCCTTCGACCTTACGTACTCGTCGAATGTGGCGGAGCATGTGCCGGACCCGTGGCGGATGGGCCGCGAAATGCTGCGCGTGACCGCACCCGGCGGGCTGATGGTGTACTCCTACACCATTTGGTACGGCCCCTTCGGAGGCCACGAGATGGGGCTGACGCACTACCTCGGCGGGGACCGGGCGCGGCGGATGTACGAGAAGAAGCACGGCAAGCGTCCGAAGAATTATTTCGGGGAGTCCCTGTTCAAGGTCGGCTGCGCCGAGGGAATGCGCTGGGGCGCCGCGATGGAGCGTGCGGGCGAGGCCGAGGTTCTGGCCGCCTTCCCGCGCTACCACCCGTGGTGGGTATGGTGGATGGTCCACGTGCCGGTGCTACGCGAGTTCGCGGTATCGAACCTGGTGCTGGTGCTGCGGAAGAAGTAGGCCCAAACGAACCCCTTAATACTTATGTAAATACCCCCGGTTTTTCGCATATCGCCAGGTCACATCCCCTCGCCCGCCGACTTTCGCCCCATTCCCCTCCAATTGCCTCCCCACAATCCACCCGAGCATATAGAGTGACGCACGACACCAAAGAGTGATGCACGACACTCTACGACGAATTTGTGAGGTAACAACACATGACTTCCGCCACCATCCAGCCGGGCGGCGAGGCCTTCATCTACGAGGCCATCCGCACCCCGCGCGGCAAGGGCAAGAAGGACGGCTCCCTCCACGAGGTACGCCCCGTATCCCTGCTCGTCGGCCTTATCGACGAAATTCGTAACCGCTTCCCCGGCCTGGACGAGGAGCGCATCAGCGACCTCATCGTCGGCTGCGTGAGCCCCGTCGGCGACCAGGGCGCGGACATCGCCCGCACCGCGGGTCTGACCGCGGGCCTGCCGTACCGCACCGGCGGCGTGCAGATTAACCGCTTCTGCGCCTCCGGCCTCTCGGCCATCAACCTCGCAGCTCAGAAGGTTCGCTCCGGTATGGACGAGCTGGTCCTCGCCGGCGGCGTCGAGTCCATGTCCCGCGTCCCCATGATGTCCGACGGCGGCGCCATGGCCATGGATGCCCAGGTCTCCTTCGCCACGGACTTCGTCCCGCAGGGCATCTCCGCCGACCTGATCGCGTCCCTCGACGGGTTCTCCCGCGAGGACCTCGACGAGATGGCAGCGCTCTCCCACGCCCGCGCCGCCAAGGCCTGGTCGGAGGGCCGTTTCGACCGTTCCGTCGTGCCGGTCAAGGACGCCAACGGCCTGACCATCCTCGACCGCGACGAGACCATCCGCGAGGGCGTTACCGCCGAGTCACTTTCCGGCCTGCGCGCCGCCTTCACCATGATGGGCGAGCAGGGCGGCTTCGACGCCGTCGCCCTGAAGAAGTACCCGCAGCTGGAGAGCATCAACCACGTCCACCACGCCGGCAACTCCTCCGGCATCGTCGACGGCGCCGCGCTGACCCTGGTCGGCTCCGAGAAGGCAGGCGCCGACATGGGGCTCACCCCGCGCGCCCGCGTCGTAGCGACCGCCGTCAACGGCGTCGAGCCCACCATCATGCTCACCGGCATCGAGCCGGCGGTCCGCGAGGCTCTCGCCAAGGCCAACCTGACCGTCGACGATATCGACGTGTGGGAGATCAACGAGGCCTTTGCGGCCGTCGTGAAGCATGCGCAGCAAAACCTCGGCATTGACTACGACAAGCTCAACATCAACGGCGGCGCGATGGCAATGGGCCACCCGCTGGGCGCAACCGGCGCGATGATCACGGGCGCTGCCATCGACGAATTGCACCGCACCGGCAGGCGCTACGGCCTGATCTCGCTGTGCGTCGCGGGCGGCATGGGTGTCGCGACCATCATCGAGCGCGTCTAACCCCGGAACTACCACGAAAAGGACTGACAGACTTATGAGCACTTCCAACATGTTCCGGTGGGACCTCGACGACGCCGGCATCCTCACCCTGACCATGGATGACCCGAACGCGCCGGTCAACACCATGAACCAGACCTTCCAGAACGACATCCGCGCCACCGCCGACCGCCTGGAGCAGACGCTTGCCGACGACGCGGACGCGATCAAGGGCATCATCATTACCTCCGCCAAGAAGACGTTCTTCGCGGGCGGCGACATCAAGCAGATGTCGAAGGCCACCGAGGCTGACGCGGAGGCCATGTTCACCATGGTGGAGGACATGAAGGCCTCCCTGCGCCGCATCGAGAAGCTGCCGGTTCCGGTCGTGGCGGCGATTAACGGCGCGGCACTCGGCGGCGGCCTTGAGGTCGCGCTGGCAGCTAACTACCGCGTCGCAGCTGACGCCCGCGGCTCCAAGATCGGCCTTCCCGAGGTCACCCTCGGCCTGCTGCCGGGCGGCGGCGGCGTTTCCCGCGTCGTCCGCATGATCGGCATCCAGGCAGCGCTGATGAAGGTAATCCTCACCGGCGCCCAGATGAACCCGGCGAAGGCGCTGGCCACCGGCCTCGTTGACGAGGTCGTGGCCCCGGAGGCGCTGCTGGATACGGCGCGCGCCTGGCTGACCGGCGAGAACGCTCGCGCCGCCCAGCCGTGGGACGAGAAGGGCTTCAAGATCCCGGGCGGAGACCCGAAGACCCCGAAGTTCGCCATGAACCTGCCGTCCTTCCCGGCGAACCTGACCAAACAGCTAAAGGGCTCCCCGATGAAGGCCCCGCGCCTGGCCATGCAGGCCGCCATCGAGGGCGCGCAGGTTGATATCGACACCGCCCTGCGCATCGAGTCGCGCTACTTCACCGAGCTGGTCACCGGCTCCCAGTCGAAGAACATGATGCAGGCGTTCTTCTTCGACCTGAACCACGCCCAGGGCGGCGGATCCCGCCCGCTGCAGGCCGACGGTACCCCGTACCCGAAGCGCGAGTTCAAAAAGGTCGCCGTCGTCGGCGCCGGCATGATGGGTGCGGGCATCGCCTACGTCTGCGCGAAGGCCGGCATGGAGGTCGTTCTGAAGGACATCTCCATCGAGAACGCCGAGCGCGGCAAGGCCTACTCCGAGGGGCTTGAGGCGAAGGCCCTCGAGCGCGGCCGCACCACCGAGGAGAAGTCCGCCGCCCTGCTCGGACGCATCAAGCCGACCGAGTCCTACGACGACCTCTCCGACGTCGACCTGGTCATCGAGGCAGTGTTTGAAAACACCGAGCTGAAGCACAAGGTTCACGCCGAAATCGAGGCCGCGGTGCCGGAGACCTGCATTCTCGGCTCCAACACCTCCACCCTGCCGATCACCGAGCTGGCCAGCCACGTTAAGCGTGAGAAGGACTTCATCGGCCTGCACTTCTTCTCCCCGGTGGACAAGATGCAGCTGATCGAGATCATCTCGGGCGACAACACCGACCCGGCCGTGCTGGCGGCGTCCCTGGACTTCGCCGTGGCGATCCGTAAGATCCCGATTGTGGTCACCGATTCCCGCGGTTTCTACACCTCCCGCGTTATCGGCACCGTCATCAACGAGGCGCTGCGCATGGTCGCCGAGGGCTACTCCCCCGCGATCGTCGAGGCCGCTGGCCGCCAGGCTGGATACCCGGCACCGCAGCTCCAGCTTGCCGACGAGCTGAACCTCAAGCTCATGGAGAAGATTGCGGGCGAGACCCGCGCGGCAGCCCAGGCCGAGGGCGTGGAGCTCGACGAGGGCGGCGTCCCCGCCCTGGTCGAGGCCATGCTGCACAAGTTCGAGCGCCCGGGCAAGCTCGAGGGCAAGGGCTTCTACGAGTACGCCGATGGCAAGCGCACCGGCCTGTGGCCTGGTCTGACCTCCGAGCTGCGCGAGGAGCTGGGCATCCAGCCGATCGCGCCGGAGGACACCGACGTCCAGGAGCTGGTCGACCGCATGCTCTTCATCGAGGCCATCGAGACGCAGAAGTGCGTCGACGAGGGCGTCCTGCTTCACGACGCCGACGGCAACATCGGCTCCATCTTCGGCATCGGCTACCCGGCCTGGACGGGCGGTACCCGCCAGTTCATTAAGAACTACGACGGCGGCATCGTCGTCGGCGGCGGTGCCGGCAACGGTGGTACCGGCGGCTCCGGCGCTGCTCACCCGGAGCGCCGAGGTGTGGCAGGCTTCGTCGAGCGCGCCGAGGAGCTCGCGGCGAAGCACGGCCCGCGTTTTGCGGCTCCGGAGTCGCTGAAGAAGTAGGCGGTTTGGGCTGGTGGCCTGGTAGCCTGGCTAGACCCCGCTCCGCCTACATATAGCCCGGACAGCGAGGGTTTTCCCCTGATTGTCCGGGCTTTTCGCGTCCCCGATGGGAGATGATTACCTTTTCTCCCTCTTTGGTATCCTTGGATCACGCTGCGGCTCGGCCGCCTCCTCCTCCATTAACCCCACCAGCCCCTTTTGCACCACAGGCATCATCGGCACCACGAAACCGGCGGAACACTCGGCCTGCTGGGGTCAATTCTCAAAAAGTGTGGTGATTTTGCATTTCGGGCAACTTCTGACCTGGGAGTTTATAATCTGAAGCCCACACAAATTGAGAGTCGACTCCAAAATGGCCCTCAAAAGGGCCTCATTACAGCACGGCACGGCCGATTCCCCCGCTACGTCCGCCGACTACCTTTCTTTCCGTCTCTTTACGCCCAAACCCACCCCCATGCTCCGGGCGACTCGGGCCTTAAACAGCGCTCTCTTTCCCGATCGCCACCGAGTTATCCACAGCCTCGCCACATCCCCACCTGGCGTTTCGCCAAGGAACCAAATACCTAGCGTCAAACCAATCGAGTTATCCACAGGAAACCAAAAACGCCATCGCCATGACGGTTGTGTTGGGAAACAATTGGCGTCGTGAAGCGAAAAGCAGAGATCAGATTCAGCGCTGCAGGTATCGCCCACCTGCGGGAACAGACCCACACTACGAGGAATGCCGCGCGGTGGTCCCTGGCGCAACGGGCGAAGTCCGGGGAATTCGTGCAGCTCTTTCCCGGTACGTACATCAAATCTGAGAACTGGCCGTCTGCCAGCGATTATCCCTCGGGCGTCCTGGCTATTCGGGCGTCTTTTGCCAGGGCTCGGCTGGAGTGTATCGCCATGGCGCAGGCTCACCCGGATCGAGTGTTGACCGGGCACGCAGCCGCACTCGTGCACGGCCTCCCGCTGCTGGATATTCCCGACCGGTTCTGCCTTTCTTCACCGACCAAGCGAGGGAAATGCACTAGAAAGACCACGAGTGGCCTGCAGTTTTGCTTGAATTACGCGGTGCTTAGCCACACAGCACCGAACTACACGCACCCCGCCGAGGGGCACGGAACGCAGGACGTGACCGTCATCGACGGCGCTCGAGTAACCACGCTTGCCCGCACGGTCGTCGACGTTGCCGCATCGCAGCCTCGGCCGACTGAGGAATCCCGCCGCCAACTGGAGGTTTTCCGTCGATTCGCCGAGGCAATCGCGCTTGCCGACGCCGCCCTGCGCGGCAACCTCGGCACCCTAGGCAGCGAGGGAATTACGCCGGCGGAGCAACCGATGTGGCCCGACGCGCCCGCGAGGTTTCAGCCTCCCGATTGGTCCCTGGCCGGCAGCTATCCAGTCCTCGCGCCCACACGGCATTCGTCTATTTCGTCGGCTGCCTTCCTGCCGTATCTCCGCAATGGCAAGGGAGCCCTTCCTGCCGGGCGTGCGGCAGAGATCCTGCTGGCGGCGTCGCCGCTGTCGGATAGCGTCTTCGAATCGGCTGCGAAGGCCCTGCTCATCGAGTTGAAACTAGACTTCTTTCAGCAGCCTCGCATCGTCGACGAGGCTGGCCGTATGGTGGCGCGCGTTGATTTCCTGCTCCCGCAGTACGGCATCGTCATCGAGTGCGACGGGCGCATGAAGTACGAACTGGGCCCTGCCTTCGAGGACCCGGCTCTCGACACTGCACCCGACGCACGTACGATGCCGCGCACCTCGGACCCCTGGAGCGATCGCCGCCGCGATTTCCGCCTCACGAACCTCGGATATCGCGTTATCCACCTGACTTGGGATGGTCTCTTCGACGGCTCTGCCGCAGCGGCTATTAGGAAAGCCATTCACGCAGCGCAGACCCAGCTCGCCCCGACCACGCAACCTCGCGGCCGCTGGTTCGATGCGGCTACTGCCCTACCTCCTGCGTCCTACCAGCACTTTCGCGATGCCGCCTGACAGTATCTGCGTCACCGCCGAACCCAATCCGCCCCACCTAATCCGCCCCACCCGATACACTGCGCACATGTCGATTACCCAGCCCGACCTCCCCACCGCCGTCCCGGAGCTCACCATCGCGCAGGAGGGCTTCGAGGCGCCGTCCCCGCAGCTTCTCCTGCTTAACGATGCCCTGGCCACCGACCTCGGTTTCAATCCGGCGTGGTTGCGCTCCGAGGCGGGGCTACGCTTCCTGACCGGCCACGGCACCGGAACGAAGGAGTCGATGCCGGTCGCGACCGCGTACGCGGGCCACCAGTTCGGTAACTTCGCCGGTGTTTTGGGCGACGGCCGCGCGCTCCTGCTGGCGACAGCGGAGGGCGCCCAGGGTTGACGGGGTTGCCGAGGATGCCAGGGTTGCCGGGGATGGCAGGTCAGGACCAACCCGGCCGAGCTACCCAGCTATACGAGGTCCAGGCCAAGGGCACCGGACCGACCCCCTTCTCCCGTGGCGGAGATGGAAAGGCGACGCTGACCTCGGCGCTTCGCGAATACCTGATCAGCGAGGCCATGTTTGCCCAGGGCATCCCGACCACCCGGGCGCTCGCGGTCATAGCCACGGGCGAGCAGATCCACCGGGGCCCGCAGGTCCCCTTCGACGAGCAGCGGCCGACCAGCGAGCTCCAGCCCGGCGGCATCGTGGTGCGGGTCGCCACGAGCCACCTGCGCGTCGGCACGTTCGAGTTGATTGCCCGCTCGGGTCCCGACGTCATGCCCCGCGCGATCTCCTTCGCCGCCGACAGGCACCTCTACGACGCGACGGCGCGCGGGGTGCTGCAGGGCGTCGTCACGCGGCAGGCAGATTTGGTTGCACAGTGGATGACCAGCGGTTTCGTGCACGGCGTGATGAACACGGACAACACGACCATCTCCGGCGAGACCATCGATTACGGCCCGTGCGCGTTCCTGGATGCGCACGATCCGCGGGCGGTGTTCAGCAGTATCGACCACGCGGGCCGGTACGCGTTCGGGGCGCAGCCGACGATTGCCGGGTGGAACCTGACTCGGCTCGCGGAGGCGCTGCTGCCCTCAATCGCCGATAAGATCGCCGCCGCCGACGCCGACACGGACGCTGCCGCCGACACTTCCCCGAACACCCCGGACGCCCCAAACGCCGCCCTCGACGTCGCGCGCGAGATCCTCGGCGGCTTCGCGGACGAGTTCGCCACCGCGCTCGCCCGCCACTGGCTGCCGAAGTTGGGGCTCCCCGCCTCGCTTTACGACGACCCCACCGCCACGGACCTGCTCCGCCGGTGGCAGTCCCTGCTGGCGCAGTTCGGGCCGGATCACACCAACGCGCACCTCGCGCTCGGCAAGGCTCTGAGCAGCGAAGATGCGGATGCGCTGGTTGCGTCAAGGGCCACTCTGGACGCCAGCGAGCAATGGGCCGAGGCCGCGGCGGGGTGGGTAGCGGACTGGGCCGCCGTGCGGGAAAAACTGGGCATCGCCCCGGAGGAGTCGGCGGCGCTGATGGAGGCGTCGAACCCGGCCTACGTCCCTCGCAATCACCTGGTCACGGAGACACTGGCGCAGGCTGCCGAGGGCAACCTCGACGACTACCGCCAACTGCTGGAGGCTGTAACGCACCCGTATGAAGGCCGGGCACACTCGGACGATGATCAAACACCGCGCCCAGAGAAATTCACGCTTCCGGCACCGGCGGGCCTGGGAGCGTTCCGTTCTTATTGCGGGACCTAATCTAACTAAACCCAGCGGTCTACCCCAGTGGCGCGCCTCCCAATTTCACGAAGGTGAATCCCGCCGCCCGGAGCTGTGGAATCGCCGCCCGGACTCCCTCCGCGGTGCCGTGACCAGGCTGATTCATGTGCATAATCGCGATCGCCCCGGCGCTGCTGTGCGTTAGCGACTTCGTCACTGCTGGCGCTGGAAGCGTGGCACCGGCGTCGCCGTTGACGGCGAAGCCCGCGATCGACACGCCCAGATCGTGCGCGATCCGCAATGCGATGTCGTCGTAATGCGCGGTTCCGGAGCGGAACCAGTTCGATTCGACGCCCAGGAATTCGCGCATGAACTGGCGGTTGCCCTCGATTTCGTCGACCAGCTCCGCGATATTGGCCGTCCCAGAAATGCCGTACGCTGAGCGCCCATTGACCGACAGCGGCTTGTGCGAGGTCCCGTGATTCTCAATCTGAAACAGCGGGTTTCCTGCAAGCTCCTGCGCCCGGCGCGGGTTCGCCTGAATCCATCTCTTATTCCAAAACAGCGTCGCGGGCACGCCCTGCTCCTCGAGCGTCGCGATGAGGGCTTCGTCCACCTGTGCACCGCTCGGCCCTCCGCACGCATCAAAGGTCAGCGCAATCGTCTTCGGCCCGGGAGCCACACTGCGCACAATGCCCGGCAGGTCGAGCCCCCACGCGTGCGCGTCAGCGTGTCCGTATCGCGCCATCAGCTCCGCAGTCAGAGGCTTTCCGACGGGCACTTGCTGAGGCGGCGGCGCCATCGGCGTTATCGGGACAACCGGGACCGGCGACTTTGCGCTAGCGCCGGCGACGCTGCTTGTCGTCGTGGCGTTGACTGGGCCATTACTCCCCGTCGGCAGGGTGCAGCCAGCCACGAGCTCCGTCAGCCCCACCAGCGACAACGAAAGCCCCGCCGTGAGAAAACCACGACGGGACACAGTGTGTGACGACCCGCTACAGCACGGGTCGCCAGCTTCAGCTCTGAAAGCGGCAGGACGAGAGTCGGAGGGATTCCCCATAGCCGCCTAGTCTATGCAACATTGCCCAGACTTTTACGAACTCCTTTGTTCGGCAGGTCCTGCCCTTCTGTCCTGAGCCTTCCATCCACAGCTCTCGGCCCGCAGCCCCTACTTGCCGCGCTTGATCGAGATGACCCAGCCGGCCTCGTCGGTCTGCTCGAAATTCGTGACCTCGTGGCCGTCCTTGGCGGCCCAGCGCGGGATCGCGTCGGTCGCCTGGGTGCAGTCGAATGGAATCACCAGCTCCTCGCCGACCTCGATCTTGCCGATCGCGTCCTTCGCCTCAATCAGCGGGAATGGGCACACCGCTCCGACGGTATCGAGCTCGTAGCGCCCGTCACCCAGCGGCGTCAGCTTGCCGCCCTCCTGCTTGCCGACGACACGGTCCAGCAGCGCGACCGGCGCCACCGCAAAGCCAGCGGGCACGGCACCTGCCGGGGCTGCCGGGGCCGCCGGAACCGCCGAGGAACCGGCCACGTCAACGGAGCCCAGGGAGACGCTATCGACGGGGGCGTCGGTGGCGTCGGAAAGCGGGGCGGCCTGGGCGGTAGCGGCGGAAGAGGTGGTGCGAGCGACAGTGCGAGCGGTGGCAGCCGGCGCGGACGGCTTCAGCCAGATCTTCGCGGCGATGCCCACACCGGCGGCGATGGAGGCCAGCGCCAGCCAGCCCTGGTAGCTAAACAGCGAGGTCTGGACCATACCGTTGCCGACGGTGCAGCCGCCGGCCCATGCGGCGCCGACGCCCATGAAGATGCCGCCGACGACGGAGCGGGCGCCCTGAGTAGCGTCGGGCACGCGCAGGCGGAACTCGCCGGATGCCTTCGCAGCGACGAAGGAGCCGACCAGGATGCCGAGGACCAGGAGCACACCCCAGTCGAGCTTGGCGGCGTTACCGGTGACGACGAAGTTAGTCAGGTTCGCGGACGGGGTGGTGATGCCCAGGCCGTCGTTGCGGCCGGTCGCGGCGGACAGCGGCCAGGCGATGACGCCCAGCACACCGACGGCAACCGCGGTGGAGTACACATGCCACGGCTTCTCGGCGAGGATGTGCGCCAGACCGGACTTGCGGGCGGCCAGCTTCGCCGGCTTCGGCCCGGAGAACTCCTCGCGCAGGAATCGCACGGCCAGGAATGCGGTCAGCGCGGTCAATGCGATCGCCAGCGGCCAGACGCTAATACCCAGCGAGGCGTGGATGCTGGTCAGCCCCACAGTCTGGGACTTCAGCGCCTCGTTGACGCCGGTCAGAGCGCCGGTCTTCATCGCGGCGGCGGACAGGCCGTAGAAGACCAGGGCAATCCAGGAGCCGATTAGGCCCTCGCCGGAGCGGTACCAGGTGCCGGAGGCGCAGCCGCCCGCCAGGACGATGCCGATACCGAAGACGAGGCCGCCGACGATGACGGCGATTGGTGCCAGCTCGCTGTACTTCGGGGTAATAATGCCGCCACTGGTCAGCGCCGCCAGGCCGACGGCGTGGACGGAGATAACGATTAGCAGGGCGACGAAGCCTCGCCAGCTGCGCTGGGTAAAGATGTCGCGCAGGAAGCCCGTGACGCAGAAGCGCCCGCGCTGCATCACGTAGCCGAGTACGGCGCCCAGCGCCAGACCGGAAATCAACATGGCAATGCTCTCCTCGTGTTCTCTGGGTGTTTTAACGGTGTGCTATTTATGCGGTTCTAGTGGCGAGCCCATCCACTTTATGAACAGACCTGTCTATCTAATACCTGAGAGAAGTTACGCGATATACATGTAAAAGTCCAACCTTGATAGCCGAACTCCCCTAAAACTGAACAGACCGCACCGTACTTATACGTCGTCATTGCATCTCCACTCCCGACCCCTCCCGAGTCTCGATACGAGTCCCCCAATCCCCGTCACAGCCCCGCCACAGCCCCTCCACAGCCCCGCAATACCCCTCCCGGCCCCGCCGAAACCCCACCCCTGCCTATTCGCTGCACGGTGTGAAAAACCCCGCGAGCTTTCACTTTGTGGCAATCTGGAAAGTTGTGAGCAGCCAAAAACTCCCCCTCTCGGCCACGAAGCGAGCCCTCGCCTTCCGCTCCATCGTCGACCTGCCCTTTACGCACACCTACGCCATCGACCCGGACAAGATCCTGGCCATCGCGGAGGTGTCGCGACTGGGGGATCTCAACGCCAAAAACGTCGTCATCATCGACAGCCTGCGCGCCATCGCTCACACCACACCCGAGCAGTTCTTCGCAATTGACGACGCCGCCGAGGCCCTCGGCACCGCACTACAGTTCGCGGCCACGAAGCGCCAGGTCCTCTGGCTTAGCTCCGTGCCCGAAGGCGACGTTGCGAAGATCAAGGAGATCCTGGGCGCGAACGTGGTCCACCAGGTCGGCCTAGCAATCCACACCGATGAGCACGCCCCTGACGCAGTCCGCTTCCACGGCGAGCCCCTGGTTCCTATCGCGCTGTCCCCGACGACGCTAATTCAGGAGTGGGCCCACGGCACCCCACAGCAGCAGCGTCTCCTCGCCTACCTGCTCGACGGCACGGACACGCTCATCATGCGGCGGAAGAACCTCCACGCGCTGCGGGCAATCGGCACCGACCTGATCGAGCGCAACGCCATCTGGCGATTCCTGTCCAACCCGAAGGTCATCGCCTACCTCATCGTGCTGCTCTACTCGTCTCTGCGCGCGCTGCCAGTCGTCTTCGTCCCCGGCTTCCACGGCAAGGTGTGGGTGCTGTGGACCATCGACATCGTGACGGCAATCCCCTACACCTGGGGAATCGTCGAGATGTTCGCCGGCCACAGCATCTGGCGAAGAATGATGGGCCTCGTGGTCACGCTCGTAACCTTCGTATCGCCCTACATCTACTTCTGGTACTACGGCAGGGGCTACCCGCCGTGGGTCAACGTCTTCGTCGGCGCAATGATTCTGGCGGCCTTCCTCATCGAATACGCCCGCTGGCTGCGCGACCGGGTGGTCCGCGAGGTCATCAGGGGCTCGATATACGAAGGCCGCCCCTGCGGGCGGCGACGCTGCGACTATCCGGAATCGGCCTAGCGGCCTGTCCAGGAGCGGCGGATGCCGCCGACAACCAGCCAGGCGCCCGCCAGGACATTCACGACCACCAGCGTGTACTCGGCGGTGTAGGAGATCCACGCCGGCGGCGTCGGCAAGCTGGCGATGAGCAGACCCGTGGTGACGATCCAGATGAACGTCGCGACGATATTTCCGACCTTGCCGCGCTCGACGCGGAAGGGGTGCGTGTAGTGCAGCGGGACCAGCGTCATCACGCTGAAGATCACGATGGCGGCGATGCAGACCGCCAGCGGGGCCTCCCAGACCCACAGCAGCACGGCCACGATATTCCAGGCTGCCGGGAAGCCGACAAAGTAGTTATCGCGCGACTTAGCGGCCTCGTTGGCGTAGCAGAACATCGACGACACCAGCACCACAATGGCCAGGAGGATTGCCAGCGGGCGCGGCCCCAGCGGCAGGTACATCACCATGAACAGCACCGGGATCGCGGTCCAGGTCAGGTAGTCCACCACGTGGTCGACCACCGTTCCGGAGAACCAGCTAATGACCTCCTTGACCCGGAACTTTCGGGCCAGGTTGCCGTCGACGCCGTCGACGATCAGCGCGATACCCAGCCAGAACCACATCCAGTGCGGCTGGTTATCCAGCAGCGCCACGACCGCCAGCGTCGCCCACACCAGGCCACTGAGCGTAAAGGCGTGGACTCCCCACGCAATCGCTTTCTGTGCCGTGGTGAAGGTCTCCGCCACGCCCCCTTGACCGAGTGGCTCAGAAGAGGAAGGGCTTGGGGACTGGGCAGAAGTGGGCACGGAAAATCTTTCGTCTGATGCGGGCGTCGGATGTGCGTAAAGCAGTATGAATCTTCGGAGAGTATAACGGCTAGCCACGCCCATGACGGCGATACCGCGCCCCCATTCCCCCGCGGTTATCGCCGACGCCGCGCCCAGCGCCCCTAGCGGCGGTCCTCAAACCAGCCGGTGACCGCCGGGGTGGTGTTTTCGTAGACCAGCTTGGCCTCGGTGTACTCCTCCAGGCCGGTCGGGCCCAGCTCGCGGCCGATGCCGGACTGGCCGAAGCCGCCCCACTCCGCCTGCGGCAGGTACGGGCCGAAGTCGTTGATCCACACCGTGCCGTGGCGCAGGGCGCGGGAGACGCGTTCCGCCACACCTCTATCCGACGTCCACACCGCACCGGCCAGGCCGTACTCGGTGTCGTTGCCGATCGCGATGGCCTCCTCCTCGGTGCGGAAAGTCTCCACGGTCACGACTGGGCCGAAGGCCTCATCGTGGACGCAGTCCATCTCGCGGCTGACCTGGTCGATGACGGTCGGCGGGTAGAAGTAGCCGTCGGCCAGCGAGCCGGAGCCGTCCGCGGTCGGGCCGGTGGCGATCTCGCCGCCGACGCGGATGCGGGCGCCCTGCTCACGGGCGCGGTCGACGTAGCCCGCGACCTTGTCCAGGTGCTGCTTGGAGATCAGGGCACCGGTCTCGGCCTGCTCGTCCAGCGGGCCGCCGAGCTTGATGTGGCCTGCGCGCTCCACCAGGTCATCGACGAACTTCTCGGCGATGGACTCCTCAACGACAAGGCGCGCACCCGCGGAGCACACCTGACCGGAGTGCAGGAATGCGGCGTTCAGGGCGTTGTCCAGCGCGGCCTCGTAGTCCGCATCGGCGAAGATAATGTTCGGGTTCTTGCCACCCAGCTCGAGGGCGACCTTCTTCACGGACTTCGCGGCCTCACCGGCGATGATGCGGCCCGTTGCCAGGCCACCGGTGAAGGAGACCATGTTGATGCGCGGATCCGAGGACAGCGGCGCACCCGCACCGGCACCCGCACCGGTGACCAGGTTCGCGACGCCCGCCGGAACGCCCAGCTCGTCGATGACGTGCATCAGCAGGATGGCGGTGTGCGGGGTCAGCTCCGCCGGCTTCAACACGAAGGTGTTGCCTGCCGCCAGGCAGGGCGCGACCTTCCACGCCACCTGCAGCAGCGGGTAATTCCACGGCGTGATCAGGCCGCACACGCCGACCGGCTCGCGGACGATGCGCGCGACGACGCTCGGGTCGTTCGCGTCGACCAAACGGCCGGCGTCGTTGCCGGCCAGCTTCCCGAAGTACTCGAAGCAGGCGATGATGTCGTCCATATCGGCGGCCGACTCCGGCAGTCGCTTGCCGGTGTCCATCGCCTCAGCCCACGCGAACTCCTCCTTGCGCTGGCGAATCGCATCCGCAATATCGAGAACCAGCTGACCGCGCTGCGCGGTGGTCCAGGACGCCCAGGAGCCCTCGCCGGTGCGTCGGAAAGCGGCGTCGGCGGCGGCGATGGCGCGCTCGGTGTCGGAGGCGTCGGCCTCCGCGACCTCGGCGACAAACGAGCGGTCGGCCGGACACTCGATGGTGCGGGTGCCACCGGCAGCAGCTGCGGACCAGGCGCCGTCGATAAACAGCGTGGCCGCGCCTTCGTGGGACTTGGCGGTCTCGGGCGCGAGGGCCTTGTCGGTAGTCGAAGGCTTAAAAGTCATTTAGGAATCCTCCTTGGAGTAGTCATCAGACCATTCGCGGACGGGGTCAGCATTGTCGGACATATCAGAGGTGCCCGGGAGATCAGCCTGCATGTGCAGGAACTCCATGTGCCGCTCGTAGAGATCCAGCACGTCGGAAATCAGCTGCTCCTGGGTGTAGCCGTAGACGTCATAGCCCAGGGAGCCGGTCAACGTGAAGACCTCGAGTCGGTAGTAATAACGATCAGCGTCACTATCCAGGTGGATCAGGCCGGCGAACGACGGAGTCAGATGCTCGACCGGGTACACCTGGTAGCGGAAGTCACGCTCATCACCAAAGGCAACGTTGAGGTCCAGCTGATCTATTCCGAGGTCCTCGACGGTCTCGCGGTGCAGCTCGACCGTGCCGCCGCGCTCTCGGATCGCCTCGGCCACCTGGACCAGCGCCGGTTCCACGACCTCGTCCAGGTGGCGCTGGACCTGCTTGCCTGCCGGGAAGGACATGGAACGAGTCAGGCGCCGACGCCACTCGCCCGGCTCACCCTCCGCCGCGCGGCCCGACATCGCGCCATGCATGGCGCGGCGTGTCGACGCCCGTTGCAACAGCTCGAGGCGCAGCGACTTAAACAGGCCGTACATGATCAGATAAATCACGAACGCGAACGGCAGGCCCATGACGATGGTAGCCGACTGCAGCGTCGTAATGCCATCCACATAGAGCATGGCGACGGTGAGCACGCCGACGACCACGGCCCAGAAAATACGGGTCCAGATCTTGCCGTCCTGCTGCGTGTCGGTGATCTTCGAGGTGAAGTTACTCATCACCAGCGCGGCCGAGTCGGCCGAGGTGATGTAGAGCAGCAGGCCGATCAGGGACGCGATGGCCGCGACCATCATCGGCGCCGGGTACTGCTCCAACAGCAGGTAGAAGGCGCGCTCCGGGTGCTCCAAGGCGGTCTTGCCGAAGGTGGAGTCGCCGTGCATGACCAGGTCCAGCGCGGAGTTGCCGAACACGGACACCCACATCAGGACGAAAAGGAAAGGAATGGTCATCGTACCGACGACGAACTGACGCAGGCTGCGGCCGCGTGAAATGCGGGCCAGGAACAGGCCGACGAACGGCGCCCAGGCCACCCACCAGGCCCAGAAGAACAGGGTCCAGGCGTTCAGCCACTCCTGCGCGTCCGAGAACGCGTAGGTGTCCATGGTCATCGACGGGAACTTCGAGACGTACTCGCCGACGTTCATCACCAGCGCGTCGAAGAGGAACGCGGTGCGGCCGGTCAGCAGGATGTAGAGCATCAGGGCGATGGCCAGGCCGACGTTGATCTCGGAGAGGCGGCGAATGCCCTTGTCCACGCCCGACACCGCCGACGCCGTGGCGATCACAACAGCGAGGACGATCAGGGCGATCTGCCAGGTGATGTTCTCGTCCACTCCGAAGAGCACGCGCAGGCCGTAGTTGAGCTGGACGACGCCAATACCCAGCGACGTCGCGACACCGAAGACGGTGCCGAGCATCGCGGCGATCTCGACGGCGTCGCCGGCGGGGCCGTGGATGCGCTTGCCGATAATCGGGTACAGCGCGGAACGGATGGTCAGGGGCATATTCAGGCGGTAGGCGAAGTAGCCGAACGCCATGCCCATCAGGGCGTAGAGGGCCCAGCCGGTGACACCGTAGTGGAACAGGGTGAACACGACGGCCTGGCGGGCGGCCTCGACGGTCTCGGCATCGCCTGTCGGCGGACCGTAGAACTGGGCGACCGGCTCCGCGACGGAGAAGAAGAGCAGGTCGATGCCGATGCCGGCGGCAAAGAGCATTGAGGCCCAGGAGAAGAGGCCGAACTGCGGCTTCGCATGATCGGGCCCCAGCTTGATATGGCCCGTGCGGGCGATCGCGATGTAGAGCATGAACAGCACCGCGGCCGTGGCTGTCACGATGTAGAACCAGCCGAAGTTCTTGGACACCCAGGCGACGACGCCGGCCAGGGTGTCGGCGGCGTTCTCGCGGGCGAAGATTGCCCACATAGCGATGGCGATAATGCCGACGCCGGAGGCGATGAACACCGGCCAGTTAACGTCGGGCTCGGCTACCTTTGCTGGCCGCGTCGCGTGCGTAATGGGCTGCGAACGGCGCTCCGTTACCTTGGCATTAGGCCTCGCCGAGGGGCGAGCGACGGGGGTCTGCTCGCTTCGAGCAGACCCTCCCGTCGCCGGCCCCTGTGAAGTTGGCGGAGTATCAGACATAGGAAAATCCTTCAGTTTTGGGGACCCGTCCAGCATACATCCCTTACATTTTCAGGGAAATTGTCACTGATTTTCTAACTTTTTCGCACTCTCAAAGATACGTCATAGCCTGGGCCTTTCATGGGGAAATGAGACAAAAATCGCTACTTTAGGTGGAATTCGCGAATAGTTTTATGTCATTCTGGAGTGGAAGCGTCTTCCGCCACGCGATTCCCCACCCGGAATTTCAATGGCAGACATATAAGTATTTTTTCTAAATGCTTGTCTGTGGAGCGCCCTTGCAGCACTCGTGCCGTACTCGTGCAACACCCGACTCGACCCCTCTCGCGGGGAGCCCTCGGGGTACTCAGCTCACTCGGCACTCTGCCCGCGGCAGATTATCGACGCGAAGAAGTTACGGCCCAGAACCACGGAGGTACACCTAAACATGGCAGCTTTCCCGTTCTTCGGTAAGAAGCACAACGACACGGACGTGGAACACCGCGACGTCGTCATCGTCGGCGCAGGATCCGCCGGCTCCGTCCTCGCCAACCGCCTGTCCTCAGACCAGACAAAGAGCGTCCTGGTCCTCGAGGCCGGCCGCATGGACTCCCTGTGGGACCTGTTCATCCACATGCCCTCGGCATTCTCCTTCCCCATCGGCAACAAGTACTACGACTGGGCCTACGAGTCCGAGCCGGAACCGGAGATGAACGGGCGCCGCATCTACCACGCGCGCGGCAAGGTAGTCGGCGGCTCCTCCTCCATCAACGGCCAGATCTACCAGCGCGGCAACCCAATGGACTACGACAAGTGGGGCAACACCAAGGGCCTGGAGAACTGGGGCTGGAACAACGTCCTGCCCTACTTCAAGCGCATGGAAAACGCACTCGGCTCCGACAAGGACGACCCGCGCCGCGGCCACGACGGCCCGCTGCGCATGAAGCGCGGCCCGGCCGACTCTCCGCTGTTCAAGGCCTTCTTCAAGTCCATTGAGCAGGCCGGCTACAACTACACCCCGGACGTCAACGGCTACCGCCAGGAGGGCTTCGGCCCCTTCGACGCCAACATCGACAAGGGCCGCCGCCTCTCCGCGGCCCGCGCCTACCTGCACCCGGTCCTTAACCGCCCGAACCTGGAGCTGCGCACCCGCGCCACCGTCGACCGCGTCCTTTTCGAGGGCACCAAGGCCGTCGGCGTCGAGTATTCCTGGAAGGGTCGCACCCGCCAGGTCCGCGCAGACAAGGTCATCCTCTGCGGTGGCGCGTTTAACTCCCCGCAGCTGCTGGAGGTCTCCGGCGTCGGCAACAAGGACATCCTGAACGCCGCCGGTGTGAACGTCGTCAAGCACCTGCCGGGCGTCGGCGAGAACCTGCAGGACCACCTCGAGGTCTACATCCAGTACAACGTCACCAAGCCGGTGTCCTCACAGCCGTACCTGGACAAGTGGCGTTGGCCGTTCATCGGCCTGTGGTGGCTGCTGACCCACAAGGGCCCGGTCGCGACCTCCCACTTCGAGGGCGGCGGCTTCGCGCGCTCGAACGATAAGGAGCCGTACCCGAACCTGATGTTCCACTTCCTGCCGCTGGCCATGCGCTACGACGGCACGAAGATCGACAGCCCGCACGGCTTCCAGTTCCACGTCGGCCCGATGTACTCCGACGCGGTCGGCCACGTGCACATCAAGTCCTCGAACATCAACGTCAAGCCGGAGATCCTGTTCAACTACCTCTCCACCGACCAGGACCGCCGCGAGTGGGTCGAGGCCGTGAAGGTTTCCCGCAAGCTGCTGGACACCCCGGCAATGAAGGAGTACACCGACGGCGAGATCTCCCCCGGTGCGGATGTCCAGACCGACGAGGAGATCCTCGAGTGGGTCCGCAACGACGCCGAGACCGCCCTGCACCCGTCCTGCACCTGCAAGATGGGCCCGGCTGACGACGAGATGGCCGTCGTCGATCCCGAAACCATGCAGGTCCACGGTACCGAAGGCCTCTACGTCGTCGATGCTTCGGTCATGCCGGGGATTACCAACGGCAACATCTACGCCCCGACCATGATGATCGCCGAGAAGGCCTCCGACCTGATTGCCGGCAAGACCCCGCTCGCGCCGCAGGACATCCCGTTCTACCGGGCTGGCCAGGGTATGCCGCTGGATCCGCCGGAGACCGTTAAGTAGGGTCCTGGGTCGGCGCTCCCGGTGCTCCCGGGCGCCTTCCGGCCCCCTCCCAGCACGTTGTGCCTCGGAGCCGACGTTGTGCCACGGTACGCACTGGCATAACGTCGGGAGCCTGGCACAACGTCGGTGACTGCCCGCCACGGCCGTGCTAGCCTCGGCCCCATGAGCACCCCTAGCACCAGCGCCGCCAGCGACAGCACCAGCTTCTCCAGCGCAGCGCCCCGCCTCCCCATCGTCCTCGCGCCGATGGCTGGCGGCCCCTCCACTCCCGAGCTGACCGCCGCCGTCTCGAACGCCGGCGGTCTTGGCATGCTCGCCGCCGGCTACCTCACGCCCGAGGCCCTCACCGACGCCGCCCACCGCACCGCCTCCCTGCTGGCCGACGGCCACACCTTCGGCATCAACCTCTTTTGCCCGGCATCCGTCGGAGATAGCGCAACCGAGGATGAGCTGCAGCAATGGGCTTTATTCCGTGACCGGCTGGCGCCGGTGGCCGAACGCTTCGGCGTCGAACTGCCGGCCGCTCCGGCCTGGTCAGACGACCACTACACCGCCAAGGTCGACGCTATTCTGGACAAGGACTTCCTGCCCGATGCAGCAGCGCTCGAATACGTTTCCTTCACCTTTGGCTACCCGGATGCGGACATCATCACCCGGATCAAAGACTCCGGGAGGAAGGTAATTCTGAACGCCACCTCCATCGATGCGTCCGCGCAGCAAGTGAGGCCGGGGCAGATCGCATCGTCCTGCAGGGGCTCGCCGCCGGCGGTCACCGTGGGTTTGTAGCGGGGAAGGATTCCTCGGATGCCATCGGCGCCACCACCGACGACCTTGTCGCGGCGGTCACGGAAGCCACGCAGGCGACCAAGGTCCCGATTATCGCAGCGGGTGGTGTGGCCGGGGCCGCGGACGTCGTAAAGCTGATGCGAGCGGGCGCCACGGCGGTGCAGGTGGGCACGCGTTTCCTCACTGCGACAGAGGCGGGCACCAAGCCGACCCACAAGCGGGCGCTGTTGGAACTCCGTGACCGCGACACCATGGTCACACATGCGTTTTCGGGCAAATCCGCCCGGACGATTCGCAATCGTTTTGCCGAGGAGTTCTCGCAGGTGGCGCCACCGCTCTACCCGCAGATCCACTACTTGACGACGCCCATTCGCGGGGCAGCGAACAGCGTCGGCGACCCCGAATACCTCAACCTCTGGGCAGGAACCGGATTTGCACACTGTCGCGAGCAGGCGGCGGCGAAGATTGTGGAGGAGCTCACGGAGGGCTTTCGACAGTGACTCTTAGCGGCTCCTAACAGCCACGCCCTGAGGGAATCTCGCCCCCAGTAGTAGGGCATAGAAAATCCCCCAGCGACCAAAAGGCCTGCTGGGGGTAAGTCTTTTTCCCGAATGCTCGCCCAATTACCAATTTGGCAACCCTGACCAAACGGAACCGGGGGCGCGGGCCCGGGAAAACCCGGCACCCCCGGAACCAGTCAGGAGAAACCTAGAGAGGCCTACCGAGAAGGCTTACTTCTTCTGGAGACGCTCCTCGATGCGGCCCTTCAGAGCCTCGAACTCGTCCCAAACCTCCTGCGGGACGCGCGGGCCGAGGGACTTCAGCCACTGCTCGTTGTCCTCGAGGTCAGCGCGCCACTTGGCGGCCGGGGCCTTCAGAGCCTCCTTGACGTCCTCCATCGGGATGTCCAGGCCGGTCAGGTCGAGATCCTCGGCCTTCGCGGTGTGACCAACGACAGTCTCCTTGGCATCCACACGGCCCTCAATGCGGTCGATGATCCACTTGAGGACGCGGGAGTTGTCGCCGAAACCGGGCCACAGGAAGTGGCCGTCGTCAGCAGCCCGGCGGAACCAGTTAACCAGGAAGACCTCCGGCATCTTGTCGCCGCCCTTGGCGCCCATGTCGACCCAGTGCTGCAGGTAGTCACCGACGTTGTAGCCGATGAACGGCAGCATAGCCATCGGGTCGTGGCGCAGGGAGCCGACCTTAGCCTCAGCGGAAGCAGCGGTCTGGCCGGAAGCCAGGGTCGCGCCGATGAAGGTTGCGTGGTTCCAGGACAGAGCCTGGGTCACCAGCGGCACGGTGTCGGGGCGACGGCCACCGAAGAGGATGGCGTCCAGCGGGACACCCTTCGGGTCGTCGTACTCCGGAGCGGCAACCGGGCACTGCGCGATCGGGGTGCAGTAGCGGGAGTTCGGGTGCGAGGAGAGCTCGTCCGAATCCGGGGTCCAGTCGTTGCCCTTCCAGTCGATGAGGTGCTCGGGCTTGCCTTCCATGCCCTCCCACCAGACATCGCCATCATCGGTCAGAGCGACGTTGGTGAAGATGGTGTTACCCGGCTCCATGGTCTTCATGGCGTTCGGGTTGGACTTGTAGTTGGTGCCCGGTGCAACACCGAAGAAGCCGTTCTCCGGGTTGACGGCGTAGAGGCGTCCGTCCTCGCCGAACTTCAGCCATGCGATGTCGTCGCCGACGACCTCGGCCTTCCAGCCCTCGATGGTCGGGGTGATCATAGCGAGGTTGGTCTTACCACATGCGGACGGGAATGCCGCTGCGATGTGGTAGGCCTTGCCCTCCGGGTTGGTCAGCTTCAGGATGAGCATGTGCTCAGCCATCCAGCCCTCTTCCTTAGCCATGACGGAAGCGATACGCAGGGCGTAGCACTTCTTGGCCAGGATGGCGTTTCCGCCGTAGCCGGAACCGTAGGACCAAATCTCCTTGGTCTCCGGGAACTGGGAGATGTACTTGGTGTCGTTGCACGGCCAAGAAACGTCTTCCTGGCCCTCCTCCAGCGGGTAGCCGACGGAGTGCAGAGCGTGGACGAAGTCCCCATCCGGACCAATCTTGTCCAGAGCCTCCTTGCCCATGCGGGTCATGATGCGCATGGACAGAACCACGTACTCGGAGTCGGTGAGCTGGACGCCCAGCTTCGGCTTCGGGTCAGTAATCGGACCCATGCAGAACGGAACGACGAACATGGTGCGACCCTTCATGGAACCGCGGTAGTGCTCCGTCATTTCCTTCTTCAGCTCGACCGGGTCAGCCCAGTTGTTGGTCGGACCAGCGCCATCCTCAGTCTTGGAGGCGATGAAGGTACGGGACTCAACACGAGCGACGTCCTTCGGGTTCGAGCGGGCGAGGAAGGAATTCGGACGCTTTTCCTCGTTCAGCTTGATGAAAGTTCCCTTATCCACCAAGTCCTGGGAAAGGCGGTTCCACTCTTCTTCCGAGCCGTCTGCGAAGACAATCTTGTCTGGCTGGGTCAGCTCAGCGACTTCGGCAATCCAGCGAAGCAGCTCAGCGTTTTCGGTCGGGGCCTGGCCCTCAAGACCAGGAATGGAAGGTGCGGACATCAGTTCTCCTGACTCATTGATTCGCGTCTTGGTTCCAGGCTACCGGGGGATACCAAAACATGCCGTAACCCCACATTTCCGAATCGCTTCATCCCTAATTTGTTGACAGCGCCACGGACTCTGATTGGCAGCCTTTTCGACATGCACTGACAACTCTACCTGTTTTTATAGGCCAATAACCTGCGTATAAAAGATTCATTTCCATCAATGTTCACCCATTTGAACTTCACTCCCCGGGTTACCCCCATTTGTTAGGAACATGAATACAAGCGGGGTTTTACCGATGTCGCCGACAGTCGTAACTACCACTTTTTGCCACCCCAAACCCGGCCGACGACGCGCCACCCCGCTCCCGACCCTGGCGATCCCCGTTCGAGAAGCTCAGCCCCAGCGCCCCGTGGTGCTCTGTTCCCAGGAATAGGCATCCCAATTGACCACGGACTCCGGTTCGGCCCGCTTCTGCCCCTCCGATCCGGCGGATTCCATACGCTCCCCGCCCACCTCACTAGCCCAGGACTCCTCGCTACTCCAGGACTCCCACGAACCGTCAAACCTGACGGTGGTCACGTGATCGACCTCACCGTCACCGTCCAGGTCCGAATACACCGACAATCCCGAGTCATCGGCCAACGTCACCGACGACTCCTCCCCCAAGTCAACGGCCTGCCCGTCAACAACCACTACGAGCCCGTTGCCAACCTCGCCGTCGGCAAGCGGAACCGCCTCCCCGAGGCCGCATGGCTCACGCAAGTCCCCAGTGTGGTCTCCACCGGCCGGGCCTTCGCCGCCAGGAAAAAGGTGCTCCAGGAGCGAAAACTCATCCATCACTCATCCCCCTTACTTTCAGGATCTTTCAGACCTTGTTTTCCGATAACTGTGCGATTCGCCAGCTCCCCCGCCCGGAGTCAGCGCGCTGTGCAAGCGCACCGTCGAGCTGCCGCAACCACCCACGCCGGAGCCGTGACAGGTACGCCGCCACCCAACGGATTCGACGCTGCTTGGCGTTTCTCCGAAGACTCGCAGCGATAGCGACCGCCGCGAACACGAGGCCGACGGCACCCATCGCCACCTGCGCCCCCAGTCCCGTCACCCCAACCCAGGACATCGGCGTCGCCAGCAGACGCGCGACTCCCATCGCCGCGGCCACAACCATGACGGAAAGCACGCCCTCCATCAGCACATTGGGACGCTCGGACGGAGACGGCACCGGGACCTCAAACCGGATCTCGCCGAGCCCCAAACGCTCGGCTGCATCCGCCACCTCCCGAGCTGCCCCGGTCGCCTCCGCCCGCAACTGCGTGGACTGCCTGGCCTCGGTCAGGGCAAGTCGCCCCAGGACCTCGTCCAACGCCCGATCGAGGCTCGCCCGGGCTTGACCGTGGCCGCGCCCCGCCGCCTCCGCCCGGCGCGCACGCTCCGCCACCAACTGGGCTTGTTGCGCTTTACGACGGCGCAACGACGCCGTGTGAGGCAGCGCCCGCGGAGGCCCATCGGCGAGCAGAACCAGGGTTCTCCCCATCTTCGAGTCCAACGCCCCCATGGGAATCTGCCCCGGGACCGCACGGCGCCACGAGGGCCCAAATTCTCCGGCCCCGATGAGCCCGACGGCCACTCGACCGGTGGCTTCGGCGATCGCCTCTATAGTCTCGACGCACTCCCGGGTTGGCTCTACGTCGCTGTCTGCGACGTAGAGCACCACCGAGGCCCGCTGGTCCACGAACTCGATCTCCCGGCCACCAGCCTCGCTGGTGCCGGTTTCACCACTGCCCGCTCCGGCGTCGACGACCTTGGAGAAGTCAGCCCGTTGCGCCGCGTCCCCGGCCTTGGTCACCCTCAGTTTCGCGGGTACGACCGACATAGCAGCTCCTCCAATCCATCGGAGAACTCCGGGTACAGGGCGCTCACCTCAGCTACGGCCTGGCGAAGCGCAGTCAACCGAAGGCTCTCTTCGTGCGACTGACCTGTACCGCCAAGTTGTCGCAGCGCCCCTGTCAGTTCGAATTCGTGCTCCGCCGGGTCATTCGTGTCGATGTCGCAGTAGACGTCGGCAAGCACGAGCCGGACCGGCCCCTGCTCCAGCACCAGCTCGGGCGGTTGAGACGCAGCTGAAACTTGCCGTGAATGTCTCCAGGTGCCGAGGCACCGCTCGAAAGCGCTGGCCACGGCGTCCGCGTGGACTCCCTTGCGCAGGCGCGCGCATACCGACGGCGGCCCGGCATCACGCTGCAGCGCCGCAGCAACGGCCACCTGCGCAGCAGAAGAACTCGGCTGCTTCGACATCCAGTCGAGCAACGCGGCACTCAACCGCTCTCGAAGATCCTGGGCGCTCGTACTTGTTTCGGGCGCGATTGTTTCAGGCGAATTCGCTTCAGAGTTATTCATTTCATCCCCCCCCAGAGAACTGAAAAACAGTCGATCAGCTCCAGTAGCGGCCAGAGTACCGCCTGCACCGGATTCGGCAACTCCACAGCACCGTCGACTTCCTAGCTCGACGTGCACCACAGCGCGGTAGCCTCCGAAGCTCGGCCGGGGAATCGGACAAGGGCTCGACTCCCAAGGGAACCCCAGGTACCTGCCCAAACCGGCCACTGAACCGTTTCCCAACCGGCCGACGAATATTCGGTATTGGATAGTTGCGCGTCGTCATGAACAATAGGTGCGTGACTAATTCTGATATTCCTAAAAATTCTTCTGCGGAAAGTCCCGCAGAAAACTCCGCAGCCACCCCGTCCGCCAAGGGCGACCTGCCCCACGGTCGCCCGGAGAAGACCCAGTTCAACGACGGCCTGGACTACCCGCGCATCGGCAACCTCTCCTTCCGCCGTGGCACCCTGACCGCCAACCAGGAGAAGATCTGGGAGGACAACTGGGACACCTTCGGCAAGGTCCTGTCCGACGAGGCTATCGACGTCGAGGGCTGGTTCGGCCGCAAGGGCCCGACCATCGTCGAGATCGGCTGCGGCACCGGCACCTCCACCGTCGCGATGGCCCCGCAGGAGCCGGACCACAACATCATCGCCGTCGAGCTCTACAAGCCCGGCCTGGCGAAGCTTCTCTCCGCCACCGTCCGCGGCGGCGTGCCGAACATCCGCATGGTCCGCGGCGACGGCGTCGAGGTACTCCAGCGCATGATCGAGCCGGAATCCTTGGACGGCGTCCGCCTGTTCTTCCCGGACCCGTGGCCGAAGGCCCGCCACCACAAGCGCCGCATCCTCCAGTCCGGCACCCTGCGCCTGATTTCCTCGCGCCTGAAGCCGGGCGGCATTTTCCACGCCGCCACCGACCACGCCGGCTACGCCGAGTGGATCGAGGAGCTCCGCGACGTCGAGCCAACCCTGGAGCCAATCGCCTGGCCGTGGCCGGAATCCCCCATGCTGCTCGACCGCCCGACCACCAAGTTCGAGGCCCGCGGCCTGCGCATGGACCACTCCATCCACGAGTTCATCTGGCGCAAGAGGGAGGCGTAAGCCATGAGCGCAACGCAGAACTACTCCGCCAGCTACACCACCGCCGAAACCCACCCCACCGCCCTGCTCGTGTGGGACGCCCCGAACCTCGACATGGGGCTCGGCGCCATCCTCGGGTCGCGCCCGACGTCCGCCCACCGGCCGCGCTTCGACGCCGTCGGCAAGTGGCTTATCGACGAGGCGGAGCGGGTCTCCAACGCCGTCGGTACGGATGTGCTGCCCGAAGCGACCGTGTTTACCAACGTCAGCGTCGGCGCCGCCGAGACCGTTCGGCCGTGGGTGGAGGCGCTTCGGAACGTCGGCTTCGCGGTGTTCGCCAAGCCGAAGGTGGAAGAGGACACCGACGTCGACCCGGACATGCTGGAGCACATCCAGCGCCGTTACGACGAGGGTGTGCTGCGCAGCGTCGTCGTGGCCTCGGCGGACGGCCAGAATTTCCAGGAGCTGCTGGAGAAGCTGGCGGCCGAGGGAATCCCGGTCACGGTCATCGGTTTCCACGAGCACGCCGCCTGGGCGCTGGCCTCCGACGCGATCAGGTTTGTCGACCTCGAGGAAATCAAGGGCGTCTTCCGCGAACCGCTGCCCCGAGTCGACCTGGACCGCCTGCCGGAAGGTGGCGCATGGCTGCAGCCGTTCCGCCCGCTCACCTCGCTGCTTAAAGACCGCGCTAGTAAGGATGCCTCCAAAGACGCCGGTAAAGAATCCGGCAGGGAACACGACTAAGCGGCGACCATGTCACGACTCAAAGACGCGCTCAAGAAGCTCGCCGGCGCCGGCTGGCTGCGGTGGGGAATCACCGTGGCCATCTTCGTCGTCGCGGCGGTGTTGACGGCGCGTAACTGGACCGTCGTGACGAAGGGCGTGCGCATCCTGGCACATATCGACGCCTGGTGGCTCGCGATCTCCGTCGTGTCGGTCGCGGCATCGTTGTTCTCGATGGCGGAGGTCATGCGACTCCTCCTGCGCGCGGGCGGAGTGCAGTTTGCGACAAGACGCAAGACAAACGCCCTGGTCCTGGCCTCGAACGCCTGGTCGGTGACCGTTCCGGGCGGCGCCGCATTCAGCACGGCGCTGCAGATCAAACGAATGATGGAATGGGGCGCCACCGCCGTCCTGGTCAGCTGGTTCGTGCTCTTTTCCGGCGCACTGTCCTTCCTGGGCCTGGCTTTCCTGGGAATCGGCAGTCTCTTCTTCGTCGGCCAGGGGGACGCCCCGGCGGTGCTCATCGCAATCGCGATCGTGGTACTGCTGGCCACGACCCTACTGTGGCGACTATCCCAAAACCCGGCAATTTTGAACGCCGTTGGCGGGTGGGGGCTGAGGATCGTTAACCGCATCAGGAAGAAGCCGGAGGACACCGACGTGGCGCGCCTGCACGGCGTAGTCAACCAATTGACCTCGGTGAAGCTGTCTCCGCAGGTCCTGGGCGTCTCCTTCTTCTGGTCCTTCATGAACTGGGTCACCGAAATTGTCTGCCTCTACGCCGCAATCCGCTCTATTGGCGTCGACGACATCTCGGCCACCAAGGTCCTCCTGGCCTTTGTCACCGGCAAGCTGGCCGGCTTCGTCCAGGCCACGCCCGGCGGCGTCGGCACCGTCGAGGCAGTCCTCACCGCGGCGCTCATCGCCGGCGGCACGACGGGAGCCGAGGCCTTCGCCGCGGTCCTGGTCTACCGCATCGTCTCCTTCGTCGGCGTCGCAATTGTCGGCTGGATCGTCTACCTCCTGCGCTTCGACCACAAGAAGGAAGCCGAGGCGGCCGATACACTGGGGGCATGAACACCCGCGTATCCACCTTCATCATCGACACCATCGCGATCATTATTTTCGCGGTGCTCGCCCGCCTCGCCCACAACACCCCGGCTGATCCGTTTACTTTCGGCAATATCGCCGACACCTTCTGGCCCTTCTTCATCGGCGTCATCATCGGCACCGTCCTGATTGCGAAGCAGGCCAACCCCCGCGCGGTCAAGGCGGGCGTGGTGGTCTGGGTCGCCACCGTGGTCGCGGGCCTCGGCATCTGGGCCATCCTCCACGGCGCCGTGCCGCACTGGTCATTCATTCTGGTGGCATCCGTCATGAGCGCAATCCTGCTGCTCGGCTGGCGCGGCGCAGCTGGCGCCGCGGCCCGCAAGACCGTGGCGTAAGGGCCGTCGTCAAGCAATAAAAGAGCGCATAAACGGCGCACAAAAACACAACCGTCAGAGGAAAAATGCCTCCGACGGTTTTTAATTTGGCTCACAACGCGCAATTATTGACCTATGGATAACACCGCAGACGGCCCCAGCAGAGCGAACAACGCTCCCGCGGCCACCGCAAACGAAAGAACTTTCCTCGGCCAGCCGTGGGGGCTTGCAAACCTCTTCGGCGTTGAGATGTGGGAGCGCTTCAGCTTCTACGGCATGCAGGCCATCCTGGCCTTCTACATGTACTACCAGGTCAGCGAAGGCGGCCTGGGCATGGACAAGACCGCCGCGACCTCCATCGTCGGCGCGTACGGTGGCCTGGTCTACATGGCCGCGCTCGTCGCGTCGCTGGTCGCGGACCGCATTCTCGGCTCCGAGCGGACCCTGTTCTACTCCGCCGTCCTGGTCATGATCGGCCACATCTCGCTGGCGCTGGTTCCGGGAATCCCGGGTCTGGCCATCGGCCTGGTCGCCATCGCGATCGGCTCGGGCGGCGTGAAGACCAACGCGCAGGTCGTCCTCGGCCAGCTCTACTCCCGCGAGGACCCGCGCCGCGACGCCGGCTTCTCCATCTTCTACATGGGCGTCAACATCGGTGCTCTGTTCGGCCCGCTGCTCACCGGCTGGCTGTGGGGCATGAAGGGCTTCCACTGGGGCTTCGGCCTGGCCGCCATCGGCATGGCAGCCGGCCTGATCCAGTACATCCTGATGCGCAAGACCACCATCGCGGACGCAGGCCACGAGATCCCGAACCCGCTGCCGAAGTCGCAGTACCTGCTGTGGGCCGCCGTCGCCGTCATCGTCGTCGGCGTTGCCATCGCGCTGGTCGCCACCGGCGTTGTCCCGGTCGATTCGCTGTCCACCGTCGTCACCGTGATTGCGCTGGTCGCCGCGGTTGTCCTGTGGTGGCAGATGTACTCCTCGCCGCTGACCTCCAAGCCCGAGAAGGCCCGCCTGATCGGCTTCATCCCGATGTTCATCTCCGGCGTCCTGTTCTTCGGCATCTTCCAGCAGCAGTTCACCGTGCTGGCGATCTACTCGGACCTGCGCCTGAACCGCACCATCTTCGGCTGGGAGATGTCGCCGGCGTGGATCAACTCGATCAACCCGATCTTCATCATCATCTTCTCCATGGTCTTCGCCGCTGCCTGGTCCAAGCTGGGTGACCGCCAGTGGTCCACCCCGGTGAAGTTCGGCGTCGCCAACATCATCATCGGTGTTTCGCTGTTCTTCTTCATCCCGTTCTCCGGCGGTGGGGCGAACTCGACCCCGCTGTACGCGATCATCTGGATTCTGTTCCTGTTCACGATGGGCGAGCTCATGCTCAGCCCGGTCGGCAACGCGCTGGCCACCAAGGTCGCCCCGGCCGCGTTCCCGTCCCGCATGATGGCCGTCTGGCTGATGGCCGTCGCCATGGGCACCTCGCTTGCCGGCACCCTGGCGGGCTACTACAACTACGAGGACGCCGCCGCCGAGAACACCTTCTTCCTCACCCTGGGCGTCGCCTCGATCGTCCTGGGTCTGATCCTGCTCGCCCTGCGCAAGTGGATTGTCAAGGAGTTCGTGGACGTCCGCTAGTCCGCGAGTCCGCTTTACACTGCTTTACGACGCCCCGAAACGCCCTCATCCCCCGACTGACTCGGGGCCTTGGGGGCGTTTTAGCTCTCATTAGCTCGCGCTCGGCTACCGGGCACTTTAGCGCTGTCTGGTTCAGCCACTCGGCACTTTAGCGCTGGCTGGTGACTGTAGCCCACGGTATCGGCTGCTCTAAAGTCACGAACGAGCGCTACAGTGCATTCGGCTGCGCCCACCCCGCACACGCGCCCGCTAAGGCCACGGGCGCTCTCTCCCTGCGCACCCGCCCACTAGACTTGGGTACATGTTTGCCATCATTACCGTCACCGGCGAGGACCACACCGGAATCATCGCCGCCGTCACTGCTGCCCTGGCGGAGCAGGACGTCAACATCGTCGATGTCTCCCAGACCCTCATGGACAAATGGTTCACCATGATCCTCCGCGTCGAATTCGACGAGAAGGCTACCCCGATTAGCGAGCTCCAGGACCATATGGACAGCGTCGGCAAGCGGGAGGCGCTGGTGATCCGCATCCAGTCGGAGGCCATCTTTAACGCTGTCAACGAGATCTAGGCGGGGCGAGCACGTATGGACTTCAAGTTCGCGCAGGCCAAGTTCCTGGACACGATCGACATGATCGAGAAGTACCGCCTGGATATCCGGACGGTCACGATGGGCATTTCCCTGCTGGAATGCGCCCGCACCGACATGGCCGCCACCGCGCAGGCCGTCTACGACCGCGTCACTCGCCAGGCGTCCCGGCTGGTCGAGGTGTGCGAGGGCATCGAGGCCGAGCTCGGCATCCCGATTGTGAACAAGCGCATCTCGGTCACCCCGATCGCGCTGGTCACGGCCGGCTGCGAGGGCAACCCCGTCGAGGTGGCTCGGGCGCTGGACCGCGCGGCCCGCGACACCGGCGTCAACTTCCTTGGCGGCTACTCGGCGCTCGTGGAAAAGGGCGCCACCACCAGCGAGAACCGCCTGATCAACTCCATTCCCGAGGCGCTCACAGAGACGCAACTGGTGTGCAGCTCCGTCAACATTGCGTCGTCACGCGCGGGGATTAACATGAACGCGGTCGCGCGCATGGGCGAGGTGGTCAAGGAGGCGGCGGCGGCCACGGCGGATCGCAGCTCCATCGCCTGCGCGAAGCTGGTCGTCTTCGCAAACGCGGTGGGCGACAACCCCTTCATGGCGGGCGCGTTCCACGGCATCGAGGAGCCGGACTGCGTGGTCTCCGTCGGTGTCTCGGGCCCCGGCGTGGTCGACCGCGCGCTCGGCGACCTGCAGGGAGCCAGCCTCAACGACGTGGCCGAGGAGATCAAGAAGGCCGCCTTCAAGATCACCCGCACCGGCCAGCTGGTCGGCACGATGGCGGCCGAGCGCCTCGGCGTGCCGTTCGGCATCGTCGACCTTTCGCTGGCGCCGACCGCCGAGATGGGCGACTCCGTGGCCCACATCCTCGAGCACATGGGCCTCGACCAGGTGGGCACGCACGGCACCACCGCCGCCCTCGCGCTGCTTAACGACGCGGTGAAGAAGGGCGGCCTCATGGCCTGCTCGCGCGTGGGCGGGTTGTCCGGCTCCTTCATCCCGGTCTCCGAGGACAAGGGCATGATCGACGCGGTCCGGGCCGGGTCCATCAGCATGGACAAGCTGGAGGCGATGACCTCGATCTGCTCGGTGGGCTTCGACATGATCGCCATTCCGGGCGATACCCCGGCCACCACCATCGCCGGCATGATCGCTGATGAGGCCGCGATCGGCGTCATGAACCACAAGACCACCGCAGCCCGCCTCATCCCGGTGCCCGGCACGAAGCCGGGCGATGAGGTCAACTTCGGTGGTCTGCTCGGCTACGCACCAGTCATCGACGTCAATCACAAGGGCAACGCCGAGTTCATCGCCCGCGGCGGTTACATCCCCGCGCCGGTGCACGGGTTCCGCAACTAGGCGGGTTTGGCGGGGGCGCTCGTAGGCATCGTCTTCTCACGAAAAAGGGCGGATTGGGCAAGATTACCCAATCCGCCCTGTGGCGTCGTTATGGTTTCTCGAGCTCTTTTATCCCGGCCGACGAAACAGCGCCTAGTTCAGCAGGCGGCCCTCAGAGTCGTACTTGTACGAGCCGCTTCCGATAATGAGCATGACGAAATCGACCAGAACCCAAATGGAAACCGCAGCAAGCAGGAAGAATCCGACAAAGATAATCGCGGTGGCCCAGCCAAAGATGGTGAGGAGGAGCTGAGCAATACCTCGCCCACTGTGTCCGAGGTAGAAGTTGTGCGCACCAATACCGCCGAGGAAGAAGCACAGCAGAATAGCGGCGACCTTCGACTTCGGAGAGGTCACCGGGCCGCTCGGCGCATTATTCATGATGTTGATCGTCGAGTTGAATCCCGCCGACCCCGGGGTCTGGTTGAAGTTAGCCTGCGGCTGAGGAAAAGCCGGCTGGTGGTTCTGCACGCCACCGTACGGCTGCGGGGTGGAGGGAGCGTCCCACGGGTTGCCGCCCGTGACCGGAAGCCCATCCTTGTTGTAGTTACCGTAGGGGTTAGTCATTCGCGTGTAGGCCTTTCCTAAAATCGCCGAGTAGGAACGCTCGAGCTGGCACCCGGACGCACGCAGGAATCGCCTGCGCTACCACTTGTGAAAATAATTTCCGTCATACTCTAACGCAAAATTGAGTAGGTAACAGTCGATTACCCCAATAGGGAGACAGAACAAAGTCGGCACATGCTCCCGATTTAGTGCACCAGCACCTACTTTGTAGGCCAAAATATATTCTGCGCGCCAAGAACAACCAACCGGAACAGTCCGCTCAATCGAAACTGTCCAGCCAACCGCGACAGCCTTATCTACCGCGCCATCGCCTGGTCGATCAATGCGCGCGCCCAGCCCTCGGTCCACGCGATCGGCGTGGTCCCTGGGATCGCAGCGTCATTAACGGCGTAGGTCGCATGCGCGCCGGCCATCGCGAGCATCTCGTTAGCGCGCGCGATGGCATCCGGGACCGCCGGAGGCACATCGCAGAAGGAATCGCCCGGGACACACACGTTGTGGACACGGTCATTCAGCGGGCCAAAACCACCGCGTGGCCCTCGCATCGTCGCACCGGGGACAACCGCTGAAACGATCGGCGATACCGGTTGCAGCGACAACTCGATGCCCACTCCCGACAGCTGAACATTCTCGTTGACGCCCTGGCTCGGGTTGCGACGCGGGTCGCCCAGCAGCGCCACACCGGACACGCGCTCCGCCGGAACCGGGCCATTCCCGGCGCCGATCTGCTCCGCAAGGTCACCGGCGATGGCCGCGCCCTGCGAGAAACCCATCATCACGAAGTTCGTCAGCGGGCACTGCGCATGCAGGTCCGACATTTCCTTGGCCGTCACATCGCGGCCGACGGCCTGAGAGTCGTCGTAAGTGAGCTGGTCCGGCATCTGATGCGTCTTAATCTGCGCGGGGTACGGCGTCGTCCACACCTTCACGTCCTTCGGAGAGTAGGACGCACTCAACGGATTGGTAACGCCCAGAAGCAGCGAATTCGGGTTCGCCGTCGGGGCCGTGGGGTTGTCGTCGGCACGCGATTCGGCGGTGCCGGGCACGGAGATCACCTCAACCGCGGGGCACCACTCGGGCTGCTGCGCGAGGACGCCGCCTTCGCCACCGCCGGTGCTTGGTACGGGGCCGTTGCCGCCGCTGTTGCCCGTGTTTTGGCCCGTGAGCCACATACCCGCTCCCAGGCCAATCGCAACCACCAGGACGATGACGGCCAATACCGTGAGGACTTTACGCATGAGAGCTAGCAATACGCTTTCTTGGCCGCTTTGGCAATGGCGCTTGACACTGCCGATGCCTCAGCCTTGGTGCGCCCCTGCGCGATGAGCTGCCCCGCCATCGCATCGGCCATTGCCTTACGATCAGCCTCCGGAGTATCCGCACAGGTCGCACGCCCAGCTCCGATGAGCTGGTCCTCAACGCCTTGCACATCGACCTTGGCCGCAATCAGGTCGTCGAGGTACGCGCCGTCGGCGTCGGATAGCGGCATGTGCCCGTCCGGCGCCTCGTCGACGCGCTTTGCGCCCGGCTCGTTGATCTCCGGATCCTGTCGGCTCGTGCCGCGCTGCTTGCTCTTTTCCTCGCTTTGCGACGTCGAGGCGGCCGAGGTCGACGACGATTTCGCGGAAGTAGTCACGTCCGCGGAATCAACCGTGGAACCGCCGCACGCGGCAATGCCGAAGGCCAGCAGCGCTGCGGACGCGAGTGCCAGTGAGCGACGCATTACTTATTCTCCTCACCTTGCGGGGCCGGGGCGGGCGCAGCCGGTGTGGCGGGCGCAGCGGGCGCCGCCTGGGGCTCGTTGCGGCTTTCGACGATCTTGCCGTTGAGCTGCCTAATCCAGCCGCCCTGGAACTCCTGCTCCAGCCCGCCGGCGCGGACCGGGCGAACCGGGCCGAGCGGGCAGCCGAACGGGCCGTTTTCGTACCCGGTCTTGGCCCAGTGGTCGGCGATGTCGCCATTGGAAATCGTCTGGGCGCCGGTCTCCGGGGTCCAGTAGATGGCACCGTGCTCGAAGCGCTGGAAGGCTCCACGGGCCAGCTTCTGCTCGTCCGCGTCGACCGGAAGGCCCAGGTCGGAGCCGGCGCCGCCGAGCTCTTGGTACTTCTTGCCAATCTCGCCGCGAACCATGCGTGGCGCTTCCTCACCGATCTTCACCAGCGTGCCACCGGCGAAGTCCTGTGCGACGCCACCCGGAATGTCACGTCGGTTGCCGGTCGGGTAGCCCAGCGGGCCAGTTTCCCAGCCGGAGGCGCCCCAGGCGTTCATCATGTCGCCCATCACCTCGTGGGCTCCGCCCTCAGGGGTCCAGTAGATCGAGCCGTTCTGGAAGTGAACGAAACGGCCCTTCCCGTCCGGGGTGGCGAGCTCGTTGGTCAGCGGGAAGCCGAGCGCCGAGGTCGGGCCACCAAGCTCGTTGTACCGGGAACCGATGCGACCCCACACTACTCGGGCTCCCGAATCCGGGTGCCAGTACGCCGTACCGCCAGTGAAGTCCTGCTTCACGCCACCCTTGCCGGCGTCGTATTCGTCCGAGAGACAGGTGCCAATGCCCGGCAACGATGCCACGGCCTTTTCAATGTCTCCCCCAACACGGCATACGGCACCGCGATCAGATTCCGGCAGGGCGAGGGCGTCGGCCAGCGTCGGCCAGGCCTGGCTGACCTCGAACTGCCAGTAGGGCCAGGAGTGCGTGCCGGAGCTGCGGAAGTTGACGACGGGGTTCAGGCCTGCCTCGCGGGCGTTGCGCAGGAAGGTCTCGCTGGTCATGCGGGAGAGCACCTCGAGCGCAAACCCGGTCGGGTTGTCGGGCTTCGTCGGGTCGACCGCGGAGGGAACGTCCCACTCGCCGGTGTTGCCGTTGCCCGCGGAGATGTAGAGGGCCATGCCCTTGTACTTCTCGATATTCTGCTTCGGGTCGTTGTCCTTCCAGCGCTGCGATCCCAGCGGACCCCACATCTTGGTGGCGTCGTAACCGCCGGAGTTCTTCATCGCGACCGATAGCGCCTGGGGCATTCCCGGCGAGCTGGTGTCCAGGTAGCCCGAGAGGCTACCCGCGAACTTCCACAGGTCCGGGGTGTGCGCGGCGATGTTGTACGCGCCAGTCGCGCCCATGGAGATGCCGAAGATGCCGCGCTGGTCGTTGCCACGGAAACCGTTGGTGATGACCGGGACCAGCTCCTTCGTGATGAAGGTCTCCCACTGGTAATTCTTGCCGTTGTCAGGCTGGTCCCAGTCCGCGTAGAAGGAGGACTCGCCACCCGCCGGCATGACGACGAGAACGTTCTTGTCCTCGTAGAAGCGCTCGATGTTCGTGGCGCGAATCCAACCGGAGTAATCGTCGAAGGAAGCCATGCCGTCGAGGTGGTAAACGCTCGGGAAGGTGCGGCTCGGGTCGCGGTACCAGTCGCGCGGGAGCAGAATCTCCACCTGGATTGGCTTTGCCGGCATTGCAGCGGAGACAATATGCGCGACGACGTGGTGGTCGGTGTACCAGTCGAGCTTCTGGACGCTGACACCAGAGGGAAGGTTAGCCACCGACGGCGTCTCGGTGCGGAAAGGCGTGCGCGGAGGCCCGGGCATCGGCTTCGGCATGCCAAGACCGCCTGCCAGCGGCTTCGCCTGCAGGGCCTCGGCCGGGTTGGCCTGATTTACTTGCCCAGCGGCCCGCTGCCCCTCTGGGGACTGCGCGACCTTGTCCACGACGGCCTGCGGCTGGCCCGTGGCGCGCGCGATATCCGCCGGAGTCATGCCCTTGGCCAGGGCATCGAGGATAGCCTGCGCCCCAGCGCGGACGTTGGGGTCGATGTCGTTACTCTGCGCCTTGTTCTGGCCGGTAACCTCCTGATAGCTGGGGAGGTTCTGCTGGCTAGTCTGCCCTGGCGCCGCCACCGCGAGCGGGGCACCTAGAGCCAGTGCGGCCGGAAGGGCCAGGATTGCGGTGATCGCCCGTGACCGGCGACGGTTGAGGTCGGCACGGCCACGGAGGAAACGAGCGGTTACGCGCATAGGAAGGCTTCCCCTTTATGACATCGAATTCTGCGTTATGCAGCCGGGCGGGGCGCAGCCGCCTGCTTTGACCGCGCGTTCGCGTCCGGAGGTTCCCCTCCTCCGGCGTGCGTCTTGCTGCGCTGCCATAGAGGCATCAACGCCCTAAGAGCAATAGAGCTTCACCCTTTACTTTAAGGTTCAGGTTCCATATTTACCCTGCATACGCTCCGAATGTCCCGCGACACACGCAAAGTTCCCCAACAACTTGTGGCAAGGCACAAAAAGACCACCTCCCCAGGGAGGTGGTCTTCTTTTTCGCGCTATCTCAGAGTTTCACTCTAGAGACCTTTTAGAGCTTTTAGAGACCGAGAGCGCCGAGGATGTACGGGCGAGCCAGACCGGCGTCGCGACCCCACAGCTCCCACGAGTGGATGCCATTCGGGCTGTAGGCAAAGGTGGCGTTCAGGCCAGCCGCGCGTGCGTCACGCTCGAACTGCTGGGTGGAAGCGCGGGAGACCGACTCCATCACAGAGCGCCAGACGGTATCCGGAAGGTTCGGGACCGCGCGCTGCAGCGCCGCCGGGTCGCTCCACAGGCTCGGAACACCGTTGGCGGAGGAGATGTACATCGGCAGACCCTGCAGCTGATCGAGCTGCTGCGACGGATCATGAGCAAGGCGCTCCGGGGAAGCCGGAACCGGCAGGCCCCACATCGCGGTCGGGTTGGTGACGCCCGCACCCATCTGCAGGGCAAGGGTGCCGGTGGCAACAATCGGGTTCGACATCTGGTAGTAGCCCGACAGCGCGGTGACCTGCTTGAACTGATCACGGTGGCGAGCAGCAAGGGTCACGGCCGCGGATGCGCCCATGGACAGACCGGCAATAGCGTTGCGGTTCGGGTTCACTCCGAACTCGTTCTGCAGGTAGACCGGCAGCTCCTGGGTCAGGAAGGTCTCCCACTTCTGGATCTTCACACCGTCACGGGTGACAGCCGGCGCGTTCCAGTCAGCATAGAAGGAACCGTCACCTGCAGCCGGAGCCACCAGGGTGATGTTGTCATTCGCGAAGGTCTGAGCAATGTGGCCGGACCAGATCCAGCCGGACGCACCCTTGTTGAAGCCGTACAGGCCATCCAGCATGTACAGGGATGCATCTCCACCGCCGGTAGCAGCCTTAATCTGGACCGGAATATTGCGGTCCATCGCCGGCGAGAATACCTGGCAGTACTGGACCCACCACTGGTAGGGATCCCACTCACAGCCCGGGCGCAGACGGTCACGGTTCGGGTCAGCGCTCGCGTCCTTAGCGGTCGCGAGAGCAATTCCGCCGAACACAAGCGCAACAGCTACGAGAGCGGCGATTACCTTCGCCATGAAGCTGCGCGATACTGCGGTGAAGCTCATCGTTCTCCTCAAAAGTTTAAGACATACCTCAGCGCCGGGCCACGGAGGCAGTCATCCGATTGGGCTGCTTCCAGTTGCGACGCAAAACAACTGGAGATCGGTCAAAGTTTGATCTCAGGACTGATACGTTACCCAATCGAAACCTACTAGCCAAGTCAATTTGTGACCCTTTTGTAATTTTTCTCAGATTTTATTAATGGGATTCCATTTACCTGCAAAAATACACGCTTGTAATTCCGGGCGATTGAGTAACCAACGGTGTTTCTACTGTCACCCCAGGGCAGGGACGACATAGACAGCGATAGCAATGGAAATCATCCACAGCACCGCCAGCGCCTGCAGCGGGCGGTCGCGCAGCGCAATCTCATCCGGGCTTCCCGCGTCGCCGCGGTCAACGTCGGAAGCAAAGCGCAAAATAGCGACAGTGAACGGAACCATCGAGATCTGGTACCAGATGGCCGACGCAGAGGCCGTACCGGGCACGCGTCCCATCTCGAAGCCCCACAGCGCGTAGGCCAGGACGACCGCGGTCGCGGATAGGGTCCACACGAAGCGCAGGTACGTGGCAGTGTAGCCCTGCAGGGACTTGCGAATCTTCTTGCCGGTGCGCTGCGCCAGCAGCAGCTCCGCGTAGCGCTTACCGGCGGCCATGAACAGGGAGCCGAAGGCCGCGACCAGCAGGAACCACTGGGACAGGTGGATGGAGGCAGCCACGCCGCCGGCCATCGCGCGGAGCATGAAGCCCGAGGACACCAGCGCAATATCGATCACCGGCTGATGCTTCAGGCCAAAGCAGTAGCCCAGCTGCAGCACAATATATACAGCCACGACGATCGCCAGACCCGGGCCGGACGATGCCAGCCAGGACACTCCGATGGACGCAATAATAAGGACAACCGCCATGGCGTACGCCATGTTGACCGGCAGGACGCCCGCCGCAATCGGGCGGAAGCGCTTGGTCGGGTGCGCGCGGTCAGCCTCGACGTCGCGTGCGTCGTTGACCAGGTAGATCGACGACGCCGCCATACAGAAGGCCACGAAGGCAACCAGAACGTCGACCACGAGGGTGCCGACGCTGGTCCCGCCGTTGATGATCTCGTTTCCGGCAGCCGCGGGGGCGGCGATGACCAGGACGTTCTTCACCCACTGCTTCGGGCGCAGCGCCTTAATCATGCCGTCGAGCAAGTTCTTCGGGGGCTGCCCCTGCGGGAACGACGGCTCGTCAATACCCGAGGTGTGAGGTTCCGAGCCCAGCCCGGCACCGTGCTCCTTGGCAACCGATGCTGCCGACGCTGCCGACTGTGCAGGCACGCCGTTGTTGTCCGCCTGTGTCACTGCGCTTTCCTTTCCGACCGGCCGCCTTCACCGGTAGTTTGTGGCTCGAAGACTTTATCACCAATCTTGTCGACGGCAACCGCAGTCGTCGCCCCGAGCACCGCGCCGAGTGCCACGTCCGTCGGGTAGTGCACGCCGAGGACCAGGCGCGAGAGCATGATCGCCGGGATGCCGAGCAGCGGCGCCGGGCCGAAGCCCAGCTGAGTGAGCCCCACCATCGCCGCCGTCGTCGACGTCGAGTGCGAGGACGGGAAGCTCAGCTTGCTGGGCGTGCCCACCCCAATGTTGATCCGTGGGTCGTGCGGCCGCGGGCGCCGCACGATTCGCTTGACGACGACGGACGCGGCGTGGGAGGTAAAAGCTGCGGCGCCCATCTTCACCCATCCCCGGCGGCGCTGGGGGTCGACCGCGGCGCCGAGGGCCGCGAGCCCCATCCAGCCGAGGGCGTGCTCGCCGAAGAAGCTCATGGCCCTGGCGGCCGGGATGATTCCCGGCACTCCGTTCAGCGCGCCCTGGATTGCGACCAAGACATCGGACTCGCCGAACGGGTCACCCTTAATTTTCGAAGACATGGGCCCAGCCCTTCCTGCTCGTCAGGTGTTCGTACGCGCCGCGGTAGCGGCGCTGCAGCTCCTCGAAGCGCTCCGCGACTTGGCGCTGCAGCGCCCAGGACTCGCGTAGCAACTCCTCGGCCTTGTCGCGGTCGCGCTGGCGGTACACAACGCCCCGGCCGTCGGCGGTCGAGACCGTCGCGCCGTCGACACGCGAGAGCGAGAACCAGCGGGCCTCGATCGGCGCGAGGTTGGCCTGGGGGACCTCGTGGTGCTTGCTATCCGCGGGCTTGAGGCTGTGCAGCAGGCCCTTGGCCAGCCACGTCACCTTCTTGACCTTGCCGAGGCGGCCTCCGACGTCCTTCGTCGGCACGCCGGGGATGCCCGTGGGGCGCGGCAGGTCACCGGCGCTGGGCAGGACGACGGCGTCCGGGAAGTTCTTACGCATCGCGTTGATGCGCGGAAGCGAGGTCTCCAGGATGTCGAAGAGGTGCTCCGGGCCCGCCAGGAAGTCCTTCATCGCCTCGTTCTGGATGGCGACGGTGGAGTACTCCAGGCAGAGCAGGTGCTTGAAGGTGGCCTTGCGCATGGACTTGACGATTCCGGCAGGCTCACCGTCGTGCTGCAGCGCCGCGACAATCAGGCGGTTGCGCAGGTGGAAGTACGCCTGCCAGTCGATGGCGTCGTCCTTATCCGACCAGGCCATATGCCAGATTGCGACGCCGGGCCACGTGGCCGTCGGGAAGCCGGCCTTGCCTGCGCGCAGCCCGTACTCGGCGTCGTCCCACTTGATGAACAGCGGCAGCGGCTGGCCGATGGTCTCGGCGACGACGCGCGGGATCAGGCACATCCACCAGCCGTTGAACTCCACATCGATGCGGCGGTGCAGATCCTTCGAATCGACGACCTCGCCGGAGGCGTTGGTGCCGTGCTCGCCGCGGTCGCGCAGCGGGTGGGTGAAGAAGTCGTGGTCGTAGTGGACGTGCGGTGCGGAGGTCCACATGAAGTCGTGGCGGCCGATGACCTCGCCCATCGAGTGCAGGTGGCTGCGCTCCTGGAGGTTCAGCATCTGGCCGCCGACCAACATCGGGGACTTCGCGAAGCGACCCACCGCGACGGCGCGCAGGATCGAGTCGGGCTCGATGGCGATGTCGTCATCCATGTAGAGGATAAAGGGGCTGTCGGTCGCGCGGGCCGGGTCGGAATCGGGGCCACCGAGGGCCTCGTACATGATGCGGGAGTAGCCACCGGAGCCGCCGAGGTTACCCTGCGGGAAGATGCGGAGGCGTTCACCGAAATGCTCCGCGACGGCGTCAAATCCGGGCTCGTCCGCCGGGTGCTTTGTGCCCTGGTCGGGCATCAAAACGGCGTCGATGATGCCGTCGACCTCCGGATCGGAGGACAGCGCCTCCAGCGCCGCGACCGCGTCGGTCGGGCGGTTGAAGGTCGGGATGCCGATGGTCACGCGCCCCTCGGGGGCCGGGTGGACGGAGCCGTCCGGGTAGGTCTGCTCGGGCGCGGGGACGTCGGAGTACCAGCCTGCGGAGAGGATTTCGACGTCGGTCTCGCAGGTCAGGTCGAACCAGATCCAGCCGCCGTCTTCGAACTGGGCCAGCGGAATCGGGATCTCGCAGACGTGGACATCCTTGCCGTCGACCTTCGCGGCGGCGCCGGCGGCGGCGCGGCAAGCGAGCCGACCACCTGACCGGTCACGGCGATGCGGGCGCCGTCGATCTTGGAGCGGTAGATGTCCACGCGAGCGGTGCCGGTCAGCTCCAGGCGCAGGACGACCTGCTTGAGATTGGTCCAGCGGCGCCAGTAGCTGGCCGGGAAGGCGTTGAAGTAGGTCTCGAAACTGACCTCGTCGCCTGCGGGAATGGTCGCCGACGTGCGCGAATGCGCCTGAACGCGGCCGACGTTGGTCTCCGGCTCCACAAGGTAGAGGGAGCGCACGTCACGCGGCTCGCCGAGCTTCGGCAGGAGGATGCGCGCAAGGCGCTCAACGGCGAGGCTCGGCGTCTTCGCCGGTGCGTCCGGTGCGCTCGGTGTGCTTGGGGCTGCCGAGGTGCGGCCCTTCGCTGGCTTGGCCGAGGTTTCAGGCGTGGATGCCATAAGACGTATCAACCGCTTTCCGTGAGATTCATCCGGGAAAATCCCGGAACTATTCTCACAGAATTCTAGTGCCCGAGGCCGAGTCGGGCGTTCTGCCACGCGCTAAGGGCTGCGACGTGGCTGTTTCGGGTGTTGCTGCACAGACGCGGCGCCCTTAGCTTCTACCCCGCAGCCCGCAGCTCCCGCACCTCCTGCGCGCCGCGCCAGGTAATAATCGCCCCGGCCGCCGCAATCAGCGCGATGCCAGCCACCATCGACGCGGTGAGGCTGTCCCCCGAAAGCCCCCAGCCCAGGATCGCGCCAACCACCGGGTCCATCGCAAAGAGCGTGCCGACGACCGCCGCCGAGACAATACCGGCGGCGATGGTGTCCATAACGTAGGGCACCACGGCACCAATGAAGCCGGAAACAACGATGACGCCGAGCATGCGCGCGTCGACAAGCGGCGCGGCAGGCACAGAGAAGGGCGCGAGCACAATCGCGGCGACGACCACAGAAAGCGCCAGGTCCTTCATCCCGCCGCCCTCGGTATTGCCCATGCGGGCGGAGAAGAGCGTGTAGGTGCCGAAGAAAATCGCGCCGACGACCGCGTAACCGAGGCCCACAACGTCCAGGTCGTTCGACGGCTGCGCAATCAGCGCGACGCCGATGAAGGCGGCGATTGCCCACAGGCGCGAGCGCCACATCTTCAGCCCCAGGAAGGACACGACGCAGGGGCCGAGGAAGTCAATCGTGACAGCGACACCCTGCGGGAGGCGGGCGATGGCCTCGTAGATCATCATGCTCATCATGCCCATGGCGATGCCATAGACCACGATGTTGATGGCCCGGGCGCCCGTCATCCCGGACAGGCTCGGCCGGAAGAGCGCGACCATGATCGCCGCGGCCGCCGCCATCCGCAGCCCCGATACGCCCGGCGCACCGACCGGCGCGAGCATGGGCTTGACCAGCACCGCCGCTGCCTGCGTACCCACCGACCCGATCAGCACCAACACGACAGGGGCCACCGGCAGGGTGAGGAACTTGTTCACACCCTGCAGCAATGGCCCCTGTTTCGTACGCTCGCTCACCACGGGAGTCCACAATAGTGCAGCGCGCGCGGGGTACCGGGTACGCCCCTGCTTGCCGACGGACTAACGGGACTAGTGTCCGCGCTCCTGCTCGATGGCCACGCCCTCGTTGAAGTAGCGCTCGATCTTGTTTTCGTACATGGACAGCGCGGAGCCGATGGCCATGTGCATGTCCAGGTACTGGTAGGTGCCCAGGCGGCCGCCGAAGAGGACCTTGTTGTCGCGGGCCTCGGCTGCGGCCAGCTTGCGGTAGGCCTCCAGGCGCTCGCGGTCCTCCGGGGTGTTGATCGGGTAGTAGACCTCGTCGCCCTTGTTGGCGAAGCGGGAGTACTCCTTCACAATGACGGTCTTGTCCTTGACGTAGTCGCGCTCCGGGTGGAAGTGGCGGAACTCGTGGATGCGGGTGTAGGGGACCTCGGCGTCGTTGTAGTTCATCACGGAGGTGCCCTGGAAGTCGCCGGTGTTCAGGACTTCCATCTCGAAGTCCAGGGTGCGCCAGCCCAGGTCGCCCTCGGCGTAGTCGAAGTAGAGGTCCAGCGGGCCGGTGTAGACGACCGGCGCCTCCGGGCTGGCCGCGCGCAGCTCGTCGCGAACCTCGAACCAGTCGGTGTCGACGACGACGTCGATCAGGTCGCTTGCGACCATGTTCTCCAGCCACGCGGTGTAGCCGTCCACCGGCAGGCCCTCGTAGGTGTCGTTGAAGTAGCGGTTATTAAAGGTGTAGCGAACCGGCAGGCGGGTGATGTTGCCGGCCGGGAGGTTCGTCGGGTCGGTCTGCCACTGCTTGGCGGTGTAGTGCTTGACGAAGGCCTCGTACAGCGGGCGGCCAATCAGCGAGATGGCCTTTTCCTCAAGGTTCTTAGCCTTGCGCGGGTCCAGACCGTCGGTCTGCTCCTTGATTAGCTCGCGGGCCTCGTCCGGGGTGTAGTACTTGCCGAAGAACTGGTTGATCAGGCCGAGCCCCATCGGGAACTGGTAGGCGGTGCCCTTGTACATGGCGAAGACGCGGTGCTGGTAGTCCGTGAAGTCGGTGAACTGGTTCACGTAGTCCCATACCTTCTTATTAGAGGTGTGGAACAGGTGCGCACCGTACTTGTGCACCTCGATGCCGGTCTCGGGCTCCGCCTCCGAGTAGGCGTTGCCGCCGATGTGCGGTCGCTTCTCGACGATCAGAACGCGCTTGCCAAGCTGCGATGCGGTGCGCTCGGCCACGGTCAGGCCGAACAGGCCGGAGCCGACGACGATGAGATCGTAGTTGCCGCCCTTGACGTCCTCGTAGGACTTCGGGGCGAAGGTGGTGGTCACTTCGTTGGTGTTTGCTTCGCTACTCACGCCTTAAAACTTATGCGAAAGTCCCGGATAAGTGCGGGGTACACGCGGGGCCAGGCGTGCTGAAGGCGCAGAACCGTCGCTACGCGAGAAGCTGTGGCGCCACTCCGGCTCACCGCAAAGCACCTGCACCCCCGGTACCTGCGACACGCCGGGGCGCGCCGGAGCAATCCCACATAACCTCGCCTTTTTACAAATTTCACGTTTGTTATACGTGTCAACACTAGATTTTTTAAGTCACACTGGTAACATTCTTCTCAGAATTTTCCGTTGCCAAGCAACTTTTCCCCATTTTTCCCAGTTTTTGGAGCCTTTACCGTGCCAACTCGCCGTCGCATTAATGCCCCGTCGATGGGCCGCCGCACCTTCCTCTACGGCCTCGCCGCGACTGCGGCCGCCGCGCCGCTCGCCTCCTGGGGCATCCGCCAGGCACCGACCCTGGTCGAGGGCGCGGGCACCGCGCCAATCGCTGCCAAGCTCTCCACCTCGCCGCTGGCCGACTCCATCACCATGCTTATCGACGACGCGGCCGTCGGCACGCACTCGATTGCCGATGCGCTGCATCCGCTGCGTGGCTTCGTCAAGGACATCACCCGCGACGAGCCGTTTTCCCAGTTCGCACTGGCCTGGCCGGGCGAGCCCAACCTGGACCTCTACGTCCGCGCCGAGCAGCCCGATGGCACCTTCGGCCCCTGGTTCCACGCCGATTCTCACGGGCCGATGGGCGCATCCGGAACCTCCGGCACCGAGCTGCTCTTCGTGGAGCCGACCAAGCGCGTCCAGGTCTCGACCATGGGCCTGAACCTGCTGGAGGGCCTCAACCCGTCCAACATCATGGGCCTCGACCGCCTCGATCCGCAGACCCTCGGCAAGAACCTTGAGGCGATGATCACCGGCACCGCGGCGCAGGCACTGAACTCGGTGCAAGCGGTATTCGTCGACGGCATTGACCAGCCGGGCGTCACCATCAACCCGGTCGCTTACGAATCCGACGTTGCCGGCGCCCCGAAAGTCATTTCCCGCGCGGGCTGGGGCGCTGATGAGTCCCAGCGCGGTCTCGAGCCGTCCTCGTACAGCACTTTCAAGGGCACCTGCGTGCACCACACCGCGGGTTCGAACAACTACACCGAGTCCCAGGCGCCCGGCATCGTCCGTGGCATCTACGCCTACCACGCCCAGACCCTGGGCTGGGGCGATGTGGGATACAACGCCCTGGTCGACAAGTTCGGCAACATCTACGAGGGTCGCTACGGCGGGCTCGACAAGAACATCGAGGGCGCCCACGCCGGCGGTTTTAACGACGCACCTTCGGCATCTCGGTGCTCGGCAACTACGACCAGCTCTCCATCCCGGCCGCGGCAGTCGCCGCCCTCGGCGAGATGATCGGCTGGCGCATGAAGGTCGGTGGCGTCGACCCGATGGGCACCGCCAGCCTGACCAGCGCCGGCTTCTCCCGCGCGCGCTATGCAGCCGGCCAATCCGTGAGCCTGCCCGCAATCTTCGGTCACCGCGATACCGGCTACACCTCCTGCCCCGGCAACTTCGGCTACCAGCAGATGGATGACATCCGCGCCGCCGCCAAGGCCAAGTTCGACGGCGGATCCGTCGCCCCCGCCCCGGGCGCCAACGAGCAGTCCGGCGAAGGAATCCCTGCGATCCCGGGCCTCCCCGAGGCGCCTGCGGAGGCAACCGGAACACCGGCGGCCCCGTCCGAAGCAATTGCACAGTTCATCTCCGAGGGACTGCCCGCAGACCCGTCGCAGGCCGTCCAGTCGCTGTTCGCCCCACAGAGCTAGCTGCCCCCCTTTCACGGCGCCCCGGCGCGACAGGGGAAACACCCCAACCTACTTTCCAGCCCACGTAAATCCCAGGAGTTTTTACAGTGTTTAGTCGCCGTCGCATTAACCGCCGCGCGGGCGCCAAGCAATCCTTGGTGCTCACCGCCGTGGCAGCGCTCGCAGCCACACCCATCGCGGTAGTCGGCGCGGGCGCCGCCTTCGACCTCGTCCAGGACAACGGATCCGGCCCGATCGACGCGGCCGTCAAGACGGTGTCGCTGGCAGAGAGCAGCTCCGTCCTGGTCGAGGACGCCGCAATCGCCACCCAGGGACTCATGGATGATGCCCACCCGAACCGGGGCGTGGTCAAGGAGATCACCTCGGACAGCGAGTTCTCTCAGTTCGCCCTGACCTGGCACGGTAGCGCCGACGTCGCCAGCTTCGTGCGCTCCCAGCGTGCCGACGGCACCTGGTCCGACTGGTTCGAGGCCGACCCGGAGTACCCCGCGGAGGGCAACGGTAACGGGCTCAACGGCACCGAGCTGGTCTTCGTCGAGCCGACCAAGCGAGTCCAGGTCTCCACCCACGGCTTCAACATCTTCGGCCCCGGCTCCGGGGTCAGCTTCGAGGACATCAAGGGCGCAGACCAGCTGGACCTGTCGAAGCTCAACATCAACCTGGGTGACGTTTCGCACGATGGCTCCCCTGCCGCGCCGAAGGCCGGCGAAGCTGCGAAGTCCGTCTCGAACGCCATCGACAACGCCTACCAGCGGACTCAGGATGCCGCGCCCGAGGACGCCCTGGACGATCCCACCGCGCCGAAGGCGACCGGCGCCGCGGTGCCGTCGGCAAGCGATTCTCCGTCTGTACCGACCCGGTGGACCGACATCACACCCGTCGCCGACGAGCTCCCGCTCGACCAGGTCGACGCGGTGCTTATCGACGGCCAGGCAGCTGCGTCGGCAATCAACCCGATCGTGGACGCGAAGAACGTCACCGGCATGCCGAAGGTCATCACCCGCGCGGCTGGGGCGCCAACGAGTCCCAGCGCTGCATGGGCCCTGACTATGACGACAAGCTGGTCGGCGCGACCGTGCACCACACGGCGGGCTCCAACAACTACTCCGAGGCGCAGGCCGCCGGCATCGTACGCGGCATCTACCAGTACCACGCACAGACCCTGGGCTGGTGCGACATCGGATACAACGCGCTGGTCGACAAGTTCGGCAACATCTACGAGGGCCGCTACGGCGGACTCGACAAGAACGTCCAGGGCGCACACGCGGGTGGCTTCAACACCGGCACCTTCGGCATCTCGATGATGGGTAACTACACCTCCGTCGCGCCGAGCCAGGCCACCATCAACGCCGTCGGCAACATGATTGGCTGGCGCCTGAAGATCGCCGGCATCAAGCCAAAGGGCACCACGCAGATGACCTCCGGCGGCACCAGCTACGCCAAGTACGCCTACGGCACCAAGGTGACCCTGCCGAACATCTTCGCGCACCGCGACGTCGGCACCACCACCTGCCCGGGCGACGCCGGCTACGCGCAGATGGACAGCATCCGCAACATCGCCGAGCAGAAGTACAACAGCCTGGTCAGTGGTAACACCACCAACGACGCACCGGCCGGTGGCACCAACCTCGTGGTCCCGCCGAATAAGATCACCGAGATCGCCAAGGGCGCCGCAGGCGACAAGGCGCAGGAGAGCTCGAAGTCCTCGAGCTCGAGCAGCTCCTCGGCAGCGTCGTCGACTTCCTCTTCGGCAACGTCCTCCTCGAAGTCGCCGTCCTCTAGCGCGTCGTCCAGCAGCTCCAGTGCGAAGGCGCCGCAGACGACGAACTCCGCTCAGAAGCCCTCGAAGTCGTCGGCATCCAACTCCTCCACGACTTCCGCGGGATCGGCGGCAACCAACGGCGCTCCGTCGGCAAGCGGGACCAACGAGCCCACCGGCAACGGCTCCGGCGCCGGTAGCCCCAGCGCAAATGGCAGCGTCGAGTTCATCTCCGGTGCGCGATCGATGCTGGCATCGGCGCTGGGTATGCTCGGCGCCCCGGGCCTCGGCTCGACGGCGGACGCGATCCTGGAGGCCGTCGGCCGAAGCATCGAAAACGGTCCGTCGATCTCCGATCTCCCGGTCCTGGTGGACAAGATCATCACCATCAACGAGCAGAATGACCTCGCCGCCGAATGGCGCAAGGTCTCCGACGAGCTGGGCTCCGTCCTGGGCTACGCCATGTCCGGCGTCCAGAACGGCGCTACCGTCTCCAACGGAAACGGCAAGGCCGATACGCTGCGCTACGTGAAGTTCTCCAACGGCGTCATCACCGACTCCGAGACCACCGGCGCGCACGCCATCTGGGGCAAGATCGCCGACGAGTGGGCCAAGCAGGGCTTCGAGGTAGGCAAGCTGGGCGCCCCGACCGGCACCCAGACCGTCAATGGAAATACCGAGCGGGCTGAGTTCCAGCACGGCACCATCACTCTGGATCGCGCGACCGGCCAGGTCAAGATCGAGATGAAGTAGGGCTCGGACGAGGGCACTATAAGAAAGGAGCCGGGGTCGGGGTCGTGCAGTCAATGCGCGTGCCCCAGCTCCGGCTCTTTTTGTATGCCTTTATATGCCTGGCTGCAGCCTAAAACCAGCGCTCCAGGACGCGGGCGACGCCGTCGTCGTCGTTTGAGGCGGTGACTTCGTCGGCGACCCGCTTGACAGACGCGGCCGCGTTTCCCATGGCAACGCCGGTTCCGGCCCAGGTCAGCATCTCAATATCATTGGGCATATCGCCGAAGCAGACGACGTCCTTCGGGGCGGCGCCGACCAGGTCGGCGACGTATGTGAGCCCGGCGCGCTTGGTCACGCCCGGCGCGGAGACCTCAAGCAGCCCGTCGGGCATGGAGTAGGTCACGTGGGCGCGCTCCGGGTCAATGGCCGGGCCCACCAGTTCAAATAGCTCCTCGCTGGTGAGCGACTGGTTGCGCAGCAGCAGCTTCGTGGCCGGGGCGCCGAGCACCTGGTCCTCCCCCACCTCGCCGTGCTCGATGGACTCCCAGGCGTGATCGTAGGAGGGGGCGACGACGAAAAGGTCCGCCGCATCGTCGTGCGCGGTGTGCCCGGCGCGCTCCGCAGCTATCCCGACGCCGCCGACGTCCCGCGTCGCGGCGCGGGCGGCAGCGACGACGTAGCTCAAAGTCTCCGGCGCCAGCGTCCTAGCTGCGACGACTTCGTCGCGGGCCGCGTCGTAGATGACGGCACCGTTCGCGCAGACGCACAGGGGGCGCACCGGAATCTGTTCCAGCACTGGCTCGAGCCAGCGCGCGGGGCGCCCTGTCGCCAGCACCAACGGCGTCCCGCGGCGCAGCATCCTCGCCACGACCTCTCGAAGCCTAGGCGTGACGCGGTCGCGGGAATTGATAAACGTTCCGTCGATGTCGGAGGCGACCAGCAGTGGTCTGAGTGAATCGGTCACCGCCAACTACTTGCCACCCTTAGCGTCCTCTGCGCCCTTTTTGCCCGGAGCATCCTCCACATCCTTCGCATCCTCCGCGAAGCGCTTGCGCAGAATCTCAATCGCCGAGGCCACGCCTCCGTTGTCGGCGCTGTCAACGACCCAGTCCGCCGTGCGGATCAGCGGCCAATCAGCATCAACGACGACCGCGGGGATGCCCACGTACATCAGCGCCTCGGCGAAGTTCTCGCGCCCGGCGAACAGCATCGCCCCTCCCGGCTCGCGCGCCAGTTCCTTCAGCGCCACCGCCACCGCGTTCGTCACCGCCTGCGGGCTGGCCCCCTCCGGAATCTCCACCACGTGCGGATCAGCCGCCGCGATCGCCTGAAGGTCCGGCTCCTCCTCTGCCCCGTGCATGACGACGATCGTTGCGCCCGCCTCGGCCTGCTCCACCAGCGCCTTCGCGGTGGCCTCGGGGATCTGGCCCGAGCCGTCGGCAAGCGAGGTGGAGTAGTCGACGATGAAGGTGTCCGGCATGCCGGGCACGATCTTTTCGAGTCGCTGCGGGAGCTTGTCGCGGATGAGTTTCGACTGCGCGATCAGGCGGAAGACGCTCTGCTGGGTCTGCTCGAAGCCCGCGATGGAGGCTTCTTCGAGGTGATCGTAGGTTTCCTCAAGATGACTGTAGGCCTCCTTGAAGGCCACTCGGATGGAGTCGGTGGCGGTGCGGATGGAGTCGGCGCCCTCCTTGGCGCTCTCGGCGACCTCGTCGGCCATCTGCTCGACGGACTGGCGGAACTGCGCCATCATCGCGCTGGTCTGCTCCTTCGCCTGCAGCCGGGCGCGGGCGGACTCCTCGCTCATCGCGGCGGTGGCGTCTCGGAGCTGGGCCTTGGTCTGGTCGCCGAATTCGCGCGCCGAGGCGCTGAACTCACGGCCGGACTCGCGGAGCTTGTCGGCAAATGCCGCCAGGTCCGCGCGCAGGTGGCGGACGCGCTGGCGCTCGGCCTCAACCTTGAGGTCCTCGGCCTGAGCCTCTTCGAACGTGGGGGCGCCGCCCCCGAGGCGGGCCGGGACCCAATAGGCGCCGGCGGGCAGGGGGCCTTCGGCCGCGGCGTACTCGTCCCAGAGCGCGCGGACTCCCTCGTCCATGATCTGGTGGAGCTTCGCGGTGGCCTCCGCTGGGTCGCCCTCTGGGTACCACGGCGGGAGAACCGCCATGTGGATCGGGGTGTTCGTGCGTCCGAGATGCTTGGGGTGCCCCTTGGTCCACACGCGCTGGGATCCCACAATCAGCACGGGCAGGATGGGCTTTCCGGTGCGCTGCGCCATGCGGACGGCGCCGGATTTGAGATTCTTGACCTCGAAACTGCGCGAGATCGTTGACTCCGGGAAGATGCCGACCAGCTCGTCGTTTTCAAGCAGCCGGACGGCGTGTTCGAAGGACTTGGACCCGTCTGTGCGGTCGACCGGGATGTGCTTGAGCGCACGCATAATGGGCCCGGCGATCGGGTGGTCGAAGACCTCCTTCTTCGCCATGAAGCGCACGTAACGGCGGTACTTGCGGAAAGGCAGACCCACGTACGTGAAGTCCATGTAACCGGTGTGGTTGGTTACGACGACAGCGCCGCTGTCCTTCGGGACGTTCTCCGTTCCAGTGACAGTGAATTTCAGCCCCTGGGCGAAAAACACGGTGCGGGCGAGTCCGATGACGGCGAAGTACACGGGATCCTTAAACATGGGTTTTACTCTACAATCCCGCGCTGGCCTGCGAGGAGTAAGGCGCAGAGATGGGGAGAGGTCGGGGGACGCTTTCCGACGGCGCCACGCCACCCCTTTATAGGGGGCAAAGCGCAGGAAGAAGGGCCAGTGAATGAGCGATTGGCCAATGTAAGTTTCGCGTTACATTCTATAATTTTACGTAAAGCTTGTCACCGTCAATACAGAGCCTAGCCCTCGCCTTACGCCGTTGCACAGGACGTTTTCCAAACGTTCCGGGAGTTGTCATCGAGCATGAATTTTCCCCTGTAAAAGGTCATTTTTCGCGGGACGCAACGGCGAGAACATACGAAAAAGAAGTGACTTATTTAATAGTTACGTAACCGTAGGTTATCTGTTTCGGACACCTGTCACTTTTGTTAGCGTGGAGGTTGAAAGCGCAACAGACCGCAGCAGACTACGCCCACGCTCACGCCCACAATCGACTCCACAACCAACTCCACAATCGACAAAAACACTGGCTAGAACACGCCTCCGGGAAGGAAAGAAAATGTCGACCTCCGCTCCATCCGCCCCCTCTGCCCCCTCCGCAGTCCTGAATAAGGAACAGCACGAAAAGGTCTGGGAAAAGTTCGGCACCGAGCACTACGACGTCGTCATCATCGGCGGCGGCTCCGTCGGCGCCGGCGCTGCCCTCGACGCGGCCACCCGCGGCCTGAAGACCGCCCTAATCGAGACCCGCGACTTCGCGGGCGGCACCTCCAGCCGCTCCTCCAAGATGTTCCACGGCGGCCTGCGCTACCTGCAGATGCTGGACTTCCGCCTCGTCGCGGAGTCCCTGCGCGAGCGCGAGCTATCGATGTCCCACCTCGCCCCGCACCTGGTCAAGCCGCTGCGCTTCGTCTTCCCGCTGACCCACCGCCTGTGGGAGCGCCCGTTCATGGCCTCCGGCTTCTTCCTTTACGACGTCATGGGCGGCGCCAAAAAGGTCCCCATGCAGAAGCACTACTCCCGCAAGGGCACGCTGAAGCAGGCCCCGGGTCTGAAGCACGACGCCGTCGTCGGCGGTGTCCGCTACTACGACACCCTCGTCGACGATGCCCGCCACACCATGACCGTGATCCGCTCCGCGGCCCACTTCGGCGCGGACGTGCGCACATCCACCCAGGTCGTGGCGTTTGAGAAGGACGGCGAGCGCGTCGTCGGCGCGAAGCTGCGAGACACCGATACCGGCGCCACCACCACGATCCACGGCAGCGTCTTCGTCAACGCCACCGGCATCTGGTCCGACGAGATTGAGAAGCTGGCCGACGTCAAGGGCAAGTTCCGCGTCCATACCTCCAAGGGCGTTCACATCGTCGTACCGAAGACGGCACTGGAGGGCTCCGTCGCCATGACCTTCGTGACCGAGAAGTCCGTCCTCTTCGTCATCCCGTGGGGCGACTACTGGATCATCGGCACCACCGACACCGACTGGACGATGAACTTGGCCAACCCGGCCGCCACCCGCGCTGACATCGACTACATCCTCGACCACGTCAACGCCAAGGTTCGCAGGCCGATCACCTACCAGGACATCGTCGGCGTGTACTCGGGCCTGCGCCCGCTCGTCGAGGGCGACTCCGACTCCACCACCAACCTGTCCCGCAACCACGCGGTCGCGCACGTTGCACCGGGCATGGTCTCCGTCGCGGGCGGCAAGTACACCACCTACCGCGTCATCGGCGCCGACACCATCGACGCCGCGGTCCAGGACGTTCCGCGCAAGGTCCCGGCCTCCGTCACCGCCGACGTCCCGCTGCTGGGCGCCGACGGCTACCACGCCCTGAACAACCAGATTCCGCAGCTGGCCGAGCACTTTGGCATCACCGAGAAGCAGGCCGACCACCTGCTCAATCGCTACGGCTCCCTGATCTACGAGGTCCTGGCACCGGCCGCCGCCGACAAGTCCCTGCTGGAGCCCGTTGAGGCAGCCGAGCAGTACCTACGCGCCGAGGTCCTCTACGCGGTCACCCACGAGGGCGCCCTGCACCTGGACGACATCCTGGAGCGCCGCCTGCGCGTCAGCATGGAGTACGCGCACCGCGGCGTCGACAGCGCACGCTCGGTCGCCGAGCTGGTCGCACCCGTCCTCGGCTGGGACAAGGAGACGATGGAGCACGAGATCAACACCTTCATCGAGCGCGTCGAGGCAACCCTGGCCGCCGAGCACGAGCTGACCGACCAGGCCGCCAACGAGATCGCGTCGAAGGCCGTCGAAACGCGTGCCGACGTGGATACGAGCCTGGACCGATAACGGCCCCTGCCCGAGCAGCGAGGCAATAGACTGAACAGACCTGCGCTGGCTCGGGCAGACTGCGCGCCACTGGGGGCGCCGAAGTGATGCCGACGAAATGCCGAAGAGATGAGGGACGCCATGGAGCACAACAAGTACGTCGTAGCGATCGACCAGGGCACGACGTCCACCCGCTGCATTGTCTTCAACCACGACGCGGAGATTGTCAACGTGTCGCAGATGGAGCACAAGCAGATCTTCCCCGAGGAGGGCTGGGGCGAGCACGACCCGCAGGAGATCTGGACCAACACCCGCCGGGTCGTCGGCGAGACGCTGGCCGACCTTGACATTTCCGCCAAGGACATCGAGGCCGTCGGCATCACCAACCAGCGCGAGACCACCGTCGTGTGGGACAAGAACACTGGCGAGCCGGTGTATAACGCCATCGTCTGGCAGGACACCCGCACCACGGAGATCTGCAAGCAGCTGATGGGCGAGGCGGGCCCCGACCGCTGGCGCGAGGAGACCGGCCTGCGCATCAACTCCTACCCCGCCGCCCCGAAGATCAAGTGGATCCTCGACAACGTCGACGGCGCCCGCGAACGCGCCGAGGCCGGCGACCTATTGTTCGGCACCATCGACACCTGGCTGCTGTGGAATCTCACCGGCGGCGCCGAGGGCGACGACGGCACCCAAGCTGTCCACGCCACCGACGTCACCAACGCCTCGCGCACACTACTGATGGACCTGAAGACCCTGAAATGGGACGAGGACATCTGCGCCGAAATCGGCATTCCAGTGGCAATGCTGCCGGAAATCCGCCCGTCGGTAGGCGACTTCGGCCACGTGCGCTCCCGCGGCACCATGGCGGGCGTGCCCATCACCGGCATCCTCGGCGACCAGCAGGCCGCCATGTTCGGCCAGGGCTGCTTCGGCGAGGGCGACACCAAGAACACCTACGGCACCGGCCTATTCATGCTGATGAACACCGGCGAAAAGCCGAAGTGGTCCGACCACGGCCTAATCACCACCGTCTGCTACCAGGTCGGCGACGAAAAGCCCGTGTACGCGCTGGAGGGCTCGGTCTCTATGGGTGGCGCGCTGGTGCAGTGGCTCCGCGACGAACTGCAGATGATCCCGAACGCGGCGTCCATCGAGAACAAGGCCAAGAGCGTCAAGGACAACGGCGGCGTCTACATCGTGCCGGCGTTCTCCGGGCTATTCGCGCCGCGCTGGCAGCCCGACGCTCGCGGCGTCATTGTGGGCCTGACCAGGTTCGTTAACCGCAACCACATTGCGCGCGCCGTCCTGGAGGCCGCCGCCTACCAGACCCGCGAGGTCCTCGACGCCATGGTCGCCGAGTCCGGCACGGATATCACGGCACTCAGCGTCGACGGCGGTATGACCATGAACGAGTTCCTGATGCAGTTCCAGGCCGACATCCTCGACGTGGACGTCACCCGCCCGAACAACATCGAGACCACCGCACTCGGCGCTGCCTACGCCGCGGGACTCGGCGTCGGGTTCTGGAACAGCCTGGACGAGGTCAAGGCGCATATTTCCATTGATAAGAAGTGGCGCCCGAAGATGGAGGCCGCCGAGCGCGACCGCCTCTTCCACCAGTGGAACCGCGCCGTCGAACGCACCTACGGCTGGGTCGAGGACCCCGAGGCTGCGGAGTAGCGAAGTAGTGGAGGCCGCCGACAATGTAGAGGCCGCACAGTAGCAGGCTCAATATTCAGAATGCTTGAGATAGCGCACCCGTAAATTTTCCCTTTTCACAGGCGATTTACTACGGGTGCGTTTTAACTTTGTGCCCTCCGAGGCCCTGCCTCCCCGCAGTACCTTGTATTACATACATCCTGGTATTACCATTTACAGCTAGAAGCCACCACTTCATCACGCATCAGAAGGAACCAACACACAATGCCCAGAAGCACGCAGACGCAGTTGAAGAAAGGTGTCCTTGAGCTGGCGATTCTCACACTCATTGACCGGGAAGAGTTATACGGAGCAGCACTCGTCGGAAGGCTCCAGGACTACCCACACCTGAGCGCCCCGTCCGGCACCGTCTACCCACTGCTATCCAGGCTCACAGCCAATGGGCTCATTGATAACCGATGGGAAGAGTCAACAAAGGGCCCGCCGCGGAAGTACTACTCACTCACCGACTCCGGCCGCACGATGCTGAAACAACTCCACCAGGACTTTCTGGGCCTTTCAACCGACATGAAATCACTACTATCCGAGGAGGAGCCGTGATTGACACATATCTCACCGAAATGCGTCGCAAGCTGCGGGAAGCTGACATCCCGACTTCCCAGCGACGAGCCATCGTGCGAGAACAGGAAAGCCTTTTACTCGAACTCGCCGAAGCTGACTGTGACCTCGCAGCCGAACTGGGCACCGCGGCTGACTACGCCCAGCACGTGACCGACGAAGTTTCTTCGTTGCCCGGTTTTGGGGGACAAGAGGCTTCGTGGCTCGGTAGCCTCCACCGATACCTCAGCAATCCCCTACGCGCTCTCTCAGCAAAGGGACGTTCCTCACTGTGGAATATCGACGATCCGCGCGTACTACAACCACACCTCTTGGGCTTCGGCTGGTCGGTAAATTGGGCTGCGGTGGCAATCAGACTGGGAATCATCCGCCCTGACGATATTGACGGCGATGTCATCGCTCATATTCCACACCGCGACCTACGCATGGCGACGCTATTTCCAAGCGTCTTGGCAGCCGCTCACGGAATCGCCTTGGCCGTCACGTGGAAGAGTCTTCCGGCACAACTGCCTACTCCCGGGGCGCTAGGCCAACATCAACAGGATAGATACAGGGCGCGGCTCCTTGGCCCGCTCGCCGTATCCGCCGCCAGCGCAGCACTGTCGGCCGCACAACTTCCCGCAAATTCCGACCGGGAAGACGCACTTCGCGTTGCGTCCTTGGCCACGCTACTCTGCGGCGTCTCCCCGACGAAACTTATCTCCGCAGTGGTGCATCAAGAGAAGGCACGGAATTCTGCCGCCCTACAGGTCGGAGTTGGTATTGCCGCAGTCGGAGCTTCGGCTGCCTGCCTCATCCTCCCACTGCGCGCTGGGCTGAAAGCCACGTGGAAACAAGCCGGGATCATGTAGAACCATGAGCACTTACACAATCATCGCACTTGGAATTGCGCAGGTCAGTCTGCTCTTAGTCTCTCTAGTCATCTTAATCCGCACCCCTGCGGACCGGATTAGGCATTTCCCCAAAGCAGTATGGGCCGCCGTGATCATTTTCTTGAGCTTTGTCGGCCCCATACTGTTTTTGAGCATTGGTTTTACCCGCCACTCGACCGTCGACTTGCGTCAGAATTCTTCAAGGTCGCCAGTCGATATCGTCAAAGAAATCTACGGCCCGCCAACTGCCTCCGCACCTCAGCAAAGAAAGCAAGACCAACACATAGCCGAAGCGGCGAGCGTCCTCACTGTGGCCGGACTGCGCAAGGAGTTCGGATCGAGACGGGTGCTGGACGGAGTGGATTTCCATCTCCGCCAAGGTGAAATCTACGGTTTTCTCGGCAGAAATGGCTCCGGGAAGACCACCACCATCAAGGCAATTCTTAACCTCATCAGCATTAATGCGGGCGAAATCACCACCACGGCCAAGCGCATCGGATTCCTGCCCGACGTTCCGGTTTATTACCCGTGGATGCGTGCCGACCAGTTCCTCCGCTACTGCGGACGCCTTTACGGACTCTCGGGATCCGAGCTTGAGCAACGGGTGAGCGCCCTCCTTGACCTCGCACGATTAAGCAATCAGCCCCAGAGAATCATGGACTACTCCCGCGGCATGAGGCAGCGCCTCGGTATCGCCCAGGCACTGATTAACGGCCCGGAACTGCTCATACTCGATGAGCCAACATCAGCATTGGACCCTGTTGGCCGACATGACGTTCTCGCCATGATTGAAGCATTACGAGGCCAGGCGACCGTCTTGTTTTCTACCCATCTACTCGGGGATGCGGAAAAGGTATGTGATCGAGTCGGAATTCTGCACCGGGGACAGATAGTGCTGGAAGGTCCACTTGCTCAGCTTTCAAAGACCAGCGAGCACAAACTGAGTTTGACGGTTGTTCAAAGTCAACATTTGAGTCAAATGCAGCCCCTGCTCGACAATGCTGAGCCGCAGGTATTGCCTAGCGAGCTCGAAACAGCGATCGGTAGGTCCGGCTGGAAGGTAATCGCCGCCGCCCCACAGCAGCGCAGTCTTGAGGAACTTTTCATCGAGGCCACTTCCGATCATCAAATGATCAAAGGGGAGAAAAGCAATGAACTCTCTACTCTCTAAGCCTTCGGCATCCTCTAACCCCACAGCATCCTCGACACCTACGGTATCTCCCGCATCGCCGTTCCTAGCGCTGCTGCGCAAAGACGCAGAAGAGCTGGCTCTCACCTGGCGGCTGCCGCTGATTCTCATCCTGGCTGTAGTGCTGGCGTTATCAGGGCCGATAATCACCCAGAATATGCGGGAACTGGTCCAGATGCTCGGTGGAGACGAACTCACACCCGTCATCAATACGATGCCAGCAGCGACCCACTTGACGGCGCACAGCCAATGGATCAAAGACCTCAGCCAAGTCTTTCTACTCGCACTTGCTGTCACCAGCGGCTCCGCCGCGGCAAGCGAGCTAAATGACGGGTCGTATCTGTTCACACTGACCAGGCACGTGCCCCGATGGAAGTTCTTGACCTCGAAATTCCTTTGCAACCTGATAATTCCCTTCATAGCAATTATCGGAGCGACTGCGATTAACCTCGTCGTAACCGCGACAGTCTTCGGTGACGTTGATGTCGGACGCGTCGCTGGGGCAGTCTTAGCTTGGTTCGTTCTGGCAGCAATCGTCGTGGCAACGGCATTTACCGTAGGAATCGCGACCTTTTCCCAGGTTGGATCTGCTGGTGCAGCAATTGGCGTGGTCATGCTGCTCCAATTACTGGGCACCTGGTCAACAACACAATCTTGGAGCCCAGCGGGGATCCTGCATCAAACCGAAGCAATTCTCGGCGGCCAGAGCGTCAACAATCTGCCACTGATCACCGGCCTGCTCCTCGTGGTCGGCTTGTTCTGCACAGCAATTGCAATTTTGAGCAGGAAAGAATTATAGAGTCGAGCTCGAGCACAGCCCCCGCAAAACCCTAGCGGCACAGCTCCCGTGTGCCCCAGCTCCCGAGTGCCCCGCAAACCAGCAAAATTAGCGACAAAAAGCGCCGACGACCCACCGCACGGGTCGCCGGCCTCTTTTGCTCAGGCCAGCTACTTCTTCTTGACCGGCTCCAGGACTTCCTTGCCCATCATGAACGGGCGCAGGGCCTCCGGAATCACCACGGAGCCATCGGCCTGCTGGTGGTTCTCCAGGATCGCGACCAGCCAGCGGGTCGTCGCCAGCGTGCCGTTCAGGGTGGCGCAGTACTGCGTCTTGCCGTCGGCGTCGCGGTAGCGGGTCTTCAGACGGCGCGCCTGGAAGGTGGTGCAGTTCGAGGTCGACGTCAGCTCGCGGTAGGTGTTCTGCGTCGGCACCCACGCCTCGGTGTCGAACTTGCGGGCCGCGGAGGAACCCAGGTCGCCACCGGCAACGTCGATAATGCGGTAGGGCACCTCGACGGCGGCGAGCATCTCGCGCTCCATGCCCAGCAGCTTCTTGTGCTCCTCGGCAGCCTGCTCGGGCGGGCAGTAAGAGAACATCTCCAGCTTGTCGAACTGGTGAACGCGCAGGATACCGCGGGTGTCCTTGCCGTACGAGCCCGCTTCACGACGGAAGCACGACGACCATCCCGCGTAGCGGCGCGGGCCCTCAGACAGGTCGATGATCTCGTCCGAGTGGTAGCCGGCGAGCGCAACCTCGGAAGTACCGACCAGGTAGAGGTCGTCCTCCTGCAGGTAGTAAATCTCGTCCGAGTGGGCGCCCAGGAAGCCGGTGCCCGCCATGGTCTCCGGGCGGACCAGAACCGGCGGGACCATCAGCTGGAAGCCGTGCTCGGTGGCCTTCTGAGCTGCCAGGTTCATCATCGCCAGCTGCAGCATCGCGCCGTAGCCGGTGAGGAAGTAGAAGCGCGATCCGGAGACCTTCACGCCGCGTTCCATGTCGATCAGGCCCAGGGACTCGCCGAGGTCCAGGTGATCCTTCGGCTCGAAGTCGAACTGCGGAATCTCGCCGATTTCCTCCAGGACCACGAAGTCGTCCTCGCCGCCGGCGGGAGCGCCCTCGACAATGTTGCCGATCAGGTACTGCAGGCGGGTGACCTCGGCCTCCGCCTCCTTCTGCTCCGCTTCGGCGGCCTTGACGGCGTCGGAAAGCTCCTTGGCCTTCTCGAGCAGCGCGGGGCGCTCCTCCTTGGACGCCTGACCGATCTTCTTGCCGAAGCCCTTCTGCTCCGAGCGCAGGGCGTCTGCGGAGGCGATGGACTCGCGGCGCTTGGCGTCTGCTTCGAGCAGCTGGTCGACGAGCGCCGGGTCCTCGCCGCGGGTCCGCTGGGACTCGCGGGCTACTTCGGGGTTTTCGCGGAGGAATTTGAGATCAATCACGCTAACTAGAGTACCTGGTGGCGTCGGCAAGCAGGCGAGGGGCAGCGCGTGGCAGGTGGCTTTTCGCACCCGCACCCGCCTAGGCCACCAGCGACTCCACGCCCGAGGTGATCAACGCGATTCCCAAGATAAGGAAGACGATGCCCGCGGCCGAATCAATCCACGGCCCTGCCATCACCATCCGCTTGACGACGGCATCCGTGGAGACCACAAAGGCGATGAGACAGAAGAAGGCGATCTGACTAACAATCAGAAGCGCTGCGCAGAACACGAGGACCCACACAGGCGCCGATACGGGGATGAACTGCGAGAGCACCGCGGTGAGGAAGAGGACGATCTTCGGGTTCGACATGTTGGTGAAAAAGCCCTGGCGGAAGGTCGCTGTGGGCGACTTCAAAGCAGCCGAGCCCAAGGCGGGGCTAGCACCGGCGTGGAGTTCACGCAGCGTAGCAAGTCCTAGTCGCAGCAGCGTGAAGCCCATGAAAGCGAGGTAGCAGCCACCGACTAACTGGATTGCACCCATGAGCCAGGGGATCGCGGCGAGGACCGCGGCGAGGCCGAATACCGTCAGCGCGATCCACATTGCAGCGCCGGTGCTGATGCCGGCGACCGCGGCCATTGCGTGCTTGCGGGACTTGGTGGCCAGGCGCAGGACTAGGAAGAGGTCGGGGCCGGGCGATGCCATTCCGATGATGTGGACGCCGAGCAGGCTCAGGATTGCGGTCCAGGTCAGCACAGTAGAAGCCTCGTCTGTCAGGGGTGTTGTCAGGGAGATTGCGGCACTCGGTGACCACCTGACGGTGACTCGATGGTGACGAGTACCGGCCTATTGTAATGTGCCAGGCCCAGTGCTTGAAACGACGCCGGGTTCAGGTGAATTTTGGCCCAGATGACGATTCTCGCTGCCCACTTGTTGTGCCTTTCCTGTGGAGTTTTCGTGGCCCTGTGGTTGTTCGCAGCCCTGTCGACAGGGCACAATAGGGGCACTATGGCTGATGAAATGACGAATCCGGAAGGGCACGATGACGCCCGTGGCGAGGAGCGCCCGGCCCGTCGCGACAGAAGTGGCTGGGGCTTTCGCGCGTTGACCACCGCGATGCTTGTCGGCGGCGCTGGCATGGCCTTCGCCGTTCAGACTGGCGTGGTGACGGTGCCCGGCCTGGAAATGTCCAAGACATCGGCCATTAATGCAAGCAGCGCTCCGACGACGGTGGTCGACGAGGAAGTGGCTGCCTTCACCAGCGCGCAAAAGGGCAACTGCCTGAACTGGAATCTCGCTGATGACCTCAAGGTTTCGGGCTTCCGCGTCGTCGACTGCAAGGAGCCACACGCGTACGAGGTGGCCAGCCGCCTGCAGATGAAGGACGCCGAGGAGTACGCTGGCCAGTTCGGCCCGCAGGCGCAATACCCGACGCAGGAGAATCTCATTGCCCTGCAAAACGGTGTGTGTCATACCGCGGTGACCGAATACTTGGGTGGCAAGTACGACGGCACGGGCAGGTTTGTCTCCGCGCCAATCATCCCCCCGCAGAGCCAGTGGCAGAAGGGCGACCGCACCATGCTGTGTGGCATCCAGGTCGTCAACGAAGACGGCAAGACCTCGGAAATAGTGGGGCAGGCAGCCGGTCAGGACCAGGCCCGAGTCTTCGAAGCCGGAAAGTGCGTGACGCTCGACGAAAAGGGCGCGATTGAGCAGGTGAGCTGCGATGAGGACCACCTGATGGAATCCACCGGAATTATTAACCTGCGCGACCACTTCGGCGACGCCGTTCCGACGGATCAGGAGCAGAACGATCTGCTCTCGGACAAGTGTGTGGCGCTTGCCCAGAACTACCTGGGTGGCGACGATCCGCTTTACAATTCGACGCTCGTTCCGTTTTGGACTTCCCTAAAGCAGGAGGCACTCAACTCGGGTTCCCGCAGCGTGAACTGCTGGCTGATCAAGGACAATGGCGCGGGCGGTTTCTCCACCCTGAAGGGTCACGCAAACCAGACGTTTACTATCGACGGCGCCCCGCCGGTAGCACCTCCGCCGCGCAATCCGCTGCGTGAGCAGCAATCCTCGCAGGCACCACAGGCACCACAGGCTCCGGCTGCCCCTGCAGCCCCGACGCAGTAGCAGTAGGTAGGCGCCCGGCATTGGTCCACGTCAGCCCTGAGCGTTTCGACGAGCTGGTCGACGCCGCGATCGACCGAATTCCGCAGGAATTTTTCGACCAGTTAGATCAGGTCGTTATCCAGGTCCGGCCTTTTAACCCGGACGAGCCGACGCTACTCGGACTCTACGAGGGCGTCCCCCTGACCGAACGCACCGCGGATCATTGGGGCCCACCGGACATCATCAGCCTCTACAGCGATATGCTTTGCCGGATCAGCCCCGATGAGGAGGAGCTGGTCGAGCAGATTCGCGTGACGCTGCTGCACGAGGTCGGCCACTTCTTCGGCCTCGACGAGGACGACCTCGATCGTCTGGGGTACGCCTAACTGCCTGGATATGGGCCCGCGTGCCCCTGACTTCCTGACCTCGCGGTTTCACTCCCTCACGTATCCTGTGTTTATGAACGAAACTTCCCACGGAGCTGACGGCACCGACAGCACCAACGGCCCTAAGCCGCCCGAAATCAGAATCGGCGATACCGACCGCCACAAGGCGATGGAGCGCCTGGGAAACTTCTTCGCCGACGGTTACCTGGATATCGACGAATTCGATGAGCGGACCGAGGCAGCAGCCGTCGCTCGTAGTCAGGCCGAGCTGGACCGACTTTTCGCGGATCTCCCGTCTGAGTCAGGCGGCACAGGCGCACTGGCCGAGCCTGAGCCCGGCACTCCGGGGTCTCAGCACGCTGCAGATGCTCCAGCCGAGCTCCAGCAGGTGTCGGCGGAGTCGGAGCTGCAGGCCCTGCTAGAAAAAGGCAAGCGTCTCAAAATATTCGACGGGTTCGCCTTCACCATCGGCTTGATCACTATTGGCCTGCTTGTTTTCACCGAGTTCGAGTACGCGTGGACGGGCTTCATGGTAGCGATGGCGGTCGCACTAGGGGGCCGCGCCGTGTTGGGCATCAGCGATGATGAGGAGGAAATCCTCGAAGAGATTTCGGATTCGGAGTCCAAGCGCCGGACCGAGCGCCTGCGAATCGCGGCCGAGAAGCGTCGCCAGATTGAGCAGCGAAAGGACCTTTCCTAGGCAGGCCCTAGGCATCCCCGCCTATTCCACCTGCCCCGAGTGTCCCAGCTACTCCGGCTGTCCCTAGGACTGACCCAGCTACTCCGGCAGCGGGCTCTCTCCCCAGCGCTTGACGGCCCACGCACCAGGCTCCACGCCGACGTGCGCGCTGCTCGCTCCGTCACTGCCGCCGTCGACACTGCCCTCGCCCCGCTTGCCGACGGCCCCCACCCCCGGCACCAGCTCAATGCGCTCGGTATTGGGAATGCGGTTGCGCAGCACGTACTCCGGGTCGATGCCGGTCAGGTACTGCGAGACCACCCGGATGGCGGCGCCATGGCTGACGATGACCACGTCGCGCTTCCTCTGCGCCGCCTGATCCACCAGGGTCTTCAGCGTCGGCAGGAAGCGTTCCAGGACGTCCTCGCCGGACTCGCCGCCGGGCAGACGGTGCTCCCAGTTGCCGCTGACCCACTCGTAGAAGGCCCTCATGTAGGCCATGTGCGCGTCGCGGTCGTTGCGTCCCTCCAGGTCGCCGGCCTGGACCTCGTGGAGGCCTCCCTCGTGGCGCAGGCGCACGCCGGTTTCTCCGAGCAGGTGCAGCCCGCCGACGGCGCCAGCGCCGGTCTGCCGCGCACGCAGGGCGTGAGAGGTGACGATGTCGCTGATTCCCATGGCGTCGGGAAGCAAAATCCGGCCAAGGGCGCGCGCCTGCGTCACGCCCAGGTCGGTCAGCGGTGCACCGGGCAGCGCGGTGTCGAGGTGGCGGCCGATGTTGCCGGTGGTCTGGCCGTGGCGGATGAAGATGATGCGCTGGCCCTCGACGCGGTCGAGAACTTCAAGGTGGTCGGGGCGATCATCGAGGAATGGGGACTGCCCGACGGGGCCTTCCGAGGTGTAGTTTCCGAGGTTGGCGTTCATGGTTATCGTCGCCCTTCTTTGAGGCCGTTGACCCAGTCGATGGAGGCGGTGAGGTCCGGCGGCGGGGTGGTCGCGCTGTGCGAGCCGCCCTCCGCGGCGGGCCAGGAGCCCAGGAAGCGGAGGTTTTCGACGTGCTCGTGCAGGGAGGTCAGCGCCGCCGCGACCTGCGGGTTCTCGATGTGGCCGTTGCAGTCGATGTAGAAGCGGTAAAGGCCGAAGAGCTCGCGGGTCGGCCGGGACTCGATGCGGGTCAGGTTGATGTCGCGCACGGCGAACTCGTTCATGGCCCGCATGAGGGTGCCGGCCTCGTTGGGCAGGGTGAACGAGACGGAGGTGCGGTCGGAGCCGGTCGGGGGCGTCGGCACGCCGGGGCGGCCCACCAGGACGAAGCGGGTGCGGGCGCCGCGGACGTCGGCGACCTCGGTGGCCAGCGCTTCCAGGCCCAGCAGTTCCCCGGCGCGTGCGGGGGCGGCGCAGGCGTCGAATTGGCCGTCGGCAACCTGGTGCGCGGCCGCAGCGTTCGAGCTAGCCTGGTGGACCTCCACGCCCGGCAGGTTCGCGTCGACCCACTGCTTGACCTGCGGGTACGCGACCGGGTGCGTGGTGAAGGTGCGCACCTGCTCTGGCGCGGTGCCGGGGCGGACCAGAATGGAGAAGACCACCCCGACCTCGGTCTCTCGGTAGACCTGCAGCTCCGGGCCTGCGGCCAGGGCGTCGAAGGTGGGGGTGACGGGGCCGTCGACACTGCTCTCGATGGCCACGCACGCGAAGTCCGCCTCACCGCGGCGCACGGCTCCCAGTGCCGCCGCCGGAGAGGTCACGGGCACGGCCTGGACTGCGCTTTCGCCCGCCGGATCGATGTGCCCGGCGCGCGCCATATTCCACAGCGCCTGCTCGGTGAACGTTCCTGCGGGCCCCAGATAAGTCACGGTCGTCATAGTCACAGCCTAGGGTGCTTTTACACTTAATGCATGACCTTCCCGCCCGAGTCCTCCGCCAGCGCCCTCACCGAGGCTGTCCGATCGGGCGAATTGGGCGTGCGCGAGGTCGCCGATCGCTTCGCCTCGCTTGCCGACGCCGCCTCCCACGACCCCGAGCACTCCGGCGTGGCCGTCTCCCTGGCGCAGATGGCGGTCGAGCGTGCGGCGGAGCTGGAAAGGGCTGGTGGCGGCGCTGGCAGCAGCGCCCACTCCCCCGACCTCCTCGGCCTGCCTGTGGCTGTGAAGGACCTCTTCACCATCGACGGCGTGGACTGCACGATGGGCTCCGCCCGCCTGGCGTTCCGCGCCACAGAGACCGCCGAGCCCGTGGCGAAGCTGCTGGCCCGCGGCGCGATCCTCACCTCCACGACGCACACCTCCGAGGTCGGCATGACCGCCTACACGGAGCCGATCGACCTGCCCGCGCCGCGCAATCCCCACTTCGGCGGCGACTTGGGCGACGCATCGAATGCCCACGGCACCGGCCCACGAACCCCGGGCGGGTCCTCCGGCGGCAGCGCCGTCGCGGTGGCCACGGGCGTCGTGCCCGCGGCGCTCGGTTCGGACGGCGGCGGCTCCATCCGCGTCCCCGCCGCCTGCTGCGGCCTGGTCGGCCTGAAGCCCGCGCACGACATCACGCACGGGCACCTGTCCACACCCGCGTTTCTCACCCGCTCGCTTTCCGACGCCGCCCTGCTGGCCGGCGTCCCCCTGCCCGCAGGTGACGGGGTCGGCGCCCTGGGCCCGGCATCCAACGGGGCCCGGCCGCGTTCCGGTCGCCCGCTTCGTGTGGGCGTGACCGTAGAGCCCTTCCACGCGGAGGTGGGCGTCGATAAGCGGTGGGCTGACGGCGTGTGGGCTGCGGCGGATGCGCTGGCGGACGCGGGCTACGACGTGGTGGAGGTGCCCGGCCCCTACGATCCGAAGGGCCCGGACGCCTTCGAGATTTTCCGGCAGACCATCACGCGGCTGGCGGCGCGGCTTCCGGAGGCGGACTATTCGGAGATGGTTCGGTGGATCCGCGAGTCCGGTCGCGCGATTAGTGCGGAGGAGGCGGCGCGCACGCACGCGCAGCGGATGGAATTGCCGGGGCGGATTCGTCGGCGCTGGGACGTCGATGCCGTGATTACGCCGACGCTGGCTTTTGATCCGCCGGCGATTGGTCACTTTTCCTCCCTTGCGCCGTGGGAGGACTTCGACGAGCAGACGCGCTGGACCCCATGGCTGTCCCTGTGGAATTTGACCGGCTGGGCGAGCCTGTCGGTGCCCGTAGGTGGCGGGGGCTCTGCGGAATCTGTGCCGGCCGCTGGGGCTGCACTCCCTGCGCTGCCTGCGACCAGTGTCAACATCGGTGCGGTGCGCTGCGGGGAGGAAGAATTGATACGGATTGGTTTAGATTGCTATCCCACTTCATAAGCGCTAACCACTTATTTCAGAGAATATGAAACTCTTAGAAAATTTACGAATATTCAATCGATTCCGTTTTTCCAAAGAGGAACACCAAGATTACCCAAGGGTAAATAATTAACACAATTATTGCCGAAAGCATATTCAAACAAAAATCAAATAACTTTCTTTCCAGATCTCGGTCGACACGGTTCTCAAGAATCCAGAAAGCAATTCCAGATGCCAGGGAAATAAAAACGAAAATAAAAAGAGTCCACTGCAAATAGGAAACATAATTGTTTCCAATAAAAACATGGGGATCCAAATTGTAAAGACAGCCCTTGAAACCAGGGACCCAAACATCATCGCACAAACACAAGCATCCACGAGAGCTAACATCAATGATAAAACACCAGTCTGTTTGAAAACAGAACTAAACCACCCAATTACACCTTTAAGAAGTTCATCACCATAGGACCATTTAAAAAAAGCGGACAATACTTCTCACTACCTCCAATGGAGCTTCATTAAGAGAAATAAAGATAACCGAAAGTCATCCTAAAATTACGGCAGATATCTCATAAACAGAACTAAACTTCGCTTCCGATGGCAGCAGCTTATTAAATAGATCCCCGACCATTTCATCCCGCCTTTAAATTCTTTTCCAAAAATATCCATTAATAACTAATTGCAGAAGTTGGAAGTTTCTACCCCGCGTATTTCTCCGCAATCTTAAGGGTCTGCCCTGCGTAGCCGCCGCCTTATCTTCCCACTTCTCAAAGGCACTGTTCCTATTAGATAGGGCGAGCATATAACACTTATACTAAAGAGTAGGAATTACAGAGCGAAGGACGCTATTGCAATGAGGTTTTCCATCCCAACGCTACCTTTTAAGACTTCTATAGTTAGCCATACACCGAATCATTACTAACATTTCATCTATTCTTTAATAACGCTTTCGGTTAATGATCCATACATACCTTGCCCGAGCGTATTTTCTTGACCCCCGGGTTGTTATTTATGTCCTAAATGTTTTCCTATACCGAAAATAGCCTGCAAGGCTATAAATCACAGTTGCAATAGACATCATAAAATAGAGATGAATCGGATCATCAAAGATATATGACCAGGGCTAAGCCAGAATAATCTCAACACCCATACAAAGGATAGTTGCTTCAATAGTTACAACAAGCCATGCCACATCTGGGTATTCTTCCCTCTTATACTACAGATCACCTTTCGCAAAGTAAGGGTAAAACCACGGAATAGCCGCCAATACAATATATGGAAATATCCCCACATGAAAGACCGTAGATACCAGTTCCATAACTACCTACTACTCGTAGGCTTTTCCTTTACTTCAAAATCCCCCCTGGCCCGACCGGTCTACTTAAGACCGGAAGAGCGGGTCTAGTAGTCATTTTTTTCTGTGTCCCATACGGCTTCTTATCTCAGATTCAAGCATTTGAGGATTTTGCTGTCCAATGCCAAATCCCCAAAATGTAAAAGACTTTATCTTCTTTTCAACGGTATTCCCATTAATTGCAGTCCATTTTATAATACCATCTCCGGATACCGTCAGAGATGGACGGAATTTCCCCACGAGCGCGACTGAACTTCGGATATACCCTCATACATGAATACTAATTCAGATCTAAACGAGCTAAATCTAACGCCAGATTCATCGATTCTCAATGTCATTTTTTTTGGCTTTCCCACTGGACAAATAGTAAATGCTTCCAGAGACTAGGACTATAGCAGCAAAGGCTGCGATCCAATCATGGAATTTGACGTGACTCAAATGAAATATCATTGACAAATAAAAGCAGGAATGAACTCAGGCTGGCCAAGATAATAAATACAGGAAACATCCAAATACACCTAAATCTAATGTTGAGTCCCGTATTCTTTCCAGGCTCCCAAAACGATTTTGCCATCATTATTGGATCGAAGAACACTATAATTCTGTAAACAAAAACTACTTCCCACCCGATATAAGAGAGTACATATAACTTAGTCGTTACCGAATTTGCTTTAAACATAACAATGAGAAGGACAGATAGGAGCAACACCGATATGACGGAGATTACATCTCTGACTAAGAGCTCTCGTTCTATGTCGCAGTTTTTAGCTTTCATTGGCCTCCCTGCAAAAATAATTAATCGCCGCCTGAAGGCCTTTTGTCACTCCAAAGCCAACTATGGCGCCCACACCGACTCCGGCAGCAACCGTTGCAGCTACCGGTGGAGCTAGAGCAGTTGCTCCCGCAATGGCAGCTCCTCCCGCTATAGCACCAGCTGCTACACCGATACCGTTTGTTGCGTATGCCTCTACCGGATCCATCCCAGAGCGGCGATCAATCTCAGCCTTAAACACACCACCAAGTGATCCCGTGGCACGCCCGCCCCAACGTGCTGCACGTACTACATCATCAGCTGCACCACCCGCTGCCTTTGCAGATTCCTCTGTCACGGTAAAGCCAGCATCAGTACCAGTACCATAAATCGCACTACCAAGATCAGACTTACCGACGGTCGGCCCCATCGCCGAACTATCATCTTTCTTAGGCCTCGCAGGTCTGCCCCTCGGTGGGATCGGTTGCTCGCCTGCCATCGGTTCACTCGGAGTCGCCACCGGCACCTCTTACATGACTTCATTCGAAGCTTGCCCTCGGGTTACGACGTTATGCCAGCGCAGAATCTAAATATCAACTAGTTAATATCTACTGACTCGATGATAGATAAGCATTGATCCCAAATAATGTTATCGTCAGCACAATTAGTCTGAGCAATAACTACCACAGCCTTCATTCCTCCACCGGAGGGAACAGCAGTCAAAAGCTCGACCACCCTATTTCCTTTGCCTATATCACCGCTTTGAATATATTCTTTGCTCCAAGACTGGTAAGGGCTAGCTTTAGCTACGGTATCCCCAAAAAATGAGGCATCTTCAACAGTGACTACAACAGACGCATAGGTTCTAGATGTAAAAGTAGATACTGCAGTAAATCGGATAATCTGACTATCAAGGTCCTCAAATCTGCGCCACCCGGAGGGCAACTCAAGGAACATGCAGGCGCTTGAGAATAATTTAATTTCGTACATATTCTAGCCTCACAGAGTATGCTTTTACGTTATATTGAGCAATGATTTTTAGTTTCGTATTTTATCTTTTTGTGAAAAATGAGTAACGCCACTTCGCGAATTCACGAATACCAGATAAGGAAAGTTCGCCATAACATTGCTCCCTATATCTGAAGAACAATTTAATCCCAGATACTAAAATCACAAGTGTGGCGAATACCACATACGGGGCACCTATATCTGTAATCATAAGATGGAAGACCGTTAAAAGCAGAGATGGCAGAATTGTTACTGAAATTCCCTCCATGGTTAAAACAAAGAATGCGTCCACCTCATCCTTCCATATACTTAAATGGCTCTCTTCGTCGAGCAGGTAAGAATATCTAACACTTGCACAGAAAAGCATTAATTGTAGGCCGATGGACACTATTGCAATTAGCGTTCCCATCCCCATCTTCACTTTCTAAAAATTTTATAGTTAGCCATATTTCAAAATCCCGCGCACGCTTTATGAATCTGTTTGTTAATTTTTTCTATTAATTATCCAGCTATATCTCATTAGGGAATATTCTTCAATACCTTGGCATGTTATGTTAGTATTAAATTTTTCCCTAAATTGTACATAATTTGCCGCTCCACTAATTACAGTTACAATAGCCATTGCAAAATAGAGGTGAATCGGACCATCAAAGATATATGACCAAGGCCAGGCCAGAATAATCTCAATACCCGTACAAAGGACGATTCCTTCAATAGTCACAACAAGCCATGCTGCATCTGGGTATTCTTCTCTCTTATACGGTAGATCACCTTTCGCAAAATAAGGGTAAAACCACGGCATAATTGACAGTAAAATAAATGGGAAGATCCCCATATCAAAGACTGTGGACAACAATTCCATAACTACCGACCACTAATATTCTGATCTACAGCATCCCCTACTGCTGTACCCACTGGGTCTCCGACGAACGTTGAGCCCAGATAGGCACCGAGTGCTGCACCCAAAGGAATTGTCACTGGAGCTATGGGGCCACCAAAGGCTCCCAAGGCAGAGCCTGCATACGCGCCTACTGTTCCTCCGGCAACCGAGCCCAAACCTTTACCAACATGATGCCCGACATGGGTTGGATCATTCCATGCATCAATCCCGGCCTTTCCCAGAGTATAAGCATTTCCAGCTGCTCCGACGCCTTTAGCAGCTTTGCCTATTCCTCTCCAAGCAGCGTTGCCCTTGGGTAATTCACCACGAGGACTCCTATGACGACCAGGCGATTCGTGATCATTTAATAGTCCCTCTCCTAAACCACCAGAGGCGGTTGCCGCATCTCCAATTCTCCCAGGGCCGCGAATCGATTCTTTCGGAGCAGCAGCCTTTGCAGCACCATTACCGCCGCTTTTGCCCCGTGATGGGATCGGCTGCTCACCCGCCACCGGTTCACTCGGAGTCGCCACCGGCACAGACTTCACCGGCGCACCAACAGGCGCATTAACCTCCTGCCGACCAGAAACCACCTGCTCAACACGCGCCCCATCGCGATCAAGCACCTGACGAGTCTGATTTCTATCCCGATCAAACGTCTGCGACTCAACAACCATCTCACCCCGACTAGGTTTGTCAGGCGCCGGATAATACGTCGTTTGCCGACCACCCTCAGTAACCGTAACCGACCCATCCGGATTCCGGGTCTTCCTCACCCCGGCAGGAGCACCATGGGGATACACACCATCAATGCGGCCTTGGGCATCACGAGTAATATGATCACCCTCCGGCGACATCTCATCGACAGGATGACGAGGGCGCGTACTCGCAGGCTGGACCTGCCGCTCCGTCGGCAACTTCTGCCCAGTAGCCGACTCATACATAATCTCTTTCGACGTCTTCACCCCAGACCCACGACGCTGCGCCGCCGCACGGTCCACCTGCTGCCGCTGAATTTTCGCTTTATTCCGTTGCTGTCCTGCAGCATCCTCGGCAGTCACCGGACCAATAAAACCCGGCTGACGCGCAGGCACCGTCGCATCCAAACGCGCCCGCTCAGACGAAGAACCCCTCGACGACGCCGTCTTCGGTGGCGCAGGACTAGACACGGCAGGCTTCACAGCCGGCCTAACCTGCATCCCCTTCCCCGCCACAGCACGCGGCGCCCCCTTGACCACCCTCGACTTATCCTGTTCCGGATCGGCCACAATCGGATACACCACCGATTGATCAGGCGCAACCTTCTGCACTAACTGACCACGCTGATTATCAATCTCGTACCACGTCTTCACCGGCCTACCCGCAGCATCAAATGCCCACGGACGACGCACATGATCAACGACCCGACCCTGACTATCGACAACATCCACGCTGCCATCAGGATTGGTCACCATCTCCCCATCCGGCGGTACCACAACATCAAAACGATGCTCATGCGGCGCCGATGCATCCGGAACAACCATAAAACGCTGCACATCCCCATCCGGCTGTACCCAACCGAACTCATGCACTCGACCAAACACGCCACGCCCACCACGACGAAAACGCCGCGCCGCACCAACCGCAGCGCCAATCAACGCCGCAGCCGCACCACCGGCCACACCAGCGCCCTCAGTTGATGCCGCCATTACATCAGACGTGACCTTTTGACCGCCTGCCCCCTTCGCCGGTACCTCCTGCTCATGCGGACGATGTTCGGCAGAGTCCTCCTCACCACTGCTAGGCGCAGCCTCGTTCACACCAAGCGCCTGTTCACCAGGAACTTTGCCTACAACAGCTCCCGGCGGAACCAGCGCATACCCACCGCGCCCATCAGAAGTCACAGTCTCACCAGTAGGCACTCCATAGGCATCAATAACCACACCGCGGCCCTGACCATCATCAACAACATCAACAACACGAGGCTGCCCACCATCGATGACCTGCACAGCACGCGCGGGCACCCGCACATTCGACCGCGCCGATCGGCCTGCCGAGCCACCCGACGGCACAACCGGGGAGATTTGCTGCCGCGGCCCACCTACCGATTGGCCATTATCACTCCAACCCCGCCCCGACGACGTGTCAGCACCACCAACACTCGACTGATCTAACCTGTGCGGTCGCACAGCAGAACCCACCCCGCCCGACGGTGCCGCATCCCCAACACCGCCACTACCAGGGAGCCCACCACCCGGTGCACCAGGGCCGCTGCCCCCACCAGGAAGACCACCGCATCGATACGGCGGCCACGGCGGCGGGTCAGGAACCTCCTGGCCCGGATGCGACGCCTGCCACGCCGCCTTCTGTACCTGGTTATAAGCAGCCGTTTCCTGCTGACAACGCTCCTGCGGCGTTTGCGCCTGCGCATACATCGGCGACAACCACGACGTCGCACCCACCACACATAGCACCGCCCCCACACATCCACCCCACCAATGATGCTTATCGGTAATCATCGCTGCCCCTCGCATACCGCCAAACCGCACTAGTCCCAGAACCGAGCAGACCACCAGACAACATCATCCACAACATAAACGGCAGCATCACCACAAATGGTCCATGCTGGGTCATCCACTGTCCTAAATACGGCATCACACCAACAGCAGGCAGCATCAACACCAAGCCAACGACTGCTACGACCACGCTGCGGGCCACATCACGCCCCGTCGGGGAAACCTCGCCCTGGCCCGCATCGTCGCGGCGGAGCTCCTTTGATTCATCCATCACGCAGACACCTGTCGCCTTACCCCACGTCCTGCTACCGGCTTCTAACGAATACGGCGAGCATCACCGTAGACAGCGACAGAATCAACACTGGTATCAGTCACAGTCGACAACGACACATACGACCGGATAGACACAGGACCGGCACAACCATTGATCTGCAGATGCGCACCAGTAAACCCACCGGCCGCGCGCTTTTTCTCCAGATTGACGTCATATCCCGCCAACGTAATGTTCGTTACCCCACCCGGCTTCAACTTGAAATTCACCGTCGGGGCAACTTCAAAACGAGAATCAACCTTAGCGTCAGAATCAACCTTGACCCCAGCCTTCGCACCCGCATCAGCCTTGGCATCAGCACCAACCTTGGCTGCACCATCAGGCAAGCTCACCTGCACGCTCGGACCGGCCTGCACGCCACCTTCAACACCAGCTTCTGTAGACGGCGACACACCCACCGACGGTGACACGCCAGCGACACCAGCGACCTGAACATCGGCACCATCGGAAACATCAATACCGCAACCAATCTGGTACCCGGTCTCAAAATATCCAGCCCGCAGAGGCTCCGCCGATTGCCCTTCAATCCGCGTCCGCCCCGACAGGGACCCAAATGCCTCGCCCGTTGTCACACCACCATCAAGAGCAGGCGCGAAGTTGATTGCCTCATCAAGTTTTTCCACACGCAGAACCCACCCATCGACCGTCGACCGCACAACCTGCCGGTTCGGGATTTCACGCTCACCACCGACCACAGGCCCCGGGTACGGAAATTCCGCCACAGGCACCCACCCTGGCAGCCCCACCGCCGAGCCAGCACCAACAGTCAGAGCCAAACCAGCAACAACACATCCCACAGCACTACGGCCAACCCACGACTTCACAACAAACCCCTTCCAAAAACGACGAACAACAGCACTTATCCAAAAGACTTATCTTCAGAAGAGCACGAAATTGTAAAAAAAAACAATCTCTACTTTTCCCCGTTCGCCAGCGCTTTTTTAGCTGCCGCCTAGCACCAATTTTTTGCTTTTTGAAAGTAAATTTCCCGGTAGTCCGCCGGGTCGAAATGAAAGAATAAGACAACAGGACAAAAACCACCGTTGAACAGGGGCATTGAACAAACCCTGCTATCGGAGGAATCCTGCATGGACGCATGCCATCCAAATTTTTGTACCACCCAGCACCCCTCCACGCTTACAGCGATAGCCAAATGGCTACTGCCAGGTAGCTAAAAATGCCACCACAGTAGTGGGTGTGCAGCAAGCTCATTTAGCCCGCGTACTTCCCCGCAATCTCCAGCGCCCGGTCTGCGTAGCCGCCGCCAAAGAGCACGGCATGCATGAGCACCGCGTAGAGCTGGTGCAGCTCGCAGCGCTCCTCGAACCCCGGCAGCGGATGCACGGACTCGTAGCCGCGCAGAATCTCGCCGAAGTGCGAGGCCCCGAACAGCGCGAGCAGCGCGAGGTCCTCCTCGCGGTGCCCGCCGTGCGCGGCCGGATCGATCAGCACCGCGCCGCCCGCGTCCCACATGACGTTGCCCCACCACAGGTCGCCGTGGACCCGCGCCGGCGCCTCCTGCGTATCGAAGTCACCGGCCAGCAGACGGTCAATCAGCGCATCGAAGACCCGCAGCTGCCGCGCGCTGTAGCTGCCCTCTACCTTCGCCAGTGCCGGCAGAATCCGGCCCTTCGCCCAATACTCACCAAAACTGGCCCGCGGGGTCAGATCCATCCGCAGCGGCTCGTCCAGGGGGGCCGAAGTATCCGGGCCCGTCCCAGCCGTCGGGACCCGCGCCCCAGCCGCCGGCCCCCATCTCGTGCGTGATGGCCAGCGCTTTTCCGAACTCGTATGCCGCCTGCGCGTCCGGCGCCACCGATTCCACTCGCCGCAGCCGAAGCGCATGCCCGCTGGCGCCCAGCACGTCCACCACGCGCGCCCCGCCATGTTCCTGCCCCTCGCGCAGCCAGTCCAGGCCCGCGGCCTCGCAGGCGAAGAACCCCAGCGGCGCCCCGTGACGAGTCTTGACGTACACCCCCGGCTCGTGGGTGGCCTGGCTGTTTTCCTCTCTTCTGGCGGACATGTCTCCACTCTATTCCTCCCGCGCCACTCCCTCCCCGCGTCCTGGGTAGTGCTCGCGCTACCCGCGCAGTATCGCCCCGTACATTCCCGGCGAGCAGCGCTGTTGCCTATTGTTAATTGCTATGGAAGGTAACTTCGACGACGCGCGCATCGCCCGCGACCGCTACGGCCGCCCGCTGAAGGACCGCTACGGCCGCCCCATCTACCGCCGCGTAGATGGCGATAGCCCCGCGCGTCCGAATCCTCCCCAAAACCCCGCTTCACGACGCCCCCTCCCACCGCGACAGGATCCCCAGCCACGGCCGCAGGAACAAAGTCGCCAGGGGACCTCGGCATATTCGGGCAATCCGAGCAGTCCGGGCCCTCGCCAGCGCCAGGACCTTCCGGGTCGCGGGGCACGCCGTGAACCGATGAACGAGACCCGCATCCAGCAGATTCCCCCGTCCTACCGGCGGGACCGCCAGGATGCGGGGCGCTCCCGCGCCACCGGAGACGATCCACGCTTTCCTCCCCGCGGGTACAACCCGGATGCCGACTACGGCCATGGGTACGGCGAACCCCGCAATCAGAGCTACCAGCAGGGTGGATATCCACCACAGGGCAACCAGGCCGGCCAGGGGACCCCGGACGATCGAGGCGGTCGCGGCGGACGTGGCGGCCGCTTCGGCGGGCGGATTCCGAAGCCACAGCGCCCGAACTTCCGCATGCCCCGCATGCGTTTCAAGACCATCGCGCTGATTATCATCCTCGTGCTGGTCGCCACCATGGCCATCGTGGATCTTCGCCTGACCCGCGTCGACGCGTTCGGAAACCTGGAAAATCGCCCGAGCAACACGATGGCGTCGAACTGGCTGCTAGTCGGCTCCGACTCCCGCGCGGGGCTCACCGAGGAGCAGGCCAACCAGCTCTCCACGGGCAGCGGCGACTTTGGCCAGCGCACGGACACCATCATGATTGCGCACATTCCGCTCGTCGGAAAGCCGAAGCTGGTGAGCATCCCGCGCGACTCCTTCGTCGACATCGCGGGCAACGACAAGAACAAGATCAATGCGGCGTTCGCCTTCGGCGGGCCCCAGCTGCTCATCGACACCGTGGAGAAAAACACCGGCATCCACATCGACCACTACGCGGAGATCGGCTTCGGCGGGTTCGCGGGAATCGTGGACGCAGTCGGCGGCGTGGAACTGTGCCCCACCGAGCCGATCAATGACCCGCTGGCGGGCCTCGACATGCAGCCCGGCTGCCAGACCTTCGACGGCAAGACGGCGCTCGGCTACGTCCGAACCCGCGCGACCGCACAAGGCGACCTCGACCGCGTGCAGCGCCAGCGCGAATTCATGGGCGCACTGATGGGGCGGATCACCTCCCCGTGGGTATGGCTGAACCCTTACCGGATGATCCGGCTCATGGGCGCGGGCACCAAGGCCGTATTCGTCGGCGATGGCGACCACGTCTGGCACCTAACTTGGCTGCTGGGACGCATGGCGCTCGGCTCCGACTCGCTGACGGTGCCCACCGCGGGCGCGATGGACACCGGATACGCCGGAAACGTCCTGCTCTGGGACGAGCAGGCTGCCCCGGCAATGTTCGAGGAACTGAAGTAGCCGCCTAGTTACGCAGCGTGACCTGGCGGGACACGATGGTCTCGCGGGACTTGCGCTCCTCGGCGCTCAGCGGCTCCTCAGAGGCCAGCGCCTCGGCGATGCGCTTCTCCGCAGCCTCGAGCGCGGACACCCAGTGGTCGTGGGGCTTGGTGTTGTCCAGGTCCCAGACCGGGACCAGCAGGCCGTCGGCGCGGAAGACGCCGGCGAACTTGGTGCCCTCGCCGAGCGAGAGGTTATCGGCGGCGTGGATGCGGGCCAGGGCATCCAGCAGTGGCTTCTCCGCCTCCTGGCGAACCCAGCGGATGTGGGCGCGCTCGCCCGGATCAATCCACCACACCGCGCCGGAGACCTTCGCGTCCAGGCGGTAGGACGGCAGCAGCGCATCGTTGGCCATCGCGAGGTTCTGCTCGATCAGCGGGGTGCGCTCGATGCCCTCCGGCAGCCACCACTCAAAGTCCTGGTGGACGACCATATTGTCCAGGTCGACGCCGGTGAGGACGTCGGCAAGCGGTGCGGCCTCGCCGTCGGTGGCGGCGGAGAGCTGCTGGCCGTCCTCGGCGTCACGGGCCCACGCCAGCGCGCGGGAGAGGTCCGCGGCGCCGTCGTTGGTGCGGGCCTGGGTCTGCAGCGCGACGAGCGCGTCGCCGCCCTGATCGGTCGCGCGGGTCAGCGCGGCGACGCCGCCCGGCAGCACGGTGCAGATCTTGATGGTGCGCTTGGCGCTGGCGACCAGGGCGGGCACGACCACCGCGGGCGCGAACTCACGAATAGCGACGAGATCCGCCTCAGCGTCGAAGCCCTCGAACGGGCGCGGATTGCCCACCAGCGCGGCGCGCTCGGCGGCACGGGCTGCGAGCTTCGCCTGGCGGCGGCTCATGCCCTCGGGTACCTGGTTATTCTTCTTACGAGATTTCTTTCCCACAGCCACACAGGATACCGGGTCTGTCCCCTCCCGCTTGCAACCGCTTGCCGACGCCCCCTCCACCGACCTGGGTCTGCCCGCGGCGCCTTAGCGGTAGTAGTCGTCGACGAAGTTCCCGGCGGTGCCCTCGAAGGGGGTCTCACCGCTGCTGGGTCGTTCGGGCTTGATGATTCCCTTCGACCAGAATGCCGGGGCGGACTCCTCGTCGCCGTGCGCTGCGGGGATGGCCCGGACGTGGTCCTCGGGCGCGAGCGCGAGCGCCAGCAGGCGCGCAGTCACCGCGGTGGCCACGAACGCGAGCACGGTGACGATGCCCGCCTGGAACTGCGTCCTCGCGATGTCGGCAAAGAAGAACCAGCCAATCGCGACCGGCCAGAGAATGCAGGTCAGATACCAGACGAAGCGCCCCGGCCCGAGGGCCGCGGACACCCCGGACTCGGCCAGCGCTGCGACCGGCCCCGAGATGTTGCGCACGGGCCATAGGTGCATCGTGTGGATGTCCGCCGCCGAGCGGGACAGCCCCGGCTTGGCGTAGAGGGCGCGGTCGCGCAGTGTCTGCAGCACCTGGCGCACCGAGAAACCCAGAACCACCAGGAAAATGATTCCGATGAAGGCCGCCACCCAAGCGCCGAACTGGCCGAGGGTCGCGATGAGGAGGTCCTTGCCGGGCGTCTGCACGCTCAGCCAGGAAAAGAAAGAGTAGAACGCCGCCGCGACGCCTCCCGCCACAGACCAGCGGTAGACGCCGTCGGCACGCCTGCGCACGAGCGCATCCGCAACCCAGGGAGGGGTCGCCTCGTTGATGCTCACGGGCACCACTGGCACAGGCGACATAGCCGCGACTGGCGGCAAAGGCTGAGAAGGGAACGCGGGCTGCACGCGCCCAGGTCGCACTGGTGGCACCGGCGGCACCGGCGGCACTGGCGCTTGCGGCATCTCAGGCTCCCCTCGTCGTGGCTAGACCGATATAGACCGATATAGACCGATACGGACGTACGCCTTATCCTAGTGCGCCCCGCTCTTAGTGCACTCTTAGTGCGCCCAGCTGCGGATCTTGCGCAGCATGATGCGGCTCTTGCGCTGGGAGCGCCCCATCTTCGCGGCCAGATTGTTCAGAATTCCGATTGCCGCGGTGATGTGCGGGCCCTTGTTCAGCATGACGCACTCGGCGCGCAGGGCGAACGCCGCGTCGGTGATTTCCGCGCGCGAGGGCAGCCCCGCCTTGGCCATGTTCTCCAGCACCTGGGTACCCAGGATCGTCGGCATGCCCGCAGCCTGCGCGAGCGTCAGAATCTGCCCCGGGACCTCGCCCATGCGGTCGAAGCCCAGCTCCACGGCCAGGTCGCCACGGGCAATCATCAGGCCCGACTTGTTCCTGCGCATGCCCGTAATGATGATTCCCGGCAGGTTCGCGAACGCCGGAATCGTCTCAATCTTCAGCACCACGCCGAGGCTGCGCGCCCGCTCCGCGAGGTCCGCCCGCCCGGCCTCCTCGTGCTCGCGGGCGATGCCGTCCAGCACCTGGTGTACGTACTCGACGTCCTCCGGCGTGCGGATGAAACTCACCGCCGCAATGTCCGCGTTTTCCACCACGAACTTCAGGTGCTCAATGTCCTCGTCCGTCAGCGAATTGAGCGGCAGATCGGTCTGCGGCAGGTTGATGCCCTTGTGCTCGGCGAGCGCCTGCCCGCCCGGCTTGGTCCGCCGCACCCGCAGCAGCGCGTCGAAGTAGGGCTCGCTTTCCGACGACTCCACGGCCACGACCTCCACGACCTCGGCGGCAAGCGCGCCGTCGTCGAAAAGCACGGGGTCTCCCGGCTTCAGGGCGGCGACGGCCTCGGGCAGCGAGCAGGAGATGCGCGGGACCTCGCCGAACTGCTTGGGGATGGCGGTGACCTCCTCGCGGCTGGTGAGGATCAGCTTGTCGCCCGTGTGGAAGCGCAGCTTCTGCACGGTCGCGGGCACGCCTCCGGCGCGGGTGACCTCGTAGTTGCTGCGCAGGTGGGTGCCCTCGGCGATGTAGGCGTTCTTGTGGCCCTCTGCCAGGACGCCGATGACCTCGCCGTCGGCGTCGCGCTCGATGCGGCTGACGGTGAAGTGGCGCTTGGCGGAGCGGGCGTCGTGCAGGGTGATGACGTCCTCGACCTGGAGCTGATCCAGCCACCCGGCGTCGGCGGACAGCGGCAGCGCGGGGCGTCCCGGGAGCTTCGGGCACGGGCTCGGGGTGGGATTCCAGGCGCGGGGTCAGCCAGATCTTGGCCTTGGAGATCACTGCGCCGGCGTCGTCGCGCTCGACGCGGGCGCGGCCGACGCGGGGGCCCGGCTCGATGGCGCCGGTGCGCAGCTTCGGGCCCGCGAGGTCCATGGACACCGGGATGCGGCGGCCGGCCTTCTCGCCTGCAGCTTCGACATGGTCGATCATCCGGCGCCACTGCTCGGGGCCGTCGTGAGCGCAGTTGATGCGGGCCAGGTCCATGCCGGCCTTGGCGAAGCCCTCGACCAGGGCGGCGTCGTCGGCGGCCTCCGACGGCAGGGTCACCATGATGTGCGCGGGCACGTCCTCGGAGCGCTCGGGCCGAAGAGCTCGGTGGCGTTGCGGTCCAGCTCGAGGTCGGCGCGGGCGTCGTCGGCGATAAGGCGGGCGATGTCGATATCGGAGGTGCGTCCGTCCATGGCCAGCAGGGCGTTCAGCGCTAGCTCCAGGCGGCCCCGGGTGAAGGACTCCGCGGTGGTCAGGCTGGTGACGCCCAGGTCGTGCAGGCTATTTTGCAGGCCGCGAATGTCGATGGTGCGCAGGTGCGCGTAGTGCAGCAGGTTCTCCGCGTGCCGACGCCGCCCCTCCGGCACCTTCGCCAGCTGCTCGGCGGCCGAGGCGCTGACCTCATCGAGTTCCGCGATCAGGTCCGTGACCTGGCTAATCAGGTGGTCGATGCGTGGGACGCCTCCGGCGTGCTGGATCTGACGGGACATGTGCGCGGTGCCGTCCGCGTGCTCCGGTGCCATGGGGAAGACAGACTCCTCTTTCCATAAAAGAACCAATTGAGAACCAATTGAGAACAATCGCTTGTCCCCTCATTGTCCGCCCGGCGCGCAGCTTTTGCATGCCGACGCGTATGCCCCGGGCACAGGCTTCACCAGAAGTTCACCTGTTTCCCGGGGCAGAAAGACCTGTAGGGGGACCTACTTCCAGAACGGATCCTGGATCTCGCGCAGGGTCTTGACGGAGGCCGCCAGGCGCTCCTTCTCGTAGTCGTCGAGCTCCAGCTCGATAACGCGGCGGATACCCTTGCGGTTCACAATCGCCGGGGTGCCGATGTAGATGTCCTCCTCGCCGTACTCGCCCTGTAGGTACGCGGACACCGGCAGCGCGACTTCCTGGTTCTGGAAGATGGCGCGGGTGATGCGGGCCAGGCCCATGCCGATGCCGTACGACGTCGAACCCTTGGCGTCGATAATCTCGTAGGCGGCGTCGCGGGTGCGGACGAAGATGCTCTCCAGCTCGTCGTGGAGCTCGGGGTTGTCGGCCAGGCGCTTGGCCAGGCTGACGCCGGCGACGTTGGCGCTGGACAGGACGGGCAGCTCGGAGTCGCCGTGCTCGCCGATGATGTAGGCGTGGACGCTCATCGGGGAGACCTCGAAGTACTCGCCCAGCATGTAGCGGAAGCGGGCGGAGTCGAGGATGGTGCCGGAGCCGAAGACGCGCTCGTGGGGCAGGCCGGAGTACTTCCAGGCGGCGTAGGTCAGGATGTCGACCGGGTTGGCGGCGACCAGCAGGATGCCGTCGAAGCCGCTTTCCATGATCGGGTCGACGATGGACTTCATGATCTTCATGTTCTTGTCCACCAGCTGCAGGCGGGTCTCTCCCGGCTTCTGCGCGGCACCGGCGCAGATGACGACGAGGGCGGCGTCCTCGCAGTCAGCGTAGGTTCCCTGGGTGACCTTGGTGCGCGAGGATGCCCAGACGACGCCGTGGTTCAGATCCATGACGTTGCCGAGCGTCTTCTTCTCATCAATGTCGATGATGGCCAGGTGGTCGACCGTTCCCTGGTTGACAAGCGAGTATGCGTAGGCGACTCCCACGTCACCAGCGCCGATTAGGACTACCTTGTTACCTGCGGAAACCTTCATATACCCGTCTCCTTCTTAACCGATACGGAAAACCTTCCATTCGACAGGCTACGCCGATTTCCGATACGTGGCGCGCTCATTTTTGCGATGATGGACACCATGGGAATCCTCCGCAGCGCTTCGGGCCGCATATTCACCGGCATATCCAGCGCCGGAGGGGACCTAGCTTGGGACGTCGCAAGTCGCCCCGCCTCCCGCTCACAGCGCATGCGCCGCGCCGTCCGCGCCGCGCTGACCGGGACCGGGCGAGGAACACTGCGCGGGACTCTCCGGGCGGGAATCCCCTCGAACCCAGGCCTGATCGGCGCTGAAATCGCGTCGTGGGCAGCTTTTAGCCCCTCCCTCATGCCCCGGACGCGGACGGCGACGACCGTCGTGACCTTTTCCGCGCAAATCGTGGGCCACGTCACCGGCGTCGCGGTGGGCTACGGCTTCAACAAGACCATCGAGCGCCTAGCCACCACGAAGCTAGGCCGACTAGCGCTCCCGCCGCGCTACCAGCGCGGACTCGCGCTCGGCTGGCACGGCGCGATGACCGCCGCGACCATCACCATCTGGCTGAAGTCGATCGCACAGCAGAAGGAGATTGCCCGCCTGGTCGGCGAGGACTCCGCGTCGTCGGCACGCGCGCAGCTCGGGGCGACGGCCACGGCGAGCGCGCTGTACCTGGCCACGCGCGGCCTGACGTTTGTGGCGAACTGGGGCTATGACCTGCTGCGGAGGAACCTGCGGCCGTGGCTGCCCCGCGGCGTGGCGCCGGTACTGGCAGGCGCAATCGTCGGCGGGGGCCTGGCCGCGAGCGTGGACCTGCTGGTCATTCGGCGCGCGCTGGAGCGCATTTCGGTGAAGTCGCGCTACCTCAATTCGCTGGTTCTGCCGGGGCGCACGCAGCCGTGGGAGCCGGAGCGCTCGGGAAGCCCCTGGTCGATGGAGCCGTGGCACGCGCTGGGCGCGCAGGGCCGGGTCATCGTCGCCGAGGGGCCACGTGCGCGTGACCTGGCGGCGGTGTCCGGGCGGCCGATGACACAGGTGCAGGAGCCGATCCGCATCTACGCGGGCAAGGTGGCGGGACGCTCGCTGCTGGCCCAGACCGAGCTGATCATCCGGGAGCTCCACCGCACCGGCGCCTTCTGGCGCGACCACCTGGTCATTCACACGACGACGGGCACCGGATGGGTACCATCGTGGTCGCTGCAAGCGGTCGAGTTCCTGACGCTCGGCAACTGCGCCCAAGTCGCGCTGCAGTACTCGGATCTGCCCTCGCCGATTGCCTGGCTGACCGACCACGACACTCCGCTGGCCGCGGGCCGCGCGCTGATTCACCGCGTCCTGGAGGAGCTCGAAGAACTCCCCGAGGACAACCGCCCGAAGGTCTACGTCGCAGGCGAGTCCCTGGGCGGCTTCGGCGGGCTCGGCGCCTTTTCGGATTCCACGGACATGCTCGCCCGCGTTGACGGCGCCGTGTGGAGCGGCGCGCCCCAGTTCTCCCCGATGTGGAAGGAGTTGACGGGGCGACGCGATAAGCATTCGCCGCAGATCGCCCCGGTCATCGACGGCGGCCGCCACATCCGCTTCGCCACCCGACCACAGGAGCTCTTCGAGTCCTTCTACGGCTCCGACCTGGGCGAATGGGAGTTCCCCCGCGTCGCCTTCCTGCAGCACGCCTCCGACCCCATCGTGTGGGGCGACTTCCCGCTGGCGTGGCGCCGCCCCGACTGGCTTGTCGAGCGCCTGGGCCGCGACGTCCTGCCATCCATGCGCTGGTTCCCCTTCGTCACCTTCATGCAGGTCGTCATCGACGGCGTGGCCTCCGTCGGCGTACCCAGCGGGCATGGCCACCGCTACGAGTACGAGTTCCTCCCCGCCTGGGCCGCCGTCTTGGGGCTTCCGCTTGACGACGACCTGGACGGCGCCGCCGACATGAGGTTTAAGCGCATCGCCAAGTGGATTCGAAGGACACAGCCGCCACGGGCTTAGCGTGTCTAACGGCCTCGAAGGGCCGGCAGCACCACTCCTACTTATTCACCATACGAGCGTCCTAGTGGATAGACATTGGATCACCCCACCGTGTGATTCTCGGCACACATTTAATTGCCGACGCCAATTAGCTAATTATGACTACCCGGAATGTGCGGCGCTATTTCATCACATTCATACATTTAAATAATTGCACGCTAGCAATACTTTTCCTGCGCCGCACCCACATCACATCCTCACCCCATCGCCAATACATCGCCCGACCTGGCCCTATTGCGGCCACTTTCACACTTTTGCCATACCTTTTTGCCCCCAATAGAAGCTGTGAATACCCTTAATGCAATTGTCCACTTTTCTGTGAATGATATTTGCCATTAAGTGCAGCTAAATAGACTCGTCTTCACCCGCCTAGGAGAGCATGCATGCCTTATCCACATTCTTTGCGATCGCCGCTGAATGGGTACAGCCAACGAGATCATCGTCGGCAAGCACAGGCCGACACGACCCGCGCTGACATGACCCGCACGGTCCGGGACCGCTTGATGATGGCACTTGCCCTCATCGCCGCCGCCCTGCTCGCTGCCACATCGATCCTGGCCACCGCCCGGACCGCGGCAGCACAGGAGGAAGGCCAGTCGGCAGAGCCACAGCAGGTCGCCGCCCAGACTTACATGGGCTATGCGTACGTATCCAAGAGCCGGTTCGCGACGCTCCACGTCAACGAGTCCGCACAGGGCTATACCCCTAGCGTGGATAACCTCGCGTACTGCTTTAATGCGGACCTCCCTTACCCGCCTACGCATGCATCGAGCAACGAGTGGGTCCGCCAGTACAACACCACCTTGGGACGCTTCGCCACAGCACCGGCCAATGGGGGCAATATTGACACCCAGGTCCTCAACGTCATGTGGAGCGGATATTCCTCGAACCCGAACCGCGCCAAGAACATGGCCACATTGGGACTGCACTCGGAGGCATAGTTCTACGCTGCTACCCAGATGGCGATTTGGACTCTCACGGACTCCAACAAGGCCTGGATCCGGCAGAAGGACTGGGACCGCATCTTCGACATCGCACGCATCAAGGCTGCGGCCGATCTGCTGGTCAAGGGTGTTGATATCGCTCCCAGTGACGCAACCCTGGAGATCTACATTTCCCAAAACGGCTACCAGAACCTACTCGGTGCAAAGTTTGTGACAAAGTCTTCCGGCGCCGACTATCACGAGTCGATTTCCAGCTCCAACGGCGGCCCCATCGGCGGCAGCCACACGGAGACCGAGATTAGCGAGGAAGTCACCACTTTCGGCGAATCGACTACCGAGAGCAACCTGGTTGAGACCTCCATGGAAGGTTCCGTGCAGGTCAGCGGCGCAAAATCCGAGACCGAAGTAACCGAAACTTCAACCTCCGCGCGCACTACATCGAGTACGACCACCAGCGTGACGACGACGCCTCGCACGACTTCGTCTACAAGCACGACCGCGTCCACGTCGTCTACGTCGTCCACCCCGTCCACAACGAGCGCCACCAAGTCCAGCACGGCCAAGTCCAGCGCAGCGTCGACAAGCGCCTCCACACTCGCGTCCGCCAAGGCCACAGCATCGGCCACAGCGCAGATGAAGACGGAGGCAAAGGCTCAGTCGGGCGAGCAGAAATCATCCTCCAAGGGCGGGGCGCTGGCAAAGACCGGCGCGGCAGTCTGGGGCCTGATTGGCTTCGCCGCTATTGCAGTTGCCGTGGGCGCGACACTCGCATGGCGAGCAAAGAAGAAGCCCACCCAGGACAACACCTAGGACAACGCCCAGGGCAAGATCTAGTACAAGGCCTAGGAGCGCCCGCACCGACACACTTTGGTGACACATCAACACGGGGGTATCCGGGAAAACGCTTCTTCCAGCCCCACCCCCAACCCTTTTGGGGAGGCCACCACCAGCGGTTTTTCCATTTTCGTGCGTAATCTATTTCGTAATTAGTTGCGCATTCGCTCATCTCGAGTACGATCGACCGCACAAACAAAATCGATTCTTTTTCAGGAGGATTTTCCAATGGCTAAGTACGAACTCCCGGAGCTGGACTACGCTTACGACGCTCTCGAGCCGCACATCTCGGGCGAGATTATGGAGCTGCACCACACCAAGCACCACGCTAATTACGTCAACGGTGCAAACGCTGCTCTCGAGAAGCTCGAGGCCGCACGCGAGTCCGGCGACTTCGCTGCTGTTACCGCCCTGTCGAAGGACCTGGCCTTCAACCTCGGTGGCCACACCAACCACTCCCTGTTCTGGAAGCTGCTGTCCCCGAACGGTGGCGGCCAGCCGACCGGCGAACTGGCTGAGGCCATCGACCGCGACTTCGGTTCCTTCGAGAAGTTCCAGGCTCACTTCAACGCTGCTGCCCTCGGCCTGCAGGGCTCCGGCTGGGCCGTCCTGGGTTACGACACCATCGCTGGCCGCCTCGTCATCGAGCAGATGACCGACCAGCAGGGCAACCTGTCCATCAACCTCAAGCCGGTCCTGCTGCTGGATATGTGGGAGCACGCCTTCTACCTCCAGTACAAGAACGTCAAGGCTGACTACGTCAAGGCTGTCTGGAACGTCTTCAACTGGGATTACGCCGCAGAGCTCTTCGCTGCTGCCAAGTAATTCGGGCACACACGGCTCGACGCCGACCGGCCTGACTCGGCCCGGCGCAGCTTGAGCGAGCCTCAAACGAGCCTCATAAAACCTTGATGCGCGGCCACCCGCGTCCCGGTCGCGCATCGAACTCTTGCTCACCGATCCTCGGGGGAACCCGAGGGTCGGTTTTTGCTGTTTTCACCCACCGTAGCCACCGGGTGCCCTAGCGTTGGTGCCCATGAGCACCCGCCCCCGCACCACCGACGTCGCCACCCACATCACCGTCCGCTTCGAGCACCTGCTTGCCGACGCCCACCCTAACGCCCCGGCTTCCCCCGCAACGGGAAAGGCTAGGGGCGTGGGGGCGTCGGCAAGCGGTGGCGAGAGCGAGGGCGCGAAGATTGCGATTGTCTCGCTGGATCGCGCCGACAAGATCAATGGGCTGACGCTGCCGATGCTTCAGGAACTGTCGAGGGTTGCGCGCGAACTCGCCCGCGACCGCGACCTGCGTGGCGTGATTCTGCGCGGCGAGGGGCCGTCGTTTTGCACCGGCCTGGATTTCGCCTCGGCGTTTGCGAAGCCCTCGCGTATCGTAACCGGCTTCATTCCCGATATTCACGGCACCAATCTGTTCCAGCGGGCCTGCTGGGACTGGCGGCGACTGCCGGTGCCGGTCATCGCAGTGGTGCAGGGGCACTGCTACGGAGGCGGTCTGCAGTTGGCGCTGGGCGCGGACTTCCGGATTACCACGCCGGACGCGAAGTGGTCGATCCTGGAGACGAAGTGGGGCCTGATCCCCGATATGAGTGGCATGCGCACCATCTGCGACGAGGTCGCCCCGGATGCCGCGAAGTGGCTGACCATGTCCGGCGAGGAGCTCTCCGGCGCCGAGGCCGAAAAGATTGGCCTGGCCACGTGGGTTGCGGGCGCGGAGGGAGGCACAAACTCGGTCGACGCCGCTCTGTCCGAGGCCCGGCGGCGCCTGGCGGAGCTGGCGACGCGGTCGCCGGACCAACTCGCTGCGACGAAGCTCCTCTTCCGTGATGTCCACGCCTCCCCACGGACGACGTTCCGCCGGGAACGCGCCCGGCAGCTCGTGCTGCTGGCGAAGAAGAACACGGCGATCATCCGCAAGGCCGCGATGAAGAAAACCAAGGCGGACTTCGCCCGGCGCGGCACCTGGCTGCGTTAGCAGGCAGGGGACGGCGAGCGGGCGAACAAGCGGCACAGCGCCCGGCGCGGCACCTGGCTGCGCTAGCGAGCGTTTAGGGGATGGGCAGGTCCTCGCCGTGGGGAACCTCGGCGGTAGCCCGGCCGCTGTCCAGCCAGTCCCGCACGTGCGCGACGGAGCGGCAGTCGTCGCCGTTGTAGCGCAGCAGCATCGCCCGCGCGTCCTCCGCGCTGAGCCCCGCAAAGGCCGGTTCGCTGACGTACTCGAGATCAGTTCCCGTCGCGATGCGGTAGAGATCCAGGGATGCCTCACCGTCGACGTCGGCATCGCGCCAGTGGAACCCCGCCCACGGGGCAACAACTTTGAGCCCCATGCCCACGGGCGAGAGGATCTGGCGTCGCGTTACCTTCAGCATGTCAACCCACTGGTCGGAGCCGATAAACTCGTCGACCTCCTGCTTCGTCGGGACGGCCACGATGCTGTTGGTTTCCTCGTCGGCGAACTCTCGCCCACCGAAGCGCACCGCGGTTTTCCTCAGCCAGTAGTTCTCGCCCTCGGCAGCCCAGCAGTACGCGCGGAAACTCTTCCCTTCGGCCGCGGCGGCCTCGCGACGCTCCCGCAGGTACTCCCAGAACAGGGCAAAATTCTTGGCCTCCGCCTCCCCGCCGAGGCCGTCCTCGCCCGGCTCTTGCCACGTCACAAAGCCTCGGTAGTCCTCGCCAGGGACCCACGTTCCCCACAGATAAGCGCCGTCGGTGGGATACGCCTCCATGTCGATATCCATCTCCACGTCGGCTCGCGGGGCGGAGGTCCGTGCCACCTTGCGCAGCGCCTCCACGCCGGCGATGCGAGCGCGGGCGAGCCACCGCTGCTCCGCCCCTGCGCCCGGGGTGGACTCGTCGGCGCGTGCGAGGGCGGTCACCGTATCGATTCCCGACTCCCGCAGAACCTGCGACTTATCCCCCGGCAGCAGCAGCGAAATATCGTCGGCGCGGGCGAGCTCCCCCATGCATTCGTCCTGGTAGCGACAGCTCTTGCACTCGCGGATACGCCGAGGTGCCAGTGGCCACTGCCCCACCTGCCATCGCGTCGGGGGCTGCGCCTGCCTGTGCAGTGTCGCCGCCACCGCGTCCCGCGCGTCCCGCAGGGCCATGCGGTACGACGCCACCCGCGAGCCCTCCGTCGCCACCACAATATTGCGCGTATCCAGGCCCATCCCCGACGCGCTGATCGCTCCGACCAGCCCACTCGAAACGCCGAGCCTATGCAGCAGCGCCGCCGCCTGCCCCAGCGCCACCGCGTCGGGGCCGTGGTGCCGTAGTTTCCTGTCCGTGACGTCTACGAGCGCGTCTCGGACCGTCCGCCCGAGTACCCCATCTCGCCCCAGGCGCTCCACCGACAGCAGTCGCGCTCGCACCGACTCCGCTATCGCGTGTGCCGACGGCCTGCCTTGCTTCTTTGCGGGCCTCGGGCTGGACAGCAGGTGGCGGGTCACCACCAACACCGGCATGTAGGTCGGTGACGGAGAACTCGGCGCGTCGTCAATCTTGACGAGGAGGTCCGGCGTGCACACTTCATCGATCCCCGCATAGACGCCGCTGCCACCGGGGCGCTGGTGCGCAAGGACCGCTCCGGCGATGACGTTTTCACCGCGGGCTAGCGCTTCCAGGGTGTCGAGCTGCGCATCCGGGCCCGGGGCCACCCAGTAGAGGCCCGGTATGGAGGCAAGGGCCGTCGGCAAGCGACGGGAAGCCGGGCCATGCCCGGACGCACAACGTGAGCCGGAGGACGCGGTGGCCGCTTCCTGTAGATATGTGCGCCCGGCCTGGATATCGAGGCTGAGGCGATAGCGGCATCCGATAAGGTCAGCGCTCCGCAGGACCGGACGGGAAAGTTCATCATTCACAATGTGAATTAGCGTAACGCCACTTGGGCGTAAGTTTCACGTTAAGCTGGGCGAGAAAGCAGTGCGACCCGGTGAGGCACGAGCGCCACCGTGTCCGCGAGCACACTACGCGAGTAACTGAGCGAAGGAAAAAATGAGCTTCTTGGGTGAATTTCGTGAGCGTCGGCGTGAAGCCGCCAAGCTGGTTAAGGCCGCCAAGGCCAAGGCCAGGGAGGAAGCGCGTCAGAACGCCAAGCTGAAGCGCAAGGCACAGAAGGCCGAGGTTAAGGCCGCCAAGCGCGAACAGAAGCACCAGCACAAGCTAGAGCTCAAGGCAGCCTCCGATGAGGTCCGTAGGGTTGAGAAACTGAATAAGAAGGAGCTCAAGCTGGATAACCGCGCCCTCAAGCCGCGCGGAGAAGCTGCGCAAGTCCCGTGCGAAGGACGAGAAGAAGGCGCTGGCCGCCAAGCAGCGTTACCAAATGAAGATGGCGGAGAAGATCCTCGAGCAGCAGCGCTCGCAGGGCTTCACCAAGGACAAGGCAAAGTCCTGGATCGGTGGCGGACGCCTGCTGGTCCCAGTCCTCGTACCGCTGGCATACCGCACCATTACCGCTGTTCAGCGTCGCAACCAGGAGGTTGAGGCGAAGAAGTACGGTGTCTCGGGTAGCGATGTCGCGCGCTACCAGGGCTACGGCGCCCCGCTGCGTGCCCGCATTGAGGCAACCCGGAAGTCCCTCAAGGAGCTCGGGCGCAGCAACCGCGTCGGCACCGATGGGTTCATTAAGGACGCGAATTCCAGGCTCGATGTCATGGAGGACGCGATTGCCTCCGCCGAGAAGATGACGCCGGATCAGCGTCGTCGAGCACACCAGTCCCTGACTGCCGAGCTCGACGGGCTCGACCGCCAGATTGTTTCGACGCTGGGCGTATAGCAGTAGCCGGGTTGCGCGTACCAGTAGCCGGGTAGGTGCCGGAAAACACGTCTAGCACCACCCAAAGGGGTAATTTCCACAGGAAATTACCCCATTTTTATCGTATTTTTGGGTTTCAACTAGCACTACACGTTTTTTCGTTTTGTAATTGTGCGTATGCCGTTTCCCAAGAACTCAGATCACCGCCAAAGCAACGAGCTTCATGCTTCAGAGGGAGATTCCGCTCCTTCGCTTAACCCTTCGACGGACTCTCCTGCTGAGTCTTTGGTAGGGGCTGCTCGCCCTTATGCCCCCTCGCGTCGCGCTGTCTTGCGCGCCGGTGCGACGGGCGCCACCATCGGCGCCATGGGCATCGCGTCCGCAAAGATCGCGGCTGCACAGTCCTTCGGGATCGTTAGCCCGGGATTCCCGCAGGTTCCGGAGAGCCAGCCTGCACCCGAGTTCCGCGTCTTCCAGCACGGCGTCGCATCCGGCGACCCGCTGCCGGATTCGGTGATTATTTGGACCCGTGTTTCCTCGCACCCCGGCGATACCGCCGGCTCCAATCAGGGCCGACCCGTCGGGGTGAAGTGGGACGTTGCAACCGACGAGGGCTTCGGTAGCATCGTCGCGTCCGGTTCGCTTCGCACGGACCCAGCTTCCGACAACACGGTGAAGGTAGACGTCAAGGGCCTCTCCGCCGATTCCTATTACTTCTACCGCTTCACCGTCACGGACGGCGATCACGCCGGCGAAATCTCACCGATCGGCCACACTCGCACGGCCCCGCCGGTAAATTCCGCGCCGGAGCACCTCGGCATCGCACTGACCTCCTGCGCCAACTGGGAGAGCGGGTACTTCTCCGCCTACCGCGATATGGCCACCAACGACAAGATCGACGTCATCATGTGCGTCGGTGACTACATCTACGAGTACGAGCGCGGAGGGTACTCCGGTAAGGGGCCGGTGCGCGACCACCTGCCGGCACACGAGACCGTGACGCTGGCCGATTATCGCCTGCGCTACGCCACCTATCACACGGACCCGGATTTGCAGGAAGCTCATCGCAAGAAGCCGTGGATTGTTACCTGGGACGATCACGAGGTTGCGAACGATACGTACCGCGACGGAGCTGAGAACCACGACCCCGCCAAGGAGGGCGATTTCGCAGCACGCCGCGAGGCCGCTATTCAGGCCTACCTGGAGTGGCTACCGGTTCGCGCCGTCAAGTTCTCCGAGGGTGGCCATCTCTACCGCAATTTCCGATACGGCGACCTCGCCGACATCACCATGCTGGACCTGCGTACATACAGGGACAAGGCACCGGAGTTCAAGAACCTGCGTGCGGTCGACGACGATAGTCGCACCATGCTCGGCTCCGAGCAGTTCCAATTCCTGCGAGACCAGTGGGCCAGCTCCTCTGCCAAGTGGCGCCTGGTCGGCAACTCCGTCATGTTTACGCCCGTGCTGATTCCGCCGATGGATCCGGAGGCGACCCGTGCGGTCACCGAGCTTCTCGGTATGCCGCAGGACGGCCTGCCCTACAACGCGGACCAGTGGGACGGATACGCCGCCGAGCGTCGCCGCCTCATGAAGATCATGGAGGACGAGGGGTACGACAACGTCGTGTTCCTCACCGGCGATATCCACAGTTCGTGGGCATGCAACGTGCCGCGTGTTCCGGGCCGCTACCCCAACGACGGCATCGCTGCGATGGAAATCGTGTGCTCCTCCGTCAGCGCATCGAATATCGACGACATCGTCCTCATGCCGCAGGACAACCCGATCTCGCTGACCGCGACCGCCGCCATTCAAGGCGCTAATCGCTACGTGCAATACCTAGAATTCGACCGCCACGGCTACGCCGCAGTTTATGTCGGCCGTGACGACATCACCGCCGAATACCGCCTGGTAGAAGTCAAGGAGATCCCGGACCAGGAACTCTACACCCGCGCCGTCTACCGTGGCGAGCGCGGTAAAGGTATGTCCCGCGTCCAATAGCACACCAAAAGCGCACAGGTAATACACCTCCAGTGCACCAGAAACGCGCTAATGCGCGATGCTGGAAAGCATTTTTTTCCAATCCACATTCGGGGTCCCTGCTCAGTCACGGGGCCCAATATCTCCCTCGAATCGCATATCTGAGCTCCATGCTGACGAAATGGAATGCCCGGAGCTCAACCAATGTGCTGCAGGCCGACACAAGGATCCTTGTGTCGGCCTTTTTCTATTTCCTCAGCTTTCAAACAGGAAAAACGTAGTAATTTCCTACCTTGTCCTCTTACAACACGAACCGTTATTCATACTTTGGACATTTAATGGAAATCGTGCATATACTGCGATGGAAGAAAATTGATTGGAGAATCATGGCACGTCGCGAATTTATTCAGTACATTGATGACCTTGATGGCACCCCGCTAGACGAGAAGAATCACCGCGTGGTCCGCTTTTCCTTCCGCGGTAAGAATTACGTCCTCGACCTTTCGCTGGACAATGCGGAAAAATTCGAAGCTACGCTGGAGCCGTACCTCGCCAAGGCCACCATTGACCATGAGACGGTCACTGCACCGCGCAAGAAGGGCTCGTCCAACCCGAATGCCGCACATTCCCGCGAGCGCAATCGAAAGATCCGCGAGTGGGCCCGCGAGCAGGGCATTGAGGTCGCCGATCGTGGCGCACTCCCCAAGGCTATTATCGAAGCGTACGAAAACGCTTAGCCCCTACCCACGGAGGTCGATCGGGTGGTAATCCTTGAGCCTTTGGTCTACCTGGTCTCCTTGGTTCTCAAGCTGTGGCACCTGCTGCTAGCGCAGGTGCTTCACCTTCCAGCGTCCCTCTCGTGGACGCTTTCTGTCTTACTGCTGGTCATTACGATTCGCTCTTCAATTTTGTATTTCGCGTTCCAGCAGTTCATTTCCAACCGAAAGTCGGCGAACCTCCGCCCGCGACTATTGGAAATCCGGGATTATTACTCGCGCCATATCGACCCCAGCGCACCCACCTATGCAAATTTCGCTAGCAAGCAATTGCGTGAGAATCAGGGAGTGAAGACCTCCACGCTCCTCGTCCCAGCCCTGGTGCAGATTCCCGTGATTATGGGCCTGGTATCGATGCTGCGACAGATGCTTCTCTCTGCGGCCGCTCCGGGGCAGCCAGCCACACACGGCGTCGGATTCATTAGCCGGGAGGAAGTGTCACAATTCCTCAAAGCCACCTTTTTCGGCCAGCCCCTGCCCGCATACCTCAATATGCGCGCGGACCGTTTTGTCGCACTGGGGATCACCTACAGCGACCTTTTCCGAGTCGTTGCGCCCGCTATTGTTGCAGCCGCGATCTTTACTGGGTTAAACATCGTTATCTCGTCAAGAAGGCTTGCCAGGACTCTCGATTATTCCAATCGAGTATCGGTCTTCTTGAGCCGATTCATGTTGGCAATGATTATCTTTGCGCCTTTTTCGATTCTCTTTTTTGGTTTCGTCGGCCCTACCGCTGTCGCACTTATTATCTACTGGGTTTTCAATAACTTTTGGACCCTCTCTCAAAACCTCTACCTAACGCGCTACATAGAAAAGAACTATCCGCTGTCGGACAATTTCAAGGCCATGCAGGACCTGCAAAAGCAGCAGTACAACGAAGCCCGCAGTGAGAAGAAATCCCTTGCCCGCAGCAAACGTCGCATGATCGCCACCTCGATTCTCACGCCGCTTCGGGCAAAGGAGGCAAAGGCTGCCTACGAGGCTGAAAAGTCGGAGCGCATGCAGCGTCGGCAAGCAAAGAAGGCCCAGGAGCAGGCCCAGGCGATGAAGATTGCACAGTTTCGGTGGGCCGTCGGCCAAATGCGGCCCGGCGCGCAGGACAGCCTGCCGTCTCTGACTGGCGGAGTTCCGCTTCACGACGGAAATGTCCCCTATCTCCCGGGGGTGCAGAAGGCGCGCGAAGAAATGCTGAAGAAGCAGCAGAAGGCGCAGTCGACGCCACGAGCCCTGCTCATTGCATCATATCTGGCGCGGTCAGCGGGCTCAGGCGCGAAGAATAAGTTGAGGCAGGCGACAAAGAAACAGCCGTCGAAGTGGAAGCGCTTCCGCGAGTAATCGGGAGCAATTTCGAGTTATTTAGCTGGTCACAAGATCGCGAGCGAGGTCGCGGGCCATCTGCAGCGGGTTGAGATCCTTCGACATCTTGGCGCCAGCCAGGCCACCGTCGAGGTAGAGCATCAACATGTTGGCGTGTGCAGATGGCATCGTACAGTCATTCTCGCCGAGGAGGGCGTGGAGCTGCTGCCACACCCAGGCGCGGTGCTGCGCGGCTGTCTCGCGAATCTCCTGCTCGGTCTCGGTCTCCGGGCGCGGGTACTCGCTCGCGGCGTTTTGGAAGTGAGAGCCGCGGAAATCGATGGCGGGCTGCTCCGCAATGCACTGGTCGAAGAACGCCAGGATCTTCTCCGCCGGGGTATCCAGCGTCGACACACGCTGTTCCCAGGCCTCGCGCCACTTGGCGTCGAGGTCCTCCAGGTAGGCGATGACCAGCTTGTCCTTGGACCCGAACAGGGAGTACAGGCTGGCCTTTGCGACGTCCGCTTCACGCAGGATTCGGTCAATGCCGACGACGCGGATGCCCTCCGTGGTAAACAGCTCGGTCGCCGAGGACAGCAGCCGCTCCCTCGGGCTCGGACGATTCCGCCGACGCGAGGTAGCACGGCCGCCCTTTGCGCCCTTGCTCGTTGTCGCTTCCGCCACGGCAGTACCTCGTGTCCTCTCAGAATCCAACCGCTTTTGCCCGGACCGCCAGGCGTGGTCCGCGCAAACACCCCGCGCAAACAAACCAGTCGGTCTTTATTGCTACAAGCCTAGCTTAGCGCGGACTTTAGGACGCACCCAATGCCCCAATCGCTTCGCGTGCCGACGCCGGCACCGATGCCGGCCATGCGCGAGCCTGCGCACACAAAAGCGCCCCGGTTTACCGAAGGTAATTCTCCGACAACCGGGGCGCGAGTGGCCAGAAAACGGCGAGCGATGGGCCAATGAGGCCTAGCGGCGCTTCGTGACCAGGCCGACGATGCCGAGGAGGATCACGGCGCCGATCAGGCAGGTAACGAAGCTGAAGATCCAGCCACCGCCAGCGACGTTAAAGCCAACGAGGGTAAGGAGCCAGCCACCGAGGAAGCCACCGATGACACCAACGATGATGTTCAGGACGATGCCCATCTGAGCGTCAGTGCCCATAATCTTGGAGCCGATCCAGCCCGCGAGGCCACCGATGATAATCCAGCCAATGAAGCTCAGCGGCGGGGTGGAGGCTGCAGCGAGAAGAAGTTCGTTCATGACTGATGTTCCTTTCTAAAACTTTTTCGTGCAACCCCAATTATAGAACTGAACGAACAATTACACACCCTGTCAACCCTTCATCGCACGGTTTCAGCCCTCGAGAAGTAACGATGTCACAGCCCCGTAACGCTCCTTAAAAATGGAAACTACTTGCAAGAACGCCGAAATGAGTGCCGTTTATGCAGCGCACAGCGTCGCACAGAAAAAGCGAAGCCGGCTTCCCCTGTAATGGGAAACCGGCTTTAGCTCTACTTATTAATATTCGGTAACGGTTCTAGGATTCCGGGCGAACGACCATCATCGGGCACGGCGCGGCCTGCAGGAGAGCGCGCGAGGTCGAACCCAGCAGCATGCCCTTGAAGCCACCACGACCATGTGAACCGACAACGAGGAGCTGCGCACCCTCGGAGGCGTCGGCAAGCGCGCGAACCGGGCGGTCTCGGGTGACGACCTTCTTGATCTGGACGTCCGGGTACTTCTCGGAGTACTTCGCCAGGCGGTGGCCGAGGAGGGCCTTCTGCTCATCCTCGACGACCTGCCACTTGTTCTGGGCGGCGGACAGGCCAGCGAGGGAGGCCTGGACCTGCATGTCCATCCAGGTGTGGACGGCGATCAGCTCGGCGCCACGGGCGTCTGCCTCGCGGAACGCGTACTCGGTGGCCTTCTCGGAGACATCGGAACCATCGACACCGACGACGACCGGGCCGTACTTGGTCTCCTCGGTGACCAGGTTGTCCTCGCGGACGACGACGACCGGGCAGGACGCGTGGGAGACGACCGCGGCGGAGACGGAGCCCATCACCATGCCGGAGAGCCCACCCAGGCCACGGGAGCCCATGACCACCATGGTGGCCTGCTCGGACAGGTCGAGCAGCATGTCAATCGGGCTGCCCTCCTCAATCTGGTGCGAGACATCTACGTCCGGCGCGAAGGAAACGGCAATCTCCTTGGCCTCGTTGATCTTCTCCAGAGTCTCGGCCTCGAGGTCATCGTAGAGCTCCTGCGGCGGGACCATGCCCTCCGCGTAGAGGAACTGCGGCATGGAGTAGCTGCTGACCAGGCGCAGCGGCTCGCCACGCTTAACAGCAGTGTTGGCGGCCCACTTAACGGCAGTCTTCGAAGCTTCCGAACCGTCGACCGCGCAGACGATGATGTTCTGCTTTGGCATTGTCGCCTCCTTGTACTCAGCCCTCCTGAATACGAGAGCCAAATTCGTTTGTCGTTTCACCTCCACCCTACCCCCAACATGTGTTCCCCAACAGGGAGCAAAGGTGCCAATCTTTTCCGATTCCGGAGCCACCGGACTCCCCCGCAGCTCGGTCCGTCCCGCTTGTTAGAGTCGAGCCATGCTCCGACAACCCCTGCCCATCCGAGACGGGCTCAACCCCTCCCGCATCGCCGCCCCGGGCCGCCGCGGGGACGCCCCCACCCGGGCCTGGGACCTCCTTTTCGGTGCCGTGACCGGGCAAAACCGCCGCCATCCCGATGACGACGAAGCCGCAATCGCCCGCCGCTTCGACGACGGCCTCGTCGTCCGCGCGAACGGGAGCCCCTACGCCCCGGAGGACTTGCTAAAGCCCGGCGCGGAAATGTGGTTCTACCGCACCCCTGCCCCCGAAGCCACCATTGCCGGGCCGATGCCGATTGTCCACGCCGACGACAACCTGGTGGTCGTCGACAAGCCGTCCTTCCTGGCTACGATGCCCCGCGGCAGGCACATTACGGAGACTGCCGTCGTGCGCCTGCGCCGCGAGCTGGGCAACCCCGACCTGGTGCCTGCGCACCGGCTGGACCGCATGACTTCGGGCTTGCTCATCTTCACCGCCCGGCGCGAGGTCCGAGGCGCCTACCAGGGGCTTTTCGCCTCCGGGCAGGTCACTAAGCGCTACCACGCGCTGACGCGGACGCGGCCGCTCGGCGTCGACCGGCTGGAGGGCCTCGGGCCCCACTCGTCGGCCATCTACCGCGGGCAACTGCCGGCAGCTCCCCTCGAGGTGCGCACGCGCCAGCGCAAGATCGCAGGCGAGCTGCAGGCCCACACGCTGGGGCCAGGCGAGGGCGAGCCGAACGCCCACACGGTCGTCGAGTCCGTCTCGCTTGCCGACGTCCCCTCGGACGCCGACGGGGTAGCTGCCACCTGTGGCGAGGTCGCGCTGTGGCAGTTGCGCCCGGTGACCGGGCGGACGCACCAGCTCCGTCTGCACCTGTGCGAGCTGGGCTTTCCCATCCTGGGCGACCAGGTCTACCCGGAGGTCTTGCCGGAGGAGGCGGAAAACGTTGCGGAGCCGCTGCACCTTTTGTGCGCGGAGATGAGCTTCGTCGACCCGATAACCGGGAAGGAGCGCACCTTCCGGTCGCGCCGGAGCGTGTTCAATCCGCTGTTTCTGGGGGTGCACTGATTGTCGCAGTAGCTGTAGCAATTGCTATCGCCGCAACTGCCACAATAGGTGCAGGCGCTGGCGCAAGGGCCGAATCCGGGGGCCGTATTACTATGCACCTATACGTCACTACGAAATGAGTTGTCAGCCATGACTTCTGATTCCAGCACTTCCGCTGACCACCAGCCCTCCGGCGCACAGGCACCGCAGACTCCGCTACCGAGGCGGGCGTCGGTAGCCGCGCATTCGGAGAAGCTGACGAAGCGCTACGGCGCCGGCGACGCGGCCGTCGTCGCGCTTGACGGGGTGAGTATCGCCTTCGGGAAGGGCGAGTTCACGGCGATTATGGGGCCGTCGGGCTCCGGAAAGTCCACGCTGATGCACTGCATGGCGGGGCTGGACTCGGCGACGTCGGGCCGCACCTACATCGGCGACACAGAACTCTCCGGGCTGTCGGACTCGCAGATTACGGCGCTGCGGCGGGACCGGCTCGGCTTCGTCTTCCAGTCCTTCAACCTGGTGCCGACGCTCACGGCGGAGGAAAACATCACCCTGCCCATCGACATCGCGGGCAAGAAGGTCGACCGGGCCTGGTTTGCGGAGGTCACGAGCAGGCTGGGGCTCACCGAGCGCCTCTCGCACCGGCCGTCGGAGCTCTCGGGTGGTCAGCAGCAGCGCGTCGCCTGCGCCCGCGCGATGGTCAGCCGCCCGGAGATCATCTTCGGCGACGAGCCGACGGGCAACCTCGACTCGAACTCCTCCCGCGAGGTGCTCACCATCCTGCGCACCGCGGTCGACGATATCGGGCAGACCGTCGTCATCGTTACGCACGACGCCACCGCCGCCTCCTACGCGGACCGGGTGGTTTTCCTTGCCGACGGGCGCGTCGTCGACGAACTGCGAGACCCCACCCCGGCGGCCATCTTGGCCCGCATGGCCGATATCGAGAATCTGTAGGGCCCAGGACTCCGGACAGGAAAATTGAGGTACACAGTGGCTACGTCACATTCCGCACTCCGCAGGGTCGCCTGGCGCTCGACCGCGGCGCACAAGCTCCGGCTGGCACTAACCGTCCTCTCGGTCGTCCTCGGTACGGCGTTCATCTCGGGCGCGTTCGTCTTCACCGCCTCGCTGGACAAGGCCTTTAAGGGCGCGGTCTCCACGGCGTTCGACGGGATTGATGTTGTGGTCAGCGCCCCGCCGAGCAAACCTGGCGCGCTGACCAGGGACGTCGAAAAGCAGCTGGCGGACTTCCCCGGAGTGCGCGCGCTCAACATCGGAGAGCCGACCAGCAGCATCACCGTCACTGGCTCCGACGGCAAGCCGATCCAGACCAACGGCGTGCCCTCGATGGGCCTGCCCTATTACCCTCCGGAGAAGTCGGTCAATCATGTGGTGACCATCACGGAGGGTTCGGCGCCCAGCAGGCCCGGCGAGGTAGTCATCAACAATGCCACCGCGAAGCTAGGCAACCTGCGCATCGGTGACGAGATGAAGGTCGTGACCAGCCTCAAGCAGGCCACGGTGCACGTGGTTGGCATCGCCGAGACCTCCGGCGACAATACTGGCTGGCTGAGCACCTTCTTCACTGAAGAGCAGTGGCGCGACCTCTACACGGGAGCGGGCGACGGCCCGAGCACCGGAGCGGGCAGCGGGCCGAGCACCGGGAAGAGCCTGAAAATGGTGACTCTGGCCGCGAAGGACCGTGGCGCGGGTGGCGAGGGGGGCGCCACGGCTCTGCGCGACGCCATCGCCAAGGAATTCCCCGAGCTCAAGGTCGAAGCCGGCGAGGACCTGGCCAATAAGGCCTCCGAGCGGATTTCCACCGCGCTGAGCTTCGTCAACTACTTCCTGGTGTCCTTCGGCCTCATTGGCCTGCTCGTCGGCACCTTCATCATCTCCAATACCTTCTCCATGCTGGTTGCCCAGCGCACGAAGGAGTTTGCGCTGCTGCGCGCGCTGGGCGCCTCGCGCAGGCAGCTGACGGTCTCCGTCCTGTTTGAGGCCTTCCTCGTCGGGCTCGTCGGCTCCGCCCTCGGCGTCGTCGCCGGCTTCGGCATCAGCGAGTTGCTCTACCGGATCCTCAGCTCCATCGGCATCGACATGCCCGGCGGCGGGCTCAGCATCACCACGACGGCCGTGGTGGTTCCGCTGGTCGTGGGCATCATCATCACCATCCTCGCCGCGTGGGCACCGGCTGCCCGCGCCGGCGCCGTCCCTCCCGTCGAGGCAATGCGCTCCGGCGACCAGACGACCGACACCCGCCTGTCCGGCCGCACCTGGGCGGGCGCGATCCTCGCAGCTGCCGCGCTGGCCCTGATCATGTGGGCAATCCAGTGGCACGAGGCCAACACCGGCCCGCGCGCCATCTTCGTCGGAGTGGGCGCCGTCGCCGCCATCGCCGCCGTGTGGCTCGCGGGTCCCGCCCTTTCCCTGCCCCTGGTGGGAAGCCTGGGCCGTATCGTTGGGGCACCGTTTGGCGCCGTCGGAAAGCTCGCGGCCACGAACTCGCGGCGGAATCCGCGCCGCACCGCGACCACCTCGTTCGCGCTGACGCTGGGGCTCGCACTCGTGGCGTGCATCGGCATGCTCGGCGCGTCGATGAAGGCGGCCGTTAGCGAATGGACCGAGACGAACCTCAGCGCCGACTACGTCCTCTCCCCACCCCTGACCTCGCACGTCGCGTTGCCGAAGGGCGTGGCGGAGAAGGCAGCGCAGGTCGACGGCGTCACCGACACCGCCACGCTCGCACTCGGCCCGCTCCTCGTGGCCTCCCAGCAGGAGCTTCCCTCGCTTGCCGACGCCGCGAACGCCGATTCCTCCTTCGGCCCCCCAAGCGGAAATGCGTCGTTCTTCGATGGGGACGTGGGCAAGTGGTACGGCACCAGGGCCATCTCCGGCTCCCTCGATCTGGGCGATTCGTCCTCGGAGATTGTGGTCAACGAGACCACCGCGAACAAGCGCGGGTGGCGCGTCGGCACCGAGGTCCTGCTGGTGGGCAAGGGCGGAGCGTCGCCGATGAAGGTCACCGGCATCTTCGCGGATACGGCGGACCCGAACCAGGCGATTATCGTGTCCATTCCCGCGGTTGAGCGGGCGGGCGCCGGAGCTGACCAGCTGATTCCCATGCAGGCCTATGTCGACGTCACCGCCACCGACTCCGCCGGTGTGGAGGCGATGCGTGGCCCCATCAGCGACGCCGTGGCGGATTACCTGGTCGTCCAGGTGATGACGGCGAAGGAATACGGCAGCGTGGCCAGCTCCTCCATCGACGTGATGCTGGGCATCGTGTACGCCCTCCTGGCGCTGGCAGTCGTGACCTCCATCTTGGGCATCATCAATACGCTGGCGCTCTCGGTCGTCGAGAGGCGGCAGGAGATTGGCATGCTGAGGGCGATCGGCCTACAGAGGGGTGCAATTCGCCGGATGATCCGGCTAGAGTCGCTGCAGATTTCGGTGTTCGGCGCGCTCATCGGCGTCGGGCTGGGGCTCGGCCTCGGGTGGGCGTTGCTCACAGTCCTGGAGAAGGAGGGGCTCGGGACGATCGCCGTGCCCTGGGGCCAGATTGGCGCGATGTTGGTCGGCTCCGCGGTCGTAGGCATTATTGCGGCCCTCGCGCCCGGGCAGAGGGCGGCCAAGACCCCGCCGCTCGCCGCGATCGCGGATGAGTAGGCGCTCAGAGCACACTAGAGCCCCCGGCTGCGGGGCACTCGGGTTAGAGCGCTGCCCGTACCGGGGGCTGGCATGATAGCCACGGCGAAGTAGCCAGGTGATGAGGCAGCCTGAAAATTAGGCTGCGGCGCGGCGGGCGCTCTCCTCCTTCTTCAGTGCCTTATTGAGCAGGACGAAGAACTGAATGAAGCTGACGGTCAGGATGATATGTCCGATACCGGCCATCCCGGCGTACATCGCACCCCATGCCTCCGGGCCCGATACGACGTGAACGATGCCGTTTGCGACCATGAAACCGATAGTCCACACAATGCCCACGTTGTGCAGGACAAACCAACCGCTAAAGCCCTTCAGAGAGCTGAAGTTGAAGGCCTTATCCAGGCCCAGGGCGATAAGGAAGAAGAAGGTGCCCAGCACGAAGAGGTGCGTGTGGAGCGTATTGAGCTGCGTCTGTTCCGTGAAGTCCATCGCACGCGTGAACTCGCGGTAGAAAAGACCAGCGAAGAGACCGAGACCGAGGTAGACCGCCGCTGCGGTAAACAGTTTGCGCATATCCCGGAGCCTACCCACGGTTCATCGGTTTAAACAGTTTCTGCCCGGAAGGTAGTCAATCGAAAGTTGTACCCTGTCCAGCGAAAATCGGCATCAAAGACGCGACAGGCGCGCCCTAACTGGCGCGGGAATCACCCCGACCAAGGCAGTAAAGAACCGATAGAAACCAGGCGTGACCTCGTCCTTTCCACGGTCGGCAGCAGCGATCGACCGCCGCGCGAAATGCCGGAGGCTCTGCGAGGGCATCGCCCTCAGTTTGATTGACCCCGTTTGCCTTACGACGCCCGCAACCGCCTCGGTCCGAACCTTGCCCGGGTGAGACACCGTAACGGAGATTCCCAGCGGTCGCAATTCTTCCCGGAGCGCAAGTGACCAGCTACGGACGAACGCCTTCGAGGCTGTGTACGTTGCCAGCCCAGGGGTGGGGACCAGGGCCGAGATAGAGCCGATGAGCAGAACTTTGCTCCCCCGCACCATATGTGGCAGACAGGCATTGACTACGCGGAGCGTTCCCAAGATATTGGTGTTGACCATCGACTCATCCGCCGACATAGATGCGTCTGCCCAACCAGAGGAGTCAACGCTGGGCGCGAAGTCGCGCGTGGAGGCTATGGCGACGCCGGCATTGCAGACGAGGAACTCGACCGTCGCGCCTTCCCGGTCGAGGTGAATAGACAACTCGCCCGTGGAATAGTGCTGGGCTAGGTCGATTGCAATGCAACGGATCCGAGGGCCGGGCGATTCCTCGTCCCATGCCGGGTTTCGAGAAACAACCCAGATTTCATCGAGCTCAGGATGAGCGGATGCCAGCGCCAGGGTCAGGCCCTTCCCTATGCCTTTAGAGCCACCGGTAACGATTCCTACGCGCATACCACGACCATATAGCAAATATCGGACTACAAGCCTGCGCATAAGGGCAAGAACAACCGGGTAGCAAAAGTGGCCGGAGTGGCTATCGCTCCCCTTGGAAGCAACTACCACCCCGACCACAAGTACAAGTGACTTCATTGTTTTTGGGTATGCGAAAGTGGGGCGCGGCACCCACCCACAAGGATGAACACCACGCCCCACCAACAAACAAGTTTAAAGCCGGCGGCGACCTACTCTCCCACACCCTCCCGAGTGCAGTACCATCGGCGCAGGTGGACTTAGCTTCCGGGTTCGGAATGGGACCGGGCGTGACCCCACCGCTAACACCACCGACAAACAACTGGCCAACCAACCCACCACAAACCAGGGTAGGCGGTGTCATGCCAGACACTGAACAACAGACGCGAGCAAAACTCAACAATTCCACAAATTATTTTGTGTTGACGTTCGGCCAATTAGTACCGGTCACCTCCACACCTTACAGTGCTTCCAGATCCGGCCTATCAACCCCATCATCTCTAGGGGGCCTCAAAAGAAACCTAATCTTGGAACAGGCTTCCCGCTTAGATGCTTTCAGCGGTTATCCCTTCCGTACGTAGCCAACCAGCCATGCCCCAGGCGGGACAACTGGCACACCAGAGGTACGTCCATCCCGGTCCTCTCGTACTAGGGACAGCCTTCCTCAAGTTTCTACGCGCGCGGCGGATAGAGACCGAACTGTCTCACGACGTTCTAAACCCAGCTCGCGTGCCGCTTTAATGGGCGAACAGCCCAACCCTTGGGACCTACTCCAGCCCCAGGATGCGACGAGCCGACATCGAGGTGCCAAACCATCCCGTCGATATGGACTCTTGGGGAAGATCAGCCTGTTATCCCCGGGGTACCTTTTATCCGTTGAGCGACACCGCTTCCACAAGCCGGTGCCGGATCACTAGTCCCTAGTTTCCTACCTGCTCGACCTGTCAGTCTCACAGTCAAGCTCCCTTGTGCACTTACACTCAACACCTGATTGCCAACCAGGCTGAGGGAACCTTTGGGCGCCTCCGTTACTCTTTGGGAGGCAACCGCCCCAGTTAAACTACCCACCAGGCACTGTCCCCAACCCAGATCATGGGCCAAGGTTAGATGCTCAATACGATCAGAGTGGTATTTCAACAACGACTCCACACCCACTGGCGTGAATGCTTCACAGTCTCCCACCTATCCTACACAAACCGAACCAAACACCAATACCAAGCTATAGTGAAGGTCCCGGGGTCTTTTCGTCCTGCCGCGCGTAACGAGCATCTTTACTCGTACTGCAATTTCGCCGGGTCTGTGGTTGAGACAGCAGGGAAGTCGTTACGCCATTCGTGCAGGTCGGAACTTACCCGACAAGGAATTTCGCTACCTTAGGATGGTTATAGTTACCACCGCCGTTTACTGGGGCTTAAATTCTCCGCTTCGAAACCACAAGATCTCTAACAGGTCCTCTTAACCTTCCAGCACCGGGCAGGCGTCAGTCCGTATACATCGACTTATCGTCTTCGCACGGACCTGTGTTTTTAGTAAACAGTCGCTTCCCTCTATTCTCTGCGGCCACAACCAGCTCAACCACGTCGGTCACCAGTCATGGCCCCCCTTCTCCCGAAGTTACGGGGGCATTTTGCCGAGTTCCTTAACCACAGTTCTCCCGATCGCCTTAGTATTCTCTACCTGACCACCTGTGTCGGTTTAGGGTACGGGCCATGTTCCCACATCGCTAGAGGCTTTTCTCGACAGCATAGGATCACCAACTTCCCCACAAACGGGTACGCATCACGCCTCACCCTCATACAGAACGGATTTACCTATCCTGCGGGCCACACGCTTACACCACGACAACCATCACGTGGCACGGCTACCTTCCTGCGTCACCCCATCACTTGGCTACTACCAGATCAGGTCCCCAGCATCACACACACCAACCAACCCGAAGGAAGGTAACGGCACATGCTCAGGTGGGTTAGTATCCCTGATTCACCATGGGCGCGAAAACACGGGTACGGGAATATCAACCCGTTGTCCATCGACTACGCCTGTCGGCCTCGCCTTAGGTCCCGACTCACCCTGGGAGGATTAACCTGGCCCAGGAACCCTTAGTCATTCGGCGGAGGAGTTTTCCACTCCTCATTCGCTACTCATGCCTGCATTCTCACTCGCGCACACTCCACACAAGGGTTACCCCCGCGCTTCACAGCAGTACGCGACGCTCCCCTACCCAACCCAGCACAAAACTGGATTGCCGCGGCTTCGGCGGTGTACTTGAGCCCCACTACATTGTCGGCGCAGAACCACTCGACCAGTGAGCTATTACGCACTCTTTCAAGGATGGCTGCTTCTAAGCCAACCTCCTGGTTGTCTTCGCGATCCCACATCCTTTTCCACTTAGCACACCCTTAGGGGCCTTAGCCGGCGATCTGGGCTGTTTCCCTCTCGACTACGAAGCTTATCCCCCGCAGTCTCACTGCCGTGCTCTCACCTACCCAGCATTCGGAGTTTGGCTGATGTCGCTAAGATGATAGTCCCGCTAAACCAACCAGTAGCTCTACCTCCAGGAGGAAACACACGACGCTGCACCTAAATGCATTTCGGGGAGAACCAGCTATCACGGAGTTTGATTGGCCTTTCACCCCTACCCACAGCTCATCCCCTCAGTTTTCAACCTAAGTGGGTTCGCGCCTCCACAGAGTCTTACCTCTGCTTCACACTGGCCATGGGTAGATCACCCCGCTTCGGGTCCAGGACATGCCACTGAAAACACACTAGTTAGTATTCGCTTTCGCTACGACTACCCCACACACGGGTTAACCTCGCGACATGCCGCTGACTCGCAGGCTCATTCTTCAAAAGGCACGCCATCACCCCAAAAAAGGCTCTGACGGATTGTAAGCACATGGTTTCAGGTACTATTTCACTCCCCTCCCGGGGTACTTTTCACCATTCCCTCACGGTACTATCCGCTATCGGTCACAGCAGGTATTTAGGCTTACCGGGTGGTCCCGGCAGATTCACAGCAGATTCCACGAGCCCGCTGCTACTCGGGGACAGCGATCAACCACGCCATGCAATGTTTCACCTACCGGGCTATCACCGTCTACGGCGGGACATTCCAATCCACTTCAACTACACCACACACACGCAGCGCGGAGCTGGCAGACCCCACACAATCGCACCCCACAACACCACACACGCAACCCCTGCCAGGTATCACACGCGCATGGTTTAGCCTCATCCACGTTCGTTCGCCACTACTAACGGAATCACAATTGTTTTCTCTTCCTACGGGTACTGAGATGTTTCACTTCCCCGCGTAACCACCAACCAGACTATGAATTCATCTGGCAGCGACCGCCCATAACGACGGCCAGGTTTCCCCATTCGGACACCCTCGGATCAACGCTCTATTGGCAACTCCCCGAGGCCTATCGCGGCCTTACACGTCCTTCATCGGCCTACTATGCCAAGGCATCCACCATGTGCCCTTACAACACAACACAAATAACTAAGAACAAAAACAAACAATCAAAAAACTGTTTCAATCGAACTTACAGAAAAACAAGATGCTCGCGTCCACTATCCAGTTCTCACACAACACCCACACACAACCAACCCACCCACAACACAGCAAGCAGACCGTCATGCACAGCCATCAAGGAACAACAACATGTGCCATCCCAGACACCCAACAGCGCACCGACACACAAACAATCAACACATCTTTTGGCAACAACCATCAACCACGCTCGAACCACCACACGTGATCCGACGATGAGGCGATCCACCCTCAAAAACAAAAAACAGCCACCCACACCAACACGATGCGAGCAACCAAAAAAGTAAAACTCCTTAGAAAGGAGGTGATCCAGCCGCACCTTCCGGTACGGCTACCTTGTTACGACTTCGTCCCAATCGCCAATCCCACCTTCGACAGCTCCCTCACAAAGTTAGGCCACTGGCTTCGGGTGTTACCGACTTTCATGACGTGACGGGCGGTGTGTACAAGGCCCGGGAACGTATTCACCGCAGCGTTGCTGATCTGCGATTACTAGCGACTCCGACTTCACGGGGTCGAGTTGCAGACCCCGATCCGAACTGAGACCGGCTTTAAGGGATTAGCTCACCCTCACAGGCTCGCAACCCACTGTACCGACCATTGTAGCATGTGTGAAGCCCTGGACATAAGGGGCATGATGATTTGACGTCATCCCCACCTTCCTCCGAGTTGACCCCGGCAGTCTCTTACGAGTCCCCACCATCACGTGCTGGCAACATAAGACAAGGGTTGCGCTCGTTGCGGGACTTAACCCAACATCTCACGACACGAGCTGACGACAACCATGCACCACCTGTATACAAGCCACAAGGGAAAGACTATCTCTAGCCCGATCCTGCATATGTCAAGCCCAGGTAAGGTTCTTCGCGTTGCATCGAATTAATCCACATGCTCCGCCGCTTGTGCGGGCCCCCGTCAATTCCTTTGAGTTTTAGCCTTGCGGCCGTACTCCCCAGGCGGGGCGCTTAATGCGTTAGCTACGGCACGGATCCCGTGGAAGGAAACCCACACCTAGCGCCCACCGTTTACGGCATGGACTACCAGGGTATCTAATCCTGTTCGCTCCCCATGCTTTCGCTCCTCAGCGTCAGTTACTGCCCAGAGACCCGCCTTCGCCACCGGTGTTCCTCCTGATATCTGCGCATTTCACCGCTACACCAGGAATTCCAGTCTCCCCTACAGTACTCAAGTTATGCCCGTATCGCCTGCACGCCCGGAGTTAAGCCCCGGAATTTCACAGACGACGCGACAAACCACCTACGAGCTCTTTACGCCCAGTAATTCCGGACAACGCTCGCACCCTACGTATTACCGCGGCTGCTGGCACGTAGTTAGCCGGTGCTTCTTCTCCATCTACCGTCAGAAACCCTTCGTCGATGGTGAAAGGAGTTTACAACCCGAAGGCCGTCATCCCCCACGCGGCGTCGCTGCATCAGGCTTCCGCCCATTGTGCAATATTCCCCACTGCTGCCTCCCGTAGGAGTCTGGGCCGTGTCTCAGTCCCAATGTGGCCGTCCACCCTCTCAGGCCGGCTACCCGTCGACGCCTTGGTAGGCCATTACCCCACCAACAAGCTGATAGGCCGCGGGCCCATCCCACACCGAAAAAACTTTCCACCACACCCCTACAGTGCGGTCCTATCCGGTATTAGACCCAGTTTCCCAGGCTTATCCCGAAGTGCAGGGCAGGTCACCCACGTGTTACTCACCCGTTCGCCACTCGTGTACCCCAGCAAGCTGAGGCCTTACCGTTCGACTTGCATGTGTTAAGCACGCCGCCAGCGTTCGTCCTGAGCCAGGATCAAACCCTCCATAAAAACCCTCTAAAAATAAGAAGAAAAGAAAGGCCCAAAAACCTGACAAAAAACTAGAACAAACAAAAACCACACACAACAACCAACCGGCCGCCATGCACAGCTTCTGGCAAAAATGATCTAGAAAAAAACAGTGCCACCGCCGAACCGACGAGGAACAAAACGATGACACCAAAAAAAACAGTTATTCAACCACCAAAAATGATCAAACACCAACAGTAAACAACCAACGTCCACCATCAGCACAACCACCATCAGCAGAAGCACTCACGAACCCACAACAGGCCCGGAGGCACCCCACCAAAACACGCAGCAGCACCAAAAAGCACACGATGATCATCACCAAAAAATAAAAAGTAAGTACATCGGCACACTATTGAGTTCTCAAACAACACACACCCACACGACCAACCCCAGAAAACTGAAGCCAACTCCCGTGAGCAGC
>NZ_ULHE01000009.1 GCF_900519355.1 Corynebacterium lactis | reverse complement strand
AGAACAAACTCTTCAAGGAAAAGAACCCGGCGGGCTGTCTCGCTGACTCCGAATAATTTACACACCACCCACACCAAACACCAATCCCCAGGTCAGGGCATGGAAACACCGTTACTTAAGCGATTTATCCGCGCGTTAATCCCCGCCGTGCCGGATTCGGCCACCTACCCAGTTTCTGCCACGCAGCGATGGTCGCCAGCCCCATCAACGTCCCAGCCCCCGCAAATACGGTTGCCGTTCCCAACGCCGTAGCGCCCAACCCGGCAACTGGCGGAAGAAGTACCTGGGCTAGACGGTTGCCCATCAGCCGGATGGAAAGAGCCTGCGCTCGCGCCGACACTCCCACCAGAGTGCTCACCCACGTCATAGACATCGGCATCACAAAGCCCCACGCCAGACCGCACACCCCCGTTGCGAGCACGAACATCCACGCCTGCGTCAACCACGGCATTGCCAAAAGAGGCAGGACTCCCGCCGCAACTGACACGATGAGTACCCGGTCTCTATCGATGCGTCGCAGTACCGTCGGCATTACTGCCCTGGACACGATGGCGAGCCCACTACGAGCTCCTAAGATCGTGGTCACCTCCGCTACCGATAGCCCGATTTCGCGGCCCAACACCGGGACATACGCCGTCAGCAGATCGATTGCGACGATGACCGCAATGGAGACAGCCATTGCACTGCTCATCCCATCGCGCGCCAGTATGGTGCGCACACTGTCGCCCCGACCTCGGACGCTCGCGTCGTCACCACCCGCATCGGCGCGCGTATCCGACCCAACCGGCGCCGTGGCTCCATCTTCTGCAACGCTGGCTTCGAGCCGTCGGAAAGCGCGAGCAATCGGCCAGCCCATAACAAGCGCAACCGCTCCGAGTGCGGCCATAAACCACAGTGCAGACGTGGTCGCGCCCGCGCCAGAGGAGTGACCGACAGACGCGGTCAACCACCCCGCACCGACGATGCCCAGGAACTGCCCTATCGAAATGCCCAGAGTGAAATAGGCGAAAAGGCTGTCGAGCCCGGCCACTCCTCCCCGCAGGTGCGAGACCATTCCCTGCGCTGCAATGAGCGTGGTCATGTGGGCAAATCCCAGCGTGATGTAGCCGACGAGCAGTACCGCCAAATCTGTGGATAAGGCCATGACGGCCGAAGCTGCGACGGTTGCTATGAGGCCGGCATTCATCACCTCGGTGGCGCGGCGAGAGTCCACCAGGCGCCCCGCGGGCAGCGCGATCAAGAGTGGCACCAGAGAAAACGCGGCGGTGAACCAGCCGACGGTAGAGGCGTCGCCGCCAAAGTCGAGAACTCGCCACGACAGGAGGACGCGACCTCCGTTAAAGACCGCCTGCCCCAACACCGTCACGACAACGAGCGCACCAAACCAACGCTTCATGCTCTGCGCCCCCATCTTCCGCCAACGCTTCCCTTCCACACTTGCACTGTTCGCTTTCCGACGCCCCAACACGCCCTCCCAGATAGCGGAGAAAGGGGGTGTGACCACGCAAAAGACACCTCTCCGGGCCCTTCTTCCCAGCGACGGCGATGGGCGGGAAGGATGCGTTCTATTAAGGATAGTCTCTGAAATTGCTCATGTTTAGGGCTTACAATGAATTATTCGGGCATCCTGGATGTTGCAGAAGATGCAGAAGCAGAAGATGCACGAAGAACTTATTTAGTTACAAAGAAACGGAAATTAGGAGCCATGCTTGAGCGCACACTTGTGTTCGTCGACACGTCTTACCTTTTGGCGAGCTTTTACAACTCGTGGGAAACCGGAGCCCGCGGGCAATTAGAAATTGACCTTAGAGAAGTAGTTACTGTCCTTGACCGCATGATTACCCAGCAGCTGAACCAGCCGGTTCAGCGGCAACTCTGGTACGACGGCATCCCCGAGTCGGGGCCGCACCGCTACCAGCGCTCTCTCCGCACCATCGATGGCGTCCAGCTGCGCGCGGGCCAGCTCATCGAGTGGGGAGATCGCCGTACCCAAAAGGCGGTCGACACCCGTCTGGTCGCCGACATGGTCGTCGCAGGCCTGAAGCACCAGGTCTCCGACATCGTGCTGGTCTCGGGTGACGCCGACATGCTGCCGGGCGTCGCAGAGGCCGCCGCCGCGGGTGCCCGCGTACACCTCTACGGCTTCGGCTGGGATTCCATGTCCGGCGCGCTGCGGCACGCTTGCGACACCGTCACCATCCTCGACCCGCGCGAGGACTTCGCTGACGCCATGCAACTCAACGTCCTGGAGGGGCCGATCCCGCCGGTCGTGCGGCCGAACAAGCCGCTGGGCGACGCCGAGCCGATCGAGGACCTCGGCGCCACCAAGATCCCCGACACCCGCATCACCCCTCCCGGCAAGGAAAACTGCGAGGAGCCGTGCGAGGAAGGCTCCGCCACGCTTGCCGACGGAACCCCGAACTCCACCGAGCCCGAGACCTCGGCGGCGACCGCCAAGGAACAGCACTCCGAACGTGGCGTTGATGACCTGCCCCGCGAGGAACGAGTCGTCCCGTCCCAGCCCGCGACGCTGGAAGCCGAGTGCTACAGGCGCGACCACGCGGCTGCGACACCGACCGCCAAGGCGGATTCCCCCAAGTTCCACGAAGTTGAGCACGCTGCAAAGATGGGCGCCCGGGAGATTCCGGCCCAGGCCGAGCACCGCGCCGAAATCGAGCGGAATTCTGGGGCCGACGCCGCCGCTAAGGCGAGCGGCGCTACTAGCGCCGACCAGTCCGCCAAGCCCGCCGGGTCCGTGGCCTCCGCGGAGTCTTCGACATCCGGAACCACACCCGCACCTGCTGATTCGCAGGGCCGGATGGAACAGTCGTCGGCAAGCGGGGCGGAAGGAGCGGTTGCGAGCCAGGACACCTCGGAGCCTGAGGGGGCGGCGGAGACGCCCAAGCCCGCGCCTCGCCCGAACCCGTCGATGATGGCACCGCGCAGGAAGCTGCGCAGCCGGTACGTCCCGCTCCCGAACGAAGTGTGGGCCTCGGCAGGATTCCAGACACCATTCGATGTCGGACAGCAGTACGCCAACTGGTGGTATGAGAATGTCGCCACCGAGCAGGCCCGCGACACGGCGCATTTGCTCTCCGGAGGCGGGCTTCCGGCCGACATCGACCGGCCGCTCCTCCAATTCGCCTGCGAGACCCTGCACGAGTACACGCTGACGGAGACGCAGCGAGTGAACCTGCGCGACGGCTTCCATGCGGGCATCCGTGGCGTCCTCCTGGCCAGGAGGAACGGCGACCTGGATTAGTCAGGGACTAGTCAGGTCCGGGGGACGCCCAGGAGGCGCCGAGGGTTACTTCTCAGTGCCCGCGGCGCCTTCGGTTTCTTCGCCCTCTTCCTTAGCGGGCTCCAGCTCAGCGGGGACCTCCTCCGGCTCCCCCTTGCCGGCCTCCAGCGCCGCGTTTTCCTGTTTCATCTGAGCGCGGATCTCAGCCAGGCGCATGTCCGCACGGGCATCGGCCCCCGAGGCCTCAATTTCAGCCATACGTCCCTGGTGGGACGCAGCGGCCAACTCCTGCGCGCCGAGAGCGTTGGCGTAGCGGGACTCGATCTTCTCCCGGACCGCATCGAGGGTCGGAACATTCGGGTCGTCCGAAATGCCCTGCATCCCCTGGAGGGTCTTGGACGCGGTCTCCTGCATCTTCGCCTGGTCAGCCTGAGACTCCAGCTCGCGGATCTCGTTCTTCATCTGCTCATAGCGGACCTGAGACTGCTCAGCCTGCTTCTGCGCCTCCTGTGCCGCGGAAACTGCCTGAGCGTGCAGCTCGGTAGTCTGCTCCAGCTCGCTTTCGATGCTGACCAACTGAGAGGCGAAGACCTCGGCGGTGTTCTCCATCTTCAGCGCGGTCGCCTCATCGCCCTTCGCGCGGGCGGCGTCGGCCTGAGAAAGGGCCTGGCGGGTGTTGGTCGCGAGCTTCTCGCGCTCCTTATTCAGGCGGCCGAGCTGCATCTCCAGCTGATTGCGATTGCCAATCACGGCCGCAGCCTGGCGCTGAATCTCAGCGTGGCGCCTCCGCTCCGCCTCCGCAGCCTGCGCAATCTGGACCTTGGGATCGGCATTGTCATCAATCTTCTTATCGAAAGAAGACATCATGTACTTCCAGCCCTTGGCAAAAGGATTAGCCATCTCGCGTTCGACCCTTTCCGACGCTCTTCTCGGCCACGCATCGGATTACGCGTGCACCTTCTGTATAAAAATTGTACGTAAGTTCTCAAGCGTCCCTCGACTACAACACCGAGCGATACCGCGTTGTAAAGTCATTACCCATGGCTCATTCCCGTTCAGATTCGAGGTCCAGTAGCGCCCGGCGCGCAGTGCCCCGCCGGGGACTCGCCGCTGGCTTCGCCATCGCGGCCCTCCTCGCAGCGGCTCCCGCAGTCGTGCCGGCCGACGGCGGTGGCGTCGGCAGCATCGTCGATGGTGACGGCAGCGGTGTAGCCAGCCGACTGGGCAATATCGGGATTGCCCCCTATGCACACGCACAGACGTCATCGGCGAAGACCTCGTCTGACAAGGAATCCTCCACCGCGAAAACCTCGTCCGAGAGCTCCTCGGCAACGACGACAGCACCGAAGTCAACAACAACGGCGACCCCCACGGCGGCACTGAAACCGGCCGTGAAAACTAAGTGGGGCGAGGGCGTCCAGCAGCGCATGGACGCGGCGACTAAAAAGTTGGAGTCCGACGGCAGCAAGTTCGGGAAGCCAAGCAAAATCGGGATTGGAATTCTGGACCGGAAGACGGGCGAATTCCTGTGCAACGCCCACTGCAATGAGGCTTTCGAACTGGCCAGCCTGTCCAAGGTATTTGTCGCTGACGTTGTCGCCTACAGCAACTACACGCCGCCCAAGGATGGCAAGATCAAGGCGGGCTCTGGCGACATGCCCGTCGATGGCAATCAGGATGCGATGGCCCGCGACGATATGATTCGGTACTCCGACAACGAGGCCACCGATCTTTTGTGGTCCGAATACGGGCAGACAGCCATCATCGACAGCGTCAAGGAGCGGTACGGGCTCTCCGATGCCACCCAGTCCAACCCGGACTGGGGCATGACCCAGAGCTCGCCCGCCGATATGGTCCACTACTTCGATGGCATGCTCTCCGGCAAGGGAGAGCTTCCCGACGTCGAGACACGTTACCTGCGGCAACTGATGTATTCGCTGCCGAGGTACTCCTACGGTAACGCCGACCAGAACATCGGCCTGCGGGCGGCGCTGCCCAAGGAGATGGTGGCCAATAAGTCCGGCTGGTTCGACCCGGAAATCCGCACCACAGCTGGGTTCTTCGGCGAGGGCGACCGCTACGCCATCGCGGTCCTGGGCTCCTACATTAACGCCGATGATCTCACGGATACCGTCGCTCAAATCTTCCCCGCCGGAGAGGCCTCCACGTCCGACGACGACGCAAGCTCCAGCCGGCCTGTGTCAATGGCGTCGGATAACCGCGGGCCGTCAGCGAACCCGGCTGTGTGGGCGCTTGTGGCCGCGATTCTCGGGTTCTCCCTCGGCTGGATCGTGCGGAAGCAGACCGCCGAATAGGGTCTATGCCCTGGCCGCACGAGCAATACGCGCAAAAGCTAGTAAAGAGCTAGTAAAGCTAGTCGGGCCCTCGGGTCCCGGGCCCGCGGATCGGTCCTTTTGTCAAGACTTTTCCGGCGCCCGGGACCCGAGGGCCCGACTGCTCGGCTTTATTATGCCTCCTGGCCGTCCTGCGCGGCCTGCTCAGCAATCTGGCGACGGACATCGTCCATATCCAGCGCAGATGCCTGCTGGACCAGCTCATCCAGAGCAGTCTCCGGCAGAACGCCCGAGTGCTGGAAGAGGAGCACGCCCTCGCGGAAAACGAACAGGGTCGGAATCGACTGGATACCCAGTGCCGCAGAGATCTCCTGGTTGGCATCCGTATCCAGCTTCGCGTAGGTGACCTCCGGGTGCTTCTCGGAGCTCTGCTCGAAGATCGGCGAGAACTGACGGCACGGGCCACACCAGGAAGCCCACGCATCGACCAGTACGATATCGCCCTTCTGGATGGTGTCTGCAAAAGTGTCGTTCGTAATGTCGATAGTTGCCATGAGGCTCTGACTCCTTAAAAAATTTTCACTCTAGTTTTCCGAAGCTACCCGCAGCTTTGCGTTCGTCTCCGTCGGCCGCAGGCAGCCAAGGGCAACTATTTTTGCCCCGTTGCTCCGGTTCAACACCCGAATGCTAAAAAACATTCCCAACCCGAATAGCGACCAGACAAACGCCCCAGTAGAGCGCCCCTGAAAGTCGCACCAGACTCACGTGGACACTGGCCTAACATGCGCCACCAAGAACCGGGCTTGCGGGTAGTGCCAGGCCTCAATGCTAGCGATTAACGCGAATGGTATTGCGCTGCTTCCCCAGCCCCTCGATGGCAATGGAAATCTCCTGACCATCTCTCAGGTACACCGGGGGATTCATGCCGTGGCCGACGCCGGCTGGCGTTCCCGTCGAGATGACATCGCCAGGGTTTAGCTGCACGAACTGCGAAATGTAAGAAACCAACGCGGCTGGGGAAAACACCAGATCCGCGATCGGGGCGTCTTGGCGGAGCTCGCCGTCCACCCACGTCCGAACTCGCGCGGAGTCCGCCTCGAAGCTCTCCTTCGTCAGCATCCAGGGGCCAAAGGCCGACGCACGCTGCAACGTCTTGCCCTGCAGCCACTGCTCCGTCGCGTACTGGCGGTCCCGCTGAGTGAAATCGTTCATGATCGCGTACCCCGCGATGGCGTCAGCGGCCTCCGCCTCATCAACCCGCAGGCATGTCGAGCCGACAATGACCGCCAGCTCCCCCTCGTAATCGAGCTTGCTGGCGCCGTCGGCAGGCACACGGATGTCGTCCTTCGCGCCCGCGACCGCGTCGGCGAACTTCGCGAACAGCGTCGGAACCTCGGGGCGGGCGTGGCCCATCTCCTCGATGTGGGCCGCGTAGTTCAGCCCCACGCACACAATCTTGCCCGGCCGGGTAATCAAGGGCGCAAACGCCCACGCCGACTCCGCCACCACGTTGTCTGGGTTGTCCGCCGCGCCTGCCAGAAGCTCCTCTGCTTCACGACGCCACGTCGACCGTTCCAAAACGTCCCCGAGGCAGGAATCCGGGAACAGGACAGCAGAGCCGTCCCCCAGGACAGCAGCGCGAGTCCCGCCCTGGTGGCGCAAGGTAGCAAGACGCATTGAGATACTCATTTCCTCATCATCGAACGAGTGCCCGACGCAATCGGCCGCCCACACGGGCTCACTTCCGGCCAACGCTATCGCCTAGGCACTACACAGGTTTGAACCTAAACACAATCTACCGCTTACGCGGCCTGACGCTGAAAGACCCTCTGCCCCGGAGTGGTCAGCCTGACAACCCACGCTGGTCGGACAAAGAGCCATGTGGCCCCGAGTGCCAACAGAACTCGGTGCAATCCCAAGCACAGCAGCGAGGCGATAATCGTCGCCAGCGGCGTCATGATCACCCACTGCGGATCGGACGGCAGAATCAGGTCGAAAACAATCATGACCAGGACCAGCATAGGAATGTGCATCAGGAAGATGGGCAACGTGCGGCTACCTACCTTCTCGAAGGGCACGACTAGGCGCGTGTTTTGCACCAGCGCCATGACATTCACCGCGGCCAGGGCACCTGCGGTGGACAGATAGAGCCGCACAAAACCGGTATTGCCATCGTTGAAACTGGGGTAGGTGAACTGCACCCACATAGCCACGGACAAAAACGCCGTCACCGTAATCCCCAAAAACACCAGGTTACGGCGCTGCACCATATCAAACAGCCACCGGGCCCCGTGCATACCGAGGAGGTAAAAGAACAGCATCTTCGTGATAAAGTCCCACGACCAACTAACTGGCTCAAACGGCGCCCAGCCACTGATGAACCCCGCCACTGCTAGCTGGATGGCCGGGTGGATGCGTCGGCAAGCACGGGTGATGATGGCGAACATTGCAAGCGCCCACAGGAACCACAGGTACGACGTCGGCTCCACAATCGCGTGCAGCGTGTTATAGAGGCGCGGTTGCCACGACGACGGATCCATGATCGGCGGGGGATAGACGATGCCGTCGGCCTCCACGTGGGTGTACGGCATCAGGAAAAGCACGAAATCTCGCAGCGGCACCCACAGGACGTAGAGGTACACCATCACCCAAATGCGACGATTGGCGAGCTTGTGCCATGACTCCGCAAGCGCTTTGCCTGCGAACAGTCCGGAAAGAAGGAAGAACAAGGGCATGCGAATCGGGCCGAGGAAGAAGTTAAATTCCTCCCAGCTGGCCGTGGAATACCCGTGCGCCTGCAGCTCAGTTACTGCGTGGCCCAGGACCACAAGCAGAATGCACAAGCCCTTGGCCGCATCCACCCAACCGACGCGTTGCTTCGTTGGCTTCGCGGATTTTCCGGCAGAAGTCGGATTCCCAGAGGGAGCGGAGGCCACTGGCATGGTCCAACACCCCGACTTTCCTTACGCTCACACGACATTGATGCGAGATTTACATGACGACTTCGCCCGCGCCAAGAAACGGGGCAGGCGCCCATTTTACTAGGCAACCGCTTTGATGAGGCCCTAGGGTTCCTTGGCGATGTTGGCAAAACGCGAGAAGTGGAGCTGGTGCGCCACTGCGATCGAGCCTGTCGGGCCACCACGATGCTTGGCGACGATGATGTCCGCCTCACCCGCCCGCTCGTGCTCGGCCTCCTGCGAGTCCGGCCGGTAGATCAGCATGACGATATCGGCATCCTGCTCCAGCGAACCCGATTCTCGAAGGTCTGCGACCTGAGGCTTCTTATCATTTCGGGACTCAGGGCCACGGTTTAGCTGCGAAATAGCGATCAGCGGGACCTCGAGCTCCTTGGCCAACAGCTTCAGTTGACGGGAGAATTCCGAGACTTCCTGCTGACGCGACTCGACCTTCTTGCCCGAGCTCATCAGCTGCAGGTAGTCGACCACAATCAGCTTCAGGTCATGCTTCTGCTTCAGCTGCCGGGCCTTAGCGCGGATCTCCATCATGGTCAGGTTCGGCGAATCGTCGATGAACAGCGGAGCGTCTCGGATGCGGTCGCCGACCTCCACCAGGCGACCCCAATCGCGCTCGTCCAAGTCACCGGAGCGAAGTGACGCCATGTTAATCTTCGCCTCCGCGGACATGATGCGCATCATGATCTCGTTGCGCGACATTTCCAGGGAGAAGATCGCGCTCGTCATCCCGTGCTTGATGGAGGCCGAACGCATGAAGTCCATCGCCAGAGTCGACTTACCAACACCCGGTCGAGCGGCGATAATGATCATCTGTCCCGCGTGCAAGCCGTTGGTCAATTTGTCCAAGTTGGTAATGCCGGTGGGCACGCCCTGCGCCAGGCCGCCATTCTGGCTGATGAGGTCGATCTCTTCCAGCGTATTGTCGAGGACCTCGGAGATAGGGACGTAGTCGTTCTTCTTGTTCTCCCGCCCCACGCCGAAGATAATCTGCTGTGCCTCGTCGACAAGCGTTTCGGGCTCGACGTCCTCCGCCCCGGCATAGCCAATCTGCGCAATCTTCGTGCCGGCCTCAACGAGACGACGGATGGTTGCCTTCTCCGCGACGATGCGCGCGTAGAACTGGGCGTTCGCGGCCGTGGGCACGCGGGACGTCAGCGTATGTAGGTAGAGCGGGCCACCAACGCGCTCGAGATCACCCGTTCGATCGAGGCGACCCGCCAGGAGGATCGGATCAATCTCGGAAGACTCACCGTAGAGGTGGAGAATTGCCGAGTAGATGGCCTGGTGCGCGGGCCGGTAGAAATCCTCGGGGGTCAACTGCTCATAGACATCCGCGACAACCTCGGAATTGAGCAGCATTGCGCCCAGCACGCTCTGCTCCGCCTCAATGTTGTGGGGCGGAGTGCGTTCAAAGGTCGTGCCCGACGCCGCCGACGCCCGCGACCCACGCTTGCGGTCCTTATCCCAACCGCGAGAAGAACCCGAATAGCCGCCACCGTAGGACCCAGAATCCTCCGGCGGACCCGGCTCAAGCGGTGGTTCCTCGGGCAGGGGAATGTCGTCGAAAGAATCATCGAAGGCAGAATCCGCTGGTGCGCTACTCCCCGATGAGCTCGCAGCACCCATACCCGCAGGATCCTCGCTGAAAGCCTGACTCATCTGTTCCGCCCTCCTGGCTGCCAATCTTTTTCATTCCTATGCTTGCCGCCTATCTACTATGGACCATTCTCCGGATTCGATGGACCACGTCGGCCCCGTAGGAGACCCCCGTCATTCGATGGCGATTTTCAAGTACTCTACGCGGGATTTTCCCCACGTTATCCACAGGAGCTGTGGATAACCCTGGGGAGTATTTGTGCACAAGTAGTAAACATGCAGGTAAACCTCCGGCAACCTTAAATAACACGTTCAATGTTGACAAATTCACAACTTCCCTGACCTGCAGGTTTGACATACCCGCAGGTCAGAGCGATTCTTCGCGGGTCGCGACCTGCAGCTTTTACTTTTGGCAAAGACGAGCCGCCAGCTTCTGTTAACCTATTTTGTTACCAAATTTTTACCCTGCGTCCACAGGATTTCACGGTTTATCCACCGTGGACCCCGAAATCTTCCACAGATTTATCCACAACTACCGGCTATCCGAGGCCCTTCCACGACAATGACCCAAAAATCACGAAAAGCCCCGGGCGGACCATCGAAGAATCGACGGGAAAACCCAGAGCTTTTCGTGTGCTGTTGTCATTGGGCCAGGCCACAACCCCGGGAACTATTCATCCAGCCGGGAGCCCAGCCGCCGTCAAAAGTAAAAACTTACAACCGGGAATTAACCGGCGACGACCTGTACGGAAACATGCGCGGTGATCTGCGGGTGCAGCGCGATGTCAACGGTGTGCTTACCAAGGGACTTGATCTGGCTCGGAGCAAGCACGACTGCGCGCTTGTCGATAGCCTGACCGGAAGCCTTACGAACTGCATCGGCGATGTCACCCGCGGTGACGGAACCGAACAGCTTGCCATTTTCCGATGCCTTGACGGCAACGGAAACGTTGTCGAGCGAGTCAATGTTCTGCTTGACTTCACGTGCATGGTCGAGGTCGCGGATAGCGCGAGCCTCCTGGGCACGACGAATGCCCTCGATCTGCTTTTCTGCGCCGCGGGTGGCAACAATTGCCAGACCGCGAGGAAGCAGGTAGTTACGTCCGTAGCCGGCCTTGACCTCGACGATGTCGCCTGCGACACCGAGCTTGTCAACGTCGGCGGTGAGGATCAGCTTCATGATCCCTGCCTTTCGCTGGATATGTCTTTAAAAGAATGAGAATTGTGGATGCTAAATCTGCTGCACTTTAGGCAATAGCGAGAAGGTACCGAGTACCGGATATCGGACTTAGAACGGCGGCTCGTCGCCGCCACCGAAGCCACCGCCAGCAGGAGGAGCCGAATTCCACGGATCCTCCGCAGGAGCGCCGCCACCGAAGCCGCGGCCGCCCTGATTCTGGCCCTGGCCACCCTGGCCGCCGGCGTTGCCGCCGAAGCCTCCACCAAAACCGCCACCGGCATTGTTTCCACCCTGGCGGTTACCGCCGCCATAGTTTCCACCACCGGAGCGCTGGGTGCGAGTGACCTGTGCGCGGGCGAACTTCAGAGAAGGACCAACCTCATCGACCTCAACCTCAAAGACCGTGCGACGCTCGCCCTCGCGGGTCTCATAGCTGCGCTGGCGCAGCCGACCCTGGACGATCACGCGCATGCCCTTGGAGAGACTCTCGACGGCGTTTTCCGCCGCCTCGCGCCACAAGCTACAGCTAAGGAACATTCCCTCGCCGTCTACCCACTGGCCATCGCGAAAGACGCGAGGAGTAGATGCCACGCGGAAATTAGCCACCGCGGCACCGTTCTGGGTGTACTTGAGCTCCGGGTCTGCAACGAGGTTGCCGACCACCGTGATTTGTACGTCTCCCTGAGCCATGCTTGGTTCTCCTAGGTTGATCCTGTTGGACTGAAGGTCTGTAGGGGCGTCCTGTTAAGGCTTGTGCCCGCTATCCTACGGTTCCTACCCTGCCGACGCTGCCTTTTTAAGTTGGCACCGCCAGTAGCGTGAAGAGCGCAGATTAACGATCAGCCCGCAGCACCTTGGTGCGCAGGATGTTGTCGTTCAGATTCAGACGACGGTCGAGTTCCAGCACGGTTGCGGACTCGCACTCGAGGTCGACGACAGCGTAGATGCCGTCTTCCTTCTTGTTGATCGGGTATGCGAGGTGGCGCTTACCCCAGATGTCCACCTTCTCTACCTTGCCGTTCTCCTTGCGGACAACGTCGAGGAACTTTTCCAGGGACGGGCCTACGGTGCGTTCATCCTGTGACGGATCGAGAATGATCATTACTTCGTAGTGACGCACGGACCTCATCACCTCCTATGGTCTAGTTTTTCGTATTTCGGCCACGTGGCGTATCGCGTTGGCACTGTCTTTCATGCCAACCGCCGCGTAGCAGGAGGGTCGTTGCGTCAGGCAACCCTGCCAGGGTACCCCAGCTAGCTGCATTTGTCCTAATCGGCGCTCATATCAACTACCGAATCACTCGCGTACGCAAAGACAGCAAAAAGCGCCGGAATCAACGAAACTGCCTCAAAGCCGTTCGGACTCTGAGAGCGCTGTGATTCCGGCGCCTATGTACGAGCTCCTGCCCTTTGCTTGCCGACGTCGCCTCCGTCGTCAAGCGGAGTCGGTGTCAGCCGCGGCGACCACCCCCACGCCTACACCGGCGAGGTGGAGGCATACCCCAACGCGACAATGACCGGGATGATTGTCGCGAACAAGAATGCCCCGATACACAGGGCCCAAATGATCCCGGGACGCCACTTGCGCATAAACCCGAAGAACGCGGTTCCGAAGAGAATAAACCCGATCGCCACGGAGGCGATGGTGACGATGACCCACGTATCCATTAGTGACCAGGCCCCGCCGCGGGTGCAGGCTGTGGTTCAGGGGCCGGAGCTGGCGCTGGCTCAGGAGCCGGTCCTGCGCCAGGATTGGGCTGCTGGTTTCCGCCACCCAATCCCGGGAACAGGTTCTCCAACCCCGGCAGGGCAGGGTTCTGGTTCTGGCTGGTCGAGCTCGGGGTGTGCGAAGAAGTATCCTCCGAGGTCTCAGTGGTCGAGGTCTCGACCTCGTGGGTCCACTGTGGCGCCCACTGCGGGGCACCTGCCTGACCTGCAATCGCCTCCGGGGTCGAGAAGTACTCGAAATTCTCGTTGGCGAGAGCGCCGTTCATGGTGGTGCGCCAGAGGTTACCGGGGGTGTTGGCACCGTACATGATGCCACCGCCCGGCGCGATCAGCGCAGAACCGTCGACATTGCCCATCCATACGGCGGTGGAGAGCTGCGGGGTCGAGCCAATCATCCACGCGTCCTTGTTCTGACCGGTGTCGCCGAGCTGGGTAGTACCGGTCTTCGCCGCAGAAGGACGACCGCCCGCGAGCGGCTGGTTGCTGTAGGCCGCAATCGGCTGCATTGCGCTAATGACGTTGGTGGCAACTGCCTTGGAAACTCGGCGGTCACCCTGTTCCGCCTTACGCTCGAAGAGCACGTCACCGGAGGCCGTCTCGACCTTCTCCACGAAGTGAGTCTTCTGGTACACGCCGTCGTTGGTCAGGGTTGCCAAGCCGACTGCCATGTCGATCGGACGAGTCAGGTACTGGCCCAGCGTGATGCCGTCCTGGGAGTGGCCGTTGTCCTCCACCAGAGTCTTTTCGATACCCGGGATGGACTCTGCAACACCGAGACGGTGCGCCATGGCAGCGGTGTCATCTGGACCGTTCTTCAGGTCGCGCTGCAGGCGGATGAACGGGGTGTTCAGCGACTGCTTCAGGGCCTCCGAAATCGGCAGCACACCGCCACCGGCTCCGTTCGAGTTGTACAGGGTCGCGTTTCCGGACTGAACCGGAGCCGAGGAGTACTGGGCACTCAGCGGGATATTCTGATCCAGCGCGGCCGCCAGAGCGAAAATCTTGAACGTAGAGCCGGTCTGCAGCCCACTGTTGGCGTAGTCCCAGCCATTCGGATCATCGCCGCCGTAGTAGGCGCGCACAGCGCCGGTCTTCGGCTCTACCGAGACGATCGCGGCACGCAGCCCCGTCGACTGGTCGACGTAGGTGTTCATCGCGTCGAGGGCCGCCTGCTGGGCGGTCGGATCGATGGTCGTGGTGATGCGCAGACCGCCGGTGTTGACCTCCTGCTCGGAAATGCCCTCGCGCTCGAGCTCCTTGAGAACCTGGTTCTTAATCATCGCAGCCGGGCCCGGTTCCGGGGCCTGCTTCGGCGCCAGAGCTGGGTCGATGGCAACCGGGTACTGCATGCCCGCACGATCGGAGGCCGGGAGCACGTTCATTTCCACAAGTCCGTCGAGGACGTAGTTCCAACGCTGCTCCGCCTCCGGGCGGTTGGTCCACGGATCCAACGCCGAGGGGCGCTGGATGGCGGCCGCCAGGACGGCGCCCTCCGCCACGTTTAGCTCGTTGACCGGCTTACCAAAGTAGGCCTCTGATGCGGCCGCGATGCCGTAGGCGTTGCGCCCGAAGTAGATGGTGTTGAGGTAGGCCTCAAGGATCTCGTCCTTGGTCCACTCACGCGCCATCTTGGCGGACATCACCAGCTCCTTCGCCTTACGGGAGATGGAGCGCTCGTTGCCAACGACGGCATTCTTGACGTACTGCTGCGTAATGGTCGAGCCGCCGCCGGCACTCGAGTTACCCGTAACGACACCGAGCAGCGCGCGACCATAACCCGACAGAGAGAAGCCGGGGTTGGTGTAGAAGTTACGGTCCTCGGCTGCGAGCACGGCGTTACGCACCGCGTCCGGCACCTGGTCTAATTTGACGTTCCTGCGGTTTCCGCCCTCCGGAACGATGCGGGTGATCTCCTTCTCACCAGTCCGGTCATAGATAACCGCGATCTGGTTGTTAGCGAGTTCCTCCGGCTCCGGGACGTCAGTGGAGACGTAGGCGACGCCGAAGATGACCATCGGCAACATAATCACCAGTACGGCGGCGAGTCCTAGCCACGCCAAAATCCGACGCTTATTGTCGCCGGAGCTGCCCTCTTCAGACATCTGGTCTTCCTCTTCATAACTGTCAGGGGTGCCCTCTTCGTCGGCAGTCCCAGCATCGGGTGCGTCAACCGCGTGACCGTCTGTGCGAGTCTCGGTGTCCGCGGGCGGCACGTCGCTTGACGACGGCCCCTGGTGCCCATCGCCGGTTGCGGAACCAGCGTCCGCGGTCTCCGGCTGGTCCCACCATTCATTCCGGAGTTTCGGCGCCGGAACCCTGGCCACCCCGAGGGTCCTCGGGGCCGCCGACGCCACCTGGTCGGTCATTACTCACGGGCGCTCTCCCTAACTCTCTGACTCTTCTCGAACGGCCTGCAGGGTTCTCACTAGAAAACTCCACCGACAGTCGGGGCACACCTCAACTTCTTTGACGGTGCACGAACCATAATCATCAACTATTGCCGATAACTCGATTTCACCACAAGCAGTACCGGAGCGGCGGCCCAAATTTTCTCCGAACACCCAGAATACGAGTCGCATGTTATCTTTGCGACACACGGGGCAGCTGACCTGTGATTTTCGCCCGTGAAACTTCGCTGCGGCGACAAGGCGAGCATCCGCGTCGCAGATGGCCTTCCGGGCAATTTCGCCCCTTCTCCACTGGTCGAGTTGCTGGCGACGCAACAGCGAATGGTCAACCTCGCCTTGCCACCTCATTTTTGCCACCTCGCTCATCGAAAAAAGCGTATCAGCTACAGCCTCCGCGCTTTTACCCCCACTTGATCGGTACACACCTGCCCCCTACTGGTGCGCCGACCACCGAGAAATGGATAAAGGTATAGCGTCACGCACGTTGTTTCCCCGGTCGCACCACACGCGAGGCCGAGGAATGAACGCATCACCGTCTTTCAAGGAGAAGCAATTCAATGAGTTCGATCCGCGTCGCCATCGTAGGCGTCGGTAACTGCGCATCTTCCCTGGTGCAAGGCGTCGAGTTTTACCGCGACGCCAAGCCGGATGAGACCGTGCCGGGCCTCATGCACGTGAAGTTCGGCGACTACCACGTCTCCGATGTCGAATTCGTCGCCGCCTTCGACGTCGACGACAAGAAGGTCGGCAAGGACCTCTCCGAGGCCATCAACGCATCCGAGAACTGCACCATCAAGATCGCGGACGTCCCGACCCTCGGCGTCGAGGTCCAGCGCGGCCCGACGCTGGACGGCATCGGCAAGTACTACGCCCAGACCATTGACGAGTCCCCGGCTGAGGCCGTCGACGTCGTCCAGGCTCTGAAGGACGCCAAGGTGGACGTCCTGGTCTCCTACCTCCCGGTCGGCTCCGAGCAGGCAGACAAGTTCTACGCTCAGTGTGCTATCGACGCAGGCGTCGCCTTTGTTAACGCCCTGCCTGTCTTCATCGCCTCCGACCCCGAGTGGGCCAAGAAGTTCGAAGACGCCGGTGTCCCGATTGTCGGCGACGACATCAAGAGCCAGGTCGGCGCGACCATCACCCACCGCGTGATGGCGAAGCTGTTCGAGGATCGAGGCGTTCGCCTCGAGCGCACCCTGCAGCTAAACGTCGGCGGCAACATGGACTTCAAGAACATGCTCGAGCGCGAGCGCCTGGAGTCCAAGAAGATTTCCAAGACCCAGGCTGTGACCTCGAATCTGACTGGCCCGCTGGCCGGCAAGATTGATGACCGCAACGTCCACATCGGCCCGTCGGACTGGGTGGACTGGCTGGATGACCGCAAGTGGGCCTACGTGCGCCTCGAGGGCAAGGCATTCGGCGAGGTCCCGCTGAACCTGGAGTACAAGCTCGAGGTCTGGGACTCCCCGAACTCCGCCGGCATCATCATCGACGCCGTCCGAGCTGCGAAGATCGCCAAGGACCGCGGTATTGGCGGCCCCGTCTACGCAGCATCCTCTTACCTGATGAAGTCCCCGCCGAAGCAGCTCGGCGACGACAAGGCCCGAGCACAGCTCGAGGACTTCATCGCTGGCGTCTAGCGACCGCATAAGAACTCCAGCCCCGAAACTCTCAGGCCCCCGCTACAGTCTCACGATTGTTGCGGGGGTCTGCTGTATCGCCCCCGTCCAGCTCCGCCTTCACCTTGGCTAGTCGCGCGGTCCAACCGGGCGGTCCAACCGGGCGGTCCAACCGGGCGCGGACCCTAGCCTTTTGACTACCCCGTTTCCCGCTTTTCACTTCCCCCTAAAGTGCAACTCTGCTAGACATAGCGACCTCGCTACCGCTACGTTACACCCCCTCAAATAATGTGCTCTACCTCGACATTTATGCATATCACCCCGTATCGGACGATGCTTTTCTAAGCAAAATTAGCAGTTTTACTTTAATAAATAGGGGGACAAATCAGTTTCGTATTGGCAACTAGCGCCCTTCGGATATACCATCGGCCCTATGACTAAAAACCAGGGCACCATCGGAAACCCGGACGCTGTGACACCACTCTCGCTCGCCAAGCGTCTGCGCCCACTCCTCACCCGCGCCGAGCTCCTCTACAGCCGACGCTCAACGGAATCCCAGTTGAGCCGTGCCCAACTCTCCATCATGATGACCCTGGATACGCTGGGCCCCTGCCGGATCAGCCAGCTCGCTGAAGCCGAGGCGATTCGCATGCCCACCGCCTCGAACGCAGTCCACCACCTGGAGACCGCAGGAATGGTCGAGCGCGTCCGTGACAACCAGGATCGTCGCGGTGTCCGCGTCGAACTGACCGCCAAGGGCCGCGATGAGCTCCACCGCGTCTCCGATGAGCGCGATCAGCAGATGGCGGAGATGTTCAGCACGCTGACGCAGGAGGAGCTGGAGTTTGGCGCGGGCCTCGAGTCCGTGTTGCGCAACATCCTGGGCACCTACCCGCACCGCGAGAACGTTCAGTCCGCTCAGTAGATACCGCCACCGGTAGATATCGACGCACTCACCAGACCACGACCAGGAGGGGCGGACGCCTTGACCGCCTCCCAGCAACTCTCCCTGGTGACTCTCTCCACGGACTCAGACGCCATCTGGTCAAGAATCACAGCGGGGGACCCGGGGGAAGGTTTAGGTATTCCCGTCTATGCAAGTAGGCTGGATGAATGAATAGGCCCCCTTCAATGAGTGTGTTGATTCGGAGGTAAGAAATGGGTACAGGCCCACTTCGCATCATGATTGCGTGGCGCCCCGGCGAATACGGTACCGAAACCCTCGCCTACGCGGCCTGGCTCGCCCGCACCACAAAGGTGCAGATTCGCGTGGTCAGTGTCCTGTCCAGGGGTTGGCCACTGACGTCTCTGGCCCGACTTAGCTCCAACGACTCGTGGGTCGCGCACGAAACGCAGGCCCTCGAATCCATCATCGCCTCTGAGTTAAAGCTCGCCGGCCTGCGCAAGGGGATGCTGGACGACGATGCGGTCAGGGTCATCGAAACATCCAGCGAATCCACCACGATTTGCCGTGAGGCCGAGGATTTCTCCGCGGACCTCGTGCTGCTCGGCGCCCGCCGCAATAATGCCCGCGACTGGTCGTCGTTAAGCAAGGGTGGGTTTGTGACAGGCTCGACTTCGGATGCTCTGCTGCATTACTCCCCGGTCGCCCTGGGGCTCGCGGTGCCGGAGGCGAAACTGTCGAAGAACGGCGTGACGCGGGTGAGCGTTAGCTACATCGATACTCCGCAGTCGCACACCGCGCTCAATAAGGCGGCTGACCTGGCGCATCGCTGGGAAGTTCCCCTGCGCCTGGTGTCGTTTACGCCACGGGGGGCGACCATGTACCCGACGGAAAACGGGTATGGAACCTCCTCGGACCTGATGATCGAATGGCGCGAGCAAGCGATGGCGCTACTCGACCGCGGTATCGACCGCGCGCATACGAGGTACCCGGAGCTGACCATCGACAGTGAGGTTGCCTCCGGAAATGGCTGGGAGGAGGCCATCAACTCGGTGAAGTGGAAGAAGGGCGACATGCTGGTCCTGGGCTCATCCACGCTCGGTCCCTTCGGGCGGGTGTTCATCGGGTCGTCGACAAACCACATCGTGCGCTACAGCCCCGTACCGATGCTGATTACCCCGGCCTAATCACCCCCGGCGTAATGGAATGAGCGCCTGGGCGATGTTCCCCAAAGGGCGCTGTAGACAATGTGCCGCGAATGTCTCGCGGGGAAGTAGGAAAGCAGATAATGCCCATCGACTCAGACGATCCCCTGGAGCGACTGGAGCGACGCATGTACTCCGGCAAGCCGGCATACATCTACACCGGCGCAATCATCGTGGCGACGCTGGTCACGGCACTGATTGTCGGCCTCGCCGGCTACCTTTCGGGCGGGCCGACATGTGAGGCGGGGAAGTCCACGTTTATTTGCTCGCGGACCTGGGAGATTGCGTTTCCCGTCATTCCAGCGGTGGCGTCGCTGGTGGGGTGCCTCGGCGGATTCTGGCGCACCTACGTCGAGTGGAAGCACTTCCGCAACTGGCGGCCATGGCTCGCCATGTGCTGGGTGCTGATGCCCTTTACCCTGATGTGGATGGTTTCCACGTTCGGGATCCTGATCCTGGGGATTAAGTAGGGGAGCAGGGAAGCGGGGCAGGCATCGCCTTACAGCGCGCGTCAGCCTGCGCGGCGACCCCGCGCGAATTTGCCAGCATTTTGTAGGAAGTAAGGCCAAAATCGGGGTTACTTCCTACAAAATCCTGGTAAAAATGCCGGGGCCCGGGCCCCGGGGAGATCCAGCACCCGGGACCGAACTACTTCTTCACCATCAGGTTGACCATCTTGCCCGGCACGGCGATGACCTTGACGATGTTGCCGCCCGCATTATCGACGGCGGCCTGCACCTTCTCGTCGGCACGCGCGGCGGCCTCCATGTCCTCGCGGGAGGCGTCGGCGGCGACGTCGATGCGCGCGCGGACCTTGCCGTTGATCTGAACCGGAATCTCGATGGTGTCGTCGACCAGCCACTTCTCGTCCACGGACGGCCACGGGCCGTGCGCCAGGGACTCGGCGTGGCCGAGGCGGCTCCACAGCTCCTCGGCGATGTGCGGGGCGACCGGGCCGAGCATCAGGGCCAAAGGCTCGACGGCGGCGCGCGGGGCGCCGGTGGTGCCATAGGTCTTGGTCAGGTAGTTGACGTACTCGATCAGCTTGGCCACGGCGGTGTTGTCGCGCAGCTCGGCGTAGTCGCCGGTGACCCCGTCGACGGTGCGGTTCAGGGCCTTGAGGTCGTCATCGGACAGCGCGGCGTCGGTGACGGAGAGACCGCCGGTGACCTCGTCGACCACCAGGCGCCAGGCGCGCTGCAGGAAGCGCTGCGAGCCGACGAGGTCCTTCGTCGCCCACGGGCGGGAGGTGTCCAACGGGCCCATCGCCATCTCGTAGACGCGCAGGGTGTCGGCGCCGTAGTTGTCGCAGATCTCGTCGGGGGAGACGGCGTTCTTCAGGGACTTGCCCATCTTGCCGTACTCCTGGAATACCTCTAGGTCAGCGCCGTTTTCTCCGGCGCCCGGGATGAAGAACTTGCCGTCGCGCTCCACGACCTGATCCGCCGGCTGGTACACGCCGCGGGCGTCCGTGTAGGCGTAGGCCTGGATGTAGCCCTGGTTGAACAGGCGGCGGTACGGCTCCTTCGAGGAGACGTAGCCGAGGTCGAAGAGGACCTTGTGCCAGAAGCGGGAGTAGAGCAGGTGCAGCACCGCGTGCTCGACGCCGCCGACGTAGAGGTCCACGCCACCCGGGTCGCCGGCGCCGTGGATCTCCGGGCGCGGACCCGTCCAGTAGCGCTCGTTGTCCAGGTCCACAAACTTCTCGGAGTTGTTCGGGTCGATGTAGCGGAGCTGGTACCAGGAGGAACCGGCCCACTGCGGCATCACGTTGGTGTCGCGGAAGTACTTCTTCTTGCCGTCGCCGAGGTCCAGCTCGACCTCGACCCACTCGCGGGCTTTCGCCAGCGGCGGGTGTGGCTCGGAGTCAGCGTCATCCGGGTCGGCGGTGACCGGCTTGTAGTCCTCGACCTCCGGCAGCTCCACCGGCAGCATGGACTCGGGCAGCGCGTGGGCGTGGCCGTCCTCGTCGTAGACGATGGGGAAGGGCTCACCCCAGTAGCGCTGGCGGGCGAACAGCCAGTCGCGCAGCTTGTACTGGATCTTCTCCTCGCCGGCACCCTGGCCCTGCAGCCACGCGATGACGGTGGCGATGGCCTCTTCCTTCTCCATGCCGTTGATATCGAGGCCGGAGTCGTTCGCGGAGTTCACGCGCGGGCCATCGCCGACGTAGGCAGCTTCGGCGATATTGCCGCCGGAGACGACCTCCGTGATCGGCAGGCCGAAGACGGTGGCGAACTCGTAGTCGCGCTCGTCGTGGGCCGGGACCGCCATGATGGCGCCGGTGCCGTAGCCGATCAGGACGTAGTCGGAGATGAACACCGGCACCTGCGCGCCGTTGACCGGGTTGGTGGCGTACGCGCCCAGGAAGACGCCGGTCTTTTCCTTGTTCTCCTGGCGCTCCAGGTCGGACTTCGAGGCGATCGCCGCGCGGTAGGCCGCAACGGCCTCCGCCGGGGTCGACTTGCCGAAGGTCCAGCGCTCGTCCACTCCCTCGTAGGTGCCGGAACCGGCCTCGACCAGGGCGTCGACAAGCTCGTGCTCGGGGGCCAGCACCATGTAGGAGGCGCCGAACAGGGTGTCCGGGCGGGTGGTGAAGACGCGGATCTTCGTGGAGACCTTTGGGCCGACCTCGGCGGTGAAGTCGACCTCGGCGCCACGGGAGCGGCCGATCCAGTTGCGCTGCATGGACTTGACCTTGTCGGTCCAATCCAGCAGGTCCAGGTCGTCGATAAGGCGGTCCGAGTAGGCGGTGATGCGCATCATCCACTGCGAGAGCTGCTTGCGGAAGACGGGGAAGTTACCGCGCTCCGAGCGGCCGTCGGCGGTGACCTCCTCGTTCGCGAGAACCGTGCCGAGGCCCGGGCACCAGTTCACCATCGACTTGGAGCGGTAGACCAGGCGGAACTCGTCGACTGCCTCGCGCTTTTCGGACTCGGAGAGCTCGGCGTAGACGCGACCGTCCTTGGTGGCCATCTCGCCGGACTCCAGCAGCGGCAGCAGCTCCTCGATGCGGCGGGCCTTGCCCTGAGCCTCGTCGAACCAGGCGTTGTAAATCTGCAGGAAGATCCACTGGGTCCACTTGTAGTACTCGGTGTCCGTCGTCGCGACGACGCGGCGGCGGTCGTGGCCGAGCCCCAGGCGGCCGAGCTGACGCTCCATGTTGGCGATGTTCGCCTCGGTGGTCACGCGCGGGTGCGTGCCGGTCTGGATAGCGTACTGCTCGGCGGGCAGGCCGAAGGCGTCATAACCCAGCGTGTGCAGGACGTTCTTGCCCTGCATCCGGTGGAAGCGCGCGAAGACGTCCGTCGCGATGTAGCCCAGCGGGTGGCCGACGTGCAGGCCGACGCCCGAGGGGTAGGGGAACATGTCCTGGACGAAAAGCTTGTCCTTCGGCAGCTCTGCGCCATCGACCGCCAGGTCGCCCACCGGGTTGGGGGCGTAGAAGGTGCCGTTGTCTTTCCAGAACTGCTGCCACTTGCCTTCGACCTGGGCCGCTAGCTCAGGGGAGTAGCGGTGGTCTGTGGACTGTGCCGCGGACGAGGACTTTTCGCTGTTGGTCATGGTGACACAGTTTAGTAGCTGGGTTTGGCACACGCCCAACCACCTATATAAATTGGAACCATGATTGTTATCCCCGTAATTGCGCTGGTTGTGGCTATTTGTGTGGCCGTCGTCGCGGGACTCGCCTGGTCGGCAAAACTTCCGGGTAACAACTGGATCGGCATTCGCGCCCCCGAGGCTCGAAAGTCGCAGGAAAACTGGGATATTACGCACCGCGTCGCCGGCCCGCCGTGGGCAGTGTCGGCCGTCGCCTTCCTCGGCGCTGCGGCGCTGGGCTTCCTGGCCGTGCGCCCGGAGGCCTCCGGCTGGCTGTGGCTCTGGTTCGCCGTGGCGGTCCTCGGCGGGCTGGCCATGCTGGGCGTGGGCGCCGCGATTGGCTCCCACACCATCGCGCTTTACGACGCCAAGGTCGGCGCCGATTCCGACTCCGGCTGTGGCTGCGGTGAGGGAGGCTGCGGATCCGGCGCCGATTCCTGCGGTTCGGGAGCCGGGGCATCTGCCTCGGGCTCGGGCGCAGGCGCCGCTGGCGTTGCCGAACAGTCCTGCTCCGACCCGGCTGCCGACTGCGGTGTCGCCGGCGGCTGCAGCTCCTGTGGCCTGGAGGGGATGTGCACCGGCGCGGCTGGTTCGCAGGCAGTAGACCGCGATGCCCTGCGCAAGGCGGCGCAGCAGCAGAAGTAGCGTTCCCAGAGATTGAGGGTCGGCCCTGTGGCCGGCCCTTTTTTAGTGTTCCCCTTTTCGGCCTTCTAGGACTGTGCCGTTGGGGACTGTGCCGTTGGACATCCGGTTCCTTTGCTGCTTGGGCTGTCACGCTGCAGGAGCGCTATCTGCTCACCGGCGACGACCTATTTCGCATTTGTGCGCTCGCGGTGACCAGAAAGCGTTCCTTTTCCCCGATTGATTCCCGATAGCTCGCCAATAAGTTCCCCACTTACCCCTCTGGCCCGCTTCCCGAGGATTCCCGCATCTCCGCCTAGGTCGCCCCGTTAAACTTGTTGCCTATGTGGCAGCAGACCTGGCAACGAATTGTAAATTGGCGTCCCGACCCGCTCATCGTCGGCATCGTCGCCGCGGCAATTCTCGCGATTATCTTCCCAGCGAGCGGCAGCTTCGCCACCGCATTTTCGTGGGCCACCACGATTGCCATTGGCTTCCTCTTCTTCCTCTACGGCGCGCGCCTGAGCCCGCAGGAGGCCCTCAACGGCGTGAAGCACTGGCGGCTGCACCTGACCATCCTGGCGTTTACCTTCGTGCTCTTTCCGCTGCTCGGCCTGGCCCTCAAGCCGCTGGATTGGGTCCTCTCGCCCGGCCTCTACCTGGGCATTTTGTACATGACCCTGGTGCCGTCGACGGTGCAGTCGAGCGTGAATTTCACGTCGATTGCCAAGGGAAACGTGGCCGGTGCCATCGTCTCCGCGTCCGCGTCGAACCTGCTCGGCATCGTCGTCACGCCTGTTCTGGTGATGCTTCTGATGGCGACGGGCGGGGGAGTGCAGGTGGACTCCTCGGTCTTCCTGGATATTTCGCTGCAGCTGCTGCTGCCGTTCGCGATTGGCCAGCTGACCCGTCGCTGGACCTTTAAGTTCGCGGCGGCCAAGACGACGAAGAACGTCGACCGCATCTCCATCGCCATGGTCGTCTACGCGGCGTTCTCCGCCGGAATGGTGCAGGGGATCTGGTCAAAGGTGCCGGTGCTCGACATCCTCATCCTGATTGTCCTGTCTGTCGTGATGGTGGAGTTTCTGCTGCGTCTGTCCGGGTTTGTCGCGACGAAGATGGGCTTTGGCCGGGGCGACCGCATCGCCATCCAGTTCTGTGGCTCGAAGAAATCGCTGGCCACGGGCCTGCCGATGGCGGCCGTCATCTTCGGTGCCTCCGCAAGCCTCTACATCCTGCCGCTGATGATCTTCCACCAGGTCCAGTTGATGATCTGCGCCGTCTACGCGGCACGCTGGGGCAGGCAGGCCGAGGCCGCGGGCGGTTCCGAGCACGCCACGGCGTAGGCCTCCCGCCCGCTGTACCCCTTCTATACTGCGCCCCTTCTATACTGGGGCCTACCTCCGGGCCTACTTCTCGGCCTACCCAGGCCCGCACCGAACCAACGGAAGGCGTGATCGCCCACATGTCCAATCACAGCGCATCCCAGTCGAACCCCTCCGGTCCCGCCAATAGCGCCGACCCGGTCGCTCAGCGTGAGGCGGAGGCCACGGCCATCAACGAGTTTTGGTCGTGGTGGAACTCCTTCGGCGCCGACGCGCTGGATGGGATGTTCACACTCCAGATGGGCGCGGACGGCGCTCCGGAGGCCCAGAACGTCGAGCTGATTGATATCCAGCAGGAGGTCGGCGGTCGCATCGCTGCGATTAACCCACGTTTGATCTGGGGCTTTGAGTCTGGGGAGCCGTATTCGCGCCACCTGCTCACGGTCAGCGCCGCGGGCGATCCCGAGCTGCGCCCCGCCGCTCGTCGATGGCTCGAAGCTGCGCCTGACGACGGCGCGGTGTGGTCCTTCACCGACCTCCGCCAGGCAGACGCGACGCTGAAGTTGGCCCTGGGTGAGATCGCCCCGGCCCTGATCGCGCAGGGCGCGCTGGATTCGGGCGCCCCGGCCGAGGTCGATCCAGCTGATGGCCGAGTGGCTGTGGCCCGTGGCCACGGCGCCATCGACGTTCGCTTGTACCACCCTCTTTTCCCCGCGATTGCGCAGCTCGACGACGGCGAGCGCCTGGTCGCCCAGCTGGGCTTCACCATGCTGCAGTTGGTGCTCGGGGAGGAGGACTTCGGCCTCTGGCTGCGCGGCTTCGCCTTCGCCGGGGAGGAGCCCGAGGGCGCAATTCCGCTGCTGGATCTCAAGGGCGTTGTCGAGGAGGTGGCCGACGACTGCCCCGAGTGGCTGACGGTCGAGGCCGAGGCGAATGGGCAACCTGTCCGCGTCGCCACGCGAGCTCCGATTACCCAGATGATCGCGCCGACGATGACTCAGCACGTGCTGGTGCAGTTGATGCTCGCCAGCATCGATGACTCCGGCTTGCCGACGGATGCGTCCAAGGCCTCCCTCGCCGAATTCACGTCTGCGGCCACCGAGTTTTTGGGCGAGGACAAGGGCATTTTCGTCGCGACGGAGCACAGTGATGGCATGGCGCTGATGCACTTCTTCATTGATCCGGTCTCGGACGCGGAGGCGGGGCTGCGTCAGGTCGCCGCGAGGTGGACTGAGGGCGAGCACGTCGTCGACACGGAGTACGACCCGGGCTGGCAGCGCGTCGGCCACCTGCGGGTCTAGGGTCCCGGCGACGGGGCTTCCCGGCGGCGGGGTTAGGGGGCTGTGCCTACTCGGCGGAGTCGGCGGCTTTAGAGAACTCGAAATAGAGGTCGGCGATGCTCCGCTGTCCCGAGTTCCGTCCGCCTGAATCCTGCTTATCTAGCTCTGCCTCGTTCTGCGCTTCGTTCTGTACCTCGTTGTCTCCTGCACTTGCCATAGGGGCCAGAATATGCCTTTTATTATACGTTTCAATGAGTCAATATCATTACCTTTTATTTATGTAGCGTGATAGGAGGCACGCAGCGATTCTCCCGGTTCGGCCATCCGGGGCGAACCCACCCCTAGAACGCGACCCGCCTCGAGCTGATGGCCTATCCTAAGAAAATCTAATTGTTAAGCCTGATTGGATTTTCCCATGCCCAGCCTTCGCGGCCTTTGCGGCCACCAGCCTTCTCGCCATTTTTCAACTCCCGCCGCTAGCACAACCGGCCAGACGCGATTGAAGGCTGTCGCCACTGGCCTCGTCTTCGCAACGTCTCTGACCGTTTTCGCCACAACCGCGACGGCCGCACCGCAACCGAAGCTCAACCCGCAGGGGGAGCTCGATGCCCCGGCCCGCACCGCAATCAGCTTCACCCACACCCCCACCGGATATAGCGTCGGTACACCGAACGAAAACGAGGCGCGCCCGGGCCTGTCCATCGTGAAGCTCTACATCGCTGACTACGTCTTCAAGCACGGCACCCCGGAGGACAAGGCCAAGGCCACGGTGATGATTCAGCGTTCCGACGACAACATCGCAAGCGAGCTCTACAGCCGTTACCCGGACTCCATCAACGCCACCGCGCGGGCCTACGGGCTGAACAACACCCACGGAGCGCCGCACTGGGGCAACTCCACGACCTCCACCCGCGACACCGTGACTTTCCTGGAGGCCAAGAAGCGCGAGACCCGTTTGATCCAGTCCTCGTCGCCATGCGCACCGCCTCACCAGTAGCTGCCGACGGTTACGCCCAGGACTACGGGACATCGACGCTGCCAGGCGCCACTGGGTCAAAGTGGGGCTGGTCCGATGACCGCCGCAGCGTGCACGCCTCCGCGTCGATTGGCCCGGACTTCACAGTGGCCGCCTCCACCTTCGGCCCGAAGGAGATCCACACCGCTGACGTCCAGGGCGCGTTCGCAGGGCCGACTCCGGCACCATTGCCCTCGCCGTTCCCGGCAACCCCGGGATTCCCGGGATTCCCAGCATCTCCGGGATTCCCAACGTCCCCGGCATCCCCGGGGCTGCCTCCGCTGCCGAAAATCCCGGCCCTCGGGGACTCCCTGGGATTCCTCGTCCCGTCGGCCCCCTGACGCGCCCACTAACGCCCCTTCGGGTTCGCCAACCGTTAGGCTCGCACCGGCAACCTGCGGGGTTTGACCTGGTAGATGGCGACAATCGCGACAACCACCAGACTGATCGCCGCAAGTGTCGGCATGCCCCACGTCGTGACAACTGGCCCGGAGAGGATACCTCCGAGGGCGCCGGCGAGGTTCATCACCAGGTCCGACCGGCCCTGATACTTGGGCGCTTCGTCGCCGGGGACGGCGTCGGTAAGCATGGCGGAAGAAGTGACCAGAGCGGCGGACCAGCCAAGACCAAGGGCGACCAGGGCCACAATCACGGCCAGCTCGCTGGTACCGACGAAGATCAGCAACAGTGCGGAGACCACAAGCAGTGCCGTGCCGAGGCGCAGGGTGGCGAGGCGCCCGACCCTATCCGCGAGCATGCCGAAGATGGGGGGAGAGGCCGTACATTCCGAGAATGTGCAGGCTGATGGTCAGGCCGATGATGTGCAGCGCGGCACCGTGGGCCTTCATGTGCACGGCGGTCATGGACATCAGCGCGACCATGACGAAGTGCGCGACCGCGAGGTAGACGATCGGGTAGGCAGTGCCGGGCGCGAAATCACCGCCGAAGCTGCGCAGCGACGCCCACAACGAGGGTTTCGCGGGGGCCGTAGCGCCTCCGGTGGCGGTCTCAGGGCGTGGGATGCGTACAGCGAGGGCGATAATCAGCAGGGCGATGACCTGGGCCGCAAGCACGATGACGTAGGTTCCGGAGTAATCCGAAAGCCCCAGCGCCTGCCCGATTCGCGAGCCGAAGGGCAGGAGGTTCGGACCCGCGACGGCGCCAATTGTCGTTGCCCAAACGACCACGGAGATATTGCGGCCGCGGTTGGCAACTGTGGATATATCGGCCGCTGCGAAGCGCACCTGGAAGTTCGCCGCGATGGATGAGCCGATAAAGATGAATGCCACGAGGAGCAGCGTGAAGTGCTGGATCTCGGCGGCGATCAGCGCGAGCGCCGCTCCGACGATGGCGATAATTGTGCCAAGGCCAAGGGAGACGACGCGCCCCCGTTTACTGACCATTTTCGCCAGCGGAATAGCGAAGATAGCGGCGCCGACGGTGGTCATCGTCGCGCCGAGGCCACCGGCTACCTGGCCCCCGAGTTCGGCAGCGATGAGGCTTCCAATGGCGATGGTCGACCCGTTAGCCAGACCCAGCATGATCTGGAGTGCGATGAGCGCCCAGATAACTTGGCGGACCTGTGTAGGCTCCAGTTTCTGCACTTTTCTATTCCTCTTGTCCCCACACAACAACATTGTTTAAACGTCAACAACAGTGCTGTTAACAACGGGCACAACAAGGAACATGTGGGACTCATTCCCGCCCGGAGAGGCGGGGGTCCCCACCGGATGCCGACAGGCCCACTAAGCCAAACGTGCCATTAGAACACCAGGTTGACCAGCACCATATACACCGCGGTGCCTGCGAAAATGGACAGCACCGCATTTCGCTTCCACCAGTGCAGGCCAATGGTCACTAGCAGCGCAATCGGCGCCGCCCACGCGGCTCCCGGGTCGCCCTCGGACCCCGCCAGGCCGACGCGCCCAAACACCGTGTAGACCACCAACGCCACCATGACGCCGACCGGCATGGTCAGCCCCAGAAACTGAAACAGCGGCGAGTCCTTCAGAGCCCTCACGAACACGAAGGGCAGAGCCCGCAGCAGCACGGTCACCGCGCCCATCGCAAACAGCGCGGCCAGCACGTAGCCGGAGTCGGGGAGCACGTTCACTTCTCGGACTCCTTTTCATCCACGCCGCCAGTATTGCCAGCCCCGCCGGCTCCGCCAGCTCCGGCTCCGCTTGCCGACGTCATGCGCAACGACGCATCCACCTTCGGCGACGACACCCGCACAAGCAGCGTGACGAAGTACAGAATGAGGCCGATGACCAGCATCTGCCCGGGGTTAATCAGCCATCCCACCAGGGTGCAGACCACCGCCGTGATCGGCAGCGAGAAGTCACGGGAGGCCTCGAAGGCGTCGATTGCCAGCACCGCAAACAGCGCGACCAGGGCGAACTCCGCGCCCCGGATGCCCTCGGGCAGCGCAGCGCCGGTCAGCCCGCCGATAATTCCGGAGCCGACCCACAGGGCCTGGCACAGGATCTGGATGGTCAGCAGGCGGGCGCCACTCATCCGCTCCGCCGGATCGGTCGCGGAGACGATGGCGTAGGACTCGTCGGTAAGCGCGTAGGTGGAGTAGGCGCGGCCGAGCCGCGAGCGGATTAGGTGGCGGGGGAAGGTCAGCCCGTAGAAGACGTGCCGGAAGTTGACCATGAAGGAGGTCACGGCCGAGCCGATCAGGCCGGTGTGCGCCATGACCAGGCCGACTGCGAGGAACTCCATCGAGCCCGCGTAGACGATGATGGAGAAGATTGGCGTCCACCACCAGGCGAAACCGGTCTGGGTAACCAGGAGGCCGAAGGCGAGCCCCAGGGGAATCAGGCCCATCCCGACGGGCAGGGTCTGGCGGATGCCGGCGGCGACGTCGGCGCGGGTGGAATGATTTTCTGAACCCATGCGCGGCGCCTAGTTGTCGCGGACGTCGACGGGGTAGGTGCCATAGAGCGGCAGCGGCCACGGCTGGCGGCGCATCACGTGGCCCCAGACGTCGGCGGCGGCGGGCGCGAGCACGTCGGAGGGCAGGGCCGGGGCGACGTACCAGTCGCCGCGGTCGATCTCGTCATCCAGCTGGCCTGGCTCCCAGCCCGCGTAGCCGGCGAAGATGCGCGCGCCGTCGATGTGGTCGCGCACCTGATCAGGCTCTATACCGAGGTTGACCAGCGAGAACCTGTGCGCGATGCGCTCCATGAAAGGCGCACCGGTGACCTCGTCGACGCCTTCCGGCAGCTCCACGCCGGTGCGATTCACGCCGACGCAGATCGGCTGGTTCTGGTTCAGGGGGCCTCCGATGTAGAGGACCGGGGGCTTGGATACCAGCGGGGCCCAGGACTCTAGCACGTTGTGGACCGGCGTCTGCGAGCGCTGCGTCAGGTTCACGCCGAGGGTGCCGTGCTCGTCATGCTCGATGAGGAAAATTACCGAGCGCGCGAACTCGGGCGCCAGCATGCCCGGCGCGGCCACCAGCAGCATGCCCGCCGCCGGGGTGCCCCGCTCGAGGCTGGAAAACAGCCGGTCGCCGTAGAGGTTTTCCGGGTTGATTGGGTTCATCGCGGCCACTACTCCTTCTCCGCCGTGCCTTCGCCGTCGGGCTCGCCCTGCCCGGACTCTTCCTGCTCGTACCACCAGTTCTTCAGCGCCAGGATGGCGTCCTCGCGCTCCATGGGACCGGACTCCAGCCGCAGTTCCTTCAGGTAGTTCCACGCCTGTCCAACCTGCTTGCCAGGCCTCAGGTCGAGGATTTCCATGATCTCGTTGCCGTCGAGGTCCGGCCGCACGCGCGCGAGGTCCTCCTTCTCCGCCAGCTCCGCGATGCGTTCCTCCAGGCTGTCGCAGGCCCGAGCCAGCCGCGCCGCTTTACGACGGTTCCTCGTCGTGCAGTCGGCGCGCACGATCTTATTGAGCCTGCCCAGCAATTCCCCCGCATCTGTGACGTAGCGGCGGACGGCGGAGTCCGTCCACTTGCCCTCCCCGTAGCCGTGGAAACGCATGTGGAGGTAGACCAGCTGGGCGATGTCCTGCGCGGTCTTCTTGGGGAATTTCAGCTTCTTCAGGCGTCGGCGGACCAGCTTCGAGCCGACGACTTCGTGCTGGTAGAAGGTGACGTTGCCCTGCTCGTTGAAGGCGCGGGTGGCGGGCTTGCCGCAGTCGTGCAGCAGGGCCGCCCAGCGCAGCACCAGGTCCGGCTGTCCGGGCTCCTCCTGGTCGATGGCCTGGCGCATGACCTGCAGCGAGTGCTGGTAGACGTCCTTGTGCTGGCGGTGCTCGTCCTGCATCTCCTGCATGTCCGAGATTTCCGGGATGACCCGGGCCGCCAGGCCAGAGTCCACCATCAGGTCGATGCCGCGGCTGGGATCCGCGCCGCAGATCAACTTGTTGAGCTCGGTGGTGATGCGCTCGACGGTAATGCGGTCGATCTCGGGTGCCATGTCCTTCAGGGCCTTGAGCACGCGCGGCGCCACGTCGAAGCCCAGCTGGGAGGCAAACCGGCAGGCCCGCAGCATGCGCAGCGGGTCGTCGCCGAAGCTGACCTCGGGCTCGCCGGGGGTGTCCAACACGCCCGCGACGACGTCGTCAAAGCCCCCCAGCGGGTCGAGGAAGGTGCGGGTGCCGTCGCCGTGGAGCTCGACGGCGATGGCGTTGCAGCGGAAGTCGCGACGGACCAGGTCTCCCTCCAGCGTGTCGCCGAAGGTGACCTCGGGATTGCGGCTGACCTGGTCGTACGTGTCGGCGCGGAAGGTGGTGATCTCCACCTGACGGCCATGGCGCTCCGCCGAGAGGGTGCCGAACTCGATGCCGGTGTCCCACACGACATCCGCCCAGGCGTCGAGAATCTCGCGGGTGGCCTCGGGGCGCGCGTCGGTGGTGAAGTCGAGGTCCTCTCCCAGGCGGCCGAGCAGCGCGTCGCGGACGGAGCCGCCGACGAGGTAGAGGTGGTGGCCGGCGGCCGCGAAGGCGGCGGCCAGCGAATCGAGAATGTCGGACTCCTTGCCGATGGCCTGGTCGGCCACCGCGAGCATCGCCATCCGGCGCACCTGCGGGTCGACGGCAGCGGCTGCGGCCGTGGCGGTAGCGCCCTCAGCGTCGCCGGAGCCTACGCCGTGCGGCTGCTGGTCGCTAGTTGGGGAAGGAGTCGATTGTGTCACGCTGGACACAATACCCGCTTATACCTATACAACCGGTAGTCTAAAGGGAATGAACACCGTGGCACGCAATGACAACTCGGGGGCGCAGGGTCGCCGCCGTCGTCGGCGTCCGCGCAGAAAGGGCGGAGCCTCCGCCGCCACTAGTGGGAAAAGCGCTGCTAGCAGCGAAAATGCTAGCCGCCAGGGCTCGCACTCGGCCCCCAAGGCCACCAAAGCTGCCAAGGCCACTCAGTCCCGCCCCTCGCAGGCCTCCAAGTCCTCCAAGCCCGGACGCTCGACGAGGTCCGCGGGCGGAGAGAACCGAACTCGCGCTGGCGCGACCCGTTCGAACGGTTCGCGTTCGGGGCGGCCGAATCGCCATGCAGGCACGGGTCGTGGCGGTCGCCGTCGTAACGCGCAGTCGCGCAGGCCGCAGAATCGTCGGGCCTCGACCGCACGGTCGCAGGCGTCGGTACCCAGCTACACCTCTATTGAGACCTCGGCGGGCGGGCTCGTCGTCTCGGGCCTGGCGGAGGCCGTACGTGCCGACGCCGTCGACCTCTCGCGCATCTACGTCGCGCTGATTGGGCGGCTGGACCGACGCGGACGGCTGCTGTGGTCGATGCCGAAGGGCCACGTCGAGCCCGGCGAGGCGTTCGATTCCACCGCCGAGCGCGAGGTCTGGGAGGAAACGGGCATCCACGGCGAGGTCATCGAGGAGCTCGGTGTCATCGACTACTGGTTTATCTCCGAGGGCAAGCGCATCCACAAGACGGTGCACCACCACCTGCTGCGCTATGTCGATGGCGACCTCAACGACGAGGACCCGGAGGTCACCGAGGTGATGTGGGTTCCCGTGGAGACTCTGGTGGAGCGTCTCGCATACGCCGACGAAAGAAAGCTCGCCCGGCGCGCCCTCGGCCTCATTCCGGATCTCGTCCGCGCGGAAAAGGCGGCCGGCCGCGCTACCCCGCGGTGATCGCTGTGAAGGTGATTCCAGTCAACTTCCGCAAACGCCTTGCGGTCGCCGCCAGCGCACTGCTGTGCGCACCACTCGTCGCGCCGGCCACACTGGCCATGCCTCCCGAGGCAGGGGCACAGTCAGCTGAGCTGTGGGGAATCGAATCCAACCGGGTCGGGACCGACGACATCGTCGCAGTGTCCATCTCCGAGGTCACGCCGCAGGTGCCGAGCCTCGGCGCGAGCCTCACCATCAGGCTTCAGGTGCGTAATACCTCCGACCACGAGGTCTCGAACATCGTGGTGCGGACGCAGCGCGCGGCCGCCCTTGCCAGCGCGGCGCAGGCACGCACATCCCTCGCGGAGCCGGAGTCCGTATATGACGTCGTCGGTAACTTCAGCGACCCCATTGACCTCAAGCCCGGCGAGGCGCGCGACATTACGCTCACCGCGCCGATCTCTGATGCCGCGCCGCAGGGCCTCGGCATTACTGAGCCGGGCACGTATCCGCTGTTGATTAACGTCAACGGTCGGCCCTACAACGACATTGACAAGCTGCTGAAGGAAACCCGAGCTCTTCTCCCGGTCAGTGACCCCGACGCCGCGGGCAAGTCCGGCAATAGGGCAGACGTACCCGCTGCTCCTGCAGCGCCCGAGAACACGACTCCCGGGAGCCCAGCCCCCGAAAACGCAGCCCCGGGAGACCCCAACGCGCAGCGCCACCCCGTGCCGATGTCGGTGATTTGGCCAATTAGCCAAGCAGTGCCTCTCGTCGGTGGCGAGACTGGCGACGCCCCCGCCGCCCCAGAGCTCATCCTCGCCAACGATTCCCTCGCCGATTCTCTGCGCCCAGGCGGGCACCTCGACGGCCTGGTCTCCTCACTGGAAAAGGGCTTCGCTGGGCGCGGCGGAGAGGAGCTACAGGCTTCCACCTGTATCGCCATTGATCCCGAGACACTCGACGCAGTATCCCGGATGACGCGCGACTACTGGGTTGGCACGCAGCGGCCGAGCCCCGTGCAGGCCTCGCAGCGACTGCGCGATTCCTGGGGCGGAAATACGGACTCCGACCTGCGGAAAGTATCGGCCAACTCAGACGCGCAGAGGTGGCTGGATCGGTTGCGCCATCTCGCCTCCGGCACCTGCGTTATCTCCCTGCCCTGGGCGTCGACGGATATGAGCGCTGTGGCCCAAGTCGGGGACGAGGATCTCGCGATGGAAGCTCTGGCCGCCGGGCGGGAGACTATCCACAATCACCTGGACACCGACCCGCTGCCGAACGTGCACATGCCGACCGAGGGCTTCGTCACGTCGGAAAGCGCCCCCCTCTACGCGCGAGCTACCGCGCAGTCTCCGCTGAGCACGGATGCGGCGTTCGAAAAGCGCCTGCAGGAGGGAAGCAAGGAGGCGGTGAAGGGCGCCTCGCCGGAGGGCGGTGCGACATCGACCACTCCGGCGACTCCGACCGCGCCAGCCACCCCGGTTGAGGCGTTCACACTGGTCGCCAACAACACGGTGACAAAGGCGGACGGCACGCCACTCGCCCCCGGCGAATCCGGCATTCTCCCAGGCGGGGTGCGCTCCTTCGCGCTGCCCGGCGCCCTGTCGTCCGCGCTGGCCGCAACCGGCTCAGACCCGCAGACCACCGCCTACAGCAATATCGTTGGCCGACACGATTTCCGTGCGGACTCCGGCGCGGCCCGCATGCAGACCGCAGTCGGCACGCTCTACCAGGAGCTTTCCGACGCCGCCCGCACCCGTGAGCCCGGCGCGATCGTGGCGGCACCACCGGCGGGCTGGTCGCCAATGCCAGAGGAGGCGGCACGGTGGATCGATGCTGTACGCGGCGTTATCGACTCCTCCCTCGCCGACGGCGTGGCCCTCCGAGATGCCTTGAATCTCTCCACGTCGCGCTCCGATGCCGGGCCAGTGCAGCCGAACGAGCCGTCCGCCGATCCCGCGCCGGTGCGTGACGCCGATGTGGAAAAGGCGCGTATGGCGTCGCAGGAGATGTCGGATCTGACCGTTATTATGGCCAACGATCCCTTCCTCGCTCTGACTCGCTACGGTTTCACCCGGCCCTTGCGGCGGGACATCCTTCGCTCGCTGACCTCTCTGGGGCGCCGCAGTATCGCGCTGTCGTCGGAGGTACAAAAGCGTGACGACGACCTGCGCGAGGCGGCGCTCACCATGACTCGGCGCCTGCGCAACTCGGTGGCGCTGGTTGCCCCGGGCGGAGTGTACACGCGCGCTACCGACCTTTCTCCCGTTGTCGTCCTGGCCCGCAACGGCCTTCCGCTGCCAGTCCCGGCATTCGTACGGGTGGCCGCTGGCGATGTGGTGATGGAGGACAAGTACGAGGCCTCGATTCCGGCGAAGGGCTCCGTGACGGTGCAGCTCGCTCCGGGGGCCAAGACCGACAACTCCGGTGGAGACAACGAGGCTGCTTCGGCCGCCCGCAAGGCTCACTATCTGACGCTGTGGTTGGAGTCTCCTCGCGGGACGCCTATCTCTCAGTCTGTCGCCATCTCCGTTCAGTCGGGCGTTTCTGTTGGCATTCTGCTGGTGGCGACGGTCGCAGTCGTCGCCGTCGGAGGTTTCCTCGCCGCGAAACGTTCGCGCAGCTTTCGGAAGAACGCCTCCTTTTAGGCAACAATGGATGTGTGACTGATTCAGAAGCGCATAAATCCGGACTCCGCGGGCGCATCCGCAGGCCCGCCCCACCGGCACCGGTGCCGACGGCGCGCGCGCCGCGGAGTCTGTGCCTGCGGAGTCCGCTCCGGACCTCACGTCAGTAAGAAGTCGCTCGGGACGCTCCGGTAGCTCCGGACGTCCTGCTGGCGCAGCCGGTGCATCTGGCGCCACCTCGGGCTCCGTCGCGGGCAGTTCCGCCGCGGGCACTGCGTCGGGCAATGGCACGCGTGATGGTGCATCCGGCCCGTCAAGCCCCCGCGGCGACGCGGGCGCCGGCGCCTCCCGCGCTAAGGCGGCCACGGTGGTGAAGGAGAGCGGGGCAGAGCAGTCGGACTCGGACGTGGTGGCCTCCACCGGCTCGATGGCGATCGCGACGCTGATCTCCCGCATTACGGGCTTCCTGCGCAACCTTCTGATCGGTGCGACGATGGGCCCGGCGATCGCCTCGGCTTTCAACGTCGCGAACACCCTGCCGAACCTCATCACCGAGATCGTCCTCGGCGCCGTCCTGACCTCACTGGTGGTTCCGGTCCTGGTCCGCGCGGAGAAGGAGGACCCTGACCGGGGCGCGGCGTTTATCCGAAGACTTCTCACCGTCTCGCTGTCGCTGCTGCTGGTCGTAACCATCGCCGCGGTGATCGGCGCGCCGTTTTTGACCCGGCTCAGCCTGAACGCCGACGGCAAGGTCAACGTCGCCCTGGCCACGGCTTTCGCTTTCCTTCTGCTGCCACAAATCATCTTCTATGGCATATTCGCGCTGCTCATGGCGGTGCTGAACACGAAGGGCATTTTCAAACCCGGCGCGTGGGCGCCTGTTGCCAACAATGTCGTCGCCATTGTGACGCTGCTGCTGTACTGGCAGCTGCCGGGCAAAATTCCACACAATAGCGCGGGCCTGCTGACGGACCTGCACATTCTGCTGCTGGGCCTCGGCACGACGCTGGGCGTGGTCATCCAGGCCGTCATCATGATCCCGTATCTGCGCAAGGCCGGCATCGACCTGCGCCCGCTGTGGGGCATCGACGACCGCATCAAGCAGTTCTCGGGCATGGGTATCGCCATCGTCACTTACGTGGCGATCTCCCAGGCGGGCTACTTCATCACCACCCAGATTGCCTCGACTGCCTCGGAGGCCGCACCGACGATTTACCAGCAGGCCTGGCTGCTGCTGCAGGTGCCCTACGGCATTATCGGCGTCACGCTTCTGACCGCAATCATGCCCCGCCTGTCGCGCAACGCCGCCGACGGAAACGACAAGGCTGTGGTCAGGGACCTGTCCGTCGGAACGCGCCTGACCATGATCGCCCTGGTGCCAATCGTGGCGTTCTTCACCGCCTTTGGCCGGCCCATCGCAATCGGCCTGTTCGCCTACCTGGAGTTCCCCCGGCACACCGCCGAGATTCTCGGCTGGACGCTGTCGTTCTCGGCATTCTCGCTGATCCCATACGCGATCGTTCTGCTGCACCTGCGCGTGTTCTACGCCCGCGAGGAGGCGTGGACGCCGACGTTCATCATCCTCGGCATCACCATCGTGAAGGTGATCCTGTCGTACCTGGCGCCCATCCTGGCCTCCAACCTGGAGACTGTCGTCGTTCTGCTGGGCGCGGCCAACGGCTTCGGTTTCCTCGCCGGCGCCATCATCGGCTTCCTGCTACTGCGGCGCACGCTCGGCCACCTGGATAGCAAGGCCACGATCAAGACGGTGCTGTGGGCGCTGGGCGCGTCCATCGTCGGCGTCGTCGTTGCGAGCCTGGTGTACCTCTTCACCGACTCGGGCCTGTTCGACTTCTTCGGCTCCTTCGGCTTCTTCCTGCGCACCTGCATCACCGGCGTGGTATTCCTGATCGGCACCGGCGTGGTGTTGGCGCAGGCGCCGCTGGCGGAGGTCCGCGTCCTCGGCGGTTTCCTGGGCCGTATCCCGGGCCTGCGCCGCTTCGCTCCGAAGCCTCACGACGCCGCCGACGCCGTGGAGGACCGCGACGCCATGGAGCGCGAGCAGGGCTTTGCCGCCGACGCGTTTTCCATCTCCCCGTCCAGCCTCATCGGCGAGGCGACGGGTCTGGCCAACGAGGGATTTACCGCCTCGCCGCTGCTGCCGCCGATGCCGACGGAGGGCTCGCGCCCCGTGCGCTACGTCCCCGGCGAGATGGTCTCCGGCGGCCGCTTCCGCCTGCGCTCCGAGATTGCGACCTACCCGGGCCTGCGCCTGTGGCGCGCCATGGACATGGGCGACCCGGATCACGGCGACGTCGCGCTGATTTTCGTCGACACCATCACCCTGCCGTACCGCGGCGGGCTGCCCTCCGACGCCGCGACCCGCATCGCGAACACCACCAACGAGCTGCGCAACCTCGCCGGCCCCGGCATGTCGCGGATCCACAGCGTCGCCAAGACGCGCACCGAGGTGCTCATCGCCGCGGACTGGACCTCCAGCGTTGGCGCGCACCTGCTTGAGCAGGCCGCGCACCCGGACGCCCTCGCCCTTGCAGCCGTCTACCTCGCCGAGACCGTCGCCGCCGCCCACGAGTCGGGTCGCGTCCTTGGCCTCGACGACAAGCCGGAGCGCCTGCGCATCAGCTCCGACGGCCGCCTCTTCGACGCCTTCCCCGTCGTACTTCCCGACGCCTCCCGCGCCGCCGACTACCGCGCCCTCGTTGCCGTCACCTCCTCGCTTTTCGACGGCGTCGCTCACGTCCCGGAGGACATCCGAGCAGCGATTGCCAAGGCGAAGAACGCCAACCCGGACGACCCGGATGCCGAGGTGTCGCCGGCGCGGACCCTCGCCGAGGACCTGCGCCGTGCGGCGCTCGGACCCGAGTCGTCGGAATTCCCGGTAATCCGCACTGACAACTCCGGCGATCGGACGGGCTCCGGCGCCTCCAAGCCGGGCCTTGTCCGCCGCGTAGCCGGCCGCACTCGGGCGTTTAGCACCGGCGCGATGGTCGTCGGTGTCGTTATCGTCGGCGCTGTCGTCGCCGGTGCCGTATTCGGCCTGGTGAACCGCTCTTCCGACGCCCCGATTACTCCGGACTCTGTGCGTCGCGGACCGGAGGCGGCCCAGAAGGCCGCCGAGGGCCTGGGCGCCAGCTTGCCCATCGCCTCCGTGGCCGAGTGGCAGCCAGCCACGGACAATCCCGAGGCGGGCCCGGATAACCCTGACGCTGCGGGCCGTACCGTCGACGACGATCCCAACTCCTACTGGGTAACGTCGACGTACCTGTCCCAGTTCGGGCCGTCGCCAAGCGGATTCAAACCGGGTGTGGGTATTCGGGTGACCCTCGCGCAGCCCGGTACGCCGAGCCACGTGCGACTGGTTGCGACGTCCGGTGCGAAGTTTGAGATCCGCGGACTGAAGGATCCAACATCGAACCGACTGGAGGACACGGTTCTGCTCGGTTCCGGCCGAATGGGCCACGGACCGACCAATATTCCGGTGGATTCTAAGGGCCAAAATTGGACCGATATCGTCATCCTTGTCACCGAAATGCCGGAGGCTAAGGACTCGATTGCCAACATGCCGGTCGAAGAAATCGAGGCCGGGCGCAAGGATCCGCTGGTCGGCGACATCTCGCTGGCTCGGTCGAACCCGAGCCAGCTGGTGCCGGTCGCGATCGGCGATGTCGACGTACTGGACTGATTGTGTCGCGGGCGCTTGTCAAGCCACTTATCCACAGGCTTGGTCGCGCCCGCGCATTCATCCACAGGCAAGGAAGAATCTGGTCCTTCCACTCTGCACGTCATGGCCACGCGTGCTTGAGTAATGCCCATGAACTTTGGGGGAAGAAATTTTCAAATGGGTGGGGACATTGTGCGTCTTTCCCGCCATGCACAAACAAACGGCTCCGCGGTGGGGGAGGAGGGCACCGGCGCCCCGTACGCGAAAGACACGACTGATCTGGAACTCCTGAGGGCCCATGTCGCTGGAGACAGCAGGGCTTTCGCGATTCTCGCGCAGCGCCATCACAGCTTCCTGCGTTCCGTCGCCAAGCGCCATTGCGGTCGGACAGTGGATCCGTCTGACTGCGTCCAGGAGGGACTCGCACGCGCGATGCACTCCTCCGCGCATTTTCGCGGACACTGTTCCGTTGCAACCTGGCTCTCACTATTGGTCAAGCATGCCTGCATGGACTATCACCGGGGCCGGTTCGGCACGGTTCCAGTGTGTGAGGACGTGGAGGTGTTCTCCACTGCGATTGAACGGTTGGAATCTGCCAGGCAGGATGTCGCGTTACGATTGGTAATGACCGAGGCGTTGGCAAAGCTGTCCAAGGACCAGCTCAATGCGCTGGTCTACCTAGACGTGTTTGGCTACTCGCTGCGTGAGACCGCTCGCAGCACCGGCCAGCCCAGCGGAACGCTTAAGTCACGCCGAGCACGGGCGAGGACTATTCTGCGGCGCCAATTGGGGGAGGCGGTTGCAGCGTAGGGGAGGTGCGAGGGCACGGGTTTTAGCTATGCGCCTGTGATGGTCCTGGGTAGTGCTGCCGGGGAATAGCGTGAGCCCTCGTGGCGTTGGCTGGGGTGGACTCTTCCGGTAGGTTCAGTGCCGAAGAATTTATTTTCCAATCCCGGTTTCAACCCCGGTTTTCAACGCCCATTTTGTGGAGGACTTTTTCATGAGCGACACCGTTCACGACCTGATCATCGTCGGTTCCGGCCCTGCGGGATACACCGCGGCTACGTACGCTGCACGCGCAGAGCTGAATCCGGTTGTGTTCGAGGGCATCACCTACGGTGGCCTGTTGATGACTACCACTGAGGTGGAGAACTACCCGGGCTTCTCCAAGGGCATCATGGGCCCCGAGCTGATGGAGGAAATGCGTGCCCAGGCAGAGCGCTTCGGTGCGGACCTCCGTATGGAGGTCGTTGACCGGATGGATCTGACGGGCGACATTAAGTCTGTGTGGGTCGGGGATGATGAGTACAAGGCACGCGCCGTCATCCTGGCAATGGGTGCCGCTCCGCGCTACACCGGTGCGCTCGGCGAGCAGAATCTGCTCGGGCACGGCGTGAGCGCCTGCGCTACCTGTGATGGTTTCTTCTTCCGCGATCACGATATCGCGGTCGTCGGTGGCGGCGACTCCGCTATGGAGGAGGCAACCTTCCTTACTAAGTTCGCCAAGTCCGTCACGATTGTCCACCGCCGCGATGAGTTCCGCGCCTCCAAGATCATGGTCGAGCGTGCGCAGAAGAACGAGAAGGTTCGCTTCGCCACCAACAAGGTTGTCTCCAAGGTCCTCGGCGAGGAGGAGGGCTCCGTCAAGGGCCTGGAGCTGGAAGACACCGTGACTGGCGAGAAGTCCGTGCTGGACGTCACCGCCCTCTTTGTCGCTATTGGCCACGAGCCGCGTTCCCAGATGGTTCGCGATCAGGTTGAGTGCGACAGCAACGGCTACGTGAAGGTCTCCTCGCCGACGACACAGACTTCCCTGAAGGGTGTCTTTGCAGCTGGCGATTTGGTTGACTCCCACTACCAGCAGGCGGTTACTGCGGCCGGTTCGGGCTGCGCGGCCGCTCTCGACGCCGAGCACTTCCTCGCTTCGCTCGAGGCATAAATGTGCGATCGATATAGCGATAACCTCGGGAAATAGTCACATTGCGGGCCTTTATCAATTATGGGTATTAACCCATGATTTGTTCAATACCACAATTGGTGTTGAGAAATCTTCGTTGGTACCCATTATTTGCTCTAACCCTCTATTGCAGGCAGATTCCCGATGTGCGGCCATCGCGTCTGAATTGAAGTTTCGAGCCGCAAAATGATCACGAAAACCTAATTCTGAATTACTATTGATAGCCTTAGCCCGAAAGGGTTAGACTGGTCATATATTTCAATCACGCTCCAGCGCACGCCGAAGAGCGGAAAGGAACGACAATGTCTACCGTCAATGTTACCGCCGAGACCTTTAAGTCGACCGTCCTCGAATCCGACAAGCCGGTGCTTGTAGATTTCTGGGCGGAGTGGTGTGGACCATGCAAGAAGGTGTCCCCCGTCCTGGACGAGATTTCCACCGAGCTCGAAGGCAAGGCCGTGATCGCGAAGGTCAACGTTGATGAGCAGCGCGCATTGGCGGGCATGTTCCAGATCATGTCGATCCCGACGCTTCTCGTTTTTAAGAACGGCTCCAAGGTCGAGGAGCTGGTGGGCGTGCGCCCGAAGAAGGAGATTCAGGGCAAGATCGAAAAGCACCTCTAGGCCCGCCACGCCACCCGGAAACCCCCTCGGGGTCGTAACTCATCACCGCCCGTCTCTACTAACACCGAACCCGTCGTGCGTCGGCGCCTTCCGTTGGGGGAAGCCCGATTCGCTGCGGGTTTTCCGTATGCTCTGCAGGTCCGATGTTACTGCAGTGATAAATGTTACGAAAGTTTAATACTGCGTCGTCCTGCGGATTTCGCAGCCATAGTGACAATTAAGCCCATTCACAGCCCTTGGCACCGACAAATCACTGTTGAGGGCTGGTATTCTATGACCACGTATTACGCAAGCGAGGCTTCGCGCCGCCGTTGCATATCAGCGCCACTACTGATGCAGCGTGCTACTAGTTTCGACACCGTCGCTTTCCGCAACGCCTCTTCCAATCGGGCAGGGGCAGTCGTGGAGATGACAGTGCCCGGCCTTCGAAGTCGCTTGTGGTTGATGTCGGGAAGGTTCACGGGAAGGGAGTCTTTGTGCCTGAGTTTCTGACGGTGGGCGACCGCTCACCTCGGGTTGCGGAAGTGCGCTCCACGCTAGCTAGGCTCGGCCTTCTTCCTGGATGGGAAGGGTCAGCCGCCAGCGGCGATTCCCCTCAGTGGTCGGGCGAAGACAATCTTTTTGACGAGGAGCTCCGTGACGCCCTGCTCGCTTTCCAGCAGTCGCGCGGTGTCTATGCGGATGGTGTCATCCGCGACATCACACTACGGTTGCTCCGCGAGGCGACCTACACTCTCGGTGCTCGTGTCCTTTCCTATGATCCCGTCTCTCAGATGACCGGCGAAGACGTCGGTCAGCTCCAGGCGACACTGCAGGAGCTTGGCTTCCACGACGCCCGCGTCGATGGCCATTTTGGCCCCAAGACGGACGCCGCTGTCCGTGAGTACCAAATCAATTATGGTCTCGAACCTGATGGCATCTGTGGCCCGGTCACCCTCCGTGCGCTCAGTTATCTTGGTCGCCGAGTTACAGGTGGCTCTGTCAGCGCCTTCCACGAAAAGGAGGTTGTGCGCAGTAAGGGCCCGAAACTCGCTGGTAAGAGAATTGTTATCGATCCGGCCCTCGGAGCCAACGATCCCGGCATGGTCGTCGACGGCCCATATGGACAGATTTCGGAGGAGGAGATCCTGTGGGATTTGGCCTCTCGCATTGAAGGCCGACTTGTCGCAGCTGGTGCGGAAACGATTCTCTCCCGCCCTCGTAGCGATAACCCGTCGATCGAGGACCGCGCCGAACTCGCTAACGCGTTTGGCGCCGACGTCCTGATTTCTCTTCAGGCAGACCGCTACCACAACGACCGGGCCAGCGGTGTCGCAACCTTCTACTTTGGCTCCGAAAATGGCAATAACTCCATCCTCGGAGAACAGCTCTCCGGCCTCATTCAGCGTGAGATTGTTGCCCGCACTAACCTCGTCGATTGCCGTTCTCATGCCCGCACCTGGGATTTGTTGCGTCTAACTCGCATGCCTACGGTGGAGGTCGCGGTTGGCTATCTGACTAATCCCAGCGACGTGGCAGTCCTGTCCTCTCCAGATCAACGGGACACCATCGCCGAATCTATTGTCGTGGCAGTCAAGCGTCTCTACCTGGGCGATGAGGAGCCTCAACCGATGACCGGGGCCTACAGTTTCGTTCAGCTCCTGGAAGAAGAGAAGTCCTAACCCTCTTACTCGCCCGGCGCAGGATTTCGCAGTTTTCGCGCCTGTACTCACACCGCTTGCCGACGCCCCCAACGCGATTGCCGATTGCCCTCCAGGGGGCCTTTTACGCCCTCGGACTTCGGTCGAACCCTAGATGCTAAACAGCTTCGCACGCATAAATCGCTCGGTCGTGCTGCGGTTGAGCGCTTGGCCGACGGCCTCGTCCCAATCGAGTTCGGCGTCCAGTTCGATTCGAAGCTTAGGGTGAACTGGGTGCGGAGTGACGACCCTAAAACCCGCGTTGATGAGGGTCTTAGTGCGAATCATCTCACCGAATTCGTGATTGATGGCCCCCAGCGCTGCCGAATGGCAGGGGCGTAGGCTCTTCGAGTCTCCGAGCGACTGCTCGATTTCTGCAAAAAGTTGTTCCGTCGAACCATCCGATGGCTCCGGCATCCCCGCTTCAGCATCCTGATCACCCGAGCCGCTGCATCCGTAGACCTCAACGGCGGAGACGCCACGAAGTGCTAGATTTCGCAACGTCGTCAGAATTAGAGCCCTGGTCATATCGTCATCGACTTCGAAGGGATCGTAAAAATAACTCGTCAAGGCAATTGCATCCGGAGATATTGGCCCGGAGGGAAATGAAAAGGTGGTCGGGCAAAACCGTGGCGGAGAAAACAGGAGCGTGCCGACGGTGCGTAGGTTGTCAACGTCGCCGGACTGGTCTGCAACGTTTGAGTCACGGGCTTCGTCGTAAAGCCTAAGTGAGTAGCCACACGGGCCCCAGGAGAGGAATACCGCGTTCAGCCATGCCTCTTTTTCAAAGCGGATTTGCTCGAGTTCTTCCCGAGTGTAGCTGCCAGGGGTGTTAAAAGGGGAGCTGTGAGCGGACGATTGGGCATCGCCCTCGCGGTCATCAGCCTGGTGACTACCGGGCTGGTGGGCATCGTCCTTGCGGGTGTCGGAGTGAGGCGCTGTGAGGCTGTCTGAGCGGTCGTCAAATGAACGATGACTCAGAGTGCCACACGACTCCTCGAAGCCCGTCAAATGACCCTCTGGGCTTGAATTTGACTGTGCGTCGCGGAGGTTTGGGACGTGAGGGTGGTCGACGCGGTGGGGATCGGGCGGTGTACCCGTAATATGCGCGCGTCGAGCACCCTGTTCCCAGAAGAGGCTGGACATCGTCGCCGGGTAGACAGCATCAATGGCGGACAGGTCGATCGGCTCGATGGCATAACGTGGCATCTCGCACCGCTCCCTTCTCCATGCCCTTCATACGGTTAGCTCGCCCCGAAAGTCGAGTTGAGCCCACGAACCTCGCGACCCTAGCTGCGGCCCTCTAGGTTCATCAGCGCCATGATTCGATCGAAGTCCTCGAGGTCCCCGAACTCAATAACAATCTTGCCCTTCCGCTTGCCCATCTGCGCTGTGACTTTGGTATCAAACGAGTCAGCTAGACGATCAGCCCAGGTATTGAGCACCTCGGGCTGGGGGAGGGGAGTGCGCTTCTTCTTTTCCTGGGCATTGCCGGAATTAATCAGCGTTACTGCTTCTTCGGTCGCGCGGACAGAGAGCCCCTCGGCAACAATGCGTTCAGCGAGCCTCTGCTGATCCTCTTTGCCTGTACGAATACCGAGGAGGGCACGTGCGTGACCTGCAGAAAGCACGCCGACGGCGACACGTCGCTGCACCTCCACGGGAAGCTGGAGGAGTCGAATCATGTTGGTGATGACCGGCCTCGAGCGACCGATACGGTCGGCAAGCTGAGCCTGCGTCACACCGAATTCCTCGAGGAGTTGCTGATACGCCGCCGCCTCTTCCAGTGGGTTGAGCTGGACTCGATGAATATTCTCCAGGAGCGCGTCCCTCAGCATGTTTTCATCGGAAGTTTCCCGTACGATCGCCGGAATCACGTCCACGCCGGCACGCTGAGAAGCCCGCCAACGCCGCTCACCCATGATGATCTCGAACTCCGGCTGTGGCGCTTCGGGGTTCTCCTTCTGTGCCGCGGCCAGAGCGAGTTTCCTGGACTTCTCGTCTATTGACCTGACAACGATTGGCTGCATAAGCCCAAACTCGCGGATGGAGTGGGCGAGTTCCGCAAGTGGTTCCTCGTCAAAGACCTCACGGGGCTGGCGCGGATTCGGAGTAATCAGGTCCAGTGCGATCTCACGGTAGGTCGCACCGAAGCTCTCGGCCGTATCGACAGGGGAAGCCTTCCCGACCTCCTTCGAGAATGTTTCACGTGAAACATTGGCGGAAGACTTCGCCGACGAGACGGACGCAGCGGTAGCGCCAGTGGCGGTGTCGACTGTGGTCACTGAATCCTTATTGTCACTGTGACGTTTTACACCCTGGTCCTTGTGACCTGTTGTAGCGGAGGAATATTCGGAATTTTTCACCCCCGGACGAAGTTTCGGCCCGTTGGTGTCCGTCCCCTTGACCACGGTGGCGTCGCCTGTGGCTCGTGATGCCGTGGCGGCCTGACCCTTCCGAGGGCCAAAGATAATATCGGCCGCGCTATCGCCAACCGTCGGGTTCTGCTCCGGAGCCGTCGGAATCAGAGCCGCGAGACCACGGCCGAGACCACCCCGGCGAACTTCCTTTTTAGAGTTAGACATAGTCGTTTTCTCCTCGCGAGAATCTGAGCCGCAAACTAGCTTCGTACTTGGTTGTCACTGACCGTATCGGTGTTGGCAGAAGAGCTCTCGGCCACTGCACCAGGCTTGACGCCGATAGCATTTCCACCCGCCGGGGCGGGGTAGTCGCCGCGTGTAGCGAGTTCCTTCGCAGCATCCAGATAAGCGACCGCCCCGCGGGAGCCTGGATCATAAGAGATCACTGTCTTGGAGTAGCCGGGGGCCTCAGAAACCTTGACGGAACGAGGAATCAGGTTTCGTAGCACCACGTCGCCAAAGTGAGTGCGGACCTCGTGAGCGACTTCTTCGGCTAGTTTCGTGCGTCCGTCATACATCGTCAACAGCACGGCGGAGATGTGCAAGGAGGGGTTCAGGTGCTGGCGAATCATCTGCACGTTATTGAGAAGCTGCGTCACACCTTCAAGCGCGTAGAACTCACACTGAATAGGAATGAGGACCTCATTCGCCGCAGTCATCGAGTTCAGAGTCAGCAGGCCGAGGGATGGCGGACAATCGATGATGAGGAAATCAAAGTCGTTGTCCACGAGGTACTGATCCGGAATCGCGTCCAGCAGGCGGCGCTCACGGTTCAGGAGGGAGACAAGTTCAATCTCAGAGCCGGCCAGATCCAACGTTGCCGGAATGCAGAAAAGGTTCTCCGACTCGGGGGAGGACTGAATGACCTCATCAACAGTCATCTCTCCGATGAGGAGTTCGTAAGTGGAGGGCGTACCTGTCCGATGTTCGATACCCAGGGCAGTTGACGCATTTCCCTGTGGGTCGCTATCGACGACCAGCACCTTCAAGCCGTGGCGTGCAAGAGCTGAGGCAATATTTACCGCGGAGGTAGTCTTGCCCACGCCGCCCTTCTGGTTGGCGATAGTGATGCGACGCGGCTTATCCGGACGCGGAAGTGAAAGCCGATTAGGCGCCTTAACCTGTGCAGCCCGCTGCGCTGCGGCTGCGATTGGCGTGTCTTGCCAGGACTTACGGCCCATAAATTATTCCCCTTACACGCACCAAGTGGCTCACATGCCGAACATGCCTACACCCCGGCGCACGAATAAAAATGACGATGGAGTCTTAGGACTCCAGGAACGGAGTGCAATGTTTCACGTGAAACATTGCACTCCTTCAAAACTTGCAATATGCGTTCCACTTTATCCCTCAGAGCGACCTTGCTCAATGCTCGAGGGCAGGGTGCAACAAAGACTGTGGATAGAAAAGTCCCCCTGTGGATTGTTCACAACCAGACCAACAACGACACGGCCGGAACTCAGAAGTCGTTAACAGGGCAGGGGTGGGGTCACACCCACTAGATCTACTTCTTCTTGATAATGACGACGAACGTCGGAGTCTCCAAGACGGTGCCGCCAACCTCAACCACCCGGGGGTTGAGGCCCTTGGCTTTCGCGATAATTTTCCCATCCCTCTCGATCTCCTCCGGGGCACTGCCTCCCTTGAGGGCGACCATGACTCCACCTGAACGAACCAGAGGCAACGACCACCGCGAGAGCTTCCCAAGAGGCGCGACCGCCCGTGAAGTCACAACATCCACCCCGGCAACCTTGTCGAGGACCTCCTTGTCCTCCGCTCGGCCACGAACGACGATGACGTTACTAAGGCCAAGATCATCAATGACCTCCGAGAGGAAGGTCGTACGGCGCAACAGGGGCTCAACCAGGTAAACCGTCAGGTCCGGACGGGCCAACGCAAGCGGGATTCCTGGAAGGCCGGCACCCGAACCAATGTCTGCGACAACAAGGTCCCTGCCAATAGCTTCCCCAACCACCGCCGAATTAATAATGTGACGATCCCAGAGCTTCGGGGTCTCTCTTGGCCCAATCAGGCCCCGCACCGTTGCTTCGTCGGCAAGCCAACGATGGTAGCGCCGAGCCTTGTCAGCGTTGGCGCCGAAGACCCGATCGACGAGCTCCGTGGGTTCGATAGACTCCGTGGACTCGGCGGACTCAGGCGTTGCCTGCGGGGTAGGGGAGTGGTCTGGAGACGAAGCCTCACTGCGGTCTTTTGGAGACAGTGTTTTGTCAGTCACTAAAGCTCAGGCCTTTGCTGGGTATTGGGAATGCGATTGCCTCATTCTACCGCCAGGGGGCGAGTCACCCTAAGCGGGACGCCTACTAGGGCCGGTTAGCGCAAAAGGGGAACAGGCCACTCTCGCATGCCTGGGCCCACCTCAGATCCAATGAGCGCGCTACTGTCGGATAACACGCACAGAATGTTTCACGTGAAACCACGTAGAAACGAACGCGATGTTTCACGTGAAACATCGCCGAAGCGGGCAGAACTAGGCCGAGCCAAGCCAAACCCCCGCAAGCCCGTAATTACACCGACGAAATTTATTGACTCCAAGGAATCACGCCCGTAAACCCGGCAAGAAGATTAAGGCGGACAAAAGTGGACAAAGAACAAGTCTGCACACACAAAAGGACCCCGCCGAAGCGGGGTCCTTGGACTAAGTAGACGAAGCGGTCACTTACCTCTCGTAACTACCTCTTGCGCTTGCGCTTTTTCGCTCCTGACGGCTTCTGCCCTGGAGCGGGCTTAGACGCTGGGCCAGTCTGGCCCTTTCCAGCGTCGGCAGAGGGCAGATGCGAAACGGAAGGCGGAGTATTGACGTCAATCTCCTCGGGGGAAGCGGTTCCCGCACCGGAAACCTTCTTTCCACCCTTCTTAGGATTAATAGGCTTCTGACCAACCTTCGGCGCGAGGCGTTCCTGAGCCTCCTTTTTGGCGGCCTTCTTTTCGGCCAGCTCGCGGGCCTCTTCCTCGTCGAGCTTTCCAAAGATGTAACGCTGCTGGAAGTAGGTCCAGATGTTGTTGGTCACCATGTAGACCAACAGGCCGATGTGCCACAGGAAACCAGTGGCCAGAATCATGATGGGGAAGAACCAGAGCATCATCTTGTTCATCATGTCCATCTGCTGGCCCATGACGCCTTCCTGGCGGGCCTGCAGCCCCGAGGCCTGGCGGGCCTGAGTGCGGGAAACTGACATGCGCGCGTTGAAGTGCGTAGCCAGAGCAGAGATGATGATGAGCGGGACAGCCACAATGATGATGTCCATACGCGTGAAGTCAGCGGCCGTACCCGGCTGGGTAAAGGCCGCGTACTGATCAGTGCCCATGCCCACGGAGGCGGACAGGGGAGCGTTGAACACACGGGACAGCAGGAAGGACTGAACCTCGTCCACACCGAAGATGTAGTTCGGGGTGGTCCAGTTCTGCTCCGGGGTCAGGCCGACGGCGTTGCCCGTCGTACCCGTGCGGTTGAACGAACGCAGGACGTGGAACAGACCAATAAAGACAGGCATCTGCACCAGGACCGGCAGACAGCCGGCGAGCGGGTTGACGCCCATCTCCTTTTGCAGTTGCCGCATGGCCATGGCCTGCGCCTGCTGGTCGTTCTTATACTTCTGCTTGATCTCCTGCATCTGCGGAGCCAGCTGCTGCATCTTGATCGCAGAACGCTGCTGGTTCAGCATCGGCTTGAACAGCAAGATACGGATGGTGACCACCAGCAGGACAATTGCTAGCACCCACGAAATGCCCGAGGAGGGCTCGAAAAGGAAACCTGTGGCCTTATGCCAGAACCACAGGATGGCCGAAATTGGCCAGTACACAAAATTGAGCACGGTCTAGATTCACTCCGATCTACTTGGGGCGCGGCGTTCGCACCTTCGTCTACAAAGTCTCAAGCCACCTTGAAAGCCGCGTTGAAAGCCTCATTGAGAGTCTTCCTAGAGGTTACCTGTGCATTCGCCTCCACCACGAACCCAGGCCGGGAAATTCCTTGGGAACTGGATCCCACCCGCCCGGGTGCCACGGTGCACACCGCATAATGCGCAAGATGGTCAACCATGACCCACGAATCGCACCGAAGCGCCGAACTGCCACCAGACCGTACGCCGAACAAGTGGGTTCGAAACGGCAGGTACTCGTCGGCTTCAGCGCTGAGATTCTGCGCCGATAGAAAAGGATGAGGGATTCTACAGCTCGCGTGCCGACGCCACGGACCGAGTCTTCGTCGGCAAACGGAGCCTCCGGTGTCGGTGAAGGTGAGGGCGGGTCAGCGCCCAGATGTCGGGCGTCGCCGGAATGACGTGAGTGCCGATTGCACATCTTTTGAGAGCTCCTGGCTGGTCGCCGTGGCAGAAGCGGGAAGGGCGCGGATGACAACATCGCAGGAGGAGGGAATCTCATCCCTCAGTGCTAGAGCGATATGGCGCAATTTCCGGGAAACCGCATGCCGCGTAACCGAATTTCCAACGGCTTTAGATACGACAAGACCGATACGCGGGCCACCGAATCTGGCGACCTGGGTATCGGCCTGGTCACGCCCGTAGGGGCGGCAAAGTCACGAATGTGCAAGACCAAGGTCTTGCGTCCGATTCGGCGTCCACGTCTAACCGTGACCGTGAAATCACGGGACGAGCGTAGCTTGTGCTGCTGCGGGAGCACCGAGATCGGTGTCCTTAATTAGGCGGACAGGCGGGCACGGCCCTTGCTGCGGCGAGCCGCGACAACGGCGCGACCGGAACGGGTACGCATGCGGGTACGGAAGCCGTGCACGCGTGCACGACGGCGGTTATTCGGCTGGAACGTCCGCTTCGACACGGTTGACACTCCTTGAAAATCTAAAGACCACGACGCTCTACCTCGCCAGCAGAGACGAGCAGCGAAAGTCTGCCGATCGTCGCGCGTGGCGCGGAAAAGTCCGTGATGCACGGAAAAATTACTCACCGGCAGATCGAAGTCTTGACTGCCTGCCGGGTCCGGTGCGAAATCGCACTCGGACTCATATCTCAACGGATATGAAACACCCGGATAGATTACGTCGGGCGGGGGGAGGAATACAAATCAACACGCGGAAAAATCCTGGGAAAATTCCGGCGCTGATGCCGCCCTCTCACCGTCCCTGACCTTTGGAAATAACAGGTATTCCACCGAAATCCACATACGGAGCAGAAGTCAAACTGTGGATAACTTGAATCCCAGGCTTCACAGCGAGCTGGGAAAATACACTGTTTACCGAGGTAAATAGACCTCAGTGGACCCTTTTTCCTTTGTGGGCAAGCTGTGGATAAGCTGTTGATTATTCGACTCGCGTCTTTATCCACACCTGTGGATAACGATGTGGAAGCCCAGGAAGACAGGCACTCACGCCTGTGCAGAAATACCCCACAGGGCGAATTACAAAAAATAGCCCCCATTTGGGCAAATGTTCCGTAGAGCAGACGTATAAAGGACAATCACCGTGACCGATCAACCTGAACACTCCGGAGGACTCTGGGGGCAAGTCGTCGCCATCCTGACCTCCCCTGCCGGAGCGCCCGAGCTTGGCATTGAGCCACTGCGCGCGCCCCACAAGGCACTACTGCGTTCAGTGCGGCACACGGGCGAATTCCAGGGATTCTTCCTGCTCAGTACCGAGTCCACCATCGTCCAGACACTGGTGAAAGAGGAGCTCAAGGGCACCATTGAGACTGTTCTCGAGCATCTCACCGGCGAGCAGATGGAAACCGTCATCACCGTTGACGACCCTGCCGAGCGCCCGCCGAGGACAAGGCTTCGACAGCCAACGCACCAGCTCCCGCAACGCAGTCGGGATCTGCGTCACGAACCGCGCCCCAGACACCGAAGCCCCCGGCAAACACCGCGTCATACGGCTCCTCCTCGGCCCACTCCGCGGCCGCTCCCCAGGGGTCTGCGCCTCATCACCTCCCTTTCCCAACGGCGGACTCCGGCTTGCCGACGTCGCATACGACCTCGCCGACTGCAGCAACCGAGGCTGCCTCCGGCGCAGATGCTTTCCCCGCGGTCGGACATACGTCGCCGGCGAATCCGAAAACCGTCGCGGACCAGCACAATCAACGCAATTTCAGTTCGGTTAATCACGGCACCCCGGATCAGATGAGCAAGCCCTTTGAGGAGCCGACTCTGAATCCGGCCTATACCTTCGAGACATTCGTGATTGGTCCGCAGAACAAGTTTGCGGCCGCTGCCGCAATCGCTGTCGCTGAGGCACCCGGCCGCACGTACAACCCGCTGTTCATCTCGGGCGGGTCCGGTCTGGGCAAGACTCACTTGCTTCACGGAATTGGCCACTACGCAAAGAACCTGTACCCCAACCTGCGGGTTCGATACGTGTCCTCCGAAGAGTTCACCAATGACTTCATTAACTCGGTGCGCGACGACGCCCAGGAGTCCTTCAAACGTCGCTACCGCGACTTGGACATGCTGATCATCGACGACATCCAGTTCTTGGAAGGCAAGGAAGGCACGCAGGAGGAGTTCTTCCACACCTTCAACGCCCTCCACCAGTCCAATCACCAAATTGTGCTGTCGTCCGACCGCCCGCCGCGGGAGCTAAAGACGCTGGAAGATCGCCTGCGCACTCGTTTCGAGTGGGGTCTGAATCCGGACCTGCAGTTCCCGGACCTGGAGACTCGCATCGCGATTTTGTCGAAGAAGGCGCAGCTCTCTGACCTCACGGTGTCGCACGACGTCCTGCAGTACATCGCCGAGAACACCTCGTCGTCCATTCGGGAGCTCGAGGGCCGTCTCCTGCAGGTCAGCGCGCATGCCTCGATGCTGCACGAGCCCGTGACCTTGAAGTTTGCCCAGGAAATCCTCGGCTCGGACGCGGTAGAGGTGCAGATTACGCCCGAAATCATCATCGCCACGACCGCCGAGTACTTCGACCTCACCGTCGCTGACCTCATCGGCCCTGGCAAGACGCGCCCCGTTGCGCACGCACGCCAGATCGCCATGTACCTGACGAGGTCGTTCACGGAACTATCACTTCCGTCGATTGGCCGGGAGTTCGGCAACCGCGACCACAGCACCGTCCTGCACGCTGAGCGCAAGATTGTGAAGGAAATCGCCGAGAAGATGCCGTCGAAGGACCAGGTCAACGACCTGACGACGCGTATTCGAGACCGCGCCCGTCATAGTTCCTAGTGCAAGGGGGAGTACTCGCGGAAAACTTGTGATTAACTCCCAAAATTCAGTGCACAGAGCTGTGGATAAGAGCGTGATTTTGTGGATAACTTTTACGGCAGAGAAATTATCCACAGACAGCCGATGTTATCCACAATCCATCCCCCGCTCGACGCACAGCCGAAAAGGCCTGTGGAGCAGCGAGGATGATCAAATTACACAGCATGCACAGCCCCTATTACTACTCCCAACTTGAGTAGCTCTGAAGAAACTTTGTTAAAAGGGGGCCTGCGCACAACGCCCCGAAGAAGCCCCAAGAATTTGTCATTTGCGGGCCAACGGCGCGCAGAGACCTGAAATTCCAAGAAAGCGAAGAGCTTGAATCCGCGCAGTCCCTTATGCTGTCAGTGGCTTTCGCCGAGGTAGTAGCGTTCGGCTAAAGTTGTACGTTGAATTACTTGTTCGTAGGAAGCGCCCGGTACGTGTAGGTACACGTCGTGGGGCGCATGTAGCTGGAGGAACGATGGAGCAGACCGAAGTCCGTATTCGCGCGGCCAAGGACGATCTCGCGGGTGCAGTGAGCTGGGTTGCTCGAAATCTTCCTGCGCGTCCGACGCAGCCGATTCTTCGAGGAATGGTGTTCCTCGCGGACGATGACGGGCTTCAGCTCGCCGGCTACGACTACGAGGTTTCTACGCAGATTCGCATCAGCGCTGAGGTGGATGAGCCGGGTCGCTTTGCCGTCAACGGCAAGCTGGTCTCGGATATCGTCTCGAAGCTGCCGAATAAGCAGGTTGAACTGCACTTCAACGGCACGAAGGTCGTTGTTAAGTGCGGTTCCTCCCGTTTCGAGCTGCCCAGCCTGACATTGGAGGACTACCCGCAGCTCCCCGTCGCCCCGGCCGATACCGGCACCGTCGATGCCAGCCTGCTCGCAGAGGCGATCGGCCAGGTTGCAGTCGCGGCTGGTAAGGACGAGTCGCTGCCGATGCTGACGGGCATCCGTATGGAGACCGACGGCAACGAGGTCACCCTCGCAGCCACCGACCGTTTCCGCTTGGCGGTGCGCACCTTCGAGTGGAACCAGATTCCGGAGGGGGAGACCAAGCTGCTCATTCCGGCGAAGACTTTCTCGGAGACTGCGCGCACCCTGGACACCAGCTCCAGCGAGCCCGTGACCTTGGCGTTTGGTGATGGCAGCGACGGCCGCGAGATCGGTTCCGAGGGCATGCTGGCGATCCTGGCGGAGCCCCGTCGCACGACGACGCGCCTGCTCGACGCCGAGTTCCCGAAGTTCCGCCCGCTGCTGCCGAAGCAGCACTCCTCCATGGCTGTCGCTCGCGTCGACCAGCTGCAGGACGCTATCCGCCGTGTCTCCCTGATGGCCGACCACGGCGCGCAGATTCGCATGGATTTCTCGGAGGGCCAGGTTGTTCTCTCCGCCCACGGCGACGAGGTCGGTCACGCGGAGGAGGTCGTGGCCTGCGATTTCTACGGAGATCCGCTGCTGATTGCCTTCAACCCGCAGTACCTGCTGGAGGGACTGTCGGCCGTGCGCTCCCACCGCGTCCTGCTCGGGTTCACCCAGCCGTCGCGTCCGGCGATTCTCATTCCTGAGCCGGAGGCACTGCCGTCCGCGGACGAGGACGGCCAGTTCGCTACCCCGGAGACGGACTTCACCTACCTGCTGATGCCGGTCCGCCTCCCAGGCTGATGCACATCCGGTTTTTGTCCTTGCGGGATTTCCGCTCCTGGCCGGAGCTGGAGATCGACATTGAGCCCGGAATTACGGTTTTTACCGGGCAAAATGGCTATGGCAAGACCAATATCGTCGAGGCCGTGGGGTATCTGTCCACTCTCAGCTCGCACCGCGTGTCCACCGATGCTCCGCTGGTTCGTTCGGGGGCGGCGTCGGCACGCATTTCGGCGACCGCGGTCAACGACGGGCGTGAGCTCTCCGCGCACCTGCTGATCAACCCCCACCGCGCGAATCAGGCGCAGATCAACCGCACCCGCCTGAAGTCGCCGCGTGAGCTGCTCGGCATCGTGAAGTCGGTGTTCTTCGCGCCGGAGGATCTCGCCCTGGTCAAGGGCGATCCCGCAGCTCGTCGCCGCTACGTGGATGACCTCCTCGCTTTGCGACGCCCCGCCATGGCGGGCACGCGAATCCAGTACGACAAGATTCTCCGGCAGAAGAATGCGCTGCTGAAGTCGGCCGGCGCATCTTTGCGGCGCGGCTATTCCTCCTCGGAGGGACAGGCGGCGCTCGCGACCCTGGATACGTGGGACGCGCAGTTGGCGCAGGTCGGCGCCGCTTTGATGGCCGCCCGCATGGAACTGATTTCCGAGTTAGCCGGGCACGTTGCGCAGGCGTATCAGACGCTGGCCCCCCATTCGCGCCCGGCATCGATTGTCTATGCGCCGAAGTTGGAGGCGGTGGCGGGCGAGGGGCTGCCCGGCGACCCGGAGCTGCTGGAGGCACTCCTGCTGACCAAGATGGCGGCCCGGCGTACCGCGGAGATCGAGCGGGGCTCCTGCCTGGTCGGCCCGCACCGCGATGACCTGGACCTCATCCTGGGCAACGACCCCGCGAAGGGCTTCGCCAGCCACGGCGAGACCTGGTCGTTTGCGCTGGCCCTGCGGCTCGGAGCGTATTTCCTGCTCAAATCCGACGGCCCGGACCCCATCTTGGTGCTTGACGACGTCTTCGCCGAGCTCGACCGGCACCGCCGGGAGGCGCTGATGGAGATCGCCGGGCAGGCAGAGCAGGTGCTCATCACCTCGGCGGTGGGCGAGGAGCTGCCGAAGGCACTGGTGGAGGACTCGTCCGTGGCGCACCACACCGTGACGGTGCGTCAGACGGAGCAGGGCCGGATTTCGCTGCTGAATGCAGGCGAGGTGCGCTCCAATGAATGAGGACGCCGAAAAGGACCTGGTCAGCGAGGTTTTCGAGCGCATGCGCTCCGCCGCGAAGGAGGGTGGCCACAAGCTGCCGAACCTGCAGCGTCCGCCGAGGAAGAACAGCTCGTGGTCCGGGCTCGATGCCCCTGCGCCGAATAAGGCGGCGGCCGAGATCGTTGGCGACGTCGAAAAGCAGCGCGAGCGGCAGGCGGTGGTGCGCGACCGCGCCGGCACGGTGATTCCGCCGAGCCTGCTGCGGGAGAGCGGGATTCGCCTGTACAAGAAGTATGATCGCAGGCCGGCGCCGATCGGCGCGGTGCTGAACAGGGCGATCGTGGATCGGGGGTGGCAGACGCACATCGCGCACGGCGTGATTATGACCGAGTGGGACCAGATGGTTGGCGAGGTCGTGGCACAGCATTCGCAGGTGCGCGAGTTCAAGGATGGCACCCTGGTAGTGGAGTGCCAGTCGACGGCCTGGGCGACGCAATTGCGACTGGCGCAGCGGCAGGTGATCAAGACGATCGCCGACCGGGTCGGCGACGGTGTAGTGGAGGAGCTAAAGATCCTGGGGCCGAAGGCTCCGAATTGGAGAAAGGGACGCCTCCACATCGAGGGCCGAGGCCCCCGAGATACCTACGGATAGCGTCGGCAAGCCAAAAACTGCGAAATTTGGCCTTTTTAGGGCCGCAGCCCTCGCCACGGTAGGGGACTACGTGGGGTAGGATGGTGGGGAATGTCGGCAGGCGCCCCCATCGGATGGTTCCGCCCGCGGGCCCACCGCTGCAACGGTTGTAGGGTTCGGGCGGGGATGAACGAAGGGGCAGCGGCCTGCTTTTCGTGCGCCGATTGTGGCGGGCGAAAGAAACAAGAATAGGAGACGCGCCTACAGTGGCTGCTACCGAACATCATTATGACGCCTCATCGATCACGATTCTCGAGGGTCTGGAAGCTGTACGTAAGCGACCGGGCATGTACATCGGTTCGACCGGTGAGCGCGGCCTGCATCACCTGGTGTGGGAGGTCGTAGACAACTCCGTCGATGAGGCGATGGCCGGGTACGCGACGAACGTCGAGGTCACGCTGCTGGAAGACGGCGGCGTCGAGGTCCGCGATGATGGCCGTGGTATCCCGGTGGAGATGCACCCGACGGGCATGCCGACGGTTCAGGTTGTCATGACGCAGCTCCATGCAGGCGGCAAGTTCGACTCTGAGTCCTACGCGGTCTCGGGCGGCCTGCACGGCGTTGGTATCTCGGTGGTCAACGCGCTGTCGACGAAGATGGAGACCGAGGTTATCCGCGACGGATACACCTGGTACCAGAACTTCGACCACGCGGTCCCGGCCGAACTGGTCAAGGGCAAGAAGACCCGCGGCTCCGGCACCACCCAGCGCTTCTGGGCGGACCCCGAGATTTTCGAGACCACCGAGTTCAAGTTCGACACCATCGCCCGCCGCCTGCGCGAGATGGCTTTCTTGAACAAGGGCCTGACCATCACTCTGGTGGACAAGCGCGTCTCCGAGGCCGAGCTTGAGGCCGAGGCGCTGGCGGAGGAGGCGGAGACCGAGTCCGCAGCTCACGCGAAGGACGCCGCGGAGGAGCAGCAGGAGAAGGCGGAGAAGACCACCAAGCCGAAGGAAAAGCGGAAGGTCTTCCACTACCCGAACGGCCTGCGCGACTACGTCGAGACCCTCAACAAGTCGAAGAACATCATCCACCCGACGATCATTTCCTTCGACGCCGCTGGTGAGGGCCACGAGGTCGAGATCGCGATGCAGTGGAACTCCGGCTTCTCCGAGTCGGTGCACACCTTCGCCAACACCATTAACACCATCGAGGGCGGCACCCACGAGGAGGGCTTCCGCTCCGCGCTGACCTCCTTGATGAACCGCTACGCCCGTGAGCACAAGCTGCTCAAGGACAAGGAGAGCAACCTCACCGGCGAGGACTGCCGCGAGGGCCTCGCCGCGGTCATCTCCGTCAAGGTCGCTGACCCGCAGTTTGAGGGCCAGACCAAGACGAAGCTGGGTAACACCGAGGTTCGCTCCTTTGTGCAGCGCATGGCCAACGAGCACATCGGCCACTGGTTCGAGGCCAACCCGGCCGAGGCCAAGACGATCGTGAACAAGGCGATTTCCTCGGCGCACGCCCGCCAGGCCGCCCGCAAGGCCCGCGACCTGGTGCGTCGTAAGTCGGCAACGGATCTCGGCGGCCTGCCCGGCAAGCTGGCGGATTGCCGCTCGAAGGACCCGAAGCAGTCCGAACTCTTCATCGTGGAGGGTGACTCTGCAGGCGGTTCCGCGAAGTCGGGCCGTAACTCGATGTTCCAGGCTATCCTGCCGCTGCGCGGCAAGATCCTGAACGTGGAGAAGGCGCGCCTGGACAAGACCCTGAAGAACGCCGAGGTCCAGGCCATTATTACGGCGCTGGGCACCGGTATTCACGACGAGTTCGACATCGAGAAGCTGCGCTACCACAAGATCGTGCTGATGGCCGACGCCGACGTCGACGGCCAGCACATCGCGACGCTGCTGCTGACGCTGCTGTTCCGCCTGATGCGCCCGCTGATCGACGAGGGCCACGTCTACCTGGCGCAGCCGCCGCTGTACAAGCTGAAGTGGGGTAAGGGCGAGCCGGGCTACGCCTACTCCGATGCGGAGCGCGACCAGCTCCTGGAGGAGGGCCTGGCGGCCAATCGCAAGATCAACAAGGACGACGGCATCCAGCGCTACAAGGGCCTCGGCGAGATGAACGCCTCCGAGCTGTGGGAGACCACCATGGACCCGACGCACCGCGTGCTGCGCCAGGTCACCCTGGAGGATGCGCAGAAGGCCGACGAGCTCTTCACCATCCTGATGGGCGACGACGTCGCCTCGCGCCGCTCCTTCATTACCCGCAACGCAAAGGACGTCCGCTTCCTGGACGTGTAAGCGTTCTAGAGCCCGAGTAGAAGGCGGGATGGCTGGCCGAAGCCTGGAGTCCGGGGTCCGGGGTTCGGGGTCCGGGTATGGTGCGCAGCCGTCTCGCCTTTTTCTGTGCGCGAACTCGTCGAATTTTTGCTTGGCCTGGGGAGACGCCGAGGGGAGGGGGTACTTCGAGTCGGGATTCTGTAACTCTGGGTGCGAACTCGTGACCAAACCGTTATTATTTTTGGAATGGAAAACACCCGCGGAGTCATGATTGACGGCGAGCCCTCGCCGGAGCCTCTCATCGTTCGCCAGTTCATGCCGGACGGCTCGATCACCCCGATGGCGTTGCGCTACCCATCGGGGGAGCCTCGGGGAATCGTCATCATTTGGCCCGGCTTTGGCATGGGCGCGCGTTATTACCGACCCATGGCCCAAGAGCTGCAGAGCCGCGGTTTCTGTGTCCTGACCTCGGAGCTTCGCGGGCAGGGCTCCCAGACAGCGGTGGCGTCGCGGCGCTCGAACTGGGGCTATCACGACCTGGCTTCGCAGGACTATCCACGGGCGGTGGCGCGCGCCCGGCAGGAGTTTGACCACCTGGCTGGCGGGGCGGTGGTGGGGGAGTCCGGCACGTCGCCAACCCGTCTTCCCGTCTACCTGCTGTGCCACTCGATGGGCGGACAGATTGCGTCGCTGTACCTGACCCGCCCCGACGCCGACGTCGACGGAGTCATGACCGTCGGCTCTGGTACTCCCCACTACATCCGTTTCAGTGGCCGGGAGTACAAGCGCCTGCGCTATGGGGCGCCGATTATGCAGGCCATGACGTTTTTGTGGGGATATTGGCCGGCAGGCCGCCTGGATCTTGCGGGCTACGGTAGGCAGTCGCGCAACCATGTTCGAGAGTGGGCGGGATTCTCGCGTACGGGGCGCCTACAGCCGCACCATGCGGACCACAATTACGAGGAAGCTATGCACGAGGTCACCACGCCTGTGCTGATGACGACGTGCGCCGGCGACCGCGATTGCCCGCCGGACTCCGCGATGGATCTGGCCTCCCGCCTGCCAAAGGCCGCCCGCTTCGAGTTCATCGACCGCCGGCTCGGCCACAACCGTTGGGCCCGCGAGCCCGAAACGGTCGCCGATCGGCTGGAGCGGTTCATCGACGAGATTCCAACCTGGTCTGTGGACTAGCCGCTATTTTGCTGCTGCCCACCCGGGGCTGCCTCACGTAGTTGTCGGGCCGTTTGGGGGCGCCCGCCTTACTCGGTCGAGGCCAGTGCCTCCGCCAGGGTGCATTCCTCACCGGCGAAGTTCGCCACCAGTAGCGCGACGAGCCCCGCGAGCGCCTCATTGGACCGCGATAGTGGCCGCAAACTCCGGGTCGCCTCTCGCGCTGCCCGCGCCGCATCCCACGCGCTGCGATGCATTCGCTTGCCGACGCACACCCCATCCGCGGCGGCCACGATAGCTGGCAGCGCCCACGGATTGACTAGTCTGACCTGCGACAATTCGGGGAATGTGGTGCGCAGCGTATCGATTGCGGCCAGGATTGCGCCCTCGGTCAGGACGGTGCCTGCGGTCACCCCGGCGCTCCTGGTGGTCCCTGTTGCTCTGGAGCCCACGGAGGCCCCGGCATCTCCGGAACCCCTGGCTTCGTTCTGATGTTTCACGTGAAACCTTCCCGCTGTGTTTTCGCGCCCCGCACCCCCTCA
>NZ_ULHE01000005.1 GCF_900519355.1 Corynebacterium lactis | reverse complement strand
CTGGCCACCGGGGCAGCGCTCGCCTGCACCGAAGCGCTTGACGACGCGCCCACCGCCGTCGGTCCCCCGACGGGGGCCGGGGCGTCGATACCGCCTATCTGTCCGATACCGCCTGGCGCTGCAATGGGGCCGGAACCCTGCTCGTCGTCCAGGTCCAACCACTCGGGGCGCTCGTTTTTGCGACGGCGGTCGTTGAAGCGGCAGAACTGGATAGCGATCTCCATCAGAAGGGTCAGTGCCACGGCCATCGCGATCATCGAGTACGGGTCCTGGCCGGGGGTCATAAACGCTGCGAAGATGAACAGCAGCAGGATAATCATCCGCCGCTTGTCCTTCATGGTCTCGTAGCTAAGGATTCCCGCCATGTTCAGCATGACGACGAACAACGGCAGCTCGAAGCTGACGCCGAAGACGATGATGAGGGCGAGCAGGAAGCCGAAGTAATCGGCGCCGGTCAGCGCGGAAATCTGGACATTGTCGCCGATCTGGAGCAGGAACTGCAGGCCGAGCGCGACGACGAAGTACGCGAGGACCGCGCCGAGGACGAACAGGGTTCCGGCTGCCGTGACGACGGCCAGAGTGGTGCGCTTTTCCTTGCGGACGAGGCCCGGGGTGACGTACGCCCAAATCTGGTAGAGCCACCACGGCGAGGAAACCACCAGGCCGGCCAGCGCGCCGACCTTCAAGCGCAGCATGAACATCTCGAAGGGGCTCGTCGCCAGCAGGCGGCACTCCCCAACTGTTCCGCCGAGGCGCATCTCGGGAGGAAGCTCGCAGTAGGGCCCCTTGAGAATGTCACCCAGCGACATCACTGACAGAGGCCCGACGCTAGTCGAGGTAAACGGCACTCGGAGCGGCCCCAACACGAAGGAGGCCTGGTACCAGATAAACCCGAAAATTGCGCCAATGGTGATTCCAGCGAGCGAAAGGAGTAGACGGTGCCGGAGCTCCTGGATGTGCTGGACGATAGTCATCACGCCCTCAGGATTGCGCTGGCGCTTACGTTGCTTCGCGCGGCCCCGAGGACGTGACGGTTGGGTATTAGCTGAAGTCACGCTTCAACCGGCCCTTGCCTACTGCTGCGGCTGGCCAGGGTAGTTCTGGCCGGGCTGCTGGTACTGCTGCGGTGCCGGCTGAACCGGCTGCTGCACGGGCTGAGCTTGCGGGGCCGGGGCCTGCTGCGGTGCCGGGGCCTGGGTGTACTGAGTGTACTGCTGCGGCTGAGCCTGCGGAGCCTGCTGAATTGCGGCCTGCTCGGCTTGTTCATCGTCGTTACGCATCTCCTTGACCTCGGACTTGAAGATGCGCATGGAGCGACCGAGCGAACGGGCGGCGTCCGGGAGCTTCTTCGCGCCGAAGAGGAGGACGACGACGACCAGGATAATGAGTATTTCCGTAGTGCCTAGGTTTGGCATTCGCTTAAGCACCTTTCAGTGAAGTGTGGGACCGATATGGGGTCTGCATGGCGCGGGCCCGCAGTTTTAATCCGTCAATTTTCAAGCCATACTTTAGGGCTCGTTGTCTAGACCATACTCCGACAGTGCGACGGAAGCTCGTTCGACAACAGCATTTCGTAACTCTACAGGGTCGGTCACTATCACGCTGGGTGACCTTCGCAACACGAAGGCAATCGTTGCGTCGAGGTTCGACATGGGGATATCCGCCTCGACATAGCCGTCGAGCGCGGACAACTCGGACTCATCTTCGTCGACGAAATACACCGGCTCGTAGTCGGCTATCCACGTGGCGTCGGCGGAGATATTCACGCGAGCCCAGTGATCGGCGTCCTCGTCTGCACCGAAGGCGTGAGGGTCCCGCGGGTCGACGGTCACTTCCGGGTAATAGCCTGCGGGTAGGTCGGTGACTGAAGCCGCGACGATGCGGTCCGCGCGGAAGCTTTTTACGATGCGCTCCTCGTCGGAGCGGTCGACTGCGCGGAGGTAGGTCTGTTGCTCCACCCGCATCGTGGCAAGAACATCCAGGGTGCGCTCGGACAGTGAGCCCGAGGCGTTGCGGTACGTCACCTGCAGGGCCCTGCTGTCCCTGAGAGCCCGGCGAATCTCGCCTTCAAAACCGAAGCCCCGCAGGTCCATGTCGGACACGGTATCCACCACCGCGCCGGTGCCCCGCACCACCGCTCGCAGCTTGTCGGCCGCCGATTGTGCAGCCTCCGACTCCTCGCGGCTCGAGGACGCCTCGATCGACTCGAGGACGAGCAGCAGCGTCGTCGCCTCTAGCGCAGATAGGGTCAGCGGACGGGCCAGGAGCTCCGCGGTGGGCTGCACCTGCTTGCTGAAGCGGTCCGGCTCCTTGATCCGAAGCGCCGGGCGCCCGTAGTCCCCCGGCTGGTCCAGGAGCGCCAGTTGGTCGAAGATCTCCAGCAGCCGGTTGGCGGGGATTCCCAGTTCGGTGGAGGCTTCCATGATCGAGCGCGACCGGGAAAAGTACGGGACGACCGCGAGGAATTCGTCGATGGTCACGTCGCCGCCTGCCTGCGATTGCCTCTTAGCGGCCATCCTTGACGCCTCCTTCCAACTGGTGAACCTCTGCCACGGCGCGGAGCCGCTCGACGATCGCCTCCCGAGCCTCATGCGGCGACTCCACGACAAGGTCCGGGGCGTAACTAAGACCAAGTCGCACGATCGCGTCAATGGTCATCGGCTCAGTCCGGAAGCGGCCCGACCCCAGGGATTCCGCCGTGTCGACGACCTCGACGCAGGTTCCCGGGCGCACCCTCACCACGGCCGGGTACTTCGCGGCGTCGCGCTCGAGCATCCTCTCCGCCTGCTCCTGGAGGTTGCCCTCGGGCACCGGAATCGTCGCCGCGGAGCGCGTGTCGACGACGTCGCTGATGCGGCTGAACCGGAACATCCGCGCGTCCCGACGCTGCGTGTCGTAGCCGAGCAGGTAGAAGCGGCCGCGGATATTGATAATCCGCCAGGGCTCCAGCTGGCGCTGCTCGTCGTCGACGCCGAATTGGCGCGAGTACCAAAACTCCACCGCCGTCCTTGGCGGGGTCAGGGCTCTCAGCAGCGTGGCGAGCTGCGCACGGTTTAGCTCCAGCTTGTCCGATACCACCACGGATTCCCCCGGCTTGGCGATAGTCTCCCGCTTCCCGAAGGCCGCGATCTTGGCCCACCCGGCCCGAGCTGCGTCCTGCAGCTCCTCGCTGGTAAAGACCGCGTTCGCCGCGGCGAACAGGGCCGCCTCTTCGGCATCGTTAAGGCCCGGGTCCTGTTGCGTCCACTGCTCCCGGTCCAGGCGCAGCGTCCTGGCGACGCCGCTGCCGGACTCGTCGATGACGATGCCCCGCTCCCGTAGCGCAGTGATGTCGCCACGCAGGTAACGCTCGGCCGTCTCCGGGGCCTGCCGCACGTAGCCTGGGACGTTGCCGAGGATCCAGTCGACGCGAAGGCCCCTGGGGGCGTCGGCAAGCGCGAGGAGGAGATGAATCAGCCGCGAATTGTGGGTGGACCCCGGCGCGGTGGTGCGCCCGCCCGATTGGGAAGAAGCGGGATGTGCTGTCACGGTGTCTGCATCCTTTCTGCCTACTCGCCTCTTGCGTTTTTTGCGTTTTTCCTGCTCGCCTATTGCCTACTGGGCCGGCGCGGAGGGCTGCTGGCCCGAACTCAGGGTCTCGATCATGGCCGCGACGGAGTCGTTGTCGGTGGCGAACGGGTCGCCGAGCATGACCGACTGCGGGTAGTCGCCGGCGATCTTGAGGTGCGTCCAGTCGACGACAGTCTTGAAACCGGCGGCCTGCGCCGCCTCGCTGTGCGCCGCGGCGAGGAAGTCACCGCGCAGCTTCGCGCGCGTCGTCTGCGGGGCGCGCTTCACGGCGTCGTCGATGTCGGCGTCGGCGACCCAGCGGGACACGGCACCGCGGGCCTCCAGGGCGCGGAAGATACCGCGGCCGGGGCGGATGTCGTGGTAGGCAAGGTCGACCTGGGCCAGCTTCGGGTCCTCCAGGGTGAGCCCGCGATCAAGGTATCGCTTGATCAGCGAGTACTTAATCGCCCAGTCGATGTCCCGGTCAATCAGGCTCCAGTCGCCGGTCTCCACCGCGGTCAGCGCCCGGCCCCACAGCTCGACAATCCGCGCCATCTCCGCGTTGGGCGTGCCGACGCCAGCAATACCCTTGTCCTCGTTGACCGAGGACTCCTCGCGGTTTTGCAGCCAGCGGGTCGCGGCCTCAAAGAAGGCCCTCTGAATCTGCAGCGCGGTGGCGGTGCCCCCGTCGCGCAGCGGCAGCTCCGCGTTGCCGGTCATGTCGCGGCTGACCGCGCGGATCGCCTTGATCTCGTTGGCCACCTCGAAGTCGGGCAGGTCGAAACCGGCCTCGATCATCTCCAGGACCAGCTGCGTCGAGCCGACCTTCAGCGCGGTGGTGGTCTCGCTCATGTTCGAGTCGCCGACGATGACGTGCAGGCGCCGGAACCGGTTGGAGTCCGCGTGCGGTTCGTCGCGCGTATTGATGATCGGGCGCGAGCGGGTCGTCGCGCTGGACACGCCCTCCCACACGTGGTCGGCGCGCTGCGAGAAGCAGTACTGTACCGGGTCGTTGTGGTACGGCGAGGTCGGGTACGGCAGGAATATCTTGCCCGCGCCGCAGATCAGCTGCCTGGTCACCAGGAACGGCAGCAGCAGCTTCGACAGCGACTTCAACCCCAGCTCGCGGCCGACCAGGTAGTTCTCGTGGCAGCCGTAGGAGTTGCCGACGGTGTCCACGTTGTTCTTCAGCAGGTAGAGCTTGCCACCGATGCCCTCGTCGGCAAGCGCGGCTTCAGCGGTGACGGCGAGGCGGTCTAGGATAACCTCGCCCGCGCGGTCCTGCGCCACCAACTGCGAGACGCTGTCGCACTCGGCGGTGGCGAACTCGGGGTGGCTGCCCACGTCGAGGTAGAGGCGGCCGGCGTTCGGCGTGAAAATGTTGGTCGCGCCGTACTTCGCGATCACGGGGCGGAACATGTACCGGGCGATCTCGTCCGGGCCGAGGCGGCGCGAACCGTTCAAAGTCAGCGTGATGCCGAACTCCGTCTCGATGCCGGTAATGCGCCGCGTCAGGGCCTGCTGCGGTAGCGCCTGCTGGGGTGCGGTCGCGGACTCGGCCGCCTCGCTCGCTGTGCTGACCTCAGTCACCGCTTACTGGCCGCCCTTCTGGACGTAGGAGCGGACGAACTCCTCCGCGTTGTTCTCCAGCAGGCCGTCAATCTCGTCGAGCAGATCGTCCGCGGCCGCGACGTGCTCCTGGGCCTGGCCGCCGCCTGCGACCTCGCCGAACTCCTCGTCGTCCCCGCCGCCGGAGCCTCCGCCGAATACCTGGGTGTTACCAGCCATTTTTCTTCTCCTTGCTCAATCGCTGTGTTACTTAATCGCTGTGTTGCGTCGGTTGTCTGACGCTATGATTTGTCGCTTACTCTACTGCCCGACCACGCCGAGGCCACGGAGGAAGTCCACGACCTCCCCGATGGTGTCGGCTTCCTCGAGCACCTTGCCGCAGTCGGCGGCCGTGAGCCGGTCGACCTCGTCGAGGCTGATCTTCACCAGCTCCACGCCGGGGGCATCCGCCGCGCGGGTGCGCCGGTAGGTCCCGGAGACGTCCACGATGAGGCTGGTCCAGCTTCCCGCGATGACGTCCTTGCCGAAACGCCTGATGATGCCGCCGCGCAGGTACGCGCGCGTGGACTCCGGGGCGAAAGAAATCGCGCGGGCCACGTCCTCGTCGCTGACCAGCGTCTCCATAGAGCCGCGGCGCACCAGCGCGTGATAGAGCCCGCGCGCCGGATCAATGTCCGAGTACTGGATGTCGATCAGCGCCAGCTTCGGATGCTCCCACCCGATCCCGGCCCGCGAGCGCAGCCCCTCCATGAGGTTCAGCTTCGCCACCCAGTCCAGCAGGTGGCCGGCCTTGCGGGGGTCGTCGGCAAGCAAGTCGAGGACCTCCCGCCAGCGCTTGACGACGGCGCCATCGTCGTCGTAAGACTCGACCCGGGCGAGGTACTCGTACTGGATCTCCAGCGCGGACATCCAGGTGACGTGGTCGTCTAGCTGCAGCTTCTCGCGGCAGGTGAGGTCGCGCGAGACCTGGTGGACGGCTTCGACGGGGTTGCGCAGTTTGAGGTCGTCGAAGCGCACGCCGTCCTCGATGGCGTCCAGGACCAGGCCGGTGGTGCCAAGCTTCAGGAAGGTCGCGACCTCGCTCATGTTCGCGTCGCCGATGATGACGTGCAGCCGTCGCCAGGCCTCGGAGGCGTGCGGCTCGTCGCGGGTGTTGATGATGCCGCGGTTCAGCGTCGTCTCCAGGGAGACCTCCGTCTCGATGTAGTCGGCGCGCTGGGAGATCTGGAAGCCCGGGGTCTGCCCCTTCTGCCCCAGTCCGACGCGGCCGGCGCCGGTGAAGATCTGGCGGGTGACGAAGAAGGGGGTCAGCCCCGCGACGATGTCGTCGAAGTCGGTGTCCCGGCGGAAGAGATAGTTCTCGTGGGTGCCGTAGGAGGCGCCCTTGCCGTCGACGTTGTTGCGGTAAATCTTCAGCTCCGGGCCGGTGTTGCCCTCGGCGTCGACGGCCTCGCCGGCCAGCTTCGCCGCCCGCAGCATGATGGCATCGCCGGCCCGGTCCGCGATGGTGGCCTCGAGCGCGGACGCGGTCTCGGGGGCCGAGTACTCGGGGTGGGCATGGTCGACGTAGAAACGCGCGCCGTTTTCCACCAGGAGGTTGGCGGCGCCGATGGCGTTTGGGTCGACCACCGGGGTCTGGTGGTAGCGGCGCAGGTCGAAGCCGCGGCTATCCCGCAGCGGCGACTCCGGGGCGTAGTCCCAGCGGATGCGGCCGGAGAGAGTCTCCTCCTGCGCGTGCGCGAAGGCGATCACGGCCTGGGTGGAGGTGAGAATGGGGCTGACGTTCGGGTCGGCCGGGCAGACGATGCCGTACTCGACCTCGGTGCCGAAGAAGCGCTTGGGCGCCTGGCCACTAGTCATGGTGGATCACCTCCACGGAGACCACGCGCGCCGACGGACGGCCGGAGATCCGGGCCCACTCGTCCGGGTTGGAGGTGTTCGGCAGGTCCTCGTTCTGGGCGAACTCCTCGGCGACCGCGGTCAGCAGGTGGGACTCGCGGATGCCGCCCTCGCCACTGGCGATGACGTCCTTGATCGCGGCCTTCTTCGCGCGGTCGACGATATTGGAGATCATGGCGCCCGAGTTGAAGTCGCGGTAGTACATCGTGTCGGAGGTGCCGTCGACGTAGCGGATGCGCACGTACTCGTTCTCCGGGGTCGCCGCGTACATGCGGGCCACCACCGAATCAATCAGGCAGGCGACGTTGCCCTCTACCCCGCCGTGCGCCTCGACCTCGGAGGCGTTGTACGGCAGCGACGCGGTCAGGTACTTGGCAAAGATGTCCTTCGCCGCGGCCTCGTTCGGGCGCTCGATGCGGATCTTCACGTCGAGGCGGCCCGGGCGCAGGATAGCCGGGTCGATCATCTCCTCGCGGTTCGTCGCGCCGATGACGATGACGTTTTCCAGGCCCTCCACGCCGTCGAGCTCGCTGAGCAGCTGCGGGACCACGGTGTTTTCCATGTCCGAGCTAATACCCGAGCCGCGGGTGCGGAAAATCGAGTCCATCTCGTCGAAGAAGACGATAACCGGCTTGCCCTCCTCCGCGATGTCGCGGGCGCGGTCGAAGATCAGGCGAATCTGGCGCTCGGTCTCGCCGACGAACTTGTTCAGCAGCTCCGGGCCCTTGACGTTCAAGAAGTAGGACTGCGCGCGCGCCGCCTCGGCTTCCGACTTTCCGTGGTTCAGCGCAATCTTGCGGGCCAGCGAGTTCGCCACCGCCTTGGCAATCAGCGTCTTGCCGTTGCCGGGAGGGCCGTAGAGCAGCACGCCCTTCGGCGGGCGCAGGTTGTACTGCTCGAAGAGCTCCGGCTGCAGGAAGGGCATCTCCACCGCGTCGTGAATCTGCTCAATCTGGCTGTCCAGGCCGCCGATGTCGGTGTAGGTGACGTCCGGGACCTCCTCCAGCACCAGGTTTTCCACCTCGGACTTCGGGATGACCTCGAAGGCGTAGCCCGATTTGCGGTCGATCATCACCGCGTCGCCCGGCTTCGGCGCGAGGCCGCCCGCCAGCGACACCACGAACTCCTCGCCGTGCGTGTCCGAGGCCAGCACGCGCTTCTTATCCGGAAGGACCTCGCGCACGTTCGCCAGGTCGCCATTGACGGGGTACCCGCAGTCCTCCACGATGATGGAGCCCTCGTTCAGCCGCACCTGCGCGCCGGGCGCGAGCCGACGCTCGTCAATCTCCGGCTGCACCCGCAGGCGCATCCGCCGGTTGCCGGTAAAGACCTCCGCCGTGCCCTTCTCCGGGCCCGGCTCGAGGAAAATGCCGTAGGTGCTGGGCGGCTCCAGCATCTGCTCCATGTCCTCGCGCAGCAGCTCCAGCTTGTTGCGGGAATCGCGCAGCAACTCAACCAGGCGGTTATTCCTAATGCCCAGGTTGTAGTTTTTCTGCTCTAGGTCACGGATCTTGTCGGCGGGTGTTGTCATGCCTTACAGACTACCCACCGCCCCCGACTCGGGCTTCGCTTACCCGCCGAAAATCCGTATCGCTCCGCTTACCTACCCCTCCCCGCTTGACGACGGAGACGGCCCCGGCGAAAAACCCTAGAGCTTCTTCTGATTACGACGCTGCGGGCGCGGGGGCACCGTGCCGTCGGCAAGCCTGCGGGCCCAGACCAGGAAGGCGGTGTGCGCCTGCATGCGGTGGGCGGGGCGGACGGAGAGGTCCTTGACGTTCCAGTCGCGGACGAGGGACTCCCACGCGCGCGGCTCGGTGTAGCACTTCTGTTCGCGGATGCCCTCCATGACCTTCATCAGCTGCGGGACGGTCGCGACGTAGACCATGAGAACGCCGCCGGGCTGCAGGACTTTCGATACGGTGTCCAGGCACTCCCACGGGGCCAGCATGTCCAGGATGACGCGGTCGACCGGGCCGCCCAGGGACTCCTCGGTGGCCTCGTTGAGGTCGCCGAGTCGCAGGTCCCAGTTGTCGGGCTTGTAGCCCATGAAGTCGACGACGTTGCGCTCGGCGTGGGTGATGTGGTCCTCGCGCACCTCGTAGGAGATGAGCTGGCCCTCCGGGCCGATGGCGCGCAGCAGGTTGAGGCTGAGCGCTCCGGAGCCCGCCCCGGCCTCCAGGACGCGAGCACCGGGGAAAATGTCACCCTCGACGATGATCTGGGCGGCGTCCTTCGGGTAGATCACTGCGGCGCCGCGCGGCATGGACAGGATGTAGTCGACCATGAGGTGGCGCATGGCCAGGTAGACGGTGCCCTCGGCGGAGGTGACGGTGGTTCCCTCGTAGGCTCCGATGAGGTCATCGTGGCGGATCTCGCCGCGGTGGGTGAAGAACTTGCCGCCCTCCTCGAGGATGACGGTGAAGTGGCGATTCTTCGAGTCGGTCAACTGGACTCGGTCGCCAACCTGGAACGGTCCGCTCAGTGCCATGGGGTGTGGGGCTCCTTTGGTGAGGGGTGGGGCGGATGGGCCGGGGCTGAAAAAGGCAATCCGGCCGGTACTCTAACCTGGTTAGTATGCCCGACAATTCACAATCCACTAATTCGGCTGATCCGTCGGTTTCGCGGCCGGAGACGAAAGCGAAGAAGCCGTCGAAGCTAGCGCTGTCGCCGTCGCGTGCGAACGACTACCGGCAGTGCCCGCTGAAATACCGCCTGCGGGCCATCGACAAGATTCCGGAGCCGTCGACGGTCGCGCAGGTCAAGGGCACGCTGGTCCACGCGGTGCTGGAGGAGATGTACTCGTGGCCGCGCGAGGAACGCACCTACCCCGCCGCGGTCAAGCGCCTGAAGCCGCACTGGGCCGTCATGTGCGCGGAGGACGACGAGATGTTCGACCTCGTCCCGGAGGAGGACCTCTACGACTTCCTGGTGGAGTGCAGGGGCCTGCTCAAGGGCTACTTCATGATGGAAAACCCGATGGGCTTTGACGCGGCGGAGATGGAGAAGTTCGTCCAGCTGGTGCTGGACCCGGCCAAGGATTCCTCCCTGCCGGTCTCGGTGCCGATGCGCGGCTTCATCGACCGCGTGGATATCGCGCCGACGGGCGAGGTCCGGATTGTCGACTACAAGACCGGCAAGAAGCCGGGGCCGCGATTCCAGGACGAGGCCCTGTTCCAGATGCGCTTCTACGCTCTGGTGTGGTGGCGCCTGACCGGGCGCATCCCGGAGCAGCTACGCCTGATGTACCTGAAGGTCGCCGACGACCTGGTGCTCAGCCCCACCGCGGCGGAGCTGGAGCGTTTCCAGGCCGAGATTGCGGGGCTATGGCAGCAAATCGTTCGGGACGGTGAGCACGGGGATTTCGTGCCCCGCAAGTCGAAGCTCTGCGATTGGTGCTCCTTCCAGGACATGTGCCCCGCATACGGCGGGACCACCCCGGAATACCCGGGGTGGCCTGGATCTGTTGGGGATGCCTAGGGCTCACGGCTCCTCGGGCAGTCGGCTCCTAGGGCTCATGACTCCCAGACCATCGGGCTACAGAATCACCGCGCCGAAGGCAAAGCCGAACACCACCGCCAGGGCGATGCAGAGCGTGCCCGGAATAATGAACGAGTGGTTGAACACGTACTTGCCGATGCGCGTCGTGCCCGTATCGTCCATCTCGACGGCCGCGAGCAGCGTCGGGTAGGTCGGCAGGACGAACAGCGCGGACACGGCCGCGAAGGACGCGATCGCGGTCAGCGGCGCGACGCCGACGGCCAGCGCCGCCGGCATGATCGCCTTCGTCGTTGCGGCCTGCGAGTACAGGAGCGCGGCGGCGAAGAAGAGGACCACCGCGAGCATCCACGGCATCTGTCCCAGAAGGTCGCCGGAGGCCGACTTGATCTGGTCGATGTAGTGGTTGATGATCGTCGTGCCCAGCCACGCCACGCCGAGCACGCAGACGCTGGCGGACATACCCGACTTGAACACGGGCGTGTTCAGGATCGAGGCCGCGTCCAGGCGGCACACCAGAACGATGACGGTGGCGGCGGTCAGCATGATCGCCATGATCGCCTCGTTGCGCGGGATCGCCGGGTCGGCAATCAGCCCGACCTGCTCCGTGCTGATCGTCGCGTAGACCATGACCGCCAGGATTGAGAACAGGAAGATGCCGACGGACCACTTGCTCGACTTCGTCGGCGTGAACTCACGTAGCTTGCCCGAGGGCTTTGCGACGAGGCCCTTGGCCAGGCGCTCCTGGTAGACTTCGTCGTCCGCGAGCTCCTTGCCGAGGTGATTGGTGACAAACGCCGTGGGCAGGATAGCAAGGAAGGTCGAGGGGATGACGACGGCGAGCAGCGTTAGGTAGCCGACGCCCTTGGGCTCCAGCAGGGACGCCATGAGGACCACGGCCGCAGAGATGGGCGACGCGGTAATGGCCATCTGGGACGCCACCACCGCGATGGAGAGCGGACGCGAGGGGCGGACGCCGCCCTCTTTTGCCACCTCGGCGATAACGGGCAGCGTCGAGAAGGCAGTGTGGCCGGTTCCGGCGAGCAGCGTCATCAGGTAGGTGACAATCGGCGCCCAGTAGGTAACGTGGCGGGGATTGCGGCGCAACAGGCGCTCGGCGACGTGGACCAGGTAGTCCATGCCGCCCGCCTTCTGCATCGCCGCAATCGCTGCGATGACCGACATGATGATCCCGATGACGTCGAAGGGGATGTCCTCGCGGGTGACCGGGATGCCGGTCATTCCGAGTAGGAGAACGCCCAGGCCACCGGCGAATCCGATGGCAATCGACCCCAGCCTGGCGCCGAGAACGATCGCTCCTAGAACGATTAAGATTTGGACAGCAACAAGCATGTCAATACTCCAAAAATGTGCGACAGAGAGTAGTGCTTGCGCGTTTTACGCGTTCTCGGACTTATGAGCGATCTCGTCGAGGCGATGCTCCCCCGCGATGTATCGCTTACCGCGGTACTCCGGGTGCATCAGGTTCTCGGTGCTGAGAATCCGGTCCAGCTCGGCTTCGTCCATGAGGCCGCGCTCGAGGATAATCTCGCGCACGGAGCGTCCCGTGCGCGCAGCCTCCTTACCCACCATGTCGCCCTCGTAGTGGCCAATGACCGGGTTCAGGTAGGTGACGATGCCGATGGAATTCTCCACGTAGTCGCGGCAGACCTCCGGGTTGGCGGTGATGCCGACGATGCACTTGTCCTTCAGCGTGTCGGTGGCGTGCTGTAGCAGCGAGATGGTCTCGAAGATGCACTCGCCAATCACCGGCTCCATGACGTTGAGCTGGAGCTGGCCCGCCTCCGCCGCCCAGGTCAGGGTCACATCGTTGCCGAAGACCTTGAAGCAGGCCTGGTTGACGACCTCCGGGATGACCGGATTGACCTTCGCCGGCATAATCGAGGAACCGGCGGCGCGCTCCGGGAGATTGATCTCATTGAGACCAGCGCGCGGACCCGAGGCCAGCAGGCGCAGGTCATTACACATCTTCGACAGCTTCATGGCCGTCCGCTTCAAGGACGCGTGGACGCTGACGTATGCTCCGGTATCGCTGGTGGCCTCGATCAGGTCCTTCGCCGAGGTGACGTTGAAGCCACTGACCTCGCGCAGCGCCTGGGTGACCGCCTCGCGGTAGCCCGAGGGGGCGTTGACGCCGGTACCGATGGCGGTCGCGCCGAGGTTGATCTCCAACAGGCGGTTGGAGGCGCGAGACAGGGACTCCTGCTCCTCCTCCAGGTTGTTGGCGAAGGCGTGGAAAGCCTGGCCCAGCGTCATGGGGACAGCGTCCTGCAGCTGGGTGCGGCCCATGGTGATGATGTCGTTGAACTCATCGCCCTTGGCGTGCAGCGACACGGCCAGGGCGTCGAAGTGCTTCTGCAGCTCAAGCAGTGCCATGTGCACGGCAATGCGGAAGCCAGTCGGGTAGGCGTCGTTAGTGGACTGGCACTGGTTGACGTCATCGTTCGGGTGGATGACGTCGTAGCGGCCCTTCTCGAAGCCCATGAGTTCCAGGGCGAGGTTGGCGACAACCTCATTGGTGTTCATGTTGACGCTGGTGCCGGCGCCGCCCTGGAAGACGTCGATCGGGAACTGGTCCATACAGCGGCCGTTGTCCAGGATCTCGTTGCAGGCCTTGACGATAGCCTCCGCGACGTCGCCCGGGATGGTGTGGACGCGCTGGTTCGCGATCGCCGTGGCCTTCTTCACCATGACCATGCCCTTGATGAACTCGGGCACGTCGTTGATGGTCTTTCCGGAGATCTTGTAGTTGTCGATCGCGCGCATCGTATGGATGCCGTAGTAGGCGTCGTTCGGGACCTCCATGGAACCGAGGAGATCGACCTCAGTGCGGGTAGCAGTCATGGGTTGTAGTACCTCCTAGTACTCGCTCGTACACGGCCGAGTGGGCCGGATATTTTTGCGACATATGGTCTGTCGCCTTCACAACAGCGTTGGGTAACACTGTTGCGATTGAGTTGCCACTCGCCATGGTACGGAAAATCCCAGGGGCACTCGATGGTGCGACCTGGGCATTTCGCCAAAAAAATGTGGGTTATGTCACCAGTATAGAAAACCGGTGGCATAACCCACATTCACCACGCAATTAGATACGTGCGATACGGATATCCGAAGCGAGGATGGCCTCGGCGCCAATCTTCGCCAGCGCGTCCATGAGCGGATTCGCCTCGACCTTCGGCACCAGGGCGCGCACGGCGACCCAGTCCTCGTGTGCCAGCGGCGAGACCGTCGGGCCCGACAGTCCCGGCGTCACCTCGGTGGCCTTGTCCAGCATGGAGGCCCGGATGTTGTAGTCGATCATCAGGTAGGTCTTCGCGTGCAGGATGCCCGTCATGCGGCGCAGAAAGACCTGCTGCTCGTCGGTCACCTCGACGCCCTTGCGCCCGACGACGATGGCCTCCGAGGCGATCAGGGGCTCGCCGAAGGGCTTGAGCCCCTGCTTGCGCAGCGTGCGGCCCGTCGAGACGACATCGGCGATAACGTCGGCCACGCCGAGGCGAATCGAAATCTCGACGGCGCCGTCGAGGCGGATCACGGTGGCGCTCATGCCCCGGGCCTTCAGGTCCTCGCGGACCAGGTTCGGGTACGAGGTGGCAATGCGCTTGCCTTCGAGATCCTCGACGCTCCACTGCTCGTCGGCAGGCGCGGCGTAGCGGAAGGTCGACGGGCCGAAGCCCAGCTTCAGCACCTCGTCAACCGGAGCGAGGGAATCCGCCGCCAAGTCGCGTCCGGTGATGCCGAGGTCAAGGTGGCCGTTTCCGACGTAAATCGGAATGTCCTTCGGGCGGAGGAAGAAAAACTCAATGTCGTTCGCCTCGTCGTGGATGGTCAGGCTCTTCGAGTCCCCACGACCCGGGTAGCCCGCCTCCTTCAGAATCTCGACGGCGGCCTCGGACAGTGATCCCTTGTTCGGGACAGCAATGCGCAGCATGTGTCAAATTCTCCTACAGGTACTTGTAGATGTCCTCGGGGGTCAGCCCGCGGCCAACCATCACCACCTGCAGCCAGTACATGAGCTGCGAGATTTCCTCGGCCAGGGACTCGTCCGATTCGTACTCGGCGGCCAGCCAGACTTCGCCGGCCTCCTCGACGATTTTCTTGCCCTGAAAGTGGACACCTGCATCCAGCGCCTTGACAGTCCCAGAGCCCTCCGGGCGGGACTGTGCCTTCTCTTTCAGTTCTGCATACAGGTCATCAAAGTTCTTCACTCGGCCTATTGTTCCACGTCGGCTCAGCGCTGGCGAAAGCAGCCCTCAAAAAGTGAAGATTTGCCGAGTCCAGGTTGCCCGAAACATACATAGCTGGGGGTGAAAGCTTGCCAATTTCCTTCACCGGCGGTTCCAGTCCGGGCATGGGATTCCACAGCACCCGGCAACCCGCGTCGAGCGCGGAGCGCACTCCGGTCGCAGAGTCCTCAATAGCGAGGCACTCCCCCGGCTCGGCGCCCGCGAGCATGGCTCCCCGCAGGTAGGGGTCCGGGGCCGGCTTGCCGTGCTCGACCTCATCGCTGCACACCGTCGCCGTGAACTTCTCCTCGCCCATCGCGTCGATGCACGGTTGTGCCACGTGACGACGCGTGTTGGTCACCAGCACGACGGGGACGTTTTCCGCTTTGGCCTCTGCGAGGATATCGGGGACCCCCGGGCGCCACTGAACCCCCCTTTCCCGAACTAGCTGCGAAAACCGGCCCTCCAGGTCGGCGGAGGCCTCGGCGAAAAGGGCGTCGTCAAGCGTGCGCCCCGCGTGATTGGCGGCGATGGTGAGGGTGTTTCTCAAGGTATTGCCGACGCAGCGTTCGCGCAGCTCCGGGGTCAGGCGGCGGCCGAGGAATTCGGAAACGTCGTAGGTTGCGATTTCCCACAGCGGCTCGGTATCGATCAGGCTGCCGTCCATGTCCCACAGTAGAGCTTTCACAATCTGCGACTATGCCACCTTCCGGAAAATTTAGCGATTAACCCAGCGAGCGAGCTGCGACGCGCGATAGAGTTTTGGAACAAAAAGCAAAACCATTTCTGGCGCGCCCGTGGCAGGCGCCGAATCGGGTCGTAGTCGGGTCGTAGAAGGGAGAACCACATGGCGGAGGCAGAATTGAGTCAGGCGGAACTGCAGGAGGCCATCGACAACCCCAGCGCCTACTTCATCCCGCTGGGGCGTATCGAGGTCGACGGTGTGACCTACGAGCGCTTCATGCCCACCAGCTTTACCTACGGCGCCTGGGGGCCGTTCCAACACGGCGCTCCCCCATCCGCGCTGCTCACCCGCATGCTCGAACGGCACACCGAGACCGCGCCGGGCATGCGCATCACTCGCATCGCCGTGGATCTGCTCTCCGCGGTCCCTTACACCGAGCTGCGCGCCCGCTCGTGGGTTTCCCGCCCGGGGCGGCAGATCTCGAAGGTCGAGGCCGAGCTGCTTGCCGACGTGCGCGGCACTTGGCGTCCCGTAGCTTCCGCCTCGGCGTGGCGGATGGCGACAGCTGATACGACGGTCGTCGAGCGGGCCTTCGACACGCAGGTGCCGGGGCCGGAGGAGTCCGTAGCTGAAACCATCCCCCTCACCGATGACTGGGAGGGCGGCTACATCCGGTCGATCGAGGCCCGCGCCGGCGAGGTGCTGGAGCCCGCGGGCACGCGAATCCACTGGGTGCGTGCTCCGCACCCCATCGTCGTTGGCGAGGAGCCGACGGCCGTTGAGCGCCTGATGCAGGTCGCCGATACGGCCAACGGCATCGGTGCCACGCTCAGCCCCAAGGAATGGGCGTTCATGAACACCGACCTCGTCGTGCACCTGCACCGGCTGCCCGAACTCGCCGCGATGCCTGCCGGCGAGGGCGGCTCGGGCGAGCCGGGATGGCTCGGGATCGCTGCGCGAGGCTCGATCGGGCCCGACGGTATCGGTATGACGGCCGGCGAGCTCTACGACGCCCGCGGCCCCGTCGGCCGCAGCATGCAGACTTTGTTGGTGCGACCGCAGGAGTAACGGGCAGGCACGGGCGGCTCACAGTGACCTAAAAGACCGGGTGATCTAAAGACCGGCAGCGGTCAAATAGAGGAGCCGATCTTGGGCCGCCCACTGTTTAACGCGGGCTTATTGCGCGTTCATCGGGCAGTCGGGATTGGTACCCGGGCCACCTCCTGTGCCACCGCCGGGGCCGCCGGGGCCGCCTCCTCGTCCATTCATGGAGCCGGGACCTGAACCCGGGGTTCCTGGCGTACCGGGCCTACCGGTCATGCATCCGCCACCACCGTTTTCGAAGGCCCGTAGGTGGTTGCGCGAGCCCTGCAGTAGATACCCGTACATGTCCTTCAGCTCTTGGTCGGAGGTGGCCTGGATGATTTTCTCCAGGTCGTCAATATCCCGACGCTCCAGTTCCGCGCCCACGGACAGGGCCTCGGCTTGGGAGGTCATGCCGCGGGACAGCCAGCCGTCGTAGAGCTTCTGAATCTCCGCGTTGGCGAACTGGCCCGCCGTGCCGTCCTTCGACGTCGTCGGCAGGCCCAACCGCTCAAGCTGTGCGACCACCAGGTCCATGTGGCGCTGCTCCGCGTTGACGATATTGGTGAAGGGGCGAGTGCCCCACTTATCGCCCAGGGCCTGGTACAGGTCACGGGCCATGCGCTCCTCCTGGAGCGTGAACTCGAGATCCTGCGCGACCTGCTGATCTGCCGTCGCCGTGGTAGCTGGGGCCGACGCGGAGCCCGAAGCGCCGGTCGATGCTTCCGCCTGCGCCTGCGATGCCGTGGAACTCGACGACGGCGTAGCTGCGGTCTGATCGGCGTTTCCGCATCCGCTGAGGCCTAGCGCGAGTACGCCAAGTATCGCGATGGTGGTTGCGGCGGCCGGGCGCCGTCGCCAAGCAGACCTAACAAAGGTTTTTGAGGCCATGACGACCCCTCCTCTCGAGGCCTGCCGCCAGCGCGCTGTGGGCGCCGTACCCTCGGCGACCTCGCACCTCCAAATATACGCCCTGGGGTATGTTGTGAAAAGGGGTAAAAGTAGGCTTCACAAGGTCTTTTAGCTGATCTTGTGAAGCCTACGTGGGGAGTGACTCTTGTGGCCCAACTACGCGCTGCTACACGTTGAAGTATTTAGCTTCGGGGTGGTACAGCACGAACGCGTCCGTCGACTGCTCCGGGTGGAGCTGCAGCTCCTCGGAGAGCTCCACCCCGATGCGCTCCGGGCGCAGCAGGTCGATCATGCCACGGCGGAAGGTCAGGTCCGGGCAGGAGCCGTAGCCGAAGGAATACCGCGCGCCCCGGTACTTCAGGTCGAAGAAGTCCTTGGTGTTGTCGGAGTCCTCCGAGCCCGTGGTCGTGCCGTCGGAAAACGCCAGCTCCGAGCGGATGCGCTGGTGCCAGAACTCGGCGAGTGCCTCGGTTAGCTGCACGCCGATGCCGTGGACCTCGAGGTAGTCGCGGTACTCGTTCTTGGCGTAGATCTCGTTGGCGAAGTCCGCGATCGGCTGGCCCATGGTGACTAGCTGGAAGGGCAGGACATCGGTCTGGCCCTTCTCGATTGCCAGGTCGCGGGAGCGGATGAAGTCCGCGATGCACAGGAAACGGCCGCGCTGCTGGCGCGGGAACGTCCAGGACACGATGGGCTCTGCGGTCGGATCCGGCTGCTCGCCCTCTTCAGGAATGGGCAGGACGTGGACGGTATCGCCCTCGGACACCGCCGGGAAGTAACCGTAGACCACCGCCGAGTGCTGGAGGATGTTCTCCGCGCGCAGGCGCTGCAGCCAGGCGCGCAGGCGCGGGCGGCCGTCGGACTCGACGAGCTCCTCGTAGGAGGGGCCCTCGCCGCCGCGGGCGCCACGCAGACCCCACTGCCCCATGAACAGCGCGCGCTCGTCCAGGGTCGTCAGATAGTCGTTGACCGCCACGCCCTTGACAATGCGGGTTCCCCAGAACGGCGGGGTTGCCACGGGCACGTCGATGGCGACGTCGGAACGCGCCGGAACCTCGGGGGCCTCGGCCGCGGCCTTGGCGGCGCGCTCGGCGGCGATGCGCTTGGAACGCTCGCGGCGTGCACGGCGGGCCTCCTTCTTCTCGCGCGCGGCAATGGCCTCCGGCGAGTCCTCGTCCGGCAGCTCTCCCCGCTTGGCCTTCATCAGGTCATCCATGATGCGCAGGCCCTCGAAGGCGTCCTTGCCGTAGAAGACGTCGCCCTGGTAGATCTCGGTCAGGTCGTCCTCGACGTAGGAGCGGGTCAGCGCGGCGCCGCCGAGGAGAATCGGGAAGCGCTGGGCGTCGCCGGAGGAATTCAGCTCCTCCAGGTTCTCCTTCATCACGACGGTCGACTTCACCAGCAGGCCGGACATGCCGATCGCGTCGACGTCGAGCTCCTTGGCGGCGGAGAGAATCGTCGAGATCGGCTGCTTGATGCCCAGGTTGTGCACCGTGTAGCCGTTGTTGGACAGGATGATCTCGACCAGGTTCTTGCCGATGTCGTGGACGTCGCCCTTGACGGTGGCCAGCACGATGGAGCCCTTCGACCCCGAGCCGTCCTCGGCGTCCATGAACTGTTCCAGGTAGCTCACGGCGGTCTTCATCGTCTCGGCGGACTGCAGCACGAAGGGCAGCTGCATCTGGCCGGAGCCGAAGAGATCGCCGACGGTCTGCATGCCGCGCAGCAGGTCCTCGTTGACGATGGCCAGGGGCTCCTTCTCCTTCATGCCCTCGTCCAGGTCGGCCTCGATGCCGGTGCGCTCGCCGTCGATGATGCGCTGGGCCAGGCGGTCGAACAGCGGCATCGCGGCGAGCTTCTCGGCGCGCGCGTCCTTCGCGTCGGCGGCCGAGACACCCTCGAAGAGGTCCATGAAGACCTGCAGCGGGTCGTAAGCGCAGTCGGGGTGCCCCTCGGGGCGGCGACGGTCGTAGACCATGTCGAGGGCGACCTCGCGCTGGCGGTCCTCGATCTTGTTCATCGGCAGGATCTTGGAGCTGTGCGCGATCGCCGAGTCCAGGCCCGCCTCGATGCATTCGTTGAGGAACACCGAGTTCAGCACCTGGCGCGCGGCCGGATTCAAGCCGAAGGAGATGTTGGACAGGCCGAGCGTGGTGTGCACCTTCGGGTGGCGTTTCTTCAGCTCGCGGATGGCGTTGATGGTCTCGATGCCGTCGCGGCGGGTCTCCTCCTGACCGGTCGAGATCGGGAAGGTCAGGCAGTCGACGATGATGTCCTGCTCGCGCAGGCCCCAGGTGCCCGTGATGTCGGCGATGAGGCGCTCGGCGATTTCCACCTTCTTGTCGGCGGTACGGGCCTGGCCCTCCTCATCGATGGACAGCGCCACGACGGCGGCGCCGTGCTCGACTACCAGGCGCATGATGCGCTGGTAGCGCGAGTCCGGGCCGTCGCCGTCCTCGAAGTTGACGGAGTTGACCGCGCAGCGGCCGCCCAGGTGCTCCAGGCCGGTGCGCAGCACCTCCGGCTCCGTGGAGTCCAGCATGATTGGCAGGGTGACGCTGGTCGCCACCTGGGAGGCCAGCGTCGCCATGTCGTCGCGGCCGTCGCGGCCGACGTAGTCGACACAGAGGTCGATCATGTGCGCGCCGTCGGTGACCTGGCCGCGGGCGATGTTCAGGCACTTCTCCCAGTCGCCGTCCAGCATGGCCTCGCGGAAGGCCTTCGAGCCGTTGGCGTTCGTGCGCTCGCCGATCATGGTAATGCCGGTGGTCTGGGTCAGCGGGGTCGCGGCGTAGAGGGACGCGACCTCGTCGATCGGGGAGGCATCCGGCGCCATGGAGGGGCGCTCCGCCTGCACCGCCGGGCCCTGCTCCGCGTACTCCCCCGCGCCAATCACGGCGTCGCGGACTGCGGAGATGTGTTCCGGGGTGGTGCCACAGCAGCCGCCGACCATGGACAGGCCGAACTCCTCGACGAAGCCGCGCAGGGCGTGGCCGAGCTCCGGCGCCGTCAGCGGGTAGGTCGCGCCGTTCTTGCCCAGGACCGGCAGGCCCGCGTTTGGCATCACGGACACCGGGATGGACGCGTGCGCGGACAGGTAGCGCAGGTGCTCGCTCATCTCGTCCGGGCCGGTCGCGCAGTTCAGGCCGATCATGTCGATGCCCAACGGCTCCAGTGCGGCCAGCGCCGCGCCGATCTCCGAGCCCATCAACATCGTGCCAGTGGTCTCGACGGTGACGTGGACGACAATCGGGATCGTCCTCTCCGCCTGGCGCATCGCCTCCTTGACGCCGTTGACGGCGGCCTTGACCTGCAGCAGGTCCTGGCAGGTCTCAATCAGGAACGCGTCGGCCCCGCCGGAGAGCATGCCGAGGCCGGCCTCAACGTAGGCGTCGCGAAGCTGCGCGTAGGGGGCGTGCCCCAGCGAGGGCAGCTTGGTGCCCGGGCCCAGCGAGCCCAGGACGAAGCGGCGCATGCCGTCGCGGCCAGGGCCCATCTCGTCGGCGACCTTGCGGGCAATCGCGGTGCCCTTGTGGGCCAGCTCCTGGATGCGGTCTTCGATGTCGTAGTCGGCGAGGTTCGGCAGGTTGCAGCCGAAGGTGTTCGTCTCGACCAGGTCGGCGCCGGCCTCGAAGTAGCGCCGGTGGATCATCTCGAGGATGTCCGGCCGGGTGTCGTTGAGGATCTCGTTGCATCCCTCGTAGCCCAGGAAGTCCTTGTCCACGTCGAGGTCAAAGGACTGAAGCTGGGTGCCCATAGCGCCGTCGCCGATGAGGACGCGCTGCGAAAGTGCCGTGAGGAACTCAGAAGAATGCTGATCAGTCATGAGTAGACACCTTAGTCTAGTTATTCAGATTTATGGTTATCGAAGTAGCGAGGAACACGTTCACCGGTCCGCGGTGAAGTAGTCCTCCGTGGAAAGTTCAAAACCCTCAACACCGATAGAGGCCGCCGCCGAGTTGAGAATTCGGAGCATTTCGTCGAGCTCATCGTCGAAAATCGACCCACCCTGGGCCCGCTCAATCTCCGCGATCTCCGCCAGACAGACAGAAGCTGCGCCCTCCACCGAGGCACTTCGCTTGACGACGTCATCCCGCGCGGCGCCCGCAAAAGCAGCGGCGGCGCGACGCAGTGCGGCACCCACCTCGTCGGCGACGGACTCGGAGAATAGAGGCTCCCAGTTTTTGCGGTCCTCCTCGCGCAGGTACGCCCCGGTGGCGAAGTCGCGGATGTCCGAGACCAGGGAGTCGATGTCGCGGAGGATCTGCGCCGGTACGTCGGGCCGGGTCACCGCAGCTTCACACCCATCAGGGCATCGATGGCGGTGGCGACGTACTCGGCGGCCGTGGAGAGGCCGCGCGCCTGCGTCTCGGCCGGTCCGTCGACGGCGCCGGGGCTTCCGGCTTCCAGGACCTTGCCGGCCCAGGCGTCGACCGCGGCCAGGGCCGCCGGGGTGTCCAGGTCGTCGGCAAGCGCGGAGCGGACGCGGGAGACAACCTGGGCTGCGGCCGCGATGTCCGAGTCGGAATCCTCGGCTGCCGCGACGGCCCTGCGCCAGGTGCTCAGGCGCTCGTTGGCGACGGCGAGGACCTCGTCGGACCAGTCGCGGTCGGAGCGGTAATGGGAGGCGTAGACGCCGAGACGGATCGCACTCGGGTCAGTGCCGGCGGCGACCAGCTTCGAGACGAAGACCAGGTTGCCCAGCGACTTCGACATCTTCACGCCGTCGAGCGCAATCATGCCCGCGTGGACGTAGTGGCCGGCCATGCGGGAGCAGCCGTCGAGCGCGGCCTCGGCGTGGGCGGCCGAGAACTCGTGGTGCGGAAACGCGAGGTCCGAGCCGCCGCCCTGAATGTCGAAGCCGCCGCCGAGGCGGTTGAGCGCAATCGCGGAGCACTCGATGTGCCAGCCCGGGCGGCCTGCGCCGAAGGGGGCGTCCCAGGAGGGCTCGCCGGGGCGGGCGGCACGCCACAGCAGCGCGTCCAGCGGATCCTCCTTGCCCGGTCGGTCCGGGTCGCCACCGCGCTCGGCGAAGAACTCGGCCATCTGTTCGGCCGAATAGTTGGACTCGTAGCCGAAGTGGCCGGTCGCATTCTTGCGGAAGTAGATGTCCGGGTACTCGTCGCCGACGAGCTGGTAGGCCGCGCCCTTGTCCAGAAGGGTCTGCACCATCTCGACGACCTCACCGACGGCCTCCATCGCGCCGACATAGTCGCGCGGCGGAATCACCGACAGGTTCTCCATGTCGGAGCGGAAGAGGTTGATCTGGTCCGTGCCCAGTTCGCGCCAGTCCACGCCGTCGCGCTCGGCCCGCTCAAACAGCGGATCGTCGACGTCGGTGATGTTCTGGACGTAGTGAACCGTATGCCCGTTATCCAGCAGCTGACGGTAGATCAGGTCGAAGGTCAGGTAGGTCGCGGCGTGGCCGAGGTGCGTGGCGTCGTACGGCGTGATGCCGCAGACGTACATGCGGGCCTCCTCGCCCGCCTTGACCGGCTCGACCTTCTGATCCGCGGTGTCATACAGGCGCAGCGGCGCGGGGCCGGGCTGCTCAATGTCCGCGAAGCGGGGATCCGCCAGGCTGGGGACTTCTGGTTCAGGCCACGAGTACATGAATGAACAAACCTACCTAGACCGCGCTCATGAAGCCGAAGCCGAGCAGGGCCATAACAATCAGACCAACAGGGATGCGATAAGCGGCGAACCAGGAGAAGGAGTGGTGCGCAACGAACTTCAGCAACCATGCGATCGACGCGTAACCGACGACGAACGCGATGGCAGTGCCGACAAGGAGCTGTGCCCCGCTTGCAGCCTGACCCGCTGCAGGATCAAACGCGTCGGGAAGCGAAAAAATTCCGGCGGCGAACACGGCGGGAATGGCCAGCAGGAAGGAGAAGCGGGTCGCGACCTCGCGGTCCAGGTTCAGGAACAGGCCCGCGGAGACGGTGCCACCCGAGCGGGAGACGCCCGGGATCAGCGCGAGGCACTGGGCGAGGCCCATGATGATGGCGTCCTTCATGGTCAGCTCCTCGAAGTCGCGCTGGCGACGGCCGTACTTCTCGGCCGCGATGAAGACGAAGGAGAACAGAATCAGGACGGTGGCGGTGATCCAGAGGTTGCGGAGGTTATCACGGATCAAGTCCTTCGCCAGCACGCCGATGATGGCAATCGGCAGCGTGCCGACGATGACCATCCAGCCCATGCGGTAGTCGAAGCCACGGGCTTCCTTATTGAACAGTCCCGCGAACCAGGCGGTGAGGATGCGCCAGATGTCCTTGGCGAAGAACACCAGGACGGCCAGCTCGGTGCCGAGCTGCACGACGGCGGTAAAGGATGCGCCGGCGTCCTTGCCCCACAGGAGCTCAGAGATGATGCGCAGGTGCCCGGAGGAGCTGACCGGAAGGAATTCGGTCAGGCCCTGGACGATGGACAGGATGATTGTCTGGGCCCAGGTGATGCCGGTGGCGTCGGGGGCGGCCGCGGAGAGCGTGGTCAATGTAGTCACGGGCGTATAGGCTACTCCCCCGCGGTCGCGAGACGCGAGCTATTGCGAGCTGCGTGGGCCCCAATCCGTTTGCCTGGCGCAGTCCGCCTGTCGCACCCCGCCCGAGGCAGGGGCAGTCGCTAGAGTTGGACAGCGTGCGACGAAGAATTCTTGGCAACAGCGGGCTTCGAGTGTCGGCCCTTGGTCTCGGCACTGCAACGTGGGGCGCGGGTACCGGCATCGAGGAAGCTGGCCGCATTCTCGACGAGTTCGTCGATGCCGGCGGAACCCTCGTCGATGCCTCTCCCCTCCACGGCGGCGACACGGTGGCCAATATGCTCGGGACGCTGATCCGCCGGAAGGGGCTCGCCGAGCAGTTGGTGATCTCGGTCGCCTCCGGGATTCACCCGGAGCTGCCGGTCGGCCGCAGGGTCGACTGCTCCCGCAAGACGTTGCAGGCGGACCTCGACGACACGCTGCGCCGCCTCGGTGTCGACCACATCGACCTGTGGTCGCCCGGCTACTTCGACGGCGTGACACCGCCGGAGGAGGTCGCGGATACTCTCGAGTACGCGGTGCGACTCGGCAAGGTTCGCTACGTAGGCCTGCGCGGTTATAACGGCTGGCAGGCCGCGGTGACGCATGCTGCCGCCGACCGGGTCGGGCCGGTGTGTGCACAGCATGAGTACTCGCTGCTTCAGCGCGGCCCCGAGGCTGAGCTACTTCCGGCCTGCGAGCACCTCGGTATGGGCTTCATCGGCGGGGCCCCGCTGGCGCAGGGTGTGCTCACCGCGAAGTACCAGCGTGTCATCCCCGAGGACTCGCGTGCGGCCTCCGAGCATGCCGACGCCGAAGTGCAGGACTACCTCGACGAGCGCGGCGTCACCGTCGTCGGGGCCCTCTCCACCGCCGCGAAGGGCCTGGGCGTTAGCCCCGCTGCCGCGGCCATCGCCTGGGCCCGCGATCGGCCGGGCGTCACCTCGGTCCTGATCGGTGCGCGTGATCGCTCCCAGCTCCGGGAGAACCTCGCCGCGGAAGAGCTATCCCTTCCGCCACAGATCTGTAATGCGCTTGACGACGTCTCCCTCTAACTCGGCATCGTCGGGGTGGTAGTTTCATATGTGTGAGTTTTAACAGTCGCCGACGTGTCCTCCATTCCCTCGTCGTAGGAGTATCTGCAGGTGCGCTAGCACTGGCGGGATGCTCCTCGTCTGTTGAGGGCGATATTGAAGCTGGAATGGGTAACGCCACCCCGGCTCCGGCCGCCTCACCTGTGGCGTCTGCCAACCTGGTTGGCAAATTGAAGAAGATCGATGAGGACATCACTGATGCAGTCCTCGTCGGCGATCATGTGATCACTAAGGCACACGGGAAAGTCCTTGCCGGGCCCGTTAACAATCCGGCAGCGAAGACTGTTGCGCTCAACGGCCAGTGCGGGCAGTTGGCTCCGGGGGGAACGAGCGCCCTGCTGCCCTGCTCGGACGGGATTTACGTTCTGTCCACAGAGGGCACCGTGGCCGCAGTGGTCGGGCGCGGTACCGCGTACTCCTCGGCCGTCGGACTATCCGGTGGCAGGATTATTGGCCACCGCGCCGACTCGGACAAGATCGACGTCTTTGGGGCGGACGGCGAGCTCTCCGGCAACTTCAGTGCTTCCCGCCACGGAGATCAGCTGGTGGCAGTCCCACCGGTCGGAGATGGCCCCGCAACCCGCTTGATGGAGATCAACCGCCCCGAGACGTCGGTGCACGAACTCAAGCTCGATGAAAACCGCGCCGGAAGTGGCCTCCGCGCCGGAATTGGCGTCGGCAAGGCAGCTGCGGGCAAGAAGTACATCGCCGCGGCGGACACTAAGGGCAACCAGCTCCTCGTCTACACCATGACGGATATCATCCGTCTGCACCAGGCTGCCCCGGTGCCGGAGTCGCCGTGGGCTGTCGCAGTCGACGAGTCCCGCGATCTGATTTGGGTGGCCTCGACGAAGGCGAACAAGCTCACCGCGTACGACGTCAGTAGCGGTACCCCGATTCGCGTTGCGGAGCTCGATACCGTCGCGGACCCGCAGTCGCTGGTCGTCACCGACGATGGCGTCGTGGAGGTATTCTCCGCCTCCGGTCAGGGAGCGCAGCTCCTTGAATCGGCAGATGTCGACAAGGCAATCAAGGACTATGCGCCCACCGCACAGAGCCGTCGTGAAGCTCTGACGGTTCGGGAGCCGGCCGATAACCTGCCCTCCGGCGGTGCAGGGAAGTCCTCGGGGGCTCCGCAGGGCTCCGAGCAGAACGCCAAGTGAGAATCCAACAACATAGTCCCGAGTAAGAAGGATCCGAGCAGATGACCTCTAGCGCCCGCGCGAAGGCTTATCAACTGGCCCTGAAGGCCATGTTCACCGTTCCTCCGGAGCGAATCCATGAGGCGATTAGCGCGACGCTTAGGGGCTTGCAGAAATCCCAGCCTCTCCAGCGTGCGCTGGCTAAACTCCTGGTCGTCGACGATCCGGCGCTCCGACAGACCGTTTTCGGCGTGGATTTCCCGCGCCCGCTGGGCCTCGCCGCGGGCTTCGATAAGGCGGCCACCGCGCCGGACTGCTGGGGGCCGATTGGCTTCGGCTACGCGGAACTCGGCACCGTCACCGCGCACGCCCAGCCCGGCAACGACCGCCCGCGCCTATTCCGGCTCAAGGCCGATCGGGCAATTCTCAACCGCATGGGCTTCAACAATCCCGGCGCAGTCGCGGTAGCTGAGAATCTTCGTTCGCGGCGCAGCGACGACGTTATCGGCATCAATATCGGCAAGACCAAGGTCACGCCGCTGGAGGATGCCGAGGCCGATTACCGCGCGTCGGCACGCGAGTTGGGAAACCTGGCTGACTACGTCGTCGTCAACGTCTCCTCCCCCAATACTCCCGGCTTGCGCGACCTGCAGGCGGTCGAGACACTGCGGCCGATCCTCGCCGCGGTCCGCGACGAGACGGACTCCCCCGTGCTGGTCAAAATCGCGCCCGACCTCTCCGACGACGACGTGCTCGCTGTCGCAGACCTGGCCCTCGAGCTGGGCCTGGCCGGCATTGTCGCGACGAACACGACTATCTCCCGCGAGGGGCTGCGCACGCCTGCCGACGAAGTCGCTGCCGTGGGCGCTGGAGGCGTGTCCGGGGCGCCTGTAGCGAAGCGCTCCCTAGAGGTGCTCAAGCTGCTCCGAGGTCGCGTGGGCGATCGCATCGCGCTGGTCAGTGTCGGAGGCATCGAGACACCGCAGCAGGCATGGGAACGCATCGCTAACGGCGCTTCTCTGCTGCAGGGCTACACCCCGCTGATATACGGTGGCCCCGACTGGATCCGCGATATCCACCAAGGATTGGCGGCGCAGATCCGCAAGCAGGGCTTCACATCGATCGCACAGGCCGTCGGATGCGGCCTTCCGTGGCAGGACTAGCGTTTCCTCAGTTCTCCCACCAGGGAGTAATGATCGCCCGCGCGATCGAGTGGAAGTAAAGGTTGAAGCCGAGGACCGTGCAGGTAGCATCCTCGGGCACTTCCAGCTTCTCGACGTCCACCGCGTGGACCGCGTACATGTAGCGGTGCGGGGCGTGCTCCGCCGGCGGGTTCGCGCCGTAATGGCCACGCATGCCGGAGTCGCCCACAAGCTGAATGGCGCCCTCTGGCAGGCCCTCGCCGGACTCGCTGCCTGCGCCCTGCGGCAGGCCTGTGGCAGTCGCGGGGATGTTGAAGACTGCCCAGTGCCAGTACCCCGACGCAGTCGCGCGTCCGGGTCAAAACAGGTCACGGCGATCGACTTCGTCCCCTCCGGCAGCCCAGACCAGTCGAGCTGCGGAGAAACGTTCGATGGAGCCCGGAACTTCTCGTCCAGCAGCTCTCCGTCCGTAATGTCCGGCGAAGTTAGCTCGAAGGTCGGAAGGTCCTTCAGAGCCTCGTAGGGGTCGGGGCCGGGGAAGCTGGGGGTCGGGCGATCAGTGCTGTTACTTGCGGTGCTGTTACTTGCGGTGCTGTTCGAATTCGTCGATGTCATAGCTACCAGTCTGCATACTTTTCTATCCCCGTGCATTCAATTTCCGCGCAAATGCCATCACCATTTAAATTACGCCGTTGAAATTGTCTGTTGACCTGCTGATTTGTGTTCTTTTGGGCACTCGCGATACAGTATCTCAGGTCAGCACGGAAGTGCCCAACACCTTGTCCGGGTGGCGGAATGGCAGACGCGCTAGCTTGAGGTGCTAGTGCCCTATTAACGGGCGTGGGGGTTCAAGTCCCCCTCCGGACACAATAGAAAAGTCCCGAGACGTCGTTGAACGAGGTCCCGGGACTTTTTGCTATCTTTCCCTCCGCTGGGCTGGGGGCAGCCAGCGCAAGGCGGACTCGCGGTGAACGCCCGTACGCGCACACATGTCTACTGTGTCAATGCGGCTGTGCCACGTTAGCGCGCGCCACTACTGCAGCGCCGAGGTCAACCTGAACACCGAGTCCAGGTATCGCTGGCGGAATGGGCGCTTCTCCCACTCCTCCGAGGTGAGCAGGGTCGATGCGGCACGGTAGTCGTCGGTAAGCGAAATGAGTTTGTCCACAATCGAGCCCTTGGCGGCGATGAGCGTGACCTCGTAGTTCAGGCCGAAGGAGCGCATATCCAGGTTGGACGAGCCGAACATGGCCATCTGGTCGTCAATGATCATGTACTTCGAATGCAAAACCCGAGGGGCTGGATAGCGGAAGATTTTCACACCCGCCTCGAGCAGCGCGTGGTAGTAGGACTGTTGGGCGTGCCCGACCATGAACTGGTCCGATTTTTCGTTGACGAAGAGCTGCACATCTACTCCGCCGTACGCTGCCGACGTCAGGGCCATGAGCAGGGACTCGTCCGGGACAAAGTACGGGCTGACCACGAGCAAGCGCTTGTGGGCCTGGTAGATCATGTTGTTGAACACTCGCAGGTTGGGCTCGGTGGTAAAGCCGGGGCCAGAGGGCAGCACCTGTACGATATTGCGCCCGGCGTTATCGTCGAGAGGGGCCTCGATCTGCTCCGCCTCGGGCGCCTCCGGGGTGTCGTAGATCTCGCTGGTCCAGTCGACCGCGAAGACGGCATCGAATGCAAGAGCGACGTCGCCGGAGAGTTCGATCCAAGTATCGACCCATTCGCGCCCCGACCGGTGATTCTTCGCCAACTGGTACCCCGGTTCAATCAGATTTTGCGAGCCCATGAACACGGTCTTGGCATCGACCACGATCAGCTTGCGGTGGTTGCGCAGATCCAATCGACGCCAGGTGAGTTTGACCAGGCTGATGGGGAGCATCGGATGCCAGGGAATCTTCGACGAGTTCAGCCGCTTCTTTAGCTTGTAGTAACCCGGGTACTTCCAGGACCCAATCGGGTCCACCAGGACCTTGACCTCTACTCCCCTGTTGTGAGCTCTCTCGAGCGCCTGGACCAGGGGTTCCGTCTTATCGTCGAGGGCGAAGATATAGGACTGTACGTGGACCGACTTCTCGGCTGCATCGATGACCTCCACCATGCGCCGGACGGAGTCGTCGAAGGTTGTGAAAATGCCCATCTCGGTGCTTGCTACTGCAGGCATCCCCGTCAGGAGCCTGGAGAGCTTGAAAGTGCCCACGACGTCGTCCGACAGGGGGACGTCGTCAGGAACGTCGGGCAGGTGCGCGGTGCGCTCGCGGATGAGGTCGTGCGCGAGTGCCTGCACCTGGTGGCGGCGACCGGTGATTTGCTGCGAGCCGAGGAGAAGGAACAGCGGCAGGCCGAGGAACGGGATCAGGAGGATGAGGAGCAGCCACGCGGTGGACGCAGACGGGTTGCGATTTTCGGGCACCCAGCCGATGGCGACGAACTTAATTGCGTAGTCGAGGATGAACAGGGCAATCTGCCACCAGGTCATATCCTGCGAGATCCACGTGTAGGCGCCGAAGATCCATTCCATGAATTCGATAGTACTGAACGCACTGCTCGAAGCGCCCCTCGAGCCGGTGTTAGGGTGCCCTATGAACCATGTTGAAAATCATCGCCAAACTCGATAATGTTGGGTGCATTGAATAGTTAGCTGGGTGGATACCTAGATGCTTACGCAACCATTGGGAATTCCGAGTAAAGTCGATGGGGATGAGCGCAGGTACCGGCGCTTTTAGCGGAGCTATCGACCAGCACACCGACGTGAAAAACCGAAAGGAAGCGGCCTTTACATGATTGTGAAAGCGCCAAGCAGCAATGAACTTGACGTTGCAGCGGGCGTCCTCCGGCTCATGGCCGATAAGACCCGGCTTTCTATCCTCGCTCTCCTCCATGAGGGCGAGATGTCGGTCGGAGCAATCGCCGAGGAACTCGGACGCCCCGTGCCCGCCGTCTCTCAGCACCTGGCGAAGTTGCGCATGGCTAACATGGTGGAGACCCGCAAGGAAGGCACGTCCTGCTTCTACAGTCAGCCGGATGAGCACCTTACCAGCCTCGTCATCAATGCACTGCACTTCGCGGAGCACACGCTCTACGATCAGCCCCCGCATCACCGCTTGCAAGGCTAGCCCCGCCGGGGGCTCGGGTTGCGCTTTCTGTGGCTGAGACCGTGCCTTCGTCCCCCCACTTTGTCGCTTTACGACGTAAAGCCGCGCACCGCAACCTGATCAGTCGGTTGCGGTGCGCGGCTTTAGTCGATTATTTCGGGGGCGTGTTTAGTTGTCGGCTCCCCTCGACTGGTCGAAGGCATTCATGATCCGCTCGGCGGCGAGCGTCGGGGTCAGCTGGCCGGAGCGCAACTGCTTTTCCACCAAGGTGCTCTCCTCCTGGACAGCTTCGTTGGTGTTGAGGCGCTGCAGCAGGGTCTCGTGCACCATCGACCACATCCACTTGATCTGCTGCCCAGCGCGCCTCTCATCAAATAGCTTGGCCTCGTGCATGGCCTTAACGTGATCCTCGATGGCGTTCCAGAACTTCTCGACTCCGTCGCCCTCCAGCGCCGACATCGTCAGTACCGGGGGCGTCCAGATCTGGTCGGGCTGGCGGACCATCTTCATGGCGGTGGCGAGGTCACGCGCGGCCCGCTTGGCAGGCCGCAGGTTTTGGCCATCGGCCTTGTTGATGGTGATGACGTCGGCCATCTCCAGCACACCCTTCTTGATGCCCTGGAGCTGGTCTCCGGCGCCCGCCAGCGCCAGGAACGCGAATGTGTCCACCATCTGCGCGACCGCAACCTCGGACTGGCCGACGCCGACGGTTTCCACGATCACGATGTCGAAACCCGCGGCCTCCAACACGACCATCGCCTCGCGGGTCGCCTTGGCGACGCCACCGAGCGTGCCTGCCGACGGCGAGGGCCGGATGAAGGCCTCGTCGCGTGCCGAGAGGTTAGCCATGCGCGTCTTATCGCCGAGGATGGAGCCGCGGGATTTCGTCGATGAGGGGTCGATGGCCAGGACGGCGACTCGGTGCCCCTGCTCAATCAGGTGCATGCCCAGGGTCTCGATGGTGGTCGACTTACCCACGCCGGGGACGCCGGTGAGACCGACGCGCATCGCCTTGCCGGAAAACGGCAGCAACTTCACTAGAAGCTCCTGAGCCAACACCTTGTGCGCAGGTGCCGACGACTCCAGCAGCGTAATGGCCCGTGCCAACTTGGTGCGGTTTCCGGCGCGCACGCCCTCGAAAAGGTCGTCAACGTCAATGCGGCGCGCGCGCGGCGGACAACTTCGGGAGCGACCGCAGTCTTTCCCTGGATGACCGTTCCTGCAGTGGTGACTAGGGTGCCCAGGTTTTCTTCAAGAAAGTCGTTCATTGCTACTTCTTCCAACAACGCTTGCATCCAGCAACGCTTTTACAGACAACGCGCCCCGCCGAAAACTAGTCGGCAACTAGTCGGCGTGGCGCGTCACAAGTGGGTTTTAGGACTCTTCGTCCACGGAAAGATCGATGCCCAGATCTGCGGAGAGCTTCGTGAGCATGTCAATTGCCGCGTCCGCGATGACGGTACCCGGCGGGTAGATCGCCGCGGCGCCGTCGTCGTAGAGCTCCTGGAAATCGCCCGGCGGGATGACGCCACCGACGACGATCATGATGTCCTCGCGGCCCAGCTTCGCCAGCTCCTCGCGCAGAGCTGGAACCAGAGTCAGGTGGCCTGCGGCCAGCGAGGAAACGCCCACCACGTGGACGTCGGAGTCGACAGCCGACTTGGCGGCCTCCTCCGGAGTCTGGAACAGCGGTCCCACGTCGACGTCCATGCCGAGGTCGGCGTAGGCGGACGCGATGACCTTCTGACCACGGTCGTGACCGTCCTGGCCCATCTTGGCCAGGTAGATACGCGGGCGGCGACCTTCCTGCTCCTCAAACTTGTCGGCCATTGCGATGGCCTTGGAAACGTTGGACACGGTTCCCTCCTTGCCGACCTCGTCCTTGTAGACGCCGGACAGCGTGCGGATCTCAGCCTGGTGACGGCCGAAGACCTCTTCCATGGCGTCGGAAATCTCGCCGATGGAGGCCATCGCGCGGGCACAGTCGACGGCCAGCTTCAGCAGGTTCTTGTCCAGGTCGCCCGGCTCGCCGGGGTTGCGGCAGGCGTCGGTCAGAGCTGCCAGGCAGCGCTGGACCTCTTCCTCGTCGCGCTCGTGGCGCAGGCGGTGGAGCTTGTCGATCTGCTCCTGGCGGACGCGGGAGTTCTCGACCTTGAGGACCTCAATGGCCTCGTCCTCTTCGACCTGGTACTTGTTCACACCGATCAGGGCCTGGCGGCCGGAGTCGATGCGGGCCTGGGTGCGGGCTGCCGCCTCCTCGATGCGCAGCTTCGGGATGCCCTCGATGGTGGCCTGGGCCATGCCGCCGGCCTCCTCGACCTCCTCGATGTGCTGGCGGGCGCGCTTGACCAGCTCGTTGGTCAGCCACTCGATGTAGTAGGAGCCAGCCCACGGGTCAACCGGACGCGTAGTGTTGGACTCCTGCTGCAGCAGCAGCTGGGTGTTACGGGCGATGCGGGCGGAGAAGTCCGTCGGCAGAGCCAGAGCCTCGTCGAGGGCGTTGGTGTGCAGCGACTGGGTGTGGCCCTGGGTCGCGGCCATTGCCTCGATGCAGGTACGGGCGACGTTGTTGTAGACGTCCTGGGCGGTCAGGGACCAGCCGGAGGTCTGCGAGTGAGTACGCAGGGACTGCGACTTCGGGTTCTTCGGGGAGAACTTACCCACTAGCTCGGACCACAGGATACGGCCTGCACGGAGCTTCGCAATCTCGGTGAAGGTGTTCATCGAGATGCCCCAGAAGAAGGACAGGCGCGGAGCGAACTTATCGACATCCAGGCCCGCGTCGATGCCCGCGCGGATGTACTCGACGCCGTCGGCAAGCGTGTAGGCGAGCTCCAGGTCGGCGGTAGCACCGGCCTCCTGGATGTGGTAGCCGGAGATCGAAATCGAGTTGAACAGCGGCATGCGAGCCGAGGTGAACTCGAAGATCGAGGAGATGATTCGCATCGACGGTTTCGGCGGGTAGATGTAGGTGTTACGAACCATGAACTCCTTGAGGATGTCGTTCTGGATCGTGCCACGTAGCTGCTCCGGCGCGACGCCCTGCTCCTCGGCGGTGACGATGTACATGGCCAGAATCGGCAGCACGGCGCCGTTCATGGTCATGGACACGGACACGCCACCCAGGTCGATGCCCTGGAAGAGCTCTCGCATGTCGTAGATGGAGTCGATGGCCACACCGGCCATGCCGACGTCACCGGTCACGCGGGGGTTGTCGGAGTCGTAACCGCGGTGGGTAGCCAGGTCGAAAGCGACCGACAGGCCCTTCTGTCCAGCGGCCAGGTTGCGGCGGTAGAACGCGTTGGACTCAGCAGCGGTGGAGAAACCTGCGTACTGGCGAATCGTCCACGGCTGGTTCGTGTACATCGTCGGGTACGGGCCACGCATGAACGGGGCGATACCCGGGAACGAATCCACCGGGTGCCCCTCGGCGGCGGCAGACTCGCGGTCGGCGCGCTCGTAGACGCGCTTGACGTCGATGCCCTCCGGGATGGTCCAGACTTCCCCGGCCTCTGCTGCGGCGGCCTTGTTGGTGGGGGCGGCAGCGTCGTCGGTCTTGCGGGAAATATCAGCGAAGTTTGGGATGGTGGTCATTTCTTCCTTCACGCTCCCAGTTCATTGAGCAGTCGGGACAGTTCCGCGACAGCATCGATGGTCATGTTGAGGTATCCGTCGGGGCGGGCCGCCTCGTCGACGTCGGCGAAGCTCTTTGCGGAGCCAGCGACCAGGACCTCCTTGGCGCCCGCAGCGCGAGCGGCCTCGACGGCGGCCGGGCCGGAGGCCTCGTACTCGCCATCGGCGGCGCACAGCACCACAATCGGGGACGCGGCGACGGCCTCGGTAAAGGCCTGCTCACCCGGGACGACCTGGCCAGGGTTGACGACCTCAATGCCGCCGGAGGCCAGCAAGTTCGAGGTGAAGCCGGTGCGGATGTTGTGCTTGGCCAGCGGGCCGAGCGGCAGCATGCCGATCAGCGGGCGACGGCCATTAGCGGCCAGGAAGTCGTCCGAGCGGTTGCGCAGGGCCTCGAAGTCGCTGGCCCAGCGGCGAATCTTCTCGCCCTCAGGACGCGCCTCGGGCGCAAGCGGAGCCTCAAGGAGATTCGGGAACTCGTTGATGGCCGTGACCTTGGTGCGTCGGTGCGCAATATCGGCGCGACGGGCCTCCCACGATGCGTCCAGGGCAGCCTGGACGTCCGAGGTAGTAGCGGCGAAACCGCCGGCGGCCTCGGTCTTGGTGAAGATGTCCCAGGCCTTGGCTTCGAGCTCGTCGGTCAGGTTCTCGATGAAGTAGGAACCACCGGCCGGGTCGGCGACGTAGCCGAGGTGCGACTCCTCCATCAGCAGCAGATTGGTGTTGCGCGCGATGCGGGCCTTGAACGTCGCGGAGACGTTCGGCTGGCCGCCCTCGATGGCGTAGTCGAACGGCAGGACCTCCACGGAAGTCGCGCCGCCGACGCCCGCGGCGAAAGCGGCAACGGTCACGCGCAGCATGTTGACCCACGGGTCGCGCTGGCTGAACATTACCGGTGCGGTGACCGCGTGCATCGGCGCACGGCCGGCTCGGGAGCGCCGAGGACCTCAGCAACGCGGGCCCACAGAGTGCGGGCCGCGCGGAACTTCGCAATGGTGTCGAACTGATCATCCGTCGCTGCGAAGCGGAAGGAAATTTGGCCGAGAGCCTCCTCCGCGGAGAGCCCCGCCTCGGTCAGCGCGCGCAGGTACGCGACGCCGACGGCGAGGCTGTAGCCGATTTCCTGGATGTTGGTGGCGCCCAGGTTGGACAGCGCAACACCGTCGACCAGGAGGGCCCGGGTCGAGCCGGGACGCTTGGCGGCCGTGACCGCGAGGGCGACGGCGTCGTCCAGCGAGACGTCGTCAATCTGGGCGAAGGCGGAGGTCAGAGGAGCGGCGCCGAGCTCGACTGCGACGCCGTCCGGGTTTGCCGGAGCAGCGGAGTCAATATGCGCAAAGAGGGCTTCAGCAACCTCGGAGACCTTCGAACCGGCGTTGACGGCAATCGGGGCCAGGTCAACATAGACGTTGTTCAGCAGCGCCGCAACGTCGGCGGCGGCCAGCGAACCCGTGAAATCCAGGCGGATATCGGTGGTGCCGTTTTCCAGGGCCGTCAGCAGAGTCTCGTTGACGGCCTTCGGGTCCAGAGCATCCTCGCCTGCGTACTGACGGCCAAAGGTCTCACGAACGGCCCAGCCGTCGGTGTTGTCATCGGTGACCTTGGCGCCGCGAGTAAACGGGAACTGGCCAGGCGCAGGGGCTTCGCCGAGGTCGTCGGCGCGGGTGTAGAGCGGGCGGACGTCCACTCCGTCGTAGGTGGTCTGGATTAGCTTCTTCCAGATATCGAGCGGCACATCTGCAATGTCTTGCTTGCGTACCCTAGCGAACACCTTGGCCACGGCCTTGTACCAGGAGGTTTGAAGCTCCTCGAAGTTCGGCGGCAGCGGTGAAGGCGATTCGGGGGTCGTACGGTCAGTCACGACAGACCTTCTCCCTTACATGTATTAAGTCCCGCTCACCTCGGTGAGCCTCCATGGGCAAATCCGACAGCCGGCTGCGACAAAACCGGCGTTTCCGGGAGCCCTCAGAAACCGTGAGAACGGTGACTTCCTCCAATAATCGATAAGGGTCACTAGATTTTGCACAAGAAAGGCATAGCGACCTTGTCTTCCATCGTAATGATTTTGGCTAGTGGTGTTCTCTGCGCCACGTCCGTTTCCCACGGCGCCACGCCTAACCCCAGGTCATCCGCTACTCGGTTTTCGTCGGTAACCTCATATGGGTGAAGAATGCCCCTGCGATCGCGTCCCAGCGCTTCAAAAAACTGCTTATCGGAGTGATAGCCCTGGTTGGACTCGCGCTCGTGCTGTTTTACGATGTCCCCACCGTTGACGCGCTCCGACAGTGGTCCGATGAGGCCGGCCCGTGGTTTCCCGTGGCCTACTTCGGGCTCTACGTCTTCCTCACTCAGTTCCCCATTCCGCGCACGGTTTTCACCCTCGCCTCCGGAATCCTCTTCGGGCCTGCGGCGGGGTTCATTCTCGCCATCTCCGCGACCACGATCTCCGCGGTGATGTCGCTGCTGGTCGTGCGCTTCCTCGGGCGTGATTGGTTTCGAAAGTATCTGACCAACCGGCGACTGCTGGACCTCGATTATCGCCTCGAACAGCGCGGATGGTTGACCGTGTTGTCATTGCGCATGATCGCCGGAGTGCCCTTTTCCCTCCTGAACTACGTGTGCGGCCTGTCGTCCATCCGCCTGGCGCCCTACGCGGTCGCCACCGCCGTCGGATCGGCGCCGAATACGCTCGCCGTCGTCCTGCTTGGCGACGCCCTTCTCGTCGGGTTTGATGCCCGCTTCGCGGTCGCAACGGCACTGCTGGTAGCGCTCGGAATCGCGGGGCTGGTGGCAGATGCGAAGTTCCCCGTCGTCGCGGGATCGCGGGGCGCGGCAGACAGGGACATCGTGGACGGGCTGGACGCCACAAGCCCGGACGGTGTCAATCGGGAAGATGTCAAGGAATAGGGCTAGACTGTTGGTTATGTTCGCAGTTTTTGCCCGCTACAGGGGACGTTCGACACGCCGCGCCGAACACGTGCGAATGTCGGCTGAGGCGCTTTCGAGCCTGGAAGGCGTCGGCACAGTAGAGGTCTCAGGGATCGAGGAGCTGCGTGCCGCACCTACCAGCGCGGTCGGAGTGACGACGCTGGTGCTGGCACTGCTCGCGGCAGGCGACTGGGCCGTCGGCATCGGCATCTGCCCGCGTGGGCAGGACGACGAGGCCGCGATTGCCGCAAGCGCCGTCGTCGGTAAGGGCGGGAAGGCCGGAACGGTGAAGACAAGGATTCGCAGTGATAACCCGCGCGGCAAGACGTGCGCTGAGGACATCGGTGCGGCCTTCACCCTGCTGCACCACGTCATTTCCCGACGCTCGCCAGAGGGACGCGAGGCGACGCAATTGGTTCGAGCGGGCTATACCCAAGTAGAGGCGGCTGCGGAGCTGGGCATCTCCAAGCAAGCGATTAACCAGCGCCTAGCAGCGGCGGGCTGGCACGCGGAGTCCGCAGGTTGGTCGCTTGCAGTGCACCTATTGGAGGACTCCGCCAAGCTGTAGCTGTCCGGGGTGTAGCGGGCAGAGCTGAGAGCTGTTTTTTGTATTGGTAGTGGAAAACCCCGCGCCCTTCATAGTGGCAGCGGGGTCTCCCAGCGACTAGTGCTTTATTTGGTCGGTATCGTGAGTGAGCTCCGCGGACTACGCGGGTTGGGCATCGTCGCTTGCGGAGTGGCGCACGCCGGGAAGATAGCCGGGCGAGTTGGCTGAATCCGATTCCAGCTCCTTCAGGCCTTCCTCCGGCTGCGAGGTGATCGTAGTCGCGGACTTCTGCTTTTGTCCGCCGGCGGCGGAAATCGGGTCCTCGACCGGGCGGTTGGCGACCTCGTTGGCGGCTGCCACGGCCTTAGCGAGTTCGGGGTTTGTCGACATATCGAACCAGTTCTCGTCGCGGCCCTGATCGGCTTCTTCCCTGGTCTCCTTGCTCACCGCCGGGGGCTCGTAGCGGAACACACCGTCCTCGTCTTTACGCCCGAATGCCTTAGCGAAGGCCTCGAGGCTGTCGCCGAACTGTGCGGGCACCATCCAGACGGTGTTGCCGTCCTTGTTCGCCAGCTCGGGGAGCTTCTCGAGGTACTGCCAGGCCAACAGCTCCGGGGTCAACTGAGATGCCTTCACCGCCGCGTTGACCTTCTGAATAGCTCGGGCGTCACCCTGCGCTTCGAGGTACTTCGCAGCGCGAGCGCCCTCGGCGCGCAGGATAGTGGCCTGCCGCTCGGCCTCTGCGGCGAGAATGGCCGCGTGCTTATCGCCCTCGGCGGCCAGGATCTGGGCCTGCTTGCGGCCCTCGGCGGTCTTAATTTCCGCCTCGCGCGTACCCTCGGCCGTCAGAATCATGGCCCGCTTCTCGCGGTCCGCCTTCATCTGCTTCTCCATGGACTGCTGGATAGACGGCGGCGGCTCGATCGCCTTTAGCTCCACTCGCGCAATCCGCAGGCCCCACTTCGCGGTGGCCTCATCCAGCTCTCCGCGCAGGCGCCTGTTGATGTAGTCGCGGGACGTCAGGGTCTCCTCCAGAGTCAGCCCGCCGACGACGTCGCGCAGCGTCGCCGTCGTAATCTGCTCAATGCCGAAGATGTAGTCGGCGATGCCGTAGATGGCTCGTTCTGGCTCGTTGACCTGGAAGGTAACGACGGTGTCGATGGCGACGGTCAGGTTGTCTTCGGTGATGACGGCCTGCGGAGGAAACGTCACCATGCGTTCTCGGGTATCGACCTTCTCACGGACGCGGTCGACGATTGGAATGATGAAGTTCAGGCCACTGTTGAGAGTCTGGGTGTATCGGCCCAGCCTCTCGACGATTGCCGCCTCCCCCTGGGGCACGAGGACGATGGCCTTGAGAACCAGGAGGATGACGAAGAGGACGATGACACCGAGGATTGCTAGCCCTATCATTTTCGGACCTCGTTTCTTGTCTGGCGTGTTTCGTACGTTATTTACGTTTACTAAAGCTGCTTGTCGACGATGGCGGTGTTACCCGAAATTTGCACAATCGTGACGCTGGACTCCGGCGCGAATGTCTCGCCTGGGACCAGTGCCCGTGCGCTCCAGAACTCCCCGCCTACCTTGATCAGGCCAGCCGAGGAGCTAACCGCTTCCACGACCAGGGCCGATTTCCCTGGTAGCAGCTCGGGCCTCGACTCGAGCTCGCTCGTCCTGTCCCCGACTGCCATGCGTCGACGGAGCATCGGCCGGACCGTGAGCACGAGGGCCACGGCGACCACGGTGAATACGACAACGTCGAGCCACAGTGGTGCCCCCAACTGGCTGGAGCCGGCGGCTGCCAGCGCACCGCCGGACAACATCAGCAGCGAGAGATCCGCCACGATGAGTTCGCCGAGGGCCAGGAGTACGGCTGCGCCGAGCCAGAGGAGTGCAATCACGCCTCCCACCCTACAGTCAGAATTGCAGGTGCGGTTCGGTGACGAAGTCGACGAGGCGCTCGACCGCGCCGATCAGATCGGACTCCAAATCGCGGTAGGTGTGAACTGCGGAATACACCCTTCGCCAGCCCTCTTTCGGGTCCGAGCCCCAGCCGAGTCGCTCGCAGGTACCGGTCTTCCAGTTCTCGCCGTAGGGCACTTTCGGCCACCCCTTAATACCGACCGAGGCGGGCTTGACGGCCTCCCACACGTCGATAAACGGGTGTCCCGTCACCATCACGTGCGGGCCCAGCTGCTGGGTGAGCTTCGACTCCTTCGACCCCTCCACCAGGTGATCTGCCAAGACCCCCACCCTGCGCTTCGGGCCGGGGCCGAACTCGGCGAGTTTCGCGGGGAGGTTGTCCAGGCCCTCCAGATACTCCACCACGACGCCCTCGACGCGCAGGTCATGTCCCCAGACCTTTTCCACGATTGCTGCGTCATGGATGCCCTCGACCCAGATGCGGCTGGGCAGCGCCACGCGTGCCTTGACGTTTTCCACCTTCCGCGAACCCGAGGCGGAGAGATTCTTGGACGCAGGCACCGGCTTTGCCTTGGGGCGCACGAGGGTCACGGGCTTGCCGTCGATGAGGAATCCGCGCTCGTTCATCGGGAAGAGCCTGGCCACGCCCCTGCGGTCTTCGAGCCGCACGCACCAGCCGTCGAAGGTCTTTTCCAAGCCGATGATCGCGCCGACGAAGCCGTCGTAGGAAGCTTCGACCACGACCCCGTTGTGCGCCTCGACCTCCGGCACCGGAGCGGGAATGCGTCGGCGGTGGCCGCGGGCTCCGCCGAGAACGTCCTGATTGCGGTAGGGGTCGTTGAAACTCATGAGAATAGAGGTTAACAGGTTAATCTTGGTGCATTATGCAACGACGAGTACTCGACCAGGTATGGACTCCAACCCAGCACATCGCCCTGTGGCTCGGCGCGTGGCTTTCGGGCTTCGAGGGATATGACCACACCACCGAGGCAATCGCAAGCTTGGGAGGCCCCTCTCCTCAGCCCGGATCGCTCGTGCTTGCCGACGCCGTCGTCCCCGACGTCGTGGACGTCGACAAGCCCCTGGGGTGCGCGGACATGATGCGACTGCTGCGGGCGGCGACGGACGGCGGCGACTGGCGCGAGGATTCGAGGGCACTGGTGCGGCTGGTACTCTCCGGGCCGGGTGACGCGCCGCTGCTGCCCGCGGGTACGGAGGCGACGCGCGCGACTGCTGCTGCGGGCGGCGCGATTGTGGTGGCGGACGCCGAGCCCGGTTTCAACCACGTGCTTGTCGCCGGCGAGGACGCCTGGCTGTGGTACACGCTGGAAGGGCACCTCCCCGAGCCCGCGTACCTGAGCCCCGGAGAGGCGGACCTGCAGTTGGCGGATGCGTCTCGACGCGCGGCGGAGGCGATCGCGGCGATGCCTCGTGGCCATGTCTCATCGACTTCAGCACGTCGCGTCGATCCGCATCTCCTGGTGGGAATGCTCGACGATCACCTGGATATGGCCTTCGTTCCGGACAGCGTGCCCCGCAGGGCACTGGGAGTGCTTGCTCGGGCGGACCGAGTGTCCTCCATTCTCGCGGTGGCCCAAGGCTCCGAGTCCGGGGTCGGCGGCAGCGCCTTCGACCCGCAGCTCATCCCCCTGTGGCGGCTTATCCGGCAGGCCAGGATGAGCGCCGTCGACTACGCCGTCCGGGAGTGGACCCGGTAACCCGCTAGTTCGCGGTGCTTGCCGACGGCCGCCGACGCTGCGGCACACAGCAATTCGCGGCGCAGGGAGCGCCGTTGCAGGCCGCGCCGTACAGGGGCTCGGAACCCAGGCGGCGCGGTGGCACCCCGCGGAGTCGCTCTTCAATCAGTTCCACAATCATGGCGGTAAACGACGCGGTCGGCCCCGGAGTCGCGACGCGTTCGATGACGATATCGTGGTGGGCCATTTCGTCCTGCAGCTCCGAGTCCAGGTCCCAAGCAACCTCGACGTGGTCCGAGATGAAGCCAACTGGGCAGACCACCGCGGCGTTGACCCCGCGCGAAACCAGGTCCTCCACGTGGTCGACGATGTCCGGCTCGAGCCAGGGCACGTGCGCGGGGCCGGAGCGGGACTGCCAGACGACGTCGAAGTCCTCGACGCCCACGCGATCCGCGATGAGCTGGGCGGCCTCTCGCACCTGCCGGGAGTAAAGGTTTCCGCCCCCGTCACTCGGTCCCGATGCACGATCGGCGGACACCGGAATCGAATGCGCAGTAAAGACCAGGCGCGCTCCGCCCCTCCTGTCCTGGGGAATCTTCGACAGTGACTCCTCCACGGCGTCGACGTACGCGCCGATGAACAGAGGATGGTCATGGAACCCGCGGATCTTTTCCATACCGAAGGCCCGGTCACCGAGATGCTCGCGGATACGGGCGATGTCCTCGTGATACTGGCGACAGCCGGAATACCCCGCCCAGGCGCTCGTAGCAAAGACCAGTGCGTTGTGTACCCCATCGCGCGCCATGCGCTCCGCAGTGTCCTCGGCCATCGGGTGCCAGTTGCGGTTGCCGAAGTAGACCGGAAGATCAATCCCGCGCTGGTCTAGGGCGTCCTTGAGATTGGCAATCATCTCCCGATTGAGGTCGTTGAGCGGGGATTTGCCGTTGAAGTGCGAATAGTGCTCCCCCACCTCATCCAGCCGCTCCGGCGGGATACCCCGGCCACGGGTGACGTTTTCGAGGAACGGGCGGACGTCGTCCATCTTCTCTGGGCCGCCGAAGGAAAGGAAAAGCAGCGCGTCGTAAATCTGCGAGGACATGTTGACAAAGTTTAATAGCCTTGCCTTAGACAACTCTGAGACGGCTGTCCTTTCGGGGTCGCCTATTCTGGGATCCGCCTACTTGCGACCAGGTGGGCAGCGATCGTCGCGGTCAAAGTTATAAACGCGGCAATGAGGAACGGGCGCGGATTCTCGGCGCGCTTTAGCTCATAGCCGATGTCGTCCTCGAGGTCGGAGTAGGCGTCGCGAAGCTTCTCCAGCGAGTCGGCGCTGTAGAAATTGCCCTTCGTCTTGCGGGCGATTTCGCGCAGCGACTCGTCGTCGTTCGGCACGGGAATCTGTTCACCCTGGACGATGATGGCTCCGTCCTGGGTTCCGAAAGAAATCGTGCTAATGGGGATTCCCGCCTTGGCCGCTTTGTCAGCAGCGGTATAGGCGCCGCGGGGGTCATCGAGTTCCTGGGGAACCGTCTGCTTGCCGTCGGATAGCAGGACAATGGTGGCCGGTGGGGTGCCGTCGGCTCCGCCCCGAACGGACTCTGTGAATTGTTTGATGGAATCGAGGGCCGAGGCAATCGCGTCGCCCGTGGCGGTAGCTTGGTCCAGCTCGGCTCCGTCGAGCGCGCGTATCACGGTGTCATGATCGGTCGTGGGGGTCACCGGAATCTGGGCGCGCCCGGAGAAGGTCACCAGGCCAATATTGAGGTTATCCGGCAGTTTCTCCACGAATTCCCTGCCGGCCTCCTTCGCCGCCGTAATCCGGTCGGGCGAGACGTCGGTGGCCGACATCGACAGCGACACGTCGACGACCATCATCACCGTCGCCCTGTTGCGCGCGACCTTCGTCTCCGAAATCGGACCGGCCAGACCGATAATCACCAGGGTCAGCGACAGCAGCGCGAGCACCACCGCGAGGTGGCTCATCCAGCTCCGCGCACCCGACGCGAGCTTTCCGACGATGGCAAAGTTGCCGAAGGCGATCGCCCGCTTAGCCCGGTTGCGGGTGCTGAGCCAATAGGCAACGGCGCCTGCGGCAGGAAGGATCAGCCCGGCAAGCCATGCCGGGTGCGCGAATATCGCATCTAGGAATCCCACGTTCGCCTACCTTTCCGGCGCCTCGAGCTGGCGTGCGAAGTCCAGGACCCAGTCCCCGTCGGTACGCAGGGTGATAATCCTGGCGTGAAGCGCCCGCAAGTTTTCCACAACCTCGGAATGATGGGCAGCCGCCTGCTTCGCATATTCCTCGCGCGTCTTGTCATTGATGGTCAACTCGACAGTGCGGCCGGTCGCGGAATCGGCGAGGAGCACTGGCCCCTGGCCGGGCAATGCCTCGTCGGCCGGGTCGACAAGGCGGATCGCCAGCACCTCCGAGCGAGCCGACGCGACTTTTAGCGGCGTGATCCAGTCTAGGGGGCCGAGGAAATCGGAGATGACGACGATTAGCCCTGCACGTGGTGACCTTGTCATCGCGACGTCGATGTCCGAGGCGAGAGTCGACTCGGCGTGCGCGGAAGCGAGGCTGCGCAGCAGGCCAAGGCTGTGCGTGCGTCCGCTGCCAGCGGCAAAGCTCACCGGCCCCGCGATGAGCCCGGTGCGCGACCCCGGCGCATCGTTGAGCATGGCGATAGCGCCCGCGGCGGCGAGCAGCAGGTGACGCTTGGTGGTGTCAGAGACGCCCGTCGACAGGCGCGCGGCTGGTTCGGCGACAATCCAACACTCGAGCTCTCGCTCGGCCTCCTCCGTACGCACGTGCGCGACGCCTGTGCGGGCTGTCACAGCCCAGTCCATGCGCCGGACGTCATCGCCGATTTCGTACTCGCGAGCAGTGTCCGGTTGGGAACCGGGACCGTTAAACGCCGACAGGAAGCTCCCGCGCAGCAGGCCACTCAGGCGCCTGTTGACGGTTAGTTCGATATACGCCAAGACCCGACCGAGATCCTGGGCAACAAAGTCCGCCTCGTCCGTCGTATGCATCTACAGCAGTTCGTCCTCGTCCTGGTCGCCCTAGTTGAGATCGCCCTGGGCGGCCTGGGGAAGGCGAACCCGCGACAGAATCTGGTCGATGACGTGCTCCGGGGTAACGCCGTCGGCAAGCCCCTCGTAGGACAGCACCAGGCGGTGGCGCAGGACATCCGGGAGGACGGCGACGACGTCGTCCGGTATCACGTAGTCCCGGCCCGAAAACAGGGCGTGAGCGCGGGCGGCAGCGATTGCGCCGAGAGTGGCTCGCGGCGAGGCGCCGTAGGACAGCCAACGGTCGACGTCCTTCAGATCCGCGCGAAGCGGCGAGCGACTCAGCTCGACCACGGCGACGACGTAGTCAATGAGGGTGTGATGGACGAAGACCTCGCGGGTCGCCTGCTGGAGGGCCCGGACCCCATAGGGCGCGAGGATCTGCTTCGCGACCGGCGGCGTCGCCCCCATGCGGTAGACAATTTCGCGCTCTTCGGCCGGAGTCGGGTAGCCGACGAGCACTTTGAACAGGAAGCGGTCCCGCTGCGCCTCCGGCAGCGGATAGACACCCTGGTTCTCGATGGGGTTTTGCGTTGCCAGAACGAGGAAGGGCTCCGGCACGGGGGTCGTATTCCCGGCGATGGAAACCTGGTGCTCCGCCATGACCTCCAGCAGCGCCGACTGGACTTTAGCTGGGGCGCGGTTGATCTCGTCGGCCAGCACAATATTGGCCATGACAGGACCGTGCTCCAACAGAAACTCCGAGGAATTCTGGCGGAAGATCCGCGTGCCGACGATATCGGAGGGGACGAGGTCCGGCGTGAACTGGATGCGGGAATAGGACCCGCCGATGACCTTGGCAAAGGTCGACACCGCCAGGGTCTTCGCGACGCCGGGGACACCCTCGAGGAGGACGTGACCGCCGGCGAGCATCGCGACGAAGAGCTGCTTGCACAGGTGCTCCTGCCCGACGACGACCTTGCCCAGTTCTGCGTAAGCGCGTTCGAGTTCGGCGTGGACGGGTGCGGATGCGTGGGTCACGGGTAAACCTTCTTTGTGGCGGGGCTCGGCCTGAGCGACCGGACTAGGCGACAGGGATTAGACCAAGCGGACGACGTTCGGCGTCATTCCGTTATAGCGGACCGGGGAAATCTGGACCACAGAACCGGACTGCGGAGCCTCGATCATCTGTCCGTCACCGAGGTAGATCGCAACATGGCCGTGGCCGTTGGGACCCCAGAAGAGGAGGTCGCCGCGCTTCATCTGCGACACCGGGTAGTGAGTGCCACGCTGGTACTGGTAGCCGGTGTAGTGCGGAAGGGAGATTCCGACAGCGGCGTATGCGTAGATCGTCAGGCCCGAGCAGTCGAAACCGATCTTGTTGTAGTCGCCGTGCGCATCCGCCACGCCTCCGTCTCGGATACCCCTGGTGGGGCCGTTGGCGTCACCGCCACCCCAGGCATACGGGACGCCCAGCTGGCTCATGGCGCGTGCGATCACAGCTTCGACCTTGGCACTGGAAGAACCAGAGGTGACCTGGCCGGTCTCGGGGTTGGCCGGAGTTGCGGTCTGCGCCGGGGTACCCGAGGACGTATCAGTGGAGTCGGACGACGATGCCGAGGACTCCTCCTCGGAACTGGTGCTCGAATCGGTGCTGGAGCTAGATCCAGTGCCGGAGGTGGTGCCGGAACCCGTGGTCGCGGACCCGGTGGAGCCGGTCGAGGAACCGGAGCCGGTGGAGCCCGACGAAGAGGTGGAGCCAGCGGTACCAGAGGTAGTCGAATTAGAGCCGGCACCGCCAGTAGTGGTGCCGGAGTTCGACGCATTAGCGGACGCATCCTGACGCGCCTGCGCCTCCGAACGGGCCTTCGCGGCAGCCTCGGTAGCAGCCTTCTTGGCGGCGGCGTCCTCGGCTTCCTTCTTCGCCTGCTCCGACTCGTATTCCTTGCGCTGGCTGTTCAGGTCGTTGACGGCGCCTCGGGCGGCATCGAGAGCTGCCTTTGCGGCTTCCCTTTCGACCTGGGCCTGTCGGTAGGAGGCCTGTTCCTTCTCAAGCTCGCCACTGGCGTTGCTGTAGGCGGACTCGGCGTCGGCGTGACGCTGCTGGGCGGTCGACTCCGCGGTTTCGGCCTGCGCTTGCTTGTCGCGCAGCGAGGACTCTTCGTTTGCAGCCTCGGTACGGGCCTTGTCAAGGCGGTCGACGGACTGCTTCTGCTTATCCGCTTCACGACGAATGGCAGCCTGGCGGTTCAGCGCGTCGGCAACCCCTTGTGCGCCCTGAAGGAAGGAGCCGTGCGAGGCGCCCTGGCGCATCACCGAGCGGGCGATGTTGTCGAACTGCTTCTGAGCGCTAACCAGGTCACGGTGTGCGCGCTGCAACTGGGTTCGCGCCTCGTCCACTGCGGCGCGGGCGCGGTTGGCATTGTCGCGGGCCGCTTCCAAGTCGACCATCGCCTTGTTGACCGACTCGCGCAACTCACCCATGCGAAGTTCAAGGTCTGCAACTTGACGCTCGCGCTGGGTTACGTTGGAAACTAGAGATTGAAGCACGGAGGCGTTTGCCGCCACTTCCTCCGCCTGTCGAATTTGGGCATTGCTTGGATTCAGCGGTTGCGCTGAGGCGACCGGAGAATTGGTCGCAACAAGGCCCGCGATCATGACGCCAGCGATGGGGCGTGTCCAATGGGATGCACGGAACTTAATATTTCGCGACACCACGTGACTCCTCGAAACTGTCTATTGGGCACACGGGTGCGTTGCCGTCGGCAGGCCGGCGACTTCCCCATCGCTGGCTTGACGACGTCGACACCGTCGTCGAGTGGCCATGGGCCAGTCGAATGTCGGTGCGCGTAAGCATCCGTGCTTTTTCTTTAGTCAACCTAGGTAACTTGAATCCTCAGTTAACTTCACCGAGAACATTACGGCCCAGGAACAACTAAGAAAACATAAGTAACAGAATCAACACACATTCGGTGTTTGTAATCAATTCGTTATGCCGTTCAGCCTGCGGATTTGAAAGCGATAATAAAAAACGTGAAATATGTCACAAAAGCGAAGCTGTTCGGCGTGTCGGCTTTACTGGTGTTCGAAAGCTGAGAAGTCGCAAAAGTGTCGTCAAGGGGCATGGCTTGACTGATGGGTCGATATTTGTGCCCTTGGGGTGGCGGATCGGCTGGGTTTGCCCCGCTTTTAAGGGGCTATGTTGTCGCCTCGGTCGATCCTTTTAGCGCGCCAGTTCCCTACCGGGCCTTCCGTAGCCAGTAGAAGGTGAGGGCGATGAAAGCCCCAATGATGATGGCAGCGATCACGACGCTATAGATGGTCCACGGAACTGCATATCCGGCAAGGTCATTGAGGAGTGCGTTGAGGCCTGCGGCTGGGTCCTGGGGGAACCCGAAGTAATGGAGCTCTCCCTGTGCGATGGCTGCCCGTGGGAAGTCCTCCGATGCGACGGTGATGTTGGTTGGGGTGCGCACAATTGCGGTGCCCCCTAGCTTGTCGACGATCTCGCGGGCGTAAGAGAAGGTGTCGACTCCAACCGGATCGGTATCGAAGTTGATGAGGTTGATGTCGCTTTTTGTTGTGGCGACGTTGGAGTGGATGGCCGCTTCGAGCGAGCTTTGCAACGTTGGGTTGCTGGCGATGACGTCGTCGTGCCTGAGGATCTCCACCGCCTTGTCGATCGGCATTGTCTCAGGCGTGATTTCGTTGGCCATGATCGCTGACTCTCCGCACATCTGTGTTTGGGGGAAGGATTCCGAAGTTGGTAACGGACTTTCTTATATTGCACGTTTTTCCGGGCAAACGGGGGTAGCTAACTCGGCGCGCCGTGACCCATTCTCCCCTGCAGAACGCTTGTACTGTTAAGGTGGTTTTCAGGACGGGGACACGCCCCTGGGTCTCGCGCGCCTATTAGGTGGTGCGAGCGAAAACTGGTCAATCATTGCTTTAATGGATTGCTAGGGGGCGACGTGCTCGCACCTGCGCCCGCCGGAGTGCCGAATTCGAGTGCCGGTATTTTCCGTACTATGGCGTTTACTCACCCGAACAGAAATGGAGCTGACTGTGGCTGAAAGCAAGAACTCCTTCAATGCAAAGCGCAAGCTTGAGGTTGGCGATAAGTCCTACGACTACTTCGCTCTCGACGCTGTGCCCGGCATGGAGAAGCTGCCCTACTCGTTGAAGGTTCTCGGCGAGAACCTGCTGCGCAATGAGGACGGCGCGAACATCACCGAGGATCACATCAAGGCAATTGCCAACTGGGTTCCGTCGGCCGATCCGTCGATTGAGATTCAGTTCACCCCTGCCCGCGTTATTATGCAGGACTTCACCGGTGTTGCCTGTGTCGTTGACCTCGCCACCATGCGCGAGGCTGTTAAGACCCTGGGCGGCGACCCGGATCAGGTTAACCCGCTGAACCCGGCCGAGATGGTCATCGACCACTCCGTCATCATCGAGGCATTCGGTAGCGAGGACGCACTCGCCAAGAACGTCGAGATCGAGTACCAGCGCAACGAGGAGCGCTACAAGCTGCTCCGCTGGGGCACCGGCGCATTCTCCAACTTCCGCGTCGTTCCTCCGGGAACCGGTATCGTCCACCAGGTCAACATCGAGTACCTGGCCCGTACCGTCTTCGACAACAACGGCCTGGCGTACCCGGATACCTGTGTTGGTACCGACTCCCACACCACCATGGAAAACGGCCTGGGCATCCTGGGCTGGGGTGTCGGCGGTATCGAGGCCGAGGCTGCAATGCTCGGCCAGCCGATCTCCATGCTCATCCCGCGCGTCGTCGGCTTCAAGCTGACCGGTGACTTCAAGCCGGGCGTGACCGCTACCGACGTCGTCCTGACCGTCACCGATATGCTGCGCCAGCACGGTGTCGTCGGCAAGTTCGTCGAGTTCTACGGCGAGGGCGTCGCCAAGCTTCCGCTGGCCAACCGCGCCACCATCGGTAACATGTCGCCGGAGTTCGGCTCCACCGCCGCCATGTTCCCGATCGACGCTGAGACCGTCAAGTACCTGGCCCTGACCGGTCGCGACAAGAAGACCCTGGAGCTCGTCGAGGCTTACGCCAAGGCTCAGGGCATGTGGCACGACGAGAACTCCCCGGAGGCCGAGTACTCCGAGTACCTCGAGCTGGACCTGTCCACCGTTGTCCCGTCCATCGCTGGCCCGAAGCGCCCGCAGGACCGCATCGAGCTCACCTCCGCCAAGGAGCAGTTCCGCAAGGACCTGCACAACTACTCGGACGGCGAGGTCAAGGAGCCGGTCAAGGCTTCCGGCGCCGTCTCCGAGCTGGCTGCGGACTACAACGAGTCCCGCCCGGGCCACGGCGAGTCCGCCGCTGAGGGTGCAGAGGGCCGTCCGTCCTCCCCGATCACCGTCACCTCCCCGAAGGGCGGCGAGTACACCCTCGACCACGGTATGGTCGCGATCGCCTCGATCACCTCTTGTACCAACACCTCCAACCCGTCCGTCATGGTCGGCGCTGGCCTGCTGGCACGCAAGGCTCTGGAGAAGGGCCTGACCGCCAAGCCGTGGGTCAAGACCATCTGTGCTCCGGGTTCCCAGGTCGTCAACGGCTACTTCAAGCGCGCTGACCTGTGGAAGGACCTCGAGGGTCTCGGCTTCTACCTGGCCGGCTTCGGCTGCGCCACCTGTATCGGTAACTCCGGCCCGCTGCCGGCCGAGGTTTCCGCTGCCATCAACGAGGCCGACCTGGCTGCTACCGCGGTCCTGTCCGGTAACCGTAACTTCGAGGGTCGTATCTCCCCCGACGTTAAGATGAACTACCTGGCCTCCCCGATCCTGGTCATCGCCTACGCTATCGCCGGCACCATGGACTTCGACTTCGAGACCGACGCACTTGGCCAGGACGCCGAGGGCAACGACGTCTTCCTGAAGGACATCTGGCCGTCCACCGAGGAGATTGAGGAGACCATCCAGGCCTCCATCTCCTCCGAGCTCTACGACGAGGACTACAAGGACGTCTTCGCTGGTGACGAGCGTTGGCAGAACCTGCCGACCCCGGACGGCAAGACCTTCGCTTGGGACGACGCTTCCTCCTACATCCGCAAGGCGCCGTACTTCGACGACATGGATCTGGAGCCGTCGCCGGTTTCCGACATCAAGGGCGCTCGCGTCCTGGCTGCTCTGGGCGACTCGGTCACCACCGACCACATCTCCCCGGCATCCTCCATTAAGCCGGGCACCCCGGCCGCTCAGTACCTCGACTCCATGGGCGTTGCCCGCAAGGACTACAACTCCCTGGGCGCACGTCGTGGTAACCACGAGGTCATGGTCCGCGGTACCTTCGCCAACATCCGCCTGCAGAACCAGCTGCTCGACGGCGTTACCGGTGGCTACACCCGCGACTTCACCCAGGAGGGTGGCCCGCAGGCGTTCATCTACGACGCTGCTGAGAACTACAAGGCCGCAGGTACCCCGCTGGTCGTCATCGGTGGCAAGGAGTACGGCACCGGTTCCTCCCGCGACTGGGCTGCTAAGGGCACCCTGCTGCTGGGCGTCAAGGCCGTCATCGCCGAGTCCTTCGAGCGTATTCACCGCTCGAACCTGATCGGTATGGGCGTTGTCCCGCTGCAGTTCCCGGAGGGCGAGTCCTGGAAGTCCCTGGGCATCGACGGCACCGAGACCTTCGATATCGCTGGTATCGAGGAGCTCAATGGCGGCACCACCCCGAAGACCGTTAAGGTCACCGTGACCAAGGAGTCCGGCGAGTCCTTCGACTTCGACGCTGTTGTCCGCATCGACACCCCCGGTGAGGCCGACTACTACCGCCACGGCGGCATCCTGCAGTACGTCCTGCGCAACATGATCAAGGGCTAAGTCCCCTTAGCGTTGTGCATTGACGCAATGAAGCAGAATTGAGGGCCGGGGAGCCGGATCGCTTCGGGAGGTAACTCCCCTGGCCGGCTCCCCGGCCCTTTGCAGCTTCATTTTCCTCATGCACCTTGAGTAGGGAGTTTCTATGCCAAAGGTCAGCGACCAGGACTTGGCGCTGCGACGGCACGAGATTCTCGACGGGGCTCGACAGTGTTTCTCCGAGTTCGGTTACGACGGAGCTACTGTTTCGCGCCTTGAGGCGGCAACGGGTAAGTCTCGGGGCGCTATTTTCCACCACTTCGGCTCAAAGGAAGGCCTCTTTCTCGCACTCGCTGAGGATGACGCCGAATCTATGGCTCAAGTTGCGGAAAACGCTGGCCTCGTAGAGGTCATGCGCGACATCGTTGCGGATCCGGAAAAGCATGGCTGGCTCGGTACACGCCTTGAGATCGCGCGACGGCTTCGCTCCGACGCCGAATTCCGAGGCAAATGGCTTGAGCACCAGGACCGCCTGGATGAAGCGGTTCAGTCAAGGCTGGGACAAACGTCGTTAAGCGGATCTCTCCGTGACGATTACTCAGTCAGGACGATGCAGTTGTTCTTGGAGCTGATGCTCGACGGGATTATCGTCCGCATCGCATCCGGTCGGCCGGTCGACGAGCTCGACCGTGTTTTGGACCTCGTCGAAGATAGCGTACGTCGCAAAACCACATAATCGCTATCGTTGTATGACCCGCTCCAGAGGCACGCCCTGGGGCGGGTCTTCCCTTGCGCTAGGAACGCTCCGGCAGGAACGCTCCGACGGCAACGCCGTGGCACAGCTCGCGCTCAACGGCTGGGGGTTTAGTGATATCCGTCCTCAGTGGACTAAGCTGTCTAGTTATGAGTACGGGAAGATTCCTGCTGGTCGCGCTGCGCCCCGCAGACGGCGCTGGGCAAGCCGAGTACCTCGATTTCCTCGAGGCCGCGGGACTGACGAGGCACACTCTCGACTTGCTGACCGTGGACCGCATCGACACGAAGCTTCCGGACCTGTCCGACTACGACGGCGTCTTCGTCGGAGGCAGCCCGTTCAACGTCACTGACCTGGAGCATTCTGATGTCCAGAAGCATGCCCATGACCTCATGTACGAGGTCCTCACCGACCCCACCCCCGCACTTTTCACCTGCTACGGCGCAAGCTATACCGCCTTCACCTTCGGCGGTGTGGTCAACCGCGAGAACGGAGAAACAGCGGGCGTGTCAGTCGTGGAATTGACGGAAGGTGCTGTGACAGATCCCCTGGCGAAGTCGCTGCCTCGCACCTTCGGGGCGCTGACCGGCCACAAGGAGTCGGTGTCAGTTCTTCCTAGACACGCGACCTTGCTGGCGACTGGTCCGACGTGCCCGGTCCAGATGTATACGATCGGTTCGAATAACTGGGTGACTCAATTCCATCCCGAGATGGACGCAGCCGGACTGTTACGGCGCATGTCTTTCTACGCCAGCGATGGCTATTTCGAGCCAGACGAAGTTGCCGCGATCAAGGCCAGGATCGAGGCGGAGGATCTGTCCGGCGTCCGCTCAATTGTCCCCCGATTCGTCGAGCTCTGTTCGCTTATCGACGCAAAGCGAGGCAGCGATGTCTCGGCACAGTAATACCGGCCGCGCCACGGGAGCCACGACTGCCTCGACGGATTCGAAGCCATTCCTCCTGCTATCGACGCGCGGGGAGGACGCGGCGGCGCACGCCGAGCATCTTTCCTTCGCTCGTACTGCCGGCATCGCTCCGGCGAAGTTGCATCAGCGACGCCTAGAACAGGGGCTCCCGTCATCGTTGCGACTGTCCGATTACTCCGGTGTCATCGTCGGCGGGGGCCCTTTCAATTCCTCGGACACCGACAAAAGTTCCGTGCAGAAGAATATCGAGGCGTGGTTTGACGATATTTTGGCGGAAGTCATCGACCGGGATTTTCCCTTCCTCGGGGCCTGCTATGGCGTCGGGCTGCTAGGAACGGCGGGTTCCGGCTCCGTCTCGCGCCGGCACGGCGAGGAGGCGGGAGTTATCAGCATCAGGTCGACGACGGAAGGAGCGAAGGACCCCATTCTGGACGGACTCCCGGAATCCTTCCATGGCATCGTTGGGCACAAGGAGGCGATCGACGAGCTGCCGGCCGGGGCTACATTGCTGGCAACGGGCGAGGATTGCCCTGTCCAGATGTTCCGACTCGGCCGGAACGCTTATGCCACTCAGTTTCACCCCGAGCTAGATGCTGACAGCTTCGCGCAGCGGCTGCGCATATACTCCGACCAGGGGTATTACCAGCCCGGCTCGGACCAAGCGGCGGTAGCCGACGCCCGTCGACTGGATGTCCGGGCAAGCGGACTGATCCTCCGAAACTTTGCCCGTTTACATGTTGCGAGGAGAGGTTAGGGGGCGCTGTGGTGCGGGAAGAGCAACAATCCTCGCTGACTCTCGTGGGCGGGTCGCCAATGCCCTCCATCGAGATGTCTGTGCTGCGTGCCGGAGCGCTTATCATCGCTGTTACCGGCGCGCTGTGGCAGTTTGAGTCTGTCACCCGGTCGATCCCGCTATCCGAATTCCAGCGCCACTGGTTTCCCTTTGCCTCGCTATTCGCCTTCGCCCTCAGCGACGTCCTGCTACTCGTCGCCTTCGCGCTACGCACCCGAAGGGCGCTGGTCATGGCGTTTAGGGTGCCGATGTACATCATGTTGGCGCTGCTCGCGTTTGCCTTCACGTATGTCGACGTTGCCCGGACCCCGATTGGCAATCCCCTGTGGTTCAGCCCGTTCGCGGGCCTGGCCCTCGTAGCCTTTTCGCTGACGGTCCCCTTACGAATCAGCTTGTCGATCATGGCCTTTGTTCCTGGCCTTATCGCGGTATTGAACTCGTGGCTTCTGGGGCATACCTTTTGGCTCAATATGCTTTCCGACGTGGGGTTTAACCTCGTCAACACCTTCCCTTTCGTCATCTTCGCCGGTTCTTCTCGGTCGGTGGCACGGCTGATCGACGATACGTATGCGCAGTCGAGGAAAGTCGCCGAGCACGCCGAGCGCGTCCGGGTCCGGGGCGAGGCAATGGGAACGTTTACCGCCTATGTGCACGACTATGTATTGGCAGCACTGAGCGCCATCGGTAAGGGCATGAAGGTCGACTTCTCGCTCGATGCTAAGACGGGGCAGTTCTTCTCTCCCAATGATTCCATCAGCGGTGCGCGTTTTGCCGAACGAGTCGTAGCAGTCGTCGGCGACATTTGCCCAGAGGCCGAGATGACCGTGGACATCGCCAACCCCTCGGAGCCTGTGAGGATTTCGGGCGAGGTCGCCAACACCCTGCTCCTCGCCGTTTCGGAGGTCGCGACAAACTCCCGGAAACATGCGGGGCCGGACGCGAAGAAATGGGGTCAAGTCGAGATTAATTCCGGGTTGGTCCGGATTACGTTTTCGGACGATGGCGCGGGATTTGATGCGGCGACGATCGATTCCCACCGCGCGGGCGTGCGCCTGAGCGTGAAGGGGCGGGTGGATTCGCTGCGCGGTGGCGAGGCGTCCGTGACGTCCGCGCCTGGAAAAGGCACGACGGCGGTGCTGACATGGCAGGGCAATACCTCACCGGTGGCCGATGATTCTCGGGACCAGGGCGAAAAACCCGAACACGCCGCATCCATTTACAGGATGCTGGGCATGTCGATCGTGTTCTCCTGGCAGTACTACCTCACCCTCGTTGCCACTATGGTGATCGTCCTGACCAGCAATGAGCAACTATTCTCCCCCGCAGGCCAGCTGGGGCTGTCGGCTTTCGCAGCAATTGCCGGCGTTCTCATGCTCGGGCGCTTCGACCAGTTGCCAGCGGGGCGAACTCTTTTCGTCGCCGTCGGATTGGTCCTCTTGTCCCTTATCGGCCTATACCAGCCCATTCCGAGCCTTACGGAGTGGTCCTACATGTGGCACTTCAACGTGGTGGCGCTGCTGGCCGCGATTCTCGCAATTCGGGGGCGCCCCACTGCAGCCGTCCTATCGATTCTCGTTGCATTTGGTCTGATCGAGCTCGCCGATATGGCCGGATGGGCTCCGAATCCCCAGGTCACGGGGATGGATCTGTTACTGCGTTCGGTTATCGTGGTAGCCGGTGTGCTCACTGGCACGATGCTCGGATTCTTGTCGCGGAACGTTCCGAACTCGATGCAGGAGTACAACCGAGCCCTCTCAGAGGCTGCAGCAGCGAAGGAGTTCGAGCGTAGTCAGCAAAATAACTTCGAGTGGTTGGAGGCCCAGGTCGGCCCAATTTTCGCTGCGGCCACCGCGATGGGTACGCCGACCGAACGCCTCAGCAAGCGCTCGCGGCTGACCGAGGAAATGCTGCGCGACGTGCTCCGATCGCCGCGGTTGAGTAATCCTGCGCTGCACCAAAGCGTGTGGGATGCCCGCGCCCGAGGCGTGAAGGTGCGCCTGTTGGACGACCGCCACCACGAACCTCTCAACGCCTCCACCGTCGATGTGCGCCAGTTTCCGCTTATCGACGAGGACGCCGCCGTCCGAGCGTTGCTGCCGGAGTTCCTCCGGGCCATAGATTCGGCCGAGGACGGTGCGGTAACGATTCGGCTGCTTCCCCCCGGGCGGCGTGCGTTTGCTTCCATTTCGGATAACAATGGAGTGCATAGGTTTAACAGCTCTGGGGAGAGAATCTGATGCAGGAAAACCGGAAGTACCGCGTCGCTGCTATCGACGATCATGCGTTGACGCTGCAGGGGCTGCAGGCGCTCCTTGGCGGTGCCGAGGATATTGAGCTGGTCGGTTGCTTCGCTACGGTTCCGGAATTGTTGGCGGCCACAGCCAATGATGATCGCCTCGACGCCGTGGTGCTGGACCTGCGTCTGTCGGATAATTCCGACCCCGCCCAGAATGTCCTTTCACTGGAGTTGGTGACGGATCACGTGTTGATTCTCTCCTCCGCGGAGAGCCCGTACCTCGTGCGCAAGGCGGTGCGCACTGGTGTCATGGGTGTCGTCCAGAAGACGGAGGCTCCCGAGACGATCCTGTCGGCGGTGCGTCTCGCGGCGTCGGGTAAGGGAGCTTTGACGACGGAGTGGGCGTCCGTGGTTGATTCCGATCCACTGCTTGACTCGGTGGATCTTTCCGAGCGGCAGCGAGAGGTCCTGGAGCTCTACGCCTCCGGCGAGCCCACTAAGCGCGTCGCCACGATGACGGGGCTGACCCCGAATACGGTTCTCGACTACCTCGGCCGCATTCGTGCAAAGTACGCCGCGGCGGGTCGCGCCGAGCACAGCCTGAACAAGTCGGAGATGTACCGCCTAGCGCAGCAGGACGGCTACCTTCCGGGGCCGACGGACCCGGACTAATACTCGACTCTGTTCCGGCCGCACTCGGCCGCAAGAGACCTCAGCGCTGGGCGACGTTTCCGTTTAGGCCAGCTCGACGATTTCCATGTAGTCGTCGCTCCACAGGTCCTCGGTGCCGTCTGGAAGCACGATGACGCGTTCCGGCTCGAGGGCCTTGACGGCACGGGGTCGTGCGTGACCAGAACGACGGCGCCAGAGTAGGTGCGCAGCGCGTCGAGAACCTGCTCGCGCGACATGGGATCGAGGTTGTTGGTCGGCTCGTCGAGAAGCAGTACGTTGGCCCGGGAGCTGACTAGTGTGGCCAGCGCTAGGCGGGTCTTCTCGCCGCCGGAGAGGGTGCCGGCGGGCTGCTCCAGCTTGTCGCCGGAGAACATGAAGGCGCCCAGCAGGCTGCGCAGCTCCGGCTCGTTGACGTCCGGGCAGGCGTAGACGGTGTTCTCCCAGACGGTCTTGTCGGGGTCGATGGTGTCGTGTTCCTGGGCGAAGTAGCCGATGCGCAGGCCGTGGCCGGAGACGATGCCGCCCTCGCCGTCGGTACGCTCGACGCCGGCGAGGAGTTTCAGCAGCGTCGTCTTGCCGGCGCCGTTGAAGCCGAGCACGACGACGCGCGAGCCCTTGTCGATGGCGAGGTCTACGCCGGCGAAGACCTCCAGTGAGCCGTACATCTTGGTCAGCCCGGTGGCGTTGAGAGGCGTCTTACCGCAGGGTGCCGGCTCCGGGAATGAGATGTGGGCGACCTTGTCCTCCACGCGGACCTCGTCGAGGCTGTTCATCATGCGGTCGGCGCGGGCGACCATCTGCTTGGCGGCCTTGGCCTTGGTGGCCTTGGCACCGAGCTTCTCGGCCTGCTTGCGCAGTGCGCTGGCCTTCTTCTCCGCGTTGGCGAACTCGCGGCGCCGGCGTGCCTCGTCGGTCGCGCGGGCGGAGAGGTAGTTCTTCCAGCCCATGTTGTAGACGTCGGCCTCGGCGCGGACGGCGTCGAGGAACCAGACCTTGTTGCAGACGGCCTCCAGCAGCTCCACGTCGTGCGAGATCATGATGAGGCCTCCCTCGTGCTTGCGCAGGAAGTCGCGCAGCCAGGTAATCGAGTCGGCGTCCAGGTGGTTGGTTGGCTCGTCGAGGAGCAGCGTGGTCTGCGACTTGCCGGAGCCCTCCGAGGCGGCGAAGAGAATCTGCGCCAGCTCGACGCGTCGGCGCTGTCCGCCGGAGAGAGTCTTCAGCGGCTGGTCGAGGACGCGCTCGGGAAGCCCCAGGGCGTCACAGATGCGGGCGGCCTCCGCGTTGGCCTCGTACCCGCCGAGGTCGTGGTAGCGCTCCTCCAAGCGGGAGAACTTACGGATCGCCGCGTCTCGCTTGGTGTCCGACAGCGTCGACTCCATAATTTCTTGCTGCTTGTCCATGCTGCGGCGAATCTGGTCGAGGCCGCGCGCCGAGAGCACGCGGTCGCGCGCGGTCTGCTCGATGTTGCCCTCGCGGGAGTCCTGCGGCAGGTAGCCGATGGGGCCGGAACGGGTGACGGAGCCACCGTAGGGCTCCGTCTCGCCGGAGAGGATTCGCATGGTCGTCGTCTTACCCGCGCCGTTTCGTCCGACCAGGCCAATGCGGTCGCCCGGTTGCACGCGCAGGTGCTCGCCCTCCGCGGTCAGGAGGGTGCGGGCGCCGACGCGGACTTCAAGGTCATGGGTAACAATCACGAACGAGTAGCCTACCATTTATGACCCCCGACTCCCCGACCGCTCCCGACTGCCCGACCTCTGCGCCAATAGCCGCGGCCGTCGTCGGCCTCGGCCCCGCTGGGCGCATCGCCGCGCATTGCGCAGCGGCCAGGGGCTGGCAGGTCACCGCGTTCGACCCGGCCGGTGGCACGCTGCCGTCGACCATCGGCCTGTGGGCCCACCAGATTCCGCAGTGGGCTCCATCCGGGCTGGTCGCCGCCTCCTTCTTCCCCGCCGTCATGCTTGCCGACGGTTCCTCGGTGCGCCTCGACAAGGAGTACGCGGTGGTGAACAACGCGGTACTGGCGAACCTCGGAGGGTTTGAGGTGCAGCGGAAGCTGGCTTCTCCCGAGGATGTGACCGCGGACATCATCATTGAGACCACCGGCCACTCGGCGGCGGCCTCCGGGCCGGGCGGGCAGGCGCGACAGTTGGCGATTGGCCATGTCTTCGACACGGCGGACCTACCCTCGGCGGCACGGGAGCCGGTCTTGATGGACTTCCGGCAGGCGCCTCGACAGAGCCACATGGATGGACGCGACTGCAAGGTTGCGGGCGTCGGTGATACGGGACGCGACTGCGGGGGCAACGCCCCGGCCAGCTTTTCCTACCGGATTCCCCTGGGCAGCGGCCGCTTCCTCATTGAGGAGACGATCCTCGCCACGCCAGTTCCACTCTCCGAGGGAGTTGCAGACGACTCCGCATTGTTGGCGTTGCTCCGCCAGCGCCAAGAGTGGCGGCTGAAGTCCCTGGGCGTGGACCCGGCCACAGCGATCGAAGAGGAGGTCGTCTCCTTCCCGCTGCTGCGGAGGAATAAAGCTAGGGCTCGCGTTGGCGCATCTGCCACTCCGACGACTGAAACGCACGTACCCTTCGGCTTCGCGGGAGGCTGGATGCACCCAGCTACCGGGTATTCGGTGGGGCCTGTGTTGGAAGACGTTGGCCGTTTCCTCTCCGCCCTTGAGGCGACGGCGCAGGGGCGTGGGGTGGCGTCGGCACGCGGGAGACGCTGGCGGCTCAGGTGGCATGGCGGGCGCGTCGCGGTGGCCCCGGCGGGAGGTGCCCTGACGCTGGCGCTGCGCGAGCGGGGGCTGGCCGCACTGCTGCGCTTCGACGCGGAAGGCACGACCGAGTTCTTCGCGGCGTTCTTTAGCCTCCGGCAGCGGGACGTGTTCGCCTACCTGACGGGCGCGTCTCCGCTGGCCACGCTCCGGGCGATGGCCTCGGTGGCTGCTCCGCTGGCGAGGCGGAACCCCAAGCTTCTGGCGCGGTTGATAAGGGGCTTCGCAGCGGGTGTCGGCCAGTGGCGCGGATAATTGCCGCGTACGTGGGCGAGCCGCTAGTTTTTCTGAATTGAGCAAGAGTCGAGCCCGGCCCAGAAACCTGGCAAAGACCTGAAGAAGACATGGGCGTTGCCTTTATGAATAGGGTGAGAGCACACCTTATGATTAATGAATGACTTCGACAACTTCGGAGGCCACGGCCTCGCACGAGCATAAGCTGCAGCGTAGGCTGCGCGCTCGTCACCTCAATATGATTGCAATCGGCGGTGCCATCGGCACCGGCCTGTTCGTCGCGTCCGGCGCGACCATCTCCCAGGCGGGCCCGGGTGGCGCGCTCGCGGCTTATGCACTGATCGGCATCATGGTGTGGCTGGTCATGCAGTCGCTGGGCGAGATGGCCGCCTACCTGCCTGTCGCAGGTTCCTTCCAGGAGTACGGGCGCCGCTACGTCTCCGACTCCTTCGGCTTCGCGATGGGCTGGAACTACTGGTTCAACTGGGCCATCACGGTCGCAGCCGAGCTGGTCGCGGCCGCGCTGGTGATGCGCTACTGGTTCCCGGACGTGCCCTCCATCGTGTGGTCGGCCGGATTCCTCGCTATCCTCTTCCTGCTCAACGCCCTGTCCGCCCGCGCGTTCGGCGAGGGCGAGTTCTGGTTCGCGACCATCAAGGTCGTGACGGTTATCGTGTTCCTTGTCCTGGGTGTCGCCATGATCTTCGGCATCCTCGGCGGCCCCTCCCCCGGCTTCGAGAACTGGACCACGGGCGACGCCCCCTTCGTCGACGGCGCCTCGGCCTGCTTGCGGTCTTCGTCGTCGCGGGCTACTCCTTCCAGGGCACCGAGATGGTCGGCGTCGCAGCCGGCGAGGCGGAGGACCCGGAGCGCACCATCCCGCGCGCTATCCGCACCATCTTCTGGCGCATCCTCCTGTTCTACATCGGCGCCATCGCCGTCATCGGCTTCCTGATCGCCTACACCGACCCGAACCTGCTGAACTCCGCCGAGGACAACATCGCGGTCTCCCCGTTCACCCTGGTCTTCGACCGCGCGGGCATCGCGATCGCCGCAGGCCTGATGAACGCCGTCATCCTGACCTCGGTGCTCTCCGCCGGTAACTCCGGCCTCTACGTGTCGACCCGCATGCTCTTCTCGCTGGCCCGACAGGGCCACGCCCCGCGCTTCTTCGGCAAGCTCTCCGGCCACGGCATCCCCCTGCGGGCGCTCATCGCCACCACCATCATCGGCATGGCTGGCTTCATCACCTCGCTCGTCGGCGATGGCGCCGCCTACACCTTCCTGCTGACGCTGTCCGCCCTCGCGGGCTTCATCACCTGGATTGGTATTTCCTACAGCCACTACCGCTTCCGCAAGTGCCTGAAGGCGCAGAATATCCCGCTGGAGTCGCTGCCCTACAAGGCGAACTTCTTCCCCGCCGGCGCCGTCCTGGCGCTGTTCATGTGCTTCTTCGTCGTCGCGGGCCAGGCCCTCGACCCGATCCGCACCGGTGAGAACCTCTTCGCCATCTTGAGCCCGTACCTGGGCATCCCGGTCTTCCTGCTGCTGTGGTTCATCCACAAGAAGGTCACCGGCTCCGTCGCGGTCGATCCCGCCACCGCGGATATGAGCCGCGAGTAGTAGCGCTCCTCACCCGGCTCACCGCTGCCCCGCCCCCCCACTCTCGCTTTCCGACGCCCACACGCTGCGGACGAGAGCGGGCCGGGGACCGCAAACCCGCGCACGCCGGGTATATAACGGCTACCCGCCGACATATCGTTCACGCCGCCGAGCACCACGTCGAAGGCATTAGCAAAGGGGCCCCGGCCTGCAACACCATGCAGGTCGGGGCCCCTTTTTGTGCCGGCGCTAGGCCGGCTGACTATCCCGAGTTATGTCCGGCTCGTGGTCTCTGGCGAAAAATTGCCCGCTAGACCGAGAAGCCGAGCGCGCGCATCTGCTCGCGGCCGTCCTCCGTAATCATGTGCGGTCCCCACGCCGGCGACCACACCCAGGTCAGCTTGAAGTCGCGGATGCCCTCGACGTTGGCCATCTCGGCGGCAGTCTGGTCGGTCAGCATGTCCGTCAGAGGACAGGCCGGCGAGGTCAGCGTCATGAAGATGCAGGCGATGTCGCCCTCTTCGATCCAGATATCGTAAACCAGGCCGAGGTCGACGACGTTGACGCCCAGTTCCGGGTCGACGACCTCGTACATGGCCTCCTCGACCTTGATGGCCAGGAGGTTGTCCTCCTGGGTCTGCTCCGGCGGCTCGGGGACGGTCAGCTGGTTGTTCTCCTCAGCAGCCGCGGTAGCACCCTGATCCTCCGGGTTGTCAAAGCCCGCCTGGGCCGCGGCCTGCTCGGTGGCAGCGGCGACGTCATCGGCAGCGGCCTCAGTGCCGTTCGGCGTGGTGTAATTCGGCTCAGTCATGCTGGTGGCCTTCCTCATCCGAAGGGATAGTAACGGTTGCAGAGCCCACGCCCGTGCCGTTCGCGAGCGCCTCCGCGGTGGCGGCCTGGAAGGCCTTCCAACCCAGCAGCGCGCACTTGACGCGGGCCGGGTACTTCGAGACACCGGCGAACGCGATGCCGTCGCCAATCAGGTCCTCGTCTCCCTCGACCTTGCCGCGGGACGTGACCATGCGCTCGAACTCCGCGAGCTTGTCCATCGCGACATCCACCGGCTTGCCGACGATCTCCTCGGCCATCACAGACGTGGAGGCCTGCGAAATGGAGCAGCCCACGGCGTCGTAGGAGACGTCGTCGACGACGCTGAGGTCGTCGTTGAGAGTGACCCGCAGCGTCAGCTCGTCGCCACAGGACGGGTTGACGTGATGGACCTCGGCATTGAAAGGCTCCCGGAGCCCCGCGTGCTGCGGATGCTTGTAGTGATCCAGGATGACTTCTTGGTACATCTGCTCGAGCTTCATGTCCTACTCCTTTCCTCGTTTCCTTACTACGTTTTCCGCCCGACGATTATTCCGCCGACTATTCCGCGACACCGAAGAACTTCTGGGCGTAGCGGACGGCGTCGGCAAGCGCCTGCACTTCCTCCTCCGTGTTGTAGAGGTAGAAGGAGGCGCGGGCGGTCGACTGGGCGTTGAGAATCTGGTGAATCGGCCACGCGCAGTGGTGGCGACGCGGATGCACACGCCCTGGTCGTCGAGGACCTGGCCGAGGTCGTGCGGGTGGATGCCCTCGACCTTGAAGGAGATGGCGGAGCCGCGGTTCTCGGCGGTGGTCGGGCCGATGATGGTGACGCCGTCGATCTCCTGGAGCTTCTCCAGGGCAAGCGCCGTCAGCTCGTGCTCGTGCGCGGCGACGGCGTCCATGCCGATGTTCTCCAGATACTTCACCGCGGCGCCGAGGCCGACGACCTGGGAGGTCATCATGGTGCCCGCCTCGAAGCGTTGCGGCGGGGCCGCGAACGTCGTGCGCTCCATGGTGACGACCTCGATCATCGAACCGCCGGTCAGGAAAGGAGGCAGCGCGTCGAGCAGCTCGGCGCGACCGTAGAGGCCGCCGACGCCGTTCGGGCCCAGCATTTTGTGTCCGGAAAACGCCAGGAAGTCCACGTCGAGTGCCTTGACGTCGACCGGCATGTGCGGGACCGACTGGCAGGCGTCGAGGACGACCAGGGCACCCACAGCGCGGGCGCGGCGGACCATCTCGTCGACGTCGGCGACGGCGCCTGTGACGTTGGACTGGTGCGTGAACGCGACGACCTTGGTCTTGTCGGTCAGCTCCAGGGAGTCCAGGTTGATGCGGCCGTCGTCGGTGACACCGTACCAGCGCAGCGTCGCGCCGGTGCGGCGGGCCAGCTCCTGCCACGGAACCAGGTTCGCGTGATGCTCCAGCTCGGTGACGACAATCTCGTCGCCCTCCTTGACCTGGTACTTCCCCGCCCGGTCGTCGCCGAGCGTGAACGCGACGAGGTTCAGGGCCTCGGTGGCGTTCTTGGTGAAGACCAACTCGTCGACGTCGGCGCCGATGAAGTTCGCGATAGCCTCGCGGGCGCCCTCGTAGGCGTCCGTGGCCTCCTCGGCGATCTCGTAGGCGCCGCGGTGCACCGGCGCGTTGTGGTGGGTCAGGAACTCCACCTCGGCGTCGATGACCTGGGTCGGCCGCTGAGAGGTAGCGCCGGAGTCCAGGTAGACGAGCTTCTTGCCGTCGCGGACCGTGCGCGAGAGGATCGGGAAATCGGCGCGCAGGGCCGGGTCGAGCAGGTTCGAGCGGTTAAGCATTGATGTACTTCTCGTAGCCGTGCTCCTCCAGGTCGTCGGCCAGCTCCGGGCCGCCGGAGGTGATGAAGTGGCCGTCGTGGAACACGTGGACGAAGTCCGGCTTCACGTAGTTCAAGATGCGCTGGTAGTGGGTGATGATCAGGATGCCGCCGTCGTTTTCCTCCTGGTAGCGGTTGATGCCCTCGGAGACGACGCGCAGGGCGTCGACGTCCAGGCCGGAGTCGGTCTCGTCGAGGATGGCGAACTTCGGCTTGAGCAGGTCCAGCTGCAGGATCTCGTGGCGCTTCTTCTCGCCGCCCGAGAAGCCCTCGTTGACGCTGCGCTCCGAGAAGGACGGATCGATGCCGAGGTCGCCCATGGCCTCGCGGACCTCCTTGACCCAGTGGCGCAGCTTCGGGGCCTCGCCGCGGACCGCGGTGGCTGCCGAGCGCAGGAAGTTGGACATGGACACGCCGGTGACCTCGACCGGGTACTGCATGGCCAGGAAGAGGCCCGCGCGGGCGCGCTCGTCGACGACATGTCCAGGATGTTGACGCCGTCGAGGAGAATCTCGCCCTCGGTGACCTCGTAACGCGGGTGGCCGGCGATGGTGTAGCTAAGCGTCGACTTGCCGGAGCCGTTCGGGCCCATGACGGCGTGGGTCTCGCCCGAGTTGATGGTGAGGTTGACGCCCTTCAGGATCTCCTTCGGCTTGGAGGTCTCGTCGGTCGGCAGCACCTGAGCGCGCAGGTTGCGGATTTCCAAAGTGCTCATTGTGAAATCTAGTCCTTTTAAGTGTTAGTGCCCCGGCCCCGCGGGCCGGAGGGGTGAGAAGAAAGAAAGTTCAGGTGGGGCCGGTTGATGCCCCGTAGAAAACCCGGTTAGAAACCTGCGGTGTTGAGCTCTTCGTCGACGAGCTCCTCGAGCTTGGCCCGCACCGATTCGACCGGAATCTGGTTGATGACCTCGCTGAAGAAGCCACGCACAACCAGGCGACGGGCGGCCAGCTCCGGGATGCCTCGGGAGAGCAGGTAGAAGAGCTGGTCCTCGTCGAAGCGGCCGACGGTCGCGGCGTGACCCGCGCCCGCAATTTCGCCGGTCTCGATCTCGAGGTTGGGCACGGCGTCGGCACGCGCGCCCTCGGTGAGCAGCAGGTTGCGGTTTAGCTCGTAGGTGTCGGTGCCAGCGGCCTCGGCGCGGATCAGTACGTCCCCGACCCATGCGGTGCGGGCCTCACGATGAGCGACGTTCGGCTCGCCCTGCAGCGCGCCCTTGTACATCACGTTGGAGCGGCAGTTCGGGACCGCGTGGTCGACCAGCAGGCGATTCTCGAAGTACTGGCCCGCATCGGCGAAGTAGACGCCCAGCAGGTCTGCGTCGCCGCCCGGTGCGGTGAACGCCACGCGCGGGACGACGCGGACCAGCTCTCCGCCGAAGGTCGCGACGGTATGGCGCAGCGTCGCGTCGCGACCGATCTTCGCGTGGTGCGCGGAGCCGTGAACGGCGTCGTTGTTCCAGTTGATCATGGTGACAACAGCCAGGCGGGCGCCGTCGCCGACCACGAACTCGACGTTGTCCGCGAAGGTGCCGCTGCCGCGGTAGTTGAGCACGCACACGGCCTCGGCGTGGCTTTCCACGTCGATGACGATGTGGCCGTAGGCGACCGAGTCCTCGCCCGGGCCCTCGACGTTAATCACGACCGGTTCGGTGGACGCGGAGTTCTTCTCGAAGGTCACCACGGTCGCCTCGGAGAAACCGGAGAATGCCTGCGCAGCAACGCGGTCCGTCGGCACGCCCGCGCGGCCGAGGCGCGAGTCGCCCCGCTTGACGACGTCCACCGCGACGCCCTCGCGACCTGCGGTATCGACGCTGATATTAGCTGCGACCGGGTCGCCAGCGGTGCCGTTGTGCAGGCCGCGCAGCTTGCGCAGCGGAGCGAACTTCCACTCCTCGTCGCGGCCGTGCGGGACGGCGAAGTCCTCGACGTTGAAGGAGGAGAAGACGTCGCCCTTGTTGGCCAGGACACGGCGGTTGTGGGCGACCTGGTTTTCTTGAGAAACAGTAGTAGTCATTGGGTTTAACCGACCGAACCTTCCATCTGCAGTTCAATGAGGCGGTTGAGCTCGAGTGCGTATTCCATCGGGAGCTCCTTGGCAATCGGCTCGACGAAGCCGCGGACGACCATGGCCATGGCGTCGTCCTCTTCGATGCCGCGGCTCATCAGGTAGAAGAGCTGGTCATCGGAGACCTTGGAGACTGTCGCCTCGTGGCCGAGGGTGACGTCGTCCTCGCGAACGTCCACGTATGGGTAGGTGTCGGAGCGGGAGATGGTGTCAACCAGCAGCGCGTCGCACTCGACGTTGGAGTGCGAGTGCTTCGCGCCCTTGTTGACCTGCACCAGGCCGCGGTAGGCGGCGCGGCCGCCGTTGCGGGCAACGGACTTGGACACGATGTTGGAGCTGGTGTGCGGCGCCATGTGCACCATCTTCGCGCCGGTGTCCTGGAACTGGCCCTCGCCCGCCATGGCGACCGAGAGGACCTCGCCCTTGGCGTGCGGGCCGGTCATCCAGACCGCCGGGTACTTCATGGTGACCTTGGAGCCGATGTTGCCGTCAATCCACTCCATGGTCGCGCCCTCTTCGCACTTAGTGCGCTTGGTGACCAGGTTGTAGACGTTGTTCGACCAGTTCTGGATCGTCGTGTAGCGGCAGCGGCCGCCCTTTTTCACGATGATCTCGACGACGGCCGAGTGCAGCGAGTCCGACTTGTAGATCGGAGCGGTACAGCCCTCGACGTAGTGGACGTAGGCGTCCTCGTCCACGATGATCAGGGTGCGCTCGAACTGGCCCATGTTCTCCGTGTTGATGCGGAAGTAGGCCTGCAGCGGGATGTCCACGTGGACGCCCTTGGGCACGTAGATGAAGGAGCCACCGGACCACACCGCGGTGTTCAGGGCCGAGAACTTGTTGTCGCCGGCCGGGATGACCGTGCCGAAGTACTCTTTGAAGAGCTCCGGGTGCTCCTTCAGAGCGGTGTCGGTGTCCAGGAAGATAACACCCTGGGACTCGAGGTCATCACGGATCTGGTGGTAGACCACCTCGGACTCGTACTGCGCGGCAACGCCTGCGACCAGGCGCTGCTTCTCCGCCTCCGGGATGCCCAGCTTGTCGTAGGTGTTCTTAATGTCCTCGGGCAGGTCTTCCCAAGTCTGGGCCTGCTTCTCGGTGGAGCGGACGAAGTACTTAATGTTGTCGAAGTCGATGCCGGACAGATCGGCACCCCAGATCGGAAGGGGCTTGCGGTCGAAGATTTCCAGGGCCTTCAGGCGGCGCTGGAGCATCCATTCCGGTTCGTTCTTCTTCGCGGAAATGTCGCGAACGACTGCCTCCGACAGGCCGCGGGTCGCGGCCGCGCCGGCGGCGTCGGAGTCGTGCCAACCGAACTGGTAGGCACCGATGGACTCGATGATCTCTTCGTCGGTCTGCGGAGTGGCGGCCTTAGTGGATTCTGCCACGTCGGTGGAGTTCTCATGGGCGAGGGTCATTGTCCGCTCCTTTCTTGTGGCGCTTTTACTACAGGTGTTAATGGGATGTTTGTGGTGCAGATTCCGTTGCCGTGCGCGATAGTCGCGAGCGGCTGGGTGTGCTGCCCCAATAATTTACTCACGGCCTCGTGCTCCGCAGCGCAGAGCTCCGGGAAGTCCGAGGCGACGTGACTGATTGGGCAATGGTGCTGGCAAATCTGCACCCCGCCAGTGTTTTCGTTAATCGTCGCCGCGTAGCCCGCGCGTCGGAACGCGTGGACCACGGCGCGGACCACGTCCTGCGTCTCGGCGTCGTCCCCTACGGGCGTGATGCCGTGGAGGATGTCGTCGATGCGCTGGCGCGCGAATGCCGTGACTGCCTTTTCCCCGCCCGCCTCGCGCAGCGCGGTGAGGGCCGCGCTGGCGAGGTGATCATAGGAGTGCCCGAAGCGGGCGCGCCCCTGATCGGTCAGGCGATAGGACTTGGCCGGGCGGCCCCTGCCCCTCGGGCCGGTTGTTGGGGCAGGTGCAGTTTCGGCGAGGCCTTCGTCGACGAGAATGTCGATGTGCCGGCGCACGCCTGCTGCGGAAAGACCCAGCGTCTCGGCGATGAGGGTTGCCGATGCGGGGTTGTGTTCGAGCAGCAGGTGAAGGATTCGCTGGCGAGTATCACCGTCGTTATTTGCTGGCCTGGGCTCAGACATGAGGGCGAGTCACCTCCTGCGACTGGACTGCTGTGATTAACAAAAGTGTCTATGTCGACAGCGCCGGGAAACATCCCATCCATTGATCGCTGTTTTAGACAACATAATTGTGTCGTAATTGGCCCTCAATGTCCAACGAATTTAAGTATCAATGCAACGACGCTGATTAGAACGCCCTTTCGGCGTGTCGAAGCGGTACTATCTTTCGTTGTGAATCAAACCCGTCGGACTCCGTTGCGCGCCTTCGTCGACGAAGCGCCTTCTGGGTCCGCGACGCATTCCCCCGCATCGGCATGGCCGGATCCCGTTCGGCGTCGCTGCACCGCGGCACCGAGCAGCCGCTGCGCCACCGCACCAATTACCGCGAACTCCGCCGTTTTACGTGGCTGCGCTGGCTCGGCACGGTCGGGTCGATTTTCATCCTCGTGGCCGGCATCGGCTCCGGCGCCACCCCGGTTGTCGGCAACGCTTTCTGGGACACCCCGCTCGGCTCCTTCCTGGGCCGGATGCTGGTTGCGTCGACGATCGTGACCTTCGTCGGCATTGGCATGCTGGTCGTGGCGTGGCTCGGCGTGGGCGCGTTCGTATTTGCCGGGGCGAAATCGCGGGTCACGTCCGTCAACACGCCGATGCTGATGCGCGCCTTTGCCGCGTGGGTCATCCCTATCGTGTTCACCGCTCCCCTGTTTACACAGGATATTTACTCGTATCTGGCGCAGGCCGCCATCGTCGAGCGCGGGATCGACCCCTACTCGGCCGGCCCGGTCGACCTGCTGGGCCCGAACGATCCCCTCGCGCGTTCGGTGCCCCTCATCTGGTCGCACTCGCCCAGTCCTTACGGCCCGACTGCGCTCAGCTTCGCCTGGGCAATCGCGAAGGTCACGGGAGACGGTGTCATCGCCTCCGTATTCCTCCATCGATTCGTGTCTATCGTTTCACTGTTCGTCGTCGCCTGGGCGTTGGTCAACCTGGGTAGGCGCTGCGGGGTCAGCCCCCAGTTCACGCTGTGGCTGGGCATCCTCAATCCCCTCGTACTCCTGCATCTCGTCGGCGGAATCCACAACGAGGCGCTGTTGCTCGCCCTCCTCCTCAGTGGCCTCGAGCTGTGCATGCGGGCAATTCACGGCCCGGCCCGGGGCATGGCTCCCGACGGCCTGCCGGAACCAGGGTCGCTCGCTCATCCACACTCGCTTGACGACGCCTCTTCCGTCCCCGCCTGGCGCCCTTGGTCCCTATACGTCGCAGGCATTGTGCTCATCTCCCTTGCGGGGATGGTGAAGGTCACCGGGTTCGTGGCACTCGGTTTCGCGGGAATGTGGCTGGCCCGCAAATTCGGCAGCAACTGGCTGGCCGTCGTCAAGTCCGCGGTCCTGACCGCGGCGGTGGCCGGAGCGACGGCGGTGGCGGTCTCCGTCGGCACGGGCCTGGGATTTGGCTGGATTACGGCGCAGGGCGGCGCCGCAACGGTGCGCAGCTGGATGTCGTTGACGACTCTGTTGGGCATTATTTCCGGGTTCTTCGGGCGGCTGCTGGGCCTCGGGGACATCACTGAGGCTGCGATGGCCTTCACTCGCGGCATCGGCATCGTCCTGGTCGGCGCATGGATGCTCCGCATGCTCCTGGCGACGTTCAGGGGCAGGATCCACCCGCTCGGAGGCTACGGCCTGTCCATGTTCGTGCTGGTCATCCTTTTCCCCGTCGTGCACCCCTGGTATCTTCTGTGGGCGATCGTCCCCTTGTCGGCGTGGGCGAACCGCGTGCAATTCCGCACGGCGGTGGTCGTCTACTCCGCAGTATTTAGTTTCGTCATCCTGCCACGTGGTTTGGGGCTACCGCCGTCGACGGTGCTTCAGATCTACCTTCTTGCTCTGCTGTTTTTCGTGGCCGTTATGTTTGTAGTGGTCGCGTATGCGACGCGTTCCAAGGTCTTTAGACTTCATTAAAACTCCAAGGTTAGACTTTCCTATCGTGATTAAAGCTGTAGATACACCGGCGCTCCTGCTGGACAATGTCAGCAAGAGTTATGGGTCCGTTCAGGCTGTTTCCGACTTGTCTCTCACCCTCGAACGCGGCCGGGTTCTCGCCCTGCTGGGGCCAAACGGCGCGGGGAAGACCACCACAGTCGAGATGTGCGAAGGCTTCATCAAGCCCGACGCGGGCGATATCCGAATTCTGGGCCTTGACCCTGCAACCCAGACCACCGAACTGCGCAGTCGCATCGGAATCATGCTCCAGGGCGGCGGCGCCTACCCGGGCGTGCGCGTCGGTGAGATGCTGAACCTGGTCGCCAGCTACTCGGCGAACCCCCTCGACGTGGACTGGTTGCTCGAAGTCGTGGGACTGCAACGCCACCGCAAGACCAACTACCGCCGACTCTCAGGAGGCCAACAGCAGCGCCTGTCGTTGGCCTGCGCCCTCGTCGGGCGCCCCGAACTGATCTTCCTCGACGAACCCACCGCGGGCCTGGACGCGCAGTCCCGCCTCGCGGTCTGGGACCTCGTATCCTCCCTGCGCCGCGACGGAGTGACCGTCGTCCTGACCACGCACCTGATGGACGAGGCCGAATCACTCGCCGATGACGTCGCGATCATTGACCGTGGCCGAGTCGTAGCAGCCGGCCCCACCGAGGAAATAACGTCGGCAAGCGATTCAGCGCTACGGGCAGGTGCGGTCGGAATGAAAGTCTCGGTGCGCGGGGAGTTTTCCGTTAGCGCGGTCAATCGGCGCTTCAGCGAGTTGGGGGTGGACATGACGCTGTCGCACTGCTCGGGCGAGGATTACGAGCTCTGCGGCGAGCAGTCCCCCCGCGGGATTGCCGTCTTCGCCGACGAGTGCGCGAAATCGGGTGCCCTGATTACGTCGCTGTCGCGGGCCTCGCGCTCGCTGGAAGACGTGTTCTTGGAAATCACCGGCAGGGAGATGAGAAGCTAAATGGACTTTGCCAATTCTTCTGAGCAGACGCGGTTCCCTGTCGGGACCTTCACGCCGGCGCCACAGCGCGCCGAGACGCACAAGCTGGTGCTCTCCCAGGCGAAGCTAGAGACGACCCTGTTTTGGCGACACGGCGAGCAGATGCTGCTGACCATCATCATTCCGCTGGCGATGCTGATCGGGTTTACGGTGATCCCGCTGTTACCGGACCCGAATCCGCTCGACCGTGTCTTTCCCATGGTGCTTGCTATCTCGGTCATGTCCGCGGGCTTTACCGGGCAGGCAATCGCCGTCGGCTTCGACCGGCGCTACGGTGCCCTCAAGCGCATCGGAGCTTCAGCCGTGCCTCCCTGGGGCATCATCGCGGGCAAGATCGTCGCGGTCTGCACTACGGTGACGCTGCAATACCTGCTCTTTAGCGCCGTCGCGGTGGCGCTCGGAGCAAGCCTTTCCTTCGGTGGCTGGATGTTGGCCTATGTGGGCATGCTCCTGGGCACCTTCGTGTTCACCTCCCTGGGGCTGCTTATGGGCGGAACCCTCGGAGCCGAGATGATTCTCGGACTGGCCAACCTCATCTGGTTCATCTTCGTCGCCGCGACGACCTACGCGGGCGTGGGCCCCGAGGCCAAGGGAATCGTCGCCGTGGTACTGGGGCTCATGCCGTCCGTCGCGCTTGCCGACGTCGTCTCCAGCGCCCTCCAAGCATCGGTGGCGTGGTCCGCGGTTGCGGTACTGCTTGCGTGGGGCATCGTCGGCGCGGTGTTGGCTACCCGCTGGTTCCAATTCGACATGAAGCGGGACTAGCCGAGGTCGGTGCGACGACGCCTCTTCGATAGCGGGTAGAATTTTCCTTTGTGAACACTGTGGATCGATCCTTGCCCCTGTCGTTTTTGCCGGTGTCGCCGATTGGCAGGCAGAAAGTCTATGCGCTGGCCGTGTTGGTGGCGCAGGCCGCCATCGCCGTCACCGGCTCCATTGTTCGTGTTACCGGGTCCGGCCTCGGCTGCGCCTCGTGGCCAGAGTGCCACCCGGGCAGCTTCATCCCGGTCCCGGGCCAGGCGGAGATGCTGCATCAGATTATCGAGTTCGGCAACCGACTGCTGACCTTCGTTCTGGTTGCGCTGACCCTGGCACTGTTCCTCTCCGTCGTCCGAGTCGGACGCCGCAAGGAGATCCGCACCCTCGCATTCCTCAACGGCCTCGGCGTCATCGTGCAGGCCGTCATTGGCGGTATTTCGGTGTGGGTCGACCTCAAGTGGTACGCCGTCGCGCTGCACTTCCTGCCCTCCATGATCCTCGTGTGGCTTGCGGGCATGCTCTACGTGAAGGTGGCAGAGCCGGACGACGGCACGCCGACGCGTATGTTCCCCCGCTACCTGCGACTTCTGTCGGCGGGCACGGGATTGGCACTGACCATGACCTTGATTACCGGCACGATGGTCACCGGTGCCGGCCCGCACGCGGGTGACGCGACGGTCACTGCGGAGGACAGGCTGCAGCTTCCGATCGTGGACCTGGCCCATATTCACGCGGGCTTCATGTATCTCTACCTCGGCCTTTTGATTGGCCTCCTCTTTGGGCTTTTGGCCACCGAGTCGTTTGCTTCAGTCCGCAAGATTGTCGTCGCGCTCGTCTTCTTCATCATCGCCCAGGCGGCCGTGGGCATGGTCCAGTATTGGTCCGGCGTCCCGGAGTCCCTGGTCCCGGTGCACGTCGCGGGTTCTGGTATCTGTACCGCGCTGACGGCGGTTTTGTTCCAGTTGGGCTACCGCTACGTCGGTGGCTCGGCGACTAAGACTGGGTCGCTCGCTGGTGACGCCGAGTTCGCGGATCGGAATGCGGGCGCACAGCCTGTGTCCGCCTAGCGGAACATTCCGCCTCGTGCCCGATCCCCTCTCCTGCGCTTGGGGCCTCCGCGGCTTTGAGGCTCCCCGCCTCCTCGCCTTCGGGAGCTCTGGAACTTCTGGGCCTTGCCTGGGGTTGCGACCTTCTACAACGCCTGTCGGCGCACGCGATTCACGTGGGCTGGCAGGCGTTGTTGTTGGCTGTGACGGATGCAGTACGTCCTCTCCATCGCATCCATCGCAAACGAAAAACGCTCCCAGCGCCACGACTTCACGAGCCGCTAGAGACGCTGGAAGGCGTAAGGCCGCCGGGCGCTGAAGACCTCAGGCCGAGGCCAACTCAAATCCTAGGCCTGGGCCCCGTATTACGACAGCATGCTGGAGACGTCTGCAGACCGAGAATCGCGTCGGCGGACAGCGCCACGCAGACGATCGACAGGTAGTTGTTGGACATGAAGAAGAGCTTCATCGGCTTGATCTTGCCGCCTGCCTTAACGTGGCGGTGCAGATCAATGGCGCCCCAAAGGAACCAGATTCCGGATGCCACGGCGCCGACCAGGTAAATCCAGCCCGCGAACGGCACCAGAGCGAGGGTGGTCAGCACGGTTGCGACGGTGTACCAGATGATGCGGTTGGTCACGACATGGCGGGCTTCACAACCGGCATCATGGGCACGCCGGCGGCCTTGTAGTCCTCCTTGTACCGCAGGCCCAGTGCCCAGGTGTGCGGAGGAGTCCAGAAGAAGATCAGCATGAACAGGATGATGGCCTGCCACCAGTGGGCCAGCCCGGTGATTTCCGGGTTGTTGTCGGTGATGACGGCCCATCCGACGACGACGGGCATGCAGCCTGCTGCCCCGCCCCAGATGACGTTCTGGTCGGTGCGGCGCTTGAGCCACAGGGTGTAGACGAAGATGTAGAACGCGATGGTAATCAGGACGAATACCGCTGCGAGCAGGGAGTTGCACAGCAGCCAGAGCCAGAAGAAGGACACCACCATCAGCACCGTGCCGAAGATCGCGGCGGCGCGCTTGCTCACCGTCTGCTTCGCCAGCGGGCGTCGTCGGGTGCGGCGCATCTTCTGGTCGATATCGTGGTCGATGACCATGTTGTAGGTGTGGGCCGCCGCGGCTCCCAACCATCCGCCGATGAGCGTCAGCAGGATGAGGCCAACATGAACGTTGCCACGATCCGCCTGAAGCATTGCGGGAATTGCTGCGACGAGCAAGAGCTCGATGACTCTTGGCTTAGTCAGTGCAATGTACGCCTTGACTGTTTCCAGCAAAACAATGTCCCTTTCGCGTGACAAAAACTCTTCCCCGATTAGAAACTGTCGGATAAGGGCGCCGGAAAGTTCCCGGGGCCGCACTGAGGGTTCGCCACGCGTTGAAAGGTGGCGAGACAAATTCGGGGATAAGTCAATAGTTTAGCGTCCATCTTAACGGCTACGCTTTCGAGTCCCCTGTATTGCCATGCCCGCGCGCCCCAGGCTGCCCCGCGCCCGGCCGTCTGGCCTCGACACGCCCGCCGCAACTATCGGCAATTGCGCGGCCCTTTTCGAACAAACCTCGTTAGTATGGAGTAGATCTTTCATTCTCCGATTGTGAAAACAGGAGTCATACACGTGACACTTTCGACTGAGCAACAAGCACGCGTTGCGCGCAACTACCCCTCGGACTGGACCGACCTGGATACGAAGGCTGTCGATACGGCCCGCGTCCTCGCCGCCGACGCTGTCGAAAACGCCGGCTCCGGCCACCCGGGCACCGCCATGAGCCTCGCCCCGCTGGCCTACACGCTGTACCAGCGCGTCATGCGCCACGACCCGAAGGATACGAAGTGGATCGGCCGCGACCGCTTCATCCTCTCCTGTGGCCACTCCTCCCTCACCCAGTACATCCAGCTCTACCTGGGTGGCTTCGGCCTCGAGCTCGATGATCTCAAGGCGCTGCGCACCTGGGGTGCGCTGACCCCGGGCCACCCGGAGTACGGCCACACCGACGGCGTCGAGATCACCACCGGCCCGCTGGGCCAGGGCCTGGCCTCCGCCGTCGGCTTCGCCATGGCTTCACGACGGGAGCGCGGCCTGTTCGACCCGGAGGCCCCGGCCGGCGAGTCGCCCTTCGACCACTACGTCTACGTCATCGCCTCCGACGGTGACATCGAAGAGGGCGTGACCGCCGAGGCCTCGTCCCTGGCGGGCACCCAGCAGCTGGGCAACCTCATCGTCTTCTGGGACGACAACGGCATCTCCATCGAGGACGACACCACCATCGCCTTCACCGAGTCCGTCGCCGACCGCTACCGCGCCTACGGCTGGCAGGTCATCGAGGTCGAATCCGGCGAGGATGTCGTGGCCCTGGAGGCCGCCGTGGAAGAGGCCAAGAAGGACACCGAGCGCCCGACCTTCATCCGCGTCCGCACCGTTATCGCCTACCCCTCGCCGACCAAGATGGGCACCGGCGCCTCCCACGGCGCGGCCCTCGGCGGCGAGGAGATCGCCGGTATTAAGCAGGCCCTCGGCTTCGATGCCGAGAAGAACTTCGATGTCGACGACGCCGTCGTGAAGCACACCCGCGAGCTGACCGCCCGCGGCGAGAAGGCGCACGCGCAGTGGCAGGAACAGTTCGATGCGTGGGCTGCGGCGAATCCGGAGCGCAAGGCCCTGCTGGACCGACTGAACGCGGGCGAGCTGCCCGAGGGCTTCGATGCGGAGCTGCCGACCTGGGAGCCGGACGCGAAGGGCGTGGCCACCCGCAAGGCGTCCGAGGCTGCCCTGCAGGTCCTCGGCAAGGAGCTCCCGGAGCTCTGGGGTGGCTCGGCTGACCTCGCGGGCTCCAACAACACGGTGCTCAAGGGCGAGGCCTCCTTCGGCCCGAAGTCGATCACCACGGGTACCTGGAGCACCGACCCGTACGGCCGCAACCTGCACTTCGGCATCCGCGAGCACGCGATGGGCTCGATCCTCAACGGCATCATGCTCCACGGCGGGACTCGCCCCTATGGCGGAACCTTCCTGATCTTCTCCGACTACATGCGCCCGGCCGTTCGCCTGGCCGCGCTGATGGGCCTGTCCCCGATTTACGTGTGGACCCATGACTCCATCGGCCTCGGCGAGGACGGCCCGACCCACCAGCCGGTCGAGCAGCTCGCTTCGCTTCGCGCCATCCCGGAGATGTCCACCCTGCGCCCGGCGGATGCCAACGAGACAGCCGCGGCCTGGGCTGCCGCCCTCGCAGGCGAGAAGGGTCCGAAGGCGCTGGCCCTGACCCGCCAGAACGTCCCTGTTCTGGAGGGCACCAAGGAGAAGGCCGCCGAGGGTGTCCGCCGCGGCGCGTACGTGCTTTCCGACGGCGAGAAGGACGTCCCGGACGTCATCCTGATGGGCACCGGCTCCGAGGTTCACCTGGCCGTCGAGGCCGCCGAGAAGCTGCGTGGCGAGGGCGTCAGCGCCCGCGTCGTCTCTGTGCCCTGCCTCGACTGGTTCGAGAAGCAGGACGAGGCCTACCGCGAGTCGGTACTGCCGAAGGCAGTGCGCGCCCGCGTTTCGGTCGAGGCCGGTGTCGCAATGCCGTGGTACCGCCACATCGGAGACGCAGGCCGCGCCGTGTCGCTGGAGCACTTCGGCGCTTCCGCCCCGTACCAGGAGCTTTTCGAGAAGTTCGGCATCACCGCCGATGCGGTCGTCGCCGCTGCGAAGGAATCCATCGAGGCCGCGAAGTAGAGCGAACTTCAAAATAGCGGTTTAGCATCGTCGCGTGGGGGTCATCAACGATCACTCCCACGCCGATGGTGTTTCTACACCTTCATAATTTTTCTTTCCATATAGATCACAGATCCAGACGGACCACAGACAGAAAGGCGATACACACTATGGCCAACTCCACGATGGAAGCACTCGCGAAGGTCGGAACTTCCGCATGGCTCGACGATTTGTCGCGCCAGCGTCTTACCTCGGGCGATTTGAGGAATCTGATCGACGACCTGCGCGTCGTCGGCGTCACCACCAACCCGGCTATCTTCTCCTCCGCCATGACCTCCGGCGAGGACTACGACGCGCAGTTGGCGTCGCTCACCGCTGCAGGAGCAAGCCCGGCCGAGGCAGTCTTCACCATGGCTATCGACGACGTGCGCGACGCCTGCGACTTGTTCAGCGGCGTCTACGAGGCGTCCGACGGCGTTGATGGCCGGGTCTCCATCGAGGTCGACCCGCGCTACGCCGATGACTACGAGGCGACGATCGCCCAGGCCCGCGAGCTCTGGCAGCGTGTGGGCAAGCCCAACGCGATGATCAAGATTCCGGCGACCGACGCTTCCCTGCCGGCCGTCTCCGCTGCTCTCGCCGAGGGCATTTCGGTCAACGTGACGCTGATTTTCTCCGTCGAGCGCTACCAGCAGGTCATCGAGGCCTTCATGGAGGGCCTCGACCGCGCCAAGGACAACGGCCTGGATCTGGAGAACATCCACTCGGTTGCCTCCCTGTTCGTCTCCCGTGTCGATACGGAGATTGATAAGCGGCTCGAAGCGCTGGGCGGCGACGCCCTCGCACTGCGTGGCAAGGCGGGGTTGGCGAACGCCCGTGCCGCCTACGCCAAGTTCGAGGAGGCCTTTGCGCCGACCAACATCCGCTGGGCCCAGCTCGAGAACAAGGGGGCGCACCCGCAGCGTCTGCTCTGGGCGTCGACCGGCGTGAAGAATCCGGAGTACCCATCCACCCTGTACGTCACGGAGCTGGCAGCTCCTCAGACCGTCAACACGATGCCGGAGAAGACCCTGCGCGCGACCGCGGACTTCGGCGGCGAGGTCGTCGATGCCGTCAGCGGCCAGGGCGCGGCTGCCACCGCAACGCTGGAAGAGCTCTCCGAGGCGGGCATCGACCTGGCCGACGTCATCGCAGTCCTCGAGAGTGAAGGCGTGGAAAAGTTCGTCGACTCCTGGAATAGCCTTCTAGACTCCATCGAGCAGCGGATGACGCAGCTCAAGAAGTAGCGGTTGAAGGAGCGGTTTTAGCCGTTAACCTTCGGTGTCCGCCGCGATTATGGGCCCGGCTCCGGTAGAAATACCGAGCCGGGCCCAATTCGTATGAGATTATGGTCTCCGTGAGCTCATTTGCGAAGTATCAGCACCCAGGCCAGCCCGGTTCGAATACCGACGCGGACGAGGCCTTTGTTAACCCGCTGCGGGACACGCAGGACAAGCGTCTGCCCCGAATCGCGGGCCCCGGCGGTATGGTCATCTTCGGCGTGACCGGCGACCTAGCCCGCAAGAAGCTACTCCCCGCTATCTATGATCTGGCCAACCGCGGCCTGCTCCCCGCCTCCTTTGCGCTGGTCGGCTACGGTCGACGCGAATGGAGCAAGGAGGAGTTCGAGGACTACGTCCGGAAGGCGGTCGAGAGCGGAGCGCGCACGGATTTCCGCGAGAGCGTGTGGAACCGCCTGGCCGAGGGTATCCACTTCGTCACGGGCACCTTCGTCGACGATGACGCATTCGACAGGCTCGCTGCCAAGCTCGACGAGCTCGACTCTTCCCGCGGCACCGCGAGCAACTGGGCCTACTACCTGTCCATTCCGCCGGACAACTTCCCCGACGTGTGCCACCAGCTCGATCGGGCCGGTTTGGCCCAGGCTGGGGAGGACAATTGGCGCCGCGTCATCATCGAGAAGCCCTTCGGTCACGACCTGGCCTCGGCCAAGGAGCTAAACCGCATCGTCAACTCGGTATTCCCGGAGAAGTCGGTGTTCCGCATCGACCACTACCTGGGCAAGGAGACCGTGCAGAACATCCTGGCGATGCGCTTTGCCAACCAGCTCTTCGATCCCCTGTGGAACTCCCACTACGTCGACCATGTCCAGATCACCATGGCCGAGGACATCGGGCTTGGCGGACGCGCGGGCTACTACGACGGCATCGGCGCCGCTCGCGACGTCATCCAGAACCACCTGCTGCAGCTCCTGGCGCTGGTCGCGATGGAGGAACCCGTGGCGTTTACCCCGGAGGAGCTCCAGGCGGAGAAGATCAAGGTGCTGAGGGCCTGCGAGCCGGTCCGACCTCTGTCGAAGTCGACCGCCCGTGGCCAGTACGCCGCCGGGTGGCAGGGCAGCAATTACGTGCCGGGCCTGCGCGAGGAGGAGGGCTTCGACCCCGAGTCGACCACCGAGACCTACGCCGCCTGCACCCTGCAGATCAACTCCCGTCGCTGGGCGGGTGTTCCCTTCTACCTGCGCACGGGCAAGCGACTGGGCCGTCGCGTCACGGAGATCGCGCTGGTCTTCAAGTCGGCCCCGCACCTGCCCTTCGCCGAGACCATGACTACCGCTCTCGGCCAAAACGCGATGGTCATTCGCGTGCAGCCGGACGAGGGTGTGCTCATGCGCTTCGGATCGAAGGTCCCGGGCTCAGCGATGGAGGTCCGCGACGTCAACATGGACTTCTCCTACTCTGAGGTCTTCACGGAGCAGTCGCCGGAGGCCTACGAGCGACTCATCCTGGATGCGCTTCTCGACGAGGCGAGCTTGTTCCCCACCAACGAGGAGGTCGAGGTGTCGTGGAAGATTCTCGACCCGATCATCGAGTACTGGGCCAAGCGCGGCCGCCCCGATGAGTACGCCGCTGGTACCTGGGGCCCTGAATCCGCCGATCAGATGCTTGAGCGCGACAGCCGAGCCTGGCGTCGCCCCTAAAACCGGATCCGGATCAAAGAAGAAGAGAGCATTTCCATGATTGTTAACTTGCCGGATACGGATACTGGCAGCATCGCGCGCCAGCTTGTGACGCTGCGCGAACAAGGTGGCATCGTCACGACGGGTCGCGTCCTGACCCTCATCGTCCTGGCCAAGAGCAACGACGACCTCGAGTCCATCATTGACACTGTCAACTCCGTTTCCCGGGAGCACCCCTCTCGCGTCCTCGTGCTGGTCTCTGGCGATCCCCGCCTGGATAACCGACTCGACGCAGAACTGCGCCTGGGCGGCGACGCCGGGGCCGCCGAGATCGTCGTCATGCACATGGCGGGTGAGGTCGGGCAGCACCCGAGCTCCGTGGTGACTCCCCTGCTCCTGCCGGACACCCCGGTCGTGGCCTGGTGGCCCTCGGAGGCCCCGCAGGTCCCGGCGGCCACACCGATCGGCCGGATCGCGCAGCGGCGCATTACGGATTCGCTGGCGGACCCGCACGACAACGCGGTCTACATGCGCCGCACCGGCTACACCCCGGGCGACTCGGACCTGTGCTGGTCGCGGATCACCAGCTGGCGCGGGGTTTTGGCTTCCGCCTTCGACCTGTCCCCACACGAGCCCGTCACCTCGGTCACTATCTCCGGCCCGGCGGAATCCCCGTCCGTCGAGGTCGCGGCCGGGTGGCTCGCCGATCGCCTCGGCGTTCCGGTCAACCGCGCGTCGACAGGCGAGGCGAAGATCCCTCTGGACGCAAAGGGCAGGCCGAAGCCCCCGGTCACCGCGGTCGCCTTCGAGCGTGCCGACGGCACGACGCTGAGGATCGACGTCGAGAGCGCGACCACGGCCGTCGTCACCAACGGCGAGAAGCCACCGTTCAAGGTGGCCCTGGCCCGCCCCTCTCGGTCCGAGTGCCTGGCGGAGGAGCTTCGCCACCTCGACCCGGACGTGGCCTACGGGCGTTCGCTGCGTGGCCTGAGTCGCATCCGCACCGTTGGCGCGAAAGAGACGAGCGCCACGTTCGGCTTCGAGGCCGAGCCGGGGGTGTCGGCCAAGTGAGCAATGTAGAGACAAATACTGGCACAACAGCGCCGAATTTTCCGAGCTTCGAGCGCTTTGCGGACCAAGGTTCGGTCGTTGAGGCTGCCCGGGCGCGGTTCGTGTCGCAAATCGAGCAGCTCCAAGGCACGGCAAGCGACGGCAACGGTGCCGCAGCGGTCACCGATGACGGCTTCGTGCGTGTCGTGCTGACCGGCGGCGGGGCCGGGACGGCGCTGCTTAGCGCTCTGGCGGAGGACTCCGGGAAGATCGACTGGTCCCGCGTGCTCGTCTTCTTCGGCGACGAGCGCTTCGTGGCTCGGGATTCCGATGAGCGCAACGCTCGCGCCGCCCGCGAACGCCTCCTCGGGCCCGTCGGCGTCCCCGAGGAGAACATCTTCGAGTTCGCAGCCGCCGGTGAAGGGGTGAGCACAGTCAAGGCAACCGACGAATACGAAGGCTACCTGGAGCAGCACGCCCCGGACGGTTTCGACCTGCACCTCCTCGGCATGGGCGGAGAGGGACACATCAACTCGATTTTCCCCCACAGCCCGGCGTTGGCAGAGAAGGACCACTACGTTGTGGACGTGCACAACTGCCCGAAGCCCCCGCCGACGCGCATCACCCTGACCATGCCCGCCATCGCTCGCTCGACCGCGGTCTGGCTGCTGGTGACGGGGCCTGAGAAGGCCGAGGCCGTGGGTGCCATCAGCCGCGCCGCGGATCCGCAGCAATGGCCGTCGGCAGGCGTGAGGGGGCGCGAGGAAACGCTCGTCTTCGTCGACGACGCGGCAGCCGCCGAACTCTAAGCGCCCACATAGCGGAGTAAGTAGCCGCCACAGCACGACGAAACCCGGCCCCCACATCTCGTGGGTAGCCGGGTTATTCGTTTGCCTATGAGCAGGCTAGCCGCAGCCAGGCGGCAGTTATCCGCTCCTGTGCTGGCCTGTGGATTTCGCTTCCTACCAGCCGAAAGTCTTGAACAGCAGCAGCAGCACGATGCACAGCAGCCAGATGATGACCGTGACAATCGTGACCCGGTCCAGGTTCTTCTCCACCACCGTGGAGCCGGACAGGTTGGACTGCATACCGCCGCCGAAGAGGCTGGAGAGTCCGCCACCCTTGCCCTTGTGCAGCAGGATGAACAGCGCCATCAGAATCGATGTGATGACCAGGACAATCTGAATGGCGAGGTACACGGTGAACTTCCTTTTCGAATACTGCTTGAATTCCCTTTCGCGGCAGGCGCCCAAAAGAGACAACAACCTAGCCTAGCTTACCCTGCCGGGCTCGCGCGTATCGCCGCGGTGACCGCGTGGCGCAGGACCCACGCCGCCTCTGCTTGACGACGGCGCAGGCGCCACGGGGTTCCTAACCGGAATTGCGCAGCGCGGTGGCAAGGCCGTTCATCGTCAACTGGATTCCCCGCCGGACCTTGTCCCTGTTGTCGCCGGCGCGGAAGCGTCGCAGCATCTCCAGCTGGATGATGTTCAGCGGCATCAGGTACGGGAAGCGCATGTCTACGGAGCGTCGCAGCAGCGGGTTGTCGTCGAGAAGGGTCCCGTAGCCGGTGACCTTCAGGAACATCTCCCGCGTCAGGTCGAACTCGTCGCGGATGATCGTGTAGATCCGCTCGCCCTCCTCCTTATCGCGGCACAGATGCGCGTAAGCCCTGGCCAGGTTCATGTCTGCCTTCGACATGACCTGCGCCATGTTGGACAGCACCGAGTTGAAGAACGGCCAGTCCTGATTCAATGCGCGCAGCTCCCGCAGCCTGGAACCGTCCGCGTCCTCGCCGATCCACTCCTTCAGCGCGGTTCCGACGCCAAACCAGCCCGGCACCATGGAGCGCTGCTGCGACCAGGACAGGACCCAGGGAATGGCGCGCAGGTCGGATATCGTCTTGGTCTGCTTGCGCGACGTCGGGCGCGAGCCGATGTTCAGGCTTCCAATCTCATCCACCGGCGTGGAAGACTTGAAAAATTCGATGAATCCGGGGTCGTCGTGCATGAGGGCGGAGTACGCCGTACGCGACAGGTCCGAGATCTCGGACATGATCTGGTTTGCGCGGGCGGGGTCGTCGAGGCCCTCAACGTCGAGCAGCGTCGACTCAATCGTCGCAGACACGAGCGCCGCCAGGTTGCGGCGGGCCGATGCCGGGTGGCCGTACTTCGCCGAGATGATTTCTCCCTGCTCCGTGATGCGCACGGACCCCTGGACGGCGCCGGAGGGCTGCGCAAGGATCGCATCGTAGGACGGCCCACCACCGCGGCCGACGGTGCCTCCCCTGCCGTGGAAGAGGCGCAGGCGCATGCCGGCATCCCGGGCCGCTGCCACGATCGCGAGCTCTGCGTCGTAAAGCGCCCAGTTGGCGGCGAAGTAGCCGCCGTCCTTGTTCGAGTCGGAGTACCCGAGCATGACCTCTTGCAGGTCCCCGCGCGAAGATACATACGCGCGGTAGGCGGGGATGGCCCAGGCGGCCTTGAGGACGTCCGCGCCGGCCTGGAGGTCCTCGATGGTCTCGAAGAGCGGGATAATATCGATGCTTCCCTCCGGACGGCCATCTCTCGGGCGGATGAGGCCGACCTCCTTCAACAGAATCATCGGCTCCATCAGGTCGGAGACCGAGGTACACATCGAAATGATGCAGTGAGGCACCGCCTGATCGCCGTACTTGCGAACGGACTCGGCGGCGGCCCGCATGATGCCCAGTTCGCGCGCGGTAGGCTCCGAGAGCTCGGCGCGGGAGGGAATCAGCGGGCGCGAGGATTGCAGCTCCCTGGTCAGCAGCTCGACCTTCGCGTTCTCCCCCAGCGCTGCGTAGTTGTCGGTCACGCCAGCCGCGGCGAAGAGCTCGGTCAGGATCTCCTCGTGGCTGTCCGAATTCTGGCGGATGTCGACGGAATAGAGGTGAAAACCGAAGACCTCGACGGCGGCGATGAGGTCCCGAAGCCGGTGGTCCGCAATGAGGTCGTCCTGGCTCGCGCGCAGCGAGGAGTCAACGACCGACAGGTCCTGCAATAGCTCGTCGGCGCTGTCGTAGGGGGCGAAGTCCTCCCACTTTCCCTCGATCACCGAGTGGCCGAACAGCGAAATCGCGGTGGCCGCCACGCGCCCGCGAATGCCGTGGACGGCGCGGCGGTAGGGCTCGTCGGCGCGGTTAGGGACATCGTTGTTGCCCCGGCTCGCCAGCGAAACCAGGTCGACAGTGACCTTGGTCAGGCGGTCGCTCAGGCTCAACTCCCGCTCGAGCAGGTGGAGCTGCGCCAGGTAGTGGCGAAGAATCGTACCCGCCGCCCTGTCGGACGCGTAACGCAGGGTTTCCTCCGTCACGAACGGGTTGCCGTCGTGGTCGCCGCCAATCCAGGAACCCATCCGAATTGTGGGCCGCGCGGGCAGCTTCGCGCCACCCAATTCCCGCACGTGCTTGACGACGTCGCGGTTCAGGCGTGGCACCGCCTCCAGCAGCGAGAGCTGGTAGTAGCGCAGGCCGACCTCGACTTCGTCCCTGATATCCGGGCGATTCATTCGGATCAGCGCCGTCTGCCAGAGGGTCAGGATGCGACGACGGATATCGGCGTCGATCTCTGCCAGCTTCTGGGCCGTGCGCGCATTCACCGGGGCCGCGATGATCTCGTGGCGTCGACGCATTGCCTGCGTGATGTGCTTTTGGACGTCGAAGACGGTCCGGCGTCGGGTCTCCGTCGGGTGAGCTGTCAGAACCGGGACGACCTCGATGTTCTCCATCAACTCGCGCAACTGGAACTGAGAAACTCCGGCGGAGCGGAGTTTCGTCCAGGTGGCCTCGAGCGTCGAATCCGCCGGAGGTTCCCCGGCGTCGAGTCGTTCCTCGATGCCGAGCTCCTCGTGGAGATCCTCCGCGAGGTTTGCAAGGAGGGCGAAGTGGGTAAACGCACGGATGACCGGGTTGGCTTCCTCCGGGTCGATATCCCGGAAGAGGTCGGTCAACTCCTCTACCTTTCCCGTTCCGCGGTGTAGGTTAAACGCGGCCCGGCGAGCGTTTTCCACAAGGTTGAAGACCTCTTCGCCTTCCTGCTCCCGGATGACCTGGCCGAGGATGCGCCCAAGGTGGCGTATGTCCTCCCAGAGGAGGTCCCTATCCTCTACACCGTCCTGTGTGCCGGTCTGTGGGGCGACCTTCGTGGCTGCCCGGGCTGCTGCGTCACCACTGTCGTCGTGGGCATTGTCGATCTTGTCTTCGCTGTCGTGCTTCACAAGACTGATCCTCCTTGGAACTATTCGCAGGGCGAAAAACCCCGACCTGCGAGCAATGCAAGATTGCTAGGTCGGGGTTTAGAATACGCCTTTATCGTGAAAGTATCGCGGTGTGTCGCTTAGACTGCCGCGTCTGCCGCGAGTGCGCACAGCTTCGCGAATGCCTCGCCATCCAGCGACGCACCTCCGACGAGGCCGCCGTCGACGTCAGGCTGGCCGACGATCTCCGCGACGTTCTCGGGCTTCACGGAGCCGCCGTAGAGGATGCGCATGTCCTTGGCAATGTTCTCGTTGGCAATTTCCGCGATGGTCTTACGGATTGCGCCACAGACCTCCTGCGCATCAGCTGCCGAGGCGACCTTGCCGGTACCAATCGCCCAGACCGGCTCGTAAGCGATGACCGTCTTGGCCAGCTCGGCGTCGGTCAGGTTGGCAAGGGAGCCCTTAACCTGCGCGACGACGTGCTCCACGTGCTTGCCCGCCTCGCGGACATCGAGGTGCTCGCCGACGCACACGATCGGGTTGATGTCCTCCTTGAGAGCTGCCTTCGCCTTCTTGGCGACAAGCTCGTCGGTCTCTCCGTGCATGTCGCGGCGCTCGGAGTGCCCGACGACGACCCAGGTGCAGCCGAGCTTCGCCAGCATGGATGCAGAAATCTCGCCGGTGTAGGCTCCGGACTCCTCGGTGGAGACATCCTGGGCGCCGTAGGTGACCGAGAGCTTGTCACCCTCGACCAGGGTCTGAACGGAGCGAAGGTCGGTGAACGGAGGGATGACTGCGACGTCGACCTTCTCGTAGTACTCCTTCGGCAGTGCGAAGGCCAGCTTCTGCACAACGCCGATGGCCTCGAGGTGGTTCAGGTTCATCTTCCAGTTACCGGCGATGAATGGTTTGCGTGCCATAGTGGTGGAATTCACTTCCTAATTGAGAAAATGGGTAATAGTTCTCCGGCAAGGGGCAACGCGAGGCGCTGCCCTCGACCGAGGTCTAGCCGAGTGAACGGTTGAACCGACTAGCCTTCGAGAACGTCGACGCCCGGGAGGGTCTTGCCCTCCAGGAACTCCAGCGATGCGCCACCGCCGGTGGAAATGTGGCTGAAGCCATCCTCGTCCAGGCCGAGCGTACGAACTGCAGCCGCGGAGTCGCCGCCACCGACGACGGAGAAGCAGCCGTTATTCTTGGTCGCGTCGATGATCGCCTGGGCGACGAAGCGGGTGCCGTTGGCGAAGGCTTCCATCTCGAACACGCCCATCGGGCCGTTCCAGAAGACAGTCTTGGACTCGCCGAGGACCTTGGCGAATGCCTTCGCGGAGGCCGGTCCAACGTCCAGGCCCATCCACCCCTCGGGAATCTCGTTGACCTCGACGACCTTGTGGTCCGCGTCGACAGCAAACTTGTCAGCGACGATGACGTCGGTCGGCAGGACAATCTTGTCACCGTAGCGCGCAAGCAGGTCCTTGCAGGTGTCGATCATCTCTTCCTGAAGCAGGGAGCTACCGACGGAGTAGCCCTGGGCGGCCAGGAAGGTAAAGCACATACCGCCGCCGATGACCAGCGAGTCGACCTTCGGGGCCAGGGCCTCAATGACGCCGAGCTTGTCGGAGACCTTCGAACCACCCAACACAACCGTGTAGGGCTTCTCCGGAGCTTCGGCGACCTTGCGGAGGACCTCGAGCTCGTTCTGAACCAGGGTTCCGGCGTAGTGCGGAAGCTTCTTTGCGACGTCGTAAACAGATGCCTGGGCGCGGTGGACGACGCCGAAGCCGTCGGAAACAAAGGCACCGTCCGGTACAAGTGCTGCGAGCTCCGCGGCGAACTCCGCGCGCTCGGCCTCGTCCTTCGAGGTCTCGCGCGGATCGAAACGGACGTTTTCCAGCAGCAGGACATCACCCTCGGTCAGGCCGTTAGCGCGCTCGTGAGCGTCTTCGCCGGCGACGTCGCCGGCCAGTGCTACATACTGGTCGAGGCGCTCAGACAGGGCCTCGGCGACCGGGGCCAGGGAAAAGTCGGGGTTGACCTGGCCCTTTGGACGGCCGAGGTGAGCCATGACAACGACCTTGGCGCCAGCCTCGACGAGTGCGGTGAGAGTCGGCAGCGATGCGTCAATGCGGCCCGGGTCGGTGATAACGCCGTCCTTCAGCGGGACGTTGAAGTCGGAGCGGACGAGTACGTAGCGCCCCTCGATGCCTTCTGCAATGAGGTCCTTGACGGTCTTAACGGTCATCTTGTGAGAATCCTTTGGCAAATAGATGGAAAACGGGCCGAGGTGGATGCACCATCAGGCACAGCCACCCCGGCCCGTTCGGGGTCTGGGATTAACCAGTTATGAGATTAGAGGCGCTCGCCGACGTAGACGGTCAGGTCGACGAGGCGGTTGGAGTAACCCCACTCGTTGTCGTACCAGGAGACGACCTTGACCTGGTTGCCGATGACCTTGGTCAGCGGTGCGTCAAAGATGGAGGAACGCGGGTCGCCCTCGATGTCCTTGGAGACGATCGGGTCCTCGTTGTAGCCCAGGATGCCCTTGAGCTCGCCCTCAGCGGCCTCCTTGATGGCGGCGTTGACGGACTCGACAGAGACCTCGTTCTTAGCCTCGAAGGTCAGGTCGGTGACGGAACCAGTCGGGGTCGGAACGCGGAGTGCGTAGCCGTCCAGCAGACCCTTGAGCTGCGGCAGGACCAGGGCGACAGCCTTGGCGGCACCGGTGGAGGTCGGGACGATGTTCAGGGCTGCAGCGCGGGCGCGACGCAGGTCCTTGTGCGGTGCATCGTGCAGGCGCTGGTCGCCGGTGTAGGCGTGGACCGTGGTCATCAGACCGCGGGCGATGCCGAACTTCTCGTCCAGGACCTTTGCCATCGGGGCGAGGCAGTTGGTGGTGCAGGAAGCGTTCGAGATGATGTTGTGCTTGGCCGGGTCGTAGTCGGTGTGGTTGACGCCGACGACGAAGGTTGCGTCCTCGTTCTTGGCCGGAGCAGAGATGATGACCTTCTTGGCGCCCGCCTCGATGTGGGCCTTTGCGGCGTTGGCGTCGGTGAAGAAGCCGGTGGACTCGATCACGATGTCAACGTTGTTGTCGCCCCAGGGCAGGTTCTTCGGATCGCGCTCAGCGAAGGCCAGGATGCGCTTGCCGTTGACGGTGAGGGACTCATCGTCGTAGGAGACCTCGGCGTCGAGACGACCCATGATGGAGTCGTACTTCAGCAGGTGCGCCAGGGTCTTGTTGTCAGTGAGGTCGTTTACGGCAACGACGTCCAGGTCTGCGCCCGAAGCCAGCAGAGAGCGGAAGAAGTTGCGGCCGATACGGCCAAAACCGTTAATACCTACACGAACCGTCACGATAATCTCCTTAATGGATTGGCGAAAGAATGCCACTGCCAGTGCGCGGGAAGCGCTCCAACAGGTTCATTAATGAGTGTACGTGTGGTTTACCAATCGCGCACGGAAGAATTTTTTGACCGAGCGGAAACAACCGGGCAAATAAACCACAAAATGCCTATGACATGGGCAAATGTTTCTATTCAACCTCGGAAGATCCGTCAAAAAGTTCGTCGGTGACCGCCGCGGTTGTGGGCGCAATGCCCAATTCCTTTGCTCTCCGGTCGGCCATAGATAGCAATCGGCGGATGCGTCCGGCCACTGCGTCCTTCGTCATCGGCGGGTTGGCCAATTGGCCCAATTCCTCCAGCGAGGCCTGCTTGTGCTCAACGCGGAGCTGTCCCGCCGAGACCAGGTGATCCGGTACGTCGTCCCCGAGGATCTCCAGTGCCCGGCTCACCCTGGCCGCGGCGATCACCGCGGCGCGTGCAGAACGGCGAAGGTTGGCGTCGTCAAAATTGGCCAGGCGATTGGCCGTAGCACGGACCTCCCTGCGCATCCGCTGCTCTTCCCACTCCAGCCTGGTGGTCTGCGCTCCCATGCGGGTTAGCAGAGCGCCGATGGCGTCACCCTCGCGAATGATCACGCGGTCTCCCCCGCGGGACTTGTTCTCCTTGCTCTTAGCGGAAATCCCCAGTCGGCGTGCGCAGCCGACCAGAGCCAGAGCCGCTTCCGGGCAGGGCGCAGTGACCTCCAGCGACGACGACCGGCCCGGCTCCGTCAGGGAACCATGCGCCAGGAAAGCGCCGCGCCATGCGGCCTCCTGATCGACCGTGGGCCCCATAATCAATTTCCGCGGCAGACCACGGACAGGCCTTCCAGCCGAATCAATCAGCCCCGTCTGCCTTACGACGAGCTCGGCGCCGTCGGTAACGCGGACGATGTAGCGGGAAGTCTTACGCAGGCCACCCGGCGACAGCACGTTGAGCGAAGCCTCGACGTCGTAGAGCGACGACAACATCTGGCGCAGCCTTCTGGCGACTGCCCCCGAATCAAGTTCTGCCTCCAGAACGATCTTGCCCGCCACCAGGTGAAGCCCACCGCAAAAACGAAAAAGCGTGGCGATTTCCGCCGCCTGAGCGCTCTCCTGCGCAACGCTCACGCGTGCGAGCTCGTCTTTGACTTTGGCCGTCAATGCCACGGTTGGTCATCCTTAATCTGCTGGGAAAACGAAGTCGATGAATTGTCCCCAAGATACTAGCCGACGCCGCAGCGGCGTGGAGATTCCGCCCCCTATCAGCCCTTAAAGGCCAAGGGAGGACCAGTTGGCGGGCTCGGCCCTGGGCGCTGGACGCTGGGCGGGCCGTCACTGCCCGGGGGTCGAGCGGCAGGGCTGGGGCGTCAGAGCAACGTGTTGAGCGCTAGAGAGAGCTTTTCTGGACTATGACGACCTGTGAGCACGCCGTAATCGGCCAACTCCTGAACGTCAGCGAAGACAACCTGCGCCGAAAGGGTCTGGGCCGCACGGGTCAGGTACTTCTTCTCCGTGTCCGCCAGAGGCGTGTTGTTGTCGATCAGGATGTAGTCAATCTTCAAATCAGGCGCGTGTTGCGAGAGCATATGGATGTGGCGCTCCGCGGAAAAACCCGCGGTCTCGCCGGGCTCTGCCACCAGATTGAGCACCACCGCGGTCGTCGCCGAAGTCTCCCGCAGCGCGGAGAGCAAACCCGGAACTTGCAGGTGCGGGAGAACTGACGTGAACCAGGAGCCCGGTCCGAGCGTCACCAGGTCGGCGGCGTGAATTGCCTCCACGGCCTCCGGCGCCGCCGGCGGGTTCTCGGGGATCAGCCGAATCCTCCGGACTTGCCCAGGCGTAGTCGCGACCGCGACCTGGCCGCGGACCTGACGGACAACTCGCGCATCTTCCTCGAGGCCCACCACCTCGGCTTCAATCTCCAGAGGGATTGGGGACATCGGAACCACGCGCCCCCGAATCTGCAGTAGGCGCGCCAGCTCGTCAAGGGCCGCGACTTCGCTGCCCATCACGCTGGTCAAGCCCGCGATAATCAGGTTGCCGATCGCGTGGCCCGCCAGCGCCCCGGTTCCACCAAAGCGGTGCTGCAGGGTCGTTTCCCACAGGTCGCCCTTCTCGGTGTCCGCCGACAAGGCCGCAAGGGCCATACGCAGGTCCCCCGGAGGAATCTGCCCCAGCTCGCGACGCAAACGACCGGACGAACCGCCGTCGTCCGCGACGGTGACCACCGCCGTGACCGAATCGGCGATGCGACGCGCCGCCCGCAGCGTTGCAAACAGGCCGTGCCCGCCACCAAGGCTCGTAATCGTAGTCACTGCGTTTTCACCCTCCTTTCCGAGAAACTAATTCCGATTGATGTCGCGGTGGAACACATTGATGTCCACGCCGGGTAGGTCCGCCAGCCGCTTCGCGAGGGCCTCGACGACAGCGACACTCCGGTGGTGTCCGCCCGTACACCCAATGGCAACCGTCATAAAGCTCTTGCCCTCGCGTCGATAACCGGGCAATACGAGATCAATCAAGGATGAGACCTTGTCGAGGAACCCTTCCGCTTCCGGCTGGCTGAGCACATAGTCCGCTACCGGCTTGTTTGTGCCACGCCCCGACCGCAATTCCGGCACCCAATACGGGTTCGGTAGGAAACGAACGTCGAAAAGCATGTCAGCGTCACGCGGAGCGCCGTGCTTAAACCCGAAGGACTCCAAGGTGACCTGCTGGACCTTGTTTTCACTGTCGGACAATTGGTGCTCCAATTCCCGGCGCAGGTCGTGCACACTCATATCGGAAGTGTCGACGACCAGGTCCGACATGCCCTTGATCGGCAGCAGCATCTGGCGCTCGGCCGCAATTCCCTGGGTGAGGGTGCCATTCTTTTGCAGCGGGTGCATGCGACGCACGGAATCGTAGCGGGCGATCAAGGTGTCATCGTTGGCGTCGAAGAAGATGACATACGGCTGGCGTCCCTCCGCCCGAAGCCGGTCCAGAACCTCCCCCAGATTGCCGGCGAAGGCGCGGGAGCGAACATCCGTCACGATAGCCAGCCGCTCGACCGGCGAATCCGCCGCGAAGGTCAACTCGACCATTCGCATAATCAACTCCGGTGGCAGGTTGTCGGCGACGTACCAGCCCATCTCCTCTAAAACACTTGCAGCAGTGTTTCGACCGGAACCGGACATGCCGGTGATCAGCACAAGCGACTTTTCAGCTTGGGGAGAAAGGCCAGGGTTGCTCATGCCCCTCACTCTAATACAACTTACGGCTGCGCCCCGGGGCTTTCGGGGTGAAGGAACTCGAATACGCTCCGGGCAAGAGAAGGCCCGAATCCAGGCACTTCTTCTATGTCCTCCACCGTGGCCTGCTTCAACGCGGCGACTGACCCGAAGTGTTTGACCAGTTCGCTGCGCCGGGCGGGGCCCAGCCCCTTGACTCCGTCGAGCACCGACGCCCGCATGCGTTTCGAGCGCTGCTGCCGGTGGTAGGTAATGGCAAAGCGGTGGGCTTCGTCACGGATTCGCTGGATCAGGTACATGGCCTCCGCATTGCGCGGAAGGATGACGGGCTCGTCGTCGTCCGGCGTCCAGAGCTCCTCCAAACGCTTGGCGATGCCGACGAGCGCCACATCGGTGACCTCCAGCTCGTCCAACACAGCCTGTGCGGCGGCGACCTGGGGCGCGCCACCGTCGACGATGAAGAGCTGTGGCGGATAGGCGAACTTCCGAGCGCCCTTGGCCTGTTCCTCCACCGCATCGGTGGTCTCCTCGACGAACATGTCGGTCTCGTCGTCGGGGACGTCCAGCTTGTCCGAGTTGTGGCGCAGGAAACGCCGTCGGACAACCTCGGCGATGGAGGCCACGTCGTCGGAGTGGCCGTCGCCGGCGGCGTCTTTGATACGGTAACGGCGGTAGTCGGACTTCTTTGGCAGGCCATCCTCGAAGACCACGAGGGAGGCGACGACGTCGGTGCCCTGGATATGCGAGATATCCGTGCACTCGATGCGCAGCGGAGCCTCGTCCAGGAACAGGGCCTCCTGCAGCTCCGCCAGGGCCTGCGACCTGGTGGTCAGGTCTCCGCTTCGCTTGAGTTTGTGCTGCTTGAGGGCCTCGGTCGCATTCCGGGCGACCGTATCCATCAGCGCCCGCTTGTCCCCGCGCTGGGGAACCCGAATATCGACGTGCGCCCCTCGGATATCTTCCAGGAATGAGGCAACCTGCTCCTGGTCCTCCGGCGGCGCCTGCACCAGGATTTCCCTCGGCACAACCTGCGCGGCAGTGGTCGAATCGTCCCCGTCCGCGGCCGCGTGCTTCGCGGCATCGCCGTAGAACTGGGTTAAAAACTGCGCCATCAGGCCGCCCAGGCTCGGGTCCTTGTCCCCCTCGTGAAAATCCTGGGTCGCGTACTCCCCCGACTTCTCGACGACCCAGCCCCGCTGGCCGTAGATGCGCCCGCCCCGCACGTGAAAAATCTGTACGGCAGCTTCGAGTTCATCGGTGGCAAAGGCGATGAGGTCCGCATCGGCGGCGTCGGAAAGCACGACGGACTGGCGCTCCATGACCTTGTCGATGGCCGCGAGGTTATCGCGCAGGCTCGCGGCCTTCTCAAAATCGAGGTTGTCCGCGGCGGCCGACATCTCCTGCTTCAGCCGACGGGTGACCGGACCCGTGTTCCCCGCCATGAAGCTGGTGAAGCCCTTAACTATCTCCCGGTGCTCCGCAGCGCTAACCCTACCGACGCAGGGCGCGGAGCACTTGTCGATGTACCCCAGCAGGCACGGGCGCCCCAGGGCTTGCTGGCGATTGAAGACGCCCTTCGCACAGGTGCGGGCGGGAAAGACGCGCGTGAGCAGGTCCAGCGTCTCGCGGATCGCCCAGGCGTGGGAGTAGGGGCCGAAATAACGCACGCCTTTGCGCCGCGGGCCTCGGTAGAGGAACAGGCGCGGATAGACCTCACCGACGCTGACGGCCAGCATCGGATAGGACTTATCGTCGCGGTACATCACATTGAACCGCGGGTTGAAGCGCTTAATCCACGTGTATTCCAGCTGCAGCGCCTCGACCTCGTTGCCAACGACGGTCCAGGTCACCTTCGACGCCGACTGCACCATCTGGCGGGTGCGCGGATGAAGCCGGGTGAGGTCCTGGAAGTAATTGGACAGCCGCGCGCGAAGATTTTTCGCCTTGCCGACGTAGAGAACGCGCCCCGTGGAGTCGAGGAAACGGTACACCCCCGGCTCTACGGGAATAGTGCCGGGGGCTGGTCGGTACCGGGAGGGATCAGTCATGAGCTACCGACTAATCCTCCGGCATGTACTTGTCTTCGAGCTCGCGGAATCGATTGATCGCATCGACCACGCGGGCCCCGTCTGCGGCCTGGACCGCGAGCATGGGCACGAATTCGAAGTCCGGAAGTTCCAGGCGGGCCCACTTCGACTTCTTCGGGAAGCTCAGCCCGTAGATATCGTTCCACGGGTAGAACTTCGCGGTGAGCAGGTTGCGGACCTCGACGCCCCGATCGCTGACGCGCACGCGGGCGCGGGTCAGCAGCAGACATACCCCGGCGATGATGGCACCGAGGACAGGGAACGCCAGGCGGTCAATAGCCGTCACGTTCGCCCCGGTATTGCCGAAATCAACCACAATGCCCATGAAGACGTGGATTGCGAAGACGATGACGGCTGCAATTACGGCCCAGGTCGTCAGCTTCTTGGAGGTGATTACCTGAAGCCACTGTCCCTGGCTAGTCTCGTCGGTTGCCGGGGCCACCGCGCTTGCCGACGCCTGAGCAGATTGCCCGGAGGCGTTCGTGGTCTCACTCATCTCATGCTCTCCTGCCCTACGAATTTTCCCTGTGAATGTCCCTCAGCACGGCGACGGTGTGGAGTGCTGCTGCCATGGCCTCGCGGCCTTTGTTCTCGCTAGCCCCTTCGCCGCCCGCGCGTGCGATTGCCTGCTCCTCAGTGTTGCAGGTCAGCACGCCGTTGCCAATCGGCGTCGACTGATCCAGGGCAATCCGGGTAAGCCCCGCCGTCACCGAGTCGCAGACGTAGTCGAAATGCGGCGTGCCGCCCTTGATGACACAGCCGAGCGCCACAACCGCGTCGTGCGTACGGGCCAGCTCCTGGACCACGACCGGGATTTCCAGGGCGCCTACGACGGTCACGTCGGTGACGGTAGCGCCTGCCTCCTCGGCCTGGCGCAGTGCCTCGGCGCGGAGCTGGCCTGTGATGTGCTCGTTCCAGTGGGAAGTGACGACACCGACGGAGACACCCGTGGAGTCCGGGACGGAGACATCCGTCAATCCTGCACCACTCATCTGCTTAGCTCCCTTCGCTGTCTGCGCCGCTTACGTGACCGTGCACTGCGATGTAATCGTCCAACCAGGGCAGGTCATGGCCCATTCGGTCGCGCTTCGTGGTCAAGTATTTCAAGTTGTCTTCGTTGACTTCAACCGGCACCGGGACTCGCCGGCTCATTTCGAGGCCGTAGCCGCCGAGGCCGGCGCGCTTCGTCGGGTTGTTCGTGAGCAAGGCCATGGATTTCACACCCAGGTCCCGGAGGATGTGCGCCCCTGTGCCATACTCGCGCGCGTCGGACGGCAGCCCCAGAGCGAGGTTGGCGTCGACGGTGTCCGCGCCCTCGTCCTGCAGGTGGTAGGCCTGCAGCTTCGGCATCAGGCCGATGCCGCGGCCTTCGTGGCCACGCATGTAGAGGATCACTCCGCGGCCGGCTTCCTGGACCATCTCCATCGACTTGTGCAGCTGCTGGCCACAGTCGCAGCGTCGGGAGCCGAAGACATCGCCGGTGAGGCACTCGGAGTGCACCCGGACCAGGACGTCTTCCCCGCCGTTGGAAGCGACGTCGCCGACTACCAGGGCAACGTGCTCCACACCGTCGATAAGGCTGCGGTAGCCGACCGCGGTAAACTCGCCGAACTCGGTGGGCAGGCGCGTCTCGACGACCTTTTCCACGAGCTTCTCGTTGTGGCGGCGGTACTGAATGATCTGCTCGATCGAGATCAGGCATAGGCCGTGGCGGTCGCAGAATTCCCGCAGCTCCTCGGAGCGGGCCATGCCGGTCGGGTCCTTTTCGGACACGACCTCGCAGAGGACGCCGGCCGGGCGCAGGCCGCCAGACGGGCCAGGTCGACGGACGCCTCGGTGTGGCCGGCCCGGACGAGGACGCCGCCGTCGCGGGCGCGCAGCGGGACGACGTGGCCGGGACGGGTGAAGTCGTGGGGCGAGGAATCAGCCGACGCCAGGTGGCGAATCGTGTTGGCGCGGTCGACAGCGGAAATGCCCGTCGTGCCCGTATTGGCGTCAACGGTGACGGTGTACGCGGTGCCCCGGGCATCCTCATTCTGCGTGACCATCGGCGGCAGATTCAGTCGGTCGCAATCCTCGCCGGTCAGAGGCGCGCAAATGTAACCGGAGGAATAGCGGACCATGAAGGCCACGAGCTCCGGGGTGGCCTTCTCCGCGGCGAAGATGATGTCGCCTTCGTTTTCACGGTCCTCGTCGTCGACGACGACGACCGCCTTACCCGCGGCGATGTCGGCGATGGCCTGCTCAATGGAGTCGAACGTAATCACAGTGGTCCAGCTTATCTTTCGATCATTTTCTCGACGTACTTGGCCAGCACATCGACTTCCAGGTTAACTATGGCGCCGACAGGAGCCTGCCCCACGATGGAGTCCGTTAGCGTCGTCGGGATGAGGCTGACCTCGAAGTATCCGGGGCCGATGGCCGAGACCGTCAGGGAGGTTCCGTCAACGGCGATGGACCCCTTCTCCACGACGTACCTGTCCAAGGACTCGGGCAGGGAAATCCGCACGACCTCCCACCGCTCGCCCGGGGTGCGGGAGAGGACTTCTCCGGTGCCGTCCACATGGCCCTGCATAATGTGGCCACCGAGTCGCTGACCGACGGCGGTGGCGCGCTCCAGGTTGACCCGGGAGCCGACCTCCACCTGGCCGAGGCTCGACCGGTCCAGCGTCTCCTGCATGAGATCGGCCGTAAAGTAATCGGTCCCCTGGTCAACCACGGTCAGGCACACGCCGTTGACGGCGATCGAGTCGCCGTGGTGGGCGTCGGAAAGCACCTTCTCGCACCCGATGGTCAGCGTGATGGAGTCGGAGCCGCGCTCGATGGCGTTGATTACGCCCAGCTCCTCGACGATGCCTGTGAACATGGTTGTCAGTGCCCTCCCGGTCCTGTGGTGACGGATCGAATGCCGCAAGTCCTAATACGAATTGTTCATTACGTATTGCTCAAGCCGTGGTGCCGATCCGTAGATGAATTTATGAATAAAGTACTGACCCGACTGTAGCCGTTTTCGCTCTGGTGCAGGCGGGGTTCAGGTGAGGGCAGGCGGGGTTCAGGCCCGGACGGCGCGAATGAGGACGTCCCCGCCAAGCGTTTCCACGGACTGAGTCCTAAACCTGGTGATGTCCCCGATCGTCGTATGCTCCGGCCCCGACGTGACGGGAAGCCCCGCCATGAGAAAAGCGGGCGCGACGTAAGACTCGATGGCGTCTACCGCGTTTGCCTGCAGGAAGGCCGCCGCAAGCCGCGGGCCGCCCTCGACGAGGACGTCGACGAGCGACATGTCCGCCATGACGTCGAGGGCCACTTCGATGTCGTGGGTGCGAATCTGTCGGAAGCCCTCTCCCCTAATCCGCGCGTCTTCTGGCACCTCCGTGTTGCCGATCACAATCCGCAGCGGTTGGCTCGACGCCAGCTCGCCGGCCGAGTCCCTCGCGGTCAGCTGGGGGTCGTCCGCCGCCACCGTGCCGGTTCCCACCACTATCGCTTGCCGACGACTGCGATCGACGTGCACGTGGGCCCTGGCCTCGGGGCCGGTAATCCACTGCGAGGTCCGGTCGGTGGCCGCGGCGAACCCGTCGAGGGTACCGGCGGTCTTCAGGGTGATGTGCGGCCGCCGGGTCGCCTGCCAGTGCAGCCACGGGCGCAGGTAACCGTCGGCTACTTCGGGGCTGCGGAAGGAGCCGACGACCTCGATGCCACGTTCGGACAGCCACTGAGAGCCGCCCGATGCGACCGGGTTCGGGTCAGCGACGGCGTAGACCACACGCGCCACTCCGGCGCGCAAGAGGGCACCAGTACACGGCGGCGTGCGGCCCTGGTGGTTGCAGGGCTCCAGCGTCACTACGGCCGTGCCACCCCGTGCACGCTCGCCCGCCATCGCCAGCGCCTGCGGCTCGGCGTGGAGGCCACCCGTGGGCTCGGTACCGGCCGCACCAACGACGATGCCGTTGGCGTCGAGGACGACGCAACCCACCGGGGGATTCGGGTAGGTTGTACCGCGCACCCGCTGCCCTGCGTCAATAGCGAGGCGCATTGCGGCGGCGTCGGAAAGCGGGACCGTGGTGAGAAGGTCGGGGAAAACCGCCATGCTCGTAGACCCGTGTCGCTCGTTACTTGGCCGCGGCGGCGGTCGCCAGGGCGCGCAGCTCCTCGACGGCCGCGTTGCGGTCCTCGGCGTTGTAGACCGCAGAGCCGGCGACGAAGGCGTCACAGCCGGCGGCGGCCGCGGCCTCGATGGTCTTCGAGGAGATGCCACCGTCAATTTCGATGAGGGTGTCCAGGCCGTCGGCGTCGATGCGGGAGCGCAGCTTGACCACCTTGTCCAGCTGGTCCGGCATGAAGGACTGGCCGCCGAAGCCCGGCTCGACGCTCATGACCAGAACCTCGTCGAACTCTGCGAGGTGATCGAGCCACGGCTCGATCGGGGTGCCCGGGCGCAGCGAGAAGCCCGCCTTGACTCCCTGCGCGCGGATGTGCCGGGCCAGCGCGACCGGGTCCTCGGACGCTCGACGTGGAAAATCACCGACGACGCGCCTGCCTTGATGTAGGTGTCGACCCACTTCTCGGGGGCCTCGATCATCAGGTGGACGTCCAGGTACTTGTCCGTCACCTTCGCGACAGCCTCCAAAACGGGGGCGCCGAAGGAGAGGTTCGGGACGAAGTGCCCGTCCATGACGTCGATGTGCAGCCAGTCGGCCTTGGAGACGGCCTCGACCTCGCGGTCGAGTCGGGCGAAGTCTGCGGCGAGGATGGACGGGGCAATAATCGGAGCGTTCATACCCGAAAGCCTAGCCGTTCTTGCGCAGCACAGCGAAGAACATGGCGTCCGTGCCGTGGCGGTGTGGCCACATCTGCACCGACTTGAACTGGCCCACCCGGTCCATCGGTTCTACCAGCCCGTGCGCGTCAAGCTCCGTCACGTCCAGCTTTGCGACGGCCTTGTCCACGATGCCGCGGGTCTCCCGCAGGTTGGGTGAACACGTCGAATAGATGACCACGCCGCCGGGGCGGGTCAGGCGTACGGCCTCCGTGAGCAGCTCCAGCTGCAGCTGGGTCAGCGCGGGAAGGTCGGCCGGCGTCTTGCGCCAGCGGGCCTCCGGGCGACGGCGCAGAGAGCCCAGGCCGGAGCAGGGTGCGTCGACCAGCACTCGGTCGAAGCCGGGTTCGAGGCCGGACTCGCGGCCGTCGGCGACGGTGACGGTCACAGGCATCCCGGAGGTGGCCTTCTCCACCAGACCCGCGCGCTTGGCGGAGAGCTCCACCGCGTCGACGTGGGCGTCCTCCATGGCGGCGATTCCGCCGATGAACGCGGTCTTGCCGCCGGGGCCCGAGCACAGGTCGAGCCAGCGCCCGGTGTCCTCGCCCTCAATGGGCGCCAGCGTGAGCGCGCGGGCGATCAGCTGCGAGCCCTCGTCCTGGACCGCCGCCAGCCCTTGCCGGACCGGCTCCAGTTCGCCGGGCGCGCCGGATTCGAGGCGCACGGCATAGGGCGACCACGGCCCCTCCTCGCCGCCGGTAATCAGAGCCAGCTCCTCGGCGGTGATCTCGCCGGGGCGGGCGACCAGGTGGACGGTCGGGCGGGCGTCGTCGGCTGCGAGGGCCTGCTGCAGCTCTCCCGCCTCCGGGCCGAGCGCGAGAGCAAACGCCTCGGCGATCCAGCGCGGGTGGGCGTGCTTGAGCGCGACGTACCCAATCGGATCGACCGCCGGGTCCGGGGCGACCTCGGCCACCCACTCGTCCTCGGTCTTCGAGGAGATTTTGCGCAAATGGCGTTGACGAACCCGCGCGCGCCCGCGCCGGCGACCTTCGCCACCGCGCGCACCGAGGTGTCCACCGCGGCGTAAGAGTCCACCCTCGTGCGCAGCAGCTGGTAGGCGCCGAGACGCAGCACGTCGAGGACCGGGCCCGCGATGTCCGATAGCGGGCGGGACGACGCCGCCGCAATGACGGCGTCGAGAAGCCCTTCGGCGCGCAGGGTTCCGTAGGTCAGCTCCGTGGCGAACGCCGCGTCGCGGCCCCTGAGATTGTTGGCCTTCAGCTGCTTGGGGAGCAGCAGGTTGGCGTACGCCGCGTTCTCGCGGACCTCCGAGAGCACCTTCAGCGCGACCTTGCGGGGAAGATCAATGCCGCCGCCCTGAACGGCGCGGTGGCCATTGTTTCCGCGGCCCCCGCGGGTCTCGCCGCCCCCGCGGTGCTGGTGGCTGCGGTGCTGGTTGCGACCCCGCTGGCCCTGCTTGTTGCCCCTATTGCCACCATTGCTCCGGCGGTCGTTCTGGCCACTCATCTACTCAAAAACCTTTCCGCCCGGCTGCGCTCCACGGGCCCAGTCCTGCGCCGCCATCATCTTCTTGCCAGGAGCCTGCACCTGGTCCACCTGTATAAAGCCGTCGCCGCACCGCACCAGCACGCGGTGCTTCTCGACGACGATAGCGCCCGGGCCATCCGCCACGGCACCGGCTTCGCTGGCGGCGAGTGCCGCCTCGAGGGCATCCGAGTCGGCGTCGGCAAGCGGTGTCATGCCCCCTACCTTGATGCGGGCGCCATCCAGCGTGGTCCACGCGCCCGGGGCGGGCGTGAACGCGCGGGCGCGGCGGTCGATGACGTGGCTGGGCTGCGTCCAGACGATGCGGGAATCCTCCGGCGTGATCTTGGCCGCGTAGCTGACACCCTCGTCCGGCTGCGGGGTCGGGCGCAGGGCCCCGGCCTCCAGGCCGTCCATGGTGGCCGCGAGCAGATCCGCGCCGGAGTAGGCCAGTCGGGTCAGCAGGTCGTCGGCGGTGTCGGTGGGCTTGATCGCCTCGGTGACGGTGCCGAAGACGGGGCCGGTGTCCAGGCCCTTTTCGATGCGGAAGGTGCTGGCGCCCGTGATCTCGTCGCCCGCGGCGATGGCCGCCTGCACCGGCGCCGCGCCGCGCCATGCCGGAAGCAGCGAGAAGTGGAGGTTGACCCAGCCGTGGGTCGGCAGGTCCAGAAGAGCTTCCGGGACGAGGTTGCCGTAGGCGACCACGGGGATGCAGTCGGGCGCGAGGTCAGCCAGTTGCTGCTGGACCTCGGGGTCCTTCAACGTGGTCGGCGTTAGCGCCGGGATATTGTGCTCGAGCGCCAACGCCTTCACCGGCGACGGCGACAGCGTCTTGCCGCGGCCACGGCGCGCGTCCGGGCGGGTCAGGACGGCGACGACCTCGTGGTGGCCGTCCTCAATTAGCTTCTTGAGCGCGACGACTGCTGGCTCCGGGGTTCCGGCGAAAATCAAGCGCACGGGAAAACTCTGCTCTCTGTTGTGATGGGGATGTGAAATCCGTGGTGTGAGGGCGCGCAGCCGACACTCGCCGCGCCAGCCCCTCGTTCCTGCGGTACCGCGACGCTAACCGCGGTTGGTGAACCAGTCCTGTTCGCGAAGGCTGCGCATCGCCGCCTTGCGCTCGTCTCCCTCGAGGCGCTTCAAGAAGAGCACGCCGTCGAGGTGATCCGACTCGTGCTGGACGCAGCGCGACAGCAGCCCGGAGGCCTCGAAGCTGACCGGCGTACCCGTACGGTCCTGGCCCGTGACGCGGACCTTCGCGTGGCGGGTGACGGCGCCGTTGACGCCGGGGATGGACAGGCATCCCTCGGACTCGTGGACCGTCTCCTCACCGATGGCCTCCCACTGCGGGTTGACGATGTGCCCGCGGGTGCCCTCGCAGTCGTAGACGAATACGCGCTGCAGCACTCCGACCTGGTTTGCGGCCAGTCCGACGCCGTGCTCGGCGTCCATCGTGTCGAACATGTCGTCGATCAGGTGCGACAGGGTCGCATCAAAATCATGCACAGTGTCTGCCTTGGACAGCAGCACCGGATCGCCGAAAAGCCGAACCTCGCGGATTGCCATGTAGTCACGCTCTCTTTAGGAATCAAAAATGGGGGCCGAGTCCTTATCAGACCAGGCGCCTAAAAAAGCCCGGGCGCGACCACCGGCGCCACGGAAATAGACGCGAACCATACTAGCAGCTAGCCAAATCGGATCGGGTCGACGATGACCCGCACCGGCTCGGGGTCCTTCCGCGTGGCGCGCACCGCCTGAGCCGCCTTTAACGCAGACCCGACCGCCCGAGCTTGCCGACGCTCACACCTGACGAGCAGGCGCTGAATCGGCGTGCCCGGTTCTACGCCGGCCGGGGGCCGGGCGCCCCGGGGAAGGTCGACGGGGCCGAGGATCTCGGCCCCTCCCGGCAACTCGAGGCTTTCCATAAATGTGCGGAGTCCCGATTCCGTCCCGTCCACAGCGGCGACGTGAAAGGCAGGCGGGAGCTGCGCCTCGGAGCGGTCCCGGAGCTCGCGGTCCGCTGCGCCCACGGCGTCCCAGACCAGGAGGTCGGCCACCGTCGGATGCGCCGCATCGGCATCGATGACGACGTGGCCGCCGTCGGCAGCCGATCGCGCCAGGTTTGCCGCGCGCGCCCAGGCGGCGAACGCGTCCTCGTCGGCACGTAGGTCCTGCCGGCCCAGCATCGCCCAGGTGTCCAGGAGCAAAACGGTGCCGTAGCCCTCGGGCGCACGGGGCTCTGCGCCCGGCGTGGCCACGACGATTCGTGGGCCCGGGGCCACCTCGTCGGCGATGCGCTCCCCCGACGACGCGACTACGGGGAATGGGCTGAAGATGCGCCCGAATTCCTCCGCGGTGCGGTCGCTGCCGACCACCGTCGGCCGGATCTTGGTCGAGCCGCAGTTGTGGCAGCGGTGATGCAGGTCGATGCGGCCGCACCATCGGCACGTTGGGGGCGCGGGCGCGTCGGGGTCGTCGGAAGGCGGAATCCCCAGCGGGCCGTTGCACCACCGACAGCGCGCCGCGTGCGCACGTGCGGCACGACAGGGTGGGAACGTAACCCTTACGGGGGACCTGGACCAGGACGGGGAGTTTCTCGCGCAGCGACTGCTTCGCCTTCTTGAAGGCGACCGCCGGAAGCCTCCCGTGGCTTTCGTCGTCGGGGTCGGCGACGGTATCCAGCGAGCTGATCATCTCGGGCATCGAGGCGCCGAGGGTGTCCTCCGTGGCGACTAGGTTGTGCGCCCACCCGGAGGCCACAAGCAGCGCGACTTCCGCCGTGCGGGAGGAGGAGGCGAAAATCAGCGACGCGCCCTCCTGCGCCGCGCGGGTAACCAGCACCTCGCGGGCGTGGACATAGGGCGCGCGGGGGTCGACGAGGTTGTCGTCGCCGTCGTCGACGATGACGGCAAGGTGAAGGTTTTGGACCGGCGCGTAGGCGGCCGACCGGGTGCCCAGCACTACCCTGCCCTGCCCGTGGAGAATATCGAGGTAGCGGCGGTACCTGGACTCCGGGCCGAGGCCGGAGCCCAAGACGGTCAACTGCCTGGCGGAGATCAGCTCCCGGAATGCGGCCTCGTAGCGCGCAAGCGTCCTGGCGTCCGGGACGATGACAAGGACGCCGCCGCCCGCGCGGCAACCGCCACGGACAGCGCCGCAATCATCGACTCCGCGTCTTCCCCGGGAGCTGGCTGCCATGCCGCGCGAGAGGGCGTGCCGCGGGTGACGGCCTGAGCGAAGGACGCACCGAAGGTGTACCGGGACCACGGTGATAGGTCGACGTCTTCGGTGGCCAGATTGCCCAGTTCCTCCCAGGTGGGAGCATCTTTTGCGTTCCTGGCCCGCTCAGCCCGGGCGTGCCTGCTGGGGATCGCCGCGCGAATGATATCCGAGCGGGTCGCGCCGTAGTACTCGGCCAGCGAATCCACAAGGCGACGCAGCTGCGGCGGGTACACCACCTCCGGGCTGATGACGTCCTTCAGGTAGGACAGTTTCCCCTCGTGGGCCGGGGTGTCGGTGCGCTCCAATATCAGCCCGTTGACCAGCTGGCCGTGGAATCGAATCCGGACGCGGCAGCCGACCTTGGCATCGTCGGAAAGCGCGGCGGGTACCAGGTAGTCGAAGGGGCGGTCCAGCTGCGGCAGGCCCAGAAGCGGAAGCACCCGCGCCACGGGCCGCGTTTTGGCGGCTGCTGTGGGGCGGGTGCTAGTCATAGAGTCAAACTCTACCCAAGGTCGTGGCGGCGGGTGTCGCTGGGATCGGCGCCGCGTGAACGGACAGGGACACGGAGCCGGCGAGCTATCCCAGGCCGGCCGCGGCGCGCAGGGAGTCCACGCGGTCCAGGCGCTCCCAGGGCAGGTCCAGGTCCGTGCGACCGAAGTGGCCGTACGTGGCGGCCTTGGCGTAGATCGGGCGCAGCAGGTCCAGGTCGCGGATGATGGCGGCCGGGCGCAGGTCGAAGACCTTGTTGATGGCCTCCTGAATCACCTCGGCCGGCACGTGACCGGTGCCGAAGGTATCCACGTACAGGCCCACCGGGCGGGCGCGGCCGATGGCGTAGGCAACCTGAATCTCGATGCGGTCGGCCAGGCCCGCGGCCACGGCGTTCTTCGCGACCCAGCGGGTGGCGTAGGCGCCCGAGCGGTCCACCTTCGACGGGTCCTTGCCCGAGAAGGCGCCGCCGCCGTGGCGAGCCATGCCGCCGTAGGTATCGACGATGATCTTGCGGCCGGTCAGGCCCGCGTCGCCCATCGGGCCGCCGATGATGAATTGGCCAGACGGGTTCACCAGGAGCTTCAGCTCCTCGGTGACGTAGCGGCCGAGATCCGCGTCCGCGATGACCCAGTCGACGACGTGCGTCTTGACCTGCTCGGCGATCCACTCCTGGCTGACGTCAGGATCGTGCTGCGTGGAGACGACCACGGTGTCGAGGTACACCGGGCGGTTGTCGTCGTCGTAAGCGAAGGTGACCTGAGTCTTTCCGTCCGGGCGCAGGTGCGGGACGATGCCCTCCTTGCGGACCTGTGTCAGGCGTCGGGCAAGGCGGTGCGCCAGCGCGATCGGAAGCGGCATGTACTCCGGGGTCTCGTTGGTGGCGAAGCCGAACATCAGGCCCTGGTCACCAGCGCCCTTCAGGTCCTCCTCCTCGACCTCGCCGTCAGCGCTGCGGGCCTCGAGCGAGGTGTGCACGCCGTCGTGGATATCGGAGGACTGCTCGCCGATGGAGACGGAGACGCCGCAGGTCTTGCCGTCGAAGCCCTTCTCGGAGGAGTCGAAGCCGATCTCGTTCAGGCGCGAGCGGACGATGCCGGGGATGTCGACGTAACTCTTCGTGCGCACCTCGCCCACCACGTGCACCAGGCCGGTGGTGACGACGGTCTCGACCGCGACCATCGAGTTCGGGTCCTGCGCGAGCATCGCGTCGAGGATCGAGTCGGAGATGGAGTCGCAGATCTTATCTGGGTGTCCCTCAGTGACGGACTCACTGGAAAATAGCCGAAGGTTGGTGGCCACGAGTTTTTACAACTTCCTCTTGAATAAGGGTTTCGCTTCACGACGCCCCATACACGGCCGCCCCTGTCAACCGCGCTCGGGGCGCAGATAGATGGGCCTGACCGCGCGGCGGCGCCGCGGCGTTCACAGTCAACGAGACGATTATAGACCAAGCGGTACAGAAACCGGTATTAGGCCCGCGCGTCCACCACGGCGTCGAGGATGACGCCTGCGACGGTGAATTTCGAACCGAGGGGCACCTCGGTCTCCTCGCCGTCCGCCGAGAGAATCCACCCGACGTTGTCCGTCGCCCCGAAGGTCCGCCCGCCGGATACGTCGTTGCACATCAGCAGGTCGCAGCCCTTGCGGGCGATCTTCTGCCGGGCCAGCTCCAACGGAGAGTTCTCGGCGTCGCCGGTCTCAGCCGCGAAGCCAACCAGTGTGGCCTCCGCGGGCAACTCGCCGGAAGCCCTCCGGCGGACCGTGGTGGCGAGGATATCGGGATTCTCGACGAGGTTCACGCGGCGCAGCGCGTCGTCGGCCTTGCCCTTCTTCATCTTCGAATTGGCGGTGTGCTCCGGGCGGAAGTCCGCCACGGCCGCGGCGAAGATGCAGACGTCGGCGCGTCGGGAATGCTCCTCAACTGCCGAAGCCATGTCGCGCGCTGAGACCACCTTGATGACGCGGGCGCCCAGCGGCGTCGGCAGCGCATCGGTGACGCCTGCGACCACGGTGACCTCCGCCCCTCGCTGGGCGGCCATTTCGGCCAGAGCGAAGCCCTGGCGGCCTGAGGAATGGTTGCCGATGAAGCGAACCGGGTCGATGGCCTCCTGCGTACCTCCTGCGGTCACCAGCACGTGAGTGCCCTCTAGGTCGCGGCGGAAGTGGCTAGGGCGCGCGGCGGCGGCCAGGGCCAGGTCGACGATCTGCTCCGGCTCGGGCAGTCGGCCCGGACCGGTGTCCTTACCGGTCAGGCGGCCGTGCGCCGGGTCGAGCACGATGGTGCCACGGCGGCGCAGCGTCGCGACGTTGTCACGGGTGGCCGGGTGATGCCACATCTCGGTGTGCATCGCAGGGGCCAGCACCACGGGGCACGTGGCGACGAGCAGGGTCGCTGTGAGCAGGTCGTCTCCCCTGCCCTGAGCCGCTCGCGCCATAAAGTCGGCGGTTGCGGGAACCACGACGATGAGGTCGGCCTCCTGCCCGATGCGGACGTGCTGCACCTCGTCCACCGCGTCGAAAACGGTCGTCGATACGGGGTGCCCGGACAGGGCTTCGAAGGTGGCGGCGCCGACGAAGTTCAGGGCGGACTCGGTCGGCACCACGCGGACGTCGTGGCCGCGCTCCTTAAAGCCGCGCACAACGTGGGCGGCCTTATACGCAGCAATGCCGCCGGCAACCCCGACGACAATCTTCAAAGATTCGGAAAGGTCGGGATGACCAGCGGCATTCATACATATCTCCCTGATGAGGAAACTAGAGCAAACGCTTAGCCTTCGGTGTGGTCCAGCAGACCAGCGTTAATCTCGCGAAGGGCGATGGACAGAGGCTTCTCAGCGACGCCCGGGGTCACCAGCGGGCCCACGTACTCCAGCATGCCTTCGTCGATCTGCTGGTAGTAATCGTTGATCTGGCGTGCGCGCTTGGCGGCGAAAATAGCCAGAGCGTACTTGGACGAAGCCTTGCCGAGCAGCTCGTCAATCGGCGGGTTGGTGATTCCAACCGGCGGATCGAACACTGCCTCAGTGGCGGTATTTTCCTGGGTCACGAGAAAATCTTCCCTACGTAGAAATTGCTAGTTACTAGTTGCCGAATGCGAGACGTCACACGGCTAGTTTCCGGCGGAAGTGAGCGCCCGCGCAATTGCGGCGACGGCCCGATCGACGTCGTCGTTGATGACGACCTCGTCGAACTCGCCCTGGGCGTCCATCTCCACCCGCGCCGTCTCGAGACGGCGCTTGACCTGCGCCTCAGTCTCCGTGCCGCGACCGGTCAGTCGCTCCACCAGAATCTCCCAGCTAGGGGGCGCCAGGAACAGGAGGTGGGCATTCGGCTCCACCTCACGAATCGAGCGCGCACCGGCCAAATCCACCTCAACCAGAACCGGGCGGCCGGCCTCGAGGGCCTCCTCCACCGGACGGCGTGGGGTGCCGGATCGCTGTAGCCCGCCGTGGATTTCAGCCCACTCGAGCATCTCGCCTGCGTCGATTCGCTCCTGGAAAGCTTCCGGGGAAACGAAGAAGTAATCGCGGCCATCGACCTCACCGGGCCTGGGGGCCCGGGTTGTCATGGAAACGCTGAAGTACAGTCCGGGAACCTCTGCTCGCAGCCTACTGACCACGGTGGACTTGCCCACACCGGCGGGACCGGCGAGGACTACCAGCGCAGCGTTGTCATTCCCGGCCACAGCGACTAGTCCTCGACGGAGTAGCCGAAGCGCTCCAGCAGGGCGCGACGCTGGCGGTCACCGAGGCCGCGCAGGCGGCGGGTCTGGGCAATCTCCAGGTCGGTCATGATGTCCTGAGCCTTGACCTTGCCAACCTTCGGCAGGGCCTCGAGCAGAGCGGAAACCTTCATCTTGCCGATGATCTCGTTCTCGTCAGCCTGCTTCAGGACCTCAGGCAGGTCGGTAGCGCCGCGCTTGAGCTTGTCCTTCAGTTCTGCGCGCACCTTGCGGGCCTGAGCTGCCTTCTCGAGTGCTGCTGCACGCTGCTCCGGGGTCAACTGCGGAAGGGCCACGGGTTCCTCCGTTAAAAGTAGATTGCTTGAATTAATGACTGATTTCTCAAACGCCCGCTACTCGACCTATACACCGAGAGCGAACGCGTAAATCGCATGCGACCGTACCGCATAAACACCACCTGGGTGCAAATGCTTGCCGGGGTGTCGAGAAAATATCGCACCTGGGACTTTATCCGTCCCACCTTTTCGGTCATGGCCGGTCAACTTTGGCGATTGTAGCACCGTTTGCCTAGGGGAATGGAAATTGACCACGGTTTTTAGGCCAATTTCCGCCTGCAAACCCCGCGACGGACCCCGCCGCGGACCAGCGGGGCTCAGCCGAATTGCGCGGCGAATTTCTGCGTATCGGCGCGCAGCGCCGGAACGGACGGGCCGGCCGCCAGAATTCCACGTGAGACGTTCGGCAACGCCAGCGGCGCTGCGTCACCCGCAATGCGGGCCACGTCGGCCGCAGAGCCTCCCTGAGCGCCGACACCGGGCATCAGGATGGGCCCGCGCAGGCTATCGAGAACCGGGGCGTCGTCGAGCGTTGCCCCGACAACGACGCCGAAGCTGCCCGCCTTCGCGCCAGAGGCGATCTCCTCCGCATTGAGCGCCGCGGCCTGGTCGACCATGGACTGCGCGATGGTACGCACACTCCCCTTCGACTCCACCTGAGCCCGCTGCACCGAGGCGCCCTCGGGGTTCGAGGTCGCCGCCAGCACGAACAGGCCGCGTCCAGTCTGCCGGGCCAACGCGACCGCCGGGTCCAACGATCCGAAGCCCAGGTACGGCGACACCGTCAGAGCGTCTGCTGCCAACGGCGAGCCGTCGGCCAGCCAGGCCTGCGCGTAGGCCGCCATAGTCGAGCCGATGTCGCCGCGCTTGGCATCGGCAACCGACAGCGCACCGGCCGCGTGGACGTCGGCAAGCGTCCGCTCCAGCACCGCGTACCCGCCCGCACCATACGCCTCGAAGAATGCCACCTGGGGCTTGACGACGGCAACAACGTCCCCGAAGGCCTCGACACAGGTCCTGGCGAACGTCTCGATGCCTTGGACCGAACGGGGAAGCCCCCACGCATCCAGCAGGGCCGGGTGTGGGTCGATGCCGACGCACAGCCGACCGCGCTCGGCGACCTTGGCGGTGAGCCGGTCGCCGAAGCCCAGTGCCACCTTGTCTGCGTTGTTCGCGCCCTCCGTAGCTGCTGCGCTGTCCGCCATGGCTTAGGCCTTCTTCTGGTCGGCCGGGTGCAGTTCCTGCAGCGCGCGCACGGAGAGGTTGCCCTTCTTCAGCGCGATGATGCCCTGCAGCGCTGCCACGGCGCCCTGGGCGGTGGTCACCGAGGTGATGCCCTGGGAAACCGCAGCGGCGCGGATCTCGTAGCCGTCGGAACGCGCGCCCGCGGAGCCGGACGGGGTGTTGATGATGATGTCGACCTCCCCGTCGCGGATCATGTCCACGATGTCGCGCTCGCTCGCATCAGCCGCGGTCTCTGGGGTGCGCTTTGCGACGACCTCGCAGTCGACGCCGTTGCGGCGCAGCATCTCGGCGGTGCCCGCGGTGGCGAGGATGCGGTAGCCCATGCCGGCCAGGGTGAGGATCGGGAACACCAGGGTGCGCTTGTCGCGGTTGGCCAGCGACACGAACACGGTGCCCTCGGTCGGCAGCTCGCCGAAGGCCGCCAGCTCGCCCTTGGCGAAGGCGGCACCGAAGTTATTGGCCAGGCCCATGACCTCGCCGGTGGACTTCATCTCGGGGCTGAGCAGGCTGTCCAGGGCGCGGCCCTCGACGTCGCGGAAGCGGTTGAATGGCAAGACCGCTTCCTTGACGGCGATCGGGGCGTCGGCCGGCAGCGAGCCGCCGTCCATGTTCGACGGGATCATGCCCTCGGCGCGCAGCTCCGCGATGGTCGCGCCCATCATGACGCGCGAGGCGGCCTTCGCCAGTTGCACCGAAGTCGCCTTGGAGACGAACGGCACGGTGCGGGACGCACGCGGGTTGGCCTCGATGACGTAGAGCGTCTCGTCCTTCAGGGCGTACTGGACGTTCATCAGGCCCTTGACGCCGATGCCGTGCGCCAGCGCCTTGGTGGATTCGCGGACCTTGTCGATGATGCCGCTGGACAGGGTCATCGGGGGCAGCGCGCAGGCGGAGTCGCCGGAGTGGATACCGGCCTCCTCGATGTGCTCCATGACGCCGCCGAGGTAGACCTCCTCGCCGTCGCACAGGGCGTCGACGTCGATCTCGATGGCGGAGTCCAGGAAGCGGTCGACCAGCACCGGGTGCTCGTTGGAGAGCTCGGTTGCGCGGTTGATGTAGTCCTTCAGCGTGGCCTCGTCGTAGACGATCTCCATGCCGCGGCCGCCCAGCACGTAGGACGGGCGGACCAGGACCGGGTAGCCGATGTCGGCGGCGACGGCGCGGGCCTCCTCGTAGGAGGTGGCGGTGCCGAACTGCGGCGCCGGCAGGTTCGCGGCCTCCAGCACCTTGCCGAACTCGCCGCGGTCCTCGGCCAGGTCGATCGCCTTCGGCGAGGTGCCGACGATCGGGACGCCGGCAGCCTCAAGCTTCTCGGCGAGACCCAGCGGGGTCTGGCCGCCGAGCTGGACGATGACGCCGGCGACGGTGCCGGACTGGCTCTCGGCGTGGTAGACCTCGAGGACGTCCTCGAAGGTCAGCGGCTCGAAGTACAGGCGGTCTGCGGTATCGTAGTCCGTGGAGACGGTCTCCGGGTTGCAGTTGACCATGACGGTCTCGTAACCGACGCGGGAGAGCTCCAGGGCGGCGTGGACGCAGGAGTAGTCGAACTCGATGCCCTGGCCGATGCGGTTCGGGCCGGAGCCCAAGATGATGACCTTTTCCTTCTCGGTCTGCGGAGCGACCTCGGACTCGGCAGCCGGGTCCAGCTCGTAGGCCGAGTAGTGGTACGGGGTCTTCGCCTCGAACTCGGCGCTACAGGTATCGACGGTCTTGAACACCGGGTGGATGTTCAGGCGCCAGCGCAGCTCGCGGACGCCGTCCTCGCCAGCCAGCTCGGGACGCAGGGCCGCGATCTGGCGGTCGGACAGGCCCCAGTACTTCGCCTCGCGCAGCAGGTCGGCGGTGACCACCGGTGCGTCGAGAAGCGCGGTGCGGATGTCCTGCAGGTTCTCCATCTCGGCGATGAACCACGGATCCAGGCCGGAGGCCTCGTGGATCTGCTCGGTGGTCGCGCCGAGGCGCTGGGCCAGCTCGACGTCGTAGATGCGGCCCTCAGTCGGGCGCTTCAGGTCCTCCAGCACGGCGTCGACGTCGCCCGCGCGCTCGCCGGCGAAGAACTCGTCAGAGGTGGTCCAGAAACCGCCCGGCTTGTTCTCCAGGGAGCGCATGACCTTGCCGAGCGCGGCGATGTAGTTGCGGCCGATAGCCATGGCCTCGCCGACCGACTTCATGGTGGTGGTCAGGGTGTCGTCGGCGCCCGGGAACTTCTCGAAGGCGAAGCGCGGGGCCTTGACAATGACGTAGTCCTGGACCGGCTCGAAGGCGGCCGGGGTCTCGCCGGTGATGTCGTTGGTGATCTCGTCCAGGGTGTAGCCGATGGCCAGCTTCGCGGCGATCTTCGCGATCGGGAAGCCGGTGGCCTTCGACGCCAGCGCAGAGGAGCGGGACACGCGCGGGTTCATCTCGATGGTGATGATGCGGCCGTCGTCCGGGTTGATGGCGAACTGGATGTTGCATCCGCCGGTGTCGACGCCGACCTCGCGCAGGATGGCAATGCCCTGGTCGCGCATGGTCTGGTACTCGCGGTCGGTCAGGGTCATCGACGGTGCGACGGTGACCGAGTCGCCGGTGTGGACGCCGAGAGCATCGACGTTCTCAATCGAGCAGACGACCACGACGTTGTCGGCGCCGTCGCGCATCAGCTCCAGCTCGAATTCCTTCCAGCCGAGGATGGACTCCTCGATCAGGACGTTGGCCTCCGGCGATGCGGCCAGGCCACCGCCTGCGATGCGGTCCAGGTCCTCCTGTTGAAGGCCAGTCCCGAGCCCAGGCCGCCCATGGTAAAGGACGGGCGCACAACGACCGGCAGGCCCAGCTCGGCGACGGTCTCGTGGACCTCGTCCATGTTGTGGCAGACGCGGGAGCGGGCGGACTCGCCACCGATCTTGGCGACGATGTCCTTGAACTTCTGGCGGTCCTCGCCGCGCTGGATGGCGGGGATGTCGGCGCCGATCAGCTCGACGTCGTACTTTTCCAGGATGCCCTCGCGGTCCAGCTTGATCGCGGCGTTCAGGGCGGTCTGGCCGCCGAGGGTCGCGAGCACGGCGTCGATCGGGTGGCCTTCCGCGGCCTCCTTCGCCAGGATCTTCTCGATGTACTCGGTCTCGATCGGCTCGATGTAGGTGGAGTCGGCGAACTCCGGGTCGGTCATGATGGTCGCCGGGTTGGAGTTGACCAGCGTGACGCGCAGGCCCTCCTCGCGCAGCACGCGGCACGCCTGGGTGCCGGAGTAGTCGAACTCGCAGGCCTGTCCGATCACAATCGGGCCGGAGCCGATAACCAGTACGTGGTTGATGTCGTTACGACGTGGCATGAGTTGGTTCCCTAAGCCCTTTCCTACTTGTTCTTCTTAGCTGCGGCGGTGTTGTTGAAGTCGACCTTCGCGATCAGGTCAGCGAAGTCGTCGAACAGGGTGCGGGCGTCATTCGGTCCCGCGGCGGACTCCGGGTGGTACTGGACCGAGAAGGCCATGCCGCTGCTGAGCGCAACGCCCTCGACGACGTCGTCGTTCAGGCAGGTGTGGGTGACCTCTGCGGTGCCCCACGGGGTCTCGAACGGCTCGCCCGGCTTGCCCTCCAGCGCGAAGCCGTGGTTCTGGGCGGTGATGTAGATCTTGCCGTCGCGATGGTCCTTGACCGGCACATTGATGCCGCGGTGGCCGAAGACCATCTTGTAGGTATCCAGGCCGAGCGCCCGGCCCAGGATCTGGTTGCCGAAGCAGATGCCGAACAGGGGCATGCCGTCATCCAGCGCGGCCTTCGCGACGGCCACCATCTCGTCGGCGGTGGCGGGGTCGCCGGGACCGTTGGACATGAAGACGCCGTCCGGCTGGTACTCCTTCTTAACCTCCTCGTACGGGGTGTTGGCCGGAACCACGACCACCTCGAGGCCGCGCTTGGCCATCTCGCGCGGGGTGTTGGACTTAATACCGAGGTCGTAGGCCACCACGCGGGCGACCTTCTCCCCCTTCGCCTCGACGACGTAAGCCTCGTCGTCGAGACCTCGCGGGCGAGGTCCGCGCCCTTCATCGACGGCTGCGCGCGGACGATCTCCAGCAGCTTCTCGACGGGCTGGTCGGCATCGGCGCCGGAGAAGATGCCGGCGGCGGTGGAACCGTTGTCGCGCAGGTGGCGCACCAGCGCGCGGGTGTCGATCTGGCGGATGCCGATGACACCCTGCTTGACCATCTCCTCCTCGAGCGTGCGCTTAGCGCGCCAGTTGGAGGCGACGCGGGAGAGGTCGCGGATGATGAAGCCGGCAACCCAAATCTTGTCGCCGCGGGACTCGTTATCCTCGTCGTTCCAACCGGTGTTGCCGATCTGCGGAGCGGTCGCGACGACCAGCTGGCGGTGGTAGGACGGGTCGGTCAGGGTCTCCTGGTAACCGGTCATGGCGGTGGTGAAAACCGCCTCGCCCAGAGTCGTGCCGGTTGCGCCGAAGCCGCGGCCGCGGAAGACGCGCCCATCGGCGAGGACGAGGACTGCAGGCGTGGAGGTAGAGGCCTTGTCCTGAGACTCGTTGCTCACGTTTTTGCCTTTCGATTCGGAAGTGTGCTCGGAACTATTCGAGGAATGTAGGTCAACTATACGGGACACGGAGGATTCTTTATGCATTGACATGAATATTATCCAGCCACCTCGCCGTGCAGGGCGGTGACCTTTCCGCGCAGCACGGTGGCGGCGACGGACACGGCCATCTCCATGTCCTCATACGGCGTGTTGTCGGACTTCGACGCGAGTTCGGCGCCGTGGACGGTCCACTTCTTGTTCGGGTCCACGACGGTGAGGTTCGCGGGCTCGCCGACCGCGATGGGGCGTCCGTGGCCGGGCAGCTTCACGATCTCGGCCGGGCGCTCGCTCATCACGCGGGCGAGCCACCGCCAGTCGCAGTCACCGGAGAGCACGAACTCCTCCGCGATGATGGACATCGACGTCTCCAGCCCCAGCATGCCGGGCTTCGCGTGCTCGAACTCGCAGCACTTCTCCTCGGAGCCGTGCGGCGCGTGGTCGGTGGCGACGCAGTCGATCACGCCGTCGATAAGCGCCTGGCGCAGAGCCTGGGTGTCGCGGTGCTCACGCAGCGGCGGATTGACGCGGTTGACGCCGTCGTAGGTCTCCAGGCGCTCGTCGGTGAGGATGAGGTGGTGCGGGGTGACCTCGGCGGTCAGCGGGATGTCGTGTTCCTTGGCCCACTTGACCAGCTCGACGGTGCCCTCGGTGGAGGCATGGCAGATGTGCATGCGTCCGCCGTAGTCGCGGGCCATGATGGCGTCGCGGGCGACGATGGACTCCTCCGCCACCCGCGGCCAGCCGGTCAGGCCGAGGCGTGCGGCGGTCGGGCCCTCGTGCGCTACGGCGTCGGCGGTCAGGCGCGGGTCCTCGCAGTGCTGGGCCAGAAGGACATCCTCGCCCTTCGCGTACTCGATGGCGCGGCGCATGATCAGCGGGTTGTCGACGCACTTGCCATCGTCAGAGAACATGCGGACTTTCGCCTGCGAGTCCGCCATCATGCCGAACTCGGTGAGGTTCGCGCCCTTGAGCCCCTTGGTGATCGAGCCGACCGGGTGGATATCGCACAGGTTCAGGGCCTGGCCCTTCAGCCACACGGACTCAGCAATCGAGGGGTCGTCGGTGACCGGCGCGGTATTCGCCATGGTGAACACGGCGGTGAATCCGCCGCGGGCGGCCGCGGCCGAACCGGTCGCCAGAGTCTCGGTGTCCTCGCGGCCCGGCTCGCGCAGGTGCACGTGGATATCGACGAGGCCGGGCAGGAGCACCAGCGAGTCGAACTCGAGGACCTCTGCCCCATCCGGGGCGTCGATCCCGGCGCCGATCTCGGCGATGACGCCGTCGCGGACCAAAACGTCGACGTCCTCGCCCTCACCGTAGGGGCGCACGCCGCGCAGGAGCAGGTCGCCCGCACGCGGGGCGGCCAGCGGGCCTACCGACGGAAACTGCGTATCGTCGCAGTATTTTTCAGTGGAGGCAGTCATTTCTACGCGTGTCCTTCCAGGTGGGTGGCGGCACCGGCGCCGGCGGTAACACCGGCGGTCAGCAGGGTGAACAGGACGGCCATGCGGACGTGCACGCCGTTGGAAACCTGCTGCAGGACCGCGGTGCGCGGCAGGTCTGCTACCGAGTCGTTGATTTCCATGCCGCGCAGCATCGGGCCCGGGTGCATGACGATGCAGTCGTCGCGCAGCATCTTCTCGCGGGCCTTGGACAGGCCGTAGCGCGTCGCGTACTCGCGGTGCGAGGGGAAGAAGCCGCCGTTCATGCGCTCCTGCTGCACTCGCAGCATCATGACCGCGTCGGCGTCGGCAAGCTCCGGCTCCATGCGGTAGGCGACGCGCACCGGCCAGGTCTCCACGCCGAAGGGCAGCAGAGTCGGCGGGGCGACGAAGACGACCTCGGCGCCGAGCTTGGAGAGCAGGTCCGCGTTCGAGCGGGCCACGCGCGAGTGCAGAATGTCACCGACGATGACAACCTTGCGGCCGGCAATATCGCCGAGGCGCTGGCGCAGGGTTACGGCGTCCAGCAGCGCCTGCGTCGGGTGCTGGTGCTTGCCGTCACCGGCGTTGATGATGGACGGGCCGTTGCCGAACTCATCGGTCCAGCCCGCGATCAGCTTCGCCGCGCCCGAGGAGGGGTGCCGAACGACGATGGCGTCGCCGCCAATCGCGTCCAGAGTCAGCGCGGTGTCCTTCAGGCTCTCGCCCTTCTTCACCGACGAAGAAGACGCCGAGATATTGATGACGTCGGCGCTCATCCACTTACCGGCGGTCTCGAAGGAGGCGCGGGTGCGGGTCGAGTTCTCGTAGAACAGTGTGAAGATGGTGCGGCCACGCAGGGTCGGCAGCTTCTTGATTTCGCGTCCGGCCAGTGCGTCGCGGAAGCGATCCGCCTCGTCCATCAGCCCGACGATCTCGTCCGCCGACAGGTCGGCGATGTCCAACAGGTGCTTCATTTATGCCTCCGCCCTGGAAAGGATGACGGCGTCGCGTCCGTCGATGGCCTCGACGAGGACCGTGACGTCCTCATCGCGTGACGTCGGCAGGTTCTTTCCGACGTAATCAGCACGAATCGGCAGCTCGCGGTGGCCGCGGTCGACCAAGACGGCGAGCTGGATCATGCGTGGGCGGCCGATGTCGTTAATCGCGTCGAGTGCGGCGCGGATGGTACGGCCGGAGAAAAGAACATCGTCAACCAGGATGACGGTGGTGCCGTCGATGCCGGAGACGGGAATCTTCGTGGGCTGCAGCGCGCGGTGCGGGCGATCCCGCAGATCATCGCGGTACAGGGTGATGTCCAGCGAACCCGTTTCGGGCCGGACACCGGAGAACTGCTCGATCAAACCCGCCAGACGCTCGGCCAGGGGCGCCCCGCCTGAGGGAATCCCCAACAGAACTACTCGGCGCGAATCGTTGCTGTCGAGAGCAGTCTTTTCAATGATTTGGTGCGCGATGCGCGCGACGGTCCGAGCGACGTCGTCCGCGTTTAGCAGCTCCGTCGAGGCTTCGGTTCCTTCGCTCATCGTGACCTCCTTCCCCGCCTCACAGTGCGGTCCGTTAAAGGATGTCTTGATTGGGTTATTCGGTTATTGGTCATCTACTGGTCAACCTATTGTTCATTGACCAGCAGGGCTGACCTTCGCGGTTAGCCTACCACCCGCCGGGGACATACAGCGAACCCCCGCGCCGAATGGTACGGCGCGGGGGTAAAAGTCGAGGCGGACCCGACTATTCGCGGCTCTCGGGGCGCTCGCCCTCCAGGTCGGCTGCGACCAGCTTCGCGATGTCCTCCATGCTCAGGCCGGTCACGGCGGCGGTGCCGTCCGAATCCGGTACCTGCTGGTACTCGTCATCCGACTGCGGCGCTGGATTGCTTGCGTCGTAGGCAGCCTGGTCTGCCGCCGCCTTCTCGAAGTCCGTTGCCGGGGCGGAGCCCTCGGCAAGCGGGTCGGAGACGATCGGGGTCAGTGCCACGGCGGCGGCCGCCAGACGTGCCTGGTCGGCGACCGACGCCTCGGCGTCGAGGACCGCGTTGATGTACGGCGGCGCGACGTCGGTGGAGTACTCGGAGGCCAGCTCCACGCCCTCGACCACGGCCACGCGCGGCGGCACGTCAGAGTTGTGGAAGAGCTCCCACGTCGACAGGCGGAGAATCGCGCGGTCGACGGCCGGGATGCGGCGCAGCGGCCACTCCTCCGAGAGATAGGAGGAAATGGTCGAGTCGATGCCGACAATCTCGGCGGCGACACCACGCACGATCTGCTCGGTGTACTCCGGGATGGGATTCACGCCGAGCTCGGGGTCGCGGGCCATCTCCAGGCGCTCCTCGAGCATCTTCACCGCATCCACGCCACGCTGCTCGGCCTCGAAAATCAGATCGACAGCGCGGCGGCGAGCGCGGTAGCGAGCGCCGTGCCGCTTATAGCTGGGCTCGCGGTGCTTGCCGGGAGTCGCCTCACCGGAGGCAGCCTGCTTTTGGTCCTGATCAGTCATGGATGTCTTCGTACCGCTCTCAAGCAATTAGGTGTGGATATGCCAGTTGGAAATGCGCGATTAGTTGTTCACACGGGAGAGGTACGCACCGTTGCGGGTGTCGACCTTCAGGGTGTCGCCGGTCTCGATGAACAGCGGGACCTGAATCTCGGCGCCGGTCTCGAGGGTCGCCGGCTTGGTGCCGCCGGTGGAGCGGTCGCCCTGCAGGCCCGGGTCGGTGTGCTCGACCTTCAGCTCGACGGACACCGGCATCTCGGCGAAGAGGACGTTGCCCTCGTTGAAGGAAACCTGGCAGACGGTCTCCGGGAGCAGGAACTTGGCGCCCTCCGGCATCTGAGCGTCCAGGATGGTGATCTGGTCGAAGGTCTTGGAGTCCATGAAGACGTAGCCCTCGCCGTCGTGGTACAGGTAGGTCATGTCGCGGCGGTCCACGTTTGCGATCTCGACCTTGACGCCAGCGTTGAAGGTCTTGTCAACGACCTTGCCGGTGACGACGTCCTTCAGCTTGGTGCGCACGAATGCGGGGCCCTTGCCCGGCTTGACGTGCTGGAACTCGACGATCTGCTGCAGCTTGTTGTCCAGCTTGAGGACAAGGCCGTTCTTAAAATCGGAAGTGGAAGCCACTAGATTCTCCTGAAGTTGTTAAAAAGCGTCTCTGACCAGACCACGATACCCCCGCGGGCCAGCATAGAAAAATGAAACGCCGCGCAAGGGAGCAAAAACACACTCCACTGCGCGGCGCCTGCAGGGCCTAAGCGCGGGGCTTCGGCAGCGGCGTAATGATCTCGGGGCCGTCCTCCCCGATGATGAGGGTGTCCTCGATGCGCACACCGCCGAAGTCCGGCACGTAGATGCCCGGCTCAATCGTCAGCGTCATTCCCGCCTCGAGAACGCCACTGCCCGTCTGCGCCGCAAACGGCAGCTCGTGGACCTCGATGCCGATGCCGTGGCCGGTGGAGTGCACGAAGTACTCCACGTAGCCGGCCTCCGCAATGATGTTGCGGCACACCGCGTCGACGTCGACAAGCTTCGCGCCGACGACCGCCGCCTCGACTCCGGCCCGCTGCGCCTCCCAGACCACGTTGTAAATCTCGCGGGACGTGGGATCCGCGGCCTCGACGCCACCCGCAAACAGCGTGCGGGTCATATCCGAGTTGTACCCGCCGGCAAAGGCGCCGAAATCGATGGTCACCAGGTCCCCGGCCTCGATGACGCGGTCCTCGGCGCCGTGGTGCGGCTTGGCCGAGTTAGGCCCCGAGGCCACGATCGTGTCGAAGCTGGGCCGGTCCGCGCCGTGCCTGCGCATGCGGTACTCCAGCTCAGCCGCGACCTGCCGCTCCGTGCGCCCCGGGGCGACCACGTCGTCCACAAGCAGGTCCTCGAAGGCCTTGACCGCGATGTCCGCCACGCGACGCAGCGCGGCCAGCTCGCTGTCCGACTTCACCACGCGCTGCTTTGCGACGAAGCCCTTGACGCCACGAGCTCGAGGCCGCCGGGCAGGTTCGATTCGAGATCGGCGAAGGCCGCCATCGTCAGCAGCTCGGATTCGACGCCCAGGCGCGAGACGCCCAGCGCTTCAGCGCGGCCGAGCAGCGCCACGCCGGTGTTGCGGGCCGAAACTAACTCGAGGTCCGGAGCTTGCTTCCCGGCCTGGACGGTGTAGCGGCCGTCGGTCGATAGCAGCGCGCCGGAGGCAGAGAGCATTAGCCCCGCGTTCGAGCCCGCGAACCCGGACAGCCAGGCGACGTGGGCAGAATCGACCGTGAGGAAACCGTCGATATCGTAGTCGTCGAAAGCCGCGGTGGCCGCGGCACGCCGTGCAGCAAAGTCGCTCATAGTTTCGTGCTCACCCTCCTCAGAGCCATGCCATAGCCATCAGTTCCGCAGCCGACGATCACACCGTCGGCAAGCGCGGAGAGATAGGAGTGGTGGCGGAACTCCTCGCGGGCGTGGATATTCGAGATGTGGATCTCGTGGAAGCCCGCGCCGTCGGCGACCTCGGCCAGTGCGTCGCGGAGGGCCACCGAGGTGTGGGTCAAGCCACCCGGGTTGATGATGACCGGCCAGCCCATGTCGGCGGCCTCGTGCACCCACTCGATTAGCTGGCCCTCGTAGTTGGACTGCCGGCAATCGACGACGACGCCGAGTTCTTTAGCGAGTGCGTGGAGCCCGCTTTCGACATCGGCCAGCGTGGTGGAGCCGTACACCTCGGGCTGGCGCTTGCCGAGACGGTCCAGGTTGGGGCCATTGAGAACCATGACGACCGGCACGACGGTGCTCGGGTCGGTTGCTGCGCGAAGAGAGGTCATGAGCGTGCGGACTCCTCCGTCGCCGGGCGGCCGTGTGCCACCAGAAGCTCGTAGGCACGCTCCAGGTCCTGCCTGGCGGGGCCCTCGAGTCGCGAGGTCTCGCCCGGGCCGTCCAGGACTACGAAGCGAATCGTGCCCTTGCGGTTCTTCTTGTCGCGGATCATCGCCGAGTAGAGCTCGTCGAAGTGGCCGGCCTGGTAGGTCGTCGGCAGGCCGATGGACTCCAGGATGGCGCGGTGGCGGTCAATCAGCGCCTGGTCGATGTGCCCGGTCAGCTTCGCCAACTCGGCGACATAGACCATGCCGACGGCGACTGCGTGGCCGTGGCGCCAGCGGTAGTTCTCGAAGTGCTCGACGGCGTGGCCGAAGGTGTGTCCGTAGTTCAGGATCTCGCGCAGGCCAGCTTCCTTGAGGTCCTCAGAAACTACGCGGGCCTTCACGGCGACCGCGCGCTCGATCAGCTCCGGCAGGGCCCCGTCGACGTCCAGGCATGCCGCCGGGTCCGCCTCATAGAGGTCCAGGATCTTGGTGTCCGCGATGAAGCCCGCCTTGATGATCTCCGCGGAGCCGGCGACCAACTCGTCGGCGGGCAGGGTCCGCAGCACGTCGAGGTCGAGGAATACGGCGGTCGGCTCGTGGAAAGCGCCGACGAGGTTCTTGCCCGCGGCGGTGTTAATGCCCGTCTTGCCTCCGACGGCCGCGTCGACCATCGCGAGCAGCGTCGTCGGAACGTGTACGACCGCGATACCGCGCATCCAGGCGGCCGCGACGAAGCCACCGAAGTCGGTAGCGGCGCCGCCGCCGATGGTAATGACCGCGTCCTTACGGCCCATCCCCCGGTCGCCGAAGGTGTCCCAGACCGTCTCGGCGACGTCGAGGGTCTTGCCCTCCTCGGCGTCCGGGATGCGGAAGGCGAAAGAATCGATGCCACGGTCGCCCAGCTCGTTGACGACGCGAAGAGCTACCTGGTCGACGCTGCCCTGGTGGATGACCGCGACCTGCGACGCGAAGGACACGGATTCCGCGATCTGCTCCGTGAGCCCGTAACCCATGGTCACGGTGTACGGAGACGGACCCTCCACCGCAATGGTTCGTTCAAGATTCATCTCTTCCCCATCCTGTCTCTAGATAGCTGAATAATGCGGCTAGCCGAAAAAGCGCGTTGTAGGCTTCCTTCTAGGCTTCTTCGTCGTCCGAATCGTCGAGGTAGCTGAGAATCTCGGCGACCACGCGCTGCGGGGAGCGCTCGTCGGAGCGGGCCTTAAAGCTCGCGACGACTCGTAGAAACCTCGGCGTGCATCGTAGATGGCGCGGTAGTGCGCAACCGGGTCCTCGGCTTGCAGCACCGGGCGCGAATCGTCGGAGGAGGTGCGCCGGACGCCCTCGTCGACGCTGACCTCGAGGTAGACCACATTGTGGTCTGCCAGCAGATGCCGGGTGCGCTCGGAAATCACCGCGCCGCCGCCCAGGGAGACGATGCCGTCATTCGTGAGCGCCTTGGCGACCTCTTCCTCTTCTATCCGGCGAAACTCGGGCTCGCCCAACGAGGCGAAGACCTCGCCGCACGGCATTCCCATGCGCTGCTCAATCATCTCGTCAGTGTCCGTCAGCGTGGTGCTGAGGGCGCGTGCGAGTCGGCGTCCGATGGTCGATTTTCCCGCACCGGGCGGGCCGACCAGGACGATACGTGGAGAGGACATTGCCTTTAACTCCCCTTCTTCCCTATCCAAACTCTTCGCTAGCTCCAGTCGAGGCGGCGGCGGGCCTGCTCCAGGTATCCCTCGACGTTGCGCTTGGTCTCTGCGAGGCTGTCCCCGCCGAACTTCTCCATGACGGCGCGGGCCAGGACCAGGGCCACCATCGCTTCAGCGACCACGCCACCGGCCGGGACCGCGACGACGTCGGAACGCTGGTGGATGGCGGTGGCCTGCTCGCCCGAGGACATGTCGACGGTCTTCAGCGCGCGCGGGACGGTCGAGATCGGCTTCAGCGCGGCGCGGACGACCAGCGGCTGCGCGTTGGTCATGCCGCCCTCCAGGCCGCCCGCACGATTCGTCTCGCGGTCGACGCCGTCATCGGTGCGCACCATCTCGTCGTGGGCCTCACTGCCACGGCGGCGAGCCTCCAGGAAACCGTCGCCGATCTCGACGCCCTTGACGGACTGAATACCCATCAGCGCGCCGGCCAGCTGCGAGTCCAGGCGCGCGTCTCCGGAGATGTGCGAGCCGAGCCCCACGGGCAGGCCGTGCACGACGACCTCGACGATGCCGCCGAGCGTATCGCCCTTCTTCTTCGCGTCCTTGATCTCCGCGACCATAGAATCCTCAGCTGCCTGAGAAAACGCACGAACCGGAGAAGCATCGATCGCTTCGATATCCTCGATCGTCGGCAGTGGGCCCTCGTAGGGCTCGGAGCGGCCGATGGAGATGACGTGGCTGACGACCTCGACACCGAGCGTTTCGCGCAGGATCGAGCGGGCAACCGCGCCCGCCGCAACGCGCGCAGCTGTCTCGCGTGCCGACGAGCGTTCCAGGATGTTGCGCGCGTCCGTGTGGTCGTACTTCAGCATGCCGTTAAAGTCCGCATGACCTGGGCGAGGGCGCGTCAGAGTCGCGCCACGGGCGGTGTTGAGCGCCTCCGGGTCCACCGGGTCCGGGCTCATCACCTCGGTCCACTTCGGCCACTCCGTGTTGCCGACCATGATCGCAATCGGAGAGCCCAGCGTCTTGCCGTGCCGGATGCCCGTCAGCAGGGTGACCTCGTCCGCCTCAAACTTCATTCGCGAGCCACGGCCGTACCCAAGGCGACGGCGTGCCAGATGGTGAGAAACGTCCTCAGTAGTCAGCGGAACTCCGGCCGGGGCGCCCTCCAGAAGAGAAATGAGGGCCTTGCCGTGAGATTCACCTGCGGTAGTCCAACGAAGCATAGGTAACATAATGGCACGTTTGCGCGAGACGGTGTGTATTAGGCCCCCACAATGAACCCCACCGTGTCGCAGGCCCCGGCCTATCCTGCGTGCCGCCGGCGCATCGGCCCCGATTCATCACGCCCCCGCGACCGTGGCAACGGCAAGGAGCATGGCGGGCCCGTGCGGGAGACTATGCCTCACTGCCCTCCCGGCCCTCTTCCTGCGCGCCGGTACCATGCCCCGCTTCCATACGGAAAGGGCCATCGCGAGCGCCAGCGTATAGACGTTGGACACGAAGGCGGCCAGCATGGTTGCGCCCGCCGCGGAGACTAGGTCTGGGCTCGTCGCGCCGACTACTCCGCCACAGACCGCGGCCAGCTTGACGTCGCCCGCGCCCATCGAGCCGGGCACAGCGAAGAAGCTTCCGGCGTAGAGGACTAGCCACGCGGCGCCGCCGCACAACGCGCGGAGGCCGACTCCGGGGGCGTCGACAAGCCAAAGCGAGACGACGAGGCCCCCGAACCCCAGCGCAACCCACCAATTCGGCAGCCGACGCGAGGCTATGTCAGTCCAGCAGCCGACCGCCGCCCAGACCGCAAATGCTACGGCCAACAACCCATCGATCCCAAGGCCGATCCCGACACTACAGCCAGTGCCGCAACCGGGTTGCGCCAACGCAATGAGTCCCCACCCCATGAAACGACACCATACAGGGGCGTGCCCGAAAACGCGCGGGCACAGCAGGTGGAGTTAGCTCGCGACGTCAGGCAGTGCTGCCCGCATCGCTGCGACGTCCGGCGTGCGGCCGGTAAACAGCTCGAACTGGCCGACAGCCTGGTGCAGCAACATCGACAGTCCCCCGACCGCATCCGAACCGCGCTTCCAGGCGGCGTCGACGAGCGGCGTCGGCCACGGGTCATAGATGACGTCCAGGATCTTCGGGGCGCGGGCGAGGTAGGTGTAGACCGAAACCAGTGCCGCGGAGGGCACCGTGGAGACCAGCACATCTGTAGCTCCCGCGATGTCAGCGAGATTCGGCACGTCGAAGGTCACCCACGCGAATTCCACGCCCAGCGCGGCCGCGAGTGGCTCGAGGTCGTATGCCCTCTCCGACCGGGCCACCACAGTGACGTGGGTGACGCCTAGCTGGGCAAGGGCCCACAGCGCGGGCCTGGCAGTTCCTCCTGCCCCGACCAGCACTGCGCGACCGTTCGGAAGGTCCGTGACACCGATTTCGGCAAGTGCCCCCAGAACTCCGTCACAATCGGTGTTGTCCGCGAACCACCCCTCGCCGCGGCGCACGAGCGTATTCGCCGACCCGATGAGCCGAGCTCGCTCGCTCGTGCTCGTCGCGAAGTTGAGCGCCGCGAACTTGCCCGGCATCGTCACGGAAAAACCCGCGAACTGTGCATCCGCGCTGTTTACGACGCCGGGCAACTCCTCGGCGTTACAGCGGATTCGGGTGTATTCCCAGTCGGACAGCCCAAGTGCTGCGTAGCCAGCATTGTGGATCGCGGGAGAAAGGGAATGCTCAATAGGGTCTCCCAGGACCGCGGCGCGATGTTCAATCGACATAGTGGGCCTCAGCGGTTGGAGTCCAGGACGCCGTTGCGACGGGACTCAGCGATTGCCGCGTCATGCTCTTCGAAGGTCGTGCTGAACACGGTCTTTCCGTTCTTGTCCACCGTGACGAAGTACAGCCACGTCCCGTCGGCGGGGTGCTCCATCGCCTTGATGGCCTCAATCGAGGGCGACGAAATCGGCGTATCCGGCAGCCCCTCCTTGGCATAGGTGTTCCACGGAGTCTTGCGTGCGCGATCCTGATCGGTGGTCGCGATCTCCTGATCCGGCAGGTCGTAGTTCACCGTGGAGTCGAACTGGAGCATCATCGGCTCCTTCAGGCGGTTGAGGATGACGCGCGCGACCTTATCGAAGTCTCCGTCCGGCGACTCCATCTGAATCAGGGACGCCGCGGTAATCAACTGGTACGGAGAGAGCTGCACTGCCGCCGCTGAGGCGATCAGGCCGGTCTCCTCGTAGTTCTTCACAGACTCCTTGACCAGCTTTGCAATCATGTCCTCGGCGGAGAGCTGCGGGTCAATATGGTGGATACCCGGGGTGATCAGACCTTCCAGGCGGCGCGGATCGTTACCCCGGGCCTGGACCTCCTTCATCGCCCAGTCGGGCACGCCCAGTTTGGTCAGGTCGGCAGTTCCGGCGGCCTTCTCCAGGTCGGACTTGGTCACGCACTTGTTGTCCTCAAGGCAGGAGGCTTCGGAAATGAGCGTGAAAATGCCCTTACGCACATCCGAGGAGGACACAATACGGGTGTCGGCAAATCGCGCACCGGTGGGGATATCAACGGTGCCAGCCTGATTTTCGGTGTCCAGCAAGGCCTGCACTGCTGAATCCGCCGACATGTATTCGCGCAGACGGTAGAAGCCCGGCTGCAGCTCGCTGGAGCGACGGTTGTTGTTCGCAGCCTCGATGAACGCCTGCGACGACTTGACCACATGCTTATTGACGAGGTTCTCCGACAGGTCCGTCAAGGAGGACCCAGCGGCGACCTCGACGACTGTCACGGCACCCGGGTTGCGACCATCGTAATCATCCACGATGCCTCCTCGCTTCCAGACCAGGCCGATGACGACGAGGACAAGGACACACAGGACAATCGAAGTCACGTTTATAGCCATCGCGGTCTGGCGACGGCGGATACGGGACTTTACTTTGCGGCCCTTGGGGCGGCGCGCGAGGTGCGCGTCTTTACTCATCGATAACTCCTCGATCGCGGATTGGTTATCGCTTGCCGCGCACGCCAATCCACCAATAGTCAACGTTGCATTACGCCCGCATGTTAGGCGACCATAATCCACTACAATAATTCCCTACAGGTAGGGCAATTGTCACCTTTTCGTTACTTTGGCGTGTCCGATTCGGAGCCTTCATGTGTGTTTGAGTCCGAATTGGCCTGTTCCGCCAGGTGCCTTTTCCTGGTATCAAGCCAGGTCTGCAGTATCTCCACTGCAGCGGCCTGGTCGATAACTTTCCTTCCAGAGCGAACGTCAATACCGGTGGCGTGCAGCTTAGACTGAGCCATCACGGTGGTCATCCGCTCGTCGGCGTAGCGGACCTCCACGCGTTCACCCAAGCGACGCTTGAGCCGAAACCCAACGTCACCGGCCTTTCGCGCAGAAGTTCCGAAGGAACCATCCAGCATTATTGGCAGTCCGACGACTATTTCGACAACCTCATGCTCTTCGGCAAGTTCCACGAGGCGGTCAATGTCGGGCCCATCCGGGTCCTTGCGTCGAGTGGCCCTCGCCACGGTCTCCACCGGGGTCGCCAATATTGCGTCCGGGTCGGACACAGCGACCCCAATTCGAACGTCCCCAACATCGACGCCGAGGCGTCGCCCCCGACCGGGGTCATCGTGACCGGGAATATCCAGGGCCAAGCGCGCCATCGTACGTGTTCTCCCAGGTGTAGGTCCGCTAGAAATAGGCCAACGAGGTGTCGGCCATCACGGTCTTCGACCGACTATGCCAACTCGGCCTCAACCGCTGCAAGTGCAGCGGAGATGCCCGAAGCATCCGCGCCAGAGCCCTGCGCCATGGACGGCTTACCGCCGCCCTTGCCGCCGACCTTGGAACCCATCAGCTTGACCAGGTCGCCGGCCTTGACGCCCTTGTCCACTGCCTGGTCAGACACTGCGACGACGAACGGCACCTTCTCGCCGCCGTCTGCGATCAGCGCGACCACCGAGGGGCGGTCGGCCAGGCGCTTGGACAGGTCCGTGGCCAGGGAGCGAATGTCCTTCATCTCGGTGCCGGCCGGGAGGTCCAGGCCCAGGTAGGTGACCTCGCCAACCGTCCGCGCGCTATCCAGGTGCGAAGCCGCATTGGCCAGCAGCTGGCCCGCCTTGATGTCAGCGATCTGCTTCTCCGCGGCCTTTAGCTTCTCCGCCAGTGCGGCGATACGGTCCGGCAGCTCCGCGGAGGGCGCCTTGAACTCGGTGGCCAGGCGCTCGGCCAGCAGGCGCTCGGTGGACAGGTAGCGGAAGGAATCCAAGCCCGAATATGCCTCGATACGGCGCACGCCGGAGCCGACGGAGGCCTCACCCAAGACCGACACCGGGCCGATCTGCGAGGAGTGGGCAACGTGGGTGCCACCGCACAGCTCCATCGAGAACGGACCGCCGATTTCGACGACGCGGACGACGTCGCCGTAGTTCTCGCTGAACAGTGCCATGGCACCTGCGGCCTTGGCCTCCTCCAGCGGCATCTCGGTGGTGTTGACCGCCCAGTCGCGGTCGACGGCCTCGTTGGTGATCTGCTCGATCTGGCGGAGCTGATCTGCGGTGAGCTGTTCGCCGTACTTGAAGTCGAAGCGCAGGTAACCAGGCTTGTTCATGGAACCGGCCTGGGTGGCCGTCTGGCCGAGCACCTCGCGCAGCGCGGCGTGGATCAGGTGGGTCGCGGTGTGGGCCTGGCGAGCGCCGTGGCGCCACTTTTCGTCGACCTGTGCCTCCGCGGACATGCCCTCGGCGAACTCGCCCGCGGTGACGATGCCCTTGTGCAGCCACAGCTTCTTGCCGACCTTCTGCACGTCTCGGACATCGACGACGGCGCCGTTGTCCAGGACGATGCGGCCGCGGTCGGCCATCTGGCCACCGGACTCAGCGTACAGCGGGGTGCGGTCGAGGATGACCTCGATCTCATCGCCCTCGGACGCCTGGGACTTCTTCTCGCCCCCGGCCACGATGCCGAGCACGGTCGACTCGTCGGCAAGCCTGTCATAGCCGGTGAAGACGGTCGGGTTGTTGTCGATGAACTCGCGGTAGACGTGAAGGTCCGTGTGGGTCTTCTTCTTCGCCTGGCTGTCGGCCTTCGCGCGTGCGCGCTGCTCGGCCATCTCACGGTCGAACTCGTCGCGGTCGAGGGTGAGCCCCGCCTCCTCGGCCATCTCGATCGTCAGGTCAATCGGGAAGCCGTGGGTGTCGTGCAGGGTGAAGGCGTCGTGGCCGGACAGGACGGTCTTGCCCTCGGCCTTCGCCTTCTCGGCGGCCTGAGCGAAGAGCTCCTCACCGGCGGCCAGCGTCTTGGTGAAGGCCTTCTCCTCGGCGACGGCGACGCGGCGGATGCGGTCCCAGTTGTCGGCGATCTCGGGGTACGACGGGGTCATGGTCTCAGCCGCGACCCCAATCAGCTTCTCCAGGACCTCGCCCTTGGCGCCCAGCAGTCGGGCCGAGCGCACGATGCGGCGCAGCAGGCGGCGCAGGATGTAGCCGCGGTCGGAGTTCGACGGGGTCACGCCGTCGAGCATCAGCATCAGGCCGGTGCGCGAGTGGTCCGCGATGACGCGGAAGCGGATATCGTCGGCGTGGTTCGAGTTGTACTTGGAGCCCGTCAGCTCCTCCGCCGCGTCGATGACCGGGCGCAGCAGGTCGGTCTCGTAGACGTTGTCGACGCCCTGGAGTAGGAACGCGACGCGCTCGATGCCCATGCCGGTGTCGATGTTCTTCTTCGGCAGCGGGCCGAGGATCTCGAAGGAGTCCTTGCCGGTGCCCTCGCCACGCTCGTTCTGCATGAAGACGAGGTTCCAGATCTCGATGTAGCGGTCCTCGTCCGCCTCCGGGCCGCCGTCTACGCCGTACTCCGGGCCGCGGTCGTAGAAGATCTCGGAACACGGACCACATGGGCCGGGCACGCCCATGGACCAGTAGTTATCCGCCATGCCACGGCGCTGGATGCGCTCTTCCGGGATGCCGATCTTCTTGGCCCAGATGTCGTGCGCCTCGTCGTCGTCGAGGTAGACGGTGACCCACAGCTTCTCCGCCGGGATGCCGAAGCCGCCCTCCTCCAGGGAACCGGTCAGCAGCGTCCACGCGTGAGTGATCGCGCCTTCCTTGAAGTAGTCGCCGAAGGAGAAGTTGCCGGCCATCTGGAAGAAGGTGTTGTGGCGGGTGGTGATACCCACTTCTTCAATATCCAGGGTGCGCACGCACTTCTGAATCGAGGTGGCAGTAGAGAAGTCCGGGGTCTGGTGGCCCAGGAAGTAGGGCTTGAACGGAACCATGCCCGCGTTGACGAACAGCAGGTTCGGGTCATCCAAAACGAGCGATGCGCTGGGGACCTCGGTGTGTCCGGCCTTGACGAAATGCTGGATGAAGCGATTTCGAATCTCATGAGTCTGCACGGTGTTCTAATTCCTCGTTTCACGTCGAGCGTCCGAGATGTTTGTACAAAACTAGCAGTCTACCCGCTTCGCCAGACCATGTTGAAAACCGGTCCGAACCCCGCGCCGACCGTGCCCTCCCGACACCGTAAGCAGGCACGCAGACGCCCGCCCGAACTAGCGCTCGCTTACCGACGCCGACCCCTGACAATCCGGCGAATCCTGTCGACGTATTCGCGCATGCCCTTTTCCCGGCCGTGGTTGTCGGCGTGAAATAGTCCACGCCGACCAGATCCTGGGGCGGGTACTGTTGAGCGACGACACCCATCGGGTCGTTGTGCGGATAGACATAGTCCACCGCATGCCCCAGCGCTTTCGCGCCGCTATAGTGCCCATCGCGCAGGTGTGGCGGGACGGGGCCCGTCTTGCCTGAACGCACGTCGGCCAGGGCCGCATCGATGGCGGAAATCACCGAATTGGACTTCGGAGCGGTGGCCAGGTGTATGACGGCCTGCGCCAGAGTCAGCCGCGCCTCGGGCATGCCAATCAGCGCGACGGCCTGCGCAGCGGCGACCGCGGTGGACAGCGCCGTGGGATCCGCCATGCCGATATCCTCGCTCGCCAGGATGATGATGCGCCGGGCGATAAAGCGCGGGTCCTCCCCACCCTCGATCATCCGGGCCAGGTAGTGCAGCGCGGCGTCGACGTCGGAACCGCGGACCGACTTAATGAAGGCGCTGGTGACGTCGTAGTGCTGGTCGCCGTCGCGGTCGTAGCGGACCACCGCACGGTTGATTGAGGTGGACAGCGTTTCCGAGGTGATTGCCCCGCCGTTGGCGACGGACTCGGCCGCTGCTTCCAGATAGGTCAATGAACGCCGGGCGTCCCCTCCCGCCAGGGCGATCAACTGCTGCCGGGCATCCGGGTCTATCGATACGCGCCCGCCCAGGCCGCGTTCGTCCGCGATGGCGCGGTCGATGACTTCGCCGATGGCGGCGTCGTCAAGCGGCTGGAGCTGCAACAACAGCGAGCGGCTGAGCAGGGGCGAGACGACGGAAAACGAAGGGTTCTCGGTGGTCGCGGCGACGAGCAGGACCGTGCGATTCTCGACGGCGCCGAGGAGCGCGTCTTGCTGCGTCTTGGAGAAACGATGCACCTCGTCGATGAAGAGGACGGTCTGTACTCCGTCGCGAACCAGTGTCTTGCGCGCGGTTTCAATCACCGCACGGACTTCCTTAACCCCCGCGTTCAGAGCCGAGAGGGCCTCGAAGCGGCGCCCGGTGGCAGCGGAGATCAGGCTGGCGAGAGTGGTCTTTCCCGTGCCGGGCGGGCCGAAGAGGATGACGGAGGTGTCTCCCCCTCCCTCGACCAGGCGACGCAGCGGGGTGCCGGGGCCGAGAAGGTGGGACTGCCCCACGACTTCGTCCAGGGTGCGCGGTCGCATCCGAACTGCCAGCGGCGCGTGGGCGCCGGGATGGAAGTAGGATGCGGCGTTCGAGCGGATTGCCGACTCCCCGCCGGTAGCCGACCGCGAGGTGACGCTGCCGGGAGACTCCGGCTGGTCGAAAAGAGCGGGGGCCTCGGCAGCGTCGCCGGTTCCGGGGAAATCCTCGGCAGTCATCGCTACTGCTGTTCTTCCCCGGACTCCAGGAAATCAATGACACGACCGGCGAATTCGCGAAGGTCCGACGAGCGGTCATCGTCACAGTGCTCAGCGAACTCCGCCACCGCGCGAGCCGTGTTCGCCATATCCCGCATGACCAGCGCTGATCCGCCCACGGAGGGGTTCTCCTGCTCCATCGCCTCGGTGTCGAACGTCAGCGCCCTCTCGGGCGAACCGAAGTAGGCAACGGTCGCGGAGATGAATAGCCAGCCGACCAACGCGGCCGCGATGTAGGCCAGGAGGCGCCGCTCGTCGGTGGCGCGGTACCAGTGGTCCCGGATCTCCTCGGTCCACGAGCGGATGAACGCCTCGACCTCGGCCCGCGAGGGCCGCGTGTCGAACACGTGCAGCGGGAATCCCGCTACGACGCTGGCCACGTCGAAAAGGACGTCGCGGTAGCCGGCCCAGTCGTAGTCCAGGAACTGGACCTTGTCGGCCATGAGGATATTGTCCGGCGCCAGGTCAAAGGGCGTAAACGCCCTGTGGGTGCCCTTTTCGATACGGCGGGCCGCATCGGAGGCGAAGGAACGCACCGCTTCGGGAACCTCAACGCCGGAGCCTTCGAAGGCGCGGATGCCGAACCGGATCGCTGTGACGATTCCGCGGTCACGCGCGTACATCGACTCGCGTTCGACTCCGCCCTTGGCCCACACACGACGCCGCAGGGTTTCGAATCCGTCCTCACGGTGGTGAGTCTGGATGTGCATTTTACCCAGCGCAGCACCGAGCGCCCGGAAGGAGCGCAGTCGCAGCTCCTCATCGCCGCTGGCCAGGACGTCGGCAAGCGTGTCGACAACACCCGCGTCACTCAGCACGAGCAGGCGCTTGCCGATGTCGTAGCCGAGCAGCTCGGGGCCCGGGCGTGCCTCTTCGGGCAGAGTGTTCGCGAACTGGTACGCGACCACCTCGCGCAGCATGGCAGGCTCCGTACCCTCGCCCATGCTTGGAATCCGCTTGACGACGATGGAACGGTGCGGAAGGAAGGGGTTGACCCCAACGCGCAGCCTCACGACCAGCGCGTTGGACTGACCACCGAGGACCTCCGGATCGGAAAGTACGGGCTTGCCGCCAAAGCGAGCGGAGATCAGCTCCTCCGCCCCTGCAATGACATCGGCGACCGCTTCCTCGGTGACGTCATCCGCGTAGGTCATAAAATACCCTTCTAGTGATTGGGGGTTACTTCGGTTCGGCTTCGGCCGGAGCCTTCGGCTTCGGCTTGAAGTCGATGCCGGTCTCCTTGCGCTGCTGCGCGGAGATCGGGGTCGGCGCGTCGGTCAGCGGGTCGACGCCGCCGCCGGACTTCGGGAAGGCGATGACCTCGCGGATGGACTCCACACCGGCCAGCAGGGAGACGATGCGGTCCCAGCCGAAGGCGATGCCGCCGTGCGGCGGAGCGCCGAACTGGAAGGCATCCAGCAGGAAGCCGAACTGCTCCTGCGCTTCCTCCTCGCCGATGCCCATGACGTCGAAGACTCGCTTCTGCACATCCGGGCGGTGGATACGGATCGAGCCGCCGCCGATTTCGTTGCCGTTGCAGACGATGTCGTAGGCGTAGGCCAGTGCGCTGCCCGGGTCCTTGTCGAAGGTGTCCAGGTGCTCCGGCTTCGGGGAGGTGAAGGCGTGGTGCACGGCGGTCCACTGCGAGTGGCCCAACGCCACGTCGCCGGAGGCGGTGGCGTCGGCTGCCGGCTCGAACATCGGGGCGTCGACGACCCAGGTGAAGGCCCAGTCGCCCTCCTTGATCAGGCCCAGCTTCTTGGCGATCTCGCCGCGGGCAGCGCCCAGCAGCGCGCGGGAGGACTTGGTGTCGCCCGCTGCGAAGAAGATGCAGTCGCCCGGCTTCGCGCCGACGTGGGCCGCGATGCCCGCGCGCTCGGCGTCGGTGATGTTCTTGGCGACCGGACCGCCCAGCTCCCCGTCCTCGCCGACCAGGATGTAGGCCAGGCCCTTCGCGCCACGCTGGCGGGCCCAGTCCTGCCACGCGTCGAGCTGGCGGCGCGGCTGCGACGCACCGCCCTCCATGACGACGGCGCCAACGTACTCGTTCTGGAAGACGCGGAAGGTCGTGTCCTTGAAGAACTCGGTGCACTCCACCAGCGGGATGTCGAAGCGCAGGTCCGGCTTGTCGGAGCCGTACTTCTCCATGGCCTCCTTGAAGGTCATGCGCGGAATGGGGGTGGAGACGGTGACGCCAGCTTCGGCGAAGATGGCGACCAGGATCTCCTCGGCCAGGGCGATGATGTCCTCCTGGTCGACGAAGCTCATCTCGACGTCGAGCTGGGTAAACTCCGGCTGGCGGTCGGCACGGAAGTCCTCGTCGCGGTAGCAACGCGCGATCTGGTAGTAGCGCTCCATGCCTGCGACCATGAGGAGCTGCTTGAACAGCTGCGGGGACTGCGGCAGGGCGTAGAAGGTGCCCGGCTTGAGACGAGCCGGAACGACGAAGTCGCGGGCGCCCTCCGGGGTCGAGCGGGTCAGCGTCGGGGTCTCGATCTCGGTGAAGTCGTGGCTGTCGAGGACCTTGCGGGCGGCGCGGTTGACGGCCGCGCGCAGGCGCATGATCTTGGCCGGCCCCTCGCGGCGCAGGTCCAGGTAGCGGTACTTCAGGCGTGCTTCCTCGCCAACCTTGCCGGAAGAGGAGACGTCCTCGAGCTGGAACGGCAGCGCCGCGGACTCGTTCAGGATGGTCAGGTCGGTGACGTTGACCTCGATCTCACCGGAGGCCAGGTTCGGGTTCTCCGAGCCCTCCGGGCGCTTCTCGACGACGCCAGTGACCTGGATGCAGTACTCGCTGCGCAGGTGGTGCGCACGCTCGGCGACCTCACTATTGCGGAACACGACCTGCGCCAGGCCGGATCGGTCACGCATGTCGATGAAAATGACGCCACCGTGATCACGGCGACGCGCGACCCAACCGGTCAGGGTGACTGTGCTGCCTGCGAGGTCAGCGCGGAGATCTCCGGCAAGATGCGTACGAAGCACTGCGAATTGATCCTTCCAAATAGGTATGTACCATCCCCGCCACCCCGCCTGGTGGGCAGGCGCCGGAGAATTTTCAAGGGCCGAATTGCTGCTGGCCCCCAGATGTTTCGTCAAAGCAGTTTACCCTGTCCCGGGTGAGCAATGAACACGAGGGGCGATAAGTTTTTCTCGGCCGCGTCCCGCGCTCCCCCGCGCTCCCCCGCGATCCCCCGCCAGGCCCACGCCGGTGCACGGTTGCGCAGATTTGCAGCCACGCAGGTGCAATAATCATCAGTATGACGTTCCGCAATGACTTTGAAAAGACCGAGGCTCGCGCCGAGCGCCGCGGCGGGGGCGGTCGAGCCATCGCCCTGGGAGGCGGCGGACTTGGAAGTATCGTCCTGATTGGCCTCTACCTCCTCCTCGGCGGTGACCCCGGCCAGTTGCAGGAGCTGACCCAGGGCACGGGAGGAAGCCAGCAATCCATCGAGCAGTCGCAGGGGCAGGACAACTGTAAGACCGGCGCCGACGCCAACGCAGACGTCAACTGCCGCATCGAGCTGACCGGCATCTCACTCGACCGCGTCTGGCAGGAGCAGCTGCCGCAGCAGGCGGGCATCAAGTACACGCAGCCAGGGCTCGTCCTGTTCAGCAACTCAACTCGCTCGGCCTGCGGTACCGCGTCCTCGTCGACCGGACCGTTCTACTGCCCCGGCGATACCAGCGCGTACTTCGACGGGACCTTCTTCAACACCCTCCAGAAGATGGGCGGCGGCTCCGGCCCGCTGGCCCAAGAATACGTGGTGGCGCACGAGTTCGGCCACCACATTCAGAAGCTCGAGGGAACCCTCGGCCGCATCGACTACAACAACCCCGGCCCCGATTCCGACGCCGTGAAGCTGGAGCTCCAGGCCGACTGCTACGCGGGCATCTGGGCTCACTACGCCGACAAGGGCCCCAACGCGATCCTCAATCCGCTTACCGACGAGCAGGTCGCCGATGCCCTCAATACCACCCGCGCTATCGGTGACGACACGATCCAGAAGCACAGCGGTGGCGGCATCAAACCCGACCTGTGGACGCACGGTTCCGCAGAGGGGCGCACCAAGGCATTCCTGGCTGGTTACAAGTCCGGAAAAATGGCCAAGTGCGACACCCTGGGCAGGGGCGTCTACCGGTAACCCGTACGCATACGGGTAACTCCCCCAGACTGCTTCAGGCAGAACGTGGCACAGGGCGCCACCCCCTTGGTGGGGCGGCGCCCTTGTCGTACCATTGCGCGTTTGCCGAACGCCGCTTACACCAGGCGGCGCAGCTCCTCGACCAGGTTATCCAGCGAAACCGCGTGCTGGTCGTGTTCGGTCAGGTTCTTGACCTGGACCTCGCCCGCTGCAAGCTCGGACTCTCCGAGCACCAGGGCGAAGCGGGCGCCCGCGCGATCCGCGCCCTTCATCGCGCCCTTGAGCCCGCGGCCCCCGTAGGACATGTCCGCGCGGATTCCGGCCTGGCGCAACTTGTTAATCTGCAGCGCCATCTCGCGGGCCGCGACCTCGCCGAGCGCGACGCCGTAGACGTCCACTCGTCGGCCATCCGAGGCCTGCTTCTTCTCCGCTTCCAGCGCCAGCAGGGCCCGGTCCACGCCCAGCCCGAAACCGATGCCGGAGAGCTCCTGGCCTCCCAACTGCGCCATCAGGCCGTCGTAACGCCCACCGCCGCCGATGCCGGACTGTGCGCCGAGGCCGTCGTGGACGAACTCGAAGCAGGTCTTGGTGTAGTAATCCAGGCCGCGAACCATGCGCGGGTTGATGGTGTAGGCAACCCCCATGTCATCGAGCAGTCCGGTAACCGTCTCGAAGTGGCTGCGGCTGCTGTCCGAAAGGTAGTCGAGCATCAGCGGGGCGTCGACCAGCTGCTCCTGGACCTCGGGGCGCTTGTCGTCGAGGACGCGCAGCGGGTTGATGTCCGCGCGGTGGCGCGTCTCCTCGTCGAGATCGAGCTTGAACAGGAACTCCTGCAGCTTCGTGCGGTACTCCGGGCGGCAGGTGTTATCGCCCAGGCTGGTCAGTTCCAGGCGGAAGCCGGTCAGGCCGATGCCGCGGAAACAGGCGTCGGCGAGCGCGATGACCTCGGCGTCGAGGGCCGGGTCGTCCACGCCGATGGCCTCCACACCCACCTGCTGCAACTGGCGGTAACGGCCGGCCTGGGGGCGCTCGTAGCGGAAGAAGGGGCCAGCGTAGGAGAGCTTGACTGGGAGTTGCCCTCGGTCCAGGTTGTGCTCGATGACAGCGCGCATCACCCCGGCGGTACCCTCGGGGCGCAGCGTCACGGAGCGGTCGCCACGGTCAGCGAAGGTGTACATCTCCTTGCTGACCACGTCGGTGGATTCGCCGACGCCACGGGCGAAGAGCCCAGTTTCCTCAAAGATGGGCAGTTCGATGTGCTCATATCCCGCCAGTCGGGCGCGGTGCTGGAAGGAGTTGCGCACCGCCTCAAACTCGCGGGAGAGCGGCGGGACATAGTCCGGCACGCCCTTCGGTGCGGAAAACGGCTTAATCTTCTTGGGCTTCTGGCTCGAGTTCACGTCGACAACATTACCTGCACGGGCGTTGCCTGCTTGCACGCGGGGCGGGGCGGCCGGTGGCTGGTCGGCTATTACCGCCGGCCTGCCTCATCCTGCGCTGCCAACCCGCAACCGCCCAGAAGACACTCCCCCTCGCGCTAGCCGGGCGCATTAGTCGAGATTGCGGAGGAAGGGGTTGTTCTTGCGCTCGTCGCCGATGGTCGATGTCGGACCGTGCCCGGGAAGAATCATCAGCTCGTCCGGCAGGGTGAGCACCTTGTTCTTCAGCGACAGACGCATCTGCTCCGGACTACTGGCCGGAAGGTCCGTGCGACCGACCGACCCATTGAATACGACGTCGCCGGAGAACAGGACCTCGTCCGCGCCGTCGGACGCGCGGAGCATCACGCAGCCCGGCGAATGGCCCGGCGCATGGGAAACCTCGACATTCAGCCCGGCCCACTTGACCTCATCGCCGTCGGCATAGAACTCAGCCTGCGTGTACGGGGACATGGAAGCCATGTCGAAGAGGTGTCCGAAGGTCGACGCTCCGCTTTCGGGCGTGGCCAGCAGGAAGTTATCAGCCTCGTGAATCATGACGGGGATATCCCAATGCGCTGCCGCCTCCGCCACGTCGCGAATGTGGTCGATGTGGCCGTGCGTCAGCAAGATAGCCTCGGGCTTCCACCCTCGCTTCTCCACCTCGGCGCGCACCACGTCGAAAGCTCCATAGCCCGGATCGATGATCACGCATGGCGTATCGACGCCGTCCATGGCGACCGCGCCGGTCGCCACATAGCAATTGGTCTGAAATGGTCCCGCGGGGAAGCCGAATATTTCCATGCCTACAGATTCTAAGTGCCGTGGGGCATTGCAGCGGCGCTTCGGTCCATAAAATCGCTATTTCCGAAGGCTCCTCCTCGCAGACTCGCGCCTGTCGCTGCACGGCACCCTACCCCGGGCGGGCATAATAGACCTCTAGTGCTGTAAAGCCTCCCCTGGCCTTGCAGCAAACCGATCTGGTCGGCCCGGCCGAAGAGGCAGTCGACATTCATCACATACGGTTTTGAGATACGGAGTACAACTAGTGGCCAATAACGAGCAACGACGCAAAGACGCGATGCGCAAGCTCGACCGCGAGCTCGCTCGTCGCGACCGCAGCGAGAAGCTAAAGCCCCTGGGCGTCGTCGTGACGACGCTGGCGATCCTCTTCGCCATCGGCGGCGGCATTTACCTTCTCACCACCGCCGGCGGGACCAGGACAACACCCAGGCCGATTCCGCAACCTCGAGCACCGCGGTGGAGCCCGTCGCGCTGACCGCCACCCCGGTTAGTGGCCAGGCCGTTCCCATGAAGCGCACCACCCCCCTGCCGGAGACGGTGACCTGCGAGTACCCGGACGACGGACAGGCCGCTAAGGCCGTCGATAAGCCGAAAACCGCCGGAGTGCCGGCTACGGGAACCGTAACTGTGACTCTGAAGACGAACCAGGGTGACATTGCGATGGAACTCGACCGCTCACTCTCCCCTTGCGGCGTCAACGCCATCGAAACCATGGCGCAGTCGGGCTACTTTAACGACACCATCTGCCACCGCATCACCGGCGGCGGGCTGAACGTCCTCCAGTGCGGCGACCCGACCGGCACCGGCACCGGCGGCCCAGGCTTCAAGTTCGCGGGCGAATGGCCGGTCAAGGACTCCGGCCTTGACCACAACACCCCGGTGATCTACCCGAAGGGCTCGATCGCCATGGCCAACCCCTCCAACCCTGACGCCAACGGCAGCCAGTTCTTCCTCAATTGGGCCGACTCCCAGCTCCCGCCGCAGTACACCGTTCTCGGCTCGATGACCGACGAGGGCACCAAGACTGTCGAAGCAATCGCCAAGAACGGCATCGAGGGCGGTGGAACCTCCGATGGAAAGCCCGCCAAGGAAGTTCGCATCACCACCGCTGAGGTGAAGGCATAGTCCCTCATCCCCCGCCCAACAATCACGCCCCGGCATGAACTGTCAGTTTCGTTCGTGCCGGGGCGTCAGTCTTTGAGCCTTCGACAACCCCAGGCCTCCCGGGACTACCCGAGCCTTCCCGGGCTCGGCCCAGCCTCGTGCCCCTGTCCAGCTCGCTTGACGACGCCCCCACGCCCCCGGGGTGGAACGGCCCTATTGGCCGCTGGTAACGCGATAGACGTCAAACACTCCCTCAATGCCACGCAGGACGTTGATGATGTAGCCCATCTGCTTAGTATCCGAGACCTCGAAGCTAAAGCGCATCACCGCGACCCGGTCGTCCGAGGTGTGCGAGGACGTCGCGAGAATCGAGACCTTCTGATCGGAAATCGTCCGCGTGATCTCGGAGAGCAGCCCGTGGCGATCCAGAGCTTCAATTTGTACGGTCACCATGAATACCGCGCCGGAGGAGTCGTTAGCCCAGGAAACCTCGATGATGCGTTCCGGCTCCTGGTGAAGCTTCTCGGCGTTGGTGCAATCCGTTCGGTGAACGCTAACGCCGCCACCACGGGTGACGAAGCCGAAGATATCGTCGCCAGGCACCGGGGTGCAGCACTTCGCAAGCTTGGCCGCGAGGTCGGCGTCGCCGGCAACCAGCACGCCCGCCCGGTCGCCCCTTCGCGAGCCCGGCCGTGGCTGCATCTTGGACATCGGAGTGCGCTCAGCGAGCTGATCCTCCGCGTCCTCCTCGCCGGAGAACTGGGCGACGAGGCGGTTGGTGACGTGCCGGGCCGACACCTGCCCCTTGCCGATGGCCGTATAGAGGGCGTCCACGTCCGCGTAATGCAGCTCTGAGGCGATCTGCTTAATCGTCGCCGGGGTGAAGAGACGGTGCATCGGCAGCCCGCCGCGCTGGACCTCAGCGGCCAGCGCGTCCCGCCCCGCATCGAGTGCCTCCTCACGCCGCTCCTTAGCAAACCACTGGCGGATCTTTGCCTTGGCCCGCGGCGTCTTGACGAACTTCAGCCAGTCCTTCGACGGGCCCGAATGCGAGTCCTTCGAGGTGAAGATCTCCACGCGGTCGCCCGTCTTGAGGTGCGACTCCAACGCGACCAGCTTGCCGTTGACCTTCGCCCCGATGCACCGATGGCCGACCTCCGTGTGGACCGCGTAGGCGAAATCCACCGGGGTTGAATCCGCCGGGAGCGTGATGACGTCGCCTTTGGGAGTGAAGGCGAAAATTTCCGTCGACGCCAAGTCGTAGCGCAGCGAGTCGAGGAACTCGTTGGGGTCCGCAGCCTCGCGCTGCCAGTCCAGGAGCTGGCGCATCCACGCCATTTGGTCGACCTCGGCGGAGTCTCCCTTGTGGGAGCCCTTGGTCTCCTTGTACCGCCAGTGCGCCGCGATGCCGTACTCGGCGTTGTAGTGCATCTCGTGGGTGCGGATCTGCACCTCCAGCGGGTTGCCGCCGGGCCCGATGACCGTTGTGTGCAGGGACTGATACACACCGAAGCGAGGCGCGGAGATGTAGTCCTTGAATCGGCCGGGCATTGGCTTGAACAGCGAGTGCACCGCGCCCATTGCCGCGTAGCAGTCCTTCGTGGTGTCGACCAGGACGCGAAGACCGACGAGGTCAAAGATCTCGTCGAACTCGTGTCCCCGCACAATCATTTTCTGATAGATCGACCAGTAATGCTTGGGTCGCCCCTGCACTTCGGCGGAGATGTGAGACTCCCGCAGGTCCTTCAGAATCAGGTCCGAGACCTCGCGGATGTAGCGGTCCCGTTGGGGCGCACGGTCGGCGACCAGGCGCACGATTTCGTCGTACTTCTTCGGGTACAAAATCGCAAAGGAAAGGTCCTCCAGCTCCCACTTCACGCTCGCCATACCGAGCCTGTGCGCCAGAGGCGCGATCACCTCGAGGGTCTCGCGGGCCTTCTTGGCCTGCTTCTCCGGCGGCAGGAAGCGCATGGTGCGCATGTTGTGCAGGCGGTCTGCGACCTTGATCACCAAGACGCGCGGGTCCTGGCTCATGGCGATGATCATTTTGCGGACGGTTTCGGCCTCCGCGGCGGAGCCCAGCGCCACCTTGTCCAGCTTGGTCACGCCGTCGACCAGGCGGGCAACCTCGGGCCCGAAATCCCGATCGAGGTCCTCCAGCGTGTAATCGGTGTCCTCCACCGTGTCATGCAGCAGGGCCGCCACGAGAGTCGTCGTGTCCATGCCGATCTCGGCGGCAATCGTGGCCACGGCCAGAGGGTGCGTGATGTAGGGCTCCCCCGACTTGCGGAAAACCCCTGCGTGGAGACGTTCTGCGGTATCGTAGGCGCGCTGCAGCACCGCCAGGTCAGCCTTCGGATGGACCTGTCGATGAACCGCCACGAGCGGGTCCAGCACCGGACGAATCTTCGTCCTGTTGCCGGTCAAGCTCCGGGCGAGCCTCGCCCCGTAGCGCCGCGCAGAAACGTCAGCCATTTCTCATTCACCCCTTATTGACGATGAACACGGGCAAATCGGCGAGCCTATCGCGGGCGCCTAGCCCATCTACCTCCAATACGCAGCACAGCCCGGTAACGGTTGCGCCAGCGGTTTCCAACAGTTTACGGGCTGCACACATTGTGCCGCCGGTGGCGAGCACATCATCAACCAACACGATCTTCTTTCCGCGCAGGTCAATGCCGTCCGCCGGGATTTCGAGCGCGGCGTCCCCGTACTCCAGCGCGTAGCTCTCCGTGTGCACCGGAGGCGGAAGCTTGCCCTTCTTGCGGATCGCCAGCACACCCATGCCCTCTTTGTAGGCCACCGCCGAACCGATGAGGAATCCGCGTGCGTCGAGGCTACCGATAAGATCGGCGCCGAACTCCGAGCACTTCGCAGCTACCTCATTGACAATGAGCCTGAAAACCTCCGCATCCGCCAGTGCGGGGGTGAGGTCTTCGAAAAGAACTCCGTCGACGGGAAAATCAGGGACGAGGCGGATTTTGTCGGCCAACGCCTCTCGCGCGTGCGCATACGACACTGGGGTAGCTCACTTCCAAATAAGAACAGTGCGGGTACGTATCAACGATACCCGCACTGTGTCTATTCCCTATATTTGCCCTGAACGAATCCTTAACCCCAGGTAGCCCCAGGATCCTTGGCCCAGGAGCCGGAGCCGAGAATTTAGCTCCGCCCGCCCGGGCGCCAGGTCAGTGGGCCGCCGTCGCTGTCACCGCGTGCCGACGAGCCCGCCGGTGGCCGCGGGGTCTCGACGACCCGCTTCTGCCCGGAATCCGCGCTGGAAGACTCCGTCTCCCCCTCCGTGGGAGTGCCTGTAGCGTCCTTCGCGCCCGCGACGCCGGAATCGCTGGGGGCGGTGGCGCCGTCGGCAAGCGAGGTGGCGACAGTGCCGGCACTTGCGGACCGGACCTCCGCGACAGCCTCATCATGCTTGACGTAGGCGCGCTGCCGGGACTTGAGCGAGACCACGAACGGAGCGGCGAGGAAGATGGACGAGAAGGTGCCCTGGATAATGCCAATGAGCTGCACCAACGCCAGGTCCTTCAGCGTGCCGACGCCGAGGAGGCCCACGGCGATAATCATCAGCGCGGCGATGGGCAGCAGAGTCGAGACGGTGGTGTTGATGGACCTCATGATGGTCTCGTTAATCGCGAGGTTGACCAACTCGCCGTAGGTCTTGCGCGTCGACTGCCTGTAGCCGGCCGTATTCTCGTCGACCTTATCAAAGACGACCACGGTGTCGTACAGCGAGAACGACAGGACCGTCAGCAGACCGATGATGGTCGCCGGGGTGACGTCAAGGCCGATGATCGAGTAGATACCCATGATGACAATGCCGTCAATGAGCAGCGAGGCGATCGCCGAGATCGCCATGTCCCGCTCGAAGCGGAAGGCGATGTACCCGAACACCAGCGCGAGGAAGACGACCGCGGCCAGCAGCATGCGGTTCGTAATCGACTTGCCCCACGATTCGGACACAGTCGAGTCGCCGATGGCATCCGGGGTCTGGGTGCCCTGCGCGTCGACCGGCTTGAACGCTTCATTGAGGGCCACGCGGGCGTCGTTGATCTCGCCCTGGGTCAGGCGCTCGGACGTAATTTCCAGGATCCGACCGTCGCCGGAACCGATGATTTGGACCAGAACCGGCTTCTTACCGGTAGCCTCCTGGAAGACCTTCTCGGCCTGGGTGGTGGTGACCTGGGCCGGCGGCATGGTGATCTTCGTGCCACCCTCGAAGTCAATGCCGAGGCTGAAGCCACGAATGAGCATCGCCGCCAGCGCGACGACGATAACGCCAAGGGCGATCTGATACCAGCGCTTACGCTTGCCGACGATATCGATGCCGCCGACACCGGTGTAGAGGCGGCGGAAGAAGGATTCCTTCGAGGCCATCTCCTCTTGGCTGTCTGCGTGGTTCTGCGCAACGTTGTGGGTAGTCATCAAACCTACTTCCCCTCTTTCTTGCCGGTACGCGAAGCGCGGGCCAGCTCCATGACGGAACCAAAACCGTTCATCGAGGGCTTGGATAGCGCCGGGAACTTAGCCGTGGCCAGGATGACCAGCGGGGCCGTGACCAGGAAGGCGGTCACGATGTCGAAGAACGTCGATAGGCCGAGCGTGAAGGCGAAGCCGCGGACGTCGCCGATCGCGAGAATGTAGAGGACCACCGCCGCGATGATCGATACGAAGTTACCGGAAAGGATCGTACGGCGGGCGCGACGCCACGCGTGCGGGACGGCGGAACGGAACGTCCTGCCTGCGCGCAACTCGTCCTTAATCCTCTCGAAGAAGACGATGAAAGAGTCCGCCGTCGTACCGATAGAGATGATGATGCCCGCGATGCCCGCGAGATCGAGCGAGTAGCCGATCCAGCGCCCCAGAAGAATCAGCACTCCGTAGATCATCGCCCCGGCTGCCGCCAGGGAGACGATGGAGATTGCGCCGAGACCACGGTAGAGGACCAAAGCGTAGACAAAGATCAACACTATACCGATCAAGCCTGCGATGAGACCGGCCTGCAGCGACGCGCTGCCGAGCGTCGCGGGGATGGTGGTCGTGGTACCGCCGGGCTCCCCGTCCTCGCCAGCGAACGACAGCGGAAGGGCGCCGTAGCGAAGATTATTGGCGAGGGTCTGTGCTTCCTCGACGGAGAAGTCACCGGTGATACGGGTAGCCTGGCCGACCGGGGTGGCCTGCTGGATCACGGGAGCGGAGATGACCTTGGAGTCCAGGACAATCGCGACCTGCTGCTGCAGGTAATCCTGCGTGAGCTTCGCCCACGTCTGACCGCCGGCATCGTTCTGGCCGGACTTGAAGCTAAAGGACACCTGGATCTGGCCGGACTGCTGGTCGAAACCGCCGGAGATCGGGGCCTTGGTGTCGATATCGTCGCCAGATAGGCGCTTGCCCTTGACCTCATCCGTCTGGCCGACAAGCAGTGGCGATTTGTCCAGCACAATGGTCTGTCCGGCGTCCGGAGAGCAAGTTACCAGTGGCTTAGCCGGATCGTCTGCGCCCTGCAGCGGGTCAGGGGCCGAGGGATCGTCACAGCGCATAAGTGCCGCGGCCGCAACCTGAGTCGTCTCGTCCTCCGACTGGCGAGTTGCCAAAAGAACGTCGCGTACCTTGGTGCGCAGCTGCGCCGCCTCAATGGAGTTGGCGGGCTTAGAGGGCTCCTTCAGGTCCAGCTTCGGCGCGTCGCCCAGACTCTTTTCGAGATCCGGCGGAATCGGCTGATCCGGATTCTGAGCCTTGAGCGACTTGATCGTCTGTTCCTGCTGCTTCTTCATGTTCTCGAAGAGCTTGTTAACCTGATCCGTCGCCTGTTCCTTCGACAAAATGCCGACCGAGACCCAGTCTTCGGCGACCTTCTTGACAACCTCACCGAAGCGAGCCTGGTCCGGGCCCTGCTTGGGCTGGGCGACCGGACGGAAGAAGAGCTGCGAGGTCTGGCCGAGGGAGCGGGCCTCCTGCGAGTCCTCACCAGGAACGGTGATGACGAGGGTGTCACCATCGGTGACGACCTGCGCACCGCTCACGCCCATGCCGTTGACGCGGTTTTCCAAGATGGTGCGCGCCTGGTCGAGCTGTTCGCGGGTGGGCTTTTCTCCCTGCGGCACCAGCGTCACACGGGTGCCGCCCTGCAAATCAATACCGAGCTTGGGCTTCAACGAGCCACCGCCGGTGAAGAGAACGAGGGAATAAGTGAGGACAAGGAAAGCGACGAACAGGGCTAAAAGCCACTGTGGCCATCGCCTCTGAAACGTACTCGAGCCGCCTCTGGATTTGCTACTCAAAGCAAGGCTCCTGACTAAGAAATATAAGAGCGAAGTTCAGGCGCTACGTCTAGTCTGCACTTCGTACGATCGGGGAAAGACAATGACGCCAGAGATGACGCGTTTAAGAGCGCTCTTCGGTCGGGGTATCGCGCTGGGCGTCGGCTTCTACCGCAGCCGGGCTTTCCGCCTCCGCTGGGTCAGCTACGGGCTCCTGCCCCCTCAAGTCCCGCCGAGCGTAGTCGGCGCCGGTTCCCTCCGAGAGGTTCCGGGCGATGGCAGCCTTTTCCCATCGCGTCACGACACCGTCGGCGATCGTCAGGTCAACCGTGGTTTCGGAGGCATCGACCACAATGCCGTGCAGGCCGGAGCCGGTGATGACCTCGGCGCCGGGCACCAACTTCGACTGCATCTCACGGATATTGCGGACCTGCTTGTTCTGCTTGACAATCTGCCACAGCGGCAGCGCCAAGAAAATCACCAGTAGGACTAGAAGAAGAATTGGATCCATAGCAGATGAGTCTAACCAATACTGCGGACCGCACTACACCCCGACAGGCCGAGTTACTCCCCTAAGGTTCCCGGAGGTGCCTGCAACCCCAGGTGCTCCCAGGCCCGCACCGTCGCCACACGGCCACGGGAGGTGCGCGCAATCATGCCGGCGCGTACCAGGTACGGCTCGCAGACCTCTTCGACCGTGGAGGGTTCCTCGCCCACTGCCAGTGCGAGGGAGTTCACACCGACAGGCCCGCCGCCATGCCCCTTGATCAGGGCCGTGAGTACTGCACGGTCGAGACGATCGAGGCCCAACTCATCGACGTCGAAGACGATCAGCGCCGCGCGTGCGGCACCGAGGTCAATGACGCCGCCGGCATGAACGTCGGCGAAGTCGCGAACGCGCCGCAGCAGCCTGTTGGCGATTCGGGGCGTGCCCCGCGATCGCGAGGCAATCTCCACCGCAGCCTCCCCGCTAATCTCGACGCCGAGGATTCCCGCGGCCCGGGTGACCACCTTGGTCAGGTCCTCGACCTCGTAGAACTCCATCTGCGCCGTAAATCCAAAGCGGTCACGCAGCGGGCCTGTGAGCATACCCGAGCGCGTCGTCGCCCCGACCAGGGTAAACGGCGGGATCTCCAGGGGGATCGACGTCGCCCCGGGCCCTTTGCCCACGATCACGTCAATGCGGAAGTCCTCCATCGCCATGTAGAGCATCTCCTCGACGGGGCGGGCAATGCGATGGATCTCGTCGATAAAGAGGATGTCGCCCTCCAGCAGATTCGACAACATCGCTGCCAGGTCGCCCGCGCGAATCAGGGCCGGACCGGAGGTCATCCGCAGGGACGTCCCCATCTCCTGCGCAATGATCATCGCCATCGTCGTCTTGCCGAGCCCGGGCGGGCCCGACAGCAGGATGTGGTCCGGGGCAACTTTGCGCCCCTTCGCGCCTGCCAGAACCAGATCTAGCTGCGTGCGTACCTTCGGCTGGCCAATAAACTCGCCCAAGAACTTCGGACGCAGGTTCGACTCCGCATCGAGCTCCTCGAACTGCGCCCGCGCGTCGACCTCGCGACCACCCTGCCCAAAGCCACCGCCCGAGGACGCATAAGGCGAATCCTGCACATTGAATTCTGTGCGTTCGATATCGGTCATAGTCCCTTCATCCTATTTCACATCCGCCAGTCCCCGAGCGCCACGCCGCCTACCGGCCGAGCATCTTTAGAGCGGCCTTCAGAGCCATCGACGTGTCAAGCGTGGGGTCCGCCGCCACGACGGATTCCGCCGCACTGCTCGCGTCCGCCTCCGGGAAGCCGAGCCCGACCAGGGCCCCTACCACTTGATCGAGGTCGGCCCGCAGCACCATACCGGCCGCCACAGAACCGCCGTCCGCCACACTCGCGCCGTCTCCCTGCGGCTGCGCCCTATCCGCGAAGGCCTCCACCTTATCCTTCAGCTCCACCAGCAGGCGCTCGGCCAACCGCTTACCGACGCCACTTGCCGCCTGCAGCGCCTTGGCGTTCTTCGTGGCAACAGCATGCGCGATATCCGCAGGCGTCAGTACAGCCAAGATCGCCATCGCAACCTTCGGCCCCACGGTGGACACTGTGCGCAGCAGCCCAAACATCTCCCGTTCCTGCGCGGTACTGAAGCCGTAGAGGGTCATCGCGTCCTCTCGGACCGCCATGGTGGTGAGCAGCAGCGTCTCCTCGTGTCTGGTCAGGCTCGCGGCGAGACGGCCCGTAATCGACACGAGGTAGCCGACACCCGCGCATTCGATGACGCAGTAATTCGCACCTAAGTCAATGACTTCCCCACGCAGAGATGCAATCATTTATCGCTCACTTTCTTTCGGGCGAAACGCCTCCGAACCTTTAACCTCGTCTGCCGCTCCGCGGACCGGATCAGCCGATTGCGCACCGGTGGCATGCCTCGTGCGCTGCTGCTCCAACAACGTCAGCACCGAACGCTGCCTCTCTAAAACCGGGGCGCGCCAGCAGTGGCAGATAGCGATAGCCAGCGCGTCGGCCGCATCAGCGGGCTTCGGCGGAGCCGAAAGCCCCAGAATGCGGGTGACCATTGTGGTCATCTGTTTCTTATCGGCACGCCCGTTTCCAGTCAGTGCTTTCTTCACCTCGGACGGCGTATACATGTGCACTTCGAGGCCACGTCGAGCTGCGGCGAGCACCAGTACGCCGACAGCGTGGGCCGTTTGCATCACCGTCGACACATTGCCACGTTCGAATACCCTTTCCATCGCGACTACGTCTGGCTCGTATTCGTCCATCCACTGCTCCGCAGCGTTGGAGAGCCGAAGCAGGCGGTCTTCGAGAGGAGCGTCAGAGGGCGTGCGGGCGACTCCGACGGCAATGGGCACAACGCTCCTGCCGGATGCTCCCTCCGCGATGGAAAGTCCGCAACGGGTGAGTCCTGGATCGATCCCCATCACCCGTACCTGGCCACCTCGATAATTCACCCTTAAAGTATTACCACACCCTCCGAACATTTGTTTGCATGGAGCGCCAGTCCGCGACTCCAGCCATTTTTGATAGGTTAAAGGCCATGAACACACCCAAGAGCCTCTACGGGAAACTAGCCCTGGCCGAAATGGTCACCTGGGCGTTGCTGCTGCTCGGCCTCGCACTGAAGTACATTTTCAAGGTCACCGAGATGGCTACCACCATTTTCGGCGGCATCCACGGCTTCACGTTCCTCTGCTACGTGGCCACAACGATCCTTGTATGGATCAATCAGGGCTGGAGCGCGGGCCGCGGTGTCGCCGGGCTCGCCTCGTCCATCATCCCCTTCATGACCTACCCCTTTGAGCAAAACAGTTTGAAGGCGGGTCTGCTCGAGGGGTCCTGGCGTTTCACCGACCCCCAGGAGCAGCCGAAGGGCCTGTTCGAGTGGATTCTCGCAATGATTATCCGCCGCCCGTTCCTGTCCGCGATGGCGATTCTGGTCGTCCTCGTCGTCGTCTTCTCGCTGCTGCTCATGGCCGGCCCGCCGACGCAGTGGTTCTCCTGATTCCAACGTGATCTATTCGGAAGACCGACAAAACCGAAAAGCCCCGCACCGTCCGCCTGTAGTGGCGAGTGGTGCGGGGCGTTTTTCGTGCGTACTCGCCCGCCATCTTCAGGGCGAGTACGGTGTCTTCTTACTAAGCGTCGAGCTCGGCGAGCACCTCGTCCGAGATATCGGCGTTGGAGTAGACATTCTGGACGTCGTCGGAATCCTCCAGTGCGTCGACCAGGCGCAGGAACTTGCGGGCACCGTCGGCATCGAGGGCCACCTCGGTAGCAGCGCGGTAGTCCTGGTCAGCGGAATCGTACTCGATACCTGCGTCCTTCAGTGCGGTGCGAACTGCCATCAGATCGGTGAAGGCGGAGACGACCTCGAAGTTCTCACCCAGGTCGTTGACCTCCTCGGCGCCTGCGTCCAGCACGGCCATCAGCAGGTCATCCTCGGTCAGCTCGCCCTTCGGCAGGACAACGACGCCCTTCTTGTCGAACATGTAGGACACCGAACCGGAGTCGGCCATGTTGCCGTTGTTCTTGTTGAACGCCGAGCGGACCTCAGAAGCCGCGCGGTTGCGGTTGTCGGTCAGGCATTCGACGATGACAGCGACGCCGCCCGGTGCGTAGCCTTCGTAGACGATGGTTTCCCAATCAGCGCCACCGGACTCCTCGCCGGAGCCGCGCTTACGGGCACGCTCGATGTTGTCGTTGGGAACCGAGGCCTTCTTGGCCTTCTTAATCATGTCATCGAGGGTCGGGTTACCAGCCGGGTCACCGCCACCGGTACGCGCCGCGACCTCGATGTTCTTAATCATCTTGGCCCACTCTTTGGAGCGCTTTGCGTCGTTAGCGGCCTTCTTGTGCTTGGTGGTTGCCCATTTTGAGTGACCCGACATGTGCTAGTACCTAGTTTCCTCTCTCGATTCCCACTGCCTGTGGGAAATGCTCAAGCGTCCATTATACAAATTGCGGAGCTATAACCCGGCAACGTCACGCAGGAAATACTCGTGAACGCGAGTTTCCCCGGTCGATTCCGGGTGGAAGCTAGTCGCCATTGCCTTTGCCTGCCTAACGGCGACCATCGCGCCCGCTGCCTCTCCTGCGCTCGCGGGAACACGCGCGAGCACCTCAACGCCCGCACCGACACGTTCCGCTCGCGGGGCTCGAATGAAGGCCGCGTGAATCGGCGCGTCCTCCGGGGCCAATCGCAGACCGCTGAAATCTAGGTCGGTTTCGAAGGAGTCGACCTGTCGGCCGAACGCGTTACGACGCACCGTCATGTCAATCGCCCCGAGGCTAACAGCATCGGGCCGGGTGTCCAGCACCTCGTCGGCAAGCAAAATCATGCCGGCGCAGGTGCCGAAAGCAGGAAGGCCGTCGGCGAGAGCGGCGCGCAGTGGCGCCTGGAGCTCGTTGAATACCATCAGCTTGCTCATGGTGGTCGACTCGCCGCCGGGCAAGATGAGTGCTGAAATACCGTCGAGGTCCCGCGGGAGGCGGACCTTGCGGTGCTCCACGCCGAGGGCGTCTAGCACATAACCGTGCTCGTCAATATTGCCCTGCAGCGCAAGGATCCCCACTACGTCGGTGCTCATTAGTCGAGGTTCTCACTTTGCGGGTCGAAGTTGGCCACGTGCGGGACGGACTCGACGCCCGGAGCGAGAGTCCTGGTCAGACCCTCCTGCGTGACGACGGCCACCAGCTCACCGGCCTGGTTGAAAATGCGACCATGCGTCAGGGCCCGACCGGCGTGGGCCGACGGCGAGATCTGGTCGTAGAGCAGCCACTCGTCGGCGCGGAAGGGGCGCATGAACCACATCGCGTGATCCAGGCTCGCCTCCTGCACTTCCACGCCCGGGTGTGGAACCAGTGCCGAGGACAGCAGGGTCATATCCGACATGTATGCCAGTGTGCAGACGTGGAAGGTGTCGTTGTCCGGAAGACGGTCCTTGGAGCGGAACCACACCATCTGCTGTGAGTTGGTGTACTTGTTGTGCTCGAAGTCCGCGTCGTCGATGACGCGAATATCCCAATCCGCCCACTCCCGAAGAAGCAGTTTGCGGGTATCGGTCATCTTTGAGGTATCGGTGACGACCTCATCCGGGCTTGGCACCCTGCGCATGATGTCGGAATGCTCAATGCCCGTATCGCCCTTGCGGTGGAAGCTGGCCTGCATCACGAAGATGGTGCGTCCGTCCTGGACGGCCTCCACGGAGCGGTGACAGAAGGAACGGCCGTCTCGGACGCGTTTGACGATATAAATCGTCGGAATATGTGGCCTACCTGGGCCAACGAAGTAGGCATGGAGGGAATTGACCGCGAAGGTGGACCCGACGGTGCGAGTCGCCGCGACGAGCGATTGCCCCGCGACCTGGCCGCCAAAGGTTCGCTGCAGAATCGACTTGATGACCGGACCTCGGAATATGTCCCGGTCGATCCGCTCCAGGTCGAGCACCTCACGAATATCAGCCATCGGCGTCCTTTCCCTCTACTGCCTCGTGTCTCCGCTTGCCTTTGGTCCCTTTACCAGCCGCGCTCTGCCAGGCGGTGCGGCTGCGGGATCTCGTCGACGTTGATGCCGACCATGGCCTCGCCGAGGCCGCGGGAGACATCGGCGACGACCTTCGGGTCGTCATAGTGCTGGGTTGCCTGGACGATTGCCTTGGCACGCTTCTCCGGGTCACCGGACTTGAAGATGCCGGAACCGACGAAGACGCCCTCGGCGCCGAGCTGCATCATCATCGCGGCGTCGGCAGGCGTCGCGATGCCGCCGGCGGTGAACAGCACGACGGGCAGCTTGCCCTTTTCTGCAACCTCGCGGACCAGCTCGTAGGGGGCCTGCAGCTCCTTGGCCGCAACGTAGAGCTCGTCGGGGGCCATGGACTTCAGGCGGTTGATCTCCGCACGGATGGTGCGCATGTGGGTCACGGCGTTGGAGACGTCGCCGGTGCCGGCCTCGCCCTTGGAGCGAATCATCGCCGCACCCTCGTTGATGCGGCGCAGGGCCTCACCAAGGTTGGTCGCGCCACAGACGAACGGGACCGTGAAATCAAACTTGTCGATGTGGTTGGAGTAATCGGCCGGGGTCAAAACCTCGGACTCATCGATGAAGTCCACGCCGAGAGACTGCAGCACCTGAGCCTCGACGAAGTGCCCGATTCGTGCCTTCGCCATGACGGGGATGGACACCGCGTTGATGATGCCCTCAATCATGTCCGGGTCGGACATGCGGGAAACGCCGCCCTGAGCACGGATATCGGCCGGAACGCGCTCCAGCGCCATGACGGCGGTGGCACCGGCGTCCTCTGCAATCTTTGCCTGCTCCGGGGTAACGACGTCCATGATGACGCCGCCCTTCATCATCTCTGCAAAACCGCGCTTGACGCGCGCGGTGCCCTGACCGGAGTTGTTGTCCACAGTGCTCAACGAACCCTACTTCCCTACTTTGCTATAACCTGCTTACATTGGGGCCTGCTGCGCGCCACAACGGCGCCGGGACCGGCGCAGATGGCACAACGATGGCCCGGAGGGCACAAGCCTTGCACACAACTATAGCCCGTAGGATAGACAGGCCTGTCCATAACACGGGATAAGGGTTCCCGCACGGCTCGGCACAGCCCCCTCGTCTCCCCCTCTACCTGCCCCGCCAGCCGCGCCCCGGGGATGCCGTAACTATTCGCCTACCGACGACGGCCCGGACTGCACAGCGAGCACATCCGACATTTCGAAGTAGCCCGGATCGGGCGCGGTTCCCGCCAGGCGAAGCGCCCGCACGATCGGCCGCGAGCGCAGAGCTTTGGTGTCCGTCACGGCGTCATTGTAGAGCCTGCGCGCCAGCTCCACACGCGTATGTACGTCGGAGAGCTCAATCGCAAGTGCTCTCTCCGGGGGCTGCTCCGCAGCCAGCTTGACGATCGCGCGCGTCAGCTCGTTTTCGGCATCGGCCCGCCGGTTGGTATTCCGAGCGGTGACCGGGATTGCCTCCGCGTTGGCGACGAGCCCGCTGAGCTGGGGAAACGTCGCGCGCGCCACGGCGGCACGGCGCCCGAGCGACGCTTCTAGGGAGGCCCGCGCGAGGTCGGTACGGATGTGCATCCGATTCAGGCGCGTCGCGGTGGCGGACGCCGACACGGCAACGATCAGCACGACGAAGAGGACGACCGCGAGAACCACCACCCACAGCGGCAGTGTCACCATAGACGAAACCATCGAGACTATTCCCCTCTACTCTTTCTCGCGTACTCTCTCACGCTTAATTGCCGGTTAAGGCGTGACCACAACGTGCTCGCCGTCGATGCGGACGTGTCATAGACACGCAATACCCTATCGGCAATCGAGGACCAGTCGTACTCCCATGCGCGCCGGTGCCCCAGCTCCCGCAGCCGCCGCCCCTGTTCCTCATCGCCCAACAAGTCGATCACTCGGCGGGCTAGCCCGCCGGAATCCCCGTTGGGGAAATGGAGGCCGTAGGTGCCGTCGCCAAGCACCAGACGGAACGCGTCGATGTCGGAAGCTATGACTGGCGCGCCGGCCGCCATGGCCTCGACAAGGACGATGCCGAAGCTCTCGCCGCCTCGTTGCGGGGCGATGTAGATGTCGGCGTCCGCGAGGATTGCGGCTTTTGCCTCCTCGGACAATCGCCCCAGGAAGCGCAGCGCTCCGCGGTTGGCGCCGGCCCTCTTCAGCGCTGCCTCGGAATCGCCGTCTCCGACCACGCAAACCTCGATATCGGGGTACGCGTCGCGAATCTGAGGTAGCGCGTCCAGAAGGACGTCGAAACCCTTCCGCGGCTCGTCGAAGCGCCCGAGGAACACCAACCGCCTCGAGCCGGGGCCGCGCGGAGGAATCTCCGGAAAGGCGGAGGCCGGTGCGGACGACTCGTAATCTCCGACGCGGACGCCGTTGGGAATGAGCACCGGGTCTCCTCCCAGCTGCTCCACCTGCCAGCGGCGCGCGACCTCGGAGACCGCGATTCCACCGCGGATGCGTTCCAGATATTTGCGCAAAAAGGGTGTGGCGAGCTTCAGTGCGAGGGAGTTCGTCGCGGCCGAGTGATAGGTCGCCACGAGGGGCCCCTCGGCGTTCGCCAACGCCAGCATCGAATAGCTGGGCGAATTCGGCTCGTGGATATGGACCACGTCGAATTGGCCGTCCTCGATCCACTTCCTGACCCGACGGTTGGTGCGGGGCCCGAAGGACAGCCTCGCAACCGACCCGTTATAGGGAATCGGGATCGCCGAGCCGCCCCGGACGACGAATTCGGGCACCTCGCAGTCGGCGCTGGCCGGACCGATGAGGCTGACCTCGTGGCCACGCCGGATAAACTCCTCGCACAGGTCGATAGCGTGCACCTGCACGCCGCCTGGAACGTCGAAGGAGTACGGGCAGACCATTCCGATGCGCACGGCTACTTCCCCTTCCGTGCTCGCCGGTCCGCCGACCACAGCGGCTGCAGCATGTGCCAATCCGCGGGATGACGCGCAATATCGACCTCGAAGTAGTCGGCTACGTCCTGCGTGATCTCCTCAATCGAGCGGCCTTTCGTCGCGACCTCCGGGTGCACCTCCAGGTGCCACCCATCCCGGGTAAACGACAGGCCGACGGCATGCAGGCGAGCACCCGTCTGCTTGGCCAGCAGCGCCGGGCCAGCAGGCATCGTCGTGGACTCACCGAAGAACGTCACGGGGACGCCACCGCCGCCGAGGTCGCGGTCGCCCAGCAGGCAGATGATCCCGCCGGCCTCCAGCACCTTACGAAGCTGCGGCACCGCCGAATCGGCACCGGTCAGCGGCAGAATTTCGAAGCCGAGCGACTCGCGGAACTGAACGAATGCGTCGTAGAGGACTTCGGGTTTCAGCCGCTCGGCCACCGTCGTGAACCTCCCGTGCCGAGACACCAGCCACATCCCCGCCATGTCCCAGTTACCGCTGTGCGGCAACACGAGCACGACGGGCTCACCGGCGGCCTTCGCCTCCGAGATCTGCTCCAGGCCGACGCCACCGCGCTCAACCTGGACGGCTAAGTCCGGCGACGCGATCGTCGGCAAGCGGAAGGCCTCGACCCAGTAGCGCATGTAGGAGCGCATCGACGCGGCGATGAGCGCGTCCGGGACGTCCTCCGGCGCGCAGGCGAGCACCCTAGCGAGGTTCCGGCGAAGTTGGGCCGGGCCTCCCCCGCGCACGACGCGCCCGGCCACCAGATCGCCCAGGCGATAAGCGATGCCTCCCGGAAGTGCGCCGAGAAACTTCCATCCCGCTAGGTAGCCCAGCGCGACGACGTCCTGCTTGGACTTCGGCACGAAAAGCGTGGCCACGTATCGCGCCCCTTTCTAGTTGTCCCCGCCGCGTGCCTGGGTGCCTCGCCCGCGCACGTCGCCTTCCGACGGCCGCGTCTCATAGTCCTCGGCCCCACTGGGCGGGGCGATGCGCTCCAATGCTCCCGGGTGACGCGCCACCATGTAAAGGCGTTGGACGACGGTGAAAACCGATCCCAGGCAGAGCAGCCACATGGCAGCTTCCAACGCAAACGTGACTCCGAGGCCCTGAAGGCCGATGCCGAGGAGAGCGATGATGAGTCGTTCCGCTCGTTCAACCAGGCCACCGTCTACTTTCAGCCCGCTGGCTTCGGCTCGGGCCTTGACGTAGGAGATCACCTGCGAGGCACCCATAGTGATGAGCGTTAGCGCCAAAAGGGTCTTCGGCGCGCCATAGGAGTAGACGATCCACGCCGCGATCGAGCCGAACAGTGCCGCGTCAGTGATGCGGTCGCAGGAAGCATCCAGGGTGGCACCGTACTTGGTACCGCCACCGCGCAGCCGGGCCATCGTTCCGTCGAGAAGGTCGAAAGCGGTGAACACAGCCATGGCGATGGCGGCGGCGACGAGATGGCCGCTCGGGATGAGAAGGACCGCGATGGCGACGGAGACGACGGTGCCGGCGATGGTCACTGCGTTCGGGCTGATACCGGCCCTGTTAAACGCCGCGGCGACGGGTTCGACGATGGGTTTAATTGGCCTGCGGCCGTGGACGCTGAGCACTAGGACGTTTCCTCCTGGTCGATACCGTCAAGGTTCCGCCAGCCCTCGGCGAGCAACGCGCGGGTGGCACGCAGCGTCTGCGGCAGCACCTTCGTGCCATCGATGACGGTCATGAAGTTCGCGTCCCCCGTCCACCGCGGGACAATGTGCATGTGCAAATGCGCCGCCACGGAGCCTCCGGAGGCCTTACCTAGGTTGAACCCGGCGTTGATGGCGTCAGGCTGTGAGACCGCCTTGAGGGTGCGAATCCCCTTCTGAGCAAATGCCATCAACTCGGCGGACTCCTCCGGAGTCAAGTCCTCAAGGTTGGCGACCTCGCGGTACGGAATCACCATCATATGCCCGGGGTTATACGGGAACAGGTTGAGGATGCAGTAGACCCACTCCCCGCGCGCGACGATGAGGGCGTCCTCGTCACTGCGCGCGGCAGCTCAACGAAGGGGTTGTGGGGCGCGGCCTTCTTGTGAACCCCGCGATCGACGATGTAGTTCATGCGGTACGGCGCCCACAGCCGCTCGAGGCGGTCGGGTTCGCCGAAGCCCCGATCGACGTAGTCAGCGCTGGGCACTGACTCAGTTCGCGACGTATCGGTCGAATCCACCATCTACCCCTTCGTGAGAGAAGTGGCGCGCCCATAAGCGCGCCACCAGCAATATCGGCAATCTACAGACTAGTGACTGCTACTGCAGTTGTCCCGACGCCGAGACATTTTCCTTCGTGGGCTGCTCGTTATTACGCGAGGCGACCCACTGCTCGATGATGTCCGCCGCCTTGTCAACTTCCACGCCGTTGATCTGCGTGCCGTCCAGGAAGCGGAAGCTGACCGCCCCGGCCTCCACATCGCGCGCACCGGCCAGGATCATGAACGGAACCTTGGCCTGCGTGTGATTGCGGATCTTCTTCTGCATGCGGTCGTCCGAGGTATCCACGTGGGCGCGGATACCACGGGACTTCAGCTTCGCCGAGAATTCCTGCAGGTGCGGGATGCAATCATCCGCGACCGGAATGCCGACGACCTGCTCGGGGGCAAGCCACGCCGGGAACGCGCCTGCGTAGTGCTCCAGGAGCACGCCGAAGAAGCGCTCAATCGAGCCAAAGAGCGCGCGGTGAATCATAATCGGGCGCTGCTTGGAACCATCCGGGGCCGTGTACTCCAGCTCGAAGCGCTCCGGCAGGTTGAAGTCCAACTGCACGGTCGACATCTGCCAGGTACGCCCGATGGCGTCGCGAGCCTGGACCGAAATCTTCGGGCCGTAGAATGCGGCTCCGCCCGGGTCCGGCACCAGGTCTAGGCCGGAGGCATCCGCGACGCGCTGCAGGATCGCCGTGGACTTCTCCCAAATCTCGTCGGAGCCGACGAACTTCTTATCGTCCTTGGTGGACAGCTCCAGGTAGAAGTCGTCCAGGCCGTAGTCGCGAAGCAGCGAGATGATGAAGTCCAAAACGTCGGTCAGCTCCTGCTCGAGCTGGTCCTCGGTGCAGTAGATATGGGCGTCGTCCTGCGTGAAGCCACGCGCGCGGGTCAGGCCGTGAATAACGCCCGACTTCTCGTACCGGTACACCGTTCCGAACTCGAACATGCGGATCGGCAACTCGCGGTAGCTGCGGCCACGCGAGGAGAAGATCAGGTTGTGCATCGGGCAGTTCATCGGCTTGACGTAGTAGTCCTGCGGAGCCTTGGTGCAGTGACCGTGCTCGTCGTACTCGCCATCCAACTGCATGGGCGGGAACATGCCGTCCGCGTAGAAGTCCAAGTGGCCGGACTTCTTGAACAGGTCGCCCTTGGTCACGTGCGGGGTGTTGACAAAGTCGTAGCCGGCCTCGATGTGGCGGCGACGGGAGTGCTGCTCCATCTCGTTGCGGATGATGCCACCCTTGACGTGGAATACCGGGAAGCCGGAGCCGATCTCGTCCGGGAAGCTAAACAGGTCCAGCTCCTGGCCCAGGCGGCGGTGGTCGCGCTTTTCAGCCTCGAGCATGCGATCCAGGTACTCGTCGAGAGCCTCCTTGGACTCCCAGGCAGTGCCGTAGACGCGCTGCAGGCCGTCGCGGGACTGGTCTCCGCGCCAGTACGCCGCCGACGAACGGGTGATCTTGAACGCCGGGATGTAGCGAGTCGTCGGAACATGCGGGCCACGGCACAGATCGAACCATTCGACCTCGCCGGTCCGGGGGTTGACGTTGCGGTAGCCCGTGAGGGTTGCGCCTCCGACGTCAACGTTGGCCTCGTCATCAGCGGAGACGTTGCCCTTGGACTTTTCCTCGATGAGTTCGAGCTTGTACGGCTCGTCGGCAAGCGCCTTCTCAGCCTCGTCCACCGAATCGAAGGCGAAGCGCTCGAAGCGCTGGCCCGACTTGATGATCTTCTTCATGCGCTTTTCGATGCGCTTGAGGTCCTCCGGCGTGAAGGGCTCCTCGACGCGGAAGTCGTAGTAGAAGCCGTTATCGATCGCCGGGCCGATGCCCAGTTTGGTACCCGGGAACTCTTTCTGCACGGCCTGCGCCATGACGTGGGTGGCCGAGTGGCGGATGACGTCGCGACCGTCCGGGGTGTTCGCGGCAACCGGCTCCATGACGGTGTCGGCCTCCGGAACGAAGGACAGATCGCGGAGGTTCCCCTCGGGGTCGCGGACACAAACGATGGCGTCAGCGCCCTTGTTCGGGTAGCCCAGGTCTTTCATGGCCTCGCCCGCGGAGACACCCGCGGGGACGGTAAACGGTGCTGGGTTGGCAAATTCTTCTGACACGGCTGGCGTGTACTCCTTTTCACAATTGTTCGAAAATCACATACCTGGTGACTTTCGGCAGTCCCACACACCTTACCGCACCGGCGGGACTCAGTCCTGGAGGAGGTCCTGTGCCCAGTACTCGTCTTCCTTCGTGCCACGCGGCATCACGAACACAGCCGAACCAATGTGGAAGATCCACTGGTTCAGACGATCACCCTCCGACAGCCGTGTCTGGATCGGGTGGAACTGCTCCAGCGGGTTCTTCTGGTAGCAGGCAAACACCAGTCCAGTGTTCGACCTGAAGCGCCCGTTGGGCTCCGGCGGCAGGTCGTAGTTGTAGACACGACGCAGAATCTTCTGGTTCGGGAACTCCTTCGGCGGCATAGCCCTGGCGACGTGGCTCTGCGGATCGGTGATCGGAAGACCATATTCGTCCGTCTTCGACAGGTCGACAGTCTCGAACTCGTCCTTGCCCCCGACGGGGGCGCCACTTTCAATCTCACGACCGGTGACGACGACGCGGCTGTGTCGGTCGATGATGTCCCAGCCGTCGAGGTCCATCTCGATGCGCCGAACGACAAGGGCCGATCCACCGCGCAGCCAGTCCGGGCCGCTGTCGATCCACACCTGGTCGTTGAATTCGCCACGGGTGCGCGGGTTAATGGTGCCGTCCTTCTGACCGAAGAGGTTACGAGGCGTCTCCCCCTCCTGCAGCGCTCCCTTCGCGTTCTGGAACCCGGACTGCACCCATTTGACGTTGAGGTAAGCCGCGGAATTGCGGATCATGATGCGCGCGGCGTGCGAGACCATCACGGGATCGTCGGCGCAGATCTGCAGACAGATGTCGCCGCCGCTCCACTCGGGGCGAAGCTGGTCAGTCTTGTATGCGGGAAGGGCCTGGAGCCATTCCGGCTTCTCCCCCTCACGTCGGCGACCGTGAAGAAATTCTCGCCAAGGCCGACCGTAATGGTGAGGTTTGCCGGCGCCGCGTACATCTCGGGCTCGAGGTCCGTCATCGGCGCCTGTGCCGACGCCATGCGGCGAGCGTCGTCCGTCCACATCCTCATGAGGTTGCGCAGGCGGGTACGGTCAACATCCTTCTTGATGTCAAAGGCAATGAGCCAGAGCCGGGACTGGACGGGGGTTTCAATGCCCGCCTGGTGGACACCGTCGAAAGCCACGACCGCATCCTGCAGCGGCGGCTTTGGTGGCTCCTTCTTCTCGCGCTCAAGGCCAATTGCGCTGGCCTCCGAGGCCCCCGCGATTAACCCAGCTGACGCCGTGGCCGTGATTCCCAGCCCACCGAGAAAATGCCTACGCGAAAATCCTGCCGACATCTTTGCTCCATTACCTTTCACTTGCCCTGGCTATGTTTTTCGACCGCATCCACCGGACCGGCGCCCGTCTCCAGGAGGACGGGAACCCCACGGCGTGGCACGGGAGACTGGACGTTGTCCGGCCCGATGGTTCTAAGCAAAGAGGGGCGCCGAATGCCGCTAGCCCAGTGTTCGTACAAACCAGACTACGCTCGAACGCCCCTCTGCCGTGCCTACAACGCGACCGGGAAATTAGTGGTTGTGACCCTCGTGGTTGCCGTTTTCCATGCCCATCTTCTGGTCATCCATCTTCATCTCGCCACCCTTGTGCTCCGGGTTCTCCAGCTTGCCGTCGCTGCCGTAGTTCTCCTCGCCAGCGGCCTGCGGGCGGACCTGGACGGTCTGGGACAGGCTGGAGCCGTCGGAGAAGTTGATAACCAGCTTGTACTCGGCGCCCGGCTCCATGGCCTCATCGTTCTTCATGACCATCAGGTGGGTGCTGCCCGGAGCCAGCTTCAGCTCGCCACCGGCCGGGATCCTCAGGCCACCGTCGACCTTGAACATCTTGCCGTCCTTGGTGTCGTGCTGCTCGAAGACGGTGCCCTCCTTCAGGCCTTCCAGCTTGAAGTCGGTGATGGTGATTTCCTTGTCAGTCGAGTTGGACAGGACGCCGAAGATGCCGGTCATCATCTTCGTGGCCGGCTTCTCCTTGATGTATGCGTCCGCCAGAGTCACGGACTCGCCCTTCATCTCCTTGGTAGCGGAGGTGACTGCGGAAGAAGCGGACTCGGTCGCGGTAGCGGCCTGGTCGTTGGAGGAGCAGCCAGCGAGGACCAGGGTCAGTGCTGCGGAACCGGCGATCAGGGCGGTAGCGGTGCGGGTGAGCTTCATGATTATTTTGCCTTTCGATTAATGGCGATGACGACGACGGCGATAAGCACGATTAGGCCTCCCCCGAGCCCGAAAGCCCAGGTTGGAATTCCGACCGTGTCCTCGGCGCCAGCGTCAGAACTTTGAGTTTGAATCTTCTTTCCAGCCGCATCGGCGGCCCCTTCGCCGGCCACGCTAAACGACGTCTTCCCCCTTGTGGAGTGACCATCGGACGACGTGATTTGAAAACCGACGATGTAATTGCCCGGGCCCGGATTGATGTCCTCCGGGATGGAAAGCTTCACTTGATTTCCCACCACCGTAGGTTCGTGGGAATAGAGCACCTTTCGGGCGTCCGCGTCGCTCACTGCAACGGTGTTGAAGTTTGCCTGCGGATCACCCGAGAAGATGAGCTCGATTTCGCGAGGAAATTCGTTGACGACCTGACTATCCGCGGGTACCGACGACAGCACGGCGTCGTGCGCCATAGCTACAGGCGCATGAACCAGCATCCCTGCTGCAGCTGCAACCGTTGCGGCAGCTGTGGCAAGTGTTCTCCGGAAACTCACGTGGGAAGTACAACTCCTCAAAGCGAAACTTATCAAGCAAGAACGGCACTTACATCTACCGTTCTTACCCATAACAGTCGGCAACCGCACCCAAATAGTTCCCACCACCCCCAAACTATGGCAGGCATCACACCTAACCGGGCATCCGCACCTCGCAGTCACTCCGCTTTTGGCCCCTCACCACCCCAAAGCGGCCAAGCTGCGCCCTCGGCCATCGCTTTCCGACGGTGCCACGCGCCTGCGTCGTCATGCGTTAGTGGGGCGCAAAGCTACTTTCCCCAGGTGACCTTCCTCCAGAGCTTCTCCAACGGCCCCTGCCCAAACTTTGCGAGCCATACGCGGGCGACGAGCGACTGAATAACCAGGAAAATGACGCAGGCTCCCCACACCGCAAACATCTGGGCATCGGTGAGCGCAACGGGCTCGCGGCTCACGAACTTGGGCAGCGGCGCGAAGAAAGGCAGCGCGATGATCACACCGACGACGGACGCCGATACGTACGAAGTAAGGGCGGTGCGACCGAGCGGGGCGAAGAACCAGATGAGAATGCGTCGCAGTGACGGCGTGCGCATCGCGAGCCCAACCACCGCGATGTAGACCGCCGCCTGGCCGAGTCCCGCGTACGCACTGATCGGGCTAAAGCCCGCGGACGCGAGGTTTTGGAGCTGCAGGACGATGCCGGGGATGGCAACGACCAGACCACCGATGAGCAGATACGTCGCAGGCTTGGCGCTTTCCTCGAATTTACGAGCGACGTCCGCAAGCGCCAGGCCGAAGCCCAGCCAGAACAGGCCTGGGATGAGGAGCAGTCCACCAAAGTACCCGCCGACAACCGTCGCCACAATGCCAAGCGCGATGGACACCTTCGACTTGGCCCCCTCGGGCACGAAGGTCGTAGGCAAGAGAATGAAGAGGCCTCCGAGGGCGTACGGCAGCAGCGCCTCCCCTGCCTGCAACATCTGGTGCACAACACCCAGGACGAGGAGGAAAAGGAACCTACGGAGCATCACGACGCGCGGATTATCGGACCGCCTAGCTGCAGAGCGCCACAGAATTCCGAACCCGATGCCGAAGAGCAGCGAGAAAATGGGAAAAAACGTTCCTGGAAAACCAGGTGCAGGAACGAGTAGGAAACCGGAGGCTGGCCCCTTTCGGGCCATTCAACAAAGACTCCCATAATGGTGCCGATATTGGCGAAAAGGATTCCGCACAGTGCGAGGCCGCGGACCACGTCGAGGGTCATCAACCGTCGCGCGCCCGAGGACGTGGTAGCTGACTCCAAAAAGTCCTGTCCGGTCTGCGCGCCCGCATTCGGCGAGGCCGCGGTGGAAAATTCATTCGAAGACATGGGGTTCACCATAGCAATGCGTTGGGGAGCCCCCGACTACCGACGCGATACTCACGCCGGGCGCCTCGACAATGGCGCCCCCAACTTGGGCCAGGTATGCGAAAAGCCCCTCCGTGGAGGGGCTATCTGAGCGGATGACGGGACTCGAACCCGCGACCCTAACCTTGGCAAGGTTATGCGCTACCAACTGCGCTACATCCGCGTAAGCCATCACACTAATGGAAATGACTTGGTGCGCGATACTGGGATTGAACCAGTGACCTCTTCCGTGTCAGGGAAGCGCTCTCCCGCTGAGCTAAACGCGCGTGACCACAAAAGCCCGAAGGACTTTCATGCTGAGGTGGAAACGGGAATCGAACCCGTGTACACGGCTTTGCAGGCCGTTGCCTCGCCACTCGGCCATTCCACCGTGAGGCTTACCGCCTCAGTGGTTGCCTAGAAGTTATACCACATGGCTATTCTTCTTGGAAAACCAGAGCGGATGACGGGACTCGAACCCGCGACCCTAACCTTGGCAAGGTTATGCGCTACCAACTGCGCTACATCCGCATTACCTCACAAGTCAAGGACTTCGAAGTCGCAATCGACTCCCTCGTACCCCTCCTTGCGGTGCGAGAAGAACTTTAGCGCGACTGGTTCAACGAACACAAATCACCACGATGCGGACGGTTTTTAACGATCCCAGCACCCCGCGGGAGGCCGAAAACCACCGGCAAAATTCCAACTTTGTCATTCAGGATCAGCAGACATCCCGCCACAGCCACGTTAGCTACGTTCAACCCGGGCAAGCTATAGACCAACTAGATACCCCCCAGGAGCCACCGAGTATCAAGCCCCGCACGTTGCCACGTCGGCAATTATGGACTTTCACCCCAGTCGTGCTAACTTATTTCCCGAGCGAGGCGCTCTATAGGGCGCCATAGCCTGCAGTCCCATAGCTCAGTGGAAGAGCGTTCCGTTCACACCGGAAAGGTCGCTGGTTCGAACCCAGTTGGGACTACCAAGTAAGCCCCGTTGGGGGATAGCGCAATGATGCACTATCCCCCAACGGGGCCTCGTCGTTTCTCTACGTCGTACCGCTACTGCTGTTCGCGGCCGCCAAGCTCTCGGTCGATGCGCAGGATGCCAGACCCATCCTCGCCAACGATTTCCAGTCGGCCGATGATGGTGCGAACGGTGTCCTCTTCCTCAATCTGCTCCGTCACAAAGGAATCCAGCAACGGGCGCGAGTCGAGGTCACCCTCTTCGTCGGCCAGCTTGCGGAGCGCGCGAATCGAGGCGGAAACCTTTTCCTCATGCTCAAGCGCGATACGGAAGGCGTCGAGCGCACTCGTGACCTTGACCTCGGGAGCCGGGACGGCACCAATCTGTGGGCGGTTATCACGGTTGTCCAGGTGTGCGATGAAGAGGTTGGCGTGGTCAACTTCTTCCGCAGCCTGCGCACGCATCCATTCCGCCATGCCCGACAGGTCCAGCAGGTCCAGCTCAATCGCCAACTGCCGGTAGACATGGGACGCGGTCAGTTCCAGGGTCAGCTGATCGTTGAACGCTTTTTCGAGAGTATCTGTAAGTCGCATACCCTTAGAGTAATTCAACCTATTGAACCTTTCAAGCATTATCAACCTACCCTATTGAGCATGCCCTTGCCTATCGCCCCGCACGGCCTTAGGGTTGCACTCATGTCCGAACAGCCTCACCTGGACGAAATTCTCCGCTTCCTGGGCCGTTGCGCACCCCCTTCGCCCGATCCGGCCCCACCGGCCGCCGTCACGTCTGCCCCCTCCCCCTGCACCACCGCCATTGCCGTCACCAGCATTGATGGCCGCGGGGCGATCGACGGCACCTCCGGGGCCCTGGGAAACGCGACTGACGCGCTCCTGTTCAACACGCTCCGCGCGCTTTCCGACGCCGTTTTCGTCGGCCCCGGGACCATCATCGCGGAAAACTACGGCCCGGTGGAGGTCCCGGAAGAGCTGGCACCGTTGCGCGCCCAGCGCGGCCAGCGCCCGTATGTCGCCATGGCTACCCTGTCACGCTCGCTAGACCTGGACACGTCGCTCCCCTTCTTCCCCGGCGCCGACGCCTCCCCTCGCGCTGACGCACCAATCATCTTCACCCGGAGCGAAACCGAGCTGCCACGGCAGGAGCGAGAACGTTTTCACCGGCGTCGGCAAGCGTGCGAAGCGGCTGGGGCGCGCGTCATCGAACTGCCTGCACCAACCGTGGCGGAGGCGATGAGAGCCCTTCGCACGATGGGCTTCTCGGCGATCAACGTGGAGGGCGGGCCGACGATCTATCGGCAAGCGCTCCTCGAGGATTGCGTCGACGAGGTATTCCTTACGGTCGCGCCAACGTGGGTCGGAGCTGGCCCTGCCACGTTCGGCACACCCGATGGCGAAGGCACTCCACCGACACCTCGAACGTTCACTCTAGCCGGTACCCTCGTGCGAGACTCGCACCTTTTCCTCCGCTATTTCCGCAGTCGTTCACACTAATCTGAGTTGTGTGAATTCGACTACCCCGCAGAATACGGACGATTCGGCGCCCGATCAGGCTCCTGGCAGTTCGGAACCCGGACCAGCGGTGCCGCGCCTTTCGCCAAAGCTCGCCCGAGCACTGTGCGCCTTTTTGTGGCCCATCGCAATCGTAGAGTTTATTAACCGCGCTTGGTTCCTCTCACAAAACCTCGCATCGACGGATGACTTTACGACGGTGTGGTCTGCGGTCGATCGTTTCATGTCCGGCGTGCCCGTCTACTCCGAGAACTACGTGGCCACGGACCCCCACTATCTCTACTCCCCCGGCGCCACGCTTTTGCTCTCTCCAATGATGGCGTTCGGATCCATCGACACGGGTCGCCTTATCTTCGCCTTCATCCAGGCCGCAGCGATCGTCCTGGCCATTGTGGTTGTGCTGAGGTGGTTGGGCGTCGCCGCGTCGAGCCCCATCATCCCCGGCGTCGTCGTGATCGCGTTTCTCACCGAGCCGGTGACGAACACCATCGACTTCACCAACGTCAATGGATCGCTGCTGCTCGCGCTCGTCCTCTATTTGGTGCTGCTCGACCGTCGCCAGAATCTGTTGGCGGGGCTGATCATCGGCCTTGCCATCGCGATCAAGCCGGTGTTCCTGCCGCTGCTCTTCTTGCCCTTCATGCGCAAGCAGTTCTCCACCATTGCCGTGGGTATCGCCGTCGTAGTCGCGGCGAATCTCGCTGCCTGGCCGCTCATGGTGCAGCCCGAGGACTATCTCGCCATCACCATTCCGTACCTCGGCATCGTTCGTGATTACGCGAACGCGTCGCTGCCCGGCCAGCTCGTCTGGCTCGGGGCACACCCGACCCTGATTCTTCTCTGGCAGCTATTCTTCGCCGTCTTTGTCATGATCGCGCTCGTGCTCCTCCTGCGTTGGCTCGACCGTGATGAGAAGTTCTGGCTGGCCACGACGTCCGGCCTCCTCCTGACTGGCGCTTTCTTCCTCTCCTCCCTCGGCCAGCAGTACTACTCGCTGATGCTGCTTCCGATGGTGCTCACCATCCTCCGCCCACTTATCGGGGTCAAGGACGACGATGGCAACCCGGCGCCAACAGTCATGCTGAGTTGGCCGGCGGGGCTCGCCACCGTCTTGCTCTTCTTCTACGCGAGCTGGGTCATCGCCCCGCGCCACATCCTCTCGGAGTGGTTCACCATCGCGATTGCCTGCTTCGGCTGGGGCCTGCTCATTCTCGTCATCGCCGGCGCTGCGGTCCGCATGACTATCATGGACGTACGCAGCGGCCGAAGCTTCGCCTCCGGGTACCGCTGGATTCAGACGTGGAAACCCCGCGCGACGGCGACACAGGAGTAGAACTACCGTGACAAACGAGAGCTACGAAGACTGGAATCTCACTGACGAACAGTGGCGCGAACGTCTCTCGGCCGCCGAGTACCAAGTACTTCGCCAAGCCGGAACCGAACGCCCCTTTACCGGCGAGTACACCGATACGGAGACCGAGGGCGTCTACCGCTGTCGCGCATGCGGCTACGAGCTCTTCCGATCCACCGAGAAATTCCATTCTCACTGTGGCTGGCCCTCATTCTTTTCGCCCCTGGCCGGCGACCGCATCATCGAACGCAAAGACACCAGCCACGGCATGGTGCGCACCGAGGTACTGTGCGCGCGGTGCAAATCGCACCTCGGGCACGTTTTCGAGGGCGAGGGGTACGACACCCCGACGGACCTGCGGTACTGCATCAATTCAATCTCGCTGACGTTGGACGAGGCCTAAGCCCTCCTTCCGCCGCACACCGCCCGTGCCCGGCTATCGGGCCTGCACCGCGTAGGCGCCCCCACCGTCTTGGGCGTAGCGCCAGGACACGGCAATGCCCCCGGCTCCGAATGATCCAGGAGCCGGGGGCATCTAACTAGAAAGCTTCAGGCCGCAGATTACGGCAGCACGTTAATAATCTCGGCAATGTCGTCCACACGCCGACCGGTGTGGAACGGGATCTCCTCGCGAACGTGCAGGCGAGCCTCGGTGTAGCGCATCTTCCACATCAGGTCCACGATGCGATCGAGCTCCGGCCCCTCGAAGGCCAGGATCCATTCGTAGTCACCGAGGGCGAAAGCGGGAACGGTGTTGGCGCGCACATCCGGGTAGTCGCGGCCGGCCATGCCGTGCTCCGCGAGAATCTTACGGCGCTTGGCAGCGTCCATGAGGTACCAGTCGTAGGAACGGACAAACGGGTACACCGCGATCCACCGTCCGGGCTCCTCGCCCATGATGAACGACGGGAGGTGAGACTTATTGAACTCAGCCGGGCGGTGCAGACCCGCGTTCGACCAGTGGGCCACAGACGCGCGACCGAGAGGCGTCTCCCGAAGGAAAGCGTTGTAGAAGGCCTGCAGGTCTTCCATCTTCTCCGCGTGGATCCAGAACATGTAGTCTGCCTCAGCGCGCATCGCGGAAACATCGTAGAAGCCGCGGATGACCAGGTCCGAGTCCTCGTAGCGGTCGAGGAACTCCTGGGTCTTGGCAACGGCTTCCGCCCGGTCCGTGCCCAACTCGCCAGGGCGGACCTTGAACGCAGACCACATGGTGTAGCGCACGGTTTCGTTTAGCTTCTTAAAATCCAGTTTCGCCATGATAACTCCTTAAAAAAACTCGTTCTCAGTCTATTCTGCTCTAGTAGATTTCCCCCGCGACCTTGTCGGCCGCCGCACGGGCATTGGAGATGCACTCCGGGATGCCGGGCCCGCTCAGCCAAGCTCCCGAGGCTGCGAGACCCCGGACATCCGCGATGTTCGCCTGGGCGAATTCCATCAGTTGACCATGCCCAACGTCGAACCGGGGAATTCCCCGCCACCACCTCTGCACCATCGTCGCGACCGGTTCGGCTGTGAATCCGGTCGCGCGCGCCAGATCCTGTCGCGCCCTCGCAAGCAGATCCTCGTCCGTGCGGTGCACGTGCGAGTCATCGTCGAAACGCCCAAAGCTCGCTCGCACGACAGCCGGGTACCGCTGCGCAATATGCGGCCACTTCCGCGAGGAAATGGTGAACGCCTTCGCCGACAGGTCCGCCCCGGCCTCACACAGAACCCCGTTGATTTCCGGCAGCCCCTCCGAAGTATCGAAACACATCGCGACCACGGCGGAGCTCGCTGCGTCGACGCCCCCGATAATCTCCGAGGCATCCGCAGCGACGTCAGCCAGCAACGGCCCCGTCACGTGCGCGGGCGCCGCCAGAACAACGCCGTCCGCGTCGATGGTCTCCACACCCCCTTCGCTTTCCGACGACGACTCCAGCGAGACTGCGAAGCCGGTATCGGTCCGCGCCAAGGCAACGGCAGAGGTATTGAGACGGATCTCGGCCCCGGACTCCTCGGCCAGCGTGCGGTAGAGCACCTCAAATCCGTCGCGGAAAGTCTGGAAGACGACCGGCCTGTGTGGCTTCGAGTGCACGGACTCCGAGCCCAACCTCGCCTGCTGGAAACGCTTGCGTTCGTCGAGAACCTTTTTGACCGCGCCGCCCAGGCTGACGAACTCACCCGCACTTGCCATCTGGTCGAATGCGGCCGCGAGTTGCGGAATGGTGGCGCGAAGCCCGAGGTCATATGCGGTACTCGAGTACACACCGCCAAGCAGTGGCGAGACAATACGGTCCACGACCTCCGAACCGTAGCGGGCCTCGACCAACTGGCCGACATTCGCGTCATCTCCCGGCACCCAGTGGATTCCGGCGGAGATGGAAGGGTCGGATTCCATCGCAATCCGGTCGAGGGTCTCGGGAGAGAGGATGCTCTCCAACCCCTCCGGGCCGGATGGCACCCCCATGATGGTGTTACGAGGAAGGGACCGGAGCGACCCGTCGACGTAGAGCTGGGAGGGCAACGCCGACGGTGCCACGAGCTGTTCGCCAAGGCCCAGCCGGGAGAAGAATTCCGTGGCGTCCTTGCGGAAGGCGAGATAGGCTTCAGCGCCGACCTCGAGTGGCCCCCGGTCAGAGCTGACCGTTTTGAGCTTGCCACCAATTGTCGGGGCTTTCTCAATTACAACGATTCGAGCGCCGCGCCCAAGCTTCCGGCGGAGCTCGTAGGCGCTGGTGAGGCCGGATATGCCGGCGCCGATGACTACTACGGTTTGAGGTGTGACAACCACAGTGAATTCATACGCTATCTGCGCGACCCGAGGCGCCGGAGCACCTCCGATTGCACGGTCGAGACTTGTACCTATCGGACTATTTAGTTTTGGTGGATCAGTTCAACCGCCCGGGTGATCATCTCGGCGTCGGTGTGCGGGAGCACGCCGTGCCCCAGATTGAAAATGTGGCCACGGGCGTCGCCCCGCGCAATAGCCCGATCGGCCTCGCTGCACACCCGCTTGATCTCTGCTTCCAGGGCCTTCTCCCCAGCAAAGAGCAGTGCCGGGTCGAGGTTGCCCTGCAGCGCCAGCGCCGTCGACTCGGGATCTGCGCCCGGAGTCGCTTCCGCCAATGCTGCCCTAATCCGCGAGGCGGCTGCGTCCAAGGGTACTCGCCAATCCACACCCATGACCTCCGGACCGGCCTCCGCCATCGCCCCGAGGAGCTCGCCCGTACCTACTCCGAAGTGAATACGCGGAATCCCCGCATCCGCGACCGCGGCAAAGATCTCGGTCGAATACGGCAACACGAACCGTCGATAATCGCGCTGCGTGAGGTACCCAGCCCACGAGTCAAAAAGCTGCACGGCATCGACGCCAGCTGCAATCTGAGCTCGCAGGAACGTAATGACCATCGGGGTGATCTTGCGCATCAACGAGTGCCAGAGCTCCGGGTCCGAGTGCATCAACGCCTTCGTCTGGTCGTGATTGCGCGACGGCCCTCCCTCGATGAGGTACGACGCCAGAGTAAACGGAGCACCGGCAAAACCGATGAGAGCCTGCGCGTCGGTCAGCTCCTCGAGAATCAGGCCGATGCCCTCGGCGATCGGCGCCAACTGCTCCTCGGTTACCTCCGGCAGGGCGGCAATGTCGCTAGCAGTGCGAATCGGCTTATCGACGACGGGACCCTTGCCCGGGACGATATCCAGGTCGACGCCGGCGGCCTTCAGCGGGACAACGATATCCGAGAACAAAATCGCCGCATCGACGTCGTGCCTGCGCACCGGCTGCATCGTAATCTCTGCGAGGAGCTCGGGGCGGAAGCACGAGTCCAACATCGCAATATCTTTGCGAACCTCGCGATACTCCGGGAGCGATCGGCCCGCCTGTCGCATAAACCACACGGGGCGACGAGACGGTGTCCTGCCGAAGGCGGCATCAATCAGCGGTGCGTCTTTCAAGGAGCGACGGTTGTTCATAGCGACCATCATGCCCCAAAAACCTAAGAAATGGTTATGACGGAGCGCGGAAAGTTCATACCCCCGATAACAACTATTAAGAAAGGTGACACTATCGAGCGCGAAAACCTCTGTTCGGCGCGCCTCCCACCAACTCCACCACCACGAAGCTAAGTTCATGCCCGTGACTGGAACCGAATCAACGCCACAGGCCTTTCTCGACGCGGTTGAGACTATGCACTCTGCCCAACTGCGCCCGGAGATTTCTTTGGGCAACGTCCGGCCTCCGCACAAGCTGGCTCCCTTCAGCCACGCTGTTGGCCTCGAAGTGATCCGTCCCGAGGGCTCAACGATTCCCGAGACCTCAGAGGGAGACGCGTTCGGTCGTTTGATTCTGCTCCACGACCCCCGCTCGGAGGAGACGTGGGACGGCTCTATGCGCCTCGTGGCCTACATCCAAGCCGACATGGACGCAGCGCTGGCGGAGGATCCTCTGCTGCCGCAGGTAGCCTGGCAGTGGCTGACCGAGGCACTGGAAGAAAATGGCGCCTCCTACACCAGCCTTGGCGGCACTGTGACCACGACGAACTCGGTGCGCTACGGCGATATCGGAGGCAAGCCGCAGGCGTTCCAGGTGGAAATGCGAGCTTCCTGGACTGCTCGTGGCAATGACCTGCGCGCTCACGTGGAGTCCTTTGCCCAGGTGCTCGCCAACGTCGCGGGACTACCGCCGGTGGGCGTCACGGTCCTCGGCCAATAACCGGCACTCGAGTCAGGTCTCGATCATCGTGCACCCAGCAGATTCAGAAGAGCACAGCACTAGCGACGACTTCGAGATTCGCCTCAAGCCCCTTGACGGCACCCCAGAGGTGCTCTCCCGCCGCGAAGACATCATCGCGGCGGGGAAAGCGCTGCGCGATGGACGGGGTCTGCTTGCCGTCGACACCGAACGCGCCTCGGCATTCCGCTACGACGACCGAGCCTTTCTCATTCAGCTTCGGCGACGCGGCGCCGGGACCTTTCTCATCGACCCGGAGCTAGGGCGCGCAGCCATCTCGCAGCTCGGTGGCTATCTCAACGACTTGACGTGGATTATCCACGCCGCCCCCTCGGATCTGCCCTGCCTCGCGGCCCTCGGCCTCTATCCCGACAAGCTGATCGATACCGAGCTAGCTGGGCGGCTTCTCGGTGCGCGCAGGGCCAACCTGGCGGCGCTGACGGAGGAGTTCCTCAACGTAGGTCTTGCAAAGGGACATGGCCAAGAAAACTGGTCGAAGCGCCCACTGCCTGAGGAATGGCTCGACTACGCGGCGCTGGACGTCGAGCTGCTCGAAGAGTTGGCAATCGTACTCACCGACGCCTTGGGGGAATTGGGGCGTTACGAGTGGTTGGAGCAGGAGTGCGCTCATATGCTCCACGAGAACCAGAAGTACAGCGCTGGCCTTGATATTGACCAGGATTGGCGCAGGTTAAAGGGCGTCGGCAAACTAAGGCAGCCCCGACAACTCAACATTGCGCGGGCGCTGTGGGAGGAGCGGGATCGCATAGCCCGTGCGCGCGACCTCTCCCCGACCAAGATTCTTCCGCACCAAACGCTGCGCGCGATTGCAGAATCCGTCCCCACGTCCCAACGCGAGTTGGGCGCGATCCGGGGGTTCCCGCGGAAGAAGCACGGAGCATCCGAGTCGTGGTTCCGCGTCATCGACCGGGCCCTCCACTCACCGAGCGCGTCGTGGCCCCGCGCCGAACGCTCGGAGAAGGGCAACGCACTGCACTTCAAGAAGTGGGTCGAGCACGCACCCGCTGCCGCCGCGCTGTACGACCGCGCCCACGCAGCGATCAATGTTGCAACCGAGGGCCTCGGAATTCGCCCCGATCTCGTCATCACGTCCGCCCAAACCTGCGAGCTGGTCTGGTGGATGCACACGACCGCCGAGGAATCCTGGCCCAACCGGTCGCACTCCGATTACGCCAGGGGCCTGCCTGACGCCGCAGACATCTTCGATTTCCTCAGCACGCGCGGCGCACGTCCCTGGCAGGCCGAGTTTCTGAGCGATGTCATTGGAGAGCAGGTGCTCCTACCGATGCGCAACACGGAAGAGATCTCGGGCGTCTAGCACGTCGTCAAGCCCTGCATCGGTCCCCGAGGCCAGGCGACGCGGCGCTACGGGACGCACCCGCGCCGGAGAACGACCCGCCTGGCGCCTGCCGAAACTTATGCAGGCTTACGCAGTGGAGGCCTTTTCCCACAGGGAGATAACTTCGACATGGTGCGTCATGGGGAAGGCGTCGACTGCCTCCAACGACGCCAGACGGTATCCACTATCGGCCCAATAACGCGCATCGCGAGCGAAGGTCGCGGGATCGCAGCCAATGTGGACCACGGCTTTCGGCGCGGCGGAGGCGATGGCCCGAACTGCTTCCTCCCCAGCGCCGGTCCTGGGCGGATCCAAGACCACAACATCGGGCAGCGGCACCTGCGCGCGCGGACTAGAGACTAACTTTCTCACGACACGTGCCACATCGCCAGTGACGAACTTCACAGGCAGACCCGCGAAAGCCCTGCGGCCAGCCCTCGCCGACGCCGGGTGACTCTCGACTGAAATCACCGCGGGGTCCACGCGATCGCTATTGCCCCCGGCCCCACTGCCCGCGGCCCCATTGCCCACGTTCATAGCGGTCAGCAGCCCGGCCGCGAGGACACCCGAGCCGCCGTAGAGGTCCCACGCCTGGGTCGGGGAATACTGCCGCGTGAGCTCCGCCACGCGGTCCGCGTAATACGTCGGGGCTGCCGCGTGAGCCTGCCAGAACCCGGTTGTAGGCACCTCGAAGGTCACCGCGTGCACCGTCTGCGAAGTGCTCGGGGCCCCTTCGATAACCGACTCGCGACGATGCTTTCCACCGCCGACGACGTGTACAGCGCTGCGGTGCCCCTCCGTGTCCATAGCCACGAACAGCTCGCCGGGGCTTAGGCGACGCCGACCTTTGCCGGTCGGGGCAGCAACTGGTACCGCCCCTGCGTCACCCAGCCCCGCCAGCAGCCCCTCCTGCGCCTGCGCGCAGTCCATGCCGACCACGAGCTCTCGCGACGCCGCTTTCCGCAGGCCCGCCCGTCCCTGCTTATCGACGCCGAGACGAACCCGCGTGCGCCAGCGGAGCGCCGGATTCAAGGCCACCGCCTTGATCTCAGGGAGCGCATCGACGTCGAAATGCCCCAGGCGACGCAAACAATCCGCAACAATATCAGCCTTCAAGCCCGCGGCGACCTCGGGTGAAATATAGCCCCAGTCGCAGCAGCCGACGCCGGCACGTGCAGCTTCACACGGTTGTTCGATTCGCCCCGGCGCCGAATCCAGCACCTCTACTACGTGCCCGCGCCACAACCGTGCGGCCGGGTCCTCGATCGTCACCCGCACCCGCTCTCCCGGTAGGCCTCCCCTGACTAGGACGATCCGGCCGTCGTAAAGCGCGATGAACTCGCCGCCCGCGGCGGGGCGGTCAATGGTGGTTTCGATAATCAACGTGAGTTGTTCTCTCCGGAAAAAGCCTGACGGCGGGCTGGGGGAATCGATACAGCGGAACTGGTTAGTCGGTCGATCCGTCCGGGTTAATGGCCTGGGCACCCGGAACCTGCCCGGGGTTTGCGGGAGCAGCTGTCTGCTGCTGGTAGGCCGCTCGGATCTGCCCAGCCATCGCGGGAGGCAGTGTGACAGGCAGGGGCTGGCCTGCGGGCATGGGGTCATCCCCGCGGGAGACGAAACTGCGCGCCAGGATACCGCGGGCGATATGGGCCAGCGCTTCGGCGTGCTCCGCGGGGCCGGACGCCGTCATCCTCAGCATCCACCGGTAACCGTCGGCCCCGATGATGCGCAGTTCCATGTCGCCTGCGCGACCGACGACTTCGGAGCCCCACGGACCCTGCTCCACAGAGACGTCCAGCCCATCTTGTGCCAGGCCATCGCGAATCTCGGCTGCAGAAGACTCCCACTGCCCGCCCGACGTGGGTGCGGCGAAGGCTACAGGCGTGACGCGACCGAACTGGGTGGCCACATGGAGCATCGTCGGCCCCTGCGGGCCCATCTCCACCTGGATATCCCCCTGATGCGGAATCGGCAGGACGACCGAGCCCAGATTCAGGCTGGCCTTCGCAAAGTCCGAAAAATCGAACTTCTCGGGACCTGCGTCCTCCAGGTCGAAGGGGCCGCCGCCGGATTTGGTCAGACGGGGCATTTCGGACTCATCAACGCCGGGCACAGTTTCCAGAGAATACATCGAAGGCGTGGTGCCCGGAGCCTGCTTGGCTTCCTGATCAGCACCGACAGCACCGTCACCGAGATCCTGCGCTGAGGAATCGACGGCATCAATGGTGCCCTCGGTCTCGTCCTGGGGCGTCGTCTCGGACTTCTTTCCAAAAGGCCACATGGCTTCTGCGTACTCCTCTAAGGCTTGATAAGGCGCCGGCATAGCGCGAAATAAGAACTAAAAGTGCTTCGCTCGAAAACGGCAACTACCTTTAAACTACAGGCGCGCGCCGACGCCCGTCGACCCGTGCCCGCCTTCGCCCCGTTCGGTGTCGTCAAGTTCCTCGACTTCCTCGAATGGGGGGAGCTCCACCTTCTGCACCACCAGCTGCGCAATGCGGTCGCCCTTGGAGATCTCAATCGGCGCATCCGGGTCCAAATTGATCAGGCAGACCTTGATTTCTCCGCGGTAGCCGGCGTCGACAGTGCCCGGTGCGTTCACGATAGAAAGCCCCTTTTTGAACGCGAGGCCAGAGCGCGGGTGCACAAGCCCGACCGTCCCGACAGGAAGCGCGATGGCGATGCCGGTGCCCACGAGGGCCCTCTGCCCCGGCTGCAGCACAACTGCCTCATTGGCGCTGAGGTCAACACCGGCGTCGTCGTGATGCGCGCGCCGTGGGATCACGGCGTCGACGCTTAGTTTCTTGACCTTTACTGCCTCGTAGACGGGTGCCATGTTCAAACCTTCTCTGCCTTCCTACGCGGGGATTAGTCTGTCCGTATTCTTCCTTAGCCTAGAATGAGATGCTGTGAGCGGAAAAGACAGTCAGCATGGCGCACCGATACAGACCGGACAGGCACGGAAGAACCAGTCCTCAACGATTGCTTACAGCGAAAAGCTGTGGGTTCCCTGGTGGTATTGGCTCCTCGGCGCAGCCGGAGCTTTCGTCTGTACCGCCCAGATTGGCTTCAACCGCTCGCCGATCTGGTTCGTCATCGGTGGCATCATCTGCTTCGCTGTGGGCGTCTGGATTCTTCTGGCCATGTCGAAGACCCAGGTCGCGGTGGAGATCGATGCCACCGGAGAGCGCTGGCTACACGCCGGGACGGCGGTTCTGCCCGCTTCGGTCGTGGAAAAATCCCTCGTCGTTCCCAAGTCGGCTCAGCGCAACGCCCTGGGCCGGCAGTTAGATCCTGCAGCTTTCCTAGTTACCCACACCTGGATTCCAACCATGGTCCTGCTGGTTCTCAACGATCCGGACGACCCGACGCCGTATTGGCTCGTTTCCACCCGCGATCCGGAAAAGCTGCTCGATACCTTCCTCGACGGCAAGCGCTAGGCGCAGTCCTTACAAATTGGGAAACCGTCGCCGTTGTCGATAGCGATCATCGAGCGGTGCATCACCATGAAGCAGGATCCGCAGGTGAATTCGTCGCACCTTTCGGTGCCACGTCGATGTCGAACTCTTCCCCTGTGATGTCAGACACCGGCAGCTCAAAGGGCTCTACGATTTCCCCATCATCATTGTCGTCGATTTCCTTTTCAGCAGACGCTGCTTGGAGGCCTTCCAGGGAGTCTGCCTCGATTTCTTCCGCTTCGCGGCCCCGCGGGGCATCGTAATCTACCGGCATCTCTCTACCTACTTTCTGCTCTCCGACCACGTGGTTGAAGCGAGGATACGTCACGCGCTCGCACCGCGTGTACTTACGTCGATGTTTAAGTTTCTGAGCGGATATTAAGCCACTGACTTTAGTCCTGCCATCTCCGCACGTCAGAGATGCTTTTTAGAACCTTCGGTCCGTATGTCGCTAACATCGTCCGTATGACCGACGGATCGCGCCGAAAGATTGCCCACACGTCCCCACTCGCCTACATCGCGGTGGTCGGGGTCTGCGCGGTCCTTGCCGTCGCAAGTTGGGGTTTCGCGTTCGCCCAGCAACCAAAGTCCTATCCCGTCGCCTGTTCGCTTCCGGGATCGGGAACACCCGTGGCGTCGACAGAGTTAGTCGGCGTCAAGGTTTCGGCCCCCTACGAGGTCCCCGTGCGGGTCTACAACGCCAACGGACAAACCGGCCAGGCGACCACGATCGCCGAGCAGTTGCGAACACTCGGCTTCACGCCGGATTCCGCCACGCCTTTCGGCAATGACCCGCTCGTCGAACACCAAGACTTGAGTTGCTTCGGTCAGCTCCGTTTCGGCGCCGCCCACAACGCCCAGGCTGTCGCGCTCCACAGCCTTTTCCCCTGCTTTGAGCTCATCCACGACGCCAGGCAGGACCCGAGCGTCGACATCGCCCTGGGCAAGGGCTTCGACAAGCTCTCCGACGGGGCCCAGATTGCAGACGCTATGGCTGCGCTGAACCGAGGAGACCAAGTCGACAGCGCGACACTGGACAACCTCGTTCCTAACGCATGCTCATAGGCTCTCGACGCCTGCGTCGCCCTTTTCATCCACCGATGACTACTGCTGCCGCCCGACTAGTTCCTGCGTAGTAGCGATGAATTCGTCGGCAAGCGTGGGGGCGCAGACGTAGACTCCACTGCGAAGGGGATCTCCTTCCGGGGCCCCCGCGACGGTGAGGGCTCCGGCGAGTGCGGGCGTGACGACGGTTGCGCCCGCCTCTGCCGCGATGAGTGCCCCAGCTGCGTAGTCCCACACTTTGATGCCGTGCTCGTAGTAGGCATCGGCCCTTCCGTCAGCCACGGCACACAGGTCAAGCGCGGCGGACCCCATCCTGCGGATATCCCGACACTGTGGCAACAGGGCTGCCACGACCGCTCCCTGCCGCTGACGAAGCTCGGCTGAGTAACTAAACCCAGTCGCGACCAGGGCCTTCCCCATTGACGTTTCCTCGGAGCAGCGCAGGTCCCTGCTCCGCCCGTCGCGGTCAGTGAGCCGCGCACCTTCGCCGAGTGCAGCGGAATAGAGTTCGCCCGTAGCAACGTTGACGACAGCGCCGGCGACGACGTCATCGCCGTCTGCGCACGCTACGCTCACCGCAAAGCAGGGGATGCCGTAGAGGAAATTCACAGTCCCGTCGATCGGATCGACGATCCAGGTGGCCGCACCTCCGTGGGCACTGGCTCCACTGCCATCTGCCTGTCCTGTCCCCTCTTCCTCCCCCAGAATGCGGTCCCCCGGCGCCAGTGCCGACAGTAGGCGCCGGATCAGAGCCTCGGATTCCTTGTCGACAGCTGTGACAGGATCCACAGCCGACGATTTTGTGCTGACGCTGCCACGCAGCGCCTGATCGCCAAGGTCTGCTCGACGGGCCAGAATATATCGGCCCGCCGCAAGAGCTACGGTCTCTGCAACCTCGCGTCGCGATAGCGATGCGCGGGAGGCCAATCCAGGGGTGCGCTGATCTACATCCATGACACCCATTGTGGTCTCTTTCGTACAATTTTAGCTATGACACAACGAATTGGTTTTGGTATCGATGTCGGAGGCTCCGGCATCAAGGGTGGCCGCGTCGACCTGGACACCGGCCAACTGATCGGCGACCGAATCAAGATTCTCACCCCACAGCCGGCCACTCCTGCCGCTGTTGCCGAGACGATTGCCAAGATTGTGGAGATTGCGCAGTGGGACGGCCACGTAGGAATTACGTTGCCATCCGTCGTGCAGAATCAGACCGCTCTCCTCGCTGCCAATATCGACAGTTCCTGGGTCAACACCGACTGTCGCGAGCTCTTCGCCGAGTACCTCCCCAATAGCCCGGCGCATGTGCTTAACGACGCCGATGCGGCCGGGCTTGCGGAAGTCCGGTTTGGCAATCCCGAGAACAAGTCCGGCTCCGTCATGCTGCTGACATTCGGCACCGGCATCGGCTCTGCCCTGATCCACGACGGAAACCTCTATCCGAATTCCGAGCTCGGACACATGATTGTCAAGGGCGTTGAGGCGGAGCACTACGCATCGTCGAAGGTGAAGGAGGACGAGGGACTCAGTTATAAGAAGTGGGCGAAGCGCGTATCCAAGGTGCTGAGCGCGTACGAGTCTCTGTTCTGGCCGTCGAAATTTATCGTCGGCGGTGGAATCAGCAGGAAACACGAAAAGTGGGTGCCGCTGCTGACGTGCACAACGCCGGTGGAACCTGCGACCCTGCACAACAATGCAGGCATCGCCGGGGCGGCGTTGGCAGCCGACCAGGGCATTTACCCCTAATTTTTGCCGGATTTACCGTTGTGGACGTGCCCCGGTCCGGCACCGACGCCCCCAGTTGGTTTACAATGGGGAGTTGATTCACGGCAAGGTTGAATAATCAACAGATCTTGGGGCCTAGGTTGGCGCCCAGCTTGTGCTGGCGGTGGCCCTCCCCCCGAGATTGCAAGGCAACTACTATTTCCGTGGCACGACACAACGTCGCTGGAAGGAATTCGCCCGAGGGCGTTTCCCCCTAGTGGCTACAGACGAAGTTTGAGGCGAAAGGCCGAGGGTTTTTCCGCGGAGGCGGAAGGCTCCTCGGTACCGCACACAACGTACATCGTGAAAGGGCGTTCGTGGCAGGCAACGAACCGGAGCAGGCACAGGACCGGACCGCACAGGGCGGCGCCGGTTCGGCTACTCCTGCAAAGAAGGCTGTGAAGAAGGCCATTAAGAAGGCTGTAAAGAAGTCGGCTGCCAAGAAGGCAGTGGCCAAAAAGGCCGTGGCGAAAGAAGCAGTGGCGAAGAAGACCGCCGCGAAGAAGACTGCGGCCAAGAAAACCGCAGCCAAGAAGACGGCGAAGAAGGCCGCTGCGAAGAAATCGGCTGTTAAGAAGGCCGTAAAGAAGACCACGCGCAAGGCTGCGGCGACCAAGGCCGCTGCCAAGTCTTCGGCTGCTAAGGCTACCTCCGCCAAGGCGAAGGACGCGCAGGCTCTCGACGCAACCGAGAACGACGAGCTGGAGGACGAGGACCTCGACCAGGACCTTGACCAGGACTACTCGCCGGATCTCGACGACGACCTCGACGATGACCTCGGAGACGACGATCTCGACGATGACTTCGACGACGAGGACGATCACCTCGATGACTCGGACGACGAAGACGAGGACGACGACGAGGATGAAGAAGACGAGGACGAAGAGGACGACGGCGACGAAGTCTGGAACGAGGACGAGTCTGCACGTCTTCGACAGGCCCGCAAGGACGCCGCGCTGACAGCATCCGCCGACTCGGTCCGCGCCTACCTCAAGCAAATCGGCAAGGTCGCGCTCCTTACGGCCGAGGAGGAGGTCAGCCTGGCCAAGCGCATCGAGGCGGGCCTCTACGCTCAGTACAAGATCGACGAGGCGAAAGAAGCGGGCCAGCGCCTGGCGTACGCCCAGAAGCGCGACCTGCGCGACATCTCCCGCGATGGCCAGCGAGCGAAGAATCACCTGCTCGAGGCGAACCTTCGACTCGTGGTGTCGCTCGCAAAGCGCTACACCGGCCGTGGCATGGCATTCCTGGACCTGATCCAGGAGGGCAACCTCGGTCTTATCCGCGCCGTCGAAAAGTTCGATTACACCAAGGGCTACAAGTTCTCCACGTACGCGACCTGGTGGATCCGCCAGGCCATCACGCGCGCGATGGCGGATCAGGCCCGCACCATCCGCATTCCGGTGCACATGGTGGAGGTCATCAACAAGCTGGGCCGTATCCAGCGCGAGCTGCTGCAGGATCTGGGCCGCGAGCCCACGCCGGAGGAGCTCGCCAAGGAAATGGACATCACCGAGGAGAAGGTCCTCGAGATCCAGCAGTACGCGCGCGAGCCCATCTCCCTCGACCAGACCATTGGCGACGAGGGCGACAGCCAGCTCGGCGACTTCATCGAGGACTCCGAGGCCGTTATCGCCGTCGACGCCGTCAGCTTCACGCTGCTGCAAGACCAGCTGGGCGACGTCCTCGAGACCCTCTCCGAGCGCGAGGCCGGCGTCGTCCGCCTTCGCTTCGGGCTTACCGACGGCATGCCCCGGACCCTCGACGAGATCGGGCAGGTCTACGGCGTGACCCGCGAGCGTATTCGTCAGATTGAATCCAAGACGATGTCGAAGCTGCGGCACCCGTCCCGCTCCCAGGTTCTGCGCGACTACCTCGAGTAGGTTGCGGAGTCGGGACCGTCGGGAAGCGCCCCGTCGGGAAGCGCCCGCCTAAAGAGCAGCAATACGAGTGCTCCCCTCCTCCCCACAACCGGTTCTTCCAGTTGAAGGGCGGAGGGGAGCATTTTTGTGTGCCGGTGCACCTGCGGAGTGCACCGCAGCGGAGCCTCGTGCCAGAGCTAGTAGACGACGCCGAAGACCCACTGCAGCAGGGTCAGGGATGCCACGGAGATCACGACGAGGGCGATGATGTTGAGCCAGACACCGGCGCGAACCATATTGCCCATACTGACGTAGCCCGAACCGTAGGCGATCGCGTTCGGAGGGGTGGCCACGGGCATCATGAAGGCAGACGTGGCCGCCAGGGCGACCGGCACCGCGAAGATCATCTGGTCGTGGCCGAGGCCGATCGCCATCGCTCCCACCAACGGGAGGAAGGTGGCCGCGGTGGCGGTGTTGGAGGTGAACTCGGTCAGGAAGAGTACGACGGCGCCGACGATGACGACGAGCGCCGCAACCGGCATCCAGCCGAGGTTGGACAGCTGCTCGCCGATCCAGTCCGACAGGCCGGACTTACCGAACTGAGACGACAGCGCGAGGCCACCGCCGAAGAGGAGCAGCACGCCCCAGGGCAGCTCGAGGGCATTTTCCCAGCGCATCAGCTTCACGCCGTTCTTTCCGCCGGGGATGATGAACAGGGAGATGCCGACCGCCATGGCGATGACGGCATCGGCAATCTTGGTGTCCGGCAGGATCACCGGGACGAAGACCCACGCGAGAGCCGCAACGATGAACACGAGCAGGACACGTACCTCGCCGGCGGACATGCGGCCGAGCTTCTGCAGCTCACTGCGCATCAGTTCACGGCCGCCCGGGATGTGATCGATTTCGGGCTTGAACAGGACGCTAGTCAGCAGGAACCAGGCGGCCAAGAGCAGCACAATCGCAACAGGCACGCCAAGCAGCATCCACTGGCCGAACCCGATTGTGACGCCCTGCTCCGCCATGTAGGCCGCCAGCATGGCGTTCGGCGGGGTACCGATGATGGTGCCGAGAGAGCCAATCGAGGCGGCGTACGCGATGCCCAGCATCAGACCGATGCCGAAGTTGGACTTCGGCATCGGATCGTAGGACGCCGAAGCGGAATCTCCCCCGAGAGCGTCCGCATCGCCCTTTTCGTCGTGAAGCAAGCGGACAATGAGGCTGAGGACGGACACGCCGATGGGGAGCATCATCACTGCGGTGGCGGTGTTGGATACCCACATGGACAGGAATCCTGTCGCGATCATGAAGCCGAGCACCAGCATCTTCGGCGACGAGCCCATCGCGACGAGGACCCAGAGCGCGACGCGCTTGTGCAGGTTCCAGCGCTGCATGGCCAGGGCCAAGAGGAAGCCGCCCATGAACAGGAAAATGGTCGGGTCGGTGTACTTGCCCGAGAAATCCTTGATGGCGGCGAGGTCCAGCAGCGGGAACAGTGCGAGCGGCAGAAGCGCCGTCACAGCAATCGGGATTGCCTCCGACATCCACCAGACCGCCATCAGCACTGCTACTGCTGCCGTTCCGCGAGTGTTGTAAGGCAGGTCGCTCGGCATCAGGAAAAAGACGGCCAGCGCCAGAATGACGCCGAGTCCCATTCCTGTGCGCTTCCGGAATAGTTCGCGGGAGAGTTCGCCGCGATCCTGTTGGCCTTCCGATAATTCTCGCGCTTCGTCGCGCGTCGACGTTTGTGCCACTTTGCACTCCCCTTTTTCACAGTGTTCGTAGGAGTTTCACCTGCCCCCGCGAAACGTATCGCGTTGTATTGCGGGGTTGCCTCATGTGGGTAAAACCTGACCCCTCAACCATAGCGAACACTGTGAGAAAGGTGATTTTCCGCTAAGAAACCCACGTGGAAAGGCGCAGGCCGCCGCACTCTGGGGGTATATTTAGGGGGATTGAACATCGCCCTAGGGGAAGCACGAACTCACACTTCCCGGCGATTTGAACCGCCTACTGCTTCGGCTGCCCGGTCCCCGTCTGTTCAGAGATGCACTTCGCGTATTCCGCAGAAGTCCGATCAAGGTGACCGCAGTTCGCAATCGCAGACTGCGCGACATAGAGCAGCGCCGCCGAGACCGCGATGGCCGCAAGCCCGGTCACGATTCCGATAAGGCCCAACCCGAACGCCCCCGCAGTCCGCGCCTCGCGCCCGGCCGCCTGGACGCGACGCTTCGCCCCGAAGGACTTCACTACCGCGACAACGCCCAGCACGACCGCAACGATGCCGATGACCCCGCCGACCAGCGCCCAGGACAACAGGAGTCCGCCGATGCCGAGCACCAGCGCCGTCAGACCGAGGTTTCGCCCCACCGCGGAACCATCGATTCCGTCGGGGCCGTAGCCCGCGTGGGCCCGCAGTGCTTCATTCCGCACAACATCTTGCTTCTTCGCCATCGCACTACCGTACCATCATCCCCGGCAGGCAATGGCCGCCCCGCACCCGAGTAGAATCGGTCGGCTACCTGCGCCTACCACCGGCGCAGGTACTCAATCCTGTCCCGCAACTGTTCCTCGGTACACAACGCCGTCGGGGGTCCTCCACACGCGCGCCGCACCTCGTTATGCACCTGCCCATGCGGGCGCCCGGTGCGCGCCGCCGTCATCGACACCAGCGTATTGAGCTCCTTGCGAAGTTTCGGCAGAACCTGGCTGGCCACGCGGTTAGGCCGCGGATAGGCGCTACCCTCGATGCGAGTTACTCCCCCATCGCTTGCCGACGCCGCCGACTCCGACGATTCCTCGGCGGCCCGGGCGGCCTTCTCACGCTCGGAGGCCGCCTTCAACTGCTCCTCCTGGCGCTGCTGGAGCAGAGTTCGCATCTGCTCGGCGTCGAGAAGTCCGGGAAGGCCCAAGTAGTCGGCCTCCTCCGCCGAGCCCGCGATGGTCGCGGTGCCGTAGGAGGAGCCGTCGTAAATCAGGTAGTCCAGCTCCGCGTCGGCGCCCAGGGACTCGTAGGAGGGAAGCAACTCGTCGGGCTCGTCCTTGCGGCGGTTTGCCTCGGCGACGAGGTCATCCTCCCAGCCCTCGGACGGCCTGTCGGGCTTGCCCAGCACGTGATTGCGCTGGACCTCCATCTGCGAGGCCAGGTCGAGCAGCACGGGAATCGACGGCAAAAACACCGAGGCGGTCTCGCCGGGGCGGCGGCTGCGCACGAATCGGCCGATGGCCTGGGCGAAGAAGAGCGGCGTCGAGGAGCTGGTGGCGTAGACGCCGACCGCGAGGCGCGGGACGTCCACGCCCTCGGAGACCATGCGCACCGCGACCATCCACTCGTCGGTCGAGTCCGAAAACGTCTTGATGCGCTCGGAGGAGCCGGGCTCATCAGACAGCACCAGCGCCACCGGCGTCGAGGACACCTGCTCCAGAATCTTCTTGTACGCACGCGCCGTCGCCGCATCCGTGGCGATGATGAGGCCGCCGGCGTCGGGAATGTGCTGGCGCATCTGCGTCAGGCGCGTGTGGGCGGCGCGGATAACGGACGGCATCCAGTCGCCCTTCGGGTCCAGAGCCGTCCGCCACGCCCGCGTCGTCTCCTCGGGACTCATGACCGTGCCGAGCCTGGCCGCGAACTCCTCGCCCGCGCTGTCGCGCCACCGGGCCTCGCCGGAATAGGCCAGGAACACCACGGGACGCACGACGCCGTCGGCAAGCGCATTTGAATAGCCGTAGGTGTAGTCGGCCGCGGACTTGAGGTGCCCGTCGCCGTCGGGGGTGTAGCGCACGAACGGGATCGCGGCGTCGTCCGAGCGAAACGGCGTACCCGTCAGGCACAGGCGGCGCTCGACGTCACCGTAGGCCTCGGAGATGCCCTCGCCCCAGCTTTTGGCGTCGCCACCGTGATGGACCTCGTCCAAGATGACCAGGGTCGGCCGTGCATTGGCCACCGCGTGGTGCTTGTAGGGGTGGACCGCGACTTGGGCATACGTCACGACAATGCCCTGGTAAGAGGGGTTGACCACACCCTTGGCATTGGTGAAGTTGGGATCCAACGCAATCCCCGAGAAAGCAGCGGAAGCCGCCCACTGAACCTTGAGGTGCTCGGTCGGCACGACCACGATCACCCGATCGACGATGCGACGCGAGAGCAACTCGCTGGCAATGCGCAGCGCGAACGTCGTCTTGCCTGCACCCGGCGTCGCGACCGCCAGGAAGTCCTTCGGGTTGGTGGCTAGGTACTTATCTAGCGCTTCCTGCTGCCATTTACGTAGCCCGCTCACTTGCGACGCAGGGACTTGTAGATGCGCTCACAGTCGGGGCACACCGGGGAACCGGGCTTCGCGGACTTCTTCACAGGGAAGGTCTCGCCGCAGAGAGCAACCACGTAGGCGCCGGAGATCGCGGAGTTTACGATCTGGTCCTTCTTCACGTAGTGGAAGAACTTGGGAGTGTCGTCCCGGGTCGACTCATCGACGCGGGTGTCTGTGCGTTCAATCGTCTTGGTCGTCTTCAGTGGAGTGCTCACGGCCCCCATTTTGCCCCATCTGTCAATACGAGCGCAGCGGCGGGTCGTAGCTCGGCATGTCGACGCTCACGGCGTATGGTTAGAAATCATGGCGCGAATCGTACATCGCAAAGGGAGAAAGAACACCGCGGCGTTGATCACCGACGCCCGCGGCTCCCTGATTCGCAACTACGACCACCGCAAGCACGTCTACGCCGTCCTCCAGTGGTCGAGAATCCCTCTGCTACTTCTTTCCGGCGCCTTTTACATGTGGTGGCACTTGCCCTGGCTGGCGGCCATTTTCATGGTCATCTCCATCCCTATGCCCTGGATCGCCGTGGTCATCGCCAACGGCGTCGGAGAGCCCGCGGACAAGCGCAAACCTCGCGTGTACAAGCCCGCCGTTGTCCGGGAGCAGAACCGGCTCTGGGAGGAACAGATGCGGGAGCGGCAACTCGCAGCGCGCGCCACGCTGGCGCTCGGCCCCGCGGACCCGGACTTTGTCAATCCCCACCACGCCGAGATGCCTGCGGAGCCTTCCTCAGCTCCGCAGCCGGGCGCGAACGAATCGCCGGCCGGCGACATCATCGACATGCCCGAGGACCTGCCGGATAGGGACTAGTATCCCCGCCCCTCACAACGCTGCCGATCCCCCAACCCATAATCCTGTCTCCCGATCCCCGAGAGCCCGCAATGACAACTCACCCCCATGCCTTCGTTCCGCCGACCGACGCTCAGGTCGAACGCTTTGTAGGCGTCGCCGCCCGCTTTGCCGAGGAACTCCGAGCCCTTGGATACTCCTCGGATTCCATTTCCCGACTCTTGGGCGCGGAGGGCCTGCGCGCTCTCGACCGCGGCGAGCCGGGCATAGTCTCCTATATCCTCGACTCGCTTGCCGACGTCGCGAACGCCCCTACGTCTACCGATACTCGCCTCATTGCGGCGGTGCAGTTGTTCATCCTTGGCGCCGAGGTGGACGCATCCGCACTGTTCTCCAGCGAGCTCCTGGAAGCGCTGACCGATTCCGGCGTCCTCCTCCAGGCCACACCAGGGCTGCACGTCGCATGTATCGATGTGAGACCCATCGTTGTCTCCGGCGTCGACCGCCTGGTGTTTTCCGATCGCGACGCCTCGATGTCGGACCACGTGCCCGGCCCCGATCACGTCCTTGGAGTCGGCCGGGCATCGCGCTCGTTGCTGGATATTTCGCCGACTTCCCCCGTGGGCACAGTTCTCGACCTCGGGGCGGGCTGTGGCATTCAGAGCCTCGGACAGTACGAGTCGGGCGCGGTGGTCGCCACCGACCTGCACCCCCGGGCTAATTCCTACGCTCGTGCGACGTTCGCTGCCGCCGGTCTCGACAATGTCGAAGTCAGGGAAGGCTCCTGGTTCGAACCCGTGGCCGGACGGCAATTCGACCGCATTGTGGCGAACCCTCCGTTCGTCGTCGGCCTGCCCAGCGTCGAGCATGTCTACCGGGATTCAGGCCTGAACCTGGACGGCGCCACGGAGTTGATGCTGCGCTCGCTGGCGGACCACCTGACCTCGGACGGCACCGCGCACCTCCTCGGCGCTTGGGTCCACCGTGACGGAGAGTCCTGGCAGAGCCGCATTGCGTCGTGGCTTCCGGCCGACGGCCTTGAGGTCTGGGTCACCCAGCGCGACGTCGCTTCGCCCACCGACTACATCGACACCTGGCTGCGCGACGAATCCATCGACCCGCGATCGGCCGACGGCCGTGCCCGGGCGCGCCAGTGGCTGCACCACTTCCGAGAGTCCGGAGTCACCGGAATCGGCTTCGGATATATCACCGTCGCACGCATCGACGGCCCCACCTCCGCCGTCTGCGAGGAGATGCCGCAACCGCTTGCCGGCCCCTTCTCGCAGGAGGCCGAGGAGTACCTCGGCCGCGCGGCGTGGCTACGCGAACAGACCACTGACTCGGTTTTGGGCGCCACTTTTCGAGTCCGCCCCGGCGTCGCGATCGAAAGGGTCTCGCTTGCCGACGAGGAGCTCGCCCAGGGCTTTACCCATTTCGACACGCGAATTTCGAGGACTGACGGCCCTGCGTGGAGCCACTCCATCGACGAGTTAGTGGCAAGCATCATCGGAGCTCTCCACCCCGAGGCAGCGCTCGGATCTGTCATCGACGTCATGGACATGCTCGGCGCGTTTGGTCAGGCCGACGTGTCGGAGATCAAGGACGCCGTGGTTCCGCTGATCGTTGATCTGGTCAGGCACGGCATCGTTTTACCCACGGAGGTTTTGGACTAATGAAAGCAGTACTCACCAGGGTGAAATCAGCGTCCGTCACCGTCCAGGGACGCACCGTCGGCGCGGTCGACGGAGGAGACACGGGCGCGATACTTGCCCTCGTCGGCGTTGGGCGAAACGACGCCGACGATGCCTGGGAGACCATGGCGCGCAAGATTGCCGAACTGCGAATTCTTGATGGGGAACGCAGCGCCGACGATGCCGGGGCCCGATTTTGGTGGTCAGCCAGTTCACGCTTATGGGAGCGACGAAGAAGGGGCGGAGGCCGTCGTGGTCCGATGCCGCACCGAGCGAGGTAGCCGAACCTGTGATTGAGAAGATTGTTCAGGCATTGCGCCAGCGAGGATTACGCGTAGAGACGGGCGCCTTTGGCGCCATGATGGAGGTCGCGTCGGTCAACGATGGACCCTTTACAGTGCTCGTAGAGTGCTAAATCCCCCCCGCTTGTTTTGGCTTCGCAAGTTTTTTATTGACTTTTGGTTTCTTTAACGGGAACAATCTACGTAACTCATGCGTTGGATCAAGTGAGTTCATCGATATCCAGGAGGCACATTCATGAGCAATGCCGACATTCAAACGGACGAACTGGAAGATCAGCCACGCGACCGCGGTCGCCGCAGCGGGAACAATAGCAATCCCTCGGCCGATTTGGTTCGTGTCTATTTGAACGGAATCGGCAAGACTGCACTCCTCAGCGCCGAGGAGGAGGTCGAGCTCTCCAAGCGTATCGAAGCCGGCGTGTACGCCGAGCACCTGCTGGACTCCGGGGCGAAGATGACCCGCGCGATGAAGCGCGATGTCAAAATCATCGTGAAAGAGGGCAACGCGGCCCGCGCCCATTTGCTTGAGGCCAATTTGAGGCTCGTCGTGTCCCTCGCAAAGCGCTACACGGGCCGAGGCATGCCACTGCTTGACCTCATCCAGGAGGGAAACCTTGGCCTGATCAGGGCCATGGAGAAGTTCGACTACACCAAGGGCTTCAAGTTCTCGACGTACGCGACGTGGTGGATCCGCCAGGCGATTACCCGTGGCATGGCGGACCAGTCGCGCACCATCCGCCTCCCCGTTCACCTGGTCGAACAGGTCAACAAGATCTCCCGAATCAAGCGCGAGCTCTACCAGCAGCTCGGCCGTGAGGCGACAAACGAGGAGCTCTCGGAGGAGTCCGGCATCTCCGAGAACAAGATTGAAATGCTCCTACGCCAGTCCCGTGACCCAGTGAGCCTGGACATGCCGGTCGGCACTGACGAGGAGGCTCCGCTCGGAGACTTCATCGAGGACTCGGAAGCCACCGATGCGGAGGAGGCCGTCGTAGCCTCGCTGCGCCACCACGACGTGCGCAAAGTGCTGTCGACGTTGGAGATTCGCGAGCAGGAAGTCATTAAGCTGCGCTACGGCCTCGATGACGGACTGCCCCGCACTCTCGACCAGATCGGGCGACATTTCGGGCTCTCCCGCGAACGCGTCCGCCAGATCGAGCGAGAGGTTATGGCGAAGCTCCGTGATGGAGACAGGGCCGCGAAGTTGCGCGAGTACGCTAAGTAACCTCTACCTCGTCGGCGGCGGCGGGGCGTGCCTCCCCAATCGTGGGTACGCGCCGCCGCTGCCGACGTTTTAGAGTGTTGTCAGCCTGGCCGATTAAAATGTGGTTATCCTATACATAAGTCTGATTATCTAAGTAGTGCGTTATCGGAGGACAACGTGAGGGATTTGGTCGACACCACGGAAATGTACTTGCGTACTATTTTCGAACTCGAGGAAGAGGGCATTATCCCCCTTCGAGCCCGCATCGCCGAGAGGCTTGAGCAATCCGGCCCCACGGTGAGCCAGACGGTAGCCCGCATGGAGCGAGACGGACTGCTCGTCGTCGCGCCCGACCGGAGCCTCCAGCTTTCCGAGCAGGGCCGGAAACAGGCCACCGCGGTGATGCGCAAGCACCGGCTCGCGGAGCGCTTGCTCACGGATATTATCGGTCTGGAATGGGACAAGGTCCATGATGAGGCCTGTCGCTGGGAGCACGTCATGAGTGACGAGGTTGAACGCAAGTTGCTTAAAGTGCTCGATAACCACACCGAATCGCCATTCGGCAACCCCATCCCGGGACTCGCGGATATTGGCGGGCAGGAAGAGCCGCAGGCATCGGCCGAGGTTCAGCGCCTATCCAATTTGTCTCCCGGCGAATACTCAATTCACGTGGTGCAAATCAACGAAATCCTCCAGGTCGAGCAGAGCTACATGAAGCGCCTGCACAAGGCCGGAATTCTCCCCGGCGCCGACGCAGAGGCAGAGGTTTCCCCCGGTCGGGTCACCCTCATGCGCGGCGATCACTCGCTAGATATCCCTGACTCTCTTTCTCACGCGATTATGGTTGTGGTCAAATGAAACTTCTCGTAACGGGCGGCGCAGGCTACGTCGGTAGCGTCTGCTCAGCAGTGCTCCTGGCCAATGGTCACGATGTCACCATTATCGACAACTTCTCGGTCGGCAACCGCGATGCGGTGCCGGCAGGAGCCAAGCTCGTCGAGGGCAATGTCGCTGACAAGGCGCTCGAGGTCCTATCCTCGGACACTTTCGACGGCGTTGTCCACTTCGCAGCCCTATCCCTGGTTGGCGAATCCGTGGAGGAGCCCTCCAAGTACTGGCGAAACAACGTCGGACAGACGCTGTCCCTCCTGGATGCTATGCGCGACACCGGAACGAAGAACTTGGTCTTCTCCTCAACCGCGGCAACCTACGGCGAGCCCGAGAAAACTCCCATCACCGAGGACATGCCAACTGCGCCTACTAACCCGTACGGCGCTACTAAGCTGGCCATGGACTACGCCATTTCCTCCTACGCCAAGGCCTACGGCATCGGCGCTACCAGCCTCCGCTACTTCAACGTCGCTGGAGCGTGGGGAGGGTTCGGCGAGAACCGCCGCGTGGAAACCCACCTGATTCCTTTGATCCTTCAAGTGGCTTTGGGCCACCGGGAAGACATCAAGATTTTCGGAAATGACTGGCCTACGCCGGACGGAACGGCGGTGCGCGATTACATCCACATCAAGGACCTCGCGGACGCCCACCTCCTCGCGCTGGAATCCAACACCCCCGGCAACCACCGAATCTTCAATTTGGGTTCGGGCGACGGGTTCTCGGTTCGCGAAGTCATTGATACCTGTAGGAAGGTAACCGGTCACCCGATCCCGGCCGTCGAGGCGCCCCGCCGGGCCGGTGACCCGGCGACGCTCATCGCCTCTTCGCAGCGCGCCATGGAAGAACTGGGCTGGAGGCCACGCTTTACAGACCTCGAAACCATCGTTGCCGATGCGTGGACGTTCACCCAATCTCTTGGTGATCGCGCTCACTCTGCTCACAAATAGTGCGGTCGCGGGTCAATCCCATTCTCCAAAAAATCCCCGGTCCGGATCAATCCCGCCCGACCGGGGACTTTTAATGCCATAAACTCGTCGAATAACCTCGTGCGCAGCCCCCACAATTGTGCCGATGCACCGCGAAATCATGTGGCTCGACACCGCAAGGTCGAGCAGCTGAGTGAGCGAGTGATCTGGCGCTTCCCTCGCGGCCTCCGTGAGAGCGCTCTGTGCATACGTCTCGTTGCCGTGCGCGAATTGAGAAATTGCGTAGCAGGCCAGCGCGTTGGCGCGAGGGTAGCCAGAGTACACAGCCGCTGCGGCAAGCCACAGCTTTGTCGCGGTGTCGCGCAGCGACGATGACACCATCATCATCGACATATCCCGCAGCGTTACGTTCGTCAAGGACGCTGCGATGGCGACACCGGCTTCCTCGCTGCGGAGGACATCATCAATGTTGCGCTTTCCCTCCGCAACGTCCTCTACTGCGGTGACGAACTGAGAAAAGTATTCCTTCAGCGCTTCGTTATGGGAACCGATTCGCAGAGGTCGCGGCTCCACCGTAACCGTTGCTCGTTCTTGAATCCGGCGCATCGTCTCCTGATCTTCCTCATCCTTGAACTGACCTCGTTCAAAACGATGACGGAATTCCTTATACGAGTCGCAGATCTTCTCTCCATTCTCGCTCAATCGCCTCGCTCCCGGCGACATGAGGCTGTCCCCCACGATCCCTACAATGTCGCCCTTTGCGTCGGTTACTACTTCTCCCGCGGCGATCTGTGAAACGCCGGCAAGCCGGACCTCGGCCAGGCCACAGTCGAGCAAGCCTTGGACCACTGACGTTGATGTCCGTTCAATCCCCCACGACTCATCGATAATGTAGACATCCGCCCGCGTACACCCCTCCTCCAACAAGAAGTCGCCTGCCGCCACAATCGATTCCGGGCTCGCCTCCAGTTCCTCAAGTCCCTTGATGAGCATCGGCCCCGCGTACTCAGATAGCACCCGACTATCGGGAGCGATCAGTACCCCAATGTCATCGACGTCGTACAACGCGGCGATGACCACTTGCCCCTTCGGATAGAACCCGATAATGCCCGGTAGATTAGTTAGGAACACGCTCGGCTCGATATCGACGGAGAACATTCCCTCGTCCTCTTTCATTTTCCCCCCATGTACATTGCCTGATGACAAGCAGCACCGGCGCACCGCCAGGATTCGAATGGCCCACCTCGGTTGTTCGACGAGGTGCCCACATTCGTTTCCGCAATGCCGACGCTGCCCCACATTGTTACACCGCCCGTGCGCGTACCTCGGGGACCACTTACCTCATTGAACTCAAGCTGTGGATAAATCCGCAGTTGTGGAAAACCGGAATATTGTCTGCGCTAGACTCGTTGTTCAACTTGAACGTGATGGTCCGCATTAGTGGTTCGATTTAGTGGCCCGTCGCTGCGGTCCGACAATGGGGCCTTAAGCGAAAGGCCCCGGATTAGGTGCTTGAAGGGCTCGTGACTTCGAGTAGCTGGGATCGCATCAGTTCAAGGCAGTATTCAGGTACAAGAGGAGGAAGTCGCCGTGAATAATCCATCGGATAATCCTCAGCGTGCAATGTATGAGGTCGTATTCCCTGTGCCAGATGTGACAGGCTCTGAAGAACGGCTTACCCTCGTCATCGCACTGGGCGGCTACGCCGATGCCGGTCGCGCCGTCACAGATTCGGCGAAATTCCTGCTCGATGCGCTCGAGCACCGTCCGCTTGTTAATTTCTCCGTTGACGAGTTGGTTGATTACCGTTCGCGACGCCCCGGTGTCACGATGAACCACGGTGAAATCGTCGAGGTTTCCTCTCTGTCCCTGGCCATCGACGTCGTGCGGGACAACGTCGGCAAGCCGTTTCTGCTTCTGTCCGGGCCTGAACCGGACATGCGGTGGGAGGCTTTTTCCAACGCTGTTGCAGACCTCGCTGAGAAATACGGTGTAACCAATGCTGTGTCGCTGTACTCGGCGCCCATGACGGTTCCGCATACGCGCCCTCTCGGTGTGATCGGGCACGGAACCAACCTGGCCTCGCACTCGGCCGTCAGGGGCTGGGGCCATCGGATGACGGTGCCTGGCTCAGCAAGCCTGAATATCGAGAACGAATTGATTCGGCGTGGCCATGATTCTCTTGGATTCACCGCGCAGGTGCCGCACTACGTGGCGCAGTCGGATTACCCGCTGGCCACGCTTCGCCTCCTCCAGGAGGTAGCTGCTGTCGCGGATCTGGACCTCCCGTTGGGCGCGCTCGAAAACGAGTCCGCCCGAGTGGCAGAGCTGCTCAACCAGCAGACCAATGAGTCGTCCGAAATCTCTCACCTGGTCAACATCTTGGAAGAGCAGTACGACGAGGAAAAACGTCGGAGAGAGCAGCTAACGTCCTCCCCGTTGCTCGGCCCCGACGGCACAATGCCATCGGCCGACGAGATTGGCGCGGAGTTCGAAAAGTTTTTGGCGACGCAGCCACTGCGGCACGACTCGCTAGCTCTCGAAGAACCCGGCGCCGATTCGCCACAGGAAGTCGATGAGACGACCGGGCAGCGTGACGTCGAAGCGGGCGACGACGAGCAAGCTGACGCGCGCTCTACATCACCTGCTTCTGAAGAGCCGGGCGACAGCATGCCGGAATCGCTGGGCGCTCAGGACCCGCCGTCTCAGCAGCAGCCGCATCAGGAGTCGCAACCGGAGCACCCGGAGCAGCAGCCCAATGCCAAGCGCAAGCGAGGCTGGAAGCCCTGGTTCCGCTTCTAGGGAGCTCGTTTCCGGCTAGTGTTGTGGTTGTGTCTCTATCTGCAATGCTCCCCGACCTAGCCGAAGTCCCGGAATCCCTTTTCGACGATGCGATTTTGGATTCTTTCATCTCCTGGACCCGGGAACAGGGCATATCCCTCTACCCAGCGCAGGAAGAGGCCGCAATGGGTCTGGCCGGTGGCGACCACGTCATCCTGGCCACGCCGACCGGCTCCGGGAAGTCTATGGTGGCGATCGCTGCGCACTTCTGCGCCCTGGCGCGCGGGCAGCGGAGTTTCTACACTGCTCCGATTAAGGCACTCGTCAGCGAAAAATTCTTCGCCCTCTGCGAGGTTTTCGGCGCAGAAAACGTCGGCATGATGACGGGCGACGCAACGGTCAATGGCGGCGCCCCCATCATCTGCGCTACCGCGGAGATTGTCGCCAATATCGCGCTTCGCGACGGAGCCGAGGCGAAGATCGACCAGATTGTCATGGACGAGTTCCACTTCTACGCGGAGCCCGATCGCGGTTGGGCGTGGCAGGTCCCCCTACTCGAGCTTCCCCGCTGCCAATTCCTGTTGATGTCGGCCACCCTGGGCGATACCTCGATGTTTGAGCGCGACTTGAAAGATCGCACCGGGCGCGATGTCAACCTGGTCACCGGTACGACGCGTCCTGTCCCCCTCGATTTTCACTACGCCTACACACCGGTCCACGACACGCTGGCTGAGTTGCTCACATCGGGAAAGGCGCCCATTTACATCGTCTATTTCTCACAGCGCCAGGCTGCCGAGCAGGCCCAGGCGCTGACCGGGCTGAAGCTGCTGTCGGCAGAGGAAAAGGAGCGTATTCGCCAGGAGATCGGCGATTTCCGATTCACCACCTCGTTCGGACGGGTCCTTTCCAAACTCGTACGCATGGGCATCGGCGTCCACCACGCAGGCATGCTCCCCAAGTACCGACGCCTGGTTGAGAGGCTCTCCCAGACGGGCCTATTGAAGGTCATCTGTGGCACGGACACCCTCGGCGTCGGCATCAACGTCCCCATCCGAACCGTGCTCATGACCGGCCTGGCCAAATTCGATGGCCGTCGTAGCAGGATTTTGAAGTCGCGAGAATTCCACCAGATCGCCGGTCGCGCCGGTCGCGCTGGTTACGACACCGAGGGCACCGTCATCGTCGAGGCCCCGGAGCACGAGATCGAAAATGCGAAGCTCCGGCGCCGGGCCGGCCAGGATGAGGCGAAGCTAAAGAAGTTGCGGCTCAAGTCCGTACCAAAGGGAGAGGTGACCTGGTCGGAGAAGACGTTTGAAAAGATCATCTCCCAACCGCCGGAGGCGCTGACCAGTAGGTTCACGGTCACCAACGGCATGCTCCTGAACGTGGTTGCCCGCGGCGGAGATACCTACGAGCACATGCGTCACTTGCTGCGCACCAACCACGACACCCGCCACCGCCAAAACGAAGCTATCCTGACGGCCATCGAGCTCTACCGCGGTCTGGTCAACGCGGGCATCGTCGTCGAGCACGCCGATGAGACCGGCTGCCACCCCGAGCTGACTATGGAGCTTCAGCGCGACTTCGCGCTGAACCAGCCCCTGTCGCCCTTCGCCCTGGCAGCGTTAGAGCTTCTGGACCCGGACAAGCCAGAGTACGCGCTCGATGTGATCAGCGTCTTCGAGTCCATCCTCGAAGATCCCCGCCCGCTGCTTGTCGCCCAGCAGAAGAAGGCCCGCGGTGAAGAGATCGCGGCGCTCAAGGCCGAGGGTGTCGACTACACAGAGCGCATGAATATCGTCGAGGACGTCACCTGGCCCATGCCGCTTGCCGACGAGTTGGAAGCGGCCTTCGATACCTATGCGGCGGGGCACCCGTGGGTGCGCGAGTTTTCCCTGTCTCCGAAATCAGTGGTCCGAGAAATGGTCGAGAAGGCGATGACCTTTTCCGACGTCGTATCGGAGTACGGCATTGCCCGCTCTGAGGGCGTATTCCTGCGCTATCTGACCGACGCGTGGAGAACCCTTCGGCATACGCTGCCCCCGGAGAATTCCAACGAGGAGCTCCGCGACATCATCGAATGGCTCGGCGAGTTGATTCAGCAGGTCGATAACTCGCTGGTCGATGAGTGGGCGCAGCTGGCGGACCCGGACAAGCCGCTCGACGAGGAGACGCTCAAGGAAGCAGCGTTCGGCAGCGATGAGTCGAGGCCTCTGACGGGGAACGTGCGCGCGTTTACCCGCATGGTCCGAAACCTTATGTTCCGCCACGTGCAGCTCTTCGCGTTCGAAAAGGAAGAGGAACTTGCCGCCTTGGACAACTACCTCGACGATGCCCCGGATTGGCCATCCTTGATGGACGACTACTTCGACGAATACGACGACGTCGGTATCGACGCGTCGGCACGCGGGAACGATATGGTCAGCATCGATACGTCCGCAGGTGAGGGAACGTGGCGCGTGGTACAGATCATCGACGACCCAGCAGGAGACCACGGCTGGCGATTCGAGGCAGAGGTAGACCTCGCCGCTTCGGACGAATACGGCGAGGTCAGGCTCGATTCTTTGCGGGTCATTCAGGGATAACACCCCGGCACTTTCCGCGAAAGCGCCCGTAGGAGTGCCGGGGCCGGAGCGCCCAGTCGGCCGCGACAGCACGGCAATAGGTGGGCAGTGGCGCCTACGCGATGGCCTCCTGGTAAGCCTGCCGGACCAGCTCTGCAACGCGGGTAAATTCTCCTCCTCGAACGGAGGAGGCCCTATGGACGAGGCCGATCGTTCGACCAGGCCTGTTCGGTCCCTCGAAGCGAGCTGTCGCCAACCCGGGCCGGTGGGATTCGACCTTGACGGCGGATTCGGGAACCAGGGACTCCCCCAGGCCTCCCGCAACGCACTGGACAACGGTGGACAGTGAGGCCGCGCGAGTTTCCATTCCCGTGGACTCGCCGTGCTTGGCATCCACTGCACGACACAGATCCAGGACCTGGTCGCGCAGGCAGTGACCGTCGTCCAGCAGTAGCAGGTCCATGTCCTTCAACGCGTCAAGAGCGACGTCCTCGCGTCCAGCCAACGGGTTGCCCTCCGGGACAACGATGTAGAACTCCTCGTGATAAAGAGGGATCTCTTCAAACGCGGAGACCTCGGAGGGCAGGGCCATGATGGCCGCATCGATCGTGCCGGACCGAAGCGCCTCCACCAGACGTTCGGTCGGCTCCTCGACGATTCGGGGTTGCAGGTCTGGGAGCTCACTTCGGACGAGCCGCAGGAAACTCGGCAATACATAGGGCGCGACAGTGGGGATAACGCCAATCGCCAACGGCCCTGAGAGATCATCGGTCCGACCTGCCGCGCGGGCGACGATTTCGTCGACTATTTCCGAGGCCTGGCGAGCGTAGGGAATCAGCCCTCGGCCGAGCGGGGTAACCAGCACACGACGCGTCGAGCGCTCGACAAGCTGGACACCGAGGCCCTGCTCAAGGGTGGAAAGGGCCTGCGACAGACTGGGCTGGGAGATGCCTAGACGCGCGGCTGCCTGGCCGAAGTGGCCAGTATCGGCGATAGCGACGAATGCACGCAATTGAGGCAGGGTGGGGCGATAATCTCTATTACGCATACCTATTAGCGTACACGAGCTTATTAACATTTTCCTCTTGACGCGCTTCGGTTTCATAGGCATAATGGCGGTGACCCCGAAAGATGACAATCAGGAGGATTCCTCATGGCTATTTTGACTGTTGGCGACAAGTTCCCGGAGTTTTCGCTCACCGCGCTGAAGGGTGGCAACCTGCGCGATGCCAACGCCTCTTCCCCGGATGACTACTTCGAGCAGGTAACCAACGAGTCCTACGAGGGCAAGTGGAAGATCGTCTTCTTCTACCCGAAGGACTTCACTTTCGTCTGCCCGACCGAGATTGCTGCTTTCGGCAAGCTGAACGACGAGTTCGAGGACCGCGACACCCAGGTGCTCGGTGGCTCCGGCGACAACGAGTTCTCCCACTTCAACTGGCGTGCAACCCATGAGGATCTGCTGGAGATCCCGTTCCCGATGTTCTCTGATATCCGCCACGATCTGATGCGTGCGCTCGGCGTCGAAAACGCTGACGGTGTCGCCGACCGCGCCACCTTCATCATCGACCCGGACGGCATCATCCAGTTCGTCTCCGTGACTCCGGACGCCGTCGGCCGTAACGTCGACGAGGTCCTGCGCGTCCTCGACGCCCTTCAGTCCGAAGAGGTCTGCGCCTGCAACTGGCAGAAGAATGACCCGACCAAGAGCATCGACAAGATGGACGTTCTGAAGCAGGAGCTGAAGTAGATATATGAGCATCGATAACCTTCGTTCCGGCCTCCCGGAGTACGCCAAGGACCTGAAGCTGAACCTGGGTTCGCTGACGCGCTCCACCGAGCTCTCCGAGCAGCAGCTCTGGGGCACGCTGCTCGCGTCCGCGGCGGCAACCCACAACGAGACCGTTTTCTCGGAAATCGCCGAGGAGGCAAAGGAGCACCTGTCCGCTGAGGCTTTCGAGGCTGCTCTTGGTGCCGCAACGGTCATGGGCATGAACAACGTCGCGTACCGCGCTCGTCACTTCCTGGGTGAGGATTACGCGAACGTCAAGTTCGGCCTTCGCATGAACATCATCTCGAAGCCGGGCGTCGAGAAGGCCGACTTCGAGCTGTGGTCGGCTGCCGTTTCCTCCATCAACGGCTGCTCGGACTGCCTGGTTTCCCACGCGCACGTCGTGCGCGAGGCCGGCTTCACCAAGGAGCAGGTCTGGGAAGCTGTCAAGGTCGCAGCTACCGTCTCCGGCGTTGCTCAGGCGGTCTTCGCAGAGGCTACCCGCTAGTCACCGCTACACCCTGGTGGCTCCGCCGCCTCCCCACTAAAGATGTGTGGGACGCATGAAGCCCCCTGGTCCTTCCTGTCGAACAGGATTGACCAGGGGGCCTTGTCGTTCCTTGAGGCGACGTGCGAACCTCGGGCCGCGGCCCTAGTACTGCGTCGCCGCCGGGGCCTGCGTAACGCGGCGCCCACCGAGAATCTGACGATAGATATGAACCTGCGCAATCATCGCCAGAGGAACCGTGTAGAGCATTCCGACATAGAAGAGAAGCGCTCCAGCCGAGGAGATCAGGCTGACGACGACGGACGCGAGAAGCATCATCCAGTACTGCGGCCTGATGAGCCGCCATGCGACGACGGGCGACTCCAAGGCCGTCGACTTACCGTCCATCACCGTCAGCGGAATCAGTGCTACGACGGGCTGAACGAAAATTCCCAGGCCAATCATCAGGACATAACCGAGCACCAGAATCGCTACACCGGGCGCGCTTTCATTTCCGGTCATCACCGCGCCGATGACCGCCAGGATCACGCCGGGCAGAACTGCGATGAACGAGATCACAGACGACACGATGTAGGCGCCGAGGAGGCTTCCCCACCGGCTGACCTTGAAGAATGAAGAAAAGCGCACCACGCGCCCGTCCACAGCCTCGAACGCACCGCGGTACATAAAAATCTGCATGAGGAAGCTGCCGACCAGCGACACGATAACGATGACTGCCATCAATCCGAAAATCGACGAGATCTGCTCGAAACTCGGAGCCGCATTCGGGTCAGTGGCATCTGCCGGCATATCTGCCCCAACAGTCGCGAAGGTCACCCCCATAGTTACGCCCACGATGGCGACGAGTACCACAAAGAAGATGGCCATCGCGCCGATCCAGGCACCTAAGGACTTATTCAGGTAGGTGATGGCAACCGATAGGGCCTCGCCAATGTTCACCTTTGTGGGCCCCTGGACTACCGGGTTTACCGGTGGCTCATTCCCTCCCGGCATCGCGACGCCCGGCGCGGGCGCGGCCTGCTGGAATGACTGCTGATACTGGTCATACCCAAAGGCTCCGGGCTGCCCCATCGGACCCGTCGGCCCCGTTGGCGACTGGGCGGAGGATCCACCGCCAAAGACATCGTTTCCGAAATTGTATGGATCGTACGGGGGCTCGCTGGGCTGGCCATTGTTGTTTCCCGAGCTGTTAGGTTCTTCTCCGGGCCTATCGAATGGATCGTACGGATTAGTCATGACGACTACGCTCCTGGCTCAAGTTAGGTACGGATTACTCAAAACAAACTATACGGGAAAGCTATCAAACGAGTTCGACAGTAGCCTTGCCTTCGTACGGGTGCATGTTCCCGTCGATACCCAGCGCGGAGCCCCTCATGACAATGTCGTATCGGCCAGGCTTCTGCCCGCTGGTGTCCCAGGTCACCTTCGACGTTGTGTAGATACCGTCTTTGGCGAACTCCACTACCGTGCCCTGGTCGTAATCGCTGGAGACAATGTCCCCCGCTTCGTTTTTCACCAGCATGTATCCGTCCTCAAGGCGAAGGTCGTTGTTCGGGTTTGCCGACACGAATGAGGCAACGGCCGCGCTTCCCACCGAAACCGTTCCGGTGACATCAATGAGGTCGCCGAAGTTTTTGCCGATTGGCGCGGAATCGAGTATGCGGCCGCCACTCGGTGACGGGGGAATTCGGCCGGTGAGGTCACCTGCGGCCTGTCCCGCATCCAGCGCAAGGCCATCCTTCAGGCAGTGGGCCAGCTCGTCGTAGATGGAGACCATCGCGCACAGCGTGTACTTGCCGAATGCCGTCGCGCCACCTTCGTAGTCCTGGTGAGCGTATTCCTCCGGCGTGGTGACATAGTGCCCATAACTGTTCGTGTAACCCTGGCAAATGACGGTGTCGATATCGACGCCGAGGATGTCCGCAACGTGGCGGCGCATCCTGTATCCGGACATAGTCGTCGGTTCCAGGCCATTGGTGATCAGCGTGAATCCTCCAATGCGGGTGACCGAGAACATGTGTGTCTGCTGGATCAGACCGTCGATGTAGCCGACGGGCAGCAGCATCTCCTTCTCTCCGTGGATCTCTCTTGCACTGTCGGGAACGGCCACCTTGTTCATCTGCTGTACCCACGGTGTGCCTACGCGTTCGCCCTCGTTGAATCCGAGGGCCGGCTCGCCTCCTCCGTCCTCCTGGCTCGAGGCCGCAAACGCCGCACCGAGGATGGCCGGCCCGGTCTTGTGTGGCTTGCCGTCGGGCGTGAACTTCCCGTCGATGTTGACGTTCGACAGGTCTACCCACTTGTGGATTGTGGTGACCCCGCCCCCGGGCAGGGCAATGCTGTCGCCGCTGGTGGCATCGATTTGACGCTGGCCCAGGATGCGGGCCGACTCTGCCTCATCCGCTCCGGCGGGACCCGATTGCGGGACGAGCCCCATGTTCGGGCTGATGTCCCCCGGAGCGGACATCGCGAAGGCGGCCACGAAAGGAGCGCCCTGCGGTTCGCGGTGGTTTACTCCGTGATCAACCTCGGTCTTCCATGCGGCGTAGCCCTTGTTATCCCCGTCGATGATGGTGTGCTCCGCGCCGAAGGTGGTCGGGTGAATGCCGTACCAGTTGATGAAGCCGACCTCGGTGCCACCGCGGGTGACGTGCAGCGTCGTACTCTCCGGATTGACTCCGTCCGGAAAGAGCGCCTGTTCCTCGGGCGGATTGAGCTTGAAGGCCTGGAACGAGCGATTGACGCCGGCCTGGTGCGCGATCCCCTTCGTCAGGTGGATATTGGCCGGAGCGTAGTCCGCGTGCGCCCTCTCGATCGCCTTGACCACGCCAGTGACAACTGCCTCGAAGGTTACAGGCCGGAATCCCAAGGTTGTCAGGTCGACCATCAGGTGCCCCGACGTACCGCCCGGCGCGACGTGCGTGTGGGAAGCGCCGATCAGCACGTTGGATTCGTTATAGATGCCCCCGAAAATCCCCTGAAGCCTGCGCAGTACCTCCATCTGGATGGATTGGAACATCAGGCCCATATCCGCAGTAACGTGCACGACTCGGTTGCCAGCATCGTCGCCGAAGATAAACGCGCGCGCGAACTGCCGCAAACGCAGTCCAGTCGTGGTTTGTTTGAGGACGGCGTACCCGTTCTCGCCCGCCCCCAACGGCTCACCAGTCATGTCCGCCATCCCGCGCCCGACGTTCATCGCCGTACCCGCTCCTCCCCCGCTGCTTGACGACGGCTGCCCGGTCGCCCGTGGCGCACCTATCGCGTTCGGCAATGCGGCGACGGTTGCTGTTGTTGCCGCTGCTGCGAGGAATTGGCGACGGGATGGCGCGAATGTGCCACCGGTCGATCTGCGTGCGGTCATAGACTCGCTCTCCATTTCAGTATTTGGATACCTGTTTGGAAACAAACCTAACTAAGTGACCAGCATCACGTTATCGTTTTCCTGAAAAAACTTACGCCAATTGCGAATAGCGTTCCCGATTTCCCTGTTCGTTCCCCCGCAATACCGCTTCGTCGTGAAGCAAACTACGATGATTTAACGTATGCGACGGGCATTCCACGCCCGCACTACACGCCGATTCACATGTCGATACACACGTCGAGGAAATGAGCTCCATGCCCCACTCTGTTGGTTTTAGTCGCGATAAGTACATCGAGATGCAGTCAGCACACATCAAGCAGCGACGCCAGGAAATCGCAGGTGAAGGCGGTAAGCTCTACCTCGAAATGGGCGGAAAGCTCTTCGACGACATGCACGCCTCCCGCGTCCTGCCGGGTTTCACACCCGACAACAAGATTGCGATGCTCGACCGGCTGAAGGACGACGTCGAGATTCTGGTGTGCATCAATGCCAAGGATCTGGAGCGGCACAAGGTGCGCGCGGACCTCGACATCACCTACGAGGAGGACGTACTCCGCCTCGTCGACGTCTTCCGCGAGCGGGGCTTCCTCGTCGACAATGTCGTCGTCACGCAGCTCTCCGACGACAACGCCATGGCGCAGACGTTCATCGCCCGGCTCGAGCGCCTCGGGCTGAGTGTCAGCCGCCACCGCACCATCGACGGATACCCGACCAACACGGAAAAGATCGTCAGCGAATCCGGCTTCGGCGTCAACGAGTGGGTCGAGACCAGCCGGGACCTCATCGTGGTTACCGCGCCCGGCCCGGGCTCCGGCAAGCTCGCCACCTGCCTCTCGCAGATCTACCACGACCACAAGAGGGGCATCGCCTCGGCGTACGCCAAGTTCGAGACCTTCCCCATTTGGAACCTCGAGCTCGAGCACCCTGTGAACCTCGCCTACGAGGCCGCGACCGCGGACCTCGACGACATTAACCTCATCGACCCCTTCCACCTCGCGGCCTACGACAAGAAGGCCACCAGCTACAACCGCGACGTGGAGGTCTTCCCGCTGCTGCGCACGCTGCTGGAGAAGCTGGCCGGCGATTCGCCGTACCAGTCCCCGACGGACATGGGCGTCAATATGGCCGGGTACTGCATCGTCGACGACGACGTCTGCCGCGCCGCGTCGAAGAAGGAGATCGTCCGCCGCTACTACAAGGCGCTGGTAGAAGAACACCGCAACGGCGACGACGACGTCATCTCCCAGCGCATCGCCATGGTAATGAGCAAGGCCCGCGTCACCGCCGACGACCGCCGCGTCATCGCCGCCGCACTCGCCGTCGAGGAGGAGACCTCCGCGCCGGGCAGCGCCATCGAGCTCCACGACGGCACCATCATCACGGGTAAGACATCGGCGCTGCTGGGATGCTCCGCAGCGATGCTCCTCAACGCGCTGAAGAAGCTGGCCGGCATCGACGACGACAAGCACCTGCTCTCGCCCGCCTCCATCGAGCCGATTCAGACCCTCAAGACCCATCACCTCGGCAGCCGGAACCCCCGCCTGCACACCGACGAGGTCCTCATCGCACTGTCGGTCTCCGCGGCCACTAACGACGACGCCCGCGCGGCGCTGGCGGAGCTGAAGAACCTCAAGGACTGCGACTGCCACACCACGACGATTCTCGGCACCGTCGACGAGACGATCTTCCGCAACCTCGGAGTGTTGGTGACATCGGAGCCGAAGTACCAGAAGAAGGCTCTCTACCGGAAGCGCTAGAACCGTGCTGCTCAAGGCCCGTTCGACCGAGAATTCACGGTTTTAGCTCGCGGAAGCGCTCGGGCTAAGCTGGTCTGCGTGAGCATCAGCAAGATTCTTCTGTACTACCAGTTCGCGCCGTTGTCGGACCCGCGCGCCATCATGCTGTGGCAGCGGGACCTCTGCGAGTCCCTGGGGCTTCGCGGCCGCATCCTCGTCTCCGAGCACGGCATCAACGGAACGATCGGCGGAGACTTGGACGCATGTAAGAAGTACATCAAGAAGACGAAGCAGTACCCCGCCTTCCACTCGATGGAGTTCAAGTGGAGCGAGGGCGGCGCGGAGGACTTCCCGAAGCTCTCCGTCAAGGTCCGCGATGAAATCGTCGCCTTCGGCGCGCCCGGCGAGCTCAAGGTCGACGAGCACGGCGTCATGGGCGGTGGCGTCCACCTCAAGCCGGAAGAGGTCAACGAGCTCGTTGAAAAACGCGGCGACGAGGTCATCTTCTTCGATGGCCGCAACGCGATGGAAGCCGAGATCGGCAAGTTCAAAAACGCCGTCGTGCCGGACGTCACCACGACCCACGACTTCATCGCGGAGCTGGAATCCGGCAAGTACGACTGGATGAAGGACAAGCCGGTGGTCTCCTACTGCACGGGCGGGATTCGCTGCGAAATCCTCTCCGCGCTGATGAAAAACCGCGGGTTCGAGGAGGTCTACCAGATCGACGGCGGCATCGTCCGCTACGGCGAGAAGTTCGGTAACAAGGGGCTCTGGGAGGGCTCCCTATACGTCTTCGACAAGCGCATGCACATGGAGTTCGGCGACGGCACCGACGACGCCGACTACGTCCAGCTCGGCCACTGCGTCCACTGCGGCTCCCCCACCAACGTGTTCCGCAACTGCATCAACGAGGACACCTGCCGCAAGCAGGTACTGATCTGCGATTCCTGTTGGGAAAAGACCGAGACGAAGCACTGCGGCCGCCCTGACTGCGCCGAGGTCGCGCTGAAGATGGCCACCGCCTAATGGCCAGATGGCTGCGATAGGATTCCAGCGCCTGGGCATGTGATTGCCCTCAGTCCGCTCGGTGTCACTAATCTAGTACTCAACCATGACTAATCGCAGCCACACCCAGCACTCGTCCGCCGAGGCCCCCGCAAAGGCCCCGAAGAAGGACGACCTGTACCGCATCGCCGAGCAGCTCACCTTCCGCGAGGAGCAGTCCTTCCGCCGCCGCCTTCGCCGGGCGTCCGCCCCGAAAGCGCTGTCGGCGATCTCCGCCGACCTCGAGCTGGCGCTGGGGCGCGTGGAGGAGCGTCGGCAAGCGATTCCGGCGATCGACTACCCCGCGCAACTTCCCGTGTCGGCGCGCAGAGACGACATCGCGGAGGCGATCGCGAACAACCAGGTGGTCATCATCGCCGGCGAGACCGGTTCGGGCAAGACCACCCAGATTCCGAAGATCTGTCTGGAGCTCGGCCGCGGAATCCGGGGCAAGATTGGGCACACGCAGCCGCGCAGGATCGCGGCGAGGTCCGTCGCCGAGCGCATCGCAGAGGAGCTCGGAGAGAGCATCGGCGAGCACGTGGGCTACGCCGTCCGCTTCGACGACCGCGTGGGCCGGGATACCTGCATCAAGCTGATGACCGACGGCATCCTCCTCGCGGAAATCGGCCGCGACCGCCTCCTGCGCGACTACGACACCATCATCATCGACGAGGCCCACGAGCGCAGCCTCAACATCGACTTCCTGCTGGGCTACCTGAAGCACATCCTGCCGAAGCGCCCCGATCTGAAGGTGATTATCACCTCCGCGACCATTGACCCCGAGCGCTTTGCCGCCCACTTTGCGCGTGCCGACGGAACCCCGGCGCCGATCATCGAGGTCTCCGGCAGGACGTACCCGGTGGAGATTCGGTACCGCCCGCTGGTGGAGACCGTCGTTGCGAAGAATGGGCAGCAGAAGGAAATCGCTGTCGAGCCGGTCGACGGGGTCATTGCGGCGTGTGAAGAACTGATGCGCCTAGGCGGCGGCGACATCCTCGTGTTCTTCCCCGGCGAGCGCGATATTCGCGAAGCTGCGGAGGCCATCGAGGGCAAGAAGTGGCGGGGCGTCGAGGCGGTGCCCCTGTTTGGCCGACTCTCGAACGCCGAGCAGCATCGCATTTTTGCCCCGCATAGCGGGCGGCGGATTGTGCTGGCTACGAATATCGCCGAGACTTCACTGACTGTGCCGGGGATTGAATACGTAGTGGACACCGGCACCGCACGAATCTCCAGGTACTCGTCCCGGACCAAGGTTCAGCGCTTGCCGATTGAGGACATCAGCCAGGCCTCAGCTAATCAGCGCTCGGGTCGCTGTGGTCGCGTCGCCGACGGCGTCGCCATCCGCCTCTACAGCGAGGAGGACTTCCTCTCGCGGCCCGAATTCACAGATCCCGAGATCCTGCGTACCAACCTGGCCTCTGTTGTTTTGCAGATGATTTCGCTGCGCCTCGGAGCGATTGAGAATTTCCCGTTCGTTCAGCCGCCGGAGCACAAGGCGATTCGCGACGGCGTGAACCTGCTCACCGAACTGCAGGCGATCGACGGCCCGGCGGGGCAGCCGGAGCTCACCGACATCGGTCGGCAGCTCTCGAGGATTCCCGTCGACCCGCGCCTGGCCCGCATGCTGGTCGAAGGCAACGCGAATTCGACCCTCGGGGCTGTGACGGTCATCGTCGCGGCGCTATCGCTGCAGGACGTGCGGGAGCGCCCGCTGGAGTTCCAGGCGCAAGCTGACCAGCTGCACGCCCGGTTTAAGGACCCGACCAGCGACTTCGGCTCAATTCTGAAGCTCTGGGAGTACCTGGAGGAAAACCGCCGTCGGCTCAGCGGAAACCAGTTCCGCAAGCTCTGCAAGCGCGAGTACCTGCACTACATGCGCATTCGTGAGTGGCAGGACCTGGTCCGCCAGCTCCGCCAGTCCACCGCCGAGGTCGGCTGGGCCGTGCCGGGGAGGCAGGATAAGGACTCGGGGTTTGCCACCGCCGCCGGCAACTCAGCCGCCGAGGGGGTCCTTTCCGACTCCGTGTCCAAGTCACTCCTGCCCGGACTGCTGTCCCTCATCGGAACCCGAGAGGGCGAAGGCAAGGAATTTACAGGCACTCGCAACACGAAATTCCTCATCCACCCCTCCTCGGCGCTGGCTAAGAAGCCACCCCGCTGGGTGATGGCCGCCGAAATCGTCGAGACCTCGCGAACCTTCGCCCGAAACGTCGGACGCATCGAGCCGCAGTGGGTGGAGGCGGCCGCATCCCACCTGCTGAAGCACCAGTACTCCGAACCCCACTGGTCGACGAAACGCGGCGCCGCGATGGCCTACCAGAAGTCCACGCTCTACGGGGTGACCGTCGTCGCCGATCGCCTCGTTCCCTACCACCGTGTAGACGCGGACACAGCGCGCTCGATCTTCATCCGGTCCGCGCTCGTGGAGGGCGAGTGGAATACGCACCACGAGTTCTTCCTCGCGAACCAAGAAAAGCTTGCCGACGCCGCCAAGATCGAGGAAAAGCAGCGTTCTCGCGGAATCGTCGTCGACGACGACGTCCTCTACGCGTTCTACGATTCGAAGATTCCGTCGAGCGTCACTACCGCTGCGCACTTTGACCGCTGGTGGAAGAAGACACGGCCAAAACAGCCCGGTCTGCTCGACTTCAACCCGGAGAAGCTCCTCAATCCCGATTCTGGGGACTTCGATTCCGCCGCCTTCCCCGAGATGTGGCAGCAAGGTACTCTCGATTTTTCACTAACCTATAAGTTCGAACCTGGTGCCGACGATGACGGCGTGACCCTCCGAGTGCCCGTGCCACTCCTGGCAGGGCTGCGGTACGAAGGGTTTGATTGGCTCATCCCGGGGCTGCGGGAAGAACTCGCTGAGGCCCTCATTCGGACGCTGCCAAAAGCGCTACGTAAATCGGTGGTTCCCGCTCCCGACTTCGCGCGAGGGGCTTTACATTCTATGACCCCGTACGCCGGGCGTTTTGTTGACGCATTCGCCGATGCACTGCGAAGTCTTGGTGGCTCAGGAATCAATGGCACCGATTTCGATACCTCACGTTTGCCCGCTCACTTGCGATTCAACTTCGCGGTCATCGACCGGCGCGGCGAAATCATCGACCAGAGTCGTGACCTCGACGCGCTGAAGGCGAAGCATGCGGCAGCCGTGACGACCGCTGTATCCAAACGAAGTCACTCCGTGGCGCATGACGCCGTCCGGGAGTGGACCTCTGACAACCTGGGTACCGTTGCGGACACAGTACGCAGCACCGTCGACGGACAATCCGTCACCATGTACCCGACGCTCGTCCCCACAAAGGACGGCGTCGCTGTGAAGGTCATGCCGACCCAGGCCCAAGCCCAGGCTTCCTTGCTCACCGCCAATCTCACCCTGCTGCTTCGAGAGTGCCCGATAAATACCCAGCAGATGACGAAAGGGCTGCCGCTCCAGCAACGTGTCGGTGTGGATGCCTGGCCGCACGGTGGAGCCGATGGGCTTGTGGAAGACTGCCGCGTTACGGTCGTCCGAGATTTAATGCTGGCCAACGGCGGACCTGTTCGCGACCCCGATAAGTTCCGGGAACTCGTCCGAACCGTAAAGCAAGAGGTGGCTGGCGGGGTGCGCCAATTGGTTGTCGGTATCGCCCAAGCCATGCCGGGATATGTCACAGTTGTTCAGCAATTGGACAAATGGGAGGGCGACGCTATCGACGACATGAAGAAGCAACTCCGGTTCATGCTGCCCGAGGGCGCCGTCGCACGACACGGCTGGACCCATCTTCGGCATCTCCCCCGCTATTTCAAGGCGATGGAGATACGCCTTGATGAAATGAATACCGACCCTGAACATGATGCACAGCGCGAGGACGAGATAACCGAGGCCCGGGACTATCTCGAGAAAAAACTGGAGCATTTGCCGAAGGCTCGTGCTAAGTCCACAGAGGTACGAGACATCCAGTGGCTCATTGAGGAACTTCGAGTGAGTCTCTTCGCCCAACGACTCGGCACTATGCAGACGGTGTCATTAACACGGGTAAAGAAGAAGATCGACAAACTTTGCTAACCGGGCGGGCGACAGCCGTGGCGGAACCGACTAGACTTCATCGGCGTCTTCTCCGCCACGATGACGCAGGCTTTCAATTTCACGAGCAAAGTCATCCGCCGAGGTGAAGGACTTATATACGGAGGCAAACCGCAAATATCCCACTTCGTCCAGCTCCCGCAGCGGCTCAAGGATTGCCAGACCGATATCATTGGAATCAATTCGTGGCGTGCCCTTTTCTCGAAGGTTTTCCTCTACCTTCTGGGCCAGCTTCTTTAGCTGCGACTCGGAGACTTGACGCCCCTGGCAGGCTCGACGGACGCCTTGGATCACCTTTTCGCGATCGAACTCTTCCGGAATGCCGTCGCGTTTGACAACCATGAGCTGTGAACGCTCAATAGTTGAGAACCGTCGACCGCAGTTCAGACATTCGCGTCGACGACGAATTCCCATCCCGTTATCAATCAGCCGCGAATCCAACACTCGCGTATGTTCATGGTGACAGAATTGACAATGCACAGCTGCAAGCTTACTGCGCCGAGTACGATGCGTAGGTCGGCGTCGGGACTGTCTCAGTTGCTGCTTCCCCATCGACCAATACGGCTGCATACAGGCCGAAGGCTGCGCCGAGGCCAAGCGTCCAGGCGACCAGACTCTTCGAAATGTGCACTGCCAACGGCGACTGAGAATTTCTGCCCGATGCGCTACTCACGCCCAAAGGAGCTAGCCCATAGGACGTGGCTAACCGAGTTGGCCTAGACGCGTCGCGAGTATCAACCAAAGAGGCATTCAGGGGCTTCGTCGATCTGCGTGGCGTCCGACACTTCTGGCCCGGACGAGTCGCATACTGCGAGGCGCGAGCGGAACGCTCGCCCCAGACCTTTGCATTAGAGGAAACTTCTCCAGCTGAAAAGCCTGCTGAAGAGTCGGCGCATCCACGGTTGGCGACGGCGCCGCCATCAACGGAATTCAGGAGTGCAGTTGACATAATTTCAAACCCCTCTTCTTCTGATACTTCCCGACTTGCGTCTTACAGCTCCCGGCTCGGTCTGATCGTCCTTTGACATCGCAGACCGAAACAAGACAGACACTGGCCGGTATCGATACAACGCGCCGAACACTAGCCCTCATCCTGGATTCGATTTCTCAAATTCCACAGCTAGAGGCAAACAACTGTTCGACTCGCCTCACTGTTCGATTTATAACACTACGTTCGAACAATGTCCAGACTATTTCGGACTCATTTTCGAACATATACCCAAACCCACAGGATACAAGCCACAACGCACAGCGCTTTGGAGTTCGACATTCCGAAGAATCGCCGTTTCACTGTCGACGATTCGAACAACTTTCGGCTAAACTGATTTTCGAACGCATTCGATTTCGTGCGAAGCTTGAAGGGCCAGGCAGTATCCACTGGCCAACGTTCGCCATTACCTGGGCGCCAAGCGCGCCCTACCGAGGGGATTGAAAACCATGCCTCCGAAGAAGAAAGAAAGCCTGAAAACTCTTACCGAGCGCCAACGCCGAATTCTGGACGTCATTTCGGATGCAGTCGTTTTGCGCGGCTACCCACCGAGCATCCGCGAAATCGGCGACGCCGTAGGACTCAACTCGACATCGTCCGTCGCATACCAGCTAAAGGAGCTCGAGAAGAAGGGATTCCTGCGCCGAGATCCGCACAAGCCACGTGCCGTCAATGTGCGCGATTCCACGACCTCCGCCGGCACCTACACGCCAGTCAAGCCCGGCCCTAAAGGTCAGGAGAAGTACGCAACTCCCGAGCTTCCGGACGATATGCCGGAGCCCATCTATGTACCCATTGTCGGACAGATTGCCGCAGGCAATCCCATCCTGGCCGAGCAACACATCGAAGCGCACATGGCGCTCCCGCTCGAAATCACCGGCAGCGGCCAGCTCTACCTGCTCAAGGTCGTTGGAGATTCGATGATTGACGCGGGCATCCTTGATGGCGACTGGGTCGTAGTGCGTTCGCAAAATGTCGTCAATCAGGGCGACTTTGTGGCCGCACTCTTCGAGGACGAAGCTACCGTTAAGGAATGGCACGAGGATGCAGCCGGTAAGTGGCTCATGCCCCATAACCGCGCCTTCGACCCGCTCCCGGCTGAACATGCGCGAATTCTCGGCAAGGTTGTTAGCGTCCTGCGCAGCCTCTAATCGCCTTACTAGAGGCCTAGCCAGAGGTCTAACCACAGGACGCCACCGGTCAGTCCGTCGCCATCGGACAGGACTCACCATCTGACCCCTGGCCATACTGCGCCTGCGCCGGATTGCCCTAATCGAGTGTTGGTAACACCCCCAAAAACCAAAAATCATTGCCCGTACCCAATTAAAACGGGCATAATTTACGGTAGACACGAAAGCTGGAGGCTAAAGCATGTACGCAGAGGAACGACGCAGGAAAATCGCATCGCTGACAGCGGTAGAGGGCCGTGTTACCGTGGCTGATTTAGCAGTAGCCTTCGACGTTACCGCGGAAACTATCCGCCGTGACCTCGCTCAACTTGATGCCGAAGGCGCCGTCCACCGCGTCCACGGTGGCGCCGTCGCGACCCGGTCGTTCCAAACCGTCGAGTTCACCGTCGCGGCCCGCAAGAACGCGCAAAAGGACGCCAAACTCTCCATCGCCCGGGCGGCCGCAGAGTTCTTGCCCGACAACGGCGGGGGTGTATTCCTCGATGCCGGAACTACGACAGAGGCTTTAGCGGACCTCATGGTTCATGCCCCCGACAACCGTCGATGGACCGTTGTCACCAATTCCCTCCCAAACGCGATGGCGCTGGCGGCATCGAACAGGATCGAGCTTCAGCTCCTGGGCGGCCAGGTTCGCGTGATTACTCAGGCGGTGGTCGGCGATGCGGCCCTTCGCACGCTTGCAGTGATGCGAGCTGATGTCGCATTTATCGGCTCGAACGCTCTCACCATCGATCACGGGCTGTCGACCGCGGATCCTCAGGAGGCGGCGGTCAAGCGCGCGATGATTACGAATGCTCGTAAGGTCGTCGTCATGGCTGACTCAACGAAGTTAGGACGCGACTTCCTGGTCAGCTTCGCCTCTTTGGATGATATTGATGTCGTGATCACCGACGAATCGGCTCCGGAACAGTTCGTGGAAGACCTGAAGGAGCACGGTGTGGAGGTTGTGGTCGCTTCATGATTTTGACCCTCACCGTTAATCCGTCGATTGACCGCCTCGCCCGCCTGGATACGGAGCTAAAGCGGGGTGGCGTTTTCCGTCTCCCAATGTCCGAGGACATGGCAGGTGGCAAAGGCATCAACGTATCGAAAGCGGTCCACTACGCAGGATCGGATACTCTGGCGCTCTACCCCGCAGCCGAGCATGGTAAGTTCACCCGATTGCTCGAGGTATCCGGGATCCCCCACGAGGCCATCAATACGATGAACGAGGCTCGGGTCAACCTGACCATCGCGGAGGCGGACGGCACCACCACCAAACTTAACTCGCCCGGTATGACGCTGACCAAAGCACACCGGCGCCGAGTACTGGAAAAGCTCGTCCATCACGCGAAGAAGGCCACCTGGGTAGTCTTCGCCGGTTCCCTGCCTCCGGGAGTTCCCCGCGACTTCTACGTCAACTGCACCGAGGCCGTCCAGTCAATCAATCCTGATGCCCACGTCGCTATGGATACTAGCGATGGCCCACTGACTTCCGTCGTGCAGGCGTTTCCCTCGGTACGCCCCTACCTCATGAAGCCGAATGCCTTCGAGCTCGGCCAGATCGTCGGAGCTGACGGTGAGGCATTGGAAGCAGCCGCATTGTCCGGCGATTTTGCCCCGGCGGCAGAGGCTGCACAAGAACTCAACGCCCGCGGTGTCACCGAGGTGCTCGCGACCTTGGGCGAAGCAGGCGCCGTCCTCGCCATCAAGGACGGCCCATGCTACGCGGCCGAGGCCCCGAAGATTACTCCGCAGTCAACCGTGGGCGCGGGCGATTGTGCGCTGGCCGGATACCTTCTGGCAAGGGAGAGGGGCGACTCGTACACCTCCGCGCTTAGCTCCGCGGTGGCCTACGGGGCCGCCGCAACCAGCCTGCCCGGAACGACAATTCCCTACCCTGAACAGGTGCACGCGGAATACGCTCGCGCCTGGCAACTGAACTAGGAGCACTGCCCAACGATGGCTACTACCTCCGACTTTGCCACCATCGCCGCCACGTTAGTCGAGGAATCGGTAGTTTTCCTTGACACCGACCTGGGCTCGTCGAAGGAATCCATCGTCGACGCCCTCGTCGACCGCGCCGTTGAAGTCGGGCGCGCCCGCGCCAAAGATGGGATCGTCGCCGCAGCCCTGGCGAGAGAGGAACAGGCCCCGACAGGTCTTCCGGGCGGGGTTGCGATCCCCCATTGTCGACACGGCGACTGGCTGCGCCCGACCGTGCTCTTCGCACGCCTTCGGCAAGCCACCGATTTCGTTACCCCCGACGGCCCTGCTGACCTCCTATTCTTCATCGGTGTCCCCGAGGATAAGGGCGATGTCCACATTGACATTCTGTCCGCCCTGGCAAAGTCGATTCGGACAAAAGCATTCCGAGCGGCACTGCGTGGCGCCCGCACCGAGGCTGAGGCCGCCCAGATTATTACAGCGCATCTCCTGAGCGCCCCCAGAAAGCGCTCTGCCTCCCCTGACGCCTCTTCCACTTCAGATGTCGCATCCAGGCCAGTGACGATGCCCACCCGAATCGCAGCGATTACCGCCTGCCCCACGGGCATCGCCCATACCTACCTTGCGGCCGATGCCCTATCGTCCGCCGCAGACTCCCGCGACGCGGTGACATTTACCGTCGAGACTCAAGGCTCCTCCGGCACGCGGGCGATGTCCGATCGCGCAGCCAGGCTCGCTGACGTCCTCATCGTCGCAGCCGACATCGAGGTCACGGGGCTCGACCGCTTCGCTGGTCGCCCCGTGCTGACCGTCCCCATCAAGCGGGCCGTGAACTCTCCTGGTGCCGTGATCGATGATGCGCTCGCACTCGCCACCGCCGATCGGACATCGAGAGCTGCGTCGTCCCCCTCGTCTGGGCGCACACCCGCCGCGCCGCCGGAATCGACAGAGCCGTTGGGCACGGAAGAACCGTCGGCAAGCCACCCTCGCTTCGGGATTCGCGTGCGCAATGCTGTGATGACCGGTGTCAGCTACATGATTCCTTTCGTGGCGGCCTCGGGCCTGCTCATCGCTCTCGGTTTCCTCGTCGGTGGACACCAGACGGCCCTGGTCTCCGATGCGGTATCGCGACATCTCTCGCTTGTCGACGTGTGGAACGTCAAGGCGCCGGTGTCGGTACCGACAGATGGTGGCGGGACCGTTGTCTTTGAAAGAGATGGCCTCTGGATGTACCTGGGGTCCGTCCTTTTCGCCATCGGCGGGCACGGGATGAACGTCATCGTTGCAGTCCTGAGTGCGTATATCGCCTACGGGCTCGCGGGGAGACCCGGCATTGCGCCGGGATTCATTGGTGGGGCTATTTCGGTGACGGTCGGTGCGGGATTCATCGGAGGACTTGTCACAGGAATCCTCGCCGGCGTGATCGTGCTGTGGTTGACGAAGCTGCGGGCGCCGTCCTGGCTAGAGGCTCTCATGCCCGTGGTGGTCATACCGCTTCTTGGCACGCTCGCAGTCGGCCTGCTGATGTACCTCGTCCTTGGTGCTCCCCTGTCCTGGCTGATGATGGAACTCCAGGGCTGGCTGTCGCGCATGAACACTGCGGACGCAATGATTTTCGGGGCTGTTTTGGGGGCGATGATGTGCGTCGATATGGGAGGCATGGTGAACAAGTCCGCCTACCTCTTCGCGACGGCGAGCGTATCCTCTCCTGATCCGGCCGCGTGGAAGGTGATGGCCGCGGTCATGGCCGCCGGCATGGTGCCACCGCTGGCGACATCGCTCGCAGCATTTTTGCGCCCGCGTCTATTTAGCACCTCCGAGCGCCAGAACGCGAAGGCCGGGTGGATGCTCGGAGCGGCCTTCATCTCGGAGGGGGCAATTCCGTTTGCCGCGCGTGATCCCCTGCGGGTCATTCCGTCGATTGTGATTGGCGGTGCGATCACCGGGGGAATGTCAATGGCGCTCGGAGCTGCCACGCGAGTCCCCCACGGTGGCGTGTTCGTCCTCTTTGCCATCGATAAGCCGCTGTGGTGGCTGACCTCGATCGTTGTGGGCAGCATTGTGGCCGCGCTGTGTATCGTCGCGTCGAAGCACCTACTCCCGCAAAACGCCGAGTCGACGGGTTCCGAGTCTTCCGCTGCCACGATGGCGTAGTTGCCGGGGGAATCCCGGGGAATAATCGGGGTGAAAGTTCCAGGAAGTCCTGGCTGCATTGGCCGAAACCCGCCACCCGCTGGCTCCGGCCAACTATGCTCGATTATCGCGACCTAGTTCATCGAACACCTAGTTCGTGGAACCTAGTACGAGGAAATATCCTGCGACCGCCACAACGGGCGGGGAAAGGGACACAACTGTCAATGGCAACCCGTAGAGTCACCGTCGGATCGCGAGTCGGACTGCACGCCCGGCCTGCGACGACAATCGCCGAGGCCGCGTCGCACTACAGCGATGAGATCCTCATTGAGCTGGTGGAGCCGTATGACCCGGACAACGAGCCGGCAGACGCCGCCTCCTCACTCATGCTGATGGCACTCGGGGCCGAGTACGGCAATGAAGTAGAAGTCACCAGCACTAACGCAGACGCAGTCGAACACATCTCGGGGCTGATCAGCCAGGAGCTGGACATCTAGTATCGGGCCCCTAGGGCCCAGCCCCCCCCGAGGCCCGGTCCTCCGCTTCTAGCGCCGTCCCGTAGCCCGGACCCTCGATAGATCTAGCTGCGCCCCTCACCGATCTTTCGGTAGAGCCAGTTCATAATCGGGTAGCCGACGATAATGCCGACCGAGCCCCACGCGATTCCCTCCAGCGTGATCGAACCGACGTTCAGGGTCAGGTTGCCGATACCCGCGATGAGGGCCGTCGCCGCGGCTGTCAGGTTGACCGGGTTGTTGAAGTCGACCTGCTCGTCCATCCAGATGCGCACGCCCAGCATGCCAATCAGGCCGTAGAGCACGATCGTCGCGCCGCCGAGGACGCCCGTCGGAATCGTCAGGATCAGGGCCCCGAACTTCGGGATGAATGCCAGCGCGATTGCGGTCAGCGCCGCCACCCAGTACGCGGCCGTCGAGTAGACGCGGGTCGCCGCCATGACGCCGATGTTCTCCGCGTACGTCGTCGTACCCGAACCGCCGGCAGAACCGGCAATTGTCGTAGCGAGGCCGTCGGCGATAAGCGCGTCACCGGCGATGTCGTCCAAGTTCTTACCCGTCATGGCCGCGACGGCTTTGACGTGGCCGACGTTCTCGGCGATGAGCACAACAATCACGGGCAGGCCGATGAGCATCGCATTGATGTGGAACTCCGGCGCGTGGAACGTCGGCAAGCCGAACCAGGCGGCGTTGCCGACGGCCTCGGTAGACTCCGGCGACAGGCCACCGCTGGCAGCCGCGAATGCCCAGCCGACGAGGACGCCGATCAGCACGCCAAGGCGCGAGATCATGCCGCGGCCCGCCACCGTCGCCAGAATGATGACGGCCATGGTGACGAAGGCGATCAGCGGCTGGGAGGCAAAGTTCTTCGTCGCGGCCGGGGCCAGGTTCAGGCCGATCAGCGCCACGATGGCGCCGGTCACAGCCGGCGGCATGACGGCATCGAGGATCCGGCGGCCGGCGAACTTCACGATCACGCCGACCAAGGTCAGCAGCGCACCCGCGGTGATGACGACACCGAGCTGCGCGCCAATCCCCTGCGCCTGCGTTGCGGTCAGCGGCGCGATGAAGGCGAAGGAGGAGCCCAGGTAGGAGGGCAGTCGGTTACGGGTGATCAGCAGGAAGAGGATCGTGCCGAGGCCCGAAAACAGCAGAGTCGTGTTGATCGGGAATCCCGTGAGCAGCGGGACCAGCAGCGTGGCGCCGAACATGGCGATGACGTGCTGCGCGCCGATGCCAATGGTGCGAGGCCAATTCAGGCGCTCGTTCGGAGCCACAACGGCCCCTGGCGCGATCTTGCGTCCGTCGCCGTGGATGTCCCAGCCGAAGAAGCGGCCCTTGCCTGCGCCATTGTCGGCGCTACGACCCGACGCGGGGTTGGACGCGTCGACGCCGTTGTGAAGTTCTGAATTCATGCCCGTAATGCTAGTTCATTGGGTTTAATTCGACTTAAACCAGCTGGCGCTATAGCCACGCGGGTCGCTACTTCTCAAACGCCTTGTCTTCCGCCTGATCATCCACCTGGTACGCGGAGAGCTCGCGGGCGAGTGTGGCCGGCAGGCGCACCTCGAGCTCGGTGCCCGCCTCTCCCCAGGACTCTTCGAGGACGGTCGCCTCCTCGTGGAGCATCGACACCAGGTTCCCCTTGTCGTAGGGAATCAGCAGCCGGACGTGCGCGTCCAACGCGTTGAGCGCCAGCTCCAGGCGCGTCTCTAGCTCCCCGATGCCCTCCCCCGTCTTCGCTGAGGTAAACACGACGTCGTCGAGGGTATGGCGCAACTGGGCGAGCGTGATGCCGTCCGCCTGATCAATCTTGTTGACGATCAGCAGCTCCGGCGGCACCTCCGCCTTCTGCTCCGCGGCGATGTCCTGGACCACCTCGTTGACCGCCTTAATCTGCTCCAGCGGGAAGGGGTCGGAGCCGTCGACGACGTGCAGAATGACGTCGGATTCCAGAACCTCCTCGAGCGTGGACCGGAACGCCTCGATCAGCTGTGTCGGCAGGTGCCGGACGAAGCCCACGGTGTCGGTCATGATGACGGTGCGGCCGTCGCGAAGCTGCGCGCGGCGCGTGGTCGGGTCCAGGGTCGCAAAGAGGGCGTCCTCCACCAGTACGCCCGCGCCGGTCAGCGCGTTGAGCAGCGAGGACTTGCCCGCGTTGGTGTACCCGACGATGGCGATGCGCGGCAGGTGCCCGGCACGGCGGCGGGCACGCTTGATCTCGCGCGCGGTCTTCATCCCCGCGAGGTCCTTGCGGATGCGGGCCATCTCCTGGCGCAGGCGCCGACGGTCCGTCTCGATCTTGGTCTCGCCAGGTCCGCGCAGGCCCACACCGCCGTTGGAGCCGGCGCGACCGCCAGCCTGCCTGGATAGGTTGCCGCCCCAGCCGCGCAGTCGCGTGTACAGGTACTGCATCTGCGCCAGCGATACCTGCGCCTTGCCCTCCTTGGACTTCGCGTGCTGGGCGAAGATGTCCAGGATGAGCATGGTGCGGTCGATGACCTTCGCGTCGAGCCGGTCCTCCAGCGCCACCAGTTGGCCCGGGGAGAGCTCGCCGTCGCAAATCACGGTATCCGCGCCCGTCGAGGCGACGATGTCGCGCAGTTCGTTTAGCTTTCCCGACCCGACGTAGGTTCCGGGGTCCGGCTTATCGCGGCGCTGCAGCACCGACTCGAGGACCTCGGAGCCCGCCGTCTCCGCGAGTGCCGCGAGCTCATCCATCGCGGCCTCGGCCTCGCGCAGGCTCCCGCTGGTCCACACGCCGAGCAGGATGACGCGTTCCAGGCGGAGCTGCCGGTACTCGACCGTGACTTCCTCGGAATCCGTGTGCGCGACTGACCTGGTCAGCCGCCGGAGTGAGGAGCGCGCCTCCAGGTCGAGATCGCCGACCGTGGGCTCATCCTGCTTGCCGACGACAGCGGCGTCGGTCTTCGCGGCCTCGTCGACGCTGCCGGGGTCATTGTTGGGGAAACTAGTCATACTGCGCTCTATTGTTGCACGCCCTCCCGCATTTGTTGCTACCGCCACCGTCCGCGCGTGGTCTGAGTGCCTGCCACGAGTCCGGGACGGACGCCTCGCGCTTATGGCCGGCGGGTCAGCACGAGTGCGACAGGCCCGTTGGAGGAGCCGGCACCACTACTCGCGCAGGTACCGGATCCCGACGCGGACATACCGCAGTTCGAGCAGCCCCCACCCGGACACATTCCGCCGATGCTTTCGCGCTTGAGCGCTCCCGTGGCCTCCATACGGTCGAGGATGAGGTCCACCGTGGCCCGCTGCAGCCCCGTGACCTCGGCGATTTTCCTGCGGGAACTGATCCCTCGGGCTATTGCATCCTTCACCGCCTCCGCGGGTTGCCGAGCCGGTGCCTTTTTCGGAGCAGACGAAAACCAACCCATGTGTTACTTCTCCTCCCCTCGCCCAACCGGCGAGTTTCACTTTTACGAGTTCACAATGTGCGCAACAGGCGGATGCGGAGATCGAGTGGTGCGCGTTCGTGCCACTGCGTGAAAAACGCACGAGGCACATCACAGGGGCTCTATAGGAAAAGTCGCAGCCCCTGGAAGACGACGACGGCGAGCAACCAGGCGCCGACCAGCTGCGTACCGAGGCCGAACAGAGTCCATTTCCAGCCAACTTCACGCTTCTGGGCCGCGAGCGTCGCGACGCAGGGAGTGTACGCCAGCATGAAGACCATGTAGGCCCACACCGCAGCCAACATATGACCGCCGGACGCAGCCTCGAAGTCCGCCCGAATATGTCCGGCCAACGGGCTGGCGGCCTGCTCCGACTGATCGGCGTCGGTGACGTCCTCAACAGCGTAGGTCTGAGCCCACGTGGAGATAACCGCTTCCTTGGCGACGAAGCCGGTGACCAGGGGCCCGGTCAGCGACCAGGTGCCGAAGCCCGCAGGCTCGAAGACAGGCGATACCGCCTCGCTGACGGCACCATAGGCGGAGTCCCGAGGAGCCAGGTCTTCCTGTGCGAAAGAATGCCCGGGAACGGCCGGGATGGACATCAAAAGCCAGACGACGACGACCGTCGCTACGATAATGCCGCCCGCAGTGCGGAGGAAGCCCTTCAGTCGCAGCCAGGTCACCGACAGCGCCAGCCGGGCCGTCGGCAGCTGGTACGTCGGCAAGTCGATGACGAGCGGTTCGGAGGGCATGGCGCGCCACAGAGTGTTTCGAAGCAGCAGCCCGACGAGCACGATCAGCAGAATCGAGACGATGTACATGGCGAAGACGACGGTGCCGGCATTGTCCGGGAAGAACACCGCTCCCATCATGACGTACACGGTCAGACGCGCCGAGCACGACGTGAACGGAACCAATAGCGCAGTCATGATGCGGTGCCTCGGATTGCCCAGCACGCGCGTTGCCGAGATCGCGGGGACGTTGCACCCAAAGCCGACGATGAGCGGGATGAACGCTTTGCCTGGAAGTCCGATGGCACGCATCACCCGATCCGCGACGACCGCGCGCGAGCCATGTAGCCGGAGTCCTCCAGGACAGCCAGGCACAGGAACATCAGCGCCATCAGCGGCGCGAAGGTCAGGACCATGCCGACGCCCGCAATCAGCCCGTTGACGATAAGCCCCGTGACGATCGGGTGGTCCCAGCCCATCGATTCGAGCCCGCCGCGGACCAGGTCAGCAAAATTACCCGTGATCAGCCCCTCCAGGCCGTCCTGCAGCGGGGCCGCCACCGTCGTCGTTAGCTGGAACACGCCCCACATCACGGCGAGGAAGAGGATCGGGCCGAGCACCGGGTTGAGGACGAAGCGGTCAATCCGGTCCGTCCAGGTCTGCTGGTCCTCGACCTCGCCGGTGGCCGCGGCGACGGCCACGTCGATGGCAGCAAAGCGGGCCTCGTCGAGGCTCTCAGGCTGCGCATCCTGCCCCGATACCGGACGGTGAACCACGGCGCAGCCGCTGAGTGCAGCCGAGACCGCCTCGCCGAGCCGCGTTAGCCCGGTCTTGCGACGCGGGTCAAGGGCGACCACCGGCATCCCCATCGCGGACTGCAGTGCCGCGGGGTCGACGACAATTCCCTTCGCCGCCGCCACGTCCATCTTGGTCAGTGCGAGGACGATTCGCTGCGGGTGCTCGGCCAGCTCGGCTGCCATGTAGAGGCCTCGCCCGAGCGCCGTGGCGTCGACAATGACGACGACCAGGTCCGGGCGCTGCCCGACCGGCTTTTCGATCAGCATCTCGCGGGTGAGCTCCTCGTCTGGGCTCATCGGGTCCAGCGAGTATGCGCCGGGGAAATCGATGACGTCGTACTCTCGGTCCCCGTTGCGCCACGCTCCTCGGCTCACCTCCACGGTGGTTCCAGGCCAGTTGCCCATCTGGGCCTTCGCTCCGGTCAGAGCATTAAAAAGCGTCGACTTACCCGAGTTCGGGGCACCGACGAAGGCTATAACGGGAGCTCCATCGCGGGCAGGTGCGCCACCGCTGCACGCATGGCAGCTCGGCGTTGCTGCAAATGTTCGGGTCGCCATAGTCTGGTCTCGTTTCGCTTTCTATTCCATGCGTGCACCCGGATTGGAAAGCACGCGTTTCGGCATCTCTTGCTAGCTGACGTACATCTGCCGAAGCGTGGCGGCGTCAATGGCGTAACGGGTTCCGCCCGAGCGGATGACCCGGCCTCCACCGGCGGTGGACTGCCCCACGGTGACAGACATGCCCGGCCGAAGGCCGAGCTGTGCGAGACGCCTGCACAGCCGGGCATCGACCTCGGGCACGGCCAGGACGGCCGTATGCCCCGTGCGAAGATCGGCGAGCGACTGTGCATTGTGGGTGACCGGGGCGTCGACCGACGCCGAGCGTGACCGCAGTCCGAACATGTAAGTGGCCTTCTCTCGATGAAGCTCTCTGAATGAGCGGAAAGCAACGAAACGATGCGCTTCGACTGCTCAAAACTTATTCAATACATAGGCAACCCTACACTTATGTAGTCAATAAAGTAATCCCTCAATTAAGTTCTCGGAATGACTTGCGTCACTTAGCCGACCGTAGCTTCGCGGGCGCTGTTCACTTGTTGTGATATCAGCAGTATCATTGACGCTTATGACTACCGACTTGCGAAGCATTGGCCTTGATTTCCCCCGCTGGCAGGACGCGATTGAAGCCGCCATCGCCACAGAGCATCTTTCCGTCATCGGTGAGGTCCGCGGCGGCCAGCTAGTCCGCTTCGAGGACCCCTCGGGAGCACGCCTGCACATCCTGGGCGTCGAGCCTTACTCAACCTTCGCCGGATTCGCCGGCGAGACGACCGTCACTGCCCACGTCTCGAGCGTCGACGACGTCCTCGCCCTCGTCGAAATCGTCGGCGACGACCCCTCGCAGGACAACTTCGACCAGGTCATCGAGAACGCCTGCTGCATCTTGTCCCAGGGCCCGCTGATCGTCGACGAGGGCACGCAGACCTTCGAGCACGTCGCCCTCTCGGCACTGGCAACGGACTTCGCCTTCGACGAATCCGAGCAGGCCTACTCCGAGCGCACCGGAAACAAGCCTGGTGTCCAGGATTTCGTCGGAGCCAAGGCCGTCGTAGGGGAGCTGGTCGGCAAGGCGTCGCCGTCTGCCATCGTGGAGCTAGCAGGCGTAATCAATAGCTCCCGCAAGAAGGTCAACGAGCTGACCGGGCAGAAGTTCTGGGCGCTGAACCTTGCACTTCCTGTCCCCATGGAAATTCTCGTTCCCGGCGGCGATGTCGCTCCCCAGCCCGGCATGGTCGTCTCGGGAACCTTCCTGCTCACCGGCGACATCATTGCGCCGCAAGGCTGTGGCGGAGGCTGCGGCGACGGGGGCTGTGGCTGCGGCGACGGCGGTTGCGGAGGCCACTAGCCAATCCCTTACGTGGCCTCCCCTGGGCCTTCCCTAGAGAATGTCCAGGTCGATGTCGCCGTGCGTGTGGATCACACTGGGGCCGGTCAGGGTAGCGTGGAAACGCCCCTGCCCGGCCTCTTGCACGTCCACACGGACCTCGCCGCCAGGCACGACGACGCGAACGGACCCCTCGGTGCGCTCGGCATCCGCCAGGGCCGCAATCGCCGCGGCAACGGTTCCGGTTCCGCAGGAGCGCGTCTCCCCGACCCCTCGCTCGATAACGCGCATTGCCACAGTGTCATCGTCGTCAAGCGGTGTGACGATCTCCAGATTGACGCCATGAGGGAACATCTCGACGGACGCATCCACTTTTTCGGCGAGTTGAAGGCCCCGCAGCGCATCTGCATCGAGCGAGGGCATCACGCAGGCCAGGTGCGGGTTGCCGACATCAACGCCCACGCCGGCGAACTTCTGGTTCCCGCCAGCTCCGCCAACGAAGGCCGTGCCGAGCCCCATCACCTCGGGCAACCCCATATCGACGCCGACGACCGCCCTCTCCCGCGACAGCTCATCGATGCGCACCTCCCGCAGACCTGCGCGGGTGCCAACCCTCACGTGCCCATCTACCACGCTGTCGGGGCTGTGAATAGCCGCGACGTAGTGGGCGAATACGCGGACGCCGTTGCCACACATTTCAGCGATGGAACCATCGCCATTGCGGTAGTCCATGAACCAATCCTCCGCAGCGACGCCGTCGGGAAGCGAATCCAGGACCCCCGCGTCCACCAGCGCGCCCGCCCGCGCGACGCGGAGAACTCCGTCCGCGCCGAGCCCGCGCCGACGTCGCACACGGCGGCGACCAGGGACTCGCTCAGGTCGATGTCGACGGAGCTATCCGGGAAGATGATGAAGTCGTTTTGGGTGCCGTGGCCCTTTGCGAATGAAACCATGCCACCATGTTAGTAACCGAGGGCCTCGAGCGCCTGCACCCCGGTGTCAGCCTCGGCATCCAGCCAGGTGATGCGCGGGTCCCGGTTGAACCACGAGCGCTGACGGCGCACGTACCGCCGCGTGCCGGTGATAGTGCGATCGATGGCCGTATCCAGGTCGTATTCCCCGTCGAGGTACGCCAGAACCTGCGCGTAGCCGATCGCGCGACTGGCCGTCACTCCCTCGCGCAGACCCTGCCCCACCAGCGTTTCGACCTCCTCGACCAGGCCAATGTCGAACATCGACCGCGTGCGCAGTTCGATGCGGGGGTTGAGCCATTCAGGCCTCGTGCGCAGCCCAAGGATTCGCGTTCCCCACCTCGGCGGCGCATCTGCCGAGGGCTTCGAGGCCGCGAAGGGGTTGCCCGTGAGCTCGATGACCTCGAGCGCCCGCACGATGCGCCGGGGATCGTTGGTTTCGATAATCGCCGCCGCGGCCGGGTCGACCTCCCTCAGCCGCTCGTGCAGCGCCGCGGGGCCGATCTCCGCCTGCACAGCCTCCCACTTCCCGCGCACTCTCGCGTCCGTGGGCGGGAACTGCCAGTCATCGACCAGCGCCTGGACGTACATCATCGACCCGCCGACAAGGATGGGGACCTTACCTCGGGAGCGAATCTCCTCGACATCCGCCACCGCGTGCCGCTGGTAGCTCGCCACGCTCGCCGGCTCCGTCACGTCCAGGACATCCAACTGGTGATGGGCAATCCCCCGCCGCTGATCGACCGGGAGTTTCGCCGTCCCGATATCCATGCCCCGGTAGAGCTGCATCGAGTCGACGTTGACCACCTCGCCGCCGAGCTTTTCCGCCAGAGCCAGACCCAGATCCGACTTCCCCGACGCCGTCGGCCCGACCACCGCGATCGGAGTCGTATCCACCGCCGAGCTCGCCACAACCTCACCCATTCTTCGTCTCCCGATCCTCCCCGACCAGCCAACTGGCCACGTGGTACCCGATGCCAAAGGGCGCGTCACCGTAGTACACCCGCTTGACGACGCCGCCTCCAACGCCCCTGCTTCCAGCTGCGGTGTTGCCCCCGATAGCCGCAAGTTCCCGCCATAGGGCCACGCAGTCTTCTCCGGGGGCAGGCAGTGAGAGGTCCTCCACCTCGGCCGTGGCTAGCGCGTCGGCCCCGCCGGCGATACGGCGACAGACCCGGTCGGAATCCTCGGCACCGGCGATTGCGCCCGTCGGCGACGAATCGCTGAGGCCGAAGGCGCCGTCGGCAAGCACGAGCAGGCTCTCTAGCCCCGCGGCGCGGGCCTGCGACACAGTGGCGAAGACCTCGACGGACGGCGAGGGCTCCCCGCAGACCGTGGCTATCAACCAGCGCCCCAGCAGCTCAGCCAGGCTGGATCCTCCGCCCACCACGATATCGACCCCGAATGGGAGCAGGGTTCCTGCGGTGCCGGGGGCGGTGCTCCGGCGGAGCTCTCGCTCACCGACGACCAGGCCCACGTCAGTGGCCCCCTCGCACACGCTGGTTACAGCCTCCACACAGGCCCGACGCAGCTCCAAGGCCTGCGTGCCGACACCGCCGAACGCGTCGACGACGACGAGGGCTCGGGGAACGATCGCTAAACGGTAGGTCACCCCAGTAACGCTACCGCGAGCGCAATCCAATGACGAACACGCATCGGCGCTACGGCTGTTCGCCTCTTCGTCGACTCATCGACACACAGGATAAAATTCTGAGATACTCGTTAGAAGGAATGTGTTTCATGGCGGCCGTGTCGCGCGGCATGTTTTTGACAAGATTGGAAGAGGTTTTCCCCCATGGCTGGTACCACTAACTCCCCGACGCCGGGACCCCGACCAGGACCCCGCCCGGGCCCGCGACCAGGACCCCGACCAGGTGCAGGTACGGCTGCTCAGTCTTCTCCCCGCCCGGCCCCGCGCCCGGGTGGCCCGGGCGCCGCCGCCACGGCTCACCCACGGCCGTCGGACCCGACGAAATTCGGCCGGATCGACGAGACCGGCACGGTCTGGCTGAAGACGAAGGATGGAGAACGCGAAATTGGCTCCTGGCAGGCTGGAACCGTAGCGGAGGGCTATGCCCACTACGGCAAGCGCTACGACGACCTCGCCACGGAAATCGAGCTGCTGGAAGCGCGCATTGTTACGCACCCGGAGGAGGCGTCGACGATCGCCCACACCGCGGCCGAGCTTCGCGACGGCCTGGCGACGGCCACCGTCCTCGGCGACGTGGATGCCCTCCATGGTCGACTGGACCAGATCATTGAGTCCTCCGCTCGGGTCGCTGAGAAGGCGAAGTCGGACAAGGAAGAACGCCGTAAGAAGGCGATTGCCCGCAAGGAGGAGCTCGCAGCTGAAGCGGAAGACCTCGCCGAAAACTCCACCGATTGGAAGGTTGCCGGCGACCGCATCCGCGAGATCCTCGGCGAGTGGAAGAGCATCCGGGGCATCGACCGCAAGACGGACGATTCCCTGTGGCGCCGCTACTCGCGCGCCCGCGACGCCTTCAACCGCCGGCGTGGTTCCCATTTCGCTGAACTGGACCGAAACCGCGCTGCGGCCCGCCGGGCGAAGGAAGACATCATCGAGCGCGCCGAGGCGTTGAAGAGTTCGACCGACTGGGCGCCGACCGCTAGCGCTTTCAGGGACCTGATGAAGGAGTGGAAGGCCGCTGGACGGGCTCCTCGTGAGATTGACGAGAAGCTGTGGGCGCGTTTCAAGGCCGCTCAGGATGAGTTCTTCGGTGCTCGCAACGCGGTCAACGAAGCTCGTGACAAGGAGTTCGAGGACAACGCCGCCGCCAAGGACGCACTGCTCGCCGAATATGACTCCCGTATCGACCCCGCCAAGGGGCTAGACCATGCACGGGCCGAACTGCGTCATCTGCAGGAAAAGTGGGAGGCGATCGGTTTCGTGCCACGCGGCCGGGTTCGCGAGTACGAAGACCGAATCGGCGCACTTGAAAAGCGCGTGGCAGAGGCCGCGGACTCCCAGTGGCGCCGCACGGATCCGGAGGCACAGGCGCGCGTGCAGCAGTTTGCCGACCGCGCGGGCGAGTTCGAGGCAAAGGCAGCTGAGCTGGAGGCCAAGGGCAAGACGTCCCAGGCCGCGAAGGCCCGCGAACAGGCCCAGCAGTGGCGCCAGTGGGCGGAACAAGCCGCAGATACGCTCAAGGAGCTCTAGCTACAGCAATAAGCGGGCCCGGCGCCGTCCCCGTTGCGGAGGAGGGCGCCGGGCCATGTGCTTATGTTTCGCTTTGCCTGTGAGCAGTGCTTAGTCTTTGCCCTGCCCGAGGGGCGTCTACCCCTGGCGGTGGCGCTGCTTTGCGCGCTGGCGACGATCATCGACGACATCGACGTCCGTCGTCGTGTGCGGTGTCATGCCCGACCGCAGGTACGCCTGCTGCGCTCGCAACACGGGATCGGAGTCAGCGTGGGCGCGGCGCTCGGAGGCGATTTCGTGCTGGCGACGCGTTCGGCGGAAAGCAATAACGCTCATCGTGATGGCGAGCAGGAAGCTGCACACGATGCTCACGGCCAGGCCCCACGCGATACCCTCGCCTGCCAGCTCCTGCGGTCGCGACTGACGCATCCAGCCGGAGAAGACCGAGTAGACCGCCTGAACGCAGGACAATGCCCAGGTAACGAAGGCTACCGCCGTGGTCCTGGTAATGAGGGTTGCGACTGTCAGCAACACACCGAGGACCACGAGAACCGAGTAGATGCGTTCCGGAGTCGTAGTGAAGTACTTTCGGGCTACCTCAGTGTCAAGCAAGACATCGAAGCCCAAGACCACGCCGGAGTGCGGCAGGAAAAAGCTGACGACGAGGCCGATCGCAGCAACCATCATCGGAATAGCGGCAGCGCCCAGCTCCAGCTCGCCTGCAGCCTTGCGCTCCTCGGCGCCCAAATCTCGCGCTTGTTGCACCTGTGCAGATTGGTTTTCGCTAGTCACAACCGCATCCCTCGTTCACAGTCGAATTCGATGGCTTGCCCACCCTGGGCAATCCTAGTCCGACTCCAATCGGAGCTGTAGTCGGAATCTGCCCGAGCTCCACATTATCCCCGGCCTTAGTCCTGCGGTGAGACAGCACTCCAGAATCCGCGATCAAGAAGTGCGGGGCCGAGTCCGTCACTCGGACAGTGACGTAGTCTCCCGGACGAACGGAACGGTCGATGACGCCCTCTTCTGCGGCAGCCAGCGAGAAGTGCACGAGGCGACCGTCCCGACTGCGCCCGGACATGCGGTGCGTTTCCGAGTTCTTACGGCCATCAGACTGCGTCACCAGGAGCTCGACCTCGCGGCCGACCAACTTCGCGTTCTCCTCCTCCGAAATGCGCTCCTGCAGCGCGATCAGACGTCCGTAACGCTCCTTAACGACCTCCGGTGGCACCTGGTCGTCCATCGTCGCCGCCGGCGTTCCCGGACGTGGCGAATACTGGAAGGTGAACGCCGAGCTAAACCGAGCTTTCTCCACAACATCCAGCGTGTCCTGGAAATCCTCCTCGGTCTCCCCCGGGAAACCGACGATAATGTCCGTCGTAATGGCGGCATCCGGCATCTTCTCCCGGACCTTCTCTAGGATCCCCAGGAACTTCTTCGTCCGATAGGAACGTCGCATAGCCTTGAGGACGCGGTCCGAGCCGGACTGCAGGGGCATGTGGAGCTGGTGGACCACGTTCGGTGTTTCCGCCATCGCCTCGATCACGTCGTCAGTGAATTCGGCCGGGTGCGGAGAGGTGAACCGCAACCGCTCGAGCCCCTCGATCGCCCCGCAGGCGCGGAGCAGCTTGGAAAACGCGGTCTTGTCACGCTCCAAGTCGGGATCCGCGAAGTGAACGCCGTAGGCGTTAACGTTTTGCCCCAAGAGAGTGATATCCGTGACGCCTTGCTCCACCAGAGCCTGCACTTCGGCGAGAATGTCGCCCGGGCGACGGTCTCGCTCCTTGCCGCGCAAGCTGGGGACGATGCAGAAGGTGCACGTGTTATTGCAACCGACCGAGATACTCACCCACCCGGCATAGGTGGACTCACGCTTAGCGGGCAGGACGGACGGGAACTCCTCCAGTGCATCCTTGATTTCAACCTCGGCGCGCTGATTGTGTGCCGCCCTCTCGAGCAAGGCAGGAAGCGAGCCCAGGTTGTGGGTACCGAAGACGACATCTACCCACGGAGCCTTGTCGACGACTACCTGCTTGTCCTTCTGCGCCAGGCAGCCTCCGACGGCGATTTGCATGCCGGGGTGCGCCTCCTTGACTGGCTTGAGCTGGCCCAGAGTGCCGTAGAGGCGATTGTCCGCATTTTCGCGGACCGCACACGTGTTGAATACCACGAGATCCGGCTCCTGCCCCTCTTCGACAGCCGTGTAACCGTTTTCCTCGAGCAATCCGGACAGGCGCTCAGAATCGTGGACATTCATTTGACAGCCAAACGTCCTGACCTCGTACGTACGCGGGGCCGACTGCTGTTCTGCGTTGTTCATGGAGGGGGTAGTCACGGCAGTTTAGGTTAGCCGTTTAGAGGCGTTTTCCCCAATTGCGAGCGCGAATTCCTAGCTGGATACTCGAGGCTGTCCGCCACCACCGATATGCGGTCGCCGGTATGTGGCCGCAGGCACCGGGGGCAGCAGATTGAGAGCTAGTTTAAGCAAGTGTCAACCAGCGTCAGCTCACGACAGCTCGCGTCGTTGATCTAATCCGCGGACAGGTCACCGTACCGATCTTCCAGCGCACCGCGCGCGACTCGCATGGACAGTTCGGAGGGAAAACCTCGACGCGCCAGAACCCCAACTACTTTGCGAAGATCTCGCTGCTTGCCGACGTAGTCATCGGGCAGCGAACGGATTGAGCGGGACTTTTTCTCCGCGAGCTTGTAAGCGAGAGCTTCCTCATCGCCACGGGTGACCTGTTCCAATGCTTCGGCCCGGTCCGCCGCGGAAATGCCCTTCTCCCGCAGCTCCTTATCCAGAAAGGCCCTCGACTTTCCGCGCAGCTCGAAACGCTGACGGACCCATTCGCTGGCGAAGAGGCGGTCATTGACCAACCCTCCGCGAGCCAAGTCATCGATGACCTCGGAAATAATCTCGGGCGCGAACTCTTCCACGGAGCCGAGCCTGTCGGAGAGCTCTTTGCGCGATCGCATCCGCTGATCCAGCAGGCGCAGGGCCCGCGCCCGCACCGGCGCCTTTGCCTCTTCCCTACCCGAATCGAACAGGGTGGAGCCGTCGGCCTCGGCAATCTGCTGCGCTAGCGCCTCGATTGTGCGTTGCTTACTCGTCATCGAGGTCGTCAAAATCAATATCCGGGACGACATCGACCGGAGCGTCGATATCCGTCTCGTCCTCGGCGTTCGCATATTCACCCACGCCGAGCTTCTTCTTGATCTTGATCTCGATTTCCTTGGCGATCTCGGGATTCTCGCGCAGGTAAATGCGGGCCTTCTCCTTACCCTGGCCCAGCTGATCTCCCTCGTAGGTGAACCAGGAACCGGACTTCTTCACAATTCCGTTGTCCACACCCATATCGATCAGGGACCCTTCGCGGGAAATGCCCTCTCCGTAGATGATGTCGAACTCAGCGATCTTGAACGGCGGCGACACCTTGTTCTTGACCACCTTGAGACGGGTGCGGTTGCCAACGGCGTCCTGCCCGTCCTTCAGCGTCTGGATACGGCGAACATCACAGCGCACGGACGCATAGAACTTCAGTGCCTTACCGCCGGTGGTGGTCTCCGGCGAGCCGAACATAACGCCGATCTTCTCTCGGAGCTGGTTAATGAAAATCGCAGTGGTGCCGGCATTCGACAGCGCACCGGTCATCTTACGAAGAGCCTGGCTCATCAATCGAGCCTGCAGGCCGACATGGGAGTCACCCATCTCGCCGTCGATCTCTGCCTTCGGAGTCAGGGCCGCAACGGAGTCCACCACAATAATGTCGATCGCCCCGGAACGGACCAACATGTCGGCGATCTCCAGCGCCTGCTCACCCGTATCCGGCTGAGAGACTAGAAGATTATCAGTATCCACACCAAGCTTGCGCGCATAGTCCGGATCCAACGCATGCTCGGCATCAATAAAGGCCGCGATGCCACCCTGGCGCTGAGCTTCAGCGATCGCGTGCAGCGCAACCGTCGTCTTACCCGACGACTCTGGACCATAAATCTCCACCACACGACCGCGGGGGAATCCACCGAGGCCGAGCGCGACATCAATCGCAATATTGCCAGAGGGAATGACCTGGATCGGCGGACGGTTATCGTCCCCCAGGCGCATCACAGCACCCTTGCCAAAGTCCTTCTCAATACTCGCCAGCGCGACATCGAGCGCCTTCAGGCGATCGTTGCCCTGATTAGAGGCCGCAGCCTTCTTTCGAGCCATAGCTAGATTCTCATCCTTTTCGTATTCGTCTCGCGCGTCTTCATCCTGCGCGTCCAGCTCATCAACAAAATCACCAGACTGAGCAGCTCCGCCCAGGCCCTGATCAACTTCAAGAATTTCACTCACACCTATGTAGGCGCGAGAAGACTCCCTTCGGTTCCCAAAAGACCCAGGGTGCCACCTTGCGGTTACACCCGAAGCACCACACTCAGCCTGACAGCTTTTCGTGACCTGAACTCGTTATAGAGCAGAGCCCGGATCCGCGTGCGTCACACACCAGATAATATGCGAAATCCTGTTCGAATAAAAGCACGACACGTCGGCAAGCGAAAAATGCTTGGTAACGCTGCGCTATTCGTCGGGGCCGTACCAACGCTCCTCGGGGACGTCGTGTTCTTTGCACAACGCCCACCAAATATCGCGGGGCTCGACCCCGTCGGCGATCAGCTGGGCCGGGGTCCGGCCGTAATCCATCAACACGTGCGAATGGAGGAGCCACGGGCCCTGTTCCCGCCCGAACTCATGCTCCACAAACGTATAAAAGTCCGCTAGTCGCATGGGACCTAAGTTACTCGATAATCTCCTCATCTCGTGCCAGACCTACCCAACCTGAACAACGCTCAAGACCCAGGACTAAGATAACGGTGTGAATAATTCAAAGGTTCAGGACCTCACCCTCATCGCGGCCTTCGCCGCCCTCATCATCGTCCTCGGCGGTATCGCTATCCCGGTCGGAGGCTTCGGCGTCCCGATCGTCCTGCAGAACATGGGCATCGCCCTTGCCGGCATGATCCTCGGGTTCAAGCGCGGTGGACTCGCCACCACCCTGTTCCTCGCCGTCGGCCTGGTCAACATCCCGAACATGGCGGGATGGAAGCCACTGCTCGCCGCCCTGCCAGGCCCCACCGTCGGCTACATTTTCGGCTACCTCGTCACCGGCTTCGTGGTGGGCGCCATCGCTCAGTCCGCGCCCCGCGCTAAGGCCGCCCGCTTTGCGGTATTCGTGGGAGCAGGCCTGGTCGGCGTCATTATCCAGTATTTCTTCGGCTCCCTCGGCCTGATGTGGCGCCTCGACATGCAGTTTGGTGACGCACTCGTCTCGAACACGCCGTTTATCCTCGGTGATGTCATCAAGGTCGTCCTCGCGGCACTCATCGCAACCGCCGTGGCCAAGGCATTCCCAGACCTGCTACCCGACCGGATCAACCGCCAGCAGAAGCGCGCCGAAGCGCAGGCCGCACGGGCTTAACGGCTACAGCAAAAAGAGTCAATCGCCATGCCCACCATTACCTTCGACAACGCCGGCGCACTCTATTCCGGCAGGCGAATTCTCGAGCCCATCTCGCTGACCCTGACAGAACGACGCATCGGCATCATCGGAGAAAATGGTGGCGGAAAATCCACCCTCGCCCGGCTTATCAACGGACTGGGGGCCGCCACCGAAGGCACGGTGCTCTACGAGGGGCTCAACGTCGCGCGAAAGGCCAAAGAGGTCCGCAAGCAGGTTGGGTTCATCTTCTCAGACGCCGACAACCAGATCGTTATGCCCACCGTCGCCGAAGACATCGCATTCTCGCTGCGTAAGCACCGCTTACCCCGGCAAGAGCGCGACGCCAGAGTACACGCCGCGCTCGAACGATTCGGGCTGGCCAATCACGCTGATGACTCCCCTCACCTGCTTTCCGGTGGCCAAAAGCAACTCCTCGCCCTTGCCTCCGTGCTCGTTCTCGAACCGTCGACCGTCATCGCAGACGAACCGACGACGCTGCTGGACTTGCGCAATCGACTGCACATTCGCCGAATCTTCTCCGAGCTCGACCAACAGCTCATCGTCGTCACCCATGACCTGGACTTCATCGACGACTTCGACCGGGTCATCCGAGTTCAGTCCGGCCGGATACTTGACGACGGCGCCCCGGGGCCGGTAATCGAACGGTACATCGCAGACATGCGGGCCTCCGAGGACGATAGCGGCCGATAGAAAAGTAGCCGATAGAAAGTATTCCTGCGATGATTCACCCATCTAATGTCCCGCTGGGTCTCTATCTCAACCACGACTCACCCGTCCACCGGATGGGCGTCGGGTGGAAGATGGCAGCCGTTACCACCTTCCTGCTCGTCAGCGCGATTGCTGTGAACACGTGGAAAGGCGGGCTGGCCTGCATCGCCATAGTCGCGGTCATCTACGCGGTAGCTAAGATCCCACCGCGAGTGGCCTTCAAACAGATGGCCGGAGCCGTCCCGCTCCTGCTCTTCCTCAGCGGATTCCTCTGGTACCGACAGGGTCTGCCCGCTGCGGTGACAACGTTTCTCACTCTTGTCTCGGCAATCGCCATCGCCATTGCCTTTACCCTCACGACGCGCGTGAGCGCGGTGATGGACTTCCTCGTGGGAGCACTGCGGCCCCTTGACCGGTTCGGGGTGCCGGTGGATACCATTGCCCTGGCGATCTCGCTTACGCTGCGGATGATTCCGCTTCAGGTCATGGCCGCGGTGGAGGTGCTCGAGGCACGACGCGCACGCGGAGCTACCGCCTCAATTCTTGCCTTCGGCGTACCCATTATCGTGCGCACAATCTCCCGGTCCCGCGCGATGGCCGACGCCCTTATCGATCGCGGTGAGGGCGACTGACCCCACGAAAAAGGCGGCCTCCCCCGAAAGGGAGACCGCCTATCCGGCTTACGCTCAAGGATTACTTGCCCTCGCGCAACTGGCGCATACGCTCGGCGACGGCAGGATCCACGTTGGACGCGCCCGCCTCAATCGACTTGGGGGCGCTGCCGCCGGGGAGCTGATTGCCGCTGCCCATCTCAGCGCGAATCTGCTCCAGGCGAGAGTGACCAGCTAGCTGCACGCCTGCTGCCTCGACCTCAGCCATTCGTCCCTGGACCGAATTCTGAGCGAGCTCGGCCTGGCCCAAAGCGTTGGCGTAACGACGCTCAATCTTGTCGCGTACCTGGTCCAGGTTCGGGGTGTTACCGCTGGAGAGCTCGTTCATCGACTGCAGCGACTCGGAGACCTTTTCCTGCATCTTGGCCTGCTCCAGCTGGCTGAGCAGCTTGGTGCGCTCGGCGACCTTCTGCTGCAACTGCATCGAGTTACGCTCGACTGCCTTCTTCGCCTGCGCGGCCTGCTGCAGTGACTGGTCGTGCAGAGCCTTGAGATCCTCCACGGACTGCTCCGCAGTCACCAGCTGCGCCGCGAATGCCTCAGCCGCGTTTTCGTACTCCGTTGCCTTAGCGCCGTCGCCCTCCGCACGGGCCTTGTCGGCCAGCTGCAGCGCCTGGCGGGTGTTGCCCTGGAGCTTTTCGATCTCCGCCAGCTGGCGGTTCAGGCGCATCTCAAGCTGGCGCTGATTACCAATAACCGCCGCAGCCTGCTGTGACAGCTCCTGGTGCTGACGCTGTGCGTCCTCGATAGCCTGCTGAATCTGAACCTTGGGATCAGCATTTTCCTCGATCTTCGAGTCGAAGGCTGCCATCAAGTAATTCCACAGCTTCACAAAAGGATTTGCCATTGTGTTTTTCACACCTTTCTAGAGCGACACAGTCACCATAAATGCTCCCACACATCTTAACAACGAGAAATGAGAATAAGCAGTTGGTTAGATGAGTGCAGCCACAAAAACCAGAATTGAAAGCGGCCCCAGCGACCGCTACATGGCCGCCAGCTCCGGGCTGGCCGCGTGAAGAGCCATGGCGCCTGCAGCCTCCACCATCAGATCTGACACCGAAATGCCCAAAGCGGAACAGACCGACGCGAGCAGCTCCGACGACACCTCCTTGCGGCCTCGCTCCAGCTCCGACAGGTAACCCGGGCTAATTGCCGCAGCCTCCGACAATTCGCGCAACGTCAGGCCGCAGCGGGTGCGGATGTCCCTCAGAGACTCTCCCAACGCCTCGCGCAGCAATGGCTCCTTGGACTCCACCGGTGCGGCGCCAATACGCACATTAGTAACCACCGCGTCAGCCTTCGTGGCCTTGCGGTAAGGAACGGTCATAGTTGCAGTGTTATTGCTCATCACTACCTCCAACGCCTCGGACTGTCCTATTGTTCCCTAACTGGCGGAGCCTAGTGGCGGAAATAACGAATCTGCTCCACCAGGGCCTCCACTGCCAGCTCCACACTGACGGAGCGAATCTGGTTGCGCGACAGGCCCGCGCCAATCGGCAGCCGAGTCACGAGCACGTCGGCGGCGTTGTCATCGCCCGGACGTTTGATGCCACACCACACCTCACCGACCGGGTGTCCGTCCTGCATCGAGGGGCCAGCAACCCCAGTCAGCGACACCGCCCAGTCGGACCGCACCCGCCGGGACACACCCAGGGCCATGTGGCGCGCGGTGATCTCCGCGACGGGGCCGAACTCTTCCAGAACGTCGAGGTCGACGTCGGCAAGCAGGTGTTTTACATCGGTGGCATAGGTGACCACCCCTCCGCGCAAGACAGCGGAGGCGCCGGGGACGGATGCGACGGTTGCGCAGAAGAGCCCGGCAGTGAGGGACTCAGCTGCGGAAAGCGTCTCGCCACGGTCGGCGAGGAGGCGGATAAGATCCGCTGTTGCCTCGTCGATTTCGCCGAATTCAGCCACGACGGACCTACTGGGAGGACTTGTCGGCGGAGTAGGAATCCACCAGATACTGGACACCAGTGACCACGGTGACGATGACGGCGGCGATCATGACGATCCAGGCCGGCCAGAAGAGCCACGCCAGTGGTGCGAGGAACAGGGCCACGGCGAAGGACTGCAGGACGGTCTTCAACTTTCCGCCCTTCGACGCCGGCACCACCCGCCCCTGGCGCAGGGCAAACATGCGCCAGATAGTGATGCCGCCCTCCCGGACGACGATGATCGCCGTAATCCACCACGGCAGCAGGCCGATGATGTTGAGGCCCACCAGCGCGGCGAGCATCAGTGCCTTGTCCGCGATGGGATCGGCGATCTTACCGAAGTCGGTAATGAGGTTGCGGCTGCGGGCCAGGTGGCCGTCCAACTTATCGGTGGCCATCAACAGCGCGAAGACGACGAAGGCCCACCAGCGCCAATAGCCCGACTGCCCGCCTTCCTGCAGCAGCACCCACAGGAAGATGGGGACGCCGATAATACGCAGCACAGTCAGAACGTTGGGGAGGTTCCAATTGGAAGGTGCAGTCGTATTAGCCGAATTCGCAGTCACGGTTGGCTAGCTTAGCGCACGACCGCCGGGCGCGCGCCGACGGTCGCCCGATAGGCTTCGGAGCAGGTTGCTAGGAGCTGGAGTCCTCGTAGTGCTCGCGGGGAAGGGCAATCGCGCCCATGTTCTCGTCCCGCTTGTTCTTGATCCACGACGCCACCACCGTCACGACCAGAACGATGACGATGAACGCCAGCGAGCCCCAGGTCGAAATCTCGGGGACGGTGACGTTCTGCCCGCCGTTGATGAACGGCAGGTTGTTCTCGTGGAGCGCATGCAGGAAGAGCTTGACGCCGATGAACGCGAGGATGACGCCCAGGCCGTACGCGAGGTAGACCAGGCGGTCGAGCAGGCCGTCGAGCAGGAAGTACATCTGACGCAGGCCCATGAGAGCCAGGGCGTTCGCGGTGAAGACGATGTAGGCCTCGTCGGTCAGACCGTAAATTGCGGGAATCGAGTCGAACGCGAACATCACGTCGATGAAACCGATAGCCACCAGGGCAATCGCGAGCGGGGTGAGAAAGCGCTTGCCGTTTTCCTTAATGGAAAGCCGGTCGCGGTTGTAGTGGTCCGAGATCGGCACGACCGTGCGCAGCCACTTAATCAGCTTCATGTCCGAGGGGTCGGTCTCCGGCTTGTCGACGGCTTCGTCCCAGACGGTCTTGATCGCCGTGTAGAGCAGGAAGATTGCGAACAGGTAGAACACATCCGACCAGGCGCTGATTACGGCGGCGCCCGCCCAGATGAACAGGCCGCGGAACACCAGCGCCATCGCGATACCGAATAGCAGCACCTTCTGCTGGTACTTCCGGGGGATCTTGAACGCTCCGATAATCAGCGCGAAGACGAATAGGTTGTCGACGCTCAGCGCCTTTTCGGTGATGTAGCCCGAGAGGAACTCGACTCCTCGGTGGTGATCCCAGAAGAGCCAGGTGAATAGGCCGAAGAGCAGGGCCAGGACGACGTAGAACGCAGTCCACCCACCTGCTTCTTTCAGCGTCGGCTCGTGCGGGGTGCGCACGTGGGTGAAAAAGTCGAAGGCGATGAAGCCGATGACGATGAGGATGGTAATTGCCCACACGTAAAGTGGCACGTGCATAGTTAAACCTCCGGTCGTTTGAACTAGAACCGGAGGTCTCTCCTGCTTTCGCCAACGGCTGCCCTACGGGCTAAGCCGGGCGAAAGTGACGGCACCGGGACCCGGCCCGCACGACCGATGCCCGTGCGCCCGATATCCGTGTTGACGATGACCGTCACGGGGCTTTTCGCCCCGGGGATACTCCCCTCCACGTCGCCCTACTCTACACGGAAGTGACGCACTGGAGGCAAGAAGGACCGAAAAGGTGGCCTGTAAGGAGGCCGACCAGCAGCGTCCTAAGGCCCCCTAGGCCATCGACTGGTTCGGGTCCGCGTCGACGACCTGGACGTCCTCCTTCGGGGCGTCCTCGGGGTTTGCGCCCTTGATCATCCACAGGATGGTCTCGAGCTCTTCGGGCTTGATGAGCACCTCGCGGGCCTTCGAGCCCTCGGACGGGCCCACGACGCCGCGGGTCTCCATCAGGTCCATCAGGCGGCCGGCCTTGGCGAAGCCCACGCGCATCTTGCGCTGCAGCATCGAGGTCGAGCCATGCTGAGCGGTGACCACCAGCTCGACGGCCTGGAGCAGGTCCTCGAGGTCGTCGCCGATGTCCGGGTCGATGTTCTTCTCAGCCTCGGCGGATTTGTCCTCGGTCACGCCCTCGGTGTAATCCGGCTCGGCCTGCGCCTTGGCGGCCTCGACGACCGCCTGGATCTCCTCGTCGGTGACGAAGGCGCCCTGGATGCGTCGGGGCTTGCCCGCGCCCTGCGGGATGAACAGGCCGTCGCCCATACCGATCAGCTTCTCGGCGCCACCCTGGTCCAGGATGACTCGGGAGTCGGTCAGCGAGGAGGTTGCGAACGCGAGCCTGGACGGGACGTTGGTCTTGATCAGGCCGGTGACGACGTCCACCGACGGGCGCTGCGTCGCCAGCACCAGGTGGATACCGGCGGCTCGGGCCTTCTGCGTGATGCGGACGATGGCGTCCTCGATGTCGCGCGGGGCGGTCATCATCAGGTCGGCCAGCTCGTCGACCACGCAGACGATGTACGGGTACGGGCGGTACTCGCGCTCGGAGCCCAGCGGCGCCGTGATCTCCCCGGACTTGACCTTGCGGTTGAAGTCCTTGATGTGGCGCACACGCGCGGACTTCATGTCCATGTAGCGCTGCTCCATCTCCTCGACCAACCACTGCAGGGCAGCCGCGGCCTTCTTCGGCTGCGTGATGATCGGGGTAATCAGGTGCGGGATGCCCTCGTAGGGGGTCAGCTCCACCATCTTCGGGTCGACCAGAATCAGGCGCACTTCCTCCGGGTTCGCTCGCGTGAGCAGCGACACCAGCATGGAGTTGACGAACGCCGACTTACCGGAGCCCGTCGAACCCGCCACGAGCAGGTGCGGCATCTTCTGGATGGAGTGGGAGACGAACTCGCCCTCGATATCCTTGCCCAGGCCGATCAGCATCGGGTCGTCGCTGGCGACCGTCTTCGGCGCGGTCAGGACGTCGGCAAGCCTGACCATTTCGCGGTCGTTGTTCGGCACCTCGATGCCGACGGCGGACTTACCCGGGATCGGCGTCAGCAGGCGCACGTTGTCGGTGGCGACCGCGTAGGCGATGTTGGACTGCAGGTTCGTGATCTTGGAGACCTTCACGCCCGGGCCCAGCTCGACCTCGTAGCGCGTCACTGTCGGGCCGCGCGAGAAGCCGGTGACCTGCGCGTCGACCTTGAACTCCGCGAAGACCTCGGTGATGGCCTCGATCATGCGGTCGTTGGTCGCCGTGCGCGTCTTCGGGCGCTCGCCCGGGATCAGCAGGTCGGTCGACGGCAGGTGGTACTCCATCTCCGACTGGCTTGCCGACGCCACCCTCGCCGGGGTCGCGCCATCTGCAGGGGCCTCCAGCTCGGACTTCGGCGTCGACGCCGGGATCTTGGAGGCGTCGATGCCGGAGCGGGCCGCGATGGCGTCCATGGTACGGCGGGTCGTCTCGGAGATTGCGTCGCGGGCGTCGTCCTGCCCGGCCGACGTGCGAGCCCCCACCGCGGGGATGGTCGAGTCAGTGACGTCGGTGTCGACGTGGACCGCGTCGGTGTGCGGTTCATCGACGTACTCCGCCTCCGGGTAGGCGCGCGGGTCCGGCTCACGTAGTTCCGGCTCAACATCGCGGGTGGCCTGGAAACGCGTGGTTTGCGCGGAGTCGTAGTCCACGTCCTCGGAGTGGGAATCGGCACCGCGATAGATGTGTTCGGTGGCGGCGGAGCGGACCTCCGGCTCCTCGAGCAGGTCGTAGAGGTTTCCGCTGTCATCGCCACCAGCAAAACTTAAGGCCCGCGCATCGTCCGACCGCTCCCCTGCGGAGTAATCCTCGGCTGGCGCGGTTGCACCAGCGAGCTCCGCGCCCCGCGAGGTGCGACCGAACGCGCGGGCTCTCCCGCGGGCGGAGTCATTGTCGCTACCGGATGCCACGCTCGGTCGCGGAGCGCGACGACGGGGTCGCCGAGCGCTGTCAACGTCGCGAAGCTGGCGCTGCGGTGCGCGCTCGACAAGCTCCGTTGGCTGGTCGAAATCTGCATCGTCGTAGGAATCGTCGTATGCGTCGGCCTTGCTTTCGAGCAGCCGATCTACGCCGGAGTAGGGGTCTGAGGGATCGTCCGCCTCGGCAGGAGCCTGACGACGGGACCACTCCCCGATGTTCATGTACTCCTTGACGGCGTCGATGAGCTGGCGGACGGAGGTACCGGAGAGCACCAATGCGCCGTAGAAGACAATCCCAAGGAGCAGGATGACCGCGACCCACGGAGTAAAGCCAGCAGCAAGCGGCGAGCCGATGTAGCCACCGATAGCGCCGCCAGCTGCGCGACGACCAGCCCAATCCGAGGGCCTGCCTGCAGAAATATGAACGATAGACAGCAGCCCGCAGCCGATGAGCGACGTTCCGGTAGCCACCGCGGGCAGGCGGTCCGAGTGCGGCGCCTTGCCCAGCATCATCATGATCGACACGATGCCGAGAACGACGGGCAGCACGAACGCTCCGACGCCAATAAACATGCGAACGCCCGTCTCGACGACATCACCGACCGGGCCGGCAAGGTGGAACCAGGTGGACCCAGCTAGGACGATAGCCAGCGCGAGTACCAGCAGGGCGGCGCCGTCCTTGTTCGCATGGATCCCCTCTTCGGGCTCTCCGTCGCGCGGGGCTTCCTGGTCCGCCGCCAGCGCACCGGATGAGGGGGCCGCCATGACATCGTCGTAGCCGCTTGCGGCTTTGCGACGACGCCTGGGCCTCGCGCTTGCGCCGGCATCCTCCTGGCTACTTCGGGGCATTTTCTCCTCTGCTTCAACACTCTTGCTTCTACGACCGAACGACCGCGCCACACCGGCTACTCCCCGGGCGGTTTCAGACCACGCCGAGGCAAGCCCCTTCCCCACTGCGGAAAAGGCGCTGGGGGTGCGCTCGAATTCCTCAGTGGGGGCGTGCTGGGGATAGCGCCGATAAGCGTCCTCGCCCGGGTGGCGGGACGCTGCTCGACGGTTATCGGTTCTCGTACGGCTGGTCGCTGGCATGCCCACTACCTTACAGCCAGTTCGCCACTATTTTCACATCTGTAACACGTGTGTCATTTGCTTGGCTATTCGCTCGGTGTGGGTCGCGACAGCAGCTGGCTACAGAGAACCCCGGACAATGCCTGCGTCGTCGCCCTCGATCGTTACCTGGGCCTGATCGCGCCCGTAGAGCCACAGGGCCAGTTCGCTGACCTCCCCGCGGATAGTCACGACTCCGGCACCCCTGTCGCTACGGTCGACGAGGGTCGCGGCCAGGCCGTCGGGGCGTACGACGGTGACCGAGACCGTCGACTTGCGCAGGAGAAGCTTCCCGAGGACCGTCACAATCTTCCACAGTTCCCGAGTGGCAGACGGCGGAAGGTCGCGCACAGTCCACCCCTCGCGAGCACGACGAACATCTTCGTGGTGGATGAAGTTCTCAGCGGTATTGGCGAAGCTGTCGGCCCACCGCATCGGGCTCCATTTCGGCGCCCCACTGCCCCACCTGCGGACGACGGTCTCATACGGCATCTCGCCGACCTGCTCAGTAACGGCGTCGAGCCTGCCTTTGAGCGCAGGCACGAAAATACCTCCGAGAGCATCGGGCCGATTCTCCCGAATATAGAGGTGGTTCGCGAGATCACGGGTATTCCACCCCTCGCAGAGCGTCGGTGCCTCCGGGCCGACGGCCAGAAGGAGTTCTGCCAAATCGGAGCGTTCGCTTTCTGCAAAAGTCATGCCCCCACCCTAGACCAGGTACGGCTAGGCCACATAGGGCGAGGCCACATACAGCTAGGCCACAAACGACAACGCCCGCATCCGATGACTTTTCGTCGGATGCGGGCTGTCAGCCTCGGCAGTATCGGTCGGGGTCACCCCGAAAGAACCGGCTACAGGCTCTCGCGGGTCTCCTGGACCTCGTCGTCGGTGACTTCCGGCGCGGACTCGGAGGACATCGGAACAATGGTCGGCACGACCATCGGGCTGCGACGCCACTTCTGGTTGATCATCCGCTCGGTGCGGCGGCGGACCTCCTGCGCCATCCGGTACGGGTTACCTTCGCCGCTGCCGGCAAGGTCAAACAGGGTGTCGTCCACGATCTGCTCGACCGCTGCGAGCACCTCCTTGACGTCGTCGGAGTATCCGCGGGCCTGGGCCTTCGGCTTCTCCAGCGGGCGTCCGGTGCGGTTGTCAATAACGGCGGTGACCGTAATCAGGCCGCCCTCGCGCATCTCCGCGCGCTCGCCGAGGACGTCGGCGTCGACATCACCCATGGTGACGCCATCGACGTAGAGATTACCGACGGGGACTTGGCCGACCACGCGGGCGCGGCCGTCAACGAGATCGACGACAACGCCGTTCTGGGCGAGGACGACGTTCTCAGGCTTGACACCGGTAGAGACGGCCAGCTCCTTGTTGGCGCGGATGTGGCGCCACTCGCCGTGAATCGGCATGACATTCGACGGCCGCGCGGCGTTGTAGAGGAACAGCAGCTCACCGGCGAAACCGTGGCCGGAGGTGTGTACCTTGGCGTCCTTGCCCGTGATAACCGTCGCACCGATCTGGGAGAGCATGTTGATGACGCCGAAGACCGCTTCCTCGTTGCCCGGAACCAGCGAGGAGCTGAGGATAATCAGGTCGCCGTCGCGAACCGTGATCTGGCGGTGCTCGCGACGCGCCATGCGGGACAGTGCCGCCATCGGCTCACCCTGCGTACCGGTGGTGACCAGGACGACCTTGTGCGGCGCCATGCGGGCGGCGTCGTTCATCTCGACGATGGTGCCCTCGGGGGCGCTGAGCAGGCCCAGCTCCTGGGCGATGCGCATGTTGCGGATCATGGAGCGGCCGTTGAAGGCGACCTTGCGGCCCGCCTTCACGGCGGCGTCAATGACGGCCTGGACACGGTAGACGTTCGAGGCGAAGGCCGCGACGATGACACGCTGCTTGGCATCCATGATCAGGCGTCGCAGGGTCGGGGCGAGATCCGCCTCGGAACCGGAGAAGCCCGGGATGGTCGCGTTGGTCGACTCGCACAGGAACAGGTCAATGCCCTCGTCGCCGTAGCGGCTGAGAGCCGGCAGGTCCGTCGGCTTGCCGTCCGGCGGGGTCTGGTCCATCTTGACGTCGCCCGTGTGGACAACCATGCCGGCGCCGGTCTTAATGACGATGCCGAGGCACTCCGGAATAGAGTGGTTGACGTTGAAGAAGCGCAGGTCGAACGGGCCACGCTGAATGTGGCTGGTGTCGTTGACCTCAACGACCTTCGGGCGCTGGCGGTGCTCCTGGGTCTTGGCCTGGATCAGGGCCAGGGTGAAGCGAGACGCGATGATCGGGATGTCCGCGCGCTGCTTGAGCAGCCACGGGATAGCGCCGATGTGGTCCTCGTGACCGTGGGTGACCACGAGAGCCTCGACGCGGTCCCACTTGTCCTCCATGTAGGAAAAGTCCGGCAGGATCAGGTCGACGCCGGGCTCGTCAGAGCTCGGGAAAAGCACGCCACAGTCCACGATGAGCAGGCGGTTCTTGTACTCCAGAACAGTCATGTTACGACCGATCTCGGAGATACCGCCGAGCGCGACGACGCGCAGGCCGTCCTTCGGGGCCTTGGGCGGAGAGGGCAGCCGCTGCGTCAGGTCAGCGCCCTGCATCGACTGCACGACGTTACGACGGTTGCCACGGCCGCCGCGGCCACCACGGCCACCACGGTTACCGCCGCCGTTTCCGCTACCGCCGTTACCGTTACCGCTGCCGCCGCGGCCTCCGCGACCACCACGGCTGCCGCGGGAGGAACCGGATGCGGACTTGCGCGCCTCCGACTTGCCCTCCGACTTCTCGGCGCGGGTTGCGGCCTTCGATGCGCCGTTACGCGAGGAGGAAGCCTTATTCTGCTGCTCAGCGGCGCCTTCGCCGTCGGCAGGCGGACCGGCCTTGCGCGTAACCTTGCGGGCGCGAGAGCGTCCTTCAGCCACTAGAGAACACCTGCCTCTCGCATAGCGGATGCAAGCATTTCAATCTGCTGATCGTTCGGTGCAATTTGCGGCAAGCGCGGGTCTCCAATCTCAAGGCCCTGCAGACGCAGGGCGGACTTTGCAAAACTTACCCCACCCAGCGCAGCCTGCGCCGAGAAAAGCGGGGTCATCTTCGCGTGGGCCGCCTGCGCACCAGCCAGGTCGCCCTTGTCAAAACAAGAGCGCACCTCGGCGAGCAGCTGCGGGGCGGCATGCCCGATGACGGAGATGAAACCTGTGGCGCCAATCGACAGCCACGGAAGGTTCAGAACATCGTCACCGGAGTACCACGCCAAATCAGTATTAGCGATAATTCCGGCGGCAGCACCCAGATTTCCCTTGGCATCCTTGACAGCCTTAATGTTCGGGTGCTCCGACAGACGGTAAATGGTATCAGTTTCGATCGGAATTACCGACCTGGGCGGAATGTCGTACAGGCAGACGGGGGCATCCGTAGCGTCCGCGACCGCGGTGAAGTGCCGGTAGAGGCCCTCCTGGTTCGGCTTGGAGTAATACGGGGTGACCACGAGCAGCGAGTCCGCTCCAGCCTCCACAGAAGCCTTAGCCAGCTCCACGGAGGAGGCGGTGTTGTTGGTGCCGGCACCCCCCATCAGCTTGACGCGGTCGCCCAGCTCCGCGCGCACTGCGCGCAGCAGCGCCAGCTTCTCCTCGGTGGTCGTCGTCGGGGACTCGCCCGTCGTGCCAGCGAGGATCAGGGCGTCACAGCCGCCGTCAACAAGGTGGCCGGCGAGGCGAACCCCGGCGTCGACGTCCAAGTGCCCATCCGCGTCGAACGGAGTGACCATAGCGACGGCCACGGTACCGAAGATGTCGGCACCTCGTGTAGAAGCATATCCAATGCTCATTGTTGGCTACCTATTCCTAGATTTCCTAGATCGTTTCCAAAGTGATCTTTGTGCACACCACTCTACGTGGCGTCATCCCTCAAATGCGTAAGGACTCGACGCAACGACGGAGCCGTCCCGCAGTTCCGTGATCTCGAAGTCCCCGAACGCGACCGGCGCGACTCGTCGCAGCTCCTTCAAGCACGCGACCGCCAGCGCCCGAATCTCCGCGTCCGCGTGCTCCGTCGCGCGCATCGAGATGAAGTGGCGCCACGAGCGGTAATTACCTGTCACTACGATACGGGTCTCCGTCGCGTTCGGCAGCACTGCACGGGCCGCCTGGCGAGCCTGCTTGCGCCGCAGGAGCGCGTTCGGCTCGTCGGCCCACTTCTCCTCCAGCGCGTCGAGAAGCTCCCCGTAGGCGAATCGGGCGTGGTCCACGGTGTTTTCGAAAAGCTGGAGCAGCTCGGGGTCCGCGGCGATTGCCGGTGGCACGACAACGTTGTTGGAGCTCTCCGGGACAAACCGCTGCGAGAGCTGGGAGAAGGAGAAGTGCCGGTGCCGGGTCAGCTCGTGGGAGCACGACCGCGACAGGCCGGTGATATAGATGCTGGCGCTGGCATGCTCGAAAAGCGAAGTGTGGCCGACCTCCAGTACGTGGCGCAGATACCCCTCGTTGGTCGCGGTGCGCGGGTTCGGCTTATCCCAGGTCTCGTAACACGCGCGCCCGGAAAACTCGATGAGCGATTCCCCGCCCGACGCATCCGTTTCGAAGTCGATGGTCTCCGGCGGGAAGAAGCTTGTGGCCGCAATCAGCTGCGCCTTCAAAGTGACATTGTTAGACATTATTCTTTCCGGATTCTCCCCGGATCAAACCCCCAGCTACTGACGTTTCTACAATTCTCGCAGGCTACAGGCCTAGGAACGGCTCCAGGCCGACGGTCAGGCCCGGGAATTCGCCGATCTTGCGCACGCCGAGCAGCACGCCGGGCACGAAGCTGGTGCGGGAGTAGGAGTCCTGCTTGATGGTCAGGGACTGGCCCTCCGCGCCGAAAATCACGGTCTCGTGCGCGACCGAGCCGGTCATGCGCACGGCGTGGACCGGCACGCCCTCGACGTCCGCGCCGCGGGCGCCCTCAAGGGTCTGCTCGGTCGCGTCGGGTTGGTCGCCCATCCCCGCTTCACGACGGGCACGCGCGATCGCCTCCGCGGTGTGAATGGCCGTGCCGGAGGGCGCATCCTTCTTAAACGGATGGTGCATCTCAATGACCTCGGCGGACTCGAAGTACGGTGCTGCGAGCTCCGCCATCTTCATGGTCAGGACTGCCGAGATGGCGAAGTTGGGGGCAATGAGAACGTTGGCGCCGTTGTCGGCGTCCGCAATCCACTTCTCGACCTGCTCCAGGCGCTCTTTGGTGAAACCGGTGGTACCCACCACCGCGTTAATACCGTGGGCGATGCAGAATTCCAGGTTGCCCACCACGGCGTCGGGCTGCGTAAAGTCCACGACGGTCTCCACGCCGGCGTCGACAAGTGCCTGCAGCTCGTCGTCGTGGTCCAGGCCTGCAGCCAGCTCGAGATCGTCGGCGGTGGTTACTGCCTCGCAGATGGTGCTTCCTACTTTGCCCTTGGCACCGAGAACGCCAACCTTGATCTTGCTCACTGCAGCGAGTCCTTTCCATTGGGATTAATCTTTAACTTCTAACCATAGGTCGAACTGGCCTCTTTGTGTGCCAATGCCCCCGGTATAAACTCACTTATTTCCCCCGAGCGCCCGCTCGGAAGTCGATAGAAAGTAGAAACTTTTGACTGCTGACACCAAGGCAGCTGGCCGCCGCACCCCGTACATGGCCATCTATGTGCTGCTGGCCGCGGCGTTCATGGCTATCCTCAACGAGACCGTCATGAGCGTGGCCATTCCCGTTGTCAAGGCGGACCTCGGCATTAGCGCCGCGACCGCAGGGTGGCTGACCACCTCGTTCCTGCTGACCATGGCCGTCATCATCCCGACCACCGGGTACCTGGTGGGCGCGTTCCGGCTTCGGTCGCTCTTCGCCGTCTGCCAGGGGCTGTTCGTCGCGGGCACGGCAATTGGTATCTTCGCGTCTTCCTTCACCGTCGTAATCATCGCCCGCATCGTCCAGGCCTCCGGCACGGCGGTGCTGCTCCCGCTGCTGATGACGACGGTGCTCAACCTCGTCCCCGAGCACGAGCGCGGGCGCATGATGGGCCGGCTGACGGTGGTCATCGCGGTAGCCCCTGCGATTGGCCCGACGATTTCCGGCCTGATCCTCGAGCTCTCGGGCAGGGACTGGCACGCCCTGTTCGAGTCGATGCTGCCGCTGGGGTTCCTCGTTCTGGTTGTGGGCATCGCCCTGCTGCCCAAGGTAGACGAGCGCTCCCATAAGCACGTCGACCTGTTCTCGGTGCTGCTCAGCGCGGCCAGTTTCGGTCCCCTGGTCTACGCGCTCAGCCGCATCGGCTCGGAGTTCGACCGGGTATCGGCTGCGATGGCGCTGGTCGGCACCTGCCTGCTCGTCTGGTTTGTGCTGCGGCAGCTCTCGCTGGCCGAGCGGGGGCGGGCTCTGCTGGACCTGAGGACGTTCAAGACCCCGAGCTTCCGGGTGTCGTCCATCATTTTGTCCGTCGCCTTCATGATGATGTTCGGCGTCATCATCGTCCTTCCTCTCTACTTGAACCTCCGGGGCGTCGAGATTAAGACGATTGGGCTGATGCTGATGCCGGGCCCCCTGGTCATGGGGCTGATGGGGCCGGCCGTCGGCCGACTCTTCGACAAGTACGGGGCGAGGCCGCTGGCGCTGCCCGGATCGATTGCGCTAACGCTTGGAGTCCTGGGGCTAGGCTTCATCTCGGACTCGACACCTCTGTGGTGGATCGTGGCCTGCCACATCGTCTTCGAAATCGGGCTGGGCTTCCTGTTCACCCCGCTGTTCACTTTTGGTCTCGGCGACCTTCCTAGGGACCTCTACCCTGACGGATCCGCCATTACCAATACGCTGCAGCAGGTGTTCGGGGCCGTCGGCACCGCGCTCTTCGTGGCGCTGTCGGGCGTCGCGACGGCGGTGCTGGCCCCCTCGGGAGGCGATGCTGCGCCGCCTCACGAGGTCATCCGCGGCTACAGCGCGGCCATGTTTATCGCCGCGGCAATCGGCCTGGTTGTCATCGCTCTTTCGACGCGCCTGGGGCGCGACCGTGAGAAGTTCCAGCTTCGGGACTAACACGGCACGCCCCGTTTTTTGGCGGCACGCCTAGAGCTTTGTGGCGCCCTCTGAAGGCGTCGCCATCAGGAATTCGGGTTCGGGCATCCCCAGCTCCCTGCACCGGGCGGCGATGGCCGTCGCCGCATCTGCGATCCGGTCTTCGGGAAGCAGGGCGATTGCGCTGCCGCCGAAGCCTCCGCCGGTCATCCTCGCTCCGAGCGCGCCGTTTTCCAACGCGACGTCCACGGCGACGTCGAGCTCCGGGCAGGAGACTTCGTAATCGTCACGCAGCGACAGATGGCTGGCAATCATCAGGGTGCCGAACTGGTCGAAGTCACCGGAGGACAGTCGGTCGATGGCCTCTGCCGTCCGGTCAATCTCGGTCACAACGTGCCGCACCCTGCGAGCCACGACATCGACCCACTCCGTCTCCTCGTACCCCTCGGCGACGTGCCCCGCGGCCCAGGCCTTCGCCTGCTCCACGGCGTCGTCGATTTCACGGAGGTTCTTCACACCAAGCCCAGCTGTGACCTGGTCGATGACGCCCCTGCGGGATGCGTATTTGCCATCGACCAGCGCATGGCGGACATTGGTGTTGATGACGAGGACCTTCAACCCCACTTTCGCGAACGAGGCCGGCACCTGGCGGTCGGTGTTATCGGCGAAATCGATAGCGAGGGCGTGGTCGGCTTTGCCCTTCATCACGATGCGCTGGTCGAGGCCGCCTGTCGACGCGCCCACCACCTCATTTTCCGCACGCATCGCGGCCGCGACGATACCCGCCACCTCGTCCTCGCTCGGCGCCCGGCCGTGCGCGAGCCAGAAGGCACCGACCCCTACCGAACATTCGAGCGCCGCCGAGCTGGACAGCCCGCCGCCAATCGGAACATCCGAGGTCAGCGCGATGTCGAAACCGCCCAACTGCTCGGGCAGAAGCCCTGCCTGCATCATTGCCCAGATCGTGCCGACACCGTACCCGGCCCAATTGGCAGGATTGTTGGGGCCGACGTCGGAAAGCGGGATGATAAACGGTTCGCCAGCAGGCCCGAGATCGGAGACGATTCGAACGTTACCGTCCTCGCGGGCACCCAGCGCCGCGAACGTGGACTGCGACAGCGCAAACGGAAGGCAGATGCCATCGGCGTAGTCCACGTGTTCCCCGATCAGGTTGACCCTGCCGGGGGCCGCAAAGACTCCCTCGGGATCGCGCCCGAACGACGATGCGAAGAGCGAACTCGCGGCAGCTGCGCCCTCCTCCTTAGTGCGCGTCGTCGCCCACTGAGCCACGCCTACCTCGCGGAAGCGCGCGGCGATGGCCTCCGGGGTGGTGTCGGAAATCCACGCCCCGGCGCCGGACTCGGAGCCGGCCAGGAACTTCATCCGGCCTGCTGAACGCATCATCGAGTAGAGCTGCAGGTGGAAGCGGCCGAACTCGTGATCTTCCCCGACCGGCGCCTGGTTCCAGGCCGCGATGTAGGGGGTCTTGTCGATTCCGGGGAAGAACCGGTCGATGCGCCGGAGCAGGTCCAGGTACATGACGGTCAGCTCGTCCTTCTCGGCGTCTGTCAGTTCGCTGAAGTCACCGACGGCCCGGTTGGCCATCAGCATGACCTCCACGGGCCACTTCGCCGCCGCAGGGACGAAGGCGGTGAAGTGCTCCCCCGCGGCGATGATGCGCTTGCCGGACTCCTTCTCGGCGGCAAGCACGTCGTCGAAGAGGTCGCGCCCGGTCTGCTGCCAGTGTGCCTTCGCGCGCCTGGCAATCGACGCCGCGCGCGGCGGCAGGTACGGGTAGGAGTAAATCTGGCCGTGCGGGTGCTGCAGGGTGACGCCAATCTCCTTGCCGCGGTTTTCGAACGGGAACACCAGGCGGATGCCGTCCAGCGCGCTCAGTTCCGCCGTGCGGTGCGCCCACGCCTCGACGACGGTGCGGGCCCGACTAAAACTGAGGTCGCGGAAGGAGTCCTTCACATGAGGGGTGAAGCAGACGACCTCGCAGCGCGCCAGCGCGGGCCGGCGCGCGTAGAGCGGATTTCCATCAACGGTCGTGGCAAAGTCCTCCGGCACCTCCATGTGCATGGATAGCGACGGGAAGCGATTTTCGAACACCACGACGTCGTAGTCGTCGGCCGGAATTTCGGTCGGAAGCTGCCCCGAAACCGTTGGCGCCAGGGGGTTTTCGTTAGCCGGCGGCATGAAGGTGCGGTTCATGCGGTGCGCGGCGTAGCAGTTCCACTCGCCGGTCAGCGGGTCCTGGCGCAGCTCCGACTCTGTGATCGCCACAGGCAGGTCGCGCTCGTCGTCTAGCTTGCGGGTCTTCTTGCCCGCCACGTAGTCCGGTTCGTCGTCGAAGTAGATGAGCTCACGGCCGTCGGAAAGCGTGGTCCGGGTGACCGAGAACTGGTGCGGTTGCGCTGCCATTAGTCCTGGTCAACCTCCTCGACGACCGTCGGGCGAATCTTGGCCCAGGCGAAGAACACGACGGCGACGACGACCAGAACGATGCCCGTGTACAGGTTGTACATCGGCTCCTTCGCCGCCCCTGTGTCGGGGTTGACGCCGGGGTCGAGCACCGCGTAAGCAATCAGCAGCACGATCCCGTAGATACCGATTAGGGCGCCAATGACGTTGCGGATGTCGAACGCGCCGGCGGATTTCTTTGAAGAGCGAGTGATACTCGACATGGTTGCATTCCTCCTATGCGAATACGACGTTCAGGATGATCACGAGGGCCAGGCACAGCAGGCCGAGCGGGACCGTGCGCTGCAGCAGCGGCAGGTTCTTCTCCGCGGGGTCGGTAAGGTGCGCCTTCGGGGTGACGGACTTCACGAAGCCCACCAGCTCCTCGTCGGGCTTCGGGGCGGTCACCAGGGATACGGCAACCGCGACGATGACGTCGACGACGAAGGCAATCGACGCCGCCACGAACGCCGTGCCCTGCCCCGGCAGGTTGAACAGAGTGCTGCTTGCCGACGTGAACTCGGCCACGTACCAGTAGATAATCGCGGCTCCGGTACCGGCGACCAGTGAGGCCCAACCGGCGGTCGGGGTCATCCGCTTCCAGAACATGCCGATCAGGAAGGTCGCGAACAACGGGGCGTTGAAGAAGCCGAACAGCGTCTGCAGGTAGTCCATGACGTTGCCGAAGTTGTTGGCGATCAGGGCCGTGAACACCGCGATAGCGGTCGCAATGATCGTCGCCACGCGGCCGACGGTGAGGTAGTAGTCGTCCTTGCGGTCCTTGATGACGTAGGTCTGCCAGATGTCGTAGCTAAACACCGTGTTGAACGCGGAGATGTTGGCGGCCATACCGGCCATGAACGCGGCGAGCAGTCCGGCGATCGCGATTCCGAGAAGGCCGTTGGGCAGCAGGTCGCGCATCAGATAGAGGATGGCGTCGTTCGGCTGCGCGGACTTGTCCATGATCGGGGTAACCGTGGCACCCGCGACCATGCCCGGGATGACGACGATGAAGGGGATGAACATCTTCGGGAACGCGCCGATAATCGGGGTCTTGCGCGCCGAGGACAGCGAATCGGCCGCCATGGAGCGCTGAACCTCGACGAAGTTCGTGGTCCAGTAGCCGAAGGAGAGCACGAAGCCCAGGCCGAAGACCAGACCGATGACGGAGACGACCGGATTATCGAAGCCGGAGATTTCCGTGCCCGGCCAGGTGTGGAAGTGCGAGCTGGCGGCAACCTTCTCCTGCAGACCGGACCAGCCACCGACCTGGTGTAGGCCGATCATGGTCAGCGGCAGCAGGGCCGCGATGATCACGAAGAACTGCAGCACCTCGTTGTAGATGGCCGCGGACAGTCCGCCTAGCGTGATGTAGGACAGCACAATCACGGCGGCGACAATCAGCGTCACCCACAGCGGCCAGCCGAGCAGCGAGTTGACGACCTTTGCCAGCAGAAGCAGGTTCACGCCGGCGATCAGCAGCTGCGCCACAGCGAACGACAGGGCGTTGACCAGGTGCGCGCCGGGCCCGAATCGGCGGAGCATGAACTCCGGCACCGAGCGGACCTTCGATCCGTAGTAGAAGGGCATCATCACAATGCCGAGGAACACCATCGCCGGAATCGCGCCGATCCAGAAGTAGTGCATCGTCTGGAAGCCGTACTGCACGCCGTTGGCGGAATGGCCGACGATTTCGACGGCGCCCAGGTTGGCCGAGATAAACGCGAGGCCGGTCACCCATGCGGGCAGGGACCGGCCGGAGAGGAAAAAGTCGATGGAGCTCGACACCTTTGAGCGCGCGGCCCAACCGATGCCGAGGACGAATACGAAGTATAGGGCAACAAGTGAGTAGTCCACCCACGTTGCGTCGAGTCTCAGTGCTGATTCAGCCAAGATCACGACGGCCTCCTAGCAAGTAGCAGAATTGATTCAGAAGCGTATGAAAAGACAGGTGTCCGCCGAAAACCGTATTCTGTGGACTCACATCACCGCAGGCCCGAGGGCCGATACGACACCATGGAACAAAATCTTCATCCTGTCTTTTACATCTGTCCACGAGTGTAGTTTTGAAGCAACAGCCGCCGCTAGAACCCAACCGGGACCCAACCCATTCGGGTGGAGGTCGGTGTCACCCCGCGACCGCACGCACCCCCATTTGCAGGACCTTCCGCTCCCCCGGCGAAAGCACCAGCAGCCCGGTGCCTGACCGCAGCGCGTCGGGCGGGCAGGTCATCGGCTCCACCGCAATCGCCTTGCCGTGGCCGGGGAAGCCCTCCCTGCGCGCCGGGTCGGCGGTGTACACCTGGAACCAACCGAACGACCCGTCCGCCCACAACAGCGCGCCCCGGCCGTCGGGCCCGAGCAGCTCCGCTTGCCGACGCACCTGACCGCGCTCACGCGCCCCGGAGTCGAAGAAGCAGTGGTCGAGCCAGACGCCGGCCAACGGCGCGGCCGACCCTACGCCGGGTAGGACGTCGTCGGCGGCGATAGCCGTGCCCGCCGGAAGATTCCTAACCGGCTCCAGCGGCAGGTTCTTGTCCACCGGCAGACGAAGGGTGCAGTCGTCGACTGCGGCGCCCAGCGCGCTGAGGTACGGGTGCCAGCCGAGCCCGAATGGGCACGCGGCCTCGGAGTCGTTGGTAATGGCGACCTCAGCGGAAAGCCCACTTTCCGCGTCGACCGACCAGGTCACCGCGAGATCAAGAGCCCAGGGCCAACCGGGCTGGGGCGCTACGTGCGTACTCAGGCTCACCGAGCTGGGCGAGTTCTGCCCTACCTCCCACACGCGCCCGGCCACGAATCCGTGGATCGCATTTGCCCGCGACGGCTCCGAGATGTCGAGGCGATGTACGTCCCCGCCGAAGATGAAGACCCCGTCAGCAACGCGGTTGGGCCACGGCGCGAGGATGGTGCCGGCGGACAGCGGCGGGTTAAACCCCTTGGGGTAGTCAGACAACAGCGGCGCGCCCGCGTATTCGAGTGAGCGAGGCCCGCCCCCGAAGGTGGAGATCGACGCGGCGTAGTCGCCTGCCGAGATATCGACGAACTTGTGGTCGTGGGCGATGAGCGAGTCCATGCGCGGGCCTTTCCTAAGGGGTGCGGTTCCTACTAAGACCCGGGATAGCACAAAACCCGCCCGGGGCGGCCTCCCAGCTCACACTGAGGGGGCTGCCCCGAACGGGCTTAGCGGTGGCGCGGGCCGGGGCCTGCGCCCGTTGCGCTAGTTGTCCTCGACCGGGACCAGGGAAATCTTGCCGCGGTTGTCAATATCGGCGATCTCGACCTGAATCTTGTCGCCGACGTTGATGACGTCCTCGACCTTCTCGATGCGCTTGTCGCCACCGAGCTTCGAGATGTGCACCAGGCCGTCGCGGCCCGGGGTCAGCGAGACGAACGCGCCGAAGGCGACAGTCTTGACGACGGTGCCCAGGTATCGCTCGCCGACCTTCGGCAGCTGCGGGTTGGCGATTGCGTTGATCTTCTCAATCGCGGCGTCCGCGGACTCACCGGTGGTGGCGGAGACGAACACGGTACCGTCCTCCTCGATGGAGATGTCCGCACCGGTCTCCTCGGTGATGGCGTTGATGGTCTTGCCCTTCGGGCCAATCAGCTCGCCGATCTTGGAGGCCGGAACCTTCACGGAGGTGATCTTCGGGGCAAGACCGCTCATCTCGTCCGGAGCGTCGATGATCTCGGACATGGTGTCCAGGATTGTCAGGCGGGCGTCGCGGGCCTGGGACAGGGCGTCGGCCAGGACCTTGGACGGGATGCCGTCGAGCTTGGTGTCGAGCTGAAGCGCGGTGATGAACTCACTGGTGCCCGCGACCTTGAAGTCCATGTCGCCGAAGGCATCCTCGGCGCCGAGGATGTCGGTCAGCGCGACGAACTTCTCCTTGCCGTCGACCTCGCCGGAGACCAGGCCCATGGCGATGCCCGCGACCGGCGCCTTCAGCGGGACACCGGCGTTGTACAGCGACAGGGTCGACGCGCAGACCGACCCCATCGAGGTCGAGCCGTTGGAGCCCAGCGCCTCGGAGACCTGGCGGATGGTGTACGGGAACTCCTCGCGGGACGGGATCACCGGAACCAGGGCGCGCTCGGCCAGCGCACCGTGGCCGATCTCGCGGCGCTTCGGGGAGCCCACGCGGCCGGTCTCGCCGGTGGAGTACGGCGGGAAGTTGTAGTGGTGGATGTAGCGCTTCGACTTCGTCGGGGTCAGCGAGTCGATGGTCTGCTCCATCTTCAGCATGTCCAGGGTGGTGACACCCAGGATCTGGGTCTCGCCGCGCTCGAACAGCGAGGAGCCGTGGGCGCGCGGGATGAGGTCGACCTCGACACCCAGGTCGCGGATGTCGGTGACGCCACGGCCGTCAATACGGAAGCCCTCGGAGAGGATCTTGCCGCGGACGATCTGCTTCATCACGGCGTTGTAGGCGGCGCGAATCTGCTTGGAGGCTGCAGCCTCGTCGACGTCGTCGGAGACGAAGCCGTCGATAAGCGCGGCCTCAATCTCCTCCATGTAGGCGTTGGTGGCGTCGTCGCGGTCCTGCTTGCCCGGGATGGTCAGCAGCTTCGAGAGCTTCTTCGAGGCCTTCTTCTCGACGGCCGCGAGGACGTCGTCGGTGTACGGCGGGAAGAGCGGGAACTCCTGGGTGTCCTTGGCTGCGCGCTCGGCGAGACCCGCCTGGGCCTCACAGAGGACCTTGATGAACGGCTTCGCGGCTTCGAGGCCCTCGGCGACGATCTTCTCGGTCGGGGCCGGGGCGCCGCCTGCGACGCGCTCGACGACGTGCTCACCGGCGCCGGCCTCGACCATCATGATGGCGACGTCCTCGACGTTGCGGCGGCCGCGCTTGCGGGTGACGATGCGACCCGCGACGACCATCTCGAACAGGGCTTCCTCGTGCTGCTCCTCGGTCGGGAACGCGACCCAGGCGCCCTTCGGGTGCTCATCGTCGGAGATCAGGGCAATGCGGACGCCGCCGACCGCGCCGGAGACCGGCAGGCCGGAGAGCTGGGTGGCCGCAGACGCGCCGTTGATGGCGACGACGTCGTAGCGGTCCTGCGGGTTCCAGGACAGGACGGTGTTGACGACCTGGACCTCGTTGCGCAGGCCCTTGACGAAGGTCGGGCGCAGCGGGCGGTCGATCAGACGGCAGGCCAGGATGGCGTCGGTCGACGGGCGGCCCTCACGGCGGAAGAACGAGCCCGGGATCTTGCCGGCCGCGTACATGCGCTCCTCAACGTCCACGGTCAGCGGGAAGAAGTCGAAGCCCTCGCGCGGCTGGTTGGAGGCGGTGACGGTCGACAGCAGCATCGTGTCGTCGTCCAAGTAGGTGGTGACGGAGCCGCCAGCCTGGCGGGCCAGCTGACCGGTCTCGAAACGGATGGTGCGGGTTCCGAAATCACCGTTGTCGATGGTGGCTACGGCTTCGGTGATGCCGAACTCGTCATCGACAAAGTATTCAACAGCGTTGCTGTTGGTCATAGGGTACTACTCCTAGAAAAGTATCGAGGCGATCATCGATGTCGCCTGCTCATAAGTTGACATACAACGAGGCACGATTCTAGCAGCAAAAACGCTGCAATCCACATCTCGGCGCACCAAAAAGCCCCCGGTGACTTCCCTCACTCGGGAGTCCGGGGGCTGTGGGCAGCGCTCAAAGCGGCTGCGAAAAAGACTGAAAAGTCTTTGAGCTGCGGGCGCAATTAGCGACGCAGGCCCAGGCGCTCGATCAGCTTACGGTAGCGCTCGACGTCGTTGTCCTGCAGGTACTTCAGCAGGCCCTTGCGGCGACCGACCAGCAGCAGCAGGCCGCGGCGGGAGTGGTGATCGTGCTTGTGGAACTTCAGGTGCTCGGTCAGCTGACGGATACGGGTGGTCAGCAGCGCAACCTGCGCCTCCGGGGAGCCGGTGTCGGTCTCGTGCAGGCCGAACTCCTTGAGGATCTCGGCCTTCTTCTCGGTGCTCAGAGCCATGAGAATTCTCCTTCAAATCAACTTGTAGTCGTTATTTCAGTCCGCTTTCCTCCCCCAAGCCTCCGGGAGCGGAAGGGCTATACAACGTAACTGCTCGCGGACCGCAGTCACAGCCGAAGACAAACCCTATCAGTTGATTACCGAGTTCTCCAAAATGGTTCGGGTCTCGGCCACGTCGAGGTTCATGCACTCAATTAGCGCATCGATTCCGTCGAACTTCTCCATGCCCCGGATTCTGCCGACGAACTCGATGTGCCCGTCGACGCCGTAGAGGTCGGCGTGTCGATCGATAACGAACGCCTCCACCGTCTTGTGGGTGTCGCCGAAGGTCACGTTCGAACCCACGGACACCGCCGCCGGGTAGCGCACGCCGAACTCCATGTCGCCCGCCTCATCCGGGCTCGGGCGCTGGTCCGTCGCGGTCGCGCTAAACCAGGCCGCGTAGACGCCGTCGGCCGGGACCGCCAGCCCCTCGGCGAAGTCGATGTTGGCCGTCGGGAATCCGAGCTGTGCGCCTCCCCTGCCCTGGCCGTGGATAACGCGGCCGTCGACGCGGTAGTAGTAGCCGAGGCAGGTCGCCGCGGCCTCCACCTCGCCGTCAGCTAGCAGCCCGCGCACGCGGGTCGAGGAGACGCGCTCGGTAACGCCGCCGCCTCGACGTCGAGAAGCGGGACGATGGTGACGTCGATGCCGAACTTCTCGCCGTGGGCGGGCATGGTCTCGGCGGTGCCCTTCGCCATCTTGCCGTAGGTGAAGTTCTCGCCGACGTAGACCACCTTGGCGCGGAGCTTCGCCCCCAGCACGACGCGCACGAAGTCCTCGGGCTCGATGCTGGCGAATGCCTTGTCGAAGGCGATGACCAGCATGGCGTCGATGCCCTCGGCCGCCGCCAGCTCGGCGCGGCGGGCCACCGTGGACAGCCCCGCCGGGACCTTGTCGGGGGCGAACAGTGCGACGGGGTTCGGGTCGAACGTCATCATGATCGACTTCACGCCCCGGGCCCTCGCGTCCGCGACGGCGCTGCGTACCAGGGTCTTATGCCCCTTGTGGACGCCGTCGAAGACGCCGATGGTCACAACGGCGTCGCCGAAGTCCGCGGGTACACTGTCCAGTCCATGCCAAATCTCCACAAGGAGACAGTCTAACGTGTGGCCCCGCGACGCACCGCAAATAGCACAACATAGGATTGCCACCATGACCGAAAATGCTGCCCCCACCCAGTCGAACTCCGCTGACCCCATCGCGGACTCCGGCGTTGTCATCGTCGACAAGCCCGCGAGGTGGACGAGCCACGACGTGGTCGGGCGCCTGCGCCGGATCTTCCGCACGAAGAAGGTCGGCCACTCCGGCACGCTGGACCCGATGGCCACCGGCGTGCTGGTCCTCGGCATCGGCCGCGGCACGCGCTTCCTGCCCCACGTGCACGCCGACACCAAGTCGTACGCCGCCACCATCCGCCTGGGCGCGGCCACGCTTACCGACGACGCCGAGGGCGAGGTCCTTACCACCGCGTCGGCGGCCGAGGTGACGGATCAGCAGATCTCCGCGGAGGTAGCGAATCTGACCGGCGAGATCATGCAGGTACCGGCGTCTGTGTCGGCGGTGAAGATCGATGGGGTGCGCGCCCACGAGAGGATTCGACGCGGCGAGAAGGTCGAGATTCCGGCGCGGCCGGTGACCGTGTCGCGGTTCGATGTGTTGGATATTCGCCGCGACAGCGACCCGGCACGCCCCGGCGAGTGCGTGGACATCGACGTGGAGGTCGACTGCTCTGCGGGTACCTTCATCAGGTCCCTGGCCCGCGACATGGGCGCAGCCCTCGGGGTCGGCGGGCACCTGGTGGCGCTGCGGCGCACCGCGGCGGGGACCTTCGACCTGGGCGACGCGGTGACGCTGGAGCAGCTGGCCGAGGCCGCCGAGGCCTGGGACAACGGACACCCGGAGGCCGCGGAGCAGCGGCGTCCCCCAGCCGAGCGCGCGGCGGCGCTGCTGCCGATGAGCCTCGATGCCGCCTGCCTGCGCTGCTTCCCCGCCCGCCAGGTCAGCGCCACCGAGGCCGCGGACCTGGCCCAGGGCAAGTGGCTGGTCCCGGCGGGGATTGCGGGCACCTACGCGGCGGTAGCCCCGGACGGTCGCGTTCCCGCCCTGCTGACCGAGTCCGGCAAGCGGGCGAAGACCGTGTTCGTGGTGCGCCCGGCGACGCTGTAGAGACGGCACTGTAGCTGTCTGGTACTAATCCGTCTCGATCCAAGCTGCGGTCGCGACAAAATCACCGCTGCGCAGCCAGGCCGCCCGGAGCCGCCGAAACTCCGGGGGCACCGCGCGGTCGATGCGGTAGCGCAGGGCGCCGTCGGCCCCCACATCGACGGCGACCTCGCCGAAGTCCAGCCACTGCCGGGCAATCGGCCACCAGAGCTTGTACAGCGACTCCTTGGCACTAAATTGCACGACCGGGTCGACACGGGGTTCGTCCGGCCGCAGCACCGCCTCGGCGACGCCCGCGGCCAGCTCCTGATCGCGCTCGATGTCGATGCCGATTCCCCGCAGCGCCCTCACGTCGGCCACCGCCGCCGCGGCCACGTCGCCGGTGTGGGTCAGCGACCCCACCACGCCGTCCGGCCACAGCGGCTGCCTCCCCCGACCGACCCCGATGCTCTGCTCCCCGGCACGGCCCAACCCCGCCAGCGCCTGCCTCGCCACCTGCCTGCCGACGGCGAACTCACGGCGCCGGGCCTCCGAAAACCGCGCCGCAGCCAACGCCTCGTCCCCGATAAGCGGCGGCGTGGTCGCCAGAGCGCCCTGGTGGCCGGCGAAAGAGACGCCGCCGGGCAGGAGCCGTCGGAAAGCGTCAACATCGAAGGCGGGCATTACGCGGCCGCCGACTGCCAGGCGCTGCCCCTAAAGCGCCAGGAGACGAAGGCCAGGCGCAGCAGCATGAAGGCCAGCAGGCCGCACCAGATGCCGGGCAGGCCCCAGCCAAAGGCCTGCGCCAGCCACACCGGGGGCAGGAAGCCGCACACGACGGCGGCGACGGTGGCGTTGCGCAGGAAAGCCGCGTCTCCGGCGCCCAGCAGCACTCCGTCGAGGGCGAAGACGACGCCGCCGAGGGGGATCATCGCGACGAGAATCCACCAGGGACCGCTGACGACGGCGGAGATGACGCCCTCGTGGGAGGTGAAAAGGCGAACGATCCACGCGTTGCCGGCGGCAAAGACGGCAGCCAGCACCGCGGAGATGCCGAGCGACCAGTAGGTCACGCGCCGCCCCGTCCAGCGCGCCGAGGCTGCCGCACCCGCGCCCAAAGCTGCGCCGACCAGCGTCTGGGCCGCGATTGCAAGGGAGTCGAGCAGCAGCGAGACGAGGTTCCAGAGCTGCAGCATGACCTGGTGCCCGCCGAGCGCCGTCGCGCCGACGCGACCCGCCACGGCCGCGGCACAGAGGAACGCGACCTGGAAGGACAGCGAGCGGACGATGAGGTCGCGGCCGAGCACCAGCTGGCTGACGATGACGCGCCGATCCGGCGACAGCGGGATGCCCCGGCCCCGGCACTCGGTCAGCAGCCGGCGCAGGAAGAGCCCGCCGGTGATCAGCTCGCCTCCGAGGACGGCCATCGCGGAGCCCGCCAGCCCGAAGGCCGAAACGAGCGGGATGATCGCGAGCGCCGCGGGCGCAAGCCCCGCCAGCACATATACCAGCGGGGCCCTGGTGTCCTGGATGCCGCGCAGCCAGCCGTTGCCGGCCTGCGCCACGAGGGTGAGGGGAATCGCGAAGGCCGCGATCCGCAGCCACGTCCCCGCGTCCGAGGCGACGTCCGCCTGGGGCGCCAGCCACCCCGTGAAGGTCGGCGCCAGCGCCACGACGAGGGCGAACAGCGCGCCGCCGACGACGGCCGCGACCCACGTGGCCTGCAGGCCCTCGGCAACCGCGCCCGTGACGTCGCCGCGGCCGAAAGCTCGCGACGAGCGCGCCGTGGTGCCGTAGGCAAGGAAGGTCAGTTGCGTCGTCACCACCGAGAAGATTGTGGACCCGGCGGCCAGCGCCGCCAGCTCGACGGCGCCGAGGCGCCCGATGACGGCCGTGTCCAGCAGGACGTACAGCGCGGGCGCCGCCAGGACTCCCAGCGCGGGAATCGCCAGGGAAAGAATCGTGCGCAGCGTTACGTCCCGGTCGCTGGTGACCGGGGAGGCGTCGTCAAGCGAAGGCATGAAGAAGCGCCCCGCCCTACCGGCGCGTGTCGGGCGATGCGGTGGAGGCAGCCACATCCGAGGCGCCGAGGAGCGCCTCGAGGACCTCGTCGCGGGTGCCCTCCAGCGTGACACCGGCCGCGCGCAGGTGCCCGCCACCGCCGAGGGAGAGCGCGACCTGGGAGACGTCGACGACCTCGCGGGAGCGCAGGGAGACGCTCCACACGCCCGGGGAGTACTCTTTGAGCACCGCGCAGACGTCGGCGGCATTGGTCGTGCGGACGATGTCGATGACCGACTCGGTCTCATCCTGGCCCACATCGCGCTGGTCCTCGTGGGCGATGGTGACGTGGATCAGGCCGACTCCCCCGCCGAAGCTCTTGACCTCGGTCGCGGTGGCCAGCACCGTGCCCAGGAAGGGCAGGTAGGCAAAGGGGTGCTCCTCCAGCAACTGCGCGCCGATGGTGCGCGGGTCCAGGCCCTTGTCCAGGAGCCGCGCGGCGGCGGTGTGCATGCGGGAGCGCCCGAACTGGAAGGAGGCGGTATCCGTCAGCAGGCCGGCGTAGAGCGCGTGGGCCATCTCGCGGGTCAGCTTGATGCCCCACACCCCGAAGAAGTCGAGCAGGACCATCGTGGTGGACTCGGAGTACTCGTCGACCAGGTCGACCGCGCCGAAGCGGGTATTGGTCGGGTGATGGTCGACGTTAATCAGCCGGTCCGAGGCCATCAGGCGCTGCTCCAGCGCGCCGAGGCGGCCGGGGCTCGCGCAGTCCACCGTGACCCAGGTGTCGATGTCCTCGTCCAGCTCGGTGAAGGGCACGAAGGCATCCCACCCCGGGATGGTCAGCAGGGACTTGGCCGGCAGCTCGTTGTTGCCGTAGGAGGCCACAGCCCACAACCCGCGCTGCCGCAGGGCCATCACCATCGCCGCCGCGGCACCCACGGCGTCCGCGTCGGGGTGGACGTGGCAGACCACGCCGACATTCTTTGCGTCGGCAAGCATGGCCTGCGTCTGCTGAATCGGCTTGGACATGTGGCGCCCAATCGCCTGGGAGAGCTGGTGCGCCGCCTGCTCCTGCGCCTGTGGGGATGTCGTCACGGTGAGGGCCTCCTCGATTCCTCGCTGCTGCTCGCCGGCTGCTGCTTATTCGTCCTCGGTGCGGTAGGGGTTGGAATCCCCGGCCGGCTTCGCGTTCTTCGCCAACTCTGCCAGCTCGGCGTCGCGGGCGCGCGTCTTTTCCAGCAGATCCTCCATGTGGGCGCTGGCCTCGGGCACGGTATCGACCTCGAAGGACAGAGTCGGCGTGTAGCGCACACCGATGCCGCGGCCGACGAGGCTGCGCAGCTGCCCCTTCGCCTTTTCCAGCGCGGCCGCGGCGGTGTCGTAATCCGGCTCCTCGTCCAGGGTGCGGCCGCGGACGGTGTAGTACACCGTGGCGTCGTGAAGATCGCCGGTGACGCGACAGTCCGTAATGGTCACGAGTTCCAGGCGGCGGTCCTTAATCTCGCGCTCGATGGCGCTCGCGACGATCTCCAGGATTCGCTTGGACAAGCGGCGCGCGCGTGCCGGATCTGCCATGTCGTTCATCTCCCAAATAAGAATTCTCTGCGGCTGAAAATGTTCAAACCGCGCAATTGTAATTGATTCTGCCACGGACCTCGAACCGGCAGCGCAAAGCCCCGCCCAGTGAAGAAACCGGGCGGGGCTCGCTCGCTTTACGACGGGGCTACCCCGGCGTCGCGGATGTGGTGGTCGCGCTTAGGTACGTGGCACCTCGACCATCTCGCGCTTAGGTGCGTGGCACCTCGACCATCTCGTAGGCCTCGATGATGTCGTCGACCTGGATGTCCGGGTAGGACAGCACCATACCGCACTCGTAGCCGGCTGCGACCTCGGTGGCGTCGTCCTTCTCGCGGCGCAGCGACTCGATCGTCGCGCCCTCGGTGACGACGTTGCCGTCGCGGACCAGGCGGACCTTCGCGTTGCGGCGCATCTTGCCGGACTCGACCATACAACCTGCGATGAGGCCGACAGCCGAGGACTTGAAGATGGCGCGGATCTCGGCGCGGCCGAGCTCCTTCTCCTCGTAGATCGGCTTGAGCATGCCCTTCAGGGCTGCCTCGACCTCTTCGATGGCACGGTAGATGACCGTGTAGTAGCGGATGTCGACGCCCTCGGCGTTGGCCATCTCGGTGGCCTTGCCCTCGGCGCGCACGTTGAAGCCGATGATAACGGCGTCCGACGCAGCGGCGAGCGAGACGTTGGTCTGGGTGACAGCACCGACGCCGCGGTCGATGATGTTCAGGGCGACCTCGTCGTCGACCTCGATCTTGAGCAGCGCCTCTTCCAGTGCCTCGACGGTACCGGCGTTGTCGCCCTTCAGGATCAGGTTGAGGGTGTTGGTCTCCTTCAGGATCTCGTCCAGGGTCTCCAGGGAGACGCGCTTGCGACGACGTGCCTGCATCGCGTTACGACGGCGCGCGTCACGGCGGTCCGCAATCTGGCGGGCCGTGCGGTCCTCGTCGACAACCAGGAGGTTATCGCCGGCGCCCGGGACGGACGTCAGGCCGAGAACCTGGACCGGGCGGGACGGGCCCGCCTCTTCCACGTCGTTGCCGTACTCGTCGACCATGCGACGCACACGACCGTAGGCGTCGCCGACGACGATGGAGTCACCGACGCGCAGGGTACCGCGCTGGACGATGACGGTCGCCACCGGGCCACGGCCGCGGTCGAGGTGGGCCTCAATCGCGACGCCCTGAGCGTCCATGTTCGGGTTGGCGCGCAGGTCCAGCGAGGCGTCGGCGGTCAGCAGAACCGCCTCCAGCAGAGCATCGATGTTGGTGCCCTGCTTCGCGGAGATGTCGACGAACATGGTGTCGCCGCCCCACTCCTCGTCGGTCAGCCCGTACTCGGTCAGCTGGCCGCGGATCTTCTGCGGGTCAGCGCCTTCCTTATCAATCTTGTTGACTGCGACGACGATCGGCACGTCGGCGGCCTTGGCGTGGTTGATCGCCTCGACCGTCTGCGGCATGACGCCGTCGTCGGCGGCCACAACCAGGATCGCGATGTCGGTGGACTTCGCACCGCGGGCACGCATGGCGGTAAACGCCTCGTGGCCCGGGGTATCCAGGAAGGTCACCTTGCGGGAGACGCCGTCGAGCTCCACCGGAACCTGGTAGGCGCCGATGTGCTGGGTGATGCCGCCGGACTCGTGACCGCCGACGTTGGCCTTACGGATCGTGTCGAGCAGTCGGGTCTTACCGTGGTCGACGTGACCCATAACGGTCACCACCGGAGGACGCTGGACGAGTTCTTCCTCGCCGCCCTCGTCCTCACCGAACTGCAGGTCGAAGGACTCGAGCAGCTCGCGGTCCTCGTCTTCTGGGGAGACGACCTGGACCTTGTAGTCCATCTCGTCGCCAAGCAGCTGCAGGGTCTCGTCGGAGACGGACGCCGTAGCGGTCACCATCTCGCCGAGGTTGAACAGCGCCTGGACCAGTGCTGCTGCGTCCGCACCGATCTTGTCGGCGAAGTCGGACAGCGACGCGCCGCGCGCGAGGCGGATGGTCTCGCCGTGGCCGTTAGGCAGCTTGACGCGCCCACCACGGACGGAGCCTGCATTGCCTCGTACTCGTTGCGCTTCTGCCGCTTCGACTTGCGTCCCTTGCGCGGGGCGCCACCCGGGCGACCGAACGCACCTGCGGTACCGCCGCGGCGACCGCCGCGACCGCCGCGGGGGCCGCCACCGGGAC
>NZ_ULHE01000001.1 GCF_900519355.1 Corynebacterium lactis | reverse complement strand
CGGGCCGCCCTGGCCACCACGGCCACGGCCGCCGAAGCCGCCGCCACGGGACGACTGGCTCGGCATCTGGCCCGGATTCGGGTGCGACGGCATCATGGCCGGCGACGGACGGTTACCGCCCGGCTTCGGGCCACGACCCTGACCACCCTGCGGGCGACCTGCGCCCGGCTTCGGGCCACGACCCTGGCCACCCTGCGCACCCTGCGGGCGCGGTCCGCCCGGGCGAGCGCCCGGCTTCGGACCCGGGCGACCGCCAGCGTTGCCGCCCTGCGGGCGAGGCATGTTGGACGGACGCGGTGCCGGACGGGACTGGCCGCCGGTCGAGAACGGGTTGTTTGCGACGCGCGGCGCGCGGGCACCCGGCTTCGGACCCGGCTTCGGGCCCGCCGGGCCACCTGCGGGGCGCTGCTGCGGGCGCGGGGCCACCGGAGCCTCGGAAGCGGTCGACTTTGCCGCCGGCTTCGCGGCCGCACCCGGGGTCGGGCGCGGAGCTGGCTTCGATGCCGACTTCTGCTCCGCGGCCTTCGGCGCCGCAGGCTTGGCGGCCTTGGCTCCCGGCTTTGCTGCGGGCTTCGCGGCAGGCTTTGCTGCGGGCTTGGTGGCCTTGGCCCCCGGCTTCGCAGCGGGCTTCGCAGCGGACGGCGCCGCCTTAGCAGCGGGCGCGCTATCGCCCGCGGCCTGCGGTGCAGCCGCGTTCTTCTCCTCGTATACCTTCTTCATCTTCTTGACGACGGGCGGTTCCACCGTCGAAGAAGCTGTCTTAACGAACTCGCCGTGCTCCTTTAGCTCGGCCAGTAGTTCTTTGCTGGTGACCCCGAGCTGCTTTGCGAGCTCATGGACACGTAGCTTTCCGGACACTGCTCTCCTCACTAGTAGGGGCCGAGCAGCGTCCGGCGGATATCTTTATCGCTTCTTAACTAGAAGTTGAAAAAAGATCCGCGCACCGGAGTGGCCTGCTGGGCTCCCTCTTACTTATTGCCGTTCATCGCTGATGCTTCATCGTGTGCTCATCAGTGTTCAGGTCTTTCTGTTCTCTTTGTTCCGATTCTGCGGAACACCGGGGTTCTCCCGACTCGACACGTTGTCGGTCGACAGTTCTTCGATGTATCGCTTCACCGGATTCGCGTCCACGTGTGCGGACACCTTCAGTGCGCGGCCAAAGGCGCGACGCTTGTGCGCGATCTCCCAGGCTGTCAGCGTCGGAGTAATCCACGCACCACGACCGGGCATACGACGTCCCGGGTCCGGGACGACAGACGTCACCCCGTCGTGCGTGTGACCGGCGACGACCCGCAGCAGCTGCGAGTCTGCGCAGCGCTGTTTAGTAGCGATGCAGGTACGAATAGGCGCGTGAGAATCCGAACTCGGGTTGACAACCCGCGACTGCGTCATACTCGCGCCACACCTACCTTCCCTGCTGTGCGTCTACTGCCAAGCGTTGTAGCGCGTCCGTGCCACCCGGATCCTTGCCACAACTGCTTGTCGCAACGAGCAATCCAGGCACCAGGAACTACGCCTTTGTCTTTTTGGCCGGGTACAAGCATAACCCGAACCGGCCATAAAGTGCTAACAACTTCAGCTGGTGGCGCGTCAGCACTACTCCTACTCCGCCGCTTACTCGGCGTCGGAGTGGATGTCGATCCGCCAGCCGGTCAGGCGGGCGGCCAGGCGGGCGTTCTGCCCCTCCTTACCAATCGCGAGCGAGAGCTGGTAGTCGGGCACGACGACGTGTGCGCGACGTTCCTCCTCGTCCAGGATCTTCACGCTGACTACCTTCGCCGGAGCCAGGGAGTTTCCGACGAACTTCGCGGGATCCTCGTCGTAGTCGATGATGTCGATCTTCTCGCCCTTGAGCTCGTTCATGATCGAGGTCACGCGCTGGCCGCGCGGGCCGATGCAGGCGCCCTTGGCGTTGAGGCCCTTGACCGTCGGACGCACTGCGACCTTGGTGCGGTGGCCTGCCTCTCGCGCAATCGAGATCAGCTCGACGGCACCGTCTGCGACCTCCGGGACCTCCAGCTCAAAGAGCTTGCGGATCAGCTCCGGGTGCGTACGCGAGAGGTTGATCGCCACGCCACGCGGGGTCTTGTTGACGCCGACGACATAGCACTTCACGCGGTCGCCATGCTCTAGCTTTTCGCCCGGCAACTGCTCGGCGGGCAGGAGAATACCGTCGCGACCGTTGGCCTCAGAGCCAATGTGGATGACGACGATGCCCTTTTCATTCGCGTAGACATCGCGCTGAACGACGCCGGAGATCACCTGGTTGGACAGGTCGGCGTACTCGTCCAGGACCTGGGTGTTGGCCGCGTCGCGCAGCCGCTGGAGAATGGTCTGGCGGACCGCAAAGGCCGCGGTGCGCTCGAAGCCCTCGGGGGTGTCATCCCACTCGGAGATGAGATTGCCCTCGTCGTCGCGCTCCTGGGCGAAGACTGTCACGTCGCCGGTCTCGGAGTCAATATCCACCCGGGCGTACTTCGCCGGCGCGGTGGTGTCGCGGTAGCTCTCGCGCAGGGCCTTCGCCACCAGCGACAGCATCTCCCCGACCGGGATGCCCTTCTCCTTCTCTAGGGTTCGAAGAGCGGCTAGTTCAATCTTCACTTGTCATCCTCCAGCCTGTTCAAGGCATCGTCAAACGTCAGGCCCACGAATTCCATTTCGACTGCGGGCGGTGTTGAGAATTCAACTTGTACCACCGCGCGGGCAATATCAGCCAATCGGAGCACCTGCCCAGTCGCGCGAGGCCGTCCCTTCGGCCCCGCCGAGGAGACGATAATAACCGCATCCTCCGGCTCACTCAACGCACCGATGCGACCCGGCAACGTCGTGCCGTCGGCAAGCGAGACCTGCACGAGGCGACCGAGGTTGCGGCGCCAATGGCGGGGCTTGACCAGCGGTGCGTCGATACCCGGCGTGGAAACCTCGAGGGTGTAGCCCTGGGCGCCGAAGTTGGCGGCACCGGCGGCCTCCGCTGCGTCGAGCTCCTCAGAGACGACCCTGGTGGCCTCTTCCAGCCCATCGAGGTCGGGGCGGGTCTCTCCGTCGACGCTCACGACGACCTGGGATTTAGCTCCGGCGCGGACGACCTTCACAGCCTCGATGTCGAGGCCGATCCGCGAAAGTGCGGGAGCGAGGATTTCTTCAATTTTTTCTGGTGCGGGTATCGCCATAGTCCCCCATCCTACCGGCGGGCCATTCCAGATCGCTGATAGGGCCGTGATGCGCCGTGTGCCCCGCCGTCCGTGGCACTATGGAGAGGTGAGTTCGACCCCCTCCCCGACTTTCGAGACATCCCGGCACGACAATGGGCTCCCAGCCCGCCCGCTGTGCCGCCGCAATTTCCTTGCCGCGGCACTGGCGACGCTGGCCACTCCCGCGCTAGCGTCCTGCACGCATTTGGTCGCCCCGCGCCCCGACGCCGCGATCGAGGTCCTCCATGCCCTCGCCGCAAGGGACGCGGAGCTTCTGTCCGGAGCCAAGGACGCTGCCGAGGCTGGGACCGTCTCGCAGATCCGCTCGGCGCAGGCCGAGAAGCTGGGCGCGGAGATCGCTCGCGCCTGCGGCACGTTGAAGGACGGCAACAAGCCCGAGAGATGCGGCGACGATGTCCACCTGGGATCGACCGCCGCCGATGGTTCGGATCCGGTGGCCCTCCTGATTGCCTCCCGCTCCGATACCGCGCTGCTGGACAGCCTCGCACAGCGCTCCACCCTCCGCGAGGACTACCAGGCCCGCCTGGCCACCGCGACAGACGGTGGCGTGGTCCTGGCCGCCCGCGCCGTCGGCGCATCCTGGAAAATGCTGACGCCGAAGGCCCCCGCAACCCCCGCGGACGGGTCCGGGCCGAATCTGCTGCGGGGCGCCGAAGACCAAATTGCCGCGGCGCTCAGCGCCGAGTATGCGCTGATTTACGGGCTCGGAGTCGCAGCCCCGCACGTCGGATCCGACAATCGCGAGGCAGTAGAGGCCCGCGGCGAGCGCCACCGCGCCATCCGCGACGAGGTCACCGCGCTGTACGGCTCCCAGAGCCTCCGCGCGCCCGCACCGGCCCCGGGGTACAGCGACGCCCCCGGCGCCCCCTCCCCGCAGGACAAGCCAGTGGAATACCTCGCGGCCCTCGAGCGATCCTGCGCACAGGCGTGGGAGGACGTCGTCAAGGCGGCTGCCGAGGCCCCGACGCGGCTATTCGCCCTGCAGGCGGCGGGGCTGTCGGCGGCGGGGGCGTCCGCGCTCGGTGGCGCGGAGCTGGAACCCCTGCCGGGATTGGAGTAGCGCCGCGGCAGGAAGCGCGCTACTGCGCGATGAGGCCGCGCAGTAGCTCGGCGATGCCCTCGGCGGCGACCTCTTCGGTCTCGCCGGTCAGGCGGTTGCGCAGCTCCACCTTGCCGTCGGCGTAGCCGCGGCCGAAGATGACGACAAAAGGCATGCCCAGCAGCTCGGCGTCCTTGAACTTCACGCCGGGGCTGACCTTCGGGCGGTCGTCGAAGAGCACCTCGACGCCGGATGCGTCCAGTTCGGAGGCGAGCGCCTCGGCGGCGTCGGCGGCCTCGGCGTTCTTGCCCGCGACGGCGATGTGGACCTTAAACGGCGCCACGGACACCGGCCACTTCAGGCCGGAGTCGTCCAGCTGCTGCTCGGCCAGGACCGCGACCAGGCGGGAGACGCCGATGCCGTAGGAGCCCATGGTCGGGCGGGCGCGCTTGCCGTTGACGTCCAGGATGTCGATCTCGAAGGCGTTGGTGTACTTGCGGCCGAGCTGGAAGATGTGGCCGATCTCGATGCCGCGCTCGATGGACAGAGTGCCGTGGCCCTCCGGGGCCGGGTCGCCGTCGCGGACCTCGGCGACATCGGCGACGCCGTCCGGGGTGAAGTCGCGGCCGACGACCACGCCCACGGCGTGCTTGCCCTCCTCGTTGGCGCCGGCGATCCAGGAGGTGCCCTCGACCACGCGCGGGTCGGCGAGCACGGTCACGCCGTGGTCGGCGAGGCCCTGCGGGCCGACGTAGCCCTTGACCAGGAACGGGTTGGCGGCGAAGTCCTTGTCTTCGAGCAGGCGCACCTCGCCCGGCTCGAAGGCGGCCTCAAGGCGCTTGTCGTCGACCTCGCGGTCGCCCGGGACCAGGATGGCGGTGATCTGCTCCGGCAGCGCCTTGCCCTCCTCGTCCACCTTCTTGGTATCAACCGCGACCAGGATGCACTTCAGGGTGTCTGCGGCCGTGACCTCGCGGCCGAGCCCCGTCTCGGAGTTGGCCCACTCGACCAGCTTCGCGATGGTGGTGCAGTCCGGGGTCTCGCGGACCTCGGCTGCCGGCTGCCCCTCGATGGGGAGCTTCTGCGCGGCCGGGATGGACACGGCCTCCACGTTGGCGGCGTACTTTCCGTCGGAGGAGACGACGAAGGTGTCCTCGCCGTTGGCGGAGACCGCCAGGAACTCCTCGGAGGCCGAGCCGCCCATCGCGCCGGAGGTGGCGTGGCAGATCTCGTACTTCAGGCCCAGGCGGTCGAAGATGCGCTGGTAGGCGCCGCGGTGCGCGAGATACGAGCGCTCGAGCCCCTCGTCGTCCATGTCGAAGGAGTAGGAGTCCTTCATCACGAACTCGCGGCCGCGCAGGATGCCGGCGCGCGGGCGGGCCTCGTCGCGGTACTTGGTTTGGATCTGGAACAGCGTCGTCGGGAAGTCCTTGTAGGAGCTAAACAGGTCCTTGACGGCGAGCGCGAACATCTCCTCGTGGGTGGGACCCAGCAGGTAGTCGGCGCCCTTGCGGTCCTTCAGGCGGAACAGCTCCGGGCCGTACTCGGTCCAGCGGTTCGTGGTCTCGTAGGGCTCGCGCGGAAGCAGCGCCGGGAAGGACAGCTCCTGGGCTCCAATGCCCTCCATCTCCTCGCGGACGACGCGCTCGACGTTGCGCAGTACCTTCAGGCCCAGCGGCAGCCAGGAGTACACGCCGGGGGCATTACGCCGGATGTATCCGGCACGGACGAGCAGCTTGTGGCTAGGTACCTCGGCGTCAGCTGGGTCCTCGCGCAGCGTGCGGAGGAAGAGCTGGGACATTCGCGTAATCATGAAACGTGATTTTACCCGCTGCCAATTGGGCCCGGAACCTGGGGCGTTCGTCGGCCTCGTTAGTATGGTTGCCATGCTCGTAGTACTGCCCCCATCGGAGACCAAAGCCCTCGGCGGGATCGGACCCGCCCTGGACTTTTCCTCCCTGTCCTTCCCCACCCTCACCGGGGTTCACCGCGAGATCGCAGCCGACCTCGTCGCCCTTTCCGCTGACGCTGAGTCCGCCATGGCGACGCTGAAACTCGGCCCCAGGCTTGCCGACGAAGTTGCGGCGAACGCGGCGTTGCTGGACTCCCCCACGATGCCCGCCCTGGAGCGCTACACCGGGGTGCTCTACGACGCACTGAATCCCGCGGAGATCCCGGCGGCGGGCCGCGAGCGCCTGGCCATCAGCTCCGCCCTCTTCGGCGTCGTCGGCGGCGGCGACATGATTCCCCACTACCGCCTGTCCGGCACGGTGAAGCTGCCGGTGGCGGCCACGGGCGAGACACCGACGCTGAGGAAGCGCTGGGGCACGGCCATCACCGAGGCGCTCTCCGACGTCGATTTCCTGCTGGACCTGCGCTCGGGAACCTACGCGAACCTCGGCAAGGTCAAAGGCGCCACCACCGCCACCGTGCTGACCGCAGAGGGCAAGATCGTCAGCCACTTCAACAAGCATTACAAGGGGCTGCTAGCCCGCGCAGTCGCCATGGCGGACCGCGCGCCCGAATCCGCGCACGAGGTCGTCGAGGTCGCGCGGGATGCCGGCCACGACGTCTCGCTGGGCGACGGCCAGATTATTTTCCGGGTCCCGGCAGCATAGCCCCAACACAGCCCGACCCCCAGCGCGGCCTAGATTTCGTCGCGGTACTTCTTCCGGCCCGCGATAATCCCGGCGATAACCGCCACCACCGCAACGATGATGCTGTCGTAGCCGGAGCCGGTCCCGCTGACCAGGACGACGCGGAGAATCAGCATCGCTCCGAGGTAGAACACCAGAAACGCCGCCGCGCCGAACCAGAGGGCGGCGCGCAACTGCTCGTCGGCAAGCAGAGAGCTAAGGCGCGATGGGCGGTCCTGCTTCTTGTTGTCCTTATGCATGCCCTTATGCATCGGCGCCACCGTGGCCGAGCCCCACAACCTCGCCGATGATGATGACGGCGGGTGGCTTGATGGACTCCGAGACGATCTTCTCGCCGAGGGTGCCGAGCGTGCAGCGAATGGCGCGCTGGTTGGTCGTCGTGCCCTCCTGGATCACGGCTGCGGGCGTGTCGGCGCTGCGGCCGGCGGCCAGCAGGGCCTCGGCGATCTTCGGGCCGTTCTTTACGCCCATGATGACGCAGATGGTACCGGTCATGCGACCCAGAGCGTCCCAGTCGATCAGGGATTTCGGGTGGCCTGGCGGGACGTGGCCGGACACGACGGTGAACTCGTGGTTCACTCCGCGCATGGTCACGGGGATGCCCGCCGCGCCCGGGACCGCAATCGCCGAGGTGATGCCCGGGACGACGCGGACCGGAATGCCCGCGTCCTCTAGCTCGCGGAGCTCCTCGAAGCCGCGGCCGAAGATGTAGGGATCGCCACCCTTCAGGCGCACCACGAAGTAGCCCTCGCGGGCGCGGTGGACCAGGAGCTCGTTGATGCGCTCCTGCGCCATGGCACGGCCGTAGGGCAGCTTTCCGGCGTCGATGATTTCGACGTCCGGGTCCAGCTCCCCGAGCAGGGACAGCGGCCCTAAGTGGTCGGCAACGACGACGTCGGCAAGCCGGAGCAGGCGGCGCCCCTCGACGGTGATCAGGCCGGGGTCGCCTGGGCCACCGCCGACCAGCGCGACCTGGCCCGCGAGCTCGCCGGCACGGGAGGCGCGTCGCCCCGTCAGAGCGACCGGCGTGAGCGGCCGGGCCGAGCCGGTCTCGTCGTCGACGAGGATTCCGCGGCGGCGCCCCTCGCGCGTCACGTCGCGCAGGAACGCCTCATCGCAGCAGACCATGATGGCCTTGCCCCAGCTCATCGCCGGGGTGAAGCTGGTCCGATAGAGGCTGATGCGGCCGTCCGCCGCCCACGCCTCGATGGCGGTGGTCACCTCCCCGCCCTCGCAGACCGTGATGGTGGCGCCGGAGTCCAAAAAGCGCGGAATCACACGCTCCGCCGCCGTGGACCCGCCAACCACCAACACCCCGAGGTCTTTCAGAACCAAACTCATGACACTTACCTTACCTGGCGCACGCGTCAACGAATCGACCGACTAACCCGGGCGCACCCGCCGGATGAACATGCAGGTAGCTCGCGTGAATCCGCCCGGAGCGAGACACGAAGCCCTCCTGCACAGCCGCGCCGTCCCAGCCGCGCCAGGCCCACGCCGGGCTAAATCCCGCAGCCTCGGCCACCGCCGCCGTATCCGCCGACAGCGCAGTCTTGTGGAACTCGTGCCCACGTACCCGCGTGCCGACGGTCGCCAGCGCAGAATCGGACAGGGCCACCGCCTCGCGGTAGCCGAGCTTCAGGCGGGCCATGGACGCCCGGCCCGGGATGATCCCGCACATGCGGCGGCCTCCCAGGTCCTCCAGGAGCCACAGCAGACCCGCGCACTCGCCGTGGATGACGGCACCGTCGTCGGCTGCGCGCTGCAGGCCGCGCCGGACGTCGTCGCGCACAGACAGGGCGTCGGCGTGCTCCTCGGGGAAGCCGCCGGGGATGATGTATCCGGCGGCGTCCGGCAGGTCGTCGGCAAGCGGGTCGAACTCGACGACCTCGGCGCCGGCGGCGGAGAGAAGCTCCAGGTGCTCGGCGTAGGTGAAGGAAAACGCCGGGCCGGAGGCGACGGCCACCCGCACTTCGGCTGGCGAGTGTGCCACCCCGAGCGCCTCCAGCGCCTCGCGGGGGTCCCAGGGGGTCGCCTCGGCCGGGGTCGCGGCCAGGGCGAGCAGGCGGTCGATGTCGACGTAGCGCTCGACGAGGTTCGCCATCGCCTCGATGACCGCGTCCAACTGCTCGCCCTGCTCGACCGCGGTGATCAGGCCCAGGTGGCGGCTGGGCACCTCGATGTCGGTCACGCGCGGGATGGCGCCGAGAACCTCGACGCCCATCGCCTCCACGGCCCGGGTAATGATGTCGGCGTGGCGGGGGCTGCCCACCCTGTTGATGATCACGCCGGAGACCCGCACGTCGGTGCGCATGGTGGCGAAGCCGTGCACCATCGCGGCGGCCGACTGCGACATGTGCCGCGCGTCGATGACCAGGACGACCGGCAGCCCCAGCAGGGAGGCAATCTCGGCGGTGGAGCCCTCAATCGACAGGGGGTCGGGGCCGATACGGCCGTCGAAAAGCCCCATGACGCCCTCGACGACGCCGATGTCGCAGCCTTCGCTGCCGTGGGAGTAGAGCGGCAGAATCGACTGCGGGCCGCACATATAGGAGTCAAGGTTGCGGCCGGGACGCCCGGCGGCGACGCCGTGGTATCCGGGGTCGATGTAGTCCGGGCCGACCTTGAAGGGGGCAACCGTACGGCTGCGCGACAGCGCCCGCATCAGGCCGGTGGCGATGGTGGTCTTGCCGGTACCGGAGGCGGTCGCCGCGATGACCAGACCGGGCGCTGCTACCACTCGATGCCCTTCTGGCCCTTGCGCCCGGCGTCCATCGGGTGCTTGATCTTGGTCATCTCGGTGACGAGGTCGGCGACCTCGATCAGCTTCGGGTCGGCGTCGCGGCCGGTCATGACGATGTGCTGGCGGCCAGGGCGGTTCGCGAGCGTCTCCACCACGTCGTCGACGTCGATCCAGCCCCACTTGATCGGGTAGGTGAACTCGTCGAGGACGTAGAAGTCATGCTCCTCTGCTTCGATGCGGCGCTTGATCTCCGCCCAGCCCTCGGCCGCGGCCGCGGCGTGGTCCTCCTCTGAGCCCTTCTTGCGGGACCAGGACCAGCCCTCGCCCATCTTGTGCCACTGGACGGGCCCACCCTCGCCGGTGGCCTCGTGCAGCTCGCCGAGGCGACGCATCACCGCCTCCTCGCCGACCTTCCACTTCGCGGACTTCACAAACTGAAAGACGCCGATGTTCATGCCCTGGTTCCAGGCGCGCATGGCCATGCCGAAGGCGGCGGTCGACTTCCCCTTCCCGGGGCCCGTATGCACCGCGGTAATCGGGATCATGCGGCGCTGCCTAGTGGTCAGGCCGTCGTCGGGGATGCTGGCTGGGTCAAGCTTTCCTTGAGACATACCCTCGATGATAGGCACGGACCACGCCCGCGACCGCCTCCCCGCTCAACTCGGCGAGGCTCAGACACGTTGCCCCCAGGTCAGCGGCGATTTTTTCCGCAAGCCCCAGGCACACCCGCGAGCGCTCGCAGTCGATCACGACCGCCGCAGACTGTCCCCCTCGCCGGATCAGGTCCGCCGCGGCCTCGGCTCGCTGCAGACCCGCATTGCCGGTGGCGCGGCCGTCGGAAAGCAGGATGATGATGGGGCGGCGCTCGGGCTCCTTGCGGACCTCCCGCTCGATCAGATCGCGCGCGGCGAGCAGCCCCTCCGCGAGAGGAGTGCGGCCGCCGGTGCGGACATCCGCTAGTCGACGCACCGCGGCGTCGATGGAGCGCGTCGCGGGGAGGAGGACCTCGGCGCCATCGCCGCGGAAGGCGATGACGGCAACCTTGTCGCGGTTCTGGTAGGCGTCGCGCAACAGCGAGGTGACGGCCCCCGTCACCGCGGAGAGACGGCCGCGGGCGGCCATCGACCCGGAGGTGTCCACGACGAAGACCACGAGGTTCGACTCCGTGCCCTGGCGAACCGCGCCCTGGACGTCTCCCGCAACGAGTTCGACCCGCGAGTGTCCCTCCGCGTCCGAGACGACCTGCGCCCCACGGTTGGCTGCCGCCAGCACGGTGGCCGGGACGTGCAGGCCGTGGCCCGGGCGCTCGGCGCCGATGGTGCTGCCGCGCGGGCCGATGGCTTTGGAGCGCCTGCCGGAGGAGCCGTGGCCGACGCCGTCGAGGCTAATTGTGGGTACCGCGAAAGGGGGCGCCCTGCTCGGCGCGACCTCCCTTCCCGCCGGCGCTGCCCTGCTGCTCCGGCTGGCCCTGCTCCGGTTGAGCCTCCTGCGGGTCTGTCGGCTGCTGCGGCGGATCCTGCTGGTCGAGGTCCTCGGGCTGCGGCTGCTCCTCCTCGTCCGGGAACTGATCCTTCGCGTGGTCGTAGGCCTCGTCGAGCTGGTTGGTATCCAGGCCCGGCTCGTCGAAGGGGTCGCGCCTGCGCCGGTGCGGCAGCGCCATCTCCGCCGCGACCTTGATGTCCTCGTCGTTGATGCCGATGGCGCCCTCCCCCGCGGTGACGCCGAGGCCCGCGCTGCGCCAGGCCGCGTGCGCCCTGGCCGTGCGGGCGATGACCAGGTCGGCGCGCATACCGTCGACGTCGAACGCCGCGCACAGGGACGCGATCCGGCCCAGGACCGTCGGGGTCAGGGCGACGTCGGCAAGCAGCTCTCGGGCGGCAGCCAGGCGCTCGTGCAGGGAGGAGTCGGCGGAGTCGAAGCGGGAAGAAAAGGCCCCCGGGTCTTCGTCGAAGGCGAGCCTGCGGGCGATGATCTCGACGCGGACGGCCGGGTCCTTCGAGGCCACGACGTCCACGGCCAGGCCGAAGCGGTCGAGTAGCTGCGGGCGCAGCTCGCCTTCCTCCGGGTTCATGGTGCCGACCAGGACGAAGCGGGAGGTCGCGCTGTGGGAGACGCCGTCTCGCTCCACGACGACGCGTCCCGTCGCGGCGGCGTCCAGCACGGAATCGACGAGGTGATCCGGCAGGAGGTTAATCTCGTCGACGTAGAGGATGCCGCCGTCGGCGGCGCTGAGCAGGCCCGGATTGAAGCGGGCGCGGCCGGTGGTGAGGACGGCCTCGACGTCGACGGAGCCGACGACGCGGTCCTCGGTGGCGCCGAGCGGCAGGTTGACCAGCCGACCGTCGAGGAACGGCGCGAGCGCCCGAACCGTCGTGGTCTTGGCGGTGCCCTTCTCGCCCCGGATAACGACGCCGCCGATCTCGGGGACCAGCGCGGTCAAAATGAGCGCTAGCTGCAGCCTCTCCTGGCCGACAATCGCGGTAAAGGGGAAAACCCAGTCCCCGGCGGACTCCGACACCTCGACGGGCTGATGCGCTAGCTGCTCGATATTGTCCATGACATAGTTCTACCCCACCGCGAAGGGGACCTTCGCAGCGGGGTAGCAAGAGTTAGAGCGTTTGAACTATTAGTCCGGCTCTGAGTCCGGTAGCCTAGCGCTCCAGCTTCAGGGTCTTCTGGGACGCGGCCCAGACCTGGTCGAACAGAGCCGGATCGTCGGCCAGCTTGGTGCCGTAGGAGGGCACGAGCTCCTTCAACTTCGGCGCCCACTTACCCATGTGCTTGCCGAAGCAGCGCTCGATCAGGCTAATCATGACGGCCGGGGCGATGGAGGCGCCCGGGGACGCACCCATCAGGCCGGCGATGGTGCCGTCCCACGAGTTGATGACCGCGGTGCCGAACTCCAGGGTGCCGAAGGTCGGGGCCTTCATAGGCTTAATGACCTGGACGCGCTGACCGGCGACGATCAGCTCCCAGTCCTCCGGGTTAGCGTTCGGGACGTACTCGCGCAGGGACTCGACGCGGGCGTCGAAGTTCTTGAGCACCTCGGTGATCAGGTACTTGGTCAGGCCCATCTCCTGGACACCGACGCCCATCATGGACGGCAGGTTGGCCGGGCGCAGCGACTTAATCAGGTCGAGGTTGGAGCCCTGCTTCAGGAACTTCATGTTCCAGCCGGCGTACGGGCCGAAGAGCAGGCCACGCTTGCCGTCGATGATGCGGGTATCCAGGTGCGGAACCGACATCGGCGGGGTGCCGACGCTGGCCTTGCCGTAGACCTTCGCGTCGTGCTTGGCGATAACCTCTTCGTTGGTGCAGCGCAGCCACTGGCCGGAGACCGGGAAGCCACCGAAACCGCGGATCTCGTTGATGCGGGCCTTCTGCAGCAGCGGCAGGGCGTCGCCGCCAGCGCCGACGAAGACGAAGTTGGCGACCAGGGTGCGAACGTCCTTGGTGTGCAAGTTCTTGACGGTGACGATCCACTTGGAGCCGTCGCGCTTGAGGCCGGTGACCTCGTGGCCGTAGCGGATCTCGGTGCCCTTATCGGACAGCGCGGCCAGGTACTGCTTAGTCAGCGCGCCGAAGTTCACGTCGGTGCCGTTGGGGTTGCGGATGGCGGAGACCGGGTTGGAGAAGTCGCGGCCCTCCGACATCAGCGGCAGGTACTCAGCGAAGCGATCCTCGTCCTCAATCAGCTCCTGGCCGCGGAACAGCGGCTCCTTCTCCAGTGCCTCGTAGCGACGGCGCATGAACGCGACCTGATCCGGACCCTGGGCGAAGGTGGTGTGATCGACCGGGTTAATGAAGGCCTTCGGGTCGGTCAGGGTGCCGTTTTCCACCAGGGAGGTCCAGAGCTGGCGGGAGACCTGGAACTGCTCGTTGATGTTCTTGGCCTTGGTGACGTCGACCTTGCCGTTCTTCTCCGGCGTGTAGTTCAGCTCACACAGAGCGGAGTGCCCGGTGCCCGCGTTGTTCCACGGGGACGACGACTCCTGGGCAGGCTGATCGAGGCGCTCGAACACAATCTGAGACCAGGAGGGCTCGAGCTCCTTGAGCAAAACACCCAGCGTCGCGCTCATGATACCCGCACCAACGAGGACGACATCAACCTCGTCGCCGCTGGAAGCAGGAAGCTTGCTATCAGCCATTGCTGTCAACATCCTTCTTTTTTAGGTTAATGATTATGAAGCGCCCGCCCGACGCAGCGGACCCCAATTGTTGAGACGACCGCGTTCAGCGCGCTCCATGCGCCTTCCATTGTGTCACAGATACGCACTACCCCCGGTAATCGGCGCTAGAGTTGTCGACGTGACCCCCGATATTTCGCAGCCCACTACCCCCACCTGGGAGCCGGACATTCTCGGCGAACACTTCCAGCATCACACCATTGAGCTGGGAGAAGACCCCGATGGAGAGGGCCCCATCCGGGCCGAGTTGGTCCGCTACACTCCCCCGGATATCGCCCCCGAAAACTCCCCCACCGCGCCTGACGACGAATCCCCTGTTGCTGACAAGACAGCAGTCCTGTGGGTGCATGGGATGTCCGACTACTTCTTCCAGGACCACGTCGCGCAGCGCTTCGCACGCGAGGGCTACGCCTTCTACGCGCTCGACCTGCGCAAGTGCGGTCGCGCCCACCTTCCCGGCCAGACCTGGCACTCGGTCAGCGACCTCGCGCTCTACGACGCCGAGTTAGACCGCAGCCTGGAGATAATCCGCGCCGAGGGGCACCGCGAAGTAGTGGTCAACGCCCATTCCACGGGTGGGCTCATCGTCGCGCTGTGGCTCGACCGGCTCCGCCGCCGGGGGACGGAAGAGACGTCGGCACGCGTGACGGGGGCGATTTTGAACTCGCCGTGGCTGGACCTGCAGGCCGGGCCAGCGAAGGTGGCGGTCTACAAGCTGGCCACGCTGGTGATGTCGACGCTGCGCCCGGACGCGATCATCCCCGGCCAGTCCGAGGGCGGCTACGGCAAGTCGCTGTCGGACGAGCACTTCGGGCACTGGTCCTACAACACCGACTGGAAACCGATCATGGGCCACGACAAGAATTGGCGCTGGTTCCGCGCCGTGCTCCGCGGGCAGCGACGCATCCACCGGGGGATTGAGATGGGCGTGCCGACGCTCGTCCTGCACTCTGACGCCTCGCTGATCGGCGGCGATTACACAGAGGAGATCAACTCGGTGGACGCCGTGCTGGACACGCGCCAGATTGCGGAGCGCACCCGCCACCTCGGCCACCTGGCCCGCGCGGTGGAGATTCCCGGCGCCAGGCACGACGTGTACCTGTCCAGGCCGGAGCCCCTGGAGCGCGCCTTCTCCGAGACATTTGCGTTCCTATCAACAATCGGGCGGTAATGGGAGTAGAAAGTAACAAGGGACTAAAAGGCTACGAAGCTATAAAGGAGTACTACTTATGACGAACATGACCAGCACAGCGACAACCGGCACAGAGCAGACCACCACCCCACGTCACTTCGACGTCATCATTATCGGCACGGGCTCCGGCAACTTCATTCCGAACCCCGCGTACCACCCGGTCAGCATCGCGCTGATTGAGGAGGCCCGCTTCGGCGGCACCTGCCTGAACGTCGGCTGCATCCCGACCAAAATGTTCGTGCTGGCCGCCGACGCCGCCCGCAATATCCGCGAGGCCGCGCGCCTGGGCGTCCACGGCACCTTCGACTCCGTCGACCTGAAGCAGATTCAGCAGCGCGTCTTCGAAAAGCGCGTCGACCCGATTGCCGACGCCGGCGAGGCCTACCGCCGAGGCCCCAAGACCCCGAATATCGAGGTCTTCGACCGCCACGCCTCCTTCGTCGGCCCGCGCGCCATCCGCACCGGGCAGGGCGAGCGCGAGGAGATCATTACCGCGGACAACATCATCCTCGCCGCGGGCTCCCGAGCCTTTATCCCGCCGGTCGTCGAGGAGTCCGGTGTGCGCTACTACACCAACAAGGACATCATGCGCATCGAGGAGCTCCCCCACGAGATGATCATCCTCGGCGGCGGCTACATCGCCACCGAGTTCGCGCACGTGTTCTCCTCCTTCGGCGTCAAGGTCCACGTCATCGTCCGCTCCGGCGCCATGCTGCGCGGCTCCGACGAATCCATCTCCGCCCGCTTCACCGAGGTCGCCTCCCGCGACTGGGACGTGCACCTTAACACCACGGTCACCGCCCTGTCCGAGTCCGACGGCACCGTCACCGCCACGCTTTCCGACGGCACGACGCTGGACGCCGACGCCCTCCTCGTGGCGACCGGCCGGGTGCCCAACGGCGACCGGATGAACCTGGCAGCCGGCGGCGTCGAGATGCACGCCGACGGCCGCGTGAAGGTCGACGAGTTCGGCCGCACCACTGCCGAGGGCGTGTGGGCGCTCGGCGATGTGTCCAGCCCGTACCAGTTGAAGCACATCGCCAACCACGAGGCGAAGGTCGTCTTCCACAACGTGCTGAACCAGGACAACCTGCGGAAGTTCAACCACAACTACGTGCCCTCGGCGGTGTTCTCGCACCCGCAGGTTGGCCAGGTCGGCATGACGGAGGCCGAAGCCCGCGCGTGGGCGCAGGCCAATGGCACCTCGATTACGGTGAAGATCCAGAACATCGGCGACGTCGCCTACGGCTGGGCGCTGGAGGACACCGACGGCTTCGCCAAGCTGATCGCGGACCGCTCCACCGGTCGCCTGCTCGGCGCGCACTTCATCGGCGAGCAGGCCGCGACGCTGGTGCAGCAGTGCATCCAGATGATGAACTTCGACATGGACGTCCGCGAGGTCGTCACCGGCCAGCACTGGATTCACCCGGCGCTGCCCGAGGTCATCGAGAACGCCATCCTGGGCCTCGAGTTTGACTAGCGTTCGACTAGCTCTCGCCTTCGTCGGGCGGCGCTAACCCAGCGCCTCGATGCCCGTGGCCCGCGCCAGCGCCGGGCCCGCAAGGTGGGTCTCCACCGCGTCGGCCAGGGCGTCTAGCTGGCGGGTGCGCTCGGCCGCAAACGAGGTGGACTGGCTGACGACGAAGCCGTCGCGGCCGGTGGCCGCAGCGACGTCGGCGAGCAGGCGGCGTCGGGAAGCGTCGTTTTCGAAGTAGCCGTGGCGGTGGGTGCCGATCACCATGCCGCGGCGGGCGCCCTCGGCCTCGGGCGCCGTGATGAAAGGCTGCTCCGCGCTGCGGACCACCTGGCCGTTGTGGACCTCGTAGGAGCCGTCCGGATGGCTGACCAGGGTCTTCTCGGCGGCGAACTCGATGTCGACGTCGAGGATGCCAAGCCCCGCGGTCTCCCCCGCCGACGACTCGACGGTGTCCACGATGCGCGTGCACAGCATCTGGAAACCGCCGCAGATGCCGAGCACGGGAAGCCCCCGGCGGGCCCGCGCCACGATGGCGTCGGCCAGCCCGGTCTCGCGCAGCCACTGGAGATCGGACACAGTCGACTTCGAGCCGGGCACGACCGCGAGGTCCGCCCGAGCGATGGTCGACGGGTCGTCGTCCACTGCACGTGCACGCCGGGCTCGCAGGCCAGCGCCTCGATGTCGGTGGCGTTGGATACCCGCGGCAGGCGTACCGCCGCGACGGAGAGCGTCTCCTCCCCGACCGGAGGGTAGCCGGGACCGACCTGGCCTCCTGCGACCGTTCCGAGGGAGTCCTCCGCGTCGACCCACAGCCCCGGGATGAAGGGCACCACGCCCAGAACCGGCACGCCGGTGTGGCGCTCCACCACCTCCAGGCCCGGGCGCAGCAGCGAGGCGTCGCCGCGGAACTTATTGACGATAAACCCGCTGATCCGGTCACGGTCACTCTGATCCAGGATCGCGTGCGTGCCGACGAAGTGCGCCAGGACCCCGCCGCGGTCGATGTCGCCTGCGACGACCACGGGAAGGTCGGCCATATCGGCCAGGCCCATGTTGGCGATGTCGGAGTCGCGGAGGTTGACCTCCGCCGGGCTGCCGGCACCCTCGCAGAGCACGACGTCGAAGCGGGAGCGCAGGTCCTCCAAGGTCTCGGCGACGACGCCGCGCAGGGCCTTGCGGCGGCTGCGGTACGTCAGGGCGCTGACCTGGCCCTCAGCGTGGCCGCGCACCACCACCTGACTGGTGTGGTCCGAGCCGGGTTTGAGCAGCACCGGGTTGAAGGACACGTCCGGCTCCAGCCCGCAAGCGAGCGCCTGCAGCGCCTGGGCGCGGCCGATCTCGCCGCCGTCGCGGGTCACGGCGCAATTATTGGACATGTTCTGCGCCTTAAACGGCGCGACGCTCACCCCGCGCCGCGTCAGAAGGCGGCACATCCCGGCCACCAGGACGGACTTGCCCGCGTCCGACGTACAGCCCGCGATCAGAGCCGATGCCGCCTGCCCCATCGAAAGACCTACTTCTCCGGCTTCCAGCCGGTCTGGAACTGGCCGACGACGTTCTGCTCGTCGGGAAGCGTGAGGATCTCCAGGCCCGATTCGGTGACGAGCACGGTGTGCTCGAACTGCGCGGTCCACTTGTAGTCGTCGTTCTGGACGGTCCAGCCGTTGTCCCAGATGTGGTAGGGCAGCTCGCCCAGGTTGATCATCGGCTCGACGGTCAGCGTCATGCCGGGCTCCAGGACGGTGTGCTGGTTCGGGTCGTCGTAATGCAGGACGACCAGGCCGTTGTGGAAGGTGGTGCCGACGCCGTGGCCGGTGAAGTCGCGGACGGTGTTGTAACCGAAGCGCTTGGCGTAGGACTCGATGACGCGGCCGATCACGTTGATCTCGCGGCCCGGCTTGATGGCCTTGATGCCGCGCATGGTGGCGTTGTAGGTGCGCTCGACCAGCAGGCGGTGCTCCTCCGAGACCTCTCCCGCAAAGAAGGTGGCGTTGGTATCGCCGTGGACGCCGTTCTTGTAGCCGGTGACGTCGACGTTGACGATGTCGCCGTCCTCGATCACCTGGGTGTCCGGGATACCGTGGCAGACGATCTCGTTCAGGGACACGCAGCAGGACTTCTCGAAGCCGCGGTAGCCCAGCGTCGACGGGTAAGTGTCGTGGTCGAGCAGGTACTCGTGGACCACGCGGTCGACCTCGTCCGTGGTGATGCCCGGGCGCACGGCCTTGCCGGCCTCCACCAGGGCGTTCGCGGCGATGCGGGAGACCTCCCGCATGTTCTCGATATCCTCCGGGGTCTGGATCAGCGGCTCGCCGATGCCCTCAGCTACGTCGTCCTTCCACGCGTACTCGGGGCGCTCGATGTGCGCCGGGACCGTGCGGATGGGGGTGGACTTCTGCTGGGTCAGGTGTGCTCGCTGTGTCATGGAAGACACTTTACTCCCCGGCCCCGGCTACGCTCCGTCCGCCCCAGCGCCCTCGTCCAGGTTGGCGAAGAAGCGGTCCGTGATGGCCACCGCGTGCTCGGAACCGCCGCCGTGGACGATGAGCGTCGCAAACGCGAGGTCCCCGCGGTAGCCGGTGAACCAGGCGTGGGAGCCGCCGTTGACCTCGGCCTCGCCGGTCTTGGCGTAGACCTCGCCGCGGCCCGCAATCGCGGTGCCGGTGCCCGAGGTCACCACTGCGCGCATCAGGGTCCGAATATTATCCAGGACCTCCGGCGCAACGGGCTTGGACTGCGCGGACTGCCAGGTCCCCGCCGCAGGCACCAGGCTCGGCGTCGGGGTTCGGCCCGCGGCCACCGTCGCGGAGACCAGCGCCATGCCGAACGGGCTGGCCAGGTCATTGCCCTGGCCATATCCGGCGTCGATACGCTCGACCTCCTCCGCCCCATCGGACACGGAGCCCGTGATCGTGTCCAGGCCCGCGATGTGGTAGTCGATGCCGATGCCGAACTGCTGCGACTCCTCCCGGAACTGCCCGGGCTGCAACTGGTGTGCGATGTTGCCGAAGGTGGTGTTGCACGAGCGCGCGAACGCCTCGGTCAGCGATGTGTTGCCCACGCCGCTGCCGTTGTAGTTGGTGACGATGCGCGGCCCGATCTCCATCGAGCCGGGGCACGGCACCGTCGAGCCGGAGTTGAGCCCCTGATTCTGGATGCCCGCGGCGGCCGTGACAATCTTGTAGGTCGAACCCGGCGGGAACTGGCCCATCAGCGCCAGGTCGCCCTTTTTGTCGGCCTTCTCGGTCTGCGCCACGGCCAGGATCTTGCCGGTCGACGGCTGCAGCGCCACGATCATGGCCTCCGCGTCCGGCCGCGTATCCACCGCCTTTTGCGCCGCGTCCTGCACCTTTTTGCTCACCGACGCCTGAATCGCCGGCGCGACCTTCGGCTCCTGCTCGAACAGCGTGCCGACGGTCGCCCCGTCATTATTGGCGGCCACGATATTCCAGCCGTCCGCACCCGCATCCCCAGCGTCCACGAGCTTTTCCACGCGACTCATCAAATCCGGCGCAAACCCGGGGTCTGGGCGCACCATCGCGGCCTCGTCGTTGACCGTGATTCCGCTGATCGCGGAGAGCTCCTCCTTCACACGCTCCGGAGTCGACGACGGGAGAATCACGACGGAGAAGTTGCCCTTCCCGCCCACAGCCTGCCCACCGACGGCGCGGGCGTCCAGCAGCGGCGGCGTCCCGGGCGCCGGAGGCATCTCGTTATTAATAACCGTCGCCGCGCGGTTGATGGCGGACTGGACATTGTCGGTCTTATCCCGGTCGAGGATGACCCGGTGCACCGTGCCCGGCTCCAGCAGCGCAGCGCCGTCGGAGCCGACGACGGAGGGCCGCGGCGCGGCAATCGTGCGCAGCTCCGGGTGCTGGTTGCGCCCCAGCTGCGGGTGCAGCGCCGAGGGCGACCACCGCACGGTCCAGCTACGATTGCCCGACTCGGTATTGGTCAGCACGAAAGTGGTGTCGTAGGACCAACGCCGTTCATTCGGCAGCGCCCAGTTCATTGCCACATTGGCGCTCGACTGCGCACCGTCCGCGCTGACATCGGCAACGTCGAAGGTCAGGCCCTGAGACTGCAGCCCCTTCTCTGCCGCCGAGAGGTCCTTGGCGGCATCGTCCGGATGGTCCGTCAGCGCCGAGGCGGCCTGTACATCCCCCCGGCCCAGCGCACCGAGGAACTCCTCCAGCACCTCCTGGCCGGTATCCGGCCGAGGGGTGCACGCGGCCGCCGACATGACCAGCCCCGCCAGTACCAGGGCGGATAAGCTGCGAAAAGCCTTCGTGCGGCGTGCGTCGTCCTCCATGTCCAGAGAGGTTAGCACCACGCCCGGACCGGTCGGGTTGGCTCGCCGCCGCCCCAGCCCGCGGCCCTGGAACAGCCGATCAGAACAGCCGAATCGGGTTGACCACGTCCGCCGCAATAACGACGACACCAAACACCAACAGCACGGCGGTAAACGCCATCGTCACCGGCATCAGCTTGGTGTAGTCGGCAGGCCCCAGGGCGGGCTTTCCCCGCAGCTTGCGCACCCGATCGCGGATGCGCTCGTAGATAACAACCGCGATGTGCCCGCCGTCGAGAGGCGGAAGCGGGACCAGGTTGAACACGGCGAGGAAGTAGTTGAGGTTCGCGAGCAGCAGGAAGAAGTTGGGCCACTGGTTGGACTCGACCAGCTCGCCGCCCGCGCGGAGCGCCGACGACGCTCATAGGGCTGGCCGGGTCGCGCTGGGCCCCGAAGATGGAGGCCACGACGCCGGGGAGCTTCTCGGGGATAGACAGCAGGCCGTCCCACACCGCGCCGAAGAGCTGCCCCGTAAATACCAGGGCGCCCGGCACCGCGGTGACGGCGTTGAAGGTGTCGATGCCGCCGGTGGGCCGCTCGAAGCCAATGCCGATGGCCGGCCTGGATGCCGGCCGCCCGTTGCCGTCGGTGTAGTTGATTCGCTCGGGCTCGATGGTGAAGGTCCTGGACTCCCCCGCCCTGTCGACGGTGATGTCGATCTGACCGTCCGTGTCGGCGCCGATCAGGGAGACGGCCTCCGGGTAGCCCTTCACGGGCGTCGCGTTGACCGCAGTAATAACGTCGCCCGGGCGCAGCCCCGCGCGCTCGGCAGGGCCGACGCCGGTGCAGGGCTCCGCCTTTCCATCGGCGCCAACCGTGGTGGAGACGCACTGCACCGTCGCCACGCGGGGCGTGAGGTCCACGTTGAGATTCGGCAGCCCCCAGGCAAGCGCGATGAAGTAAATAAGGACCAATCCCACGACGAGGTTCATGGCCACGCCGCCGAGCAGCACGATGATGCGCTGCCACCACGGCTTGGCGTACATGGCATAGGGCTCCTCCTCCGGCTGGATGGGGTCCTGCGCCGTCATCCCCGCAATGTCGCAGAAACCGCCGAAGGGGATCGCCTTGAGCCCGTACTCAGTGAAGTGTCCGCCCGCCCCCGCGTGTCGACGCCGAAACGACCAGATCGTTGGCCCGAAGCCGATGAAATAACGGCGGACCCGCATATTGCACAGCCGGGCCGCGGTCAGATGCCCCCACTCGTGGAGCGCAATGGTCACAGCGATGCCGATTGCGAAGAGGATTACGCCTAGAAGAAATGCCACGAGTGCTCACCCTACCCCCACTTTGGGCAATTCACGAGACCCAGTTCACGAAAGCCCGGGCGCAAACTGCCATTTTCAATGGCGCCTAAGGTATCCTTACACCCGATACTCAAAATTATCTGAGAATGTGCCAAAATGCGTGTAAGCGCAAAAACGATGGCCCCACAGGGGTCGCGGGCAGTGCAATTCGCTTGAAGTGTTAACAGGAGGACTTACAGTGAGCAATCACGAGCCAAAGGAAGAGATTTACCGCGGCGTCAGCACCCTCGACGAGCCGTCGGCTAAGTGGGGCTGGCACGGTCTGAGCAAGCGCTCGATGCAGATTACCGGTTGGATCAGCGTCCTCTTCCTCTTGGGCATGACCATCGGCAACCACAAGGGCAACGTCGAGAACTACTTCCTCGTCGTGATCGCCGCGCTGATCGCCATCGGCCTGCTCCTGCAGCTCTTCTCCCCGCGCAGCTCCCAGGTTCGCACCGTCACCGCCCACAACAAGCCGGCGGGCCACGTAGAGCCGAACTGGGCCGCAGATCAGGTCAACGGCACCGGCGTCTACGCCGAGCTGACCGACTCCCAGGCTCGCGCCTGGAACCGCGTCAACGACAAGTAAATTGCACTAGCGCAGCTTTTCCCGCGCGCGTACGCACAAGCCCCGCACCACCTCGACGGTGGGCGGGGCTTAGCTCTACCCGGCGCTCTACTCGCCTACTCGCCCTCGGCGGCCAACTGGCCACAGGCGGCGGCGATCTCGTTTCCGCGCGTGTCGCGGACAGTGCAGGGCACTCCCTGCGCGATGACCCGGCGCACGAACTCGTCCTGCTGGGCCTTCGGGGAGGCGTCCCACTTCGACCCCGGCGTCGGATTGAGCGGGATGAGGTTGACGTGCACGCGCGACCCCAGCGCCTTGTGCAGCTTCTTGCCCAGCAGGTCCGCGCGCCAGTCCTGGTCATTGATATCCCGGATCAAGGCGTACTCGATAGACACGCGACGGCCGGTCTTATCCGCGTAGTACCGCGCGGCATCAAGTACCTCTGAGACTTCGAAGCGGTTATTGATCGGCACCAGCTCGTCGCGCAGCTCGTCGTCCGGCGTATGCAGAGAGACCGCCAGGGTAACCGAGAGGCCTTCGTCGGCAAGCCGACGGATATTCGGCGCGAAACCGACGGTGGAGACGGTGACGTTGCGCATGGAGATGCCGAAGCCGTTCGGCGCCGGTTCGGTGATGCGGCGAACCGCGGCGAGTACGCGATTGTAGTTCGCCAGCGGCTCGCCCATGCCCATGAAGACGATGTTGGTCAGGCGGGAGCCCTCAGCCTCCATCGTGGCGGCCGCCTCGCGGACCTGGTCCACGATCTCCGCGGTGGAGAGGTTGCGCTGCAATCCGCCCTGGCCGGTCGCGCAGAACGGGCAGGCCATGCCGCAGCCCGCCTGGGAGGAGATGCAGAGGGTGGCTCGGCCCGGGTACTTCATCAGCACGGACTCGAGCAATGTACCGTCGGCAGCCTTCCACAGGGTCTTGCGGGTCTCGCCGTCGTCGCAGGAGACGTGGCGCACGGGGGTCAGCAGCGTCGGAAAGAGGGCGTCCTTGACCTTCTGCCGGGCGTTTTCCGGAAGGTCGGTCATTTCCATCGGGTCTGCCTCAAAGCGCCCGTAGTAGTGGCGGGCAATCTGGTCGGCCCGGAAAGCAGGCAGACCGATCTCCTTCATCGCGGCTTTGCGACCTGCGGCGTCGAGGTCCGCGAAGTGAGTGGCGGGGGTGCCGCGACGGGGTGCTTTGAGAACAATCGGAAGAGAGGTAGACATGATTGCCCCATTCTCGCATGTACGCAGGGTTTTGGCCTAATGACACCGTTTAGGTGGTGGCGAAGCTGAGAACAGTGTTGAATAAAACCATGACTAATTCAGAGACGAACTTTACTGATCCGTCCGACACCACGGACCCCACCAACCCAACCCTTCCGGAGGTCTCCGAAACCTACGCGCCGGAGACTCACGAGGTCGAGCGTGTGACCGAGGCCCCCGCGCCGAAGGTCAAAAAGACCACGGCGGGCAGCATGTGGGTCGGACTCGTCATCAGCGCAATCCTGCTCATTGTGCTGCTCGTTTTCATTCTGCAGAACCAGCAGCCCAGCGAGCTGAACCTCTTCGCTTGGACCTGGACGTTCCCGGCCGGCGTCGGCATGCTCTTCGCCGCGATCCTGGGCGCGCTCATCACCGCCCTCGTCGGCGGTTGGCGCATGTTCGAACTGCGCCGCCAGATTAAGCGCGCGGGCCGCAACTAAAGCGGCAATTAAAGCAGGATAAGGGCGCGCAGCAGCAGCCACGTCATCGCGGCCGCCGGCAGCATGCCGTCCAGGCGGTCCATCAGGCCGCCGTGGCCGGGCAGCATCGAGGACATGTCCTTGATGCCGAGGTCCCGCTTGAACTGCGACTCGACCAGGTCTCCCAGCGTAGCCGCAATCACCAGGGCCACACCCAGCACGAGGCCCTGCCACCAGGGCGCACCAAGCAGCAGGATGGCATTGCCGATCCCCACCGCGGCGCCCAGCAGCAGCGAGCCGCCGAATCCTTCCCAGGACTTCTTCGGGCTCACCCGCGGCGCCATGGGGTGCTTGCCAAAAAACACGCCAGCTGCGTAACCGCCGACGTCGTTAGCCACGACGCCGAGCATGAAGGTCACGATGACGAAGCGCGGATCGACTCCCCACGGGTTTTCCATCTCCGACAGGCGCGCGGCCAGCGCAATGCAGAACGGAATCCATAGCAGGACGAAGGTCGCGACGGAGACGTCCCGCAGCCAGTTGCGCGGAGACTCCTGTGTGCCGTGCAGGAAGAGCCTGGACACGAGCAAGATCATGAGAGTCAAGACCAGGCCCATGACCAGCCCGACGGCGCCGTAGGCGACCGAGAGCCAGATCATCAACTGCCCGCCGACAAGGAGGACCGGCCTCGGGACCTGCCAGTCGGATTCCTTCAGGCGCTGCCCCACCTCCCACGTCGCCAGGGCAGCGGCCACTGCGACCATGATATTCCAGGCCATGGAGCCCAGCAGGAGGCAGACGATCACCAGCGCGCCAAGAGCTACGCCGACGCCGATAGCGACGGGAACGTTACGTCCGGCCGAGTTGCGCGGCTTGAGTCCCCGGAGCTCTTCGACAACACGATCTCGATGCGATCGACGCGGTGGCATAAGCGCTGATTTCCCCTTCTTTTATGGGCCCTATGTCGGGCCCTGACTGGCCTGGGCCTAGACCTCGAGCAGCTCGGCTTCTTTACGCTCGACCAGGGAATCAACCTTCTCAACGTAGGACTTGGTCAGGGAGTCGAGCTCCTTCTCGGCGGCCTGCACCTCGTCCTCGCCGGCGTCGCCGTCCTTCTGAATCTTCTTCAGAAGCTCCATGCCCTTGCGGCGGACGTTGCGGATGGCAATCTTGGCATCCTCGCCCTTGCCCTTGGCGACCTTGACCATCTCGCGACGACGCTCCTCGGTCAGCTGCGGGACGGTGACACGAAGAACCTGGCCGTCGTTGGTCGGATTAACGCCGAGGTCCGAGTTGCGGATCGCGTTCTCAATATCGTGCATAACGCCCGGCTCGTACGGCTTGATGAGCAGCATGCGGGGTTCCGGCACCGAGATGGTTGCCATCTGGGTAATCGGGGTAGGCACACCGTAGTACTCAGCGATGACGCCGTTGAACATGGAAGGGTTCGCGCGACCAGTCCGGATGGTGGTCAGATCCTCGCGGCAGTGCTCGACCGAGTTGCCGAATTTTTCCTCAGCATCGAGCAGAACTTCATCAATCATTGTGTTAATCCTCGTTTACTTCGAAGGCACAGAGCGCCTACAAACTTATCAGCTATGGACCAGAGTACCGATTCGCTCGCCCGATACCGCCCGGGCGATGTTGCCGTCGGTAAGCAGATTGAAGACGAGGATCGGCATCTTGTTGTCCATGCAGAGCGAGAAGGCGGTGGCGTCGGCGACGCGAAGGTTGCGCTCGAGGACCTCGCGGTGGGTGATCTCGGAGAAGAGCTCCGCATCCGGAACCTCGCGAGGATCGGCCGAGTAGACCCCGTCGACGGCCTTCGCCATCAGCAGGACCTCGCAGTCGATCTCGAGGGCGCGCTGGGCTGCGGTGGTGTCGGTGGAGAAATACGGCATGCCCATGCCAGCGCCGAAGATAACGACGCGGCCCTTTTCCAGGTGGCGCTTCGCGCGCAGTGGCAGGTAGGGCTCGGCGACCTGGGCCATATTGATGGCGGTCTGCACGCGGCTGTCGATGCCCTCCTGTTCCAGGAAGTCCTGCAGCGCGAGGCAGTTCATGACGGTGCCGAGCATGCCCATGTAGTCGGAGCGGGCGCGGTCCATGCCGCGCTGCTGCAGCTGCGCGCCGCGGAAGAAGTTGCCACCGCCGATGACGACGCAGACCTCGACGCCGTCACGCGCGATCTCCGCGATCTGGCGAGCGACGTTCTGGACCACGTCCGGGTCGACGCCGACGTTGCCACCGCCGAACATCTCTCCGCCGAGCTTGAGCATTACTCGCTTGAAACCAGAACGGTCGGAAGTTTCCGCCATCGCTATTGCACCTTTCTCGCGCATACTAAAAGTCGCAGACGAGTCTACCCGGTGGCGCCCACGGGTTGCACATGCACGCGCCGTTCGGCCCCAGCAGACCGCGAGCGCATAAAAATATCCCCCTGATATGCACAAATGGCGCATCAGGGGGATACCGAACAATCAGTCCGGCAAGCGAGTCCGAGTTGGCCTCGGATTAAAGACTAGTGCTGGCCGACCTCGAAGCGAGCGAAACCGGTCAGGGTGACGCCAGCTTCCTTCATGAGCTGCTCGACGGTCTTCTTGCTGTCGGCGACGGAAGCCTGCTCGACCAGGACGACGTCCTTGTAGAAGCCGTTCAGACGACCCTCGACGATCTTCGGGATAGCCTGCTCCGGCTTGCCCTCCTCGCGGGTGATCTTCTCGTAGACGGCGCGCTCGGCCTCGACGCGCTCAGCCGGAACGTCCTCGCGGGACAGGTACTGAGCCTTCAGAGCGGCAACCTGCATAGCGGCGGCGTGAGCGGCTTCTTCGGCCTTCTCGCCCTCGCCGGTGTAGGCAACCAGAACGCCGACGCCGGCCGGCAGGTCAGCTGCACGGCGGTGCAGGTAGACGGAAACCTTGTCGCCCTCGAGGGTGACGGCGCGGCGCAGCTCGAGCTTCTCGCCGATCTTGGCGGAGAGCTCCTGGGTGGCCTCGGCGGCGGTCTTGCCGTCGACCTCGGCAGCAGCGAGCTCCTCCGGGGTGTTCGCCTTGACAGCGGCAGCAGCCTCGGCGACCTTGTTGGCGAAGTCGATGAACTCCTGGTTCTTCGCGACGAAGTCGGTCTCGGAGTTGACCTCGATCATGGTGTTGCCGGAGACGGCGATCAGGCCCTCGGCGGCGGTGCGCTCGGCGCGCTTTCCGACGTCCTTAGCACCCTTGATGCGCAGGATCTCGACAGCCTTGTCGAAGTCGCCATCGGTCTCGACGAGAGCGTCCTTGCAGGCCTTCATGCCGGAGCCGGTCAGCTCGCGGAGCTTCTTCACGTCAGCAGCGGTGAAATTCGCCATGTGTGGCGATCCTCCCTTGTTGTGGTTGTTAATTACTCTGCGGTAGCAGCCTCGGTAGCGGCTGCTTCCTCAGTCTCCGCCTCAGCAGCAGCCTCAACCGGAGCGTCGCCAGCGGCCTCGCGAGCAGCAGCGACCTCGCGCTCGGCGCGAGCCTTGCGGCCCTCCTCCACAGCGGTGGAGATGATGCGGGTCAGGACGGAAGCGGCGCGGATGGCGTCGTCGTTGCCCGGGATCGGGAAGTCGACGTCGTCCGGATCGCAGTTGGTGTCGAGGATAGCGACAACCGGGATGCCCAGCTTCTTGGCCTCGGCGACGGCGATGTGCTCCTTGTTGGTGTCAACGATCCACAGTGCGGACGGAACCTTAGCCATATCGCGGATACCACCCAGGGTGCGCTCCAGCTTGGTGCGCTCGCGGGTCAGCATCAGGATTTCCTTCTTGCCGCGACCCTCGTAGCCGTTCTCAGCGGCGTCCATTGCCTGAAGCTCCTTCAGGCGAGCCAGACGCTTGGAGACGGTGGAGAAGTTGGTCAGCATGCCGCCGAGCCAGCGGTGGTTGACGTACGGCATGTCAACGCGCTCTGCCTCGTTCTGGACAGCTTCCTGAGCCTGCTTCTTGGTGCCGACGAAGAGAATGTTGCCGCCGTGGGCGACGGTCTCCTTGACGAACTCGAAAGCCTCGTCGATGTAGGTCAGGGTCTGCTGCAGGTCGATGATGTAGATGCCGTTGCGCTCGGTGAAGATGAAGCGCTTCATCTTCGGGTTCCAACGGCGGGTCTGGTGACCGAAGTGGACGCCAGCGTCGAGCAGTTCTCGCATGGATACAACAGCCATGTGATATTCAGGGAAGTCCTCGCGTCCAGCCTGACTAGGGCTGCGGCTGCTCCCCTTCCTTTCTTTCCGATAAAGATGCGGTTAAATCAATGCACAGGCTTTCCCTGTGCCCTAGCGCTCCCCTGCCCGCTCACACCCCGCAGCGGCCATACTTCAGCCACCCGATGAGGCACCCGTGAGCGAACCGGAATGGGTCGCGCGCGTAGTCGTGTTTGTGCAGTAGCGATCCATGGGCTTCCTATCTAGGACTTCCCAGGGCACACACTGCGGGCGCTATCTTAGCGGAATCCCCCGGCTAACTGCAATATTTGCGGCCGCGTCGGCGGGTTGTCCACAGCTCGCCCGTCCATCCACAGTTTCGCGCCGACTCCCCCATTTTCGCTTGCCGACGCCGGCCGTCTCCCACATCCTAGTGCCCATGGCAACGATTACAGCGCACCCTCGCGCCGTTTCTGCAGCATTTGCGGTGGCCTTGCTCGTTTTCGGCTCCGCACCTGCGGCGCTCGCGAGGCCGTCGACAGGCAGCATTTCCGACATTGCGCACATCAAGCCCGTACCCGGCCGCGTCCTGCGTGGCTTTAGCCCGCCCGAGAAGCGCTGGCTCAGCGGGCACCGTGGCGTGGACCTCGCGGCGGCGCCCGGCGCGTCTGTGGTGGCGTCGGCCGATGGCGTCGTGCACTTTTCCGGGCCAATTGGCGGCGTGACCTCGGTATCCATCCTGCACGCCGACGGAATTCGCACGACCTACCAGCCCGTGGAGACTGCGCTAAAAAGGGGCGACCGCGTCTTGCGGGGGCAGGTCATCGGCGCATTGGTGGCGCACCCGAAGCATCCCGAGCCAGGCCTTCACTGGGGCGCTCTTTTGGGACAGGACTATCTCAATCCGCTCGATCTCCTGCGACGGCGCCCTATTGTCTTGAAGCCCGTCGAGTAGCACCTACCCCCTGGGGTGCGCGCGCTTATGCACCTCGCGGAGGCGGTCGGCGGAGACGTGCGTGTAGATCTGCGTCGTGGCCAGCGAGCTGTGCCCGAGCATCTCCTGCACGACGCGCAGGTCTGCCCCACCCTCGACCATGGCGGTGGCCGCAGAGTGGCGCAGGGCGTGCGGGGAGACGTCCACCCCGGCCGCGGCGGTGTACTTGTGCACGATGCGCCGCGCCTGCCTCGCCCCCAGCCGTCCTCCGCGCACCCCGACGAAGAGGGCGTCTCCCGCCTCCGGCGAGGCCATCCGGGCGCGCACGTCGAGCCAGCCTTGCAGAGCTGTGCGGGCGGGAACTCCAAAGGGGACGCCGCGCTCCTTGTTTCCCTTGCCGACAACGCGGATCATCTCGCCCGAGAGGTTGAGGTCGCCCACATTTGCGCCGCAGAGCTCCTCGACGCGGATTCCTGTGGCGTAGAGCAGCTCGACGATTGCCCGATCCCGGCGCTGCTCGGGCGAATCCTCGCCCCCGATCTGCCCGAGGGCCCCGTCCACCTGCCCCGGGGAGAGCACCTCCGGCAGATGTCTGCGCGGCTTCGGGGACGACAGTCGCACCGAGGGGTCGGTTTCAAGGATCTGCCGGGCGACGGCCCAGCTGCAGAACTGCCTGATCGACGTCGTCAGCCGAGCGAGCGAGGTGCGCGCCGCTCCCCCTTTGTGCTTGGCGCCGAGGTGTGCGCGGATGGTGGCGGTATCGAGATCGCGGATATGGGAGAGCCCCGTGAGAAGGGGAACGAGGTCGGCGCGGTAGGCGCGGACGGTCGCGGGCGAGAGCCCCCTGGAAAACGTGGCCTCGTCGAGGAAGTCCATGAGCACCGCTTCGACATTCGGAGATAGCCCCTCCGCCCAGTTATCTCGTGACTCGTTCACGCAGACCATCTTAGGCGACCCCACACTGCGCAAACACGCGGAAAAGGCAGTGGCCCCGTCGCCGGGGCCACTGCCCATGCCTCACCCATGTTGCAAACGCCTAAGCGACTAACGACCAGGCGGAACCAGCCCGAACCGCCCGGATACTTAGGCTTGCCTTTCCTATTTTACATAGTGGGGCCGAAAGTGCAATAGGAAATTTCTAGGCGGCTTCCGCGGCACGGGACCAGCCGCCTTCGCTCCTGCGCACGAGGCCGCGTTTCTGGAGGTCAAGAAGGAGGAAGGTCGCCAACTCGATCGAGAAGCCGGCCCTGGCCGAGACCACATCAACGCCGACCGGCGACGAAACGTTCAGCGCGTCGAAGACCGATAGCTCGTTGCGGCTGAGCCCCTGCGTCGCGCTCTTGGCCCACTCAAGCTCGAGCTGACGGTCCTCGTCGACGCTGCCCACCGCGCGGTAGAGGGCGAAAACGTTGTCCGCGTTCGTCACCAGTACCGCCTGCCCTGTGCGGATCAGGTCGTGGCTCCCCGTCGTGGCCGGGGAGGTGACCGGCCCGGGCACCGCGCCGAGGGGCCGGTTCATGCGTGTGGCCCAGCTCGCGGTGTTGCGGGCCCCCGACCGCCACCCGGCCTCGACGACGATGGTGGCGTCGGCAAGCGCGGCGACCAGGCGGTTTCGGGTGAGGAAGCGATGGCGGGCGGGGCGCACCGCGGGCGGATACTCGCTGACCAGGCATCCACTCCGCGCGATGTCGGAAAAGAGTTGCCGATGTGCCGAGGGGTAGGCCACGCCGGGCCCACACGCGGCAACCGCAATGGTGACCCCGCCGGCCTCAAGCGCCGCCCTGTGCGCCGCCGCGTCGATGCCGAGGGCCCCTCCACTGACGACAGTCACCCGATTGCTGGCCATCTGTCCGGCGAGCTGCGCTGCGACATCCACGCCGTAACGGGTCGAGGCACGCGTTCCGACCAGCGCCACCGACTCCCCGGCCGTCTCGCGCAGGTCCCGGCCGCATACCCACAGCGCCAACGGCGGGGCATCCGAGCGGTCGGTGGCCTCCAGCGCGTCAAATGCCGCAAACTTCTCGACCGGCCACTCCGCGCAGCCCGGGTGGACCAGCCGGTAGCCAAGCGCCGCGGCATCGGCCACGTCCTGCGCGCTCGTGTCCGTGTAGGCCCGCGACTCCGTCGATGCCAATAGTCGGTTCGGAAGCGCCCGGCGCGCCTTGATGCGCTCGGCTACGTCCTCGGCACCGTACTCGTCGACAAGCCTCACAATCTCCGGGTGAGTACCCTCGATGACCCTGTTGAGGTAGGCGTACGCCCTCTCGGTATTCCTCTCCGCATTCATGATTCCCCCTTGGTTAGTTAGTAGATCTTCTCGTCATGCAGGCCGCACGCGGTAGTGACGTGGTCGAAAGTAAACGTCGCGGCGCCGTCGAGGTCTGCCAGCGTCCAGGCCAGCGCAATGACCTTGTCGACCCCTCTTCGGCTCAGCTCCCCCGCCTTCAGCTTGTATTCGAGCAGCGCCATCGCCTCCGGGTTCAGCCCCGCTTGCCGACGCATCCGCGCCCTCGGCACCGTAGCGTTCGTGAGTTCTGCAGCGTGCCCCTGCGCCCGCCAACGGTGTGCGGCCCTCTCGCGAGCCTCGACGACTCGCTCGCGTACCGCAGCGGAAGGCTCCCCCGGCTCGCCGGTTCCCACGATGGCACCCGCGGGAGTCAGCATGACGTTGATGTCGATGCGGTCGCACAGCGGTCCCGACAGCGCCCTGTCGTGCCTGGCCCGATCGGTGGCGGTGCACGTGCACTCGCTGGCGTACGCCGCCCCGCAGCGGCAGGGATTCGCGGCCATCACCAGTTGCGTCCGGCAGGGAAACACGACGCGGTGGTGGGTCCGTACGTGCGCGATCGAACCCGTCTCGAGCGGGGTGCGCAGCGCATCGGTGACCGCGGGCCTCATCAGCGTGACCTCGTCCAGGAAGAGAACGCCGTGGTGGGCGAGGCTGATGGCCCCGGGCCGAGGTATCGCACCGCCTCCCACGAGCGCCGCCGCCGTCGCCCCATGGTGCGGGTTCACGAAGGGAGGGTGCGTTATCAGTGTGCCCGACTGGTCCAGCGCGCCGGCCACCGAGTGGATTGCCGTCACCTCCAACTGCTGGCGCCTGGTCAGGGGCGGCAGGATCGTCGGCAAGCGCTCGGCCAGCATCGACTTACCTGTCCCCGGCGAGCCCTGCATAAAGAGGTGATGCCCTCCGGCTGCAGCGACCTCGAGGGCGAAACGGGCCTGACTCTGCCCGTCGACGTCGCTGAGATCGACGGCAAATTCTGCCTGGCCAGGCGCTCCGGAGCGCGGCGTGGCAATTCCCTCGCCGGTGAGCACCCAGCGCCAGAGCTGCTGCAGGTCCGCGGCCGTGCCCACCGCGATTCCGTCGACAAGCGCTGCCTCCTGAGCGTTGGCCTCGGGGACCACGACCCACCTCGCACCGGCGTCGCGCGCCGCCAGGACCGCAGGCAGTACGCCACGCACGGGCCTGATAGATCCGTCCAGACCCAACTCCCCGATGAGGACGGTCCTGCGCAGGCGCCCTTTCGCCTCGGCGTTGTCCGAGTTGGCGATCAGCACCGCGCAGACAATGGCGAGGTCGAAGCCGGTGCCGTGCTTGCGCATGTGCGCCGGCGAGAGGCTCACCACGATCTTTGTCCGGGGCCATGCCATCTCCGAGTTGGCCGCCGCCGTGCGCACTCTCTCGCGGGCCTCCCCCACAGCCGCGTCGCCGAGGCCCCCGATATAGATGCCGGGAAGCCCTCGGCCCACATCGGCCTCAACCTCGACAATCGATCCTTCGACTCCGCAAAGCCCCACCGCCAACGCCGTCCCTACCGTCATGACTCCTCGATCCTGTCCACCAGCTCGAAGTCCACTTCACTCCCGCTCACCACGGTCACCTCGGCGCAGTCGAAACAGATGCTCGGGTAACGCTGCGCGGCGTCGTCACGCAAACGGAGCCAGGCGGATGCGGCGCGGCGCATCCTTCGCAGCTTGTCGGCCGTCATGGCCTCCCGCCCCAGCCCAAACCGGTCCCCCTTGCGGCTCTTGACCTCGACGACGCGCAGCTCCCCGTCTGCGACGAAGAGGAGATCGATCTCGTCGCGGCCAACACGAATGTTCCGACCCACGAGCCCCCACCCGCGGGCCTGCAATTCGCGGCACGCAATCTCCTCGCCCACAGCCCCCAGCTCCTTCGGAGCAAGGCACGTCAGGCGGCGACCCGCGAGCCCCTCCCCCAGCCGTGATAGATCGACAGCGATACGCATCGCCACTATCCTCCCCCTCGTCACTTCCCCCATTTATCGTGGCCCCATGTCGCGGGACCGCCATCACTGTCGCATACGGGCACAAAAAAGACCCCTCGGCGAGCGGGCCGAAGGGTCAAAGCTGTGGATAGAATCGCGGCTGTGGATAACCTTTATGGATAACCGCGGGACCTAGGGAAGGCGCAGGTCAGGCTTGTCCAGCTCCTCAATGTTGACGTCCTTGAACGTAATCACGCGGACGTAGCGGACAAATCGCGCCGGGCGGTGGACGTCCCACACCCATGCATCCGACATGCGCAGTTCGAAGTAGACCTCACCGTCGGAGTTGTGCGGAATCAACTCCACGGCGTTTGCCAGGTAGAAGCGCCGCTCCGTTTCGACGACGTAGGAAAACTGGCTGACGACGTCACGGAACTCCTTGTACAGCGACAGTTCTACGTCGGCTTCGTAGTTTTCAAGATCTTCAGCGCTCACGTCGCGTCGGCTCCTTTTAGGGTTGTCAAGATTTCCTGCTCAAGATTAGCCGGGTTGCGCCCCAGATTGGGTCAAGAACACGGCTTGGGCCTGTCGCACGTTGCTATACGTCATGCGGTGTTCCGCGCTCGCCCCGTGCCGACGGATGGCATCCATGTGAATGGCCGTCCCGTAGCCCTTGTGCCCCTCGAACCCGTACTCCGGGTAGCGCTCAGAGAGGTCGACCATGATGTGGTCGCGGGTGACCTTCGCCAGCACGCTCGCCGCCGCGATACACCGGCACGCGGCATCCCCGCCGATGATCGGCAGGTAAGGGCAGCGCAGCCCGGGGACCTTCATGGCGTCGGTCAGCACGTAGCCGGGGCGCTCTTCGAGCGTCGCGACCGCGCGCCTCATACCCGAGATGTTCGCGTGCTGGATGCCACATTCGTCGATCTCGGCGGCCGGAATGACGATGACGCTATACGACGTCGCGAAGCGCTGCACCAGCGGGAACAGCCTCTCGCGGGTGCGAGGGGAAAGTTTCTTCGAGTCCGTCAGCTCGGCGAGTTCAGCGATGGGCTTCTCTGGCAGGCAGCAGGCCGCGATGACAATGGGACCGGCGCAGGCACCACGGCCGGCCTCGTCGACGCCCGCAACCGGACCGAATCCTCGTTTTGAGAGCGCGACCTCGTAGGTGCGGGCGTGCTTGAGGGTGCTGATGGACTGAGAGCTAGTTGCCCTGGATGTTCGGGTCATCGACGCCACCGATACGGCTAAACGGCAGGATGATGGCCTGCACCTTTCCGACGACCTTCTCCTTCGGCACCGAACCCTGGTATTCGTCGCCCATGTGGAAGCGGGAGTCGCGCGAGTTGGTGCGATTGTCGCCCATCATCCACAGGTTGTCCTTCGGCACGGTGATGGGGCCGAAGTAAGGGCCGCCGCACTGCTCGGAACCAATGGAGGGGTCGACGGGGTGGTCGGCCGGCGACTTGGTGAAGGACTGATCCGTCACCTTGCCGTCGACCATGATGCCGGGGTCTCCCGGCCGACACTGAACCGTCTGGCCACCTGTGGCGATAACGCGCTTGACCAGTGCATTTTCGTCCGGAGCCACGAGGCCCACCCAGGAGCCGAGCGTCTGTACCGAGTTGGTCAGCGGATTGGTGGAACGCTGGGAGACGAAGCCCGTGTTCCAGGATTCGGGGCCGTTGAAGACGAGGACGTCGCCAGGCTTGGGGTCGCCCAGCTCGTAGGCGATCTTATCCACCCAGATGCGGTCGCCGGTGCAGCCCGCGCAGCCGTTGAGGGTCGGCTGCATCGACTCCGACGGGATTACATAGACGCGACCGATGAAGGTCTGCACGCCGACGCTGATGAGTAGCGCGATTACGACAATGATGGGAATTTCGATGTACCACGGAGTGGACTTTTCGTTTTCCTCTTCCAGCTTCTGGAAGGTGTCAATACCCTTGGCATTGCCCTTGGGGTCGTTGGCGGTTTCGTCTCGCGGTGCGTCGGCGGTCATGCAGAAAACTATACGCGATGATATTTGCGATGAAATACGCGATGACGGACACGGAAAAACCCCGCCGGGGATCCCAGCGGGGTTTTCGGTACGAAGCGCGCAGGCGCTAGAAGACTAGCGGCGCTCCTTGATGCGTGCAGCCTTACCGCGCAGGTTGCGCAGGTAGTACAGCTTGGCACGGCGGACGTCACCCTTGAAGACGACCTTGATGTGATCGATGTTCGGGGAGTGAACCGGGAAGGTACGCTCGACGCCGATACCGAAGGAGATCTTGCGGACGGTGAAGGTCTCGCGGATGCCGCCACCCTGACGACGGATAACGACGCCCTTGAAGACCTGGATACGCTCGTTCTTACCCTCGACGATCTTCACGTGAACCTCGACGGTGTCACCGGCGCGGAACTCCGGCACATCGTCGCGCAGGTACGCTGCATCAACCTTGTCAAGAATGTTCATGGAAACTTATTCCTTTACTTTTTGCATAGACAGAGGACCCTGGCGGCTCTTTCCCTCAGGTGGGGACGCTCGGCCGGTTCGTGCCCGAAACAGGTAAAGCTGCCTAATAAGACAACCCGAAGATTATTGCACACCCGCAGGTCAGAAACCAAACTCCTCCCTCGGTGTTTCGTGCTGGGTTTCGTGTTCGGTTTCGCGGGTCGATTCAACCACTCGCCGCGACCGTTCCAGGATATCCTTGCGGCGGGCGTTGTGCTCCGCCAGCGTCTGCGCAATCTTCTGACCTCGGAGGTCAAAGGAGTAGCGCCCATGCCCTGCGAGTGGCCCCTGCTCCATGGACACCAGTTTCTTGCCCGTGCTGGACGATTCCCAGGTTTCCTTCCCACCCTTTTCCCGCGCGACGCTCCACAGACCCGCAGTTTTCATGTTGTGGTGACGACGACACAGGCAATGGAGATTTTCGGTCTCGGTTTTTCCGCCATCTTCCGGATTCTCGTGATCAAAGGGCTCGATGTGATCAATGTCGCAGGCCTCGGCCGGTGCATCGCATCCCGGGAATCGGCAGGTTCCGTCCCGCCCCTGCACGTAGGCCCGTTGGGAGTCGGTGGGCACGTAGGAGTCCGTGGAATCGTCGGCAAGCATGCGGACATGCGTTACGCGCGCGATCCAGGATGGGGTCACCACCTCCGAGAGCCAGCCAGCCCCGCCGAGCCAGGCGGTACGCGGGCGCTCCTGCGTGGCCGGGCAGTAGAGGTTGAGCACGATTTTGGCTTGCGACGCCTCGGACGTGCCACGTACCAGGTGCGTCAGAGCTTCCACGCGACTGCATTCCGCGGAGGTGGCGATGGCGTCGAGGGTGGCCTTGAACTCGAGCGCGCGAGACTTTTCGAGGTCCATGAGCACCTCGGCGAGCGGACCGTCACCTTCGAAGGAAATGGACTCTCCGACCTTCTCAAGGTCGGCCTCCATGAGTTGCGGATCTTTGTCTCCAGGCAGGTCACGGGGGCGAAGCTGCGGCTCGATTTCCTCGATTTCCTTCTGCAGGAACTTGTGAAAGCTCCGAACGCCGCGGAGGGCTTCGCCATCTTCCCGCGGAAGAATGAAGGACGGGAGGCGATCTTCGAGAGCCGCGAGCGACTCCGGCTTGCTCAGCGCCACCGTGGCACGAGCGAGCACCGCCAGATGCGCCAGCGGAAGATGGGCGCGATGATGCAGGAGCCTGGCGAGTCGAGACATCAGCTCGAGCTGCATGCCCACGTCGATATAGGTGAGCGTACGGCCCCGCGACAGCCCAAGCGTGGGCGCCAACTCTGCGATGAACGCCTCCATGTCCACCATGGTCGACGATGGCACGCAAGCTGACGCAATGTCGAGGTCCACTCGATTGCGGTGAATACCTAACCTCGCGGAAGGCTCCCGCGAGATCTCGTGGAAAAACCGCGGAGCACCCTCCCCCATTGCCTCTTCGTAAACATCAGTTACCGCACACATTCAATCCCCCTCCAACCCGCCACTACGGCAGCGGACCGAAATCCTGAATACCACCCGAGGCAGAACCCTTCACGTTCCTTCAGGGCCTCACAACACCTTGAGACCACTCCCCAAGACAACACCTCAAGCGCCGGTTTCCTTTGACCCTATTTTAGCACGCCTGTTCTATTTCGCAAGAGTCATATTCGAACATTTTTTCCACTACCCCCGCTGGACACCCTCGATCCGCACCCCTTGCTACGGTCGAGGCCATGAGCGAGACCAGCAGCCACGCCAACACTGAGAACAACGCCCATGACGTGCACAAATACGACTCCATCGCAATCTGGGGCACTATCGTTCTGCCATGCGCTCTGGCTGCCGTGGCCTTCGCGGCGACGGTAACGGCCGCCAGCCTCGGCCGCCTCCCCGAACAGATGGCAACGCACTGGAGTGGCAGCCTCGCAGGAGCGCCGGACGGGTTTATGACTCCGCTGCAAAGCGCGACAACACTGCTCGTCGTCACGGTCGTCTGTGCGCAAATGGGGTGGTTCGGCGCGCTCGTGCGGGTGCCCCTCGTCGCGCGCAGAATCAATACGGTGGCCACCCTACTGCTGTGCGGCTTCCTTATCGGTATGGGCCTGGCGGTAACGCTCCCGCAAATCGGTCTCGCGGACCCCACCGCCGCTCGCATCTACTGGAGCTACGCCGGCACCGGCGCACTCATCGGGCTGATCGCGGGAATCCTCCTAGCCAGCCGCCAGCGGGACTTCTCCCCGCTTGCCGACGTCTCGGTTACCGGCGCCCCTGCCGAAAAACTGCCACGGGGAAAACCCACGGGAGTAACGGTGGTCACCTGCTCTATAGCTGTCAAGGTGATGCTCGGCGTATGGGCACTGGTTTCGCTGGTAGTCGCCTATTTCCTACCGGTACTCGGCGTGATATTCCTGCTGTGCCTCATCCCGATGCTGCTGGGCTATCGCTCCGGCCTTGAGGTCCGCGACAGTGACATCGTCGTTTTCATCGGGGTCGGGCCGGTGAAGATTCGCCACACTATCGACATGCGGACGGTCAGGTATGCCGAGCCAGGCCGCTATCACTGGGCCGACGGCGGCGGTGTGGGGCTCCGCTTCGGCAACGATGGCAGGATCAGCGTGGCAGCCCGCTCCGGGGAGGCCGTCAAGATTGAGACGTCGGGGGCGGGCTATACCGTTGTGGTCCCCGACGGGCACGCAGAAGCAGTCTCCGGGGACATCAACTCGCGGCTCGATGCCGCACGCCCACGCGCGCCGGGGATAGCGCGTTAGAACCCGGCTCGGCGCAGCGCGTCGGCCATGGAGCCGCCGCCGCTACCGCCGTTGCCGCGCTTGCCACCCTGCTTTCCGTGGCCACCTCGCTTACTACCCCGCTTTCCACCCGGCTTGCCACCGCCCTTTCCCGAGTCGGCCGAGTCCGTGGGATCGTCGTCAAGCCGGAGGGATAGACCGATGCGGTTGCGCTCGACGTCGACGTCCATGACCTTGACCTTGACGACCTCGCCGGAGCGGACCACCTCGTGCGGGTCGGAGACGAAGCCACGGGCCATGTTGGAGACGTGGACCAGGCCGTCCTGGTGGACTCCCACGTCGACGAAGGCGCCGAACGCGGCGACATTGGTGACCGTGCCCTCGAGGATCATGCCCGGGGTGAGGTCGGAGACCTTCTCGACGCCCTCCTTGAAGGTGGCGGTGACGAACTCGGGGCGCGGGTCGCGGCCGGGCTTGTCCAGTTCGGCGAGGATATCGCGGACGGTCGGCAGGCCGACGCCGGCGGCCTCGTCCACGAAGTCGGCGGCGCGGACGCCGGACAGGACGCGGGAGTTACCGATCAGCTCCTTGACGCCCACGCCGACGGAGGCGGCGATGCGGTCGACCACGCCGTAGGACTCCGGGTGCACGGCGGAGGAATCGAGTGGGTTGTCCGCGCCGTGGACGCGGAGGAAGCCGGCGCACTGCTCGAAGGCCTTCGGGCCGAGCCGCGGGACCTTCAGCAGCTCCTTGCGGGAGGTAAACGCGCCGTTGGCGTCGCGGTAAGCCACGATGTTGTCGGCGACCGTCGCGGACACGCCCGCGACGCGGCCGAGCAGCGGTGCCGACGCGGTGTTGACCTCCACGCCGACGGCGTTGACGGCGTCCTCGACCACGGCGTCGAGGGAGTGCTCGAGCTTGGTCTGGGAGACGTCGTGCTGGTACTGGCCGACGCCGATGGACTTCGGGTCGATCTTGACCAGCTCGGCCAGCGGGTCCTGCAGGCGGCGCGCGATGGAGACGGCACCGCGCAGGGAGACGTCCATGTCCGGGAACTCGGCCGCGGCCAGCGCGGAGGCCGAGTACACGGAGGCGCCGGCCTCGGAGACCACGACCGGGGTCGGCTTTGCCCCGCCGGCCTGGGCGATGAGGTCGGCGATCTCGCGGGCCAGGGTCTCGGTCTCGCGGGAGGCAGTGCCGTTGCCGATGGCCAGCAGCTCCACGCGGTGTGTCGCGCACAGCGTGGCCAGGCGCTCCTTGGCGGCGGACCAGTCGTTGCGCGGCTGGTGCGGGTACACGATCGCGGTGTCCAACACCTTGCCGGTGGAATCCACGACGGCGCACTTCACGCCGTTGCGGTAGCCCGGGTCGAGGCCCAGGGTGGCCCTCTGCCCCGCCGGAGCGGCGAGCAGCAGGTCTCGCAGGTTGCGGGCGAAGACCTCGACGGCCTCGGCCTCGGCGCGCTCCTTCAGCCGGGTGCGGGCGTCCAAAGCGGCGGAGACCTCCAGCTTGGTGCGCCAGCCGAAACGAACCGCCTGGTCGATCCATGCGGAGGCACCACCCTCCGGCAGGTCGAAGGCGTCGCGCACCATGGCCTCGTAGACGGCGTCCTCGCCGGGAGCGACGTTCAGAGTCAGGATGCCCTCGGCCTCGCCGCGCAGGACCGCGAGCACTCGGTGGCCCGGCATAGTCTCCAGGGGCTCAGAGTGCTCGAAGTAGTCGCGGTACTTCGCGCCCTCCTTCTCCTTGCCCTCCACGACGCTGGCGGCGGCCTGGCCGTCGTGCCAGACCTTCTCGCGCACGGCGCCGACCAGGTCCGCGTCAGTGGCAAAACGGTCGACCAGAATCGCGCGGGCACCGGTCAGCGCCTCTTTCGCGGTGCCAAAGCCCGCCGCCGCGGCATCCGCGGACAGGTAGCCCTCCGCGAGAGCCGAAGAGTCCGCCGCCGGGTTGGCCAGCAGCTCCTCCACCAGCGGCTCCAGGCCCGCCTCGCGGGCGATATCGGCCTTGGTCTTGCGCTTGCGCTTGAACGGCAGGTAGAGATCCTCCAGGCGAGCCTTGGTGTCGCAGGCCTCGATGAGGCCGCGCAGGTCGTCGGTAAGCTTGCCCTGCTCCTCGATCGCGGCGAGGACCGCCTGCTTGCGGTCGTCGAGTTCGCGCAGGTAGGCGACGCGCTCCTCGATGAAGCGGAGCTGCGTGTCGTCCAGGCCGCCGGTGGCCTCCTTGCGGTAGCGCGCGATGAAGGGGACGGTGTTTCCCTCATCCAGCAGCGAGATGGCTGCGGCGACGCTGCGCTCGGTGACGTCGGCGCCGGAGGCGGAGAGTTCTCGGGCAATCACAGATGAAATCACCCGGGCCACTTTACTATCAGCGCTACTATCGTTGGGACAGCGCCCCAGCCACACCCCAGCCGTGCGCCAAACCGCGAAAGGAACCCCATGAAGCAGTCACTCTGCGCCGAATACCTCCGCATTTCCGACGCCGACGCCGCCCACCTGGTGCAGCTCGCGGCGCCCGCGGCGACGACGGAGGGCGGCACCGCGGGGCTCGTCGGCCAGGGCGCGGAGAAGCTCATCCTCGAGCACTTTGTGCAGGTGCCCGACGAGGACGCGCTGGACATCGACACCGATTGGGAGTCCCTGCTGCGCAGCCTCACCGGCAACCCCATCGACGGCCAGGCCCTCGGCGACCCGCTCGCGGAGGCGATCCTTGGCGCCGACCGCGTCAGCCGCAAGCCTATGGCCGCCGTGATCCGCGCAGGCCGCGTGGGCGAGGTCTACCAGACGCTGTCCTCCATCGATCTCGCCGCGCGCATCGCGGACAACGGCTCGCTTATCGACGACGCGACCGCGGCGCAGCGCTACAGCGAGCTGGTCGCCTTCTACGAGGCCACTATGCGAAGCGGCGCAGCCGTCCTCGTTGCAATCTCCTGAGCACCAGCAGCGCGACAATTAGGCCGACAATCCCGGCGATGAGGCCGCCGATGACGTCGGTCAGCCAGTGCGCGCCGATCCAGACGCGGGATAGCGCCACCGCGCCGATCAGGGCGATGATGGCGGCGTCGAGAAGCTTGCGGGCAGCATTGCGCAGCACGGGCAGCAGGAGCTGGATGACGGCCATGCCCGTGCTGGTCGTCCCGGCGACGTGGGCGGAGGGGAACGCGGCGTCGTGGAGGCTGACCAGGGACAGGCCCTCGCCGGGGCGGTCGCGGCCCAGGAACCACTTCATCGCGTAGGTCACGGCGATGGAGGCGCCGAAGGAGGCCGGCAGGAGCAGCGCCATCGCGCGGAAGCGCCACCACAGGACAGCGGCGGCGATCAAGGTGGCCGGCGCGATGTAGGCCGGGCGGATGACGTCGCCGAGGCCGACCATCACCCCATCGAGCGTCCCGCCGTGCAGGCCCGCGACCAGGCCCGCAAAGGAGCCGTCGAGGCGTTCGGCGGCGGCGCTCTGGGTGAACCAGGCCAGGGCGATCAGGGCCGCGACCCAGCCAACGAAGTGAACGGGTGCGGCAATGCGTGCTCGTGCCACGGAAACTAGTGCTCCTTCTTGTGAGTGTTCTCCAGCGCCACCGCCAGGCAGCCGATGAGGACGCAGGCCAGGGCGACCTGGATGCGCTGGGCGACGCCGACTGGCTGCGACAGGACGGCCGCCGACGACGTCCACACGGTGGCCAGCACGAAAGCGCTGGACAGGATCCTGTAGCGCGTCCACAGGGCCACCGCCATGACGAACTGCCCCGCCGACGCCAACGTCGAGGTCACAACATGGCCCCAGCCGGGCGATTCAGGGTTGCAGTTCGGCAGGGACTCGGCGCACTCCATGGCGACGAAGACGTCCGCGAGCGTGCACACCCACGCCACGGCCAGTGCCACCGCTGCGACCTTCAGCAGGAGCGGCCAGGTCCTCCAGCGCCCCTGCCCCGCCAACAGCCCGAGGCCGGCCAGCCCCAGCGTGGAGGCGACCACGTCGGAACCGGCGAAGATCGGGCGGACCGGGCTGGAAAACGCCGCGTACTCCGACAGGTAGGAAATGGTGGGGTCCAGCGGGTAGCCGAGCAGCGCCTCGTGGACGAAGGTCGCGTACACGACCGCCGCCAGGGTCAGCAGCCACTTGCCGACGCCCGCCATCAGCGCCCCAGGACCTCGCGGTCGCGGGCCGAGAGCTCCACGCCCTCCAACAGGTCCGGGCGGCGCGCCGCGGTGCGCAGCAGCGATTGGTCGCGGCGCCACCGGTCCACCAGGGCGTGGTTGCCGCTGAGCAGCACCTCGGGGACCTCCAGCCCTCGCCACACGCGCGGCTTGGTGTAGGACGGCCCTTCCAAAAGCCCGTCGGAGAAGGAGTCCTCCTCGTGACTCTTCCGGTTGCCCAGCACGCCCGGGATCAGGCGCACCACGGCCTCCGCGATGACCAGCACCGCAACCTCGCCGCCGATCAGCACGTAGTCGCCGATGGAGACCTCGCGCACCCGGTACCGGTTCGCGGCGTCATCGACGACGCGCTGGTCAATGCCCTCGTAGCGGCCGCAGGCGAAAACCACGTGCGACTCGTGGGAGAGCTCCCGGGCCATCTCCTGCGTGAAGGGCTCTCCCGCCGGAGTCGGGATAATCAGCAGGGGCTTGTCGGAGTCTTCCGTGCCCGCACCGGATCCGCTGGCACCATAAGACGACTCCTCCGCCAGCCCCAGCTTCTGGTCGTGGCGGACGTTGTCCAGGTGCGGCACCGCGGAGTCGAGCGTTGCCCCGCCGAGACCCTCGATGCCGGCCGCCGCGATGTCGTCGAGCGCCGGACCCCAGACCTCGGGCTTCATCACCATGCCGGGGCCGCCGCCGTAGGGCGAGTCATCCACGGCCTGATGTACGCCCGGGGCCCAGTCGCGCAGGTTGTGCACGCCGACACCCAGAATCCCGCGCTCAATGGCCTTGCCCAGCAGGGCGTGGCGCAGCGGGTCCAAGTACTCCGGGAAAACGGTGACGACGTCCAGCCGCATCTTCACGCTCACAGCTCCAGCAGCCCCTCCGGCGGGGTGATGACCACCGCGCCGTTGTCCAGGTCCACGATCGGGACGATCGCGTGGACGAACGGGACCAGCGCCGATCCGCCGTCGTCAAGCGAGACTTCGAGGAGGCGCTGCACGGGCCCGCGCACCACACCGGTGACCTCGCCGACATCGACGGGCTCCGGCTGCGCGCCCTCGTAGGCGCGGGCGTTGGCGGTGGCCTCGTCGACCGCGCCGCAGTTCAGCACGCGCAGGCCGACCAGCTCGAAGTCGTAGTAGGCGTCCTCGTCCTCGTCGAAGACGGGCTCCGCGTAGAACTTCATGCCGCGCAGGCGCTCGGCCGCGGTGCGATCGGGCACTTCCTCGAAGCGGATCAGCAGGCGGCCCTGGTGGGGGCGCATCGTCTTCACCGTCAGCGAGGACTCCTTGCCCGTCTGCTTTCCGACGATCACGTTACCCACCGCGAAGCGGCCCTGCGGGTCATCCGTGGTGGGATCCACCACGACCTCACCCCGGACGCCGTGCGGCTTGATCACGCGGCCAATGTGTACCAGGTCAGTCACCGAGACACTCCCCTACTGAAAATCAAGACAAAAGGCGCTACCCGCCTCCTTACAAGGAAGTATAGGGTAGCGCCCGGATTCACTTGCGCCCGCACGCGAGCGCTAGAGAATTACTTCGCAGACTTACTCTGCAGACTCAGCCTCGGACTCGGACTCAGCGGCCTCAGCCTCTGCGGCCTTAGCGGCAGCCTCGGCCTCCTTAGCAGCCTTAGCCTCCTTGGCCTCGCGGCGCTTGGCGGTGATGGCCTCTGCGGACGGGCCGTTGTTGGCCTCTTCCAGAGCCTTGTTGAACAGCTCCAGCTTGGACGGCTTCGGCTCAGCAACCTTCAGGGTGCCCTCTGCACCCTCGAGGCCCTTGAACTTCTGCCAGTCGCCGGTGATCTTCAGCAGAGCCAGAACCGGCTCGGTCGCTGAGCGCCAACGCCCAGCCAGTACTGTGCGCGCTCGGAGTCAATCTTGATGACCGACGGCTCTTCCTTCGGCTGGTAGATGCCCAGGTTCTCGATGACCTTGCCGTCGCGGCGGGTGCGAGCGTCAGCAACGACGACGCGGTACTGCGGGGTACGGATCTTGCCGAGGCGCTGCAGCTTAATCTTGACTGCCATGAGGTATTCCTCTTCTCTAGTGTCACTGGGCAATACTTATGCACCCTCTGCGCTGCGCAGGGGGCCGGTTTTGCCCTTACAATGTTTAACCCTGCGGGTGACCACCGGGCGGCCGTGGCCGGGTCCGATGAATTCGCAGCATCGTCTCTAACGCGAGACAACTCGCAGTACTTTACCAGCAGGACCGCGCCGTTAACAAACCTGTTAACGAACAGGGCGCGACGGCTGCGTCGTGCCCCTTACTTCTTGCGCCTTACTTATTGCCCTGGCCGAAGTCGAGGTTGTTCAGGTCGAAGCCCTCGAGGCCCTCGGGCAGCTGGTTGCCCATCTGCTTTTGCAGCTTCTGCAGCTCGGCCATGTCCGGCATTCCGCCACCCATGCCCGGCATTCCTGGCATTCCGGGGAAGCCACCCTGGCGCATGGCCTTCGGCGGCGTCGGGCCGCGGTTGCCGCCCTTGCGCTTGCCCTTACGCCCCTTCTTGTTCTTGCGGTTGGACGGGCGCCCGCCGCCCATGCCGAAGCGGCCGGCCATCTGGGCCATCATCTTCTTGGCGTCGTTAAAACGCTCGATCAGCTGGTTGACGTCAGATACGGACACGCCCGAGCCGTTCGCGATACGACGGCGACGCGAGGCATTCAGGATCTTCGGGTTCTCGCGCTCCTCCGGGGTCATGCCTCGGATGATCGCCTCGATGCGGTCCAGCTGCTTCTCGTCGACCATGTCGGCGCTTGGACATCTCAGCGCCGCCTGGCAGCATCTTGAGGATGTTGCCGATGGGGCCCATCTTGCGGACCATCATCATCTGCTCAAGGAAGTCCTCGAGGGTCAGCTCGCCGGAGCCCAGCTTCTGCGCGGACTTGGCGGCCTGCTCGTGGTCGATCTCCTTGGCGGCAACCTCGACGAGCGTCCTCAGGTCACCCATGCCGAGGATGCGGCTGGACATGCGGTCCGGGTGGAAGACGTCGAAGTCCTCCAGCTTCTCGCCGGTGGAGGCGAAGAGGATCGGCTTGCCGGTGACCTCGCGGATGGACAGCGCGGCACCGCCGCGGGCGTCGCCGTCCAGCTTGGTCAGGACGACGCCGGTGAAGTCGACACCGTCGCGGAAGGCCTTGGCGGTCTCGACGGCGTCCTGACCGATCATCGAGTCGATGACGAAGAGAACCTCGTGCGGGTTGATGGCATTGCGGATGTCCGAGGCCTGCTTCATGAGGACCTCGTCGATGCCGAGGCGGCCCGCGGTGTCGATAATCACGACGTCGTGACGGTGCTGGCGCGCGTAGGCCAGGCCGCGGAAGGCGGCGTCGACGGGGTTGTCCTCGCTGGTGCCCATCTCGTGGGTGGAGTCGATGCTGGTGCCCGGGAAGGGCGCGAAGCACGGGACCCCTGCACGCTCGGCGACGATCTGGAGCTGCTGGACGGCGCCGGGGCGCTGCAGGTCACAGGCGACCAGGACCGGGGTGTGCCCCTGGCCGGTCAGATACTTGGCCAGCTTGCCCGCCAGGGTGGTCTTACCGGCACCCTGCAGGCCGGCGAGCATGATGACGGTCGGCGGCTGTTTGGACAGGTTCAGGCGCCGGGTCTCGCCGCCGAGGATATTAATGAGTTCCTCGTTGACAACTTCGATGACCTGATTCGCCGGGTTGACGGTCTGGTTTTTGGCAATCTCGTTCGCGCGCTCCTTAATGCGCTTGACGAACGTGCGGACCACTTCGAGGGAGACGTCGGCCTCAAGGAGGGCGAGTCGAATCTCGCGGGCGGTGGCGTTGATGTCCGCCTCAGTCAGGCGGCCCTTCCCGCCCAGGCCCCGCAGGGCACCCGTCAAACGATCGGAAAGAGACTCAAACAAGTTTCCAGCTCCCCTTTTGGCGTGTCATTTCTTAACTGTTCTACCGTACCCGCTGGATACCATTTTTGCATGTTCCGGACAACGCGCTGGCCGAAGACATGTCCCCGCTCAGGGGCAAACCAAATCAATAGCGCCCCAACACTACCGCTTCGCCAATTCCACCCAACAGCTCCCCAACTTAAATCCCCTTTATCAGGGCCGCGCCAAACACCTTTTCTATGAGAAATTGTCCGCACCCAAAAATAGGATTCCCAACTGAATGTACCATTTCACTTACGACACACGACCTACCGACCTGACGACCCCTTTTCATACCCCCCATTTTGAGTTTTATTTAGTGAAATGTTGAGCAGTTTACCTAAATTCGATTAAATAGATTGCGAATCAAGGTTCGCAGCTTCTGCAATCTAGGTTCGGTCTTGCCCCCCATCAATGACTTTGACTCAGATTCTTTGCGAGGTATTCAAGCTATGAATAAGTTCTCTTCCGCCTTCGTCGCGGTAGTTTTCTCTACAGGAATGCTCGTTGGCTCGAGCGTTGCTACGGCGCAGATTCCGGCTCCAGCACCAGAGACCTGCCCCCTAGGCCAAGACTTCGGCGCAGTTGATGGCAAGGTAGTCTGCGTAGGCACGCCTGCTGCGCCGTCCGAATCGCGCCTCCCCGGCATTCCTCCAAAGGTGGAAGACACCGACCGCTGCCCGGATGGATCCATTCGCGACATGGGCAAGAAAGACCCCGTGACTGGTGTCTGGGGAGGCTGCCCAGGCGTACCCACCTCAGCCGTCAAGCCGGATGAGCCTGCTGCGCCGTCCGAATCGCGCCTCCCCGGCATTCCTCCAAAGGTGGAAGACACCGACCGTTGCCCGGATGGATCCATTCGCGACATGGGCAAGAAAGACCCCGTGACTGGTGTCTGGGGAGGCTGCCCAGGCGTACCGTCCCTAAACGACAGTACAAAAGACCCGGTGAAGCCGACAGAGCCCGCAGACAAGTCCGCCGCCCCGAAGAAGGGCGAAGAAAAGAGCAAGGACGACTCGAAGAAGTCCGACGAAAAGAAGACCGACGCCCCCAAGAAGGACGAAAAACAGAGCAAGGACGACTCGAAGAAGTCCGACGAAAAGAAGGCTCCTGCCTCTTCGAGCTCCGGGCTTGCTGTTACAGGTGTTCAGGCAACCGCTTTCGGCGGTGCCGCCCTCGCGCTCATAGTCGGCGGTGTGGCCGCTACTCGTTACGCTCGTAAGAACTCCAAAGACTCCTAGTCTTCAACTAGTTTGCCAAGGACTTCACTGACAATTTCCTCGGAGCCTTGCGTAATCTCTACGGAGACCATCATGACAGCTCCGAGGTCTTTTATGTCCACGCCCCTTATCGCCTCGCAAAACAACAGTAACTTTAGGCGCCTACTATCCAACCCTGGCACTTTAATCGTTGTGCGCCCATTATCCCAGTAAAAGTTTCCTGCACTCTGCATCCCCGGCGGTTCCGCCACGACCCCTTGGCCTCGCTGCAATAGATGCCGCACGGACTGCCGGACTGCGATAGGATTCCACCTGTCACCAATCAAGGAATTCACGTGGAACTCCGCATTAATACGGTCGCCGCGGCGGAAAGCGAAGTAGTTCAGGCGCCATGCAAAGCGATTCAAAGTATCGATGAGAGCAGCAATCTCATCCGCCGAGCCGGACCAAGACAAAAGGTCCTCTTCCTTTCCTTTGCCAGACGCGACACAGGACTCCCGAGTCAACGCAATCGCGGCTGGGATAATGGTGTCCACGGCATTAGCCAGCGAATTCGTCCATACGCCGACTCCAGTCGCCTGGGCGTCGGCACGCGTCAACACGCCGAGAATTTCAATCGCGACCGGGTCACCCATATTCTTCACGACGCTGCCGATTGCCTCACTGGATGCTGGATTGTACCGAGCGGCGAGACGAGCTATCAGGCTATGTTTTCCGACGACTCTCGCGACAATCTCGCACTCGCTTTCGGAAAAACCCATGTTCGCCATCTGGGAGAGCGCGAGCCTGGCGCCTTCAGCCTCATGCGGAACGCCCTTACCCTTTGCGAGATCGTGGAAAAACACGCTAAGTAATAGCAGGTCTGGGCGGGCTACCTGAGTCACTGCGGGTGAGACCAGACGTAGCGCCTCCAGTGTGTGCTGGTCAATGGTTCGCACGTGGATTGGCTCGGCTGGCAGCAAACCCGCGATTGCCTCCCACTCCGGTACGTATCTCGACCACAACCCCGCCACGTGGAGTGCATTAACTAACTCCGCAACTTGTTCCCCCGCTCCTAGAACGCAACAGAAATTCGAGCGCATGGAGGCGGTCCAAATGATCTCGCCCGGCCGCCAGTTCTTAGCCAGCCGGTCGAGCGCCCCCGCAGACAATTCTCTTTTCGCTCGGACCGCTGCCGCGGCCATTCGCAACGGCAATTCTGGATCGAAGAAGTCCGGCTTGTCCGCGAGTTCGACCTGGTTATCGGAAATCATGACGTCTAAGTCGAGGGGCACCCGGCGCTTTGCACGCAGATTTAAACTTCGATGCCGGGGGATGGCGTCGCGCGCAGTTGTCAAGCCACGCTGGACGGCGTAGTCGATTGCGCGGGCGGAAGCAGCAACTCGGCGCGAAAGAGCGAAGCGGTCGGGCATTCTTAGCAGCGGTGCAATTTCTGAGGCGAACTCCGGGTCCAGAATATCGCGAGGTCGCCCCGCGGATTCATGGACTAGCACACGGGTATCCACGATCAACTGGCGCGGGACGCGGAGGTCTGGCATATCGCAGAGGTGCCCCAGCGACAGAGCGCGAAGTAGCTCCCCATCCCGCAGCCCCCCGCGACCATGCTTCAAGTCCGGGCTGATCATATCTGCCAGCGAGCCTGTGTTTTTCCAACGGTGGTGAACCTGGTCAATCACGTCGTCGAAGCGCTTGGCCACCAGGCGCCGCCAGGCCGCAAGGACCTTGGCGCGGGCGGCGTCGAAAAGCTCCTCGTCGCCCGCCAGCAGCGTCATGTCCAGCACCGCCAGCGCCACCCGCGGGTCCGACGCCATCACCTCGACGGTCTCGGCCACGGTGCGGGCCGAGTAATCCAGGCGCAGCTTCGCGTCCCAGAACGGGTACCACAGGGCCTCGATATCCTGCGCCGCCGGGGTGGTGCCGCGGGAGTCGTCGATAAGCAAGAAGACATCGCAGTCGGAGAAGGCGGTCATCTCGCCGCGCGCCAGCGAGCCGGTGGCCACCAACGCGCACCCGGCTGGGACGTCGAGCGAGCCGACCACCTCGCGCACGCGGGCGTCGGCCTCGGCGCGGATTTGCTGCGGGGTGCGCATCGGACTACACGGCGTCGGCGTCGCGCTCGCCGGTGCGGACGCGAATGACCTGCGCGACCGGGGTGACCCAGACCTTGCCATCACCGATCTTGCCGGTGCGGGCCGCGGTGCAGATCGCCTCTAGCGCGTCGTCCAACTGGTTGTCGTTGACCACGACCTCCAGGCGGGTCTTCGTGGCGAAGTCGACGGCGTACTCGGCGCCGCGGTAGACCTCGGTGTGGCCCTTCTGCTGGCCGTAGCCCTTGGTCTCCGTGGCGGTCATGCCGTGGACGCCGAGCTTTTCCAGGGCCTCCTTGATGTCGCCGACCGTAAACGGCTTCACAACTGCGGTAATGAGTTTCATGGTTTCCTAGCCTTCCTTCCCGTGCTGGCCCTAGAATGCGTCTTGGTTAGCGGAGTCGTAGGCCGACTCGCCGTGCTGCGCGACGTCGATGCCCGCGAACTCGGCCTCGTCGTCGACGCGCCAGCCGACCGTCTTGGCAAGGCCGAATGCGATGATTGCCGTCAGGATACCCGCGAAGACCACTGCGGCCAGGGCAATGATGATCTGGATGGCGAATAGCTTCGCGCCGTCGACGCCGCCGCCGGTCAGCAGGCCGCGATCGGTCGCCAGCAGGCCGACGCCAATGGTGCCCCACAGCGCGGCGACCAGGTGGACGCCCACGACATCGAGGGTGTCGTCGAAGCCGAAGCGGTACTTCAGGCCCACGCCCCAGCAGCCCAGCGCGCCTCCGATGGCGCCCAGGATGATCGAGGTCAGCGGGGTCAAGTCACCCGCGGCCGGAGTGATGGTGACCAGTCCCGCGACGATGCCCGAGGCCGCGCCCAGAGAGGTGGCGTGGCCGTCGCGGACGCGCTCCAGCCCAATCCAGCCGAGCATCGCGGCGCTGGTGGCGACGGTGGTGTTCAGCCAGGCCAGGCCCGCGGCGCCATTAGCACCGAAGGCAGAGCCCGCGTTGAAGCCGAACCAGCCGAACCACAGCAGGGCCGCGCCCAGCATCACCAGTGGCAGGTTGTGCGGGCGGTGCGGGGTGCGCATGAACGCCTTGCGCTTACCGATAATCAGGGCCAGCACCAGCGCCGCCGTTCCCGCCGAGATGTGGACCACGGTGCCGCCGGCGAAGTCGATCGGCGCGATGGCGGCGTCCTCTCCGTCCGTGCCAAAGAGTGCAGCCGAGATGCCGTGGGCCGTGTGTCCCAGCAGGCCGCCGCCCCACACCATGTGGGCCAGCGGGAAGTAGACGAGCGTGACCCAGATGCCGACGAAGGTCAGCCAGGTCGAGAACTTCACGCGCTCGGCCAGCGCACCCGAGATTAGCGCCACCGAGATGGAGGCGAAGGTGAGCTGGAATCCGATGTCGATGATGTTCGCGTACCCGTTGGCCCCGGCAATGTAGGAGCCGTCGGCAAGCGTGATGGAATTGCGCAGGCCGAAGAACTCGAAGGGGTTCGCGAAGATGCCCCCGATCGACTGGGTGCCGTAGGACATGGACCAGCCCCACAGCACGTAGACGACGCCGACGACGCCGATCGCGCCGAAGCTCATCATCATCATGTTCAGCACCGACTTCTGGCGGGACATGCCGCCGTAGAACAGTGCGAGTGCCGGGGTCATCAGCAGGACTAATGACGCCGAAATAAGCATCCAAGCCGCGTTTCCCGATTGCGCGGCGACTAGCTCAGGTGTCATACGAACCTCCCTGGTGTGTTGTAGGTGGTTCTTAATATAGAACACATGACACCGTATTTGCGTAGTTTATTGCTTTATTGTGGATATTTTGGGATTGGGCGGAGTGGGCGCGGGCATGCACGGCGGGACACGGCAGGCACGAAAAATCCCCCTCACCTGCCACAAAGGTAAGGGGGTTTACGTAGCTAGAACAAGGCTCGAACGAAGCTAGTGCGGGGCTAGAGCGGGGCTAGCTGGTGTCCTAGTTGGTGCCCTAGTTGGTGCCCAGCAGCGCGTCGACGAAGCTCTCCGGCTCAAACGGCGCCAGGTGGTCGGCGCCCTCGCCGAGGCCGACTAGCTTCACGGGCACGCCGAGCTCGTTTTGCACCTGGAAGACGATGCCGCCCTTCGCGGTGCCGTCCAGCTTGGTCAGCGCGACGCCGGTGATATCGACGACGTCGCGGAAGGTGCGCGCCTGCGTCAGGCCGTTCTGGCCGACCGTGGCATCGAGTACCAGGATCACCTCATCGACCTGGGCCTTCTTCTCGACCACGCGCTTGATCTTGTCCAGCTGATCCATCAGACCGACCTTCGTGTGCAGGCGGCCCGCGGTGTCGATGAGAACCACGTCGGCGCCGGTGTCGATGCCGTGCGCCACCGCATCGAAGGCGATGGAGGCGGGATCGGCGCCCTCCGCGCCGCGGACGGTCTCGGCGCCGACGCGGCGGCCCCAGGTCTCCAACTGGTCGGCCGCGGCCGCGCGGAAGGTATCCGCGGCGCCGAGCACCACGCGGTGGCCACCGGCGACCAGGACGCGCGCCAGCTTGCCGGTGGTGGTGGTCTTGCCCGTGCCGTTGACGCCCACGACCAGAATCACGGCCGGCTTGCCCTCGTGCGGCAGCGCGCGGATCGAGCGATCCATCTGCGGCTGGCACTCCTCCACCAGCACCTCGCGCAGCATCGCACGCGCCTCCGCCTCGCTGTTCACGCCGCGGCTGGCAATCCGCTCGCGCAGCTTATCGACGACGCGCTGCGTGGCGGCCGCACCCAGGTCGGCCATGACCAGGGTGTCCTCGACCTCTTCCCAGGCGTCCTCGTCCAGGTCGCCGGCGCCCAGGATGCCCAGCACGGATTGGCCGATGGCGTTCTGCGAACGGGACAGGCGACCGCGCAGGCGGTTCAGTCGGCCCTCGGCGGGCTCGATGTCGTCGAGCTTCTGGGGAGCGGGTGCGGGTTCGGGCTCCGGGGCGGGCTCGACGGACTCAGGTTCGGGTTCCGGCTCGGGTGCTACAGTCTCCGCCTCGGGCTCCGGGGTCGGCTCCGGCTCCGGCGCCACAACCTCGGACTCCCCGGCCTCGGGGGCAAGCTCCTCGATGGTCTCCGGTTCGGACTCCGGCTCCGGCTCAGCGACAGGCTCCGGCTCGGGGGTCGGCTCCGGCTCTACGACAGGCTCAGCAATAGGCTCCGCGCGCAGCTCCTGGCCCGGCAGCAGCTCGGGCTCCTTTTCCGGGGCCTTCTCGGGTGCCGCGGCCGGGGCGAAGTTGAAGCCGCCGGTGGCCTGGTAATTACCGGACTTCTGCTCCTGCGTCAGCTCCTTCGGCTGCTCCTCCTTGGCGAAGGAGACCCTGTTCTTCTTCCGGCGCAGGTAGCCCGCAACCAGGAGGAGAAGGATGATGACGATAGCCGCGACGGCAACGATTAGCCACTGAGTAGGAGTCATGCCCCCTATTATGCAATAACGCCTACACGCTCTCAGCAGGTGGCTCAGGTGCAGCCCCTGCGCCAGCCGACGAAGCAGCAGCCGACACCGGGGTCATCCGCTGCGAGATCACGCGGGTCACGCCGTCGCCGCGCATGGTCACGCCGTAGAGCACGTTGGCCACGTCCATGGTCGGCTTCTGGTGCGTAATCACAATCAGCTGGCTGGACTCCCGGAGTTCCTCCAGGAGCGCAATCAGCCGCCGAAGGTTGACGTCGTCAAGCGCGGCCTCGACCTCGTCGAGCACGTAGAAGGGGCTCGGGCGGGCGCGGAAGATCGCGACCAGCATCGCCAGCGCGGTCAGGGACTTCTCGCCGCCGGAGAGCAGCGACAGGCGCTTGACCTTCTTGCCCGGCGGGCGCGCCTCCACCTCGATGCCCGTGGTCAGCAGGTCGTCCGGCTCCGTGAGCACCAGGCGGCCCTCGCCGCCCGGGAACAGCGTCTGGAAGACCTTGGGGAACTCCGCCTCCACGTCCTCCCAGGCGTCGGCGAAGAGCTGCAGAATCGTCCCGTCGACCTCCTCCACGACGCCCATGAGGTCCTTGCGTGCCTGGAGGACGTCGTCAAGCTGGGTGGACAGGAAGGAGTAGCGCTCCTCCATCGCCTTGTACTCCTCCAGCGCCAGCGGGTTGACGCGGCCGAGCACACGCAGGTCCTTCTCCGCCTGCTTGAGTTTCTTGGTCACCGCGGCGCGGTCAAAGTCCTCGTCCGGCGCGAACTCCTCCAGCAGGTCCGCGACCGACAGGCCCAGCTGATCGACGATGCGCTCGGCGGCCTCATTGACCCGCACCTGCGCCTGCGCCTTTGCGATGTCTCCCTGATGCGCCGAATCCGTCAGCGCGCTCAGCTCCCGCTGCGCCTGGCTGGCCTCCTGGCGCGCCTGCGCCAGCGCCGCCGTCACCGTCTTCTTGGTCGCCTCGGTCTCGTCGCGGTCGGCCTCCGCGCGCGCGAGCGACACCGCCACCTTCGCGCGCAGGTCCTCTGCCACCTCGGCGACGACTCCTGCGAGTTCGCGCTGCGCCACCTGCGCCGCCTGGGCGTCCTCGTGCCGGGCCTTCGCGATGCGCTCCGCCGCCGCCTGCCTGCGCAGACGCTCCGCCTTGCCACGCACGCTGCCCCGCGCGCTCCTCCGCCCGTGCGCAGCGCCAGCCGCGCCTCCGTCTCCATCGCGCGGGCCGCCGCCAGGGCCTCCGCCGTGCGGTCGCGTTCGCTTGTCGACGGCTCCCCCTCGGCGGGGTCGCGATCCACACGGGCCAGGCGATCGGCGACCTCTTCCAGCTCGCCACGCAGGGACTCGACGCGTGCGGCGGCCTCCGCCCCACGCTTCTCGGCGCGCTCGGAGTCGTGGACGACGCCGGAGAGTTGCGCGGTCGCGCGGGTGCGGGCGTCGCCCAAGACCTTCATGCGCTGCTGGTGCTCGCGCAGGGCCGCTCGGGCGGCCGCGGCGTCGGTGCGCCGGTCCTCCTCCTCGGCCGCGGCACCGGAGAGCACGCCAGCCAGGTCGTTCAGCCGCTCCGTGGCGGCCTGCAGCTCCTGCCGGGCCGCGGCGATGTCCGAGGCGATCTCCATGCCGGACTGCCGGCCGCCGGAGCCGCCCGCGACCCAGCCGGGGCCGCGCACAACGCCGTCGCGGCTGACCACGCGCAGGCGGGAGTCCTGCTCGACGATCTGGGCGGCCTGTTCGGGGTCGGCGCAGGCGACGACGTCGACCAGCAGCGCGGTCAGCGGGCGGGTCAGGTGGCCGGGGACCGTAACGTGGTCGAGCAGCCAGTCGGCGCCGGAGGGCAGGGAGACGTCCAGGCGCCAGGGGCTGGCATCGGCGACGCCGTCGAGCACCACGGCGCTGCCCTTCCCGGAGTCCAGCAGCTCGGTAATCAGGGACTCGCCGGTGTGCTCGGCGCCAGAGACGAGCGCCTCCGCAGCGCCCCCGAGTGCCGCGGCGACGGCCTTCTCCCAGCCCGAATCCACCGAGATGGCCTCCGAGACCGTCCCCAGCCCGTGATTCTCCTTCAGCCACGCGGTGCCGTCGTTGGCCGCGGCGGCGCGGGCGGCCTCCAGGGCCTCGATGCGGGCGGCCAGGCCCGATACCGTGCGCTCCAGGTCGCGCTCGTCGACACGCAGCTCTTTGAGGCGCGCGGTGGCGGCGTCGGCCTCGCGGGTGGCCTGCTCGTGGGCGCGCTGTAGCTCCGGGCCCTCCAGCTCGGCGGTGGCCAGCTCCTCGGCGGCGGCCTCCACGGCCGCGGTGGCGTCCGCACGGCGCTGCCCGGTCTCGGCGGTCTGCTCCGCCAGGCGCTCGGCCTCCGCCTGCGCCGCCTCCAGTCGGGTGCGCAGCGACTCCTCCGCCGAGATCAGGCGAACGACGCCCTCTCGCCTATCGGCGATGGCGCGCACGGCCGCCAGGTGCTCGGCCTCCGCGGCGCGGGCCTCCTCCTCGGCGTCGAAGAGGGTCTCGCGGACCGACTCCAGGCGCTCCCGCGCCTCGTCCTCGGCCTCCTGCAGCGTCGCTTCCTCGGCGGCCGCGTCGTCGGCACGCTTTTCCAAGAAGTCCGGGTCCGGGCCGGTCCAGGGGGTGACCGAGTGGTCAGCGGCGCGGTCGGCCGCGATGCGGGCGGTGGCGGCGACGCGCTCGCCGAGAGCCGACAGGCGGAACCACAGGTCGCGGGCGGCGTCGGCAGCTGGCGTGATCTCCTCCAGCTCGAACTCCAGCTCGGCGGTGCGCTCGGTGGCCATCTCGACGCGCTCGGTGGCTGCCTCCACCTTCTCCTCGATGAGGCGGGCCTGGCCGGCGATGTCCTCCAGGCTCGCCTTGAGGTCCACGAAGTCGGCGGCGGCCAGGCGCAACTTGGCGTCGCGCAGGTCCGCCTGCACGGTCTGGGCGCGCGAGGCCGCCTCGGCCTGGCGCTTCAGCGGCTTCAGCTGCCGGGAGAGCTCGCCGGTCAGGTCCTGCAGGCGGTCGAGGTTCGCCTGCATCGACGCCAGCTTGCGCTGCGCCTTCTCCTTGCGGCGGCGGTGCTTGAGCACGCCCGCGGCCTCCTCGATGAAGGCACGGCGGTCCTCGGGCCGCGACTCCAGGATCTGCGACAGGCGCCCCTGCCCGACGATGATGTGCATCTCGCGGCCGATACCCGTGTCGGAGAGCAGCTCCTGGACGTCCATGAGGCGCACGCGGGAGCCGTTGATCTCGTACTCGCTGGCGCCGTCGCGGAACATGCGGCGGGTCACGCTGACCTCGCGGTACTGGATCGGCAGCGCGCCGTCCGAGTTGTCGATGGTGAGCGTGACCTCGGCGCGGCCCAGCGGCTTGCGCCCCGAGGTTCCGGCGAAGATGACGTCCTCCATCTTGCCACCGCGCAGCGTCTTGGCGGAGTGCTCGCCCATCACCCAGGCCAGGGCGTCGACCACGTTGGACTTGCCCGACCCGTTCGGCCCCACCACCGCGCAGATGCCGGGCTCGAACTTCATTGAGGTCGCCGAAGCGAAGGACTTAAAGCCCTTCAGAGTCAGCGATTTCAAATACATGGGTGGAAATTCTACCTACTTGCGGTCGAAGGACTGATATTGGCCCTTGGGCTCCCCGTACGAGGCCACTACCGTCGTGACCGTTCCGGGCGTCGAGTCGCCCTCCAGCCAGGCCAGCAGCGCCTCGCAGGCCTCGCGCGGCCCCTCCGCCACGACGAGCACGCGCCCGTCCGGGTAGTTCTTCGCGTAGCCGACCAGCCCCAGCTCCAGGGCCCTCACGCGCGTCGACCAGCGAAAGCCCACGCCCTGGACGTGACCGTGGACCCACGCGGTCAGCCGGGTCGCGGCATCGCTTACGTGCTCACTCATGCTTCACGACGGGTGATCGGGTCCGAGCCGTCCCAGCATTCAATGTTGGCGTGGCCGCGCAGGTTCGGCAGGTCATCGCGGTGGAACACGGGGTTGAGGCCCTCAGCCTTCTGGGCCGAGTAGTTCTTCAGCAGGGCCACAGCCACGCCGCCGAGCGGCAGGATGGCCACGATGTTGATGGTCGCCATGAGCGCCGAGAAGGTATCCGCCAGCGACCAGACCAGCGGCACGGAGCCGACGGCGCCGCCGACGACGCACAGGACCACCAAGCCGCGGACCGTGTTCAGGGCCGCCTTGCTCTTGGTCAGGAAGGGCACGTTGGCCTCGGCGTAGTAGTAGTTGCCCACCACCGAGGAAAACGCCAGGAAGAAGATGATGACCGTCACCGCGTGGATCGCCCAGCCGCCGAGCTGCGCCGCGAGCGCGGCCTGCGTCAGCGAGGTGCCCTCGGCGTCGCCGCCAAACGACGGGTCCGACAGCAGGATGATCACGGCGGTGATGGTGCAGACCACCCAGGTGTCGAAGTAGACGCCCATGGTCTGGATCAGGCCCTGCTTGACCGGGTGCGACACCGACGCGGTGGCGGCGGCGTTCGGGGTGGAGCCCATGCCGGCCTCGTTGGAGAACAGGCCGCGGCGGATGCCCTGCATCATCGCGGTGCCGATCGCGGCGCCGGTAATCTCGCGGATGCCGAAGGCGTGCTCGAAGATCAGGGCGATCATGCCCGGGACCTCGGTGATGTTCAGGGCCAGGACGATCAGGCCCAAGACGATGTAGGCCACCGCCATAATCGGCACGACGACCTGGGTGACGGCCGAGATGCGCTGCACGCCGCCGAAGATGATCAGGGCGGTCAGGATCGCCAGCACGACGCCGATGCCCAGCTTGAAGCCGACCGAGTCGTTGCCGGTGGACTCGGAGATGGCCGCCGTAATCGAGTTGGACTGCACCGCGTTGAACACGAAGCCGTAGGTGACGGTGATGGCCAGGACGAACAGCGTCGCCATCCAGCGCCAATTCTTACCGAGGCCCTTCGTGATGTAGTAGGCGGGGCCGCCGCGGTAGGAGTCGTGGTCGCGCACCTTGTAGAGCTGCGCCAAGGTCGACTCGATGAAGCTGGTCGCGCCGCCGATGCCGGCTAGCAGCCACATCCAGAACACCGCGCCCGGGCCGCCCGTGGTGATGGCCACGGCCACGCCCGCCACGTTGCCCGTGCCGACGCGAGAGGCCGCCGAGATGGTAAACGCCTTGAAGGCCGAAATGCCCTTGACGCCTTCCGAGATGTCCGAGGGCTTCTCGGTGATCGCCCGGAACATCTCCGGGATGTAGCGGATCTGGACCACGATGGTCCGCCAACAGAAGTAGAGGCCGGCCGCGATCAGCAGCACAATCATGAAGAGCCAGTACTTGTCGTTCCAAGCATTGACCCATTCGGTCGCCGTTTCCATGAAGTTCATAAGGAAATCTTAGCGTTGGCAGCGCGGGCACAGATAGCTTGACCTGTTCATAAATTGCTCCCGCACGATCGGGGTGCCGCACCTCGCGCACGGCTGCCCCGCCCGCCCGTAGGCGTTCAGCGACCTATCGAAGTAGCCGCTCTCCCCGTTGACGTGCACGTACAGGGAATCGAAGCTGGTCCCGCCCGCGTCCAAAGCTGCGAGTAGCACCCGCTGGCCCTCCCTCAGCAGCTTCGCCAGGCGCCGCACCGAGACCTCGTCCGCCGGAGTCTTCCCGTCCACGCGCGCGGCCCACAGCATCTCGTCGGCGTAGATATTGCCGATGCCGCTAACCACGTTCTGGTTCAGCAACACCCTCTTCACCGCCGAGCGCGACCTGCGCATCCGGTGCGCGAGCGCCACCACGTCCAGGCCCGGCTCCAGCAGGTCCGGCGCGATATCGCGGGCCGGCACAGGCACCCGCTTGCCCGCCGAATCCACCATCTCCGTCGCCCACACCCAGCCGAACGTGCGCTGGTCGTTGAAGTGCACCGCGTGGCCGTTGCCGAGCTCGAAGACCGCTCTGGTGTGCCTCCCGGGCGCCGTCCCGGGGTGCTCAATGCGCAACTGGCCGCTCATGCCCAGGTGGACGGTGACGGCCGAGCCGTCGTCAAGCACAAGCCACAGGAACTTGCCGCGGCGATCCGTGCCGACGACCGTGCGGCCGCGCGCCCACCCCTCGAACTGCGCGGCGCCTCCCGCTTGACGACGCACCGCGCGGTCACGAAGCACCTGCACATCGTCCAGGCGCGCGCCGAGCACGTAGGGTTCCAGTCCTCGGCGGACCGACTCGACCTCGGGGAGCTCGGGCATGGGATCGTGTGCCCTAGCCCAGCGCGGTGTGCGCCTGGTGGGCGGCCTTCATCTCGGCTTCCTTCTTGGTGGCGCCGGTGCCGCTGCCCTTGACCACGCCGTCGACGGAGACGTCGACGAAGAAGGTGAGGTCGTGGTCCGGGCCGGTCGTCTTGACCGTGTACTCCGGCGCCGAGAGCTTCTTCGCGGCGATGCGCTCCTGCAGCAGCGTCTTCCAGTCGCGGCCGCGGGACTCCGTCGGGGCGTCGTCGATCATCGTGCTGAACAGGCGCAGGACGGTCGCCTTGGCGACCTCGAAGCCGTGCTGCAGGTAGATCGCGCCCAGCAGCGCCTCGGTGGTGTCCGCGAGGATGGAGTGCTTATCGGCGCCGCCGGTGGACTGCTCGCCGCGGCCCAGCAGAATATGCTCACCCAGCCCGATGCGGCGGGCCAGGTCGGCCAGCGCGTACATGTTCACCACGCCGGCGCGCATCTTGGAAATGTCCTGCTCAGCGCGGTCCGGGAAGCGGCGGTAGAGTTCCTCCGCGACGCACATGCCCAGCACGGCGTCGCCCAGGAACTCCAGCCGCTCGTTGTTGGTGAGGTTTCCGTTTTCGTTGGCGAAGCTGCGGTGGGTCAGCGCCAGGCGCAGCGAATCCTCCGACAGCTCCACTCCGAGGTTGTCCAGCAGCGGCGCGTGGTCGACGCTGTCGAAGGCCGCGCTCCGGGCGGCCTCACCGGTTAGCCGACGCTTGCGGCTCATCCGACATCTCTCCTTCTAATTACTTTTCGTCCAGGTTCTGGAACTTCTCGGCGAGCGCGGCCCAGCGCGGGTCGGCCTTCTCCTCCTCGCCGGAGACGCCGTCCGGCTCCGGTACGTCGGTGTCGGAGTCGTGGCAGTCGATGCCGAGGTTCTCGCAGGAGGGGTTGAACGGCAGGCTCAGCACGGCCTCGTCGATGACGGCCTGGGTGATGTCGACGGTGTTGTCGACGATCTCGAGGACCTCGTCCTCGCCCTCCTCGGCATCATCGCCGGTGATGAAGTCGTCGCTGCCGGAGAACACGGCGCTGACGTGGATGTTCAGCTCCTTGTTCAGACCGGCGAGGCAGCGGACGCATTCGCCCTGGGCAGGTGCGGTCACGGTCGCGTCAACCATGACGCCGCCGCCCAGGTTCGTGATGATGCCGTCAACGACGACCTCGGTGCCCTCCGGCACGCCGATCATCTCGGCGCCGATGCGGACAGGGGTGTTGCCCACCGTGCGGAACTGCTCCGGCATGGAGTCACGCAGGCAGTTGGAAACGTCGAGGATAAATGGGGATGAGTCAGTCATGATGCATGACAGTCTACCCCGCGATCGCCCTAGCGCTCGTAACGGCGGCGCGGCTCGCGCGGTTCGCGGGACTCTCGGACCTCTCGGGCCTCGCGCGGCTCGCGCTCGCCCTGCGCACCAGCGCCCGATGCGCCCGCGCCCGAGCGCAGCGCGGAACGGTCGCGGTTGACGCTGCGCAGCGTCGCGGACAGGGACTCCTCGAACTCGGCCAGCTTGCCGTCGACGTAACGATCGCACTCCTCACGCAGGCGGGTCGAATCCGCGTGGGCGTCGGCGACGACGCGGCGGGCCTCCTCGTTGGCCTCTCGGACCACGGTGGACTCGGCGATAAGGCGGGCCTGCTCCTCGCGGCCCTCCGCGACGGAGCGGTCGTAGGAGGCGTTACCGTCAGCGATCAGGCGGTCGGCCTCGGCGGCCGCGCGTCCGACCACGTCGTCGTATTCGCGCTGCGCATCCTCGCGGACGCGGGCTGCCTCGTCCTCGGCCGCGCCAATCGTGTTGTCCGCGCGGGCCTGCGCATCCTCAATCTCCTGGGTGGCGCGGGCATTCGCCTCGTCGACGATGCGGTGGGCCTCATCGTCCGCGGTGCTAATCGTGTTATTCGCGCGGGCCTCCGCGTCATCAATAATCTCGTCGCGCTGGTCCAGGACGTCCTGGGCGTCGTCAAGCTCGGCCGGGAAGGCGTCGCGCAGCTCGTCGAGAAGCTCGAGGACGCGCTGGCGCGGGACCATGCAATTGGCCGACAGCGGCACGCCGTGGGCCTCTTCGATAATTTGGACTAGTTCATCAAGGGATTCGAAGACGCGAAACATGGTTTTGAGTGTACGGGCTGGGCTGCGGCTTTGGGGTTAGCCCTGGTCAGCGTGTTGCGGAAAATGGCCCGTACGGCGGGGCACGCGGCCCCTTCCGCTTCCCCGCACTTTAGCGCTGGCCCGTGACTTTAGAGCAGCCGATAGCGTGGGCTACAGTCACCAGCCAGCGCTAAGGTGCTTTGCATTTTGTGCGCTAGCCCAGCCTGCTCTGCAGGGCCCGCAAGACAGGCTCAGGAACCAGGCCTTCCACGGAGCCGCCGTAGCGCACGACTTCCTTCATCAGCGTCGAGGAGACGTGGCCATACTGCGGATCGGCCTCCATGAATAGCGTCTCGATGCCCGTCATGCGGCGGTTCATCTGCGCCATCGGTACCTCGTACTCGTAGTCCGCGGCCGAGCGCAGGCCCTTGACCAGGCAGGAGATGTCGTTGGCCGAGGTGTAGTTGACCAGCAGCTCCGACCAGGAGTCCACCACCACGTTGTCCAGGTGCGCGGTGCACTCCCGGATCAGGGCGATGCGCTCGTCGACGTTAAACATGCCCTGCTTGTTCGGGTTGTGGGTTACCAGCACCGTCACGCGGTCGAACTGGCGGGAGGCCCGCTCGACAATGTCGAGGTGGCCGGATGTCATCGGGTCGTAGGAGCCCGGGCAGCACGCGTGCGTCATCTACTCCTCCTCCGCTTCGCCGAAGATCGCCGTGTCGAAGCGCGCGATGCCGTGGATGCGGCGCTTTAGCTTCTGCTGCAGCAGCTCGTAGCCCTCCGGCCAGACGGTCTCCTCGTCGTCGCGGTAGCGCTCCACCGTCACCACCGCGCCCGGCGCGAGGAAGGGGCGCAGCGCATCCAGCATCTCGGTCACGGCCTCGCCGGAGAGCTCGTAGGGCGGGTCCGCGATAACGCGATCGAAGAGCACTCCGGGAGTTCCGGCCAGGAACGTCGACACCTTCATCGGCGCCACGCGCGTGTCCGGATGCCCGACCGTGCGGATATTCTTCTCGATCGCCTCAACAGCTTTGGCGTCGTGCTCCACCAGCACGACCGTGGCCGCCCCGCGCGAGGCCGCCTCCAGCCCGAGCGCGCCCGAGCCAGCGAAGAGGTCCAACACGGTGGTGCCCTCCAGCCCGAAGCGCGTGGTCCAGGAGGAAAACAGGGCCTCCTTCGCGCGGTCCGTGGTCGGCCGCGTCGCCTGCCCCTTCGGCGCCACGAGCTTCCGCCCGCGCGCCTCACCTGCGATGATGCGTGTCACGTGGCCTACTCCCCCTCGCTTGCCGACGGGGCGATCCGGGCCAGCAACTGCCCGCCCTCAACATCGGTGAACTCGCCGACCAGCAGCTCCGCCACCGTTCCGGGGCAGGGGGCGACCACGGGGGCCTCGAGCTTCACGGCCTCCACCACGCCGATGGTTTGGCCGGTGGCCACCGCATCATTCGCGGCGACTTCCCAGCGGATTACTCCAGCAAAGGGTGCGCAGACATCTACCATGCCCAACAGTCTACGTCAGGCCCGGTCGAGGTAATCGGACTGCTCGGCGTCGATGTCCGAGATCAGGTGCTCCACCGCGTCGGGCTGCGCGGACAGGAGGTGGGCGGCGTCGGCACGCGAGCGCTCGATGATGGCGCGTCGGTGGTGAGGTCCACCAGCCCGAGCCCGGTGGCGATGCCGGACTGGTCGTCGCCGAGCAGGTCGCCGAAGGAGCGGGTGGCGAGGTCTAGCTCGGCCAGCTCGACGCCGTCGGTGGTGGCGGCGATGCGGTCGAGTCGGGCGCGCTCGGGCGTGCCGGAGTGGGTGTGCGTGCACAGGAAGCACAGGCCCCCGTGGTCGCCGCGCCCGACGCGGCCGCGGAGCTGGTGGATCTGGGAGATGCCGAAGCTCTCGGCGCGACGGATCATCATGATGGTCGCCTCCGGCACGTCCACGCCGACCTCGATGACGGTGGTGGACACCAAAACGTCCAGGTCTCCCGCGGCGAACGCCTGCATGGCGCGGTCCTTGTCCTCGGGGTCCATCTGGCCGTGCAGCTCGCCGACGCGGGCGCCGGGCAGCTTCGCGCGGGCCTTGGCCAGCACGGACTCGACGGACTCGTCGAGGTACTGCTCCGGGTCGGCGGTGATGCGCGGGCAGACGATGAAGGCCCGGTTGCCCGCGGCGACGTCCTCGCCGATGCGCTCCCAGGTGCGCTCCTCCCAGCGGGGCAGCTCCACGGTCGGGACCACGAAGGTCTGGATCTCCTTTCGGCCTGCGGGCAGCTCCGTCAACTGCGAGACCGCCAGGTCGCCGAAGATGGTCATGGCCACGGTGCGCGGGATCGGCGTCGCCGTCATGACCAGCAGGTGCGGGGTCAGCCCGCCGCGGCCCCGGCTGCGCAGGCGGTCGCGCTGGCGCACGCCGAAGCGGTGCTGCTCGTCCACCACGACCAGGCCGAGGTCAAAGAACTCCACGCCCTCGCTGAGCAGCGCGTGCGTGCCGACCACGATGTCCGCCTCGCCGCTGACCGCCTCCAGCAGGGTCTGCCGGCGCTCGGCGGTCGGCAGGGAGCCTGTCAGGAGCCGCACATTCACGTCCACCCCCGCCCGCTCCAGCATCGCCGTGATCGAGCGGTGGTGCTGCTGCGCCAGCACCTCCGTCGGCGCCAGCAGCGCGCACTGTCTCCCCGCGTCGATGGCCTGCGCCATTCCCATCAGCGCCACGACCGTCTTACCGGAGCCGACCTCGCCGGCGAGCAGGCGGTTCATGGGATGCCCGCCCTCCAGGTCGGCCTCCAGCTCGGATGCGACCGAGGACTGGCCGTCGGTAAGCGAAAAGGGCAGCCCGGCGCGCAGCTGCTCGCGCACGCCGCCGGGAAGAGGCTTGCACACCGGAGCGGACAGACGCCCCTGGATCTCCCTGCGCTTGCCGACGGCAAGTTGCAGCTCAAGGGCCTCGTCGTACTTCAGGCGGTCGAGCGCTGGCGCGGGGCCCGCCACGGTCGGGAAATGGGCGCCGCGCAGGGCGTCGTCGAAGGTGGGCAGGCCGAGAGGCGGATTCGGCAGCGGCTCCGGCTGGAGCGGCAGCCACTCGAGGATGCGCTGCATATACAGCGCCATGTGGATGCCGGCCACGCCCTTGCGGCCGCGGTAGATGGGCAGGTAGGGCCGTGTGAGCAGGCGCTGCATCTCGGCGAGCCCCTGGGCGGTCTTGGTCAGGGTGGCCAGCTTGCCGGTGGCGGCGCCGGGGGTGCCGTCGTCGTGGAGGACGAGGCAGTCGACGTTCTTGATCTGCAGGTCGCCGCGGAACTCGCTGAGCGTGCCGAGAATCAGCAGGCGGATGCCCGGGTAGAGGACCTTGCGCAGCCACTCCTGGCCGAAGATGGCCACGGGAAGGCGGCGCGAGCCGTCGCTGACCACCAGCTTCAGGGGCCGCTTGCGGTCGTAGGCGCCACGCTCCGGGGCGGGCAGGATGCTATCGACCTCGACCACGGTGGTGATGGTGTCCCCCAGGTCCGACCAGGAGACGTTCAAGCTCTTGCCCTGCGCGACGTAGCGCTTCGGGAAAATCGTCAGCGCATCCGCGACGGTCTCCGCGCCGTAGGCGGCCTGCAGCTTCTTCGCCGTCTTCGGTCCCACCACGATGTTGAGCGGGGTGCGCGCGTAGTCGGAGCCCAGCCAGCCCAGCATCGCTACTCGATTCCGATCTGGATCTCGTCGCCGATGCCGGCCGCGTCGTAGGCGACGACGTCGACGTGCGCGTGCGAGGCGGCCAGGCGTGCCCGCAGGGGCTCGACGACGCTCGCCGCGGCGGCGTTGCCCAGCAGCAGCGTGATCAGCTCCCCGCCGCCGCCGAGCATCTCGGTGACGGTCTGGTCCAGGCGCTGGCGCAGTTGCTCCGGGAGCTCCTGGGAGCCCGCGTCGACCGTCGCCGTGCGGATCCCGGAGGCCGCCTCGCTCATGGCGTAGGCGTCGACCGCCAGCGGCCGCGCGGGGTCGTGCACCGCCAGGGCGGCCAGGCCCGCCGCAATCGAGCTGGTCGGGACGATGCCGAGGGTGTGCTTGCCCGCCGCGGCCGCCATCTCGATCTGCACCAGCTCGTCGGCCCCCGCCAGGCCGTTTGGCAGCAGCATGACCTCCGCGCGCCCCGGCACCGCGCGCATCGCGGTCAGCACCTTCGTGATGACGTCGTCGTCGAACTCACGGTCCGCATCCCGCTTGCCGACGGCACGCGGCGTCGGGCTCACCGGGATTGCGCCAGTGGAGGCGACCAGGTTGGTCAGCGGCCCCTCCGGGACCACGGCGATGACGGTGCGCCCGGCATAGGGGTCCTCGGCGCCCGGCATTACGGGCGGCTGCTCCAGGACCTCGATGCGGATGCCCTCGGGGCGGCCGAAATCCAGCGCCGCCTCGATAGCTGCGCCGGGGTCGGTGGAATGGATGTGCACCATGTGGGTCGTGCCGTCGCCCTCCCCCGCCACGATCAGCGAGTTGCCAAGTCCCTCCAGCCGCTGGCGCAGCTGCCCCGCGGCGGCCGCGTCGGGCAGGGAGATTAGGTACATGACCTCCATCTCCGGGCCGGTGGCGACCGAGGCGTCAACGTGAAGGTCGACGGGCGCCGCCTCCTGGCCGGTGATTTCGTCGTAAAGCGCGTCCAGCAGGAGGACCAGGCCCGCGCCGCCTGCGTCGACCACCCCGGCCTCGCGCAGCGCGGGGAGCTGGCTCGGCGTCTTGCCCAGCGCCTCGCGCGCGGCGGCGGACACGTGCTGGGCCAGGCCCGCGACGTCTCCCCCGCCGTACTCCTCGGCGCGACGGCGGTGTGGCGCAGCACAGTCAGGATGGTGCCCTCGACCGGGTTGGCGATGGCGCCGGCGACGTGGCGCACCGCCAGCTTCAGGGCGTGGCGGATCGCGTCGACGGTGATGCCCTCCTCGGAGGCGGCCTCCGCCAGAGCCCGAAAGACCTGGGAGAGCACGGTCCCGGAATTGCCGCGGGCACCCCGCACCGCGCCGGCCGCAAGCGCCGCGGTGACCGCGCGGACGTCCGAGGTATCGGAGCGCTCCGCGGAAGCATAGGCCGATTCCAGCGTGGCCAGCATGTTCGATCCCGTGTCCGAGTCCGGCACCGGGAAGACGTTCATACCGTTGATCTCGTCGCGGCGGCGGCGCAGCACGTCGACCCCGCGGCGGACCCAGCCGAGGATGGCCTGGCCGCCGAGGGACTCAACCGAGTGCGATTCAACCGAAGACATGGATACTGATGTTACCTACAGAGTCCAATCGATGGGCGTCGCTCCCTGGCGCTGCAGCGACTCGTTCGCGCGGCTAAACGGGCGCGAGCCGAAGAAGCCCCGCGACGCCGACAGCGGCGACGGGTGCGGCGAGCAGATGCAGTCCACGCCCGGCATCCACTTCTGCAGGTTCTGGGCGTCGCGGCCCCACAGGATCGCGACCAGCGGCTTGTCGCGCGCGACCAGGGCCTTGATGGCGTGCTCGGTAATGGCCTCCCAGCCCTTGCCCCGGTGGGAGGCGGGCGCGCCGGGAGAGACCGTGAGGACCCTGTTAAACAGGGCCACACCCTGGCGGCACCACGGGGTCAGGTCGCCGTTTCCCGGCGTCGGCAGGCCGAGGTCCGCGGAGTACTCCTTGAAGATATTGGCCAGGGAGCGCGGCACCGGGCGGACGTCCGGCTGCACGGAGAAACTAAGGCCCATCGCGTGCCCCGGCGTCGGGTAGGGATCCTGGCCGATGATTAGGACCTTGACCTCGTCGAAGGGGTACGTGAAGGCGCGCAAGACGTCCGAGCCTGCGGGCAGGTAGCCGCGACCGGCGGCGTTTTCCTCCCGGAGGAACTGCCCCATCCGGTGAATCTCCCCCGCCACCGGCTCGAGGACGCGCGCCCAGCCGGGCTCGACGGGAAGTGGCTTGTCTTCGTACATGTTCTGCTCCTAGAAAGAAACCCAGCCGCTGTCGTGCGCGGGGGCCTTGCCGTCGATTAGCACGGCGTCGAACTTGCTGCGGACCACCTGGCCGATGGCGCGGAACCCCGTCGGCGGCTCGCCCTGGATGGAGCCGAGCAGCGCGTGATCCTCGCCGCCGGTGAGCACCCAGTCCCAGGGGTCGGCGCCGAGGTAGTCGGCCGCGGAGAGCATCAGGTCGTCGGGGGCGATGGCGTCGCCGTCGATCTCAACTGTGACGCCGGAGGCCTTCGCGATCGCGCCGATGTCGATCACGAAGCCGTCGGAGTTGTCCGTCAGGCAGCGGGCGCCGGCGGCCCTGGCGGTCGCTCCGCGCCGGTACTCGAACTCCGGGACGCAGTGCGCGGCGACCAGGGGCGCGAACTGCTCCGGCACGGCCGCCGGGCTGCCGAATTTCTGCAGCAGCGCCAGCCCGGCCGCCGAGTAACCGATCCGGCCCGAGGCGATGACCGTGTCCCCCGGCTTCGCGCCGGAGCGCAGCAGCGGGCGCGACAGGCCGCCCAGCTCCCCCATCGCCGTGATGGAGATGACCAGGCTGTCACCGCTGACGACGTCGCCTCCGACCAGCTCCGCCGGGCACTGCTTGCCCTGCTCCCACAGCCCCTCGGCGATTCCGGTGACGACGCGCACCGGCGTCGACAGCGGGGCCGAGATGCCGAAGAGGATGGCCGTCGGGCGCGCGCCCATCGACTCGATGTCCGCGAAGTTCTGGATCGCGGCCTTCGCGCCCACCTGCTGCGGGGTCGACCAGTCGAGCCGGAAGTGACGGCCCTGAACCAGCATGTCGGTGGACGCCACGAAGCGGGCGTTCGGGGTGGTCTGGGCCAGGACGGCCGCGTCGTCGCCGTTGCGCGCCGACGGGGCAATCGCCCGGATGGCCTCGATGACGCCGAATTCGCCGATGTCGGCGATAGTCTGCTCAGTCACTGTGGCTTTCACGGTCCTTTGGTAATCCGGTCCTCGTTGTCCCAGTCTCCCCGGCGGCAACGTAGGATTGGCCGTATGGGAAACGCACCTCAATCGGGAGAAACTGTACAGGCCAACAGTAGCCGTCGACGGGCGGCCGTTGCACTTGCCGTCGCCGTCGTCGCCGTCCTGGGCGTGATCGGCGTCGCCAAGTACGTGCAGGACACGCAGGCAGCGCAGCCGGTGGCCATCTCGAACCCGGAGCTGCCCGCGGACGACTCCCCCGAGTGCGCCGCGCTTCTCGACCGCCTCCCGGACCGCGCCGCAGGCCTGGTCCGCGCCCAGGTTGCCGACCCCGCCCCGCTCGGTGCGGCCGTCTACCGCAACCTGGAGAGCGACCGCATCACGCTGCGCTGCGGCGCTCCGGTCCCAGCCCAGTTCAACGACCTGGCGAGGACCAAGACCGTTGACGGCGTCGAGTGGCTGCGCGTCGTGGACTCCACCGACGACACCCTGTCGACCTGGTTCACCGTCGGCCGCGAGCCGGTCGTGGCCATCACCGCCGAGGGCCACGCCAATGCGGAGGACGCCCTCGGCGACCTGGCCGAGGCGCTGCGCCCCGACTCCGAGTACAAGGTCACCCCGAAGCGCAGCCCCATCCCGCTGTCGACGCTCGCGGCGCCGCAGGCCGATAGCCTGTGCACCGGGCTGACCGCCGCGCTGCCGAAGGAGCTGGGCGGCCGCCACCTGCTCGGCGCCGACGAGCTCCCGGAGAGCCTGCCGAAGGACATGCTCGTCTGGGGCGGCACGGCCGCCGACCCGATTACGCTGCGCTGCGGCGTCGACGAGGCGCCGGGCTACGCGGTGTCCAAGCAGCTGACCCAGGTCGGCGACATCGTGTGGTTCAACGAGCCCTCGCTGTCATCCGGTACCGCCGGCACCTGGTACGCGCTCGGCCGCGAGCGCTTTGTCGCCGTGAACATGCCGATGTCGGAGGCCTCCGGCCTGCTGCCGGTGCTCTCCAGCGTCATCGCCGACAACCTGAAGAACACCTCGCCGTCCGAGGCTAAGTAGAAGGGCTGACTAGCGCCGCGCCACCAGGGCGCGGTCGATCAGCGCGGCCAGCAGGTCCGGGTAGGCCACGCCGGAGGCCGCGAACATCTGCGGGAACATCGAGATCGGCGTGAAGCCCGGCATGGTGTTGACCTCGTTGATGATCGGGCCGGACTCGGTGACGAAGAAGTCCACGCGGGTCAGGCCGTCGCAGCCCAGTGCGCGGAACGCCCGGCGCGCATCCGCGTCCAGCTCCTGCAGCACCTTCTCTGGCAGCTGCGCCGGAATCTGGGCCGTGACCACGTCGTCCAGGTACTTCGTCTCGAAGCCGTAGAAGCCCTCCTCCGAGTCCTCGGTGCCGCTGAGCAGCGCCGGGACGGAGACCTCAATTTCGCCGTTCGCGCGCTGCAGGACGCCGATCTCGACCTCCGCGCCGACGATCCCGGCCTCCACGATGACCTTCCAGTCGTGCTCCCTCGCCAGCTCAATCGCTGAGTCCAGGGCCGCCCAGTCGTCGACACGCGAAATGCCGATCGAGGAGCCGCCGCGCGCCGGCTTCACGAACACCGGCAGACCCAGGCGCTCCTTCTCGGCCCCGCTCAGCTCCTCGCCCGCGTGCAGCACGACCTGGTCGCCCGTGGGCAGCCCCGCCGCGTGCAGCAAGTTCTTCGTTCGCTCCTTGTCCATGCCTGCCGATGACGCGAGCACGCCCGGCCCCACGTAGGCCACGCCGGAGAGTTCGAACAGGCCCTGGATGGTGCCGTCCTCGCCGTGCGGGCCGTGCAGGACCGGGAAGATGACGTCGACGGTGTCGTAGACCTCGCCGGTGACGTAGCGGAACTCGCCGCGGCGGGCAGGGCTGGTGCTCAGGGCGATCTCGGTGCCGTCGGCCGGGACCTCCGGCAGGGTGCGCCCGTGCTTGTGCAGGGAGTCCAGGTCGCTCGTGCCGACGGTCCAGACGCCGTCGCGGGTGATGCCCACCGGGACAACGCGGAAGCGCTCCGGGTCAAGGTGCTCCATGATGGCGCCCGCGGACACGCAGGAGACGCTGTGCTCCGGGCTTGCGCCGCCGTAGATGACGGCGACGGAGATGCGGGAATCAGACGAGGGGTTCGACGAAGTCATGGTTGCTGATTCTACTCCGCCTTCTAGTGCGCCGGACTCACTCGGCCTTGCGGCTACGCCCCATCAGTGCGCGAATTGTTTCGTCGACCTTCACGCCCTCGTGGCAGACGGCGTAGACGGCCTCGGTGATCGGCATCTCGACGCCGTTGCTGCGCGCCAGGTCGCGCACCGAGATCGAGGAGATGACGCCTTCGGCGACCTGCCCGCGGGTGGCGTGCTGCGCCTGCTCCAGGGTGTCGCCGCGGCCCAGGCGGTCGCCGAAGGTGCGGTTGCGCGATAGCGGCGAGGAGCAGGTCGCCACCAGGTCGCCGATGCCGGCCAGGCCCGCGAAGGTCTTGGCCTCCGCGCCGACGGCGGCACCCAGGCGGGTGATCTCCGCCAGGCCGCGCGTAATGATGGTGGCCAGCGTGTTCTCGCCGAGCCCCTGCCCAGAGGCCATGCCGCAGGCCAGCGCGATGACGTTCTTGCAGGCGCCGCCGATCTCGCAGCCGATGACGTCGGTGTTGGTGTAGGGCCGGAAGTAGTTGGTCGCGACCGCCGCCTGGATCATCTTGGCGTTGTTCTCGTCCGAGCATGCAATCACGGTTGCGGCCGGCTGCTCGAGGGCGACCTCGCGGGCCAGGTTCGGGCCGGAGAGCACCGCGATGCGCTCGGGGCCGAAGCCGGTGACCTCGGCGATGACCTCGCTCATGCGCAGGTGGGTCTCCTTCTCCACGCCCTTGGCCAGGCTCAGCAGGATTGTCTGCGGCCCGATGTGCTCCTTCCAGGCGGCCAGGTTGCCGCGCAGGGTCTGCGAGGGAACACCGAGGACGACAATGTCGGCGTCGGCAAGCGCAAAGGCCGCGTCCGAGGTCGCCTCCAGGTTGCGGGGCAGGCCGAGGCCCGGGAGGTAGTCGTGGTTCTCGCGCGTGATCTGGATGCGCTGCGCCTGCTCCGCCCTGCGCGACCACAGCTTCACGGGGTTGCCCGCGTCCGCGAACACCTTAGCCAGGGTCGTGCCCCACGAGCCCGCCCCCATTACCGAAACAGCCACCACGGCGCCTCACCCTTTCCCACTTGAGCCTTTGGCACCCCAGTTTAGCTGCGTCCGGCGAAGCCCGCGGGCGGATACTAAGCTCGGCTGAGGAAATACGGACCGTATGGCCCATTGCTAGTCGCGAACAGGGAGGACACCATGCACGAAGAGGACAAGGACCGCGAGGGCGACACGTTCGTCACCGGTCGGCTGCAGGAGATCCCCAACTCGCCCGCCGAGGGCATCGCCAAGCCGACGTATGCGGCCGGCGCGGTCCTCTGGCGCGGGGAGCCCTCCGACCCCGAGGTGTGCGTCATCCACCGCCCGCATTACGACGACTGGTCCCTGCCCAAGGGCAAGCTGGACTCCGGCGAGAATCTGCCGGCCACGGCCGTCCGAGAGATCTGGGAGGAGACCGGCTACCGCGTCCGCCTGGGCAAGCTCGTGGGTCGGGTCTCCTACCCCGTCGGCAGCCGCACCAAGCTGGTCTGGTACTGGACCGCCGAGGTGCTGGACGGCGACTTTGAGAAGAACAGCGAGGTCAACGAGCTGCGCTGGGTGCGCTTCGACGAGGCCGAGAAGCTGGTGTCCTACGACCTGGACCGCCAGGTGCTGGCGAAGGCCCGCAAGCGCCTGACCTCCGAGCCGGACGCCCGCCTGATTCTGGTGCGCCACGGCCGCGCCCACTCCCGCGCCAACTGGTCTGGCAATGATTTGCTGCGGCCGCTGGACAAGAAGGGACGTCGGCAGGCGGAGCTGCTGGTCAGCGAGCTGGAGGGCTTCCACCCCGAGCGCATCTACTCGGCCGACCCGGTGCGCTGCGCCGACACGGTCGCGCCACTGGCCGCCGAGCTGGGGCTGGAGGTCGCGGTCGACGAGCGCTTCGGCGACGAGTACTGGATCTCCCAGGAGGTGCTCGCCAAGAAGGCGTTCGCGGATGTCGTCGCGCTGGGCGGGGTGAGCGTTGTCTGCTCGCAGGGCCACACGATTCCGCACCTGCTGGCGTCGCTGTCCGCGGCGGGTACGCTGCCGCTGGACGGCGAGATCAACTGCAAGAAGGGCTCCGCCTGGGTGCTCGGCTTCAACGACGGGGTGCTCACCACCGCCGACTACTACGCGTCGGCGCTGCCGGTGAAGTAGGGGGCGCAATGTCCAGCACCATGCCCGTCTGGGGCGCGGTTGCTCTCGCGCTCGGGGTCGCACTAATTACGCAAGTAGGCGCTCTCGTTTTATGGTTTTTGCAGCACAGGCACGAAGCGCGGCAAAAGTCAGCGGAGGAATGGCACCGAAATCTGCGGTGGGCCGCCGACCATGTCGCATCCGACGACGATTTCGCGAATCTCCTTGGGATCAATGCCCTCGACGCACTCGATGACAAGGGCAAACTGTCTGAGTCGGATCAACGTTTTATCGACGCTATCCTCGCGACGATCCCGACAAATATGGATCTCCCAGACGCGCCCGCTGACAACATAGGTAGTGATTTATCGGACCGTGAAGACTACACTGAAGTGACGCAGACTGCGAACGACTCAGACGGTGAGCAGAAGGAGGCGAGACGCAAATGACTACTTCATCCCCCGTTAACGGCATGAGCAACTATCCGTCCCGCGTTGCGGTTGCAGCGGCTCGACTCATGGTCAAGCGCGACGAGGAGGGCAAGGCCACCAAACCGTTGGACGACCGTATTCGCGCCCTTGCCAACTATGAGGGCCCGTTCCGCCCGAAGCACCGGATGTAGTTGCTTTTACAGATTTTTCAGACCAAACAGCTTTTAAGACAAACGACGAACCCGCCCCCATCACCGGAGTGATGCAGGGCGGGTTCTCGCTTTTACGTTGAGGCTTTTTCGCTGCCCCGCTACAGCGTCTTCGGCTTGTGGCTCGGGCGCTGCGCCTCGTAGGCGGCGATGGCGTCCTCGTCGCGAAGCGTCAGGGAGATGTCGTCGAGGCCCTCCATGAGGCGCCAGCGGGTGTAGTCGTCGACCTCGAACGGGAAGACCTGCTCGCCGGCCTCGACGGTGCGGGCCTCCAGGTTGACGGTCAGCTCCATGCCCGGCTCAGCTTCGAGCAGCTTCCACAGCAGCTCGACGTCGGACTGGGACATCTGGGCGGCCAGCAGGCCAGCCTTGCCCGCGTTGCCGCGGAAGATGTCGGCGAAGCGGGAGGAGATGACGACGCGGAAGCCGTAGTCCATCAGGGCCCAGACGGCGTGCTCGCGGGAGGAGCCGGTGCCGAAGTCGGGGCCGGCGACCAGGACGGAGCCCTTGGCATAGGCCGGGCGGTTCAGGACGAAGTCCGACTCCTTGTTGCGCCAGTTGCTGAACAGGCCGTCTTCGAATCCGGTGCGGGTGACGCGCTTGAGGTACACGGCCGGGATGATCTGGTCAGTGTCGACGTTGGAGCGCTGCAGGGGAACGCCGACGCCGGTGTGGGTGACAAACTTTTCCATGGGGTGGATTCCTTAATCTCTAGAGGTCTGCGGGGGATGCGAAGTGGCCTGCGACGGCGGTGGCAGCTGCGACGGAGGGGCTGACCAGGTGGGTGCGCCCGCCCTTGCCCTGGCGGCCCTCGAAGTTGCGGTTCGAGGTCGACGCGCAGCGCTGGCCCGGGGTCAGCTGGTCCGGGTTCATGCCGAGACACATGGAGCAGCCGGGCATGCGCCACTCGGCACCGGCCTCGGTGAAGATCGCGCCCAGGCCCTCGGCCTCTGCCTGCTCGCGGACCTTCGCGGAGCCCGGGACGATGAGCATCTGGACGCCGTCGGCGACCTTGCGGCCGTCGAGGACCTCCGCGACGGCACGCATGTCCTCGATGCGGCCGTTGGTGCAGGAGCCGACGAAGACGACGTCGACGTCGATGTCGCGCATCGGGGTGCCGGGCGTCAGGTCCATGTACTCCAGTGCGCGCTCGGCGGCGATGCGCTCGGAGTCCTCGGCGATCAGCTCGGGGTCCGGGATCTTCTCGCCCAGCGGGATGCCCTGGCCCGGGTTGGTACCCCAGGTCACGAACGGGGTCAGCGCGGAGCCGTCGATCTCGACGACGGTGTCGAACTCGGCGTCATCGTCGGTGACCAGGGACTTCCAGTACTCGACCGCCTTATCCCACTCCTCGCCTGCCGGTGCGTGCGGGCGGCCCTTCAGGTACTCGAAGGTGGTCTCGTCCGGCGCGATCATGCCGGCGCGGGCGCCCGCCTCGATCGACATGTTGCAGATGGTCATGCGAGCTTCCATCGACAGCTTCTCAATAGCCTCGCCGCGGTACTCGATGACGTGCCCCTGGCCGCCGCCGGTGCCGATCTTGGCGATGATCGCCAGGATCAGGTCCTTCGCGGTCACACCCTCGGCCAGCTCGCCGGAGACGTTGACGGCCATGGTCTTGAACGGCTTCAGCGGCAGGGTCTGGGTGGCCAGGACGTGCTCGACCTCGGAGGTGCCGATGCCGAAGGCCATCGCGCCGAACGCGCCGTGGGTGGCGGTGTGCGAGTCGCCGCAGACGACGGTGGTGCCCGGCTGGGTCAGGCCCAGCTGCGGGCCGACGACGTGGACGATGCCCTGCTCGCGGTCGCCCATCGGGTGCAGGCGGATGCCAAATTCCTCGGCATTCTTGCGCAGCGTGGCGATCTGCGTGCGCGAGGTCGGCTCCTCAATCAGGTTGATGGCCCCGCCTGCGACCGTCGTCGGCACGTTGTGGTCCTCGGTGGCGATGGTCAGATCCGGGCGGCGGACCTTGCGGCCCGCCAGGCGCAGCCCGTCGAAAGCCTGCGGGGAGGTAACCTCGTGGACGAGGTGCAGGTCGATGTAGATCAGGTCGGGTTCGCCGTTGTCGCCCTGCTTGACTACGTGATCGCGCCAGACCTTCTCGGCCAGGGTCTTCGGGCTGGTGTCCGTGGTGCGCATAGTGGGTGATCCGCCTTCCGGATGTGAATTCTTTCATCTCAAACTATGAGATGTTAATATCATGTCATGGGACAGATTAGCACACAGGACACGCCTGCCCTAAGCGGCATCAAAGTTCTTGACCGTTCGGTACTGATTCTCAAGTCCGTCGCCGACCACCCGCGCACGCTCGCCGAGCTCTGCGAGGACACCGGCCTGCCGCGCGCGACCGCGCATAGGCTCGCCACCGCACTCGAGGTGCACCGCCTGGTCACCCGCACCCCCGACGGCCGCTGGACCACCGGACCCGGCCTGACCGAGATCACCCCCGTGACCTCCGACCTGCTCGCCGACGCCGCCGCGCACATCCTCCCCCGCCTCGTCGAGGCCACCGGCGAGTCCGTCCAGCTCTACCGCCTGACCGGCGAGACCCGCACCTGCATCGCCTCGATGGAACCCGCCACGGGCCTGCGCAACACTGTCCCCGTCGGCTCGCGCATGCCCCTGACCGCCGGTTCCGCCGCCCGCGTGCTCCTCGCCTTCGGTCCCGCGGACCTCGCCGAGCGACTGCTCCCCGAGGCCGACTTCACCCAGCAGGACCTCGAGGATTGCCGCCGCCTCGGCTGGTCCGAGTCCATGGGCGAGCGCGACCCAGCCCTGGCCTCGGTCTCCGCGCCCGTCTTCGATGCCCACCAGCGCATGACCGCCGTCCTGTCCGTCTCCGGCCCCGTCGAGCGCATGCTCCCCTCCCCCTACCAGTGCTGGGGCGAGCAGGTCCTCGCCGCCGCGAAGGACATGAGCTCGCGGCTGTAATGCCTTCTGCTCACTGATTCCGCTCGCTGATTTCGATGCCTTCCTATTACCGCCACGTCGTCCTCTTTCTGTCCATGTTCGCGGCGGTGGGCTCCTCCGTCGTCCACATGGGCGTGCCCTTCCTCATCCCCTCCCTCGAGGACTCCGGCCTCAGCCTGTCCGCCGCCGGCCTCGTCGCCGCCATGCCCGCGGCGGGCATCGTCGTCACGCTGATTGCCTGGGGATGGTTCGTCGACAAGTTCGGCGAGCGCGCCGCCCTCTTCGCCGGCCTTTCCTCCACCAGCTTGACGACGGCGCTCTCGGCCTGGGCCGCGTCGGCGGGCCCGGCGCTGCTCGGCGGCGCCCTGTTTCTGGCAGGCTGTGCTGCGGCGAGCGTGAATTCGGCGTCGGGGCGGGTGGTGTCCGGCTGGTATCCGCCGCACCAGCGCGGCACGGCGATGGGCATCCGGCAGATGGCGCAGCCGCTCGGCGCGGCCCTGTCAGCTGTGACGATGCACCCGCTGGCCCAGAGCTACGGGGTCTCCGGCGCCCTGGTCATGCCCGCTGTCCTGTGCGCGGTGTTGGCCGTGCTGGTGCTTGTAGGCGTGAAGAATCCGCCGCGCCCCGACGCCTCTAACCCCGTGGCGACCGCCAATCCGTATCGGGGCTCGCGCTACCTGGTGCGCATCCACATCGCCTCGGCGCTATTGTCCTGGCCTCAGTCGATGATGGGCGCGTACATCCTGGTGTGGCTGCTGGCCGCCGGTTATTCCAGCGGCGCGGCCGGGACGATTGTGATGGTCGCGCAGCTGCTCGGCGCTGGCTCGCGGGCGGCGATGGGCGTGGTCTCCGACCGCGTGCGATCCCGGATTCGGCCGTACCGATGGGTGGCCGCGGCAACGCTGCTGCTCTCGGCGGGCATGGTCGTCTCCGGCGACGCGCGCCTGCTCGGGACCGTGCTGGTGTGCGCCCTTGCCGTGGCGGCCGTCAGCCCGAACGGCCTGGCCTTCACCGCGGTCGCCGAGTACGCCGGCCCCTTCTGGTCCGGCCGGGCCATGGGCACGCAGAACACGTTCCAGAACATCGTCTACGCAGCTGCCCCTCCCCTGTCGGGCGCCATCGTGGGCGCGGTCGGCTTCCCGGCGCTGTTCGCGGTAACCGCGCTCTTCCCCGCCGTGGCGCTGGCGGTGGCGCCGCGGGAGGATCAGTCGAGGCGTGGGGCTGTGGAGCTATAGCTAGTGCGCTTGGCCTCCTTCTCCTTCCTCATCATCCTCCTCATCAAAGACGAAGATCGTCGACTCCGAGAATGACAACAGCCAGTCGATGTAATTCTTGTGGCGGGCTTTGAGTTTTCGGGTCATTCGCTGGTCGAAGGTCTGGCGCCCGAATCCGGCCATCGGACCGCTCGGAATGCTTACCGCTGTGGTTCCGTCGACCGAAGTCCACAATTCAGTACCGTCCGCGTAGGCGGTGACGTCGTAGAGTTTGTGCGTCTTCAAGTTGTGGTGCCGACGACACAGGCAGTGCAAGTTTTCGGTGTCCGTCGGCCCTCCGTTGTCAGGATTTTCAGCGTCATACGGCTTGATATGGTCCAGGTCGCACTTGTGGGCAGGGGTCTCACAACCGGGGAAACGGCAGGTACCGTCGCGACCGTGCACGCGGGCAGTTTGGGCCGGAGTCGGTTGGTAGCCATCCGAAACACTGTCCCCAGACAGGCGGAGGTGCGTAACTTCCCGCATCCATTCCTCAGTCGCGAGCGCTCCGAGCCAGTCGGCGCCGTCCAGCCAGGCGTCGTCGGAGTCCGGGCTGCGGTAGATATTGAGAACAACCTCCGCTTCTACCTGCTGCGAAACCAGCTTCACCAAAGCCTCTGGCAGCGGGACACGGCTAGCGCCAGACTTCTGCACTTCCCCACCCTTTTCCCCTTCCTCGGGCGCCTCTTTGTCCTCCTTGTGCTTCTCAGCAGTCAACTTCCGCGACGCGGCCTCAATCGCCGACATGACGAGGTGTGCGCGATCCGGGCGAAGCGTTGCAATGATTTGCGAGTACTCCCCGCCGCTCGCGGTCTGCAACGTCACAGACTCGGACGTAATCACATGCCGAATCGTGCCGTCGCCCCGCGCCCGGTCATCGTACGAAGCGACGATGTCACCGATCTTGTTATTCAGTGTGCGAGGCCCCACCATGGCCTGCCGACGCTTCACCGGAGTCAACAAGTCCACAATTTCCGCGTCAACGTGCGCTAACTGTTCGTACAAGACTCCGTAGGTTCCGTTGGCGATGATGTTTAGGTGCGGCAGGCCGAGCGCGGCGGTATCGCGAGCAAGAGCAGCGACGTGGGGCATCCGCCGCAGCATCAGCCCAATCTCGCACAACTGCAAGACTTTTCCGCGACTTAGCCCCAGCCGAATACTCAGTGATGCGGCGTGTAACTCGACGTCCGCGCCACCATCCGGGCAGCAGGCCTCAATCAGGTCGAGCAGAGCAAGATTCGACGCCCTGACCAGCGCCGACAACTCATCTTCGGGCTGCTGGTGTGCCCAGTAAGCTGTTTCCGATTCCCCCATGAGCAATCCCCTCCCCGTTGGATGCCCTCAATTCTTCAATTACCTTTATCGTACACCCGTTCGATGCAATTGTAAATAGTGTTTCGAATATTTTCCCCAGACAATTTCCAACCCGCACCCGTCGCTCACCCCGCACCCCTCACCCCGCACCCGTCGCCCACCCGTCGCTCACTCCGACCTACTCAGCCAGCGCCCACCAACCAAAACGAGCGACGCAAACAGACCAGTGCACGGCCAGCAGCGCCAGGAAACCGACGCTCACCGCATCCAGCCACGCCAGGCCCGCAGAAACAGAGAGCAAGTGCGTTCCCAGGCACAGCGTTCCAACCGGGAATGTTGACCCCCACCAACCCGGGCTATAGCCGGCCCAACCGAGGACGGCGGGAACGAAGCGTCGTAAGGCGAAGAGCATCGGGGCGATGCCCGCGGCGAGCATCAAAAAGCCGTAGACCACTGCAAACGCGCCGCCGAAGAGGACCTGCGCGGCGGCGGTGGACTGCCCGACGACGCCGAGCGGGATCCAGGCCGTGCCCGCGAGGGTGGCGGGAATGTCGAGGCGTCCCCGGAAGGCCTCCAGGTAGCAGCGGCCGAAGATTGGCAGGGCGCTAAAGAGCGCCAGGCAGAAGGCGACGATGCCGACCCAGCGATACAGCCCGGCCAACGAGCCACCCAGCACACCGCCCGCAGCCGCAAGCTGCCCCGCGGACGTCGCCGCGACCATCGGGGCGACCAGGGCCAGCCCCCACTGGAAAGTCGGCGCGCCGGGGAACCCGCGCAGCTGGTTCAGGCACACCACGAACGCCAGCGGCGCCCCAACCCACCAGGACGCGACCTGCCAGCCGACCGCGCCGGTCACGGCCGTCGCGGCGGAACCGGCGGCCATCACGCCCATCGCAAACATCCCCCACGGGGCCATCAGATGGCTCCCCCAGCCGGGATTCCGCCTGATCAGCCAGCCGACCACGATGAAGCACAGCGCGCCGACAGCAACGGCAAGCAGGGCCCAAGGCACGAAAGGCACCCCATGAACGTGCGCGAGCGTCGCAAAGATGGAGGTGCCCATCAGCGAGCCAGCCCACGCGGGGCCGGGCGGGGCCAGGTCGCTGCGGCTCGAGCTGCGGAAAGAGACGGAAAGTGGCATGCCCACCACGGTATCCGCCGCCGCGCCAGCCCCGGCCCCTCAGGAATTTTTGTCAGGGGTACCATGAAATTATGTACCCCCGCCTACCAGCACTGGAGGACCTCGAAGCGCTCCTCGCCGTCTCCCGCGCGGGCTCCATCTCGTTGGCGGCGCGCGAACGCGGGGTCCACCAGCAGACGATGTCCACACGCATCTCCCGCGCCGAAAAAGCCTTGGGCGTCACCGTCTTCGCCCGCTCGCCCTACGGGGTCACCGCCACCGAGCGCGGCGCCACCGTACTGCAGGCGCTCCCCGACCTACTCGCCGCCGCCCGCAACTTCACGGCCACCGTCTCCTCGCTGCTTGCCGACGACACCCCGCGCCACCTCACCATCGCAGCTTCCAACACGGTCGCGGAGGTGCATTACCCGCACTGGGCAGCCCGCTACCACCAGCTGCACCCGGCGGCCCGCATGACCATGCTCCAGGCGAACTCGAGGGCGGTCCGCGCGATGGTCGCGGACAGCGTCGTCGACCTCGGCATCGTCGAGGGCGGCTCCCCGCGCCACGACCTGCGTGAGACGGTCATCGGTGCCGACGAACTTGTCATCGCGGTGCCGTCAGGCCACCCGTGGTCGGCAAGGGGGCAGGTCAGCAACGACGAACTGCGCAGCACGGCGCTCGTCGTCCGAGAGCCGGGATCGGGCAGCCGCCGCGTCATCGAGGACGCTCTCGGCCACCTGGCGGAACCCGCCGGCGAGTTCGGATCGCTGTCGGCGCAGAGGGCCGGAATGCTCGCGCTGGAGGCCCCCGCGATTATTTCGAAGGGCGCGGTCGCGGATCAGGTCGCACTGGGGCGCATCCGCGTAGTCGGCTCCGAGACCCCATTCAACCGCAACATATCCGTCGTCACGCGGGCCGGGCGCAACGACAACCCGGACGTGGCGGCCTTCATTGCCGTAGCCCGGGAGGAGGGCCTCTGACATGGACTTCACCACCCTTTTTATCGTTTTCGCGGTCTCCCTCGTGGGGCCGCTGCTCAACATCTCGCCGCGCTTTACCGTCCCTCTGGTCATCTGCGACCTCGTCGTGGGCATCCTCCTGGGCACGACGGGCGCGGACCTCCTGCAATCCGCCGACCCGACCTTCACCTTCATGGCGCAGGTCGGCTTCGCCATGGTCATGCTGGTCGCCGGGACCCACGTGCCGCTGCGCAACCCGGCGATTGTGGCAGGACTGCGCACTGGAACGCTTCGAGCAGTCGGCGTCGGACTCCTCGCCGTGCCCCTCGGCTACGGAGTTGCCTGGGCGTTCGGCACGGGACACGGTGCCGTCTACGCGGTGATATTGGCATCGTCGTCGGCAAGCATTGTGCTGCCGCTGCTCGGCGCCACGCAGGTCACCTCGCGCGAGGGCCTGGCCATGCTCGCGCAGATCGCGCTTGCCGACGCCGCCTGCATCGTTGCGCTTCCACTTGTCATGTCCCCGTCGGGCGCGGGACGAGCGGCACTCGGATCGCTTGCGGTCATCGGCGCGGCGGGGGCGTTCTTCCTCTTCCTGCTGTGGCTGGAAAAGACCGGGCTGCGGGAGCGCTCGCACGAGATGAGCAAGCGGCGCGAGCTCGGGCTGGAGGTGCGCGTCGTGCTGGTGGCGGTTTTCGCGATCGCGGCGCTGGCGAGGTCGATGGGCGTCTCGGTGATGCTCGCGGGATTCGCGGCGGGCCTGGCGATCGCCGGGTCGGGCGAGCCGCACCGCGTGCGCCGACAGCTCTTTGCCATTACGCAGGGCTTTTTCGCGCCGATCTTCTTCATCTGGCTGGGTTCCTCGCTGAATCTCCGGGAACTCGTGGCCGATCCCAGCGGCATCGCCATTGGCGTAGCTTTGGGACTCGGCGCGGTCGCCCTGCACGGCGCGATGGCACTGCTGCGACAGCCGCTGCCCGTCGCCGTCGCGACCAGCGCGCAGCTCGGCGTCCCCATCGGCGCGGCGGGAATCGGCACCGCGCAGGGACTCTTCTCTTCGGCCGAGGCGACGGGACTGCTCCTCGGGGCGCTCATCACGATTGCGGCCGTGACGGCGGCCGCGCGATGGCTGGTGCCGCAGATGACGTCACCCACGCTCCCCTCGGCGGCATACCCCCGCTAGTATCCGCAATTCTATATACCCATACTTATGTTTTCATGCCAATGGGCGAGTCCGTCGCACAAAAAACGATGTGAAACACATTTTCTCCACAATGGCGCAATTTTCACCTCACTGCCTGCATCGACACTATTCTTTTTGACATTTCTTGCATCGATCCAGAAGTTAACACTCCCCACAAGGTGACCCTAACCAGGAAAAACGTAACTTGATCTACCGATTACACTTTCTACCGAAACGGCAACCCCTGTTTTTGAATGACGTTTGCCGCGCTTTTGTTTCATTGATACTTTCGACGGTAGTAAACGTTCATAACGCGCCGTCGCGCGATACCTGAGAGCGATTAATGAAGACCTACAAAGTGCTGACTCGCTCCGCCATCGCCACCACGGCCGCAGCCGTCGTTGCTCTTGCTGGCGTTAACTTCGCAAACGCCGACGAGCCTGTCGAGATGTACCACAAGGACGGCGTCTCCGTTCCGGTCGTCTACAAGGACAACGGCGAGGCTGACAACGAGGCCACCCTGAAGGCATGGGAGGCCGAGGTCGCAAAGAAGGCACAGGCCCCTGCTCCGGCACCGGCCGACGAGAACACCGACATGTTCCACAAGAACGGCATCAGCGTTCCGGTCGTCTACGACGAGAACGGCGCAATGGACCTCGCCGCCACCATGAAGGCATGGGAGGCGGAGGCCGCCAAGCAGGCACCGGCCCCGACCCCGGCACCGGACCCCGCACCGGCTCCGACCCCGGCACCGGACCCCGCACCGACCCCCTCCCTGCCGGCCCCGTCGCTGAGCTCCCCGTCCTTCGGTTCCCCGAGCCTCGGCCTGCTCAACCAGGACTCGCTCAACTTCAACTTCCTGAACTAGGATTCCCGAACTAGGGTCAAAAAACTCCCCGCCCCCTCATAATGAGGAAGCGGGGAGTTTTTCGTTGTACCCCGTACGGGATTTGAACCCGTGTTACCGGCGTGAGAGGCCGGCGTCCTAGGCCGCTAGACGAACGGGGCGCGTTCTACCGCGAGCAACTGCTCGCCGCGGACTCGACAAACATTAGCAAGCACGCCTTACGTATACCTAATCGGGTGGTCACAGCACGTTTTTAGCCCAATACGCACACGCTCCCCAGACGGCTGCCCTATGCTCTGAGAGCATGAGTAACCCAAACGATGACCTCTTCTCCTCCGAGCGCTACGATGCCGGCATTGCTATCCGTCGTGAAGTGATGGGCGACGAATTCGTCGACGCGGCGCTTGCCCGCAACGCTGGCTCCGACGGCGAGACTCTGCAGAAGCACATCACCGCGACCGTATGGGGCTCGGTGTGGAGCCGCGAGGGTCTCGCCAAGCGGGACCGTTCGCTGCTGAACATCGGCATGCTGGTCGCCCTCCGCGCCACCGAGGAGCTGCGCGGGCACATCAAGGGCGCGCTCGCCAACGGCCTGACCCGCACGGAGATCACCGAAGCCATCGTGCACGCTTCCGGCTACTGCGGGGCGCCCGCGGCGCTATCCGCCATGAAGGTGGCCCAGGAGGTACTGGTCGCGGAACTCGGGCCGCTAGAGCAGGAAGCCTAGCTCCACAGCCCCGCCGGTCCCTGCCGGCCGGTCATGAGGTCGGTGACCCAGCGCAGCGCCCTGGACAGCGGAATCGACACCGCCGCGGTCACAATCGCCACCGCCAGCATCGAGCCCTGGAAAGTCTGGTATCCCATCTGGGTCATGACCCAATCCATCACCAGGACGTGGACCAGGAAGAACTCGTAGGAAATCTCGCCGAGCCACACCAGCGCCGGGTGGCGCAGCCAGCGCACCTGCGCGCCCAATGCCACCGGCGCCACAAACAGCGCCGCCGAGAGCCCGTAGAGCAGGGTCTTCCACAGCGCCTGGTTGACGTCCTCCGGCACCAGGGTCGCGGGCCCCGCGTGCGTCGTGGTGGAGAGTATAAAGAAACCCAGCGCCAACGCCCAGCACGCCGGAAGGTTCGCCCGCCAGCCGACGCGCCTGCCGTAGGCCAGCAGCATTCCTGCGGCGAACCAGTCGAAGTAGGCCATGGGCCACAGGCGCGAGACCACCGGCAGCGAGTCGAACTGGTGCGACAGAACGGTCCACACAGGCCCAATCAGCCCGAAAACGATGATGATGGCCAACACCGGCCCGGCCTTCACCCGCCCCCTGGCGGCGCTCCATATCGCCAGCCCGACCAGCGGCAGCACCAGGTAAAACCCGACCTCCACCACCATCGACCACATCTGCGACAGTCCCGGATGGATCCAGCCGAACTGCAGCGTCTGCGTGAACGTCATCGAGCGCAGCCACCCGCTAAAGCCCGCACCCGTCGGCGCGGGGTTATCCCCCGAGTGGACGAGGTAGGCGACCGTCACCACGATCCAGTACGCGGGCAGCACGCGCTTCGCGCGATGCCAGAAATAGCGGCGCACGCTGGGGCGCTCCGGCGGCGCGGACGAGGAGCCGTCGGCAAGCCTGCCGAGCCAATGCCCGGTGAGGAGGAAGGCGGAGAGCACGAAGAAGATGGTCACGCCGATCTCCCAGCGCCCGTGGAGGCGGCCGGACCAGTCGTCGGTGTAGTGGCCGGTCCAGAATGCCGCGTGGGTGAGCAGCACGCCGAAGGCGCCGAGCGCGCGGATGCTGGTCAGCTCCGGTATCTGGCGCTTGGAGTCGGCGGGCGCGGGATTAGTCATGCTCAGTTATTTTAGGGCTTCATCTTCTCCACCGTGGCCAAAATGTAGTCGGCGGATTCGCGCAGCTGCGCGGTCTCCCACTCGCTTAGCTTCGGGGGCATCCGGCGCACGATGCCGCCGCGCCCGATCACGGCGGGCATGGACAGGGACACGTCCGGCAGGCCGTACTCGCCGTCCAGCCGCGTGCACACCGGGTGGACGCTGTGCTGGTCCAGCATCACGGCGCGGGCGATCTCGAGCGCGGATCGGGCCACGCCCGCGTTGGTCCAGCCCTTCGCGTTGAGCACGTCGTAGGCCGCGCCCACGACCGCGTCCTTGATCTCCTCCGCGCTGGGCAGCGGCGCCCCATGCCATTCCTGCAGGTCCTCCCAGCCGACGCCCTGCACGTTCAGCCTCGACAGGATCGGCACCGCTGTCAGGCCGTGCTCGCCCATCATGTAGCCCGTCACCGACTTCGGGTCCACGCCGAGCTGCTTGCCGACGACCCACCTCAGGCGGGCCGAGTCCAACATCGTGCCGGTGCCGAAGAGCCGCTCCGCCGGGTAGTCCACGGTCTGGTGCGCCAGGTGGACGACCGCGTCCAGAGGGTTGGTGATGAAGACGACGATAGCGTCGCGGGTGTGCGCCGCAATCTGGGGCATCACGTCGCGGACCACTTCCCCGCTCAGCTTGGCCAACCCCGCGCGGTCGGGCCGGGCGTTGGGATTGTCCGGGTCCGGCAGGATGGAGGCACCGGCGGCGACGATGACCATGTCGGCGTCGGCGCAGTCGGAGTAGTCGCCGGCTCGGACGTCGACGTAGTCGGTGCCGGGGACGCCGGTGGACTGGGACTGGTCGAGGGCTTCGCCGTGGGCGACGCCGGGGGCGGTGTCGATGGTGACGATCTGGGCAAAGAGCCCGGACTCCATCGCGTAGGTCAAAACGTAAGAGCCGACGTGGCCCAGGCCGACGATCACGAGTTTGGTGTTTCTCATAGGGCCGAGTGTACGACGGTCCGAATCCCGAACGCAGAAAACCTCCGCCCCATAGAGGAGCGGAGGTTTCTGCAATCTTTGTACCCCGTACGGGATTTGAACCCGTGCTACCGGCGTGAGAGGCCGGCGTCCTAGGCCGCTAGACGAACGGGGCGTAGAACTTTTCCCAATCTGAAATTGTTCAGTAGTGAATCTCTTCACCGCTGGCCTACCAGGACTCGAACCTAGAATGACGGTACCAGAAACCGTAGTGTTGCCAATTACACCATAGGCCAATAAGATCGACGCACTGAAAAGCGCATTAATCTTTGTACCCCGTACGGGATTTGAACCCGTGTTACCGGCGTGAGAGGCCGGCGTCCTAGGCCGCTAGACGAACGGGGCGTAGAACTGAATTCGAACTCGAACTAAATCGGTGAACCACATTAGCAGAGCGAGAATTCTGCTGGCCTACCAGGACTCGAACCTAGAATGACGGTACCAGAAACCGTAGTGTTGCCAATTACACCATAGGCCATCGCTGCGAACGCAACGAGGAATAATATAACCAATCCGCAGTTCAGAGAGCAAATCGCCTGGTCACATTAGTTTTCCTGCCAAGGTGTGGCCTCCAGCGCCTTGCGCAGGCGCCCCAGCGTGCGCTCGCGGCCGAGAAGCTCCATGGACTCGAACAGTGGCGGGGACACCTGGGCGCCGGTCACTGCGACACGCACGGGGCCGAAGGCCTTGCGGGGCTTCAGCTCCAGGTCCTCAATCAGGGCCTTCTGCAGCGCCGCTTCGATCTTGTCCGTGACAAAGGAGGCGTCATCAAGCGGCTCGACGGCGGCGATGGTGGCCTCAAGCACGGCGACGGCGTCTTCCTTGAAGTTCTTGCGGGCCGACTTCTCGTCGAAGGCGAACTCGGACTCGTCGACGACGAGGAACTTGGACAGGTCCCAGGCGTCGGACAGCGTCTTCACGCGGGTCTGCAGCAGCGAGGCCAGGAAGGCGAACTGGTCGGCCGGGAAGTCCTCCGGGAAGTCGAAGTGACCCTCCAGGTAGGTGCGCAGGCGGGCGGCGAAGTCCTCCGGCTCCAGCATGCGGATGTGGTCGGCGTTGATGGCGTCGGCCTTCTTCTGGTCGAAGCGGGCCGGGTTGGACAGCACGTCGTGGACGTCGAAGGCGGCGACCATCTCCTCCATGGAGAACACGTCCTTGTCGCCCTCCATCGACCAGCCAAGCAGGGCCAGGTAGTTCAGCAGGCCCTCGGGGATGAAGCCGTTGTCGCGGTGGATAAACAGGTTCGACTGCGGGTCGCGCTTGGACAGCTTCTTATTGCCCTCGCCCATCACGAACGGCAGGTGGCCGAACTCCGGGGTGAACTTGGCAACACCGATGCGCTTCAGCGACTCGTAGAGCGCAATCTGGCGCGGGGTCGACGGCAGCAGGTCCTCGCCGCGCAGGACGTGGGTAATCTCCATCAGCGCGTCGTCGACCGGGTTGACCAGCGTGTAGAGCGGCTCGCCGTTGGAGCGGGCGATGACGAAGTCCGGGACCAGGCCTGCCTTGAACTCGATGCGGCCGCGGACCAAGTCCTCGAAGACGATGTCCTCATCGGGCATGCGCAGGCGAATCACCGGCTTGCGGCCCTCCGCACGGAAGGCCTCCTTCTGCTCCTCGGTGAGGTCGCGGTCGAAGTTGTCGTAGCCCAGCTTCGGGTCGCGGCCCGCAGCCTTGTGGCGCTCCTCGACCTCCTCGGCGGTGGAGAAGGCCTCGTAAGCCTCGCCGGCATCAATCAGGCGCTGCAGGACGTCGGCGTAGATGTCCTTGCGCTGCGACTGACGGTAGGGCTCGTGCGGCCCGCCGACGTTAATGCCCTCGTCCCAGTCAATACCGAGCCACGTCAGGGCATCGATAATCGCCTGGTAGGACTCCTCGGAATCGCGGGCGGCGTCAGTATCTTCGATGCGGAAGACCAGCTTGCCGCCGGTATGGCGGGCGTAGGCCCAGTTGAAGAGGGCCGTGCGGATCAGGCCAACGTGCGGGGTACCGGTTGGCGACGGGCAAAAGCGAACGCGAACATCAGACATGCTTTCACACGATACCCGCCGCCGGGCCCGGCTATCACTTGCGGGTGGCGATACCGAAGATGCGGTACAGCGGGCAGAAGCCGACGATGCCGGTAATACCGGCGATGGCGGTCAGCACCCACATGACGACGGACAGTGCGCCGGAGGTCTTGTAGGCAACAATGCCGAAGACAATGGCGAGGACAATACGGATGATGCGGTCAATGCCGGACTCGTTAGTTTTCATGTCAACTATCATACCCCCGCCCGTATCTGCGCCACACCTTCTAGCTCGTCCACTCCCCCGCTACCTCCCCCGCGTACCCGGCGGCGCGCAGGCGCCCCACCCACTCCTCCAGTGGAAGGGTCGCACTGCCCGGCGCGCCGCGGCCCGGGAAGTCCGCGACCTGCACGTGTGCGGGCAGGGGCAGCTCGCCGGACTCGACGTCGGCCAGGTAGCGCTCCACGTCCACGCCATTGACCGCCAGGTGGTAGAAGTCCAGCAGGACGCCGCAGTCGGCCGCGCGCGCCACCTCCGTCGCAGCCCACGGGTCGGTGACGGGATAGTCCCCCATCCCCGACAGCGGCTCGACCATCGCCTCCACGCCGAAGCTGCGCAGCTCGGCCGCGACAGACCTCAGCCGCTCGACCTGCTGCCGCGTCACCGCCCCGCCGGAGCGCCCCAGCAGCACGTTCGAGCAGCGCAGCCCCGTGGCCTCCGCGATCTGGCGCACCACATCCAGGTGCCCCTCCGGCAGGCCTCCGTCGTGCAGCACCCCGCGCTGCCCCGCCGCCATGTCGCCGCCCCACAGGTTCAGCGCGTGCAGCCTCACCTCGGGCCCGAACAGGGAGCAGAACTCCTCGACGGCGTGCGCCTCCGGTACCGCCTCGGGGAACGGCCACCAGAATTCCACGGCGCCGTAGCCGTCGGCACGCGCGGCGGCGACCGCCTCGGCCGGGGTGAGGTGCGCGTAGACGGTGGAGCAATTGATTGCGGTGATCATTTCTCACACTCTATAGCGGCCTGCCACAATGAGACCTATGACACAGCCACCCCTGACACCGAAGAGGACCGTCGTCGTCACCGGAGGCGGCGCAGGCATCGGCCGCGAAATCGCCCTGGCCTTCGCAGGCGCCGGCTGGCACGTGCACATCTGCGGCCGCACGCTGGCCCCGCTTGCCGACGTCGCCCGCCGCGACCACATCACCTACTCGCAGTGCGACATCACCGACGAGGCGCAGGTCGCCGCGATGTTCGCGGACGCGGTGAGCGTATCCGGACGCATCGAGGCCGTGGTCCTCAACGCCGGGCTGCCTGGCACGCCCGCCGAGTTCGGCGACACCGATATAGAGGACTTCCGGCGCGTCATCGACACCAACGTCGTCGGCTCCTTCCTGTGCGCCCGGGAGGCGTTCCGGATCATGAAGGGCACAGGCGGCCGCATCCTGGTCAACTGCTCCATCGCCGCACAGGTGCCGAGGGCCCATACCGCGGCGTACGCGGCGTCGAAAAGCGCGCTGGCGGGGCTGACCAGGGTGCTGGCGCTCGACGGGCGCGAGCACGGGATTCTGGCCACGCGCATCGACATCGGCAACGCGAAGACGGACCTGCTGGGCGCGTTTACCGGCGAGGACGGCGCCGAGCCGATGTTCGACGCCGCCGAGGCCGCGCGCGCCTTCGTCTACGCCGCGGAGCTGCCCGCGACGGCCGTGGTGGACCACCTGACCATCACCGCTGCGGGCATGCCCTTTTTGGGTCGGGGTTAGGGCGCTGGCTAAGCTTGGGTCTCAACCGGGGACAACCCCCGGAGGACGACGAGGAGGGAGCCCCCAGCATGTCCATGGAAAATCACCCCTCCTTCGGCGGCAGGCCCCGCGGCGAGGGCGACGAACCCAGTGGCGAGTCGCAGCGCCCGTCCGCTCCGCGCAAGTCCTCTCGGTGGGAAACGTCGCGGCCCGCGACCGCCCCGGACTTCCTGCTCTCCCGCGCGCACGGGTCGATCCGCACGCAGGGCATCGTGGAGCAGATTTCCGACCCGTGGCTCGCCGCCGAGCAGCTGCGCTCCGGCATGCACCAGATGGTCGTCGGAGCACTCCCCTTCGACCTGGACGCGCCCGCGGCCCTGACCGTCCCGCGCGACGTCATCCGCACCAATCACCCGCTGGAGCCGCCGGCCCACTACCGCTGGAATGCGCCCAGCCTGCACGCGAAGGTCGTCGCCTACGACCCGGAGCCCGCCGAGCACGTCGAGCGCGTCGACGCCGCGATTCGCACCATCGCCAACTCGGGCCTGGAAAAAGTCGTGCTGGCGCGCGCGGTCGAGCTGGAGATTGATCCGCCGATCGACCCGCTGCTGCTGGCCGCCCGGCTTATCGACGGCTCCCCCAACCGCGACGGGTTCGTCGTCGACCTCTCACCCGCGGGCGAGGAGTACGAGGGCAAGCTGTTAATCGGTTCCTCCCCGGAGATGCTGGTGCGCCGCAGGGGAAATACCGTCGAGGCCTTCCCGCTGGCGGGGTCGCTGCCACGCTCGCGCAATAAGCAGGTGGACGAGGACAACGCGCGCAGGCTCGCGGACTCGGTGAAGAACCTGGCGGAGCACGCCTTCGTCGTCGACGACATCGCGGCCAACCTGGCGCCGCTGTGCTCGGAGCTGGACGTGCCGGAGGCCCCGGAGCTGATGAGCACGTCGGAGATGTGGCACCTGGCCACGCACATCCGCGGAACGCTGAAGGACCCGACGCTGTCGGCGCTGGACCTCGCGCTGGTGGTCCACCCCACCCCCGCCATCTGCGGCACGCCGACGGAGAGCGCCTTCGGCGTCATTCAGGCCGTCGAGACCGACCGCGGCTTCTACTCGGGCGCGGTCGGCTGGTGCGACGCGGACGGCGACGGCGAGTTCGTCGTCTCCATCCGCTGCGCCGAGATTGACACCGCGGGGTCGGTGGCGCGGCTGTGGGCCGGAGGCGGCATCGTCGAGCACTCCGACCCAGAAGAAGAACTCGCGGAGACACAGGCCAAGATGGGCACCGTGCTCCGCGCGTTCGGGTTGCGCTAGTTGGGTTCAGCTAAGACCTAAGCCCGCTCCACCGGGTTGGCCAGCTTGCCGATGCCCGGAATCTCAATCTCGATGCGGTCGCCCGGGAACATCGCGGCGGTGCCGGCCGGGGAGCCGGTGCAGATGACGTCGCCCGGCAGCAGGGTGATCGAGGCGGTGATGAACTCGATAATCTCCGGGATGGACATGATCATCTGGTTCGAGTTGGAGTCCTGCTTGGTCTCCGTCTTACCTTCGTGGGTCAGGTGCGCCTTGATCGGCAGCTCGTTGTAGTCCAGCTCGGTCTGGATCCACGGGCCCAGCGGGCAGAAGGTGTCGATGCCCTTCGCGCGGGCCCACTGGCCGTCGGCGAACTGCAGGTCACGGGAGGAGACGTCGTTGACAATCGTGTAGCCGAAGATGACGTCGTGGGCGTCTTCCTTCTTCACGTTCTTGCACGGCTTGCCAATAATCAGGGCCAGCTCGCCCTCGAACTCCACGTTGGTCGCGAAATCCGGGATACGGATCGGGGCCTCCGGGCCGATGACGGCCGTCGGCGGCTTGATGAACATCGTCGGCGGCAGCGATTCCGCCGACTTCTTGAACACCTCGGCGACGTGGTCGGCGTAGTTACGACCGATGGCGATCACCTTCGACGGCAACATCGGGGCGAGCAGGCGCACGTCGGAAAGCGGCCACTGCCGCCCCGTCTTGTTGATCTGGCCGAAGGGGTGGCCGTCAATTTCCTTCAAAGTCACTTCGTTGCCTTCGCCCTCAACGAGCGCGAAGCACATGCCCTCTGGGTGGGCGATTCTGGCAATACGCATGAATGGTAGATTACACGGCCTGTTGCGCAAGCCACACCTGGGCACAGGCCAGCGCGTCATTAAACGCGTGGTGAGCCTTCATCGGGGGAATACCGTACCGATCAAGCAGGGACCACAGGCGCAACTCGTCGCGCTTCGGCTCCCGGTCGGCGCGCAGCATCTTCTCGTACTCGCGCGCCATCGTGTCGGCCACCGGCACCTTCAGGGGCGCCCCGAAGTGCTTTCGGCACAGCGGGTCCAGGAAGCCGATCTCCATCTGCGCGTAGTGCGCCAGCAGCTTCCGCCCCGCCAGCGCTTCCAGGAGCTTGCCGACGCCGACCTCCGCGGGCACGCCTTGCGCCAGCATGTCGTCGGTCAGGCCGTGGATGGTCGCCGAGTCGCCGACGGAGTCGGGCTGGTTGTCGGGCTGGATGACAACGTAGCCGGACTCCCCCAGCACGATGTCGCGGCCCTCCACCGCGACCCAGCCAATGGACAGCAGCCGGTCGCGGGCCGGGTCCAGGCCGGTGGTCTCCACGTCGACGGCGAGCCAAGCGTTATCGCGCACCGGGGTGTCGTAGAGCGCGCGCAGCGCTCCGGTGGCGCGGCGGGTTGTGAGGCTGGCTGTGAGACGTTCGAACACGGGGGGGCTCTCTTGCTTGGTGAAATTACGACATCGAGCGGATCGGGTACTTTGCCCCGAGGCTCTGCTGCATCTTGCGAATCACGCCGAAGGCGTCACGCAGGTGCTCCTGCTCGAGCCGGGACAGAGACTTCGGGGCAACGTGGTTGTCGGGCTCTGTGCCGTCTGGGCCCGCGACCTCCACCTGCCTTTCCTGGTGCGCCAGCTGCACGGAGCACAGGAAGTCGAAGGCGTCGGCAAGGTCCTGCGCCCCCTGCCTGCTGACCGTCCCCGCGCCGGCGCCGGCGGAGAGGCGGTCGCGGGTGGAGAGCTGCGGCAGCCCGGCCGCGACGGCGAAGAGCCGCGCCATCTGCACCACCGCGGCGGTGCCGCCCTTCTTGATGTCCAGGGTCTCCGCGTGATCGCCGCCCTTTTCCAGCACCAGGCCCCGGAAGAAGCCCAGCGGCGGCTCGCGCCAGGCGGCCAGCTTCGCCAGGTGGGCGTGCAGGCGCGTGGAGTTCTGGGCGATCGGGACGTACGAGGCCCGCAGGTCGTCGACCAATTGACTCTCCCCCGCCACGCCCCGGATGTCGAAGAAGGTCTGCGCATGCAGCAGGGCGTCGCCGTCAGGAGCCGTGATCCAGCCGTGGAACTTCTCCGCCCACTGATTCACCGACATGCGCCAGGCGGGGTTGGACGCCATCATGTCGCCGGGGCACAGCGGGTAGCCGGCCTTGGCGAGGTTGCCACACACGTCGTCGGCAAGCGAGGCGAAGTAGCGGGAGTGGGCTGGGTTGGCGGGGTCGTAGTCGTTGGAGAGGATCAGCGCGTTGTCCTGGTCGGAGGCCAGCCCCATCTCGCCGCGGCCGTGCGAGCCCAGCACCGCGAAAGCGTAGGGCACCGGCGGCGGGCCGAGGCGCTCCTCGGCGAGCGTGACCAGGCGGCGCACGACGGCGTCGGCGACGGCGGTGAGCAGCTTCGAGACCTCCTCCGCCGAGACGCCACGCTCCAGGTAGCGGCCGACCATGCGCCGGGCGTTGTCGGCGACCTCGGCGATCTCGCCGATGTCGCTCTTGCGGGCCAGCGTCGCCGTGGCGTACACGGGGTCGGTGTGGAGGCTGCGCAGCAGGTCGCCGATGACGATCATGCCCGTGACCCGAGTGCCGTCGTGGACCGGAAGGTGGTGGAAGCCGCGCTCTGCCATCAGTAGCATCGCCTCGAACACCAGCATGTCGGGGCTGATGGTGTGCGGATTCGGGGTCATCACCTCGCGGACGAGCGTCTCCGTGCCGAGCCCCTGCGCCAGCACGCGGCGGCGCAGGTCGCGGTCGGTGAGGATGCCGACGAGGTCACCTGTGCTGGATGTCTCGCCCGGGTCTACCACCAGCAAGCTCGAGATGTTCTTCTCCGTCATGATCTGCGCCGCCTCGCGGACGGTGGCGCCGGAGGTGCAGGTAATGGGCGCCGCCACCGCCAGCTCGCCCACGCGCGTGCGCAGTGCCTCCGACGCCGCCGTGGAGCGCAGCTTCGACGCCACCGCGCGGATGCGCGCATTCTCGCCGCCGTAGTAGCGACGGACCTGCGGGAACGCGTCATTCAGGTGCGCGAAGGCCTCCTCCGAAATGACAAGGAACAGGCTGTCCTCCACCGCCGTCATCGTGTAGAGGCTGGGCTCGCCGGACAGGAGCGTCGAATAGCCGAAGTGGTCGCCCACGTCGCGGCGGTCGAGCAGGTTGCCCGCCGGGTCGAAGAGGTCCACCAGGCCGGAGCGGATGATGAAGCAGTTCTTGTTGTCCGCGCCCGCGTGAACGATTTCCGTGCCGCGCCGGGCGTAGCGCATGGTGAACATCGGCGGGATGGTGGCGCGCTCGGCGGCGGACAGCTCCGAGAAGGGGCGCGTCTGGGCGAGGAAGGCGGCGATCTCGTCGAGCTCTACTGTCATAGGGCCGATTCTATGGCGCGTCTTGGTTTGGCGAGGAAAGTTTTGCGTTTTCTGTGCCGAAAACGCGCAGGCCAGGGGCACCCGCTGCCGTAGGATAAGGGGCATGACTTTCATCGCGCCAACCACCACCGACCCCGACTGGCCGCTCGACTCGCACATCCTTGGCCGTATGGACAAGCTCGCCGAGCTCGTCGCCTCGCTTGACGACGCCGTCGCCAACGAAAAGCTACCCATCCCGGCGATTAACACGCCGATTGTCCTGCTTCGCCACGTGTGCGGGTCGGCCCGGTACTGGCTCGAGCGCGTCTGCCTGGGCCGCGAGTACGTTCGCGACCGCGATGCGGAGTTTTCGGCGTCGGGAAGCGTGGCCGAGGAACTGGCGATCTACCGCGAGCAGCGCGCGGCGATTGCGGCGAGTTTGGTGGAGCTGCGCGGCGTCGACCGCTCCGCGCCGCCGGCCGAGGTGCCGACCGACAAGGCGCGCTGGTGGTGCGCCAGCATCGAGGGCGTGATTGTGCACGTCTTCCACGAGGCCGCCCAGCACCTGGGCCACGCCGAGATTACGCGGGACGCGCTGCTGGCGGGGCTTGGGGAGTCGGGCCAGGCGGGTGAGGCGGGCGCTTCCCTGCTCGACGCGGTGGTCGAGGAGCTGCGCCTGGCCGGGCACGCGGCGGACTTTATTGAGCGGGTTGGCACTGATGGGGACAGCGACGGGGACGGCGCTGATACCCGCATCACCACCGTCGACGGGCTCGAGTTGAGCCTGCGCGAGGTGGTTAGTGTTGGGGTTCGCGATTCGGTTGGCGTTCGCGACTCATCCACACAATGACGTCCAGGATGCGGATGGGGCTGATGGTCGCGGGAAGGCCTGCCATTTCGCGTAGTTCCTCGAGGGCGCCCTTGAAATCGTCCCCCTTGTCGCGGTCCTGTGTGAGGTCTCGGCCTTGTGTGAGGATTTCATGCAGCGGAAAGAGGAATTTTTTATCCTCCTGCTTGTTTACTCCTCCGAAAAGCTGCTCATTGACGACGCTGTCGTAAATCGGGTAGAGGAAGGGACGTTTGCGGGCAACGAGTTTTGATGCCCTGGTCGGGCCGATTCCATTTCCGCGAGGCGCTCGCAGGCTTTCCTCCAACGCAATGGCAAGCTCGAGGTCCTCCTTCGTCGCGTCGAAAAAGTCCAGGGGCACGCCATCGCGCTCGTACGGAATCGCGGCGAGCAGCTCGTTGAACTTGTCGGCCTCAGTGCAGAGAATCTTTACAACCATCTCCCCGGGGATGTCCGCACTCAATAGAGACGGCGCGAGGACATCTTCAGTCAGAAATCTGTTCGGGTCCGGGTCCGCCTCGTCCTCGAATCGGTCGAAGTAGGCTCCCGAATAGAATTTCCCGCCCTCGGGAACAACTCCTCCGTTGAGACGGGCCCCGTAGTAGAGCAGCAGTAAACTTTGGCGAAGCTTACCGTTGAAAGGCTCGCCGGTAAGGGCCGCTCGCTCCTGTTGAATCAGTCGCTGAATACGCTCGAGCGTGCTTTCGTTTTTCGTATCGCTCGTCATTGGTCCACTTCCTTCCCTGCTAAACCCACTAAAGCACGGGAGCCGGATTAGAATCCAGGGCTCCCGTGCTTTTGGGACTTTTCGGGTGATAAGAGTTTTCTAGCCGAGCGCCGCCGCAATGCGGTCGCCTACTTCGGTGGTCTTGATCGGGCCGTTGCCGCGGCTGGCCATGTCGGCCTCGACGGCGGCCTCGATGCGGGCGGCGTCGTCCTCGCGGCCGAGGTGGCGCAGCATCATCGCGCCGGAGAGGATCGCGGCGGTCGGGTCCGCAATGCCCTGGCCGGCGATGTCCGGCGCGGAACCGTGGACCGGCTCGAACATCGACGGGTTGGTGCCGGAGGCATCGATATTGCCCGACGCGGCAAGGCCGATGCCGCCCGAAACGGCGCCGGCCTCGTCGGTGATGATGTCGCCGAAGAGGTTGTCGGTGACGATCACGTCGAAGCGCGAGGGGTTGGTGACCAGGTAGATCGTGGCGGCGTCGATATGCGAGTAGTCGACGGTGACCTCCGGGTACTCCTTGGCGACCTCGTCGACCGTGCGCTGCCACATGCCGCCGCCGTGAACGAGCACGTTGGTCTTGTGCACCAGGGTCAGCTTCTTGCGGCGGGTCATCGCCAGCTCGAAGGCGTAGCGGACCACGCGCTCGGCGCCGAAGCGGGTGTTCACCGAGGTCTCGTTGGCAACCTCGTGAGGCGTGCCGACGCGAATCGCGCCGCCGTTGCCGGTGTAGGCGCCCTCGGTGCCCTCGCGGACGACCACAAAGTCAATCTCGCCCGGGTTCTTCAGCGGCGACTCCACGCCGGGGAAGAGCTTCGACGGGCGCAGGTTGACGTGGTGGTCCAGCGCGAAGCGCATCTTCAGCAGCAGGCCGCGCTCCAGGACTCCCGGGGGAACGTTTTCCGGGTCGCCGATGGCGCCGAGCAGGATGGCGTCGTGGCCGCGCAGCGAGTCGAGGTCCGCGTCGGTCAGCAGCTCACCGTTGCGCAGGTAGCGGCGGGAGCCGAGGTCGTACTCCGTGGTGTCGAAGTCGCCGATGGCGGCGCGCAGAACTTTGAGCGCCTCCGCGGTAACCTCGGTGCCGATTCCGTCGCCGGGGATGACGGCGATCTTGAGCTTGCCTGCCTGGCCAGTCGCCTGCTTCACAGCCTCAGTCATTTTTGGGATACCCTTCTCACTATATGGACAGTGATGAGTGTATCAGATGACCGCCCGCACTCGAACGCACTGCGGGACGACCCGCTAAAAATCCCCTAAAACGGCGGATCATCTGCGTCTTCGCTCGACCCTCCGCCTTCCTGGGTCGCTTTCCCCGCCGCGAGCCTCGCTTTCTCCACCAACCTCGCCAGTTCCTCCTTCAACTCCCGAAGTTTCCGGTTGTACTCCGCGAGCGCCTGCGACTTCTTCACCGTCTGCGACTCGAAGGTGTAGCGCCCGTGCCCGGTATGAGCCTTATCGGTCTCCGCGAAGGGACCCTCATCCTTCGAGAGGAAGGTCCACTCCTCCACCCCATCATCGCGCCTCACCACCCGGGCGATACCGGCCGTCTTGAGATTGTGATGCTTCCGGCACAGGCAGTGGAGATTGTCGGTGGAGGTTTTGCCGGGATTCTCGCCAGCACCTTCCCCGCCTTCCGTCTCAAACTCCACAATATGGTCGATATCGCACTTTTCGGCCGGCACGTCGCAGCCCGGGAAACTGCACACACCATCGCGGGCCTGCACGAACGCGCGCTGCGGCGGAGATGGCGCATACCCCTCCACCTCGCTGTCACCGAGGACACGGAGCGTGCTCACCCGCCTCATCCACGACTCTTTGGCCAGTGGCGACAGCCACCCTGCACCCGCGAGCCACACTGGAGTATCGGCGGGTTCGCCCGACCCGTCCGGCGCTAGCACGCGACGCAAGTCCAAATTCACCTGCACGTCGCAGCCACCCCGAAGCGCCGCCAGAAACGCCTGGGTACGCCCAACCTTCAGCTCGCGAGCCACCGCATCCACGATCGCCACAACCTCGACCGCGTGATCGCGCTCCAGCACCGCCGTGATCACGGTAGCCCCGACCGCGTCGCGGTCATCGACCGAGAAGCTCTCCCGCACCGTCGCCCGATCGCCGAAGTAGTCAAACGCAGCCTCTCGAACCTCCTGCGCCTCCGCGTCTGAGACGCCCGCCCGGTCCGCCTGCTCGATAACATCAGCGACCTCGCCGGCCAGACGCATATCCGCCCCGGAACCCTCAACCTCGACATCCCGCGGACGCGCCTCGGGAGCGTGCTCGTCAATAATCCGCTGTACCCGCATAGCCAGCGAGCGCACACCCCGAAGAACCTCGCCGTCCCCAACAGGCGTGACGACGCCCAGAAGGTCCTCCTCGACGCGGGCCAGCGCGGCATCGGCAATGGGCCTGGTATGCCTGCCGAGCATGGCAAGATGCGCCAATGGCAGAATTCCACGCTCCTCACAAACTTCCGCCAACCGCGGGAACCTCGACATCATAAAACCAATGTCCATGTACTTCGACACCTCAGCCCTCGAGATGCCCAGCACGGCGGACCAATAGGCCAGGTGCGCCTCGACATCCCCATCGGGCGGCGGCTCAACCTGCCTGGCAATCACCATATGCATGCGGTTAATCTGCCGCGAGACCTCGGCCAACGGATGAACGTCGGCCTCGTGGCTAAAGCGGTTCACACTGGCAAAATCACCACTGCCGCCGCCGAAACGACCACCAGGCTCCCCGTCCGAATCCAGGTTCATATTCCCTCCCCCTTTCGCTGCACACCATATCCCCCACCCCGGATTCGCCACCCACAAATTCGAACACTGTTTCGTACACATGTTCGAACGCTAAATATAAACAAATCCCGCCGGAGGACGACCCGTCGTAAAGCGGGCGCCCAGCAGGCGGGATCAGACCAGAGCTACCAGCGCTACTAGTCGACCGGCTTCATCGAGCCGTTCTCGAGGAAGCGGCGGTGGAAGTCGTAGGAAGCGCCCAGGTCATGCGGGGTGTGCATGAACGGGGTGGCCTTCTCGGCGCGCTCGACGTACTCCAGGAGGGCCTCCTTGTACATCGGGTGAGCACACTTCTCGATGACAACGCGGGAGCGCTGGCGCGGGGCCAGGCCGCGCAGGTCGGCGAGACCCTGCTCGGTGATGATGACCATGACGTCGTGCTCGGTGTGGTCGACGTGGGAGACCATCGGGACGATCGCGGAGATATCGCCGCCCTTAGCCACCGACGGGGAGACGAAGGTCGAGATGTAGGCGTTGCGGGTGAAGTCACCCGAGCCGCCAATGCCGTTCATCATGCGGGAGCCAGCGACGTGCGTGGAGTTGACATTGCCGTAGATGTCGGCCTCAATCATGCCGTTGGTGGTGATCAGACCCATGCGACGGACCAGGCCCGGGTTGTTCGAGATGTCCTGCGGGCGCAGGACTATCTTCTCGCGGTACTCGGCGGCGTTCTCATTCATGCGAGCTGCGTACTCCGGGGACAGCGAGAAGGCGGTGCCCGAAGCGACGGTCAGCTTGCCGGCATCCATCAGGTCGACCATGCCGTCCTGGATAACCTCGGTAAAGGAGGTCAGGTTCTCGTACTTGGAGTCCAGCAGGCCGGCGAGCACGGCGTTCGGGATGTTACCGACGCCGGACTGCATCGGCAGCAGGTTCTCCGGCAGGCGACCAGCCTTGACCTCGGAATCCAGGAAGTCGAGCAGGTAGCCGGCGATAGCCTTGGAGTCATCATCCAGCGGCTTGAAGGCGGAGTTGCGGTCCTCGGCGTTGGTCTCGACGACGGCGACAACCTTATCGACGTCGATGGCCACGCCCGGGGTACCGATGCGGTCGCCCGGGTTCAGGATCGGGATCTCCTTGCGGAACGGCGGCAGGCCGACGTTGTAGATGTCGTGCATGCCCTCCAGATCCTCCGACTGCCAGGAGTTGACCTCGATGATGATCTTCTCGGCGGCATTGAGGTAGGAGACGCTGTTACCGACAGACGACGACAGAATCAGGGTGCCGTCGGCCTTGATGCGGACAGCCTCGACGACTGCGACGTTGACCGGGCCGAAGAAGCCCTGCTCGGTCATCGGGCCGGAGTGAGAAAGGTGAATGTCGCTGTAGAAAGCGTCGCCGGCGTTGATGCGGTTACGCATAGCCGGATCGGACTGGTACGGCATGCGCCACTCGACACCGTTGGCCTTGGCCAGCGCACCGTCGAGTTCCGGGGCGGTGGAAGCGCCGGTCAGGACCTTAATCTTGAACTCGTCGCCACGCTCGTGCGCAGCCTCCATGCGCTCGGCCAGGGCCGGCGGGACGACCTTCGGGTAGCCCGCGCCGGTGAAGCCGGCGAAGCCCACCATGTCCCCGTGGTTGATGAACTGCGCGGCATCCTGCGCAGACATAACCTTGGCCTTCAGGCCCGCATGGGCAATACGATCTGACATGAATTCACCTTTCTAATGGGGCGTAAATTAGCGTGAATTTACGTGATAGTGCGGGGTGGCGAAACCACCGCCGAAACACACCCCAACCTTAGCAATCTACGCATAGCTTTATTCATTTCCCCACACCCCGCCAACCCCCATAGTGGGCACTTCCCCGCCCGCACTTCCACGCCCCCGCCTCCCCATTCCCCCTTCGCCCGCCTGCCGACGCTCGCTATCATCCCGGCATGAATGTTATCCATGTCACAGTAATTTATTCCCTGGCGTCACGTCACATCTGCGGCTGCCACATATCCGCCACGCATCCGCCACATGCCTACAACAAGCCACCATCCTTATTGACAACAGTTTTCAGTTCGGTAGGCTGTCCGGGTGAATCAAAACGCCACCACCCCCGTCACCGTCCTCTCCGGCTTCCTCGGCTCCGGCAAGACGACCCTGCTGAACAACCTCCTGGCAAACTCCGCCGGCCGCAAGATCGCCGTCATCGTCAACGACTTCTCCGAGGTCAACGTCGACGCCGCGCTCATCGAGCAGGGCACCCACCTCGAGCGTGGTGAGGACCGCTTCGTCGAGCTCTCCAACGGCTGCATCTGCTGCACGCTGCGCGACGACCTCGTCGAGAACGTCGGCACCCTCGCCCGCAGCGGCAAGTTCGACCAGATCGTCATCGAGTCCACCGGCATCTCCGAGCCCATGCCCGTCGCCGCGACCTTCGAGTGGCAATTCGAGGACGGCCGCCGCCTCGCGGACGTCGCCCCCATCGACACCATGGTTACCCTCGTCGACGCCTCCACCTTCCTCACCGGACTGCGCCAGGGCCGCTCGCTCGCCGAGGCCGACCAGCAGGCCACGCCCGACGACGAGCGCACCGTCGCCGACCTCCTTGTCGATCAGGTGGAATTCGCCGATCTCATCCTCATCACCAAGTCCGACATCGCGGGCGAGAAGCTCACGGGCGGCACCGAGGAGACCGTCCGCGCCATGAACCCGCGCGCCAAGATCGTGCGCGTCACCAACGGCGAGATCGCCACCGAGGCCGTGCTCGACGCCGCGCTTTACGACGAAGCCACCGCGGCGACCTTCCACGGCTACGCCGAGGAACTGGAAAACCCCCACACCCCAGAGACCGAGGAATACGGCATCTCCTCGGTCGTATTCCGGGGCAACCGCCCCTTCGACCGCGACCGCCTGATCAAGGCGCTCCGCGCCACCAAGGGCCTCGTGCGCTCGAAGGGCCACTGCTGGATCGCCGACCGCCTGGAGGTTGCCCAGGTATGGAGCCAGGCCGGCCCCAACCTGAAGATCACGCCGGCGACCCTGTGGGCCCAGACCGACATCCCGCCGTCCAACGAGGTCGTCCTCATCGGCGTCAATTTCGACCCCGAGGCCACCCTCCGGGCCTTCGAGGACGCGATGCTCACCGACGACGAAGTGCGCGAGTTGCTATAACCAAAAGTTATTCAAATCACAACCCCTACCAGCGAGTGTGGCATCACACTGTTAGCGCGTGATAAGTTTGGCGACAAACTAAATTAATGGTGATGACAACAATTCCTCTCCATAATTTCTCTCTGAAGGAGTACTAATGTCTGATCGCATCGCACACGCTGGTCTGCGCGGCAAGGTCATGAGCGCCGAGGAGGCCGCTCAGTTCATCAACAACGGTGACAGCATCGGCATCTCGGGCTTCACCGGCGCCGCCTACCCCAAGGCGCTGCCGACCGCACTGGCCAACCGTGGCAAGGAGCTCCACGCCGCTGGCAAGGAGTTCAAGGTCAACATCTACACCGGCGCCTCCACCGCACCGGACTGCGACGGCGTGATGGCAGAAGCGGGCATCATCAACTACCGCATGCCGTACCAGGGCGACCCGACGCTGCGCAACGCCATCAACGCAGGCGAAGCCAAGTACCAGGACATTCACCTGTCCCAGTCCCCGCAGTACATCGAGCAGGGATTCCTGCCGATCGACGCAGCGATCGTCGAGGCGACCCGCATCACCGAAGAGGGGTACCTCATTCCGTCGTCAGGCATCGGCAACAACGTCGAGTACCTGGACAACGCCGAGAAGATCATCATCGAGGTCAACTCCTGGCAGTCCCTCGACCTCGAGGGCATGGCGGACATCTACCGTATCCAGCGCCTGCCCAACCGCACCCCGATTCCGATCAACGCTCCGGGTGACCGCATCGGTACCCCGTACATCGACATCAACCTGGACAAGGTCGTCGCCGTCGTCGAGACCAACTCGCCGGACCGCAACGCCCCGTTCAAGCCGATCGACGAGACCTCGCAGCTGATCGCCGGCCACTTCCTCGACTTCCTCGACGGTGAGGTCGCGGCGGGTCGCCTGAAGTACGACCAGTACATCATGCAGTCCGGCGTCGGCAACGTCCCGAACGCCGTGATGGCGGGCCTGCTCGACTCCAAGTTCGAGAACATCCAGGCCTACACCGAGGTTATCCAGGACGGCATGCTCGACCTGATCGATGCCGGCAAGATGACCGTCGCGTCGTCGACCTCCTTCTCCCTGTCCCCAGAGGCCGCGGAGAAGATGAACAACGAGGCCGCCCGCTACCGCAAGCACATTATCCTGCGTCCGCAGCAGATCTCGAACCACCCCGAGGTCGTCCGCCGCGTCGGCCTGATCGCCACCAACGGCATGATCGAGGCCGACATCTACGGCAACGTCAACTCCACCCACATCAACGGCTCCCGCGTCATGAACGGCATCGGTGGCTCGGGTGACTTCACCCGCAACGCCTTCATCTCCTCGTTCATCTCGCCGTCGCTGGCCAAGGGCGGCGCCATCTCCGCGGTTGTGCCGTTCGCCTCGCACATCGACCACACCGAGCACGACGCAATGGTCATTATCACCGAGCGCGGCGTCGCCGACCTGCGTGGCCTGGCGCCGCGCGACCGCGTCGCCACGATGATCGCGATTGCGCACCCGGACTACCAGCCGCTGCTGGAGGAGTACTACGAGCGCGCGCTGAAGACCGCGCCGGCGCTGGCGACCCCGCACGACCTGCGCACCGCCTTCGACTTCCACATCAACATGATCGAGAAGGGCTCGATGAAGGGCTAAAGGGCTTAGGTTTCCATGGCCCCAGGGCCCTAAACCCAACAAAAATCCCCCCACCTGCCGGTGGGGGACTTTTTATGCGAGTGCTAGTGCAGCACCTAGTCCGCTACCTAGTTCAGCTGCAGCTGCAGCGCGTGGGTTGCGGAGATGTCCTCGGAGATCTTCTCCACGAGCTCCGCCGGAACCTCTTCGCTGACGCGCAGGACCAGGATGGCGGTCTTGTCCGCCTCCTGCGGGGACAGAGCCGCGGCCTCGATGTTGATGCCCGCGGTGCCCAGGGCGGTGGCGACGTTGCCCAGGGCGCCCGGAACGTCCTTGTAGAGCAGGAACAGGTTGCGGCCGTGCGCGCGCATGTCGATGCCGCGGCCGTTGATGCGGACAATCTTCTCGACACGGTTCAGGCCGGTCAGGGCGCCGACAACGGTAGCGGTCGAGCCGTCTGCACCGATGACCTTGACCTCCAGGACGGAGCGGTGGGAGACGGACTCCGGCTCGGTCTCGACGGTGAAGGTCACGCCACGCTCCTCCGCGATGCGCGGGGCGTTGACGAAGGTGACCGGCTCCTCCACCATCGAGGAGAAGAGACCGCGGACGGCGGACATGCCGAGGATGTCGACATCCTCGGTGTGCAGCTCACCGCGGGCGGTGACCTCCACTGCGGCCGGGGCGCTGTCCAGCAGGCCACCGGCGACCAGGCCCAGCTCGCGGGCCAGCTCGAGCCACAGCGCGACCTCTTCGCCGACAGCGCCGCCGGAGACGTTCACGGCGTCCGGAACGAACTCGCCGGCCAGGGCCAGCAGGACGGACTTCGCAACGTCGGTACCAGCGCGGTCCTGCGCCTCGACGGTGGACGCACCCAGGTGCGGGGCGCAGACGGTCTCCGGGAGGCCGAACAGCGGGGAGTCCGTGCACGGCTCGGAAGCGTAGACGTCGAAGCCAGCACCGCGAATGTGGCCGGCCTTGATGGCGTCGGCAAGCGCCTGCTCGTCGACCAGGCCACCGCGGGCGGCGTTGATGATGATCTGGCCCTTCTTGGACTTCGCCAGGAGGTCGGCATCGAACATGCCGGCGGTCTCCGGGGTCTTCGGAAGGTGGATGGTGACGAAGTCGGCGCGGGCCATCAGGTCCTCGAGCTCGACCAGCTCGACGCCGAGCTGGGCCGCACGGGCCGGGTTAGCGTACGGGTCGTACGCGATGATGGTGGTCTCGAAGGCGGCGAGGCGCTGAGCAAAGAGCTGGCCGATGTGGCCGAAGCCGACGATGCCGACGGTCTTGCCGAAGATCTCCACGCCCTTGAAGGAAGAGCGCTTCCACTCGCCCTCACGCAGCGAGGCGTCGGCCGCCGGGAGCTGGCGCGCGGTGGCCAGCAGCAGGGCGATGGCGTGCTCACACGCGGAGTGAATGTTCGAGGTCGGTGCGTTGACGACCATGACGCCGCGCTTGGTGGCGGTGTCGATGTCAACGTTGTCGAGGCCGACGCCGGCGCGGCCCACGATCTTCAGGTTCGGTGCGGCCTCCAGGACCTCCTGGTCCACGGTGGTGGCGGAACGGACCAGTAGCGCATCCGCGTCACCGACTGCCGCCAGGAGTTCGGGGCGATTCGGACCATCGACCCAACGAACCTCAACGGAATCACCCAAAGCATCCACGGTGGACTGTGCCAGTTTGTCAGCAATAAGGACAACGGGGCGAGCGTTCTGGCTCACAAGCATCTCCTGTTTTCTTCGTACTTTGCGGGGGTTAGCATGCAAATTTTGCGCTGACACCCAAACTGTCGGCGCGCAGCTCTACTTATCATAGACGTTGGGGGTACGCTCCGGGGGTACACAACTAAACAAAACGGCGCTTACCACCCTTTGTTTAGGGCGTAAGCGCCATTCCCCCACCTGTTAGCTGAGTTTTACCCAGCCCTCTACTGGTACGTCACCAGCCACGGGCGGGGCTCGATGTTCATGGTCTCCTCCGGGGTGAACATCGGCTTATCCTCGTCGATGAAGTTCTTCCAGGCCTCGAAAATCTCGGGCTGAAGGTCCTGCAACAGGACGTTCCAGGTCTCGAACTTCTCCTCGGGGGTACCGTGGCCGTCGGCATGCAGCACGAAGGAGAGCTCCGGGTGCGAAAGATCCAGGCTCTCCCGGTTGCGAATCATCTGCAGCTGGAACTGGTGCAGCAGCAGCATCTTCTGCGGCAGCTTATTGTCGCGCGTTAGCTTCGCCAGCCACTGCGCCACGCGGTTAATCTCCGAGGCATCGACGTGGCCGACCTCAGTCGCCGGAACCTGGCCCGGCTCCATCTTCCACTCCGCGTCCAGCGCCAAACCGACGTTCGGCATCTTCAGCAGCTCCTCGTAGATCTTCGCCTGCTCGAGGAAGTCGGCGCTGCCCGGCTGCAAGTCAATAATGACGTAGCCGCCCGCCTTGGTCATCGCATCGACGTACGGCTTGAGCGACTCCACCGTGGCAGGCTCCGAGTAGTCCCCGCGGGGGCCCGGAGAAGCCTGGGCGACCGAGGCGATAATCTCGAACGCCGGCAGCACCGGATCGTCGGCGAACTTCTCGTACTGCTTGACGTACCCCTTCGCCGTCTCGACGGCCTCCGCGGGCTCCTGCTCACCCATCACGCCGAGGGGAGCAGCACCCGGGTGCCCGTAGGTCGCGATGAAGTGGCGCCCCGGGAACAACAGCGTGCCCCCGCCGGGCAGTTCCTTGATGCTGTCGTCCTTGGCCAGCGCAACCGTCTGCTCGAAGCGCTTCGTGTCGCCGAAGACGGACCCCAGCGCGACAATCGACTTGCCCCCGCGCGCCGCCTTCATCGACTCCGACGTGGCGCGCGCGTCGCCGACCGGCAGCCACTCCACGTCGAGGCCAGCGGCTCGCGCCGTCGCGATCGAGGCCAGCCCCGTCCCCGGCGCCGCCAGCGCGACCGCCTTCTTGTTCGCCGCGGGAGACCCCTTCGGCAGAGTCGCGGACTTCGAGCCCTTGTCGTCCTGCCCGACGTTCGCGCGGTCGAGTTCCTCCTGCGTCAACTTGGTGCCGGAGGCCTTCACGTCCACGACCGACGGCTTCGCCGGGTCCATCTCGGAGATCACCCGCGACGGCTTCGACTCCGGCTTATCCAGGACCGTGAAGTCCACCCCCACGAGCTCCCTGAGCCCCTCCGGCGTACCCGGGTCGCGGATGATCTGCCGCCCCTCTCCCCCGGTGAGATCCACCGCGCCGACGGTCAGCACCGACTTCACCCCGAGGCGGTCAATCTCCTTTTCCACCCTCGCGCGCTCCACTCCCGCGACGTAGCCACGAGCATCCTTCTTCGGGCTGCGCTGCACTTCCTCGTTCTCGGGCTCCGCATCCGACCCCAGAACCAGCATCGGCAGCTTCGCCGCCACCGCAATCGCCGCCGCACGCCGCTGCTCCGCCTCGCCTGACGACGACACCACAACGGCCTCGGCACTATCCAGCAGGCCCTCGGAGACCGACAGATCGTCGGCAAGCACCTCGGGCGCAGACGCGATGGACTTGACGGCCACGCCGTTGCCCTGACCACCGCAGGCGACCAGGGCACCGCCGCCGAGGGAAATACTGGTAAGCAGCGCGATCGTCGCCGTGAAACGGCGTGCGGATGCGGAAACTCGCACGTTTAACCTCCGTGTACGTGTTGAATTGCCTCCCCACCCTATCCCAGCGGACAGGTGGGGTACGTATATGACGTTGAAAAAGCCCCGACGGGGGAAAATCCTCGACGGGGCTTTGTCGGCCAGCGGGCCTAATTAGGCGGTCTCGGCGCGGGCGTCGACCTTGACCCAGCTCATCAGGTCGCGAAGCTTGCCGCCGACCTCTTCGATCTGGTGGTTGTTGTAGGAAGCGCGGAGCTCCTCGAGCTCCTTGTTGCCGCCCTCGACGTTGGCGACCAGGCGCTTGGTGAAGGTGCCGTCCTGGATGTCGGACAGGATGTCCTTCATGCGCTTCTTGGTGTCGGCGTCGATGACGCGCGGGCCGGAGAGGTAGCCACCGAACTCGGCGGTGTCGGAGACCGAGTAGTTCATGTTGGCGATGCCGCCCTCGAACATCAGGTCCACGATCAGCTTCAGCTCGTGGAGGCACTCGAAGTAGGCCATCTCCGGCTCGTAGCCGGCCTCGACCAGAACCTCGAAGCCGGTCTTCACGAGCTCCTCGGTACCACCGCACAGGACGGCCTGCTCGCCGAAGAGGTCGGTGACGGTCTCGGCCTCGAAGGTGGTCGGGATGACGCCGGCGCGGCCGCCACCGATGGCGGAGGCGTAGGACAGGGCCAGGGCCTTGCCCTCACCCTTCGGGTCCTGGTCAACGGCGATCAGGCAGGGCACGCCCTTGCCGTCGACGAACTGGCGGCGGACCAGGTGGCCCGGGCCCTTCGGGGCAACCATGCCGATGGTGATGTTCGCGGCCGGCTTGATCAGGCCGAAGTGGATGTTCAGGCCGTGGCCGAAGAACAGGGCGTCGCCGTCCTTCAGGTTCGGCTCGATGTCCTCGGTGTAGACCTTGGCCTGGGTGGTGTCCGGGACCAGGACCATGATGACGTCGGCCCACGCAGCGGCATCGGCGTTGGACTTGACCTCGAAACCGGCCTCCTTGGCCTTAACGGCGGACTTGGAGCCCTCGCGCAGGCCGATGACGACCTCGACGCCGGACTCGCGCAGGTTCTGAGCGTGAGCGTGGCCCTGGGAGCCGTAGCCCAGGACAGCGACCTTGCGGCCCTGGATGATGGACAGGTCTGCGTCTGCGTCGTAGAGCAGTTCAATAGCCATGAGAGTGAAAGCCTCTTTCGAAAGTCAGGGGGAAAGTATTGGGATGAAGTTTATGCGGAATTCTAGCGTGGCGTTAGCGCGCCTGGAGCATCGGCTTCGGCCCGCGCGCCATCGCAACCGCGCCGGACTGAATCAGCTCGCGGATGCCGAACGGCTCGAGGACCTCCAGCAGGGCCAGCAGCTTCGAGCGCTCGCCGGTCGCCTCGATGATGACCGACTCCTGCGAGACGTCCACCACGCGGGCGCGGAAGAGGTTGGCCGCGTCGACGACCTGCGGACGGTTGGTGTTGTCGCAGGAAACCTTGACCATCAGCAGGCCGCGGGAGACCATCGTCTCCGGGGGCTGACGGACGACCTTGAGGACCGGGACCAGCTTGTTTAGCTGCTTGGTGATCTGTTCGATCGGCAGCGTCTCGGTCTCGACCACGACGGTGATGCGGTTGACGCCCTCGGTCTCGGTCTGTCCGGTGGTCATCGACTGAATGCTGAATCCGCGTCGGGTGAACATGCCGGCGATGCGGACCAGAATGCCCGGCTCATCGAGGGTCAACACCGAGAGGGTGTGCAGTTCTGCCATTGTCTTAAACTCACTTCCTTCTTTGCGTGGTGCCGCCGATTAGCGGGACTTCATGGTCGGGTGGTGGGCTTCGGGCCTCAGCGCCGCGTCGTCGACGTTCTCGTCCATCTTCTCGTGGATGTCCGCGGGGGCCTCGGCCGCCGAGTTTTCATCGTTGAACAGCGGGCGCAGGCCGCGGGCGTGCTGGACCTCGTCATTGGACTTGCCCGCGGCGACCATCGGCCACACCTGGGCATCCTCGCCGACGATGAAGTCGATGACCACCGGACGATCGTTGATCTCGCGGGCCTTCTTAATGGCCTCCGCGACGTCTTCCTTCTTGGTCACGCGCATCGCGACGCAGCCGAGCCCCTCCGACAGGCGGACGAAGTCCGGCAGGAAGGAGTTGTCCTCCGGGCGCAGCTTGGTGTTGGAGTAGCGCTCCTCGTAGAAGAGGTTCTGCCACTGGCGCACCATGCCCAGGTTGCCGTTGTTGATCAGGGCGACCTTGATGGGGAAGCCCTCCATCGCGCAGGTGGTCAGCTCCTGGTTGGTCATCTGGAAACAGCCGTCGCCGTCGATAGCCCAGACTTCCTTCTCCGGGGCCGCGGCCTTGGCGCCCATGGCGGCCGGAACCGAGTAGCCCATGGTGCCCAGGCCGCCGGAGTTCAGCCAGGTGCGGGGCTTCTCGTAGTCGATGAACTGCGCCGCCCACATCTGGTGCTGGCCGACGCCCGCCGCGTACACGGCGTCCGGGCCGACGATGTCGGACAGGGTCTTCAGCACGAACTGCGGGGAGATCGACCCATCCGGGTTGTCCTCCCAACCCAGCGGGAACTCATCGCGGAGGTCGTTCAGGTAGCTCATCCACTCGGCCGTATCCGGCTTGCGCAGCTTCAGGTGCGTGAACGTCTCCGACAGCGCGGTCAGCACCTCGCGGGCGTCGCCGACGATCGGGACGTCGACCTCGCGCAGCTTGCCGATCTCGGCCGGGTCGATGTCGGCGTGGATGACCTTAGCGTTCGGGGCGAAGGAATCCAGGTCGCCGGTGACGCGGTCGTCGAAACGCGCGCCGATGGTGATGAGCAGGTCGGACTTCTGCATGGCGGCGACCGCCGAGACCTTGCCGTGCATGCCCGGCATGCCCATGTGCAGCTCGTGGCTGTCCGGGAACGCGCCACGGGCCATCAGGGTGGTCACGACCGGGACGCCGGTCTGCTCGGCGAAGGCCACGAGCTCCTTGGAGGCGTCGGCCTTGATCACGCCGCCGCCGATGTAGAACACCGGGCGCTCGGCCTGCGAGATCAGCTCGGCGGCTTCCTCGATCTGGCGGGAGTGCGGGGTGGTCACGGGACGGTAGCCCGGAAGGTTGATCTCCGGAGGCCACACGAAGTCGATCATCGTGTTCTGCAGGTCCTTCGGCACGTCGACAAGCACGGCCCCCGGACGGCCGGAGGAGGCGAGGTGGAAGGCCTCGGCGATGGCGCGCGGGATGTCGTTGGCGTCGGTGACCATGAAGTTGTGCTTCGTGATCGGCATGGTCACGCCGCGGATGTCCGCCTCCTGGAAGGCGTCGGTGCCCAGCAGCGGGCGGCCGACCTGGCCGGTGATGGCGACGACGGGCACGGAGTCCATCTGGGCGTCAGCCAGCGGGGTGACCAGGTTGGTCGCGCCCGGGCCGGAGGTGGCGATGCACACGCCGACCTTGCCGGAGACCTGCGCGTAGCCGGTGGCCGCGTGCCCCGCACCCTGCTCGTGGCGAACCAGGACGTGGCGGAGCTTCTCGGAGTCGTAGAGCGGATCGTAGAGCGGAAGAACAGCGCCGCCCGGAATACCGAAAGCGACATCGACGCCCAGTTCCTCGAGGGATCGGACGATAGCTTTTGCGCCGGAAATTCGCTCTGGCGCACTTGCGCCGGTGCGCGACTTGGCCGCGAATTGGGCCGGCGATGGGCTGTGCTGCTCGTTCGCGTTCACGTTTTCGCTCCTGGTCTCTAATGGGGGCTGGATGTGACAATGGATACAACACTAACGTCCACATAGTGAGAAGTCAATCTCACTAATTGGACACTTGGCGCCCCCTCCCCCATTTGGACGGACGCCGTCAGCCGAAGCTGAACGCATATATCTCCATATACTCAGGCGAGCTTAAGGCCGAGCACCTACGGTGGGCTCTATGGAATTCTTGAAATACATGCTGTGGCAAATGTGGCAGTGGTTCGCCGATAACGGCCTCGCCATCGCCTCTCTTGTCATTCTGTTAATTCTAGTGCCCAGAATTCGACGCTTCGTGCTGGCGATCGCAACCGGCAACATCGACTCCGAGGACGAGCAGGCCAAGGGCCGCAGGGCGCTTCTCGGCGCCGTCGTCTACATCATCGAGGTTATCGCCTACTTCGTGCTGGTTTTGACAATTCTGTCGAAATTCGGCATCTCGCTGACGGCCGCCGCCATCCCCGCGACCGTCGTCTCCGCCGCCATCGGTTTTGGCGCCCAGGGCGTCATCGCCGACCTGCTCGGCGGCGTGTTCATCATCGCTGAGAAGCAGTACGGCATCGGCGACTGGGTGGAATTCCACGCCCCCTCCGGCACCGTCCAGGGCGACGTGGTCAACATGACGCTGCGCGCGACGACCATCCGCACCCTCAACGGCGAAGAGGTCATCGTCCCGAACTCCGAGGCGCGCATGTGCATCAACTACTCCTCGCAGTGGTCGCGCGCCGTCGTCGAGGTGCCCGTGCCCATGACCGCCGGCGGTTCCATCAAGGACCTGGAGGAGCGCACCCTCGCCGCCGCCAACCGAGCCATCTCCCTGGACAAGGTCAAGAACTCTATCCTGTCCGAGATCAGCCTGCAGTCCTCGACCGCACTGAACCCGCCGACCGCGATGGGCCTGCCGTGGACCGTCACCATGCGCCTGGTGGTCGACTGCTCCCCCGGCGACCAGTGGCTCATCGAGCGCGCCATCCGCGCCGCCGTGATCGACACCTGGTGGGACGACTACGGCGAGCGCGCCTCCCAGACCGCCTTCGGCCCCGCCGAGCAGATCACCGGCCACGCCCGCGACACCACCATCCTCAGCCAGCTGCAGGAGCAGGAGTCCCGCGAGGCTTCCGCCCCCACCGAGGCCATCCCCGCCGCCGAAATGCCCACGGGCGAGATCCCCACGGGCGCTAAGGAGCGCGGCAGCAACTCCCGCTCCGACATCCCCAAGGTCGGCGCACACCTCGACGACGTGCGCCGCGAGAAGGAGGAGAAGGAAGCGCTTGCCGACGCCGCCCCCGACGAACCACGCTCCTCCTGGGCGGACATGACCCGCCGCGAGCGCATCCGCGCAGTCCTCTCCGCGGGCGGCCGGGCCCGCGTGTCGACCGTCATCCTGCTCGTCGTCCTTGCGATAGTCGGCGTCCTCAACCTCGCAACGCTGGAGACCGAGAACGGCCCCTCCGGATGGCTGGCACCCAGCCGCTGGAACGAAACGACCAACACCACGTCGTCGACCCCGGCCACTCCGACCGAGTCGACACCCGTGACGACGGACAACTCCGCACCCACCCAGCAGCCGCCTACGCAAACCTCCGAGACCGCAGCCCCGGGAGACGGCGACGCCGGAGCTAATCACAACCAGACCCAGGCGCCGCAGTCGTCGGCCTCGCCGTCGCAGACCACGGCACCGTCGACCGCGTCGCAAGGCGCAGGCGCGAACCCGGCCCCCGCCCCGGCGGGTGGCAACACGGGCGCGGAGCCTAGCTCCTCGCCAGCTCAGTAGGGAAGCTACAATCAACAGCCATGACTGATTCGACCCCGCGCACCGGAGGGACCGACAAGCTGGCGATCCCGACGCGCCGCTTCCGCCCGCTGAAGACTCACCTTTTCATCGTGGCCTTCATGGTGGTGCTGTGCATCATCGCGATTGGCTTCAGCCCCTGGCTGGCGGTGACGCTGATCGCGCCCGCCCTCTACACCGTGTGGATTTTCAGGGTGCGCACCACGGTCGGACCGCGCGGCATTACCGCCGTCTACCTCTTTGCCAAGCGCCGCTCGGTGCCGTGGTCCGAGTTCAAGGGCCTGTTCTTCAATAAGGGCGGTCGCGCGTTCGCGGTGACGACAAAGGACGAGCGCGTGGCGCTCCCGGCGATCTCCTTTAACTCCCTGCCGGAGCTCAAGGAGGCCACCGACGGGCTGATCCCCGATCCCGTCACTCCCGCCCGCGAAGCGGAGAATAACAAGGTCGAGGTCTTCGACCGCGATGGCTACTCGGTTCTGAAGGACAAAGAGGATGACTAACCGCAGGCCCAAGCACACAGCCCCCAATATCTCAGTATGTGGACTATGTTGACCACCAAATGAGACATTGGGGGCCTTTTGTGGTTATTATGTAGGACTACAACTGAATATTATTTTGTGACGATTCACTCGCATCAACCGTGCACCCCACTACGCACCCAATAGCACCCCAATAGGAAGGGCAGCCCTATGATTCCCCTTCGCTCGAAAGTGACCACCGCCGGGCGCAACGCCGCCGGCGCGCGCTCCCTGTGGCGAGCAACAGGTATGACCGACGGCGACTTCGGCAAGCCGATCATCGCTATCGCTAACTCCTACACGCAGTTCGTCCCCGGTCACGTGCATCTGAAGAACGTCGGCGACATTGTCGCCGAGGCCGTCACCGCGGCAGGCGGCGTCCCGCGCGAGTTCAACACCATCGCGGTCGACGACGGAATCGCCATGGGCCACGACGGCATGCTCTACTCGCTGCCGTCCCGCGAGATCATCGCCGACTCCGTCGAGTACATGGTCAACGCCCACACCGCCGACGCCCTGGTGTGCATCTCCAACTGCGACAAGATCACCCCGGGCATGCTCAACGCCGCCCTGCGCCTGAACATCCCCGTCGTGTTCGTCTCCGGCGGCCCGATGGAGTCCGGCTCCTCCGTGGTCATCGACGGCGTCGTCAAGCCCGGCTCCGACCTGATCTCTGCGATCTCGGCGTCGGCCTCCGACAAGGTCGACGACGCGAACCTGCTCGACATCGAGCGCTCCGCCTGCCCGACCTGCGGTTCCTGCTCCGGCATGTTCACCGCGAACTCCATGAACTGCCTGACCGAGGCCCTCGGCCTGTCCCTGCCGGGCAACGGCTCGACCCTGGCCACCCAGGTCGCCCGACGCGACCTGTTCACCCGCGCCGGCGAGCTGATCGTCGACCTGGCCAAGCGCTACTACGGCGAGGGCGACGAGTCGGTGCTGCCGCGCAACATCGCCACCCGCGAGGCCTTCGAGAACGCGATGGCGCTCGACGTCGCCATGGGCGGCTCGACCAACACCGTCCTGCACATCCTGGCCGCGGCGCAGGAGGGCGAGATCGACTTCAACCTCGACGACATCGACGCTATCTCCCGCCGCGTGCCCTGCCTGTCCAAGGTCGCCCCGAACTCGGACTACTACATGGAGGATGTCCACCGCGCCGGTGGCATCCCGGCCATCCTGGGCGAGCTGCGTCGCGGCGGGCTGCTAAACATGGACGTCCACTCGGTCCACTCCCCCTCCTTGGCGGAGCACCTGGACAACTGGGACATCCGCGGCGGGCACGCCACCGAGGCTGCCGTCGAGCTCTTCCACGCAGCCCCCGGCGGCGTGCGCACCACCGAGCCCTTCTCCACTTCCAACCGCTGGGAGAGCCTGGACACCGACGCCGAAAACGGCTGCATCCGCGACATGGAGCACGCCTACACCGCCGAGGGTGGCCTGTGCGTCCTGCGCGGCAACATCGCCGTCGACGGCGCGGTGCTCAAGACCGCGGGTATCAGCGAGGACCAGTTCCACTTCGAGGGAACGGCCCGCGTCGTGGAGAGCCAGGAGGAGGCCGTCTCGGTCATCCTGAACCGCACCCTGCAGCCGGGTGAGGTCCTCTTCGTCATCTACGAGGGCCCCTCCGGCGGCCCGGGCATGCAGGAGATGCTGCACCCGACCGCGTTCATCAAGGGCGCGGGCCTGGGCAAGAAGTGCGCCCTGGTCACCGACGGCCGCTTCTCCGGCGGCTCCTCCGGCCTGTCCATCGGCCACGTCTCCCCCGAGGCCGCGGCCGGCGGCGCCATCGGCCTGGTCCGCGACGGCGACCCGGTCTACATCGACGTCGCCGAGCGCCGCCTGGAGGTCCAGGTCAGCGACGAGGAGTTCGAGCGCCGCCGCATCGAGGAGCTCCAGCGCGAGAAGCCGTTCACGCCGCACAAGGAGCGCCCGCGCAAGGTCTCCAAGGCTCTGCGCGCCTACGCCAAGATGGCGTCCAGCGCAGACAAGGGCGCTGTCCGCATCGTCGACTAGCTGGGGCGACTAGCCCCGCGCCCCGCTCACGCCCGCGACTGCCTCGGTGGTCGCGGGCTTCTTCGTGCCACCAGCGGGGCTCCCGGCCAGGTCCGCGTACTCGATGCCCGCCAGCGCCTCCGCCACGTCCATCGTGTGCTCCTTCTTGCCGCCGAGGGTGATCGCCGCCATCACGTAGCCCGGGCCGAACACCACCGAGGAATGCCAGCCGCGACCGTTGGCCCAGCCCAGCTTCGCCCCCTCGACGCCGGGCAGCGTCGCAAGCCCGAAGTCCTGCCTGTACCCGTCCGCCGCGAGCCTCGACCACTGCCTCATGCCCTCCAGCACGATCGAGTCCGGGTCCGTTGCCCGCAGCTGCGAGACGAAGCGCACCACGTCGGCCGCGGACGTCTGGGACACGCCCCACACATTTCCCCCGTAGGTCGCGCCCAGGCCGTACTGCCGGGCAATGCTATCGATCGAGTCCGGGTATTTTGCGTAGAGCTTCGCCGCAACCGCGTCGTCGGAACGCGAGACCATCCGCATGGCCTCGACGCGGTCCTCCCCAGAGCCGTGCTCGGCCACATACTGCGCGATATACAGCTTGACCAGGGACAACCCCGGCAGCGAGACCTCCGCCCCATGCGTCCGGTACCCGAGGCCGACCGGGGCGTAGGCGATCGCCATCTCGGTCCGCGCCTCGGTGGAGATATCCCCCGCCTCGCCGAGTTCCACGCGAGGCAGGGTCGTCGACTGCACCATCACCGAGCTTGCCGACGCCGCGTACGCCGCCCCCTTCTCCGCGGAATCGGCGGACGCCACGGTCCGGTCGCTCGACCAGAGCCCGAGGCCCGCGAGTGCGGACACGGAAAAGACCACCGCAAGGGTGGTCTTTAGAGTTTGTCCCGCAATTTTCACACGGGCATCTTATCCCATGGTGTGCTAACCAACGAAAGGCAGGGTCTTGGTGGTGATCCACCACAGACCGACCGCGGCGGCGATCGCCAAGATGCAGAAGATCCAGGACGATGCCAGCGGACGGCGCGCCCATCCGCGGCTGAAGTCGACGCCAATGCGGCCCGGACCCGTGAACTGCAGGGCGAGCGCGATCACCGTCACCAGAATCTGCATCTGCACCGGCGCGGACTCCGAGCTGACGAAGCTGGCGCCGGCAGGCGCCGTGGCTACCGCGTACATGCTGAGGTACGCCGACAGCGCCAGGGCCAGGGCGGCGCCGAGCGGCGTCGCTAGGCCGAGGATGAGCAGCGCACCGGCGAGCAGTTGCACGGTCGGGATGGCGGTCGCCATCACGGTGGACAGCGCAAAATTATTGGACTCGAAGTTCGCCGCAATCGCGGCGGTTCCGCCCGAGCCTCCCCAGCCGAGGAAGGTGGTCAGGCCCTGCAGCACCAGGAGGGCGCCGAGTCCGAGGCGCAGGATGAGCAGGCCGAAGTCGATGGTTCCGCGGCGAGTCTCCTCCTCTTCCTCGACGTAGTCGGGGTCCTCGTCGTAGTCGGCGTCGGAGGCCACAGCAGCACCCGCAACACCCGCAGCACCCGCAGCGACGGCCGCGCTGCTTCCGGTGTCGTAGTCGCTGTCGTTGTAGGCGTCGCGGTAATCCGCATCACTGTAATCCGGACGGGAAAGCAGCTCCGTGCGGGCGGCGTCGTCGGCGGGCGCCGTGCGGTCCGCGGCATCGAACTCGTCGAAATCGTCGAAGTCGTCCACGTATTCGGACTTCGGCGCCACGAAGGCCTGCGTCGGCTCGGATGCCGACTCCTTCGCTGGGCGGTCGACTGGGCCGCCTGGCTCGATGACCTGCGGCGCGACGCGCCCCGCCGCAGCGTAGGCGTCGTAGCGTCGCTTAGGCCGGGCCTCGGGCTCGGGTGCTGGCTCCGGCTCAGGCTCGGGTGCCTCCTCCTCGAGGCTGGCAGCGCCCGGGAATACCTGGGTCTCAGCCTCGTCGGTGACCGGGGCGGCGTCGTTAGGGGTTGCTGAATTGTCTTCCGGGGTCGATTCCGGCTCAGCGAGCTTGCGGTAGGTCGGGACGTCGAGATCGTCTTCGAATCCGTCCTCCACATTCTCGAGGGCTCGGTCGTTCGGGTACTTCTCTGGGTCGCTCACACCACACACCCTAAAGGAGCCCGCGGGTCAATCGTGGCAGGCGGGGCCGAAGCGCGAGGAGGTAATGTTGTCTGCTATGAGTTCCGCCTGCTACCGCCCGAGCGCCACCTCGATTCGTCGAGCCGCGCTCGCCACGGCCTCGGCCGGCACTCTGGCCCTCGGGGCCTGCTTCAGCCCGAGCGCCGCCCCGGAGGCCTCCTTCACCGAGGTCAGCGCGCAGCCGTCCGGCGTGAAGATGCCCAAGTTCTCCTCCCCCGACCTCCCCTCCACCCCGGTGCCCACCACCGCCGCGAAGCCCAGAGAGCAAGGCCGCTGCGCCACCGATGCCACCACCATCGCGGCCTGCCTGCCGGGGACGACCGCGCTTACCACTCTCGGGCCGGGCGAGGCGCTGGTCGCAACTGACGACGGCGCGCTGACCGTCGTGGCCCCCGGCAAGCCCCCGCGCGAGGTGACGCGCATCGGTTCCCCCGCGAAGCAGCTCCTGGCCAGCCCCTCCGTCACGGAGGACCGCCAAGTGTACGTGCTCCGCCAAGACAGCACGGTCGCCCGCGTGACCATCCTCGAGGGCGCCCCCGCCGACGTCCGGGAGCTAGACGCACTGAAAGAGCCGGGAATTCTTGGCATTTATTTCAAGCCGAACCGCACGGGACACATGATCAGCAAGCTGCTGGTCGGCGACCCCGGCATCGAGTTCCAGCAGTTCTGCCACGGCCCCGAAAACATGCCGGCGCTTGCCACCGCGGTCCTCGACGGGGTGCCCCAGCTGGTGCAGTTCTCCGGCGGGCTCATCGAGCCGCTGGGCGGCGTGGACCTGGACAACTCCATCGGCGGCTGCGCCGTCGCGGCGGACCGCGTCATCATCGCGATCCCGGGCGCGAATAAGGTCATCAGCGTGCCCATCGGCGCCGAGCACGCGGGGCTGAACGCCACCTGGCACATCAAGGGCGCCCCTGAGACCTTGGTCGAGGGCGAGTTCGGGCAGATTTCCCACGTCGCCAGCGTCCCTGCCAAGGACGGCTTCGAGGTCTGGGGCGCGACCACCAATAAAAAATCCGGCGGCACCGTCTCGGAGTCCGACGAGCGAGTCGTCAGGCTGCCGAATAACGGTGCCGCCGGAGGGTCCCCGGACTAAAGGCCCGGGGTCGGGAGGGCCTAGCCCAGCTTCTTCGCGATTAGCTGGTTGACCTGCGCCGGGTCGGCCTTGCCGCGGGTGGCCTTCATGACCTGGCCCACGATGGCGCCGACGACCTTCTTGTTTCCGGCCTTGTACTTCTCGACGATGTCCGGGTTCGCAGCCAGGGCCTCGTCGACAGCGGCCTCGATGGCGCCGTCGTCACGCACGACCTCCAGGCCGCGGGCGGCGACGACCTCGTCGACATCGCCCTCACCGGCGAGCACGCCGTCGACGGCCTGGCGGGCCAGCTTGTTGGTCAGCTTGCCCTCGGCGATCAGGGCGATTACGCGGGCGACCTGCGCCGGGGTGATGGCCAGGCCGTCGAGCTCGACTCCGGCCTCGTTGGCCTTCTGCGCCAGGTAGGCGACCCACCAGGAGCGGGCCTCGGTGGCGCCAGCGCCGGCCTCGACGGTCTCGACGATCAGGTCCAGCGCGCCGGCGTTGACCAGGTCGCGCATCTCCTCGTCCTTCAGGCCCCACTCGGACTGGATGCGGGCGCGGCGCACCCACGGCAGCTCCGGCAGCGTCGCGCGGATCTCCTCGACCCACTCGCGCGGCGCCAGCACCGGGGGCAGATCCGGGTCGTTGAAGTAGCGGTAGTCCGACTGGGACTCCTTCGGGCGGCCCTTCGAGGTAGTGCCGTCGGTCTCCTGGTAGTGGCGGGTCTCCTGGACGATCTCCTCGCCGTTAACAATCGCGGCGGCCTGGCGCATCATCTCGTAGCGCACGGCCTGCTCCACCGACTTCAGCGAGTTGATGTTCTTGGTCTCGGTGCGGGTGCCGAACTCCTCCTGGCCCACCGGGCGCAGGGAGACGTTCGAGTCCACGCGCATGGAGCCCTGATCCATGCGGGCGTCGGACACGCCCAGGGACTTGACCAGGTCGCGCAGCGCGGAGACGTAGGCGCGGGCCACCTCGGGCGCGCGCTCGCCCGCGCCGATAATCGGCTTGGTCACAATCTCAATCAGCGGGATGCCCGCGCGGTTGCAGTCCACCAGGGAGCGGGTCGCGCCGTGGATGCGGCCGTCCGCGCCGCCCAGGTGGGTCAGCTTGCCGGTGTCCTCCTCCATGTGGGCGCGCTCGATCTCGACGCGGAACTCGGTGCCGTCGTCCAGCACGACGTCCAGGTAGCCGTCGTGGGCAATCGGCTCGTCGTACTGCGAGATCTGGTAGTTCTTCGGCTGGTCCGGGTAGAAGTAATTCTTGCGGGCAAAGCGGGAGGACTCCGCAATCTCGCAGTTAAGCGCCAGACCAATCTTGATGGCCCACTCGACGCCCTTGCGGTTCACCACCGGCAGGGCGCCCGGCAGGCCGAGGCTGCAGGGGTCTACGTTGCTGTTCGGCTCCGCGCCGAAGTGCGCCGAGGAAGCGGAGAACATCTTGGTTTCCGTCGCCAGCTCGACGTGCACCTCCATGCCCATCACAGGTTCAAAGCGGGTCAGGACCTCGTCGTAGTCCATCAGGTCATCAGCGTATGCAGCGGTCATGTTTGTAGAGTCTACTAGCGATGCAATCCGGCGCGTGCCCTAGGGTATAACTCGTGCCCGGAACCCACGAACACCCTCCCGTCCCGCCGACCTCCGGCCGTGCCACGCCCCAATTCCGCGATGCCGCGCAGCGCGCCCGCGCGGGTGCCACCTTCGATTCGGACCTCTCCGCCAGCGCCGACGGCGCCACCGGCTACCACCGCGTCCGTCCGGGCTACCCGTCGCAGGTCATCGACTCCCTCCGCCGGTTCCTCCCGGCAGGAACCTCACCCACCGCAATCGCCGACATCGGCGCCGGCACCGGGAAACTCACCGCCCCGCTTGCCGACGCCTTCCCCGGCGCCGCCGTCACCGCGGTGGAACCGTCGGAGGAGATGCGCCGCGCGCTGGCCCTCAACTGCCCCGGGGCAGAGATCACGGGCGGAACCGCCGAGGCCACCGGGCTGAAAACCGCCAGCGTCGACGTGGCCGCCTGCGCGCAGACCTGGCACTGGGTGGACACCGAAGCCGCGACGGCCGAGTTCGCCCGGATTCTGGCTCCGGGCGGCATTGCCCTGCTGGTGTGGAACACGCTGGACGTCTCGGTTCCGTGGGTGCACCGCCTGTCGCGCATCATGCACGCGGGCGATATCCTCCGGCCCGGGTTCTACCCGGCCGTCGGCAAGCAGTTGGGGCTGGCGGGAGAGCTGCGGTGCGCTTGGGAGCAGACGCTGACCATCGACGACATCGTGCTGCTGGCGCGCACCCGCTCCTACTGGCTGCGCTCGAAGGAATCGGTGCGGCAGAAGGTGGAGGCGAACCTGCACTGGTACCTGGCCGAGCACCTGGGCCACGGATACGACGAAGGCATCGCACTTCCCTATCGGTGCGATGCCTTCTACTACCGGGCGGCGGGTTAGTCCGCTAGCTTGTCCTTTCCGGGGTGGACCACCTTCTTGATGGCCTTCTTCGTGCCGTCGGCAATCTTGCCCGGAGTACTCGGCTGGGTCTCGCCCGGGAAGGAGTTCACGGCGGTCTCGCGCGGGTCGTCCTCCTCGTGGGCCTCCTCAATCTCGCCGAGCTTCTCCAGGCGCTCGTTGTCCTTCTCGACGATGCGCTCGGCGTCCTCCTCGGTAAACGGCACGCTGTCGTCGCCCACCAGCTCCTCGACGATGTCGTCGCGGACGGTCTCCTGCAGGTCGACGTTGGAGACATTCGACGCGGCCACCGCGCGGTCCAGCTTCTTCTGGTCCGCGGTGGTGAACTTCTTGTTCGGGTGGAGCTTCCGGCGGGCCAGCTTGCGGATGCGTCCGCGGCGCGCGGACTCCTCCACCAGCTTGCTGCGCCCCATCACGTAGGCCGCGCACAGGACGACGATCAGGGCGATGCCGATGTAGCCCAGCGTCGGATAGATGTAGCCGACCAGGGTCTTGAAACCGAAGAAGCTGAGCGCGAAGCCGACCAGGATCGAGGCGATGTAGAAGGCGCGGAAGCGCTGCGGGGTGTTGCGGGTGACGCGGCGGCCCAGCGCGTAGAACATGCCAATCGCGGTGTTGAAAATCATGCCGTAGATGATCAGGGCCATGATGGTGCCGAGGACCGGGTGGATCGAGTTGACGATCGCGAGCGTCGGCATGTCCTCGTGGCCGACCTCCTTGACGGAGAAGAACAGCGCGAACGTCACCAGGATCAGCAGGCCCGCGTAAATCGCGCCGCCCATCAGCCCGCCGAGGCCGGCCTCGCGGGGGTTCAGGTAGGTGCCGCCGATGACGATCGACATGGACACTGCGACCATCACGCAGAAGCCGACGTAGTTCAGGGCTGAGATGGACCAGTGCGGCAGCGTCGTCTTTAGCTCCGCGGTGTACTGGGCGGCCTCGGTCAGAGAGGTATCGACGGTGAACAGGGTGTAGAGCCCCGCGCCCAGCAGGAACACGATGATAAACGGCGTGATCATGCCGATGACCCGGCTGACCTTGTCCGCGTCGAGCATGCCGATGCCGATGGTCAGCGCCACCATGATGGTCGCGCCGATCCACAGGGGGATACCAAACTGCTGCTGCAGGTTCGCGCCCGCGCCGGCGAACATGACGAAGCCGGTGCAGAACAGGGTGACCATCACCGAGACGTCCAGGATCTTAGAGATCCACGTCTGAGTGATCTCGTCGAACACCGCCGAGTGCTCATCCGCCTGGAAGTAGCTGCCGAGAGACAGCACCGCCAGGCCGCTGATTGCCATCACGACGGAGGCCAAGACGACGCCCCACAGTCCGTTGGTGCCAAACGCCACGAAGTACTGCATCATTTCCTGACCGGACGCGAAGCCGGCGCCCACGGTCAGGCCGACGAAAGCCATGGCAATTGCTGTGGCTCTTTTCCACATAAAAGAAAATCCTTATTGAGTTTATTCAAGCCAAAATAACAAGCTGAAATAGAACGAAAAATGTACCTATATCAACACCTATCACACAAAAATGCCCGAGCTGGAACCGAATAGTTCCAACCCGGGCGTGGCCGACCGCGGTCAGCCAGCAACAATGCGCCTTAGCCAAACAGCGCCGCGGCGGCCCGGTAACGGCCGTCCGGGACCACCTTGAGCTCCGCCACAGCGTCGTCGATGTCGATGCGATCGATGTCCTCGCCGTGCAGGGCGACGATCTTGCCGTAGTCGCCCTCGTGGACGGCGCGGGCGGCGTGGATGCCGTAGCGGGTGGCCAGCACGCGGTCGTACGCGGTCGGGGTGCCGCCGCGCTGGATGTGGCCGAGAACCGTGGTGCGGACGTCGTAGCCGGTCCGGCTCTTGATCTCCTGGCCGATGACCTGGCCGATGCCGTTGAAGGTCTGGTGGCCGAACTGGTCGACGCCGCCCTCCTCGTACTCCATGGTGCCGGGCTTCGGGGTCGCGCCCTCGGCGACGACGATGATGCCGTACTTCTCGCCCATCTGGAAGCGACGCTCCATCGACTTCACGATCTCGTTGATGTCGAAGGGCTTCTCCGGGATGACGATGTAGTGGGCGCCGCCGGCCATGCCAGCGTGCAGCGCAATCCAACCGACGTGGCGGCCCATGACCTCCACGATCATGACGCGCTGGTGGGACTCCGCGGTAGTGTGCAGGCGGTCGACCGCGTCGGTCGCCACGGCTACAGCGGTGTCGAAGCCGAAGGTGTAGTCGGTGCCGTTGACGTCGTTGTCAATGGTCTTCGGCACGCCCACGACCGGCACGCCGTTGTCGGAGAGCCACTTGCCCGCCTTCAGGGTGCCCTCGCCGCCGATCGGGATGAGGGCGTCGATCCCGGCGTCCTCCAAGTTTTCCTTGATGCGGTCGAGGTTGGACATCAGGATGTCCGGGTGGACGCGGCCGGTGCCGAGCATGGTGCCGCCGCGCAGCAGCATACGGTCAATGCTTTCGTCGTCGTAGAGCTGAACCCTGCGGTCCTCCATGAGACCAATCCAGCCGTCCTCGAAACCGACGACGGTGGAGCCGTACTCGCTGGAGCTGGTACGGACAATGGCACGGATAACGGCATTGAGGCCGGGGCAGTCGCCACCGGAAGTTAGGGTCGCAATTCGCATGATGCCCACCTTAGTACTCGATAATTTTTCATGCTTGATTCGCCCGGCATTTACGCACGTCACTACCTATAAAAGTTAGGCACGCCACACACTTTGGCCGCGTGTGGCAGGGGCTGCAATGTCGTTGGTAGGGGCGTCGTCAAGCGCGCGCCGTAAAGCTCTCCTAGCGGAAGTACTTCGCGCCCGGCAGGTCCTTCGGCAGCGACAGCTTCGCCTCGATGTCGGATGCCGGGACCAGGCCGAAGCGCTCGAGGCCCTTGCGCACGTGCTCGGCGGCGTCGACGTTGAGCGGCGACTCGGTCCACATCGCGTACGGCAGGTTGATGAAGCGGTTCTCCTTCACCGCCGGCAGGTCCTTCGTCGCCGGGTTGGTGCGCAGGGCCTTGATCTTCTCCTCGAAGCTCTGGCCGGGGTACTCCACCAGGGTGATGAAATCGGGCTGCATCTGCGCGATGTTCTCCCAGGTGGTCGTGGTCCAGGTGTCCTTGATCGACTCCGTGCCGTTAACCGCGCCCGCCTTGTCCAGGATTCCCTGCGGGGCACCGAACGCGCCGGAGGTAAACGGCGCGTCACCGGCCGAGTCGAAGACGAAGCCCACCGGCTTCTTCCCCGCCTGCGGGGCCGCCTGAAGCTTCTCCAGCCGCGCGTCGATGTCCGCGACGACCTTGTCCGCCGTGCCCTCGTTTCCGGTCAGCTTCGCGATATTGCGCAGGTCAATTCGGATCGCCTCCCAGGGGTCGACCACGCCACGCTTGTGCCCCGGGTCTCCGTTGCCGTTCTGCGCCGCACCCTCATTGTCGGCCTGTCGGCAGGACTCGGTCAGGATGTAGGAGCCGATGCCGTGTTCCTTCAGCGCGTCCGGGGTCAGCCCCTTGTCCTCCCCGAAACCGTAGCCCCAGCCCGCGATGAAGACGTCCGGCTCGGCGGCCAGCACCTCCTCCAGGTTCGGGTATTCCTTCGAGATCTGCGTCTTCTGGTTGATCGCGTCGCCGTACGCGGAGGAAAGAATCGGCAGGTCGCGGTTGACGGAGGAGACGGCCGAAATCTGATCAGCCGCGCCCGCCGCCAGCGCCAGCGAGATGATATTGCCGTCGTTGATGACCATCTTCTTCGCGGTCGCCGGGTAGGTCACCTCCTCGCCGCAGTTGGTCAGGGTCACGCCTGCCGACGCCTCGGTCTTCGCGTCCTCGGAGGAGCAGGCCACGGCCGTAAAGGACAGGGCAGCCACCGCGACGGTAGCGGCGGCGGCGCGGAAGGTTCGGGAGGGGGTAAAGACGGAATTCATGACTGTTTGGGTTCCCTTCTGTGAATCTTGGGTGGTGGATTGTGTCTACTGGGCGCTGATCTCGCGCTCGATGGCCAGGTGCGTGCGCCCCTGGGGCGAGGAGAACTGGCAGGAGTCGACGTGGAAGACGTCGGCGACGAAGTCGCGGGTTAGAACCTCGGCGGGCGCGCCGTCGGCGGCGATGGTCCCGCCGTCGATGACGATGACCCGATCGAAGTGGTTCATCACCAGGTCGAGGTCGTGAATCGCCGCGATGACCTGCGCGCCGGAGGTGCGGGCCAGCCGCAGCACCGACTGCTGATGCCGGACGTCGAGGTGGTTAGTGGGTTCGTCGAGAAGCAGGATCGGAGAGTCCTGCGCGATGGCGCGCGCCAGGCAGACGCGGCGGCGCTGGCCGCCGGACAGCGCGCCGCAGGAGCGTTCCGCGACGTCGGCGAGGCCGACGAGCTCCAGGGCGCGGTCAATCTGGGCCAGGTCCTCGGCGGAGTTGCCGGAGAAGAGCCCCTGGTACGGCAGGCGGCCCAGGGAGACGAAGTCCCGGACCCGCATCTCGGCGGGAGGCACCTCGTTCTGGGCGACGAAGGCCATGGCCCGTGCGCGCTTGCGATCGGGGATGTCGCCGAGGGATTTTCCTCCCAGCGAGACCTCCCCCGCAGCGGGCCGGTCGATTCCGGCCAGAACGCGCAGCAGCGTCGACTTGCCGGCACCGTTGACGCCGACGATGGCGGTCATGGGATCGGAGCCGAAGCTGATGTTGATGGATTCGACGATCGTGCGCCCGCCGATGTCGCAGCGCACGCCCGTGGCGGTGAGTTCCGGCCTGGTCATTCGGCACCTCCGTAGGTGTAGTTCCCCCTGGTCATCAGGTACAGGAAGAGCGGGGCGCCGACGAGTCCGGTCACCACGCCCAGAGGCATTTCCTGGCTGCCGCCGATCACTCGGGCGACAATGTCGACCCACACGAGGAAAAGCCCGCCGAACAGCGCCGCCAGCGGCAGCACCGCCCGGTGCGCGGCGCCGATCAGCATCCGGGTCAGGTGAGGGATGACCAGGCCGACGAAACCGATGCCGCCCGAGACCGCCACCAGCGTCCCCACCAAAATCGCCTGCGCGACGAAGACCTGGGTGCGCAGCGCAGAGACGTTGATGCCGACGGCGGCGGCCGTCGAGTCGCCGGTCGCGAGCGCGTCCAGGTGCCGGGCCTTGACCATGAAGAAGGCCAGCATGATCAGCAAAACGATCAGCGGGAAGGCCATCTTGGACCAGGTGGCCCCGGCGACCGAGCCGAGCATCCAGAACATCACCGACTGCGCAGCTCTGGGGTCGGGTCCCGCAAACACCATGAAGCTGCTCAGCGCCGAAAAGGCCGCAGAGAGGACGACGCCGGAGAGCACCAGGCGCAGCGGGGTCAGCCCGCCGCCGGCCCGCGCGATGGCACCCACCGCGATTGTCGCGGCAACCGCGCCGAGGAGGGCTCCGAAGGTCAGCGCCCCGATGGGGGCATCGCCGAAAATGCCGAACAGGATGACCGCGGTCGCGCCGACGCCCGCACCAGCCGAGATGCCGAGGAGATACGGGTCGGCCAGCGGGTTGCGGACCAGCGTCTGCATGGCGACGCCGGACACGGCCAGGCCTGCACCGACGATGGCCGCCAGCACTCCCCTGGGAGCACGCAGCTGCCAAATAATGGTGTCGGAGCTCTGCGCCACGCCAGGCGCGAGATCGGCCCCGAATAGATGGTGCCCGATGACCGACATGGTCGTCGACCAGGTGATGTCCGCCGATCCGAACACCATAGCCGCGGCGATGCTCACCACGATCGCCGCCGCCGTGGCAATCGCGTAGAGCACGGGCATGAGAACGCGCCTGGAACCCGCTCGCTGGCGGGCGGGTTGAACTGGCTCCGGGGGCACGGGGAAACTCTCCTGTCGTTGGGGTTCGTGAACTTGCATTGATGCTTGAGCGCTAAACCTTCCCTGACATGCGCGAAGCCGCCCGTCGGCCGGAAACGGCTTCGGGGCGGCTTCGGTTAGTCAGAGCCGGAGGCTTAGACGATCATGGGCTTAGGCGATCGGGCCACGCAGCTTCTCGTAGGCTGCGCCCACCTTGTAGAGGCGGTCGTCGCCGTGGCGCGGGGCCATGATCTGCAGGCCGACCGGCAGGTTGGTGTCTTCCGCGAGGCCCGCGGGCACCGACATGCCGCACATGCCGGCGAGGTTCAGCGGCAGCGTGCACAGGTCGAACATGTACATGCTCAGCGGATCGTCGACCTTCTCCCCCAGCTTGAACGCCGTGGTCGGCGTGGTCGGGGAAATCAGGACGTCGACCTGCTCGAAGGCGCGCTCAAAGTCCTGCTGGATCAGGGTGCGAACGCGCTGCGCCTGGATGTAGTAGGCGTCGTAGTAGCCCACCGACAGGGCGTAGGTGCCGATGATGATGCGGCGCTTGACCTCGTCGCCGAAGCCCGCGGCGCGGGTCATCGCCATGACCTCGTCCGCCGAGTGGGTGCCGTCGTCGCCGACGCGCTGGCCGTAGCGCATGCCGTCGAAACGGGCCAGGTTGGAGCTGACCTCACACGGCAGAATCAGGTAGTAGGCGCTCAGCGCGTGGTCGAAGTTGGGGCAGTCGACCTCGACGACCTCGGCGCCGGCCTCCTTCAGCTTCTCCACTGCGTCGTGGAAGGAGTCCAGGACGCCCTGCTGGTAGCCCTCGGTGCGGTCGAACTGCTTGACGATGCCGACCTTGACGCCGGTCAGGTCGCCGCTCGCGCCCTCCTTCGCCGCCTTGACGACGTCGGCAATCGGCTGGGTGGTAGACGTCGAGTCGTTCTCGTCGTGGCCTGCGATGATCTCGTGCAGCAGCGCGGTGTCGAGGACGGTGCGGGCCGTCGGGCCGCCCTGATCCAGCGAGGAGGCGCACGCGACCAGGCCGTAGCGGGAGACGGTACCGTAGGTCGGCTTCACGCCGACCGTCGCGGTCAGGGCCGCCGGCTGGCGAATCGAGCCGCCGGTATCGGTGCCGATGGCCAGCGGGGCCATGCCGGAGGCCAGAGCCGCCGAGGAGCCGCCGCCGGAGCCGCCTGCGGTGCGCTCAACGTCCCACGGGTTGTGGGTCGGGCCGTAGGCGGAGTTCTCGGTGGACGAGCCCATCGCGAACTCGTCCATGTTGGTCTTGCCCAGGATCGGGATGCCAGCTGCGCGCAGCTTCGCGGTGACGGTGGCGTCGTAGGGGCTCATGTAGCCCTCAAGGATCTTGGAGGCACAGGTCGTCGGCGCGTCGGTCGTGGTGAACACGTCCTTCAGCGCCAGCGGGACGCCCGCCAGTGCCGATGCCGGGGCCTCGCCCGCGTCCAGCGACTCGTCGACGGCGCGCGCGGCAGCCAGGGCCTCCTCGGCACCGACGTGCAGGAAGGCATGGATTCCCTCGTCGACGGCCGCGATGCGGTCGAGGAACGCCTGGGTGACCTCGACGGAGGTCAGCTCGCGGGCGTGGATCTTGGCGGCCAGCTCGGCGGCGGTCAGGCCCAGGATCGGGTCGTCCGCGACGGCTGCGTGCAGGTTCGGGTTAGCTGCGGTGGGGTTAGCTGCAGTCATGGTGTCCGGGTACTCCTACTCGCCGAGGATCTGGGGAACTTCGAAACGCTGACGCTCCTGGGACGGCGCCTGGTCGAGGGCCTGCTCCGGGGTCAGGGTCGGCTTGACGACGTCCTCACGCATGACGCCGGACAACGACGAGGGGTGACTCATCGGCTCGACGTCGTCGGCTGCGACTTCCTGCACAGCCTGGACGTGGTTGATAATGCCGTCGATCTGGCCTGCGAACTCGTCGAGTTCGGCGTCGGTCAGCGCAAGACGGGACAGTCGTGCTAGGTGTGCAACCTCATCGCGCGAGATAGCTGGCACGCTAGTACCCCTTTCGTTGTCTATTTCCCGGTTCCCGGGCAAGCCTTGTTACAAGCACGTAAGCGTTACGAGCAAGTACAAAAAGTCTAATTTAAAACCGCCGGAGGCGGACTTACCCTCCAACACTAGCGGGTGCGCGGTCCTGCGCGTGCCGCGGGGTCTACCATTTCCGCGGGGAACCCTGTAACCTAGGTCACCGTTCTTAAATTTTAGATATTTTCATCACCTATCACATCTCCTATCAATCATTGAAAGGTCTTGCACTTCGCCATGAGCTACCTACTTCGCGTCGCCCTACCGGATACCCCTGGGTCCCTGGGTTATGTCGCGGCCGCGCTCGGCGAGGTTGGCGGGGACATCCGCAGCGTTGATGTCGTCCACCACGGCACCGACGGCATCGTCGTCGACGATATGGTCGTCGACCTGCCCTCCGGCTCCCTGCCGGACACCCTGATTACCGCCGCGCAGTCCATCGGCGGTGTGGAGGTGGACTCGATCCGCCCCTTCTCCGGGTCCGTGGATCGTCGCGGCCAGATCGCGATGCTCGCGGAATTCTCCCAGCACGTGAAGAACCTGGACCGCGGCCTGAAGGACATCGTCGACGGCCTCCCGCGGACCATGACCGCAGGGTGGGCGATCATCCTGGGCGAATCGGAGGGGCGCTGGGTGCGCAAGGCCTCCTCGGTCGCCGCCCCCGAGGACGACGGCACCTCCCTGCCGGAGGCACCCGTGACGGCCCCGCGCAACCTGGACACGGAGGCCGAAAAGTGGCTGCCCCAGTCGTGGACCGTGATGGACTCCTCCATCGCGGCTGCCCCCATGGGCGATGGCTTGCTGCTGATCATCGGCCGCCCTGGCGGCCCCGACTTTCTCCCCAGCGAGGTCGAGCATCTCGGCCGCATCGGCACCATCGTGGGCGCCATTATCGGGTAAGAGGTCTTCCCGCTCACGCAGTATCGGTCCAGAAACGGTAAAGTCTGTCAGCGATACTGTGTAATTCAAGGAGACTTCTCATGTCGAATTTGAGCGACCTCGTGGGTTCCCACGTTCGCGCCGAATCCGGTCGAATCCCCCAGTCCTCCACCGAGATGGAGTTCTGGTCCGGCCTGTCGCGTGTCGTCGTCGATAACATCGCCGACTCCTGGCAGCGCACCACCGAGGCGTATGCCGCGACCCGCCAGCAGCACTACTTCTCCGCGGAGTTCCTCATGGGCCGCGCGCTGCTGAACAACCTGCTCAACACCGGCCTTATCGACGAGGCCAGCGACGCCGTCGCAAAGTACGGCAAGAATCTGTCCGACGTGCTCGAGGCCGAGCACGACGCCGCCCTCGGCAACGGTGGCCTGGGCCGCCTAGCCGCCTGCTTCCTGGACTCCTGCGCCACGCAGAACCTGCCGGTGACCGGCTACGGCATCCTCTACCGCTACGGCCTGTTCAAGCAGACCTTCGAGGACGGCTTCCAGGACGAGCACCCGGACCCGTGGATGGAGGAGGGCTACCCCTTCGTCGTCCGCCGCGAGGAGCTCGCCAAGATTGTCACGTTCGACGACCTGGTCGTCCGCGCTGTGCCCTACGACATGCCGATTACCGGCTACGGCACGGATAACGTCGGCACGCTGCGCCTGTGGCACTCCGAGCCGATGCGCGAGTTCGACTACGACGCCTTCAACTCCCAGCGGTTTACCGACGCCATCGTCGAGCGCGAGCGCGTCCACGACCTGTGCCGAGTCCTCTACCCGAACGACTCGACCTACGAGGGCAAGGTCCTGCGCGTCCGCCAGCAGTACTTCTTCGTCTCCGCGTCGCTGCAGACGATGATCGATACCTACATCGACAACCACGGCGAGGACCTGCGCGACTTCCACAAGTACAACTCGATTCAGCTGAACGACACCCACCCGGTGCTCGCCATCCCCGAGCTGATGCGCCTGCTCCTCGACGAGCACGACATGAGCTGGGACGACGCCTGGAACGTCGTCTCCCACACCTTCGCCTACACCAACCACACGGTGCTGGCCGAGGCCCTGGAGACCTGGGAGTACTCCATCTTCGACCGCCTCTTCGGGCGCGTGCTGGAGATCACCCGCGAGATCGACCGCCGCTTCCGCGAGGAGCTTGCCGACGCCGGGTACGACCAGGGCAAGATCGACTACATGGCGCCCATTTCGCACGGCCGGATCCACATGGCCTGGATCGCCTGCTACGCGGCGTATTCGATCAACGGCGTCGCTGCTCTGCACACGGAGATCATCAAGCGCGAAACCCTGAAGGACTGGCACGACATCTGGCCGGAGCGCTTCAACAACAAGACCAACGGCGTGACCCCGCGCCGCTGGCTCAACCAGTGCAACCCGCGCCTGTCGGCGCTGCTGACCCGCCTGTCGGGCTCGGACGCCTGGGTCACTGACCTGGACAAGCTCGCGGAGCTAGAGCGCTTCGCCGACGACGAGAAGGTCCTGCGCGAGCTGCTGGAGATCAAGCACGCCAACAAGAAGGACTTCGCCGCCTGGCTGGAAAACCGCCAGGGCATCGCGGTGAACCCGGACGCGATCTTCGACACCCAGATCAAGCGCTTGCACGAGTACAAGCGCCAGATGCTCAACGCCCTCTACATCCTGGACCTGTACTACCGCATCAAGGACGATCCCAAGCTGGACGTCACCCCGCGCGTGTTCATCTTTGGCGCGAAGGCAGCCCCGGGCTACGTCCGCGCGAAGGCGATCATCAAGTTCATCAACTCCATCGCAGAGCTGGTCAACAACGATCCGGACATGGAGGGCCGCCTGCAGATCGCGTTCGTGGAGAACTACAACGTCACCCCGGCCGAGCACATCATCCCGGCCTCGGATATCTCCGAGCAGATCTCCACCGCCGGCAAGGAGGCCTCGGGCACCTCGAACATGAAGTTCATGATGAACGGCGCCCTGACTCTCGGCACCATGGACGGCGCGAACGTCGAGATCGTCGACGCGGTCGGCGACGACAACGCCTACATCTTCGGCGCCCTCGAAGAGGAGCTGCCGGAGCTGCGCCAGTCCTACTCCCCGCGCGGCACCTACGAGACCGTCCCGGGCCTCAAGCGCGCCCTCGACTCGCTGATCGACGGCACCTTCGACGACGGCGGCACCGGCATGTTCCACGACCTGCACTTCTCGCTGCTGGAGTCCAACGGCTACGAGCCCGCCGACGTCTACTACGTCCTGGGCGACTTCGCCGACTACCGCGACACCCGCGACCGCATGGCCGCCGACTACCGCGACGAGCTGGCGTGGGCAAAGATGTGCTTCCTGAACATCATCCGTTCGGGACGCTTCTCCTCCGACCGCACCATCCGCGACTACGCGAATGAGGTCTGGAAGTTGGACGAGACCAAGATCTAGCCACGGCTAGTCTCCTACAGATTTCTGTAGCGAAAAGGGGCCCCTCGGGCCCCTTTTTTGTGCTGTGCGCGCTTGACCTTGCGCGCTTTACGACGCCTTATGCGCTGCCGGTTTCCAGCAGCCGGAGGAACCCGGCCTCGTCGAGGATGGGCAGGCCCAGCTCCTCGGCCTTGGTGGCCTTGGAGCCGGCATTGTCGCCGACGACGACGTAGTCGGTCTTCTTCGACACCGAGCCGGCGGCCTTGCCTCCGCGGGAGATGATGGCCTCCTTGGCGCTGTCGCGGGTGAAGCCCTCCAGCGAGCCCGTCACCACCACGGTCAGGCCCTCCAGGACCTGCTCGGGGCGGTCGGTGACCTCGTCGGCCATGCGCACGCCCGCGGCGGTCCACCTGTCGACGACCTCGCGGTGCCAGTCGACCTCGAACCAGTCGACGACCGAGTTGCCGATGATCTCGCCGATGCCGTCGGTGTTCGCGATCTCCTCGCGGCTGGCGGCACGCAGGGCCTCCATGGAGCCGAACTTCGCGGCCAGGGTGCGGGCCACCGTGGGGCCGACGTGGCGGATCGACAGGCTGACCAGGACACGCCAGAGCTCCTTGTCCTTCGCCGCTTCGATGTTGGCCAGCAGCTTCTTCCCGTTGGCGCTCAGCGACTTGCGGGAGGCGGTCGTGTAGACCTCCGATTCCAGCAGGTCTTCCTCGGTGAGGTCGAAGAGCAGGGACTCGTCGTCAAGCACTCCCCTGTGGATCAGGTCGGCGGCGCCGCGCTCGCCCAGGTTCTCGATGTCGAAGCCAGACCGAGAGGCGAGAAACTCCACGCGGCGGCGGAGCTGACCCGGGCAATAGCGGGTGTTCGGGCAGCGCCAGTCGGCGTCGCCCTCCTTCGACGGCGCCAGGCGGGTGCCGCACTCGGGGCACAGCGTCGGGTAGATGAACTCGCGCTCGGTGCCGTCGCGGACGTCGGCGACGGGGCCGAGCACCTCCGGGATGACCTCGCCGGCCTTGCGGATGGTCACGCGGTCGCCGATCAGGACGCCCTTGCGGCGCACCTCCGAGGGGTTGTGCAGCGTGGCCATCTCGACGGTGGAGCCCGCGACGAAGACCGGCTTCATCACGGCATACGGCGTGGCGCGGCCGGTGCGGCCGATGGAGACGCGGATGTCGAGCAGGTCGGTGGTGACCTCCTCCGGCGGGTACTTGTAGGCGATCGCCCAGCGAGGGGCGCGGGAGGTGGCGCCGAGGGCGCGCTGCTCGGCCAGATCGTCGACCTTGACCACCAGGCCGTCCATCTCGTGCTCGGCGTCGTGGCGGTGCTCGCCCCAGTAGAGCATCTGCTCCACCACTTCTTCCGGCGAGTGCACCTGCTTGGTGTAGGGCGAGACGTGGAAGCCCCAGGCCGCCAGCGCCTCGTAGGCCGCATGCTGCGACTGCGGGCGCCAGCCCTCGATGTGGCCGATGCCGTGGCAGATCATGGACAGGCGCCGCTTGGCGACCTCCTCCACGTTCTTCTGCCGCAGCGAGCCCGCCGCCGCGTTGCGCGGGTTGGCAAAGGGCTTCTGCCCGGCCTCCACGCGGTCGGCGTTGATCCGCTCGAACTCCTCCAATGAGATGTAGACCTCGCCGCGCACCTCCAAAACTTCGGGGACGTCCTGGCCGTCGGCAGGCGCGATCTCGTGCGGGATATCGGCGATGGTGCGGGCGTTGGCGGTGACGTTCTCTCCGACGCGACCGTCGCCGCGGGTGGCCGCGCGAACCAGGCGACCGCGCTCGTAGACCAGGTCGATGGACAGGCCGTCGATCTTCAGCTCGGTCAGGTAGGTGCTCGCCGGGGTGCGTGCGAGCCAGTCGTGCAGCTCCGACTCGTCGAAGACGTTGTCCAGGCTGTAGAGCCGCTGCAGGTGCTCGACCGGCTCGAAGACCTCCCCGTCGGCGGGCGCCTCGACGCTGGCGCCGACCTGCTGGGTGGGGCTGTCCGGCACGGCGAGATCCGGCCAGGTCTCCTCCAGTTTCTGCAGGGCGCGGAAGAGCTTGTCGTACTCCGCGTCCGAGATGACCGGCTGGCCGGTGTAGTACAGCGAGGCGTTCTCGCGGATCTGCGCCGCGAGCTCCTCCCACTCCTGCCGGGCGTGGGCCGGGGCCGCCTGAGCCGCGTCGGCAGCGGCCGGTGCCGTGGTCTCGGGTAGGTCTTCTTCGGTGCCAGGATTCACGTCGCTCATTCTATGCGATGATTGAAACCGCGAGCGCTGCCCAATCCGGCCCCTCCGCTACAGTGATGGGCATGAACAATTTCGATCCGGGCCGCATGCTCGCGTTTGATCTGGAGACCACCGGCACCGACCCCCGCACCTGCCGTATCGTCACCTCCGCGCTCGTCCGGCTTGCCGACGGTGCGAAGGACTCCCGCATCATGCTGGCGGACCCGGGCATCGAAATCCCGGAAGCTGCCGCTGCGGTCCACGGCATCACCACGGAGAAGGCACGGGCAGAGGGGCGCCCGCACGACGAGGTCCTGGCGGATACCATCGCGGGGCTGCGCGCGGCGTGGGCCGACGGTCTCGCGGTGGTGGCGTACAACGCGGCCTATGACCTGACGGTGCTCCTCTCGCAGGACCCCAGCTTCACCATCGACGGACTGGTGGTCGACCCCTTCGTGCTCGACCAGCACTACGACCAGTTCCGCAAGGGCAAGCGCACTCTCACCGATGTGGCGCAGCACTACCGGGTGCGGCTCGACGCGGCGCATGACGCGACGGAGGACGCGCTAGCTGCGGCCCGCGTGGCGTGGATGATGGCCAGGCAGTACCCGGAGATGACGCAGCTGCCGGGCGAGGAGCTGATGGAGCTCCAGGCCGTGACCTACTACGAGCGGCGCAAGTCGCTGCAGCAGTACCTGTCCGGCCTGGGCAAGGACACCTCGGATATGACCTTCGGGTGGCCGACCGACGCTTAGCCCTGGAAGTTATCCACCACATTACAAATATCCATTTTTTTTACTTTTTATCCAAATTATCTAAAACTTTCCGGTTATCCACTGCTACCATTGAGGCGTGACTAACCCCTTCCACCCCACTTTTGGGCGCTCCCCCGCAGTCATCGGCGGGCGCGATGAAGAACTGGACTCCTTCCAGCTTGCGCTGGCGGAGGGGCCTGGAAACCCCTGGAGGACGGCGCTGATCTCCGGCACCCGAGGGATCGGGAAGACCGTGCTGCTCAACGAGTTCGAAGAGGCGGCGCGTCAATTGGGATGGATAGTGCTGCGCGCCCATACGGGGCCCGACATGGTCGCGGAGCTGCGTGACGTCACCATCCCGAGGGCCTTACAACAGATTGACTCGGCCCCCGCTTCCGCTTCGAGAAAGCTGACCGGAATCAGCGTCGCCGGAATCGGTGGCATCACAACCGATATTCGTGACAATCGCCCAGCCCCGGGCCAGAATCTGCTCAGCCAGTTGCAGGACCTCACCGCGGTGCTGGCCCCGCAGGGCTCCGGCATTCTCCTGACTCTCGACGAGGTCCAAAGCGCCGCCCCCGAGCAACTGACGGAAATCGCACACGCAATCCAGGATCTCAACAGGGACGAGGCCGAAATCGCCTTCGTCGCCGCCGGGCTTCCGAGCGGTATCGAGGATCTGCTCCAACTGGACGGAACCACGTTTCTCCGGCGCGCCGAGCGCGTGCCGCTGGGCCGTTTGGACTCCCCGACCACCGAGGACATTATCCGTCGGACCTCAGACCTCGGATCAAGGTCGATGACGGAGGATGCCGTCGAGCTGGCCGCCCAAATCAGCCACGGGTACCCCTACTTGATCCAGACGATCGGCTCGGTGGCGTGGGCGAAGGCACGCCTGGCGAATGCCGACACGATCACCGCCGAACACGTCGCGGAGGCCGGAACCGAGTCCATCCGAAGAATTGGGCGCCAAGTTCACGCCCCGTCCCTGAAGAATGTTCCGCCCCGGCAAATCGAGTTCCTGAAATCGATGGCCGAATTGGCGCCCGACGGCGCCCCGGTCGCAGTCAAGGACGTGGCCGAGAAGATGGGGCGCAAGGTATCGGGGGTCTCGCAGCTCCGTCACGACCTGATCTACCGGGAGCTCATCGTGCCCGCGTCGGTGGGACACATCGAGTTTTCGCTTCCGTACTTCGCCGACTACCTGCTCTCCCTCGTCGACTAACGGCCGGGGGGGGGACTTCCCTAACGCCCAAGGTCGCCTGCGGCGCGCCGCAGCAGCTCCGCGGCCTTCCTGCCCGCGCCCAACTGGGCGACGGCCTCGTCCGCGGCGCTGGAGGCGAAGCCGCCTGCTGGGGCGAGGCTTAGCTTTTCGGCGATCTCCAGGCGGGAAAAACCCAGTTCGTCCCAGAGCAGCGCCGATGCCTCCGCGATGGCGCGCGCGGCGGTCGGCACCGGCGCGCCGGTGTGTTCCTCCCGCTCGGTTACAGCCACAGGAACGATGCCCAGCTCCAGCACGAGCCCGGCGCCGATCAGCGCCACGGCGAAATCCTTCTGCGCGGTTGTCTTCAGGGAGCCTCGCGGCAGCCAGAAGCTCTCCGCCCCGGACTCGGCCAGCGCCTGCGGGGCGATCCCGTCGGAGGGACCGAGAGCGATGGCGACCCGGATTCCGTCGGCACGCAAGGGTTCCACGGTCTCGCGGAGGGCCGCGGAGATCTCGCGATAGCCGACGGCGGGGAGGAATCCCTCGTTGCCCATCAGCGTCGACGGCGCCCGGAGGAGGCCCCGCGCGGTGCGCGATAGCAGCGGCTCGTGGAGCACGACCTCGACCTCGATCTCGCTGCTGAAGCGGCGGCGGGCGTCCGAGGCTTGCGCGAGCAGCCCCGCGGCCAGCGACTGCGCGAAGTAGCGGACGGCGCCACGGTCGGTCGCGACGAGGTGCCCGGCCTCATTTTCGACGCTTGCGGCCATCGTCCACGGGCCCGTCGCAACTAGCCGCACGGACTCTGGAGTGCTGCCCCATACCTCTTCGCAGGCATCGAGGTCGCGCTGCAGGTAGTCGGCGGCCAGCCACGACAGCCGAGCGGGCCGATCGACGATGCGCCACGATCGCGGGCCGCGGTCGGCGTTGACGTCCGCCATCAGCGCGGCCGTGCGACCGACCATGTCCGTGCCGAGCCCGCGCGCGGGCAGGACCGGCAGGTGGACGCGGCCGTCCATGCACTCGCCGATCAGGATCTCTGCGGCCTCGCCCGGGTCGGTGCCCGGCATGGGGCCGAGCCCGATAAACGACGCCGCGCGCGGGGCGCTCATCGCGTCGCCGTGATGGTCGCGGAGCCCAGCACGTAGTCGCCGGCGGGGTCCGGGCGGTAGAGTACGGCCGCCTGGCCCGGCGCCACGCCGCGCAGGGACTCGGCTAGCTTCAAACGGAAGGCTCCGCCGCGGCCCGTGGCCTCATCGTCGGGGCCTGCGAGCACCTCGACCTCGCAGTCGATGGCGCGGCCGTGCGCGCGGACCTGTACCTGCACGGGGCCCGAGACGACCTCGTCCGGGTCCGCCAGCCAGATGGCGCGGTCGGCCTCCACAACGGTGATGTTCAGATCCGCCGCGGTGCCGATCGTGACCGTCCCGGACTGCGCGTCGATGCCCGTGACGTAGCGCGGCTGCCCGTCCGGCATGGGGCCCGGCAGCCCCAGCCCCTTGCGCTGGCCGATGGTGAACTCGTAGACGCCGTCGTGTTCCGCGACTGTCTGCCCGGTCGCCTTGTCCACGACCGTGCCCGGCCTGCGCCCGATCTTGGCGCCTAGGAACGCCTGCGTGTTGCCATCGGGGATGAAGCAGATGTCGTAGGAGTCCGGCTTGTTGGCCGTGCCCAGCCCCATCCCCCGGGCCTCCTCGCGGATCTGCGGCTTCTCCGTGTCCCCCACCGGGAACATAGATCGGCGCAGCTGCTCGCGGTCGAGGACGCCCAGCACGTAGGACTGGTCCTTCTTCGGGTCCCGACCGCGCCGCAGCAGGCCGTCGTCGGCAAGCAGAGCGTAGTGGCCGGTGACCACGGCGTCGAAGCCGAGCGCCACGCCGCGCTCCAGCAGGGCGGCGAACTTGATGCGCTCGTTGCAGCGCAGGCAGGGGTTCGGGGTCTCGCCGCGCTCGTAGGAGTCGAAGAAGTCGTCCATGACCTCCTCCTTGAAGCGCTCCGAGAAGTCCCAGACGTAGAAGGGGATGCCCAGCTCGTCGCAGACGCGGCGCGCGTCGCCGGAGTCCTCCAGGGAGCAGCAACCCCGCGAGCCCGCCCGCACCGACTGCGGGTCCTTCGACAGCGCCAGGTGGACGCCGACGACCTCGTGCCCCGCCGCCAGCGCGCGCGCCGCCGCCACGGACGAATCCACGCCGCCGCTCATCGCCGCCAGAACACGCATTGAAGGACCTCCCTACCTCGCCACATTTTGTGCACGTGTCACCGTACCACTCGCTCAGGCCATGCCAGCGGCCCGCGCCCGCTCCACGGTCTGCGGAAGCACCGCCTTCACCGCCTCGATGTCCGCCCGCGTGGTCGTCCACCCCAGGGTGAAGCGTATCGACGCCCTGGCCACGGGCTCGGAAACCCCCATGGCCAGCAGGACATGCGAGGGCCTGTTCACGCCCGCGCTGCACGCAGACCCCGTGGAGCAGTCGATGCCGGCGGCGTCGAAAAGCATAATCAGGCTGTCCGCCTCGGCCCCGGGGAAGCTGGCGTAGACGTGGCCGGGCAGCGCGGGCTGGACGGTGTGCACGATGGCGCCGTCGATGGCCCGAATGGCCGCCGTGAGGTCGGCGGTCAGCTCGCGCAGGCGGGCGTCCTCGGACTCCATGTCGGCGATGGCCGCCCGCAGCCCCGCGGCCATGCCTGCGGCCGAGGCGACGTCCTGGGTGCCCGAGCGCAGCCCCCTCTCCTGGCCGCCGCCGTTGTTGTGCGGGGCCAGCTTGGCGTCGCGGCGGACCAGCAGCGCGCCGATGCCGCGGGGGCCGCCGAACTTGTGGGCGGACACCGCGAGCGTCGTGGCGCGGGATGCATGGAAGTCAATGGGCAGGTGGCCCGCGGCCTGCACCGCGTCGATGTGCAGGGGAACCCGGGCCGCGTGGGCCAGCTCGGCGACCTGCGTCACCGGCTGGATCGCGCCCGTCTCATTGTTGGCCCACATGCAGGTGACCAGGGCCGTGGAGCGGCGCTCGAGCTCGGGGAAGCGCTCCAGATCCACGCGGCCGTCGGCGGCGACGGGAATCTCGACCAGCTTCGCCCAGTGCTCCTTCTCCAGGTGGGAGCAGGACTTCAGCACCGCGTCGTGCTCGATGGCGGAGACGGCGATCTCGGAGCCCGGGGACTTGAAGTAGAGGCCGCTGATGGCGAGGTTGTCGGCCTCGGTGCCGCCGGAGGTGAAGACCACCTCGATCGGGTCGGCCCCCAGCAGCTCGGCGACCTCCTCGCGGGACTCCTCCAGCACCCGCTTCGCCGCGCGCGCCGTGGCGTACTGGCCCGACGGGTTGGACAGCCCCAGGTTGGCGATCAGAGCTTCGCGTGCCTCCGGGCGCAGCGGCGTCGTCGCAGCGTGGTCGAGGAAGTGGCGGTCGGGGGTGACGCTGTTCTGGGAGGGCGTGGCGGTCGGCATGGCGGGAAGTATAGCTCCGGTGAACGGACGCGGACGCGAGGACGCAAAAGGCGGACCCTGGGGAAACTGCATCAGATGCAGTCCCAGGGTCCGCCCGAGTGCTAGCCGCTAGCGGCCACTTAACGCACTACTTCAGGTTCTCGATGGCCTGCGGGACGACGTCGAACAGGTCGCCGACGACACCGAAGTCCGCGATCTCGAACAGCGGGGCCTCTTCGTCCTTGTTGACCACAACAATGGTCTTGGAGGTCTGCATGCCGGCCTTGTGCTGGATAGCGCCGGAGATACCCAGTGCGATGTAGAGGTCCGGGGAGACCGTCTTACCGGTCTGGCCGACCTGGAACTGACCCGGGTAGTAGCCCGCGTCGACGGCGGCGCGGGAGGCGCCAACCGCAGCGTGCAGGACGTCCGCCAGCGGCTCGACGACGTTGGTGAAGCCCTCGCCGGAGGCCACGCCGCGGCCACCGGAGACGACGATCTTCGCCTCGGTCAGCTCCGGACGGTCGCCGCCCTCGGCCGGAGCGAAGGAGACAATCTCCACGGCGTTGGCGCCGATCTCCGGGAAAGCGATCTCGGTGACGGCGTTGGAGCCTGCCTTCTCCACCGGGTCAACGGAGCCCGGGCGCAGCGCGTAGACCGGGGACGGGCCGTAGCCGACACCGTCGACGATGTACTCGCCACCGAAGATGGAGTACTTCACCGAGCGGTCGTCGTTGATGGCGACAACGTCGGACAGCAGGCCGGAGCCGGTCAGGGCGGCGACGCGACCGGCGATCTCCTTGCCGGTGGCGGAAGCCGAGACCAGGACGGGGACCTGGCGCTCTGCGGCGAGGCCGACCAGGACGTCAACCTCCGGGGTGATCAGGTACTTGGCGGCATCGTCGGACTCGGCGGCGAGAATCTCGCCGGCGCCGTACTGTGCCAGGGTGTCCGCGAAGTTCGCTGCGGTACCCGGGGTGCCCACGACAACTGCGGCCGGGGTTCCGAAAGCGCTGGCCGCGGTCAGCAGCTCTGCGGTGGTGTTCTTCAGCTCGCCGTTTGCGTGCTCGACGAGAACGAGGACGTCGGTCATAGTGATCTTTCTCCTACTTGAATCTCTTGTGTCTTTATTCGCGTCAGACGAACTAGATGAACTTGTTGGCCTTGAGGTACTCGGCCAGCTTCACGCCGCCGTCGCCCTCGTCGGTGATGCGCTCGCCGGCGGTCTTCTCCGGCTTCGGGGTGACGCCGGTGACGCCGGTCGCAGCGTTCTCGCCGCCGACCTGCTCAGCCTCGGCCGCAACATCGGCCAGGGTCAGCTCGGTGACCGGCTTCTTCTTCGCGGCCATGATGCCCTTGAAGGATGCGAAACGCGGGGAGTTTGCCTTCTCAGTAACCGAGACGACTGCCGGCAGGGATGCCTTCAGGGTGTAGACGCCGTCTTCGACCTCGCGCTCGCCGGTGACGGAGTCGCCCTCGATGGCGACGGAGCGCATGTGGGTCAGAACCGGCAGGCCGCGGTAGACACCGAGGATGGCCGGGACGGAGCCAGTGCCACCGTCGGTGGAGGCGTTACCCGTGATGATCAGGTCGACATCGCCGAGGGTGTCGATGACGTTGGACAGAGCCCACGCGGTCTGAACTGCGTCGGAGCCACCCAGGGCCTCGTCGGAGAGGATGACGGCGTCGTCGGCGCCCATGGACAGAGCCTTGCGCAGAGCCTCGACGGCGCGATCCGGGCCGACGGTTGCGACGGTGACGTTTCCGCCGTGCTCTTCCTTCAGCTGCAGCGCCGCCTCGACGGCGTTCTCGTTGATCTCGTCGAGAACCGCGTCTGCTGCCTCGCGGTCGAGAACAAAAGTGTCGTCCGTGAGCTTGCGCTCGGACCAGGTGTCCGGGACCTGCTTGACCAGAACCACAATGTTCGGCATTTTTCTGTCGTCCTTACTGGGGTTGATTACTGGTGAACTTTTATCTGACCTAACGCCGACCCCCGTCCACTTCTCTGACAGAACCCCACCAGAGAAAAAGTGAACCAGGACACGCCCTTGGTCGTCTGTGTCGAAGATAACAGAACGGGAGATACAGGCGAAGGTGATCCAGATAACAATGTCGTTATTTTTTTAAATTTTTTTCTTCGGAGGAATCCACCGTTCACCACACTGTGACTGTTTTCGCATGTCACCACGGCGATCGCCGGAGCGCGACGAACTCCCCTCCGGCGTCCACATTAGGCGAACACCGATCCCCACCCCGTTACCCCCGTCGCTTATTCGATGATTACCCCTTAGCCCTGGGATGGCAGATGAACGCCGTCGCAGTCTTGCCGATCCGCGTAATCACCACGGCCAGCGCCTTACTTCCGCGCAGTTTCCACTGCTTGCGCACCACGTCAGGGTTGACGTCCACTCCCCTGACCAGAATCTCCGCCGCACCACAGTCCAGCGCGGCCAGGGACTTCCGGACCTGCTTCAGTCCAACCTGCTCGATCACCTCGAACCCCGAGACCCCCTCGGGGAGCCGGTCCCCCGACAGGTGCGCGATCCGCTCGTCTAGCTGCCACAGACCGTGCGCCGCCGCGAAGTGACGCACCAGGCCAGCGCGCACGACCGCGCCATCCGGGTCCACGATGTACCGCCCGGCTGCCCGTACGTCGCAGTCGTCGTCCATCGTGTCGTCGTACCGCGTGACCGTCGTCGCATCCAGATCGAGCGGGTCTCGCTTTCCGACGGTCTCAATCACTAACGCGGATCGCGTCACCTGGCGGCCCCGCGCCTGCAGCGCAAGCCCCGGCGTGTATAGACACGCCTCCTTCACGGCACCGTCTACCGAGGCCAGCGCGACCTCCCCCTCCCACTCGCTAAAGTCCAGCCCCGGGGCACACTTGATCGCTAGCTGACGCCCCGACCAGGCGGAGATCAGGTCCGGCAACGGTGGCAACAGGTCTTCCGGCCGGGCAATCCGGCGTCCCCCCGCCCGGCGCGCGGGATCGGCAATAATAACGTCGGCGTCGTAGGCCGGGGCCAGGGCGTCGGCAAGCAGGAACCGCGAGCCCGGGACGTTGTGGCGGGCCATTTCGATGCGTGCAGCGTCGATGTCGGAGCCGATGGCGGGCAGGCCGACGTCGGAAAGCGCGGCCACCTCGGTGCCGATCGAACATGTCACATCGGCGAAGGAGCTGAGGCCTGTGTCGCGCAGTCGGCGGGCGCGGGCCACGGCGACCAGGTACGGGGTGGCCTGCTGGGCGGCCTCGGAGGACATGATCCAGGTGCCGGGGAGTTTCGTGGCGGCGGACTTGCGGGCCACGGCGACCTCGATGACGGCCCGGGCGAATTCTCCGCACTGCTGGCGCATGGAGTCTAGGTCCGAGATCAGGCTCTTCTTGGTCAGGGGCAGGCTCTCCGCGACGCTCACCCACTGCGGATGCGACGCGATCTCTTTGACCTCGTCTACGGTCAGCGCCACCGCTACGCTCCCCGCTCGGGGCTGCGTCGGCGCAGGTGCCCCATATGCGTCGCGACCGCGAAGTACTCGTCCATAAAGGGTTCTTCGAGGAAATCGCTGCTCGTGCGGCGCACGGGCTGCGTCGCCGCGGCCTCGAGCGCTTGCCGGACTGTGGAAAACTGCTCGACGCGCTTTAGCTCCGCCCACGTCGGGGGCATCAGACCGATCACCTCGCGGCGCCAGCCATCCAGGATGGACGAGGGCCGGAACCAGCCCGTCGAGGAGGCCTCGGAGGTGTTGCCGTCGGCGACCTGCCCCTCCGGGTGCGCGGCCAGGAAGAAGTAGGTGTCGTAGCGGATCGGCTGGGTCGCGGGCGTAACCCAGTTGGCCCAGGGCCGGATGAGGCTGGGGTCCAGCACCAGCTGCTCCTCGGCCAAAAACGCGGAGAAGGACAGCTCGTGGGCCTCCAGTTGACCCCGCTGGGCGTGGTAGCGCGAGGAGTCGGAGACGACGCGCCCGTCGCTATGCCTGGCCAGCAGCGTTCCGGTCTCCTCGAAGGTCTCGCGGACGGCGGCGCACACCAGCGCGTGCGCAGTGTCGGGGGCGGCACCCAGCGCCGTGGCGTAGTCGCCGTCGGAGAAGGACTGGGCCCCGTCCGAGCCCGCTGCACTGGGGAAATCCCGCGAATCGACGCCGCCGCCCGGGAATACCGTCATGTTCGCCGCAAACCGCATGGAGGACACGCGCTCCTGCACGTAGACCTCGACGCCCCTGTCGGTGTCCCGGAGCAGAAGGACGGTTGCCGCCAGGCGCGGGACCGCCGGTTCGGAAGATTGCTGGCTCACCTCGTAGCCCTCCTCTACTTCTTCAACTACCTCTACTGCTTCTCGCTGCTGCCTGCTACTACTTGCGGTGCGCCGCACGCCCCCGCGCCCGGCGCGCGAAGTAGCGCCCGTCAATGCGGTCGACGGCGATCTGCTGATGGAAGGCCTTCGACAGGTTCTCCGCGGTGAGAACGTCACCGATCAGGCCCTGCGCCACCACGGCGCCCTCGTCGAGAAGCATGGCGTGGGTGAAGCCGTAGGGAATCTCCTCGACGTGGTGGGTAATCATCACCATCGCCGGCGCGTCCGGGTCGAGGGCCAGCTCCCCCAGGTAGCCGACCAGGTCCTCGCGGCCGCCCAGGTCGAGGCCGGCTCCGGGCTCGTCGAGAAGCAGCAGCTCCGGGTTGACCATCATGGCGCGGGCGATGAGGACGCGCTTGCGCTCGCCCTCAGACAGCGTCCCCCACGTGCGGTCGGCGAGATGCTCGGCTCCCATCTGCTCGAGGATCTCTGCAGCCTGGTTGAAGTCCATCTCCTCGTAGGTCTCGCGCCAGCGGCCCAGCACCGAGTAGGAGGCGGAGATAACCAGGTCCGCGACCTTCTCCTCGTTGGGGATGCGGTGCGCGATGGCCGAGGAGGTCAGGCCAATCATCGTGCGCAGGTCGCGCATATCCGTCTTGCCGATCCGCTCGCCCATAACGTAGGCCACCCCTGAACTCGGGAACTCCTCGGCCGCAGCCATGCGCATGAGTGAGGTCTTTCCAGCGCCGTTCGGCCCCAAGATGACCCAGCGCTCGTCCAACTCGACTTGCCAGTCAACGGGCCCGACCAGGGTTCGGCCACCACGGATCAGGTTTACACCACGAAAATCCAGCAGGAGATCTTCGTTGAATTCTTCTTCCAATTCAGACACATCTCTATCGTGCCCTATCCCGCCCCAAATGTGCGATGAAACATCCTCAACTACTCTCGATGGGGAGCAAATCGAGTTCACTCGGGCACCCAGAAGGAAATTCCCTCGCGGTAGCCCAGGAAAAGAGGAGATCGCCTTTCATGACTGGCCGAATTGGTATCGATGACATTCGCCCCCAAGTAAACGGTGGGGCTACCCCGTCAAAGGCCGTAGTTGGCGAAGTCGTTCCAGCATTTGCCGTCGTCTGGCGTGAGGGCCATGACGCCCTGAACGCCACGCTGAACGTCAAGGGTCCGAAGGAGTCTGCTTTCGCCTCGCGATCCCAGCGCGTGCCCATGCACTTCTCCGACCACGACCCGAACCAGGTCAACGCCATCTTCGTTCCGGACGTGCCCGGCCTGTGGACCATCCGTATTGACGCCTGGTCCGACCCGATGGCCACCTGGCGCAATGCCATCACCAAGAAGTACGAGGCCGGTCAGAGCGAGGAGGAACTCGCCAACGACCTCGAAATCGGCGCCCGCCTCTTCGACCGCGCCGCCACCTCAGCGGCCGCCGTGTACCGCAACCACCTGCGCTCCGTCGCAGCTGGCCTCCGCGGGGACGGGGACCTGCGCGCGCGCATCGCCGCCGCGCTTTCCGACGAAACACGCGCCATCCTGCAGGCGCACCCGGTTCGCGATCTGCTAACCCGTGGCAAGACGCGCAAGATCAAGGTCGACCGGCGCGAGGCCCTGTACTCGTCCTGGTACGAGTTCTTCCCGCGTTCCAACGGCGGCTTCGGCGAGCACGGTGAGCTCCTGCATGGCACGTTCAAGACCGCCATCCCGCAGCTCGATCGCGCCAAGCGCATGGGCTTCGACACCGTCTATCTGCCGCCGATTCACCCGATCGGCGAGATCAACCGCAAGGGCCGCAACAACACTCTGACCCCTGAGCCGACCGACGTGGGCTCGCCCTGGGCCATCGGCTCCGCAGACGGCGGCCACGACGCCATCCACCCCAAGCTCGGCGGCGAGGCCGCGTTCAAGGAGTTCATGGCCGCGGCGAAGGAGCGCGACCTCGAGGTCGCCATCGACCTGGCGCTGCAGTGCGCCCCGGATCACCCGTGGGCCGCGAAGCACCCGGACTGGTTCACCGTGCTTCCCGACGGCACCATCGCCTACGCCGAAAACCCGCCGAAGAAGTACCAGGACATCTACCCGCTGAACTTCGACAACGATCCGAAGGGGCTCTACGACGAGGTCCTGCGCGTCGTGAAGTTCTGGATCAAGCGTGGCGTCAAGGTCTTCCGCGTCGACAATCCGCACACCAAGCCCGGCAACTTCTGGGAGTGGCTGATCGAGACCGTCCACGAGACCAACCCGGAGGTTCTCTTCCTGGCCGAGGCCTTCACCTCGCCGGCCCGTCTCTACGGGCTGGCCAAGGCCGGATTCACCCAGTCCTACATTTACTTCCCGTGGAAGACGACGAAGAAGGAGCTGACCAAGTTCGGGCAGGAAATCGCCCGCCACGCCGACATCGCGCGGCCGTCGCTGTGGGTCAACACCCCGGATATTCTCCACGAGTTCCTGGTCAAGGGCGGCCGAGGCGCGTTCGCGATTCGCGCGGCGCTGGCCGCAACCATGTCCCCGCTGTGGGGCATGTACTCCGGCTTCGAGCTCTTCGAAAACGTGCCCGTCAAGGATGGCTCGGAGGAGTACCTGGACAGCGAGAAGTACCAGCTCCGCCACCGCGACTACGACCAGGCGCTGGCCACCGGCAACTCCCTGGAGCCGTTCATCGCAACCCTGAACCAGCTGCGCCGCGAGCATCCTGCGCTGCAGCAGCTGCGCACCCTGCACTTCCACCAGGTCGATAACGACAACCTGCTGGCCTACTCCAAGCTGGACCCGGTCACGGGCGACTGCATCCTGGTCGTCATCAACCTGGACCCGTGGAATGCGCAGGAGGGCACCCTGCACATCGACATGGACCGCGTCGGACACCGCAACCACGACCGCATGGATGTCACCGACCTCATTACGGGCTCGACCTTCAACTGGGGCCGCGACAACTTCATCCGCCTCGAACCGTGGAGCAACGTCGCTCACGTCGTGAAGCTTCCGGAGGTTTCCGAAGGCCTGCGGTACAAGCTGGCCTGGCGCGAGGTTCCTGACTACGAGGGCTAGCAGCGCCTCGGCACCCCCACCAGCTCCCCGGCCCGGCGATTGCCCGCAGCGATTGTCATTAGGCTGGGGGCCTAGATGAAACTTTTACCCTCTCAATCCGCTATCTCGGAAGGACCTTCCATGGGAGTCCACACAGATCCCCGCCTTGCAATTTCTCCGGGCGATATGGAGCGACTGCACTTTTGCACTCACTACGACCCGCACAGCCAGTACGGCGCGCATGTCATCGACGGCGACACCGTGGTTAGGACCAGGCTCTTTGGGGCTAAGTCGGTGACCGTCGTGACCACCCGGGGCGAGTTCGAGGCTGAAGATCTCGGCGATTCCGTCTTCGCCGCGCTGGTCCCGGGAGGCGACGATTTCGACTACCGCTTCCGCATCACGTGGGAGTCCGGCGACGTGGTCGAGCGTGCGGACGGCTACCGTTTCCTGCCCACCATCGGCGAGGGCGATCTCCACCTGATCGGCGAGGGCCGCCATGAGGAGCTGTGGAAGGTCCTCGGCGCTCATACCCACACCTACGAGACCGAGATGGGCACCGTCGAGGGCACCTCCTTTACCGTCTGGGCCCCGAATGCCCAGGGTGTGGCCGTCATCGGCGACTTCTGCATGTGGAACGGCGCGCAGTACCCGATGCGCTCCATGGGCGGGGCTGGCATCTGGGAGCTGTTTATCCCCGGCGTCGGCGTCGGCGATGTCTACAAGTTCGCCATCACCACCCCGGAGGGCCAGCGCCGTGACAAGGCCGACCCGATGGCCCGCGCGGCGGAGCTCCCTCCTGCCACCGGTTCCATCGTCACCGAGACCGAGTACACCTGGCGCGACGCCGAGTGGATGGAGAAGCGTGCCCAGGTCAACTGGAACGACCAGCCGATCTCCATCTACGAGGTTCACCTCGGTTCCTGGAAGCAGGGCCTGTCCTACGAGGTCATGGCGGAGCAGCTAGTCCGCTACGTCGTCGACATGGGCTACACCCACGTCGAGTTCCTGCCCGTCTCCGAGCACCCCTTCTCCGGTTCCTGGGGCTACCAGGTCACCGGCTACTACGCCCCGACCTCCCGCTTCGGAACCCCGGATCAGTTCCGCGCGCTTGTCGACGCCTTCCACGCCGCGGGTATCGGCGTCATCATGGACTGGGTGCCGGGTCACTTCCCGAAGGACGAGTTCGCGCTCGCCCGCTTCGACGGCACGGCCTGCTACGAGCACCCGGACTGGCGCCGCGGTGAGCAGCGCGACTGGGGCACCTACGTCTTCGACTTCGGCCGCAACGAGGTGCGTAACTTCCTCTACGCCAACGCCCTGTACTGGGCCGAGGAGTTCCACATCGACGGCCTCCGCGTCGACGCCGTGGCCTCCATGCTCTACCTGGACTACTCCCGCAACGAGGGCGAGTGGCTGCCGAACCAGTACGGCGGCCGCGAAAACCTCGACGCCGTGCAGTTCCTGCAGGAATTCAACGCGACGGTGCACAAGCACCACAAGGGCTTCCTGACCGTGGCCGAAGAGTCCACCTCCTGGCCGGGCGTGACGGCCTCCACCGACAACGGTGGCCTGGGCTTCTCCATGAAGTGGAACATGGGCTGGATGAACGACACCCTGGAGTACTTCGGCAACGACCCGGTCTACCGCTCCTACCACCACCACGAGCTGACCTTCGCGATGGTCTACGCCTACTCGGAGAAGTTCATCCTCCCGATTAGCCACGACGAGGTCGTCCACGGCAAGGGTTCCCTGTGGGAGCGCATGCCCGGCGGCGACTGGGACAAGGCCGCAGGCCTGCGCTCCTTCCTGTCCTTCATGTGGGCTCACCCCGGCAAGCAGCTGCTGTTCCAGGGCCAGGATCTCGGCCAGAACCGCGAGTGGAACCACGACGAGTCGGTCGCGTGGGACAACCTGGAAGGCTGGGGTGGCGAGTTCCACCGCGGCATCCAGCTCCTGGTCAAGGACATCAACGCAGTCTATAAGGACAGCCCCGCCCTGTTCAGCCAGGACGATCGCCCGGAGGGCTTCCAGTGGATTAACGCGGATGACTCCGGCAACAACGTCGTGTCCTTCCTGCGCTACGGCGCGGACGGCTCCACCATGGCCTGCGTGTTCAACCTCTCCGGCCAGACGCAGGAGGTCTACAAGATCGGCCTGCCGAAGGGCGGCACCTGGCAGGAGGTCATCAATACCAACTCCACCCGCTACGAAGGCTCCGGCTACGGCGAAAACGGCGCCGTCACCGCGGTCGAGTCCGGCTGGAACGGCCAGACGTACTCCGCGGACCTCGTGATCCCCGCCCACACCGCCGTGTGGCTGAAGTGGCAGGGCTAGGCGGCCACTCGTCGACTCACTCGTCGACCAGCCCCGCAACGAGGCTCTGAACAGGCGCGGCAGCTCCCCGGCCGGACTTTTCGGCCGGGGAGCTGCCGTCGTCGTGCCGAAGCTTTCCCCCTTTCGCCGGCCCCGCGAGCGCGAAGATGGCAGAATAAGGGGACTCGAATTCAATCTCGGGACGGCCCCGCGACGAGAGCCTTACGAAGGCGAGGTGCAATGGAAGAGAAAGTCCACCGATTGATGGACCGCATGCAGCGGCGCCACGTCCACATGCGCGCCATGTGGTACGGGCCCTTCCTCTCCCCCGTCCTGCTGGTTGTAGGTTTTAGCCTCCTCATATTTGGCATTATCATCCTGCCGACCCCCGCACCCGGCTGGCTGTGCATCTTCGTGGCCCTCGGCATCCTCTCCCTCGTGCACCCGCCGACGCGAAGGCTGAATATCTGGCTGGCGGCCCGCCTGGACGCCTTCTACGCCTGGTACAGCGCGCGCCACCTTTTCACCAGGGCGTTTCTCTTCACCCTTCTGCTGGTGTTCATGGTTACCGTGATGGGCAGCGTCTACCACTTCATGGCTCCCGGGCACTGGCCCTACACCTACGCATAGGGCCCCGTAGGGCGTCTGTGCCCCCCCCCCGCAGGGCGTCTGTGCCCCCGCAGGGCGCCTAGAACAGCGCGCTGGCCATCCTCCGCCGCGCATCCAGCGCCACCGGATCGGCCGCATCGAAGAGGAGCAGGTACTCCAGCAGCCGCTCCTTAATAGACTCACGGTCTTTCCCAAATACCGTCGGGAGCAGCCGCAGCAGGCGATCCAGGGCCTTGGCGGGATCGTCGACGAGCATCGTCACATCCGCCGCATCGAGGGCGGCAGCGACGTCGCCGGGGGCGGCGTCGGCAAGCGAGATGGGATCGGCGGTGCGGTCGATTTTCGCGGCGCGAGCGAAGAAGGCCACGTTGGCGTGCGCGCGCTTCAGCCCCGAGTTGGCGGGCTCGGACTTCAGCATCGCATCGTAGAGTGAGAGGGCGGCGTCGAAGTTCCCCTCGGCGAGCAGCTCCTCCGCCTGCTCCAGGCGCGGATCGGACGTCGGAACGGGGTTGCCGAAGAAGTCGGTCGGCGCCTCGGGCTGCGCCCCTTCCCCTGCTCCAGCCCCTGCCATGCGCGTCCCGGCAGGAAGCCCCTTCAGACGCCCATTCGTGGCCTCCATGACCTGGGCCACCCACTGATCGAGCCAATCGCGGGTCTTCTCACCGGCGAACATGCCGATGGGGCTGCCCATGGCGACCGCCACCACCGTCGGCAGCGCCTGAACACCGAAGGCGCGGGCCACCTGCGGCTGCGAGTCCGCATCCACCCAGGCGAGTATCCAATTCAACTCAGCTTCGCGAGCCATAGCCTCCAGCTCGGTGCGCAGTCGCAATGAATCGGCCGCCCCGGCAGCACCGACGAGTACGATGACCGGCACCTGCTCGGAGCGGACGACAACCTCAGCCTCAAGGTTCTGTGCGGTTACCTCCACCACCGGAGGTAGGCCTTCGCCCTGATCGGAGGTAGCGCGCGCGATCTCCTCTTTGCGCTTGCGCTCCGCCTCAGCCTTCAGATGCATCTGTTCGAGATCCACGGTGCCCGGAGGCGGGGGCGGAGTGGAACATTCGCGGTGGCCGTCGTGGGAGTGGGAATGGGAGTGACCGTGTGCGTGCGAATGTGCGTGTGTCATAAGGGTTCTTTTACTCCTGAACTAAAGTCGCATGTAATTCAATAAAACGGCACCAGCCGCAGGGGCCTGTCTGGGGCCTGTCTGGGGACGGGCAGGGATACTAATTGCCCAGCACTTCCTCTACGGCCTCCACCTTCGCCCGCAGTTGGCCCGTGTAGCCGTTGCGGATGTCCGCCTTGATCACCAGGGATGTACGTGGGCTAACGCGCGTCACGGCCTCCGTGGCCCGCTTGACCACGTCCATCACCTCATCCCACTCCCCCTCCACGAGCGTGAACATCGCGTTCGTCTCGTTCGGCAGGCCGGACTCTCGTACGACCCGCACCGCCTCGGCGACGGCTTCGGCCATTCCCTGCTCGGGGTCCGAAAAAGTGGGGGCAACGGAGAATGCAACAATCATGGCGCCGATGATAGCGCGTATCCTGGATGACATGAGTGAGTCGAACATTGCAGTTCCCCATAAGTACGTCGTCGCCGTCGACCACGTCGGCGTTGCAGTCCCCGATTTCGATGCCGCGGTCGAGTGGTACCGCGCAAACCTGGGCTTCGTGAACTACCACGATGAGGTCAACGAGGAGCAGGGCGTCCACGAGGCCATGCTCGGCCCGGCAGACAAGGTCGAGGGCGGCACCCTGGTTCAGATCCTCGCCCCGCTGAACGAGGACTCGACGATTGCCAAGTACCTGGACAAGAAGGGCCCCGGCATCCAGCAGTACGCCGTCCGCGTCACCGACATTGAGGCGCTGATGGCTCACCTGAAGGAGCAGGGCACCCGCGTGCTCTACCCGGAGCCGAAGATCGGCACCGCCGGCTCCCGCATCAACTTCGTCCACCCGAAGGACGCTGGCGGAGTCCTCCTCGAGCTGGTCGAGCCAGCTAAGTAGGCTTTACGACGACGCCAACGGGCCCACCGCGCAAACGCTGCCGCTATCCCCAGCGGCGGGTGATTGTGCGCTGGGCCCTTTTGCTCCAACAGTTGCGGTGCCAGTGGCGGCGGTCGTCGCTGCCACCGCCGTACCCCACCGGCCAGGCAACGATGTGCGCGGTTCCAGGCATGATCTCCTGGTCGCAGCCCGGGCATCGGTAGACCTTCGTGGACTGCCCCGCGCTAATGGTCCTTACCGCGAATTCGACGTCCTCCCACCCTGCCGGGCCGGACTCGGTGCGCGTGCTTTGGAAAGTGCTGCCGAACCTAGGCAGACCGCTACCGGTACCGCGAGCGTGTTTCCGCGAGTTGCGCCGTGGCATCCTAGAACAGCCTCAACTCGCCGGATTCCAGGCCACGGAGTTCGTCGTAGTCGAGCGTGACGCAGCGGATTCCCCGATCCTCGGCCAGTGTCTTCGCCTGTGGCTTGATCTCCTGTGCGGCGAAAATGCCGGTGACCGGGGCTAGCAATTCATCGCGGTTGAGCATCTCCAGGTAGCGGGTCAGCTGTTCCACTCCGTCGATTCCGCCCCTGCGCTTGACCTCGACGGCCACGGTGGCGCCATTTTCGTCACGCCCGAGCAGATCGACCGGGCCGATAGCGGTCGGGTACTCACGCCGGATCAGCGTGTAGCCCTCCCCGAAAGTCGCAAATTGCTCCGCGAGCAGCTTCTGCAGGTGGGCTTCAACGCCGTCCTTCTCCAGGCCGGGGTCCTCGCCCAGTTCGTGGGAGACATCGGACACGACTCGAGAAATGGTGATTCTCAGCTGCTCGCCCTTTTTGTTTTCGACGACCCAGAGCTGCTCTCCGGTGTCTTCCCCCGACTCGTCCACGATTTCCTTTTCCGCCAGGGTGCACGGGGGCGTCATCCAGTTCAGGGGCTTGTAGGCGCGGTCGTCGGCATGCACGGAGACGGAACCATCCGCCTTCACCAGAAGGAGGCGGAGGGCCTGCGGTAGGTGGGCGTTGAGCCGCCCGACGTAGTCGACAGTGCATTCGGCAATAACAAGGCGCATCCCACTACCCTAACGCGAGTGTCCGGGGCTGAAAAATAGAGGCGCAAAAGCAGCGCGACTCATGCTTCCCTCAGCGACGGTTTCCCCACTGGCCACCGCGCTGTCGGCTCATCGCCGCGCGGAAGCGCTTTTCGATGTCCGTGGGGAGCTCCCTGGTCTGGCGTATCGATGGCGAGGACTCCACCCACGCGACCAACGCGGTGTCGCCCGAGGGGTCAAGCGCCAACTCCCACTGCCCGGCAGAGCGGGTTTCGATGCGTACCACGCCGAGCCCGGGATCAAAAAATCCCGCCTCGACGGAAGTCGGCTTTCGGCGATCCAAAATCGACACATCGTGGCGGGAAAAGCGCGCATCTGCACCCGGGCGCAGTGAACGGAGCTTATAAACATTGAGCACCGACTCGGAGTAGACCATCACTCCGTGGCGCCAGGCCGCGCCGTCGGCCGCAGGCAGCGGGCGCGCAATAACGGGAGTACCCTTCGCATGCAGGCTGGCGAAACGCCACAGCGCGAGAGCGCCGCCGACGACGAGGATGAAACCTACTGCCATCAAAAAGATGGAAAAGAGGGTAACGCTCGAAAACAAAGTGTGCCAGCCTCACTATCGGGGGAAATAGAAGACATTCCTTCGGTTAAAAGCGAAAAAGGGCTTTCGTCAAACTTTACCTGAATTCGGGCCCCAAATGAAACACTTCGGCCCAACTCGTATCCCACAGGGGACCCAAAGTCGTAGCCCCTACCCAGTAGCACTACCCAGGAGTCCAAGACTCAATGCAAACGCGAAAGAGGGGCGGGGCCTAACCGACATGCTATCGGTTAGGCCCCGCCCCTCTTCACGAGCTTGAAGCAGGAAGAATACGGTCGTGCGACCGGAATTTCAGGCCACTTAGCTGCGGGATGCTGCGCGACGAGCCGCACGCACCTCGGACTCAGCCTGTGCCTTGACGGCGGGATCATCCGAATCCAGGTTGGACTCGGCCTCCGAGAGGTTAACCTCGTCGGCCCAGATTGCCTTGTCAGCGAGGATCGAAATCTTCGACTGGGACACGGAAATGAACCCACCCTGGACCGAGGCGACGAGAACCTCGCCGTCCGCGGTCTTGATGGTCACCGAGCCGTTGTTGACCAGCTGGCCAAGGAACGGCTGGTGTCCGGGCAGCACGCCGATCTCACCCTCGGTGGTCTGGGCGGAGACCAAGGTGGCCTTGCCCTTCCAGAGCGGTCGCTCAACGGCGACCAGTTCAGTGGTGATTTCAGCCATGAGGATGCCCCTTACTTCTTCTGCATTTCAGCGTACTTCTTCTCGACGTCGTCGAGGCCACCCAGGCCGTCGAAGGCCATCTCCGGGTAGTTGTCGAAGTCGCCCTTGCAGATGCGGTCGAAGGCAACGATGGTGTCCTTCAGCGGCACGTAGGAACCAGGCAGACCCGTGAACTTCTCCGCAACGAAGAAGTTCTGACCCAAGAATCGCTGGATACGACGTGCGCGCTGCACGGTCACCTTGTCCTCCTCAGACAGCTCGTCCATACCGAGGATGGCGATGATGTCCTGGAGTTCCTTGTTCTTCTGCAGGATGTTAATAACCTGCTGAGCAACGCGGTAGTGCTCCTCGCCGACGATCGACGGCTCGAGGATACGAGAGGTCGAGGTCAGCGGGTTCACTGCCGGGTAGATGCCCTTCGACGCGATCGAGCGGTCGAGCTCGGTGGTGGCGTCGAGGTGTGCGAAGGTCGTTGCCGGAGCCGGGTCGGTGTAGTCGTCGGCAGGGACGTAAACGGCCTGCAGAGACGTAATCGACTTGCCCTTGGTAGAGGTAATGCGCTCCTGCAGGACACCCATCTCGTCAGCCAGGGTCGGCTGGTAACCCACGGCGGAAGGCATACGACCCAGCAGGGTCGAGACCTCAGAACCGGCCTGGGTGAAACGGAAGATGTTGTCGATGAAGAGCAGCACGTCCTGGTGCTGAACATCGCGGAAGTACTCCGCCATGGTCAGGCCCGACAGGGCGACGCGCATACGGACTCCCGGCGGCTCGTCCATCTGACCGAAGACGAGGGCGGTGTCCTGGAGAACGCCCATCTCTTCCATTTCCAGGAAGAGGTCGGTGCCCTCACGGGTACGCTCACCGACACCCGCGAAAACGGAGGTACCGGAGAACTCGCGTGCAATACGCGTAATCATTTCCTGAATCAGAACGGTCTTGCCAACACCGGCACCACCGAACAGACCGATCTTGCCGCCCTTAACGTACGGGGTCAGCAGGTCGATGACCTTAATACCGGTCTCGAGGATCTCAGTCTTACCCTCGAGCTGGTCGAAGGCCGGCGGCTCGCGGTGGATGCCCCACTGCTCGCCATCGCGACCGAGGCCCGGCTGATCCAGGCAGTCGCCCATTGCGTTGAAGACGTGGCCCTTGACGACGTCGCCGACCGGCACCGAAATCGGCTTACCGGTGTCGGTGACGTCCGAACCGCGGACGAGGCCGTCGGTCGGAGCCATGGCGATGGTGCGCACCAGGTTGTCACCGAGGTGCTGCGCCGTCTCCAAAACGATGGTCTTTGCGACCGACGGAAGGGTAACTTCCACGGTCAGCGCGTTGTACAGTGCCGGCAGTTCGTTACGCGGGAACTCCACGTCGACGACGGCACCGATGACACGCACGACACGGCCCACAGCCGTGGTGGTGTTCTGCTCACTTAGAGCTGTGCTCATATCTAGTCACTTTCTCCGCTGTCGTCGAGCGCACCGGCGCCACCGACGATTTCTGTGATTTCCTGGGTGATCTGTGCCTGACGTGCCTGGTTGGCAACTCGCGAGAGGTCCTTGACCAGCTCGGTCGCGTTGTCAGTAGCAGACTTCATAGCGTTACGACGGGCCGCGGACTCAGACGCCGCTGCCTCCAGCATCACTGCGAATAGGGTCTTGGACACGTACTGCGGAAGGAGTTCCGCGAGCAGCGTATCCGCGTCAGGCTCAAATTCGTAGTCCGGGACGAGTTCTTCCGAGGCGTTGCTCAGCATGTCCTCGCCCTGCTTTAGCTCTTCGTCCTCGAACACCGGCTCAATCGGGAGCATCTGGTGTGCGCGAGGAATCTGAGAAAGCATGGAGACGAATTCGGTGTACACCACGTGTACCTGGTCGAAGCCCTGAACGGCTTCGCCCGCAGCCACACGAAGGCCCTCGCGGTACTTCGCCTTGCCCTCCGACGATGCGACGAAACCATCGATGAGATGACGGCGCACGTCGTGAGTTGCGGCGTAGTCCGGATCCTGCGAGAAGCCCTCCCACGTGCCGGCCAGTTCGACACCACGGAAGTCGTAGTAATCGGCGCCCTTACGGCCCGTTACGTAGATGACAACCTCGTGTCCCTTTTCCTCAAGGTTGGCGCGCAGCTCTGCGGCCTTCTTGAGGACGTTGTGGTTGTAGCCGCCACACATACCGCGGTCACTGGTGACAACCAAGACGGCGACACGCTGTGTGCCCTCGCGCTCGTTGAGCATCGGGTGATCCAGTGACGATGCCGAGGCGAGACGTCCAATTACCTTTTCAATCTCGTCGGCGTACGGCTGGGAGTCTGCCACGCGACGCTGCGCCTTGGTAATGCGCGAGGTCGCGATAAGCTCCTGGGCCTTGGTGATCTTCTTGGTCGAGTTCACCGACTTAATGCGGGCTCGAAGTTCACGAAGATTCGCCATGTCCTATTCCCTCCCTTCTGTTGCGATTACGGTCATTGAGTAACTCAACCTGCCTAGTTCTGGGCAGTCTTGCGAGAGACCGTGATCTGCTGCTTCTTGACCTCGTCGTCCGCAAGAGCGTCGACAGGGGCCTCAGAAGCCAGCGGGCCGCCCTCGGAAGTCTGGAAGGACTTCTTGAACTCGGCAGTAGCGGACTTCAGCGCAGCCTTGGACTCGTCGGAGAACGGAACGCCGCCAGCGATCTGCTCAAACACAGCCGGCTGGGTGGACTGCAGGTTCTCCATGAGCTCAGCCTCGAAGCGGCGAACGTCCTCGACCGGAACGTCGTCGAACTCGCCCTCGCCTGCGAGGTAGATGGAGGTCATCTGGTACTCGACAGCCTGCGGCTTGTTCTCCGGCTGCTTCAGCAGCTCGACCAGGCGCTGACCGCGCTCAAGCTGGCGCTTGGAGGCGTCGTCCAGGTCGGAGGCGAACATCGCGAATGCTTCCAGGTCGCGGTAGGACGCGAGGTCCAGACGCAGGTTACCGGAAACCTTCTTCATGCCCTTGGTCTGTGCGGCACCACCGACACGGGAGACCGACACACCGACGTTAATAGCCGGGCGGACACCCTGGTTGAACAGGTCGGACTCGAGGAAGACCTGGCCGTCGGTAATGGAAATGACGTTGGTCGGAATGAAGGCCGACACGTCGTTTGCCTTCGTCTCGATGATCGGCAGTGCGGTCAGCGAGCCTGCACCCATGTCGTCGGAGAGCTTTGCAGCACGCTCCAGCAGGCGGGAGTGCAGGTAGAAGACGTCACCCGGGTAAGCTTCGCGTCCCGGCGGGCGACGCAGCAGCAGGGAGATGGCACGGTAGGCCTCAGCCTGCTTCGTCAGATCATCGTAGATGACCAGGACGTGCTTGCCCTGGTACATCCAGTGCTGGCCCAGTGCGGCGCCTGCGAATGGAGCAAGCCACTTAAAGCCTGCAGCGTCCGACGCCGGGGCAGCAACGATGGTGGTGTACTCGAGTGCGCCCTGCTCCTCGAGGGTCTGGCGCACACCAGCGATGGTCGAGCCCTTCTGACCGATAGCAACGTAGATGCATCGCACCTGCTTGTTCGGGTCGCCGGACTCCCAGTTAGCCTTCTGGTTCAAGATGGTGTCCAGGCAGACCGCGGTCTTACCGGTCTTGCGGTCACCAATGATCAGCTGGCGCTGACCACGACCAATCGGGGTCATAGCGTCGATGGCCTTAATACCAGTTGCCATCGGCTCTTCGACCGGCTGACGCTGCAGCACCGACGGTGCCTGCAGCTCGAGGACGCGGTCCTCTTCAGCCTCAATGTCACCCAGGCCGTCGATCGGCTGGCCCAGGGGGTTGATTACGCGACCGAGGAACTTGTCCCCGACCGGAATCGAAAGGACGTCACCCGTCCGCTTTACCTCGTCACCCTCTTTGAGCGACTCGAAGTTACCCAGGACCACGACGCCGACCTTGTCGGTGTCGAGGTTCTGTGCGACGCCAATGACGCCACCCGGGAACTCGAGAAGCTCGTTCGTCATGACCGACGGCATTCCCGAAACCTGGGCGATACCATCAGCCGCACTGATAACAACGCCAACCTCCTCACGGGAGGCCTCCGGGGAGTAGCTCGAGGTGTAGTTCGCAATCGCGCTACGGATCTCGTCGGAGGAGATCGTCAGCTCCGCCATGTTCTTCCTGCTCTCGGTAATATTCTTCCAGTGATTAATCGTCTAAACCATCCGTCAGCCGAGGCCGACGCGCAGCCGCTCGAGCTTCGTCGAAAGGCTGCCGTCGATGACCTCGTCGCCGACTCGGATGACCAGTCCACCGAGGATCGACTTGTCGACCACGGTGTGGATGGACATCGCCTTGCCGTAAACTCGGCCGAGCTTGTCCGCCAGCGCTCGCTCCTGCTCGTCAGAAACGGCAGTGGCACTGGTCACGCGAGCGACGACGTGGTTCCGCAGGCCGGCGGCTAGCCGGGACAGGGAGTCGATGTCGTCCGCGGGGCGCTTGGATGGGCGGCCTACTGCCTGCAGTGCCAGGGCCTCGGTCACCGAGGTGACCTTGCCGTACAGCACAGAGGCGAGGAGCCCACGCTTGGCTTCGGGGGTTGCGGCCTTGTCGGCCAGCAGCTGCTCGAGCTGCGACTGCTCAGCCAGGATGTGTCCCAGTTGGAACAGCTCGGACTCGACGGTCTCGAGCTGCCCCTGGCTCTCGGCAGAGCGCAGAAGGGCGCGACGGCCCAGCTCTACCAATCCCTCGCGCATTTCACGCGGGGTGGACCATACCTGCGCGGCAGCATCCACGACGATGTTTAGAGTCGTCTCAGATACCTTGCCCGCGAACAGGTTCCGGACAATGCCGGAACGCTGTTCCGCAGTCACCGAAGGGTCGGCGACAGCGACACGCAGGCCGCGGTCGGAGTCCAGGACCTCGACGATGTCGAAAAGCTCGGAACCAGTCTGAGCAGCGTTTGCAACGGCTGCGCCCTCGCCACCGATGGCGGCATCGAGACGCTGGCCAAGTGCTGCCAGGGATTCGCGGCTTGCTGCGTGCATGTCGCCTACTTTCCGGCCGGGCCACGGTGTCAAGGTTGGACAGGAAACTATCAATCGTCGACGAGTTACGAACGTCGTCGGAGAGCTGCTCGCCCAGGAGGCGCTCAGCGAGATTGATGGAGTTCTGGCCCATTTCCTTGCGCAGCTCAGCGACTACCTGCTCACGCTGGGCAGCGAGCTGCTTCTCACCGGACTCGATGATTCGGGCGCTCTCGTCGTTGGCCTTGGTCGTAGCCTCAGCAATGATGCGCTGACCCTGTGCACGGGCGTCGTCGCGAATCTTGGCTGCCTCGGTACGGGCCTCTGCGAGCTGGCTGTTGTACTTCTCTAGAGCGGCCTTTGCCTCGGCCTGTGCAGCCTCAGCGCGTTCAATGCCGCCCTCAATCCGGTCCTCCCGCTCGGTCAGGACCTCCTGGAACTTCGGAAGAACGAGCTTCCAGAAGAGAACCAGGATAATAACCAGCGGGACAACGGACCAGACGATGTCATAGGTCTTTGGCAGCAGCGGGTTGATGGCAGTCTCCATCGGGAGATGCTCACCCGCGGCTAGCAAAAAGGTGAAATCTGTCATGGTTTACGTGTTCTCCGCTTGAGGTCCGGACTTAGAAAACGAAGCCTGCGACCAGGCCGATCAGGGCGAGGGCCTCGGTGAAGGCGATACCCAGGAACATGGTGGTACGCAGCTGGCCGGCCATCTCAGGCTGGCGTGCCATACCCTCAACGGTCTTGCCGGCAACGATGCCGATGCCCAGGCCCGGGCCCAGGGTGGACAGACCGTAGCCGATGGTCTTCAGGCCCGGGTTGGTGTTAGCAACTGCGTCCTGGGCGGAGAGGATGACGTCGTTCATTATGAACCGTTCCCTTTCGTAAGGATTCCCCGGGATAAAAGTAGTCAGATTGTGTTACCCGGGGTTGTGGGTCAAGTGGGTCTTGCTATTTAGTTGGCGAGGCCTTTTGCCGAATGTGCGGCCTCAGATATGGGCTAGTGCTCGTCTGCGTGCAGCGACAGCTCGATGTACACGGCGCTCAGCAGGGCGAAAATGTACGCCTGCAGGAAGATCACCAGCATCTCGAACAGCGTGAACGCAACCGCAGCAACAAGGGTCAGCCCGGAGAGGGCGGTCCAACCATTCAGCTGCCAGAAGAAGAAGTTCGTGGCACCGAACAGAAGAACTAGAACCATGTGGCCGGCCAGCATGTTGGCCATCAGACGGATGGTCAGCGTAACTGGGCGGAGAACGAAGTTGGAGAAAATCTCGATGGGCACCACGATGAGGTGGAGCACCGGAGGCAGGTTCGGAATAACCACTGCCGACTTCAGGAACTTGAAGAAGCCCATCTTCTTCGAGCCCGCGTAAATGAAGGCAATGTATGCGAACAGGGCCAGAACCAGCGGCATGCCGATTCGAGCATTCGGCGAAATGTTCAGGCCAGGGATAATGGCCGCAACATTCATCGAGATAACAAGGAAGAAGATGGTGGCGAGAACCGGAAGGAAACGACGCCCCTCCTTCTTTCCAAGAATCTCCTCCGCGATGTGGATGCGGACGAAGTCCAGCATCAACTCCGCAACGTTCTGAAGACCAGTCGGCACGAGCTTCGGGCGACGCATAGCGACGACGAAGAACACGGCGACGATCACGGCCATCAGCAGACGAACAACCATCAGGCGGTCCATTGCGTACCAGGTGCCATCGAAAAGAGGACCGGTACCGGAACCACCGAACAGGAAGCCGTGCAGCTCACCCGGGAAATACTCTTCCTGCAAGTTGGGTGAGTGGAACTCACCCTTCATCTCGGCAAGTGTTGTAACGCTCAGCGTTCTCTCCCGTGATTGGGCCGCTAGAACAATTGTCAAGCGGTGCGAAGGACGTCATTTAACGTGTCGCGCCGCGGATTCCATTCGCTCATCATCACGGCGCTCACGGGGACCGTTACCTGCAGCAATGAGCACAAAGATATGTTCAGCTACCAACAGGCCGTCTTACCCATTGCTCAGGATAACAGTTCCACCACTTTTTTACCCACCCGGCACACCCCCGCATTTCTTACCCCGAAAACCAAAAAGAGACCGAGTCCCCATGTGGGTTTCGGCCTCTGTCGTGTCATTTGCCCAGCCTAAGCGCAGTTGACACGTCTCACCTGCACTTTCTATCGCTAATTTGCAGGTCAGTCCCGGAATTAGTCGTCTGTCGGCTGGACGTATGTGAGGTTTGATTGCGACATTCCCCACACTTCCGCCCCCAGCGTTACCACCAGCGCGAGCACAACAGTAATAAAGAAGGTCAGATGGTCATAAAACTCAAGATTTCTAATGATGAGCAGTACCGCAATCAAAACGACGATCTTGAGCAGCCATCCCCCAAGCACGACGGCGAGCGTCGTCGACGGCGAGGTCTTTGCCGTGAAGAGAACACCTGCGACGGTGAGCAGCACGAAGCTTCCGCCGATAGCCGCACCCAGGACGACTCCCCACACTCCGGGCATGCCGTTCTTACCGCCCCAAACGAGCAGCGACAAAACAGTTACGATAACCAGCCCGATAGCGCCCGCGCGGGCTGCGGCGAGCAGAGGCCGACGCGAATCGTCGTACTTCGATGTGGGAGTTGCCCCAGACGGCGAATTATTCTCAGTCACGGTCGAAGATTGTACCTTTTCCTGCGGGCTGTGGATCCATCGGGCGCCTTGCTGCTCCTACTCGCGGTAAAGACGACCGCGAAAATGAGAAGCACCCCTGACGAAATTGCGACGAAGGCGACGGGAAAAATCGTCGTCGCGACTGCGGCGTAGGCGATGACCGAGACCCACAGGTAGAGGACCAGCACCACACGGCGGTGGCTGTGCCCCATAGAGAGCAAGCGGTGATGCAGGTGCATCTTGTCCGGGGAAAAAGGCGACTTCCCCTGCCCCACCCGGCGTACGACGGCCAAGAGAAGATCCAGCATCGGGACGCTGATGGCCGCCACAACGACGAGAATCGGCGACATCAGGGCCAGGACGTCAGCAGCTCCATACATCGATGGCGCGATTCGCCCCGATGCGGAGACGGAGGCTCCCGCCAGCAGAAGGCCGATCATCATCGCACCCGAGTCCCCCATGAAGATACGGGCGGGCTCGAAGTTGTGCGGGAGAAATCCGAGGCAGGCCCCGAAGAGGCACGCCGAAATCATTGCTGGCGGATAAGCGGACACAGTTCCGCCCTGGTCGTGGAGCATGACCATCGAGTAAATGAGAATGGACCCCGCGGCAATCATTCCGAGGCCCGACGCCAAGCCATCGATGCCGTCGACGAAGTTGAAGGCATTGATGAGGGCGACCGTGAAGATCACGGTCAAGACTGTGGACATGATTGGGTCGAGAATGAGCGTGCTCCCGGCCCCGAACGGAATGTAGAGCAAGTACCAGCTGACGCCCATGAACGACATAATCAACGCCGCTGCGATCTGGCCCACGAGCTTCGTAATTGCGTCCAAATCGAAAAGATCATCCGCAATGCCCACCAGCAACAGGACGAGGCCCGCGACCACGATCGCTCTCATATCGGGCGTCATCGGCGGAAAGCCTCGGTTGAGTGCGGGAAGGATTGAAGCCAAGGCCACCGCCGCAAGGACTCCCGTGAACATCGCCACGCCGCCGAGGCGGGGTTTCGGGATATCGTGAACGTCACGCGACCTCGGCTGATCGAGCCAACCCGACCTAATCAGGACGTAGCGCACCACGCCGGTCAGCAGGTAGCTCACTGCCGCCGACACGAGTACGAGCATGGCGAGCTCCCGGATGGGCACACCTGCCCCACCCGTTTGCGCTGCCAAAATGCTTACCGACGTCACTTGCTCGCTACTGTCCTCGGAGGCGCTCCGGCGTCGTTTCCAGCACCTCGGCGATGGCCTCGATGGAGACCGCGCCTTCACGGAGCACGCGCGGGGTCGGGGTCGACAGGTCGATGATAGTCGACGGAGTGCCAATGGTGGCCTCCCCGCCGTCGACGTAGACCGCCGCTTCCCCACCGAGCATCTGCTTCGCGCGCACGGCGTTCAGAGCCGGTGGCTGGCCGGAGATGTTGGCGCTGGACACCGCCATCGGGCCGGTCCGGCGCAAAATCTCGATGGCGATTGGGTGCAGGGGCATGCGCAGCATCACGGTGCCGGCGGTGTCGCCCAGGTTCCACGGCAGGCTCGGTGCCTGATTGACCACGATGGACAGCCCGCCCGGCCAGAACGCCTCGACGAGCGCGCGAGCAGCCGGCGGGTGCTCCCGGACGAGCCCCTCAATAGTCGTCCACGAGCCAACGAGCACCGGCACCGGCATGTCCGGGCCACGGTGCTTAGCCCGCAGCAGGGAGGCCACCGCCTGGTTGTCGAAGGCATCGCACCCGATTCCGTAGACGGTATCGGTCGGCATGACAATGAGACGTCCGGCTTTGACTGCGTCGACCGCGGCTGCGATCGCCCGCTCCCGATTTTCGTCCGTGCTGCAGTCCATAATCCTGCTCATTTCGCGTTTACGCTCCTGATTAACTCTGTCGTTCTAGTGAGCCTGATCGCTCATCTTCAAATTTTCATCTGGGGTGTCGGGCGTTTTATCTCGGCTTGACGCCGACGGTAAAGCGATCTCGGCCCGCCAAATCGGGTTGCACTGCCACTGCGTTGTAGTTCCAGTCTGCGCCGAGTAGTCGGGCCATATCCGCCCCGGAGGAGTCGTCGTGCTCTATGCCGACAACTCCGCCATCGCGGAGAAGGCCGTCGACTACGTTCATCATAGGTCGTATGACATCGAGCCCATCGGAGCCACCAAAGACGGCCGTGTGCGGATCGGCCAGTACCTCGGCGCTCACCTCGGCGTCATCCGGCACGTAGGGAGGGTTGGACACGACGATGTCAGTCCTTCCCCACCAGGTCGCGAGTGCTTCGTCGGCACGCAGTGCGGCGAGGTCCGTGACGTCGCCGTGCACGAGGCTGACCCATTCGCCGCCCCACCGCGCCTGACAATCCACGAGGTTTGTGCGGGTCCAGACCAGGGCCTCCTCCGAGAGCTCCACTGCCAGAATCTCCGACTCCGGCACCGCGTCCGCGATCGCCAGGGCCAGCGCGCCAGAGCCGGTGCACAGATCCACAATCCTTGGCTTGCCGACGCCGCCCTCAACGAGTTTGCGAGCTTCGTCAATGGCCCACTGTGCGAGCAGCTCCGTCTCCGGGCGGGGCACGAAGACCCCCGGGCCGACGGCGAGCTCGAGGCCCAACATTGGCGCTGTACCGAGGATGTGCTGCAGCGGCTCCCGGCCCAGCCGGCGTCGCAGCATCTCCGACAGGCGCGTGCGACCCGCCTCGTCCGAGTACTCCTGGTCGCCGCGGAAGATGACGTCGACAGGCCCCATGGAGGTCGCGGCGCCGAAGATGGCGCGGGCGTCGGCCTCCGGGGAGGCTATGCCGGCGTCGGAAAGCGAGGTGCGGACATAGCGCAGCAGCTCGCCGAGGCCGCGGACGGAGTCCGGGATGCCTGGCGAGCTCTGCTCGGTGCCGGAGGGATTATTCGGCTTCAAGGCGCTCGGCGCGCTCCGCGTCGTGGAGGGCCTTGAGCAGGTCCTCCATGTCGCCGCCGAGGACCGCATCGAGGTTGTGGGCCTTGTAACCGATGCGGTGGTCGGAGACGCGGTTCTCCGGGAAGTTGTAGGTGCGGATGCGCTCGGAGCGGTCCATGTTGCGCACCTGGGACTTGCGCTGGTCAGAGGCTGCCTCGGCGGCCTCCTCTTCGCGCATGACCTGCAGTCGCGCGGCCAACACCTGCATGGCGCGGGCCTTGTTCTGGATCTGGGAGCGCTCCTTCTGACAGGTCACGACGAGGCCGGTCGGAAGGTGGGTAATGCGCACGGCCGAGTCGGTCGTGTTAACGCCCTGGCCGCCCTTACCCGAGGAACGGTAGACGTCGATGCGCAGGTCCTTGTCGTCGATCTGCACGTCCTCGACCTCGTCGGGCTCCGGGTAGACGAGGACCGCGGCGGCCGAGGTCTGGATGCGCCCCTGGGACTCGGTGACGGGCACGCGCTGCACGCGGTGGACGCCACCTTCAAACTTGAACACGCTCCAGGCGCCGTCGCGGGACGGGTTCTTCGCGCGGATGGACATGGTCATGTCCTTCACGCCGCCCAGGTCGGACTCGGACAGGCCGAGGATCTCGGTGGTGAAGCCGTTCTTCTCCGCGTAGCGCTGGTACATGCGCGCCAGTTCGCCCGCGAACAAGGCAGCTTCCTCGCCGCCGGCGCCGGACTTGATCTCCATGACGATATCGTCGCCGTCGTGGGGGTCGCGCGGGGCCAGCAGGTCGGCGAGCTTCTCCTCGAGTTCCTCGGCCTCGACGGCCAGGCGGTCGGCCTCGGCCGCGAACTCGGAGTCCTCGTGCGCCATCTCGCGGGCCGCCTCCAGGTCCTCCTGGACCTGGGTCAGCTTCGCGTGGGTCTGGATGACCGGCTGCAGCTCGTTGAAGCGCTTGCCCACCTTGCGGGCCTGCTTCGGGTCGTTGTGCAGCTCGGGGTCGGCGAGCTGCGCCTCCAGGCCGAGGTACTCGGAGAGGATGTCGTCGACTGCGGAAACCTGGTTAGCCATGGTGAATACCTTCTTCTAGGGAGTTGATGTGGATTGACATGTGTGCGCCGCGGCCCGGGAACCGTGGCCCGGGGCACGAGGGCGCGGTGATCTAGCTCGGCTAACCCCAGCTAGAGCATGTCGTCCACATCGACGTCGGCAGCCATCGGAGCCGAGGAGGCGACCTGCATCAGGAACTCCTGGTTGTTGCGGGTCTTCTTCAGCTGCTTGATCAGCAGGTCAATGGCGGCCTGGGATTCCAGGGCGGAGAGGATTCGGCGCAGCTTGTGCATGACGCGGGCCTCGTCGGGGGCGAGCAGCAGCTCGTCCTTGCGGGTGCCCGACGGGTTGACGTCGACTGCCGGGAAGACCCGGCGCTCGGAGATCTTGCGGTCGAGCTTCAGCTCCGCGTTGCCCGTGCCCTTGAACTCCTCGAAGATCACCGTGTCGCCGGCGGAGCCGGTCTCCACCATCGCGGTGGCGATAATGGTCAGGCTGCCGCCCTCCTCAATGTTGCGCGCGGCACCCAGGAATCGCTTCGGCGGGTAGAGCGCGTTGGAGTCGACGCCACCGGAGAGGATGCGTCCCGACGCCGGGGAGGAGTTGTTGTACGCGCGTCCCAGGCGGGTAATCGAGTCCAGCAGGACGACGACGTCCTGGCCCTGCTCCACCAGGCGCTTTGCGCGCTCGATGGCGAGCTCGGCCACCGCGGTGTGGTCTGACGGCGGGCGGTCGAACGTCGAGGCGATGACCTCGCCGCGGACGCTGCGCTGCATGTCCGTGACTTCCTCGGGGCGCTCGTCGACCAGCACGACCATCATGTAGCACTCGGGGTTATTGGTCGCGATGGCGTTGGCGATGTTCTGCAGGATCGTGGTCTTACCGGCCTTCGGCGGGGACACGATCAGGGCGCGCTGGCCCTTGCCGATCGGCATGATCAGGTCGATGACGCGGGTGGTCAGGATCTTCTGCTCGGTCTCGAGGCGCAGGCGGCGGTTCGGGTAGAGCGGGGTCAGCTTCGCGAAGTTCGGGCGCTGCTTCGCCTGCTCCGGAGCAAGGCCGTTAATGGTGTCGACCTGCACAAGCGGGTTGTACTTGCGGCGGTTACGGCCGTTGCCGTGAGTGACCTGGCCGGAGCCGTTCTCGCGCGGCATGCGGACCTGGCCGACGACGGCGTCGCCCTTGCGCAGGCCGTACTTGCGCACCAGCTGCGCGGAAACGAGCACGTCATTCGAGCCCGGCAGGTATCCGGAGGTGCGCACGAACGCGGTGTTGTTGTCCAGCAGGTCGACGATGCCGGCTACCGGCTGCAGGACGTCGCCCTCGCGGATCTCGTCCTGGCCACCGTTTCCGCCATTGCCGCCGTTGTTGTCGCGCCCACGGCGGTCGCGGCGGTTACGGCGGTTACGGCGCCCGCGGCCCTCGCCGTCGTTGTTTCGATCGCCCCGATCTCCCCGGTCGCCTCGCTCATTCCGGTCGTTGTTGCGACCACGGCGATCGCGGCGGTTATTGCGGCCGCGAGAGTCGTCGTCGCGGTTGTCCGAGCGGTTGTCGCTGCGGTTTTCAGACCGATTGTCGCTGCCCTTGGCGTCGCTGCCCTTGGAGTCGCTGCCGTTTGCATCGGACTGTGCGGACGAGTCGTGACCGGCATTTCCGCCGTTGTCACCGCGCTGCTCCTGCTCGCGCTGGCGAGCACGGTTGCGACGGTTGCGGCGCTGCTGGGAGCGCGAGAGCTCCTCTTCCCCGCGGTCGTGACGCTCTCCACCGTTGGCGCGCTCACCAGACTTGTCCGACTCGTCGGATGCCTTGTCGGCATTGCCCTTCTCGGACCGCTCAGGCGCCTTGGAAGCAGCCTTTTCGGCCGCCTTGTCAGCCGACTTCTCGGCGCCGCCGTCGTTCTTCTTCGCGCGGGCCTTCTTCGGCGCCCCCTCGGGTGCCGCAGCTCCGCCGGACTTGATGGCCTCAATCAGCTCGTGCTTGCGCATCGCGGAGATTCCGCGGATTCCCTTGCCGGATGCAATCGCGCGCAGTTCTGCCATTCGGAGGGCCGCAAGATTTTCTGGGCCGCCTGCCGAGGCAGTGGTGTCCGTATCGGTCACGGATTTCCTTTCATCGACTTCCCCTACGGGAACACTCCCGGGGTGTGCGTCTTCTTTTCCTCTCCCCCATAGACCCGGTGTTGGAAAAGTCTTCGGGCTAGCTTTTCGCTTGCCGACGGCATCCGCGCCGTGTGCGACGAAGACCCCTTCACATCAACAATGGGGACCCAACGAAAGCATTGAGCCACATGTGCTTTGGGGAATGTGCGCGCACCCCAGTTCCCGAGAACTTATTGAGGATTGGGAGCGCTCATGGGGGATTTAGGCCACGTGTAGGCCCACGTGAAGGCATTGGCTCGGAGCATTCTGGGTCGCGGGCCCTGCCGACCTAATAGTTCAAGGATAAACTTTCCCCCGTTTGGCTTGCAACATTACCGGCGCTTGCCACTTGCTCCGGGAAAATTAACCGGGGCCGCTAGTGGCGTCGGCAAGCGGGAGGGGACGCAGCCGGAGCAACCAACTCGGGCAATTGGTGCGGATGGCACTGGCGGAGTCGGTAGTCTAGGACTCATGCGCAGCACCATGCCCAATATCGACCTCAACGTCGCCCAGATTCTCGAGTACGGCCGGACAATCCACGGTCGCACGCCGGTGACCTCCTGGAACTCGGAGGGCTACGAGACCACCACGTTCGCGGCGATCGCATCGCGGGCCAGCGCACTGGCGCACGCGCTCCGCGACGAGTTGGGCATCGACGGCGATCAGCGCGTCGGCACGCTGCTGTATAACTGCGCCGAGCACCTGGAGGTGTTCCTGGGCGTGGCGTCGATGGGGGCCGTCTTCCAGCCCCTGAACAAGCAGTTGATGCCCGACCAGATCGTGCACATCGTCAACCATGCGGACGACAAGGTCATCATCGCCGACCCCGACATGGTGGACCTGCTGGCGAAGATTCTGCCGCGCTGCCCCGGCGTCACCGCGGTGGTGTTCACCGGCGTCGGGGACCTCTCGGAGACCGCGGCGAAGCTGCCCGACGGCACCCGGTGGTACGCCTACGAGAACCTGATCGACGGCAAGCCCAGCCACTTCGACTGGCCCGAGCTAGACGAAAACGACGGCGCCGCCATGTGCTACTCCACCGGCACCGAGGGGGCGCCGAAGGGCGTGATCTACAGCCACCGCTCGCTGTACCTGCACAGCCTGAACATGCGCACGACGGATTCCTTCGCGATCTCGCACGGAAACCCGTGGCTGTGCTGCGTGCCGATTTACCACGTGCTCTCCTGGGGCGTGCCGCTGGCGTCGTTCATGTGCGGCGCCTCGCTGATCTTCCCCGGCCCCGACCTGTCCGCGCCCCGCCTGGCCGAGATCATCGAGACCTCCATGCCGCGCGTGGCACAGGGCGTGCCGACGCTGTGGATCAACCTCATGGTCCACTACCTGAACAATCCCCCGAAGCGCATGAGCCTGCAGGAGATCTTCTCTGGCGGCTCCCCCGTCCCGCCTGCACTGATGCGCATGTGGGAGGAGCGCTACGGCGTCGACGTCATCCACTTCTGGGGCATGACGGAGACCTCCCCCATCGGCACGGTGGCCCGGCCGCCCTACGGCGCCTCCGGCGAGGCCCGCGAGCGCTACCGCATCAGCCAGGGGCGCTTCCCCGACATCATGCAGTTCCGCATCGTCGACGACAACGACAATGTCCTGGACCTGCACGACCGCAACCAGGGCGAGCTCCAGGTGCGGGGAAACACGGTGACGGAGCGGTACTATCACTCGCCCGCGGAGGACGACGGCGGCACTGCCCACATCTTCCGAGGCAGCGAGGTCGACGACGCCGCCGCGAAGTTCACGCCGGACGGCTGGCTGCGCACGGGCGACGTCGGCTCGATTACCCGCGACGGGTACCTGACCATCCAGGACCGCGCGCGTGACGTGATCCGCTCCGGCGGCGAGTGGATCTACTCGGCACAGCTGGAAAACTTCGTGATGGAGTCCAACCAGGTCGTCGAGTGCGCCGTGATCGGCATGCCGGACCGCAAGTGGGGCGAGCGCCCGCTGGCCGTGACGGTCCTCTACCCCGATGTCCCGCCGACGAAGGAGACCGCCGAGGCGCTGCGCGACCAGCTGCGCCCGAAGCTGCCGACGTGGATGCTGCCGGAGTACTGGGCGTTTGTGCCCGCGATCGACAAGACCTCGGTGGACAAGTTCGACAAGAAGGACCTCCGCGCGCACCTGAAGGCCGGGGAGTTTGACGTCATCAAGCTGAAGGGCCCGGGCGAGAAGTAGGCGCGGCAAGGGCGACACTCGCGCCACTAGTTGACACGTCCCCATATTTGCGGGATGATGTGCTCCATGAGCGCAAACGACGTGACCACTCCCCTTATGCCCGCAGCTTTCATCGGGCACGGAACCCCGATGAACACACTCGAGTCCAACCGCTTCACGCAAGCCTGGGCCGACTTCGGCAAGGCCGTGCCGACGCCCCGGGGCATCCTGGCGGTCAGCGCCCACTGGTATGCGAACGCCACGATGGTCACGGCGATGCCAAACCCGCGGACCATCCACGACTTCTACGGCTTCCCCAAGGAACTCAACGAGTTCAACTACCCCGCCCCGGGCCTGCCGGACCTCGCGCACGAGGTCGCCGAGGTCATCAAGCCCGACTGGGTCGGCATGGACCAGGACGGCTGGGGCATCGACCACGGCACGTGGTCCGTGTTGGCGCACGTCTTCCCCAAGGCCGACATCCCCGTGGTCCAGCTGAGCATCAACGCGTTCAAGGGCATGGACTACCACATGGAGTTGGCCGCGAAGCTAAACGAACTGCGCCGCCGCGGAATCCTCATCCTGGGCAGCGGCAACGTGGTGCACAACCTGCGCGCTATCGACTTCTCTAAGCCCGACGCGGCCTACGACTGGGCTCAGCGCTTCGACGAGAAGGCCCAGGAGCTGATGCTCTCGAACCCCGGGGACGTCTTAGCCCTGACCAAGCAGCGCGAGTTCGGAATGTCCGTCCCCACCCCGGACCACTTCATCCCGCTGCTCTACCTGGCGGCGCTTGCTGATGCGGAAGGACAAAAGCCGGAGCCCTTCGCCGTCGGATACCAGGGCGGCAGCGTCTCGATGACGTCCTACGCCCTGGCCGGCGAGTAGCTCCGGCCTCCTTTGCTTAGCTCTGGGCCTACTTTAGCCCTCGACCTCGACCTTTACGGGAGCGCCGATACCTAGCTCCATGACCTTGATGCCCGCCTCGCGGGCGTCGTCGAGGATCTTCTCCGCTACCGGCTCGGTACCGAGCACCATGCAGGTCGGGCCCGCGCCGGAGAGGAATGCCGCGTAGCCGCGGTTACGCAGGCGGTTGACCCACTCCGCGGTGACCGGCAAAACGTCCGCGCGGTACGGCTGGTGCAGGCGGTCGCGGGTGCCCTCCCAGAGCAGCTCCGGGTGGGACTGCAGCGCCGCGGTCATCACGGCCGTGCGGGAGACGTTGAATCGCGCGTCGACGTGCGACACATCGCTCGGCAGCACCTGGCGCACCGCATTGGTGGAGGCGTGGAACGCCGGGACCAGGGCGGTCGCGCGGATGGACTCGTGCACCGGGATGCCCACCGCGTGATACTGCGGGGCCGTGCGGCCGTCGACCGGCTTGTCCGTCCAGCTCACGACGGCGCCACCGAGGACCGACGCGGCCGCGTTATCCGGGTGTCCCTCGAAGACCGAGGACTCCTGGATGACCTGCTCGTCGGTAAGCGGGAAACCGGCCAGGCCGTTGGCTGCGGCCACGCCCGCGACCGCGGCGGCGGCGGAGGAGCCCAGGCCGCGCGACTGCGGGATGACGTTGTGGCAGACCACGGACAGGCCCGGGGCCTCGACGCCGGCGGCGCGCAGGCCTGCGCGGATTGCGCGGACGACCAGGTGGGACTCGTTGCGCGGCAGGTCGTGCTCGCCCTCGCCGTGGATCTCGACGGCGACGCCGGACTCGGTGACCTCAACCTCCACGATGTCGTAGAGGGAGACGGCCAGGCCCAGCGTGTCGAAGCCGGGGCCGAGGTTTGCGGAGGAACCGGCGACCGTGACGCGCACCTTCTGACCAGGGTAAAGTTCCTGTGCCATCCTAGACGTCCATTCCCTCGATGCGGATGACGTTGTTGACGGCCAGCACGGCGTCGTTGGAGCGCAGCTTCTCGACGGTGGCCTCCAGGTCGCGCTCGAGCGCCTGGTGGGTCACGACGACCAGGCGCGCGCCCTCGTCGGAGCCCTCCTGGCGCACGGTGCGCAGGGAGATGCCGTTGTCAGAGAAGATCCGGGCGACGTCCGCGAGGACGCCGACGCGGTCGTCGACGTGAAGATCGATGTGGTAGCGAGTGCGCACTTGTCCGAAGTCCAGGATCGGGAGGTTGGCGTAGGTGGAATCGCCCGGGGCGCGGCCGCCGTGGACGATGTTGCGGGCCGCAGCGACCAGGTCGCCTAGCACCGCCGACGCGGTCGGGTTGCCGCCCGCGCCGTTGCCGTAAAACATCAGGCGGCCTGCGGCCTCTGCCTCGATGAAGACCGCGTTGAAGGACTCGCGGACGGTCGCCAGCGGGTGGCGGCGAGGAATCAGTGCCGGGTACACGCGGGCGGAGATGGACTCGACGCCGTTTTCGTCGACGACACGCTCACAGGTCGCCAGCAGCTTGATGGTGCAGTCGGCGCGCTTGGCGGCGGCGATGTCGTCCGCGGTGATCTTGGAGATGCCCTCGCAGTAGACGTCCGCCGCGGTGACGCGAGTGTGGAAGGCCAGGCCGGCGAGGATCGCGGCCTTGGAGGCGGCGTCGTGGCCCTCGACGTCGGCGGTCGGGTCGGCCTCCGCGTAGCCCAGGCGGGTCGCCTCGGCCAGCATCTCCTTGTAGTCCGCGCCGGTGGAGTCCATCGCGTCCAGGATGAAGTTGGTGGTGCCGTTGACGATGCCGACGACCTTGTTGACCGTGTCGCCCGCCAGGGAGCGACGCAGCGGGCCGACGACGGGGATCGCGGCGGCGACGGCGGCCTCGAAGAAGAGGTCCGCCCCGGAGGAATCCGCGGCCTCGGAGAGCTCGGCGCCGTGCGCCGCGACCAGGGCCTTATTCGCGGTGACGACGGACTTGCCGGCGCGCAGGGCCTCCAGGACGACGCGGCGCGGGTAGTCGATGCCACCGATAACCTCGACGACCAGGTCGACGTCGTCACGCTGGACCAGCGAGAAGGCATCGTCGGTGATCAGGTCCGGGTCGACGTTCGGGCGCGGCTTGGACTTGTCGCTCACGGCCACGCCGACAACCTCGACGGGGCCGCCGATGCGGCGCTCAAAGTCCTCCGACTTCTCGTTCAGCAGGCGCAGCACCTCGGTGCCGACCGTGCCGAGTCCGAGAATAGCTACGCCGACCTTCTGGCCCTCGCCCTTTCCGGGGTTATTCGTTGCAGCTGTCATCGTGGCGTCTCACACTCCAGGCTAAGTAGGTCTTGCAGGGTTTCTCTTCTTAAAATTTGGGTTACCTTACCATCACGCACCGACACCACCGGCGGGCGGGTCAGCATGTTGTAACGGCTGGCCATTGCGTAACAGTATGCACCAGTCGCAGCCAGGGCGAACAAGTCCCCCTCGGCAATGTCGTCCGGGTACGAAGCGTCGTTGATCAAGATGTCGCCGGACTCGCAGTGCTTTCCGACGACGCGAGTCGGGATGCGGGCGCCGGAGACCTCCCGATTGACGACCCGGCCATCGTAGACCGAGCGATACAGCGCGGGGCGAATATTATCGCTCATTCCGCCGTCCACGGAGAGGTAACGCCTGGTCACGCCCTCGTCGACGGTGACGTCCTTCAGGGTCCCCACCTCGTAGACCGTCACCATCGACGGGCCCACGATGGCGCGGCCGGGCTCCACCGCGACGTTCGGAGTCGCGATTCCGATGCGCTGCGCCAGCTCCTCGACGGCGCCGAGTATCTCGTCGGCAAGCGGGGCCACGTCCAGCGGCTGCTCGCCGGCGGTGTAGGCGATGCCGAAGCCGCGCCCAGGTCGAGGATATGGAAGTGCTCCGAGATTTCCGTACCGTGGCGGGCGACCAGCGCCTCCACGACGCCGAAGACGCGCTCGGCCGCGAGGATGAAGCCGTCGGCGTCGACGATCTGCGAGCCGATGTGGCAGTGCAGGCCCACCAGGCGCAGGTTCGGGTCAGCCTCGACGGCGTCTGCGGCGGCCAGCGCGGAGCCGGACGCGATGGAGAAGCCGAACTTCTGGTCCTCGTGCGCGGTGGCGATGAACTCGTGGGTGTGCGCCTCCACGCCGGGCTTGACGCGCACCAGCACGTCCTGGACGACGCCCGCCTCGGCCGCGACCTCGGAGAGGCGGCGCAGCTCGGAGCGGGAGTCCAGCACGATGCGGCCCACGCCGGCGGCGACGGCGTCGCGCAGCTCGGAGCGCGACTTGTTGTTGCCGTGGAAGGTCATGTCCGCGGCCGGGAAGTCCGCGGCCAGGGCGATGGCCATCTCGTTGCCGGAGGCGACATCGAGGTGGAGCCCCTCCTCCCTCACCCAGCGGGCGATGGCCTTCGACAGGAACGCCTTGGATGCGTAGTGGACGTTGGCGGCGCCGCGGAAGGCCTCCGCCATCGAGCGACAGCGGGAGCGGAAGTCGAGCTCGTCGACGACGAAGACCGGGGTGCCGAACTCCTCAGCAATCTCGGCCAGGCTGACGCCGCCGACCTCGACGGATCCGGGGCGGGGCTCGTCCGCGCCGCGGCGGCGGGCCGTGGCCGGCCAGACGTGGGCAGGCAGTTCGTTGAATTGGGTCGCGTCCGGGCGGGTGTAGCCGCCGAGCTCGAAGCCGTTACCGAGGATTGGCACTGGGCGTGTCTCCTTCTCAGATGTCTTGACGTATTCGCGGCGACGCGGCTACATGCGCTCGGGCGCGGTGACGCCCAGCAGGCCGAGGGCGTTGGCCAGCGTCTGGCGGGTGGCCTCCGCCAGGCCCAGACGGGCGCGGTGCAGGTCGGCGACCTCCTCGCCGGACTTCGGCAGGATCTGGCAGGTGTCGTAGAAGCGGTGGAACACGCCGGCCAGCTGCTCGGCGTAGCGGGCGACGCGGTGCGGCTCGCGCAGGTCAGCTGCGGACTTGACCACTGCCGGGAACTCGCCGATGGTGCGAATCAGCTCGCCCTCGCGGTCCTCGACCAGCAGGCCGAAGTCGGCGCCCTCGCTGGAGACCCCGGCCTCGGCTGCACGGCGACCGATCGAGCACAGGCGGGCGTGGCCGTACTGGACGTAGTAGACCGGGTTGTCGCTCGACTGCGACTCCCACAGCCCCAGGTCGATGTCCAGGCTGGAGTCGACCGAGGAGCGGATCATCGCGTAGCGGGCGGCGTCGACGCCGATTGCCTCCACCAGGTCGTCGAGGGTGACGACGGTGCCGGCGCGCTTGGACATCTTTACGGCCTTGCCGTCGCGCAGCAGGTTGACCATCTGGCCGATGAGCACCTCGACGCCGTCGGCGTTGTAGCCCAGGGCCGCCGCGGCGGCGCGTAGGCGGGCGATGTAGCCGTGGTGGTCGGCGCCCAGCATGTAGATGGCCAGGTTGTGGCCGCGGTCGAACTTGTTCTTGACGTAGGCGATGTCGCCCGCGATGTAGGCGGCGTCGCCGTCGGACTTGATTACGACGCGGTCCTTGTCGTCGCCGTAGTCGGTGGACTTCAGCCACCAGGCGCCGTCGTGCTCGTAGAGCTTGCCGTTTTCCTTCAGGTAGTTCACCGCGGAGGCGACCTCGCCCGACTCGAACAGGGAGTTCTCGTGGAAGAAGACGTCGAAGTCGGTGCCGAACTCGTGCAGCGAGGACTTGATGTGGGCGAACATCATCTCGACGCCGGCGGCGCGGAAGTTCTCGCGCACCTCGTCCTCGGTGCCCTCGAGCGCCTGCGGGTTGTCCTTCAGCACGGCCGCCGCGATGTCCTGGATGTAGTCTCCGCCGTAGCCGTCCTCAGGGGTCGGCTCGTTGCGGGCCGCAGCCACCAGGGAATTGGAGAAGCGGTCAATCTGTCGGCCGTGGTCGTTGAAGTAGTACTCGCGGGTGACCTTGGCGCCGGTCGTGGCCAGGATCCGGCCGAGAGCGTCGCCGACCGCCGCCCAGCGGGTGCCGCCCAGGTGGATCGGGCCGGTCGGGTTGGCCGAGACGAACTCCAGGTTGACGTCCAGGCCCGCGTTGAAGTCGGCGTTGCCCCAGGCCTCTCCCGCCGCGAGCACCTCGGAGACGATCTTGCCCTGCGCGTCCGAGGCCAGCCGGATGTTGATGAAGCCCGGGCCCGCGACCTCCGCCGAGTCGACGCCCTCGGAGGCTCCCAGTGCCTCGGCGATCTCCACTGCGAGGTTGCGCGGCACCATGCCGACGCGCTTGCCCAGCTGCATCGCGATATTGGTGGCGTAATCGCCGTGCTCCGGGTTGCGCGGGCGCTCCACGGTCGGGGCCTCCGGCACGAGCGAGACGTCGGCGTCGTGCGAGGTGAGCACCTGGACGGTGACTTTTCGGACTAGTACAGCAAGATCAGCAGGATTCACGATTGCCTATCCTATTAGGTCATCGCGCCCCCGGGGAACTTCGCCCTCCCCTATCCGCTTCCCCGTCACCCTGCCGGCCCTCCCGCCTTCCCTCCCACTTGCCGACGCGCGCCACGCCGCCGCACCTTCCACGGCACCTTCGCGCCCCGCGCGACCGCCACGCGGCCCTACATCTCGAGCGCCTGCTTTCGCAAAAAATTCCGGTGTGAAAGTTCCCACTGAAAATAACGCTCTTCAAGGGGCTTTCACGATTAAGTGCAACGCGGTTTTCGCGTAAGCTCTGAACATATAAAACTGCATAGCCTTACCCGCAAAAACCCCTTGGAGTCACCGTGAAGGTAGCACTATTCGCAACCTGCATCGGGGACACGATGTTTCCGGACGCAGTCGAGGCCACGGCCAAGATTCTGACCCGTCTCGGATGCGACGTCGTCTTCCCCACCCAGCAGACCTGCTGCGGCCAGATGCACGTCAACACCGGCTATCAGAAGGAGATCCTTCCGCAGCTGGACAACTACGCAGACGCCTTTTCCGATTCGTCGATTGACTACGTCGTCGCGCCCTCCGGTTCCTGCGCTGGCGCGGTCCGCCACCAGCACCCGATGATTGCGGAGCGCTACGGAACGAAGAGCCAGGCCAACGCGGCCGTCGCCTGCGCGAACAAGACCCTGGACCTGTCCGAATTCATCGTCGACGTCGCCGGTGTCACGGACGTCGGGGCCTACTTCCCGCACTCGGTGACCTACCACTCCACCTGCCACAGTCTGCGTGTGCTGAAGGTCGGCGACCGGCCGTGGAAGCTGCTCAGCGCGGTCGAGGGCATTGACCTGCGCGAGCTGCCGGGCGCGGCGGAGTGCTGCGGCTTCGGCGGCACCTTCTCTGTGAAGAACGCCGAGACCTCGGCCTCGATGGTCGCGGACAAGACCGCGAACATCCGCTCGACCAACGCCGAGTTCGTCACCGCCGGCGACGCCTCCTGCCTGCTCAACATCGGCGGCGCGCTGCGCCGCCAAAATGCCGGGGTCCACGCGGTCCACCTGGCGGAGATTCTGGCATCGACCAAGGAACACCCCTTTGACCTGCACGCCAGGCAAGAAGCTCTCCTGCGAGGTGAGAAGTAATGGCTCCCGTCAACGTTGGCATGCCGACGCTGCCGCCGCGCGCCCCGAAGGGCGTCGGCCACATCCGAGGCTCCCGCGGATTCACCAAGGCAGCGCACGACGAGCTGCAAAACACCCGCATGCGCCAAAACGTCGGCCATGCGACCCACACCATTCGCGCCAAGCGCGCCCGCGTCGTCGCCGAGAAGAACGACTGGGAGGCCCTGCGTCTGGCCGGTAGCTCCATCAAGCGCGACGTAATGGCCCGGATGCCGGAGCTGCTGGAGCAGTTCGAGGCCTCCGTCACCGCCGCTGGCGGCCACGTCCACTGGGCGCGCGACGCCGCCGAGGCCAACCGGATTGTCACCGAGCTGGTCAAGGCCACCGGCGAGGAGAAGGTGGTCAAGATCAAGTCGATGGCCACGCAGGAGATCGGCCTGAACGAGGCGCTTGCCGACGCCGGCATCACCGCCCGCGAGACCGACCTGGCGGAGCTGATTGTCCAGCTGGCCGACGATATGCCGAGCCACATCCTGGTCCCGGCCATCCACCGCAACCGCGAGGACATCCGCGAGATCTTCCTCAAGGGCATCCCGGGCGTGGACCCGGACCTGAAGGCCAACCCGGCGGATCTCGCCGAGGCCTCCCGCAAGTTCCTGCGCGAGCAGTTCATGCAGGCCAAGGTCGCGATCTGTGGCGCCAACTTCGGCGTCGCGGAGACCGGCACCGTCGCCATCGTCGAGTCCGAGGGCAACGGCCGCATGTGCCTGACCCTGCCGGAGACGCTGATTTCCGTGATGGGCATCGAGAAGCTCCTACCCACGTTCCAGGATCTCGAGGTCTTCCTGCAGCTGCTGCCGCGGTCGTCGACAGGCGAGCGCATGAACCCGTACACCTCGCTGTGGACGGGCACCACGGAGGGCGACGGCCCGAAGAACTTCCACATTGTGCTGCTGGACAACGGCCGCTCCGCGACGCTGGCGGACCCGATTGGCCGCGAGGCGCTGAAGTGCATCCGCTGCTCGGCCTGCCTGAACATCTGCCCGGTCTACGAGCACGTCGGCGGCCACGCCTACGGTTCGGTCTACCCGGGCCCGATCGGCGCGATCCTCTCGCCGCAGCTGACCGGCATGGACTCCTACGATGACCCGAACGCCTCGCTGCCGTATGCGTCCTCGCTGTGCGGCGCCTGCTTCGAGGTCTGCCCGGTGCGCATCGACATCCCGGCCGCGCTGCTGGAGCTGCGCCACAAGAAGGTCACCGAGCACACCCCGCCGGTGGAGGGCAAGATTTTCAAGACCCTCGGCTTCGTGATGGGCAACCAGAAGGTCTGGGACATGACTGTGAAGATGGCTTCCCTGGCCCGCGTCCTGGGCCTGAAGGACGGCGAGATTCACTGGCTGCCGCTGTTCCTGGGCGGCTGGTCCGACGCCCGCGACACCCCTGTGCCGCCGAAGACGCCGTTCCGCTCCCTGTGGAAGTCCGAGAAGTTGAAGTCCGAACTGGCCGGCGAGGCCGTCCACCAGGTTCCGACGAAGATCAACGGCCGCCTCGGCGATTCCGACGGCACCGACGATTCTGCAGACAAGGAGGCCTAGGCCATGACGAATTCATCCGCCAAGGAAGAGATCCTGGGCCGCATCCGCAACGCCCAGAAGATTGCGTTTTCCGGCAAGGACCTGGCCGATTCGGCCGGCGTCATCACCGGCACCCCGGGCGAGCACTTCGCCATCCCCCGCGACTACGAGCGCTCCTCCGACATGCCGCGCGAGGAGGTCATCTCGCTTGCCGACGAGCGCATTGCCGACTATAAGGCCGACGTTCGCCGCTGCGGCGCGGGTGCCGACGAGATCAACGCGGCTGTGAAGAAGGCCGTGGCCGACGCTGGCGCCAAGGTCATTGGCATTCCGGCCGGGCTCGACCGTGCCTGGGTCGAGGGCCTCGACTCGGGAGAGGGCGAGATCCGCGTCGACGAGGGCATGGGCGTCCGCGAGCTCGACGCGCTGGACGCGATCGTGACCAGCTCCGCGGTGACCTGCGCGGAGACGGGAACGATTTTCCTGGACGGCTCGCCGTCGTGTGGCCGCCGCGCGCTGACGCTGGTCCCCGACGTGCACATCTGCGTCGTCCCGGCCGACAGCGTCGTCTACGGCATCCCGGAGTCGATCACGCGCCTGCGCGAGGCCGACCCGACCGTGCCGATTACGATGATCTCCGGCCCGTCGGCGACCTCCGACATTGAACTCAGCCGCGTCGAGGGCGTCCACGGCCCCCGCACGCTGATGGTGATTATCGCGGGATAGCCGCAGAAAGCTCGGTTTCGGGCTTTACCTTTCTGGCCCTTGGCCGCTCGATTCGTTCGGGCGGCAGGGGGCTTTTTTTGACGGCTCCAAGCCGACTTTCTCTAGCGAAGGCTGCGCCATACCAATTACCTCGTTGCAGTGTCACCACAGCACGCGCCGAACTCCTCGGCGGCCAAATTCGCGCCTGGCCATTATCGCCAGGAAAGTCGATCATCCCCTAACTACGAATAGCATTTCAGCGATTTATAGACTTTGAATTACTCTGCGAAACACCGTCATACAACAATCGCAATTGGATTTAACCCAAATGGGAAAATTTCATAAAAGGCTCATACTACAAATAGATGCGAAGAACTACGACCCATCATTTCCACGAGCCCTGAATTAATCTATAGCCTTATCTATGCCGACAAGCTCAATACTTAAGATATCTCCGGAAGTAGAGATATCCACAGCACCGGCAATGGACCCCGGCGCCCCTGCAAAACTTAGCTGAATAGAGAATTCATATTCTCCGAAGCTCTCCGTGTCAGCGCGTTCCAAAGTAACCCCTTGTTCATCGAACACGCCCGAAAGGTTAATTCTGTCGCCCGGTTTAAACACTTTATTCTACCCTCTCTAATAACATTCAGCCCTGCGTCACCCCAATCCCCCAAACGTTCCCCAGAATTCCTTGAACAAAAGAACAAACGTAGGTAAGAGCCAATACTTAATTCATTACCATAATCTTTACACGTACATACAGCCCTTGCGCCCTATTTGCGATGATCCGTCAGAGCGAAGCCTATAGCCCCCATTCCATCAGCTCACAGCAGACCAGCACCACACGTGACGACCAGCCGACTGCGATTCACCTCGACCCAAGGAATATTGACATGCCAACAAAGTGTTGTGCAGGCTAGAACAGGTAAGGAATAAAACAACAGGACGAGCACATCCCCTTTACGTCCCATTAGGAGCCAATCATGAGCGCAATCATCGAAAAGTTCTCTGTCGCGGGAAACCCGCAGCTGCCCGGCGCGGACCCCTTCCTCTTCGCTGTGCACCACTACGACGTCTACCCGCCAGCCAAAGGTGAGACGATGGCGCCTGATGCGTCGCTAGCTGGGCGCAATATCGGCATGGACTTCTCGAATAAGGACGGGTGGTCGATGTACCACGGCTCGACCGTGCCGGGCTTCCCCTCCCACCCGCACCGCGGCTTCGAGACGATCACCGTCGTGGAGAAGGGCTTCGTCGACCACACCGACGCCGAGGGCGCGCAGGCCCGCTACGGCGAGGGCGACACCCAGTGGCTGACCACCGGTGCGGGCACCGCGCACGCGGAGATGTTCCCACTGTTGCACACCGACGAGCCGAACCCGCACCACATGTTCCAGATCTGGCTGAACCTTCCCCCGGAGGGCAAGAAGGCCAAGCCCCACTTCCAGATGTTCTGGGCGGAGGAGACGCCGCACGTCAGCGGCACCGACTCCGAGGGCCGCGGTTACGACGTCAAGGTCGTCGCAGGCGCTTTCGGCGATACCCAGCCGCTGTCCCCGCCTCCGGAGTCCTGGGCGTCCGCTCCGGATTCGGACGTTGCGGTGTGGGTGCTGCGCCTGCAGCCCGGCGCGCACCTGACGCTGCCGCCGACGAACCGCGAGGACACCGTGCGCATCCTCTACTCCCTCGACGGCGACGTCACCATCGACGGCGAGACTCTCAAGCAGGAGGGCGCGGCGCTTGCCTCCACCGAGCCTCTGGAGATAGTCGCCGGGGACGAGGGCTCCTTCGCCCTCGTGCTGCAGGGCCGCCCGATCGGCGCCCCGGTCGTCCAGCACGGACCCTTCGTGGCCAATAGCCGCGAGGAACTGATCGACGCCTTTGGCGCCTACCAGCGCGGCGAGTTCGGCGCCTGGCCCTTCGAGGCCAACGACCCGGTTGCCCCGTTCGAAGAGGGACGCTTCGCCCGCTACCCCGACGGCACCGTCAGCCGTCCGAAGGAGAGCTAAACCGAGCGCCACGCACGGCTTGACCCCGCCGCCCTGACGAAAAACCAGTGGCGGCGGGGTCAAGCCGTAGGGCGTAGGCACCCGTAGGCACCCATCTGACCAATGAAATTGTGCCCCCGAGAGGAGTCGAACCTCCGACCTTCGGTACCGGAAACCGGCGCTCTATCCACTGAGCTACGGGGGCGGGTCGCGCCATGCGCAACGCCTTGAGATATTACCACCCCGCCGGGGTCTTGTGTAAAAGGCCCGGCAAAGGCAGCGGTTATTGCAGCGCAGGCTCCGCGACGGGGCAGATTACGGGGACGCCGTCGTCGTCAAGCACACGGGCGCGAAGGCCGTAGGTTTCCTGCAGCAGGTCCGGGGTGAGCACCTCGGCGGGACTGCCCTGCGCCGCGACGCGACCGCCGGAGAGCACGACGACCTGGTCGCAGTAGCGAGCTGCGAGGTTCAGGTCGTGGATGGCGACCAGCGCGAGGCTGGAGCGTTCGGAAACCTCGGCGCGGATGAGTTGCAGCAGCTCCACCTGGTGGCGCAGGTCAAGGGCCGAGGTGGGCTCGTCCAGCAGCATGACCTCCGGGTCGCGGACGAGCATCTGCGCGACGGCGACCAGCTGGCGCTGTCCTCCCGAGAGCTCGCCCACATAGCGCTCGGCCAGATGCTCGATGCCGACCTTGCGCAGCACCGACGCGGTGTGCTCCAGGGCCTCGGAGCGCACGCGCAGGCCCGATGATGCTCCCCTGCGTCCGGAGACCAGCACCGACTCGAACGCAGTTAGCGCCGCGCTCGACGGCAGGTCCTGGGGAACGTAGCCGACGGTGTCGCGCAGCTCGGGGCCTGTAATTCGGGAGACTTGCTCGGCGCCTCCTCCGGAACGCCCGACTACGATCTCGCCACTGCTCGGCTTGCGGATCCCCACGATGGTGGTCATCAGCGTGGACTTGCCGGCGGCGTTTGGGCCGAGCAGCCCCGTGACGGTTCCGGGTTCCAGCCTGCTTATCGACGCGCCCCGCAGCACCTGCCGCCTGCCGTATCCGGCGCAAACATCGCGTACTTCGAGAAAGACGCTCATTAGCTCCACACCACCCGTCGGCGCATGAAGATCAGGGCCACGAAGAAGGGCACGCCCACGATGGCGGTAATGATGCCGATGGGGACCGCGACGCCCGGAACAACCGTGATGGACACGGCGTGGGCGCCGGCCAGCAGCAGCGCGCCCGCGGCCATCGACGCCGGGGCGAAGTAGCGCTGCTCCTCGCCGACTAGGATGCGGGCGATGTGCGGACCGACCAGGCCGACGAAGCCGATGACTCCGGCGAAGGCCACGGCGGTCGCGGCCAGCAGGGACGCCACCACCAGCGTGGCGATGCGCAGCCGGTCGACGTTGACGCCCATCGCGCGGGCGCGGGCGTCGCCGAGGCGCAACGCTGTCAGCGCCCAGGCGTAGCGGACGGTGAAGGGAATAGCGATCAGCAGTGCGCCTGCGATGATGCCATTGGACACCCAGGTCGCTCGCTGCAGGGACCCCATCGTCCAGAACACGATCTGCTGTAGGGCCTCCGTCGTCGCACGGTACTGCAGCAGCGACAGCAGCGCCTGAAACAGGAGCACCAAGCCGATGCCCAGCAGGATCATCGACTCCTTGCCAGAGCCGCGCCACATGGAGGCTGCGGCCACGATCGCGACCGCAATGACCGAGGAGATCCACGCCACGGCGGCCAGGTTGAACTGTGGGTGCGGGATAACGACCCAGCCGAGCACGATCGAGGCCGCGCCGCCGAAGGCCGCCGCCGCGGAGATGCCCAGCGTGAACGGCTCCGCCAGCGGATTGTCCAGGATCGTCTGCATCTGCGCGCCCGCGAGCGACAGCCCCGCACCGATCAGCACCGCCATCACGGAGGCCGGCAGCCGCAGCTTCCACAGCACCGTGCGCGTCGTCTCGTCGACGGAGTCCGGGCTGACGATGCCACGGACGATGTCGCTGAGCGTCAGCGGTACCGGGCCGACGATCGTGGCGACAACGAAGGCCGCCAGCGCAAGCCCGACAAGCACCGCGATGATGGCGAGTTTACGTACGGACCTGCGCCGATACCGGGCCGCCGAGTCCTGCTGGCCGCTGCAGCGGGTGCCGTCGGCAAGCGAGGTGGCGCGCTCGGATGGCGAGGGTGGCGATTGGGTGTCGATCTGTGTCATGGGCGGGCGTCTCCTAGCGAGTCGCGGGCTGTGCGGACTGGGTAGCGGGCAGCGTGGTGAAGAAGGTGCCGGTCAGCTCGAAGGGCAGGTACTCCTTGTGGAAGGCAGCGAAGTCGGCGACCGGGTCGAGGTCGGCGAACTCCTCCGGGTGCAGCCACTTAGCGAACTGCTCGAGCGCGAAGACGTTGTAGGGCGAGTCGTAGAACTGGTGGAAGACGGCGTGGAGGTCACCCTCCTTGGGCGCCTTCAGCGAGTCGAAGCCCGGGGTGGCGAGCAGGCCTGCGAGTGTCTTCTCGGCGGCCTCGGGAGTCGCGGTGTAGCCCAGTTCGACGTGCGGGACGACCTCGGGCTTCTTCGGGTTCGCGGCCCAGGAGCCGCCCGTGGCAATGATCTGCTCCGGCTGGACGGACAGGACCTTCTCGGCGGTTACATCGCCGGATTCTGTGTCCAGCAGGGTGTCGCCGAGGTTCTCTCCGCCGGCCGCGACGACCAGGTCGCCGAGGTTGGAGTTCTTCACCGTGGAGCAGCAGTCCTTCAGGCCTGCCGCGCGCCACACCAGCGTCTTCGGGCGCTCAGTGGTCTTGCCCGCGCGGGAGGTGATGTCGTCGACCTTGGCCTTGTAGAACGCGTTGAACTGCTTGGCCTTATCCTCCTCTCCGAGGACCTTGCCCAGGATCTCCACCGACTTCGGGGTGTTCTCCAGCGGCTTCTGGCGGAAGTCGGTGAACACGTACTTCAGGCCCGCCTGGTCCAGCTTGCCCAGGAAACCGGACTGCTCTGCGGCCTTCTTGTGGTCCAGCGTCATGACGATGATGTCCGGCTTATGCGCGATCAAGTTCTCCACCGTCACGTCGCCCTTGGCGATCTGGCCGATCGTCGGCAGGTGTGCGAGGTTCGGGTGCGCCGCGAAGAGCTTCGCTTCAAAGGAGGGTGCCGCCGAGTGGAGGTCCGAGCCCAGCGCCACGACTCGGTCGCCGGGGTCCTCACTGTCCAGGAAGGAGGCCGCGAACATAGCGCGCCCCTCGCCCAGCACGACGCGCTCCGGCTCCTTGTCGAGGCTCACCTCACGCCCCGCCACATCCACGACGCTGAAGGCCCCCTCCCCGCTTGCCGACGCCCCGTCGGTCTTCTCCGTCCCTGCACTACATGCGGCGGTGGCGAAGGTCAGCGCGGCGCACCCGAGCGAGGCGAGGATTTTTGTTGTTTTCATCGTCGTTGGTCTCCCTTTTTGCGAAGATGGCGATACGTCATATTATCGATAGCCTTTCATATTTTAGTTAGGCTATCCTCGCCTTAAATGGCAAGCGTGTGCCACATTACACCCTCGTTCGTCGGGGCATAGAAAAACCCCGCAGAATTCTCTGCGGGGTTATGCACCGACGTAGTTAGAAGGAGAAACGGCGGCTCAAGCGCGGCGAAGTACGGCCTCGAAGCACTTCATCATGTTGGCCCGATCCTCATCGGACAGCGGCGCGATAACCTCGGTTCGCACCGTATCGACGTAATCCGGAGCCGCCTCGGCGAAAACATGGCGCCCGACGCCGGTGAGTACGACAACATAGTCCGAGTCCGGGTCCTCTCCGGGATCCTCGGTATGCACCAGACCTCGCTTCACCAGGCGGTTGGTGTGCAGCAGGGCACGAGGATGGTTCCACTTGAGGCGTTCACAGACCTGATCGACGTGCATAATGCCGTCCTCGGTCTCGTGCAGGGCGATGAGCAGCGTGAAGTCAGCGAAGGTCAGCCCAGTACGGGAGCGCAGGGAGCGCTCAATGTTGCGCTCGACCCCACGAAATGTGGAGACCATCGTCTGCCAGAAAAGCTGTTCGTCGTCGTTCAGCCATTCATATGAGTTCATAGGTGTTTAGGCTAATGGTGCTCGCCTCCGCGCGCGGGGTTTTGGCGCTCTTAGCCACCTAATCGTTATAAAAACTGGCTGCAGCCGTGCCAGCCCCACTCGGTTGTGGGATGGCCGTGGGCGGGGACGGCCACAGACGGGGGCCGACCAACCGTGGGTTGGCCGATGAGCCTATTCCGCCTCGTGGTCTCGCTGGGAATCTGCGACCTCGGCGACCTTGTTCAACACACCAGAGACCTTTTCATAGTCGATGTCCGAGCCCAAAACGTCGAAGATGACCCGGCGGACCAGGCGAACATGGTTCGGCGCAGCCTGCTTGATGATTTCAAGCCCGTGCTCGGTCAGAACGACATCGATGCCGCGGTTGTCGCATTCGCAGCGCTCCTTGGTAACCAGGCCACGGCGTTCCATGCGCGTGATCTGGTGAGACATGCGGCTGCGATCCCAATCCAGGGCATCGCACAAAGCACGCATGCGAACGACGTTGTTCTCGGCCTCAGACAACACGACGAGGACGGAAAAGTCTGCGGTGGAAATATCCAAGGTCTCCTGGAGCTGCAAATCGATAGCTCTATCGACAGCACGCTTAGCGTTAAGGATGGAACGCCACAGTCGCTGCTCTTCTTCGGTTAACCACTGAACTTCCTGCATATTTATAGAGCCTACCTCATTGCCAAGTCAACAATTTTCAAAAGGCGGGCATCTTTGACACGATCGAAGCGATTTTCGTCACAGGTCAACACAAAAACCTGCATGTCTCGGCCCGCTCGGGCAATTGCGTTATTCATTCGACGCAACCGGTTTTCATCAGAATATCCCAGCGCATCGTCGATAATCACGGGCGCCCCCTGGCCTCCTTCCATCACGCCGGCAACCGCAAGGCGCAGGAGGATGTCCACTTGTTCCTGCGCTCCCCCAGAAAGGTCATGGACCGCATAGGTCCCATTCGCATTAGACCTCGAGGTGATTTCCAATGCCTCGTTCATTTCGAACACAGTCTCCGGTCCGAACACGCCGCCACCGTACTCGTCCATCTTCTTCAACAGCGGGGCCGCGATGGCATTTCGCGATTCCTGGCGAGCTTCTTGAAGAGCCTCGAACAGGGTCTTCGCCGCGAGCGCTCTCCTCGAAATAGCAGCCCATTCCCGCTCGGCCCGCTCGACCGCGCCCTCTGCAGAGGCAAGTTGCTCATTGGCACTGTCGAAATAGTCAAGATGCACGCGAATCTCGTTGCGGCGCTTCTCCAATTCCGACAGCCTCGCCTCCGTTCGGGCCACGCGCACACGCGCCCCCTCCAGGGAATCCTCGACGTCGTCGGCGTCGCGTCGCGCAAGTTCTGCAGACGCCTCCGCCAGCTTCTCCCGCGCCGCTTCCAGCTCGCTCTTCCGATTTTCAACCGAGGCGAACACGGCCGCGTCGGTCATTTCTTCCCTAGCCGAAGCGAGCGCCTCTGCGCGCACCTTTTCCACCGAGCGCTGGCTTTCTAGGTTGCTGACAGCTTCCATGTACTTTTCCTGGGCGTTGCGTTTGGACAGCGCCCCCAACAAGCTATCGGCCTGGTCGCGGGCGTCTTCGGCAGCCTGCCTCACGCTGATTGCATTCTCCAGTTTGACCTTCGCTTCGCCGAGATCAATCTGTTCAGGGGCTGCGTGGCCGGCCAACTCCTCATAGCGGGACATCGCGAGTTCGGCGCCTGCTACAGCATCAGAGAGCTCCTCTTGGATCTTCAAAAGATCCTTCCCCGCTGCCGCCGCCTCGATGGCCACCTCGACTCGCTGTACTTCCACTTCCGCGTGCCGACGGCGCGAGTTGGATTGCTGGGCCTCCTCCACCGTCTGAGCACCGAAGCCTTCGAGCAGATCGTTCAAAGCCTCCTGGGCCTGCTCAACCTTATGCTGGGACGCCTCGGAGCCCGTTCCAGGTTGGATGGCGATAGTGACATCCCCGATACCGACGCTCAATTCCTGAGTAACGTGCCGAGTAATCGGACCGTCCTCAGGCGATAGTGTCACGGACTCACCGTCGAAGCTGACCGACGCCAAAGCCGACGCGCTCAGTACAGCAGTTGGGCTCGATGCCTGCAGGACCGCGGTGGCCGTTCGGAGCTTGCCCTCTGCCTTGTGCAGCTTGTCCAGCGCCTCATCATCCACAGGATTCTTTGCCACGGTGGCGCGGTGTTCTGCGAGTTTTTCGCGCAGTTTCTCGATGCTGCTGGCCTTGTCCGCGAGGCCGGCGACCACGGCACGTTTTTCAGCAAGGGCCACTTCCGCAGCGGCGATGTCCTCGACCTTTCGGGCCTGCCGATACTTTTCCGTCGCCGTGTCGCGCGTCGATTGTGCCTCCGCGATGGCCTTCTTTTCCGACTGATAGGCCTCTTCGCGGTCCTGCAGAATTTTCTGAGCCTTCTCGGTTGCCGACGTCGCCTTTTTCAGCTCGTCGATCAGCGCCTCTCGGCCGGACATTTCCCTCTTCGCGGCCTCGTGCCGCTGCACCGCAGCTTCATTGGCTTGCTTCGCAGAGTCAACAGCTAGGCGGAATTGTTGTAACTCCTCGGCGGCCTTCGCCCAACGCGCAACCTCAGCCTGAGCCTCCGGCAGCAACTCACGCTGGGCCTTTTGGCTTTCCTCGTTGTTGGCAGCCTCTTCGTTGAGGGCATCGAAGTTCCTGACCGTCTCGGCAGCAGCGATGCGGGCAGACCGGGCATCGTTGAGGGCCTTCTCGGCGTCGACGAGCGGCTTCTTTGGCTTTCCGCTCTTGGCTGCATAGTACTCCTCGAACAGCTCCCTCGCCGCGTCATACAGTCCACTTTCGGCGACCGTTTCTGCCCGCTGCCCAGTCGCGGTCTGCAAAGCGTTTGTCACCTGCGTAAATCCGCCAAGCGACAGCGTCTTCTGAGCCTGGCCCTGCTCAGCGACGAAGACCTGCCACAGTTTTTCCGTATCCGCGCTATCGCGGCGCTGCTCGAGCCATTTTTCCGCGGCGTCGTCCTTCAGCGTTTCCGCATGTGGAGAGTGGACGGTGATGGTCGTGCCGGCATCCTTCGTGTTTCCGAAGACTTTATCCAGCGTGAACTCGTAGCCGTCGAGTTCCATGCGCACCTTGATATGGGGCTTGTCCTGTGTGTTGTTGCTGCGCAGGCTCAGGGTCGCGGCAGACTGTGACTTCCACTTCGTCGTCAACGCGGCTTCCAGCGCTTTGGCAATGGTTGTCTTACCGGATTCGTTCTCGCCGGAGATGACGATGACTCCCCGATCTGCAATATCGCGGATCGCCAAGGACTCGATGCCACGGACGTTGTGCAACTCGATCTCGTAAAAGCGCATGTGTTCTACTCCTTCTCCCCGACCAGTCGGGCCAAGAGCCTGAGTGCGTCAGTGGCCGCCTGGCGCTGCTCTTCGGCGATAGACATCCCTTCGGCATCGTTGCCCTGGCTTAGGGCGCTGAGCTGGTGCGCGGCCTGCAGCGGATATCCGCTCAACCCCAACTTGTCGATATCGTCTACCTCGGCGACCACGGTCAGATCGCTGCCGCTCTTCCTGCGGTACAACGCCGCGAACCTCGATTCCTGAGTGGCCAGGCGCCGCTCAAACTCGGACATCTCAGTCAGGCTGACGGTGCCACGCAGTGAATACTTCACCGCGGTGGTCGTCTTTTCCGGGATGGAGTCAAGGTGCGCGAAGAAATCCTCTACGTCATCAAAACTGGTGACTTCCTTCGTAACCGCATGGAACCGCCACTTCCCTACGCGCCGCTGTGTCACGGCCACGTTCAACTTCGAAGACGCCTCCGACGTATGTCGAGGCTCGATGGCCACCAATAGCGCGTTGCCGGAGTCTCTCTCCTTATCGTCATAATCAGTGGTTTCATGCGCACCCGAGAACCACACTCGTCCCTCGGGATCCAGTTGGGCCGTGGAATGAGAATCGCCCAGCGCTACAAAATCAACAGCGCCGCGCGAGGCCGCCCTCCGAATCTCCTCCAGGTCGATGGTGGCGCCCGCATCCTGACCGAAGCCCTCGACCTGTCCGTGAGCAACCACAATCCGTGCGCCAGCAGTGGGCTGGAGGTCGGAGACTACCTGTCCTACCACGTCTTCGGCCGAGTACTTTCCGCGAACCGGTACGCCAACAATCTCTACTCCATCGCGCACAATAATCGGCTCACTGTCACGGATAACGAAGACGTCTTCATCCTCCATCTTTTGAAATGCAGCTCGGTTATAAATCGAGGAAGCGTCGAGAGCGTCGTGGTTTCCGGGCAAAAGGTAAACGGGCACGGGGAGCTTCGCAATGCGGTCCAGCGCTCGCTGGAAAACGCGCTCCGGCAGCGTATTCGAGTCGAATACATCGCCAGCGACAACGATAAACTCAGCTCCTTCTCGCTGCGCGAGGGCGCCGATGCGGTCGATAGCCACCAATCGATCCTCGTCGAAACGTGACTGCGCTTCTGCGCCGTCTCCTTCAAGGAACCAGCGGGTCATGCCTAGCTGCCAGTCAGACGTGTGGATGAATTTCACCATCGTCGTCGTGCCCTCCTACTTTTCCCTCTGAGCAAGGCTCAGGGCTTGTTTCAAGTGGTACCAGCAATCTTCGAGGTCGGAGACAGCCCTGATCGTTTCCCTCGAAATGACACAGGTCGGTTGAAGCGCTTCGTGCAGCAAACTCCGGTCGGTCAGTATGAGCGGATCGATTTCCTCTAGTTCGGGTACTTCGACCCGTGGCAGGTCGCGCCCCCAAAAGTCTGCGTCGACTGCTCGCAGGCCGCTGCCAGATTCCTCTGCCACGCCGGGGACCAGTCCTGGCCCCGACCCGGTTCCTTGTGCATCGGGATCAACCACGGTCAAGGTCGGCTTTCCGTTAGGCCTGACCTGTCCGCCGAGCCCAAGGCGCTTAGGTTCGCGTTGTGGCCTCTGCGCAGTTAGCTCCGCCAGCCTGCGCTGCAAGTCCCGCACCGGGTATCCGCGCAGCTGCAGGAGCGACAGTGGCTCGTCATCTATCTGGGAAACCAACTGCGACGCCACGGCGACGACATGTTTGCAGACGGGTGCGGGATCTGGGCATGTGCACTCGCAATAGACGTGCTCTTCGGTGTCACACAGCAGCTTTTCCATCTGCTGGAACGGGAGCTCTCCTCGCTCGAATTCTCCGACTGCAGTCGGGTTATCAACGAGCCACCGCAGAACTTCATCAATGTCTTTGGCATCTCGGCGTGGGAAGCGTATGAATACGGAAAACGGATCGAGTTGGCTGCCTTGGACTTCGCCAAGGACATATCCGTCGGCGATGCGAGTGCCCAGGACCTGACCGTCCCGGAAGTATTTTTCGCCGCGACGAACACGACCGTCATCGCAGCCACGGAGGATGAATTCCCACGCCCATTGCGAAAATGTGGTGCGCGGCTCAACGGCATCGCGCGATCTCTTGGTACCAGCAGAACCGTTTGCGTGGAAGGCACCCGCCCAGTCTTGGGTGGCAAGCAGTTTTTCTATGGCACTGCTAGCACTCGGGGCTGGATTCCCAGCCGTTCGGCGCTGTCTCCTGCGTCCGCCGGATCGCCCACCACGACCGTCGCCTCGTTCCTTACCGAACTCGGCGAAGATGACGTTGTCGCCCCATGTGACGTCTCGCTGGGCTCCGCCTCCGGATCCGCCGTTTCTCGAATTACCCGTTCCGCCGCCATTTTCCTGTGACATCGACTACTGCCCCTTCCTGCGGAAAGGCCGCACATTATCAATCCGGTCGGCCTCCGGTGTACCTTTACCGTCGCCCACGGCACCCCGACGTTCCTGCGCTGCGAAATGCTGCGCCTTCTTTACGCCCTCGATCCGGGAGTGGTCGAGCTGCCACAGCGAGCGCAAGCGGTGGAAGTCCATTTCGGTCAGTTTCGTTTCTCCGGCGCGCACAACGGCATCTGCCAGCTCCGACTTCTCAAAGATCAACTCGTCGATGCGCTCTTCCAACGTTCCGACGCTGACCAACTTGTGAACATGCACGTCCTTAACCTGGCCGATGCGGTAGGAGCGGTCAGTTGCCTGATTCTCCACGGCCGGATTCCACCAGCGGTCTACGTGAATGACGTGATTCGCCGTGGTCAAGTTGATGCCAACGCCTGCAGCTAGGGTCGACAGAATCATCACCGGAGCCCCTCCAGGCGAGTTGAATTCCGCCACCGCCCGCTCACGTTGGTTGGGCGTCATGGAGCCCTCGATGAAGGGAATCTCCTGCCCGAAACGGCCACTCAGGTAGGGCACGAGCATCTTTCCGAACTCGACGAATTGGGTGAAGACGAGCGCCCGCTCGCCGGCGGCAACAATGTCGTCAAGCAGCTCCTCAAGCCTCTCAACCTTGCCTGACCTGTGCTTACCGTGATCCAGCAGGCCCGAACCGTCATGCTGATAATGCGCCGGATGGTTACAAATCTGCTTCAGCTTCATGATTCCGGACAGGATTATGCTCTTCCGGCCGAATTCCCCGGACTTCGACTGCTTCGCCCGTTTGATCTTCGCCTCCAGATCCTTGACGGCCCCCTCATAGAGGAATGCCTGTTCCGCCGTCAGCGTCACCATTTCAACGTGCTCATTCTTCTTCGGAAGGTCCGGAGCAATCGACGGATCGGACTTCATGCGGCGCAGAATGAATGGCGCCGTCAACGCCCTCAACTGGGCAAGCATGACCTCATTACCGTCTCGTTCGATGGGGATAGCAAACCTGTTTCGGAAGACATTTGCCGAGCCCAACATCCCCGGATTACAGAAGTCCATGATCGCACGCAATTCACCCAGGTCGTTTTCCACGGGCGTGCCGGTCATCGCTATGTTTTGTCGAGAACGCATGGCCCGCAGCGCCCTGGAAGCCTGCGAATTCGGATTCTTGATAGCCTGCGCTTCGTCCGCAATGACGTGCTCCCATGAAATAGCCCCGAGCTCTGCGCGATCCCGGGTAGCAACTCCGTAGGTCGTCACAATCAGGTCGTGGCCTGCCACAAATTCCTGTAGTTTGTCCCCGCTTGGGCGTCCCGAACCGTGCAGGATTCCCACCCGCAGGTCCGGAGTGAACTTCTTGGCCTCCGATGCCCAATTTCGCAGGACACCAGTCGGGGCAACCAGCAGGCTTGCCGACGCTTGTGGGTTTTCCTCGCGCTCTCGCTGCAGAAGCGCCAGAATCTGAATAGTCTTTCCCAGCCCCATATCATCGGCGAGGATTACCCCGAATCCGCTCTCCGACATTCTCGATAGCCATGCAAGACCTCTGATCTGGTACGGGCGCAGTTGCCCGACAAATTCCGAAGGAACCTTCACATCCTCTTCGCTCGCCTGACGCGAGCCGTTTCCTTCTACAAGACAGCGGAGCCAGCCGGGATCGCGCGGAGCAACAGGAACAGGAGCCTTGCGTTCAATACCGTCCGCAAATACGAGCTCTTTCAGAGAAACCTGCCCCTTGCCGGTTTCTTCTCCTGCCTTGGTTTGTTCTACTAAGAATTTCAGCGCCTCACGGGCGACCGCAGGATCCGCATGGACCCAGCGATCGCGCAGATACACAAGGCCAGTGCTGGACGCCGCTAGTTGGCGCATCTCGGACTCGTTCAGAACCATGTCGCCGACAGCGAGCTTCCACTCGTAATCGACCAACTGGTTGAACCCCAGCTTCGGCTCCGACCGACGCCCGGCCGGCCCCGTCGGTTCGATATCGGGAACCCTGGTGTTGAGCCGGAGTTCTGTTGCCACCGACTTCCAATTGGCCGGCAGCATGACGTCGATTCCGACCTTCGCCAGCTCCGCAATTCCCGTAGATACCAGCTCAATGAGCTGCTCAGAAGTCAGCATCAGGTCGAGGCCGTACCCAGCAGCCTGTGCCTGAGTAAACGGAGGGAAAGCTTCCTGCGCCCGCTGAAGCTGCGGGCGCAAAATCGCCAGGACGGATCGCCGACACATGTCGGGATTCAGGCGCTCGGGAGCCATAACGCCCACCCGGAAGTACATACGCAGCGGCCACATAATCCCACTTGCCTCCGCGGTGGGGGCATTGACGGAGTCTTCCCTTGCAATATCCACGAGCTGCGGAAGGCCCAGATCCGGGGTCTCTTCGAGCTGCCCCTCAAAGTTCGTTGGCTCCTCCACTGCCATCAGCAGTCGCGCGTCCTCGCTATCAGCAGAGCTGCGCCATTTCGACAACGCCGAGGCTACGCCAGGCAACGCGCGGTCGAGAGCCTCCGACTCAAGAAGTGCACGAACGAAACTCTGGCGCTGTGGCGCAGGCTCATCCAAATCGGAGAGAAGAGCATTGACCGTCCAATGAAACATCCGGTTCATGAAGTCTTCCGCCACCGTTGCCCCTCCATTTTCAATCAGCACCGGCGGGGTCCGCTGCGCGACCTGGCTACGCCACGCGATCTCACTGAGTCCCTCCGGCATCCGCCACGTTGGCCACCACTGCCGGTCCTCCCACGTCAGGCCGATCAAGGCACGGCCGGAGCGGGCAAACTGCTCCATTCCACGCACCACATCCACGAAGAAGCGTAAGTCCGGAGCCATTGCCGGCGAATAGGTTTCCTCCTGCAACGCAGCGAGTACACGCACTGCCTCCCACGGCGGAAATACCCACGTGGGCACGACCCTCTCCACGCTTCGCCCTTTAGGGGTGCGCAGCTTCAACGAAACGGTCGCGCTACTACCGCGCTCCAGCACGGCAAAAAGACGCCTCTGCTCCGAGGGCAATTCCAGCGGATCAACCGACGCGACAATACGATGCCCCTCCGGCCTCTCAACCCACAAATGTAGGCCTGAGTCATCCTTCCAGAACGCGTGGAGCAGCAACGCGACATCAGCAGCCATTTGCATGTCCACGTACCGCCTCCATTTCCGCGACCGTTACCGTGCCCACAGCCGGCGCCCAGCGCCCGGTCCAGCAACCTGTTGATTCTGCCATGTCTCCCGGATTCCCCTCCCCGACCCTGCCGCTCGACAGCTACCACACGACACGAGCCCCGCATCCTGGGCATTTCGCCCGAACACAAACCCAGATTAGCACACCCGTTCGACGTCGTGGAAAACACCCCCGTAACTAAACCTGAGATGCCGCTCACAACGTCGCAGTAGGTCGACTACGTGCACAAACGCCCCACCTAGAATGAATATTCCCAGGTCATAAATATGTCGGCGTTTTGCAATGACACCAATCACATGAAAACGTCAATGAGACTAAGTAAAAAATAAGGTTAATAATTTCGCGCGGCACCACCCCTCGCTGCGTCTTACTTACTGAACCTAAATGACACGATAAAAACTGAGGAGTTTCCTGTGGACCAACAGACGTGGTTCATCATTGCCCTTGGCATTTACTTGGCTGCGATGATGTACATCGGCTGGTCAGGCTGGCGCAAGACGGCGGAGTATGACGAATATATGATCGGCGGCCGCGGCCTGCACCCATTTGTCGCCGCCCTATCTGCGGGTGCGTCCGACATGTCCGGCTGGCTCCTCATGGGCCTCCCCGGCGCTATTTACCTCTCCGGTCTGAACCAGACGTGGATTGCCATCGGCCTGGTCATCGGCGCCTGGCTGAACTGGAAGTTCACGGCGCCGCGTCTGCGCAGTTACACAAAGATTGCGCACAACTCCATTACCGTCCCTTCCTTCCTGGAAAATAGGCTGGCGGACCGCACGAAGATCCTGCGCGTGGCTGCGGGCCTGATCATCCTCCTGTTCTTCACTTTCTATGTCTCCTCCGGCATGGTCGCAGGCGGCCGCTACTGGGAGTCGACCTTCGGGGGCAACTACCTGGTCGGCATGCTGCTCGTCGCCGCAATTACCGTGGCCTACACGCTTTTCGGAGGCTTCCTCGCCGTCTCCTACACGGATACGGTTCAGGGCATCATCATGTTCGTCGCACTGGTCACCGTTCCGGTTGCTGGCATCATTTACCTGCTCAATCACGGCAATTCCGTCGGCGACATCTTTACCTTCGCGGCGAACAACCCGTACCCGGGCAGCGAGGGCAAGCCGGTCGAGGGATTCTTCAATATGTTCTCCGGGACGACCGCGCTGGGCATCATCGGCCTGCTGGGATGGGGCCTGGGCTACTTCGGCCAGCCACACATCATCGTCCGATTCATGGCCCTGCGTAGCGCGAAGGATGCCGCCGAGGGGCGCCGCTGGGGAATCGGTTGGCAGTTCCTGTGCATGCTCGGCGCCGTCATCGTCGCCCTGACTTCCACCGTGTTCTTTGCCACGAACCCGCAGGCCCACGTCACCGACTCGGAGTCCTACGAAACCATTTTCCTGGACATGACCCGCATCCTGTTCCACCCGCTCATCGCTGGCCTGATTCTCACCGCGGTGCTGGCGGCCATCATGTCCACGATTTCCTCGCAGCTGCTGGTGTCGTCCTCCGCGCTGATTGAGGACCTGTTCAAGGCCACCGTCAACAAGTCCCTGCGCCCGCAGACCTACATGACGCTGTCCCGCCTCGCGGTCGCGTTGATTGCAGTCATCGCCGCGATTATTGCAGCCAACCCGAATAGTTCGATCCTCAACCTCGTGGGATTTGCCTGGGCAGGCTTCGGTGCCGCCTTTGGTCCGGTTCTGCTGGCCGCCCTCTACTGGAAGCGCCTGAATGCGGTGGGCGCGGCCGCCGGAATGATCACAGGCGCGGTCGTCTCCTTCGCCTGGGGCATGAGCCCGCTGACCAACACCATCTACGAAATCGTGCCGGGCTTCGTCGCCGCGGCCATCATGATGGTGGCCGTTACCCTTGCCACTGCCAAGCCCAGCGACGAGATCGTCGATCAGTTCGAGCGCGCAGTCGTGGCGGCACGCGACTAGCCACTCCCCGCCTCGCGCCTACCCCCGCGCATACTCTCTAGGGAACCGAAAACCCGATTTTCGCGCCTATCAGAGTATGCGCGTTTTTCTATCTCCACCCCTTTCGCCCGTTGCGCGAAAGCGCCTCGCCGTCGTGTTACCACTCGCCTTCGCTATCGCGTTTCTCGCCGCGCGTTTCCTTCCCGGTGCTCTGTCCACCGCACCGGACAGGGCCGACGCCGTGGCCGTCGGCAAGCAACTGGAGCGGGTGCGCGTGGTTCAGAGTCGGCCGACGGTGACGGGTTACAAGCGCGAACTCTTCGGCGTCTGGGCAGGCCCGGCCGATTGCAATACGCGCAGGCTGGTGCTGGTCGCGTGGTTTGGGGGTTCGCGCTGCACGCTTGCCGACGACCGCTCCATCGCCGATCCGTACACCGGCGACGGCGTCGTCAGCCACGAGGTGGACATCGATCACGTCTATCCGCTGGCGGCCGCGTGGGATTTTGGCGCCTACGCGTGGGATTCGGCCCGGCGCAGGGAGTTCGGCAACGACGCGGAAACGAACCTGGTGCCCACGCTCAGCTCGGTCAATAGGGATAAGGGGGACGCGACACCCGGCGAGTGGATGCCCGACAAAACTGCGAGGTGCACGTACGCGGCCCGGTACCTAACGGTCGCCCTGAAATGGGATTTGGCGGTGACGGAGTCGGACTGGGAGGCGCTCGCTGCGGCATGCGGAATAGAGAAAAAGTGACTTTGCCGTTAAGTTAGTTCCAGGCCCTCGCCCGGGAGAGGCGAAACTCCTGGGAAGTTGACCGGGGCAATTTTTGCGCCCTGTCAAGGTATCGAGGCTCACCGATTTTTCAGAAAGGTATGACGTGTTCAACGTTGTCACTATGGTCCACGTCCTGGCGGCAATCCTGCTGCTGGGACCTGTGACCGTCGCCATTTCCATGTTCCCGAAGCTCGCCCTGGCAGCCCGCGGCGGCGAGGCCGGGACCGTTGGCGCCGCCCGCACCATGCACGCGATCTCGCGCACCTACGGCATGTGGTCGCTGCTGGTTCCGCTGCTGGGCTTCGGCGTGATGTTCATGGATATTTCGACCTACGTCAAGGAAGGCCTGCTGCACGCCGCGATCCTGCTGGCGATCATCGCCTGGGCGCTGCTGTTCTTCCTGATCATCCCGCGCCAGCGCATCATGATGGCCGGCCTCGGCGTCGCCGATGAGGACGAGGACGCGGATGACCCCGAGTTCGCCGAGCGCCGCGCGAAGGCCGAGAGCCTGGACTGGGACAAGCAGAAGAAGCAGCTCGCGATGTTCTCGGGCATCTTCTCCGCCCTGTGGTTCATCGTCGCCGTGATGATGTTCTTCGTCTAACTCTCTGACGCTTTACGACGAAAGCCGGGCCCCGGAAGAAAAGGCGTGGCTGCTCCAAGCAGCACTTCCCTTTCCTTCCCGGGCCCGGCTTTTGTTGTGCCTACGTGTTCCTAGCGCCGGCCACGGCCTCCGCGATCGCCACGGTCACCGCGGAAACCACGGTCGTCCCGGTCGCCACGGTAGCCCCCGCGGCCGCCGCGGTCATCGCGATCCCGGTCGCCCCGGTAGCCGCCACGGCCGCGTCCACCGCGATCGTCGCGATCTCGGTCCCGGTCACCGCGGAATCCACCGCGTCCGCCGCGGAAACCGCCACGGCCGCGTCCGCCACGGTCATCGCGATCCCGGTCACCACGGTAGCCGCCACGGCCGCGTCCGCCGCGGTAGTCGTCGCCGTCGTCAACCGAGGTTCCGTCGTCGACCTGCAGGCCGATGAGCTGTCCGGAGATGCGGGTGTCCGAGAGGTTATCGAGGACCTGCTGCGGCAGGTTGGACGGAAGCTCGACCAGGGTGTGGTCTCCGCGGATGTCGATGTGTCCAAAGTCCTTCGAGGACAGACCGCCCTCGTTGGCAATTGCACCCACGATGGCTCCCGGACGCACGTGCTGGCGGCGGCCGACGTTGATGCGGTAAGTGGTCATGCCCTCGCGGTTGAAGTCCACCTGCTCGACGCGCTTGCCTTCGCCGCGCACGCCACGGGAGCGGCCGTCGCGCCCGCCACGGCCACGGTCGCGCTCGAAGCGGTCGCGGTCTCTGTCGTTGCCACGGCGGTCGTCGCGGCGGTGACGCGGCGGCTCCTTCATCAGGAACTCGCCGGACTGAGCCTGAGCGGCGATGGCTGCGGCGATGTCCACCAGCGGGGTGTCGTGCTCCTCTGCGTACTCCTCGATCAGCTCGCGGAAGACCGGGACCTGCGGGTCCGCCAGGGCCTCGGTGAGGTCGTCGGAGAACTTCTGCTTGCGGGAGTCGTTGACCTCGTCGACCGTCGGCAGCTTCATCTCGTGGAGCTGCGACTTGGTGGCGCGCTCGATGGAGCGCAGCAGGCGTCCCTCGCGCGGGGTGACAAAGAGCAGCGCCTCGCCGGAGCGGCCCGCGCGGCCCGTGCGGCCGATGCGGTGGACGTAGGACTCGGTGTCGTGCGGAATGTCGAAGTTGACCACGTGCGAGATGCGGTCGACGTCCAGGCCGCGGGCGGCGACGTCGGTGGCCACCAGGATGTCCAGGCGACCGTCCTTTAGCTGGTCGATGGTGCGCTCGCGCAGGGTCTGCGGGATGTCGCCGTTGATGGCGGCCGCGGAGAATCCGCGGGCGCGCAGCTTCTCGGCCAGCTCCTCGGTCTCGTGCTTGGTGCGCACGAACATAATCATGGCCTCGAACTCCTCGACCTCGAGGATTCGGGTCAGGGCGTCGAGCTTGTTGCGGTGGCTGACCATCAGGAAGCGCTGGCGGATGTTGTCCGCGGTGCGGGTCTGCGACTTGACCGTGATCTCTTCCGGATCGGTCAGGTACTGCTTGGACAGGCGGCGGATCGCGGCCGGCATGGTTGCCGAGAACAGGGCGACCTGCTTCTCGTCCGGAGTGTCGGCGAGGATGCGCTCGACGTCCTCCTGGAAGCCCATCTGCAGCATCTCGTCGGCCTCGTCGAGCACCAGGAAGCGCAGGCCGGAGATATCCAGCGAGCCCTTCTCCAGGTGGTCGATGACGCGGCCCGGGGTGCCGACGATGATCTGGGCGCCACGGCGCAGGCCGGAGAGCTGCACGCCGTAGGACTGGCCGCCGTAGATCGGCAGGACGTGGATCTTGCCCAGGTGGTCTGCGAAGGACTGGAAGGAGTCCGCCACCTGCAGCGCGAGCTCGCGGGTCGGCGCGAGCACCAGGGCCTGCGGGGCGCGGACGTCGCGGTCGATGCGCGCCAGGATCGGCAGTGCGAACGCCGCGGTCTTACCGGTACCGGTCTGCGCCAGGCCGACCACGTCGCGGCCGCTCATCAGCGTCGGGATGGTTGCCGCCTGAATCGGCGACGGCTTTTCAAAGCCGACCTTGCGCACCGCGCGCACGATCTCATCGGTTAGGTCCAGCTGGTCGAAGCCGACGGTGTCGTCCTCGTCGTCGGCGTCGTTGTTTTCGCCAGTGGCCTGAGCAACCTCAGTCTGCTCGGCCTTCTCGGCCGTCTCAGCCAGTTCGGCCTCGGCCACGGAGCTTGCTTCTACGGCCTGCGCCGGAGCCTCGCCCGCATTGTTGTCCGCCTCTTCGCGGACCTCCACATTCTGGTCCTCGCGGATCTCGTCGCCGTTTACATTCATTTCATTATCAGCCATTTGGGGCTCTTCCTGGGCCATCTCGCCCACACACTCATTGTTCACAGTTGTTTTCTCACCATTTGGGTCGCACATCTTGACCCGCCCAATCACGTATTTTTCTTTGTCAGTGCCCGCAGTTCGGCACCCTCATGTTCTCGCCCAATTGCGCACATTGTTGAAATGAAAAAGCCACGCCTGTCCCCTGTTTTTCTCAGTCGGGGGTTCCGGCGTGGAATCTCGCGCACTTTCAGGTATTCCACCAGGGAATTTTCTACCGTTGCTCGTCTCCGGCGCGACGTTGGCGCCGGTTTTCACACCGCCTGCTTACGCTACGCGTGTGAGCCCCAAAAAACCATTCGAGTAACGCATCTCACAGCCCTTGGTCACCCGCCCTTCCCGGCAAATGCGAAAAGCGCCGGGGGAAGGTCGCCTTCGCTTGACGACGCCTCCCACGGCGCTGATTTCCCGCAATTACCCGCAATTTCCTAGTGCTTGTACTGCTCCAGGTCGATCTGAGGCGTCGGCTGCAGCGTCGCCGTGGCAGGGTTGGTCACGTTCGGGTAGGCCATATTCACGTGGCTGTCCACCTCGGTGTCGACGTAGGGCAGCTTGCCGTCGAGCACCTGGTGTACGCGGTCGCGGTCGATGGAGTGGGTCCAGCGGCCGACCAGAAGGGTCGCGACAGCGTTACCGCAGAAGTTGGTCAGGGCTCGGGCCTCGGACATAAAGCGGTCGATACCGACGATTACGCCCACGCCGTCGAGAAGCTCGGGGCGGTGCGAGTGGAGGCCTGCGGCGAGGGTTGCGATGCCTGCGCCGGTGACGCCCGCGGCGCCCTTGGAGGCGATGATCATGAAGACCAGCAGGCCGATCTGCTCGCTGATGCTCATTGGCTTGTTCATGGCGTCGGCGATGAAGATGGAGGCCATGGTCAGGTAGATGGCGGTGCCGTCGAGGTTGAAGGAGTAGCCGGTCGGCACGACGATGCCGACGGTGGACTTGTCAACGCCGGCGTGCTCCATCTTGCGCATGAGGTTCGGCAGCGCGGACTCGGAGGAGGACGTCGCCACGATCAGCAGCAGTTCGCGGCCGAGGTAGCGCAGCAGCTTGAAGATATTGAAGCCGGCGCCGATCTTCAGGATCAGGCCGAGGACGATGAAGATGAACAGGACACAGGTGATGTAGAAGGCCAGCATCAGGATGGCCAGTTCCTTCACCGCTGCCCAGCCGGTAGCGCCGACGACCGCGGCCATCGCGCCGAATGCGCCGATGGGGGCCAGCCACAGGATCATGGCCAGCATCTTGAAGACGACCTTCTGCAAGTGGGCGATACCCTTGAGAACCGGCTCGCCCGCCTTGCCCAGGCTCTGGATTGCGAAGCCCGCGAGCAGGGCGATGAACAGGGTCTGCAGCACAGACCCGGAGGTCAGCGCCGAGAAGACGGTCTCCGGGATAATCGACTGGATGAACCCGACGATGCCGTCTGCGTGCTCGGCGTTCTTCACAAACTCGCTGGCCGCGCCCTTGTGCGCCTCGATGTTCAGGCCGTTGCCCGGCTCAATCAGGTTGCCAACAAACAGGCCCACAGCCAGCGCGAACGTTGACATCGTGATGAAGTAGGCCAGCGCCAGGCTGCCCGCCTTACCGACGGACGCCGCCGCACGCACCGAGCCAATGCCGAGCACGATTGTGCAGAAGATGACCGCTGGAATCATCATCTTGATCATGTTGACGAACATGGTGCCCAGCGGCTTCAACTTCACCGCAACGCCGGGGGCCAGCAGGCCGAGTGCGACGCCCGCGACTACGGCGATGATGACGCCAATGTAGAGCCAGTGGGTGCGGTCTTTGCGTGGTTTCTTCGGCTCGGCAATCTGGGGTGACGATGCCGGGAGCACGGGGCCGCCCTCGCGGCCGGTGGTCTGATAGTTCTCAGCCATGGTGTCCTCTTTTCGAGATACCTCGTTTTGGTAAAACGCCTTTGAAACGATTCAGCAGCTTGCCGAGCAAAGTCGCGACAAAACCTTCTCGCAGTGACTGATCTATGGCCATACACCCACTTTTCGGGCGTACACGACCGAAACTACGCTAACTAAGAATTTCTTAGTAGTCGCTACGCGCCTCCCCCACTTTCCGAACACGAAACCCCTGCTCACCCCCAAAGTATTTCACCCTTTTTGGGGTAACTGCCTTGAGATTCCCACAGGGTAAGCGTTTAGCTTTTCCGCACACCAATTTCTACTCTCACGTGTTTCTAGGCCCGCACTAGCGGATTGCCTCGGCACACCCAGCCGAAAGCCTCAGCGAGCTCCGGGGACACATCGCTACTCAAATTCGCATCAAGGTTTCTTTCCCCATGTCCATCTCCACACCCGAGCAGTCCGCTCCTGCACAGAATCAGCCCCTGCACGACGGCGAGCCGTCAAAGGCCGCCGCCACCTTCGAGGTCCTCGCCTTCCCGGCTTTCATCCTCGCCGGCTCGGCCCTCGCCTTCTACGTGCCCGGCCCGTTCCTGCCTCTGACCGGCTACATCACCTATTTCCTGATGATCATCATGTTCGGCATGGGCCTGACACTGACCATCCCGGACTTTAAGCAGGTGGCGAAGCGCCCGCTGGCCATCCTCTTCGGTGTTGTCGCGCAGTTCGTGATTATGCCCCTGCTCGCTATCGCCGTCGCAAAGCTTCTGGGCCTCAACCCGGCATTGGCCGTCGGCCTGCTGATGCTGGGCTCCGTCCCGGGCGGCACCTCGTCGAACGTCATCGCGTACCTCTCCCGCGGCGACGTGGCACTCTCGGTGGCCATGACCAGCGTCTCTACCCTGATCTCTCCGATCATGACGCCATTCCTCATGCTGGTGCTTGCCGACGCCCACACCGAGGTCGACGGTTGGGGCATGGCATGGACGCTGTGCCAGACGGTACTCCTGCCGGTCGTCGGAGGCCTGGTTATCCGCTTCGTGGCGGACTCCTTCATCAACAAGATCCTGCCGATTCTGCCGTGGATTTCCATCCTCGGCATCGGCGGCGTGGTCTTCGGCGCAGTTGCCAAGAACGCGGAATCCCTGGCCAAGATCGGCCTGATCGTGTTTGTCGCCGTGATTGTCCACAACGTGCTGGGCTACGTGCTCGGCTACCTGGCGGGCCAGATGGTCGGCATGCCGACGTCGGCGAAGCGCACCGTTGCGGTGGAGGTCGGCACGCAATCGGCCGGCCTGTCCTCCGGCATGGCGGCGAAGTTCTTCACCCCGGAGGCAGCGCTTCCGGGCGCGGTCGCCGCGGTGGTGCACAACATCACCGGCGCGATGTACGTGGCTATTTGTCGCCGCCTGGACGCGAAGAAGTAGCTCCCCTTCCCTGCTACCCCTGCTCCGGCGCGGCGACCGGCAGCGTCTCGCGCCCGAAGATCCAGCCGACCATCGCGATAAGCGAGATCGCGCCACAGACGAGGAAGCCCGCTGTAAAGCCCGCGGCGTCGACGATGGCGCCGACGATTAGCGGCCCCGAAATCGCGCCGAGGTTCTGGGCCATCTGGAAGTTGGCCAGCACCTTGCCGCCCTGGCGGTCGGCCCCGATGACGTCGGCAAGCACGGCCTGCTGGGAGGGGTTGATCATGCCGGCGCCAAAACCGGCCAGCGCGGAGAGCGCGAGCAGGGCGACCGCACCGGAGGTCAGGCCGATCGCGCCGGTGAAGATGCCGTTGATGGCAAGGCCTGCGATGAGGAGCGGCTTGCGTCCGATGCGGTCCGATAGCCGACCCGAAAATTGCAGCGCCGAGACGTTGCCCAGAGCGAATGCGGTCAGCGCAAGCCCCGCGGTGGCGGTTGCAGTGACGGCTCCGGAATCGGCCTGCGCTCCCCCGGCCACGTGCGAGAAGGTCGCCGCGGCGAACAGCGGCACGATGGCGACGCGCACACCAAAGTTGGACCAGCCGTTGGCGAAGGCCCCAACCAGCGCGCTGCGGTAGGCGGAGTCGCCAATCGCCTCGGAGAATTTCAGCACCGGCGACGTACGCTTGGGTACCACGTGGCGCAGATGCTCCTCACTGAGCATCACCGCGACGATGATGGTCGCCGCGATCAGCGCCCCGCCGTAGATGAAGAAGGGCACGCGCAGGCCCCACGCGCCCATGACCGCGCCGATCATCGGCCCGAAAACGTTGCCCAGCAGGAATGCCGAACCGTAGGCCGCGGAGCTCTTGCCGCGGATGGCCGGTGGCGAGATGCGAACAATGAGCCCCATCGCCGAGACCGTGAACATGGTCGAGCCGATGCCACCGAGGGCGCGGAATGCCAGGAGCTGCCAGTAGTTCTGAGCGACACCGACCAGCAGCGTCGACACCGCCACGATGCTGATGCCCGTCAGGTAGGTGCGCCGGTAACCCAGCCGGTCCACCAGCCCACCAGAGGCCGGCGCGAAGATCAGGCGGAAGATGGAAAACGAACTGACCACGAAACTCGCCGCGAACACGCCCACATCGAAGCTGCGCGCGAACTGCGGCAGAATCGGCGCAATCAGTCCGAAGCCCAGCGCGATATTGAACGCCGCGGTAACGAGGATCCAAATCTCCCGCGGGATGGGCTGCCTGCGCGCGTCCGCATAGGCGCTCTCCCTGTCACCGCCCGCGGGCTGAGCCCCGGTAGGAGACTCGCACTTCGCTTTACGACGAAGCCCTCGGCCCTGACGGTGCGGCAACAATGTGGCAATCCTTTCTTGCGGTTGGTGAGGTGCACCTGTTTACCTCGAGCCTCGCTACACAGCAATCATCTCTTGATACGTGAGCGGTTCGGTGGCCTTGTTCAGCGCACTCGAGATCGCTGTCCCGAGCGCCTTTGCAACCGGCGGAGGAAATGCGTTTCCAACCTGCCTCCATGCGGCCGTTTTTTTACCTGAAAAACGCCACTCGGGCGGAAAGCACTGGATTAGCGCTCCCATCGCGACAGTCAACCGCGGCGGCTGATCTATCGGATCCTCCGGAGCTGGTGGAAACTCAGCAATCGAAGAACCTTTTACCCCTAGTTTCGCCCAGGCCTCACGTGCCCTTGAGGGACCGACATCCGGCCCACCGTGCTTCTTCGAGCCTCCAACTAGAGTGGGAGCAATTTTGTCCGCCCCCTTAGCCCATTGCTGCGCACCAGGCCAGCCACGCGACCCCATTTCAGCAACCAACGCCTCGCCGACAGTCGGAGCTTCACCAACCGGCTCCGGCCACTGGAAGTACGGAGCAAATTCTTCCTTTAATGCGACAAGAACAAAACGGGGACGAAGCTGGGGAACTCCGTGCTCGGAGGCGTATATCAGGCGCCAATGCGACTCATAGCCCAAACGCTGCAATTCACGGATCACCGAGGCGCGGTAAGTCTTGAACCGAGGCTGCGAAAGCCCTTTTACGTTTTCTAAGAGGACTGCCTTCGGTGAAGCACCGGCAACAATTTCGAGAGCCTTCGGGAACAGGTCTCTTTCGTCATCAGCACCGAGCTGCTTACCCGCGATTGAAAACGGCGGGCAGGGCACTCCACCAGCGAAGAGGTCAATACCTTCAAAGTCTGCACCGTCGAGGTTGTGAACGTCATCCTCTCGAACGTTCCACCGCAGTTGGCTAGGAATTAGATCGTTATCCCGGTTAAGCCGCAGCGTATTACACGCATCTGGGTCGTTCTCGACGGTACAGACGTGATGGAACCCCGCTTGTTCCAACCCAAGTGCCTGCCCGCCCGCTCCGGCGCAGATTTCCAAGGACGTAAAGTGCTCCACCCTTGTCTCCTTCCCCAAAAACAAAGCCAACTGACTAACTAGGCCGGACCGTAATCGATACGCAGGATTACACAGATCCAGATTCGAACATTCATTCGATACAGTAGTAGATGCTTCAAAGAAGTCTACTCAAACGTTAGCGAAACACCCGAACCGGCACCTCACTCAACACGGGGCGCTTCACACAGAGGATCACCAGGCTCGGCAACCCTCCAGAGCCGACCATCGATTTTGACAGATGCGGAACGAGCTTCGCCAGACCGAATCGGAACAACCCTTACAGCGACTAGCTCATCCGGCCGCAACGTCAGTCCTAAAAGCTGATAAGCAATTTCGAGTTGATTCTGATAGGAACCAGTCAAAATAAGGATGCCTTCTGACCGCAGAGCCGTTCGCGCACCGCCGTTTCCGCGGACACGCTTCATATAGTCTTTCTGTCTTGCAACCGTCGCAATATCTTCACGATTAACGACTAATCCCAGCGACTGCCGAAAGAATTCGTTAACACGCTGCTGACCAGAGGATTTATGTTTAAAGATCTCGGCACGTGCAGCCTCCGACAAGTGCAATAGCCGATTCACAGGCAACGGAGCATCGTCAAATATCCATTCAATGCAATCGCGGGCTTCTTTCGTAAAGGTTCGCTTCCGATCACGATTTCCACCTTGGGTCAGCTTGTTCTCATCTGCTCTTTCCACACAAACGCTAAAGCAAGAACCTTCATCCGACGAATGCAAACCAATGATGATTTCCCCCACAGCCTCTACCGGAATCATCCAAGAAGCCTTGTTCATTGAGAACTTGCAATCGACATCAACACCGCCAATTCGGTAGTCAAGGTGGCGCTGAACCCCATCGGCGATTATGTCGGAAAATTCATGGCGAATTGCAATTTCAATCAACGTTCCGAAGAGGGTCTTTTCAGTTTTATAGAGCTGCTCCCATCGATACCGACCAGTCTTCTGACCGTTATAGAGAAGGTAATAGGTATCGCGAAAGACCTTCGCGAAACGCTCCCCGGTAGGGTCCGCTTGACGCACCAAATCCCGCACCAACGCAAGCTCAACATCGGAGGAATTCGTATTGTGATTTTGCATAGCTCAACAATACAAAACGCCCCTCCCCGCCACAGATGGCGAAAAGGGGCGCCAGAAGGAGCGTCGTAAAGCGGATGCGCGGAATGCGCAGTGAGCTTCGCCCCTTACAGGAACCGCTTAGAAGATACGCGGGATTCCAGCCTGGGCCACGACATCATTGAGGCCGGACAGCGACGGAGAATCAAAGGTATCAGTACCGGCGCCCGGCATCTGAGGGCTAGGCAAGTTCGGAATCAGACCAGTAATTTCGGAGGGAAGCTCGGCCCCCTCCGGAAGCAGCTCCCCGAGCGGGCCCAGGTTCGGCTTCGTCTCCGGCAAGTGCTGCTTAGAGAACTGCGAGTCCTCATCAATGGTGCGGAACTGCGTCTGCGGAGCGTTCGACGGCTCGACCTTGAAACGCTCGTTGACCTAGCCATCCGGAATACCGTAGGCCTCCTCCAGCGCAACGTCAGCCGGCTGGAAGCGGCTCAGCGGCCCCAGGCCCATCGAGTTGATACCAATGGCTTCCCTAGTCTCCGGGTCGAAAGCGAGCCCGCCCGAGTCTCCATGATCGATGGGAGCAAGAGCCCAAATTCCGTTGCGAACACGGAAGAGCTGGAACCCGCAACCGCGGCCGGTACGCGACCCATCAGTGCAGACCGGCTGACCAGCATTATCGAATGAGATCTCCAGCGGGGCCAGGGTGCGCCTGTCCTGAATCCCTACGATCTGAACAGGCTCGCCATGCACCTGTCCGAACTCATCCACTGACTGAGAGCTCGAGGTCGTCCGAATGCCATCGCTGACTTCAATAAAGCCATAATCTCCGGAGTTGAACATGAGGTTGAAGAGCTCGGCGGGCGAAGTAACCCCAGCGAACTCCTCCTCGGAGGGCACGACATCCGTCGCCAGACCATCCTGCCCCAGCAGAACATCCCCCTGCCCCGTCGGGATGAAGTACTTCCCCGTGAGCTGTTCCTTCGTTTCCGGGTCCTCTGCCTTCAAGCAGGGCCCAGCGGTCATGATGACACGATGCGACTGACCATTTTGATCCACAACGGTGCCCGGCACCGCAAGCGAACACATCGGATTGCCGACGTGCCGCCCCTCGACCTTGTGGTTACTCGGGAAAGGCATGCGCAGTGGCGAGCCCGGCCCTACCACGATGGCACCCTGCTGAGCGGGCTCCGTCGCCCGATCTGGGGCTGCTGCTGCGATCGGGGCAAAACCACCCGCCGCGACCGATAGCGCCGCGACCGCAGCCAGCGACTTCTTAGAAACTGTCATATCGTCTACTACTCCGTCCTTGGTGAGGTTCCAGCGAGCAGACATTGTCACTCTGAAACGAAAATGAAAGGCTTTTACCCCATTGTAGGGAAAAGCCTCTCACTTTCTAGTAGAAAGCCCAATACCCCAGAAAAATATGTTCAATGGGATATGGACTCTCAAAGACCGCCCGGACCACTACAACACCGACGGCACCCCCGGAAGCGCAGGAGAGGCCGGATTCGTCGGAATCGTCGGAACATCAAAGATTCCGAGATCCTTCACAGACTGCAGCAACGAGTCCGACTCCGGATGCCGAGCTCGGTAGTCTTCATCCGCCGCGCTATCCTGCGCGATTGTGCGGTATTCGGTGTCGCGCTGATCTGTTGCGCCCGCGACCTGGAAGTTCTGGGCTACCTGCCCATCCGGCACCCCATAGGCGTCCTCAATGGCGACATCGGCAGGCTGGACCCGCGAAATCGGGCCGACAACCATCGAGTTGACACCGATGACCTCGTTAGTTCGAGGGTCGTATGCGTTTCCTCCGGAATCACCGTGGTCCATATTCAGCCCCACGGACCAAACACCGTTGCGCGCACGAAAGACCTGGTAACCACAGGAACGGCCGGTACGCGACCCATCGATGCAAATCGGCTTACCCAAGTTATCCACTGCAACCTGACCAGGCTGGAGCGTCGGATTGTCCTGGATACCCGTCATGACAACCGGGTCACCGTGAGCCTGGCCGTTTTCGTCCTTCGAATACGAAGCCGAGGTCGTTTTCACATCATCATCGAGAATGATGAATCCGTAATCCGCGCCATTAAACGCCTGAAGCAGCGCTGCCGGATCGCTCGAATCGTTGGGAAGCTCGAAGCGGTGCGCTCCGGCCTTGCCGATATGCACATCTCCGTCAGAGGTCGGCACGTACACGTCCCCAGTGACAATCGGCAATCCCGGCACATTCTGAGAGTTCACACAGTGACCGGCCGTGAGCATGACCTTATGCTTCTGACCAAAGTGGTCCGTTACAGTCCCCGGCACCCCAGTCGAACACATTGGAACCCCTACGAACCGATTCCCCTCCTTGGGACTGCCCACCATTGGCGACCGAATCGGATCCCCCGGCCCCACAACCGGAGCCGCCATTGCAGGCGCTGCGAGCGACATAGCGGCGGCAAAAACAGCCACCACCCCCGCACAGCTTCGCGAGAGCTTCATACGAACATCTCTTTCAAATTTAATATTTTTATGCTGGAACTCTTGTCACACTAGTAGAGATGTCATCGCTTTCAAACAGCCACTTTTCGAATACCTGGACATTCCCGCAACCCGTTACCAAATCGTTGTCAAAATCAGGCAAATTCGCTTGTGGAGACCACTTTTGGATACCTCTAAGCGTGGGCACACCTTTTCCAGGGTCGAACATCTGTTCGACTTATTGTCGGCGCCCGATCCGAAATGTTCGATAACTTTCGAGCCATGGAAAACACCGACTTCAGCACCAGCTACAACCTTGAATCCCGCAGCGTTGCCCACAGCTCTACCAACGTCACCAGCTTGCACCTAGCACTGCCGCCGCTGGCCGACCAGTACCGGGCCGCCTGCGCCGACGACCTCGCCCTCACTTTCGCCCTTCTTCGCCACCCCAGCGCTTCGAATCTCCGCCACCGGGAGCGAATGGACCACAGCTTTTCGCTTCCCGACGGCCACAGGGTAACCCTGCGCACTTCGAAAATCCGAGTGCCCAAGTCACTCGTCGATCGGCTTGCATTAGAGCACGCCGAATACCTGCTACTCAAAGACGAACCGATGTTCATCTACTCGGTATCGGTACGGCTGGAAAATGCCACCGAGGTCGTCGATCGCCGGGCCGGCTACTCGAATCGCTCCCAGCAGGATAATCGGCGTCGGGCACGCGCGGTTGTGCAGGCAATGCACCGCAGAGTCGACGCACAGTATCTCCACGCAAACGGCAGCGACCCCGCACTCCCGGGTCGTCGATTTAGCTGGATCGGAACCCGGGATGCGAGGCCGCTGCCATCGCCCAGTGAGTTATTTTCGCCCCGTTCTCGAGTCGCGTAACCATGGCGGACGGGAATTTCAGGCAAGGGCTCGGCCTGGCAGCCCCTTGGCTCTGCCACACTTTAACGCCGTTGGGTTAGTCCGGATTAGGCCTCGTCCGAGGCTTCATCCTCGTCATCAAAATCATCGTCTTCGTCATCCTCATCGTGGTGAAGGTGCGAGGCATGATCGGTGTAAAAATACTCAGCGTAGCCGTCATCGACCGGGGCCAGCTGGTCCTCCCACTCCTCCGCGCGTCGACGACGAGGGCCAGGACATCCAGGAGCTTGTCAAAGTCCTCAAACGCGCCGAGCGAAAGTACCTCATTGCGCAGATCCTGCACGTCGGCATAGAGGTCGGCGAACATCCGGCGACGGTCGTCGTCAGTCAGCACTGTCTCAGTATCGGAATCCCAAAACTCGGCGATCGCCTGATCGACGATGTCGTCCAAATTCGCATCCTGGGAGATGAATCGGACATGAGCACTCGGAACATTGTTGTGTGCGGTCACCAATACCTGCACCAGGGAGGACTCACCAACCTCGGCGGTAACCAGGGTTGCCTCCTCGGGGTCCTGCTCAAACTGCAGCTCCGCGAGGCGATCATCTTCACCGTCGAGCAGAGTCCGCAGCAGCCCCACCACCTGATCAGTTGCGACGTGATGCGCAACAGCAGCTACCGCATCGTCAACGGAGAACACCGCAGATACCAGGACTGCCTCGAAGTCATCGTCTTCCTCGTCCACGTCGGCCGCGGCAACGTAGACCTCGGCCGCTGGAATCTCTTCATCGATGGTGACGAACTGAACTTCCAGGTCAGAGGTGATCGGCACAAAGAGCGTGTCATCATTGACACGGCTTTCAATGCCGTCACGATCCAACGCCGCTGCGATCTGCTCGAAAAAACTCATGGGTGGGTTCCTCCCTTAAAAGTTTGTCGGCCTCTACCCGCAGACAATCGTAGTCAGAAACCGCCCACGGGTGGTGGCAGGTTCGTCGCACCTGCCCCCGACGGCTCCATACGCCTATTAATACTGGCCCCACAACCGGTACCGTTCCTCGCGAGAACGCTTCGGGCACGACACACACAAATCCGCACTAGGACTGTGCAGGATCATGCAGCAGGTCGAGCGCTCAAGGTGCGTCACCACATCGAAATCGGGTTCTTCCCCAGCGATCGCGGCCTGCTCATCCCACGGGGCCACCGCGCCATCGCACGAGTCCACAAATCGCGGCAGCGGTACGTGGTGCACACCCGCAATCCCCTCCACGACGTGTTTACCCAGCAGCGCCCCCTTCCACGGCTCCATCAGCTCGTTGCCAGCTGCGACCGCAGCGCTCGCGACCGCGTCGGCTGCCACCGCCCACAAGGGCGCCGCCTTGATCCCTCCCACGACGGCGACGGCGTCGGCAAGCGGGGAAAGGAAATGGGCGAGCTCCTGACCGAACGCGCGCAGTAGTGCCTCGTCAGCCGCATCTATGCCACGGAAGCGCTGCGCCTGGAATCCCACCCAGTAGGCATCGCGGGAAAAGCAGTGCCACGCATCCCAGTCCCACTCGGGCCCCCGTCCAAGCGACAAGACGCATCCGAGGGACGGGCCGACCAGCGATCCACACATCGACCACCACCAAAGCTGCGCCTGGAAGCGATCGTCCTTCTCAACCTCCGGCATCGGGAAGAGCTGTCTTCCCGCCTCTACCCCGGCGCGCACCGCTTCTTCAGATACCGACCACTCGGCAGCACCAGCATGCGGAATGACGTCGGCCGAAAAGCGGGGAAATTCGGCAAGCAAACGCACGTATTCGGCAGGGATCGTCGAAGAATCGCCAAGGTTATTCATCAGTCGACCGTCCTAGAAAGCACAGGGAACATATTGGTTTCGTATTGATTTCGTGTTGATATCGAAGCAGCTGCAACGGAATGCTCGCGGATGTAATTCTGTTTGAATAGTCGTGAACACCTCGCTCATGACCGCTACAGGAGGCTGAAACTTTGTTCTTTGACAAGAAAAAGGACCCTACAAACACCGTAACCGATGCGGTGAACTCGACCCCCGAAGCCATTGAGCGCGACGCGGGCAAGCTCGGGACTCTCCTCATCCAGACGCTCGACAAGGCTATGAGCTGGCAATCTTCGGCGATCACGGGATACGTCAAGCGCCTGCACGAGAAGAAGCCGAATCAGTCGCCTGCCGAGGTGCAGGCACGTATCGACGCCCACTTCCTCAACATTGTCACCGGCACCGGCGGCACCGCTGGAGCAGCGGCGGTCATTCCGGGGGTCGGAGTTTTCACCGGCCTCGCGGCCGTCGCGGGCGAATCCCTCCTATTCCTGGAGCTTCCGCGTGGCACACGCTCGCCTCGGCGACGCTGCGCAATATCGATATTGACGACACCGCACGCCGTCGAACGCTTATCTTGGCTGCTCTGAGCGGAGCGGAGGGAACGGCGCTCGTGGCTTCCCTGCTCGGCGAGGACTCGCTGCGCAAGCGCTCCAAGGTCTCTGTCGGATCCCTCATTTCGCGGCTTGGGCTCCCCCAGCTCGGAACCGTCAACAAGTTGCTGCTCAACCAGGCAAAGAAGCGGCTGATGAAGAACGCCCGCCTCGCATTGATCGGCAAACTGATGCCGTTCGGCATCGGGGCGGTCCTCGGTGCCACCGCGAACCGTAAGCTGGGCAACACGGTCCTCGACAGCACCCGAGTCTCCCTCGGTCCGCTGCCCACGGACTGGACCGAGTTCGACGGAAAGACGCTTCCGCGAGGCGAGTAGGTCTCCCCCACACATTCAATACAGAATTCCCGAATTGCAGACGGCGGTAATCAATGGCACAGACCTCCCCCTCCCCGATGAAGTTTCTGTGGCGGGAATCGGTCAACCGCCCTGTACCGCTCATCGGGGTCATCGTGGCGGCGCTGGCAGTTGTGGTTCTCGAGTCCGCCCTACCGCTTCTGACCAGGGATGCCATCGATGTCGCGACCGGGCAGTCCTCCGGAGGCGTCTCTTCCTCCCTGCTGCCCACACTCCCACCGCTCACCGCGGTCATTGTGGTGTTCGTCGCGGTTGCGGTGATCCGCTTTGTGACCCAGGCGGGACGCCGGTTCTTTTCCGGAAAGCTCTCCATTGACGTCCAGCATGACCTTCGCCTGAAGATCCTGCGCTCCCTGCAGAATCTGGACGGGCCAGCCGCCGACCGCATGAACACGGGACAAGTCGTATCCCGCTCGATTTCCGATCTTCAAGGAGTCTCCGGGCTGCTCGCGATGCTGCCGCTGACTCTTAGCTCTGTCGTCAAACTGGGCCTGACCATCGTGATCATGGTCGCCCTGTCGCTGCCACTGACCCTCGTCGGCCTTGCTGTCACCCCGCTGATCGTCTTCATTGCTCTGCGTTCCCGCGACAAACTCCACGCAGCCACGTGGGCAGCCCAGCAGCAGGCAGGTGACATCGCCGGCCAGGTCGAGGAAACCGTCTCCGGTATCCGCGTCGTCAAGGCGTTTGCGCAGGGTGACAGGGAAATCGCAGCCATGCAGGCCAGGTCGGAAAAGCTCTATTCCCTGCGCCTGCGCGCGGCTAAACTGAGCGCCCGCTTCCAGCCAGCGCTCCAATCTCTACCGCAGCTCTCCCTTGTCGGCAACATCGCAGTCGGAGGCTGGCTGGCCATTAACGGCAGCATCACACTCGGCACCTTCGTGGCATTTGCGACCTATCTCACCAGCCTGACCACCCTGTCGAGACTGGTCTCGAACATGGTCATCTCGCTGCAGCTGACTTCCTCCAGCATCGACCGCCTGAACGACGTCATCGACGCCCGACCCGACAATCCCGAGCCCACTGACCCGCTCCCGCTTCCCGACGGCCCCCTCGGCCTCCGCTTCGACCACGTCACTCACAGCCGAAGTGGGAGGACGCTTCTCGACGACGTCTCCTTCGACGTCGAGCCCGGCACAACAATCGCTCTGGTGGGGCCGCCCGGAGCGGGTAAGACAATCGCGACGGAGCTCATCGGCCGCTACTATCTCCCGGATTCCGGAAGCATCAGCCTCACCACTGTCAGTGGCACCACTGCGACTCAATCGACGGTCGATACTGCACGCATGCTCTCCGACACCGTCTACCAAGCGGTCACCGTCGTCCCGGACACCCCGTACTTGTTCGCAGGTACGCTGCGCGAAAACATCGCCTTTTCAAAACCTGATGCCACGGACGAGGAAGTGGCTACTGCCGCGGAGGACGCCCAGGTCAACTTCGTGGACGAACTACCGAAGGGCTGGGACACCGCCATCGGCGAGCGCGGCCACAACCTCTCCGGAGGCCAAGCCCAGCGGGTGGCCCTCGCACGGGCATTCCTGGCGTCCCCGCGCATCCTCGTCCTCGACGACGCCACCTCAGCCATCGACGCCAGCACCGAGGCCAAAATCTTCGACAGATTGGCCACTCGGCTTCACGACACCACCATCATCGTGGTCGCCCACCGATCCTCCACCCTGGAGCAGGCCGACGAGATCGTCGTGTTCGAAGACGGCGCCATTACCGGCGTTGGCACCAAAGCACAGCTGATCTCCACACACCCGCGATTCACCTCGCTGATGGATATTGATCGCCGAGACATACCAGAGGCCGAAAACCTTGTCCTCGACCCGCCGGACTGCGAAACCCCCAGCCGGGAGAAGCTGTGGCCGGATCAGGCCGAGGCCGTGCCGTCGGCAAGCGATGCGATGCAGCCCGCGCGGCTCCGGGGATCCGGACGCCCCGCAGGAATGGGAGGCGGCATGGGGCCTGGCCGTGGTGGCGGACGCGGCGGTATGGGCGCGGCGCTGGCGAATGCTCCCGCGACCCCGGAACTGCTCGCCCGAGTCGCGAGCCTTCCCCCGGCCGATGAAAAGCCCAAGGTGGCGGAAGAAGCGCTCCACAATACCGAGTCGTTTTCCCTGCCCCGCCTGATGTCCTACGTCCGTGGTCTCTTCGCCGCGGTAATCGGGCTGTTGGCACTCATCGCGATCGCCGACCTCGCATTTCCCATGCTGGTCAGATATGCGATCGACCACGGAATCACCGAAAAAAACCTCACCATTCTCCTCGTGTCGGCCGCCGGAGGCCTCCTCATCGTGCTGCTGAGCTGGGCTGCGGTAGCGACCAACGCGGTCGTCACCGCGCGCACAGGCGAACGCCTCCTCTACGCGCTGCGAGTCCGCTGCTACCGACACCTGCAGTCGCTCGGCATCAACTACTTCGAGGCCAACCGCTCCGGGGCCATTATGACCCGCATGACGACGGACATCGACGCCCTGTCGTCCTTCCTGCAGACGGGTCTCGCACAGGGCGCCATCGCGGCTTTTACCCTGCTCGGCGTATCGGCCCTGCTGCTGATCACGAAGCTATCGCTCGCCGGCGTCGCTCTGGCGACGTTGCCCGTGATCATTGTCGCGACCGCTGTGTTCCGCCGTGTTTCGTCCCGGCTCTACAAGGCTGCGCGCGAGCAGCTCTCCTCGGTCAATGCCGATTTTCAAGAGACGATCGGAGGCCTGCGAGAGATTCGGATGCACCACCGAACCTCCGACAACTACGAGGCCTTTGCACACCAGTCGAACAAATACCGCGAGATTCGGCAGCGCGCGCAGGTCGCTGTGGCGATCTTCTTCCCTGGCATCAACTTCGTTTCCGAACTTGCCACCGCAGCGGTTCTAGCCGTTGGAGCCAGCCAGGTTGCCGCCGGGACAACGTCGCCGGGAGTCTTGGTTGCCTTCACCCTGTACCTCGGGATGCTCTTCGGCCCAGTCCAGCAGCTCTCCCAGGTATTCGATGGCTACCAGCAGGCCAAGGTCGGGCTGAACCGCATCAGAGACCTGTTGTGCACTACCCCGATGGATAATTCGGGGACGCTGTCCGGGGCAAGGCAGGCCGCCGCAGGAGAGCTCCGCCTCGACCGCGCCTCCTTCTCCTACCCTGCCAGCGACGACGCGGAGCAGCGGCCGGAGGTGCTCGACGAGCTCAGCCCGACCATTGCGCCCGGAGAAACCGTCGCCATCGTCGGCGCTACAGGTGCCGGGAAGTCGACAATCATTAAGCTCTTCGCCCGCTTCTACGACCCGACCGAGGGCTCGGTCACCGCGTCCGGGACCGACATTCGCGACTTCCCGCTGACACAGTGGCGACGCGCACTCGGCTATGTGCCCCAGGAATCACACCTATTTTCGGGGACAGTAGCAACAAATATTTCCTACGGAATTCCAGACGCCACCGAGGAGCAAATCCAGCGAGCGGCACGAGACGTCGGAGCTCTGACTACAATCGCTAGCCTTCCCGGAGGCTTCCACCACCCGGTCGGCCCCGACGGCCGCGGGCTTTCCTCAGGCCAGCGGCAATTGATTGCGCTCGCCAGGGCCGAAATGATGTCCCCTGAGCTGCTGCTTCTCGATGAAGCGACGGCCACTCTCGACCCGGCTACCGAATCCGCGATACTCGAGGCGACCGACCGCGCGTCGCAAAAGCGCTCAGCGATCATTGTCGCCCACCGACTCGCGACGGCAGCTCGTGCTGACAGGATCCTGGTCCTCGACCACGGAAAAATCGTCGAGGAGGGCTCGCATAACGACCTCCTCGCGGCGAGTGGCTACTACGCAGAGCTTTGGAATAAGTACCATATAGGGAGCGCGCGCATGGAGTGATTTTCAAAATCTGGTTATCCTTGACTGACACCCTAAAGCTTGCGCCCATTAGAATTAACGCGAGTTAGTAAAACAATTACGAAAAGAGGCGAGTACCTGCCGTGAGCAGCGACATGAGCTTCGGCCAGAACGAATGGCTGGTCGACGAGATGTACCAGCAGTTCCAGACGGACCCACAGTCCGTGGACCAGGAGTGGCGCGACTACTTCGCGACCCACACCCCAACCCAAAAGGGTGAGGATATTTCCGAGATGGCAAAGCCCGCAGCAGCGACCAAGAAGGAAGCTGCGCAGACCGGGCGTCGTGAGTCCAAGGGCGTCGAGCCTACTGCGACTCCGAACAAGCCGTCCAAGCCAAAGCCGAAGAAGTCTCCGATGGACGACGCCGCTAAGGCCCCGGCCATCGAGGGCGGGGAGGCACCGCTGCGCGGTGTCGCGAAGGCCATCGCAAAGAATATGGACATCTCCCTGGAGATGCCGACTGCGACCTCCGTCCGCGACATGCCTGCCCGACTGATGTTCGAGAACCGCACCCTGGTGAACAACCACCTGGCGCGTTCTCGCGGTGGCAAGATTTCGTTCACCCACATCATCGGCTACGCCATGGTCAAGGCCGTCATGCTCCACCCGGACATGAACAACAATTACAAGGTCGAAGACGGCAAGCCGGTTCTGGTTACGCCGGAGCACATCAACCTCGGCCTCGCCATCGACATGCCGGCAAAGGACGGTTCCCGTTCGCTGGTCGTCGCTGCTATCCGTGAGTGTGAGACCCTGTCGTTCAAGCAGTTCGTCGACGCGTACGAGGACATCGTCGTCCGCGCCCGCCACGGCAAGCTGACCGGCAAGGACTTCCAGGGCGTGACTATCTCCCTGACGAACCCGGGCGGCATCGGCACACGCCACTCCGTTCCGCGCCTGACCAAGGGCCAGGGCGCCATCATCGGCGTTGGCTCCATGGATTACCCGGCAGAGTTCGCCGGAGCTTCCGCTGACCGTCTCGCAGAGATGGGCGTCGGCAAGCTGGTTACCATTACGTCCACCTACGATCACCGCATCATCCAGGGTGCCGAGTCGGGCGAGTTCCTCCGCACGATGAGCAACCTGATGATCGACGACAAGTTCTGGGATCACATCTTCCAGGACATGCACGTCCCTTACACCCCGATTCGCTGGGCGCAGGACCTGCCGAACACCGGCATCGACAAGAACACCCGCGTTATGCGCCTCATCGAGGCCTACCGCTCCCGTGGTCACCTGCTGGCTGACATCGATCCGCTGCGCTACGACCAGCCGAATATCACCGCCCCGAACCACGCGGACCTCGACATCGCCGAGCACGGCCTGACCCTGTGGGACCTGGACCGTACCTTCAACGTCGGCGGTTTCGGCGGCAAGGAGACCATGACCCTGCGCGAGGTGCTCTCCCGACTGCGCAACGCGTACACCCTGAAGGTCGGCTCCGAGTACACCCACATCCTCGACCGCGAGGAACGTGAGTGGCTGCAGGACCGACTGGAGGGCGGCCAGCCGAAGCCGACCCACGCCGAGCAGAAGTACATCCTGCAGAAGCTCAACGCCGCAGAGGCCTTCGAGAACTTCCTGCAGACCAAGTACGTCGGCCAGAAGCGCTTCTCCCTGGAGGGCGCAGAGTCCCTCATCCCGCTGATGGACTCCGCGATTGACACCGCCGCCGGTGCGGGCCTCGACGAGGTCGTCATCGGTATGCCTCACCGCGGTCGCCTGAACGTGCTGGCCAACATCGTCGGCAAGCCGCTGTCGCAGATCTTCACCGAGTTCGAGGGCAACATCGACCCGGCTCAGGTCGGTGGCTCCGGCGACGTGAAGTACCACCTCGGTACCACCGGCCGTCACATCCAGATGTTCGGCGACGGCGAGATCGACGTCACCCTGACCGCGAACCCGTCCCACCTCGAGGCCGTCAACCCGGTCGTCGAGGGTCTGGCACGCGCTCGCCAGGACCTGATCAACAAGGGCGAAGAGGGCTACTCCGTCATGCCGCTGCTGCTGCACGGTGACGCCTCCTTCGCGGGTCTCGGCATCGTCCAGGAGACCCTGAACCTGATGTCGCTGCGCGGCTACAAGGTCGGCGGTACCGTCCACGTCGTCGTCAACAACCAGATCGGCTTCACGACGTCGCCGGATTCCGGACGTTCCTCCTACTACTGCACCGACCTGGCCAAGGCCTACGGCTGCCCGATTTTCCACGTCAACGGCGACGACCCCGAGGCAGTTGTCTGGGTCGGTCAGCTGGCTGTCGAGTACCGCAACCGCTACGGCAAGGACGTCTTCATCGACCTGGTCTGCTACCGCAAGCGCGGCCACAACGAGGCCGACGACCCGTCCATGACCCAGCCGCTGATGTACAACGTCATCGACGAGAAGGAAAGCGTTCGCGCGCAGTACACCGAGGACCTCATCGGCCGCGGTGACATCTCCGAGGAGGAGTACGAGGCAGTCCGCCGCGACTTCCACGATCAGATGGAAGCCGTCTTCAACGAGGTTCGCGCCAGCGAGTCCAAGCCGGGCGACCAGACCGGTATCGCAGGCTCCCAGCCGCTGCCGCACGGCCTGAAGACCGGCATCGACAAGGCACAGCTCGTCGAAATCGGCCAGACCTACGTCAACGTGCCGGAGGGCTTCCACGTCCATCCGCGCGTCGCTCCTGTCGCCAAGAAGCGCGCACAGATGACGCAGGAGGGTGGCATCGACTGGGGTATGGCAGAGCTGCTGGCTATCGGTACCTTCACCGGTGCCGGCATCGATGTCCGCTTCGCCGGTGAGGATGTCCAGCGCGGCACCTTCACCTCGCGCCACGCAGTCATGATCGACTCCGAGACCGGAGCCGAGTACAACCCGATCGACGCCTACGGCAAGGCCAACGGCGGCGGCCGCTTCATGATTTACAACTCGGCTCTGACTGAGTACGCGGGCATGGGCTTCGAGTACGGCTACACCCTGGGTAACCCGGACGCAGCCGTGTTCTGGGAGGCACAGTTCGGCGACTTCGCCAACGGCGCCCAGACCACCATCGACCAGTACGTCTCCTCCGGTGAGGCGAAGTGGGGCCAGACCTCCAAGCTGATCCTGCTGCTGCCGCACGGCTACGAGGGCATGGGCCCGGACCATTCCTCCGCACGCATCGAGCGCTTCCTGCAGCTCGCCGCAGAGGGTTCCTACACCGTCGCCCAGCCGTCCGACCCAGCTAACTACTTCCACCTGCTGCGCCGTCACATCCTGTCGGACCTGCACCGTCCGCTGGTTGTCTTCTCCCCGAAGTCCATGCTGCGCAACAAGCTGGCAGTCTCCCCGATCGAGGCCTTCACCGGCGACTCCAAGTTCCGCGCCGTCATCGACGACCCGAACTTCGGCGCCGAGGACAAGGCTGGCATCAAGCGCATGATCCTGTGCTCCGGCAAGATATACTGGGATCTTGAGAAGAAGCGCAAGAAGGACAAGCGCGACGACGTCGCCATCGTCCGCCTGGAGATGCTGCACCCGATCCCGCACAACCGACTCAAGGAGGTCTTCGACTCCTACCCGGACCTCGAAGAGATCCGCTGGGTCCAGGACGAGCCGGCAAACCAGGGTCCGTGGCCGTTCCTGGCGCTGAACCTCCCGGAGGTCCTGCCGGATATGCCGAAGATGACCCGCGTGTCCCGCCGCGCGCAGTCCTCCACCGCGACCGGTGTGGCCAAGGTCCACCAGATCGAGGAGAAGGCGCTGCTGGAGGCAGCTTTCGAGTAGGCCTCGTAGCCGCTTAGAACGGACCTCGCACAAGGGCTAAACCCCGTCTCTACCACGAGAAATCGTGGCCGAGACGGGGTTTTCTATGTCATTACCGCTGCGAACTACTGCTGAGAACTGCCACTGCGACCCGGTTACTACAGAGCACTGCTGCTACTTCGAGCCTGACAGCCACGCCTTTGCGACCTCCGTGGCGTCCTTGCCGTCCCGCACCTTCTCGGTCATCTTCTTCAGATCGTCGGTGCTCAGCGAACCCGCAATGTGGTTGAGCACCTCGACCCGATCCGCCCGCACCAATGCCGGCTTCAGGTAGAACGGCACGATCCACTGCGGCAGCGACGATCCCGGATTCGAGCGGTCTACGTCCGCGCAGCCCTGCGCATCGCCCGCGTCGGTAGCCATCACCTCGCCCGGCAACGACGTAGAAAACGCCTCATAGACCTTGGTCTTCCACTCCGGGCTCAACGCCTTACTCGGGTTGTCATCCTTCGCATACTCGGCTGCCAGAGCCTCTGCGGCAGCAGGGTCAGTCTCGCCGAGTAGCTCTCCTGTACACCCGAACGCCACCAGCACCGCGCCATTGCGCACTAAAGTCACACGATCGTGTGAATCCCCAATCCCGATCACCGTTCCCTCCCGGCCACTTCGCGGGAAACTCTGCGCGTACACTTCGGCCAGGACACGTTGTTCTGGATTGGCGAGGTCAGCTCCGACCGACACCACCGAACTTTGCAACGCTGGCGTCGGCATCGCCGGCTCGAAGGACGAGCAGCCGACGATGCCCGAGGCGATTCCCACTGATACACCGCTGATCGCCAGCCCCCGCAAACGTGCAGAAAACGCATGCCGACGCAGCGCCCTACTTCCGGAGGAGACAAGGAAGTGTGTCTGCGAGTTAGCCCGTCTAATATGAATCATCGGTGTCCAGCGTATCCCAACAACGATTGTGAGGTCTCTCCTGATGGCAACCCCCAACGCCAACGGCAACGGTTCCGCAGAAAGCCCTCGCAGGCAGCAGCCGAGTAGCTCCGAGGCCACCAAGCGGAGCAAACCGCTACGGGCCACATCGGCCGCCCGATCCGTGGCCAAGACCGCAGTATCGCGGGTGGCCCGCAATGGGGCGGCGTCGGCAAGCGACGAGCGGAGCCAATCGACGGCGGTGGGAGATGCCCTGCGTGACTGCGGCGTCTACATCGGGGGCAAGCGACTTCCGGGGTCCTTCGACCACTTCACGGGCCTGGCAGAGGTACGCCGCTTCGGGGAGGGCTTCACTTGGCTGTCGCTATCGCGGCCCAATGCGTCGCAAATGGACGCCATCGCCGAGCTCTACGGGCTGGACGAGCTCACGGTCGAGGATGCCCTGACCTCACGGCAGCGCCCCAAGATCGAGATTCACGACGACCACGTGGTCTTCGTCGTACGCTCCATCCACTACTCCCCCGAGGGCCTGGCCGAGGACGAAAACGAGATCATCCGCTCGGGGCAGTTGATGGTGGTCATCGGGCAGGAATACGTCATCACGATCCGGATGGGCATGCCCAAGTCGGACATGCTGCGCATGAGCGATCGCATCGAAAACAACACCGACGCCATCGACTATGGCCCGGCCGGCGTGTTGTGGGCGCTGACCGATAACCTCGTCGACAACTACCTGCGCATTGCGCACCAGCTCGAGGACCGCGTCGAGATCATGGAGGACGACGTCTTCGAGCCGAAGTTCGACTCCGACATCGAGGACGTCTACATCCTCAAGCGAGAGATCCTGGAAATGCGCCACGCCATCGAGCCGCTCACCCCGGCGCTGCGCACCCTGATGAATCTCCGCGAGGACGTCGTGCCGAAGGAAATCAGCCGATATCTCTCCGACGTGCTCGATCACCAGCTAGTCGCAGCCGACATGGTCGCCGGGCTCGACGAGCGACTCTCCTCCCTTATCGACGCCGCGGCCGTGAAGATCCAGCTGCAGCAGAACAAGGACATGCGCACCATCTCGGCCTACGCGGCAATCCTGGCCGTCCCGACGGCGGTTGCGGGCATCTACGGCATGAACTTCGAGAACATGCCGGAGCTGTCGTGGAAGTACGGCTATTTCCTCGTTGTCGGCGTGATGTTCACGATTGTGGTGTTCCTGGTCTGGCTGCTGCGCAAGAATAAGTGGCTGTAGGTCTCCCGCAATCCCCGCAAGCTCGACCGAATAGTGAATAGACTTAAGTCATACTGACAACTGTCTGAGAAACTAGAAGGTGCGAGTCCTTGAACCAGAATCCGTGGGAAATTCCCGGCCCTTCATCCCCTAACTCTCCCGGCCCCAACGCGTGGGACGTCCCTGCGCCGGATATGCCCCAGGCCCCGCCGAGTAAGAAGATCCCGGGAAAGAAGGGCCGGGGCAAAAAGGTCCTTGCCATCATCGCGGCATTCGTAGTTGCTATCGCAGGCGCAACGGCGGCCTATTTCGTGCCCGGAATGCTCAAGCCTGCGGCTGCTATGTCTTATATTTCGGCGAAGGATCCGGGACCAGACCCGTTCATGGACACGCCGTCTGACCCCGAAATCGTTCCGAGGCTGGAGGGCTTAGCAGCGCCTGGCCACAGCCCTCAGCGCGGTTCCGCCGACGGGCACGATCCCAACATCTACGGCGGATCGGGATCGTTGAGCGTATGCGATGCGGAGAAACTGATCGGCAACCTGTCGGCCGATGAGCAGCTAAACAAGGCCTTCGCTGCCGGTGTCGGTATCACCGCCGCGGACGTCCCGCGCTTCATCCGCTCACTGGAGCCGCTGATTCTGATGCAGGACACGTGGGTCACCAACCACGGATTCTCCCAGGGCAAGGCCACGCCATTCCAAGCCGTCCTCCAGCGCGGGACCGGCGTGCTGGTCGACGCCTACGGTGTCCCGCGCGTTCGCTGCTCCTGCGGTAACCCCCTGGCAGAAGCCTGGAGTGGCTACACTGCCCCTGGCTCCGTCGACTCCGCGTGGGATGGCTACGACGCCCGAGGAGTCGCGACAATCTACGAGGCCCCTGCCCCGGCCCCCGACCTCAATGTCACCGATCTCGATACCGGGTTTTCCAAGGAGGCCAGCTTCGACGAGTCCCAGGTAAGCGACCTCGACAGCGTCCGCAGCGCGGTGACCGACGACACCCCAATGACGACTCCCCGCGACATGGGTGTCAAGCCCGACAGCCAGATGCTTCGCGACAACGGACTTGCTGAAGCCGGCCACAGCGGTGCGGAGTCGGACCGCGTCCGCCCCACTGGCGGCGGCCGCTTCTCCGACTTCGATAAGTGGATCCGCTCCGGCAACGGCGGAGTCAAAGGTACAGACGAATCCGGTACCCAGAACTCCGCCCCTAACGCATTCCCGGATTGGCGATCTCAGACGAAGCCCGTCGACCCGGCAGCCTTCAGCACCAGCCGAATTCAATATGGCAATAACTTCATCCCGTTCCCCGACCACGGCGTCGGCTGCTTCGTCGATGACAGCGCCCCGACGATCACGTGCCACATCACATCGCTTATCGACGCCGGCCTGACGATGCCTTCCATGCAACGTCATAACGCCGCCAACACGTCGGCCGCGAAGATTGACATGCTTCAGGTAACCGAGGGCAATGAGTACTTCAGCGGCTTGCCGAGCAACACGGACTCACCGCTGTACGCGTATAGCCGCATCTCCCCACTCGAGCCGGGGCAGTCCGTGAAGATCGGGGACTTCGAATGTTTCAACCTCGGCGATTCCATGGGCTGCGAAGCACCGAAGTCTCGCTTCTTCGTCGACAAGTCCGGCAAGGCATTTGTCGACGACTCCACGGTCCCACTCGGCCACGTGTGTGGTGAGGTCACCGACAAACGCTCGGGCGCGCGTTACGACGTCGTAGTCTACGACGGCGCCGTCGACTGCGACCAGGTCTCTTCCGCAGCAACCGACTATGTCAACAGCGTCCCGAGCGATGGTTCCTGGAAGAACACGATGCAGCACTTCGGGGATTGGCAATGCCACACTGCGGGCAACGACGGCCCTGAGGACGACCACAAGCTAGGAGACTGCTACGACTCCGCGAAGATGCGTAGCAAGATCGAGATTCGGTCCAAGTAGCACAAAAGCGGCTGGCACCTTTTCTTAGGGCCAGCCGCCGTATTGCTCTTTGCTGCTTGCTTTACAGCCTTATCGTTAGCTCTTCCGGCCACCCAGCGCCCGCTGCGCCAGCAGGTCGCGGGCGCGCTCGGCGTTGCGGGGGTTGCACAGGACGTCGTAACGACGGGCGACAATCTCGGTGGTCGAGGAGAAGTCGCGCTTGCCGTTTTGCATCGCGTACGGAACTGCGGCCATGACGATGCCGAAGATGGCGCCCATGCCGATGCCGACGATCAGCGGGTTGACCCAGTCGTCCTGGAATAAGCCGAGGATGAGACCGAAGAAGAGGCCCATCCACACGCCGTACATCGCGCCGCCACCGATAACCTTCGGCCAAGTCAACCGGCCGACCACGCGTTCGACCTGCATCAGGTCCACCCCGACGATGGTCAGGTCGGACACCGGGAACTCATCCCTATCGCTCAGCTCGTCTACCGCCGCCTGCGCCTGCGCGTAGTCCGTGAAACTTCCGACGGGCCAGCCCTCCGGCACCTTCCGGGCACCAGGACGGGAGCTGGCATTCGTACCGTCGCTTCCGACACCGTTGACCATGAGTTTGCCCACCAGCCCTTTCTTTTGAAACCCACGTGCGCCATCGAATGGACACGCATCCAAATAATTCAACGCGTTCAACCGATTAATTGTTCCCTCTGCGTTCCCGGGCGCTATCGTTGGGGCATGTCTACCATCAACCGTGTCTACGCGGGCCGGCTCTCCGGCATGTTCGTCCGCAACTCCGACGGCGATGCCATCGGGCGAGTCCGCGACGTGGTTGTTCGATTACGCGAGCACGGCAAGACCTCCGCCGCCCTAGGCCTCGTCGTCGAGATGACCGACAAGCGTCGCGTGTTCATCCCCATGGGTCGCGTGGCCGTGGAGCCGAACGAGATTCTGCTGATCTCCGGCCAGATCTCCATGAAGGCATTCCGACCCCGTCCGGGCGAGTCGACCATCATCGGTGACCTCGTCGGCAAGAAAATCCAGATCGATGACCCGGAACTCGATCATCTCCACGGCATCCCCCAGGAGCTGACGGACATCGAGTTGGAGCGCACCCGCACCCGCGACTGGGTGTTGACCAAGGTCGCGGCGCTCGGCCCGAAGAAGGGGCTGCGTGGCCGCCGCGACGTCGCCGTCGCCCCGTGGAACCACATCCACGGCCTCGGCACCGGCACCTCCCCGCAAGCCGCCGACGCGAACCTCGTCGGCGAGGTCCTGGACATGCGCCCCGCCGACGCCGCCCGCTACATCTCGCAACTGTCCACCGAGCGCCGCCGTACCATCGCCGAGGCTTTGGACGACGAGATGCTGGCTGACATCATCCAGGAGCTGCCTGACGAGGACCAGACAGAAGTCCTGGAGGACCTGACCATCGAGCGCGCCGCCGACATTTTGGAGGAGATGGATCCGGACGACGCAGCCGATCTCCTCGGCGAGCTGGATGTAAACCGGGCCGATGTCCTCCTGGACCTGATGGCGCCGGAGGAGTCCCAAGCCCTGCGCCGCCTGATGGTGTTCGAGCCCGACACAGTCGGTGGCCTGATGACCTCCGATCCGCTCGTGTTGCAGCCCACCGCCACCGTCGCCGAGGCCCTCGCCCGCGCCCGCGACCCGGAGCTTCCGACCTCACTGTCGTCGATGGTCTTCGTCACCCGCCCGCCGACGGCCACGCCGACGGGCCGGTACCTCGGCTGCGTCCACCTGCAGAAGCTGCTCCGTGAGCCGCCGTCGACTCAGATCGGCGGCATTCTGGACCCCGACCTTCCGCCCCTGTACGCGGAGGACAACGACGACACGGCGGCACGCTATTTCGCGACGTACAACCTGGTCTGCGGCCCCGTCATCGACGACGAGGGGCATCTGCTCGGAGCCCTGGCCGTCGACGACCTCCTGGATCACCTGCTCCCGGAGGATTGGCGAGAAGCCGGAATCCGCCCCGGCACCGAGTAATGCGCGTCGACAAGCAATAATTTTCAGCAAGGAGGTGCCCCACCCATGGCAAAAGAGTTCACGGCTGAGCAGTCCCGCGATCCGGGCGCGCTCGACCGCAGCGTAAAGGAGCGTCACGCGAAAGACCGCACGCGGTTGGACACCCCGGTTGTCGACCGTAAGACCAAGGCTTTCGACTTTGACGGCGACAGGGTCGGCGAAATCGCCGAGTCCATCGCGCGGTTCCTCGGCACCGGTAAGTACCTGGCGTACCAGACGATCATCGTTCTGGTCTGGGTTGCCCTGAATGTTGGTGGCTTCTGGTGGAATTGGGACCCGTACCCGTTCATCCTGCTTAACCTGGCGTTCTCCACGCAGGCGGCCTACGCGGCGCCCCTGATCCTGCTCGCCCAGAACCGGCAGGAGGACCGCGACCGCGCTGCTGTCGCCGAGGACCGTCGCCGGGCAGAGGAAACCAAGGCGGATACCGAGTTCCTCGCCCGAGAGATTGCCGGCGTGCGTGCCATCGTCGGCGAGGCGGTGACCCGCGACTACCTGCGCCACGAGCTCGACGACCTCACTGACGTTCTCAACCGCATCGAGGAGCGCCTCTACGAGGCGACCGAGGCAGATCACGAGGACCACGACGAACGTGATGAGCATGGCGAGCACGGGGACTACGGCAACAGAGGGGATTCCCGAGTCCGTCCCGCCCCAGATGCGGACTAATCAGCAAATTATGGGGAGTATTTCCTTCCCACAACTTCTATCGCGATAAGATTCACTCATAATGTCTACGATTACTGAAGCAGAAGTACGCACCGCCCTGGCAGGCGTCGAGGATCCCGAGGTCCGTCGCCCGATTACCGAGGTCGGAATGGTCAAGTCCATTTCGATCGCCGATAACAACGACGTCGCGTCGAGGTCTACCTGACCATCGCCGGTTGCCCGATGAAGAACACGATTGTGGAGCGGACAGAGGCCGCCGTGCGCGGCATCGACGGAGTCGGCGCCGTCACCGTCACCACCGACGTCATGAACGACGAGCAACGCCGCGAGTTCCGCAACGCCGTCCGCGGCAGCGCCTCCGAGCCGGTCATTCCCTTCGCCCAGCCTGACTCCCGCACCCGCGTCTTTGCGGTTGCCTCCGGCAAGGGTGGCGTCGGCAAGTCCTCGGTCACGGTAAACCTCGCCACTGCGCTCGCGGCGAAGGGCCTCAAGGTCGGCATCCTCGACGCCGACGTCTACGGCCACTCCATCCCCCACATGATGGGTTCCGAGGACAAGCCACACCAGGTCGACGACATGATCATGCCTCCGCAGGCCCACGGGGTATCTCTGATCTCCATCGGCCACTTCGTCGACGATAACTCTCCGGTCGTGTGGCGCGGCCCGATGCTGCACCGCGCAATTCAGCAGTTCCTGGCCGACGTCTTCTGGGGCGACCTGGACGTGCTCCTGTTCGACCTGCCCCCAGGAACCGGCGATATCGCCATCTCCGTCGCGCAGCTGGTCCCGAACGCCGAACTGCTCATCGTCACGACCCCGCAGATGGCGGCCGCCGAGGTCGCCGAGCGCGCGGGCACCATCTCGCTGCAGACCCGCCAGCGTATCGCAGGCGTCATCGAGAACATGAGCTGGATGGAGATGCCCGACGGTTCCACGATGGAGGTCTTCGGCGCAGGCGGTGGCGAGACTGTCGCGCGTCGCCTCACTCAGATCACCGGCGGCAAGGTCGAGCTCCTCGGCCAGGTCCCGCTGGACACCTCACTGCGCGAGGGCGGTGACAAGGGTACCCCGGTCGTCCTGACCAACCCGGATGCCGGCGCAGGTGCCGCGCTCCGCGGCATCGCCGACAAGCTCTTTGTCCGTCGCGAGTCCCTGGCCGGCAAGTCGCTGGGCCTCGGCGTAACCCCGAAGTAATTCGTTACGCGCCCTGCAAACTTGCGGGGCGCCTACAGAATATCGTCGTCGACCCAGGCGCTCTTGCCGCCAGCCTGAGCGTTCGCATCGCCGCTGGGGGCGTTGGCAACCCGATTTTCCTGCGATTCCTGCGCTCGAGCCTGCTCGACCGGGTTCTGCCATTGCCCCTGCGGTGCCGGAGGCTGCTGGCTCGGGGCCTGCTGCGGGGACTGCGTCCCCCCTCCGCCTACGGCCGGCTTACCGCTCAGCATGTCGAGGTAGGTATCGTCGCCCTCAAACAGCGTCCGGGTAATCGCGGTCTTCGGATTGAGTCGACGGAGCTCACCCAAGTCCTGCAGCGGCTTGCGCAGATCGTCGAAGTCCTCACCGAACTCGCCGGAAATGCTCTCCCGGGCATCATTAATCGCCGTTCGTGCGGCTAGCAGCATCGCGCGTGCATCCTGCACCAGCTTCGGCAGCCGCTCCGGACCGACTATGACGAGCCCGACCAGGAAGAGGACGAGAATTTCGCCCCAGCCAACATTTGAAAACACGTTAATCCACCTTAGTTGGCAAGTTCTCCCAATGCACGCCCTGCACGCCTTGTAGGCGGGCGGAATTCCCGCGCCCGACTACTCGGGAGTGACCGCAACGTCCATCTCCACACCATTCCGGACTATCTTCAGCGGAGCCTCGTGCCCGGCGCCGACCGTCCACAGCGCGACAGTCAGCTCATCGCCAGAAGACACAGCGCGGTCCCCCACTGCTGTGATGACGTCCCCCTCGCGCAGCCCGTCGCGGTCAGCGACGCCTCCGGGAATAATCGTCGCGATTTCGGCGCCCGAAAAAGCGCCATTGGACACGGTCCGCGCGGTGACGCCAATCCCGGGGTGCACGGGCTCTTCTCCCGCGATCAACTGCTCGGCGACCGCCACTGCGGCGTTAATCGGAATCGCGAAGCCCAAGCCCTGCGACCCGCCGGACACCGTATAAATGACCGTATTAATGCCGACCACGGCACCCCGAATATCAACGAGTGGGCCGCCCGAGTTGCCGGGGTTAATCGACGCGTCCGTCTGGATCGCGTCAGCGTAGCCATCCGTATCCGTCCCCTCGGCCTGCAGCCTCACCGGACGATTGAGCGCCGAGATGATTCCCGAGGTCACAGTGCCGCCCAGCCCCTGCGGCGACCCCATCGCGACGACCGTGTCTCCAACCGCAACCTTGCCGGAATCTCCCAGCTGCGCCACCGTCAGCCCCGACACGTCCAAGACCTGAATCACCGCGAGATCCGTCTTCGGATCACGCCCGATAATCTTCGCAGGGACTTCCTTCAAACTGCCGCCGTCATAGAAAGTCACCGCGATTTCCATATCGGGTTTGTCCGCAACCGTCGAGACCACGTGGTTATTCGTGAGAATATGCCCCTTATCGTCGATAACGAAGCCGGATCCGACGCCCGAGACCTGCCCGGCGCTCACCGAGATAGAGACCACCGCGGGGCGCAGCGCCTGCGCCACTTTCCCGATTTCCGTCAGCGAACCGTCCCCAGGCCTGCCCTCGACCTGTTGTAGCTCCACTCGCTGGTAATCCGCCCTAAAGGTCTTTCCGGCCCACCCTCCGACGAAGCCTCCGACGCCGCCGAGGGCCAGCACGACCGCGGCAGATGCTGCGAGCACACGCCAGGACACATCGCTTCCAAACAGCACTCGCCGCACCCCCACGTGCGGGACAACGACCCGACGCTGCGGATCCTTCGGCGCAGCTTTCCGCGCCGGCGCGCCGGCGATCATCCGCGACCAGGATTCCCGCCACGGCGAGGTCGGGGGCGTAGCAGCGGCGGCGTCGTCACGCAGGGGTTTTTCTGGCCCACGCTGGAGACCTCCGGTGGCCTCCGCCCTGTCTTCGCCTGGGGCAAAAGGAGACTCGCCAGCGTCTGATCGATCTGTCACTGGCGATGCCCACCTTTACGAATACCCCGAATGATCTGCTCCAACGCGGCCGACAGCGACTCCGGCCTCCGAAAGGCCAAACCTCGAGCGTCACCAGCTGCGTCGGCGCGGTAGTCGGCCCCGGAAGCGGGCCCCGATTCCCCCTCGGACTCGACGAAATCACACATCCCCGCTAGGCGCGCCCGCAACTCAGCGGGAATATGCAGAGCTTGGCTGTCCCGCAGCCTTCTCGCGGCCTGGCGCTGGCGGGCTACCTCGCGGCGGCACTCCGGGCACGCCATCAAGTGCGACTGCGCACGACGCTCCGCCGTCGCGGAGAGCTCACCGTCCACGAACGCCGCAATAGCCTCTGTACCGAGGTGCTCCGTGGACAGAAAGTGGCTCTCGCGGATCGGACGAGCCATCCACAACACCTCCCAACCGAAACGGATCAGCCTACGTTATTTACGCCCCCACAATAGCGCTTTCACCTACGCAGTGGGGACTACCGCAGCGCTGTCCCGGCGCTCCTGCTCCAGGCGTTCCAAGGACGCGCGCAGGCTCGAGCGTGCACGGTGAATGCGGGAACGCACGGTACCCATCTTGATGCCGAGCGTGGACGCGATCTCCTCGTACGTCAGCCCGACAACATCACACAGGACGACCACCGCACGATAATCCGGCTGCAGCTCCGCCAGTGCAATCTCCAAATCCGGATCCAGCGTCGCATCGTCGATGGCCTGCTCGGGAGTCTTCAATGTGCCCGGCACTCGGTCGTAGTTCTCCGGAAGGGCCTCCATCCGAATGACCTGACGGTGGCGGACCATGTCCAAGAACAAATTGGTGGTAATGCGGTGCAGCCAGCCCTCAAACGTGCCGGGCCGGTAGGACTTCAGCGAGCGGAAGACCCGCATGAAGGTCTCCTGCGTCAGATCCTCAGCATCATGTTTGTTACCGGTCAACCGGTAGGCCAGGCCGTACACGCTGTCCGCGTGCGCCGCCACCAGCTCGCCCCACGAGGGCATCTCCCCCACCCCGGCGTCATAGGCAGCGGTACCGGTGAGCGGAACTTCCGAGTCGGAAGCGTCGCCGACGGCGGCGCGCTCACGGCGGAGTCTGCGGCAGCGGCGCTAACGCGTACGGAATCTTCGTGGGTCATGGCAGTTAGTTTTCCTCACTGACCTTAGGTACTCATTGACCATATCCTGAAAATATATTGAGAGTCCAAACAAGTTTTGGTAACGGCCTGCCACGACGCCCGGCGTGCCCAGTTCCCCTGCCCGAAGTTTTTACCTACTGTGTAAAGCGTGTCCGATACCACTTCATCCGCCGCTCCGCTCACCGCTCTCGACGCTATTGCACAGCACGTCAACGCAACGACAGCACAGTCCGATGCGATCACCCGCGCGTGCGAGTCCGCCAGCGAGTACGGCGTGGCCGTCCCTGACGCGATGACCGGTTCCTTCCTCACCGCGATGATGACACTGGCCAGCGCCCGGCGCGACGGCCACCCCGCCGCCGTCATCGCGTCCCCCGCCGCGGGAGTCGTCGGCCTGCACCTGGCCGCCGGGCTTGCCGACGACGGCGTGCTCACCTGCATCGACCCGGAACTCGAGCACCAGTCCCTGGCGAAGCAGGCGTTCCGTGACGCAGGTATCCGCCCGAACCGGCAGCGATTCCTGCCCTCCTCCCCGGTGGAGGTTATGGATCGTCTCGCCCCGGACTCCTACGATCTCGTTTACCTCGACGTCGATCCGTCGATGATTCTGGCCGCGCAGGAAAAGGCCTGGCCGCTGCTGCGCGCCGGTGGCGTGCTGATTATCCCGGGAGCCCTGCTTGACGGAACGGTCGAGGACGACTCCCGCACTGACCGCGACACCGTGGCCGCACGCATGGCCGACCAACAGCTGCTCGAGCTGGAAGGCGCCACGGTGGTCCGACTGCCCATCGCAGCCGGCGCGACCGTGCTGCTGAAGAAGTAATTCGCTCTCGAAGATCCAAGGAAGCTTCAAGGCCCAGCCGGAAACGGCCGGGCCTTGACACGTATGTGCGCACGTACCTGCGCAAGCCCGCTAGAAACCGAGGTCCCGTCGGGGGCAGGTGCCGACGGGACCATAGGTCTTTGGAAAAAGGGCTAGATGACCTGGCCCTTGCCCACGGCGATCACGCCACCGGGGCTGACCTTGAAGCGCTCGGCATCGCGCTCGGTATCCACGCCGACGGTCGCGCCGTCGGAGACGACGACATTCTTGTCCAGGATCGCGTGGCGGACGACCGCGCCGCGGCCGATACGCACACCCGGGAAGAGGACGGACCCCTCGACGGTGGCGCCATCTTCGACCACAACGTTGGTGGAGAGGACGGAATTGCGCACCGTACCACCGGAGATAATCGTTCCGGCGCCGACCATGGACGCCTGGGCGATGCCACCCTGGACGAACTTGGCCGGAGGCAGGTTCTCCTCAGAGAAGGTGTGAATCGGCCACTTCTTGTTGTAGAGGTTAAACACCGGGTGGACGGAGATGAGGTCCATATTGGCCTCGTAAAACGCGTCGATGGTACCGACGTCACGCCAGTAGCCCTTGTCGCGCTCGGTCTCGCCGGGGACGTAGTTGTCCTTGAAGTCGTAGACGTAGGCCTCGCCTTCCTCCACTAGCATCGGGATGATGTTGCCACCCATGTCGTGGTCGGAATTCTCATCCTCGGAATCGCGCTTAATGGCCTCGACCAGCGCGGAGGTGGTGAAGACGTAATTGCCCATCGACGCGAACGTCGAATCCGGGTCGTCCGGGGTGCCGGGCGGGTCCGCCGGCTTCTCCAGGAACTCCGTGATCCTGTTGTTCTCGTCAGCGTCGATAACACCGAAGGCGCTGGCCTCCGAGCGCGGCACGCGAATACCCGCGACGGTAACGCCGGCGCCAGACTGGATGTGCGCATCCAGCATCTGCTCCGGGTCCATGCGGTAGACGTGGTCGGCGCCGAAGACGATGACGTACTCCGGGTCCTCGTCGTAGACCAGGTTCAGGGACTGCAAAATCGCGTCAGCCGAGCCGGTGAACCAGCGCTTGCCCAGTCGCTGCTGCGCCGGCACAGGAGTGACGTACTGACCGGTAATACCGGAGAGCTGCCACGCCTGCGAGATGTGGCGGTCGAGCGAGTGGGACTTGTACTGGGTCAGCACACAGATCTTCAGGAAACCTGCGTTAACCAGATTCGACAGCACGAAGTCGATAAGCCGATAGCTGCCACCAAAGGGCACGGCGGGCTTTGCGCGGTCTTCCGTCAGCGGGAAGAGACGCTTGCCTTCGCCACCGGCAAGGACAATGGACAAAACATGTGGTTGACTCCTCACGTCTTCCAACCTATATGCGATTCACAAAGTGCGCTGCCGGCATCCCCTCCCACTACCCACATATGACGGCATCGGCACCGGAATCTGGTTACGCTGGAAATATGCGAGTTGCCATGATGACCAAGGAATACCCTCCGGAGATTTACGGCGGAGCAGGTGTTCACGTAACCGAACTAACCCGTTTTATGCGCGGCCTCGACGGCGTGGATGTTGACGTCCACTGCATGGGTGGCCCCCGCGATGAGGCCGACGTTTACGTCCACGGCGTCGACCCGGAGCTGCAGGGCGCAAACGCCTCCATTAAGACGCTGTCGACCGGCCTGCGCATGGCAAACGCCGCTGCTGCCACCGATATCGACGTGGTCCATTCGCACACCTGGTACTCGGGGCTGGGCGGCCACCTCACCGGCCTGCTCAAGGGCATCCCGCACGTGGCCACGGCACACTCGCTCGAGCCGCACCGCCCGTGGAAGCGCGAGCAACTGGGCGGCGGATACGACGTGTCCAGCTGGTCCGAGCGCAGCGCCATGGAGTACGCGGATGCGGTCATTGCGGTCTCCGCGCGTATGAAGGACGCCATTCTCGACGCCTACCCCCGTATCGCCCCCGAAAAGGTCCATGTGGTCCTCAACGGTATTGATACCGCACTCTGGCACCCCCGCCCGACCTGGGAGGAGTCCAAGGAGGCCAACGGCTGGTCCGTGCTCGAGGAGCTGGGCGTCGACCCGAAGCGACCGATGGTCGCCTTCGTCGGCCGCATCACCCGCCAGAAGGGCGTCGCCCACCTGGTCAAGGCGGCCTCGCACTTCGACAAGGACGTGCAGCTGGTGCTCTGCGCCGGCGCCCCGGACACCCCGGAGATCGCCGCCGAGACCGAGCAGCTGGTCCACGACCTGCAGGCCGAGCGCGACGGCATCTTCTGGGTCCAGGAGATGCTGCCAAAGGAGCGCATCCAGGAGATCCTGACCGCCGCCGACTCCTTCGTCTGCCCGTCGATCTACGAGCCGCTGGGCATCGTGAACCTCGAGGCCATGGCCTGCGGCACCGCCGTGGTCGCCTCCGACGTGGGTGGCATCCCCGAGGTCGTCGTCGACGGCGAGACCGGCACCCTCGTCCACTACGACGAGGCGGACCCGGAGGGCTTCGAGCGCGACATCGCCGCCGCGGTCAACACAATGGTCTCCGACCGCGCCCGCGCAAAGCAGATCGGCGCTGCCGGCAAGAAGCGCGCCGAGGACGTTTTCAGCTGGGAGATCATCGCCGAGGAGACCGTCAAGGTCTACAAGTCCCTGATGTAGCTCCACTACCGATCCGCTGACGCACGAGCACCCCGCCGGAAATCCACTCCCGCGGGGTGCTCGCCTATTGCCGCTGCTTTACGACGGCCCGTGTGCGCGTCGTTAAGCGTGCTAGATGTGGCGGGCCAGGATCTCGCCGAACGGTTCTAGGTCCTCGGCCTCGAAGAGCTTGACGAACTGGTCGTAGCCGAGAGTGCCGTAGATGCCCTCGGCGCGGCCGGCGTCGGTGCGGTTGTGCGGGAACTGCTCGACGGGCAGGAGACGGTCGTTGGTGATCTTGACGTCGATGAGGACTGGCTTGCCCTCGGCGGTAATCTCCTTCGCGCGGGAAAGGGCGTCGGAGAGCTCGGAGGCCTTGCGCACCGTGATCCCGGTGACGCCGAAGCCCTCGGCGACGGTGGCGAAGTCGACGTCCGACAGGCCCACGCCGGAGTGCGGCTGGTGGGTGTCGTCCTGCTCGGCCTCGATGAAGCCCAGCGACTTGTTGGTGAAGACCACATTAATCACCGGCAGGTGGTGCTCGACCTGGGCGATGATGCTCGGGATGACCATGGCCATGCCGCCATCACCCGACAGCGACCAGACCTGGCGGCCCGGGTACTCCAAGGCGGCGGCCGTCGCAGCCGGAAGGCCGTAGCCCATGGTGGCGTAGAGCGGGGAGGTCGACTGGCGGCGCTCGCCGTTGAGACCCAGGAAGCGGGCCACCGCGATGTTGATGTTTCCGACGTCGACGCCGAAGAGGGCGTCGTCGTCAGCTACCGCGTTGATCTGCTTGTAGATGGCCTCGAAACCGATCGGCTCCGCGTCGGCGGCGGTGTCTCGCTCGGCCCGGGCGTCGACCCAGGCGGCCCACTGCTTCTTGTCCTCGACTGCGGCGTCGTACCAGCCCTGGTGGTTCTGGGCGGAGCCCTCCTCGCCGTAGCGAGCCTTGGCCGCGGCGATCAGCTGGCGGGTGAACTCCGGTGCGTCCGCGAGGATTCCCAGCTCCGTGTTGTGGCGGGCGCCGATGACCGACGGGGAGAGGTTGACGTCGACGAACTTCGCGTCGCGGGCGAACGCCGGGAACTCGAAGTTCGTGCCCAGGAAGAGGACGAAGTCGGCGGCGCGGGCGACGTCGACGCCCGGCTTGGTGGCCACGCGGCCGGTGGAGAGCATCGCGAACTCCAGGTCCTCGTCGAGGATGCCCTTGGACAGGTACGAGCCCGGGGCCGGCAGGCGCAGCAGGCGGGCCAGCTCGGCCAGGTCGTCGCCCGCGCCCTCCATGCCGCGCCCGAAGTAGACGACCGGGCGCTCGGCCTGCTCCAGCAGGTCGAGGACGCGCTCGACGTCCTCCGGCCGGGCCGGGCGGCGCCACTCGGCCGGCGTGTACTTGCCCGCGGAGGAAACGTAGGTGTCCGGAATCTCCGTCCAGCCGAGATCCTTCGGAATGACGACGACGGCCACGCCCTTCTTCTCGTAGGCCGTGCGGATCGCGTGGTCGACGACGCTGGGGAGTTGCTCGGCGGTCATCACGGTGCGGTTGTAGACGGCGACGTCGGCGAACATCGGGTTTTCCGGCATCTCCTGGAAGTAGTCCATGTTCATGCGCGAGGTCGGCACCTGGCCGATGAGCGCCAGGGTTGGGATGCCGTCCGTCTTCGCGTCGTAAAGCGCGTTAATCAGGTGCGCCGCGCCCGGCCCGGCGGAGCCGAAGGCCACGCCGATATGGCCGGTCCACTTGCCTTCCGCGACCGCGGCAAGCGCGCCGAACTCCTCATGCCGGACGCCGATGTAGTCAATCTGGTCGCGGAAGTTGTGGATCGCGTTCATCGTCGAGTCGAAGGAACCGCCGGGCAAGCCGTAAATGCGCTTGACGCCCCAGTCGGCCAGGACCTTCATCATGGCGTCGGAAGCGGTGAAGGGGGTCTTGGTGTCAGTCATTGCGGGCCTTCTTTCCGGGGCCGAAGTCTGCCCCTTGACGAAAAGTTGTCTAACTAAAATTCATATTTTGTTGATGTCTCAACTTTATCGTTGTGGCCACAAAGAATCAAGGGATATGCGGGTCAGATCGGGGGTAAAACACCGCCCCTGACAGGCGCCACTCAGCGCCATTTCCACACCGCTTTCCGACGTGCCTAGGATTTGAACTATGACAGCGAAGATCAATCTCCCCACCGTTAGGCACACTTTCTTCCAAAATTCCCTCATGTCCGCGCTCCTTGACGGAATCTATGACGGGGAAATGACCATCGGGGAGATCCTCGGCCACGGCAACTTCGGCATCGGCACCTTCGACGGCCTCGACGGCGAGATGATCATCCTCGACGGCGTCTGCTGGCAGGTGCGCCACGATGGCTCCGCCGAGCGCGCCTCGATGGAGCAGCGCAGCCCCTACACCGTCGTCACCAACTTCGTCCCTCACACGGCGATGGACGCCCCCGAAAACCTGACCCGCGCCGAGATCAGCCCGATCATCGACGAAATGGTGCCCAGCCAGAACTTCATGTACGCGCTGCGCATCACCGGCGACTTCGAGTGGGTCAAGACCCGCACCGTGGTCAAGCAGGCCAAGCCCTATCAGAAGATGGTGGACGCCACCGAGGAGGACGCCTCCGTCGACTTCGAAAACGTGCGTGGCACCATCGCGGGATTCCGCACCCCGGTCTACGAAAAAGGCATCTCGGTGCCCGGCTGCCACGTGCACTTCCTCGCAGTGGGCGGCACCGGTGGCGGGCACGTCCTGGACTTCAAGCTCCGCTCGGGCACCATCGAACTCTGCCCCGGCACCGACCTGCAGCTACGCCTGCCGCTGACCGCGGAGTTTTCCGACGCCGACCTCGCCCCCGACGACCTCGACGACCAGATTCACAAGACGGAGATTAAGGGCTAGTCGCCCCTACGGACCCCGGCCCTAGTCCCCCGGTCGCCCCAGGCGCGTGACGTACGCGCGAGCGGTGACGTGCATCTCCGTCGGGAGCGCTGCGATGCGCTCCTGCAGAACCTCCGGGTGAATGTGGCGAGCGGACGGGCTCATAGCAATCTGCGTGGCGATGGCGTTCTGGTTCAGGTTCATCCCGAACTCGACCAGCTCCGGCTCCCCCACCGGCACCAGGTGCCCCTCTGCCTGCGCAATCATGCGCTCAACCTTGCCGCGTTCGACGTCGATAATCCCGAGCGGCTCACGCAGCTCGCTGAGGTGCCCCGTCGTCGCTGTCAGGACGACGACCTGACCTCCCGGCTTGAGCACACGCGCGAACTCCTCGGCGTTGCGCGGGGCAAAGACGACGGTGATGGCGTCGATGGAGTTATCCCGCAGCGGTAGGCGCGCCCAAGCATCGGCCACTACCGCGCCGACGCGGGGATGACTCTTGGCCAGGTGCTTAGCCGCCGGAACGGAGACGTCGATGCCGATGCCCCGGGAGTTTGCGACGCCATCGAGGGTGTGCGCCAGGTAGTAGCCAGTTCCCGCGCCAACCTCGCAAATCACGGGGCTCGCGTCCTCTGCGACCCCGGCGTCGTCCAGAACATCCTGGACATTGCCGGTGACAGCCTCGACGAACGGCGCGTAGTGGCCACCCGAGAGGAACTCCTCGCGGGCAGCGATCATCTTCGCGTCGTCACCGCTGTAGCGCAGCCCCGCCCCGCCTGCCAACGTGACGTACCCCTGCCGGGCGATGTCGTAACTGTGTCCCGATGCGGACTTCAGCGTGGAATGATCGGAGTCCCCAAACGCCAAATCCGTGCCGTCAATCGGGTCGGCGAGCACATCAATGATGTCAGCGAGCACTTCGATCACTCCTAGTTCGTTGGGTATTGTCCGTTGGGTATTGTCCGTTGGGCGCAAAAATACGTTCGTCCATCTTAACCCGCCTGTTGCTCGATAAAGGAATAGGCGCAACTGTGACAGACACCACAGACTCTCGGCGGGTACGGAAACGACAAGGCGCAAAAAGGAAAAAGGCAACCCGAAAAACGAGTTGCCATAGCCATGGTGCGCCCTCTATCCGGGTGCCAACGTCTGGCGCCTATTCGACCACCGCGGTCAGCTCGGCGCCGAGCTCCTTCGCCTCTTCCGGCGTCAGCTCTACGACGAGGCGTCCACCGCCGTCCGCGGGAACCCTCATCACGATCTTCTTGCCTTCCTTAACCGCCTCCAGCGGGCCATCACCAGTGCGCGGTTTCATTGCAGCCATTAGAACTCCTTCATCCTTGACGATATCGACATCGGCGATACAGCCGACTCCAACGTCGTTCCAGAAAACTCTGTCGTTCCAGAAAACTCTGTCGGTCCAGAAACTCTGTCGGTCCAGAAATCTCTCCGGGCGGCGCCTCGACTACTCCCCTCCATCATAGACTTTTCCGCGAAATGGGGTTGCTTCAATCTATAAGGGCATCCACGCCGCGCCCTTAGACCAGGCCCCTCACCGGATGAAGCGGCTGAAACTTCCCCGCGATGGCCAACGTCATCCGGCAGACGTCCACCGTCTCGGCGACCTGGTGGGAGCGGAAGACCGCGACCCCGGCAGCCGCGGCGTGCGCGGTTGCCGCGAGGGTGCCCGCCACCCGCTGCTCAAGCGGACGGTCCAGGGTCTCGCCCACAAAATCCTTATTCGACAGGGCCATCAGCACCGGCCAGCCCGTCGCCACCAGCTCGGAGCACCGGCGCAGAAGTTCCAGCCCGTGAAACGTGTTCTTGCCAAAGTCGTGCGTCGGATCAATCAGCACCATGTCCTCGGGCACGCCGACGGACACAGCCCGCTCGGCGAGCCGCCCGGTCTCCGCAATGACGTCGTCGACCACGTCGTCGTAGCGGACCCGGATGGGGTTCGTCCGCGGAAGCGCACCTCCCGTGTGGGAGCAGACGTAGCCGACCCCGTGTGCGCCCGCGACTTCGACTAGCTCCGGGTCTGCCCGGCCCAGGTGTCGTTGATGAGGTTCGCCCCCGCCGCGACCGCGGCCTCACCGACCTCAGCGCGCCACGTATCCACGCTGATGTGCAGGTCCGGGTAGCGCTGCCGAACCTTCGCGATAGTCGGCACCACGCGGTCGATTTCCTCGGCCACCGTGACCTCCGCGCCAATCCCCGCCTTGACGCCGCCGATGTCAACGATTCCCGCTCCCGCGGCAACGACGTCGTCGACACGCGCCAGCGCAGCGTCCTCCGCCGCGGTAGCTCCGCGGTCGTAGAAGGAATCGGGGGTCCTGTTGACAATCGCCATCACCACCGGGACGGACGAGGACTGGTAGAAGCTTTGCACGTCGTCAAGCCTACTGGCGGGGAGCCTGAGCGGCGCAGCCTACTTGCTGCGGTCGGGGAAGAGCTCGCAGTGGGCGTCGATGATGTATTTCATCGCCTCGTCGACCGAGTCGGTCAGCAGGAAGATATCCAGATCAGCCTCCTCGATCATCCCCTCGGCGACCAGGCGCTGCCGCAGCCAGTCGATGAGCCCCGACCAGTACTCGGTGCCCATCAGCACGATTGGGTAGTCCACGATCTTGCCGGTCTGGACCATCACGAGGGCCTCGAAGAGCTCATCCAAGGTGCCGAAACCGCCCGGCAGGCACACGAAGGCCTGCGAGTACTTCAGGAACATGGTCTTGCGCACGAAGAAGTAGCGGAAGTTCATGCCCAGGTCGACCCAGTCGTTTAAGTGCTGCTCGTGCGGCAGCTCGATGCCCAGGCCGATAGACAGTCCGTCGGCGTCGAAGCTGCCCCGGTTCGCCGACTCCATCAGGCCCGGGCCACCGCCTGTGATGGTCGCGTAGCCCGCCTTTGCCAGCGCCTGCCCCAGCTCGAAGCCCAACTGATAGTAAGGGTGATCCTCCGGAATGCGCGCCGAGCCGAACACGGTCACGGCCGGCGGGATCTCGGCCAGCGCGCCGAAGCCGTCCACAAACTCGGACTGGATTCGCAGCACGCGCCAGGTGTCGGTGTGCAGCCAGTCGGTGTTCTGGTTTGGGTCGAGCAGACGCCGGTCCGTCGTCGACCCCTCGGGATGGCCCTCGTGGCGGGTCGCGATAGGGCCGCGCAGCGCGCGCTGCTTGGAGGGAGACGGGGTGCGTACTGGTTTCATACCCTCAAATGTAGGCGAAACCCGCCCGGCGCGCAGCGGCTACGCCTCGGAGGGCTTCGCCGTCAGGTAGCGCCGCAGGTCCTCCCACAGGGCGCTGATGCAGGCCACCGGGATCTGCTCGTCGACCTTGTGGCAGTAGGCCGGGTCGCCAGGGCCGAAGTTCACGGCCGGGATACCCAGCGCCGAAAAGCGCGCCACGTCCGTCCACCCGAACTTCGGCTTGACGACGCCGCCCGCGACCTCGACCAGCTCCTTCGCCGCGGCAGCGTGAAGTCCCGGGAGCGCACCGGGGCTGACGTCCTCGACGTCGACGGTGAGGTCCGCCTCGGCGTAGTCGTCCAGTCCGAGCACCTCGCGGAAGTGCGCCATGGCGTCTTCGGCGCTGCGGTTGGGGGCGAAGCGGAAGTTGACCTTCATCACTGCCTTGTCCGGCAGCGTGTTGGTGGCAACCCCCGACTCCAGGTGGACGACGTTGAGCCCCTCGCGGTACTCCAGGCCGTCAATGTCGACCTTCGCGGCCTCGTAGGTGGCCACACTGGACAGGATCGGGGCCAGCTTGTGCGCCGCGTTATCGCCGAGCCAGCCGCGGGCCGAGTGCGCGCGGGTCCCGTGGGCGGTCAGCCGCAGGCGGATCGAGCCCTGGCAGCCGGCCTCAATGACGTTGTCGCTGGGCTCCCCCAGCAGCGCCACGTCGCCTGAGAGCAGCTCCGGGTGGGACTCCGCAAGGTGGCGCAGCCCGTTGTACTCGGAGGCGACCTCCTCGCATTCGTACATAATCAGCGTGATATCCCGCTGCAGCTCCTCGCTCGCCGCGAGCGTCGCGAATGCGTGCAAGTACACCGCGTCGCCGCTCTTCATATCCACGGTGCCGCAGCCGAAGAGGGTGTCCTCTCCCCGATCGTTGACAATGCGCCGCGAGGGCACGTTGTCCGCCGTCGGCACCGTATCCAGGTGGCCCGCCAGGATCACCCGCTGAGGCAGGCCCCGGTGGGTCCGCGCGACGACGTTGTTGTCGATGCGCAGCACCTCAATGCTCGGGTCGCCTCGGCCACCTCGCGCAGCGCCGCCTCCACCGCATCGGCGATGGCCTCCTCGTTGTGGGAGACCGATTCGATATCGACCAGGGCGGCCGTCAAGTCAATGGGATCTGATGAAAGGTCTAGGAAGGTGCTCACATCGAACCAGCGTACAAACCATTGTGCGCGAGCGAAACCAGGATCTTGTGATGAAGGTGCGCGGCCCGACCGTGGAGCGCGTCCCCGTTCGCCGGGGCGCCGCCGCCGAGGAAGGACGCCAGGTCGTGCGGCTCGGTCAGGGTGATCGCGGTCCGCCCCGGCGCCGCCGCGTCCAGCCCCTCGGCCAGTTCAAACACGCGCACCTTCGCCCCCTCGGGCAGCGCCTGCGCCAGGATTTCCTCCGGGGCGACGTCCCCGCGTGCCGACGCCCCCTCTACGGCCCCGGTCACACCCGCGCCGGGGCGTAGACGACGGCAACCCGGGAACCGTAGACAGCAAGCACAGGACGTCGATCATTCGTGCTGACAATGACGGTCGAGCCCGCCAGGGGCTTGGCGAGAGCCGCGACCATCTTCGCTGTCGGATGCGGCAATGCCGGCTCCGCCACGTCGTCGCGCCGTCGGTAAGCGGGGCGGAGGGTACGGGCGACTTCCCCCAGCTCGTCGCGTTCCCAGAGCGGCAGGGCGTCGAGGCGTGACTCCTGGCGGCGGGCGCGGCGCTCCATCACGGCGCGTGAGGCCACGCCGACGGCCAGGCCCACGGCGACTGCGCCGGAGAGGGCCGCGAGTACGAAGCTGGTCGCGAGGAAGGCGACCCCGCCGAAGACGACAACCCCAACGAGGCCAATCGGCATTGCGCGCGGAGGCAGGACGTACCCCATGGCCGCCGCGGCGACCACTACCCACAGGCACAGCAGGACGAAACCGACGAGGAAGACGGCGTTCACGTCCAGGGCGAAGCCCAGCAGCGCGACGCCAAGAGAGCCAATCACCCACCCCAGAAGCCACGGCTTTAGCCTGCCAATCTCGACGGCTTTGCTACCTTGCGCCATTGCCTGTTCCATACGGCGTTACCTTTCGCGAAAATCTGACACGACCAAGTAATATTAAGAATCATGATTACATCTGGTGCTGTTGCTACGGGAATCGCCAATATCGCAATGGACGCTACGGTTCTTGATACTTGGTATCCGGCACCGGTTCTGAGCGAAGAGGTCACTGAGACCGGAACCCGCCGTCTCGGAGCACAGGACTTGACCCCGCAGCTCCTGCGCCAGGTCATTCTGGATGAGGACCGCAGGGTCGAGCAGGTCGCTGTGCGTACCACCATCGAGGACCTGTCCAAGCCCCCGATTGACGCGCACGACGCCTACCTGCGCCTTCACCTGCTCTCCCACCGCCTGGTCAAGCCGCACACGATTAACACGGTGGGGCTCTACGAGCTGCTCAATGTCGTCGCGTGGACCAACAAGGGCCCGTGCCTGCCGGACAACTTCGAGCAGATCCGCACCCACCTGCGCGTTCGCGGCCTGATTCACGTGTACGCGATCGACCGCATGCCCCGCATGGTCGACTACGTGCTGCCCAGCGGCGTGCGCATCGCCGAGGCCGAGCGCGTGCGCCTGGGCGCCTACCTCGCTCCGGGCACCTCGGTGCTGCGCGAGGGGTTCGTCTCCTTAAACTCCGGGTCGCTGGGCCCCTGCAAGATCGAGGGGCGACTGTCCTCGGGCGTCGTCATTGGGGCTCACACCAAGATCGGGCTGTCCAGCTCCATTTCCGCGGCTCACGACGAGGCGGGCAACCGGCTGCCCGTCACCATCGGCGAGCGCTGCCACATCGACATTGCCGCGGGCACCGTTGGAGTGAACCTGGGCAACGACTGCATCATCGACAAGACCATCATCATCGCGAAGAACACCCCCATCGATATCCCCGCCGAGAACCGACGTATCCAGGCGTGGGAGATCTCGGGCCGGGACCAGATGCACTTTTACCACCACCCTGACCACTCCGCGGTGTGCATGCGGCGCACCGAAGTGCCCGGCCAGGAATAAGGCACGCTTTGGGGTGATTCCCCAGCGTGCCCCACAACCTAAGAAATTGCTTGTAGGTTAGTGGGGGTAATCTCAGCTTGCGGTTATCTCCCCTGGTTATGGCCAGGTAGAGTTTTCGCCATGACCGAATCGCAACAGACCTCCACCACCGGAGAGGCCACCAAGCTGGGCAGGGGGCTTCAAGTCCGCCACCTGACCATGATGGGACTCGGCTCCGCCATCGGCGCCGGCCTCTTCCTTGGCACCGGCGTCGGAATTAAGGCCGCGGGCCCCGGCGTCCTCATCTCCTACGTTATTGCCGGCTTCATCGTCGTCCTCGTCATGCAGATGCTCGGCGAGATGTCCGCAGCGCGCCCGGCATCGGGCTCGTTTTCCACCTACGCCGAGATGGCCTTCGGGTCCTCCGCAGGTTTCGTCCTCGGCTGGCTGTACTGGTTCATGCTGATTATGGTGCTCGGCGCCGAAATCACTGGCGCGGGCGCCATCATGGGCGCCTGGTTCGGCGTCCCCGGTTGGATTCCTGGCCTTGTCTGTGTCGTGTTCTTCGCCGTCGTCAACCTGGCGCAGGTGCGCGGCTTCGGAGAGTTCGAGTTCTGGTTCGCCTTCATCAAGGTCGCCGTCATCATCGCATTCCTGGTCATCGGCGTGCTGATCTTCTTCGGGCTGCTTCCGGGAACCACGTTCGTGGGCTCCACCCACATCGCCGAGTCCGGGTTCCTGCCGAACGGCACCTCCGGCATCGCCGCCGGACTGCTGGCCGTGGCCTTCGCCTTCGGCGGTATCGAGATCGTCACCATCGCTGCCGCGGAGGCCGACGACCCGCGTCGCTCCATCGCCGCGGCAGTCCGCTCCGTCATCTTCCGCATCTCCGTGTTCTACCTGGGCTGCGTCATGGTCATCATCCTGCTGCTGCCCTACGCGCAGATCGACGGCGCCGACAGCGCCGCGCAGTCGCCGTTCACCCTGGTGCTGCAGCAGGCCAACATCCCGGGCGTCGTCGGCTTCATGGAAGCCATCATCGTCCTGGCCCTGCTGTCCGCGTTTAACGCACAGATTTACGCGTCCTCCCGCCTGGTGTACTCGATGTCCACCCGCGGCGAAGCTCCGCGTTTCTTCGCGCTGACCAACTCCAATGCCGTCCCGAACCGCGCCGTCATCATGTCGATGGTCTTCGCGTTCATCTCCGTCGGCCTCCAGGTCGTCTTCGACGGCTCCAGCGTCCTGATCTTCCTGCTCAACGCCGTCGGCGGCTGCCTGCTGGTGATCTGGCTGGTCATCGCACTGTCCGAGATCAAGCTGCGCCCGCAGATGGAAGCCAACGGCGAACTCTCGGTGCGTATGTGGGGCTACCCCGTCTTGTCGTGGGTCGCCGTTGTCTTCATCCTCGGACTGGGCATCATCATGCTGACCGACGAAAGCGCTCGCCAGCAGGTCGTGGCAGTGCTGTGCGTGACCGCCTTCCTCGCCATCGTCGCCGCCCTGACCAAGAAGGGCCGCGCCGCAGCCCGCGAGGCCGTCGCGGTGACGGACGGAGAGGCCTAGTTCTCCGCCACCACCCCACCCGTTACACGGGTAAAGTTTCCCCGTGCAGATAAAGGCCGGTAGCCTGGGTTCCATGAATTTTGGAGCACAAGCTACCGGCCTTGCCACTTTCCACAACGACACCATCCTGGACGTCTGGTTCCCCGCCCCCGAACTTACCGAGGCGGGCACCACCCAGACCTCCACCGGCGCCATCGAAGCCTCGAGCCTTCCCGCCGACCTGGATTACCTCGCCGACCTCGCGGTCGCGGACGCCGACCGCGGAACCACGCGCCGCATCGTTACCGCCACCATCTCCTCGCTTGACGACGCGCCGGTCGACGCCATCGACGCTTACCTGCGCCTGCACCTGCTCTCCCACCGCCTGGTGGTTCCGAACAGCATTAGCCTGGAGGGCGTCTTCGGCCTGCTGTCGAACGTAGTGTGGACAAACTTCGGCCCCTGCGCCGTCGAGGGCTTCGAGGTCACCCGCGCGAAGCTCTCCCGCCGTGGCCAGGTGACCGTCTACTCCATCGATAAGTTCCCGCGCATGGTCGACTACGTCACCCCGACCGGCGTGCGTATCGGCGACGCCGACCGCGTTCGCCTCGGCGCCCACCTCGCGGAGGGCACCACCGTCATGCACGAGGGCTTCGTCAACTTCAACGCCGGCACCCTGGGCAACTCCATGGTCGAGGGCCGCATCTCGCAGGGCGTTATCGTCGACGATGGCTCCGACATCGGCGGCGGCGCCTCCATCATGGGCACCCTCTCCGGAGGCGGCAAGGAAGTTATTTCCGTGGGCAAGCGCTGCCTGCTGGGCGCCAACGCGGGCCTCGGCATCTCCCTCGGCGACGACTGCGTCCTCGAGGCTGGCCTCTACGTCACCGCCGGCACCAAGTGCCAGGTCCTCCTGGACGGCGTCACCAAGACTCTGAAGGCCAAGGAGCTCTCCGGCGGCTCGAATATGCTCTTCCGCCGCAACTCGCTGTCCGGCGCCGTCGAGGTCGTCCCGTGGGCTGCCGAGAAGGTTCAGCTAAGCGCCGAACTCCACGCTAACTAGCCCCCACAACTTTTCCTCCGGCCCTGGTGCGCTAGCACATCGCCTCGCGAGCGAAGTACCAGAGCTCGAGGTCAGACCTCTCCAACACCCCATCACCGAGCAACGCCGCAACGCGGTTGCGCACGGTGTTGGGGTGTACGTGTATCCGCTTAGCGACGGCGCGGACGTCGAAGCCCTCTTCCACCAGCGCGCCGCCAAACTCCGCACCACCGGAGGTCTGTTCCAGCCGGTCGTCGACGGGCTTGGCCACCGCCTGCAGCGCAGCCGTGTCCAAGCGGCCGACCGCCTGCGGCAGTGGTCGACACCGCGTGAAGTGGGCCCAGCCGGACGACCCGGAGGTTTCGTCGGCAAGCGAGGCGGAGGCTCTGGCGACGCGCGCCTGGCGGTAGAGAGCGGGACCGGCCGCCACGGTGGCGCCGAGGTCGGAAACCCCCACGGGTGAGGGCAAGGTGGCGAGAATCTGGTCGAGGATGCTGGCGCCGGGGTCGGCCGTGATCATAACGATGGCGCGCTCGAGAGTGGAGACGATGACGGGAACATTGTGCCCCGCCGCCAACTCGACGGCCTCCACCGCCACTCCGGGGTCCGTGGGGACGATCCCGCGGCCCGCGACAACGACTCGATAGGCGAGGTCCTTTGGAAAGCCTCGGGCGTGCAGCTGCAGTTCCAGGCGCTCCGGGTCGGGGCCGCCGAAGACTAGCTCGGAGACCACTCGGGAGTCGCGGAGCTGTTCGGCCCGGGAGTGCTGCCTCCTTGAGCGAGCTGCGACCCCGAGCAATTGCATCAGAGCCGATGCGACCGGCGCCGACCTACTGACGTGGCCGACACCCGACGAGGACCTCTTGCCCACAACCAGCCACAGACCGGCCCCGGTGCTCCACGACGCGGGCTCGGGTTCGATGGGAAAGGCGCTGAGCAGCCACCGTCCGACATGAAACTCGCGCGCGACCGGATCCTCCCCGCGGACGGTCCGCTCGATCGTGCGCACCGGCAGCTCGCCGACGCTGGCGACGATCTCACCGTCCTGGGACAGGACGACGCCGACGTTTTTTGTGGTTTCCCAGTACTTCGTCAGCAGCGACTGCTCGGGAGCCTTGCTCCCCAGCGCCTCCGCGAGAGTCCCCAGCGCGCTCAGCCTACGCCAGGCCCTCGACTGTCCCCTGTCGGCAGAGAGCTCGTGGACCAGGGTAATTAGACGCATCGGAGTGACCGTGGGCGGGACGTGAATGATCGGCAGTCGGGCGCGCACCGCCTCGCTCCGAAGCGACTGGGGCACGCTGTCGCACCGGCACAGCAGCGCAGCTGCCCCGCGGCAGGTGCGCAGGAGATCAGCCACCGAGGACGTGTCTCCGTCGGCAAGCGGTGAGCGCGAAAGCTCGGTGAGATCGAGAAGGACGAGCCATCCAGCGGGGTCGCCGTCCCCGGGGCGGCAGAGCCCCTCCGCCCGCGCCTCGGGGAGGCCGTCGACGGCTCGAAGGAGGGGCTCGGCGAGGAGCAGATCCTGGACGTGAAACACACAGAACCTTTCGATGGGCAAAGTTTCTTGGAGAAAAATTTACCGGTTCTGACGTCCCGGTTTGTACCAATTCACAATTATTTCCGCCTTTTCTGTCATTTCCACCATTGCGACCTAGGTCACATTTTTTGGAAGGTTAACGGCAACGTTGTCAACGCACACCAGAACACCCAGTCCCCGCGTATTCCGCGAAACCGGCTCCCCCTCGAAAGGCCCAACCGTTATGAGCAATCCCGACAAGCGATTCCGCGTCGCCGTTGACGTCGGCGGAACCTTCACCGATGTCGCCATCGTCGATACCAAGACCCACGACCTCAAGGTCGCCAAGGTGCCGTCGACCCCCGACGATCCGATGCGGGCCGTCATGAACGGCATCACCCAGGCGGACGTCGAGCTGCCCGCCGTCAGTGGGCTCAGCCATGGCACCACCGTCGCCACCAACGCCCTGATCACGCGAAACTTCCCCCGCGCGGCGCTGGTGACCACCACGGGATTCCGCGATGTGCTCGAGATTCGTGACGGCACGAAGGACGAGCTCTGGGATGCCTACGAAGATGTGGGCGACCCCTACATCCGCCGCCGTGACCGCTACGAAGTTGACGAGCGCATCGACTACGACGGTACCGTCGTCAACCCGCTCGACGAGGACGGCGCCCGCCGACTGGCTAAGGTACTCGCGCGCAAGAACATCGAAACGGTCGCGGTCTGCTTCATTAACGCCCACGCCAACAACGCGCACGAGGAGCGCATGGCCGAGATCCTCCGCGAAGAGATCCCGAACATCGCCGTGTCCACCTCCTCGGAGATTCTCCCCGAGATCTTCGAGTACGAGCGCTTTTCCACCACCGTCTCCAACGCCGTCCTCGCCCCGCTCGTGTCCGGCTATGTCAACCGCCTGAGCACCCAGCTGGCCGACGGCGGCTACGAGTCCGACCTCCTGCTCCTTCACTCCGGTGGCGGCTCGATGACTCCGCAGATGGTGACCAAGTACCCCGTTCGGCTGGCGGCCTCCGGTATCGCGGCGGGAGCAATCGCAGTGCAGGATATTGCTACCCGCTGCGGTTACGGCAACGCCATCGGCCTCGAGATGGGTGGTACCTCCACCGACATTTCGCTGGTCTACCAGGGAGATATTCGCATCACCAAGCAGTGGCAGGTCGAATACGGCTTCCCCATTACCTTCCCCTCGATCGAAGTCCTCACCATCGGCGCGGGCGGAGGATCGCTCGCCTGGATCGACGATGCGGGCTCCCTGCGCAACGGCCCTCAGTCCGCCGGAGCTGACCCGGGGCCTGTCTGCTACGAGCGTGGCGGCACCGACGCGACGAACACCGACGCAAACGTCGTGTTGGGCAGGCTCGGTACCGAACTGATCGGCGGTGCGCTAAAGCTCAACAAGTCCAAGGCTGAGGAGTCGATCATCGACACCGTCGCGCAGCCTCTCGGACTGGGTCTTGAGGAGGCCGCCGAGAACGTGCTGCAGGTTGCCAACGCCAATATGTCCGACGCGGTTCGCCTGCTGTCGATCCGCCGCGGCTACGACCCCCGCGACTTCGTCCTCGTCGTCGGCGGTGGCGCGGGGGCGCTCCACGGCGCGGAGGTCGCCCGCGAGCTCTCCATCCCGACCGTCGTCATCCCGCCGCACCCGGGAGTGACCTCCGCCCAGGGCTGCCTGCTCGTGGATATCCGCCACGACCTCAGCCGCATGTACCAGTCGGACGTCGCAGACATTGACCCGGCGGACCTGCGCAAGCAGTACAAGGAGCTCATCGCCGAGGCACGCGACCGCCTGCGCCACGAGGGCATCGCCGAGGACAATATGAAGTTCGAGCCCACCGCCTCGATCCGATACCGAGGGCAGTGGCGCTCCCTGACGATCAAGCTCCCCGAGTCCGATAACCCGCTGGACGATGCCATCGCACTGTTCCACGAGGAGCACGAGCGGGAGTACTCCTTCGCGGATAAGGACAAGCCGGTCGAGTTCTACCAAATCGGCCTGACTGCTATCGGCGAGATCGAGAGCCCGCCATTCGCCCGCTTCGAGGTGCAGCCGCACGACGCTGCGGCACCGGAGCGCACCCGCCAGGTGTACTTCTCCTCCGCAGGTGGCTGGCAGGACACCCCGGTCTACGCCCGCGAAGAGCTAACGGCGGGAGCGAGGCTCCAGGGCCCAGCGATCATCGACCAGCTCGACGCGACCACCGTTGTCCCGCCCGGAGACGCCGCCGAGATCGATGAGTGGGGCAACATCCGCATCCACATCGGCAAGGCAGCGCCTGACACGACAGCCACCGGCGCCACGGCCGCCAGTGGCTCCGCCTAGCAGAATTACCCCGCCCCGCAACGCTTAAGGATTAACCATGGCAACTCGAAACGGCGATTCCGCCACCGGCGCCACCAGCAGGCGCACCCTCGACCCGGTCACTTTCGAGGTCCTCAAAAACGCCTTCGCGACCTCCGTCAACCTCATGAGTGAGCAGATCCTGCGTACCTGCTACTCCTTCGTGATCTACTCCCGCGACTTCTCCTCGGCCCTGTGCGACGCCTATGGCAATACCGTGATGCAGGGAGACCAGGACATCGCGGTGCACGTCGGCACGCTGCACTTCCAGTGCCAGGCGGTGCTGGAGGAGTTCGGCGACGACATCCACCCCGGCGATGTCTTCTGCGTCAACGACCCCTACGCCGGTGGCACGCACATGAACGACGTGTCCTTCCTGCGCCCCATCTTCTGGGAAGGCGAGCTCCTCGCATTCGCCCAGAACAAGGGCCACTGGGCCGATGCAGGTGGCACCGTGCCCGGTTCCTTCGACGTCTCGGCGACCGACTACTTCTCCGAGGGCCTGCGCATCACGCCGATTCGAGTGTGGAGCAAGGGCACGTTCCTCCAGGACATCGCGAAGCTGCTGGCCGCCAACACCCGTAGCCCCGAAATCATCATCGGCGATCTGCGCGCTCAGGCCGAAGCCACCGCAGTGTGCGAGCGCGAAATCACCGACTGGTGGAAAAATACGGCGTCGACACCATCCGCACCGCCCTGCGCGAGGTGCAGGACTACGTCGAGGACATCGTCACCTCCCGCGTCGCGGAGCTTCCCGACGGCGAATGGTCCACCGTCGACTACCTGGACCTCGACCCGGCCAAGGAGGAGGGCCTCGTCCCCATCAAGGTGACGATGCGAATCAAGGGCAACCGCATCTCGTACTCGCTCGACGGCTCGGCGCCCGCCGTGGCCAGCTTCCTCAACGCCGGATACGGGTCCGCGTTTTCCGGCATCGTCGCAGGTACCAAGACGTTCTTCCCGGACGTACCGCTGAACTCCGGACTCTACCGCGCGATGGACGTCGATCTCGGCCCCGAAGGCACCGTCGTCAATGCCGGACTGCCCCACGCGGTGACGGGATTCTGCTCGGGACCCTACGAGAAGATCATGAACGCTGTCTTCGAGATCTGGTCGCAGCTCTTCGAGGACCGGGCCCTGGCCTGCTCCTTCAACCTGGAATACCTGCTGATCGGCGGCCAGGACACCCGCAATGCCGCCGACGCGACCGACCGGGGCGACTTCTTCATGTGGTACGACTGGATGGCCGGCGGCTGGGGCGGACGCACAGACCGCGACGGCTCCAGCGCCACGGCGCCCGTGTTCGGCCCTGGCCTCGCGGTGCAACCGGTGGAAGCACAAGAACGCCTGTCCCCCGTCCTGACCACCCATCACCGCCTCGTCACAGATTCCGCGGGCCCCGGTGAATTCCGCGGTGGCGTCGGCGTATCCAAGGGCGGAGTCCTCACCGACTGCGCTGACACCGTGATGAGCTACTGCTGCGACCGCTCCCGCTCCGTGACCTGGGGAATTCAGGGTGGCTTGCCCTCCATCCCGCACGGCGTGTGGCTGAACAAGGGCACCGAGGACGAGCGCTTCCTCGGGGCAGTGTTCTCCAATGAGACCGTCGCTGCTGGCGACGCCTTCGAGCGCCCGGCAGCGGGCGGCGGCGGATACGGAGACCCGCTCAAGCGAGACACGGCCGCGGTCTTGGAGGACGTCATCGACGAGTACGTCTCCATCGAACGCGCAGCCAAGGACTACGGCGTCGTCATCCGCGCTATCGATCCGGAGATCGACCACTACGAGGTCGATGAGGACGCCACGAGGCTACTGCGTGACCAGCTCCGCGTAACCCGAAAGGAGCAGCTTGCGGCCGACCCGGAGGAGGTCGCCCAGCGATTCCGCGCCGGAGAGCTCGACACCCTCGACCTCATCCGCCAGTACGGGGTGATCCTGGACTGGTCCAACGGCGAGCTCCTGCCACGCACCACCGAGCAGTTCCGCGAGCAGCTCCAGCGCCGCTCCGCCCAGCACTGGGGATAAGGCCCCTCGAAATATCTAGTGCGACGGCCTCTCGTCGTCGGCAAGCGCTTCTACCCGCTGCGTCAGATCACGCGCGGTGCGGTAGGAGCGCTTTTCGCCGCTCAACGGGTCGGTAAAGGCCAGCTTCGTCGCGAGGAGCCGAAGTTGGGGCGCGGACGCGTAGCTCGAGGCGCCGACACCGTCCGCCACGTTCGAGCCGCCCACCCCCAGCAGGTTGCCTCCCCGAGGACCAGCCTGCGGGCCCGCCATCGGCCCGTAGGTGTCCTCACCGAGGATCGGGTAGTCGAGGTGATTCATCGTTGCGCGCAGCTGGTGCGTGCGCCCGGTGAGCGGCCGCAGCCGCCAGCGCCCGACCTGCATCACGCTCCCGCAGGTCCCGCAGGGACAACCGACGCCGTGCGAGCTGCCCAGCACGTCGCCGATATCCGCCGCCGCACCTCCGAGGAAGGTCACCTCGGTCATCGCCCACTTCGCGCCGTCCTCCCCTGGCTTGACGACGGCAACACCGCGCCCACCGGGATTGTCGTGCAGGTGCAGCTCCACCTCCCGTGTCTCGCCGGGCTCCCAGTCATCTGGCATGACGGTGAGGCACTCGTACTCCTTCGAGATGCCCCGAGACTGGAAAAGGTGCTGGTAGGAGGCTCGGGTTTCGGGGTTGCGAGACAGGAGCATCAGCCCGGAGGTCATCACGTCCAGGCGGTGGAGGGCCACGATCTCCGGCTCCCCCAGCTTCCGGCGCAGGCGCTCCTGCACGGTGTTGGCGACGATGCGGCCGTTGGGAGTGGAGGGAAGAAACGGCGGCTTGTCCACGACGATGAACTCGTCCGTCTGCGCGACGATTGCCGGCTCGAACGGGATATAGGCCTCCGACGCGTGCGCCGTGGCATCGACCTGCGCCGCCGATCGATCCTTGGTCGCGCCCCACCAGTCATCACGATTGTTCGCAGCTCTGCCCACGGAACCGCCGCCTCCTTATTGCCCCGACGGGATTCCCCGCTACGGGCTACCTGCCCGCGCAGAAGACGCGGGCATCGATTGCAGTACTAGCCCCGGATGCGCTGCGCGGCGGCCTCGACCGCCTCGGTGGTGGCGGTCAGGCCGACGCGCACGTGCTCGGAGCCCTTCGGTCCATAGAACTCGCCCGGGGCCGCCAAAATTCCCCGCTCGGCGAGCCAGTTCAGGGTGACGCGGCAATCCTCCCCGCGCGTCGCCCACAGGTAGAGCCCCGCCTCGGAGTCGTCCACCCGGAAACCTGCGTCCTCGAGGGCCTCCTTCAACACGGCCCGGCGCTGCCCATAGAGCGCCTTCTGCTCGGCCTCGTGGGTGTCGTCGGTAAGCGCGGCGACGGTGGCGTGCTGGATGGGCCCCGGCATCATCAGGCCTGCGTGGCGGCGAACGGCGAGCAGCTCCGCGATGAGGTCCGCGTCGCCCGCGAACCAGCCGGAGCGGTAGGAGGCCATGTTGGAGGTCTTCGACAGCGAGTGAATGGCCAGCAGGTTCGTGAAGTCGCCGTCACAGACGCGCGGGTCGAGGATGCTGACCGGTTCGGCCTCCCAGCCGAGCCCCAGGTAGCACTCGTCGGAGGCGACGATCACGTCGCGCTCGCGGGCCCAGGTGACGATCTTGCGCAGGTGCTCCACGCCCAGGACCTTGCCGTTGGGGTTTCCGGGCGAGTTGATAAACAGCAGCGTCGGCGTCGCGGGACCCACCTGGCTCAGGGAATCAGCGCGCACCAGCTCGGCGCCCGCCAGGCGCACGCCGACCTCGTAGGTCGGGTAGGACAGCTCCGGGATCACCACCGTGTGCCCCTCGCCGACGCCGAGCAGGAACGGCAGCCACGCGATGGCCTCCTTCGTGCCGACAACCGGGAGGACGTTGCCGCCGTTGACTGCGGCGGAGAGCCCCGACACCGAGAAGCGACGCTCCATCGCGTCCACAATAGCCTGGCGAAGCTGCTGCGTTCCGGCCGTCGCCGGGTAGCCCGGCTTCTCCGCGTGGGCGGCCAGGCCCTGCTGAATCAGCGGGGCAACCTCGTCGACCGGGGTTCCGACCGACAGATCCACCATGCCGTCCGGGTGCGCGGCGGCGATGGCCTTGGCGTCGGCAAGCGAATCCCACGGGAAGGCGGGCAAGCGCGAGCCCGGCGTGACGCGCGGGCGCGGGCGGGCGGGGCCGGTGGCGGAGCTGGTCATGGCGGAGGCTTTCCTTCCCAGGGGAACGACGGCTGGTTGATGGCGCGAGGCGAGCTAGTGCGGGCCAGTGAGGCGAGCGGAGACTAGTCCTCGGCCTGCGGCGGCAGCGCCTCGACGAAGGGCACGTCGAAGTCCTGCGGGCCGAGCTTGGCGGCACCGCCCGGGGAGCCCAGCTCGTCGAACCAGTCGACGTTGGCGTCGATGTACTCGATCCACTCGTCCGGCACATCGTCCTCGTAGAAGATGGCCTCGACCGGGCAGACCGGCTCACAAGCGCCGCAGTCCACGCACTCATCCGGGTGGATGTAGAGCATGCGCTTGCCCTCGTAAATGCAGTCGACCGGGCACTCCTCAACACAGGCACGGTCCAGAACGTCAACACACGGCTGCGCAATAATGTACGTCATAGTTTAGGTTTTAAAACCTTTCACAACACAAGAACATGGGTCTTTGGCTAATTGTCGATTATGCCACTCCAGCCGACCTTATCGCCGCGCGCCCCACATGGTCCTGTGCGCGCACCTCGTAAGGGAGTCTCAAAAAGGTAGACAGAGCGGTATATTCTGGTTGGGAGTCTACACCCAACCCCCTCACCAGATTCAACACGCAACGCGTGCGAAACTGAAAACCCGCCCTGGCACACTTGTCAAAAGGCTGCCCCCGAAACGGTTGGATTCCAGGAGAAACGCTACCTGGCGTGTCGCAGTGGCCACGCTCCGCCGAGCACTCCCGCAGCCAACAGGACCACGGTCCGCAGCCACTGCCCCAGCACCATGTCGCCGCCGAACGGCATCGCCGACCACAGCAGCAAAATACCGAACCCGACTGCCCAGACAATGACGGGCACGGACGCCTTCGAGCGCTCACGGGTCCACAGCAGCGCGGTGTTAGTAATGATGAGGTTCGCCACGTAGGCCAGCGGAATTGTCCACGGCACGGGCAGCGCGACTCCGCCCAGGTTAACCCGTGAACCCAGGAATACGACCTCGATGATCAAGGAGACCGCTGCCGCCACGGACAGCCACACTAGGGCACCTAGTACCTCACCCTTGAAGAAGTTCTCGCGAGCCTGCGCATGCTCCGGATCGCCCCAGTGTGCCTCAGCGCCGAAAGCCCCGTCGGCAGCTGCCGATGATGGTGACTGTGGGCTTGCCGGCGTTTTCGGTTTCTGCTCGCCCACTAGCTTCCCTCCTGCCCGAAACGCTCGGGAAAGTCGGACAACCCCGGCTGGGCCGGCTCGCCTGCCAACACTTCTCCTGCCAGCGCCTCGCCTGTCCGCACCGACACCAACTCCGCCAGAGCCTCCACGTCCTCCACCGTCGCGCTGCCCAACCGGTATGCCTCCGAGGAAAGCACCGGCTGGCACTGCAGATTCGACAGCGCCCACACCGCGCGCGCTCTCCCCGAGCCATCCGCATGCCCCAGAGCTGCAACGGGATTGACCTCGCTGACGGAACCGTCGGCCACCCACACCTGCGTGGCGTGAGCCCGCATCGCAGCTACCTTGGCCGCGACCGCCGCATCATCGAGATCGACGAAGATCTGGCCCTGGGCCGTCGCGAAATCATCAACGCTGCAGCGCTGCCATCCCTCGGGAACCACAGTGATGGCGTCCAGCCCCGCCGACATGGAATCTCGGTCCGTGACCGCCCACATCGTCGGAAAGCGATCGCCGCAGGCAGCAACGGTGATGTCGTGCGCGCGAATGTGATCGGGGTGGCCGTAGCCACCATCCGCGTCATAGGTAATGACGAGGTCCGGCTGGAGCTCGTCCGCGATCTGACGCAACTGCGAGACCGCCTCCTCGCCCGAGTTGATGAACGCCCTCGGATGCTCATTGCCCTTATCCCCGATCATCCCCGAGTCACGCCAACGCCCCCGCGCCACCGAGGAAGCGTGGGGCCGATCCGGGGCCGTTCGCGCCGAGGTGGGACAGCGCCTCCCGCAGCTCCGCGACCCGGAACCCTCCGAGCTGGTCCGCGGCGTCTGCGACGAGCCCCTGGTAGGGCTGACCGATGACCTCGCCCAGCTCGCCCATCGTGCACGTCACGACGCTTACCGACGCCCCCGCCCGCGCCGCAGCCGCAATAAGGCCACCAGTCCAAATGGACTCATCATCGGGGTGAGCGTGAACGAAAAGCAGCTTCACGGGGCTATTTCTCCTCTTCCTCAGTTGCCTGCATTATCTTTAGCACCATCTTGGCCGGTGGCGTCCTGCCGGGTCGTTTCCTGGCCTGCGCCAGTCGCAGCCCTACCATCGGTGGACTCAACCATTCGGCGCACGCCCCCGAGCCCGACTAGGCGTCCGACGACAGGATCGTTCGGCCATTCGTCGGCACGCACACGAGGCGGCATTTCGATGCCTGCCCCAACGACGGTCAGCAGAGAATCATCGACCAAATTGACCTCGATCCCGCGCTGCACAATCAACTGTTCCAAGCCAGCGGGCACATCGGCCTGTTCGGGGCCGAGAAGCCGATCTATCTCGGGGTCGCAGAGACCCGACACGTTCTCACTGCGAGCTGAGGAGCTGGGGGCGGCGAGCGGATCTGCTACCAGTTTTTCCGCCTCATCCCTAGGCCTCGGTGCAGCTGTCGACGTCGAGGTTTCAGTGCTTTCGGCCGAGGTTGACGACGTTTTTTCCGGAGACAGAGAGCCGACGGACCCTGATGTGCACGCGTACCGGTCCCGAGCTGCAGCCATCGTGCTCGGCTGCTCCTGCCAGGAGACCACCGCATCGACGGTCCCGAAGGGAAGCGACGTGCGCAGGAGGTCACCTGGCGAGGTGGATACCACGGTCGCGGGAATTCCCGACGCCGTCAGCTGGTCCGCCACGGCGAAGGCTGCGGCTTTTGCAGTCGCCCCATCACTGATCACGCCGATACGCAGCGGGTCCTTCTTGTTGAAAATTCTGGAGAACTGGTCCGCGGGTTGTGCCCCGGAGCGCGTCTCTGCTGCGTCCGATCCCCTCTCAGCGGCATCTGCGGGAGCGTGCACAACTGCTGCATCTGCAGTCGCCGACGCGCTGCGCCCCGTCGCGACCTCGGCTACCTGCCCCACCCCAATCGTGCCCAAAACGGCCTTACGGATCGCCGCATTGCCAAGTCTTGGCGCCGCTAAATTGGCGGAAAAGACCAGGCTGCGGGGCGGTTCGTGGATAAACTCCTCCGCCCCGGGGACCAGGCCGTAGGTCAGAGCAGTTGTTTGCGCCGGCCGAACCTGTGCAGCCTGGATCTGGCCGGAACGCAATTGCTCCGCCCCGTCAACGGCGCTGCGCATCGCCCTCAGGGTCACAACTTCTGAATTCGCCTGCGCCTTGCCCCAGTACCGATCGTTCCTGACCAGCCGAATAATATTGCGCCCGATATCAATGGACTCGACCGAGTACTGCCCGCCCGACGCCGGGAAACGGCTGGCCAGCCCCCGGGAAAACCCGTCAGTAGAAGAACGCATCAGGTGCGCTGGGAGCAGGTTAGAGAACAGCTGCTGCCACTGGGCGATCGGGCGTTTGAATGACACGTCGACCTGCCGGCCACCATTGGAGACCTCGATCGAGTCAACTAGCTCATAGCTCGCCAGGTTCATCGCCCCCGGCGTCGAGGTGATCTGCGAGTACAGGTAGCGGAAGTCCTCGCCGCTAATCGGCGTACCGTCGCTCCATTGCGCCCCCTGCTTGATGACGTAGCGAACGTGTGTGGTGGCTCCGGCCCCATCCGCGCCGACAGGCTCCGCGGAATCCAAAAAATCACTATTGAGCAGCCACTTTTCCGCCCCAGCTACTTCACCCTTCGGCGCGGGAACAAATGCGCTGGGCAGAGTCAGGCGTGCGACCAGGCTGGTAACCGGCGACATATCCTGCAACAGGTGTGGGTTGAATCCCTCCACAAACTCATCGACGCCAACAGCGACCTCACGCATCTTCGCTTGCTCATCCGGCGCAGCTTGCTTCTCGACTGGCTGCTCCGGAGCCCCCTCCACCGTCGGCGCATCCGATGGGTTGGCCATACACGAGGACAGCAAAACCGCCGACACACATGCAGCCGAGACCGTGAGGAGTCGACCGGGCAAAGCGTGACGGCGGTTGTTGTGGAACATATTCACGAGAGTACTCGACCGTGCGGATTCAAAGAATCTCAAGCGCACGGTCCGAGCTCGGCGGCAGCTACCGCGCCCCCGTTATCTCTCCGCTGCTGTTTCCTACTTCTTATTCATAGCCTTCGCGCGGGAACGAGCACGGGCGCGCTCGGTGGCGTTCAGGATCAGCTTGCGGACGCGGATGCCGTTCGGAGTGACCTCGACACACTCGTCGGCGCCACAGAACTCCATCGCCTCGTCCAGGGTCAGCTTGTGGGCCTTCTCCAGGGTGACGGTCGCATCCGCGGTGGCCGAGCGCATATTGGTCAGCTTCTTTTCCTTCGTGATGTTGATATCCATATCCTCATCACGCGGGTTCTGACCGACGACCATGCCCTCGTAGGCCTGGTCACCCGGCTCGACGAAGAAGGTACCGCGGTCTGCCAGCTGAATCAGCGCGTAGGCGGTGATCTGTCCAGTGCGGTCGGCAACCAGGGAGCCGGTCAGGCGGTCCTTGATTTCGCCAGCCCACTCGCCGTAGCCGGCCGAGTAGTGGTTGGCGATGCCGGTGCCCTTCGTTTCAGTGAGGAAGGTCGTGCGGAAGCCAATGAGTCCTCGGGACGGGACCAGGAACTCCATGCGGACCCAGCCGCTGCCCTGGTTGCCCATGTGCTCCATGCGGCCCTTACGGGCGGCCATCAGCTGCGTGACTGCGCCGAGGTACTCCTCCGGCACGTCGATGGTCAGGTGCTCGTACGGCTCCTGGACCTTGCCGTCGACAGTCTTGGTAACCACCTGTGGCTTACCGACGGTCAGCTCGAAGCCCTCACGACGCATCGTCTCGACCAGCACCGACAGCGCCATCTCTCCACGGCCCTGAACCTCCCAGGCGTCCGGACGCTCGGTCGGCAGAACTCGCAGGGAGACGTTACCAATCAGCTCCTGGTCCAGGCGCGACTTCACGACGCGGGCGGTCAGCTTATCGCCACCGCCCTGGCCGGCCAGCGGCGAGGTGTTGACGCCGATGGTCATGGAGATCGCCGGCTCATCGACATGGATGCGTGGCAGCGGGTCCGGGTGCTCGACGTCGCACAGGCTGTCGCCGATCATGACCTCGTCGATGCCGGAGATCGCGGCAATGTCACCCGCAATCGCCTCATCCGTCGGCACGCGGGTGACACCCACGGTGCGCAGCAGTTCGGCGATCTTAGCGGTCTTGGTGTGCTCGTTGCCCTCGGAATCGTAGTGAATCCAGGAGACCTGCTGCCCCTTGCGGATGCGGCCCTTGTGGATGCGGATCAGGCCGATGCGGCCGAGGAAGGAGCTGGAGTCCAGGTTGGTGACCTGCGCCTGCAGCGGGGCGTCAATCTCTGCGGAGGGCTCCGGGAGAACCTCGGTGATGACGTCGAACAGCGCCTGGAGGTTTTCCGCCTCCGGCAGGTTGCCGTTACCCGGGTTCTCGGTGGAGGCCTTGCCGGCGCGACCCGAAGCGTAGAGGACCGGAAGCTCGAGGTTGCGCTCGGCAGCTTCAGCAGCAGCCGGGTCCTCGATGGTGGAGGCCAGCTCCAGCAGCAGGTCCTGAGCTTCCTCAACCACCTCGTCAATACGGGCGTCGGGGCGGTCGGTCTTGTTCACGACGATGATGACCGGCATGGAGGCCGCCAGCGCCTTACCCAGCACGAAGCGGGTCTGCGGCAGCGGCCCCTCCGAGGCGTCAATCAGCAGTACGACGCCATCGACCATGGACAACGCGCGCTCAACCTCGCCGCCGAAGTCGGCGTGGCCGGGGGTGTCGATGACGTTGATGATGAGGTCTTCGCCGTTCTTGCCCTCACCTTTTCGGCGAATTGCGGTGTTCTTCGCCAGGATGGTGATGCCCTTTTCCTTTTCAAGGTCACCAGAGTCCATCACGCGGTCGGCAACTTCTTCATGGTCGCCGAAGACGCCGGACTGCTCCAGCATCGCGTTCACGAGAGTGGTCTTGCCATGGTCGACGTGCGCGACGATGGCGACATTACGGAACTCAGTATCGCTCACAGGCGGATAGCTCCTAACAAGCTTTAAGAGGACTAGAAATATTCAACTTCGACGCAGTGCCCGAACAGCGTCCGGCGCAGCTTCTATGAAGACCGACCTAGGGTTCAGATAGGGTTCATCCACCGCGACCACAGCCCCGAAGAGAGACGTGCGACATCAACGTGCAGCAAAGCGCCCTACACTTTACCCCTAAACCCTGGCCTGGAACATTCGGAGACCGTCGCCGAGCACACGACTAACCCTCACCCCCGAAAAATACCCCCACGACGACGTTTCTCGCCCCGCGGTTGAATACCACTCACCGATATAGCCCGATAGGGCGATCTAAACACCCGAGTGTCACAACGACACTAAATAACATGCCTGTGACAAACGGGATGAGCCTTGACTTGGCGCCCATCTCCCCAACACAACACCATTAGCAACTTGTGTCACTTTAAAATACTTTCGTAGCGTTTTATCACAACTACCCCACCCGTCACGTGCGACATGCCGAAGGGCAAACCGAAAAGAATCTGTGATTTCACTAAAGCTTTTTCACGCAAACCTTTTCGTTACCAACGCGCAACGTTCTAAGCTGTTGGTCGATTCAATTTTTCAAGCCCACGAACGAGAGGTCTTCACCGTGGTATCGACTGGACGTTCCCTGCTGCGACGCGTTGCAGCCACCCTTGGCGCTTCTGCACTCATGACCGCCGCAGTGCTCCCCTCCGCTTCCGCTACGCCGTCGCTGGATTCGCTCAACGCCGCTTCGCCGAACCTGTACGGAACGCTCCGTACCATGGTTAACTCGCCAAACGTTCCGGAGGATGTGAAGGAGAAGCTAAACAAGGGCATCGACTTCCTGACCGGCGAAGGCCAGGGCAAGCCCGGCTTCCTCGTCCCGGAAAACGCTCCGAAGATTAACCAGTTCCTGGTCCCGACCATGGCCGATAAGTGCATCGGCGGAGAGTCCCGCTCCATCGGCCTCGCAACATCCGTTCCGGGCCCCTCTCCGCTGCCGCTGCCGGGCGTGCCCGCAGATCAGCTCGGGTTTATCTTCACCGGCCTGGGCACCAAGCCGCTGGCCAAGCAGCAGAGCACCGAGATGAACGTCTACTGGATCAACATCGCTAACGCTCGCGTCGGCAAGACCACGCTGACCAACAACGGCATTAACGCCGAGTCGGGCCCGGCGGCAGTCAACGCCACCGCCGACACCGGCAAGGGTCTCGTCTTCGCGGTCCTCTCGGGAGGCATCACCGTCGATGAGAAGGACGGCCCGGTGAACTGCAACTACACCCCCACCGCAGGCATCTTCCCGGTCGGCTAAGTCGTAACGCGCCCTGGGGCCCGCTTTTTGCAGGAGCCTGGCTTGAGCTCTTCCAAGCGCGTCACCCCGTAGACCCCGGTCACTCGATTGGCCGCCTCTCTATCCGCCCACCGCCTCCCCGCTCCGCGCGCGAAGTCGGTGGGCTTTTCCATGCGCTGCTATTTACGCACTTCACCCGAATCCGCCGTCGCACAGCAACCGCAGGCGTTAAGGTGGGTGGCATGCCCGAAGCCGCCACAGCCCACGCACCAAAGGTCGAGACTTTCGATATCGTCGCCGGGGTCAACGTCGACCCGAAAGGCTTTCACCGCACGGTCGATGAGTTCCGCCTGCTAGCAGACAACGTGCTCTACATGCGCCGCGGGATGGATCATCCAAAATTCGGGTATCTCGAGTCTTTTTTGCTTGCCGACGGTGGCTTGCGCATCAGCATTTATCACTTCCGCCCCGGCACCACGGTGGAGCACGTCCGCTACGTCGATATCGTCTCCGTCGATCGAAGCGATGCTTCGCGATGGAGAGTTAAGGACCTCTATCTCGATATCGTGCAATCGCCGGTCAACGATGCGGAGGTCGCGCCGATTCCGCTCAACGCCGAGACGACCATCAAGGTAGAGGACGTCGATGAGTTGGTGGCCGCGCACCAGCAGGGCCTGATCGACGACGACGAAACCGAACGAGCCATTTCCACCGCACTCGAGGCTCGAGCCGCAATTGCGGCTGCCGGGGACGACATTGACACCTGGCTGGCAAGTCTCGAACTCGGGCTGCACTGGGCTGACAATGTCGTGCTTGCCCCCGCGATGTCAGCCAATTAACCTCTCGCTATCAGCCGCTTTTCACCACCGCTTTTGGAGTTTTCCATGTTCGACAATCTCACGGGCCCAATTCAGCCTGCCGGCCCCGACCCGAGTACTGTCACCACTTCGGTCCGAGATTCCCTGTGCGCTTACTTCGAGGAAACGGACCCGGGCGAGGCTCAGCTGACGTTTCTCGGATCCACCCCGCTGAAGCTACTGCGTTTCGGTCCGGACTCCGATCGCGTCGTCACATACGCGACACTGGGCTGCAGCGCCGAACCGATGCAGGACCCCTCAGCAATGGTCACCGACCCCACCAGCGGTCCCCGTGCGGAGCTTGTCATTCCGATCCGAGGAGGCCTGGACGCCGTCATCCGGCCACTTGGCATACTTGCAGCCTCCCCCAGCATCGAGGGCCTCGTACTCACCGATGGGGCGCTGATCGACTTCGGCCAGCCCCTATGGGAGCATTCGAGCTTCACCGGCTTCGTTCTGACGCTCTCCGAAATTCCCACTCTCGAGGTTGAGGGCGCCCAGGTAACTTTCTTCAAACCCATCCCCGCAACCCCCAATGAGTTCGCCCTTGCCCGAGCCAAGGGCGTCGACGAACTTCGCCGGGGCTGGAGCGAGCGAGGCATCGACACCGCCGACCCCCATCGCGCCAGCGCCGTTTAGACCATCTCGCCAGTGCCGTTTATCACTTCGGTGCGATGACAGGGCTGAGTGACCTATGGTTTTGAAGTATGAATGCTGCATCGACCTCCTCGGTCCCCTTTCATGCCGCGATAGCGCATCGCTGGTGGCGCCTGGCCGTGTATATCTACATCCCGGCGTTGGTACTCACTGTGGCGACCTCCCTCATTGGCTGGGACACAGCAGTGCAAAGGGCCGCACAGGCCAACAACGTCAGCCCTTCAGAGGTTCAGACGTCGCTCGCGATCAGCCTCGTCGTAGCCGTCGTCGTGCAGTCGGGCGTGGCTTTCGGCTGCTGGTGGATGGCGGGAAAGCTGTTACTGGGCAGCGCGGCCGCGCGGATGGTTCTGTCCGTCGCAGCAGTTGTCTTTGTGATTAACGCGGCGGCGACGGTGGCCGGGGTCATTGGCCGATCGCAGGAATCCTCAACCGGCGTCCTGAGTTACGTAACCGCTGCCCTTATCGTCATTGCCTCCATCGTCGCGGCGACGGCGACCGTCCAGGCATACCGGGGCGATCGCAACAATAAATTCTTCGTAATGTCGTAGCGAAGAGACCGGAAGACCCCACGTCGCATACCCGCCCGGGTATGCGATTTTGTTATTTAAACACTTTTGTTTAGGGTAAAAACTCGATACCCCGTAGGGTATCCTGCCTCCTTGATTACGAAAGTGAGAATTCTTCCCGTGATTCGCAATCTTGGCGACAAGTACTCGCCTCTCTACTTCCTTGCCGCTCTTGGCTTCGGTGGCATGTCCGTCTTCTTCTTCATGGCATTCATGCACATCACTCCTCACCCGGACACGCCTATGCCAACCTTCGAGTCCATTCAAAAAGCGTGGGCTAACGGCGGGATTTTCCTGAAGTCAGCCATTGCGATCGGCTATGTAGGCATGGTCGCAATGTTTGTCACCCACCTCGCGCTTCTGGCGTGGAACTTCCGCGAGTTCGCGCAGTTCCGCAAAACCGAAGCATTCACGGTGGTCAAATCCACCAACGCCGAGGTCACCCTCATGGCCATCCCGCTGACGCTGGGGATGACTGTTAACGGTATGTTCGTGTCCTCTCTAGCCCTTATCCCGGGCTTGTGGAACATCATCGAATACCTCATGCCAGTAGCCCTCCTCGCCTACGGCGCGGTCGGCGTTCTCGCGCTATCCATCATGACCGTCTACCTCAAGCGTGTCATCGCCGCAGGATTCGACTTCAAGGCCAATGGTGGCCTGAACCAGCTGCTTTCGGCTTTCGCATTCTCCATGGTGACAGTGGGCTTCGCGGCCCCGGCAGCGATGTCGTCCAACCAGGCCGTCATCGTTATCGCCCTCATGGCCACCCTGTTCTTCGGATCCATCACGGTCCTGCTGTTCACCATGTTCCTCCCCCTCGGTGTAATGAGCATGATGCGCTATGGCCTGTCCTTGCAGAACTCGGCGACGCTGTGGCTGGCTGTTCCGATCAGCACACTGCTGGCGATCACCATGCTGCGCCTACGCCACGGCCTTCACACTCTCCACGAGTACTCGCCAGCTTTCGACGGCACGCACTCCCCGAAGTCTTCCGTGCTCGTGCTGACCATGCTGGCAACCGCGATCATGTTCCAATTCACTTTCCTGGGTCTCGGCCACATGGTGATGAAGTCCAACGGCTTCTACAAGGAGTACCTCCTCGGCAACAAGACCGCCTCACCCGCCGCCTTCACGCTCGTATGTCCTGGTGTCGGCCTGAGCGTCCTATCCATGTTTGCCCTACATGTAGGCCTCGTTGCGAACGGTATCGTCGCCAAGTTCTCGGCTACCTATTACGTGCTGCTCGCCGTCATCCTCGTGATTGCCGGAATTACCCTGTGGGCCGCACTGACCCTGTTCCGCAATCAGCTCTCCCGCTCCGGCGCATTCGCCAACGCCCAGTAGCGCCATTGCGATGGCGAACGCGCCGAAGCGAAGGCTAGTTCCTAGCGGTTCTTGCCTTCGGCGAGGATCTGGCGGCCTGCGACCATGCGGCAGATCTGGTTGGTGCCCTCGTAGATCTGGGTGATCTTCGCGTCACGCATCATGCGCTCGACGGGGAAATCACGGGTGAAGCCGTAGCCGCCGAGGAGCTGGACCGCATCCGTAGTGACCTGCATGGCCACGTCGGAAGCGAAGGTCTTGGCGTTGGCGGCCATGAGGCCCAGGCGTCCGCCGCCCTCGGCGGTGCCGCGCTCTGCATTAGCAGCAGCGGTGTAGACCATCAGGCGAGCGGCGTCGACCTTCATGCGCATGTCCGCGAGCATGAACTGGGTGTTCTGGAAGGCCGAGATCGGCTTTCCGAACTGCTGGCGCTCCTGGACGTAGCCCACGGCAAAGTCCAGCGCACCCTGCGCGAGCCCCAGCGCCTGCGCGCCGATCGTCGGGCGGGTGTGGTCAAGGGTCTCCAGGGCGGTCTTGAAACCGGTGCCCTCCTCGCCCACCATGCGGTCGGCCGGGATGCGGCAGTTTTCGAAGTAGAGCTCAGCGGTCGGGGAACCCTTGATACCCAGCTTGTGCTCGAGACCACCGACACGGAAGCCCTCATCATCCTTGTGCACCATGAACGCGGAGATGCCGTTGGCGCCCTTCTCCGGATCGGTGACGGCCATCACGGTGTACCAGGTCGAGCGCCCACCATTGGTGATGAAGCACTTGGAACCGTTGATAACCCATTCGTCGCCATCGCGCACGGCGCGGGTCTTCATGGAACCTGCGTCCGAGCCGGCCTCGCGCTCGGTCAGCGCGTAGGAGGCCATCTCGCCATTGGCGATGTCCGGCAGGACCTTCGCCTTCAACTCGTCGGAACCCTTCAGGATCAGGCCCATGGTGCCCAGCTTGTTCACCGCCGGGATGAGCGAGGAGGAGCCACAGACGCGGGCGACCTCTTCGATGACGATGCAGGCCGCGACCGAGTCCGCACCCTGGCCACCGAACTCCTCCGGGACGTGGATGGCGTTGAAGCCGGACTCGTTCAGTGCCTTCAGGGCCTCCTCCGGGAAGCGCTCCTTCTCGTCAACTTCTGCGGCGTAGGGCGCAATCTGCTTCTCAGCCAGATCACGGATAACAGCGCGGAGCTCCTGGTGCTCTTCCGGCAGCTGGAAAAGGTCGAATCCTGGGGTCAGAGCCATGTTTATGTTCCTCCGGACATACGGTGCTCATGCCTCGGCTGGGGCGACGAGCGGTTTTTCAGTCTTCGTAGAATGTCGAAATTCGTAATACATAGCCGACTCCGCGCGCAGACTTTCTCCCCACACCCGGTCGACTAGTTTCCACCTAGGTTAGCGGTTCCGCGCCCGCCCCACCGCTGAAATTGACAAAATCCGCGCACTTCCTCGAGGAAGCCACAGGACGAACTGGGCCAAGAACTCCCGCAACGTCGACGTCGCCCAGTAGCGCGCCGGGGTGTACGCGCCTGCGACATGCCAGGTGCCCAGACCCCGATCCCTCAACAATTTGCGGACCCTCAGAACGTGGAAATCACTGGAGACTACCACTGTTTGCCTCGCGGACGAACCGGCCCGCGCCCCTTCCCCAAGAGCCTCTTCCCCAAGTGCTTCCGCAAGCGCGCGACGGGACAGGTCGATATTTTCCGCGGTATTCGTTGACAGCGGTTCCTCGATAATCCTCCCCCGAAAGCCACCCCACCCCCGGTCACCACTTACCCATTCCGCCATCGCAGCCGCCTCGGACCGAGTCGCGTCGGAGCCGGTGTCGTTGCCGATACCGCCGCTCATCACCACGGCACGGGTGTCGGGCCCGGCGACCTCGAGCGCCCTGAACAGCCGCCGACGCAGTAGTTCCGAGGGTTCGTTGTCAATCAGCGCGCAGCCCAACACCACTACGCTGTCCGGGCCGTTCTCCCCCGCATACTTCCTCTGCTGACACGCACCGTTGGCCATCCGAATCATCTCAAAGACGACCGCCCCCGCCCCTGGAGTTGCAAGGACGAGCAGCAGTGGCGTCGTCAAGCGGGAGGAAAGCCGTGTGCTCAGCGAAAGGCGACTGGCCGCTACGAGGCCCGTTCCGGCCAAAGGCAGGGCCCACGCCGGGGGTCGGCGATGAGGCAGGCGCGGAGGGCGCATGACGGGATCGACCATCACGCGCGCTCCGCCTATCGCGAGCAGCGCCCCGAAACTGATGCCGAGTCCGGCCAGCGCAACGCGCACCAGCCGGCCAGGCCCGGCCGCCCGAAGGCCTCGCCTTTCCCGCCTAGCCATTGCGAATCACCCAATCCGCCAGGCAGCGCGGCGAGTGCTCCGCGATGTGCTCGTCTTCCTGCCGCGCCCACATGTCCCAATACTCGCGGAAGTGGCCGTCGCGAGCCATGGCGCGGTCAAAGCGCGTCGCATCGGGAGTCTCCACCCACACGCCCCAGGCCTGGCCATCGCCTAACGACGCCGCGGCCTCGAGGTTGTCACGGGTCAGCGCTCCGCAGCCTTCGATGATCAGAGAGGGGCTGCGCGGGGTTTGAACCCACTCGGCGAAATCAGCGGCATACCAGTCCCACCGGCGAAACCCGCGTTGGTGCGCAGGCAGCGAGGGATTCAACATCGAGCGTGCGACCAGGTCGGAGGCCGCGGCGAGGCCGTCCCAGCCCGGATAGGCATCCTCCAAGTGGATAACTGGCCAGCCGAGGACGCGACCAAACTTCGCAGCGAGCGTCGTCTTGCCACTTCCAGCGCGACCATCGATCAGCAGAATCACGGGGCTGCCTCCTCTCTTAGGCCACCCCGAGGAATCGGAACTCGCCGACCCACACGGAAATGCCGATAGCTGCGACGGCAATCAGCGCACACACCACAACCGTTGCCACATCTCGTGCCCGCAGCCGCGATGTATGCCACCAGGTCCGCGGGCCCGGGGCTCCGAAACCACGCGCTTCCATGGCGGTTGCCAGTTTCGCCCCGCGACGCAGGGCAAAGACCAGGAGGGCAAAAACCTGGGAGAAAATTCGCCGGATCTTTCCGCGGTCGCCCAGCCCCCGAGCGCGGCGCGCCCTCGTCAGTGCATGCCAGTCGTCGATGAAAAGGCCTATCAGGCGCATTCCGGCCACCGACGCGAGGACAAATCTGCTGGGCAGGCGGAGCACCTGGGCCAAGCCGTTGCCGAGGTCTGTCGGGTCGATACCAGCGGTCAGCACGACGACGGGCAGGCCGACGGCGAGGACACGCAGCATGATGGCAATCGCCAAGGTGATGGAGTTATCCGTCACGTGCGCCAGGAGGAAGGAGAAGTACTCGCGCCCCTCGGGGTTTCCATAGAGCGCCATCGAAATGCCGCTGATCGGCGCCGCCACGACCAACGGCACTGCGCGGGCAGTGAATTGCCGCACCGACAGTCCGGATAGCGGCGCCGTGGCCAGGGAAAACGCGAGTGCGACCGCCGCCGAGACCCAATCGACCGAGATCAGCAGCGGGGTGGTCATCAGGATAAGTCCGAGCACGCGGGCCACCGGATTCACCGTTGCGAGTAGCCCCCTCGGAGCCTTGTGCGCGTAGTCGCCGCTCATCGGTCGCTGCCCTTCTCGGGTCGCCCGCCTCGCCTGCCTTGCCTGCCCCGCCGGGCATCGCCCGCGCGCGCGTCGGTCGCAGCGAAACCGTCCCCGGCGAAACCGGACATATCCACGACGTAGTCCCCCATCGCCTGGACGACGAGCGGGTCGTGGGTCACTGACACGACAGTGCTGCCGTCGTCGGCCAGTCCTCGAAGCAGACCTAGAAGTTCAACGAAAGTTGTGCGGTCCTGGCCAAAGGTCGGCTCGTCGAGAATAACGATGCCCGGCGCCGTCGCCAGCATGGTCGCGACCGACAGCCGACGCTTTTCCCCACCGGACAGGGAGAAGGGATTGGCCTGTGCGAGGTGCGTCAGACGTAACCGCTCCAACAATTCCTCGATTCTGCTGTCCGCGTTCTGCCCCACCAGGCGGGGCCCAAGTTGCAGTTCTTCGAGCACCGAACCGGTGACGAACTGGTGCTCGGGATCTTGGAAGACAGTTCCGATGCGGGTGGCAAGCGTCGTAGATCGCCACGTCCATGGGTTCTTAGCCATCGTGCTGCGATCGGATTTCCCGGCCCCATCCTCGGTCGCAACTGCGACAGTGCCTGCGAAGGGCTGCAAAAGCCCACCGAGGGTCAGCGCGAGAGTCGACTTGCCGCTGCCGTTCCTGCCGACGATGCACGTCGAGGCTCCGGAAGGGATTGCTAACTCGATATCGGAGGCGATGATACTGCGGTCCGCATCCGACATAAACCAGGACTTAGCGGCGCCATACCCAATGGTCAGCCCCTCGGCCTTCACGGCAGTTTCAGCGGTACTCGAGGCTACATCGGCTGCGCAGATATGCCGTGCCGAACCGAGCGCTGGCGGGGCTCCGGGAACCCAGACGCCCGCATCGCTCAGTGCCGCGCCATAGTCCTCGAGGACGAGACCGGGGGCACCATCCGCGAGAATCCCGTCGTTACCCAGCACGATGATTCGATCAACATGGTCCACCCACGCGTCCACCCGGTGTTCCACCACGATCAGCGCCGCCCCGGTGGCATCGGCGGCCTTCACCGCTGCGTCGCGAAGCAGCGGCACGCCCTCTGGATCAATATTGGCCGTCGGCTCGTCGAGGCAGATAATGCGTGCCCCCATCGCGAGAACACCCGCCAGCGCAAGCCGCTGTTTCTGCCCCCCGGAGAGGGCCTTGGTCGGGTGGTCGAGGGCGAGATCGAGCCCCACCAGATCGAGGCTGGAACGCACGCGGGCACCGATATCTCCGGGCTCCACGCCAAGGTTTTCCGCCCCGAAGGCCACATCGTCGCCCAACCGCGCACTGATGGTCTGCGAATCGGGGTCCTGCAGCACGAGCCCCACGGCCCCGCGTGCCGCAGCGGCTGGACGCCCTTCGACCAGCAGCTCACCGCTCGTCTCGCCGTCGCTCTCGTCGCCCAACACTCCCGCAATCGCGGCGAGAAACGTCGACTTTCCGGCCCCCGAGGCACCGAGCAACAGCACCCTTTCCCCCGCCTCAATATCGAGGGTTATTCCACTGAGCGCAGGCCGCTTTCGCCCCGCATGGCGGTAGCCGAAGTCGCGCGCGGAGATGACCACGTCACGTCCATCGCGTGACGACGGTCCGCGCGACGAGAAGCCTTCATGTACGGGGCGGGCGTCCACGTTGGTGCCCTTAGATGTCGCCGCGGCGCTCGCGACCAGCTGCAAAGCGGTCGAGAGCACCGGTGGCGGCGAGCGCCTTGGTCAGGAAGTATGCCAATACGCCGGCGAGAATTGCGCCCGAGAGGGCATTGGAGACCAGGTAGATGACGTTGTACTCAAAGGTCTTCGCCAGGTTCCCGGTGAAGAGTTCATAGGTCCAGGCGCCAACACCGGCAAGGAGCCCGGAAATGGTCACGGTGGCCGCGTTGAAGCGTCGGTAAGCGAGCAGGAGGAAGATCAGCTCGGCGCCGATGCCCTGTGCGAGGCCCGAGTACAGCGTGGTGATTCCCCACTGGTTACCAATGAGTGCGGAGACAGTTGCGGCGAGGACCTCCACAAAGACGGCAGCGCCCGGCTTGCGGATGATGTAGGCGCCAAGCGGACCGCCCAGGAACCAGACGCCGGCCACCAGACCGCCGAGTCCCGGAGTCAGGGCGTTGACGGTCTCGTAGCCCGCCCCTCCGACGATGTTCCACACCACGAAGATGAAGCCGACGGCGATTCCCAGGACCGCAGCCGTGACGATGTCGATGATGCGCCACGAGAAGTTCGGTCGCGCCGACTGGGCGGAACCGTTGGCGACGGAAGCAGCTGACATTGTTGTTTTCTCCTACACGCAATAGGCGGGCTTTATAGACCCATTTTGACCGGGCTTTTCCCGCTGGAATGAGCACGATTAACCCCGAAAGCTTACAACAAGCTCCCACTTTGCTCGCCCTGGCCTAATAGAGCCTAATAGATTAGTAACCATGACAAATTCCGACCCGTCCTCGATTCCCGCGGAACACGCCCCGACAAAAATTATGTCGGCGGCAAAGTCCGCGGCCTCCCGCGCGAAGTCGAAGCTGTATTACCTGCCTGTGCTCCCGTGGGGCCCTGTGCTGAACATGCCGCACAGGCTGTGGTGGCCCGTTGTTGCGGTCATCGGGCTGATTCAGTTGGTTGGACGGACGTTTATCCTGACGGGCAGATCGTTCTACTGGGACGATTTCATCGTGGTCGGGCACCTCTACGATTCTCCGATACTGTCCTCGGGATTTCTTCTCCAGGACCACGATGGGCACCTCGCGCCGCTGTCGTTTTTGGTGCAGGGCATCGTCGCGACGCTAGCGCCGTGGAACTGGTGGATACCGGCCATCGTGCTGCTGACGCTCGCGGGACTTCTAACCGTCGCATGCGCGAAGCTGCTCGAACACATCACGGGTCGGACGTGGGCGTCCGCGTTTCTGTTGGCGGTAATTGCTTGGACGCCTCTGGGGATTCCCGGCGGAACATGGTGGTCGGCGGGCATTAATGCCCTGCCGTTTCACCTTGCATTCGTAGTCTTCCTGACCATTGCCATCCGTACGACGCTGCGCCGCGACTTTCCGCCGAAGCCGATCAATTACATCGGCGCCCTGCTGATCCTCGTCATCGCTCTGGGTTTTTTTGAAAAGGCCCTCGCCATCGCGCCTGTTTCTTTGCTGCTGGTTGCCACCATGGCCTACATGGAGCGCCGCGACGTCAAAGCGATTCTGCGCCGCGGCATCTCCATTTGGTTGCCGTCGATGTTGGTCACTGGCGGATGGGCTCTGTGGTACTACTTCGGAGTTCCGCACACGGTCAGCCACGCTTCCGACAACCTCAAGCCGGAACTCTTTTTCAACGGCCTGGGGCAAATCTTCTCCGGCATGGTCGGCGGACCGGGGCAGTGGGAGCGGTGGATGCCAGGGCAGCCCTTCGCGGATGCTTCCGCGGGCCTGATCACCGTCGGTGGCATTACGCTTCTCGTGCTCTCGGCCATCCTCATCGGCCGAGACTACCGAGGATGGGCTCCATGGGCGGTTGCGGTCGCCTATATTTTCGCCACACTGCTGGCGATTACCATTTTCCGCTCCGGTGAGAACACCTCCGGCATGCTGGCACATACACTGCACTACTATTCCGACGTCGCCATCGTCATCGTTGTGTCCATTGCCATGTCCTGCGCAGGAACACCACCGGAGAACGAAGCCCCGGTCCCCCTGCCGAAGCGGACCCGCTCGATGCTGTGGCTCCTCGGCGCAGTATTGGCCGTGTCCTCGTCCATCTCGGTCGTGACCTACCGCGCTGCCTGGGCGGACGACACGACCGCGAAGTGGCTGGATACTACCCAGCGCTCGCTGGCGGCCCTCCAGGCCGAAGCTGCGCAGGCAGGACCGGCAAAGGCGCTGGATTACAATCTCATTGACCAGCCGGTCCCCTTCGAGGTCCTGCTGCCGGTCGCAGCGCCGACGAACATGTACTCACATGTTTTCGACAAGGTAGAAGCGCGACCACCATTTTCCCGTATCACGGGGACGCCACGCATGTTCGGCTCCGATGGGGCGATTATCGACGCGAAGGTCTCGGAGGTGACCCGAGTCCAGGACGGCCCTGTTGAACAGTGCGGACACCGAATTGTCGTTGGCGACAACGGTTCTGTTCAGGTGGACATTCCAATGAGCGGCATCATCAAGCTAGGTGACTGGGTTCTAGAATTCCCCGCCACCGCGTCGGAGAACATGGATGTGAGGCTATCGCTGCCCAACCCCTTTGAGACGGAGGAGCAAACCCGCGCCGGGTCCACGGTCGTCCCGATGACGACGGAGCTGCGCCCCCGCTACGTCAACCTCAATGGCGGCGGTAACGTCCTCCGCGTCACAATCGACCGGGCCACCCCCGGGGCCAGCCTCTGTATGGGAGCGGGGGCGATTGGGCCGTTGGTTCCCGCAAAACTCTAAGTATCCTTTAAGATATTCATGAATAGTTCAGCCGAGTGATTTTTCACTTACCGAAAGCGCTGTTGACTACCGACAGAGGAGCCACATTCATGCGTAACCGCATCGCCGGCGCAATCGCCGCATCCGCCATCGCCGCTGCAGCCCTGGTCGCTTGCTCTCCCCCGCACGAGCAGGACTCGAACATGAAGGTCGGCGATCAGAAGACCCCCACGGCGACCTTCGAGCAGAAGAAGTCCGGAACTGAGACCACCACCGCCGGCCAGGAGACGCAGGGCCAGGAAATGCAGGGTCAGACCTCCGCTCAGTAGGACTGAGCCCGGTCTACTCTCCCCCAGTTTCAGGGACGACCCCGCCGAAGCGCCATCTGCGCCCCGGCGGGTTTGCCTTTCTTAGAACGGGTACGTGAACTGATTGGTGTCACCGTCGCGAATAATCGCCTCGGTGGCACCATTTTCTACGCTCAGAGTTATGTCCAACGCAGGCATGCCACCTGCGGCCTCACCGACTAGCTCCGGGTCGGTCGCCACAGCGCGGTAGCGCAGGTAGCCATTGCGAACCTCGTCGATCTCAACCCGCGCCGAGTACAGCCACGGGTACCGGCGCCGAAGCGCGACCAGCTGCTGGTAGGCCTCGAATATCCCCGCCCCGAGTGAGGAGAAATCGCCTGGCGATGCCGGGAACTCCGGGCGCACCTCGTCGTCTCCGCCAGCGCGCTCTTCCTTAATACCGGTGTATCCCTGCTCGTCGCCGTAGTAGACCAGGGGCAACCCGCCGACCGTGAAAAGGACTGCCGCAGCGAGAACCGCCTTATCGGCGCCGACTGTCGACGCAATGCGAGTGACGTCGTGGTTGCCGATGAAGGTTACTGGCACAAAGCTCGCGAGGAACCCATTATGACGCTTCAAGGTCCACTCGAGTTCGAAGAAGTTTTCCTCCTTGAGCGAGGACCACACCGCTTTCCAGAGCTCGTATTCAGTAACGGAGTCCATCGTCGATTCCTCGACGATTCTCGGGTAATCCCCGTGGATAACCTCACCGTAGATGTAAGCGTCTGGGTGCCTGCGACGCACCTCGGGCAGCACCCGAGCCCAAAACTTCGGGTCGACCGCGTAGGCCGCATCGAGCCTCCAGCCGTCGACCCCTCGCGATAGCCAGTAATCCATGACACCGATCACGAAATCGACCGTTGCCTGGCTGTCGTGATTGAATTCGACCAGCCCGGAATGTCCCTCGAACACGTCGACCTCGGCGCCCTTATCCGTATGCCGCAGCGAAAAGAGCTCTGCCTCCACAGCATCAGGATCGTTCAGCGCCACGCGCAGGGCCGGGGCATGCTCACCGATGTGGTTGAAAACGCCGTCGAAAAGCACCTTGATCCCGCGCTCGTGCGAGGCGGCAATCAGCTTGACGACGTCGTCTTCCGTGCCCAGGCGGGGGTCGACGCGGTAGTAGTCCTCGGTGTCATAGCCGTGGGTGGTTGATGCAAAGACCGGGGCCAGCTGCAGCGCGTTGAAACCCGTGGACTGGACGTAGTCCAGCCAGTCGATGAGCTTGAGGATGCGCGGGCTATCGCCGGTGTCCGAGCCTGCACCGGAGCCCCTGTCGTGAATCGCGCGCCGACGAACCCCAGCGGATAGACGTGCCACCCGATTGCCCACTTCGCCAGCTGGGCGTCGATGTTGCGGGGGTGTGTGCTGATGCGGACATTGTCCTATGCGTCCTCTCCTGAGGTGGCAGGTGCCGCCGTCGATGCGGCAGGTGCCGGGTTTGTCGTGGCGTGGCTCTGTGCTGCCGGAGCAGTGCCCTCCGGCGGGGTCGTGGCGGTCGCGCGAGCCTCCCCCGCTCGCGACTGCGGGGTGCCGAGGCCCGGATTGCGAGGGCGCTGAGAGACGGAGCCTGCCGACGGCATCGTCTGCTGCGGTGTTGGCATCTCCGGTGGGGTCTGTGCGCTCGGATTCAGGGCGTCGAGAGCAATCTGAATCTCGGTGCGCATTCCCGAAATCATGGCGCGCTCGACGACCTTGAACTTGGAATTGTGCAGGAAGTAGGGGTTGCCCACCTCGGGCCCGCCGGTGCCAAGGAACATGTAGCAGCCCGGCACCTCGCGGGAAAAGTAGGAGAAGTCATCAGAGGGCGCCCACGGGTCGGCGGCGAAGACCTTGGCCTCCCCGACGGCCTTGGTGGCGGCGTGCCAGGCCCGGTTGACGGCCAGGTCGGCGTTGACGACCATCGGGTACGGAATCTGCCAGTCGAAGGTGGCCTGCGCGCCGTGGGCCTGGCAGACGCCGTTGACGATTGCCTCGATGCGCTGGCAGACGGCCTCCCAGTCCGTCTCGTCGACGGAGCGGATGGAGACCTCCAGGTTTGCAGTGTCCGGGATGACGTTGCCGGCCTCGCCCGCATGCAGAGATCCCACGTTAACGATATTCATGTGCTTCGGGTCCAGGTCGCGGGAGACGATCGTGTTGAGCATGATCGTCGCCTCGCTGGCGATCAGCACCGGGTCGATGGACAGCTGCGGGTTCGAAGAGTGTCCGCCGCGCCCGCGAATGGAGATGGATACGATCCCGGACATCGTGGACACGCGCCCTCGACAGATGCCGACGTGGCCGACCGGGTGCGGTGCGACGTGGAAAGCGTAAACCTCGTCCAGGTCGTCGGCCGCACCCTTTTCGACCAGCTCGCGGGCGCCGCCCGGCAGCATCTCCTCCGCGTGCTGGAAGATGCACAGCACTTTGCCGTGGAGCCTGTCGCGCATGCCGGACAGCACCTTCGCCGTGCCGAGCAGCATCGCGGTGTGCATGTCGTGACCGCAGGCGTGCATGACGCCGGGGTTGCGGGAGGCGTACTCCAGGCCGGTCTCCTCCTGGATGGGTAGCGCGTCAATATCGGCGCGGTATCCGATAACGCGGCCGGTTGCGGGGTCGCCCGCGGTGCCCTCGATGACGCCGATGACGGAGGTGGGAGTCAGCCGGTAGGTCGGGATGTCCCACTGCCCCAGTAGGTCCTCAATCATGTCGGAGGTCTGGTACTCACGGAAACTCAGCTCCGGGTTTTGATGTAGCGCGCGACGCCACGCAACCGCCTCGTCGATGGGAACTTCCAGGCGGTGCGACGGCAGGGTGTCGTTAGCATCAGTCATGCCTCTAGCTTTACAGAAAACTGGGGTTGGCATGTCAAAGTGCGGCGATAGAATTTGCCCGCGCCTCCCGAGGCGGGCCGCCACCGGCAAGCGCTCCGGGACCGATAATGACTCCGCCACCGGCAACGACGCTCGGAAACCCAGAGACGCTAGGAAACCCAGAACTCGCGGCTAATCTCCGCCAGCCACCAAGGGTCGACGGTGCCGCACATCTCGCGCGCCGAGTGCATCGACAGCATGGCGGCGCCGATATCCACCGTGTCGATGCCGAGCCTCGTCGCCGTAATCGGCCCGATGGTGGACCCGCACGGCTTGTGGTTGGCCGACACGAAGGTCTGCACCGGAATGGTCTGCCCCACGCGTGCCGACGCGGCCTCCGCAATCCGCACTACCTCGGCCTGCCCGGCCGCGGTGGTCGCGTAGCGCTGGTTGGCGTTGACCTTGATAACCGGCCCCTCGTTCAGCTGCGGCCGGTGGCCCGGCTCGTGCTCCGCGACGTAGTTCGGGTGGACGCCGTGCGCCCCGTCGGCGGACAGGCACACCGAGCCGCGGTAGAGCTGCTGTGTGCGCTCCAGATCGGCGCCGAGGCCGGCCGCAATGCGGGTCAGGACGTCGGAAAGCAGCGGGCCGGCGGCGCCGGTCGTGGTGGCAGAGCCCACTTCCTCGTGGTCGAAGGCGACCAGGACGGGGATGGTGCGCAGGTCGGAGGCGCCCTCGGCGAGGAGTGCCTCGAAGGCGACGAGCGAGGAGTGGACGCTGAGCAGGTTGTCCAGGCGTGCGCAGGCGAGGAATTCACCGTGGGTGCCGAAGGTGCGAGGGACTTGCGTGTCGCAGGAGATGAGGTCCCAGGCGACGATGTCATCGCGCTCGAGGCCCGCGGCGGCAGCGATGGTGTCGAAGACGTCGGCGCCGAAGGTTTCCAGGCCGATCACCGGAGTGGTCTCGTACTGCCGGTGGAGCTTCAGGCCCTCCTCGTTGACGCCGCGGTTCATGTGGATGGCCAGCTGCGGGATGCGGGCTACCGGGCCAGTGCGGGCGAGGTGCTCGCGGCCCTCGCGGTCGATGACCCGGCCGGCGAACTCGATCTCGCGGTCGGTCCAGCTTGCAAGCAGCGCGCCACCGTAGACCTCGACGGCCACCTGCGCGTAGCCCACCGAGGAGGCTCGCGGGTTCGGCTTGACCCTGAAGCCGGGCGAGTCCGTGTGGGATCCCACGATTCGGAAACCGCTGATGTCCTGCGGATTATCCGGGACGATCCAGGCCACCGCGGCACCATCGCGGCGCATGACGTAGGCGCCGGGGGCGCTCGGCCACTGCCTTGCCTCGTCGACGACGGTGGCGCCGGCCGTCGACAGCCGCGCTACGACCTCGGAGGCCGCGTGGAAGGAGCTGGGCGAGGCCTGCACGAACTCGATGAGGTCGCGCGCGTGGTCCTTCGCCTTGTCGGGTACCGCGCGCGTGGTCCGCGCCTGGGTCTGGTCGTCGCCGTGCAGATCGTGCAGATCAGTCATGTGTTCTCAAGCCTCGTTTTCCTCGGTTTCCCCCATTGTATAAACCTGCATACGCCCTTGTTGAAGCCCTGTCGGCGCCGTGCAACCTCGCCACATCGGTCTGCGAGGCCTCACCGCAGGTACTGCGGGTTTCCCGCAAAATGTGATTCACCTTTCACGTTGCGAACGGGCATTTATTCCATCACTTTCCGCCCGATTGTCTATATTTCACAGAGATTCGGGCATAAAGTGTCATAACGGAAGCAAACCAACACGGAAGCAAAGCCAACGTTGAGCCTCACCGCACACCGGAAGGCAAAAACAAAGATTTTAGAGAAAGGCCTCTACTTGAGCCTCGAATTTCATTTCCCGCGTCCGACCGACCGCCGCCGCCCGCACTTCGCCACCTCCCTGCGCGAAGCGTTCGTCCCCCACGACACCACCCACGCCCACGCGGTCCACTTCGGCCACCACGTCGACACAGACGCCCACGAAATTCACTCCGACATGTCCCCGCGCGACATCGTCGCCGCACTCAGCCGCTAAAATTCCACTGGTCGCGCCGGAAGCCAGCCGTGCCCTTCGGCGCCACCTTTTAGGCGCTCCCCTTGGCCGCCGTCCAGCCACGCTTTACGACGCGCGATACGCCGTCGAAAAGCAGCATAGGCTCCGCGCTTTTGCCGCGGTTAGTGCCCGCGGCGTGGAAAGCGCCCACGAGGATGAGGAAAATCCCGGCGCCGATAAGGGACGTGATGCCCGAGTACTGGAAACCGGGGGTGAAGGGCGTGGCCGCAATCGGATTGGTCACCGGGAAACCGAGCAGAAGCAGTAGCGCCGCAATCCCAACATAGGGCCACTGCCTGGTATAACGCGAGTTTGCCATCGCCATAAACCCCGCGACGAATGGGACCAGCGACAGCATGTAATGCGTCCACACAATTGCCGAAAAAGCGGTGGCGATGCCCCATCCACTGACGACGAGAATTTCAAAACGATACGTGCGGTTCCACCACGCCACGGCAGCTGCGAGCGCGGTCATCACGGTCGCCAGGGTTAGCGGCAGGGACTTCGCCTGATCAGGGAAGTCCATCATCACGGTTACCGCGTACTTCAGTTCCACATCTTGCGACGCGATGATCGACGCCAGCGACTGGTTCACCGGGCCGACCAGAACCGAGCTGCTGATGTCGCTCAGCCTTTCGAACCACGTCGAGATGACAGAATTTTCGACGAATACCCAGGTGGAAACTGCAAATACCGCCGTGGTGGCCACCCCCCAGAGTCCAGCGGACCGTCGTAGCGCGAAAAAGAGCATCACAACAATCAGCACGATCGGGGTCAGCTTCACCATCGCCACGATGCCGAGTACTATTCCCGCCAGCCACGGCCGGGAGCGGGACGCCGCAAGACCATAGGAAACTCCGGCGACGATGAGCGGAGTCGTCTGCCCCAGCCACAGAGAATTGATGGTGGTGGGCAACAGCGAGATGGCAGCGACGGCGGCTGCGGCGATGCCCCACGGCAGGGTGCGCCGGAACCATAGGTTGTAGGCGCTCGCGGTGAGCACGACCAGGGCCGCGCCCGAAAAGAAAAGCAGCCACATAACCGAAGTATCGAACGTCATCGACTCAGTCAGCGGTGCCAAAATGTAGGCAATCAGAGGATTTTGCACGAACGGGTGAGGGAACGGAGCCGAGACCTCTCTAGCCGCGTCGAGCCACTGCTGCCCCGCCATTGCGGCGAAATCCTCCGGGTGGTGGTCATAGAGGTGCGCGGCCTGGCCCTTTTCAACCAGGTCCCCGGCGATCCACAGCGACGCCCAGTCATCCGGCTGGGTTCTCCCCTGCCAGATCCACGAGATAATTCCGCCGGTAACGAGGGCTAGCAGGATCAGCTGCCAGCTCATGACAGGGGCCACGTTGGTGCCGTCCTGCCCACGCGATGCGCTTGGTGTGCCGTGGGCGTCTGGATGCTGCGGCGCCTTCAGCAGCGCCGACCAGCCGGACTCCTTCACCAAACGATGCTTGCTCAACGATCCCTCTAACTGATGGCAGCGGACATAACCTCATCAAGAATAGTGCCATTGCCATTCATGGTGCGGTCGGCGCGCGCCCCTCAGGCTGAGCTCCCACTAGGCCTGTACGGACTGTACCGACTGCACCAACCGCACCAACGGCCTGATCCAGCTTGCTACTCCGAGGTAATCGGCAGGTAGACGCGACCGCCCGCCTCGGTGAACTCGTGGGACTTCTCGGCCATACCGGCCTCGATTGCCTCCACCGAGTCCAGGCCGTTCTCCTTGGCGTAGTCCTGGACATCCTTAGAGATACGCATGGAGCAGAACTTCGGGCCACACATCGAGCAGAAGTGCGCGGTCTTGGCAGGCTCCGCCGGAAGGGTCTCGTCGTGGTAGTCCAGCGCGGTATCCGGGTCGAGTGCCAGCGCGAACTGGTCGTGCCAGCGGAACTCGAAGCGAGCCTTGGACAGGGCGTCATCGCGCTCCTGCGCGCGCGGCAGCCCCTTGGCCAGGTCGGCGGCGTGCGCCGAGATCTTGTAGGTGATCACGCCAACCTTGACGTCGTCACGGTTCGGCAGGCCCAGGTGCTCCTTCGGGGTGACGTAGCACAGCATGGCGGTGCCGGCCTGCGCAATGATTGCGGCGCCGATGGCGGAGGTGATGTGGTCGTAGCCCGGCGCGATGTCGGTCGCCAGCGGGCCGAGGGTGTAGAACGGGGCCTCCTCACACCACTCCTCTTCCCACTTCACGTTGATGGCGATCTTGTGCATCGGCACGTGGCCCGGCCCCTCGATCATGACCTGGCAGCCGCGGGACTTGGCGATCTTGGTCAGCTCGCCGAGCGTGCGCAGCTCCGCCAGCTGGGCCTCGTCGTTGGCGTCGGCGATGGAGCCCGGGCGCAGGCCGTCGCCGAGGGAGAAGGTGACGTCATACTGCGCGAGGATGTCACAGAGCTCCGCGAAGCGGGTATAGAGGAAGGACTCCTTGTGGTGCGCCAGGCACCACGCCGCCATGATGGATCCGCCGCGGGAGACGATGCCGGTGACGCGGTTTGCGGCCAGCGGCACGTAGCGCAGCAGGACTCCCGCGTGGACGGTCATGTAGTCGACGCCCTGCTCGCACTGCTCGATGATGGTGTCGCGGTAGATTTCCCAGGTCAGCTTCGCCGGGTCGCCCTTGACCTTCTCCAGCGCCTGGTAGATCGGCACGGTTCCGACCGGGACCGGGGAGTTGCGCAGGATCCACTCGCGGGTCTCGTGGATGTCCTTGCCGGTGGACAGGTCCATGATGGTGTCCGCGCCCCAGCGGGTCGCCCACACCATCTTCTCGACCTCCTCCGAGATCGACGAGGTCACGGCCGAGTTGCCGATATTCGCGTTGACCTTAGTGGCGAAGCGCTTGCCGATAATCATCGGCTCAATCTCCGGGTGCTTGTGGTTCGCCGGAATAACAGCGCGACCAGCGGCAACCTCCTCGCGCACGACCTCGACGTCGACGCCCTCGCGGGCCGCGATGTAGGCCATCTCCGGGGTGACAATGCCCGCGCGAGCCCACGCCAGCTGGGTGCGGACCTTCGGCGCGTCGTCAGGCGCGTCAGCGGATGCGGCAACCGCGGGGGCGGACGGCCAGGACTCGCGAACCTTGGCCAGGCCCTCCTTCAGGTTCAGCGCCGGGGACTCCTCGGTGTAGATGCCCGAGGTGTCGTAGGCATCAAAGTGGGTGCCGTCCGTCAGGTCGATGCGGCGGACAGGAACACGCAGGGTGGCCTCGCCGAACTCGTTACTGAAGGCGACCTCGTTGTAGTGCTTGTGGCTGCGGTAAATCGGGCCGGTGGTGACTTCGCCTTCCTTCGGCGGAGCAGATACAGATACGCGTGAAGCCATCGGCGACACATCCCTTTCCTACGCTGGAATTACCCAGACTCAGGTTCGACCGGTCGACGCTCGGTTCCTAGCGCCCTCTCAGTGCCGGAGATTCGGTTGGCACTCCCGTGGTTTGTTTGCAACGAACAGTCTAGCGAACGATGCGGACTACTCCCCCGAACACGCCCCGCCGACTAGATCGTGGCGCCCTCGTCCGGCACCTTGCAACAGGTTTTCCACAGGGCGCGAGTTATCCACAGCTCGCTTTCCGACGCTCGTTCTCGGCGCGCACGATCCACCCTCGAGTGCTATAACTTCTGCACAAACCGAAAAATTTGGGGAGGGAAAGTGGATAGGAAAAGATCCACACTTTTGGCGATTGCAGTCGCCAGTACTTTGGCAATGACGGCGTGCACAGCGGGCAATGCTGCTGAACCGAACACCTCGACGACTGTGACTAAGTCCGTTGAAGCAGCAGGTCAAACAGCAAATCAGACCAATGACAATGGCCTACCGCTGGGCGTCATTCCGCCACGCGAGCCCGCCCAGGCTGGCGATGCCCGACTGGGGCCGGACGGACACTACGACTTCAACGCACCCGACTTTGTCCTTTCAAATCCGTGTGACGATCCGGAGATTATGGCGAAGTTGGAGAAGCTTGGGCATAGGGAAGATCCGGAGAAGCAAGGCCGGATTAGGGGAGCTTGGCACGTCGGTTGCGTTTTGGGGCCGGATGGCACGGGGCCGCTCAGCATCCTTCATCAGAAACTCTCTCGCAATGATTTTTCTCGACTTGGCGTTGAAGAGAAGACACACGAAGTTGCAGGCTTTTCTTGGTCAACGTCACGCCAAGAGTCGGATTTTGGGACGGCATGTTTTGCGTCGGTACAAACGGAACGCGGCCGACTCGGTTTTACGGTTGAAGTCCCCAGCGGAATTCAAACCAAATTTCACGAAGATTTTTGTAGCGCTCCTTCATCGTTACTCGAAGCACTAATTAAGGGGGATTAATGCTTACTGCGGTACTAAGTTCGATCGAAGCAGCGGAAAAGATGCTTCACCAAACAGCAACGGCAACACTAAATAGCTCGCTTGTTCGCCCATCTCTCGCCGCGTACTCACCCGTCCCGTCATTGCAGGCACTCGCCAACGATCACAGTCGAGCCATCATTGGCAGCACGGGCAGTTCCGTTTCGGTGGGCCAGTCTCTTCGTGAACAACTCAAGTGGGCATCGACCAATCTCGCCGATTTCAAACGAGTCCTGAACAACCACGAGTCTGAGGTCTCGCAGGTACTACGCAACTTCGATCCAGAAAACGGAAAGGGGAAAACCGTCGCATCGTTGTCTTCCCCTACCGCTTTGTTCAATCGTCGCCCGCCCTTCGTGGCGGGGTCCCTCGAGTTCGCGTCCGTCGCCGTCACCGCCGAAGCATCCTTCGACGCCTCAACGCTTCTCGGCATGTTCACGGCAACGAATGACGCCGCCGTCGGTGACGCTATCGCGTACTGGTCCTCCTACTCCGCGGCAATGAACATGCTGGCGAATGATCTGGCTGCGGTTTCATCGAATCTCCTCGCCTCCAACCATGGCGAAGTTTTCAACGCTGCTAATGCGTCCCTAAACGGCTTGGCCGCCCGTGCCAGCTCGATTGCAGCCTCCTCGCAAGTCATTACGGGTCACCTTCAGGCCCTCCCCGCTATCAAGGCAATGGCTGTCTCCGCGCTGACGGCCATCGAAGCTGAGTCCAAGGCCTTGCCAGACCCACGGGCTCAGGAGGCCTTCGAACGCGCCGAAATTGCTGCATTCCTTGCGGGACCATATTCAGCACAGCTACAGACTGCTATCCCCCGACTCCCGAACCTTGTTTCGGCAGACGCCGGAGGCGGATCTACATCCATGGCATCGACCGGCATTGATGTCTCTGGCACTAGCGGCGCTACCCAAGAAGGGCTCACTCCTTCAGGAATGTCCGGGGCAATGCAGACAGCCTCCGCTCCCGCGACAGCGTCGTCAGCCATGCCAGATTCCCCGGCCACGAATTTCAACACGAGCCCATCCGCCGCTCAATCTGCCCCAGCAACCGGCTCCACGGTTCCCAGTTCTTTGCAGCCCACTAGCCAAAATGGCGCCGGAGCAGGAACAGCCTATCCCGGCGCAGCTGCACAGATGCCAACTTCCGCGGGAAAGACAGGCTCCAACACATCTCCTGCTTCCCGTGGCCACGGCCTCGGCGGTGGTGTTACTGCGCCCCAGCGCACCGCACTCCAGCGCACCGCGCTGTCGGGCCCGTCGAGCGGGCACTTTTCTCACGGTCCAATGCAAAGTACACAGAGAGTCGGAAATGCGAATAACGCGCAACAACGATTCAGCGCGTTTGGTGCCCCCGGCCAATTTGCGGCCCCGGGCGCGCTAGGTGCTCCTGGACAGGCAGGCATGGCGGGGTCCGCCCGAGGCAATTTCGCGCCAGGCAGCTCGAGCGCCTTCGGACGTGGTTCTTTTGGAGCAACCGGCACACCCGGTACACCCGGCGCGCTAGGCAACCCCCATGCTGCTCCAGTCACCTCTCATCACCACACCGCTGCGACCAGGAATAAGAGCAACCTGGCTGAAGCCTTCGCCAGCCGAGGCAGCAACGGTCAGAAGCTGGGAGAAGCATCGAAACGGCGCGTAACAAATGTCGCAAACATCAAGGACAACGACGCATCAGCCTTCGAGCAAAACGAATACCAGCGGGAACTCTTCGGTGATGCACCCGCTACAGTTCCCGCCGTCATCGGCGAAAACGTACGCAGTTAAGCACGACACAAGCACCTTTTCTCGACAAGGGCCGGGGACCGCGCGAGCTCCAAGTCTCACGAAGTCCCCGGCCGTTCCCGATTGATTCGCAGTGGGGTTACTCGAAAAACCAACCCGCGCCTCACCCCGAAAGCGGAGTGCCGAGGTCTACTCCAATGACCCCGAAGTCACCCGACGCCGCTAAATCTCCTCCGGCACCATCGAAATCGCGCCACACGGGCACTCCTCGGCGCAGACGCCGCAGCCCTTGCAGTAGTCGTACTTAAACTCATACTTGCCCGGCTCTAGCTTCAGCACCGCGTTATCGGGGCACACGCCGAAGCAGTTGTCACAGCCGAAGCAGTTACCACAGCTCATGCAGCGTCGGGCCTCGAACAGCGCGGAATCCTCGTCCAGGCCCTGCACAACCTCGTCGAAGGTGGAAGCGCGGCGAGCACCCTCCAGCTTCGCACGGACCTTGTGCGGCGCGTCCGAGTAGTACCAGGTCTCCATGCGATCAATCGTCGCGTCACCGTGCTTGGCTGGCGGCTCGTACTCCGCACCGGACAAGTACGCGTCAATGTACCGGGCGGCCTTCTTGCCGTGCCCGATAGCAACCGTGACGTTCTTCTCGCTCGGGACCATGTCGCCACCGGCGAAAACACCCGGCAAGCCCGTCATCATCTGGTTATTCACCGCGACCACGCCACGGTCAATCTCAATCTGGTCGACGCCCTCGAACAGCGACAGGTCGGACTCCTGACCGAGCGCCATCACCAACGAGTCCGCGGCCAGGTCCTCGTACTCGCCGGTCGGCTGCGGGAAACCGTTTTCGTCCAGCTCCATCTTCTCAATCTTGATGGTGCCGCCGTCGACATGGTTCACCGTCGACAGCCACCGCATGGTGATGCCCTCTTCCTCGGCCTCAACGACCTCGGAATCATGCGCCGGCATCTGGTCGCGATTTCGGCGGTAGAGAATCACCGAGTCCGCGGCTCCGAGTCGCTTCGCCGTGCGAGCTGCATCAATCGCCGTGTTGCCACCGCCGTAGACGACAACGGTCCGGCCCAAAAGCGGCTGGTCACCAGTGGTGGCGTCGGCGTTCTTCTCAACCTTCGCCAGCACGTCGACCGCATCCATGATGTGCGCAGCCTCACCCGCAGGCACACCAATGTTCTTCGCCAAGCCTGCACCGACAGCGGTGAAAACGGCGTCGAACTCGCCCATTGCCGCCTCGAGGTCATCGACGCGAACGCCCTGCTCAAAGGTCACGCCGAGCGCCGCGATGCGGGCAATCTCCGCGTCCAGAACCTCGCGAGGGAGTCGGTACGACGGAATACCGTAGCGCATCATGCCGCCCGGCTTTTCCGCCATATCCCGCACGGTCACGCTGTGGCCAAGCAGCGCCAAGTGGTAGGCGGCGGACAGGCCCGATGGCCCCGAGCCCACGACCAGGACCTTTTTACCCGTCGGGTCGCAGGCCACCGTCGGGGCCCACCCCTCCTCGATTGCCTTATCGCCGAGGAAGCGCTCAATCGCGTTGATACCCACGGCCTCGTCAACCTGCGCGCGGTTACATGCCGTCTGGCAGGTGTGGTAACACACACGCCCCATCACCGCAGGTAGCGGGTTGTTTCGCATGATCTCACGCCATGCGTCCTCGTAGTGGCCCTCCTCCGCGTGGTAGAGCCACTGCTGAATGTTCTCTCCCGCCGGGCACGCCTTGTTACAGGGAGGCAGCAGGTCCACATAGACCGGCCGCTCCGTGCGCCAGGAGCCAGTCTCGTTCGCGAGCGACGATCCCACATCCAGCGAAATGGCGAACGGGAGCAGCGTCTTCTTGGTGCCGCCCTTCACTGCCCCGCCATCTGCGGAGCCGGACTGTGATTGCGAGTTGCTCATCGACAATTCCTCCCTAGCGCTCGCTCGACTCGTTGTTTGCCAGATCCGGCCGGTCCGATGCACTCACCGGATCGCTTGCCGACGGCCCCTCGGGCTTCTCCAGCAGATCGAGGGTTTCCTGATCAATCAGGTTGTAGCGGCGGATATTGCGGTCTGCGCCCGCCTGGAGCTGCTCGATAACGGACGGGTCCGCGCCCTTCTTAAACAGGTGGGCAAATCGACGCTGCAACTTCAGATACTCGGTCACTGGGACCGGGCGGCGAATCTTCGCCACTGACGTAATCTCGCCGTACTCGGCCTCAAACACCGGGAACATGCCGGACTGTGTTGCCATGCGGGCGACCTTCAGCGTGTGATTCGACGCAGAGCCCCAGCCCAGAGGACAGGGCACCAGCACGTGGATGTAGCGAGCGCCCCGGAACTGCATCGCCTTGGTGACCTTGTATTCCAGGTCGCGCAGGTCGGCGACCGTTGCGGTGGCGACGTAAGGAATCTCGTGCGCCATGGCGATCCTTGGCAGGTCCTTGCCCTGGCCGAAGGTGTTACCCGGGTGCTCACCAACCGGCTGCGTGGTAGCGGTGCGCGCAGCCGGCGGTGTCGCACCGGAGCGCTGCACACCCGTGTTCATGTAGGCCTCGTTGTCGTAGCAGATGTAGAGCACATCGTCGTTACGCTCGAACATGCCGGACAGCGGGCCGAAACCGATGTCGACAGTGCCACCGTCGCCGCCCTGGGCGATGACGCGGACGTCGGTACGGCCCTTGGCCTTCATGGCAGCCTGCACGCCGGTGGCGACGGCTGCGGCGTTGCCGAATAGCGAGTGAATCCACGGCAGGTTCCAGGAGGTCTCCGGATACGGCGTCGAGAAAACCTCCAGGCAACCGGTGGCGTTGACCGCGATGACCTTCTTGTCGGCTGCGGCCACAGCGGCGTCGAGGGCGTAGCGGGCACCGAGCGCCTCGCCGCAACCCTGGCAGGCGCGGTGGCCCGAGGTCAGAGAATTGAAGCGCTCGGTTCCAGACTGCACGGAGCGCAGCTTGTCCTCCACTAGGCGGTTACCCACCGCGAAGGACCCGACCTGGTAGAACTTCGCTTCCTCGCGGGAGGGAATCTCGGTTGCGCGGTAGTGCGGCATCGGAAGAGGAGTCGCGTTCGACCGGCTGCTCGTGGGGTTAGTCATTGTGGGTCTCCTCGGAGTAGTGACCGACCATGGCCTTGTTGGACACGTCGCGCAGCAGGTTCTCGGGGATCGATCCGGAGCGGCGCACCAAACTCTCGCGCTCGAGCTCGCGCTCGACCAGCTCGTGGTCGAGATCGAGGAAGGTCGTGTCGGCAACCTCGTCGACGACGGCCTTGTCCAGATACTCGTGCAGGGAATGCTTCGTGATGTCGCGGCCGCCAAGGCCCGCGATCAGCTCGTGGCAGATGAACGACCGCCCGCGCATCGCCGCGCGGCAGTGGGACGACACGATTCCGCCGATACCGACCGAAAACGCCTTCTCCAGCACGATAAATCGCTTGGCCTTACTCAGGGCCTCACGCACGGCCTCCGTCGGGAAGGGTCGGAAGGACACCAGCGAGAGCACGCCAATCTTCTCCCCCGCTTCACGACGCTCATCCACAACGTCCCGGAGCGTACCGGTGACGGAGCCGAGGCAGACGATAATCGTTTCGGCGTCCTCGGTGCGATACTCGTGCAGCAGGCCACCGGATGCGCGGCCGAAGATCTCCTCGAATTCCTTCTGCACTCGCGGGATGACCTTCAGCGCTTCCATCTGCTTGTGGTGGGCCAGGTAGCGGACCTCGGTGAAGGCCTCCGGGCCGACCATTGCGCCGATGGAGATAGGATCCGCGGGGTCGAGGACCTGGCGCGGGTCGTAAGGAGGCAGGAACTTGTCCACGTCTTCCACCTCGGGCACGTCGACCTGTTCCATAGCATGGGTCAGGATGAAGCCATCCATGCAGACCATAACCGGAATCGACAGCTCCTCGGCGATCTTGAAGGCCTGGACGTGCAGGTCAGCGGCCTCCTGGTTGTCGATGGCGTAGAGCTGCAGCCAGCCGGAGTCGCGCTGGCTCATGGAGTCGGTGTGGTCGTTCCAGATATTGATCGGCGAGCCGATGGCGCGGTTAGCAACCGTCATCACGATGGGCAGCCCCAGGCCGGAGGCATTGTAGACGGCCTCGACCATGTAGAGCAGGCCCTGCGACGCCGTGGCCGTGTAGGCGCGGGCACCCGCCGCGGAGGCACCGATCGAGGCCGACATCGCGGAGAACTCAGACTCGACGTTGACGTACTCGCAGCCCTGAAGCTTCCCGGACTTCACCAGCGCGGACAGGGCCTCGACGATGTGCGTCTGCGGCGAGATGGGGTACGCACAGATGACCTCGGGGCGGCACGCCGCGACGGTCTGCGCTACCGACTGGCTGCCCTCAATTTGCTTGAGCATTCTCTACGCCTCCTGCGTTTGACTCGGGGTCGATTGGTTAGGTGTGACGCCAGCTCCAGGCGCACTACCCGCCGCCGACTGCGCCTCCGCCTTCTTGGCATTAACCAGGTCGAATGCCGCCTGCGCCGCTGCGACGTTCTTCTCGCCGACGACGCCTGGGAAACGCTTCATAATGGCATCCGCGACCGAGCCCATTTCGATCAGCCCGGTCAGCGCGGCCATGCCCCCAAGCAGCACAGCGTTCGGGACCGTTCGGCCGGTGTATTCGCGGGCGATGTCGGTGGCCGGGATGGTCATAAAGTGCCCCCGCGGCTGGCGCGCCTGGAGCTCCGACAGCCCCAGCTCTGCACTCCGCTTCGACGAGTTAATGAGGACGTAGCCCTCGTCGCTAAGCCCGGAGAAAACATCCAGGATCGGCAGAAGCGTGGGATCTTGCACGATCAGAAGATCCGGCTCGAGAACCGGCTCGCGCGTGCGAATTTCGGTATCGCTAATCCGGCAATATGCGACAACCGGCGCGCCGGTGCGCTCGGAGCCGAATGAGGGAAACGCCTGGGCGTGGCGCCCTTCGGCAAATGCAGCCATTGCGACGAGGTCAGAGGCAGTGACGACGCCCTGCCCTCCCCGTCCGTGAATTCGTACCTCGACCATGTGCACCAATTTAGACCTTTTTCAGGCTCCTGCCGAGGAAGGATTGGCTTACTTTATCACGCCGTTAGGGGCTTCCAAATGACACCAAAAGCGTCCCCGCGAACACATCAGACCAGGTGGGAAACCATATTGAAACTAAACCGAACGTTCGTTACAGTTATGGGCATGTCTTCGACGCTGAGCACTTCACAAAAGCACACTCAGCCCGGCGGTGCGAGCCAACAAGAACGGCAAAACCAGGAAAGCCGGGAACGCCAGTCAGTCCAGGCTCCCGCAGTAGGGCCAGCCCCACGTCGCTGGACCTTCCTGGCGATTGTCAGCACCGGGCTATTCCTCATCGGGGTTGACAACTCGGTGCTCTACACCGCCCTGCCGGTGCTGCGCCACCAGCTTCACACCACCGAGCTACAGGGCCTGTGGATCATCAATGCCTACCCACTCGTGCTGTCCGCGCTGCTCCTGGGGACCGGAACTCTCGGCGACCGCATCGGGCATCGACGCATGTTCCTCACGGGCCTCGGCATTTTCGGCGTGGCCTCCCTCGCCGCGGCCTTCGCGCCCGGCGCGTGGTCCCTGGTCGCAGCGCGCGCCTTCCTGGGGCTCGGCGCCGCGACTATGATGCCGGCAACGCTTGCGCTAATCCGCACGACGTTTCCCAACCCGCGCGAGCTCAGCACCGCGATCGGCATTTGGGCGGCAACCGCGACGCTCGGCGCGGCCGCCGGCCCGGTCGTCGGCGGTTTCCTGCTGGAGCACTTCTGGTGGGGCTCTATCTTCCTCATCAACGTTCCGGTGGTCATCTTGGCCGTTGCCGGCACGTTGCTGCTCGCCCCACCCAATAGCCCCGACCCGACGAAACACTGGGATTTCCTGTCGAGCTTCTACGCCATGCTCGCCATGCTCGGCCTCGTGCTGCTGATTAAGGAAGTAGCGGGCCACCGCCATCCGGCGATGCTGTCGCTGGCCGTCGTGCTGGGAACCCTCGGGGCCGTGGCGTTCCAGCGTCGGCAAGCGCGGGCGAAGGAGCCCCTCCTGGACTTCGCGGTATTCCGCTCCCCCATGTTCAGCGGAGGCGTGCTCGCAGCGGGTTTTGCCATGTTCACGCTGGCGGGAGCCGAGCTCATGACCACGCAGCGCTTCCAGATGTCCTCGGGCTATTCTCCGCTCCACGCGGGACTGCTCGTCGCCATCGCGGCGGTCGCATCGTTCCCCATGTCCGTCCTGGGTGGCGCGGTGTTGCACAAACTCGGTTTCCGCACCCTCATCACGGGCGGATTCCTGGCCGTCGCCGCGGGAATTGGCGTCCTCTACCTCGGTGTGAATTCGGACAACTTCCCGGCCATCGCAGCGGGGCTCGCCCTCCTCGGCGCTGGTTCCGGCTCAGTGATGTCGGTATCCTCAACCGCGATTATCGGCTCCGCGCCAGCGTCGAAGGCCGGCATGGCCTCGGCGATGGAGGAGGTCTCCTACGAGTTCGGCACTCTCGTCACAGTGGCCGTCACCGGCAGCCTCCTGCCGATGTTCTTCGCCTGGCGCATGCCCGAGGGCTTCTCTCTGGACCCGGCCGAGGCGCTCGCCGCCGATTCGCTTGCCGACGTCGCCCGTGCCGGGCTCGACAGCGCCTACCTGGCGATCCTCGTCGTTCTGGCAGCATGTGCGCTAGGGGCTGCGGCCCTCACGGCCATCGCATTTCGCGGCAACCCGAAGGAGACTGAATATGCGCACGAGTAAGCGGACGCTGATCCTGGACTCGATTGTGGAGATCATCGAGGAGTCCGGCATGTCGGACGTCACGTATGAGAACGTCGCCACGCGCAGCGGGATGAGCAAGTCGGGTCTGATCTACCACTTCCCCTCCCGCGACGACATGATCCGTTCGGTGCACGAGTACATGGCGCAGCGCTGGGAGCAGGAGCTGATCGACGCCGCTGGCGGGCCGGCCGAGGAGGTGTCGCAGGCCAATCGGCTGCGCGCCAACCTCGAAGTTTCCATCAACACGGCAACGCGCGCGGAGCTGCTGATGGCTATCGACTCCTCCTCCGACCCCGAACTGCGGGAGATTTGGGCCAAGCACCTGCGCCGCTGGAACCCGCCTGCCGACGATATTGCGACCGACCCGGACGCGTGTGCGGCATTCCTGGTGCAGATGATCTCCGACGGGATCTGGGCCAATGACTACATCAACGGCTTTAGCCTGAGCCCGCAGCAGCGCAAGGCACTGGTGGAGGCAGCGCAGCGGCTGATCCCGGAGTCCGAGTAGGCACGGCACCAGGTACGGCGGGCTGGACTCGAGGCGAAAGCTGGACTCGGGGCGAGAAAAGGTGTCAGATTCGCCGGGTTTAGACTCGTATCCCATGAAAAGTTTTCGCCATAACGCCCCGCACGGATACTTGTTCGTGTGGGGCGACACCGTTGTTGGGGCCCGCCTGGCTATCAGCGTGGCCGTCGGCATCGCCTTCGCACTGATTGGTCTCTATGGGGGTCGTGCTGCGATCGCAGCGTTCGTAGCCGACCCCGACCTTGCCAAGGCATGGTCCTTGGTCACCGGCCTCATCGGTTGCGTCATCGCCGGAGTCGTCCTGTCCTGGCTGTTCCCACCAGCGCGGCGCGTCACTGAGGATTCCCAGGACGTATCCCGCGTCCAGGAGGCCGTCGCGGAAATTGAGGCTCAACCACTTGGCCTGGGCGACCTGAAGGACGCCTCGGCCACGTCCCGCCAGGAGCTTGCAGAAGCTGGCCTCACCGAATGGTTCGACGGGACGCTGGGCCAAGGCGGCGATCGCAAGTGACCGAGTTTTTCGCAGGCCTCGGCGCCGACCTTCCCGCCGCAATTGCGATGGCGGTCATCGGCGCGGCAGTATTCACGCTCATCGGCGTGGTCTCCGGCACGGACGAGACAGCCACTATTGCGCCGCTGACCCTGGTTGTGATTTTGCTCGGCGTCCCGCCCGCCGGAGTTTTCACGTTCTTCCTGGCCGGGGCAATTTCTAAGCACATGACGCACGCGGTGCCCACCATGCTGCTCGGCATTCCGGGCGACACGCTGGCAGTTCCGCTGCTGGACGAGGCCGACAGAATGCGAGCGCTGGGACTGCAGCATCTGGCACTGCGCAAGGCAGTCGCCGGTGGCGCCATCGCGGCGGTGATCTCGATTCCGCTGGCGGTCCTCTTCGCGTGGATCCTCTCCCCCTTCGGAGATTTCATCTCCTCGATAGCCCCGTGGCTGTTCCTGATCGCGGCATTCGCCATCGCCTATTCGGCGCCGGGCCGCTGGCGCTCGGTCATCGCGCTCGTTCCCTTTGTCCTGCTGGTCCTGGCGCTGCAGCGCATTACCGGCATGTTTGAGATCAAACTGGCCACCAGCTATTTCCTGGGCATTGCCATCGGCCCCATGATCTTCGCTCTGGCCAGCATGCTTATCCCGAGTTTGCGCGACCGGGCGAGAACCAAAGAGCCCGCCGATGTCTACCTCGCGCCGGAATCTTCTGACGGCGATCGCAAGAAGCTGATCTACCCCTCGCCGCTGCGTTTCCTCGACGCCACCCAGCTCAAGGCAATCTCGCTGTCGTCAGCCGTCTCGAGCGCAACCTTCGTCTTCTCACCGGTCGCGATGACCGTCCTGATGGGCGAGGTCGTCTCCGCGCGCATCAAGCAGGGCTACCAGAGGCTGACGACGACGGTTGCGGCCAAAAACGCCACAACCGAGTCGACCTACATGGCGGAGTCACTCATCCCGCTGATCGCCTTCGGCCTGCCGCTGAGCCCCGTCGCGGCTGGACCTGCGGCTCCACTCTTTAACGCCCCGCCGGTGTGGGAAACCAACGGCGAAACCGGGGTTATCAACAACCTTTCGACCGAGCTGTCGACGGGAGAATTCCTGGTATTTGGCCTCCTCGCGGCAGTCGCAGCCGTCGCGATCGCGTACCCGTTTGTCATGCGCTATGCGCACTCGGCCGCACGGTTCGTCGTCACGCGAGTGAGCCACGAGGCCATCATCGCCGCCTTTGCGGGCCTGGTCACCGTCGTCAGCCTGTGGGAGGGCGGCGTGATCGGCCTCGTCGTCACGCTGATTGTCGGCCTTGCAGGTGGCGCGCTCATCCGGCTGGCGCGCCTCCACGCAGGAGTCCTTTTCATGGGCTACTACGTGGCGGTGCTGTCGGTGCCGGGCATCGTCGCCCTGGCGGGTTAGGATCGCGGGCTAACCGCCCGCCCTACAGGCCTTTGCGCGTCACTCCGCTCAGCTCCGAGTCCGCAGCGAGCGAGTAATTGGCCCCCTCGTAGACCGCGGTCGCCCGCGGGGTGCGCTCCAGCAGGTACTCACCGAAGGAGAGCACGAGGGAGCCGTAGGCGTTCTTATCCGCGAGATCAAGGAACGTCCCGTGATAGGAGCCCGTGACCACGGCGAACCATGCAGGACCTGTCGCCTGCTCGTAGCCGCGCCGGTCCATGCCCTTCGGGACGATTTCCTCGTGCTCGGCGACTGCGACGAGCGTAGGGATTTCAGTCGGGGTCGAGAACAGCCCCAAGTCCGATGGGCCGGGGTTTAGCGCCACAACACCTCTGGTCACGAAGTTGATACCAGCGGCCTGGAAGTGACGGTCCATAGAGTTGTTCAGGAAGATTGCCGAGCCGCCACCCGCCGAATGCCCGACCAGTAGGGTCCGGGAAGGGTCAATCTTGTTGTACAGCGGCGAGGACTGATCACGGGACTGCTCCGCCGCGACGGAGGCAGCCAGTGCCATCTGAGGCCCAAACCAGTTGGTGAAGTTGTACCCCATCGCGACGACATAGCCGTGGCTCGCGTACAGGCGGGCCTGCCGGTCATACATACCGGGCTCGGTGCCGATTCCCGGGCTCAGGACAATGAGGGGCGCGGACTCCATCGACTGGATATCCGCAGGGTAAATCATCTGCGCCCCGACGGGGTTGCCCGTCAGCGTCTCCGGGAAGACGTCGTAACAGTCCGTCGTACCGTGCGTTCCGTGCATATCCCGCAGGATCTGGTTGTAGACGGTATACACGATGCCATCGCAGGTCAGTGCCTCGCGGGTCGCTGCTACCTGGTGCGGGCCCACCGCGCCGAACTCCTTACGAATAGCGCCAGGTGCGGGCTCGTAGGGAGAGGTTTTTACCGGGTCACCACCGGACATGACGTAGCTGATGCCATTGCCGATGCCCTGCACGACCGGGGACTCACCCAAGTTTTGCTGTGCGACCCGGTCTGCCCCCTGCGGAAGCCCCGCATCCAAGGGCACTGCCGCGGCCAATCCCTGACCGGAGACCTGCCCGGCAACAATCACGCCCGCAGCAACGGTTGCTCCAAGCCCTGCCCGGACGATACTTTTCCACTCCGGCGAGGGAATAGTTACATTTTTCGGCTTTTTGATACCCATGCAAGGGATTCTAAAACGATGCCAATGAAAAAATAAGAGCTGACAACCCCACCCACCCCCACTTCGAACATCTCTCGGCGGGCACATGCGCGACTTTGTGTCATTTTTCACTCAATCACCCCCGTTATCCACCCCCTTAGCGAGTTTCGCAGTGGATCAAAAGGCAACGACACCACCGTTATCCAAATATTTTCATCATCAATTTCTTAAAAGCGGAGCCCGGGAAAGGTCTGCCCGCATAACTTGATGGACACCGAAATTACCGACCTTTCCCGTCACTCAAGCAAAAGAGAAATCCAGTGAGAATCGGCATCCCCCTAGAACCCGATCCCCAACAGACAATCGTGGCGGCAACGCCCGAGACCGTCGGCAAACTCATCAAGCTCGGTTACGACGTCGCAGTTCAGCACGACGCCGGGCTGGCCGCAAAGTTCGCAGACTCCGACTACGCGGCAGCAGGCGCCACCATCGTCGATGAGGACGTGTGGGCGAGCGACATCGTGGTCACGCTCGACACTCCCCCGAAGCAGTTCCGCGAGAAGCTTCGCGACGGCGCCACCTTGGTATCGCGCCTGGCCCCCGGACGCAACGAGGACCTGGTCCAGGAACTGGCCAGCCGCAACGTGACGGCGCTGGCGATGGACACCGTGCCTCGCATTTCCCGCGCCCAGTCCATGGACGTGCTGTCCTCCATGGCAAACATCTCGGGCTACCGCGCGGTCGTCGAGGCGGCTGCGGCCTTCGGGCGCCTCTTCACCGGCCAGGTCACCGCGGCAGGCAAGCTCCCTCCGGCCGTCGTCTACGTCATCGGCGCGGGCGTCGGCGGACTCGCCGCGATCGGTACCGCCAACTCCATGGGCGCGATTGTCAAGGCGACTGACCTGCGCCCCGAAGCCGGCGAGCAGGTCGAGTCGATGGGTGCCGAGTTCATTCCGATTCCGGCCGCGACCGAGAAGTCCGAGGACGGATACGCCAAGGAAATGACCAACGATCAGGCTGCCGCCGCGGCCCGGCTCTACTCGGAGCAGTCCGCTCAGGCTGACATCGTCATCACCACCGCAAATATCCCCGGCCGCCGCTCCCCGCTGCTGCTGACTGCGACGACGTCGCCGGCATGAAGCCGGGCAGCGTCATCGTCGACATGGCGGCGGCCGGTGGCGGAAACTGCGAGCTGACGGTGCCGGGCAAGACCATCGTCACCGATGGCGGCGTGACCATCATCGGCTACACGGATCTTGCGGGGCGCCTGCCTGCGCAGGCCTCCTCGTTGTACGGGCAGAACATCGTCAACCTGTTCAAGCTGCTGACGCCCGAGAAGAACGGCCAGCCTGTCCTGGACCTGGACGACGAGATTGTCCGTGGCATCACCGTGACGAAGGCCACTGTCAGCGCTGGCGGTGCCACCACCGCCGACATCCTCTGGCCGCCGCCGCCCATCAAGGTCGCGGTGACGCCCGCAGCCCCGTTGCAGGAGCAGCAGGCGCACCAGGCGGCGCTACACGAGCACGAGCCCGAGAAGGTCTCCTTCATGGGCTCCAGCGGCATCGGTGGCAAGGTTGCCCTCGGCCTGACGGCACTCCTGACCGTCGCCGTCATGCTGGCCGCACCGCACAGCGTGAGCGCCAACTTCATGGTCCTCACCCTGGCGATCGTGCTCGGCTTCTACGTCATCTCTGCCGTGACTCCGCGCCTGCACACCCCGCTGATGAGCGAGACAAACGCCATCTCCGGCATCGTCCTGGTCGGCGCGATCCTGCAGGTGGGCAGCGCCAACCTGCTCGTCTCGGCGCTGGCATTCGCCGCCGTCGTCGTCAGCTCCATCAACATCTTCGGTGGCTTCGCCGTTACCGACCGCATGCTCGGCATGTTCGTGAAAGAGGAGGCCTAAACTCCCATGCACTCCACTAACCAGACCCTCACCTTCGCGGCCGAAGCTGTGGCAGCCGCCGAGTCTTCGGACCTGCTCGACTGGACCTACCGACTGTCCAACGTCGGCTACATCGTCGCCGCCGTCCTATTCCTCATGGCGCTGTCCGGCCTGTCCAAGCCGGAGACCGCGCGCCGCGGCAACACGCTCGGCATCGCGGGCATGGCCGTGGCCGTCGTCGTGGCGATCTTCCAGGCCGTGGTCACCGCAACCACGAAGCCGGAGTCGCACCTGAACCCGATCGTCACTCTGATCCTCATTGCCGTCGCCATCGGCATCGGCGGCGTGGTCGGCATTGCCCGCGCCCGCAAGGTCGCCATGACCGGCATGCCCGAGCTGATCGCGCTGTTCAATGGCCTGGTCGGCCTCGGCGCCATCTTCATCGGTTTCAACTCCTACATTTTTGCCGAGGAGGTCGCCCCGGATGCGCAGGCGTTCCACCTCGGTGAGGTCTACGTCGGCATCTTCATCGGTGCCGTCACCTTCACCGGATCGATCATCGCGGGCCTGAAGCTCTCCGAGAAAATTAAGGGAGCGCCGCTGCTGCTTCCGGGCCGCAACGCACTCAACGTCGCGATTCTGCTGGCCACCCTCGCAGGACTCGCGGTGTTCATCGCGGCCGGCACCAGTTCCGGCACCGGCTCCGGCGCCATCGCCTGGGGCTGCCTGATCGCCGTGACCGTCCTCGGTCTCTTCCTGGGCTGGCACCTGGTCGTCGCCATCGGCGGTGGCGACATGCCCGTGGTCGTGTCCATCATGAACTCCTACTCCGGCTGGGCCGCAGCGTTTACCGGCCTGATGCTGGGCAACACTCTGCTGATCATCACCGGTGCCCTGGTCGGCTCCTCCGGCGCGTACCTGTCCTACATCATGTGCCAGGCCATGAACCGCTCCTTCGCCAACGTGATTCTCGGAGGCTTCGGAGCCGAGGCCGACTCGTCGGCAAGCGAGGTCCAGGGCACCCACACCGAGGTCACCCACGAGGACACGGCGGACATCCTGCGCGCGGCGGACAAGATCCTCATCGCGCCCGGCTACGGCATGGCGGTGGCGCAGGCGCAGTACGCGGTCGCCGACCTGGTCCGCAACCTGCGTGCCGACGGCAAGGAGGTGGTCTTCGGCATCCACCCGGTCGCCGGGCGCCTGCCTGGCCACATGAACGTCCTGCTCGCCGAGGCGAAGGTGCCTTACGACGTCGTGCTGGAGCTCGACGAGGTTAACGACGACTTCGCTGACGTCGACGTCGTGCTGGTCATCGGAGCGAACGACACGGTCAACCCGATCGCGGAGCAGCCAGGCTCCCCCATCGCCGGAATGCCGGTGCTGAAGGTCTGGGAGGCGGGACGCGTGATTGTGCTCAAGCGCTCGATGGGCTCCGGCTACTCGGGCGTGCAGAACCCGCTGTTCTTCAACGAGAACACCGACATGCTTATCGGCGACGCGAAGGCGAGTATCGACGCGCTGAACCGCGAACTGGCCGGGGCGAAGGTGAGCGTCTAGGACGGCCTGCGGCCCCCGACAACCGCTAGCTCACTTGCGCCTCCCGCACCATCGTGATGTGCTCGATGCCGGCTTCCATGAAGGTCTCCCCGACCTCGTGGAAGCCGGCTTTTGCGTACACGCCCTTCGCGTGGGTCTGGGCGTGCAGGATGAACCCAACGCCCGGGTGCTGCTCCAGAGCCTCTCTCAGCAGCGCCGACGACAGTGACTGCCCGCGGCGATCCGCCGCCACGACGACGCGGCCGATGGTCAGCGGGTAGCGCTCGGCATACTCGTCCTTAGTATCGATAACGCGCAGGTATGCCACGATCTTGTTGCCATCCTGGGCGTCGCGGATGAAGTAGTGCTCCGCGGTGGGCTCCAGGTCGCGCCAGTCCATCTCTGGCTCGGCGCAGTTTTGCTCCAGGTAGAACACGTCGGTGCGCAGCGCGGAGATGGCGTACACGTCGACGGGGCTGAGATCGTCGAAACTCGCGCGGATGATCCGGGGACTCGTAGAGGTCTCAGAAGACCTAGAAGACTCTGCAGGCTCAGTCACGAGAGCCCATGCTACCGGTCGCCTCGCTAGCTGTTGAGCTCTTCGAGCTCCAACTTCAATTCCATGTGTTTCAACTGCACGCGACGCACGCGGTGGACGAGGATGCCTCGCAGGAAGGTCGAGAGGAAGTCCGCCACGGCAAAGGACAGCCCCGGCGCCGCGCTGGTACCTTCAGAATCCGAGACGGCTCCCGCGTCGTCAACGTCCTTGCGCACCGTAAAGACCGCAAACCCCCACAGCAGGTTGGTGACAAAGAGCAACGCGGCAAGATACAGGAGCATGATTCCGACCAACCGCGCCGGATAGCGCGAGATCGCGGCCACCAGCATGCCGACGGGAACCGCGGCCACGATAACCGTCACAATGATGTAGTAGACGTCATTGACCAGGCGAAGCCGAGTCAGACCAACCGCGAGGATGACCGCGAGGACGCTCACCGCGCTGACCACAGACAGCAGGGAAACACCGAGAAGCAACTGCGATTCTGTCCAGGAACCGGCAATGGTGCCGATGCTCTCGCCGTCGGCAAGCCGGGGAACGATGTTGAATATGGCGAGGAACACCACCAGCCCCAGCCACGTGACTACCAGGTACGCCACCCCGCTCAGGGCGCGTCTGCTCCAGGGCACCGTCGGAAGGACGAATTCCGAGCCCGCGCCGTCGGTGTGCAGTGCTCCGAACATCGCCAGGGTGCGCTCGTGCTTTTGCAGCCTGCGCGACAAATCGATGCGCCGAAGGATGCGTCCGCGGATTCGCCCTTGGTCGCTCGCGGACAGCGCCAGGATCAGGAAGAAGAAGGACATCAACGGGAAGATCAGCATCTTTGGGCTGGCCAGGTCCATCCAGTGGCGGGCGAAGAGTTCCCACGGCAGGGAGCCCGCGAAGGAGCAGGAGTTCTGCTCAGGCGTGCAATTTCCCTCGGCTGCGACAATGACCCCGTAACCGTAGAGGACGGTCACGACCAGGGACACCATCGTCGCCGTCAGCAGCCCGCCGTAGAGCATATCGATGTCGACGGAGCGGTCTTCGACGATGCGGTCGACTTCCTCGTCGGTCTCAACACCGTTTAGTTCCTTGTCCAGATCCTTGATCTTGGAGGAGGCCGACACGGTCAGGGCGACGACAATCGCAGCGATGATGCTGAAGATTCCGAGCATCTCGCTGTAGCTGATGAGCAGATCGGACCAGCCGTGGCTACTGCTGTTGAGTTGTTGCGCGAACTGCTGCTCGGTCTCGGCCGACTGGAAAAATTCCTCGGTCCCGGTCTCGCCCAGGCTGAAGAATTTGGCGAGGAGCGCGGCGACGTCAACGATCCAGATGATTCCGAAGATGACGTGCGCCAGCAGGAAGTAAATCACGAAGGAGCGGACGGGTTTCAGCCAGTGAGCGGGCAGGCGGGCGCCCTGCTCGGACTCCTCCGCCGGCCCCCTCAGGCCGCTGCTGGCCGCCCGCAATAATGCCCCTGCCATGTTCACTCCCCACTCCTTGGCCGCGTCGTCACTTCCTTAGCTCACGGCGCTTACTTTACTGTTCGTTGCAGTCGGCTAGCTTTTCTAGAGCTTCTTGAGCGTGGCCGACGGGGTATCCAGCCGCGCGTCCTTGACCGCGACGGCGACAGTCACAACGAAGATTGCGACGATGGTCAGGTACCCGGCCACGATTCCCCACTGCCACTGGTAGGCGTCCTTGACCGCGAAGGTCACGGCGAGGATGACGGCAAGGCCCACCGAGGTGCCGATCCTCTGCCCGGTCTGCAACACCGCCCCGGCCGTGCCCGCGTAGGCCAGCGGGACGTTGCGCAGGCTCAGCGCCTGGTTCGGGGAGATCACCAGGCCGCCGGCGGCGCCGGCGAAGGACAGCGTCAGGATCGTCCAGAATTCGCTGACCCCGTAGAGGTCGTTCAGCGCGATGACGCCGACCGTGAGCAGCAGGCCGGCCATCGTAATCAGAATGCCGCCGATGACAATCTTGCGCCCGTAGGTGTCCACCCGGTGCCCCGCCCAGTTGGAGGCAAAGGAGCTAAGGATGGCCGCCGGCAGGCCGACGAGGCCCGACACCAGCGCCGAGTGCCCCAGCGCGTTTTGGAAGTACTGCGCCACCAGCACCCAGATGCTGGTTGTGCCGAAGAACCACAGCGTCGCGATCAGCGCGCCGTTGCGGAAGTGCTCGATGCGGAAGATATCGAGGTCCACCATCGGCGCCGTATCCGTGGCCTTGATGCGCTTTTCCCACTTAATCCACACCGCCAGCAGCACGGCCGATACGGCCAGGAGCGCCCAAATCCACGGCGTCGCGCCGGACTCCATAAACGGCAGCATCAGCGTGAGCACCACCAGGCCGAGCAGGATCGCACCCACCGGGTCCAGCGCCTTGAGTGTCTTTAGCGTACCGACGGGACGGCCGTCGGGTCCCCGGAGCCTGCGCATGTACGGCCGCGGGAACAGGATGAAACCGAGGACGATGGCAAGGATGCCGACGGGCACGTTGACCAGCATGGTCAGGCGCCAGCCAAGGTCCGGCCCGCCCAGTCGGATGAGGAAGCCGCCGAGTGGTGGCCCGATGGCGACCGCGATTCCGACGACCGTGCCGAAGTAGCCGAAGGCGATGCCGCGTTCCCTACCGGAGAAGTACTGCTGGATCATGCCCACGCCCTGCGGGTTGAACAGGCCCGCGCCGATGCCCATGATGAATCGGGCGACGTTGAGCATCTCCACGCTGGGGGCGAACCCCGCCGCAATCGCTCCCGCGGTGTAGACGGCCATGCCGAGGATATAGAGGCCACCGCGCCCGAGCAGATCTCCCGCGCGACCTGCGGCGACGAGGACGACACCGAAGGACAGAGCAAAGCCGCTGAGCACCCACTGGACGTCTGCATCGCGGGCGCCGAGCCCGTGCTGGATGCTCGGCAGGGCCACGTTGACAATGCTGACTGCGATCAGCGCCATGAAAATACCCGTCAGCAAGACTGCGAGTACGCGCCACCGCTGGGGATCCGGTTCAGTTCGGTCGGTAACGTTCATTCTTCCAGTTATACGCCACCCCAAAACGGAGGTGCCGCAGTGCAAATGAGGCCCCGGCACGGCCTCAAATCACTTCTAATTGCTTCCAATTGCGCCTAATAGAGCCGCACCCTGCGAAACCGCACCTTTGCGCCCGGAACCAACTGCCCGGCGCGCGATAGCGACTGCCTGGTCAGGGCGCCAATGACGGGGTAGCCGCCGGTGGCCGGGTGGTCCGGGCCGAAGATGATCGGTTGGCCCGACGAGGGCACCTGGATCGCTCCCGGAATCATGCCCTCGCTGGCTAGCTCGCGGTCAATTGCGCGGCGCAGCGGTTTAGTTCCTTCCAGTCGCAGCCCCACCCTGTTGGATTCCTGGGTGAGCGTCCACGTTTCGGTGAAGAAGTCCTCAATCGAGCCCTCCGTAAACCAGTCATTCCGAGGCCCGGGCACCACATCCAGGCGCACGCTCTCGCCCGAGTAACCGGGTGCCGGGTAGATGGCAATCGACGACGCCGTCGAGTACGCCGGGTCTCCCACGGCAAGAGTCATGCCCGCGCGCAGCGGGGTCGGCCCCAGCTTGCCCAGCGTGTCCGTGGACCTCGATCCGAGGACCGGCTCGACGTCGATTCCACCGCGAATCGCGATATAGCCTCGCAGCCCGGCCTCGAAGGTACCGACCTTCACGGTCGAGCCCGCCCCCACCACGAGGCGGCTATTCATCGAGGTCGTGATTTTGTGCCCATCCTGTTCGACGGTCACGGGACCATGCGCCCCCGCGAAGGCGACGATCGCCCCCTGCTCGATGCGAAACTCGAGCCCGCCGATCATGCACTCGAGCACGGCGGCGTCCGCGTCGTTGACCACCATGCGGTTCGCGGCGGCCGCCGACTCGAGGTCGAAGGACCCCGAGCTGCTCACGCCCATGCTGCCGTATCCGACGCGCCCCAGGTCCTGGACCGTGGTGAGGATGCCGGGATGGATGATTGTGATGCTGTTTTCCATAGCTGACCTACTCCCCCTGCCCCTACTTCGCCGCCACCGGCTCGAAAAACACGCGGGTTCCGGGCGCGAGCAGGGCCGGGTTTTCCCTGGCCAGGTCCCAGAGCTCCACCTCGGTGTGGCCGAGGAGCTGCCAGCCGCCGGGCGAGTCGATGGGGTACACGCCCGCGAAGTGGCCTGCGAGTCCTACCGAGCCCTTCGGGACGCGGGTCCGTGGCGTCGTCAGGCGAGGAATATCGAGCGTCGCGGGCTGGCCCTCGCCCGCCTGCCTGACCATGTAGTAGAAGCCGGGAGCGAATCCGCCGAAGGCTGCTGTCCACGGCTCCGCGGTATGCCAATCGACGAGCGCCGTCGTGCTCATCCCCAGCGCCGCCGCGAGATCCGCGAGGTCCGGGCCGTCGTATTGCACGGGGATGCGCACATCCGCCCGCTTGCCGACGGCGTGCGTGGCGGCCTCGGGCGAGCGCAGCGTGCGCTCGATGTCCGGCAGGTGGAGGCGAGCCGGGCCGGAGAAACGCAGCAATAGGGTCTGCGCTGCGGGGACGCTGTCGATGAGGCCGTCGAGGGACTCGGCGGCGGCGTGCGCGCGCAGGACCTTGGCCAGCGGGTTTGGGGATGAGGAATAGTCGATCAGGACCGCTTCCGCCCCCATCGGACGGATTTCTGCCATGGTGCTACTCGCCAGCTCCCCACCGCAGGCCGGAGGTCACGGCGATTCCGGCGCTCTCAAGGCCGGCACGGATGCGCTCGGAGAGTACAACCGCGCCCGGGGTGTCGCCGTGGACGCAGACGGAGTCGGCGTTGACGAGGATGTCGTCGCCGTCGATGGTCCGGATCGCCTCGCCCCGGGCCATCGCGATGACTCGGGCCAGGACCTGGTCGGAGTCGGTGATGACGGACCCCTCGATGCTGCGGGAGACGAGCGTGCCGTCGGCGTTGTAGGCGCGGTCGGCGAAGGCCTCGCGGATGACCGGCAGCCCGGCGTCGACTGCCATGCGCTCGATGACGGAGCCGGGCTGCGCCATGATGGCCAAGCCCTCCCCGCAGGTCGAGCGGGCCATGAGCATCGCCTCGACGACCGCGGCGGCCTGCCCCTCGTCGACCGCGATGCGGTTGTAGAGGGCGCCGTGCGGCTTGACGTAGGAGACATCCGTGCCCGCGGCGCGAGCGCACGCGGACAGGGCGCCGATTTGGTAGAGCGTCTCTGCGCGCAGCTCCCCTAGCGAGTAATCCATGCGGCGGCGGCCGAATCCGGCGAGGTCGCGGTAGGCGACGTGCGCGCCGATGCGGATGCCGCGCTGGGCTGCGGCCTGGCAGGTGGCGAGCATGACGCTGGCGTCACCCGCGTGGAAGCCGCAAGCGACGTTGGCGCTGGTCACAACGTCAAGAAGGGCGAGGTCGTCGCCCATTGTCCACGAGCCGAAGGCCTCACCGAGGTCAGAATTGAGGTCGATTGTATGTGCCATGGTGAATTCTCCCCTTCCGAGCCGAATTTCTTGCCGAATTTCTAGCCGAGTTCCTAGCCCAGCATCTCAAAGACGCCGCCGAAGGAGCGCCACGCCAGGAACCACGCGACGGCGACGCCGACGATTCCGACGGCGGCCAGCCACTTCGGGTAGCGGTAGCCGTTCATCAGGTCGGTGCGGAACAGGGCGACGTAGATCAGGACGGTGACGCCGATGGGCAGCACCAGCCCGTTGAAGGCACCCGCGAATACCAGCAGGGTCGCCGGGGCAGTGCCGATGATGGCGAACAGTGCCGTCGACAGGGCAATCAGCACGATGGTGACGGTGTTCTGGGTCTTCGAGCCCGCGCCGGAGGACTTTGTCAGGAAGGTCGCCGAGGTGTAGCTGGCGCCGACGATTGAGGAAATGCCAGCGGCCCAGAGGACGACTCCGAAGAAGCGCATGCCCCAGTCACCCGCAGCGAACTGGAAGGCCTCGGCGGCCGGGTTGCCCTTGACGTTGAGGACCGCACCCGCGGTCACCACGCCGAGGACGGCGAGGAAGAGCAGGAATCGCATAATCGCGGTGACGATGATGCTGGTCACCGACGAGCGGGTGGTCTCGGCGAGGTGCTCGACACCGCCAGCGCCGGAGTCGAGCATGCGGTGCGCACCGGCGTAGGTGATGTAGCCGCCGACGGTGCCGCCGACCAGAGTGATGATCGCCAAGAGGTCGATGGTCTCCGGCCAGACGGTGTTCTTCAGGGCCTGCCCCACGGGCGGGTTCGAGCTAAACGCCACGATTGCGGTGACCACGATCATGACGACTCCGAGGACCACCAGCACCCGGTCGAGTGCCACGCCGGCCCGGCGGGAGAGGAAGAACCCGATGGCGAGGACTGCGGTCACAATGCCGCCGATCTTCGGGTCGACGCCGAGCATCGCATTGGTGCCAAGCCCCGCACCGCCGACGTTGCCGATATTGAACACCACTCCGCCGATGACGATGAGCGCCGACATGAACCAGCCGAGCCCCGGGATGACCGCGTTGCCCAGCTCTTGCGCGCGTCGGCCCGAGACCGCGATGACGCGCCAGACGTTGAGCTGGATGGCGATGTCCAGGATTACTGAGATGAGGATGGCGAAGGCGAAGGCGGCGCCAAGCTTGGCCGTAAACGTCGCGGTCTGGGTGAGGAAGCCGGGGCCGATGGCGCTTGTCGCCATCAGGAAGACGGCGCCGAGCAGTGCCGTCCGGCGCGCCTTTGCCGATGCTGGGGTGCCGACCGAGGAGCCATGTGGCGCACCGTTAGTGGCGCTGGCTGCATTGCTATCAGTGGTGGGATTGTCCATGATGTGGGGCCTTATCCAACGGGATATTCACGGAAAATATCCGACGAAATTACTGCATCAACAGGATTGTTGAACAATATTCCTTGGATATTAATTCGTGATAGCCAGCACAGAAAAGCTGTTGAGTAATCTGGATTACATGAGCACCCCCGAACGCATCCGCGACATCCTCGGAATTGGCACCGAGGCAAGCCCTCTCCACCAGCCCGCTGTCGCGGATACGGCGGCCGCTACCCTGCGTCAGGAAATCTTGAACGGCCAGCACTTTAGTGGCGAACAGCTTCGCGAAGCTCAGCTAGCAGCTCGGCTAAAGGTCAGTCGAAACTCCATCGCCAGGCCTACCGGAAACTGGAGGGCGAGGGCCTACTCTTTCACAAACCCCATCACGGAGTTTTCGTAGCGACCTTCGACCGCACGCGAATCGAACAGCTCTATGCCTTTCGCCGCACAGCCGAGTGCGGCAGCCTTTACTGCCTCGCCGAGCCCGCGGCCCGAGACCTGGGCGTCCGGCTGAAGGCGATCATCACCGACGACTCCAGGATCCTCGCCGAGCGCAATAACTCCTTCCACCTTGAAATCGTCGCGGCGTCCGACTCGCCGGAATTGCTGTCTACCGCCGAGTCCATCCAGGCGCAGTTGCGACTGTGCTTCCTCTCCTACCCACACAGCGAGGACCTTCACGCCCGCTTCGCCGCCGACCACCACGCCATCGCAGACCAGCTCGCTTCCGGGCAGCCAACTCGCGCCGCCGACCTCCTACACGAATATCTCGATGCCTCCTTCGCCGCCGTGGTCGGGGCACTCGAGCTTCACGACGCCTAGGCCTGCCTCCTCGCTACAATCGCGGACATGGCACCTAACGCTGCACCAGACGCTTACGCAATGACGATTTCCGAGTTCGGCCCCGCCGATGTGTTTCGCAAGACTTCCATCGAGCCGGGTGAGCCTGGCCCCGGCGAGGTACTAATCAAAACCTCCGCTATCGGCGCGAATCCGCTGGACTACAAGATGCGCGACGGCTCTTCCGGCCTCAGCAAGTCACTGACGTTGCCCTGCATTCTCGGCCGCGAGGCCTCCGGCGTCGTCATCGCCGTCGGCGAGGGCGTCACGGAGTTTGCACCCGGCGACCACGCCTTCGGCATGCGCAACCACCCCGATACTCGAGGCACCTACGCCACGCATAACGTGTTCCCGGCCGACGTACTAGTCAAAGTCCCCGAGGGGATGGACGACACGACCGCCGCGGGAGTTGCCCTCGTGGGACTGACGGCACAGATGGCCGTCGAACAACAAGCCAAGGTTTCCGAGGGCGAAACCGTGCTGATCCACGGCGCGGGCGGCGGTGTCGGCCAGATGATGACGCAGCTCTGCCTCGCCCGCGGCGCGAACGTGCTGGCCAGCGCCTCGACCCGCCACCACGACAAGCTCACGGGCTTCGGCGCCCGGCACATCGACTACACGCAGGTAGACGTCTTCGACACCATCGCCGAGGAGTACCCGAACGGCATCGACGTGGTGATCGACGCGGTCTACTTCGACACTTTCGTCCCCTCCCTCGACCTTCTCCGCGAGGGTGGCCGCATCGTGGTTCTCCCTTCCCTGGCGGACCTCACCCCCGCCAACGAGCGCGGCATCGAGGCACACATCCCGCTCATCTCCGCCGACACCACCATCGTCGCCGACCTAGCCGGGCGCATCGCACGCGGAGAACTCTCCCTCCCCATCGGGCACACCGCCCCGCTTAGCGACGTCGCGGACGTCCACCGAATCTTGGAGGATGGCCACGCGGACGGCAAGATTATCCTGACCGTCAACTAGGCTTTCGCCCCGACGTCGAGCGTGCCGGTGCACCGCGGGGCTCGGGCGGGGTCACTCCTCCGCGGTAGAGCCCCAGTATCGCTCCGTTAACGAAGCCCAGAGATCGTCGGCGTCGCCGATGGCGTCGATAATTTCTTCCTCATCCAGCGAGGATTGGGCGGCGCGGAGGCGATCAGCCACGCCCTGGGCCTTCGTCAGGTCGGCACGAAGCTCCACCAGTTCAGGGGTCGCCTCGCCTGTGGAAAAAGCCTCGGCATAGATCGTGCCGACGCCCATCGTCCGGGATACGGTGTCCCACTTCGACAGGACCTCACTCAAACGGTATTCGGCCTCATGGGCGATGCCGAGCAATTCTGTGCGCCCTAGCTCCTGCAGGCGCGCAGCCTCCTTGCCCTGCTTCACCCGCGACCACGCGTCAATGGCAAGACCGATGGCGATGAGCAGCCCCACCACGGGAAGGATGAACTGCAGCAGCCACAGGGCTGCGCCGACGAGCCACATGATCATGCCCAGGAAAAGGACGATAATAAACAGCCATACGCAGCCACTCGACGATTCCTTGCTCATGTTTTCCCCCTTCCCCTTACGGGTTCAGCAGCCCATCCGCGCCAAGGTGGCTCAGGTACGCCAGGGCGAAGGCCAGGAAAATAATCGACGCCGCAACAACCGTCATGCCCACGGCCTGACCGACGCTACGGGATTCTTCCGCGAGTTTTCGCTGGTAGGAAACCAATTGCCGCATTTTCGAGGTGGACTCCGCCAGCTGGGCGCGAGTCTGCATCATTCGGGCCTGTTTTTCCTGCGGCGTCAGGGCAATGCTGCCGAAGGGGACGTCGGGAAGCTCAGCTCGCGCGAAGGCCGCGCTGCGCTCGCTTCTGACTTCTGCAAACCCAAATGCGGGCGCAGCGGACGGGTTTCCACCGCCCTGAAGAGCGCGGGAAGCCCGGACGTACGCCCGCGCGGAGGCCCTAGCTAGCTCTCCCGATGAGTCACCTTGATTGCCCATAGTGCCGAGTCTGCCACATGAACTGTTTGACCTGCAGCGGGCTTTTCCCCCTCACCCACTGCCACGGCCTCAACAATCGAGAACACGCGCATGCCCGCGTACGGAGCCTGCTCGGCGCGCAGCACGGAGCCCGGGCCGACGCCGGCGGATGCCAGGTAACGCAGCAGCTCCGGGTCCGAGTCGCTGATGCGATCAACGACGACGACCTGGCCAACCGGGATATCCGTCAAGTCCGTGTGCACGGCGGGGTCGATCTCGCCGGCCTCGCTGGGAATCGGGTCTCCGTGCGGATCGCGCTTCGGGTGGCCCAGCAGCTTGTCAATCCGCGAGATGAAATCGTCGGAGACCGCATGCTCCAGCTTCTCAGCCTCGGCGTGGACCTCATCCCAGGTGTAGCCGAGCTTGGAGAAGAGGAAGCTCTCGATCAGGCGGTGGCGACGGACCATGACCATGGCGACATCATGGCCTTTCTCCGTCAGGCTGATGCCCTGGTACGGCTCGTGAATGACAAAGCCGCGGGCGGCGAGCTTCTTCACAGCCTCGCTCGCGGTGGGCTTCTTCTCCCCCATACGCTCCGCAACATCGCCGAGCGTCACCTTCGTTCCGGTGCGCTCATGCAGATCCCAAACCACCTTCAGGTAGTCCTGGGTCTTCTCCGGTAAATCCTCCACGTACATTCCTTAAATTCTAGCGTTATTGCGTGTAGACGCAATTTTGAGGGGGAGGTAGAACGCTCCCGCGCACGCGCCAATGCAGCCGCCGACGGACAGGTTCGCCCACACGGCTACGCCGAGGCCAGTCAAGCCCATCGCTATCCCGAGGGCCGGGGCAAGAATGAGAAGGAATTTCGTATTTTTGACCAGCCCTACCAGCGCCGCTGCGGGCGCCACCAACAGAGCGATGGACAGGATGGTCCCCACGGCGGGGATGAGGGCCACCAACGTGACAACGATCATCGCGCTCACCACCGCCTGAGCCCTTGTCGCAGAATGAGCCACGGCGAAGGCCGTCCGGTCGAACGCAAAGAAGACGAGGCGCCGCCACCGCGCGACGACGAGCGCTGCGACGACCACCAGCAGCACGGCAGCTAGCCCCACATCGACAATGTCCACGTTGAGGACGCTGCCAACCAGGAAGCTATCGACCTTCACGGGAAGCGGGGAGAACCACTTGTTCAGGAAGTAGCCGAGCGCGAAGCCAAGAGTCAGTACGATCCCCGCTGCGGACCCGGAGGTTCCCACCCGGGACAGCCCAAACAGGGCGCCGATGGGAATGCACATCAGCAGCGCCCCCGCGAAGAGGAACACCGAGATCCATGAGTGGCCGAGCCCGAACGCCGCCGCCACGACAACGCCGAGGACGGCGCCTGGGAAGGTCGCGTGCGTGATCGCTTCAGCGAAAAATACCTGGCGATTGAGCACCGCGAAGACGCCCACCAGACCGGAGAGCGCCCCTACCAGCACCAACTCAATAATCGGGAGCAGCAGAATATCAGCCACGCGCGCCCCCTACCGCCGCTTTCGGAGCACCAACTCGAATTCTCGCCCACCGCAGCGCGAGCGCCACGAAGTACAGCGCCACCGCGGTCAGGGCCACCACCGCCTGGGGCGAGACGGGCCCCAGCGGGACCAGCGCGAGCCCCACAACGCCGCTGAGGCAACCGATGACGATGGCGACCGGAACCATCGTCGTCACGCGAGAGGAAACCAACCGCGCCGCAGCCCCCGGCACCACGAGATAGCCGACCACCAGCAGAACCCCCACCGCGCTTGCCGACGACACCACCACGGCGGCGATGGCCGCATTGACGGCGATGTCGATAAGCCACAGATTGACACCGGAAGCCTGCGCCGCGGAGCGGTCAAAGGCAACGAAGACCTGCTTGCGCCAGGTCACGGCGATGAGGGCCAAGGCGACGGCGCAGACGATCAACGCGCTGGTCAGCCGGGAGTCGGTGACTTCCAGGAGGCGCCCGAACATCAGTGCCTCCAGCTGTCCGGACTGGTCGCCCTTCTTCAGCGACAGGATGACGCCGAGGGAAAAGAAGCTGGTCAACACGACCGCGACTCCGGGCTCAGAGGTCCTTGAGCGGGAGACAACTGCCAGGACGATCGCTACAACGACCGCCAGCGCCGCGGCCGCCGGAATGATCATGTCAATGCCGCCGAAGACCGCGCCCGCCACGATGCCGGGGAAGATCGAGTGCACCATTGCCTCGGAGTTGAACTCGAGGCCACGCAGGTTCACGATTACCCCGACCAGCCCGGAGACCACACCCAGGACGAGCAGGAGCACCAGTGGCCGGAACATAAACGGCGCGATTCCGACCGCGTTCGCGAGGTCAACCCACATAGGCCGGCACCAGGTCGTGGGTCGCGCCGAAGCGCGGGGAAGACGAGACAATCAGGGTATTCTCGCAGGTCTCCTCCGCAAGGACCAGGTCGTGGGTCGACGTGATGATCGCGGCGCCCTCCCCTTTCAGGTCGTGGAGGAGGTTCAGCAGCATCGCCCGGTTTTCGGTATCGAGGCCGTTGAAGGGTTCGTCGAGAAGCACTAGCTCGGGGCGGGAGACTATCGCGCGGGCCAGAAGCACGCGCTGCTGCTGGCCGCCGGAGAGATTCCCGAAGCGGTCGTTTGCGCGGCCAGCGAGGCCGACCTTCGCAAGCGCATCCAGCACGCGGGACCTACGGGAGCCGAGCAGCTGGAAGGGGCGCAGCTCGCGGAGCACCCCCATCGCGACGACGTCGAACGCGGTGACGGGGAAGGTGCGATCCAAGTCAGCGACCTGCGGAACATAGGCGATGCGGGTCGCGCTATTGCGCACCTCCCCCGCGGCGAGGCGGACGCCGCCGAGGATGCCGCGCAGCACCGTCGTTTTGCCGGAGCCGTTCGCACCGATTAGCGCGAGCCCCTCGCCAGGGCATACGTGTGCCGTGACGTGCTCGACCGTGGCGGGCCCACCGTAGGTGAAGGCCGCGTCGCGCAGGCTAACTACTGGGGTCACTTGGTTTCCTTCGCCTGAATTGCTGCCGGTAGGTCGGCAACCTTGCCGTCCCATGCCTGAACCAGCGTGGTCACGTTGTGAACTATGGAGCCAATGTAGGTCTCTCCAGCGGTGCCCGCCGGGCCGAGGGAGTCGCCGTAGAGGGCGTCCTCGCCGACGATGGCCTTGACTCCCGCGGCCTTTGCGATCGCCTCGATGGACTTGGAGTTATTGGAGTTCTCCGCGAACAGCGCGGTGGCGCCCGAGTCCTTCACCGTCTTAGCGGCCTGCTTGATGTGCTCGGCTGTCGCGTCCTGTTGCTCGCTGAAGTCGGACAGTGCGGCACCGATGAAGTCGATGCCGAACTCCTTGGAGAAGTAGCCGAAGGCATCGTGGCTGGTGAACAGCACCGGGTCCTTCACGGTTGCGATCGACTCGCGGGCCCAGCTGTCGAGGGCGTCGAGCTTGTCCTGGTATCCCTTGACGTGTTCGGCGATGCTCGACTTCATGGCGCTGTCGCCACGGGAGTCGGCGGCCTTCTCCAGGGCGTAGCCGATGTTGGTCACCTGGACCTTGGCGTTCTTCGGCGAGGTCCACACGTGCGGGTCGTAGGTGAACTCCGCGTCCTCGCCCGGCTCCTCCGGCGGGAACGGCCACGGCGCCACGTCGACCTTGGCGATGCCACGGTCGATGGTGTAGTTGCCTTTGTCGGCCTTCTGAATCTGTTCCGGCGCGCCATCAACGTCCTTCGCAGTCAGGATTCCGCTGGTGACCAGCATGGTCCCCTTGAATCCGGAGGACTCCACCGCGTCGTCGAGGAAGTGCTCGAGGTCGACGCCGTTGACCATGAGCAGGTCAGCCTCGGCGGTCGCGGTGAGCTGCTCGTGGGTCATTTCGAGCTCGTGTGCGCTGGCGTTCGGCGCGAGCAGGCAGGTCAGGTCGACGTCCTTCAGCTCCATCTGCTTGACATAGTCGCAAATCTGAGTCGTGGAGGCCACCACCTTGATGGGGCCCTCTCCCGAGGCCGCCGCCCCCTCGCCGTTTCCACACGCGACGAGACCGACTCCTGCGATCGCGAGGGAGAATCCCGTCGCCGCAATTTTCGCGATGCCCTGCTTGAACATATTCGCCTACTCTCTCTTCTGCCGGGCGCCCTCGAACGTGGCCCCAGTTAGCCAATTTCAAATGCTTTAACAATGGCTAGCCTAAGCTTTGTCAAGCCTTTTTTCAACTCCATGAACTTTAATGTTTACAGTTCGACCTTTCCGCGTGGATAGCTCCCCTCGCTGCGCTGCCCCACCCCTCTCCCCTCAAACTGCGCCATCATGGAAGGCATGAACGCGAAGATCTACCACAACCCCCGCTGCTCCAAGTCCAGGCAGGCCCTCGCCGCACTGCGCGACGCCGGCACCGAACCCGAGATCATTAAGTACCTGGATAACCCGCCCACCAAGGAGGAGCTCTCCTCGCTTATCGACGCCGCGGGCCTGCGCATCATCGATGCGGTCCGCACCAAGGAAGCCGAGTTCAAGGAGCTGGGACTGAGCAAGGATTCCAGCGACGACGAACTCCTCGACGCGATGGTGTCGCACCCGCGCCTGATCGAGCGCCCCTTCGTCGTCACCGACAAGGGCGTGCGTATGGCCCGCCCCACGGAGGCAATCGACGACATTCTCTAGGTAGCGGGGTTAGCCACGTTTTTCATGCCCTATACTTACCCCTAAAAACGAACTGAAATTTGCCTTAAAACCCCGGATTGCGCTGTTCGAACCACCTTTTCGACGGCGCAATTTTGCCCCCGACACCCCGGTTTCCGCGGTTTTTGGCAGCGCGCTCGTCACTCAATCGGCGGCGCATTTTCACCTGTCTCCATTGTCAGAACTCACAGAAACTAAGGGGTGTCATGTCAGCGCACACCACTGACAGCTCCGCACCGGCGATCACCGATCGTCCGGGCGTCGAGCTGCTGCAGCCACACGCAGATCTGCCGCCGGTCGGCTACGTCGACCGCCGTCCAATGCCAATCGGGAAGCGCCTCATTTTTGCGGCGATTGCCATTATCGCCACAGTCGGCTGGGCCATGATTGCCCTGAACCGCGGCGAAACCGTCAACGCCACCTGGCTGGTTCTCGCGGCCGTCGGTACCTACATCATCGGCTACCGCTTCTACGGTCGCCTGATCGAGTACAAGGTCATCCGCCCCCGCGACGACCGCGCCACCCCGGCCGAGCGCTACAACGACGGCCACAACTTCATGCCGACCGACCGACGCGTGCTCTTCGGCCACCACTTCGCGGCCATCGCCGGCGCCGCCCCCTGGTCGGACCCATCATGGCTGCCCAGATGGGCTACCTCCCGGGCACCATCTGGATCGTCTTCGGCGCCGTGTTCGCCGGAGCGGTCCAGGACTACATGGTGCTGGCGATCTCCACCCGTCGTAAGGGCCGCTCGCTCGGCCAGATGATTAACGACGAGATGGGCAAGTTCGGCGGCATCTTCGCCATCATCGGCATCCTCGTGATCATGACCATCCTGATCGCCGTCCTCGGCGTGGTCATCATCAACGCGCTGGCAGAGTCGCCGTGGGGCGTCTTCTCCATCACCATGACCATCCCGATCGCGATCTTCATGGGTCTGTACCTGCGCTACATCCGCCCGGGCCGCGTCTCCGAGGTGTCGCTGATCGGCATCGTCCTGCTGCTGCTCGCCATCGTCGCGGGTGGCTGGGTCAACGCCGACCCGACCTGGCACGCCATGTTCCTGTGGTCCAAGACCACCCTCGCCTGGGCCTTGATCGGCTACGGCTTCCTCGCCTCGGTCCTGCCCGTGTGGCTGCTGCTCGCCCCGCGCGACTACCTGTCGACCTTCATGAAGATCGGCGTCATCGGCCTGCTGGCCGTCGGCATCCTACTGGTCCGCCCGAACATCCAGATGCCGGCCGTGACCAAGTTCGCCCTCGACGGCACCGGCCCGGCATTTGCCGGCGAGCTCTTCCCCTTCCTGTTCATCACCATCGCCTGTGGCGCGCTGTCCGGATTCCACGCGCTGGTCTCCTCCGGCACGACCCCGAAGCTGGTCGAGAAGGAATCCCAGATGCGCATGATCGGCTACGGCGGCATGATTATGGAGTCCTTCGTCGCCGTCATGGCCATGTGTGCCGCGGTCATCCTGGACCAGCACCTCTACTTCGCCATGAACGCCTCCGCGGCCCTGACCGGCGGCACCGCCGAGACCGCCGCTGCCTACGTCAACGGCCTGGGCCTGAACACCCCGAACGTCGACGCCGCTTCCTTCACCGCGGCCGCGCAGTCCGTCGGCGAGACCTCTATCGTCTCCCGCACCGGCGGCGCCCCGACTCTGGCGTTCGGCATGTCCCAGATCCTCGCCGACGTCTTCGGCGGCGACTCCCTAAAGGCCTTCTGGTACCACTTCGCCATCATGTTTGAGGCCCTGTTCATCCTCACCACCATCGACGCCGGCACTCGCGTCGCCCGCTTCATGCTTTCCGACGCCGTGGGCAACATCCCGGGCCTGACCAGGTTCAAGGACGCCTCGTGGACGACCGGTAACCTGCTGACCTCGGCCATTGTGTGCCTGGGTTGGGGTTCGATCCTGGTCATGGGCGTCACCGACCCGCTGGGCGGCATCAACATGCTCTTCCCGCTGTTCGGCATCGCAAACCAGCTTCTGGCCGCAATGGCGCTGACTCTCGTGACCGTTGTCGTCGTCAAGCATGGCCTGGTGAAGTGGGCGTGGATTCCGGGCGTTCCACTGGCGTGGGACCTGATTGTGACGATGTACGCCTCCTGGCAGAAGGTCTTCCACACCGACCCGAAGATCGGCTACTGGGCGCTGCACGCCGCATTCAAGAACGCGAAGGCGCAGGGCCTGACCGAATTCAAGACGGCCAAGACCCCGGAGGCCATCGACGCCGTCATCCGCAACACCGCCGTGCAGGGCACGCTGTCGATCGTGTTCGCGGTCGTGACGCTGCTGGTCGTCTTCGCGGGCCTGGCGGCGATTGCCAAGCGCTGCGCGAGGGTGCGGCAAGCGGCAAGGACGTGGGTACCAGCGTCGAGCCGTACGTGGCATCGCGCTACTTTGCGCCGATCGGCTTCGGCCGCACCGACGTGGAGAAGGACATCGAGGCGCAGTGGGATGCCATCGCGCCCGACGATCCGCGCCGGTTCCAGGAGACCGCGCACTCGCACGCGCACGTCGGAGGACACTGATGATTTCGCAAGCACTCAAGCCGCTGAAGGCGGTGGCGTGGTACTTCGGTGAGCTGATGGGCGACCACGACTACCAGAAGTACTGCGAGCACCTGCGCATTCACCACCCGGACCAGCCGGTGCCGACCGAGCGCGAGTACTGGCGCAAGCGCCACTGCGACGCCGAGGCCAACCCTCAGACGCGCTGCTGCTAATCCCCTACTACCCCCGGTAGCTCTGGCAGCACCGGGGGTTTGTTCTCGGGGTAGAATGGGCGACTAGCAAAGCAGAAGACGGGTAAAGCAAGAGTTTTTGCAGATTTTCTACTGCAATCGTCAAGCTGCAATCGACAGGTAAAGGAGCTGCGCATGGGACTTATGGACAAGGCCAAGGAAATGCTCGGTAGCGAAGAGACCACCGACAAGATTCTGGATAAGGCCGAGCAGCTCGCAACCGAGAAGCTGGGCGCCGATAAGGCGGACCAGATTAAGAAGGTTCGCGACGCCGTCGACGACAAGGTCGGCGAGTAGCTTTTTCTCCGTCGAGCGTTTTACTTAGACCTCACAGCCGGCCCCGGTAGGAATTGACGTTCCTGCCGGGGTCGGTTGTTTTCGCAATTGTCGATAGAGTGGTGTTCCGTGTACCTCCTGCTTGCGATTCCACTCTTCATCGTCTTCCTGATCCTGTTCCGAAAGGAACCGCGATCAATTTGGCCTGGCGTCGCCTTCACCTTCGCGCTATTCGCCGCGGTGGCGGGAATTGTCCTCGCCATCGCCATGGCCTTTTCCTTGATGGATGGCGCCTTCGGCACCGTCGTCGTGATCGTCATTATTTTGACGTTGGCTGCCTCGCCCCTGATTCTCGGCGGCTTCTTGGCCACCAACATGGCGATCGTGTGGCGCAGGGAGGGCCCCTCCCCCGCGGCGCTCGTCTCGGGGGCAGTGGGAATCGCCCTATTCGTCTACACGGGCTTCTTCTATGTCGCCATCCTGTCCCAGACGGTCAACCGCGAGACCACCACCTCCGAACGAATCCTGGTCGGAATGTTCCCCATGGTCGTCTACGCGGGCCTGGCCTTCGTGTCTTTCATCACCTACACGGTCTTCTACGAGTGGTACTTCACCCGCTTCGGCAGGCGTGCCGACGCCGTCATCGTCCTCGGCGCCCAGGTGCGCGACCCGGATGAGTTGACTCCCCTGCTGCGCAGCAGGGTTGACCGCGGCATCGAGGTTGCCAACAAGGCGATTGAATCCGGCAAGGACACCGTCCTCGTGTTCTCCGGCGGGCAGGGCCCCGACGAGCCCTGCCCGGAGGGGCTCGCTATGGCCAACTACGCCCGCTCGCAGGGGGTCGCCGACGAGCGCATCATCGTCGAGGATCGTTCCACGACCACGGAGGAGAACCTGGCCTTTTCCTCCGAGCTGCTCCGGCAGCGCGAGTCTTTCCCGGACGAGCCCTGGATCGCCGTTGCTACCTCGGACTACCACGCGTTCCGCGGGGCAATACTGATGCGCAAAGCCGGGCTCGACGGTTACGCTACCGGCGCCCGCACGGCCCGCTACTTCTGGCCGAGCGCCAAAGTGCGTGAGTTCTTCGCCATCGTCGTCGACCACAAGTGGCCGGTTCTCGCCGTGGCTGTGCTGGCCGTATTCGCGGGAATCCTGATGGGCGAGCAGGGCATTTAGGGTGATAATTCCCACCCTCTTTTTCGTCGACGCCTCCCCACGCCATATCTAGAATTAGTGATAGATATAGAAGGGCTTTCGCGGACGCGTGAAGGGGCCAGACCCCAAGAGAATTGTCCTTAAAGAAGCCCTGCCACTCCTGGTGAAAGGGATGACGGACAATGTTGTTCGACGTCTACGGCGACAACGCCGGCTATCAATGGTTGGGCTGGGTGATGGTTTTCGCCGCCCTGCTCATCGCAAACGAAATCGGACGCCGCTCGAGGGCGGGCGGCATCGCACTGTTCATGGTTTTGCCCGCGGGCCTGAGCGTCTACTTCGCGACCATCTACATCGCGGCCTGGAACGGCGCCGAGTGGGCCCTGACCAATCAGACCTACATCCACATGAACAGTTGGTTCCACTACGCGAAGCTCTACGCCGCCACCGCCGGCTGCATCGGCTTCATCATCTTGAAGTACGGCTGGGGCAAGCTGGGCAAGGCTTTCTGGTTCAAGGCCTTCCCCTTCGTCATCGTCGCCATCAATATCTTGATTGCCGTGGCCTCCGACTTCGAGTCCGCCATCCGCGCCTGGGACACCACGTGGGTGTCCACCGAGGGCGTGACCCTCTACGGCGGCTGGCACAACGTCTTCAACGGCATCGCGGGCCTGCTCAACATCTTCGTCATGACCGGCTGGTGGGGCATCTACGCCTCCAAGAAGCGTCACGACATGCTGTGGTTCGACATGACCTGGGTGTTCATCATCTCCTATGACCTGTGGAACTTCTGCTACACCTACAACTGCCTGCCGACGCACGCCTTCTACTGCGGCTTCGCTCTACTACTCGCCCCGACCGTGGCCAACGCGCTGTGGAACAAGGGCGGCTGGATCCAGAACCGTGCCTTCACGCTGGCCCTGTGGTGCATGTTCGCGCAGACCGTGCCGGTCTTCCAGGACGCCTCCAGGTTCTCGGTCGACTCGGTGAACAACCCGAACATCAACCTGGCCGTCTCCGTCGTCGCCCTGGCCGCCAACGTCGCAGCCCTGGCGTACGTCTTCTACCGCGCCCGCAAGCTGGGCGTGAACCCGTACACCCACGAGGTCTTCGTCGGCACGCACGACTACGAGAAGGCGAAGTCCCGCGCGATCGACGAGGCCTACGGCCTGGCGGCATAAGCCTCGCGCGACCGCGACGAGAGGAGGTCGCCAAAGCTCGGCGCAGAGCTAGAGCTTGCGCAGGACCACGACAGTATCCACCGCCTGCTTGTCCCCCTCCTGCTTGACGACGCTCCTGTCCACGGCCTCGGCTTCAAAGCCGGGGCGAACTGCTCTACGACCGACTCCCCGGTGTAGAGCAGCTCCGGGTTGCCGGGGCCGTGAATCTGGTTGTCCGGGTGGTGCGAGACCGACACCAGGTGTCCGCCCGGCTTGAGTGCGCGGGCAGCGGCCTGCCACAGCGCGGACTGCTGAGTCGGCGGCAGGTGAATGAAGGAGGCCAGGACCAAGTCGAAGGACTCCGGCTCGGGGTCCCACTCGGTGAGGTCGGCCTGGACCAGGTGCGCGCTCAGGCCCGCGGCCTCGAGCGCGCGGCGGGTGTGCTCGAGGCCGACCTCGGAAAAGTCCAGTCCGGTGGTGTCCCAGCCATTTTTGGCCAGCCACACGACGTGGCGGCCACGGCCGGAGCCAAGATCGATGGCGGTCTTGCGAGGCCCTGCCTCCGCGGCCCCGGCCGCCGGGTCTCCGGTGGACTCAGCGCCTGGGTGCCCGATCTTTTCTACGATTCCGGCGATGGTCGGGTTGGGGTCACCGGCGAAAATGGGCGTTCCGGCGGTGTAATCCTGGTGAAAGCGCTCGTTCCAAAACTCAGCATTTGACATGTCACCAACCATACCTGAATACCCTGTAGGGTATCCAGGGTTGCCGGCCGGGGACCGTATGCCAGCGCGCCGAAGATCTCGTTGAAGAGCTCGGTCGTGGCCAGGTGCACCCAGATGCCGTCGCGCAGGTCGCGACCGTGGCGCCGAGCCACATCGCCAGGACGACCACGTTGACGACCTCCTGCGAGTCCACGCCGTAGTGGGAGTATCCCAGGATGTGCTGGGTGTCGGCGTCGACGACAACCTTCACGCGGCCGCGGGTCTGCCCCAGAGTCTTCGGGCGCGGGACCATCGCCAGCTTCGCCACGTCCTTGATCGCAGTCAGCACCTTGTAGCCCTGCTCGCGCGCCTCGGCCTCGGTCAGGCCGACGGTGGACAGCGGCGGGTCGAGGAAGATCACGTGCGGGACGGCAACGCGGTCGTCGGTGGTGCGGTCGCCTGCCCCTCCAGCGACGCCACCGAGCAACTGCGCGGCCAGGATGCGGAAGTCGTCCAGCGAGATGTAGGTCAGCTGCGGGCCGCCGTTGGCGTCGCCCGCGGCGAAGACTCCCTCGACGTTGGTGCGCAGGTGGCTGTCGACCTTCACGAAGCCGCGCTGATCCAGCTCGATTCCGGCCTCGGCCAGGCCTCGCGGCAGCTCCGGCACACGCCCGGCGGCGGCCAGGACGACGTCGGCGTCGACATCCCCGGCGCTGGTGTGCACGACCCCGGGCTCGACCGACTCCACGTCCGCGTGGTCCAGGAGGCGCACGCCCGCGGCGTCGAGGTCCGCCAGCGCGGCCTCGCGAATCTCCGGCTCAACGCCGCGGAGGACCTCGCTGCGGGCAATCACGGTCACATCGGAGCCGAAGCCCGCGAACATGACCGCGAACTCCAGGCCCACGGCGCCCGCGCCGACGATGGCCAGCCGGGCAGGCACGTCCGGCAGGTGCTGAATGCTAATCGAGGTGTGCACGTGCGGCAGGTCCCCGCCGGGCACGTCCAGCGGCCGCGGCGCGGAGCCGGTGTTGATGATGACGGCCTCGCCGCTGATCTCCACGGTCTCGCCGGTGGAGGAATCGGCCACACGGACCGTCTTGGGGCCCGCGAATTCCGCCTCCCCCATGACCACGGTGACACCGGCGGCGTCGTCAAGCATCTTCTTGTTGGCGGCGTTGAGCTTGCCGATCAGGGTGTCGCGGCCCGCGACGGAGTCGAGGAAGTACTGGGTGATGTCCGCATCCTCGGGGCGCGTGGTGGCGCTGTGCAGCAGAGTCTTGGTTGGGATGCAGGCGACGTTGATGCAGGCGCCGCCGATCATGCCGGGGTCGCGCTCGATGACGACGACGCTCTTTCCCGCGGCCGCTGCCTTGCCGGCCAGCGTCTTGCCGGCCTTGCCCCAGCCGACGACGACGATATCAACGTTCATTTTTGTAGTCATGACACGTTTTTAGTGCGACTCGACCAGGTTGCGCAACTGCTCGAAGATGCCGGCGCCGTCGTGGCGGATGCCGTCGTGCTGGTGAGCGTTAGTCACCCAAGTGCGCAGGTCACAGTAGGTTGTGGCCGTGTCCATGGAAAACTCGAAGGGAACGAAGATGTCGTCCAGGTAGACCGCGGCGGCAGAGACCGGGGCCTGCGCCAGGGCCGTAGCCGGGTCCGAGCCGTAGAGGCTGGAACCGAAGGGGTGCTGCGCCAGATCGAAGGCCGCGTCGCGCAGCGGCACCAGCGCCGGGTCCTCCTCGAACTGCCAGGGGAAGATGTGCTCGCCGGTCAGATAGAAGGGCTCCGCGGAGCGCGGGTCGGCGGCCTCCTCGAATCCGGGCATCTCCTCGCGAATGCGATGCGCGGACCAGCCGGTCACGGCCTGCGCACCGACCCCGCCGTAGATGGACTCGTGGATCGCGGCATAGAGGGGGCCGCCCGCGAAGCTGACGCGCGAGCCGACGTCGGCGAGGAAGTCCGTGCGCAGGACCTTCTCCCCGCCCACGCGGTGGAAGGGCTCCTCAAACAGGTAAGCCAGGGCGTGGAAGCCCTCGCCGCGGCCCAGCTCAATGCCGATCGTGCGAAGGCGCCGCGAGGACAGGCGCTCACCGGTGGGCAGACGCTCGTCCGACTGGTCCAGATGCGCGCAGACCTCGCGAATGCGCTGCTGCGCCCACGGGTACTCGCGGTAGAAACGCTCGTGGCGGACCTCCAGCTTGTCAAAGGTCGCCCGGTACAGGTCGTCCGCCCCGCGGTCCAGCACCGGAAGCCCGCCAGTGAGGTAGGCGTGCTCCACCGACTCGGGGCGCCGCGACAGATACGAGGTGATGCAGAATCCGCCGAAGGACTGCCCGTAGAGCGACCACTTCTCCAGGCCCAGGTGCCGGCGCAGAGCCTCGGCGTCCTCGACGATGTACTCCTGCCGGAGCAGGGCCAGGTGCCCCGCGTCCGACGGAGAGCCGGCCGCGGCGGAGGCGGCGTCGATACGCCCCGAGCGGCCCGTGCCGCGCTGGTCCAGGAGAATGACACGGAACTCCTTCAGCGCCTGGCCGATGACCCGCCGGCGGAGGTGGGCCGCGGCGCCGGGAAGCCCGGACCGCCCTGGAAGTAGACCAGCGCGGGCGCGTCCTCCTTGCCGGGAGCTGCGATTTCACGGGCGAAGAGCTCGAAGGACTCCCCCGCCGGGTCGTTGAAAGGATCCCAGGGGACCCGGATTTTGTGCTCGGTGAGGTTGAATCCGAAGTGGCGAGTGCTCATGCCCTGCAGTCTAGGCAATAGCCCGGATTAGGACGGCCCGGATCGGGTCGGCTCCTGACTAGTCCGGCCTACTCGGAGTCGTCGCGGTCGCGATACTTCTTCATCAGCGTCGCGATGAGCTGATCCGCGGCATCGTCGTCGGCCAGGATGCGGTCGAGCATCTCGCGGTAGTCGCGCTCGCGGCGCTGGGCGTTTCGGCCGTAGTCGTCGTAGGAGTCGCCCGCGAGGTCCACGCCGAAGTCCTGCCTTCCCTCGCTTGCCGACGCCTCCTCCCGCGGCGCGGAGGGAAACTCGGCGTTGAACTCGTCGAGGAATTCCTCCGCATTGGCCTCGGCCCTCTGCCGCGAGACGCCGGTGCCGACCTCGGCCTCGATGCGCCTCTGCAGGGCCTTTTCCATCTGACGGTGTCGCCAGGAGCGCAGGCGGCTCGGCTCCAGCCGGCGGCCCACCGCGCGCCCCTTGCCCTCCGCCCGGCGCGCGAGCACGGCAATCTGCGCCGCGGTGTCGTTGATGGGCGCCCAGTCGGAGCGAGCTGAGACGCGCCAATTCGCCCAGTAGCCAAGCAGAGATAGGCCAATGCTGATCAGCGGGCCAATAATCATGGCTGCTGCGAGGAAGTCGAAGTGGTGGCCGATGATCACCGTTACGGCGCAGGCCACGGCCGGTATGACGGTCGGTTGGTTGTCGCCGAAGACTTCCGGCACTCGGCCGGTGACAATGTCGCGAATCATGGACCCGCCGGTCGCGGTGAAGACGCCCATCATGATGCACGGCAGCACCGGCAGCCCGTAGGTTACCCCCTTGACGGTGCCGGTCGCGGCCCACAGCCCGGAGACAATAGCGTCGCCGTGGACCTGCGTGTATTCCCAGGTCTTGCCCTTAAAGTAGACGAAGCGGGCAATCAGGGCGCCGGCGAAGGCGAGGATCAGGTACTCGGGCTCGCTCATCGCGGCGACGGTACCGCGGTTGATCAGGACGTCGCGGATCATGCCGCCGCCGAGCGCGGAGAACAGCGCGATGAAGAAGAATCCGACGATGTCGTAGCCACGCTGCCTGGCTATCGTGCCTCCGATGATTCCCATCAGCAGGACGCCGATGACGTCGGAGTACCTGTACAGCGACTCGATGAGCGGGTCTACTTCGGCGACGGTCATGGGATTTATTGTATTGGGGGCGACCCGCGTGTTTAATCCGCGGGCTGGGATGAGCCGGGATGAGAGGGACCAACGCAATGGACAACGCAATGGACAAGTCGACCACGCAATCCAGACCTCCCACCGGTGGGGTTATCCCCAGTCCCCGACTCCTGCGCGCCGTCGCGACCGCTGCCCGCGCCCACGAGGGCCACTACCGCAAATCGACAACCATCCCGTACATCAGCCACCCGTTCTCGGTCATGCTGCTGGCCTCCCGTGTCACCGACGACGAGGACGTCCTGGTCGCGGCGCTCTTCCACGACATCCTCGAAGATGTTCCCGAGTTCTACTCCGCCGAGCAGATGAGCGCCGAGTTTGGCCCGCGCGTCGTCGACATCGTCCGAGGGGTCACCAAGGACGAGTCCATCCGCGATTGGCAGGGGCGTTCCGACGCCTACCTCGCCGCCCTCGCCAAAGCGCCGGAGGGATCGGTAATCGTCGCCGCCGCGGACAAGTTCCACAACCTGTCCTCGACCTTGGAGGATTTGCGCCGGGACGGCCGGTCGGTGTGGGGCCGCTTCAACTCTTCGCCGGGCCAGCAACTGTGGTGGTACACCTCCGTCCTTGAGGTGATTTCAGGCAGGTTGCCCGGCCTTCCCCTCCTGCCGGAGCTGGGAGAAATGGTCGATCAGCTTCGGGCCTACGTCGAAGAGTAAGCGGCTGACCGCCGTGTTTGCGATTGGCCCTCGCCGTCGGAGTAAGGTGGGCGTCCTGAAAAAACGTCTAATGCGATAAGTAATTGAAGGATTTTCACCAATGATGACTTCCACACCGTCCGCCTCATCCGCACCCTCCGCGCTGCCCACCCAGACACAGCAGTGGGTCCTCGCGTCCCGGCCGAAGGGCATGCCGACCGCGGAGAACTTCCGCCTCGAAACGGTCGACCTGCCGGAGCTTGCCGACGGCCAGATCCTCGTTAGCAATACCGTCGCCACCGTCGACCCCTACATGCGCGGCCGCATGAACGACGTCAAGTCCTACATCCCGCCCTTCCAGATCGATCAGCCGCTGACCGGCGGCGCCGTGGGCACCGTCGTCGCCTCGAAGTCCGAGAAGTTCGCCGTCGGCGATGCCGTGCGCCACTCCTTCGGCTGGCAGACCCACGCCGTCGTAAATGCGGACGAGGCCACCCCGGTTGATCTGAACCTCGCGCCCGCCCACGCCTACCTGGGAATTCTCGGCCTCACTGGCCTGACCGCCTACGCCGGACTCACCGCCGTCGGCGAGATGAAGGAGGGCGACACGGTGTTCGTCTCCGGTGCCGCGGGCGCCGTGGGCTCGGCCGTCGGCCAGATCGCCAAGCACCTGGGCGCGGCGCGCGTGATCGGCTCGGCCGGCTCCGACGAGAAGGTCGCCCGCCTGCTCGAGCTGGGCTTCGACGCTGCCTTCAACTACCACGACGGGCCCGTCGCCGACTCGCTTGCCGACGCCGCCCCGAACGGCATCGACTTCTACTTCGACAACGTCGGCGGCGAGCACCTCGAGGCCGCCATCGGCGCGATGAATGACTTCGGCCGCGCTGCCCTGTGCGGCGCGATTTCCCAGTACAACGCCACCGAGCGCCCGGCCGGACCGAAGAACCTGGTGCTTGCCATCGGCAAGTGCCTGACCCTACGCGGCTTCGTCCTCGGCCACTACCTGCACCTGGCCCAGGAGTTCCAGGCCACGATCGCCCCGCTGGTGGTCTCCGGCGAGATTAAATACGACGTGACCACCCGCCACGGTATCGAGAACATGCCTGCGGCGTTCTTGGAACTCTTCTCCGGCGGCAACACCGGCAAGATGGTCGTGGAGTTCTAAACTCACTTAACCCGGGCCGCTTGCTAGCCTGGTGGCATGGACGCCCAGCAGACGCCCCAACAGATGCCACCGCAGATGCCACCGCTGTTGCAGCACAACACCCTGATTATCCGGCAGTCCCGGACGTTTCTCCGGGACGACTTCTTCATCTTCGACCCCAACGGCCGCAAGGTCGCAACGATTGCGGAATCCGGCAGCGAGCTAAAGAAGCTCTTCGGGCTTACTCGCCGCTTCCACGTGGCCGGGGTCGAGGGCGATGGGCGCGTCGGCACGCCGATTTTCGAGGTCAGCGATCCGTACAACATTATCGGCGACAGCTACACCATTTTTGACTGCCCCGGCGGGGAGCAGCTGGCGACGGTGCGCCGAGGCCTGATCCCGCTGCGCGCCCGGCTCACGCTGTCGATCGAGGGCTTCGACGATATTGAGATCGACGGTGGGATTATGGCCTTCGATTTCCGGCTGACCTCGGGCGGCCGGGAGATCGCGCGTATCGATAAGAAGTGGAATGGCCTGGCCAAGGAGTTCTTCGGCAAGCAGACCTATGTGCTGCATCTCGCGCCGGAGCTCGGCCGCCAGCAGCGCATCGGCATCATCGGCGCGGTGCTGGCTATCGACCTGGTCAAGTCGAAGATGCGTGACTTCGGCGCGTCGATTTTTGACTAGCCTGCTCTGCCGAATCCGAAAATCGGGCTAGAACTGTCAGCCCAGGCTGAGCGTGCGCACGTTTCACCTCCCTGAGCCATTGCTACGCTAAAGCCATGCACCCAGACCAGGCGCAACCATTATTGCTCCACGACAGGCTCATCATCCGCCGAGCCGGAACCTTCCTGCGCGATCATTTTGAGATCTCCTCCCCAGAAGGCCAGGTTCTGGCGACGGTTAGGGAGACCAGCATCAAGTGGAAGCGACTGATTGGACTCAGCCGCCACTTTTGCGCTTACGATCTTGCTGGCGATGGGCGCGCCGATAGGCCCGTATATGCAATGAGGGCTCCGTACTCCTTTTTCGGCGATACTTTTGAAGTTTTCGACAGCATTGCGGGCAGCCACCTCGCGACAGTGAAAAAGAGATTTTTCTCGCTGTCGACATCGCTGACGCTTTCCATCAAGGGATTGTCCGAGATTGCGATGGTGGGAGAATTTCTCGGCGTGAATTTCTCGCTGCAAGCAGATGGCCGGGAAATCGCTCGCGTCGATACACAGTTTCCGAACTTGTCGAAGCATTCACTGGGAGGTCGAACTCTAGCGCTGAATTTGACGCCAGGTCTCAGTCGCAACCAGCGAATCGGCGTCATTAGCGCCGCGGTTGCGATCGACCTCATCATGCTGAAACCGAGCATTAGGGAAACGCTGAGTCCCTAGCTCCACCGCTTCAAGTGAGCTACTGCCTCAAGTAAGTGCCAAACGGCCTGCCTAATCAGCGGAAAGGGGCTTGTGGCTGACGTCCTTGAGCCTGCTGGACATAGCAACGCCGACCAGGCCGATTACCGCGAGGAAGACCAGCGCGGCGGAGGAGCCCAGCATGGCAATCGCGCCCGAGAGCGCTCCAACAACCAGCAGGATGATGCCCATGAGGGTGTTGGAGGCGCCGACGTATTCGGTGCGTTTGTCTCCCTCTGCCATATCGACGACGTAAGTGGAGCGCGCGACTCGCACCGCGGCGTGGACGATGTTCATGGCGAAGAAGCCGAGTGGGAACAACCACACATTGACGGCCTGCGGTAGCCAGTGCGCCCCCGCTACCAGCAGCAGGAGGATCGCCGAGCCGACACCCGCGGACCAGGTGAGCACGGCCTTTGAGGACCTATCCGCCCACAGGCCGGTGACCTTGCCGCCAATCAGTGCCGCGACGCCGGAGGCGATGAGGAAGATGCCGACGCTACCGCCGGAGCTGCCGCTGGCCCCGGCGCCCGCCCCTGCGCCAGAAGCGCCCAAGGCCTCGTCTACGCTGGCGCCCATCTCGGCGCTCAAGGTGACGATGAACGTCGTCGATAGCGCCGTGACCAGCAGCAGACTACGCACGATAACGAAGGACCGGAAGTCCCGGTCGCTGGCGAACAGCGCCCAGGTATCCTTCCACCAATTGGAGTTCGGCCCGCAGGAGTCTTCGGCACATTCGGGCTCGTCGATGCCCCGGAAAATCAGCACCGCCACCAGCCACGAACACGCGGCAGCGGCGATAAAGCCCGCGATCATCGGGCCACTTAGCTTGTCCGCCAGCCCCCACAGCACCGCGCCGACGACGACGGCGGCGACGCCACCGAGCATCGTGGCGCGACCGCTGATTTGGCCCCGCTGCCCCTTCGGAATAGTCCGCCCCTGCACGTCTTTCGAGGCCATCGAGCACAGGGCCCGCGCCGTCGCAAAGCAGGCGAGAGCTGCGACGACGGCGATTCCGAGGGCCACCCCCTCAAGAAAAAGTGCGGCCAGCGCGATCAGCCCGGCGGAGGCGGCCTGACCGAGCGCGCCCGCGATCCACACGGAGACGCGGCGGCGGCGCGTTTTCACCCACGGGGTGAGCGCGGCCTGCGGCAGCATCGAGCCGGACTCGCGCACGGGGACGAGTAGCGCGATGAAGAAGGCTGGGGCGCCCGCAGCTTGGAGCAGCCATGGCAGTAGCGTCTTGGCGGCGATGATTTGGTCGCCGACGTTTTGCAGGCCGTGCGCCCACACGTAGCGCGAGGCGTTCGAGCGTAGGGTCGGCGCGGTTTCATGCTGGGCAGGTGGGGACGGCTGGGACTGCTGCTCAGCGGTATTGCGGGGCGGGGTCATGAGTTCACAGTAGCGGGCGGCGCGGACTGTCGTCGGATTGGGGACGGGGGCTTTAGTTCTTTCGGGGCGGGTCAGGCTTTGGCTGCCGCTAGAGCCCTCCCGCCGGTCGGCGGTCTGCCCCCGCAAAATCCCTATTGCCACCCACCTAGGTTACCCGGTAACCTTGAGTCGTGGTTACCCAGTAACCTAACTGCGAACAGCGCTTTTACACCGCCTTTCCAACTCTACGGAGCACCGTCACCATGTCCATCAAACACTCCCTCCTGACCCTCATCGGGGAGCAACCGCACACGGCGAGCGAGCTGCGCGCGGCCTTTGAGGAGGAGATGGGCGGGCTTTTCGTCCTCAACCAGGGCCAGGTGTCGCAGACGCTCAATAGGCTCGTCCGCGACCAGCTCGCTGTCAGCCACGAGGTCACAAGTCCGAGTGGCCGCACCGTCGACCAGTACGACATCACGCCGGCCGGTCGAGACGAGCTGCGTACCTGGTGGGCCAACGCCATCGAGCAACCGGGGCCTACCCGCGACGAACTGGTCATCCGCTTCGCACTGGCCGCCCGGCGCGAGGCTTCCGCCTTCATCCAGCTCCTGGACACGCAGCGCTTCGCGACCCTGCGGCAGCTCCGCCGGATCAACGACGAGGCCGCTTCCCTGCCACCCCAGCGCACCGCAGAGCGGCTCAACGCCGAGCGCCGCATCTTCGAGCTGGAAGGCATCATCCGCTGGCTCGACCGCATCGAGGCTCTGGCGCCGCCCGACGTGCATGACCCCGCCAGTACGACTGCCCCCGCCCAGACTTCCGACGCCAAGGACAAAGGACTCTAGCCATGAATAACGCACCTTCCCCCAACTCCCCCGGCCGCTCCCCTTTGCTCGAGCTAGACCGCGTCAGCGTCACCTTTGGCACCGGCGCCCGCGAGGTCCACGCGCTGCGCGACGTGACCCTGCAGCTCTTCCCCGGCGAGTTGGTCGCCGTCATGGGGCCGTCGGGCTCCGGCAAGTCCACCTTGCTCAATGTCGCGGGGCTACTGCAGCCCCCGACGTCGGGGTGTGTGCTGGTCGGTGGCCAGGACGCAACCTCGCTGAGCGCCTCTGCGGCCGCGAAGCTCCGCCGCCGCCACCTCGGTTTTGTGTTTCAGCACTTCAACCTGGTGCCGACCCTCACCGTCGGCGAGAACGTGACGCTGCCCCTCGAGCTCGACGGCGCCTCGCCCGCGCAGTGCCGCCAGCGCGCTGAGGAGGCCCTCGCCGAGGTCGGGTTGGACGGGCTCGCGGATCGCTTCCCCGAGGAGATCTCGGGCGGACAGGCCCAGCGCGCCGCCATCGCCCGAGCCCTGATCGGCCCGCGCCAGGTCCTGCTTGCCGACGAGCCCACCGGCGCCCTCGACACCTCCACCGGGGAGGCTGTGATGCAGATTCTTCGCCAGCGCATCGATGCAGGTGCGGCGGGCCTCCTGGTGACCCACGAGCCCCGGTTTGCCTCCTGGGCGGACCGGGTCATTATGGTCCGCGACGGCGTCGTGACGGCGAGGGAGGTGCGTAAGCGATGGGAGCGACACGAGCCTTTATTGCTGCTGCGCGCCCCGTCGTGCGCGACATGTTCTCCACCCCGTGGCGTCTGTTGGTGGCCGTGGCGATGATTGCGCTGCCGGTCGCCACCGCGACCGCGATGGCGGTCTCCGCCGCCTCCACGGAGGCCAACCACATCCCCGGCGCGTACCCGTACACCGTCTCCTACGAAGGCGGATCGTGCAGCCAAAACGCGGACGGCTCGAAGTACAACTGCACCGGCGCCACCGACGCAAACCCGGTGCCGAAGAGCCTGGACGCACACCTACGGAACAGCCTCCCGCAGGGCCTGCGGGCCGAGTTCTTCGCCTCCTTCGACGTCACGGCGTCCTCGGAGCACGGCACCCGCAGCACGATCGGCCTCTCCCAGTATGAGTTGGCCGCCCTGCCCGAGGGCTACCGCAGCCTGCTGTCCGGCGGCGGTATTGTGCTCAGCGAAGACGCGGCCAATTCGCTCCGGGTCAGCGTCGGGGATACCCTCACCGTGTCGGTCGACTCTCGCGCCGGCGCTTCCCAGCAGCCACGGAAGCTGCAGGTCGTCGGCGTGTCTCCGTCGTCCACATCGGCGGTTGCCGCACCGACGCTAATCGCCGACGCCTCCGAGCTCATGCTGCCCAACGACAAGCCGATTGACACGGCCTACCCGCGCTGGGCGCTACATTCCGCGCAGCCCGCCCCTTCGGGCCCGGCCCCGGCAGGGCCTTCCCCGGCCCCGCTGACGTGGGACGACGTCACGGCGCTGAACGCCGCGGGCTTCGTCGTCACCGCAGACTCGGACCACCCCATCGACGGTGCGCCACCGCTGACGAAGGAAGACAAGGTGGGCCGCGGAACTGCGCAGGGCGATCGGCTCTTCGGCATGGCCATCCTTTCGATCTACGGCATCGCCGCCTTCCTTATCCTGCTGTTCATCGCGCCGGTGTTCTCCCTGGCTCTGTCCCGCCACACCAAGCTCTTCGCGCTGATGAATTCACAGGGAGCTAGCCCCCGGCACATTCGAATGGCAGTGCTCGGCTACGCCGCAGTGACCGGATTGCTCGGAGCATCGGCAGGCCTTGCTCTGGGCGGTGCATGGGCCTTCGCGCAGTGGCAGTGGGCCTACCCCGGCTGGCCGATGTCCGTGGACTGGTGGGCGCTGCTGCTCTTCTTCGCAGCCGCGGTGGTTGGCTCGATGCTGATTGCTCTGATTCCGGCCTACATCGCTTCCCGGAACGCACTGTCCGCGGCGATTGCCGGGGCCGAGCCCGACCGCATCGTCCGCTGGCGCCGCTGGATGGCCGCAGGCCCCGTCTACCTGGCGGTTCTCGCCATTGCACTTGCCGCCAGTTACGCGGTTCCGTCGTTGGGTGCGATTGGCAGGTACATGTCCACAGGCACCATTCCGGTGCTGCTGGCGCTTCCCGGCCTCGCTGCGTCGACGCCGGCGCTGCTCTTCCTGGTCGCGGGCGCACTTGGGCGCGGCCCGCTGGTTCTGCGCACGGCCAGCCGGGGGCTACTGCGCCGTTCGGTGCGCACTCTGCCGCTGATCGCAGCACTACTGTGCCTGAGTTTCGTCGGCACGCTCTTTGTGGTCGGGGCGGACGCACAGGCGCGTCGGGACTCGGACCGGGAGACCGCGTACACCTCCTCACCGATGGCCGTGGTGTCAATCAACGACTACTCTCGTGCCTCTGCCTTCGATAACCCCGAGGCGCAGAAGCAGCTAGAGGAGTCTGCCCGCGCGGTGATCCAGCACGTCGGCGCGGCGCGTTCCTGGAAGCTGCGCGGCATTCCGGCCGCGTACAGCGAGACCCCTGGCGGCGCGAATGTCCTGATCAACGACAAGTCGCGGTGCTCGGTAGTGGCAGACAACGACCTTTTTGCGGCACCGCTCGGCGTCGCCGACCCCAGGAATTACCGAGGCAGCAACGGCCAGTCCGCAGCCACAGATATCCAGGCCGCGAAGGACTGCAGACTGCTGATGAGCCAGTTCACCAGCTCCTCACCGATGTCCAGCTCTAATTTCGACGCCCTCGTTCAGGAGCCCGGCGACCTCGGCATGTGGGCCATGCGCGCCGAAGAACATTCGCTCGCCGAGAAGGTTCTGCGCGACGGAGGCGTCCTCGTCGCCAGAGGCACCCCGCTTGACGACCAGCGCAATGGCGTCGGTCGCATCGAGGTGGAGACCAACAACCCCGACGACCCAGATTTCCGGGAGGCGAAAAAATTGCTGCCCGCCACGGCAGTCCTGCCAGAGGCTACCTACGGCAAAGTCGTGCTCTCACCTCAGGCTGCGTCGGCGCTTGAGCTAAAGCCGGTGACGATGGGCTACATCGTCCCGCTGCCCGAGTCCCCTGATAGCGCCACCTACGACGAGCTGAGGGCCGCCGCGACGAACGCGCCCGGCGCGTTGAAGAACGCGATCAGCGTCAGCGTCAACGTTGGCGCAGACTCGGTAATGACCTTCGCGGTCTTGATCGTCGTTGTCCTCGCCGCCGCGGCATCGCTGCTGGTCATGGTGCTAGCCGCGCAGGGACTGCGCCGAGACAGCGCGGTGCTGCTCGCGGTCGGGGCCTCGCCCGGGACAACGGCTGCCATCGCCGCAGTTCAGGCAGCTCTCACGGTGGCTATCGGCATGGGTGGCGGAGTGCTGCTCGGGCACCTCGTTACCTTGGCCACCGCCCCGCGCGATGCCTACAGCGTCGCCGGCGACCTGATCAGCGTCGGCACCGCTGGTTACCTGGCGCCCTCGTGGCCACTGATCGGCGGCACCGTCGCGGTCACTGTGCTTGCGGCCGCCTGCGCCTGGGTGCTGCACCGCCCCGGTACCACGGAGCCCGAGGTGGCTCGCCGCCGCGACTAGACTCGCTGGCACACGACGAAAGGACCACCATGACCGACCGCCCCGTAGCTCTTCACCGCCAACTGACTGGTCTCGACGGCAAGAGCTACGGGGCGTACAAGTCCCTGCGCGGCAGTCACCGGCTGCCGGAACCGCAGGGTGTCGGTCGCGGCGGTTCCGGTCGGCTGGGCGCGGAGCTGATCATCGACCGCGTGCAGTCTGACCCCTTCGCCCCGCCGTCGAAGGCCCGCGTCCTGGTGCCGGTGGAGTCGCTGCCCTACCGGGGCGCATCCCGCGAAGTACCGGGCCGCTTTTCCACCGCCGAGCTGGACCTTCTCTGCCGCCGCCTTGTCACGGCGTTCGGCCGCGCGGGGTCGAGGGGCCTGTCCATCGACCGCCCCGGACAGCAGGTTCTCCCCCGCGCCGCGGTCACGCAGGTGCGCACCGCGTCCGGCCAGGCACTCCACATCTGCTTCGAGATCTCCATGCCCGCCCGCGGTCGCCGCATCCTGGGCCACGAGGCCGCCCGCCTAATCTGCGAGGCCCTGCCCTCCGCGCTTGCCGACGCCCTCCTCGGCGTCGACCCGGAATCCCTCGACGCGGCCGCCGAGTTGGAGTACGACCAGGCCGCGCTTCGTACTGCGGTCGACGCCGCCGGGCTGATTGGCTTCGTGGCGGACGACGCCGTGCTGCCACGCAAAGCTGGCAACAGCGACCTGCCGAAACCCGACGCGCGCCCGTTTAGGGCACCGGCGACGCTGGCGACCGAGTTCGTGTTGCCGTCGGGACGCGCGGTGGCCGGCATGGGAATCCCGCGGGGCGTGACCCTGATTGTCGGCGGCGGCTACCACGGAAAGTCGACGCTGCTGTCGGCGCTGGTCACGGGCGTGTACGACCACATTGCCGGCGACGGGCGCGAGTTTGTCGTCGCCGATGCGAGCGCGGTTGCGCTGCGCGCCGAGGACGGCCGCGCGATTACGGGCACGGACATCTCACCGTTCATCAACGGGCTGCCGTCCGGCGAGGATACGACGCGCTTTTCCACGACAAATGCCTCGGGCTCCACCTCGCAGGCGGCGGGACTGATGGAGGCCCTCGAGGTGGGCGCGCGGGTACTGCTTATCGACGAGGACACCTCGGCGACCAACTTTATGATCCGCGACGAGCGCATGCGCGCCCTCGTGCCGGACGAGCGCGAGCCGATTACGCCGCTGGTCGCGCGGGTTCGGCAACTCTGGGAGGACCACGGAGTATCGACGGTCATCGTCGCCGGTGGCTCCGGCGCCTTCATCGACGTCGCGGATACCGTCATTGCCATGGACGCCTACGAGCCGCACGATGTGACGGCGCGGGCCCGCGAGCTGGCGGAGGCTGCAGCATCAGGAGAGGCGGCTGATTCGGGGGCCGGGGCGTCGCGAGGGGCGTCTAGCGGGGCCGATGCGACACTCGGCGATCCATTTAACCAGCGAGCAGGCCGTTTTCTGCGTGCCGAACTCCCGGAGAACCGTGGCCATCACGGTGGACGCGGACGCGGCCGGAATGGCGGAAGTGGCGGGCGCGGGCGAGTCGGTGGCGCAAAGCCTCCCAAACCGCCGCGCGCCCGGGGCCGCGAGTTGATTCAGATAGGCAAGGAGGACCTGGACCTGCGCGCGGTTAGCCAGATTGTGGACTCCTCGCAGACCGAGGCCATCGCGCGGGTTCTCGCCCGCGTTATGGACCGGCTCGATGGGGATACTGATGTCGCGACGGCCGTTCAGCACGAGTTGGCGTCGTTTAGCGAGGCGACCTTCGGCGACTTTGGCAACGGAACCAGAGAGCTCCCCTCGCCCGCCCCGCACCCGGGCCGCCTCGCGCTTCCCCGGCTCCATGAGGTCGCGGCGGCGATTAACCGCTTGAGGAATCTCACCTGAATTGACCATGGCATGCCTCGGCTCTGTGCTGACGGCTTGACCTTGACGCAGCGTCAACCAAGAGGATTGGTCCCGTGAGCACACGCAACAACAACGACAACGGCAACAGCGAGTACACCGTCGGGCAGGCCGCCGAGCTCCTCGGTGTGACCGCCCGGACGCTGCGGCATTGGGATGCCATTGGGCTGCTCAGCCCGCAATATCGCACGTGGTCCGACTATCGTCTCTATACCGAGGACGACATCGACACCGCGTTAGAGATCCTGGTCTATCGCGCCGCCGGAGTACCGCTAAGAGAGATTGAGGAAATCCTCCACACGGACTCCTCTGCGTCGCGTCGACAGCGTTTGCTCGCGCAACGCGATCTGCTCACTGAGCGGATTGCTGACCTGCGCCGGATGGTCCGAGCGCTGGAAACACTTCTCAAGGAGGGCACCGACATGGATGCCGAACACAAAACAGACCTCTTCGACCGCAACTGGGAGGCCTACCAGGCCGAGGCCGAACAACGCTGGGGCGATACTCCCGAATGGGAGCAGGCCACGCGGGCGCAGCAGGCGATGACCGACCAGGACTGGGCCGACGCGAAGGCGGAATTACAGGACTACGTCGCCGCGCTTTCCGACGCCGCCGACCGTGGCGTCGCCCCTGGCTCCGCAGAGGCGGCAGCCCTGGTTGAACGCCACCTGGCGTCCATTACCCGTTACTACGAGGCCGGACGGGAAAAGCAGATCCTGCTGGCTCGCATGTACGTCACTGACAAGCGCTTCGATGAGACCTACGGTGGGAATGCCCAGTACCTGCTCGAACTCGTCGAAGCGCAGGCGCGCTCGGAAGGAATCGACCCCGACGAGGCCGAGTGGCGGTAATCTCGACCGCATGAAATTCATCGAGGCCAAGGGCTTCACCGCGACACGGCCGTGGGAACGAAGGAGGCCGGTCTAGTGGCTGCACCCGCGTCGCAGCCGACTACCTGGCGCGAATCACCGGAGCTCCGCCGTCTCCTGGCGAACATGAATCCCGCGCTGAAGCCCGGCGAGTTCGTGTTCATCACATCACCGATCGACGCCTCACCTTCCCTCTCGCCTATCGACGCCTTTCACGCGCCAGTGTTCGCATCCGTCATCGAGGACGAAGGCACGAGTCTGCTGGTCAGGCGCGCCGACGCCGATGCTCACGGCGCCGCCTATGATTTCGTCGGTAAGTGGATAACTCTGAAGGTTAATTCCGATTTGGCCGCGGTCGGACTAACCGCGGCGGTGAGTACGGCGCTGGCGGAGGCATCGATTAGCTGCAACGTCATTGCCGGCCACCACCACGACCACCTGATTGTGCCCTCGGACCGCGCGGAGGAAGCGCTCGAAATCCTGCAACGGCTCACCGCGTAAGACTGCAAGAGCATCGGCGACTTATGCCGACCGCCTGGCGTTGCGGACCATCGCCACGCTTACCCGCGAAAAGGACGCCTCCCCCGCACGTGGTCTCCCATCCACCGGAAATTTTTCCAGGATTTTGTAGGAAGTAGGGCGATTATGGGCCGTATTTCCTACAAAATCCTGGAAAATTCGCAGGGAACCCTTCAACCGCGCCGCCTAATCATCATCGTCGTCGTCATCATCGAGCTCCAGCTCCGGGTCCTCGGCCCGCGCCTGCTCGTAGACCTCCTTGGCGGCCGACACGTTAATCGCGCCAATGACCAGTCCCACCACGATGTCCGGCCACGCACTGAACCAGAAAACGGTAACCACTCCGGCGACCAGAATGAGGATGTTGGCCAGGACGTCGTTACGCGCGGCCAGCCAGGCTCCGCGCACGAGGGCGGTATCAGCACCGCGCAGGCGCATCAGCAGCAACGCACAGACCAGGTTAATCACCATCGCGAACACGGCGGTCGCCGACAGGGTGAACGGCTCCGGCGGCTGCCCACTGATCATCTTCCAAACGGCCGTGCCGAACGCCGCGATCGCCGGAATCAGAATCAGTCCGGCCAACCCGAAGCTCGCTTTACGACGGCTCGCCAGCGACCACCCGAGGGCCGTGAGAACCAGCAGGTTGATGAGGAAGTCCTCGAGGAAGTCGGCGGCGTCCGCGAACAGCGCGGCCGAGCCGATGACGGCCGCGATGACCAGCTCGACGAAGAATCCGAGCAGGTTCAGGCCGGCTACCCAGGCGACGATGCGGCGGGCGTGGGAATCAAGAGTCTTGGAGCTAAACACCGCAACAGCTTAGCCCGCGCGCGACTGCAGGGAGCCGGCTGCCCCGCTACGCCGACTTCTTCCGTAGTCCACAGGCGGCGAGCAGGAAGAACACGACGATCATCAGCCACATCACGCCGATGTCGAAGGACACCGCGGACCAGCCCTCGCCCCTGATCATCACGGCTTTGAGCGCGTCGACCCCGTGGCGCAGCGGCAGAACCACACTGATGTCCTGCAGGATGCGCGGCGCCGCCGACAGGTTGAACACGCCGCTGAGCAGGATCTGCGGCGCCACCACCGCGAGCATCAGCTGCACCACCTGAATCGGCGTCTTGGCATACGAGGACACCATCAGGCCCATCACCACCGACGCAATGGTCAGCGTCATGCCGGTGGCGATCACGAGCGCGAAGTTGCCCTCCATGCGCAAGCCCACCAGCCACACTCCCATGCCCGAAATGATCAGCGTCTGCACAAGCCCGATCAGGCCGAACGCGGTCGCGTACCCGCCGACGACCTGCCAGGGCTTGACCGGCGTGGCCACGAAGCGCTCGAGCGTGCCCTGCGCGCGCTCGGTGACCAGCGCCATCTGGCTGGTAATGAACGTGAACACCAGCAGGAAGATGCCGAGCAGCGCGGGCCCCAGGTAGTCGTAGGCCTTCCAGTCGGTGCCGCCGTAGACGGTCTCGGTGGATATTCCTGTAATTACGCCCGAGCCCGCCGCTGCGAGGCCCATCTTCTCCGCCTGGGCTCGCGCGGCCTCGGGCAACTGGGCGATGCGTTCGCGCTGCTGCTCCACCACCTCGTCACGGTAGTCGGCGAGCACCTCCTGCGTCGCCTTCATCACGGCCTGCATCCGCGCGGGGTCGGAGCCGTCGAGCAGAACATGTAATTTGTCGCCCTCGGCGATGATCACCGCGTCGGCACGCCCGTCGCGAAGATAGGCATCCGCGTCTCCGCCGGGGAACGGCACGACCGCCGCCTGCCCCTGGTAGAGCCGGTGAACCTGCGCGGGCAGTTGTTGCGTCGCCACGGTCGGCCGGTATTCATCCGAGGTCAGCACCAGCGACAGCAGCCACATCACAATCACCGGCGCCACAAACAGGATCGCCGCCGTGCGCGGGTCATGCCGGAATTGCAAAAAGATTCGCTTAACGACGGCCACCAGGTTGCTCATCGCCCTGCCTCCTCCGTGTCGTTATTGTCGTCTCCCGCCAGCGAGCCGGTTTCAAGAAGCTGAAGGAACGCCGCCTCCAAGCTCTGTGTGCCCGCCGCCTCGCAAATCTGTTGCGGGCTACCGGTGCCGATGATGCGGCCGTCGGAAAGCAGGGCGACATTCGGGCAGCGCTCGGCCTCGTCCATGACGTGCGTGGTGATGAGCACGGTGGTGCCGTCGGCGCTGAGCTTTGAGAGTTGTTCCCAGATGCGGATGCGCTGGCGCGGGTCCAGGCCCACGGTGGGCTCGTCGAGGATGAGCAGATCCGGGTCTGCCATGAGTGCGACGGCCAGCGAGAGGCGCCGCTGCATGCCGCCGGAGTACTCGCCGACGAGTCGGTTTGCGGCGTCGGCGAGGTCGAAGAATTCGAGGAGGTCGCGGGCGCGGGCGCCCAGGTCCTTGCGCCTGACACCTGCGAGCCCGCCGAAGAAGCGCAGATTTTCGGCGCCGGTGAGGTCGTTGTAGAGCGCCGAGTCCTGCGGCATGTAGCCGATGCGGGGGCGCACGGTGCGGTAGGGCGCGCGCTCGCCGAGCACCTCCACGGTGCCCTCGGTAGGAATATCGAGGCCCATGAGCAGGCGAATCATCGTCGACTTGCCCGAGCCCGAGGGGCCGAGGAGGCACCACATCTCGCCTGCGGCCGCGTGAAACGACAGGTGGCGGAGGATCAGTTCGCCTTTTCTTCCATATCTGAAGGAGACGTTGGTCAGTGCTACGGCATCCATAGTTTCAAGGATATTCCAACACCCTGTTGGAAAAAATGACCATTTTTCGGCAAAGTGTTGAGTATGGGACGCATCGAGGTCAACCGTGGCGAGCTGCACGAAGCCTTCTGGAGGCTTCTCGCGCAGCAGCCGGGCAAGCGCGTGTCGGTGGCGGCACTGACCGCCGAGGCGGGCTGCAACCGCGGCACCTTCTACTACCACTTCCAGGACTTGGAAGACTTCTACGACGACATCCTGGACGAGGTCATCGACGAGAAGGTCATCGACACGATGGTGGGAGTCATTTCGGGGGCACTGACGCCGGAGGCTGCGCTTCCCCACATCGTCAACTTCGAACCCGCGGTGACAAGAATCGGCACCCTGCTCAATTCCTCGGTGAGCGCGCACTTTCGGCCGCGCATCTCCGAGGCGATCGCCTTCAACTGGCACCAGAGGCTCGGCATCAACCCCGGCGCAGCAGGCCCGGAGCGGGCAATGATGGAGTTCGTCCTCGGCGGAATCCTGTCGATGTGGGCCTGGCGAGCCCGGCAGAATCCCCCGCCACCGATCGAGAGCTTGGCCCGCCCCGAGTTCGTAGCGGCAATCGCCGGGCTGATCAGGCAGTTGCAGCGCTAGCCGGCGGATGGCGGGGGCCGCAGTCAGCGGACGACGAGAGCAGTAGCCGGCGAACAGTACACGCCACACACCACACAGCTATTGTTGGCGTATCATCAAAGTCATGAATGTCAAAGACAATAACGCCCAGCCCGCCACCTTCCACTCCGAGATGAAAGTCCCCGGCGGCAAGCTCGTCGTCGCAGACGTGGCAACGACGGGCGAGACGATTTCGTCGTTAAGCGTATCGGGCGACTTCTTCCTGGAGCCGGACGAGGCCTACGACATCATCAACAGCTCCCTACTCGGCGCTCCCGCCAGCGACGATGCCGAGCACCTGCAGGCGCGCCTCGACGCGGCGCTAAAGGACTTCGAGAACCGCGACGGCCGCGCGGTGCGCCTGCACGGCTTCGATACGCATGTGATCGCGCAGGTCGTGCGCCGCGCACTGACGCAGGCCGTCGATTTTACCGACCTGAACTGGGAGATTATCCAGCCGGGCGTGCTGCCCACCGTGATGAACGTCGCTCTCGACGAGGTCCTGCTGGACCAGGTCAACTCCGGGCAGCGCGGCCCAACGCTGCGCTTCTGGGACTGGGAGGACCGCGCGACGGTCATCGGCTCCTACCAGTCCTACGTCAACGAGCTGGAGCCAGAAGGCGTCGAGAAGCACAACGTGCAGGTCGTGCGGCGCATCTCCGGCGGTGGTGCGATGTTCATGGAGGGCGGCAACTGCATCACCTACTCGCTCTACGTCCCCGAGAAGCTGGTCGCGGGCCTTAGCTACGTCGAGTCCTACGAGTTCCTCGACCGCTGGGTCATCGCCGCGCTGAAGGAACTGGGCGTCAACGCCTGGTACGTGCCGATCAACGACATCACCTCCGACGGCGGCAAGATCGGCGGCGCCGCTCAGAAGCGCCGCGGCAACACCGTGCTGCACCACGTCACCATGAGCTACGACATCGACGCCGACAAGATGATGGAGGTCCTGCGCATCGGCAAGGCGAAGATCGCCGACAAGGGCCTGCGCAGCGCTAAGAAGCGCGTCGACCCACTGCGCCGCCAGACCGGCGCCAGCCGCCAGGAGGTCATCGAAACCATGAAGCAGACCTTCGCCAACCGCTACGGTGCCACCGAGGCCGAGCTCACCGACGAAGACTTCGCCGCAGCTCAGCGCCTTATCGACACCAAGTACGGCACCGAGGGCTGGACGCACCGCGTGCCGTGATGCGCGGACGCAACATAGCCCCCCCCCTGCTAGTGCGCCAAATTCCTAGTTCGCTTCACGACGGATGCCTCGCTGCAAATCGGCAACGAGGCCTTCGGCGTCGTCGGCATGCACGGGGCCGATCCAGTCCATATCCGGCTGCACGCAGACCACGGGGGCGCGATTGCAGGGGTACAGGCACCCGGCCTGAGTGACCAGCACGGAGGTATCTGCCATGCCCTCGCGGGCGAGAACCGCATTGATGCGGCGCATCGTTTCGGCGGCGCCCTTCGCGTGGCACCGCGGCCCCTGACACACGATGACGTGCTTGGACACAGGTGGCTGATTCTCCCATGCGGGGTTGGTCAGTCCGGCACCCCCGGCGCGCAGCTCCGTCAGCTCTTCTCGGCTGGGCAGGCGTTCCAGTTCTCCCCGAACGACCGGGGCCATCTGCATCTTTCCCTGCCAGTTGGCCTCACCCATCCACCACCGTGCGATACGACTGACCCAGGATTTCCCCAGTGCCGCGTCCAACGTCACCGGAACCAGCACAATCTCTTGCCTGTCCTTGCACTCATCGAGGACCTCAGCCAGCGCAGGCGTCGCGCCCTGCACGAAGGCGCACTCGGCGCCGAGCACTCGGGCCTGTTCCCGCCAAGCCTCAGCACTGTTCGCGTCCGCCCAGGACATGACGACGACGATGTGATTGGGCAACTGTTCAGCCAATTGTTCACTCCGGTGGCTGGCCACGGTTTCAACCACCTCGTCAGTCATCTGTGTCGCCCTCAAAGTGCCAGGTCACCCTCCGCCGATCGGTGTTGGTGACTGAGACATTCACCCCGAACACATCGTGAATGATGTCGCGAGTCAGAACCCTCTCGATCGGCCCAGAGGCCACCACTTCCCCACCTCCGACGACGATGACATAGTCAAAGAATGCCGCGACCAGGTCCAGGTCATGCATAACCGCCACCGTGCACGTCCCCAGGGACTTCACCAGTTCCAAGAATGAAATCTGGTGCGCAATGTCCAGGTGGTTGACCGGTTCGTCGAGAAGCAGCAGCTCCGGTTCTTGTGCCAGAGCCCTCGCCAGCTGCACCCGCTGGCGCTCACCTCCCGAAAGAGTCTGCCATCGCTGACCCGCCAGGTGAGAGACGGATACGCGCTCCATCATCTGCTCGGCGACGGCGTCGCGTCCGAGCCTGCCGAAAGACCACGCGCTGCGGAAGGGAATCCGCCCCAACTCGACGACCTCCCGCGCCGAAAGGTCCAGCAGCGTCTGCGCCTGCTGCTCCATCAGTGCAATGTGGCGCGCCCGCTCACGCGGATGAATCGTCGCCAGCGATCGGCCTTGAAAGTAAACCTCACCTGCCGTCGGCTCCACTATCCCCGCGGCGATATTAATGAGTGACGACTTGCCGGCGCCGTTGGGCCCAATGATGGCGGTCATGCCCTGGGTGGGGACCGCAAAGCTCATCGGCCGCAGGATTGTCTTGCCCGAGTCGGCGACCCAGGACACGGAATCGAATTCAATCATGACTTCGCCGCCTGACGCCGAAGAAGGAAAATCAGCAGGGGCGCGCCGACGACTGCGGTGACGACGCCAATGGGAATCTCGGCACCGTCGCGAAGCGACCGCGCAATCGTGTCCGACGCGAGAAGCAGAAAGGCACCGGCCATCGCACTGAGCGGGAGCAAAAGGCTATGCCGGGGGCCGACAACGATCCGAACCAGGTGCGGGACCGTCAGCCCGATAAATCCGATGGGCCCCGCAACGGCCACAGTCGTCGCCGTAATCAGCGACGTGACAATCAGCAGCAGCCAGCGAGCGCGTCGGACGTTGATGCCGAGCGCGACCGCGGCGTTGTCCCCGAAAGAAAACGCGTCGAGCACACGCGCGGCACTCGCAACGACGAGCAGGGCTACGAGCATCGTGCCAACAAGCAGCAATGCCTGCGCCCACCGCACGCCAGCGAGCGAGCCCAGCGTCCAGGCGAGGACGCTCGCCGCGGTGCCGCGCTCGCCGAAGACCATAATGGCCATCGACGTGTATGCCCCGCAGAGCTGCGCGATCGCCACACCAGAGAGAATTGTCCTCCCGGGCGGCAAATACCCGGACTTGCCCCTGGCCAGGACAAGGACCAGCACGGTCGCGGCAATCGCCCCAACAAAGGTCGCAGCCGGTATCGCCGCGTAGAGCGCCACCGCGGGCAGAGATACCCCGAAGACGATCACCGTCACCGCGCCCACCGACGCGCCAGAAGAGATACCCAACAGAAACGGGTCGGCCAGCTCGTTATTGGTCAGAGCCTGCAGCACGACGCCGCAGATCGCCAAGCAACTCCCAATGGCCAGAGCGGCCAGGACTCGCGGCAGTCGCAATTGCCACACGATCTGGTCATCGAAGACGCTGACCTGCGAACCGTCGATCATCCCGAGTCTGCGAGCGACCACCGCCACGGCTTGTTCCACGGAGATGCCTGCCGCACCCAGCCTCAGCGCGACAACTGCTAGCAACAGCGTCGCGACCGCCATCGCGACGCCTAGGAGCGCTGCGGGCACACGGCGCGCGCTCCCCCGCCCGCCATCGACACTGTCGGCCGCAGCGGAGGGCGCGTCGTCACGCGTGCCGAGAGCACTGTCGAGCGTGGTGGTCATCTGCGCGGAGGCGGAATCCTTGTCTGCCACGCGGTTTTACGCTCCTACTTCAGCTTGCTGATCTGCTCGGCCAGGCGCTCAGCGCCACCCACGAGGCTGACCCCGGGGAGGTCTCCGAGAACTTCACGATCACGAAGGCGTCGTTCTTGACGGCCTTCAGCTGGCTCAGCACCGGATCGTTCTTCAGGTACTGCTTCTTCTGCTCGGCCGAGTCCCACGCGGCGTCGGCCAGCACGATGACGTCCGGGTTCTTCTCAACGACGGATTCCCAGGACACGTGATCCCAGCTGCCGTCCTTATCCGCGAAGATGTTCTTGCCGCCAAGAGCATCGATGATGATCTGCGGGCCGCCACCGCCGACGCCCACGAACGGGTCCTTGTCGCCGGAGTCGTACCAGAAGATCGACTTGCCAGCGGCCGCCGACTTGCCCTTCAGCGCGTCCAGGCGAGCCTGCTGGTCCTTGACCACCTTCTCACCGCGCTCGGAGACACCGAAGATTTTCGCAATATCGCGCGTCTCCTGCCATACCGCGGTCATGTCCGCGCCCTTGGGCTTGTCCTTCTTGTCCGGGCAGCCGAACGGGATGATGTGAGAGTTGATGCCCGTGCCCTGGAGTTCCTCGCGCGTGCCGACGCCCTTATCCGAGAATGCGGAGTTGTACGCGGAGTACGCGAAGTCCGGCTTGGCCTTGAGGAATGCTTCCTTGGACGGGTACTCCGAGCCGGAGAGTTGCGGCACGCTCTCGTAGGCCTTCTCCCACTCGGCCGGGACCGAGTCATCGATGTATGCGGTGCCCGCCATGGAGCCTTCGAGTCCGAGCGCAAGCATCGTCTCAGTGGCGGCCTGGTTCAGGGTGACTGCACGCTTCGGGGCCTGGTCAAATGTGGTCTCAACGCTGCAGTTGGTGACGGTGACCGGCTCGTATTTGCCGTCGCCGCTTGCGGTGGCCTTGTCCTGGTCAGGAGCGCCGACGCAGCCGGCGAGCAACCCCACGGTCGCAATAGTGGTACAGGTAAACAGCCCGAGCTTCTTCATTTTTCTACTTCCCAAATCACGAGGAACTTCCAACCGTCGGTGTTTTCGGGCTTAGAGATCAACCGCTTTCGTGGCGCCTTCCCAGCATGTGCCAGTGGCTTCGTGCCAACCGCGTACTTCCATACCGCTGCGTGACAGCTCCGGATTCGCACCGGATTCCAGGCCGATCCAACAGTCAAGCAGCAAGATCGACCCCGACGAATCTAAAGATTAGCAAAGCTGAACTTTTACGCTCCGAAGTCCCCCTAGCACTCGCTTGGGGTGACGCGCACGCATCTAAGGCGTATCGGCAACGGACGACTGTCCCGCCACCGTCCACGGAAAACCGCAGGCCCTACGGCCTCGGGATGTTCTTCAGATTCGTCAGCGCCATGTCCACCATCGCGCCGACGCCGCCTGCCAGCACCGTCTTCGCCGAGGCTTCCGCGAAACCGACGACCTCGTCCCACGTAATCTCCGGCGGCACCGACAGCGCGTTGGCATCGGTGACCATGTCCACCAGGAAGGGGCCATCGTGGGCCAGCGCCCGCTCAACGGCCTCGCGCAGGTCCTCGGGGCGCTCCACGCGCACGGCCTCGATGCCGACGCCGCGGGCGATGGTGGCGTAGTCCACCTGCTCGTGGTCCGTCTCGTGCTCCGGCAGGCCTTCGACCAGCATCTCCAGCTTCACCATGCCGAGCGAGGAGTTGTTGAACACGAACATCTTGATCGGCAGCCCGTGTTGCTTGACCGTAATCAACTCGCCCATCAGCATCGACAGCCCGCCGTCTCCATTAAAGGACACCACCTGCCTGCCCGGATTGGCGGCCTGGGCGCCGATGGCGTCGGGAAGCGCGTTGGCCATCGTGCCGTGGCGGTACGAGACCAGCATGTCGCGCTCGCCGGTTGGGGTGATGTAGCGCGCACCCCAGACGGTGCACATTCCCGTGTCGACGGCGAAAATAGCGTCTCCATCTGCTCGTTCATCGATGATGCGCGCGGCGAACTCGGGATGAATCGGGTGCCGATGCTCGCAGCCCGAGGTGTACGCCTCAATCACGTGATCCAGCTTGCGGTGGTGCTCGTGCAGCATCTTATCCAGGAAGGTCCGGTCGGTCTTCTCAGCGACCAGCGGCAGCAGCGCCTGCAGCACCGCCTTCGCGTCGCCCACCACGGGGTACTTCACCGGCGCGCGCAGCCCCATCCGCGAGGCGTCGATCTCAATCTGGGCGACGTTGTCCTTCGGTAGGAAGGCGCGGTACGGGAAATCCGTGCCAATCATCAGGAACAGGTTCGCCTTATGAGCCGCCGGCGCCAGCGCCCCGTAGCCGAGCAGCCCCGTCATGCCGACGTCGAAGGGGTTGTCGTACTGCAGCGACATCTTCCCGCCCAGCGCGTGCCCGACCGGGGCCTTCACCTTCTCCGCCAGCGCGAAGAGCTCGTCTCTGCTTGCCGACGCGCCGGAACCGGCAAAGATTGTCACCGTCTCGGCGGCATTAATCGCGGCAGCGAGAGCTGCGACCTGGGCGGGGTCCGGCTGCAGGGTGGTGTTGGCAACCTGCAGCGTTGCGTCCGGAAACTCGTCGCCCGCGGCGGGCAGGCGGCCCATGTCACCCGGGATAACCATGACGGACACGCCCTTGCCCGCCAGCGTGGACTGGATGGCGTGGTGGAGGACCATCGCGCCCTGCTCCGGGGAGTAGACGGTCTCGCAGTATCCGGAGGCCTGGCGGAAGAGCTCCTCCGGGCGGGTCTCCTGGTGGTAGTCGGTGCCGATGTTCACCGAGGTGATGTGCGTGGCCAGCGCCAGGACCTTCGCGCCGTTGCGGTGGGACTCGAATAGGCCCTGAATCAGGTGCGTATTGCCCGGCCCCGCCGAGGCCGCGCACACCGCCAGCTGGCCCGTCGTCAGCGAGTCGGCACCGGCGGCGAACGCCGCGGCCTCCTCGTTGTGGACGTGAATCCACTCGATCGTGGACTTGCTCACCGCATGAACGATCGGGTTGAGACTGTCGCCGACCAGGCCGTAGATGCGACGCACCCCGAGGCGCTCCAGGGTCGAGACAATCTGCTGCGCGAAAGTTCGGGTCACGGTGGTCCTTTCGTTGTGGGGAGGGCCCGGTGAGTGGCGGGTGCCTCTACTTCAGCCGGTACCTACTTCAGCCGGTACTTCAGCGCGCCCGACGGGCAGCGGTCAATCACCGTTGCGATCTCCTCCGGCGAAGCGGCGGTCGGGTCGATCCACGGGCGGCGCTCGTACTCGAAGACGTTCGGGTTGCCGCGCACGCAATTCCTGGAGTGCTGGCACAAGTCGGCCTTCCAGTAGATGACCACGCCGTCGGCCTCGTAGGCCTTGTAGCCCTCGGGCTGACTATCGACGCTTCCGTTTCCCATGTCAGGATCCCTTTCCTGTGACTTCGCGAATCACTTCGCAACCCGCGAGACAATCTCGACGGACAATCTCCGCGTTGCCAATAATTCTCAACGTTGCCTCCCAGTTTCTCACACTGCCGGGTTCACGCGCGCATGGTTCGGGCTACCAAGCTCTGCCAGCTCCCCCGCTAGCTGCGCCAGCTCCCCCGCCAACACCGCCACGTCATTCGGGTGGTACTCCGCCGGGCGGTCCCGCAGCGGCTCGCACGCATCAATCACGTCGCGCCACCGCTTCGGAATCGCCTCCGCCCCGAAAACCCCACCCAGGTAGGCGCCCACGATCGCGGCATTCGTATCGGTGTCACCGCCGCGCCCAATCACCCTGACCAGCGACTCCTCGAACGTGGTCTCCCCCGCCTCCACCCGCCGCAACTCCGACAGCAGCGCCCACAGGGCCAGCCGCACCCAGCCCTGATGCACCGAAAAATCGGGCTCCCTCCCCGACTCCCGCCACTCGGCCAGACACTGCTCGCTCTCGCCTTCGATCCACTCCATCAGCTTTCCGACGCCGCCCGCCGCGCCAGATCCATCAGGGCCACCGGCGATGACGTCGGCAAGCGAGGAGACGAAACGGGCGTTGACCTCGGCGCACAGCGGATGCGGATGGGTGATGGCGGCGTCGAGGCGCGCCAGCTCGCCCGCGCGCTGCGGGTCGCGCCAATACGCGACGGCCAGCGGCGAAATGCGCATCAACGCGCCGTTAGCCTGCGAATTCGCATCGGGAGCGCCGTGGAGAAGCGCCGCTGTCGTGGCGTTTCCCATGTCGAAGGCGCCCGAGTGTGCCCAACGCGCATAGGAGGCCCGCACGTCGGCCTCGTCGAATCCGGCGCGGCGCACCAGCGAGCGTGCGAGGGCGAGGGCCATCTCGCTGTCGTCGGTGGGCTGGCCAGCGGCGATGTTGTGGGTGCCGCCGTCGGCCATCTCCCGCACGCCGCCCGGGTACTCGCGGGCGATGCTAGCGGCGCTGCGGAACTCCACCAGGGCACCCAGGTTATCCCCGATGACCTGCCCGTAGAGGACGCCGCGGGCGCGGTCGAGGACCTCGTCGCTGACGCGCGCCCCGCCGCCTCGCGCGGTGCCATTCACGGAGCCGGGCGAGTAACCATTCATGTTCTTATCCACGTTGCCGTCCATGTCCCCTCCTGGAGTCACTTAGAGCTCACGAACCTTCTCGGCCAGTTCATCCTCGCGGCGGTGACGAAGCCGGGCCACGGTCTTGCGCCGGGGCGCGTCCACCGGGAGGCCCAGCGCCTCGTTTAGCGCAGCCAGAACCTCGACGGCATCGAACTCAGCGTCCTCGACGGCGCCCTCACACCCGAGCCTCCCCTCCAGCGCGAAAGTATTGACCAGCCCGGCCAGCCCCTCCGCCTGCGGCACTGCCGCGGGCGCGCGCGTGATGTCGAAAGAGTCCCCGAAGTGGACCCACACGCGCTCGCCCTCCTCGAGTCCCATGTCCCTCACAAACCGCGAGATCGTCGACATATGGGTATTGGTGTTCTTCACGACAATTCGCTGCTCCCCCAGCCTGGACGGCAGGAACTTCTCGTCGCCGTAGCTCATCCCGTACATCCCGGCCACCCCCGAAGGAATCGCACAGCCGGAACCGCGGACGTGGTCGTACGTGATGGTCAGCAGCAGCGCCCAGTGGTCACCGCGCCAGTAGAGCCCCTTCGATTCCTCTGGTGCGGTATCGATGGGCTCGTATTCCTCCGTCGAGCGCCTGCGCACCCGGCCGTCCTCCACGGCGAACTCACCGGTCGCGGCGTACATACGCACCGAACTCTCAGCGACGCCGAACCCCACGGCACCTGCAATCACCTCATCCAGCGAAGCGCCGTCGAGTCCCTGCTCCATTGCCTCGTCAACGCGCCTGCCGATGTAATCGGCAATATTCGTCCATTCCTCCATGTCCCATTCTGCAAGCGCCCACGTGCCCGGCGCGCACCGCTTCGTCCGCGGATCGAGCGCCAGCCGCCCATCGATCGCGCGGGAGTTCCGGTCCGCCATCACCTCCGCGATGTCATCAATATGCATGGGTGTTCCCCGGTAGGACAGCAGCGCCACCGCCCTATCGCTTACCGACGTCACCCTGGTAAACACCTGGCCCTCGAAAATCCGGTACTGGGTTCGCTGACCGATCCATTCGGCTGCCAGCTCCGTGGAAATATCGAGTGCGTCCGCCAACACGGAGAGCGGAACCACGCCGTACTCATCAACGCTGCCCTCGACGGTCTTGCTAAATCGTTCCTCAAACCCGTGGCTGAGGAACCATTCCCCGTCGATGCGCCACTGCGCCGTCGACACTCCGGCTCCGCGAGAACCGGTGTGCACCAACAGCTTGATCAACGAAGCTTCCATTCCCGAAGGGACCTCGAACAACGCTGGCATCTCCGCGCGGATCCGGCTTAGCCTCGCGACCGGTGCGTAGCGGTGGAACAGCCCGGCCCGGAGCATCTCGCAGGCAGGGCCGGCGTCGGCAAGCGAGGCGAGCAGCGTCGACTCTAATTGGCGGATGCGCTCGCGGGTGACCCCACACTGCTGCCCCAGCTCCTCCAAGCTCGCGCCGCGGACGAGGCGCCGATTCGCAATTGCCGGGAAACGAGTGTCCTGCTCCATGACCGCCTGGATCTCGTGCTGTGCTCTAGTACAAACCGCCGCTACGCGATCGCCCAACGCCTGCGACTGCACTCGAACTGACTCCGGCAGATAGTCCGGAGCTCCGCCCACCAAGGCCTGGGCATCGCCAGTGATGGCCAGCCAATCGACGAGCGCCTCGGCATCGATCGCGGGGGAGCCCGTGTCGGCCTCGCCGACTGCGCCGTCCGCGTCCTCAAAGACCTTTCCCAGAATCCCACGTACCCCCTCGGCCGCCTGGCCAAAGGCATCCTTCACGGCGTCGGTTGGGGAGCCTGTACCCTCGCCCTCCGAAGCCTCGAACTCGTCGAAGGCATGGGTCACGGCATCCACCACGAGCTTCTGCACGCGAACCCGGCCGTATCCCTTCACATCGAATAGGTCCCGCACGGAGGTATCGCGGACCGAGGGGCCCGAAAGCCCCAGCTTGTCCAGGACGCGTTTCCATTCGGGGCTCTCCGGAAACACGCCAAAGTTCATAAACGGCGACAACCGTCCGAGCCCTGCCGCCGAGTGGTCGTCAATCCACGCCCGAGCAATGGACATTACGTCCTCGCGGATATCGTCGACGTCGGCGCTGTCCAGCCACGGAAACACGGCCGCGAAGTCGCGCGCGAAATCACCGGAGGAATCCCGCGATGTGGCCTCGCGCTGGCTGCTCGTATCTCGCTGGGTACCCGTTTCGTTCTGGTCGGCTCGCTGCGGCGTGCGCGCCTGCTCCTGCTCCGGATTCTGTGTTCGCCCTTGGTCCTGTGCCTGCTCCTTATTCTGACTTGCGACCAACGCAGAAAGGGCGTGCGCAAACGTCACCTCATCAACAATCGGAATTCCTAGGGCCCGGGCCTTCTTCGCCTTATTCGAGGCCGTATGAACGTCGGCAGCTACGACCACGGCCGAACGCCGAATCACACCACCTACGTCGAGCCCGGCCTTTCGGGCCCGCTCTTCCCAGACCTCGCGCGGGGTGACCATCGCACCAGTGAAGGTCACGCGGTCTCCAACGTGGAGGCGCAACTCGCTGCCCGAGTAGATCAGGAAGTCGACGCGGTCACTACTAATTCCCAGCTCCGTGGCGATACGAACCAGTCGGCCTCGCTCCTGCTCGGTCACCACACCGTCCGACCAGGCCTGGACAATAAGTTGTCGCAGGTAGTGCTCGTGCAATACCTCAATGTCGTCAGCGCCAAGCCCATTGACCGCCGCGATCCCGTGCAGGCGCGAGAGCTCTCGAACATCCAGGCGCCCATCCACCATCGACTCGACGAGGTAAGAAATGTACTCGTCTGACGCGGCGTCACCCATGCTCGGGACATGCTCTGTGAGCAGGCGCAGCCACTTCGTGTCTGCTCCGCTAGGCTCCCCCGCCCCAGCCGACTGCGACTCGGCTGCGTCACCGGGGAACAAGCCGTCGGCACGCGGGAGCAGCGCCGCATCGGACTCGGGCACAGTGGATAACTGCGACTCGGTAAACACTAGAGGCTTCGCATGTCCTGGGAAAAGGCCCTTCTTCAGGACGAAGTGCCGGAATACCTGCGCCGTGGCGTCGGCATCCGCGAGCGCCGTGTGCGCCGCGACATTGTTCAGTCCCAGGTGTGCGAGGAGGTGCCCCAAAGAGGCAGGCTGTCCCGGGTACAGTGCGCGGGCCAGCTTCAAGGTGTCAATCGACCACTCGCCGTCTGGCAGCTCCACCCCGAGGCGCCCGAACTCGTACTCCATGAATTTGCGCTCAAATCCGGCATTGTGAGCAATCAACGCACGGCCGTTGATGACATCAGCGAAGCGACGCGCGACCTGATCGAACGTTGGCGCTTCTACCAGGTCGCTCGGCGTGATGCCGTGCACCTGCGAATTATCGAACCCCCGGTCGGGCTGCACGAGCGTGCGCCAGCGCCCCTCCACCTCCAAATCAGCGCCTAGCAGCACGACGCCGATTTCAATAATTCGGTCGAACCGCGTAAAACCTGTTGTTTCAAAATCAACGACTGCAAAGCCCAGGCTTGACTCCGCATTTCCTCCGGCCGGGAAAGAAAAGTTCGGTGTATGGACGTCCATGAGGCCCACGGCTCCTTTAGTCAAAAATTTCGTTGAGCTACAGATTGACGAATCAATGGATGAACGGATAGGCAGCCAAAATTACTTTTGCCCCCTACATATTTTAGGGCACCGCCAGCTCGGTTTTCATCGCCCGCCTGCGTCTATCTACACCTCGCGGGTCAGGTTCCAATGCAACACTGCGGGCCTGTCGTGATACCGCCCCAGCACTGATAGCGACGCCGTATTCAGCGGAAACGATGCACCCAGAGTGATCGGCAACTCCAGCCACACCGTCGTCAGCGCGCGCAGCGAGTGCCCGTGCGCGAACACGATCGCCTTTTCCACGCCAGATTCCTGCACCCGCTTGACGACGCGTCCCACCCTCTCACGGACTTGCTCCGCGGTCTCGCCACCGGGAACCCCATGGGTCCAAATCTGCCAATCGGGAACGTTTTCGTGGACCTGCTCCGACGTAATCCCCTCGTAGTCGCCGTAGAACCACTCGGCGAGGTCCTCCTCGACGTCAAAATTGCCGAAGCCCGCAAGCCTCGCTGTCTCCTGCGCGCGCTGCCGCGGCGACGCCAAGACCAGCCCGAAATCCTCTGCGTCCAGCCAGCCGTCCAGGGCCTGCGCCTCCTCCCTTCCGCGAGGGGTCAGCGGAAGATCGGTGATCGACGTGTGCTGGCCGGATCGCGACCACTCTGTTTCGCCGTGTCGGACAAGGTACAAATCAGTCATACAACCGAGGATAGGCCGACCGCGAACCACAGCGTGGCGCACTGAGTTGCGGCCGATCCCGACACCGCGAACTACGCCCGCTCGGTGATGGCCTCCATTGCCTGATCGGCCAGCTCCTCGCCGGCGCCATCGTAGAGGTACACGGCAACGTCCGCGCCGCCGTCGATAAGCACTTCCTTTGCGTCACGACGCTGCGTCGTCGAGGCAATGATGCCCTCGGTGTCGTAGCGGCGGATGTTGCGAACCATATCGACGCTATCTCCGTGATCAGGTAGCGCAAGGACGTACAGGTTGGGCGCTCGTTCTAGCTCGATGCGGCGCCAGAGGTCAGAGTCGGTCACGTCGCCGGAGATGATGTTGAAGCCCTCGCGGCGCAGGCGGTCGATGCGATCCTCGTCGAAGTCGATGCCATAGACGTTGAGGTTGTATTCCTGCGTCAGGCGACGATAGACGCCGACCCCGACGCGGCCCATGCCGAGGACGAGCGCGTCGGCATTGCGGATTTTTACCGGGCGTTCGTCGGGGACGAGCTTGCGCTCCGGAGTCTCCGTAATCCAGCGCAACAGGACCTTCAGCATCAGGTCCTTCTTGGCCATCACGATGGAGCTGAGGATGAAGCTGCCCGCGACGGCGACGGCCATGATGGACGTCCAAGATTTTGGCAGCACACCCTGCTGCACCGCGACGGCCATGACGATCAGGCCGAACTCAGAGTAGTTGGCGAGGATGACGCCCGAGAGGGCACTGGTGCGAGCCGACATGCCGACGCGCCCCAGAATGACGATGAACGCGGCAGCCTTGGCGACCAGGAACACCACGAGGATTCCCGCGATGAGGAAACCCCCGGCGTCGGGAAGGCCGCCCAGGCCGATCTGGATGAAAAAGCCGACCAGTAGCAGCTCGCGGACGCTAATCAGGGCCTTGGAGAAGCGCTCCGCAACCGGGTGCCCCGAGAGCAAAATGCCTGCGATAAGAGAACCCAGCGAGCCGGAGACTCCCGCCAGCTCGAAGAAGGAGTACGCGCCGACGGCGATGCCGATGCCGGTGAGAACCAACAACTCGGTACGGAACATACGGTCCGGCATGCGGGTGATGAAGGGGCGCAGCAGGAAGACCAGAGGCAGGGCCAGAGCCCAGAGCTGTGGGGTTTTGCCGGAGGAAAACACCAACACCACGACAGCGATGATGTCCTGCAGCACCAGCACACCGATAGAAATGCGACCGACCGTGGAACCGCTGCGGTTTTGCTCCTCCAGCTGACTCATCACGAACACCGTCGACGAGAACGAGGTGGCGATGCCGATATAAATCAGAGCGGTGGGGCCGAGCCCCGTCAACTCCTGCAGCGGAAGGAAGCTGGCCAGGCTAAAGAGCACCGCGAAAATCACCGTATTGGCAACGGCGTGCCCCACCCCGGTCGCGATCACGCGGGCCCGGCCAATGTCCTTGGGGTTCAAGTGCAAACCGATGGTGAACAGCAGTGTTGTCACACCGAGCTCAGCGATAGTGTCAATGAATGGCACATGGTCAAGCCCCACCAGGTTGATGGCGAAGCCCGCAGTAAGAAACCCGATCAGCGGCGGCAGATGCAGCATCGAAGCAACCAGGCCGCCGAGGATCGAGAACAGTATCGCGAGCAGGTAAATGGATTCCACGCTCCTAGGTTAGCGGGTGGCGCGGACTGCGTTCGATGTTGCGCGACAAAGTGAGTGGTTGAAAAACACGAGAAATGGGTCGGGAGAACTGACCGGGAAAACTGATACGTCGCCTCCCCGCTGGAAATCGTTTCCCGACAATTTAGTTCGGCGTAAAATTGAGGCCAACAACCTCAGTTTTTCTCGCTGCGGTTTCCACCTCACAGAACGGAGACGCTCAATGAGTGCTCTAGAGAACATTCGCAAGTACGCCCCCGATGCAGACGAGGCCGTCGTCGCACAGATGGAGAAGACCTACCGCCTGGCGCTGACCCACGTGGACGCACGCCTGGTCTCCTACAGCGACCCGGCCGAGCTCGCCACCGTCCGCGAGAACTTCGTCAAGAAGAAGCTGGGCGTCACCGACTCCGATGAGGCGATTGACGCCGCCATCCAGGAGGTCGGCAAGAAGATCGCAGGCCAGAAGCAGCGCCTGGTCGTGTACTACCTGCTCGCCGAAAAGTACGGCAAGCTGGGCGTCTTCGGCGGTTAAGACCGAAAAGCCCGGCAATAGGCCCCGCGTATTCCCCACCAATTGGGGCGCGGGGCCTTCCCCTTGCGCTGAGGCTTGCAAAGCCTGCTACTGCGCCTTCGCCAGCGCCTGCTCAATGTCGGCGATGATGTCGTCGACGCTTTCCAGGCCGATCGACAGGCGCACCAGGCCGGGGGTGATGCCGACGGACGGCAGCTGCTCGTCCGGCACCTGGCGGTGCGTCGTCGAGGCCGGGTGCAGCACGCAGGAGCGCGCGTCGGCGACGTGGACCTGGCGGGACACAATCTCCAGCGCGTCCATGAACGCGGTGCCGGCCTCACGGCCGCCCTTCAGGTCAATGGTGACGACGCCCGAGGCGCCGGACAGGTACTTCTGGGCCGTCTCGTAGTAGGGCGAGGACTTCAGGCCCGGGTAACGGACCTCATTCAATACGTCCGAGCGGGTCTCCAGGTACTCGGCGACCTTCTGCGCATTCTCGCAGTGGCGACGCATGCGCACGTCCAGGCTCTCCAGGGAGTGATTGAGCATGAACGCCGAGTGCGCCGCCGGGTACGCGCCGAAGTCACGCTGGAGCTGCATACGCGCCTTAATCACAAACGGCGCGACCGCGTAGTCCTTGGTGTAGACCACGCCGCGGTAGGACTCGTCCGGCTCCGTGAAGCCGGGGAACTTGCCGTTGGTGTAGTCAAACGTGCCTGCATCCACGATCATGCCGCCGACCTGAATGGCGTGGCCGTCCATGTACTTCGAGGTCGAGTGCACCACCACGTCGGCGCCGTGTTCGATCGGCTTGCACAGCACCGGAGTCGCAAAAGTGGAGTCCACGATCAGCGGCACGCCCTGGCCGTGCGCAATGCGAGCAAACTTCTCGATGTCCAGCACGCTCATCGCCGGGTTCGCGATGATCTCGCCGAACAGCGCCTTGGTATTCGGCTTGAACGCCGCCGCAATCTCCTCCTCCGGCGCGTCCTGGTCGACGAAGATGACCTCGATGCCGAAGCGCTTCAGCGTCGTTGCGAAGAGGTTGGAGGTACCGCCATAGATCTCCGACGAGGCCACGAAAGAGTCGCCGGCCGAGCAGATATTCATGATCGCCATCGCGGTGGCCGCCTGGCCTGACGACGTCGCCATCGCCGCCGCGCCTCCCTCGAGGTCCGCGATCTTGGCCTCCACTGCCATCACCGTCGGGTTCGCGAAGCGCGAGTAGATCAGCGCGTGGGTCGGCTCGTCGAACACGGCCGCGATGTCATCGGAGGAGTCGAAGGTGTAGGTCGTCGACTGCACGATCGGAAGCTGGCGGGGGTCCTTGTTGCCCGGGACGTAGCCGGAGTGGATGAGCTTGGTCTGGTCTTGCATGTTAAGAAAATGCCTTTCAATCGCTTGAACCCGATTCTAGGGCATGAATGAAGTGACTCAGACCACGATTGCCCATTTGCGCACCTCACCCGATAAAATCGCAGCGTGATTATCATCGTTCAACTCGCCGTGCTCGCGGCGCTCGTCACGCTCGGGACGCGTCTTTTGGGGCACAACCGCAGGGCCGCAGTCCGCAGCGTCGCCGTCGGCCTCGCAGTCAACGCGCTCGCAGTGATCTTCTTCCTCTTCGCGCTGAAGAAAACCGCCGTCTACGGTGAACCTCCCACCCTGGGATTCGCGGCCGCCTACGGCTTGACGACGATCACATTCGGCGGCGTCGTGTTGTTCCTGATCAAAAAAGGTTTTGACACGGGCATTCTGGTTGAAAGAACACACCCCGGGCGGGCCCCTAAGACCCGCAGCATTTTGTCATTCGTCCTGGGGGCCGTACTGGGGTTCCTCATTGGACTCTTCTTCTTCGTACCGCTGTGGTTCGGCAAGACGTTTGGCGATATCCCCGCAGATCACTTCATGTTCCTGCTCACGGAAGGCGGCGGGGAGTCCACCCGCGAACAGGACCTCGCGGTGCTCAACCTCATGGTCTCCCCGTCATCGCAACCGCCGTTATCGGCGCATGCCTGGGGACGATCCAGTCCGCGATCGCCGTGACGAAGCGAGGACGCGCCCGGAGTCGCCACGACAACGAGAACGCCACGGTTGCGCCGAAACCGCGGGGCACCGTGCCACCGTCGGAAAGCGGGGTGAAATACCTGCGCGGCCCGGTGCTGACGGCGATGTGTGTGCTGCTCGCGGGTTCGGTGGCCTTTGCCTTCAATACAGTTCCGCTGGCGGGAATCCTGCGGCAGGAGTTTTCGACCTCCGACTACATTGAGGCCAACTACGTGGCGCCGACCGCCGACAACATGAAGATGCCGGCGAAGAAGCGCAATCTGATTCACATCTACATGGAGTCGGTGGAGAACTCGTACTATTCGAAGGACCTCGGCGGATACATGGACGTCAACCTGATGCCGGAGCTGGCGAAGCTCTCGGATACGGGCGTGTCCTTCTCCAACACCGATAAACACGGCGGGCCGCAGCAACTCTACGCCTCGGGCCACTCCATCGCAGCGATGGTGAACATGTGGGCGGGAACCCCAATGCTGGCCGCAGGAGCCGGTGACGGCACGCAGATGTCCTACCCGGACTTCACCACGACAGGCGACATTCTGCACAAGGCGGGGTACGCGACGGAGTTCATGCTGGGTGCCAACGGCAAATGGGGCGGGCTCGGTGACTACTACCGACGCCACGGCGACTTCCTCGTCTTCGACCACCCCTACGCGATCTCGAAGGGGCTCATCCCGCCGGACTACCACGAGTGGTGGGGGTTCGAGGACGACAAGCTCTACGAATACGCCAAGACCGATCTGACTCGCCTCGGCCAGGATTCGAAGCCGTTCTACTTTGTGCTGGAAAACGCGGACACCCACTTCCCCGACGGCTACGCCTCCAAGCGGATGACCGAGCGTCCCTTCGAGAAGCACTATGCCAACGTGATCAAGTACTCGCAGGAAGAGACCGTCAAGCTCATTAAGTGGATCCAGGCGCAGCCGTGGGCCGACGACACCACGATTGTGGTCACCGGCGACCACCGCTCCATGGACAAGAACTTCTTCCACGGGTGGGACAAGGACTACAACCGCACGGTGGTGAACTTCATCCTGAACCCGGTACAGGGCACCGACCAGCCGGATTCCGTGACCAAGAACCGCCAGTACGCGCCTTTTGACCTCTTCCCCACAATCCTGTCCTCCATCGGCGTGGAGATTAAGGGCGACCGGCTAGGCCTCGGCACCAACTTGTTTAGCGGAAAGAAGACGCTGGTAGAGCGTGACGGCGTGGAGAAGATCAACGACGAGTTCTCCCGGGCCTCGGCCTTCTACGATTCGCACAGGGAGACTAAGGCGACGAACCAGGACATTAGGCAGGACAGGAAGTAGAGCTGGCGGGCGCTAGGACCTGGATCGCGAGTTCCCGGTTACGACGCCTGACAGCTACGAATCACCCCGAAAGCCACCGACTAGCATGAAGTCCAACGATCAACAATGCCTGGAGGCCTTCACCGATGCTGTACGTGGTTCATCCCAACCAGTGGCGTGCCGAATTCCTCGATGCCGAATATTCAGATGGCTCCGCCCCAATCGATACCTCTGCCTTCGTCGAAGGAGAGGACGGCATCTGGCAGCCGGGCAGCTTCGTTTCGCTTTACCATTTGAGAAACGATCCCTGGCATTTCGACGATGCGCCATGGTGGAATCTTCCGCCTGAGCTGCTAGGCCGAAACGTGGAGTACTGCTCGGGAGCAGAGGCGGTCTCGGACTTGCTGTCGCAAGATTTCGCTTCCATATCGGGCGCCCAATATTGGTCGGGGACTACAGCCCGCCCCGGAACTGCCTTCATCAAACTGGCGAAACACAAGTATCAGCACTTCGTCGCCGCGATTCTCAATCAAGCCGAGTTCCGGTTCCGATGTGACTCCTACCCCGCTATCAAAGCCCACGATTTCATCGTCAGCGAAATTGTGGAGATAGTCGAAGAGTGCCGGAACCGGATTATCGGCGATACCGTCGCGCACTCCGGCGTCTACACAAGTGGCGAGTGGCAGTGGTCGGGCGGAGCGTCTCCCGTCGACGTCGATGCGGACCATGTCGAGGTAGCCCGCACCGCCGCTTCTGAACTCGGATTGGACTCTGCCGTCATCGACACCGGCAGGCTTGCCGACGGCCGCGTGGTAGTCGTCGAAGCGAACCCGCCATGGTCATCCGGGTTCTACGACGCACCGGCTGAAGTCGTGCGAGAGGCTACGCTGCGTTCCCAGGGTTTTTCAGCAAGGCGATACCTATTCGAGCCGGACCAGGCCGCGGCCAATGGTTTAAGGCAGCACCCTTGGATAGTCCCCGCAACGTAGCCTTCAACACCTACTGGTTTTCCACGAAGTAGAGCTGCTTGTTCACAAACTCATCCATTCCGAGCGGCCCCAGTTCGCGACCGAAACCGGATCGCTTCACGCCACCAAACGGCAATTCTGCTCCCTCACCGGCCGGAGTATTGACATTCGACATGCCGACCTGCAAAAAGGCGGCGAGCTTCTTTGCGCGAGCTTCGTCTCGGGAGAACACCGCCCCACCGAGACCGTACCTGCTATCATTCGCAATTTCGAGGGCTTCCTCGTCGCTTTCGGCCTTGTACACAACCGCAACCGGACCGAAGAGTTCCTCGTAATAGATGCTGCTGCCCCGCTTGACGTCGGTAAGCACGGCCGGCGAGAAGTACGCGCCTTCAGCGGCTAGAACTCCGCCAGCACGAAGCGTGGCGCCCTGGTTCACGGCCTCTCGAACCTGTCGATCCAAGTTCTCGGCCGCTCCGCGCGAGGACAGAGGGCTGTACTTCGCGCCACCGGCATCTTGCGGTGCTGCTGGCTCCATGGCCTCTGCCAAAGATACAAGTTCGGCGACAAACTCATCGTAGATGTCTGCCATCACGATCATGCGCTTGTTGGAGTTACACGCCTGACCAGTGTTATACATGCGAGTCGCCCACGCGGTTTGCGCAGCTTCCTTCACATCATCGGTGTCGAGGATGATGTACGGATCAGAGCCACCGAGCTCCAGCACAGCCTTCTTCAGATGCCGACCGGCCAGCTCCCCGACGGCTGAACCCGCACGTTCCGAGCCGGTCAACGAAACACCTTGAATCCTGGGATCGGCAATGATGTCCGCAACCTGGTCATGGGACGCGAACACATTCGTGTACACGCCCTCCGGAACCCCCGCATCATCCATAATCTTCTGGATGGCCAAGGCTGCCTTTGGGCAGGTTTCCGCATGCTTGAGCACAATCGTGTTGCCGAGCATCAAGTTCGGCCCGGCAAAGCGCGCGACCTGGTAGTAAGGGAAATTCCACGGCATAATGCCGAGCAGGGCACCGATTGGCAGACGACGCAGTTTCGCGACACCGTTCGCGTCCGTGGGGATCTCCTGCTCCTCAATGAATTTCGCACCATTATCCGCGTAGTACTGGATGATGACGCTGGAAAACTCGACTTCTTCGATTCCCTCCGGAATAGGCTTTCCCATTTCCTGGGCTGCTATGGCCGCCAGCTCGTCCTTGCGCTCTTCGAACAGCTCTGCAACGCGAGTGACAATCTTTGCCCGCTCCTCGATCGGCTTCGCAGCCCAGTCAGCCCATGCGGTATCGGCGGCAGCCAACGTGTTCTGAATGTCTGCGTCACTAGCCTGCTCAAATGTCTCGAGCACTGCGTTGTCGACGGGGTTTTGAACTCGGTATCCGTTAGTAGTCATGTGATTCTCCAATCTCTTATCCCTCACATTGAGGTCTGCGTTTTCTATTTAGGACTATTGAATGGGGCTGCAATTCTCTATTTGGTTACATATAGACCTCCGATTGATCGTCAACAGAATTGATTCTCGGGAGAGTCTTGCCGAGGAAGAAATCTGGGTGGAAGATTCGAGTAAATAGAAGGAGTACGACCCCCGTAACCAAAATCCCCATTCCGAGGACAAATACAGTTCCAACGCCGAAGACGGAGTTTCCGGAACCGTACTCCGGGTTCATAGAATCCACCGCTGTCACAAAGAACATGACTAATAGGAACCCGCCGCCGATCGCTGGAAACACCAGACGATAGAAGAAACCCCGAACCGAAGTCATGAGTTCAGAACGGAAATACCAGATACAGGCTATTGCCGTCATGCCGTAGTAAAAGCAGATCATGAGCCCAAGCGCGGAGATCGTGTCCCAGAGCGCATTTTCCGAAATGACCCGGGTGATGGCGTAAAAGACTGCGGATACAACCGCCGCGAGCAATGTCGCCGTACTCGGAGTCTTGTACTTCGGGCTGATCTTCGAAAAAGCCGGCGGAAGGGCCTTGTAGTACCCCATCGCCAACAGCGTTCTCGCCGGAGACACCATTGTCGACTGCAGTGATGCAAAGGAACTACACAGCACCGAGATATAAATCAAGATTGCGAATGGCCCAAGCACAGGAGCTGACAGAGTTGCAAAGACCGACTCCTGATTGTCGGGGTTTCCGGCGCTGAATTCCCCGCTTCCAATTCCGCCCCAGGAGACAATGGCCAATGCAGTCAAAACATAGAGCGCGATGATGATTATCACTGACCCAGTAGCTGCGCGCCCCGGCGTCTTCTCTGGGTCCCGAGTCTCCTCATTCATGGTCAGGGTGACATCCCAACCCCAGAACATGAATATCGACAGAGAAATACCAGCCGCCACTAAACCGAAGTCGTCGATACTAAGGGGATTAAACCAATTCAGTTCAATAGGCGTAAAGTCGAACCCCTGCCCGTTGTAAGCCTTGTAAATTGCCACCGAATCAAAGGCCACAATGGCAATGAGCTGAATTCCGACAAGAATTGTCTGCAAATACTGCGTCGACTCAAGGCCTCGGTACGAAACATATGCAGCCACCGCCACAAAAACGATTGTCGTCGGAATATTGACCCAGAGGTTCCGAGTCAGATCTGCAATCTCAGGCTTTCCAGCCAGCTGCGCAATGAGCAAGAAGAAGAAATCGACGGCCACTGCTGCCAGATTCGAAAGCACCAACACGGTTGCACTGATGAGCCCCCATCCGCCCATCCACCCGACCCACGGCCCGAACGACTTGGTAGCCCAGGTAAAAGATGTTCCGGAATCTGGAACACGACTGTTGAGTTCCCTGTACGCGATTGCGACAAGGAGCATCGGGATGAACCCCAATAGCAATATCGCTGGGACATGTTTTCCCGCGACCGAGATTGCAGGACCAATTCCCGAGGTCAATGTATATGTTGGCGCGATGCAACTAATGCCGATCACGATTGCACCGAACAGACCAACGCGGTTCTTGGCGAGCCCCTTATTCTCATTCATCGTGCCCCGCCTCTCCCTTAGATACCTGCATGTATCCGCTCGGGATCACCAGCATGGGCACTGGAATGCTCCGCAAGATCCTCGACGTGACGGCACTCATGAAGATCCGCCCCGGCGCAGCCAGTCTCGATGACCCTACAACCACTAGCTCCCCAGAGTCCCAGGTCAGTTGCTCCATTGCTTTCTCGACGCTGCGGGCACTGCTGAATTCCACCGTCGCCGCTTCGCTGTCGACGAGCGCGTGCATTTCTTCAGCAATCGCTCCGTCGGCATACTCACGGATTACTCCCAAACCACGAGCGGACTCGGATCCGTTTGCGGCAGACCGCCCAGATTCCTTCGCTGCGCCCTCAAATCCCATCGATATAACCCGCAACGGAATCTTCCGCTTCTCCGCCCTTTGAATACCAAAGGCGAGAACATCGTCATTTCCTTTGCGAGGACCGAACAAACACGTTATTCGGGAAATCGGCCCAGTAAATCGGTAGCCCTTCGGCGCCAATGCAACCGGTCGATCCGCGGAATGCAGGAGCGAATTCGCCACCGACCCGATCCGAAATCTCCCGAACAGTCCTCCCCTGCGGGCTCCAACCACGATCAAGTCGCAGTCCAATTCGTCGGCAGCCTGCAATAGCGCCGCTGGCTCGGAATCGCCTTTCACGATCCGCGCCCGCGCTTCAATCCCCTCCGGGATTGATTCCAGGGCCTGCTGAAGCCAGTCTGCAATTCGCTTCTCGACGATGTTGTCATAGCCGCGATCGTGCGGGTAAACGCCGGAGTAGACGCTATCCACAGGCTCGACCATGACCAATTCCAGGCTCATTTTTCTGCTGGCTGCAATCGCAACAGCGAGTTTGAGCGCGTCCTTACCGGAGCGCGTTGCGCTGTACCCAACAAGCACTTGCCCGTTAGGTTTGCGCGCGCTATAGGCATAGTCCGGCATGGCCTATCCCTTCTCAGCAATCAGCAATCCAACTTTCTCGCCCATACGGATTGCACCATCGACGTGCTGGTATCCCTCGGCGGCAATGTCTGAGCATGCGTAGTAAATCGGACCGGTGGGCTTTTCCTGGAGGTGTCCCCAGCGGGACAGTCCTCCGAGGTCGTAGCTGGTGGCATAGGCGCCACGAGTCCACTCCTCAGCTGCCATGTCGGAGAGGAAGAACGCAATTGGTTCCTTCGTCTTCGGCCCCAGAAATAGCGACATCGCGTCCAAAATCTTTTCGCGCCGCTCTGCTTCCGGCAATGCCCACATCTGTTCCGCATAAACATCCGAGATGAAGCCCACCAGCGTGCCGTACGTGTCCTCTTCACCGTCCGCGCCGGCGGCGAAATTCTTGCCGTAGTTGGTGTTGTCGTAGACTTCCTGGACTAGTCGCCCGCCTCCGAACCCGGTGCCCGACAACCCGTCTTCGCGCCAGAACGGCGTCTCGTAGACCGCATGTACCTTGATCACCAGCCCCATCGAAATGTGCTGGTGAACGACTTGCTGCTCACGTGGAAGCGGCGGCACGTAGTCGATGCGGCTGTAAAGGTTCGGCGGTACAGCCAACACGGCGTAGCGGGCCTTCACCGTAACCTTGTCGGCGTATGCCGTCACGCGCCCTGCTTCACCATTGTTCCCCACACCATTTCGTACATCGGCCGCGATGTTATTTAACTCGTCGGCTGTCGCGGGATCAGGCTCCGCCCATTCCAGACGACGAACAGGGGAATCCACAATGACGTCCTCCCCCAGCTCCTTCGCGAGGCTCAGCGACACTGACTGCATGCCACCTACTACTCGCTTGTCCAAGAGGAAGTCCTCATCGACGAGGTTTGCGAAGGAGCCCGCAGACGCAGCCATCAAACCTGCCTGCAGCACCGAAAAAGTGTGCGCAGGCTTTGTCAGCATTCCGGATGCGATATAGATGGATACGTTGTCGATCGCCTCCTGGTCGTCGGAAAGCTCCTCCAACCAACGCCGAAACGAGATGGAGTCGAGCTCCTGCGCGCGTGGATGCTCCCAGGGAGCCGAGGCATCAATTTCGGAGGCAAGCTGTTCGATGTGGTCGATCAGCCGGTTCATTTCCTTCAACGTCTTTTCTGCGACGGGGAAATCATCGCCGTCAAATTCAAGGCGCTCCCCCGATGGCGTGACGTAAACGCCTCGACCTTTGCGGTAACGCGGGAATGTCTCGAGCCCTAGCTCGCTGACGAGTTCCGTCAGGCGCGTTTGATCCGGAGAAATCCACTGCCCACCGATTTCAATGAAGTGCTCTACGCCATTGGCGTCCGCAACTTTACCGTTCCATGTGCGCCCGCCGACGCGATTGCGAGCCTCGACAACGGCCACGCTCATGCCTTTGTTTTTCAGCGTTCGCGCTGCCATGAGGCCGGCAGGCCCGGCGCCAATAACGACGACGTCGCGATGGAGGACGCCAGTTTCTGACTGGTTTTGATTATTTTGAGGCATTTCACACGTCTCCTACCCTTTAGACGCGGGAAATGACGAAGTGACACAACTTCGACGTGTGGGAAAATCAGTCGAAGAGTGAAACGTGTCATGTCCCGTAACACGAAATGAAACCCTTTCATTTAGTGTTACAGGTCACACTACATGATTATTTTGTTTTAGAACAGAGGTTTTTGGATGACGACTTCCCGCCAGCGCGGCCGACCCAACAAATCCCTGGTCACGCGGGCCAATATCGCAACGGTCGCCGTAAAAATCGTCTCGGATAAAGGCTACGAAGCCTTGACTATGACCTCGATTGCTCGAGAACTCGGCGTCGCGACGAGTGCCCTGTACAACCATGTTCCTAACAAGGCCGAGCTACTCGTCCTCCTTCAAGATGAGGTGATGAGAGAGGTCGACGACTCCCCGCTCGACGCCGCAATCCACGGCGCGATGGGCCCCCGTACGTCACTAAAGCGGTGGGCAACGGCATACCGGAATACGCTCGCGGAACACGTGCCGTTGATTGAATTCATCGCGACGTTCCCCATCGCGCGGGCACCCCTGTCGATTGCGCTTTACGATAAGGCAATCCAGGTGCTGCTCCTTGGGGGAGTCCCCGATACCGACGCCTTGCCAACGCTCGTGGCGCTGGAGTCTTTCATCTTCGGGTCCGCGTTCGATACCCACGCGCCCGCGAACATCTACGACACTTTAGGATCGGATATTCCGGCCCCCCACCTGCAAAATGCCGTCGAAATCTTCGTCAACGGGATTTCAGAATCGACGACGGCCACGCAGGAACCGACATCGCCACAGAGGACAGGCGCCTCCCCAACGACAAACCCCTACGCCGATGCCCCATTCGACAGCGGCCTAGAACGACTGCTTCGCGACGTTTCAGACAGCCACTCAGCCCACTAAACCCGGCTAACCGACTGACTGACCGCCGCCTGAGTACTCCGGATTGCCCCGGGGTATTCATGCGGCAGACCATCTACACGGCGGTGGGAGTCCGCGACTACTTCCCCTCGTCCGTCGACAGCGCCGCGACGAACGCCTCCTGCGGCACCGACACGGAGCCGATGTTCTTCATGCGCTTCTTACCGGCCTTCTGCTTCTCCAGCAGCTTGCGCTTACGGGAGATGTCGCCGCCGTAGCACTTGGCCAGAACGTCCTTACGCAGGGCGCGGATGTTCTCGCGGGCGATGATCTTCGCGCCAATGGCGGCCTGGACCGGCACCTCGAACTGCTGGCGGGGGATCAGCTCGCGGAGCTTCTTGGTCATCTTGTTGCCGTACCACTGCGCGTTGTCACGGTGGACAATCGCGGAGAACGCATCCACGGCCTCGCCCTGCAGCAGGATGTCGACCTTGACCAGGTCCGCCAACTGCTCGCCAGCCTCCTCGTAGTTCAGGGAGGCGTAGCCCTTGGTGCGCGACTTCAGCATGTCGAAGAAGTCGAAGATAATCTCGCCCAGAGGCATCTTGTAGCGCAGCTCCACGCGATCCTCGGAGAGGTAGTCCATGCCGCCCATCTCGCCGCGCTTTTGCTGGCAGAGCTCCATGGTGGTGCCCACGAACTCGCTCGGCACAATAATCGTGCACTTGACGACGGGTTCGTAGACCTCGCGGAGCTTGCCCTCCGGCCAGTCGCTCGGGTTGTGCACGATCACCTCGGAGCCGTCCTCGGCCACCACGCGGTAGACGACGTTCGGCGCCGTGGAAATCAGGTCCAGGTCGAACTCGCGCTCCAGGCGGGCGCGCGTGATTTCCATGTGCAGCAGGCCCAGGAAGCCACCGCGGAAACCGAAGCCGAGCGCAACAGAGGTCTCCGGCTCGAAGGTCAGGGAGGCGTCGTTTAGCTGGAGCTTCTCCAGGGCGTCGCGCAGGTCGGGATAGTCGGCCTGGGAAATCGGGAACAGACCCGAATACACCATCGGCTTCGGATCCTCGTAGCCCTCCAGCGGCTCGGTAGCCGGCTTGGAGTTCAGGGTGACGGTATCACCCACCTTGGACTGGCGGACGTCCTTCACGCCGGTGATCAGGTAGCCCACCTCGCCGACGCCCAGACCCGCGCACTTCTTCGGCTGCGGGGAGACAATACCGATCTCCAGCAGCTCGTGCTTGGCGCCGGTGGACATCATCTGGATGACATCGCGCGGCTTCAGCTGACCGTCGACCACACGGATGTAGGTGACCACGCCGCGGTAGGTGTCGTACACCGAGTCGAAAATCATGGCGCGAGCAGGAGCTTCCGGGTCACCGACCGGCGCCGGAACCAGGTCGCAGACGCGGTCGAGCAGCTCCTCAACGCCCTCGCCAGTCTTACCGGATACGCGCAGCACCTCCTCCGGCTCGCAGCCGATGATGTGCGCAATTTCCTCGGAGTACTTCTCCGGGTCGGCGGCGGGCAGGTCGATCTTGTTCAGGACCGGGATGATCTCCAGGTCGTTTTCCATCGCCAAGTACAGGTTCGCCAGGGTCTGGGCCTCGATGCCCTGGGCTGCGTCGACAAGCAGAATTGCGCCCTCACACGCCTCGAGCGCGCGAGAGACCTCGTAGGTGAAGTCGACGTGGCCGGGCGTATCAATCAGGTGGAGGACGATCTCCTCGCCCGCGTGCTCGCCGGTCTTCGGAACCCACGGCAGGCGCACGTTCTGCGCCTTGATGGTGATGCCGCGCTCGCGCTCAATATCCATGTTGTCCAGGTACTGGTCACGCATGTCGCGCGCGTCGACGACCCCGGAGAGCTGCAGAATACGGTCCGCCAGGGTGGACTTGCCGTGGTCAATGTGCGCAATGATGCAGAAGTTGCGAATCCTCTTCGGGTCCGTAAAAGTCTGCTCCGCAAAATTCTTGGTCACGTTGGGTCTACTCCGAGGTTTTTCGAGGTCGTCTTGCAATAGGCGGCTAGCCCGCATTTGGCTAATCAGCGCTCATCTTACCTACTCATCCCCCGCACACTAAACAACTAGACTTGAACCCCATGAGCACCACTCCACGCGCCTCCGCCGACTCCGCCAGCTCCCGCGCACCCTGGCCCCGCAGGCTCGGCCGCCGCATCGGAGCGCGCCTGTTCGCCGGCACCGAATGGTTCCGCGGACCCGACACACTCGACGAGGCGCTCGAACAGCTCAATGCCCAGCTGGGGTTAGGAAATGCCTCCCCGCTTGCCGACGGCTACTCCGAGGCGTTGCTGAGCCACCGGGAACCGGCCACGATTGCCCGGCCGAGTGCGGAACTGGCGCGCACAATCATCTACGCGCCGGACATGGATGGACAGGCGGACCCTGGCGAGGTCGTGTGGATTCCGGTGCAGCTCGAGGGAGAAAACACGCCGCTGCGCGAGCGGGCCGTGGTTGTCGTCGGCAGGCATAACCAGAACTTGCTCGGCATGCTGATCTCGACGCGCGAGGAGCACGCGGACCAGCCGGAATGGATATCCATCGGCAGTGGCTCGTGGAATATCGACCCGAAGCCGTCGTGGGTGCGCGTCGACCGCGTGCTGGAGGTCCCGGAGTCCGGGATTCGCCGGGCGGGCGCGGTGATGCCCCGAAAGCGCTTCGACCTCATCGCCTCCCGCCTGCGCGCCGACTACGGCTGGAATTAGCTTCGCATGGCACGCGTTGGGCACCCCTGGTCTGAATATGGCCCCGCAGGTGATTAGGGGTTTTGGACACTCTTTGGTAGAATCGCTCGAGTTGTCCACATGGATGTTTTTCCGGTGAGCGCGGGCAGGACCTTGGGTTCGCGTTACTTCACCGGAGGCGTCGCCCCAAGCTGGGGTGGTGGCCGGTCTTGTTCCGGTGGCGTCCGTGGCAATCCCAACTACTACGGATACAAGAGGTATTCACGATGGCAAACATCAAGTCCCAGATCAAGCGCGTCAAGACCAACGAGAAGGCTCGCCTGCGCAACCAGTCGATCCGCTCCGCAGTCCGCACCGAGATCCGCAAGTTCCGCGAGGCTGTCGAGGCTGGCGACAAGGCTGCTGCTGAGGCTCAGCTGCGCGTTGCTTCCCGCAAGCTCGACAAGGCTGTCACCAAGGGCGTCTTCCACCGCAACACCGCGGCTAACAAGAAGTCCGGCATGGCCAAGGCCTTCAACAAGCTCGAGGGCTAATTCGCGGAGGGCTAATTCCTTTTCAGCCGGCCCTAGCCGGCTGCATCGGATTCCCCCATTGAATTCCCCCCGGCCACTTGCGCCGTGAATTAAGCGCCACCGCGCCCATCCCCAGTGCTGTTGCATTGGGTTGGGCAGGTGGCGCTTTTCTGTGTCCGTTTACTCAGCGCCGGTGCGATTGCTGCGCCAGGTGCGCAATCTCGACCACCGAGCGCTCCAGCGACACTTCCGGGGTCGCAGAGGCGCCCTTGGTGTCGGCGTCTAGCTGCGCCGCGACCACCACGGCCCTCGCAACCGCGGGGGTCGACCAGGCAGATGCCAACCGTTGCGTCTTCTCCAGCTTCCACGGGGGCATGCCATAGCGGTGCGCATCCCGGCGGGCGTTGATTCCCCGCGCCCCGTGGAGCCGGGCAACGTCGCCGACCATGCCGGTCAGCGCCGCGGCCAGCAGCGGCGCCGCCATACCGAGCTGCAGCGCCCGCCGCATCTTGGCCAGCGCCGCTCCGCCGTCGCCACGCAGCGCAAGTTCCGCGATTTCGAAGCCGGACACCTCCGCCGAAGCTCCGTAGTAGGTGCGCACGGCCTCCGGGGTGACCTTGCCCGCGGTGTCGGCGCAGAGCTGCGAGATTGCCGTGGCCAGTTCTCGCAGATCGGAGCCCACAGCATCCAGCACCGTATCGACCACGTCGCGGCGCACCTTCACCCCGTGGGATGCGAACTCCTCCCCCACGAATCCGGGCAGGTCACCCTTCTTCAGTGGCTGCGCCTCGAAGAAGCGGACGCCCATCTTGCGCAGGTCGGCGACCATCTTCTTCTGGCGCCCCTCCCCGCTGTGCAGGAGAATCAGGGTGATGCCCGGCGCGGGATCCTTCACCGCGTCCATCAGCAGCGCCGCAGGCTCCTTGCCCGCGTCCGCGCAATCCGTGACGACAATAATACGGTCATCGCCAAAGAGCGAGGGGCTAAACAGCTCCACCACGTCCACGGCGGTGATGTCGCCGGCACGAATCGTGGTCACGGGAACGGACCGCCCGCCCGGGTCCGAGTCCGTCGCGGCGCCCGCTCGCACCGCGGCGACAATCGCGAGCCGAGCGCGATCTTTGAGCAGCTCTTCCTTGCCCACGATCAGATTGACGGGCGCCACCGCTCCCACTGCCGAACCTCCTACCGTTTGCCAAACCCGGGCGCGAGACGCCTACCTGACGCCTGCCCCAGTCCCGTAGATTCTACGCTGCCATGTCCCCTCTTCATGGCGGCCCCGCCACACGCTGCCGTCCGCGTACAGCGCCTGCGGCCCGTCCCTCCCCAGGCACACCACCGGGATTCCCGCGGGGGTGCGCACGTCCTGCCGGATCCGCTCGCCACACTCCAGGGCCACAATCCACCGCGGTTCCGTCCCGCTGGCCACGTCGACGTTGCCAGCCCCGCTTGCCGACGGCCCCGCGTCCCCGGTCGCCGATTGCCCTATGTAGGACGGCGACTCCACCACTAACGCGCGAGCCTCGGACGCTGTCGCCGAATGGGCCGGAGCAGAGTCAAGCCCCAGCGCGGTGCGGCACCGACGACCGGCGCGATCCGTGAGGCCCGGCTCTCCCTGCCCTCCCGACCGCCGCGCCCCTCCCGACAGCCCTGGCATTGCCGATGCCTCCGGCTGCTCCGTGATAGCCCCGACGTCCCATCTAAGAAAGACCGGCCCGTCCTTCTCCCAGCACACCGCGGCGTCCCAGTCCGGAGTTGCCCTCGGAATATCGAGGCCGAGGGCAGCCGTCACCGTCAGAAACAGCCCCGAGGCCACGGTCGCTGCGGCGGCAATTCGGGTCGAAGCCCTTGGCCACTGCCACAGCGTCGTAAAGCAAAGGGCGGTGATGAGGCAGGATGCGACGATGCTCGCGGGCGTCGCGGCGGGAGCGGAGAGGGACGAAAAAACCTGCGCGACCTGGTAGATCCACCAGGCAAACGGTGCGGCAACGTAAGCCAGGGCCTGCGGGAGCAATGGCAGGCTAAGAGCAGCGGCGAATGCGGCGAGGGAGCCCGCGATAGTCACGGGAGCCACCGCGGGTGCGGCAAGCAGGTTCGCGGCGATGGACGTGTTGCTGACCTTGCCGACGAGGATCCCCAGGACCGGCATGGTCGCCAGGTGGGCGACAATTGCGACCGCGACAGCGCGGACCACGGGCGCGGGAAGTGTGGCCACTCGGTCGTAGAGAATCAGCCTCCGGGACAAGGGCTCGGCGAGCAGCACGAGGCCAGCGGTCGCAATCACGGACAGCGCGAATCCTACGGATACGGCCAGCTCGGGGAAGGCGACGATCAGGCCGATGACCCCAGCAGACAAGGCGGCCACCGACTGCCGGCGCGGCCCACGAGGATGGCAACCAGGCCTACTGTTCCGGTTACGGCGGCGCGCAGCACCGAAGGTTCTACGCCGACGACTGCCACGAAGCCAACGAGCACAGCGCCCGCCACGGACACGCGTACGCGGGGGCCGACCCAGCTCATCGCCAGCATCGCTGCGCCCACCACCAACGCGACGATTGCGCCCGAGACCGCCGAGAGGTGGGAGAGCCCGGAATCGTTGAGCAGCGCCCGGTCGGCGGGGCTGAAGCGGCTCTCGTCGCCGATGGCCATCGCGGGAAAGAGCCGGTCGGCGCCGGGCCAGAGTGGTTCGGCGACCTCGCGCAGCGTCTGCCGCACCCTAGCCGTTACTCCGGAGGCGTCGCGGATGATCTCGGCGTCGCCTCGCAGGGTTAGCTGCAGCCCGCTCAGACTGGGCCGCGTGGACTCCCGCACCGCTACGGAGGACTCCACGACCATGTCCCTGCGCAGGCCCAGCAAGTCCTCGTCGCCAAAAACGGGCACTCGGCCGGGCACGCCGGGAACGCTGGCGGTCGCACTGGCCCCAAATTTTGTCATTTCCGGGTCGCTGGCCAGCGTTAGCCTCGTCGTGGCCACTCCCCCGACCTCGGCATACAGCGGGTGCCGCGCAGCCCGACGAATCTGCAGCCACGTAGACGCGAGGCCCACCGAAGCTACCAGCACGGGAGCCACCGCGGTTGGCAGGGCCCTGGAAGCAAAGAGCACCGCTCGGGCGGAGGACTTGCGGCTGGTCTGTAGTCGCCGAAGCCACAGCATCACTGCCACCACTGCCACACCTGCAGCAAGGAGGACCAGCCCTGCCTCCGGGACCGCGAGCAGCAGCGCCACCGAGGCCCACACTGCCAGAGCGGCTGGGACCAGGCGCAGGTCCAGCGCGGCCCGGCCCAGCACACTTCGCTCCCGCCAGGCGCGCCCCGGCTCTACTGCATCACCGGTTCGCTGGGGCTGTGCAGCAGCCCGGGCGTCGGTTCCTTGCCCACCCCGCTCAGACCGTCGCGGCATCTCGCAGCGCTTCGATCTTGGCCGGCCCGATGCCGGGGACCTCCTCCAGCGCATCGACGCTCGGGAACGGCCCGTTCTTCTCCCTGTGCCCCACAATCTTCGCCGCCGTCGCCGGGCCGATGCCGGGCAGCTCCTCTAGCTGCGTCGCCGTCGCGGTATTGATATTGATGGCGCCGGACCCACTACCCGCTGAATCCCTCGCGCCTCCGGCGGCCTGAGGGCCTCCGCTTCCTGCGCCCGGAACGGGCCCCGTTGTCGCTGGCTCCAGGCCGACGACAATCTGTTGACCGTCGGCAAGCGGAGCAGCAAGGTTGACGCTCGCAGGGTTGGCCTCGGGAAGCAGACCCCCGGCCTTATCAATCGCCTCGATGACCCGCGCGCCCGCACGCACCTCCACCACGCCCGGCCTATGAACGAGGCCCACCACCGAAACGATCAGAGGCCCGCTGGCGGTGGGCGCAGGCTCGCTTGTCGACGGCGAGGGCCCCACAGAACCGGGAGCGGCTGCGCTTCCGTGCGTCGCCTGAGCCACCGCCGATTCGGCGGGGACCGGTGTCGGCATCGTCGCGGACTCACCCGCAGGCCACCACAGGGCGGCCAAAGCCCCGAGCGCTACTGCCACGGCAATCGCTACGGCCGCGGTTGCCGCACGCGGAGAAAGCGCGACGCTGCGGGTGGAAAAGTCGATGGCCAGTTTATCGTCGGCGTCGATGGGTTCGAGGAAATCGGAGAGTCTATCTCGCAGGGTGCTCACGGCCCGAGACAGTAGCGAATTGCCCACCGCGAAGACCCTCTGTCGAGAGCCCGCGAGGGGCTAGCTGTGGATAGATTCGGGCCTGTGGATAACGCTAGGAGTCAATGTCTTCCTCGCCCTGTCCGAAGGACGCTCCCTCCGGGTCCGACTTGTCCCTGCGCCGAAGGTCGGCGATGGCCTTCGCCAGGCGATCGGCCTTCTCCATCGCCATCCTTCGGTTCTCGCTCCAGGTCGGCAACTTGGAAGCGACAGTGGTGAACAGCGGGATCCCCTGCTCATCCGTGACCTGGGTGCGCTGGCCCGCCGAGCGCTGCGCATCTTCTGCCGCAGGGGCCTGGTGGGTGTGCTCTAGCTGCTGGGTCCGTGGGGTCTGCGGGGTCTGCGGGGCCTCAGCTCCGGCGCTGTCCGCGTTGGCGTCCTGGGCACCGTCGGCAAGCGAGTGGAGGACATGCGCCCCCAGCTCGCGGTGGAAGTCCACGTCGGTGGCTCCTGGCGAGCCGCCGGAAATGATGCCCACGGCGTAGGCGCCGACGCCGGTGTGCGCGATAAGGGAATCGGGCAGGCGCAGGATCTTGAAGCGGGTGCCCTCGGGCAGGGCCTCGGCGAGCATGGCCTGCAGCTCCTCGACATCGTCGATGGCGTCAGCGTGGTGGAGCAGCACGTGGGTCGGCCGCGAGACGTTCGTGCTGTGCTCGACGACCTGTGTGGCGAACTCCACCAGGCGCTGCTTGACCTTCGCCTCGGTGCGACACTTCGCGACCAGCCCGAGGCCCCCCTCTTTAATGCCGACAATCGGCTTGATTGCCAATGCGGTCGAAATCATGGCTTGTCCAGCGGAAATGCGGCCGCCCTTGCGCAGCGGCTCCAGCTTCGGGACGTAGAGCCACAGTCGATATCGTTCCAGCACGTCCTGGGCCACGGCGGCGACCTCGTCGCGGCAGGCCCCCGCCCGTGCGGCTTTAGCGGCGGCGATCGCGGCAGCTCCGAGCCCCGCGCCGACAGTCTCGGAATCGATGACTGTAACCCCGTCGAGGACCCCGGTCGCAGTCACGGCGTTGGCCCACGTCGCCGACAGGCCCTTGCTCATGTGAATCGCAACGACGCCGGCGTCGCCCGCCTCCGAACTGGAGCGCTCGAGCGCACGGGCGTACGCCGCGCACAGCCGCAAAGGGCTCACTGCAGAGGTCGTCTCCTCGTCCTCGCTGACGTCGTGGCCGACGGGAACGACCGTGATGTCCAGTCGCTCGGCGACCGTCGGCACGAGGCAGGCCGTATCGTCGACGACGATGCGCACAATTCCGTCACCGGCCACCGGGCACTCCCTCCGGCAGTGCTCCCTCCGGTTGCGCTGCCTCACGCTGCTCCGTTCCCGCCCCGGCGCCTACCACGCGAGCCTTGGCGTTGAAGGCATTCAAGTACCACTTCGTCTCGCCGGTGACGCGGGTCCGCTGCTCCATATCGACCCAGGCGGTATTGCCGAGGCCGTTGAACGTGCTGAAGTGGTCGCGGGGCATGTTCAGCAGGGCCGCGGCGGCTGCGGCGATAGCTCCGCCGTGGGAGACCAGGACGAAGGTGTCGGTCTCCCATGCCGGGTCCTGCGCCAACTCCGATACGACCGCGAGCATGCGGTTGGACACCTCGAAGCGGGTCTCTCCGCCTTCGGGCGCCCAGTGCATGTCGTGGCGCCACCGGTCGCGCATGCCGGGAAACTCGGCATCGATCTCGTCGTAGGTGCGCTCCTGCCACACGCCGAGGTTGGTCTCGCGCAGGCGACTATCCAGGGTCAGCTCCACCCCGGTAGCCCTCGCCAGCGCCCGCGCGGTGTCCGCGGCCCGGGCGAGGTCGGAAGAAATGATCCTCGTGATCTTCTTCTCGGTCTCCACCAGGTACGCCGCCACGGCCTCCGCCTGCGCCACGCCGGTGTCGGAGAGCTGCGTGTCCAGCTGCCCCTGCATGCGCCCCGTGGCGTTGTAGGAGGTCTGGCCGTGCCTGAGCATAATCAGGCGACGACGTGTGCCTACGTGCGCTTCGCGAGCCCCCGCCACTTAGAACTCGTCCGCGTCCGGGTTCTGCGCTGCCAGCGGAATCTCGTCGATAGAACGAGCGTTGCGAGCCGCGTCCGCCTTGTCCTGGGCGTCGCCCGCCCCAGACTGCTCCAGGCCCTCGACCTCAATGCGCGGGCAGTCGCTCCACAGGCGGTCCAGGCCGTAGAAGTCGCGCTCCTCGGAGCGGAAGACGTGGACGACGATCTCGCCGTAGTCCAGCAGAGCCCAACGCCCCTCGCGCACGCCCTCGCGGCGCACCGGCTTCGCACCGGCCTCGCGCAGGTCGTCCTCGATCTCGTCGACAATAGCGTTGACCAGGCGTTCGTTATCGGCGCTAACCAGGACAAACGCATCGGTGATGACGACAGGACCGGACACGTCCAGAACCACGACGTCCTCGCCCTTCATCCGGTCGGCGGCCTTGGCCGCAATGGTTGCCAGTTCGACGGCGCGTGCTTGTGCAGTCACGAAAGACTTCAGCTCCTCATATGCAAAGTGATTTCAGCATGTTCCCGCCGCCCTATACGGGCCCGGCGGGTTCAACATTTTAAGATCAATCAGATTAAAAATGGCGTACTTGTAATGTACCGTCCACGCGGCATTTTGCTAATTTTCTTGCAAACTTCCGCTTGCCGACGCCACCTGCGGGCCCGCAGCACCAGGGGCCTTTCTGGCATTGGTATCGCAGGCAGACGTGGCCGGGCTGACGGCGCCCACCGTTGCCGTGTTGGACTGATACAACCCGCGCTTGGCGATATACTGCACCACGCCATCGGGCACGAGGTACCACACCGGCCTGCCCTGGGACGCGCGCGCACGGCAATCCGTCGATGAAATCGCCATTGCCGGAATCTCGATCAGGTGCAGTCGGGTCGCGTCGATCCCCTCCAGGTCCTCTTTTCGGAGCTGGATTCCGGGCCGGGTGACGCCGACGAACGTCGCGGCGTCGAACATCTCCTCCCAGTCCCTCCACGTCATGATCTTCTGCAGGGCGTCCGCGCCCGTGATGAAGAACAGGTCGGCGTCCGGGTAGATGACCTTCAGGTCGCGCAGCGTGTCCACTGTATAGGTGTCTCCCGGGCGGTCGATGTCCACACGAGAGACCGAGAACCGGGGGTTGGACGCAGTCGCAATGACGGTCATCAAGTAGCGGTCCTCGCTGTCCGAGACCTTGCGGCCGCGCTTCTGCCAGGGCTCGCCGGTTGGCACGAACAGCACGAAGTCGAGGTCGAAATGGTCCGCCACCTCGCTGGCCGCAACCAGGTGCCCGTTGTGGATGGGGTCAAAGGTGCCACCCATGACCCCAATGCGCCGCTTTCGCGCAGGCCCGGATGAAGTAGCTCCAGATGAACTCGTGCCGTCAGACATGTATGGGACTCTACCAACCACGCACCCCCAGAGGGAATGACGCCTACGGACGAACCTGCCCACGACCTGCCAGGACCCACTTGCTGCTCGTCAGCTCGGGCAGCCCCATGGGGCCCCGAGCGTGGAGCTTCTGGGTGGAAATGCCGATCTCCGCGCCGAAGCCGTACTGCTCGCCGTCGGTGAACGCAGTCGAGGCGTTGATGTTGACCGCAGCCGCGTCCACGCGGTCGACGAACTCCTGGCACACGCCCCAATCCCGCGCCGCAACAGCCTCGGTGTGGCCCGAGGAGTACCGTGCGATGTGCTCTGTGGCCCCCACGACTCCATCGACGATCTTCGCGGCAATGTCCATCGACAGGTACTCGTCGGACCAGTCCTGCTCCGTTGCGGGGACAATCTCGCCGGACCACTGCGCCGCCGCCAGGTTGTCCGCATCGCCGTGGACGGTAACGCCGGCGTCGGCAAGCGCATCCAGGATGCGGGCCACGGCGGAGGGAGGAAGCGCGGAGTCAATCAGGACGGTCTCGGTGGCGTTGCACACGCTCGGGCGGCGGGTCTTGCCGTTGAGCATCAGGGAGATGGCCTCGTCGATGTCGGCGGAGGCGTCGACGTAAATGTGGCAGTTGCCGGTGCCGGTCTCAATCGCGGGGACCGTCGCGCGGGTCACAACCGCCTCGATCAGGCCGGCTCCGCCGCGGGGAATGACGACGTCCACCAGGCCACGGGCGGTAATCAGGTCCTGAACCGAATCGTGCGTCTCGCAGGGTAGCAACTGCACGAGGTCCTCCGGCGCGCCGTGCGCGGCCAGCACCTCACGGAGGATCTCAACCAGCTTGGTATTCGAGTTCACCGCCGACTTCGAGCCACGCAGCAGCGCCACGTTTCCGGACTTCAGTGCGAGGCCAAAGGCATCCACCGTCACGTTCGGGCGAGCCTCGTACACCATGCCCATCACGCCCAGCGGCACGCGGACCTGCGAGAGCTTAATGCCGTTGGGAAGCGTCCGCCCCCGCAGGACCTCACCCACCGGGTCCGGCAGGGCCGCGACCTGGCGCAGGCCCCCGGCGATCCCCTCCACCCGCTGCGAGTCCAGGCGCAGGCGGTCCAGCAACGAATCCGACAGGCCCCTTAGCTTCCCCGCCTCGATATCGGAGGCATTAGCAGCCAAAATATCGTCGGTGCGGGCCACGAGCGCATCCGCAGCCGCGAGCAGCAGCTCGTTTTTGCGTGCCGACGTAAAGCGGGCCAGCTCCCCCGCGACAGCCTTCGCCTTTGTGGCCTTGTCTAAAACCTCGGCGCGCTCGGCGGCGCGCTGAGGGGTCAGCAAGGCGGTAGAAGAATGATCGTTCCCGTTTGTGTGCGCATTATCCGTTGCAGTCATGCGTTAAGCATAACCGCGGCGCGCTCCGGCTGTAGGGCGTAACTACACGGAGACGTCGTTCGACGGCATCTGAGCTGCCAGCCACGGGAAAACGTAGTCCATTAAGACGAAGAAGAGGACGACCAGGATAATCAGCGTAATGATGAGACGGACCCACCAGGGGCCCGGAAGAGCGCGCCACAGTGCTGCATACATCTTAGGCAGCCTCCTTCATTTCAGTCTGAGCCAGGACGGCGTGGATGATCAGGCGGTGCGTGTTATCCCACTGCGGGTGGCAGGTGGTCCATGTCAGCATCTGGGCGCCACCGACGGGCAGGATCACGTCGCTGCGGTCCGGGGTAACAATGTGCTGGCCCTGCACCTTGGGGATTTCGATGCCGTCGGGAACACAGTCAAAAGCCTGTCCCTCGCCAGCAAGCCCATCGTCCGGGAGGACCTTGTAATGGTAGATAGCCTCCTGCGTCTCCACCGTGATGTCGTCACAGGTGTGCAGGCGGTCGATGTTGTCGAAGGGGGCGCCGTGGCCGTCACGGTGCGCGGCGAAAGAGGAGTTCCCCACCTGCCCCGGAAGCGCAGTGCCCGGGTAGTGGCCGGGGCCGCCCGCGAGGACGCCCTGGTCTACGCCTTCGAAGGCGACCAGCTCGTTGACGCCCGCCTTCGGCGCTGAAAGCAGTGCGACAGCGCTTCCCTGCTGCCACGCGACGGGGCTCCCCTCCTGCGGCGCCTCCCCCGGCACCGTCGGGTTTGCAGATACCGGCGCCGACCAGGAATTGCGCAGGTTATCCTTGGCCTCGTTCTGAATCTTGCTGGTTTCCAGGCCTGTCCAGTACAGGAGGTAGAAAGCGAAGAGCGCGGCGAGCACGCCTGCTGTCAGCAGGAGCTCCCCGATGAATCCAACGACTTTGGCTAGCATGTCGTTCATTATGCCCTAGAGGCGAAATCCGATAGGTAATCGGCGTGTACCACGGGCTTTTGCATATCCCGTGGAAGCTCTTCAGTGTGGTAGCCAATCATCCCGAGAAGCTCCTCGGAGTCATAGGCGACCTCGCCGCGTCCGACAACCTCACCGTTCGGACCGATGAGGTCTACGATGTCGCCGGCCGAGAATTCGCCGTCGACCGCCGTGATGCCCACGGGCAGCAGCGACTTACGCCCCTGCGTCACGGCCTTGACCGCGCCCGCGTCCAAACGGAGCAGCCCGGAACTGTCCGCGGCATAGAGCATCCAGAACTTCCAAGCGCTCAGCCGGTTCTCCTTCGGGGCAAAGGCCGTGCCCACGTCAGCGGTATCAAGGGCACGCTCGATGTTGGCCGTGGAGGTCAGCAGCACCGGCACTCCGCCTCGGGAGGCCAGACGAGCCGCCGACACCTTCGACGCCATGCCACCGGTGCCGAGAGCCCCACCCTCGCCCGCGACGACGCCCTTGAGGTCGTTGCCGCTGCGCACCTCTGGGACGAACTTCGCCCCCGGATCCGCGGGGTTGCGATCATAGAGGCCATCGACATCACTGAGCAGGATCAGCGCGTCGCAGTAGGCCAGGTGGCTGACCAAGGCCGCGAGCCGGTCGTTGTCTCCGAAGCGGAACTCGGAGGTCGCCACCGTGTCATTCTCGTTGACAATCGGGACGGCGCCGAGCTGCCTCAGACGGTCGATAGTGCGCTGCGCATTGCGCGCGCGGCTGCGAATGCCCGCGTCCGCAGCGGTCAAAAGCACCTGTGCACTGGTCCTGCCGTAGCGCTCAAAGGAACGGCCCCACTCCTGAGCAAGGCGTACCTGACCGACGGCAGCGGCCGCCTGCTTCGTCGCCAAGTCGGTCGGACGCGTCTTCAGCCCCAACGGACCCATGCCCGAGGCCACGGCGCCAGAGGACACCACGATGACGTCGCTAACACCCATGCGTTTTTCCAGGGCATCCGCGATGAAGTCGATGCGCTCCGGGTCGGTTCGCCCATCCGGACCGGTCAGCGAGGACGAGCCGATCTTGACGATGACGCGCTTGGCCACACGAATCGCCCGGCGAGTCTCCGAGTCGAACCCGCCCTTCGAGCCGGGGGAAAGGTTCTCCGTTGCCTTTTCCACCTCATCGGTAGAAACGTTCAGGGCGTCGGCAAGCTCCTGGCGCTCCTGGTCCAGCGCGCGCTGCGCCGACGAGGCGGCCGCGGCGCCAATTTCGCTGTTCAAAAGATCTTCGGTAGGAATGACAGCCTCACTCACAGTCAAAGATGGGGGTAAGCCGGCAACGCGAAGCACGCTTGCCGACGCGCCTTACGGCGCTTTCGGATTACTGGTAGCGCTCTCGGTCCGCAACCTGGCCGTCGCCGAAGTCGAATTCGTCGATGAGGCCGCGGCGCGTCTGGGACGCGCGCTTACGCTCTTCGGCGCTGGTGCGGTTGTTGACGTAGAGGCGCTCGTCGGTGCCGCGGCCGGTCGGGACGAAGTCGTCGGCGCCGGCGACCATCTGCGGGTACCACTCGAAGGTCAGGTAGGAAATGGTAACCGGGCAGCCGACCTTGGCGCCGGCCTTCGCCAGCGCCTCCTCCACGCCGAGTCGTGCCAGGCGGTCCGCAAGGTAGCCCACGGCCTCGTCGTTTTCGAAGTCGGTCTGGTTGATCCAGCGCTCGGGCTTGCGGCCCTTGACGATGAACCCGCCCTCGTTGTTCGGGTCACGCTCGATGGTGAACTCAGTGCCCTCGTTGCGCTTGCCCCGCACACCCTTCGGGCGGATGACCGCACGAGGCTCCTCCTCGGACTTCGCCGGGTGAGCCTTACGGTATGCGGTGATGGCGTCCTTGAGACCGTAGGTAAGTTCCTTGAGCCCCTCATGGGTGACCGTGGAAATCTCGAAGATCGGCCAGCCGAAGGCCTGAAGCTCCTCGCGCTGCAGCTCGACCATGTCCCGTGCATCGGGGAGGTCCATCTTGTTCAGCACGATAATGCGCGGGCGCTCGCGCAGGTCGCCGAGGCCGACGTCGGACTGCAGCACCGACTGGTAGTTCTCCAGCTCCTTTTCCAGCGCCTTGATATCGGACACCGGGTCGCGGTCGCCCTCGAGCGCCGCCGCGTCGACGACGTGTGCCAAGACAGCGCACGCTCGATGTGGCGCAGGAAGTCCAGGCCCAGGCCCCGGCCTTCCGACGCACCTGGAATCAGGCCGGGGACGTCTGCGATGGTGAAGGACTCGTAGCCGACGTTGACGACGCCCAGGTTCGGCTGCAGCGTCGTGAACGGGTAGTCGCCAATCTTCGGCTTCGCGGCGCTCATCGCGCTGACGAGGGAGGACTTGCCCGCCGAGGGGAAACCGACGAGGCCGACGTCCGCCATCGACTTCAGCTCCAGCACAAGGTCCTTGTTCTCCCCCGGCTCGCCCAGGAGGGCGAAGCCCGGAGCGCGACGATTCTTATTCGCCAAAGCGGCGTTGCCGAGCCCGCCGTAACCGCCCTCCGCAGCGATGAAGCGGGCGCCCTTGCCGGTCATGTCCGCCAGTACCTCGCCGTCCTCCGTGAGCACGACCGTGCCCTCCGGCACGCCGAGGACCAGGTCCTCGCCGCGAGCGCCGTTGCGGTGATCGCCCGCGCCCGGCTTGCCGTTAGAGGCCTTGATGTGCGGATGGAAGTGAAAGTCCATCAGCGTATGGACCTGCGGGTCGACAACCAGCACGATGTCGCCACCATGGCCACCGTTACCGCCGTCGGGGCCACCCAGCGGCTTGAACTTCTCACGCAGCACAGAGTTACAGCCGTGGCCACCGTCGCCAGCCTGCAGGTGCAGCACTACACGATCTACAAAACGAGACATGATTTAAAAATACTTCCCCATATAGACACGTGGAGCCGACTCCTTTACTCAGTGGGAAAGGAATCGGCTCCGTGAGAGCGAGGCCGTATGGGGGCCCGCCCATTTGAGATGCTTAAAGCGTTGAAACCTTAGGCGTTCTCAACGATGGAAACAGTGCGACGGTTGCGGCGAGTGCCGAACTCAACAGCGCCTGCCTTCAGAGCGAAGAGAGTGTCGTCGCCGCCACGGCCAACGTTCTCACCCGGGTGGAACGAGGTACCGCGCTGACGGACGAGAATCTCGCCTGCCTTAACCTGCTGGCCGCCGAAGCGCTTCACGCCGAGGCGCTTAGCCTCGGAGTCGCGGCCGTTGCTGGTGCTGGATGCACCCTTCTTGTGAGCCATGATTTTCTCCTAGGGAAAAGCTTGAAACTTTAGTTTTCGGCGGATTACTTGGAGACGCCGGTGATCTTCAGAACAGTCAGCTGCTGGCGGTGGCCGAAGCGACGCTTGTAGCCGGTCTTGTTCTTGTAGTGCATGCCACGGATCTTCGGGCCCTTGGCGGCCTCGACGATCTCGGCGTTAACGGTAACCTTGGCAAGCTTGTCGGCATCCGCAGTGACATCTGCGCCATCGACGAGCAGAACCGGGGTGAGAGCCACGGACGAACCCGGCTCACCCTCGATCTTCTCGACCTTGACGAGGTCACCTTCGGCAACCTTGTACTGCTTGCCGCCGGTCTTGACGATCGCGTACATAGGAGGGCTACCCCTTATCTAAGAAACTCGACTCAAGGGACCCCGATGATCCCCTGACTGGACAATGATTTGCGATTAGCAGCGCGGGCGCGCGCTGTTGGGCATAGATAGATACGCCTACTAATCAGCGACTGGTCAAGAGTAGCGAAAAACGCGCCTAAATTACAAACCGCCCGAATACCACCGTCGTCCGCGAAGACGAAAACGGGGCATTCGGGCAGTTCAGACCGGGTATGGGCTATCCCCCGGCCACGCGCAGAGCGCGGCCGTTAACGAACGCTCCTGCGCACTGCTCGACGCGGACGACCGCTGCGCCTGCGAGACGCCGAATGAGGAGCTTCCTCAGTGGCGCCCTGCTCCGCTTGTCCCTGGCCACGCTGCTCGGCATCGGGCTGAGGCTTGCGCGAACGACGATGCGCAGGCGCACCGTTGCGCCTAGTCGTCTCCTCCGCGTCCGCCACAGCGCCCGCAGCTTCGCTTACCGACGCAGTCCTCACGGCCCTGCGACGGCGACGCCGCGCCGAGGCGGTACGCCCTGAGCGTTCGCGGCCCTCGGAATCCGGCCGGGACTTTTCCGCCTCCGCGACCGTGCTCGGCGCAGCTGCCTCGGGTTCGCGCGACTCCTGCGCTGCAGGCTCGAAGTCCTCCCTGCGCGGAGCGCGGTCGGAGCGAGAATTGCCGCGCGTCGGGCGACGACGGCGTGGGGAACGTTCAAACTCCTCCACCGCATCCTCGTACGACTTCTTCAGGTTGCCTCCATCCCGCCCGGTGACACGCTCGGAGTCACGGTCTCGGCCGGCGTCGGAGCCGCGGTTGACGTCGGACTCACCGCGAGCGGTCTCTACCTGAGGGGATCCCGCGTGGGGGCGCCCGTTGCTGCCCGAACGACGCGCCCGGCGCGACCGGCGGCGTCCGCCGTCGGCACGCGAATCTTCGCGAGTCGCCTCGGGCTCTGGACGCTCATTGCGTTCCTCGCGCTGTGCGCGCTCCTGATGCTCCTCGTCGGACTTATCCACCGCGAGGTGCTCCGCTACCCGACGGCGCGTTGCCCGACGCCGACGATGCGACGGCCCTGCGACATAGCGGTCGTCTGACGGCTCCTCCGGGTCCTTCTCGCGCGCTTCAGCAACGGCTGCGGCCGCCAGTGCTGCCAGTTTGTCCCCGGCGTCCTCCGTTGCCTCCGGCTGCGGCTGCGGCTGCTCCGGCAGCTCGTTGCGCTGGTCCTGGGAAGCGTCGTTGCCCTCGGCGTGTCGTCCACGACCACGACCGCGACGGGAGCGTCGGCGCGGAGGCTTCGGCTCCTCCTTCTCGGATGCCACCACAACGGCCTCGACTGCTGCGGCCACGCGCTCATCGGCCGCAGCCTTGTCCTGCGCGCTCGTGGTCAGGGCATCGGATTCATCGTTGCGGGAGGGCTTGGCGTCCTGGCGCCCGTTCTCGGCACTGCCCTTCTCGGCGTCGTGGTCGCGGTGCATCGCCAGCGCTGCCGGGTGCTGTCCCGGCGCGTGCTCCGGGTTGCGCTTACCGCGCCCCTTCTTTTCGCCGGAGTTGCGGTGGGAGTTTCCACCGTGGTTTCCACCGTGCGAGTCGTGCTCCACCGGATCGATGTGGATGACGATGCCACGGCCGTTGCAGCAGGAGCACGGGGTGGAGAACGTCTCCAGCAGGCCGGTGCCCAGGCGCTTGCGGGTCATCTGAACCAGGCCCAGCGAGGTGACTTCGGAGACCTCGTGACGGGAGCGGTCCCGGCCGAGAGCCTCCTTCAGGCGGCGCAGCACCAGGTCCTGGTTCTCCGGCAGCACCATGTCGATGAAGTCGACGACAATCATGCCGCCGAGGTCGCGCAGGCGCATCTGGCGGACGATCTCCTCGGCTGCCTCCAGGTTGTTGCGGGTGACGGTCTCCTCGAGGTTGCCGCCGGAGCCGGTGAACTTGCCGGTGTTGACGTCAATGACGGTCATCGCCTCGGTGCGGTCGATGATCAGGGTGCCACCGGAGGGCAGCCAGACCTTGCGGTCCAGGGCCTTCGCCAGCTGCTCGTCGATACGGAAGTGCTCGAAGACGTCGGCGCCGCCGTGCTCGCGCGCGAAGTAGCGCTGCAGGCGCGGCTCCAGCTCGGGCGCCAGGTCGCCGATGTAGTCGGTGACGGTGTTCCACGGACGGTCGCCTTCGACGACCAGGCGCGTGAAGTCCTCGTTGAACACGTCGCGGACGACCTTGACCAGCATGTCCGGCTCTTCGTACAGCGTAATCGGCTTCGCGCCGCGCTTGGCCTTGGCCTGCTCGGAGCGCTCGTAGATGTCCTGCCACTGCTGCTCCAGGCGCTGGATGTCGGCCTCGATAGCTTCCTTGGACACGCCCTCGGCCGCGGTGCGGATGATGGTGCCCGAACCCTCCGGGGTGACCTCCGAGAGAATCTCCTTCAGGCGCTTGCGCTCCGGCTCGGGCAGCTTGCGGGAGATACCCGCGCTGCGGCCGCCCGGCACGTACACCAGGAAGCGGCCCGCCATGGAGATGTGCGTCGTCAGGCGTGCGCCCTTGTGCCCGATCGGGTCCTTGGTGACCTGCACCAGGATCTGGTCGCCGGCCTTCAGCGCGTGCTCGATCTTGCGCGAGCGGGACTTCACGCCCATCAGCTTCCAGTTCAGGTCGCCGACGTAGATGACACCGTTGCGGTCGGTTCCGATGTCGATGAACGCTGCCTCCATGCTGGGCAGCACGTTCTGCACGCGGCCGAGGTAGATGTTGCCGATTTGGGTGGTCTGGGTATCCGAGGTCACGAAGTGCTCGACCAGCAGGTCGTCCTCCAGCACTCCCACCTCGGTCACGATGCCCGCGTGGTCGTGGCGGCCACGCTCGCGGACCACCATCGTGCGCTCCACGGACTCGCGGCGGGCCAGGAACTCGGCCTCCGAGATGACGTGGCGCTTACGGGACTCCTCGCGGCGCTCGTTGCGGCGGCGACGCTGCGCCTCCAGTCGGGTCGAGCCCTTGATAGCCTGCGGCTCCTCGATCTGCTCCGGCTCGTGCTCCACCTCGTCGTTGCCGGCACTGTCGCCGTCGTCGGCGTTGTCGGCGCTGGAGGCACTCGCTGCGTCGGCAGCCTTCTCGGAGTCGGCAGCGCCCTTCTGCTCGGACTGCTCGTCACGACGACGCCCGCGACCACGACGACGGCGACGCGGCCGAGGCTGGCGCTCCGGCTGCTCCTCGCCGCTGTCCGCGTGCTCCTCGCTCTCGCGTGCCGACGGCTCGTCTCCCTCGTCCTCGACACTCGGCGTCGGGGCCGGGACCTGCGGTGCGAGGAAGATCGGCGCGTAGGTGGCCTGCTCCTCCGAGCTCTGCTGAGGCTCCGGGGTCAGGGGCGGCTCCACGTCGTGAAGCGATGCGGTGCTGGAGGAGGCGTCGTCGCGCTTAGAGCCCGCGGAGGACTCTTCGGCCGTGGCCTCGGTGGCAGCGTCGGAAGTTACCGGGTTGACTCGGCGCGCACGGCGACGACGGGAGCGAGTCTTGGGCTTGGCCTCTGCCTCGTGGTCCTTCTCCGAATCCCTCTCGGCCGAAGCATCAGGAGCTTCCTCGGCCTGTGCCGCGGCAGTGGAATCAGCTACGGATTCGACCACCGACTGCAAAGCAGCCTCCACGGATGACTCGACGAGGGATTCGACGGGGGTCCCAGCCTCGGCGGGCTCGACCGTGGCAGAGTCAGAAGCCTCCGCAACCACAGCCTTTGCCTGCGGCTCGGCGCCCTTCTTTGTCGCCCTGCGCGAAGCCTTGCGGGCTGCCTTCTTCGCGGTCTTCTTTGCAGCCTTCTTTGCAGGCTTCTTCGCGGTCTTCTTCTCCGGCTTGTCAGTGACCTTCTCGGCCACTTCGGTGCCCTTCTCTCCCTTCTCCGCCTTTTCGCTGGAGGGAGCTTGATCTGCCTCCGGCTGGGAATCTTGATCGGCCGGGCCGCCCGAACCCGCGATCAGGTTCAGCACTGCCTCGAGCTGGTTTTCGTTGACCGTGGACGAGGCCGACTTGACGACAATCCCCGCGTGCCCCAGGGCCTCGATAGCCTCCTTGGAGGTCATCCCCAAAGCCTTGGCCAAAGCGTGGACACGGGTCTTTGCTGCTGCGGACGAGCGGTCGAACTCGCGAGCCTTCGCCACAACATCCTGGCTGAAATCTGCCACTGTATTGATTTCTCCTTGACGCTCCGGTGCGCACGCAAAGGCACGCGATTACCAGGTCTAACCCGAAATCGCAATGGCCATTGAGGGGCCACGCGGAACAACGATTGGCGTCGGCGACGAAAACGGGGCCGACGGTGAACAGTTATGAAGTCTTTTTCTCGGAGCACTCACGGATTCAGCGGTCTCGGCTGCCGGGGAATCCGGCGCGGGAGCGAACTCGAATAGTGCTGCGCTCCTATTGTCGCACACATCGCCGATACGGCGCGGAATCCGGACAACCCGGCGAGGTGGAAGCGTCAAAGGCGGCAAATTCGCCGGCTCAGTTAGCGGGGTCCAGCCGACGAAGCTCGTTTCCCCCGGACACGAAAGGGCCCCCGTCCGCTACCAGAATCAACTGCGGTAGCAGGACGGGGGCTTAGGGCATGCCCAGTCTCTTACAGGTTCGGGAACCAGATGCCAATCTCGCGCTCTGCGGACTCCGGGGAGTCGGAGCCGTGGACGACGTTGTTAGCGACCTCGAGGGCGAAGTCACCGCGGATGGAGCCCGGGGTGGCGGCCTCGACCGGGTTGGTGCCACCGGCGAGCTGGCGCCAAGCGGCGATCGCGTTCGGGCCCTCGATAACACCGGCGACCAGCGGAGCGGAGGTGATGAAGTCAACCAGCTCGCCGAAGAACGGCTTGTCGACGTGCTCCGCGTAGTGCTCCTTGGCGGTTGCCTCGTCGGCAACGCGCAGATCCATAGCGACCAGCTTCAGGCCCTTGCGCTCGATGCGAGAGATTACCTCGCCGACGAGGCCACGAGCGACGCCGTCCGGCTTAATCAGAATGAGAGTGCGTTCAGTCATGGTGAGCATCTTACTACGTGTGCTGCGTGGTCAGCAGGCCACGCTCCATGCGCTGAATCAGGTTCTTCCGGAGATGCAGGATGTACATCCACACGATGGCGAAGAAGATTCCGACGAAGCCCATCGACACATGCGTGAAGATTGCCAGGACACCGAATACCTGCAGCACGATATTGGCCACCAGGGCCCAGCGCTTCTTCTGCAAGAACGCCATCACGAACAGCGCGATGCCCAAAATCGAGATGTAGGTAACCGAGAAAGTCTGGTTAATCTGGCCGTCGGCAATGCGTGTCACGACGGTCAACCCCAGCAATACCGAGATGGACTGCATCACCAGGGTTCCGGCCATCACGCCACGCAGCCCCTTCAGCGGGTCCTTCGCCGGCGCATGTCCCGCGCCGAGGGGGCCGTACTGGCCACCGGCCGTGAGGTCCTTGCCCTCACGGTAGGCGCGGAGATCCTCCCTATCGCGGGCGGAGTAATCCGGCTGGGCGCCACCGCCCTGGGCCACGTGCTTTCGGTCCTTGTTCGGGCTCGCGTCACTCATTGCGGGTCCTTTCCAAATAGAGTCCGGGCCTCACCCGCGGTTACAACGGAACCGGTCACAATCACACCGGAGCCGGAGACGATTCCATCACCGCTGTCGGTCTCCTCCGCCAGCGCCACCGCCAACTCAACTGCCGACGGCAGGGTCTCGATGCGGTGCACCCGCTCCTCGCCGTAGATCTCGACGGCCAGGTCGGCCAGGTCATCGACGTGCATGGCGCGCGGAGACGTGTTCTGGGTAATCACGACCTCTTCGAAGTACGGCTCCAGCTCCGTGAGCAGCCCGCGGGCATCCTTCTCCCCGAGCACCGAGAGCACGCCGATGACGCGGCGGAAGTCGAACTCGGCGCTGAGGGCTTCACGCAGCGCACGCGCGCCGTGGGGGTTATGCGCGGCGTCGATAAACACCGTCGGCGTCGACCGGACGCGCTCCAGGCGGCCGGGCGACGTCGCCGTCGCAAAGCCCTCGCGGACGGCGTCGATGTTGAGCGGTCGCCCGGGCCGGCGCCGAAGAAGGCCTCCACCGCGGCCAGCGCGGTCGCGGCGTTGCGGGCCTGGTGCGGGCCGTGCAGCGGCAAGTGGATGTCGTCGTACTCCCCCGCCAGGCCCTTCAGGGTCAGGTTCTGCCCGCCGACGGCCAACTGCTGGCTGACGACGCCGTACTCGGCGCCGCGCGGCGACGGAGGCGTCCATCTCTACGGCGCGCTTGAGCAGCACCTCCATGGCCTCCGGCTCCTGCTCGCCGACGATGGCCACGTTGTCCGGCGGGGTCAGCAGGTCGTCCTTATTCCAGCGGGACTTGATGATTCCCGCCTTCTCGCCGGCGATCTCGGCGATGGTGTCGCCCAGGTACTCCGTGTGATCCAGACCGATCGGGGTAATAACGGCGACGTCCGCCTCGGCGACGTTGGTGGCGTCCCAGGTGCCGCCCATTCCGACCTCGACGACCGCGACGTCGACGGGAGCGTCGGCGAACGCGGCGTAGGCCATCGCGGTGAGCACCTCGAACTTGCTCATCTGCGGGCCGCCCTTCTCCGCGGACTTCGCATCCACGAACTCCACGTAGGGCTGAATCTCGCGCCAGATGCGCACATAATCGCGCGGGTGAATGGGCACGCCGTCGATGGCGATACGTTCGGTCACCATCTGCAGGTGCGGGCTCGTCGTGCGACCGGTGCGGCGCCCCAGCGCGCGCACCAACGACTCGATCATGCGGACGGTCGAGGTCTTGCCGTTGGTGCCCGCGACGTGGATAACCGGGGTCGCCCGCTCGGGGTGGCCCAGGATGTCCATCAGCATCTCGATGCGCTCCAACGACGGATCGATCTTCGTCTCCGGCCAGCGGCGGTCCAGCTCAGCTTCGACCTCCGCCAGCTCGCGCAGCTCCTCCGCCGTGACGTGCAGGGGCGCCGGCTGGTTGACCGGCCGGTCGACGTCGACGGGCAGGCTCAGGCCCTCCTCCGACACCGAGACCTCGCCGAGGCGCATGTCCTCCGGCATCGGATCGTCGTCCATGAAGCCTGCGAGCTCGCGAGGCTCCAGGTCCTCGACGATCTGGGTATCCGCCGGGTCGAAATCGAACTCGTCGGCCTCCACCTCGGGCTCTGCCTGGGGCTTCCCCGCCGGGGCGCCGGAGGAGACTACGTCCGCGTCGTCGTCACCGAAGTGGATGGTGATCTCATCGCTCGGATCGATCATGCCTGCGGCAGCCCTTCCAGACGAGCCTTGATGCGCTCGATTTCCTCCAGCGCGACCTGGTGGCGCGCCTTAATCTTCTCGACGACCTGGTCCGGGGCCTTCGCCAGGAAGGCCTCGTTACCCAGCTTCTTGTTGGTGCCCTCGAGCTCCTTCTCTGCCTTCGCCAGGTCCTTCTCCAGGCGCTTGCGCTCTGCGGCGACATCGACGGTGCCGGAGGTGTCCAGCTCCACAACGACGGTGGCCTGCGACAGGCGGACCTCGATGGAGGCGGTGGCGTTGAAGCCCTCCTCTGGGGCCTCCGCGCGGGCCAGGGAGCGAATGATCTCCTCCTGGCCGGAAAGGTCAGCGGCGGCGATGTCCATGCGGGCCGGGACGCGCTGCGACGGCTTAACACCCTGGTCGTTGCGGAATCGGCGCAGCTCGGTGACCAGCTTCTGGGCGTCCTCGATGCGGCGGGCGGCCACCTCGTCGATTGCAGCGCCGTCGGTGGTCATCGAAGCATCCGGCCACGCGGAGATGACCAGGGACTCCGCGAAGCCCTCGGAGCCGTCGGTAAGCGCCTTCCACAGCGTCTCGGTGACGAACGGCATGGTCGGGTGCAGCAGGCGCAGGAGGGTGTCCAGCACGCGGCCGAGCACCAGGCGGGTCGAGGCGGCGCGGGCGGCCTGCTCCTCGGTCATCTCCTCGCCCTCGGCCAGGCGCGGGAAGTCCACCTTGGACATCTCCAGGTACCAGTCACAGAACTCGTCCCACGCGAAGTGGTACAGGGCCTCGTTGGCCTTGGAGAACTCGTAGGCGTCTAGGTTCTTGTCCACCTCGGCGCGACCTGCTCCAAGCGGTCCAGGATCCAGCGGTCGGTGTCGGTGAGGGTCTCGCGGGCGGGCAGCTCGCCGACCTCCGCGCCATTCATCAGCGCGAAGCGGGTGGCGTTAAACAGCTTGGTCGCGAAGTTGCGGGAGCTCTGCGCGGCGTCGTTGCCGACCGGCAGGTCCGAGCCCGGGTTCGCGCCGCGGGCCAGGGTGAAGCGCAGGGCGTCGGCGCCAAAGTCGCGGACCCAGTCGAGCGGGTCGATGCCGTTGCCCAGCGACTTCGACATCTTACGGCCCTGCTCGTCGCGGACCAGGCCGTGCAGGAAGACGTCCTTGAACGGGATCTGCGGGCGGCCGTCGGTGCCCTCGCCCAGCGGCGAGCCCGGCAGCTTCGCGGCAAAGGTCGAGAACATCATCATGCGGGCTACCCAGAAGAAGAGAATGTCGTAGCCGGTGACCAGCACGGACGTCGGGTAAAACTTGGCCAGCTCCTCAGTCGCGTCCGGCCAGCCCATCGTGGAGAAAGGCCACAGCGCAGACGAGAACCAGGTATCCAGCACGTCCGGGTCCTGGTACCAGCCCTCGCCGGTCGGAGCCTCGTCATCCGGGCCGACGCAGACAATCTCGCCCTCTGGGCCGTACCAGATCGGGATGCGGTGGCCCCACCAGAGCTGGCGGGAAATACACCAGTCGTGCATGTCGTCGACCCAATCGAACCAGCGCGGCTCCTGCGACGCCGGATGAATCACGGTGTCGCCCGAGCGAATCGCATCGCCGGACATCTTCGCCAGCTCGTCGACCTTGACCCACCACTGCTCACTCAGCAGCGGCTCGATCGGCTCGCCGGAGCGCTCCGAGTGGCCGACGGAGTGGACGTACGGGCGAATCTCCTTAACGATACGGCCCTGCTCACGCAGCGCCTCCGTCAGCGCCGTGCGGGCCTCGGCGCGGTCCATGCCGTCGAAGCGAGTGCCCGTGTTGAAGATGTGGCCGGTGCCGTCGATGACCTCCGGCATGTCCAGGTTGTGGCGCTGGCCCATCGCGAAGTCGTTCGGGTCGTGCGCAGGCGTAATCTTCACCGCGCCCGTGCCGAACTCGCGGTCGACGTAATCGTCAGCGATGACCTGAATCTTCAGATCCTCGCGGAAGGGGTGGTCGAAGACCTTGCCCACCAGGTGCGTGTAGCGCTCGTCCTCCGGGTGAACCGCAATCGCGACGTCACCCAGCATCGTCTCCACACGAGTAGTGGCCACGACAATGGAATCGTCGCCGTCGCCGTAGCGGAAGGAGACCAGCTCGCCCTCGACGTCCTCGTACTTGACCTCGATGTCCGAGATCGCCGTCTGCAGAACCGGAGACCAGTTGACCATGCGCTTCGCCCGGTAAATCAGGCCCTGGTCGAAGAGCTCCTTGAAGATAGTCTGCACTGCGCGCGACAGCCCGTCATCAAGCGTGAAGCGCTCGCGGGACCAGTCGAGGGAGTCACCGATCTGGCGCATCTGGTTGCCGATGCGGCCACCGTACTCCTTCTTCCACTCCCAGACCTTCTCCACGAACTCCTCGCGGCCGTAGTCGAAGCGGTCCTTGCCCTCGGTCTCCTTCAGCATGGCCTCGACCTTGGTCTGCGTCGCAATACCGGCGTGGTCCATACCCGGCAGCCACAGCACCTCAAAGCCCTGCATGCGCTTGCGGCGCACCAGCGAGTCCATCAACGTGTGATCCAGAGCGTGACCCATGTGGAGCTGGCCCGTCACGTTCGGCGGAGGCAGCACAATAGAATAAGCCGGCTTATCGCTGCTCGGGTCGGCCTTGAAATAGCCGGCGTCCACCCAGCCCTGGTAGAGGTCAGCCTCTACCTCAGCCGGGTTCCACGACTTGGGCAACTTATCTGCTTTGTTCTGGTCCACGTTGTTCTCAGTCACGCGCTACATCTTAGCGCTTCGCCCGGATTGGGTTTGACACCGCTTTACGACGAGACCCAAGGTTCGGCCCGGGGTCGGCACAACGACAGGCCCCGGAACGCGAAAAGGCGCCCCACCCGGCTTCATGCCGTACGGGGGCGCCCTATCGGTAGAGGATCCTCATCGAGGAATCCTCCACAAAGGAATTATTGAAGGAACGCTCTAGCCGAGCAGGTCCTTGATAGCCTCGCGCTCCTCGCGCAGGCCCTTCAGGTTGCGCTCGATGCCGACGCGCTGTTCGTCGGAGATCTCCAGGCCCTCAACGCGGACCCACTCGCCGTTTTCTGCGCGGCACGGGACGCCGAAGACGAGGCCCTCGTCGATGCCGTAGGAACCGTCGGACGGCAGGGCGACGGAGACCCAGTCACCCTCCGGGGTGCCCTGAACCCAGTCACGCATGTGATCACAGGCAGCTGCGGCGGCCGAAGCGGCCGAGGAGGAACCGCGGACCTCAATGATCTCGGCGCCACGCTTTGCCACGCGCGGGATGAACTCGTCGTTCAGCCAAGCGGCGTCGACCTTGTCGGTGATCTTCTCGCCAGCGGCGGTGGCGTAGGTGACGTCCGGGAACTGGTCTGCGGAGTGGTTACCCCAGACGACCATGTTCTTGATCTCAGTGGTCGGGACACCAATCTTGGCGGAGAGCTGCGACAGGGAGCGGTTGTGATCCAGGCGCATCATGGCGGTGAAACGCTCGGCCGGGATGTCCTTGGCGTGGGACGCGGCGATCAGGGTGTTGGTGTTAGCCGGGTTACCGACAACCAGGACCTTGATGTCATCAGCGGCGTTATCGTTCAGAGCCTTGCCCTGCGGGCCGAAGATCTTGCCGTTCGCACCGAGAAGAGCTGCACGCTCCTCGCCCTTACCGCGCGGCTTCGCGCCGACCAGGAACGCCGCGTTCGCGCCGTCGAAAGCCTTGTTCGGGTCATCGGTGATGTTGATGCCGGACAGAAGCGGGAACGCGGAGTCGAACAGCTCCATGGCGACGCCCTCGGTGGCGTGCAGGGCCGGAGTGATCTCAAGCAGGTTCAGCTCGACCGGGGTCTCCGGGCCGAAGACGGAACCGCTGGCGATGCGGAACAGCAGGGAGTAGGAGATCTGACCGGCGGCGCCGGTTACTGCAACCTTTACGGGAGTCTTGCTCACTACAAGCCTTTCTCGAGTGGAGAATCAATACAGTTTTCACTTTAACGTTCCACAGGGTTTAGCGCAGACGGGGGCGACGCCCCCAGCCTGGGCGTCAAAACCGGATAGCATTAGACAGGACCGAGGGCGGGCGTACTTTCTTCCGCCGTATTTGACGGATTGTTTCGGTTTTTACCCCCGTTAGATAGAAGAATCGGCTATTCCACCCCGACGACCAGGCAAAGGATTTTCATGAAGTCTCCAGGCTCCTCCGATGCAATCCCCCACCCAGTATTGGTTGCAGCGCTTCAAGAATTCACCGCAAAGGGGTATGCGGATGCGCGCCTGGACACCATCGCAGCGTCGTCGGGCGTCTCCAAGCGAATGCTGCACTATCACTGTGGCGACAAGATGGGCCTGTACCGGGCAACCTGGGAGCACGTCCTGGAAAGCGTGCGCCCCGACGATGATGCGCTTCGGACGCACTCCACGGTTCCGGTCGAGGCACTGCAGCACGTCGTAGGAGTCATCTACGATTACTTCTCCGCGAACCCCCTTGCGGTGCGGTTTATCATTCAGGAAAACCTCCACCCCGTGCTCCCGCTGGAAGACGCTCAAGGGCTCGGCGGCCAGTCCCCCATCGTCCTAGAATTCGACAGGATTCTCCTCCTCGGCCGCGACTACGGCGCGTTTCGCACCGACATCTCAGCTCTGGATCTCTACATTCTGGTTCTGTCGCTCGCGACGTTCCCCACCCTGCACCAGCGCACCTTCGAAAACCTCTACGGCATCGAGATGACATCTACCGTCCTCGCCGACAAACTCCGCGAGTTCGCGCAGGACACGGTGACGAGTCTTCTGACCTCCTCGCCGCGTAACGCTCCCGGAAGCTCGTACACGTCGCTGCTCGCGTCCCACAATGTCAACGAATCGGCGCTCGGCGCCGAGGTCTACGGCGACCAGCCGGACCCAGAGGTTCGCGACCTGACCTCCGACGACGCACCCGACTACCGCGACATCTACGGCATGGATGACTAGGTGGGCGACGCGCCGCCATCGGTAGCTCCACCTGCGCCCATGCCGGATATGAATACAAGGAAGGGCCCCACGCCATCGACGTGGGGCCCTTCCTTTTCCCGCTAGACTGCACACAATCCTGTGGGAGTTAGCGCACCGCTAAAAGTGCGAAGCCTTTACGCGGACTTCTTGTCCTCACCGCGCTTGACCATCTCCGGGGCAGCGCCCTCGGTCACGCATTCCCTATGCACGATGACCTCAGAGATGTCATCCCGCTCCGGCACCTCGAACATCACCGGGACCAGGATCTCCTCCATGATTCCGCGAAGGCCTCGGGCACCGGTATTCCGGCTGATAGCCTTCGCCGCAATGGCGCTGAGCGCTTCGTCGTCAAGCGTGAGGGTGACCCCGTCCATCTCGAACAGGCGCTGATACTGGCGCACCAGCGAGTTCTTCGGCTCGGTGAGGACGCGCACCAGCGCCTCCTCGTCGAGGTTGGTCACCGACGCCAGGACCGGCAGGCGGCCGATGAATTCCGGGATCAGGCCGAAGCGGACCAGGTCCTCCGGGAGAACGTCACGGAAAGGATCGGCGTTGTCGGCATCGTTGACCGAGCGGACCTCCGCGCCGAAGCCGAGCCCCTTCTTGCCGACGCGCTCTTGCACGACCTTCTCCAGCCCAGCAAAAGCGCCCGCCACGATGAAGAGCACGTTAGAGGTATCGAACTGGATAAATTCCTGGTTCGGCAACTTGCGCCCGCCCTGCGGCGGCACGGCTGCGACAGTGCCCTCCAGGATCTTCAGCAGCGCCTGCTGCACGCCCTCGCCGGAGACATCGCGGGTAATCGAGGTGTTCTCCGACTTGCGCGAAATCTTGTCGATCTCATCGACGTAGATGATGCCACGCTGCGCCTTCTCAACGTCGAAATCGGTCGCCTGCAGCAGCTTCAGCAGAATATTCTCCACGTCCTCGCCGACATAACCGGCCTCGGTCAAGCTGGTCGCATCGGCGATGGCGAAAGGCACATCCAGCTTCCTCGCCAACGTCTGAGCGAGGTAGGTCTTGCCACAGCCGGTCGGGCCGAGCAGCAGAATATTCGACTTCTGCAGCTCCACGTCCTCACTACCCGCCGTCTCACCAGCCTTGATGCGCTTGTAGTGGTTGTACACCGCCACCGCGAGAGTCCGCTTTGCGACGTCCTGGCCGATAACGTACTCGTCCAAGAAGTCACGGATTTCCTTCGGCCGAGGAAGAGCATCGCTGCTCTGCGAGGCCTCGGCGCCGGTGTTGAGCTCTTCTTCGATGATCTCATTGCAGAGTTCGATGCACTCATTACAGATGTAGACACCAGGTCCAGCGATGAGCTTTTTGACCTGCTTTTGACTCTTCCCACAGAAAGAGCATTTCAGCAAATCAGCGCTTTCTTGCATACGTGCCATGAGGCTCCCGCGGCCGCCTTTCCGCTCTAGTGTTACAACTGCTCTGACTACCCTACCGTGGAAGACCGCTTCCAAGCGGTTCCCCACGCCCGGGCAAGCCCCGCCGGGCGAGCGTCTAATATACGACCTCTCTCGGCGGGGACTTCTATGTTTACCGCTTACGCGGCGCCAACCAAATTAGGCGTTGTGCTTGCGGTAGTCGAAGACCTGATCGATGATGCCGTACTCGACGGCCTCCTGTGCTGTCAGGATCTTGTCGCGGTCGGTGTCCTTGCGGACCTGCTCAGCCGTTCGACCCGAGTGGCGAGCCAGAGTCTCCTCCATGAGGGTGCGCATACGCTCAATCTCAGCCGCCTGAATTTCCAGGTCAGAGACCTGCCCCTGAATGCCCTGGGTGGCCGGCTGGTGAATCAGGACACGGGCGTTCGGCAGCGCCGCACGCTTACCCGGGGCACCGGCAGCGAGTAGGACGGCAGCGGCCGAGGCAGCCTGGCCGAGGCACACCGTCTGCACGTCGGGGCGCACGTACTGCATCGTGTCGTAGATCGCCATCAACGACGTGAAGGAGCCACCCGGGGAGTTGATGTACATCGTAATGTCACGATCCGGGTCCAACCCCTCAAGAACGAGAAGCTGCGCCATAATGTCATTCGCAGCGGTGTCGTCCACCTGAGAGCCGAGGAAGATGATGCGCTCCTCGAAGAGCTTGTTGTACGGGTTGGATTCCTTCGCTCCGAAGCTAGAGTGCTCCACGAAGGAGGGAAGCACGTAGCGCGACTGCGGCATCTGCATCTTGTTAATCTCCATGTTCATCTCTACGCCTCTTACTTCTCTGCTTCCGCGGTGTCCTTCAATGCGGACACGACGTGATCGACGAGACCGTACTCCTTCGCCTCCTGAGCGGTGAACCAGCGGTCACGGTCCGAGTCCTCTACGATGCGCTCCACCGGCTGGCCGGTGTGCTGAGCGATCAGACGGGCCATTTCCTTCTTGGTCTGAGCGAACTGCTCTGCCTGGATGGTGATATCGGAAGCGGTTCCGCCGATGCCAGCGGACGGCTGGTGCATCATAATACGAGCGTGAGGCAGGGCGTAACGCTTGCCCTTCGCGCCGGCTGCCAGCAGGAACTGCCCCATCGAAGCGGCCAGGCCCATGCCGTAGGTCGCAACATCACACGGGACGAACTGCATGGTGTCATAAATCGCCATGCCGGCGGTGACGGAGCCACCCGGCGAGTTGATGTACAGCGAAATATCCGCCTCCGGATCCTCAGCTGCCAGAAGCAGCATCTGACCGCAGAGCTTGTTCGCAATCTCGTCATCAACCTGATCGCCGAGCCAAATGATGCGCTCCTTCAGGAGCTTGTCGAAAACGGAGTTCGCCGACATTGGGGAATTATCGCTCATCGGGGTCTACTTCCCTTCCGTAAAGTATCCAAGTTTTGTTGTTCATTAGAGGGTAACGAAAAGGGCCGTCCCTTTGTTTCGGGAACGGCCCTTGTTCGCTGTCAGCGTTGCGCCTCTTGCGATGTGCGCAATGTATTGGTCACGTTCCTAGTCCCGCTATACCTAGCGCGACCAATGGCGCAACCAATCGCCACGTTTACTCAGCAGCGTTGTCCTCGGACTCAGCCTTCTCAGCCTCGACCTCGCCGAAGTACTCGTTCAGGTCGACAACGTTGCCGTCGGTGTCCTTAGCGGATGCCTTCACGATGGAGGAGGCCAGAGCCTTGCCACGACGAACGTCGGCGAAGAGGTTGCCGAGCTGGCCGGACTGCTGGATCTGCTGGATGAACTGGTTCGGGTCCATGCCGTAGGACTGCGCGGTGAAGAGGATGTGGTCGGTCAGCTCCTGCTGGGAAACCTCCGGCTTAACCTCCTCAGCCAGTGCGTCCAGGAAGAGCTGGGTGCGGACTGCTTCCTCAGCGGACTTCTTGGAGTCCTCGTCGAACTGCTCACGGGTGGTGCCCTGAGCCTCCAGCATGGAGTTCAGGACCTTCTCGTCACCACCGAACTGGCCGAGGAGCTGCTGGAGCTGGCCCTCGACCTGCTCCTTGACAACGCCCTCCGGCAGCGGAATGGTGGTCTGCTCCATAGCGGCCGCGAGAACCTTATCGCGGACTTGCTGAGCCTGCTCACCCTTCTTGGTGTTCTCGACCTGGCGGGCCAGGTCTTCCTTCAGCTCGTCGATGGTGTCAAACTCGGAAGCCATCTGGGCGAAGTCGTCGTCGGCCTCCGGAAGCTCGCGGACCTTGACGGACTGGACGGTGACGGTGACCTGAGCGTCCTCGCCCTCGTGCTCGCCGGCGACCAGCTTGGTGGTGAACTCCTTGGACTCGCCCTGGGACAGGCCGGTGACAGCTTCATCCAGGCCATCGATCAGATCGCCGGAGCCGACCTGGTAGGACAGGCCCTCGGTCGAAGCCGCTTCCAGCTCCTCTCCGTCGATGGTGGCGGACAGGTCGATGGAGATGAAGTCATCCTTCTCGACTGCACGGTCAACGCCGGTCAGGGTGCCGAAGCGAGCGAGCAGGTTCTCCAGCTCCGCCTCAACAGCAGCCTCGTCGGCGACCAGCGGGTCAACCTCAACAGCGATGTCCTCGAACTTCGGCAGCTCGATCTCCGGGCGAACGTCGACCTCAGCAGTGAACTCGACGACCTCGCCGTCCTCCAGCTTGGTGATGTCAACCTCGGGCTGACCCAGAACCTTCAGGTCCTCCTCGCGGACAACCTGGTCGTAGCGGGACGGAACCATGTCGTTGAGGACCTGCTCCAGGATCGGGCCGCGACCGAAGCGGGCCTCAATCAGCTTCGCAGGGGCCTTGCCCTTGCGGAAGCCCGGAATCTGAACCTGCTGAGACAGAGCCTTGTAGGCCTGGTCGAACTCAGGCTTGAGCTCCTCAAAAGGAACTTCGACGGTGATCTTAACTCGGGTGTCGCCAAGCTTCTCAACGGAGGACTTCACTGGTGCACTCTCCTGTAACTCGATGATTGATTCATAGACCACGGGAGTGCCCGTGATACTGGTCGGGGTAGCGGGATTTGAACCCACGGCCTTCCGCTCCCAAAGCGGACGCGCTACCAAGCTGCGCCATACCCCGTATGCGTCAAACGAAAACCTAGCAAACAACCCCACGGGGTTAAAGCACCGGGTCCCCGAATGCCCCGCGTTACCGCGGCAATGTACGGACCCGTATAGGTTTACCTGACGTATTAAGTATTCTCAAAATCCCGGAAAGTGCCTGGACATAACCATTTTTCACAGCGTAACAGTACCTACAAATTCCGGTAGCGCATCGCGTCAAGCCGCAATACCTCAGCGACGCCACCGCCAGGACGATATGTCCACAATCAGCGGCGCGTGCGTCGGCAAGCGAAACTCATCGATCACGCCAGCTCAATACCCAATCATCGCCTTCGCACTCTAAGTCGATGCCGGATCTTCACGATTTTCCATTATGACGGCCACGCGCTACAGATAATCCGCGATTATTAGCGACTTCACAACACCGCATAGCCCCACCCCAAGCAGCAAGCCGCTCGGGACAGAGACACAGTGTAACCAACGACTTGGCGCGGCGATTCACGGCCCCCACCTAAAGCCATAGGGGGCCTAAAAGTAGTGCCGACCCCTCAACCCAGCGCGCATTCCCGCACGCCGAATGGCGAGGACACGATGAGGTTCCGCTTTAGTACTTGTAGTTCTCAACCACAGACGCGTCGCGAACCTTGGCCTCGTCCGGGTTTTCACCAAACTCTCGCTTGGCGGCACGCTGCTGAAGGAGATCCCAGCACTGGTCCAGCTCCGTCTCAATAACGGTCAGGCGCTTCTGCTCAGACTCGCCGGAGACTTCCCCTTTTCCACGGGAGGCACGCAGCGCCCGCTCCTCGTCAATGAGAGAACTGATGTGGTTGCGAATTGAATTGTCGTCCATGCTCTACGTTTTTACCCGCTCTATCTGCCGGGCGCTGAAAAGTTTGGAGATGCATCCCTCCCCCGACTTGCCCCTTACCGCCACACTCCCTCGAATTTCCTACCCCTAGCTGGGAAATTGCCGAATTGCCAAACCAGGCGCTAATATTCTCGGTACGAACGCTGCAAGGCGATTCCAACCGAGCTCTCAATCACGGGTGTCCAACATGGAGACTCCCGAAGACTCAGCCCGGTAGGACTATCGTTTTGAGTGTTGCGTTATGGGGATGTCGTATAGTGGCTAATACCTCAGCCTTCCAAGCTGAAGACGCGGGTTCGATTCCCGTCATCCCCTCCACTTTCTCAGCACCGCCCTTGAACGGGCGGTGCTTTTCTTTTTTGGTAGAAAACCACACACGTACTCTCAGTTAATTCTTAATGTTTTCGTGGCGCCCCCTTAACATTTAACCAAGCATATTTTTTGCAAATATCATTCACCAATATTTTCAACTACTGGCCGACATGTAATGGATTTCGGAATTTTCTTTTACATTTCACACGAACCCGTTAATCATTACTGGCAAACCAACAGCACAACCCCTACTACCTGCATAAATGCCTACAACACTCTCCCTGGGTTTGACGCCCAACCCACCTAGACAATGTGCTGCCTAACCTATCCTGCATTTATGTAAAAACAACAGTGTTCAGTTCGGAATTGGATTGACGACCGGGTACCCTGGGCCGTATGCGACCCAAAATTATCGACGCTGACTCCGGCCATGAATTGTGGACTGCTGTTGAGTGCGCCGCCTACTCGGGCACCGCACGCGGCACCTTTACCAGTTATGCCGGACGTGGCAAGGCCCCTGTGCCCGTCACGAAGCTGCACGGCTTAACCCTGTGGGATTCGGAAGACGTGCGAGAGTGGCACGCCAACCGCAGCAGCCGGAGGAAAAAGCTCAACGAGAGCCAGCCGAACAACACTTAGCGTTACCCGGTTGCGGCTACCAAGCGGATCAGGAACTTTTTAGAGGGTTTCAGCGTTAGTGTTAACGACAAACCCATAACTCTTTCCGTTTGGAGGCGCAGCCCATGGGGGCACTTATCCTCATCGCGATCGTTGTCGTCGGCGCGGTCGTTGTCGCATCCCTTTCCCAGCGACGCTCGAACCAGGCGCTGGACACACGTCAGAACAACCAGCTTGAAGACGCCGTAGCTGACGCACGCCGGTGGATTGAGCGTCTCGGCTCCCAGGTTCTCTCTCTGTCCGGCACGGATACCGCGTCGACGCAGGCTCTCGCAGACGCATCCGAGCGTTACAACGCGGCATCGTCACAGATTTCGACGGCGAAGACCCCGACGCAGGCGAAGCTCGCGCGCGAATCCGCACTGGAGGGGCTTCACTATGTCAACGCGGCCCGCGAGATCATGGGTCTCCCGGCCGGCCCGGCGCTTCCTCCACTGGAAGGACAGAAGGCGGCAGGTAGCGTCACGGAGCAGCGCACCATCGAGCACGAGGGGCATACGATTACCGCGTCGCCCCACGCCTCCCCGGAGACCCCCAACTACTACCCCGGCGGACGCGTCGCGGGGCGTCCAGTCCAGCTGGTTGGTACTCCGAGCCCTGGTGGCAGTCGGCGCTGCGCACCGGCGCATGGACTGTGGGCTCCATGTTCCTCTTCTCCGCCCTCTTTAACGGCATGTCAGGCGTTAACTATGATGCTGCGGCCTTCGAAAGTGGCGCCGGAACTGGCGAGGATTTCGGTGGCGACTTCGACGCCAATTCTGACGGGGACTTCGGCTCCGACGGCATGGATGGCATGGATGGGGTCGACGGTGGTGATGCCGGAAGTAGCGACGGCGGCGGATTCTTCGACGGGCTTTTCGGCGGAGACTCGGGCGGAGATGCCGGTGACGGTGGCGGATTCTTCGACGGCGGCTTCGACGGCTTCGACTTCTGACGGATAGACCTTGAACCCTCCCCGGAAGTAACCACCTACCGAACCAGCGAAGGCCCCGAGCGCTATTCCCACCGCGGTGAGAGTAAGCGCGCTCGGGGCCCTTTTCGTCTAGCGTTTTAATCTCGAGCGAGAGTCGAGTGAATCGGCGCAGTTACGCGTTCGGCAGCTCCGGGGCAACCCCGGTCTTTTCGTACTCGGCGAGAATATCGATGCGGCGCTGGTGGCGCTCCTCCTCGCTCCACGGCTGGGAGACGAAGGCGTCGACGATTGCGAGCGCCTCCTCCTCGGAGTGCATGCGACCGCCGAGGCCGATCAGCTGGGCGTTGTTGTGCTCACGAGCCAGCTTCGCGGTCTCCACCGACCAAGCGAGCGCGCAGCGAGCGCCCTTGACCTTGTTGGCAGCGATCTGCTCGCCGTTGCCGGAACCGCCCAGGACGATGCCCAGGGAGCCCGGATCAGCGACGGTACGAGCTGCAGCTTCAATGCAGAATGCTGGGTAGTCATCGGCGGGATCGTAGGTGTGTGCGCCGCAGTCTACGACGTCGTGGCCAGCCTTCTCCAGGTGGGCCTTAATGATGTTCTTCATGTCGAAACCGGCGTGGTCTGCACCAAGGTAAATACGCATGACCACAAGTGTAGCGGCAGTTGGAAAGCTCCCGGAACCTGCACCCGTTTTAAGGTACGGCCACGCATCGCACGCCCGCCCGCGGGTTGTTCGGGAATATCCTGGACTCGCATTCCGTGCGCTGAACTCAGCGCGTTATTTCGAGAAGAAATAGGTGTTGCCACCTTGTCCCCTGCGCCACAGGCCCACTACCAGGTCGATCCGGAAGCTCACGGGCATCACGCCCCCGTCGTTCGCACGGTCCGGCACGACATCAACACCAAGCCCTTTATTGTGATTTGGGAGGTCACGCGCGCGTGCGGGCTCGTCTGCAAGCACTGCCGCGCCGACGCGCAGCACGAGCCGCACCCCTTCCAGCTGACGACGCAAGAGGGCAAGCTGCTGCTGGAGACCCTGGCGTCGTATAGCAGGCCGAAGCCCCTGGTGGTACTGACCGGCGGCGACCCCTTCGAGCGGGAGGACCTCGAGGAGCTGGTTCGTTACGGCACGGAGCTGGGGCTGAACATGTCGCTGTCGCCGTCGGTGACGCCGCGGCTCACCCCGGAGCGGATTCGCTCGCTGCGCGAGGCGGGCGGCAAGGCGATGTCCATGTCGCTCGACGGGGCAACGGCGGCGACACACGACGCCTTCCGCGGGTTTACGGGAACCTTCGAGAAGACCCTCGAGATGGCCCCGCACATCAACGCCGCCGGATACCGGCTTCAGATCAACTCCACCCTGACCAAGGGCAATATTCACGAGGCGCCCGCGCTGCTGAAGACCGTCATGGGTATGCAGGCGAAGATGTGGTACGTCTTCTTCCTCGTGCCCACGGGCCGCGGCGCGGATCTGGGGGCGCTCTCCCCCGACGAGCGCGAGGACGTCCTGCACTGGCTTTCCGACGTGTCCAACCGCATTGCTATCAAGGCGACGGAGGCCCCTCAGTATCGGCGCGTCGTCCTGCAGCAGGAGGACGCCAAGGAACAGGGTCTTCCCCCGTACCAGGGCGGCGAGCTCTACAAGTATCTGACGGAAGAGACGACGCGGCTGCTCGGCGCCGAGCCGGACAAGCCACGGCGCCCGCGCTCCCCGATGGCCGTCAACTCCGGCTCTGGTTTCGCGTTCATCGACCACATCGGCGACGTCTACCCCAACGGTTTCCTGCCGCTGCACTGCGGAAACGTGAAGACGACCCCGTTCCAGGAGATCTACTCGGACTCCCCGGTGTTCAAGGCGCTGCGCGACCCCGATAATTGGCACGGAAAGTGCAGCGTCTGCGAGTATCACAGCGTCTGCGGCGGCTCCCGGTCGACGGCCTACGCGCTGACCGGCGACTACACGGCTTCCGACCCGACCTGCGTGTATATCCCGCCGGCGTGGAAGGCGCAACTGGAGGAGTCGGAGGGCTAATCCGGAGGTGGGCTAAGCGCAGCCGGGTGCCTACCAGGAGCCGACGCGCTCCTGGGACTGCGCGGCCCAGCGGCTCGTCGCTGCCACGCCCAGGGCCGCACAGATCAGCGCTACGACGATGACGATCCACCACATGGGCTGTGCCGCGGCGGAAATGGACTGCCCGGATTGTAAGCCCTGGTTCAGCCCCGAGCCGAAGATGGCGACGCCGAGGCTCTGGCCCGCCTGACGCCCGGTGGATAGGACGGACCCCGCCAGGCCGGTCTTCGACGGGGGCATGCCGGAGACAGCGGACGTCGACGTCGGCGCGTTGACGGAGCCGAGTGCCGCACCCATCAGCACGGCGACGACGAGCGGCAGCCAGATCGGCGCGTCCGGGGTGAAGAACATCGCCAGCGCGGCACCGCCGCCGAGCATCAGCGCGTAGAGCAGGAACGGCAGTCGGTTTCCGCGGCTGGCGACGAGCCTGCCCGAGACGGTCGCGAACAGAGAGTTCGCGCCTGCCAGCGGAATCATCATCAGACCCGCCTGCAAGGGGCTTAAGCCCCGGTCGTTCTGCAGGTAGAGCGCGAACACGAACTGGAAGCCCGCCGAGGCCATGAAACCCACCGCCGCGATGAGGATGGCCAGCGAGAACGGCGCCGAGGCGAAGAAGCGGAAGTCAATCATGGGGCTTCCGACCCGCATCTCGACGACCACGAACACCGCCAGCATCACCACCGCGAGAACCCCGAGGCCGACCTGCAGGGCACCGACGCCGTGCTCGCCGGAGGAGATAATCGCGTAAGACACGCTGCCCAAAAACCCGATCGCCAGGAGCTGGCCCACGACGTCGAAGCGGCCGTCGGCGGGCGCCTTCGACTCGGGCACCTCCCGCAGGACCAGCGCGATGAGCAGTAGGGACAGCGGGACGTTGACCCAGAAGACTGAGCGCCACCCGAAGAACTCCACCAGGACGCCTCCGAGCAGCGGACCCGCCGCCATACCGACGCCCATCAGCGCGCCCCAGACGCCAATCGCGCGGGCCCGCTCGGCCTTGTCGGTGAAGACGCTTGAGATGATCGCCAACGCTACCGGAGGCATCAACGCGCCGCCAAGCGCCTGGATGCCGCGCCCGACAATCAGGATCAGCGGCGTCGGCGCCAGCGCCGCAACCACCGAGCCCAGGGCGAAGAACCCGAGGCCGACGGCCATCGCTTTGCGACGCCCGTGGCGGTCGCCCATGGATCCGGCCAGCATCAGGATTGAGGCCAGCACCACCATGTAGATGTCAATGACCCACTGCAGCTGCCCCGTGGTCGCAGCGAGGTCGCGCTGGATCACCGGCAGCGCCACGTTCAGCGCCGTGATGTCGATCATCGCGATAATCAGCGCGAAGGACGCCACCACCAGCACGAGCTTCTTGTTCACCGGGCGGCCGTCGGCAAGCCGAAGCTCGGGGGCGGGTGCCGGCACTGACAAATCCGCGGGCATGGTCCTAGACCTGCGGGTCTTCGGTGCGGGAGCGCTTGAGCTCGAAGAAGTGGGGGTAGGCGGCCAGGCGGACGGCGGCGTCGAAGATCTCGCCGGCCTCCTCGCCGGTGGGCACGCGCGTGATCACAGGACCGAAGAAGGCGGTGTCCCCCAGCTTCACGACGGGCGTTCCGACGTCATCGCCGACCTCGGCCATAGCGGTGGCGTGGTAGGCGCGCAGCGCTTCGTCGACGGCGTCGGTGTTGGCGACCTCGGCGTACTCGGCGGGCAGCCCCACCTGCGCGAGCGCCTCGGCGATGACCTCGTCGTAGGCGCCGTATCCCTTCTTGCCTCCCTGGCCACCCGGGTGGACCAGGATGCCCATGGCGGTGTAGAGCGCGTCGACCTTCTCCGGCGCCTCGGCCTTGACCTTGGCGAAGACGCGGGCGGGGCCCCAATTGGCCTCCATGGCCTTGGCGTAGCCCTCGGGGATGTCGCGGCCTTCGTTGAGGACGGACAGGGACATCGGAATCCACTCGATGTCGATGTCGCGGACCTTCTCGACCTCCTTCATCCAGCGGGAGGTCTGCCAGCAGAACGGGCAGGAAACGTCGAACCAGAATTGCACGCGCTCGGTCATGGGGCGCTTCTCCTTAAACATTGATCCCTTAGCATTGATTGACTTGTCAACGATTATAGGACTTCCTTGCACTGCGTGCACATTATGGCCGCTGGGTTGTCCTTTTCGTCCCGGTTACCGCCTCCGAGATTGGCCGGGCTTGGTTACCCTTGAGGGCATGACGTCAAAGAACCTGACCCGTATCGAAGCTCAACAGCGCGCCGACCTCCTGCGCGTCAACCACTACGACATCGACCTGGACCTCACCACCGCCCCGGTCGACTCGCCGCTTAGCGCCCCCACCTTCCGCTCCGTCACCACGATTTCGCTGACCGCGCTTTCCGACGGCAGCACGTTCCTGGATCTGCGCGATGCGGATGTCTCCCGCGTCGCCATCGATGGCGTCGACGCCACCGCCGAGGCGAATTACACCAGCGACACCGGCATCGTCGTGAACCTCACGGCCGGCGACCACGAGGTCGTCGTCGAGGCGGACTGCCGCTACACCAACAACGGCCAGGGCATCCACCGCTTCCAGGATCCCGCCGACGGGCAGACCTACCTCTACTCCCAGTTCGAAACCGCCGACGCCAAGCGCGTCTTCGCCTGCTTCGACCAGCCCGATTTGAAGGCCACCTACTCCATGCGCGTGCTGGCCCCGTCCGGATGGAAGGTCGTCTCCAACTCGGAGGCGAAGGTCTCCCAGGCCGCCGATGCCAACGGTGTCGCTGCCGACCTCTTCGAGTTCTCCGTCGACGTGCCCCTGTCGACCTACCTGGTCGCCTTCTGCGCCGGCCCCTGGTACGAGGTGACGGACTCCTGGACCGGCACCATCGCGGAGCACCCGGAGACCCCGCGCGAGCACCAGCCGGACGGAGAACTGACCATCCCGCTGGGCCTGTACTGCCGCCAGTCCATCGCGGAGCACCTCGACGCGGACACCCTGTTTAAGGAGACGAAGGAGGGCTTCGACTTCTACGCCAAGCACTTCGGCGAGCCCTACCCCTTCGGCAAGTACGACCAGGTCTTCTGCCCCGAATACAACATGGGCGCGATGGAAAATGCCGGCTGCGTCACCATCCGCGACGAGTACGTCTTCCGCTCCAAGACCACCGGCTACCTCTACGAGCGCCGCAACGACACCATCCTGCACGAGATGGCGCACATGTGGTTCGGCGACCTGGTCACTATGAAGTGGTGGGACGACCTGTGGCTCAACGAGTCCTTCGCCACCTGGTCCGCGGCCGCAGCTCAGGCCGAGGTCTCCGACTTCCGCCACGCCTGGACCACCTTCGCCAACGTCGAGAAGGCATGGGCCTACCAGCAGGATCAGCTGCCCAGCACCCACCCGATTGCGGCGGACGCCTCGGACATCGAGACCGTCGAGCAGAACTTCGACGGCATCACCTACGCCAAGGGAGCCTCCACGCTGAAGCAATTGGCCGCCTACGTCGGACAGGAGGCCTTCCTGGCCGGTGCCCGCCTGCACTTCGCCCGCCACCGCTTCGCCAACGCGACCTTCGCCGACCTGCTGGATTCCCTCTCCGAGGCCTCCGGCCGGGACCTGTCCGGCTGGGCCGAGCAGTGGCTGTCCACGACCGGCATCAACACGCTGGCACCGCAGTTCAACATCGCAGCCGGCAAGTACACCTCCTTCGCCATCTCGCAGGACGGCGCCCAGCCGGGCGCGGGCGAGCTGCGCGACCACCGCGTCGCCGTCGGCGTCTACGCCCTGCGCGGCGAGGGGGCCGACGCCCGCTTGGAGCGCATCAACCGCGTGGAGGTCGACGTCCGCGGCGCCCGCACCGAGGTGCCGGAGCTTCTCGATACCGCCGCCGGCGACGTCGTCCTGGTCAACGACGATGACCTCACCTACACCATGATCCGCCTCGACGAGCACTCCCTTGCAACCGTCATCGACCACATCGGGGACTTCGCCGACTCGATGCCGCGGACCGTGTGCTGGTCCTCCACCTGGCAGATGGTCCGTGCGGGCCACATGCGCGCCCGCGACTTCGTCACCCTGGTCCTGCGCGGGATCGCCGGCGAGGACAAGCTCTCCGTCCTGGAGCGCGTCGTCGCGCAGGCCGTCACGGCCGTCGAGCAGTACGCAGACCCCGAATGGGCCGCGAGCACCGGCCGCGACCTGCTGGCCCAGGGCCTGCTGGAACTGGCCCGCTCCGAGGCCGATGAGGACCGCGCCCTGATCTTCGTCAACGCCCTGGCGACCATTCCGTCGTCGGCAAGCGAGGTGGTCGACGCGATGCGCGCGATTGCGGGCGGCGATGCGGCGGGCGCGGGCCTGCGCGCCGTCACCGTGGACACCGACATGCGCTGGCGCGCCGTGAAGTCGCTGGTCGCGGCCGGTGCCGCGGGTGAGGAGGCCATCGCGGCGCTCGAGGCAGAGGACCGCTCGGCCCTCGGAGAGCAGGCCGCTATCGCCGCTCGCGCCTCCGTCCCCGAGCAGTCCAACAAGGCCCGCGTGTGGTCCGAGGCAACCGCCACCGGCAAGGCCGCGCGCTCGAATCTTGTGATTCGCCACCTCATGGCGGGATTCACCGCGCCGGGCGCGGGAGTGGCCCTCTCCCTCCCACTTGACGACGCCGCCCGCGCCCTAATCGGCGCGACGGAGCAGGCGGAAACCCTGACGGACCACTACTTCTCGGTGGCCGCTACCTGGTGGGAGGAGCACTCCTCCGAGACGGCGGCGAACCTGCTGGAGGGCTTCTACCCGCGCTGGGATGTCTCCGATGCCGCGGTGGCGGCGGCCGACGCCGTGCTCGCAGCGGAGTCGACCCCGGCGCCGGTCAAGCGGATCATCTCCGAGCAGCAGTACCTGGTGAAGCTGGCGCTGCGGGCCCGGAAGTTCGACGCGGCCTAGTCGGCCTCGGCAGTGCGATTGGCCGCCTATTTTTGGGCGGCCTTTTCCTTAGCCGCCTTCTTTTCCGCCTTGGCCTTTTCCTTGGCGGCCTTCTTGGCGGCCTTCATTTCCTTGCGGCTGGGCAGCCCCAGGGCCGCCCGGTCGTACGTGACCGTAATGCGGGCAATAACCACGAATACAGCGAACGTAAAGATGGACTTCGCCACCAGCCCTGCAAAGATGACGTAGTCGTTGTCAAAGGTCAGGGGCGAATTCCACAGGAAGTGGATGGCTACCGCGGCCAGGCAGAGCGCTAGCCCCACTGCTATGCGCTTGCCCTTCGCCCAGGTGCCGTAGGTGATGCCCAGCATGAAGGCGAGGCCGAGCGCGAAGATGCCCGTGTAGATCCAGTGCGAAATCAGGCCCGAGACAGTGCGCAGGATGACGCTTTGGATGCCTCCGGCGAAGTCGCTGTTGAGGCTCTCGAAGGCCGCGGAAATCGCGTAGAGAATGTCCTCAGTGAACTGGAAACCGAATCCAACGGCGATACCGACGTAAAACGCGTGAATGGGCCGAGTCACCAGGTATCGGAACACGATAATCATGCCGAGGGCCACTGCGCCCTTGGAGAGCTCCTCAACGCCGGGCGCCACCAGCGCCGCGTTCCAGTCGGCCAAGGTCTCTCTGCTGAGCAGGCCCGTCAATCCGTCACCCATGGCCTCGTTGCCGTGGAGCGACACCCATGGGGCGATAAGTCCACCGAGGATGAAGGAGTAGAACCACAGAACCTTCTGGCCAGGCTCTTTTCGTACCTTCGTGCGGTCGAAGAGGGCGACGATGAAGACCAGGATAACCAGGCCTAGGATCAGGGCGCCGATGACGAGGCCCAACTCATTCGGGTTCTTGTCCACCTTCGGGATAAACTCCACCGCAAGTCCAGCGAGCCCCGCCGCGCCGAATACGACGAGAACCCACCACACAGCGTCGTTGCCGAGCCCCGGCTCCGAGCGAGTGCCCGAGCGGTTCCCCCGCAACTCCTGCAGATTCTGCGCGCTACTCATTCTCGCCACCTTCCTTGCCCGCGGGCGCGGCCCCGTCCTCAACCGCCTTGATCTCGACCCTCGCGGACTTCAGAATCTCCGCCGGGTCGGCCACCTCGGCCGTATCCGCGGCGTCATCCGCACCCCGCACGGGGCCGAAGGACATCACGATCAGCGCCACATCGGAACCGGAGGCGATGGCACAGCGCCCGAGCCTGGAGCCGCTGTCGACCGTCGCCGGGTCGATGACCGAACATTCCCGGCCAGTGAGGTCGAAACTCTCGTCGCCCTTCGTCACCGCGTCCTTCACGTCAATCTTCTTCGGCTCCCACACCGCGGCCTTGCCTCGCCGATTGATGTTCAGCATCGCGCGCTCGAGGGTCGTCTGAGCACCATCAGCACCCGTGAGAACCTCGAAGGAGATGACGGACTCGCCCTTCTCAAGGGAAATCGACTCGTTGGACGCCCCCGGCGCGATCTTCCACCCGGAGGGCGCCTGAAAGGTCACCTTGTTGGCGCCCTCGAGGACAATGGGGTCCTGCCCCACCGGGATGCTCTCTGCTTTGGGTGCAAGGGCCGCGAATGCCGCCGGACCCGCCCATGCCAGGCTGATCAGCGCCGCGACCAGCACGCCCTCTTTCAGATGCGTAACTTTCACCTAAATCAACACCATTTTTCGTCTATCCGGGATTCGCGTTTCAGAACAGTTATACGCTATTTACACCGGACCGCAAAGTGGAACTTTACCGTTCCAACCTGCGGGTTAGGCCTTTCGTACGGGCACCATCGCCTCCCGCCCGACCATCGTCCGAGCACTGCCCCGCATCGGCCGTCGGGAAACTACACTTGAGTACATGACATCTTCACGATCGCTTTTCGACGCCGTCGGTGGCGAGGACATCTTCAACCGCGTCGTCCACGGCTTCTACACCCGCATGCGCACCGACGACCTAATCGGCCCCATGTACCCGGCCGATGACTGGGAGGGCGCCGAGCAGCGCCTGCGCCTCTTCCTCATCCAATACTGGGGCGGCCCCCACACCTATAACGAGCTGCGCGGGCACCCCCGCCTGCGCATGCGCCACATGCCCTTTTCCATCGGCATGGCCGAGCACGACCGCTGGCTCGAGATCATGACGGCATCGCTGGCCGAGATTCCCGACGAGGACCTCCCCCAGCCCTACCGCGACGCCATGTGGAACCACATGGTGCAGGTCGCGGACATGCTGATCAATCGGCCGGAGTAGCCGGCGACCCGCGGCTCGGCGCGTCGCGAAACCCTAGCCGACAATCGGCAGCACGCCGAAGGACTCCATCGTAAACACCGAGCCAAAGCGACCGTCCAGCCGGTGCCAGCGCCCCTTCGCCGACACCCGCACCGGCTCGCGCTCGTCCGGCGACTCCGGGATGAACCCCATCGAGCACAGCGCGAACACATCGCGCATCGTCACATCCACCTCGCTTGCCGACGCTTGCGCGGCGGCGGCCCCAGCCCCGGCCACGGCGCCGACACCCGCACCTGTCACCGACAGCACCTTTTGGTCCAGCAGCGACGTCGGCAAGCCGAGGGGACCAGAGGACTCGGTCGCGACGGCGCGGGCCTGCTTCTCCAGCGTGCGGAAGGCCGTGGCGGGGACGTAGTCGACGACCTCCCAGCCGTCCAGTACAGGAAGGAACCCGGGCCAACCGGCGGAGGATTGCGCCGGGATGCGGTACGGCAGCGCGGTGACTGGGGCCTGGTCAGCCTCCGCATCGTCGCTGGACTTGGCCTGTGCGAACGCCCGAACGGCGATCTCTTTGACGTCCGAGGCCGAGACGATGACATCGTCGGGATTCGCAGTCAGCGGCAGCGTTCGCGTGGCGAGCGGCCCGAAGGGTGTCTTCACCCATACCTGGGACAGCACGGTCGTCGATTCCTGCCCAGGCGCCTCAATGTCGCGGGTGCGGAAGCGCATCAGGGCGCCGTCGTCAATGGCGAGCGCCTTATGCGCCAAGACCCCCAGGTTCTTCAGCGCCGCCGAGGTGTCGAAGGTCAGCTCGACAGAGTTTGTGCGGCCGAAAATGCCCGAGCCGGAGGTACCGGAACTTGGGGTGACGGAATCGTGCGACATCTACTTCTCTTCGATTGCTGGGGTCTCGGGCGCGGCGAAGCGCTCGAGTTCGCGCCGGGCCGCGGCGGGAAGTTCCACCGCCGTCGCGGTTTCCAGATCGAACATCACCATGACGGTCTCGAGGACGGCGGTGACGTGACCGTGCTCGTCGCTGATGGACTGGCGCAATGTGTACGAGGTGCGACCGAACGCGATGATCTCGGTGTCCACGACTACCTCGCGGGTATCGGGCAGGATCGCGCGGACGTAGTCGACTTCCATGCGGCGAACCACCGAGGCGGGAAAGCCCGCCCCCGAGCCCGAACCCCCGCCCAGGCCACGGACCATAAAGTCGACGCGGGCCTGCTGCGCGTACTCAAGGAACGCGGTGTTGTTGGCGTGGCCATACTGGTCAAAATCGGACCAGCGGACGGCCACGGTCGTGCGAAACGGTGCGGATTGCGTCATAGAGAAGACTATAGGCGCAAATCCACACCGCCTCGCGCGGTTTCTCGCGAACGAAAAGCGAGAGGAACGCTAGAGGAAAACTAGCGGGTCAGAACTAGCGGGTCAGCTTACGGTGAGTGACGCGGGACGGACGCGCCGCATCCTCACCGAGGCGCTCGACCTTGTTCTTCTCGTAGCCCTCGAAGTTGCCCTCGTACCAGAACCACTGCCCCTCGGCGAAGTTGCCCTCCCAGGCGAGGATGTGCGTACAGGTGCGGTCCAGGAACCAGCGGTCGTGGGAGATGACCACGGCGCAGCCCGGGAAGTTCTGCAGCGCGTTTTCCAGCGAGGACAGGGTCTCGACGTCGAGGTCGTTGGTCGGCTCATCCAGCAGGATCAGGTTGCCGCCCTGCTTCAGGGTCAGGGCCAGGTTCAGGCGGTTACGCTCACCGCCGGAGAGGACCTTCGACGGCTTCTGCTGGTCAGCACCCTTGAAGCCAAACGCGGAGAGGTACGCGCGGGACGGCATCTCGTTCTGGCCGACGACGATGTAGTCCAGGCCGTCGGAGACGACCTCCCACACGGTCTTCTCCGGGTCGATGTTCTCGCGGCCCTGGTCGACGTAGCTGAGCTTGACGGTCTGGCCGACCTTGACCTCGCCGGCGTCCGGCTGCTCGAGGCCAACGATGGTCTTGAACAGGGTCGACTTGCCGACGCCGTTCGGGCCGATGACGCCGACGATGCCGTTGCGCGGCAGGGTGAACGACAGGTCCTTGATCAGGGTGCGGCCGTCGAAGCCCTTGTCCAGGTGGAAGACCTCCACAACCTGGTTGCCCAGGCGCGGCGGGGTCGGGATCTGGATCTCTTCGAAGTCGAGCTTCTTGTACTTCTCGGCCTCTTCCACCATCTGCTCGTAGCGCTCAAGGCGAGCCTTGTTCTTGGCCTGGCGGGCCTTCTGACCGGAGCGGACCCAGGCCAGCTCCTCCTTCAGACGCTTCTGCAGCTTGGCGTCCTTCTTGCCCGCGACCTCGAGGCGCTCGGCCTTCTTCTCCAGGTAGGTGGAGTAGTTGCCCTCGTACGGGTAGAGCTTGCCTCGGTCGACCTCACAGATCCAGCCCGCGACGTGGTCGAGGAAGTAACGGTCGTGGGTGACGGCGAGGACGGCGCCCGGGTACTTGGCCAGGTGCTGCTCCAGCCACAGGACGGACTCTGCGTCGAGGTGGTTGGTCGGCTCGTCCAGAAGGAGCAGGTCCGGCTCGGACAGCAGCAGCTTCGCCAGGGCCACGCGGCGACGCTCACCACCGGACAGGTGGGTGACGGGCTCATCCGCCGGCGGGCAGCGCAGCGCGTCCATGGCCTGCTCAATCTTGGAGTCGAGCTCCCAGGCATCGGCCGCATCGAGCTCCTCCTGGAGCTTGCCCATTTCCTCCATCAGCTCGTCGGTGTAATTCGTCGCCATCTCCTCGGCGATGGCCTCGAAGCGGGCCTTCTTTTCAAAGATGTCGCCGAGACCTTCCTCGACGTTGCCGCGGACGGTCTTTTCCTCGTTCAGCGGTGGCTCCTGCAGCAGGATGCCAACGGTGGCGCCCGGCTCCAGGAAAGCCTCGCCGTTGCTCGGCTGATCCAGCCCGGCCATGATCTTCAGGATCGACGACTTACCAGCGCCGTTCGGGCCCACGACACCAATCTTGGCGCCCGGGTAGAACGCCATGGTGACGTTGTCGAGAATCAGCTTGTCGCCGTGCGCCTTACGCACGTTCTTCATCTGGTAGATGAACTCACCCATGGTGGAAATTCGTCCCCTCTTAAAAGGAAATTAAACAATCTCTGTAGAGGTTACGCATAGCGCGCGAAAGGCACAATCTACGCAGCGAAATTAGGGTGTTACACAGCGAAAACAGACTGCACCGCCCGTGGCGGGCGGTGCTGAACTACTCCCCGGGAGCTGCTAGAACGGAACGCCGCCTTCTCCACCCTCTCCCGATTCCCCGGCACCATTGCCGCCCGGCGCGACCTGCTGTCCCCCTCGCCCCGTTGCCGGCTCGGCCGGAGAGGAGGATGCCCCGGAAACGCCAGCCCCAACAAGTGCGGGCTCCCGGCGCTCCGCGGGAGCCGCGCCCGACGATCCAGCGTCCTCTCCGAACCCCTTGGCGCCCACCGGTTCCTCGTGAGGCTTCTCCGTGAGGGTCTTCACGCTTGCAACGTGACGGCGCAGGTTCGGCCCGACGGCCTTCGCGACGATCTTCTGCCGGTAGCGGGTCTCCCCGTTATCAGCCGTCCAGCTATCGGTCCGGATATTGCCGGACACGATCACGGCCTGACCCTTCCATAGCGTATTGCTGACGTTTTCCGCGAGCTTGCCCCAGCATTCGACGTCAAAGTACGAGGGCTCCGACTGCTCCCAGCCGCCCTCCCCCATCCAGGACCTGCTGGACGCTACGACGAACTTGCAGACCTTAGCGCCCGAGTTCGTGTTTCGGTTCTCAATTTGGCGGGCAACGTTGCCCACCACGGTAATTACTGCATCGGACATGGGTTTTTCCTCCCCCAAGAAAGCAAATGTGGACGTAACGCGCGGCGAACCGTCACCGAAGGTTCCAGCAGTTCAGCCGAATACCGGCGACCCCGCCGACGCACCCTCCACCTTGCCGTCGCACTACTCTCCCCAAAAGCACAAAAGGCCGGGTCTGTGGATAACTTGCCACTTACGACAACTATCCACAGGCCCGGCCGCTCCAAGGAGCAACCGACGCCGTTAGCGGCCGCGCTTCTTCGAGGCGTCGATCGGATTGTCCATGTGCACCGGGTGCTGGGCATCCACCGTGGAGGTGTAGTAATCAAGCTCATCCTCGGCAGCGACACCGGTCTGACCGCTCATCCGGGCCAGCATCTCGTTGTATGCCTCCAGCTCGGCGTCGTTGTTGCGCTCCGCGACGCGGTCGTAGCGCGCCGCATCCTTGGCGTCGGAACGCATCCACTGCACGAACAGCGCGACGGTGACGATGTAGAGCGGAACCTCGCCCGCCGCCCACGCGACCGCGCCGCCGATGTTCTGGTCCTGCAGGAGGTTGACGGTCCAGGGCAGGTTCAGCGTCGAGTAGTACTCGCGCGCGAGCACCTGCTGCGACTGCATCAGGGAAACGCCGAACCAGGCGTGGAACGGCAGCGAACCCATCAGGGTGACCATCTTCACGGCCGGGGAGATCTGCTGTGGCGCGGCGTCTACGCCGATGATGACCCAGTAGAAGATGTAGCCCGAAATCAGGAAGTGGATGTTCATGAACAGGTGACCGGCGTGCTCGTCGGCCAGGAAGTCGTAGAGCGGGGTCATGTAGAGCAGGTAGAAACCAGCCACGAACTGCACCGTTGCGACAACCGGGTGCGTCAGGAAGCGCGAGACCGGGTTGTTGATGAATACGACCAGCCACTCGCGGATGCCCGGCAGGCCCTTCTTGCCCGCGGGCTTGAGCGCGCGCAGGGCCAAGGTCACGGGGCCGCCGAGGACCAGCATGACCGGGATGCCCATGGAGTAGAGCATGTGCGCCGTCATGTGCACCGAGAACTGCGCCGGCATGTACTTGCCCAGCGCACTCGAGGAGGTAAACAGCAGAAGCACGCAGCCTCCGACCCACCACAGGGTGTTCGACAGCGGCCAGGAGCCGCCGCGCTTCTTCAGCAGGTAGAGCCAGTACAGGTAAATCCACGCAGCGACGATCGCGGCCATGCCGAAGAAGATGTCGAAGCGCCACTGGGTGAACATGGCCTCCCAGCCGAAGGGAATCTCCAGGTTGTAGCCCAGCTTGACCTGCATCTGCGTAATCGCCGGCAGTCCCTCGCCGCCGGCCTGGTCGGAGAAGTTCGCCGGCGGTGGGGTGCGCCCCAGAGCGACGGCGACGCCCATGGTCAACGCCATGACGATAGTCTCCACGATCGCCAGGCGCCAGAACGGCCGATTGTCGTGGGCCTTCTCAAGCTCCGGGATCGTGACCTTGCGGTGCGCGTATCCGAACAGGCCCAGGAGAATCACCAGAATGGCCTTGACCAGCACCAGGATGCCGTAGTTATTGCTGACCAGGTCCGACCAGGACACGTTAATCGCGGCGTTGATGAAGCCGGAGACCGCCATCACCACGAAGGAAACAAGCGCCACGAAGGAGTACCGCCGTACGACCTCCGGCAGCCACTCGCCACGGCGACGGGCGTGCGCGATCAGCGCCATCAGACCGCCGACCCAGAAAACAGTAAAGGTCAGGTGCCAAATGTAGGAGTTAGTACCGTAGTCGTGCGCGCCACCCGTGGCGTTGTGACTGACCACCGCCAGCGGCATCATCGACACCAGGCTGATGGCGAAGAAGACCGGCTGCCAGATCCACTTACGCGTCAGCGAGGAGCCGAGCGCCACTATCCCTGCGAAAATCGCCACCCACAGCCACGCGAGCCCCTCGGAGGTCTGGTCCAGGGACACCGCCCAGTTGCTCGGCTGAATAGTGGTGGACAGCGGCTGGCCCGAAACGTCAGAGAGCACCAACGGAATCTCACACAGCGCAATCAGACCCCACCCGAGCATCGCCCACATGCCCGCACGAGAGGCCGCGTAACCGTCGAGGTCAATCGTGCCGTCGTCACGCGGTTTCGTGCCGAACGCCGCCAGCATGAACGAGCCCACGCCGAGCGCCGCGAGCAGCTCGCCGGCTGCCTTCGCGAAGGGGAAACCGAACGTGGTGATCACACCCGGGTCCGGGATGCCGAGCGTCGAGCGGGAATCCATGTTGAACGCGAGCGACAGGGCACCGGCCAGGGCACCGCCGATGACGACGAAAAGCACGTACCAGGCAGCGGTTTTGCGAACTTTTTTATCCTTCGGAATAGCGGGATCGCTATCGACCAAGGTTGAGGCAGTCATGCCCCCAAGCCTAGTCGCCCCGCCCGCGGATGGGAGAACCGCCCGCCGGGGCTTGACGACGGCAGCGCGGTCCCGGTTGCCATCCCGGTTGCTAAAGCCCGCAGGGTTACCGCTACAATCAACTTCTTGTCAGCCTCCATAGCTCAGTGGACAGAGCAGTCGGCTTCTACCCGATTGGTCGAGGGTTCGAATCCTTCTGGGGGCGCAAAAATAACCCCGCTGCGAACTGGCATTGTGCGAGTTCGCAGCGGGGTTTTATTATTCCGCGATATCAGGGCGCAGGTAGCGGTCAACCAGGTCGACGACCTCGTCGATGGACTCGCTATCGGTCTCCGCACCGTCTCCCAGCGGCTTCCAGGTCAGGATCAGCGACTGAGTCAGGCGGAAGATATTGCGGGAGAGCTTGAACGGATCGTGCTGGCGAATGGATCCGTCCTCCTGCCCGTGCTTGACACCGGGGAGGATGAACTTGTCCACGATGGCCAGCTGAGTGCTACCCATCTGGCGGGTCATCATTTGCAGCACGCGCTCCGGGTCGGTCTCGACCAGGCCCGTGAAGAAACCGTTGTCGATGATCCGCTCCATCACGATGCGCATACGCAGCAAAATACGCGCGCGAGCGTTGCCAGGAACGTAGGTCAGCCCCTCAAGCGTATGGAGAATTTCGCGGTTAATGACCTCCGCGATCAGCTCGCTGATGTCCGCGTAGCGGCGGTAGACGGTCGGGCGGGAGACACCGGCCTTGCGCGAGATTTCCGCAATCGAGGTCTTGCGCAAACCGATCGTCATAATGCTCTCGCGAGCAGCAGCGATGATGACATCATCGACGGTCATTTTTGGCTCGACACCAGCACTAGAGGTAGCGGTGCGGGCTTCTTCGGTTCGAGTCATCGTTGCGTTCTCTCCCGGAAATATATTGTGGAACCCCTCAATTTTAACAACTTGCCAGCCCCAAACAGTATCCGAGCGCTACTATGCTCGACTTTTAACGCCCTCCCCGTGGCCTTGGCGGGCACTGCCCTGCCCAGCACCACGTGCGGTCTTGGCGGGCCCCTCTCCCTCTCGCCAGCCACGGGCAAACCATGGGCAAACCACGAGCGAACAAGGTGACACTATGACTCACAATAACCCTGACCTGGCCCTCGCCCCCGAGGAAGACCGCATCGTGTGGATCGACTGCGAGATGACCGGCCTCGAGCCCGAGCGCCACGTCATGGTCGAAATCGCCGCCCTGGTCACGGACGCAAACCTCAATGTTCTCGGCGAGGGTATCGACATCGTCATCCATGCCACTGAGACCGAGCTCGCCCAGATGGACGACTTTGTCACGAAGATGCACGCCAACTCCGGGCTTGACGACGAAATCCGGGCCAGCAATTTCGACGTTGCAGAGGCTGAGCAGGCCGTACTGGAATATGTTCGCGCCTGGGTCCCCGAACCCCGGACTGCGCCGCTCGCCGGCAACTCCATTGCGTCGGACCGCAAGTTCATTCACCGCTACATGCCGGAGCTCGATCAGCACCTGCACTACCGGATGATCGACGTGTCCTCTTTCAAGGAGTTGGCGCGGCGCTGGTACCCGCAGGTTCTCGCCTCGGCGCCGGAGAAGGGCCTCGCCCACCGCGCGCTCGCGGACATCAAGGAATCTATCCGCGAGCTGGACTACTACCGCCACGCAATGCTGGTTCCACACCCGGGCCCGAGCGAGGACGAGGCGCGAGCGGCGGCAGCTGTGGCGACCGAGAAGTTCGGAGAGATTCGAGGCTAGCCCGATAACACCCCGATTGAACTGCAGTTTTGTTTCTTAGCCCGCGTGCGTTACCATATATCTCGCTGCTAAGAGCGTCCGAGTTTCCGGCGTTCCTACGCACAATGGTGACTGTAGTTCAGTTGGTAGAGCACCAGGTTGTGATCCTGGGTGTCGCGGGTTCGAGTCCCGTCAGTCACCCCAAAATCTTCTACTCCCCTTTCCTAGCTTCTTCGCTGAGGAAAGGGGAGTTTTCATTTTCCGCTGCGCGGTAGGTCCGCCGCGAGAAAGCCTCCGGCGCTACCGCGCCTCCGGGCCGGTTTACTCAACTTTCACACCAAAATCAGCCCGATTTTGCCCGACTTTTGGCAAAACGGTTGAGCAAACCAACCGGGAGCGGCGAGGGCTACCCCGCCGCGACGGTCACCCCGACCCTTTCGTGGTCCGTGTGCTGCAACCGGCCGTCGACCATCTCGACGATGCGGTCGGCCCCGTGGAGCTGACCCAGGTCATGGGTGATGTAGAGCGTGGCCACGCCCATCTTGTGCGTGACGTCCATGATGAGGCGGGTGACCGCGCCGGCGGTCTTCTGGTCGAGGGCGGCGGTGGGCTCGTCGACAAGCAGGACTTCCGGGCTATTCATCAGGGCTCGGGCCACATTGACGCGGGCCTGCTGTCCGCCGGAGAGCTGCGAGATGCGGCGGTTTTCGAAACCCTCCAGGCCCACCGCCCGCAGGAGTTCCTCGGCGCGAGCCTCGGCGTCGCGCTTTCCTCCATCAGACCAGCCGAAGATTCGGCCCAACCGGCGCATGGCGAGGAGCTGCTGCTTCACCGTCAGCGCCGGCAAAAGGTTCGGCTGCTGAAAGACAATGCCGATGTGGTGGCGGCGCACCCGGGCGGCCTCGGCTCCCTTAACGCCCAGGTCGATGGCCTCATTCTTATTGCGTGAGTACAGCGTGACGACGCCGGAATCGGCTTGCTTCAAGCAGCCCGCAATCGTGAGCAGAGTCGATTTGCCCGATCCGGAGGGCCCCACCAGGCCGACGACCTCGCCGGCACGGATGTCGAGGGAGATGTTGTCGAGGATGGTGCGGATGGCGTCGCCGTCCTGGACCTTCAGGGAGATGTTCTCCAGGGACAGGGCAACAGGAGCTTTGGTGGAAGTCATGGGAATTGCGTCCTTTCGGTACGTTTTCTTGTCCGTGGATTTCATCTATGCGTTGGCCAGTGCGGTGGTGGGATCGACGCGGAACACCGGGACGAGCGCCAGCAGCGCACCGATGACACCGGTTGCGGCCAGGATCAGCCCGGGGATGACCGTGGTGGTCGCGTCGATGCCGACGGGCATGACCTCCGCGTTCGCTAATGCCAGTCCCGCAGCCGCTGTCACGGCCACTCCACCGCCGACGCCGATGATCAAAACTGCAACGACCTGTGCCAGCGAGTCCGCCACCAGCACCGTGCGGGAGGCTCCCAGCGCCGAGGTGATGGCGACGCCGCGCAGGCGCTGAACCGTCCAGACCGTGAAGAAGGCTCCGACAACCAGGGCCGAGATGACGTAGAGCATGGTGGTCATCGCGTTGAGCGAGGTCTGCTCACCCTGATAGGAGGCAGAGAGGTTATTGCGGTCAGCACCACGCAGCACTGTCGCGCCGTCCGTAGCGGGCATCTCGCCACGGCTTTCATCAACCACGAGAGCAGACGGCGGCACCGAAGCTCCCCCGGAAAGAGCCTTCATCGTGTCCTTGCCCGCGAAGACGACCGCCTGGTGGTCCAGCCACTTGTCGCCCAGCAACGCCGAGACGGTCGCGTCGTGGTCGCCCATCGGCCCGCTAAGGGTCAGTACCTTGCCCTCTTCCAAGGTCAGAGGGGTCACTCCCGACGAGTCCTTCTTGCCCGCGACGCCACGGGTCACGGCAACCTCGCCGTCGGCAAGCGAGGGATCGGAGATCACGGTGACGGGGGTCTCGCCGACGCGGGCACGAGCGATGTCGACCTGACGGACGGTGGCACCATTGCTATCAGCCCACTTGCGCACTGCATCCTGCACGCTTGCGTCGATGCTGGACGAGGACAGAGAAGAGGCGCCGTCAGCGATGACGACAGCTTCCGAGTCGCCGTAGACCTCCTCGAGAGCGGAGACCGACTGGGCGGACAATCCCGACGCCAGCGCGGAGAGGAAGGTCACCATGACGGCGATCATTCCGACGGTGATGGTGATCAGAGCGGCACGGCCGGGTGCGGCGCGAAGTTCTTTCTTCGACTGGTACATGCTTACTATGCTCGCGAAATCGAGGCGGGTTGAAATCGCCAGTGCTGATGAACTTGGGGTCAACCTTTCGATTGATACGAGCTCCACCGTTTCCCCGCGACGGCGCGCAGGCCCCCGGGCTCGTCCACGCAATCCGCCCGCTCGCATAGGCTCGGAGGCGTGGATACTCCCGAGACACTCGATCGCATCTGGCTGGGCCTACGCATCTCGCTCGACATCCTTGTCACCGTCCTGGTCGTCGTTTCCGTCCTTCCGAACCCGGACTGGCATATCGTGACCTGCGCGGCGCTGTTTTTCGCCATCTACCTGGCTGGCTCCTTCGGCCCGATCGGCCGGGCCCGCATGGGCTCTGTCCGCAACGAGGTCGCACTGACCCGGACGGACCCGCTGCTGCTCGGCTGGTTGGTCGCGCTGCTGCTGGCCTGGGCTGCGCTGGCGTTCGCGACGCTCGACGCATCCTTCCTCATTTTCCCGCTGTTTTTTGTGATTCTGCAGGTCACAGGAGGCTTGGCGAGCGTGCTGCTCGTGGGGCTGGCCACGCTGACCGCGATCGCCGCGATTTCAATGCACGCACCGCTGACCTTCGGAGGAATCCTGGGTCCCCTTCTGGGCGGCGCTTTCTCGCTGACCGTGGGCCTGGGATTTCGCCTTATCCAGCGCGAAACTCTCGCGAAAACTCGAGCACTTGAGGAGCTATCGGCCGCCCGCGCACAGTCCGAGGCCCTGTCCCGCAGGGCTGGCGAGTTGGACGAACGCGCACGCCTCGCCGCCGATATTCACGACACTGTAGCCCAGGGCCTGTCATCCATCCAGCTCCTGTTGCACTCCGTCGAAGCGCGCATGACCGACACCAACCACGACAACAAGTCCCTTGAGGCCCTTCGCCTGGCACGAACCGTCGCCTCCGATAATCTCGCCGAGACTCGACGCATTATCGCAGCGCTTCAGCCCGCCCCGCTTGCCGACGCCGACCTCCCCAGCGCCCTGGAGAAGGTCTGCAGCACCACGATCTTGGGCGATGCGGTGTCCTTCTACGTCGACGGCACCCCGACGCGCCTCCCGGCAGAGGTGGAGGCCACCTTCGTCAGGGCAGCGCAGTCCAGCCTGTCAAACGTCGTCAAACATTCGCACGCAACGCGCTGCCGAGTGACCCTCACCTACCAGCCCGACGAGGTGATTTTGGATGTCGTCGACAACGGCGACGGCTTTGACCCTGAGGGGCCGGTCGCGCGTGAAAGCGTCGGTATCATCAATACTCGGCGACGAGTGGAGAGCCTCGGCGGGACCTTTACCATCGAGTCCTCCCCCGGCCACGGCTGCGGGGTGTCCATATCAATTCCGCGTTAAGCGCCACCACGCCCTGCTCTCCCCGCCCCGACCCGACGAACTGTAGGAGTTATCCATGACCTCCGGCAAGCCCATCCGAGTCCTCATCGCCGACGATCATCCCATCGTGCGCGCGGGCCTGCGCGCCGTCGTCGAGTCCGCGCCGGACATTGTCGTCGTCGGCGAGGCCTCCACCGGTGATGAAGCCGTCTCCGCGGTGCGCTCCTCGCTTGCCGACGGTATCCATGACGGAATTGACCTGGTACTGATGGATTTGCGCTTTGGCGATGCCCCAGGCTCCACCACGAGGGCCGGAGGCGTCGATGCAACGAGCGCCATTAGGAGCCTCGCACGGGACGGGCATAAGGCCCCGGAAGTCCTGGTCGTAACGAATTATTCCTCGGACTCGGACGTCCTCGGGGCGATCACGGCGGGAGCGGTCGGCTACCTCCTCAAAGACACCGACCCGGCCGAACTCATCGACGGCATCCGGCGTGCTGCTCGGGGCGAGACTGTGCTGAGCAACCAGGTCGCGGGCAGGTTGATGGGCCGCATGCGCGACCCCATTACCGCGCTGACGGCTCGCGAACTCGAAGTCCTGGAACTGGTCGCGGCCGGAATGTCGAATAGAAAAATCGCCGAGCATCTGGTGCTTACGGAGGCGACAGTGAAGTCGCATTTGGTCCATATCTTCACCAAGCTCGGCGTTAGCTCCCGCACAGCCGCCGTCGCACGTGCGCAGGAGCGGGGCATCCTGGGCGACTAGGAGGCAGCAAAAATCCCGTATCCCAGCTACGAGCCGGGAGACGGGATTGGATTCGGTATGAGGCCGCGGTCGAACTCTAGGTTTTACCAGGAACTGGTCTCGTCCGCGTTGCCCTTCTTCCACGTCGACCACGGGATATTCCAGTCACCGAGACCATCGACGCCGGACAGGGTCTCGCCAATGGTGTTCTTCACGATGACGATGTCGCCGCGCTTCGTGTTGTTCAGGAACCACTTGGCGTTGGCGTCGGTGACGTTGATGCAGCCGTGCGACTGGTTGACGCTGCCCTGGGCCCACGTCGACCACGGGGCGCCGTGGACGTAGATGCCGGAGTAGGACATCTGGGTGGCGTAGTTGACCGGGGTACGGTAGCCGCCTGCATCGAGGGACAGGCCGTAGGTAGTCGAGTCCATGACCATGTGCTCGTTGTGGTCACCAATAATGTAGGTGCCGTTCGGCGTTGGCCACACGTTAGACCCCATCGAGATCGGCATAGAGTTGATGACCTCGCCGTTCTTCTCGATGGTCATCGTCTTCGTGGAATCGTCTGCGACAGCGACGACCTTATCGCCGATGGTGAAGCTGGTCTCGCTGGCTTCCTGGCCAAAGTAGCCGTTTCCGAGGTCCTTACCGTAAATATCGACCTTGACATCGACCTTGGTTCCGGGCTCCCAGAAATTCTCCGGCCGCCAACGCACCTCGCGGTTATTCAGCCAGTAGAAGGCACCCTCTACCTTGGGCTCGGTAGTGATCTTGATGGCGTCCTGGGCAGCCTGGCGGTCTCCGACCGATTCGTCGAATCGCACGGCGATGGTCTGGCCGACACCCACGGTTGAACCGTCAGCCGGGGAGACGTAGCCATAAGTCTGCGTGGTGGGCTCAACCGTACTGAAAGTGCTGCTGAGGGTTTCGGAACCCGAGCGAGCCTTCAGCGTGTAGGTCTTGGAGTACCCGAGCGGCTCGGTGCTGTTCCACTCGCCGGTTTCCGGATTGAGCTCGCCCTTGACCTCCTTGCCCTCCGGGTTGGTCAACGTCACATTGTCGAGCTTGTGGCCCTCACTGACCTTGACCACGATGGGGTCGACTACCGACACCTCAGTTTCGTCGTCCTTGACATTTGCGGTGAGCTCAGCCGTTGCGGGCTTCGCCTCCTGCCCCTGAGCTCCCGGGTCCCCCACGGTACACGCGGCCAGCGTAACCACCGTGACCGCTGCCGTTACAGCCAAACCCAGGCGCTTCAATGAATTCCGCATCTAGTTTTCTACGCTCCACATAAAAGCTAATAAAAGCAATGAACTGCACGCATCTTTTTGCGTACATATAAACAACCTAGTCCGATTGACCGCCAGCTCAAAGCTCTTTTACTTCCCCATTGATAACGATTCAACAACGAAGCACAACCCCCCTACCACCGCGGATAACCGCAGTAGAGGGGAGATTTAAGGATCGGTCCCCACAGACTCCGCATCAAGTTAACGCACCCCAAAAACTTGCGCAATCCCCTCAGCTTCACAGCGGTTCGAAAACACCAGGATGCATCTTAAATTGTCACCTTAACGTTACAAACCAAGTTCACCACGACCGACGAGTTCGCAACTGTCGGACGGGGACCACACAGACAGCACGGCAGACAGAGACGACATAGCTGCCAGCCCGACCCTCTCCGCACACCCGGTTGAGAAAATTTTGAAATTTTTTCCTTAGTCATGGAGGCGGAGTCCGAAAAACTGCCCAAAATTAGACCCTAAAAAACACCGCCTGACCAGGCGATTTTACAAGCGCCGGAAAAGGTGGTTATATATCTCTTCGTTGCCAGCGAGGAACTTCGAAAGAAGCGCCGAGCAGGAAACGGTAAGCGCCATTAGCTCAATTGGCAGAGCAGCTGACTCTTAATCAGCGGGTTCGGGGTTCAAGTCCCTGATGGCGCACCACCCAGACCGGGAAGGTAAGAAATTACCTTCCCGGTCTTTTGTTTTTCTCGCAGAATATCAGGCAAATTCCCCCTGCCCCACAAACCCCTGCCAGTCCAACGCCTCGCAGTAGCCCCCGAAAATCATGTCGCCACCCTCCCCCGGAATGGTTGGCAAACGACCACACCCCTTTACGCATCCCCACCACTCCACATATTGTGGACATGTCATCATATTGGCGCCCGGGATTGCCCCTAGTCAATGACAAACGGCTGACGAGCAAGAGAGCTAAAGAGCTTGAAGCTCCCACAGCGACTAAACGCAACCAGCAACTAAACGCGACTTTTGAAAGGACCGAGCACATGCGCTTCGCCACAACAGACAAGAACACCGGCAAGGTCATTATCGAGGAGAAGGACGCACCGAACGGCGCAGCTACGGTCCTCGCCACAGCCATTAACCCCATCGACCTCATCCTGGCCGGCGGAGCCTTCCCCCTGCGCTCTTACTCCCCCGGCCAGGCGCTCGGATTCGGCGGCATCGCAGAGGACTCCGATGGCAAGCGCTACTACTTCTACGACGTCACCCAGCCCGAAGGCTCATTAAACGAGCAGGTTAGCCTCTCCGAGGCGCGTACCATCGCGCTTCCCGACGGGATCGACCCCAAGCTGGCGGCGGCCCTCGGCGTTCCAGGGCTGGCCGCATACTCAGCTGTCACCTTCTCCGGCAAGGTCCAGGAGGGAGAATCCGTCCTCATTACCGGCGCCTCCGGCTCCGTCGGAATCGTGGCAGGCCAGGTCGCACTCAGTGCGGGCGCTAAGGTCTACGGCCTCGTCCGCTCCGAGGACAAGGCGAAGCTGGTCGAAGACGCCGGCATGATTGCGATTGTGGAGCCGGAAGACCTGGACGACCTTTCCGCCACCGTGAAGGAGAAAGCACCGGAGGGAATCGACCTCGTCGTCGACAACTTGTGGGGCAGCTACCCCGAGGCCCTCTTCGGCGCCATGAACCACAGGGCACGGTTGGTCCAGGTCGGTTCCAGCGCTGGCGCCTCCGCAGCGCTGACGGCAGCGGTCTTCCGCAACAAGCTGATCAGCATCATCGGCCATACAAACTTCCTCCTCACCGACGAAGAAGCTGCCGAAGCCTACTACAACGTCGCCGAGTTTGCCGCGCAGGGCAAGGTGAGCATGCCCTTTGAGACGGTCGACCTCGACGGCCTGCCAGAGGTGTGGGAAGGCCTCGTTTCCAAGAAGCTCTCCGGCAAGTACGTCGTCACCTTCTAGGAGCAGGGCGTTCAGACTCCGAGCCCGTGCCGTCGGCAAGCCGAGTGGCGACGCGCACTAACCTAGCGGGGCAGGGAAATACTGCCCCAGCGGGGAATGGAAAGACGAATAGGTCCATCGCATAGCACAAGGGGCTCGACCACTCACGGTCAAGCCCCTTTTTGCCTATCGCTTCTATAAGGATGCTGCGAATTTACTTGGCAGCCTGTTCGATCATTTCGCGGATGCGATCGAGCTCCTGCTTGCGCTTGCGACCGCGGGAGACGGACAGGACAATACCGCCGACGATGAGTGCCGCGACGACGCCAATGGCGGCCTGGACCTTGGGCTCCTTCAGACCATCGACCGCGCGGGACTGGCGTCCTCAGCGACATTCTTCGGGTTGGTCCGCACGGAGAGCTCATCCAGGGTACGGGCGAGCTGATTACGGTTGCGCTCAATATCGCGCTGGATATCTTCAATGCTGCGAGCCACGTAAACTCCCTTATACGTAAAAATCGATAGTTTTAGTTCGCCTCAAAGACTAACACCTCAGGCCCGGGCATGGGGGCGGTGTGCATGGAAAGGTTATCGGGAGCCGCACCAAAGAAGAGCCGAGGCGCAGCCAAAGAGGCCACAGCGCGGCGCAAAGTCGATACGATGAGTCCCATGGGCAACAATTCCGACAAAACTGACAACAAAGATTTCGGCGCGGACAACGTACGCCTGGAGCCGGGCACCGTCGCGCCGCCCTTTTCCCTCCTCAATGACAAGGGCGAAACGGTCTCCCTGTCCGACTACAAGGGCAAGCCGGTGTTGGTCTACTTCTACCCCCGCGCCAACACTCCCGGCTGCACCACCGAGGCCTGCGACTTCCGCGACGAGAGCGCCGCGCTGAACGACGCCGGAGTTGACGTCATCGGAATCTCCCCGGACAAGCCGGAGAAGCTCGCCACGTTCCGCTCCGACCATGGTCTGGAGTTCGAGCTGCTATCCAACCCGGACAAGGACGTCCTGGCCGCCTACGGCGCCTTCGGGGAGAAGAAGAACTACGGCAAGATCGTCCAGGGCGTCATCCGCTCGACCTTCCTGGTCGATGCTGAGGGCAGGATCGAGAAGGCCTGGTACAACGTGCACGCCAAGGGCCACGTCCAGCGCGTTCTGCGAGAGCTGGGAGTAGCCGGATCCGAGGGCAACTGAGGCAATAGTCAGCGGCGAGTGCTTCAGGGACGGGGAGGAGAACATCGACATGCCGGAGCAGGTTGAGCAGGTTGAGCAGATAGAGCAGCCGGAGATTCTGCGTCCGCGACGTGTGCCTGCGCAGCAGCGCAGCCGGGAGCGCTACGCCCGCATGCTCACCGCCGCTCGGCAGGTCCTCGTCGACGTCGGGTTCGAGTCTTTTACCTTCGACGAAGTCGCTCGGCGCGCCGATATTGCGATCGGCACGCTCTACCAGTTCTTCGCCAACAAGTACGTAATGATCTGCGAGCTGGACCGGCAGGACACGAACGCCGTCGTCGCAGAGATGGCGAAGTTCGCCGAGCGCGTCCCGGCGCTGGAATGGCCGGAATTCCTCTCGGAATTCATCGACCACCTGGCAGCCCTGTGGCGCGACGATGTCTCCCGCCGGGCGGTCTGGCTCGCAGTTCAGTCCACCCCGGCAACGAGGGCGACAGCGGAAGACACGAAGTCCCAGCTCCTGGTCGGCATCGCCCGCGTCCTTCGCCCGCTGGCCCCGACCGCCGAGCCGGAGGTCCTAGAATTCATGGCCGACCTGCTCATCAACGCCACCTACGCGCTGCTGAACTACTCCGTCGACAGGCCCGGCGCGGAGGCGGAGCGCGAGGCCCACTACGCGCTGACCGTCCAGGAGATCAAGCGCATGATGATCGCCTACCTCATGTCGGTGGCGCACTCGAATTAGTCACCGACATCGTCGACACGGCCGTCCAATTGCACTACCGCGATGGCGTAGTCGCCGTCGTGGGAGATGCTTGCCGACGTCACGGGCCCGGCGCCAAACTGCGCGGAGAAGGCGGCACCGGCCTGGCCGCTCACGTGCAGGCTCACGCGCCCGTAGGCGTCGGGTACGACCTCAATCTCCCGCCAGTCGAGCAGGTCGCGGGAAATCGGCGGCGCCTGGCCGAAAAGCGCCTGCGACCATGCCTTGACCAGGGCCTCCTTGGCCGCCCAGCGACCGGCCAGGTGGCGAGCGAGCCCGTCGCCTGCCAGCCCGCGGCGCCTGGCGACCAGGAGCTCGCCGGGGCTGAACGCCCCGTGGGCAAACCGGCTGCGGCGCGCGCAGCTGCTCCGCGAACGCCGGGACGTGCACCATGTCGACGCCGATCATGCGATTCCCTGGTCCTCCCCCGGTCCCCTTTCGGCCCTTTCCTACTTCGACGCCGGCGCCGTGACGGTCAGGACACCGTCGACGAGGCGGGCGTCGTCGGCAAGCAGAACGGCCTTCTCCAGGGCCGCCTGGGAGCCGTAGGAGCCACCGTCGCCGAGGCGGCGGTCGACCGGGCGCTCGTAGAGTGCCTCGCCGCCGTAGATGGCGCCGTCGATGCGGCGCAGACCGGCGGCCTCGCGGGTCGTAGCGGCCTCGCGCCAGGCATCCGCGGCCTGCTCGCCGTTAGTGGCTGCGACAGCCTGGTAGAAGGCCTCCGGGTGGACGATCGCGACCAGAGCGGAGACGTGGCCGAAGCCCAGCGAGGTCACGAAGCCGGCCTTGAGCGGCAGCGCGTCGCCGAAGCGCAGCGGGGCCGTCGGCCACACCAGGCGACCGTGGACCGAGAGCTTCGGGTCGACGCAGTCCAGCGAGCGGTTGGCCGGGACGATGCCGCTGCGCAGCACCTGGGTCAGGCCGATCATCTGGAACGCTGCCGCGCCGCCCTTGGCGTGGCCGGTCAGCGACTTCTGAGAGACGACGAACAGCGGGTTCGACTCGTCGCGGCCGAGCGCGTCGGCGATGCGCTCGTGGAGCTCGGACTCGTTCGGGTCGTTGGCGTTGGTGGAGGTGTCGTGCTTGGACAGGATCGCCACCTCGTCCGGGGCGACGCCGAGCGCGGCCAGGGACGTCGCCAGGCGGGAGTTCTCTCCCCCGCGGGCCGCGGCGAGCGCGCCGAGCCCCGGTGCCGGGATGGAGGTATGGGCGCCGTCGGCAAAGGACTGCGCGTAGGCGACCACGCCGAGGACCGGCAGGCCCATGTCGCGGGCGAGGCTGCCGCGGGCCAGCAGGACGGTGCCGCCACCCTGGGACTCCACGAAGCCGCCGCGGCGCCGGTCGTTCGGCCGCGAGAAGAACTTCCGGTCGATGCCCTTGCCGTCCATGGTCGCGGAGTCCGCGGTGGCGGCCATGTCGCCGAAGCCGGTGATGCCCTCGGTGGACAGGTCGTCGAAGCCGCCGGCCACGACGAAGTCGGCCTTGCCGAGCGCGATCTTGTCTGCGCCCTCCTCCACGGAGACCGCGGCGGTGGCGCAGGCTGCGACCGGGTGAATCATCTGGCCGTAGCCGCCGACGTAGGCCTGCATGACGTGCGCAGCGATGACGTTCGGCAGCGCCTCCTGCAGCACATCGTTGGCGCGCGGCAGGCCCAGCAGCCCGTCGATGTATAGGCTGCGCAGCGACTCCATCGCGCCGATGCCCGTGCCCTGCGTCGAGGACACGCGACTCGGGTGGACGGCTGCGAGCAGCTCGGCCGGGTCGAAGCCGGAGGCCAGGAACGCGTCGACGGTGCAGACGATGTTCCACAGGCTCACGCGGTCGAGGTTGTCCATCATGTCGGCCGGGATGCCGTAGCGCGACGGGTCGAAGCCCTCCGGGATCTGGCCGCCGACGTAACGGCTCATCGCCATGCGGCGCGGGACCTGCACCGGGGTTCCGGCGGCGCGGGTGACAATCCACTCGCCGGACTCCTCGTCCGGACGCGCGGTGGTGTGCTCCGGGTCGGACTCGACGAAGGTCGCTGCCGCCGCGCGGTCGCGGACGGGGAAGCTGAGCGCTCGGTCCAGGTAGACCGTGGTCAGCTCGGTCATGGTGTTGTCCACCAGGTCGCCGTCGTCGCCGTAGCGGCGCACGCCGACCTTGCCCAGGACCTCGTCGCGGTAGCGCGCGGCGATGTCCGCCTCGGCCAGCGGCTGCCCCTCGGCGTCCAGCCAGCCGTTGTCGTAGGAGATCAGGCCCATGGACCAGGCCAGCTCCACGATTCCGGCAGCGGAGATGTCGCCGAGCTCCGCCTCGAAGCGCGTGCGGGCGGAGCCGTACGGGCCCAGCTCGCCGGCGCCCACGATGACGACCATGTCCTCCGGTGCCACGGACACGCCGCTGAAGTCCGGCGCGGTCTGCGCCACCGGGGTGCGCAGGGACGGCAGGGCCGCGATCGTACGCGCGCTTGCCGACGCCCCGGCCACGGCGGAAGTCGAGCTAGCTGCGGCCTCCGCAGCCTCGGACGCCAGGCGGGACAGGTCCAGGTCGGCCTCCCCGAGGCGCCCGTGAAGTCCTCGACGACCGGGGCCACCAGAGCCCTCTTACGGGCATCGGCGCTGGCCAGGCCAATCAGCTGCTTCGCCATCTCCTCGGTGGAGAAGGTGCGCACGCCCTTGGCCTCAACGGCTGCGACCAGAGGGTCGTTGCCGCCCATGAGTCCTGTGCCGCGGACCCAGCCGATCAGGGCGTGGGCCAGCGTGGTGCGCGAGCCCCACACGTCCTCGGCGCCCCAGCGCGTGGCGATGGCGTCCAGGGCGGCCTTCGACTCGCCGTAGGCGCCGTCGCCGCCGAAGCGGCCGCGGTTCGGGGAGCCCGGCAGCACCACGTGCAGGCGGTGCGCCAGGTTGGTGTCGCCGCCCAGGTCGCCGAGCCCGGCGATGAGGCGCTCGACCGACCACAGCAGCAGGCGCATCTGGGTTTCGGCGGCCGGGCCTGCGTCGGCAAGCGAACCGGACACGCGCGGTGCGGCGAACGGGAAGAGCAGTGTCGGGGCCAGCGCCGGCTTGGTGACCACGGTGTCCGCGCCGACGGTGGTGGTCTGCTCGGTACCGATCCACTCGATCAGGGCGTCGAGGTCCTGGTAGCTGGACAGGTTGGCAGGGACCACCCACAGGGCGGCGCCGCCGCGGGCGTTGGCGCGGAAGAGCTCCTTGTAGAAGGACAGTCGGCCGTGGCTGAGGTTGGAGGTGGTCGCGACGACGGTCGCGCCGCCGCCGAGCAGCTTCGCGATCAGCGCCGCCGCGATCGAGTTCGGGGAACCGCCGGTGACGACGGCCACGTCGGCGCTGAACTCCAGGTCGGCGCGCTTGCCGACGGCCGACTCCGCAAGGGCCCGGTAGGCTGCGGCGAGCGCGGTGCGACCGGCAGCCTCGGCGCGGGTGGCCCACCAGGTGGCCTGGTGCGCGGCGGATGCGTCGATGGAGGCCGGGGAGGCGGCGCCCAGGTCGGCGTCGTCGGCAGCCCACATGCGGGCCAGGTCCTCGCGGGAGGTGGCCCAGCGGTCGTCGATGAGGACGGCCTTGTTCGCGTCGAAGGAGGGCGCGACCAGCTTTGGCCAGTCGGAGCCCAGCTCTGCCGTGACCAGGTCGAGAAGCTTCTCGTCGGTTCCCTCGGCGTCGAAGTCGATGGCGCCGGTGAACTCGTGGCCGAGCTGCTCCAGGATGGTGCGCGCGGCCACGGCCAACACGCCGGTGGAGCCGGTGACCTGCTCGGCGAAGGCGTCCAGCGCGGCGGAGTCCACCACGCCCGCTGCCCCACCACCGGTGGACGGCTTAGCGACGGCGATGCCGCGGGCGGCGCCGACCGCCACGACGGCGGCGTCGATCAGCTGGTCTAGCTCCGCAGTCGACAACGGCGCCGCCGGGGACAAGTGAGCCAGGTCGCCGCCGCGCAGGGACGCGCCCTCGCGGGAGCCGAGCATGACCTCGGCGCCGACGGCGGTGGCCCAGCCCTCGCCCAGCTCCCAGGTGTCGCGGACGCGGTCGCCGATGTAGTTCGGGCGGGCGCCCGCCGGGCCGGTCACGCGGCGCAGGCCGTCGGCGATGGCCTCGGACAGCACCGGACCGAAAGCGGAGTAGCCCCTGGCCAGGCCGTCAATCTTGGCCTTGAGGTCCGGCAGCTCGGCGTCGGCTGCGCCCTCGATGGAGCCGAGGCCGAACTCGACGCCGAGGTCCAGCAGGAGCTGGTTGCGGCGAGAGGACACGCCGTCGACGAGGGTCTCGATGGAGTCGGCGGCGCCCAGCTGGTCCGGGCGGACCTTGGTCCACTGGCAGATCAGCACCTCCAGCGCCTCGGCCGGGGTGACGGTGATGTCGTCCGGCCGGACGGTGCCGGCGCCAGCAGAAGCCGCCGCGGGAGCCGCTGCGGCAGGAGCCGGGGCCTCCGGAACCTCGAGGGTGCGCTCGGGAGCGGCCGGGATCGTCTTGGCGTCGGTAGCCTGCTCTGCAGCACCCTCGACAGCGGCGTCAGCGTCGGCGTCGGTCTCCTCCGGCTCCGGCTGGACCTCGTCGCGCATGAACACGACGTCGGCGTCGCGCTCGACGTTGAGTACGGAGATGTCGCGCTGCGCGTGGCGAGGCAGGCCAGCGGTACGGGCAGCGAGGTTCGCCAGCGTCGGGGCGGTGCCCACGCCGACCTCGATGAAACGGGTGACGGCAAGGTCGTCGAAAAGCAGGTCCTGGGTCTCGATCCAGCGCACCGGCGAGCAGAACTGCCAGGCCAGCAGCTCGACGAGCAGGGTGCGGGCCAGGCGCGCCGGGTTGGCTGCGGCGGCGCCGAAGTCGGAGAGGATCTCGCGCAGGATGTCGGAGTCGGCGACCTCTGCCATCTGGGCGACGAAGGTTTCGGTCAGCTCGAAGCAGGTGGCCGTCAGGTTCGGGATGTAGCGGCCGACCAGGCGCTCCGGGTCGATCTCGGCAGGCAGCAGGCGGTCCAGGTGCTCACGGAAGGAGCCGACGCCGTCGCGCAGGACGCGGGAGTGGAAGGGCACGTCGATGCCCGGGATGCGCACGTAGCCCTTGCCGTCGGGGCTGCGCCTGGTGGCCTCGTCGCGCAGGGCGGCAAGACCTGCGACCGTGCCGGCGATGGCGTACTGCTTGTCGGCCAGGTTCAGGTTCACGACCTCCAGGAACTCGCCCGTGGCCTCGGCGATGGACTCGACGAAGGCCACGACCTCGTCCTCGGCCACGCCGATCTTGTCCGGGCGCAGGGCGGACAGGCCGTAGTTGGAGCGGCCCTGCTCGTCGCGCGGGACCAGCGAGTGCATGGTCAGGCCGCGGCGGTAGACCACCTCGAGGACGGCGTCGGCGTCGAGGGCGCCGGCGAAGGCGGCCAGGGCGTTGTACTCACCGACGGAGTGTCCGGCGAAGTAGGCGGCCTCGTCCAACAAGCCAGCTTCGCGCAGCTCGGCGGCCTGGGCCAGGCCCAGGGTCGCCATGGACACCTGGGTGAACTGGGTCAGGTTCAGCACGCCCTCCGGGTGGAAGTAGCGCACGCCGTCTACGGTGACCTCGGTCGGGTTGTCGCGGACGATCGCGAGGACGGAGAAGCCCAGCTTCTCGCGGGTAACGCGGTCGGCGTTGTCCCAGACCTTGCGGGCGGCGGCGCTGCGGGTGCGGGCGGCAAGGCCCATCCCCTGCGACTGGATACCCTGGCCAGGGAAGGCGTAGACGCTGGTCGGGGCCGCAATGACGGCGGTGGCGGTCAGCACCAGCTCGCCGCCGACGGTCGCGGTGATCTCGCGGACCTCGCCCGCGCCCGGGCGGTTGTCGAAGCCGCGGCGCTCCACGCTGAAGCGGACCTTCTGCCCGGGCAGGACCGGGCTCATCATGGTCGAGGTGAACTCGATGACGCGGTCGCCGATGCCCGCCGACGACGCCGCCACCGCCGCGTGCTCGGCCATCGCGGAGATCCACATGCCGTGAACGATGACTCCCGGCAGGCCCGCGAGAGCTGCGGCCCGGTCGTCGACGTGGATGGGGTTGCGGTCGCCGGTGACCACCGCAAACGGCTTCATGGTGTTAGGCGCGGTCGCGGTCAGCATACCGCGGTGGCTTCGCGGGGTGTCCGTGACGGTCGGGAACGGGACCGTGTTGGTCCGGGCGGTCTCGGAGCCGTTGCGGCCGCGGATCGCGAAGCGCTCCGACAGGGTCGCCACCTGGCGCTCGCCGTCGGCGATCTCCGCGCGGACGACGACGATGCGGCCCAGGTCCGTATCGACGACCTCGTCGACGTGCGCGGTGACGCTCAGCGTGGTCGCCGCCTTCGGCAGGCCGTCGATCAGGCGGATGTGGTGCTCGAGGTGGACGAGAGCCAGCATGCCCTCCACGACGTCGTCGCCGGAGGAGGTGCGCGCCGAAGCCACGGCCGAGAAGATGGCCGGCCAGGCGTGGCCCACCAGGATGTCGGGCGCGGTCTCCCCCTTCGTGCCCGGCGCGGACGTCACCGCATCGTAGTCGGCGGCGTCCAGCGGGTTCCACTCGGAGGTCCAGGTCGCGACCCCGTCGACGACCTCGGCCAGCTCTCCGCCGGCCGCGATCTGCGTCAGCTCGCGCATGGCGCGCGCCGCGTCGCCTCGCGTGACGACGGGAAGGGCCCCCTTGCCCGCGCCCACGGTGATGGTCAGGCGCAGCTGCTTGTCCTCGGGCGCGGAGCCTGCCAGCGGAACGGTCAGGATCGCTGCGTCAGTGGCATCGGAACCGGCATCGGAACCTCCCGCAGAGTCGGAAGCGACCTCGAGGGTCGCGCCGGTGACCGGGTGCTCCAGGACGGTGGCGTCCTTGGCCGCGGCAGCGGTGCCCTGCGCAGCCTCGCCGGAGACGCACACCCACTCGGAGGCGGCCCCCAGGGCGAGCGCGGGGTTGGCCTGCTGGCGGCCGGCCCACCAGACCACAGGCGCGGACAGCAGTCGGCCCAGGACGCCATCGCGCTCACCCGGAACCTGGCCGCCGTCGGCCAGGGCGCGCGCGGCGGCCTGCTCGAAGCGCCCCAGGATCTCGGCGACGGGCTCGTCGGCACGCGTGATTCCGGCGACGGCCTGCGGGCCGGGGATGATGCAGACGCCGTCGGCGTCGTAGCGGGAGTCGTGGGCCTGCCACAGCGAATCGGAGCGCCACCAGCGGCGCACGTCGGCGTCGATGACCGGAACGAACGGCACGGGCTTGCCCGGGGTGCGGCAGGACTCGTTGATGAAGAAGGCGACGTCGGCCGGGTGCAGGCGGGCGTCGAGGTCCAGGCGCTCGGCCAGGCGGTCGATCTCGGCGCGCGGGTTCTCGCGCAGGGCGTCGGCGTCGGCGATGGCCTCGAACTGGCCCTCGTCGGTGGCCGACAGGCGCGCCTCGACGCGGTCGACGAGGCCCGCGAAGCGGGTTGCCCAAGTCGGGTCGATGAACTCGCCGTCCGGTGCGCACAGCTCCAGGTTGCGACGCAGCAGCTCGGCGTAGGTCATGGACTCGACATCACCGAAGTAGGGCTTGGCGGTGGCGTCGATGGCCGCGATGATCTCGTCGCGGCGCGCGGCCACGGCGTCGGCGTCGCCCGCGACCTCGTCCAGCAGGCGCCCGGCGCGGGCGGCGGCGTTGTCGATCTCGTGGATGTCGGCGCCCAGCTGGCTGCGACCCGAGGCCATCCCCTCGGTGGCGGTGCCAGCGGCGACCCACTTGTCCGTGCCGACGGTGTCAACCAGCAACTTCTTCACGCCGGCAGACGCCGTGGACTCCTTTGCGGCCATGACCGCGGTGCCGATGATGATGGCGTCGACCGGCATCGGGGCCAGCCCGTAGGCCTTGGACCAGGCGCCGAGCAGGTAGTCGGCAGCCTGCTCCGGCTTGCCGATGCCGCCGCCGACGGCCAGGACGACGTCGCGGCGACGGATCTCGTCGTAGGTCTCCAGCAGCAGGTCGTCGAGGTCCTCCCAGGAGTGGTGGCCACCGGCGCGGCCGCCCTCGACCTGCATGATGATCGGGTACTCGGTGCCCGCCTCGTCCAGGGCGTCGGCGATGGCGAGCACGGAGCGAATCTGTGCCACGGTGCCCGGCTTGAACGCGATGTGCGGGATGCCGCCGCGACGCAGCTCCTCGACGAGCCTCACGGCCTCGTCGACCTCGGGAATGCCGGCGGAGATGGTCACGCCATCGATCGGGCGGCCCGTGGCGACCGCGCGCGGGACCAGGCGGCGCTGACCGATGTGCATGCCCCACAGGTACGGGTCCAGGAACATGGTGTTGAACTGGGCGCTGCGGCCCTCGTCGAGCAGCTCCGCCAGGCGGGACACGTTGGTTTCGAAGATCTCCGGGGTGACCTGGCCGCCACCGGCCAGCTCCGCCCAGTAGCCGGCGTTAGCGGCCGCCGCCACGATCTGCGGGTCGACGGTGGTCGGGGTCATGCCACCCAGCAGGATCGGCGAGCGGCCGGTCAGGCGGGTGAAGGAGGTCTCGACGCGCGGGCCCGCCTCGCCGCCGGTGACCAGGCGCGGGGCGAAGTCGCTCCACGGCGCCGGGCGCTCGATCTTCTCCGGGGCTTCGAAGAGCTGCCGCTGGCCTGCTGCGGTCGCCGCCGAGACCACCGCGACGCCGTAGCCCTGTGCGTTGGCGCGGGTCAGCGCCGCCACGCCCACCGACGGGCCGAGGTCGAGCAGCGTCGTCGCGCCCGCGTCAATCAGCCCTCGGACCTCCGACGGCCAGTCGATGGTGTCCACGAGGATGATGTTTGCCAGGTACTGCGCCAGCGAGGAGTCCAGCCCCAGCCGCTCCGCAGCCTCGACGACCCAGTCGACCGCGGGCTCAAGCGCCGGGTGGTGGAAGGCGCCGGAAATGTCCAGGCGCTCAGCTTCGGCGCCGTCGATGCCGCCGAGAGCAGCTTCCAGCTCCGCCAGCTCCGCCTCCGGGCCGATGACGACGCTGGAGGTCCGAGCGTTGCGCAGTCCCCTGACGGTATTCTCCCCCAAGCGCTCCGCCAGCTCCTCGGCGGTGATGCCACTGACCGCCATCATCGGCCGGTGCCCGAAACCGGCCGCACGGGTAAAGCGGGAGCAGGCCACGCCGATCAGCCGGGCCAGCGCGATGATCTCGACGACGCGCTCCGGAGCCTTCGCCACCTCGGCTGCCAGGACACCCTGCGAATGCCCCGTCGCGGCTACCGCGTCCGAGATGTAGAGCCCCTGCGCGGCTAGCTGCTCGATGACGCCGAGCTGCGCGAGCAGGATGCCGGGGACGCTTACCGACGGCGTCACAGCATCGCCGCTAAACGGATTCTCGCCCGACAGGGAGGCAGCCCAGCCGAAGGGGTCGAAGCCGTCGGGGAGCTGGCCCGCCAGTTCGTCGGCAAGCGGGGCGAGGATTTCCTCGGCGCGGGCGAGCGATCCGCGCACTCCGGTGTCGCTGCCTGCGGCGATGGACTCGGCGAGGGTTTCCATCCAGGGAAAGCCCTGTCCGGCGAAGGTCACGGCGAACGGGCTGAGAGTGGAGGCATCGCTGCGGGTATTGGCGGCAATCTGCTCGAAATTCACGTGGATACTGTCCTTTGCTGACGAGGATCAAGTTTTGGTGTCGAATATTCGTCAGAACAATATGCCACAAAATCATGAGGAAACCATCACGTTTTCTGGCGAAGAATAACGGCGTTAGCGGTGGATATTTATTTAGACACTTAAACAATCGCGCAAATATCGACACATCGGACCGGCGAAGCCGGTTTGGCCAACAAAATAAAATTCCGCTGGTAAAAACAGCGTTTGCCGCCAATACAAAACTGCGCAACCCTCTGCCCGGCCAGGCCGCGACAGGCTACACACCCCTCGAAATGGGCATAAAAATATCGCCGCCTCCGCGATGCTTAGTGACGAACATCACGTCAGTGGCGACACGCGAACCGAGGCACAGGGAGTCTCCGGACGCCAAGAACGAGAACACTGAGGACTAGTCGAGCAGCCCCCGCAGCGCCGCTTCCGCGTCCTCCAGCCTCCGCTTCGCGTCGGCCGACGACCCCTCCCCAGGCTTTTCCACATTGCCGTCGAAGACCGCGCACGGATTATCCACCACGACCGTATCGTCGGCCCTGATGCCGCGACGGGCCATGTACTCGTCCAGATGCATCGAAATACTCACGCCCGTAACCTCCTCGAAAACTTACAGTCGGCGGACCCAGAACCCAGGACCCAGTTCCCGGCCTCAGAACCTCGGGCCTATCCCTTGCTCCCCAACGAGCTTAGCTACCCCACGACAGCGCGCCGAGTACCCGCGAAGGCGGACGCCATCAGCACCAGGGCGGCGCAGGCGAGAAGCGGAATGAAAAAGGACACGCGCACGCTGGTCGCTGCCAGCACCGAGCCGATGACGACGCCCCCGACAATCGTTCCCCCATAGTTGAACAGATTGAGCCGGGCGACCATCACATCCAGCTGCGTACCGTGGGCCTCGTGGGCAATGGCCGAAAAGCACATCGGCGCCGTGACCGACACTCCCAGGCCCACCAGGCCAAGGCCGACCAAAGCGGCAAGAACGCTGTGCGCGGAAATTGTCAGGATCATTCCAAACGTCGCAATCGATGCCATCGTGCGCAAGACGGCGACGTCACCGAAGCGACGCACCAGGCGGTCAGCAAACATGCGGGTGATAAATCCGGCAATCTGATACACCGCTACCCCCAACGCCGCTGTGGAAGCCGAGGCGGCGAGGGCGTCGTGAAGCAGAAGCGGTGACCAATTGGACAGGCCGAAGTCAACTGCATAGAACAGGGACATCGCGATGCCGACGAGGACGACGGGGCGCCAAGAAACGGCCCCTACGCCGGGGTCAAACTCCGCAGGGCCGCTCGCGCCAGCAGTACCGGCCAGGGGCTCCTGGAATCCGCGCAGGAACCATCGCGACGCAGCCAATCCCACGATGAGAAGGATGGCGATAGCTACGCCGATATTGACTCGGTACGACGTCAGCTCCACCGCACCGAGCGCGGTGTTCCCGGAGAGCAGGGCCTCCCCCGCGGAGACAATGAGCGCGCCGACGATGGCGCCGCCCGACCACGCAGCGAAGAAGCTCGCCAAAATCACCGTGCCGTAACGGCGCTGCAAGGCGACGGCCTGCATATTGCCACCGGCATCAACCCCTCCGATGCCGAGGCCGTAGACCGCGACGGCAAAGAGAAAGCTCGGTAGCCCCCAGTTCGAAATAATCAATAAACCGCCGATGACCTGCATTCCGATCCCAGCGGTCAGAGCCCCCGCCGAGCCACGGCGCGCCGCGACCTTCTCCGACAGTATTGACCCCACCGCGGCCAGAGCGCTGACGATGCCGATGATCATGGCGAGAAGTGCATCCGTGGCACCCAGGTCCGCCCGGATCGCCGGGAGCGAGGACAAGACCGCGGCCAGCATCATGCCGTGCAGGCCGAAGGCGGTCGAGACCGCAATCCGGCTGCTGCGCAGAGAATACTGGCGCGCGCCGTATTGCTCCGAGGATTCGTCGCCAACCCTTGCATCCATGGACAAGATTTTAGGACCTTCCCACCCTCCGCCGCGGCAGGATCAGCAAAACCCCCAATCACCTCAGCGCAGGCACCCCCGAACAAAACTTAGCAATGCAAAAGAAAACCCCATGAGTCACTAAACTTCCGCTCGGCAGACTTTTTGTACGACAGAAGGGAACTCACAATGTCAGCCACACGGCGCATCCTCATCATTGGCGTGGCAAGCCTCCTCCCCCTCGTTGCTTCGTGCTCGCTGGACGGAGCCTCCTCCGGTACCACCACCTCGTCCAGCACCACTTCCCCGAGCAGCACTACCTCGAGCACGTCGACGACGAAGACATCCTCGACCAGCCCTTCTTCCAGCAGCCCCTCGCCGACCCCTACGGCCGGCGGTGAACCTGACGTCGAGGTCCACCCGGAAGCGGACACTCCCCCGGCACACCTCTTCGCCCCTGTGGACCCGGCCGTCGCTCCCGCACCGGAACCGCCAGCCCCGGCACCGGCCCCTGCACCGGAGTCCGTCTATTTCGGCTCCTGCGCGGACGCTAAGGCTGCAGGCGCAGCGCCGCTGTATGCGGGCAACCCGGGCTACAGCTCCAAGCTAGACCGCGATGGCGACGGCGTCGCCTGCGAAAAATAGGGCGAAACAGCGCACCAATGCCAAACCCCCGTCTACACAGGTAGATGGGGGTTTTCTTGTGCGCCTGGGGAGACTTGAACTCCCACGTCATAAGACACTGGAACCTAAATCCAGCGCGTCTGCCAATTCCGCCACAGGCGCCGAGTCCGCTGGGGACGCGAACTGTTCATACTTTAACGGCTGGGAACGCATTTTCCTAATGCTTGCCCGTGGCTTGCCGACGCCAATGGCCTCCCCGGCCCGGTGCTAGCTATGGTGGAGGTGTGTCCACTCCACAACTCCCGGCAGAGGGGCAGCCTGCAGCTCCGCAGCCGCCAGCACAAATCCCCACCCGCACGCGCATCGTGCAGTTGACCTTCCTGATTATCCTGGTCGGCGCGACAATCGCACTCGCCTACTGGCAATTTAGCAGGTGGAACACGACGAGTTCCTTCCAGAACTTGGGATACGCCCTGCAGTGGCCGGCCTTCGGCCTGTTTTTCATCTGGGCCTACCGAAAGTACATGGCGTACGAGCGCGAGCGGCTTGAGGGAAACGAAGAAGCTGCGGTTGTGGAGGACCCGGAAGTCATGACCGAGATTCCGGACGACTTCCTGCCCACCAACCCGGATGGAACTCGCAAGCACCCGCGTCCGACTACTGACTAGTCGAGCTATCGGGCTACCGATGTGCCGGTGGCGTTCGATCACCGCAACTGACCGGGCATGAATCCGGGCCATTGACGCCAGCAAGAAAACGAGCAAAGGACTTCTTTAGTGAATACCGTCAATCCGAACCGTCGCGAGCGCGTCAAGAAGGCGCTGACCTTCTTCTCCGTCACCGCCTACTTCACCGGCGTCATGCTGCTGATTCTGTGTGGCGAGATGATCTACAAGTACGGAATCCTCGCTGACAGCGAAGCGGCGCCGGGCTGGTTCTTCTACACCGCCCAGCTCCACGGCGGCGCCTACATGCTCTTCCTGATTGCCATCGTCAACCTGGGCACCAAGGCGCGCTGGGAACCCGGCAAGTGGATTGTCACCGCGCTCGGCGGTGTCGTCCCCTTCCTGTCCTTCATCGTGGAGCGCAAGCGCCGCGACGAGGTCGAGGCGGCCTTCAACCTGAAGTAGCGGACCCGCCTGGCCCCGCCCCGATCCCAAATCGGGGCCAGATCGCTAGGCCAGCTCGGCCAGAATCTTCAGCGCCGGAGCCAGCGCGCGCAGGGCACGCCCCCTGTGGCTAAACGCGTCCTTGGCTTCGGCGCTTAGCTGTGCCGCGGACAGGGTCCCCTCCGCGTTGCCGCCCTCCTCGGGCGCCGGAGCGAAGACCGGATCGTAGCCGAAACCGTTGTCCCCCACTGGCTCGCGCAGGATCGTGCCGGGCCAGCGGCCCTCCACGACCAGCAGCAGGTTGCCGGAATCGTCCAGGACCGCCGGGAAACCGGCGTCGGAAAGCGCCTGCTGAGCGGCGGAGGCGTCGGCAAGCCCCGGCACGACCAGCGCGCACGTGGAGCGGAAGGCCGCGGTGCGGCGCTCGTCCGGGGTGTCGGAGATCTGGGCGAGCAGCAGCTCGTAGTTGGCGACGTCGTCGCCGTGGACGCCCGACCAGCGCGCGGAGAGCACGCCCGGCATGCCGTTGAGCTCGTCGACGCTGAGGCCCGAGTCGTCGGCGAGGCAGGCCAGCCCCGAGTGCGCGGCACCGTCGAGGGCCTTGATGAAGGCGTTGTCCGCGAAGGTGCGGCCGTCCTCGGGCGCCTCCGGGTATTCGGCGACATCGGCCAGCGAGAGCAGCTCCACCGACTCGATGCCCTCGGCCCGCAGGATACGGTCGAGCTCAGCCAACTTCTTGGCGTTTCGGCTTGCTACGAGGAGCTTCACGGCAGCTTCCCCGGGTAGGGCGCGCGCAGGACCTCCTGCTGGATGCTGATTAGCTCGCGCAGGCCCTTCTCGGCGGAGTCGAGCATCGCGCCCAGCTGCTCACGGTCGAAGGTTCCCTCCTCGCCGGTGCCCTGGATCTCGACGAACTTGCCCTCCGCGGTCATGACCACGTTCAGGTCGACCTCTGCGCGGGAGTCCTCCTCATACGGCAGGTCCAGGCACACGCGGCCGTCGATCACGCCGACGGACACGGCAGCGACCGGGGCCTTCAGCGGCGTTCCCGGGACCGCGCCGGCTGCGTGCAGATACGTCAGGGCGTCGGCAAGCGCGACGTAGGCGCCGGTGATGGAGGCGGTGCGGGTGCCGCCGTCGGCCTGCAGCACATCACAGTCGATGTTGATGGTGTTCTCGCCGAGTTCCTTCAAGTCCACGGCGGCGCGCAGGGAGCGGCCGATCAGGCGCGAGATCTCGTGGGTACGGCCCTTGACCTTGCCCTTCATGGACTCGCGCGGCATGCGCTCGTGCGTCGAGGCCGGCAGCATCGAGTACTCGGCGGTCAGCCAGCCCTCGCCGGAGTCGCGCTTGAAGCGCGGCACCGACTGCTCCACGGAGGCCGTGCACATGACGCGGGTGTTGCCGAAGGTGACCAGCACGGAACCGGCAGGGTTGTCGGTGAAACCGCGTGTGATGGTGACCTTGCGCATCTCATCGAGCGCGCGGCCGTCGGCGCGGCGGAAATCGGAAGTAGATTCAGTCATGCCCACTACCCTACCGGCCTGCAGGCCCATCCGGGGTCGCCGCCAAAGGTATCAAGCGGGAGGGCCAGGGCCAGGTCGAGCTAGCTGCCGAACTCCATGCCCAAGTAAGCCAGCTCGATATCGCCGTCGAAAGTGGTGCGGGCCGCCTCGAGAGCTTCCTCGCCGTTGGCGTAGGGCGGAATGTGGGTCAGCACCAACTTCTTCACCCCGGCCAGAGCTGCGGCGCGCCCCGCCTCGTAGCCCGACATGTGCATGTTCGGAGGAACGCCGTCCTCCTTCGCGCACCACGTCGCCTCGCAGATGAACACGTCGACGCCGCGAGCCAGCTCCACCAGCTTCTCGGTCCAGGCGCTGTCGCCCGAGTACGCGAACGAGAACCCGTCCGCCTCCACACGGTATCCCACCGTCGGCACGGGGTGGACCATCTCAAAGGGCGTGACGACGGCGCCACCGTCGCTCGGCTCACCGCCGATCATCAGCGCCTCGCCCGGGACCGCCCTGACGTTGATGAAGGTGTCGGAGAGGTCACTGTCGCTTTCGTCCCCCATGGCCGCACACATCGTGCCGATTCGCTGGTGGATATCGGCGGGGCCGACGAGGAGATTCTTGTTCTTCGACGGGGCCGTCGGGTGAAAGCGGCGCCAGACAAGAAGACCCGGAATATCCGCAGTGTGGTCTGGGTGGACATGGCTGAGGAGCAGCTCACAGGCCGCCGGGTCCGCGGTCTTCTGAAGCTCCACGAAGACGCCTGGCCCCATATCGAGGACGAAGGTGCGCCCGTTGTCCAGTTCCACGAAGTACCCAGACGCAGGCGCGTTGGGGCCGCCCATGCTCCCCGTGCATCCCAGAACCTTCACTCGCATAGCCCAAGCTTGCCACGTGCTCGGCTAAAAAGTAGGAAAAATCTGGTTCGGCATAAGCAATTAATAAGAAACGTCACAGTTGGCTGTGCAGAGTGACCTGGCTAATACCGGGGCCCAGGAAGCGGTGCGCAAGGCCCGCGAAGACCTCCGGGTCACCCGTGGACTCGAAGGTGCGCACGGCGCGGGGTCGACCTCCGGGTCGGCCAGCATGTCCGTCTCGGTCAGGATGCGCAGCACGTCCTTCGAGGTCTCCTCCGCCGACGAGACCAGAGTGACGTTGTCGCCCATCGCGAGCTGGATGACGCCGGACAGCAGCGGATAGTGGGTGCAGCCGAGGACCAGGGTATCGACGCCGTCGGCCTGCAGCGGGGCGAGGTAGCCCTCGGTCAGCCCGAGGATCTGGCGGCCCGAGGTAATGCCGCGCTCCACGAAGTCGACGAACCGCGGGCAGTCCACGGCGGAGACGTCGACGCCGGGGACTGCGTCGAAAAGGTCCTGGTAGGCACGCGAGCGAATGGTGGCGCTGGTGCCGATGACGCCCACCTTGCCGTTGCGCGTCGTCGATACGGCGCGGCGCACGGCAGGCAGGATGACCTCCACGACCGGGACCGGGTAGCGCTCGCGGGCATCTCGCAGGAACGCGGCGGAGGCGGTGTTGCAGGCAATCACGATCATCTTGCAGCCGCGCGCGACCAGGTCGTCCGCAATGGCTTCGGCATGCTTGCGCACCTGCGCGATCTTCAGCGGGCCGTAGGGGCCGTTGGCGGTATCGCCGATGTAGATCATCGACTCGTGCGGGAGCTGGTCCATGATGGCGCGGGCCACGGTGAGGCCGCCGACACCGGAGTCGAAGACGCCGATGGGGGCGGTGCGCCCGGGCTTATTCTCTGCGAGGATTTCCGTCCCAGGCTTCTCGCCCCCTGCCGAATTGGCTCCGGCCGAATTGGCACCTGCCGAATTGCCCCTCGACTGCTCCCCCGCCACTGCCGACGTCACGTGTGTCCAGCCACCTTTCCAATCCGGGTCAAAGCCGGGTCCGACTCGGACCCGAAGCGCCTTTCCAAGCCTACTCTGGCAACAAACCAGCAGGCCCTACTATTCCGCACTATCGCGCGCAGGACTGCCCGCAGGGCTACGCCCCTGCGCTCCTACACGCCTACGCGTCGGCCGCGCTTGAACATCAGCGCGGCCCACATCCCGCCGAAGGCTCCGAAGAGATGCATCTGCCAGCTCACGCCCATCTGGGTCGGCAGCACTCCCCAGATAAGGCCGGAGTACATAAACGCCAAAATAATTCCCAGCGTGATCTGGGAGATATTCCGGTTGACGAAGCCCCGGACCAGGAGGAAAGCCAGCCAGCCGTAGATCAGCCCCGACGCTCCGATGTGCACCGTGTTAATACCGCCGAAGAGCCAGGTCAGGCCGCCGCCGACAACCGTCACCAGGATTGTCACCTGCCAGAACAGGCGCTTCGAGGTCAGCGCGATCAGGCCCGCAAACAGCGCACCCGGAACCGAGTTGGCCATCAGGTGCGCGAGATTTTCATGCAGCAGCGGAGCAGTGAAGATTCCCCACCAGTGCGCGGTGTCCCGCGGCTGGACGCCGAAATTGCGCAGGTCGCCGAGGAACACGATCTGATCGATGAAAAATACCACCCAAATCAGTACGAGGAAGCCCACCGCCGTGCCGATCGCCGAGCCGAGCCCGCCGTCGCGGTCGCGCGGGACCATCCCTCCGACGGGCCGCCTCGACACAGCGCCCGCCGCCCCCGCGCCGGTGGCACCCGGATACCCCGGCATCGCCGAGCCCATCGGACTCTGCCCACGGTAACCGCCGTAGCTGCCTCGGTTGTCTGATGAATACACGGGCGGAACAACTCCTCACACTGTGCCGTCGGGCGCGGCGCCCCGCCACCTCAGATACGGAAACTCAGATAAGGTCGCGCAGCGCCGGAACCCCGCCACGACTCGTGGCGCTGGTAATGGCATCGACAATAGCGAATTGCACCGCGTCCGCCGCCATAGCTGTAAGCAACGCAACAGTTTCGGCGCCGACAGACGTCGAGCCGGCGTCGGCCCCCAATCCGGCCGTGCTCAGCGCGAACAGGGTGTCGCCGTCCATCGGAGCGTGCGCCGGGCGCACCGCCCGCGCCAGCCCGTCGTGCCCGCACATCGCCACGCGCTTTAGCTGCGCCGTCGTCAGCGGAGCGTTCGTCATCAGGCAGCCGATCGTCGTGTTGCGCACGCTTGCCGACGCCGCCCCTCCCGGCCCCGGTTCGGCCAGCACCTTCGTTCGCCCGACAAATACCTTGTCCAGCGCGGCCAGCGACGCTTCGCTGACGGGCGGAAGAGCCGGAAGCCCATAGGCGCGGCCCGATGAGTCGATCACGGCGCCGAAGGAGTTGACGACCATCAGGGCCGCGACCCAGTAGCCGTCGTCCCCCGCAGCGACGCGGGCCTGGCCGAATCCGCCCTTGATCGCACCTGCCATGGCCGCGGTTCCCGCTCCCACGCTCCCCGAGGGCGCCGAGGAGACGGGGCCGTCCGGGGCGTCGTCAAGCGCGGAATTAAGCGCCCGCCGGCCCAGTTCCGCGGAGGGAATCGTCGGCTCGCCGAGGAGCAGGTCGAAGATGACGGCGCCGGGGACGATGGGGACGATGACATCCGGACGGGCAGGCGTGACTTCGAAGCCGATGCCGCGCTCAGCCAGCTCGCGCATCACGCCGTCGGCGGTGGCCAGGCCGAATGCGGAGCCGCCGGACAGGACAATCGCGTGGGCGCGCTCGACGGTGTTTTCGGGGGCCAGCAGGTCCGTCTCCCGCGTGCCGGGGCCTCCGCCACGCACATCCACCGCGGCGACGGCGCCGCCCGGCGCGGCAATCACGGTGACACCGGTATCCCCGCTGGTGGCATGCCCGACGGAGATTCCTTCGATGCCGGCCATTGCGCCGGGACCGAGAGTCAGGCTCGTGCCGAACGCGGCGCTGGACGCGCCCGAGCGGAACTGCTCGGCGAGGTCGATCGAGTCGAGGATGCTAGAAGTTGGTCGGGGATTCGGCGTGGCCGGCATGCGGGGTACTCCTTGGTCGAATGCCCGATTAATCGCCCATCAGGACGTCAAGCAGGGACTCCTGATTGTAGGACAGCCACTGGTACATGGCGTCGGTCTGCTCGATCTGCTCGAGCGAGCCGTGCAGCCCTTCCATGGAAACGTGCAGGTAGATGCGCAGGTCGTTGATGCCGGCGACCCATGCGTGGGCGTCGTTTTCGGTGATGGTCACCTGGCCGGACTCGCTCGGCTCCAGCGCGTCGATGATTGCGCGCAGCGCCAAGAGCTTGTCCTTGACAATGTCCGACTCGTGGAGCTGGCGCATCAGCGCGTTTTCTCCCTCGACGGATTCCTCGCCCGGCTTGGTGAAATCCGGCAACAGCCGCGCCAAACGCGGATCCTTGGGAGCCTCGGCGTGTCCCACCGGCATGCCGGTCAGCTCGGCCAGCTCGTCCTTCGGGGCGGACTGGGCCCGCTCCATCAGCGCATCGGCCACGGTGGAGGCGAGATTCAGCAGCAGATCCCGCTCCGCAGGCTCGAAGGAGGTGACGAACTTTGCCCCGCCACCGAGAATCGACCGCTTACGCTTCCATGGACGCATCTGTAGTTTCTCCCGTACTTCCTAGTCGGCCTGTTCCATCGTGGCCCACAGCCCGGCCTTGTGCAGCTTCTTCACGTCCGCCTCGACCTTGTCGCGCTCGCCCGAGGAGACGATAGCCTTTCCCTCGGTGTGCACGGTCATCATCAGGGCATGTGCCTTCTTGCGGTCCATGCCGAAGAGCATCTGGAACACGTAGGTGACGTAGCTCATGGAATTGACCTGGTCATCCCACACGATGCACTGCCAGGGCCGGTTTGATTCAGTGACGACATCGGCGTCCATCGTGGGCATCGGTGTTGCTGCTGGCATGCTCATACGCCCCAGGATAGTACGTCGGCACGCGTCGGGGCCCGTACCGAGGCGCACACGTGGCCCATATCCCGCAATCGGGCAGCAGCTCTGTGGCACAACCTGGCGCACCGCGTCCGGCGGGGATACTAGACTGTTACCCGTGACTAATACGTACGCCTCCACCGCCCTCCTCACCGACAAGTACGAGCTGACCATGCTGCAAGCTTCGCTTGCCGACGGCACAGCGTTCCGGCAGTGCGCCTTCGAAGTGTTCGGGCGCCGGTTGCCGAACGAGCGTCGCTACGGCGTCGTCGCGGGCACCGCACGCGTTTTGGAGGCCGTCCGTAACTTCCGCTTCACCGAGGAGCAGCTGGCGTCGCTGGACTTCCTCGACGAGCGGACGCTGGATTACCTGCGTAATTACTCCTTCTCCGGGCAGATTGACGGCTACCGCGAGGGCGAGCTGTACTTCCCGGCGTCGCCGATTTTGGTCGTGCGCGGCACCTTCGCCGAGTGCGTGATCCTGGAGACGTTGATCCTGTCCATCCTGAACTCGGACTCGGCCATCGCCTCCGCCGCAACGCGCATGGTCACGGCGGCCGGTGGCCGCCCGATCATCGAGATGGGCTCGCGCCGCACCAACGAGGAAGCCGCCGTCTCGGCCGCCCGCGCAACCTACCTCGCGGGTTTCAGCGCCACCTCGAACCTGGAGGCCGCTGCCCGCTACAAGATTCCGGCCTCGGGCACCGCGGCCCATGCCTGGACCCTACTGCACACCAACGCCGACGGCACCCCGGACGAGGCCGCCGCGTTCAAGGCGCAGATTGATGCCCTGGGGATCGACACCACCCTGCTGGTCGACACCTACGACATCACCGAGGGCGTCAACACCGCCATCGAGGTCGCTGGCCCCGAGCTCGGCGGCGTCCGCATCGACTCCGGCGACCTGGGCGTCCTTGCCCGCCAGGTGCGCCAGCAGCTCGACTCCCTCGGGGCGCACAACACCAATATCGTCGTCTCCTCCGACCTCGACGAGTTCGCCATCGCGGCGCTGCGCGCCGAGCCCGTCGACGTCTACGGCGTCGGCACCTCCGTGGTCACCGGCTCCGGGGCACCGACGGCGGGGCTGGTCTACAAGATGGTGGAGGTCGACGGCGTGCCCGTCGCAAAGCGTTCCCGCGATAAGCACAGCCACGGCGGCGCGAAGGCCGCGATACGTACGTGCAGGCGCTCCGGCACCGCGGTCGAGGAGATCGCCTACCCGCTCGGAAGCGAGGTCCCGGAGGTCGGAAACCTCAAGCACCGCGAGCTGACCGTGCCGCTGATGCGCGACGGCGAGCTGGTCGACGGGCTGCCGACGCTGGAGGAGTCCCGCGCGCACCTGGCGAAGGTCCTGGTCACGCTCCCGTGGGAGGGCCTGGCCCTGTCCAAGGACGAGCCCGTCATCACCGTCCGTTTCCACGGCGTCTAAGGCGGCAGAAGGATTCGTGTCGGATAACGTAGCGGACAATTCACCGGGTGGCGAGGCCTCGGCCGGGTCGGGAGCTGCTTCCTCCAGCACTCCCTCCACTATCGGCGACGGCGACCACATCGAGGGGCTGCTCGCCGCGGCGGTGAAGTCTCTCGGCGGCGCCACCCGCCCCAACCAGGTCAAGATGGCCCGCGCCGTGGCTTCCGCATTCGAGCGCGAGCGCCACCTCGCAGTCCAGGCGGGCACAGGTACGGGCAAATCCCTCGCGTATTTGGTTCCCTCGATCGTGCAGGCGATGGAGTCCGGCGAGTCGGTGATTGTCTCCACCGCGACGATTGCGCTGCAGCGGCAGTTGGTCGAGCGCGACCTGCCACGGCTGGTCAAGGCGCTGGAGCCGCTGCTGGAGCGTACCCCGACCTTCGCCATTTTGAAGGGCCGCTCGAACTACCTGTGCCAGAACAAGGTCAATAACGTCGCGGAGGACCCCTCCGAGGGTTCGGGCCCCGGCGCCGACGGAGGCGCCCCGGAGGCTCTGATTTCGCCCGCGCAGTTGAGCCGCACCGCCGCCGAGGTCTTGCGGCTGCGCGAATGGTCCTCGCAGACCGACACCGGCGACCGAGACAGCCTGGACAAGGGCGTGTCCAACGAGGCCTGGCGGCAGGTCTCGGTCACCGCCCGCGAGTGCGTCGGCGCGATGTCCTGCCCCTTCGGCGAGTCCTGCTTCGCCGAGGCCGCCCGGCGCGAGGCCGCGGACGTCGACATCGTGGTCACCAACCACGCACTGCTCGCCATTGACGCGCTCTCCGAGGCGATGATCCTGCCCGAGCACTCCTGCGTCGTCGTCGACGAGGCCCACGAGCTCGACGCGCGCATCACCTCCGTCGCCACCGACGAACTCTCCCCCGCCGGTATCACCATGATGGCCCGTCGCGCGAAGAAGTTTGGGGCCGCCGAGGAAATCGACGATCTCACCGACGCCACCGAGATGCTCTCCGAGACCGTCGCCTCGCTTGCCGACGACTACACCGGCGCCCTCGAGGACATCCCGGGGGAGCTGGGCATGGCGCTCGCCTCGGTGCGCGACGCCCTGTGGAAGCTGCAGACGGTGCTGGCCACAGCTGGTTCTGGAGGTTCCGGCTCCGGCAGTTCCAGCTCCGGCGGCATCGGCGAGAGTTCGGAGGCCACCGAGAGGCAGACCGTCCGCGCCGCGGTGGAGAATATGCACGACACCGTGGTCCGCATCCTGGACTTCAGCGACGACGACGTCGTCTGGCTCGGCGAGCGCTCGGCAATCTACGTCGCGCCCCTGTCCGTCGCGGACCTGCTGCGGGCGAAGCTCTTCGGGGAGTCCACGGTGGTGCTGACCTCGGCGACGCTGGCTCTCGGCGGCAAGTTCGACGCGATGGCGGCCGCGTGGGGCCTGCCCTCTGGGACGTGGGACGGCATGGACGTCGGCACGCCCTTCGACCCGCAGCGATCCGGGATTCTCTACGTGGCCCGCGACCTCCCGAAGCCCGGGCGCGACGGCGCGAGCCCAGACCAGTTTAAGGTCATGGAGCAGCTCATTCGGGCCGCGGGAGGTCGCACGTTAGGACTGTTCTCCTCCCGCCGTGGTGCGGAGGCAGCCGCCGAGGAGATGCGGGGGCGCCTGCCCTTCGACGTGCTCTGCCAGGGCGAGGACTCCATCGGAGCGCTGGTGGACAAGTTCGCAGCCAGCGAGAACACCTGCCTCTTCGGCACCCTCACCCTGTGGCAGGGCGTGGACGTTCCCGGCCCCTCGCTGTCGTGCGTGATCATCGACCGCATCCCCTTCCCGCGCCCCGACGACCCGCTGCTGTCCGCCCGCGCGGACGCCGCCAAGGCCGCCGGCCGCAACGGGTTCATGGAGGTCTCCGCCACGCACGCCGCGCTGCTGATGGCTCAGGGCGCCGGGCGCCTGCTGCGCAGCGTCGACGACCGCGGCGTCGTCGCGGTGTTGGATTCCCGCCTGGCGACGGCCCGCTACGGCACCTGGATCGCGGCGTCGATGCCGGACTTCTGGCGCACGACCGACCTCAAGACTGCGACGGGCGCACTGGAGCGCCTGGTGGCCAAGCGTTTGGGCAGGTAGACGCAACTTATTTTCAGGGCTTATCGCCTTTGCCCGCTTGCTCTGGTTTCTCCGATTTTCTCGAAAACCAATCATGTTTCAGGTCAAAACGGGCTAGTGTTGTGCGCAACATTGAGCCGACCTGCTCGGCTCCCCGCGACTGACCGAAACGAGGCCGCACGCATGCCGTTGACCAGCAATCTTCCCGCGCTCGACATCCCCAATTCCAGCCTCTTCGACCTCCTCTTCGAAGAAATCGACTCCCGCCACGAGCACAAGCTGGCCATCGTCGACTCCGGTTCCCAGGTCACCTTCGGTGAGCTGAAATCCGACATCGAGGCCTTCGCCGGGGCACTGGCACACCGCGGGGTCAAGCAGGGCGACGTCGTCGCTCTCCACTGCCCCAACTCCACAACCTTCGCGGTTGCCCTCCATGGAATCCTCCGCGCCGGAGCGACCTGCACGACGGTCGCATCCCTGGCCACCGCGGAGGACGTCGAAAAGCAGATTAAGGCCTCTGGGGCGATGATGATGCTGACCACCTCGTCGATAGGCTGGGCGGGCTCGCGCGGCGCGGAAAACGCGGGTATTCCCGCCGACCGCATCATCGGCCTGACCGGTCTGCACGGCATGGGCGAGATGCTGGCGGAAGGCCACGCCGCGCCCGACGTCGACGTCCTCGGCGACGACATCGCAGTCATTCCCTTCTCCTCCGGTACCACGGGCATCCCGAAGGGCGTGCAACTAACCCACCGGAACCTGGTAGCTAATATCCTTCAGGCGGGTGCGGCTACCGAAGATGCGATCCGCGAAGACACCCCCGCAGTAACGATCCTTCCCTTCTTCCACATCTACGGCCTGACCGCGCTGCTCAACCTCTGCATCTACCGTCGCGCTACGCAGTACACGATGGCGAAGTTTGACCTGCTTGACTTCCTGGGCATCATCGCCGAGCACCGCGCGAAGTTCGCTTTCGTTGCTCCGCCTATCGCAGTCGGGTTGGCCAAGCACCCAGCGGTCGATAACTACGACCTGTCCAGCCTGGAGACAATCTTCTCCGGCGCCGCTCCTCTTCAGCTCGATCTCGCGGAACAAGTCGAGGCCCGGCTCGGCTGTGTCATGGCGCAGGGGTTCGGTATGGCCGAGTCCTCCCCTGCCACGCACATCCGCATCGGCCACGACAGCCCGCTGGACTCCATCGGCCGCGCCGTCCCCAACACCGAGTACAAGATCGTCGACATCGACGGGGAGGCGCTCCTGGAAATCGACCCGCCACGGGAAGGCCGCTCCGAGCCCGGCGAGCTCTGGATCCGCGGCCCGCAGGTGATGAAGGGCTACCTCAACAACCCCGAGGCCACCGCCGCCACGCTCGTCGACGGCTGGTTGCGCACCGGCGACGTCGCCGAGCTAGACCCGGAGGGCAACGTCTATATCGTCGACCGATTCAAGGAGCTGATCAAATACAAGGGCTACCAGGTCCCGCCCGCGGAGCTCGAGTCCGTGCTGCTCGGGCACCCCGCGATTGCCGACGCCGCCTGCAGCGGCGTGGTCCGCTCCGACGGCGAGGAAATCCCGAAGGCCTACGTCGTGGTCCAGGAGGGCAAGGCGCTCACGGAGGATGAAGTCATGGACTACGTGGCCGAGCGCGTCGCACCCTACAAGAAGGTCCGCGCCGTCGAATTCCTCGACGCAATCCCGAAGTCAGCCACGGGCAAGATTCTGCGCAAGGATCTCAAGGCCATGGAGGCGGCGCGGGCGGCCGAGCACTAGGCCACTAGGAACCTACTGCGCCTAGCGCGTCACCGCGACCGTGACCGAGCCGGGCGCGATCTCGGTGAAGCCCGCGTCGCGGACCTCTACCGCGCGCTCGGACTCCGGGGGCCACTGGCCGCGCGGCACCTCGCGCACCTCGAGGTCATAGCCGGTCTGGGCCCACGCCCACGCCGCGTCCGCGCTCAGGGTCGCCGCGTACAGCATGGAACCGTGGCCCACCTGCGCCGCCACCTTTCCGACGGACATGCCCAGGTCCCGGTCAACCCAGATAATCGGGTGCGACGCTGCATCTTCCCCAGCGGCCGTTGCCGGATCGGTGGCATCCGGGGCGTCGTAAGGCAAGTCGGTGCCGGAGATTTGCAGTTTCGCAACTTCCGGATAGACCTCCTCCACCGGCGTTGGCACCAGCGCGCGGGCGCTCGCACCGGAGACGGTTGCCGTCACGCCGGGCGCCAACTGCACGCGCTCCCACGCGATACCACGAGCACGGCGCGAGAGCTTGCGGATGCGGGCGCCATACCAACTAACAAGTCCCTCGCGGTACAACGAGGTCTCATCGGCTGCCCGCGGGTCCAGGCAGCAGGCGACGACGGCCTGTGCAGAGGCCTCGAGCAGCGCCGTGCGGCTGGGCTTAGCCTTCTTCGGGATTTCCAGGACTATGGGCATAGCCCAGGGCACATCCTCACCGGGGTCACGGTAGTGCGGATGCGGAAGGAGGGCGTGGGCCGACACAAACCACTCGGGGACCGACTGCACCGATTGGACCGCCTCCAAGCCCGAGGAGCCCGTATCTTCCTGCAGCACTACTGCTCCAGCGGGACGCGACGGTAGGTGCCATCCTCGCGATCGGCGATGTCGATCTCGTCGCGGGAGATACCCAGCATGAACAGAATTGAGTCCATGAAGGGAACATTAACCGAGGTGTCCGCAATCTCCTTCAGGGCCGGCTTCGCGTTGAAGGCAATGCCGAGGCCCGCCACCGAGAGCATGTCAATGTCGTTCGCACCATCGCCGACGGCGACCGTCTGGTGCATTTGGAGGCCCGAGGCCTCCGCAAACGCCTTCAGGCTCCGCGCCTTCTCCTGCCTATCGACGACCTGGCCGATAACGCGGCCGGTCAGCTTGCCGTCCTCGATCTCGAGGGTATTGGCCTTGTAAAAATCGAGGCCCAGCTCCTTTGCCAGAGGCTCCAGAATCTGGATGAACCCGCCGGACACTGCGCCGCACTTGTATCCCAGGCGCTTCAAGGTGCGGATGGTGGTGCGGGCGCCCGGAGTCAGCTCGATGGACTTGCTGACCTCCTCCAGGACGCTGACGGGAAGGCCAGTCAGAGCCTTGACTCGCTCGTGCAGGGACTCGGCGAAGTCCAGCTCACCTCGCATGGCACGCTCGGTGACGGCGGCGACCTCGGCCTCGCGGCCGGCGTGGGCGGCGAGCATCTCGATGACCTCGCCGGTAATCAGCGTGGAGTCCACGTCGAAGCAAATCAGGCGCTTCGAACGGCGCTGCAGTCCATCGCGCTCGATGGCGATGTCGATGTCCTGGGCCTGCGCCAGCTCCGCCAACGCTGCACGCAATGGGATGCCCGCGCCAGGCTTCGGGTTCGGGATCGAGACCAGCAGCTCCAGGCCGGTCACCGGGTAGTCCGCGATGCCCCGAATAGTGTCGATGTTGGCACCGTAATCAGCGAGGGTACGGCCAATACGGGAAATGTCCTCCGCGTTAACTGGGTTGCCAAGCACGACAACCGCGTGGGTCGACGGAGTGCTGCGCTCTGCGGGCGCTGATGCGTCGAACTTCACGGTCATACCGTGTCCCTTCAAGGACTCAACGAGGCCTTCCTTGAGGACCTCGACCTTGTCCTCCGCGATGCCGACGAGGGCGCCGAGGCTCAGGTGCGAGCGAAATACCGATTGCTCAACATCAAGAATCTGAACATCGTGCGCCGAGAGGACTCGGAAGAAGGTGGCAGACACACCCGGCCGGTCTCGGCCGACCGCGGTAATCAGAACGGGAACAAGCCCGGGCGCGAGCGCCACGGACTCGGCCTGCTGGGGGATGACCTGGCTAGTGGAAGCATTTACCTGTTCTTGCACGCCTTCAAGTATCTCATGCGCCCCACGGCCCCACGACATCGCACCCAGGCTACACCGCACTTCGTAGCCCCGTTTGGAGCCGTCACACGACTGAGGCATACAACAAAGCGGCCCCCTCCCCCGGACTATGCCGGAAGGAGGGGGCCGCTTATTCGCGTAGTTATTTACTCAGAGACTGTGTGGAAGCGCTGCCCTATTAGAGCTGGCGACCAACGTGAGCCTCTGCGCGCTGGCGCTCAACCATGTGCGGGTAGTGCAGCTCGAACGCGGGGCGCTCGGAGCGGATGCGCGGCAGCGAGGTGAAGTTGTGGCGCGGCGGCGGGCAAGAGGTTGCCCACTCGAGGGAGTTGCCGTAACCCCACGGGTCGTCGACGGTGACAACCTCACCGTAGCGCCAGGACTTGAAGACGTTCCAGATGAACGGAATGACGGACAGACCCAGCAGGAACGCGCCCACGGTGGAGATCATGTTGAGGGTGGTGAAACCGTCGGTCTCCAGGTAGTCAGCGTAACGACGCGGCATACCCTCGTTGCCCAGCCAGTGCTGGACCAGGAAGGTCAGGTTGAAGCCGACGAAGGTCAGCCAGAAGTGAACCTTGCCCAGCTTCTCGTCGAGCATACGACCGGTCATCTTCGGGAACCAGAAGTAAACGCCAGAGTAGGAGGCGAAGACCAGGGTACCGAACAGGGTGTAGTGGAAGTGCGCGACGACGAAGTAGGTGTCAGAGACGTGGAAGTCCAGCGGCGGGGAGGCCAGCATAATACCGGTCAGACCACCGAACAGGAAGGTGACGATGAAGCCCAGAGCGAAAGTCATCGGGGTTTCGAAAGTCATGTGGCCACGCCACATGGTGCCCAGCCAGTTGAAGAACTTCACACCGGTCGGAACCGAAATCAGGAAGGTCATGAACGAGAAGAACGGAAGCAGAACGCCGCCCGTCACGAACATGTGGTGTGCCCAGACGGCCATGGACAGGCCGGCGATGGACAGGGTCGCGAAGACCATACCCGCGTAGCCGAACAGCGGCTTACGGGAGAAGACCGGAACGACCTCGGTGATGATACCGACGAACGGCAGCAGGAGGACGTAGACCTCCGGGTGACCGAAGAACCAGAACAGGTGCTGCCACAGCATGGCGCCACCGTTGGCCGGGTCGTAGATGTGGCCGCCCAGCTTGCGGTCGTACAGGACGCCCAGAGCAGCAGCGGTCAGAATCGGGAAGATCAGCAGAGCCAGGATCGAGGTCACCAGGATGTTCCAGGTGAAGATCGGCATACGGAACATGGTCAGGCCCGGTGCGCGCAGGCACAGGACGGTGGTGGTCATGTTAATGGCCGAAGCGATGGTACCGACGCCACCGACGCCGACGCCGACGATCCACAGGTCCGAGCCGACGCCCGGGGAGTGAATCGGGTCGCTCAGCGGCGAGTACATGGTCCAACCGAAGTCAGCGGCGCCGCCCGGGGTCAGGAAGCCCGACAGCATCAGGATGCCACCGATGGTGGTCAGCCAGAAGCCGAAGGAGTTCAGACGCGGGAAGGCCACGTCCGGTGCGCCAATCTGCAGCGGCAGGATGTAGTTAGCAAAACCCCAGACAATCGGGGTACCGAACAGAAGCAGCATCACCGTGCCGTGCATGGTGAACATCTGGTTGAACTGCTCGTTGGACAGGAACTGAAGTCCGGGCTGGAAGAGCTCAGCACGGATAAGCAGAGCCATCAGGCCGCCCACAAAGAAGAACGAGAAGGACATGATGATGTACATGATGCCCAGCTTCTTGTGGTCGGTCGTGGTCAGCATATCCCACGCCAAGCTACCCTTACGCCCATGTCCGAACGGCTGCGGCCGTTCCGGCGCGACTACGCCGTGATCGGGGCGAGGCGCTACTGCAGTCATTCTTCCTCCTTACTACGCGAAAGAATCCTGTAATCCCCTACAGGAATTTATAAGTTTTGTCCTTTGAGAATAGTGCAGGTAGGCGCGCACACGCGAGCCCACCTATCGCTATGTGCCAGAGTCTAGCCTGAACCTGGGAAAAAGTTAAGGCCGACTAGCTTTCACATTTTGGCATTTGCGCCGGTTACAACGAGTTTTCTTTCCTGAGAATTGTCTTAACCTGCACTAATGGGAGCAACATAGTCGTTGCTCCCATTTGAGGAATTACCCCCGTGTGTGGCAGCACAGACAGCCGATCCACACACCGAAGAAGTTCTTAGAAATCCCAGTCCTCGTCCTCAGTGACCTCAGCCTTGCCCATAACGTAGGAAGAACCGGAACCCGAGAAGAAGTCGTGGTTCTCGTCGGCGTTCGGCGACAGCGCCGACAGAATAGCCGGGGAAACGCGGGTCTCGTCCGCCGGGAACATGCCCTCGTAGCCGAGGTTGTTCAGGGCCTTGTTGCCGTTGTAGCGCAGGAAGCGCTTGACGTCCTCGGTCCAGCCGAGCTCGTCGTACATCTCCTCCGTGTAGGCAATCTCGTTGTCGTAGAGGTCGAAAAGCAGATCGAAGGTGTAATCCTTCAGCTCATCGCGCTCCGACTGGGTCAGCTTCTCCAGGTTCCGCTGGTACTTGTAGCCGATGTAGTAGCCGTGAACGGCCTCGTCGCGGATGATAAGACGGATGATGTCCGCGGTATTTGTCAGCTTCGCATGGCTGGACCAGTACATCGGCAGGTAGAAGCCCGAGTAGAACAGGAAGGACTCCAGCAGAGTGGAGGCCACCTTCTTCTTCTGCGGGTTGTCACCCTCGTAGTAATCGATGATGATCTTGGCCTTCTTCTGGAGGTACTCGTTTTCCTCACTCCAGCGGAAGGCGTCGTTAATCTCCGGAGTCGACGCCAGGGTCTGGAAAATCGACGAGTAGCTCTTCGCGTGCACGGACTCCATGAACGCGATGTTGGTGTAGACCGCCTCCTCGTGCGGGGTCAGCGCATCACCAATCAGAGAGACCGCGCCGACCGTGCCCTGGATGGTATCGAGCATGGTCAGACCCGTGAACACCCGCATGGTGGTGCGCTGCTCAAGAGCATTCAGCGTGTTCCAGCTCTTGATGTCGTTGGACAGCGGAATCTTCTCCGGCAGCCAGAAGTTACCGGTCAGGCGATCCCAGACCTCCAGGTCCTTATCGTCCGGAATAGTGTTCCAGTCAATCGCCGCAATCGGGCACTCGCGAGCCTCGGGGTGCTTTTCGCGGTGCGCCGGAGTTGAGGGCGGGCAATCATCGATATTCACTCGTGCAGACCTCTCGATTATCTCTTTCTCAATCGCCTGCCACTCCCCCACCCCATGCATCCACATCCCTTATATATAAGGAATACAAAAATGGTCAGCATGAACCCGTCAGCGGGAAGCTCCGAAAAATGGGGCCAAAGACTATTGGGGCGCAGTGGCGGCACTTTACTGGCTCCGTCTCCGGAGCCATTACCTATGGCAGTCTAGCCCAACTAACCACAACAGTCACAGGGAAGGTAGAACACACAAAAATCCCCAGGTGACTGGCAATTCACGACCAGCACCTGGGGCATTTTCTCTCCCCTGCCCCGCTTGCCGACGGCGCCGTGGCGGCCGTCGCTAAGCAGACGTTGCGGGGCGGGAGGAGGAGGTTAGTTCTGGGCGGTCTTCGCGGTGATGACCCGGTCTGAGACCAGGTAGACGGCGAGGCCGACCAGCGCCATGACAGCGAGGAACCACAGGTTCGTTGCGGCGACTCCCTGGGATTCGGTTGAGGCGATCGACAGCGAGGACAGGAAGGTCGGGCGCATGTCGACCAGCTTTGCGGTGACCGCGATGCCGACCGGGACTGCGATGTTGATGGTCAGGTTGTAGAAGCCGATGGCCACACCGGTCTTCTCTGCCGGGATGTTCTCCAGTGCGGTCGCGACCAGTGGCGCGTACATGAGGGCGAAGCCGGAGGGGAACAGAATCATGGAGACGACGACCGTCGCAACCGAGGACCCGACGAACACGGCCGGGATGAGCAGCGCAATGGTGATCAGGCTAATAGCGGCGATGATGGCCTGGCGGGAGGACAGGAACTTCGCGATCTTGCCGGAGAGCACGCCCACGATGACCGCGCACAGGTAGCCCGGCGCCAGGATGTAGGCCGCGCCGTCGAGGCTGATGCCGTAGAGCTCGTCGACCATGTACGGCAACACGATCGCGACATAGCCCAGCTGCACCATGTAGACCACGAACACGATGACCAGTGCGGTCACGTAGCGCGCGTTGGTGAAGAAGGACGGGCTGACCAGCGCGCCGGAGTGCGAGCGGATGTGCCATACGAACAGCGCGATGCCAAGCACTGCGGCGAGCAGCCACCAGAGCTTGAACTCCTGCATGAACCACATCACCGCGGTGGCAATCTCGGCCACGAGGAGCAGGCCGAAGACGTCCAGCTTGCCCTTGGTCTGCTGCTCTTCCGGGACTGTCTTGATCAGGAAGGGCACGGTCAGCAGCAGGATCAGCGCGATGAGGAACATCACGGGCCACGAGATGTAGGTGGCCACAATACCCGAGGTCAGCGTGCCGATCAGCATGGACCCTTGGAAGGCAGCGGTGGAGAAGCCCAGGTAGGTCTTCTGGTCGGCCTCGCTCAGGTACTTGGTCACGTAGATGACGTAGAGGGTCTCCGCGGCTGCCAGGCCTGCGGTCTGGATAATGCGGGCGACCAGAACCATCGCCCACACGCCCTGGAAGAAGAACCCGAGCAGCGAGCCGACGGCGACGAATCCGACGCCGACCATCATCAGGCGGCGGATGCTAATGCTATCGGCGAGTGCCGCGTAGACCACGGCGCCGATGCCAATCAGGATGCCGGCCAGCGTGGCCTGGAGGCTCGCGGTGGAGACGCTGAGGTCCAGTGACTCCGCGATCGGCTTCGTCATGAACTTGAAGCCGTTGTCCAGCACCAGGCAGAAGACGAAAGAGAACAGAAGGACGGGAACGGCGGCCTTCGGATTGAGGGCGCGGCCAGCCGTGGAAGTGGAGGTGGAATCAGATGTAACTGCGCTCATGACTTACCCCGCCACTAGATCTTCGCCAGCGGGAGGGTCAGTTCCATCATCTGGGCGAACGCGGTCTGGCGCTCCTCCGGGCTGATGGCCTGCTGCTTCACAATGTTGTCCGAGACCGTGAACACGCCGAGCGCGTCGACGCCCGCCTGGGCCGCGATGGCGTAGAGCGCCGCGGACTCCATCTCGACGCCGAGCACGCCCATGCGCGCCCAGCGGTCGTTGACGGTCTCGTCCGCGTTGTAGAACACGTCCGAGCTGAGGATGTTGCCGACGTGGACGTGGACGTTCTGCCTCTCCGCCTCGTCGACGACGCCCTTCAGCAGCTTCCACGACGCCGTTGGCGCGTAGGTGCCGGGCAGGTTGTACTGGTCCATGAAGTTGGAGTCGGTCGACGCCGAGGCGCCCACGATGACGTCGTACAGGGGAATGTCCGCCTGGAGGGCGCCGATGGAGCCCACGCGGATGACCTTCTTGGCCTCGAAGAAGTTAATCAGCTCGTAGGAGTAGATGCCGATCGAGGGCATGCCCATGCCGGAGCCCATCACCGACACCGGGGTGCCCTGGTAGGTGCCGGTGAAGCCCAGCATATTGCGGACATCGTTGAACTGGACGACATCCTCCAAGAATGTGTCGGCGATGAACTTCGCGCGCAGCGGATCGCCCGGCAGCAGGATGGTCTCCGCGATCGGAGCGCCCTTCGGGTTGATGTGCGGGGTGTTCTTCTTCTCGGACATTTGGGTCAGTCCCCTTTCCTGGGCGGGTGCGCCCTCGCAGTGCTTGCCGACGACTTGTACTTCCCCGACCGCTGCGCGCCCCCGAAGCTGCAAAAGCATGGGGCCGGCCGCCTACGGAGAGGTTCCGGGCGGAGCCGGTGAAGATTCATCGCCTTTATCAACTTCCAGCGTAGACCCCTTTGCTACATTCGTCAATACTGTTATTTACATTTGTTCCCATCGTGCTGGAGTCGGAAAAATTACAGCAAAAAGCGGGCGCCACCGGGGGAACTTCTCCCTCGGCGGCGCCCGCTTCCTGCGTCTTCGGCATCGATGAGCACGGTGCGCTGGCTCTAGGCACCGGCACTACGCAACTGGCACTAGGCCAACGTGCGAGCGGCATCGCCTAGAGCATGCAGGACACGCAACCCTCGACCTCGGTGCCCTCCAGGGCGACCTGGCGCAGGCGGATGTAGTACAGGGTCTTAATGCCCTTGCGCCATGCGTAGATCTGCGCGCGGTTGATGTCGCGGGTGCTGACCGTGTCCTTGAAGAACAGGGTCAGGGACAGGCCCTGGTCGACGTACTTGGTCGCGACCGCGTAGGTGTCGATGATCTTTTCATAGCCGATCTCGTACGCATCCTCGAAGAACTCGAGGTTGTCGTTGTCCATGTGCGGCGCCGGGTAGTAGACGCGACCGATCTTGCCCTCCTTACGAATCTCGATGCGAGACGCAATCGGGTGAATCGACGACGTCGAGTTGTTGATGTAGGAGATCGACCCGGTCGGAGGAACAGCCTGCAGGTTCCGGTTAAATAGGCCGTACTCCATGACGTCGGCCTTCAACTGCGCCCACTCCTGCGCATCCGGGACGTGCACAGTCGAGCCCGCGAAAATCTCCTTGACCCGATCGGTGACCGGCTGGAACTCAGCCGGGTCAAAGCTGTCGAAGTACTTGCCGCTGGCGTAATCGGAGTTTTCGAAGTTGGCGAACTTCTGGCCACGCTCGCGGGCAATCTTGTTGGAGGCCTTCAGCGCCTCGAAGAGCACCGCGGCGAAGTAGGCGTTGGTAAAGTCCAGCGCCTCCTCGGAGCCGTAGTGGATCTTCTCGCGGCCGAGGTAGCCGTGCAGGTTCATCTGCCCCAGGCCGATGGCATGGGAGCCGTCATTGCCCTTGCGGATCGACGGCACTGAGTCGATGGAGGTCTGCTCACTCACCGCGGTCAGGCCACGAATTGCGGTCTCGATAGTGCGGGAGAAGTCCGGGGAATCCATGGTCATCGCGATGTTCAGCGAGCCCAGGTTGCAGGAAATATCCTCGCCAACCTCCGAGTAGGAGAGGTCATCGTTGTACTTCGACGGGGTATTAACCTGCAGAATCTCCGAGCACAGGTTCGACATGTTCACGCGGCCCTCAATCGGGTTCGCGCGATTGACCGTATCTTCGTACATGATGTACGGGTAGCCGGACTCGAACTGAATCTCTGCGATGGTCTGGAAGAACTGGCGTGCGTTGATCTTGGTCTTGCGGATACGCGGATCCTCGACCATATCCGCGTAGTTCTCAGAGATATTGATGTCCGCGAACGCCTTGCCGTAGACACGCTCGACGTCGTACGGACTGAACAGGTACATGTCGTCGTTGCGCTTGGCCAGCTCGAAGGTGATGTCCGGGATGACAACGCCGAGGGACAGCGACTTGATGCGGATCTTCTCGTCCGCGTTCTCACGCTTGGTATCCAGGAATCGCATGATGTCCGGATGGTGCGCGTGGAGGTACACGGCGCCGGCGCCCTGGCGAGCACCCAGCTGGTTGGCGTAGGAGAAGGAGTCCTCCAGCAGCTTCATGACCGGGATAACACCCGAGGACTGATTTTCGATGTGCTTAATCGGGGCACCCTGCTCACGCAGGTTGCTCAGCAGCAACGCGACACCGCCACCGCGCTTGGACAGCTGCAGCGAGGAGTTGATGGCGCGACCGATCGACTCCATGTTGTCCTCAATGCGCAACAGGAAGCAGGACACCGGCTCGCCGCGCTGGGCCTTGCCGGAGTTCAAAAACGTCGGGGTCGCAGGCTGGAAACGGCCGGTGATGATCTCGTCGACCATATTCTGCGCCAGCGCTAGGTCACCGTCGGCAAGCGTGAGGGCGACCATGCAGACGCGGTCCTCGTAGCGCTCGAGGTAGCGCTTACCGTCGAAGGTCTTCAGGGTGTACGAGGTGTAGTACTTGTACGCACCCAGGAAGGACTTGAAGCGGAACTTGTGCGCATACGCCTGCTTGAACAGGGCCTTGATGTCCTCGAACTCGTACTTCTCCAGCACCTCGGGCTCGTAGTACTTGTTCTCGATCAGGTAATCCAGCTTCTCCTTCAGGTTATGGAAGAAGACGGTGTTCTGGTTGACGTGCTGCAGGAAGAACTGGCGCGCAGCCTGGCGATCCTTATCGAACTGAATCTTGTTGTTCTCGTCGTAGAGGTTCAGAAGCGCGTTCAGTGCGTGGTAATCGAGCTGGTCGCTACCAACCGGCTCTGCAACCTGGCGGCCCTTGTCAGTCACAATGTCTCCTACGTGAAAAATATGCGTGAAAAATAAATCAGAATTTTTTAATCGCCCGCTACCAAGGTACCCGCGGGGGCTACCCAGTGCTGCGAATCGGACGTTTCGCTAAGCGCTGGCCTGTTCCTTGCCGTGGGCGTCGCCGATGCCGTGGAAGAACTCCGCCAGCCCCTGCCGAACAATTCGGACGTCCTCATCGTTTCCCATCAGCTCAAAGCGATAGAGGTACGGAACCTTGCACTTAGCGGCGATAATATCGCCGGACTTACAGAAATCGGTGCCGAAGTTCAGGTTCCCCGAGGCAATGACTCCCCTGATATACGAACGATTGTGCTCGTTATTGAGGAACCGAATCACCTGTGGCGGGACTGGCCGGGCGTGATCTCCATGGATGGAAACCCCGCCCCCATACGTCGGGCAGATGAGGACGTAGGGCTCGTCGACAAGCAGCTCGGGGTCCTTGCGGCGCATGGGGATGCGCGCGCTCTTAATCCCCAGCTTCTCGACGAACTTGTGCGTATTCCCCGTAGCCGAGGAAAAATACACCACGAACATGAGAAATCATCCCCTACATCGCAAACCCCCGCGAGTTCCGCTCTGAGCTTGGGAGCGAAATCCGCGGGGACCGAGTGTTTTTATTAGGCAGCCTGCAGAGCCTTGATGCGATCAGGGCGGAAGCCGGACCAGGTCTCCGAGCCAGTGTCCACAACCGGGGCCTGCAGGTGACCGAGAGCCATGACGTAGTCACGCGCCTCATCGTCGAGGGTGATATCGACGACGTCGTAGGCAATGCCAGCCTTATCAAGGGCACGAGTGGTAGCGCGGCACTGGACGCAGGCGGGCTTGCTGTAAACGGTAACCATGACTCTCACAAACTTTCTGGCTTTAAGGTAAGACCACTAATTCGCAACTTTCGCCACCGCCGGAAAATAGCTAGCCCCTCTCCGAGAGGGGACACCTGGGCTATCCGACGCTCCGTGGCGCAACACCGAAAACACTACACTTGGGGGACGAAAAACTCTAGTCATACTAGATGTAGTAGTGACAAGCTTGATATTCCCAGTTCGCCCCATTTTCATGCACAACATGTTGTACGCCCCCGAGCCACAAGCTTGTAATTCGGGGCTGAAATCGGCCGAAATTGCTCAAAAATTGTCGAAAAAGAGCTATCGATGCTCTTCGGTTATGCCAATAACTGCGGGATGCTGCCACAGCCCCTCCGACTGGATGTCGTACGCCACTACTAGAACACAGCGCTGCTGAACCCCAGGCTCAACCGACGACAACGCAAAAGCCGCCCCGAGGGCGACGGCCACATTACCTGCGACCACCCTCGCGAGCGGCTTTGCCTATTAGTAGAAGCTGCGCGATTCCAGAAAGCTTGGAAAGCCTTCCGAGAATCTTAGCCCTGGCGGGCCTTGAAGCGCGGCTCCTTCTTGTTGATCACGTAGACCTTGCCACGACGGCGCACGACCTGGGCGCCCGGCTTGTTCTTCAGCGACCGAAGGGACTTGCGGACCTTCATTCGGGCGCTCCTTTCTACTCGGCTCCGAAAAGAGGTGGGCATGCACTTGCTTCACCCCTGGCAACGCTCGCCCGAACAACCAGACCCGCTAGGGCCAGGCCACGACAGCAAGCGTCACGACACGAACGGCCATGTTACCTAAATATCCGATCAACTCCAAAAACGGAGTGCACCGTGGGGGTTAACCAGCGGCCGAAATCATGTGTTCACGGACCTCAGCCAGCGACTTACCCGACGTCTCCGGCACCGCCTTCAGGGTGAACACGAGAGCGAGCGCTCCCGTTACCGCGAAGAAGAAGAACGACCAGGCGCCGCCGACAGCGTCGACCATCGGCAAAAATGCCTGCGCTACGAACCAGTTAGCCGCCCACAGCGCCAGACCAGCCAGCCCCATGCCGAGTCCTCGGGCCTCCACCGGCACAATCTCCGAAATCAGCAGCCACGTCGCGACAGACACCGCAGCTTGTTGGAAAACAATGAAGACAGTCATCAGCGCCAAGGACGCGACCGAGCCGACCGCAGAATCCTTCGACAGCCCATAGACCGGCGAGAGCACCAGCAGGGACACCGCACAGCCGACAAGGCCGATAATCAGCATCTTGCGGCGCCCGACCCTATCGATAATGCTCATGCCCACCGCGCACGAGATCACCGATGCGGTGCCGATAAGGATCGACGTATAGACCGAGCTCTCCGTCGACAAGCCCACCTTATTCATCATCGTCGGCGCGAAATACATGATGGCGTTTGCGCCCGTGACCTGCTGGGTCACGCCAATCAGCATCGCAATGATGACCGTCCTGCGCACCCACGGCACCTTCAGAGCCTCGCGCTCCGCCGCCCGCTGATCCGCGCTTGCCGACGCCTCCGCCACGGCGATCTCGTCCAACTGTGCGTCGGGGCCGTGCATCTGGCGTAGCACTGCCAGGGCTTTATCCGGCTTCCCTCCCCGCAGGATGTAGGCGGGAGTGTCCGGAAGGAGCAGCATGCCGATGAGCAGAACAACAGCCGGCACCGCGCCGAGGCCCAGCATGAGACGCCAGGCCCCAGAGGAGGCCAGGGCCGAGTTCGTGAGAAAGGCGACCAGCTGACCGATAACGATCATCAGCGAGTTCAAGCTGACGAGACGCCCTCGGACGTGGACCGGCGCCATCTCAGAGATGTACATCGGCACAACAATGGACACACCGCCGATACACACACCGAGCAGAGTGCGGGCCGCGCCGAGCTCGAAGGCACTGGAGGCGAAGGCGCACCAGATACTGCCTGCGATGAAGCCGATCGCGCCCAGAACAATCGTGCCGCGACGGCCGAGCACATCGGCAACGCGACCGCCCAGGAATGCGCCGAGCGCGGCACCGACCAGCAGCATCGCTGTGACGGTCGATTCCTGTCCCGGAGTCAGCTCAAAGGAGCGCTGAATAAAGAGGAGGGCGCCGGAGATAACTCCCGTGTCATAGCCGAACAGGAGGCCACCGAGCGCCGCGATTATCGCCACTGCCACGGAGCGCAGGGAGGTTTCCTGCCTCTGCGGATTTGGCTGAGTTTCTTGGGTTGGATTCACGCTTAAAAATTCTGCCACTGCAAGCATTAAGAAGAACCATCGCGAAACCACTTGCTCGATAAAGAACTGGGCTTTTGTCAATCGCCTCTCCGCGCCCCAGAGGTAGAGTTGGCCCCATGACAACTGATGCATCGGAAACCTCCGACATGCAGAGCCACTCCCCCGCTCCCCTACAGTCCGCGATCATGGACGAATTGCACACCCGCTCGGACATCGACCCTGCCCACGAGGTCAGCACCCGAGTCGACTTCCTCATGGACTACTTCCGCGCAGCTCGCGCCAAGGGCTTCGTACTGGGAATCTCCGGAGGCCAGGACTCTACGCTTGCGGGCAAGCTGGCACAACTCGCCGTGGACAAGCTCCGCCGCGAGGGAACCGACGCCGTCTTCGTCGCGGTCCGACTGCCGCACGGGGTTCAGGCCGACGAGGACGACGCCCAGACAGCCCTGCGGTTCATAGCACCGGACGAGTCCCTGACCGTCAATATCGAGCCGGCCACCACCGCAATGGCGGAGCAGGTGCGCTCGGCTCTCGCCGGGTATGCCGACGGAAACGCCTCGATTTCGGACTTCAACAAGGGCAATATCAAGGCTCGCATGCGAATGATTGCCCAGTACGCCATCGCGGGCGTCGACGGGATGCTCGTCATCGGAACCGACCACGCGGCCGAGGCGGTCACCGGCTTCTACACCAAACACGGCGACGGCGGCGTCGACCTCGTCCCACTGCAGGGCCTAACGAAGAGGCAGGGCGCGCAGCTCCTTCAGTACCTCGGGGCGCCGGATAGCACGTGGAAGAAGGTCCCCACCGCCGACCTGGAGGAGGACCGTCCCGCGCTTCCCGACGAGGTTGCGCTCGGCGTGACATACACCGCAATCGATAACTACCTCGAGGGACGGGCGGTCTCAGCTGCCGATGCGGCGAGGATCGAGCACCTGTGGAGGATTAGCCGACACAAGCGCGCTCTTCCTCCGGGCCCTGCCGACACCTGGTGGCGTTAGTGAGTGGCGTTAGTGAAATGCCGCTGCACCGGCAGCCCAGATAGCATCGACGGCCTCGACATTTTCCGCATTTGAGGACGCCACCGAGGCGTTTTCCCCGTCGGTCTCTTCCGTCGCAGGCGAGCCCTCCTGCACTAATTCGGCCGTCACAAGGCCGTGGGCGAAGGCCCACATGGCCAGCCCCTTGGATTCGTCGCCAGCAACAGTAATGAACGCCTCACGGATCCACGCGTCCAGCGTCGAGGGAGACGCAACGTTGACGAATCGAGTGCGACTCATAAGCCGATACCCGTGCGGATCATCGAGAACCGCCTGGCGGTAGGCACCCAGCAACGATGCGGCCGTCGGCTCCTGCTCGATCGCGGCGTGAATACGCTGGCCAAGGCTATATAGGCTCTCTGCCAGCAGTAGCTGGAGGAGCTCCTCCTTGCCACTGATGTGCTTATAAAGCGAGGGCGCCTTGACATCGAGCCGCGCGGCCAGGCGGCGCATACTTACGCTGCTCCAGCCGGACTCGCGGAGCATTGCCCGCGCCTCGTTGACAATCTTTTGCATCCGTGGGGATTGCTCGTGCACATTGGGCAGTGCTGGCGCCCCATCAATTTCTTCTATGATCCCCGTCACACAAGTGACTGTAACGTTCCCGATGCAACGAGGGGACTCTTTTTCGAAATTTAGCCCAGAAAATTTCTAAAAAAGTAGCTAACGGCGGGAGTGGGACCGTCGCCCCTACACTCCCGCCGCCTCATTCGCGCCCTCGGCGCCGACAGGCCGCCCGAGCGCTAGTAGCGCTCCGGCTCCTCCCCCAGATGAAAACGCCGACCGGAAACGCTGTTCGGAACGATGCGAACATAGTTGTACTTCAGAGTCGGAAGCCACGGCTTCAGCGGCAACTCGTCCGCAGCAGCAATCTCCGCGCGACTCTTGAGCACCTGCGCGTCACCCTTGATAACGACAGACCACGCGGAATCCTTCTCATGGTCAACGAAGTCAGCCTCGAAGAGGACATCGGCGTTCAGCGCAACGGTGAACAGCTTGGACCCCTCGGCCGAGCGGAAGTACACATTCCCCTCGTGAACCACGTAGTTCACCGGGAACAAATCCATATCATCCTTGCGGCGAACGACCAGACGCCCAAACGTCTGCGTCGCCATGAGCTCCAGGGACTCCTCGTCGGACAGCTTCTGAATTACATCGTCGTTGTATGCCATATCCCCAGTATTCCACCATCCGTGGAAAACTGCTATCGCCTGACGGGCACATCCGGAAACCCTATAAGCACAGGAATACAGCGTTAAGCGGAGTGTCACCCCAGCGTGACAGGTAGCCCCATATCTGCATACCCCACTGCGATTCACGGCAGACAAACGAAGCCCCCGGCCGTTTCCGACCGGGGGCTTCTATCTGGTGGAGCTAACGGGACTCGAACCCGTGACCCCCACACTGCCAGTGTGGTGCGCTACCAGCTGCGCCATAGCCCCAGACAATCAACAAACATCCGAGAGTTCTTTTCCGAACCCCCGCCGTTGCGGACTTGCTAAAGATTACATCGACACTTGGCTGATAAACAAATCTGCACGTAGAAGCCCCCTTCACACGGCGAGAGCGCCAGTTGCAAAGGGGGCATAAGGCCTCAGTGAATCCTGCTGGCACACACAGTGGCCCAGGGAGGCCGCCGCATAGGATGACTACCACCCAGTGCGGCCATAGCCTAAGAAGGGCTTAACCCAGGACAGCCTTGACCCAGGACTCAAGACCACCGGCGCCGGAGATGTTCTCCAGCACATCCTTGTCATTGACGAATACGTGCGGCGAGGAGACGGAGCCGATGCGCTTTTCAAGATCCTTCGAGTTTGCCGTCGCACTGACCTGCGCCTCCGAAAGGTCCACGCCAGCCCGAACCTTTTCGACGATGCCGGCGTCAACGCCCAGCTGCTCCAGACGCTTCGCGAGTTCCTCGTTATCCCAGGAGACCGCGGTCTTCTGCTGCTGCATCAGCATGTTGTGGTAATTCCAGTAGGCCTTGGCGTTACCCGACTCCGCGATCATTCGCGCGATGGCGTAAGCCCGAGTGGAGTGGCCATCCCGGTCCTCTACTCGCTGACCATCGAGGAAGTTCAGCGTGCGCTGCTCGATGACCATCTTGCCGTCATTGAGCGCCTGCAGCTCGTCGGCGTGCCCACCGTTGCTCATATCCGCACAGTAGTGGCAGGAGAAGTCCTCGAACACGACAGCAGTCTTGGCATCCTTCGCGTTTTCCTGGCCGATGCGAATGACATCGCCGTCGAGGGAGACGCTGAAGTTCACGTCCTCGTTCGGAACGTCCTTAATTGGCTGCGAACGGCCAATGAAGACCACAGCACCGATAACGACAACGACAACTGCAACAAGAGCAACGAGCCCAATAACGAAGCCGTTGCCCTTCTGGTTGGGGTTCTTAATCTTTTGACTCACACCACACAGGTTAGTGAGGATTGCTTTTGGAACCCACAAGGAACCCTAAGAAAATGATTATTTGTGACTAGATCAACAAAATTGGGGGTAGCAAGGGCGACTAAAAGCCGCCCAGCTACCCCCACTGTCCTGTGAAGTCTCCGACCTACGGCGCGATTGCTGCTCGCTTGAAAGGCCAGATGTACACAACCACCGCAAGCAGCAGGAATCCTCCGTCACGGCCGATCTCCGACAAGTAGGTCATCGGGGTGACCTCGGGATTGTAACCGCCACCGCCGAAGCAGCCGCAGTCAATCTGGAGTCCACGGGCCCATGCGGAGATAATCGCCGCGATAAAGACGCCCATCAAGACCCCCGATGCGACCGCCGTCGGGCGCAAGAAAGTTCCGAGGAGCAGGAGCAGGCCGAGAATCACCTCGAATGCAGGGAGCCCGATGGCAACAATCTGCAGGTAATCCCGCGGGATAATCTCGAAGGCCTGCACGGCCTGCCGCGATGCGAGCGGGTCCAGGAGCTTGATTCCACCCGCGATAAGCCACACCGCAGCCAGGCCGAATCGAGCCAGCGCGCCCACAATTTCCTTTACGGAAGTACTCATGGAAGAACAGATTAGCCCTTCAGGACCTCCGCGACTACCTCTTGCGCCTCGGCCTGTACCTGCTTCAGGTGCTCTTCGCCCTTGAATGATTCGGCGTAAATCTTGTACTTGTCTTCGGTTCCCGAGGGACGAGCGGCGAACCACGCATTGTCCGTGACCACCTTTAGACCACCGATCGCTGCGCCATTGCCCGGCGCCTCCGTCAGCTTCGCGACGATGGCCTCGCCCGCCAGCGTATCGGCCTTGACCTGCGACGGAGACAGCTTCTTCAGGATCGCCTTCTGCTCCCGGTTCGCGTCGGCGTCGGTACGCGCGTAGGCCGGGGCGCCGTACTTGGCGGCGAGCTCCGCGTAGAGCTCGGACGGGGTCTTCTTGGTCACTGAGGTGATCTCGCTGGCCAGAAGGTCCAGGATGATGCCGTCCTTGTCGGTAGACCAGACGGTTCCGTCGTGGCGCAGGAAGGACGCGCCCGCGGACTCCTCGCCGCCGAAGCCGATGGTGCCCTCCATGAGACCCGGCACGAACCACTTGAAGCCGACGGGCACCTCGACGAGCTTCCGGCCGAGATTGGCGACCACGCGGTCGATCATGGAGGAGGACACCAGGGTCTTACCCACGGCGGTGTCCTGTGACCAGCCCGGACGGTGCGCGAAGAGGTAGTCGATGGCGACGGCCAGGTAGTGGTTCGGGTTCATCAGGCCCTCGTCCGGCGTAACGATGCCGTGACGGTCGGAATCCGCGTCGTTGCCGGTGGAGATGTCGAACTTGTCGCGATTGCCGATCAGGGATGCCATGGCGTCCGGGGAAGAGCAGTCCATGCGGATCTTGCCGTCGGTATCCAGGGTCATGAAGCGCCAGGTGGCATCGACCAGCGGGTTGACCACCGTGAGGTTCAGGTTGTGCATATCTGCGATCGCGCCCCAGTAGTCCACGGAGGCGCCGCCCATCGGGTCCGCGCCGATGCGCAGGCCGGCGTCGCGAATAGCGTCCAGATCGACCACGTTCGGCAGGTCCGAGACATAGGCGTGCAGGTAGTCGTGCTTGACAATCAGGTCGCCGGCCTTCTCCACGACCTGGCGCTTCACACCGTCCAGCCCCTTGGCCAGGTACTCGTTGGCCCGCGCCGCAATCCAGTCGGTCGCGTCCGCGTCAGCAGGCCCGCCGGTCGGCGGGTTGTACTTGAAGCCACCATCCCGCGGCGGGTTGTGCGAGGGCGTAATCACAATGCCGTCGGCACGCGCGGGGTTGGAGCCGGTCGGGCCACCGTCGATGTCGCGGTTGTGGGTGAGGATCGCGTGACTGACTGCGGGCGTCGGGGTGTAGCGCCCCGGGGCATCCACCATCACCGTCACGCCGTTGGCGGTGAGCACCTCCAGCGCGGAGACCATCGCGGGCTCTGACAGCCCGTGGGTGTCGCGGCCGATGTAGAGAGGCCCCTCGATGCCCTGCCCTGCGCGGTAGTCCACAATCGCCTGCGTGGTGGCGTGGATGTGGTCCTCGTTGAACGCGCCGTCGAGGGAGGAACCGCGGTGACCGGAGGTACCGAAAACGACCTGCTGGTCGGGGTTTTCCGGATCCGGGTGCCGCGTGTAGTACGCAGTGACCAACTCCGCAACATCAATAAGGTCGGATGGCTGGGCCAGCTGCCCCGCGCGCTCGTGAGCCATAGTGCGTTTTCCTCCTGAAAGTTGGATGTCGAAATGCGCTTCACCCTCCAGTGTCCACGTTTTAAACAGTGCTCGCAGCGCCAGAAAGGGATTGTTCGCACCCAATAGCCCTGCAATGGGGTGCGAAGGACCGATTCGCCCTAACATCGACGTCGTGAAGATGCCCGATTTCTCCGTCGTCGCCGTCGGCGCCGCGCTCGGCGCCGTAACACGCTTCGCCGTCGGCTCTGCCATCGGTTCCGAACCCATCGCGACCACGGTCATCAACCTGCTCGGCTGCGTGCTCTTCGGGACGCTCTCCGTCGCACTGGCCTCCCGCCCGCGCCTGCTCGCCTTCACGGGCACCGGCTTCTGCGGGGGTTTCACCACCTTCTCCGCCTTCGTCATACTTTCGCTTTTCGACGCCTCCCCCACCGCGGCCGCTGCCACGGTGGCGGCCCACGTCATTGGGTGCCCGGCGGCCTACCTAGCTGGTGCGGCGCTGGGGCGCACGCTGCGGCCCGATCCGGAACGCATCCAACCCGGGCAGGCGGAGGCGTCACCCCGATGAATACCGCGTTTTCTACCACTCCTCTCCTCCTATTCACGGCGATTGCCACGGGGGCCGCAATCGGCGGGGCAATCCGGTTTCTCCTGGCGGAGGCTGCCGCGCGCCGGTTCGGCTCGAAGCTGCCGGGAACATTGGCCGCGAATATGATTGCGTGCTTCATCGCCGGGGTAGCCTTTGCCGTGTGGCCGCAGGGGACGTCGGCAAGCGGAGGGGCGATCGGGTACGCCGCGGTGATGGTGGGGCTGGCGGGCGGAACATCGACCTGGTCGACGCTGGCGGGCGAGGTGGGGCAACGATTGTCCCAACACTTTTGGAGGGCCTTCGCATACCTCGTCCTCACATTGATAGGCGGCGCAGCCTGCGCTTTTGCGGGGGTAAATTTACCCCCGATTCTCGGCTTTTAGTCTCTTTCCTGTGCATTTATTAAGACTCGGGGGCAATTTTTGTGGAACTTGTCAGTAAAGTTCCACAGCATGGAAAGTTTCAGTGATTTCGCCTCAGCGGCGGACAGCTTTATTTGGAGTCCCTATCTCCTCATTCCCGCACTGATCGGAACGGGCATCATCCTGACCGTTCGGTTGGGTGCCATCCACCTGCTCAAGCTGGGCGCGGCTCTGCGACTCGGCCTTCTCGACCGCAACGATGAGGACGCCGAGGGCGACATCTCCAACTACCAGGCGCTGTCGACCGCTCTGGCAGCGACCGTCGGTGTCGGCAACATCGTCGGCGTGGCCACCGCCATTGGCCTCGGCGGACCCGGCTCGCTGTTTTGGATGTGGGTCACGGGCGTGCTCGGCATGGCGTCGAAGTACTCCGAGGCCTTCCTCGGCGTGAAGTTCCGCCAGAAGGACGCGGCCGGCGAGCAGTCCGGCGGCCCGCAGTACTACCTGAAGAAGGCCATCCCGAACGGCTTCGGCAAGACTTTGGCTCTCCTCTTTGCCGTGTTCGCCGCGCTGGCTGCCTTCGGCATCGGCAACCTGACCCAGGGCAACGCCGTCGCGACCAACATGCAGGCCTCCTTCGGCATCGACCCGGTCCTGACCGGCATGATCATGTTCATCCTGGTCGGCGCGGCGCTCATGGGCGGCATTAAGTCCATCGGCCGCATCACCGCCGGCTTCGTCCCGCTAATGATCATCCTCTACGTCGGCGCCGCAATCTGGGTGCTGATCGCCAACATCTCTGCCCTGCCCGGCGCGTTCGCGCTGGTCTTCACCGACGCCTTCACCGGCACCGCCGCGGTCGGAGGATTCGCCGGCGCGGGGCTCATCGCCGCCATCCAGATGGGTGTCGCCCGCGGCCTGTTCTCCAACGAGTCCGGACTGGGCTCCGGTGCCATCGCCGCGGCCGCTGCCTCGACCTCGCACCCGGTGCGCCAGGGCCTGGTCTCCATGACCCAGACCTTCATCGACACCATCATCGTCGTGTCCTTCACCGGCCTGGTCATCATCACCACCGGCGCCTGGGAGCTCGGCGGCGAGGACGCCGGCTCCCTGACCGCGGAGGCCTTCTCCCGCGGCCTGCCCGGCCACTGGGGCGGCACCATCGTGACCCTGTCGATCGTCTTCTTCGCGTTCTCGACCATGCTCGGCTGGTCCTACTACGGCGAGCGCGCCTTCGAGTCGCTGGTCGGTCGCCGCGGCACCGTGTTCTACCGCGGCCTGTTCACCTGCGTCGTCTTCGTCGGCGCGGTCACGCAGTTGGAGACCGTCTGGGCCGTGGCGTCCGCGCTCAACGGCCTGATGGCCCTGCCGAACCTCATCGGTCTGATTATCCTGTCCGGCCTGATTGCCAAGGAGACCAAGGCCTACCTGGCCTTCGACCCGCAGCTGCGGGCCACCGCGGCGGAGGTCGACACGTGGCAGGCCACTCAGGACTTCACCGCTTTCGGCAGCGGCAAGTAGGTCCCCGCTGGGCATTTGCTGCTGGGCATTTTTCCGATTGGGGATTTGCCCTCAGCAGAAATTGCCCAGGAGCGCCCTAGGAGCAGCGTGCAGCGGCGCCTGGATTCTTAATTGCGTCCAGGGCGTCGCCCAGCTTCGACACCTTAATCAACTGCATATTGCCACGATCCGCCGTCAGCGCCTCGACGCAGTTACCGGCGGGCACGAAGAACATCTCGGCGCCTGCATCCCGGGCCGCCGAGATTTTGTGCTTAATGCCACCGATCTCACCGACCTTTCCCGTCGCATCGATGGTGCCCGTGCCGGCAATATGGTGCCCTTCGGTCAGGTCCCCGGGGCTTAGCTTGTCTATCACGCCGAGGGTCAGCATCAGGCCCGCGGAGGGGCCTCCGATACCGCTCAACTGGTACTCGACCTTGGTGTCCCCCGTGGCCTGCGTGGACATACCGATGCCGAGCATCGGGAGGCCCTCAACATGCGGGTTCTCGCCGAGCTTGACCGTGATGTCCCGCTTGTCCCCACCTGCCGCAGGGCGGACAGTCAACTTCACCTGATCGCCCGGGTGGCGCCCGGAGACCTCCTGCTTGACGACGTCAGGCTTGGCAACCTCCTTGCCATCGACCGCGACAATCACGTCGCCTTCCCGAAGTTTGCCCTCCGCAGCACTTCCAGGAACCGTGTAGGCCACGGTCACCTCCGTCGGCAAGCCGAGCTCTGCCAGCGCGGCCGAGGTGGCATTAGCCTCCGACTCGGTAAAAGCGGCCTTGTTCTCCGCCTCGACGTCCTCCTGGCTCTGCCCGGGCGGGAAAACCGCCTCGATCGGCACCACTTCGTTGTCGGGGTTAAGCCACATCGCAATGGTCTGGGGCAGCGATAGGTTGTGGTGCACCGCAACGGTGGTCATATCCAGCTCGCCTGCCGACGGTTTGCTATCCACGGCGGATCCGGATACCTCGATGACGCTCTTGCCCTCGACGTCGCCCAGGACGTCGAAAAGCGGGCCCGGCCCCTGTGCGGCGAAGGGAACCGACAGCTGAGGGGCGGAGAGAACCCCGGCGAGGGCCACGATGGGGACGGCACCAACGAGGAGAGTTTGGGTACGACGTTTCACGGGTATCTACCCTACAGTGGCGAGACTGACGCAACGAAGAAGCTTCCTGGGAAAAAGCCAAGGTTTTCCCCCTCCGCGAGCTCTGCCCGCGAGGGTTTCCGTTCAGTCTTCGTTCTCTTTTGTTCGCTGGTTGCGAAGATTGCGTTTGGCGCCGACATTTTGCGTGCCTTTTGCAGGACGCGCCCGGTACGGTGGGGACATGAGCTCACACGGATTTGGCTTCGGTCCGAACGATAACGACGACGATCGCGATGATAACGACCGCAACCGCGACGACAAGGGCGGTTTCGGCGGTTTTGGTGGTTTTGGCGGCCAGGGTGGCCCCTTCGGTTTCTTCGGCTTCCCGTTCGGCGCCCCCAGCGGTCAGGGTGGGCCCGGTGGGCCCGGTGGCGCCGGTGGCGCCGATGGCCAGCCGAACCTGGGCGATATTCTCAACCAGTTCGGGCAGATGTTCAGCGGCATGGGCCAGCAGTTCGCTCAGTCGAACTCCGGCCCGGTCAACCATGACGTCGCCGAGCGGGTCGCACGCACGCGAATCGGGCAGCCCGCCGCCGTTTCGGACTCCGCCCGCGAGGCGCTGACAGACTCCCTGCGCCTGGCTGAGCTCTGGCTTGACGACGCCACGACGCTACCCTCCGGGGCGAACCGGGTGGAGGCGTGGAACAGCCTGCAGTGGCTCGAAAACACCCTTCCCACCTGGAAGCGCCTGGTCGACCCAGTGGCGAAGCGAATGAACGACGCGTCGCTCGAAGGCGTGCCCGAAGAGGCCCGGGAAATGATGGGCCCGATGATGGGCATCATGAACCAGATGAACTCCATGAGCTTCGGCACCCAGTTGGGCGGGGCGCTGGCGGATCTGGCCAAGGGGACGCTCACGGGCTCCGACCTGGGCCTGCCGCTACACACTACGGGCGCGGCCGTGATGCTGCCGACTCACCTGACCGCGCTGGCGGAGGAACTCGAGGTTCCCGCACGCGACCTCTACATCTACGCCGTGGCGCGCGAGGCCGCCCACCAGCGCCTCTTCGACCGCGTCCCGTGGCTGGTCGAGCGCATGATCTCCTCCGTCGAGGAGTACGCAGCTGGCATCCAGATCGACTACTCCTCCATCGAGGACGCCGCCCGGGGCCTGGACCTGGAGGGCCTACAGGACCCGCAGAAGATCCAGGAGGCCATGTCGCAGTTCCAGAACCTGGACCTGTCTCCGAAGATTTCCTCCCGAAACGAGCACGCCCGCTCCCGCTTCCAGACCCTGTTGGCGCTGGTCGAGGGCTGGGTGGACATGGTCGTCACCGACGCGCTCGGCGAGCGCCTGCCGGGTGCGGCCCAGCTCGACGAGGCCTGGCGCCGCCGCCGCATCACCGAAGGCGCGGAGCAGGCGCTGGAAAAGGCGACCGGCATCGACCTGGGATCGCCCAAGGTCCGCGAGGCCACCGACCTGTGGCGCCGCCTGACCACCGCCGTCGGCATGGAGCGCCGCGATCAGGTCTGGGACCACCCCGACTTCCTGCCCGTGGCCGAGGATCTCGACGACTCCGCCGCGTTCATCGACTCCGTCCTCGGTGGCAGCGAGTCCGACGACTTCGACCCGATTGCGGAGCTCGAAGAGCAGCTCCGCCGCGAGGCCGAGACCGGCGAGAAGGACAACGGATCGGACTCGGATGAATCTGGGGATCAATCCGGGGACGGCAGCTCCGAGAGCTAGCTCTCGGTCCCCCACCGCTGGTAGGCCTCCAAGTAGCCCCGCGCCCGCTCGTGGTGCGGGGCTTTTGAAGCCCAATACCAGAACTCCTCATTGTGCCCGCCGTCGACGAAGGTGTGCACCAGCTCGTGGACGATGACGTCGTCCAGGACGTAATCGGGGACGTCGGCAAGCCGGTGGGAGATGCGAATCCGACCGGGCTTTTCCACTCCCCCGGTGACCGAAGCCCAGCGGCGCGACATGTTCTTGACCCACTTGATCGACTCGAAGCGGGGCTTATTTTGCAGTACTGTGCGCGACAGGGTGCGGGCGCGACGCTCGAGCTCGGAATTGTCCAGGTTGTTGCCGAGCTTGCGCCGGACCTTTTCGACGATTTCGAGGACCTGCCGCTCCTCCGCCGCAGGGGGAAGGTCGTCCGGAATCATCACGACAATGCGGCTGCCCTCAGCACGGGCGGACACGGTGCGCCGGCGGCGCCTTGACCGCCGAACCTCAACGTCGGGCCCGTAATCGGGTCGCTTCTTGTCCATGCCACCCAGCGTATACGTTGAGCAGGCTTTCCTGCACCGATTGCGAGTACCTTTCCCCCGGTGTAGTCATAGAACGCATGGGGGAATTCTTGGGGGAAGTTTTGGGTGAAGTTTTGGGGGACGTCACCGCAGACCGCGCACTGCGCCCAGAGGTGCCAATTCTGATGCGGCCGGGCTCGCGGATTCAATTCGGGGTGGAGCCCACCCGCTCGCTCGTCCTCCCGCTTTCCGACGGCATCGCGCCCGGCCCAGTCTTCTCGGCGTTACTCGCGGCCCACAGAGGAAAACCGCTGGCAGGCGAGCTAGAACGGGTGAGAAGGTCCGCCTCGCTGCCGGAGCTCTTCATCTCCGAGTTGAGCGACGACCTGCACCGGGCCGGGCTGACTCAGCGGAGCACGAGACGGCGGAGAATCACCATCATCGGCAGGGACGGATTGCGAACCGGGCTCTACGAGGGTCTACGCCGAATCGGTAACGGCGGGCTGACCAGGGCTATGGTGCCGGGGAGAAATGCCACACGGTGGCTCGCGGAGACTGACGCCGAACGGATCGGACTCGTCGTCATGACCGGCATGGAGGTTCCGAGCCTGCCCCTGATCCGGGTCCTCTACCACCGTGGAATCCCGCATCTGCACACTCACTTTCGGGACGGCGCGCTCATTATTGGGCCGCTCGTGGCCCCGGGGGATTCGGGAAAAGCGAGTGACGTGGATGCCCGCGAGGGCCCGGGAGCTTGCGCCATGTGCATCGAGGCCCACCGCCGCGACGCGGACCCGGCCCGGGAGCTCATCGCCCTGCAACTGCGTGCATATGTCCCGGTCGCGGCTCCGGAGTGGACAGCCGCAGCGGTGTCCCTGTTACTTGGGCAGCTTAAGAGACAAGACCTAAGCGGGCTGCGAAATCGGGAAATCCGGATCGACCTGGAAAACCTCGACATGGCCTCTCGCACCTTCGCGCCGCATCCGGCCTGCCCCGTGTGTAGTTCGGCTACGAGTCGACGAACGAGTTGACCAGTGCCAAAATCCCCTCTCCGTAGTGGGTGAGCTTGGCCTCGCCGATCCCGGGGATTTCCAGCAGCTCCTCCGGAGTCGTCGGCTGCTGCTCCGCGATGGCCAGGAGCGTCGCATCCGAAAACACGACGAACGCGGGCACCGACATCTCCTTTGAGACTTCCAGCCTCCATGCCCTGATGGCGTCGACCAACTGGGGGTCGGCCGTCACCGGGCATTCCTCGCAGCGCCCGGAAATGCGCTCGGCATCCGTGAACAGCGGCTTCGTGCAGCCCTTGCACTGCCGGGACTTCCGCTTAGAGCGCCGCGACGGCGCGGGCGCCGTGGAGTGGTCAGAGACTCCGATGTCGAGACCGTCGAGGAAACGGCTGCGCTTGCGGCTCTTGCGCCCGCCTTCTGCTCGCGCCAGGGACCAGGACAGTTCCAGGTGCTCGCGGGCGCGGGTGATCCCGACGTAGAACAGGCGGCGCTCCTCCTCGATGGCCTCGGCCCCCTGCGCCGGCGACTGCTCCAGCTTCCTCAGGGCGTGCTGAATGGGCAGGGCGCCGTCGGTAAGCCCCACGAGGAAGACGGCGTCCCACTCGAGGCCCTTCGCGGCGTGGAGGCTCGCGAGCGTCACGCCCTGCAGCGTCGGCGGGTGCTTCGCCTGCTGGCGGGTGTGCAATTGGCCGAGCAAGGCCTGGATATTGAGCTCAGGCGTGGAGTGGACGAGGTCGCGGCAAAGGTCAAAAAGGGCGCCGAGGGACTGCCAGCGCTCGCGAGCTCCGGCGCCCTCCGGCTCCTGCTCCGTCAAACCGAGCCCGGCGAAGACCTGTTTGACCTGAGCGAGCAGGTCCTGGCCCTTCAGGTGGGCAGCCGCGCGCGATACCCTGACCAGCGCCGAGATGGCATCGCGAATCTCGGGACGCTGGTAGAAGCCGTCACCTCCCCGGACCTGGTAGGGAACGCCGACCTCGGACAGAGCTTGTTCGAACACCGCTGACTGCGCGTTGATGCGGTAGAGGACCGCGATCTCGGAAGGCTGCACTCCGGAGTCGATGAGGCGCTTGATGGTGCGGGCCGTTGCGCGGGCTTCCATCGGCTCGTCGTCGTACTGGTTGAACGTCGGCTCGGGTCCGTCCGCGCGCTGCCCCACCAACTTCAGGCGGGAGCCGGCGATGCGTCCCTGTGCGCGACCGATGACGTCGTTGGCCAGCTCGACGACCTGAGGCGTGGATCGGTAGTCGCGCTGGAGCCGCACGACGGTGGCCTCCGGGTAATCCCTGGAGAAGTTCATCAGGTAGTGCGGGGTCGCGCCGGTGAAGGAGTAAATCGTCTGGTTCGCGTCGCCGACGACGGTGAGGTTATCCCTGTCTCCCAACCAGGCATTGAGGACCCGCTGCTGCAACGGCGTGACGTCCTGGTACTCGTCGACGACGAAGCAGCGGTACTGGTTGCGGAATTCCTCAGCGACCGCGCGGGAATTCTCCATGGCCCCGGCGGTGTGAAGCAGCAGGTCGTCGAAGTCCAGCAGTAGTCCGTCGGGGGTGGTCTTGATGTCCTCGTACGCCCGGTAGCAGTCGATGACCTTCTCCACCGGGATCGGCGCCGTGCGGCCGTGCTCCTTCAGCGCCGCAGCGTACTGCTCGGCGCCCGCGAGGGTCGCCTTGGCCCACTCGATCTCCCCCATGACATCGCGGATGGTTTCCTTCGATCCGTCCAGCCCCACCCTGCGTACTGCCTGGGCGACGACGCGGAACTTGCGATCGTCCAGCAGCTGCCATGGCATATCGCCCGCTACCTGGGGCCAGAAGTAGCGCAACTGGCGCAGCGCCGCCGAGTGGAAGGTTCGGGCCTGCACCCCGGGTGTTCCCATGGAGGCCAGTCGGTCGCGCATCTCCCCCGCCGCGCGGGAGGTGAATGTCACCGCCAGAATCTTTTGCGGCTGCACGAATCCCTGGTCGATCAGGTACTTGATACGGTGCGTGATCGTGCGAGTCTTGCCGGTGCCGGCGCCGGCCAAGATGCACACCGGGCCCATCGGTGCCGTCGCGGCCTCCCGCTGATCCGGGTCCAGGCCGGATAGGTAATCGGGCATGCTCTCGCGCTCCGCCACCGAATAATTCCTCTCGCGTGTCGTATAGAACGGTTTAATTTGTTATTCGTCGCTGCTGTAGACGCGGCGGACGTAGAGCAGGCGGTCGCCCGGCTCGACGGACTCGCACTCCGGGGAGTCAATGCGGTAAAGCTCGCCTGAACGGACGACGCCGAGCGCGATATCAGCCAGGTGGCGCGGGCTCGCACCGATCTCTTCCTCCGTGACCAGACGCTCCGCGACGGAGAAGCCCTCGTCCGGGCTGAGCAGGTCCTCCATCATCTCCACCACGGAAGGGGTCACGGTGGCCAGCCCCAGCATTCGGCCGGCCGTCTCCGAGGAAATGACGACCTGGTCGGCGCCCGACTGCGTCAGCAGGTGACGGTTTTCGGACTCGCGTACCGACGCCACAATCGACGCTCCGGGGGCGAGCTCGCGAACGGATAGGGTCACCAGGACCGCAGTGTCGTCCTTGTTCGGCGCAATCACGACCGAACGCGCCCTCGGAATTCCGGCGAGCTTGAGCACATCGGACTTCGTCGCAGACCCGTGGACGGTCACGAGTCCCTGGTTCGTCGCGTGCTCCAGAGCCTGCTTATTTGTGTCGATGACCACGATTTCGCCCGGGTCCACGCCGTCGGCAAGCAGAGCGGCGATGGCGGATCGGCCCTTGGTGCCGTACCCAATGACAACGGTGTGGTTGCGCAACTGTCTCCTCCAGCGCTGAATCTGCAGAGTCTTACGGGATTCCTGTGTCAAGACTGTCAAGGTCGTACCGACCAAGAGGGCCAGGAATGCGACTCGAAGCGGGGTGATGATCAGGATGTTAAAGATGCGGGCTCGCTGCGTCACCGGGGTGATGTCGCCGTAGCCGGTGGTGGAAAGGCTGACCGCGGAATAGTACAGGGAGTCGACGAAGGTGAGGTCCTCCGTGTAGCCGCCCTTGTCGTAGTAGACCACGAGGGATGCAACGAGCAGCAGCGCCGCGGCATAGGTCAGTCGCCTGACGATAAGCCGCCACGGATTCTTCGGTGCCGATTCGGGTATGCCGATGACACCGAGCAGCGCGTGATCTGGAAGATCGTCGAGCTCGGCCTCGCGCCCCGAGGAGTTACGAACTGGCTCACGCAAGACGTCCTACTCCCGCCTTTCCTTTGCAACTGGGAATTCAACCGGAATATCAGCTGGGAGGTCCTAGTCAAGCAGCTCCCGCATTTTCCTGTCTAACTCTATCCTGCTTGGCAACAGTGATTCATCCGGCCGAATGGTCTGCTTCGCGCCGACATAGAAAAACCCGGCGTCAATCTGTTCGGGCGAGACGTCATTGCCCATCTCCCGCAGGCGATCGGACCACGCCAGCCGGTATATCGCCAGCTGCAACACCGCGACGCGTAGAGCCTTTCCCTTCGGAGGCCGCCCCGTCTTCCAATCGATGACCGTCCACTTCCCATCGAGGTTGAACACGGCATCAATACGACCGACGATCCGGCGCGAACCGATCGAGATCTCGAAGGGGACCTCCACGAACTCCGGGGTCCGCTCCGCCCACTCTGATGCTTCGAAATTCGCCTGCAGACTGCTGAGTTCCTTTTCGGATACCGCCTCGTGCGAACCGAGGAAATCGTCGAGACCGGATGCGTACAGGTCCTCGTCGTCGAGCAGGCTATGCACGTTGAAGCGGTTTTCGAGCCACGCGTGGAATGCCGTGCCTCGCCGTGCGAAACGGTTGGGTTTGAACGGCACTGGCCTGACCTTTCGGCGTGCGAACCCTTCGGGATCGCTGACAAGAGCCTGGTACTCGCTCGTAGAAATACTACTGGGGAGCTCGACAACAATGTCCTCGGCGCTCGCCCGGCGCAGTTCCTCCAGGAGGATCGAGGTTTCTGACTCCCACACCTGCGACAAGTCGTCCCGGAGCGGCTCCTCAGCGCCGGGGTGGGAGAGATAGTGACGGACTCTGCGCGCCGCTGCCTCCACTTCTTCTCGCCTTCCCGCGAGCGTATCGGCAGGCCACGCCACCCCATCGATCTCTGTGCTGGCAGTGTGGCCCGACGACGTCTCCTCCGGGGCGCGGTCCCCGGCCGCCGAGTCCTCCGCGACCCACACATCCACATATTCCGGAAATGCCTTAGCAATCGCGGCAAAGTCCTTCGACGGGGCCGTGGGATGAACGTTGCCCGGCTTCGGTCGCAGGCTCGCAGTCACGATGAGCTTCCGCTCCGCACGAGTCACCGCGACGTAGAAAAGTCGCTGCGCTTCCTCAACAAGAAGGCCGCGGAGCTCGTCGGTGTAGGCCTTGAGCGCGTTGTTGAGCTCCGTCTGGTTCTCGACGCCGGAGATGTCGAGCTCCGGCGCGTCCTTGTCCACGCTTTCCGACGCCGCGAACCCCCCTGCCGCCGCGGCGCCCTCCGCGCCAGCAGCATTACCCGCGTCATTAGTCGCTAGCGGGTCCACCTGCGTGATTGCGCCCGGCGGGAGAAGCTCCGGGCGCCTAATCCACGACTCAACCTTGAGGTTATCGAACTGAGCCGCGGTGACTCGGGGCACAACGACGGTGTCCCACTCCAGGCCCTTTGCCTTATGCATGGTCATGATGTGGACGCAGTTCGGCGGGATCTCCACGGGAGCCCGCTCCAACCCGCCGTCGTGGGCGATTGCAAAGTCCAGGTAGCCAAGGAATGCTGCGACATCGTCTGAGTTGTTCTGAGAATACTGTGCGGCAATGTCCACAAAGCGGTCGAGGTGAATTGTAGAAGGCTTTGTGATGGCCGTGGATTCTCCGAATTGTCCGGCGGCGGCCTCTACGCGGATGCCGAACTCTGCCGCAACATCTTCCACTAGCTCTGGGAGGGGCTTGCTCAGCGAGAAACGTCGCAGGCGACGCAGCGTAGCGCCCAATTCTGCAATCCTGCGCATGCCCTCCTGCGAAAAGCGGAGCAGCTCACTCGTGACCATCGGCCCGTTGTCTTCTTCGTTGCCGCGAGCTAGCGGCGTCCCATCGCTGAACCTGATGTCGGGATCAGCAACGGCATGCGCGAGGCCAACCCGGTTGGGCTGGTCCTCGGCCTGCTCCACCAGTTCGTCGAGCTTGCGTGCAAACTCGACCAGCGGTGACTCGTCATCGGGCGACTGCACGCTCTGACGCGCCCGTGCATGCGCCAGCTGACGGGCACGCGTGCGAAGTGCCTCCACATCCGCTGCTCCCACATTGAAGCGAGGACTGAGCAGCAGGCGCATCGTGTCTGCGTCGCTGCTCGGATCGACAAGCATTCTCAGGGTCGAGGTAATATCCATGACCTCGGGAACGCCCAGCAAGCCCGCAAGACCGACGATGACAGCCGGCACTCCTCTGTCCGAAAGCGCCTGAAGGTACGACGCCGATTCTTGGTTGGTCCGCACCAGGATTGCCGCGTCGAGCGTCTTGCCCACGGCATTTCGGTTCCGCATCTCCTCCTCGAGGAGGTCAGCGATATAGGTAACTTCTTCTTCGCCAGTCCCGAGAAGTGCCATAGAAACCTCGCCGGCACCGGCTTTCGGGCCTGCCTGAAGCCGTTCGACTGCTCGCTTCTGGCCTGCGAATGCACTATCCGAAATCACGTTCGCGATATCGAGGACACTGCTGGGGTTGCGCCAGGATATGGTCAACTGCTTCTTCTCAGCGGGCATCCCGTCGGAGCGGGGAAAATCGGAGACGAACTGGGCCAGGTTCTCCGCAGTCGCCCCTCTCCATCCATAGATTGACTGCATGGGGTCTCCCACCGCCGTCACGCACGCCCCCGAGAACAGCGCCCGGAGGAATAGTCTCTGCGTATGCGACGTGTCCTGGTACTCATCGAGCATGATCACCTTGAATCGACGTTGCTCGGAGGCCGAGACCTCATCGAATGCGCTGGCCAAGCGGGCTGCCCGCGCCATCTGCATCGCAAACGTTGCGACGTTATCGGCATCACAGGTTGCACGCAGCTGGCTGAGGAACGGCAAAATTTCGAGACGCTGGCGCTGCGAATCGACGACCTTGCGAAGATCCGCCAGCAGGTCCCCTCCCCTCTTCGATGCCTTCGGGGTCTGCTCAATGTTCTTGATGAACGCCTCCGTCTCAGAGCGTGTCTCCGCGACCGAGGAAAGATTTGAATCAAGATTAGCCCCAAGGGCAATCATTCGTTGCGCCAACGTTGCAGGGGCGATATCGGAGTTCATTGACTGTGCGGCAAGCGCGATGTTCCATGCCTGCTGCCATTCCGTAGCCCCGTCGAGGATGCTCACGCCCGGCTCAGTCGGCAGCAGCAGGCCATAGTTGCTCACGATTTCAGACGCGTAGGCATCGTACGTCGACGTCGTCGGGGCGATGACTTCGAGTGCCGCGAGGACCTCCGGGCTAGCGACCGCGCGAAATTCCCTCGACTGCGCCAACTGGTGCAGCTGCTGGCGAATGCGCACGCCCAGCTCCCGTGCAGCTTTGCGAGTGAAAGTCAGTCCCAATATCTGCTCCGGCCTGATGTACCCGTTGGCCACGAGCCAGACAACGCGCGCAGCCATCGTCGCCGTTTTACCTGCCCCGGCTCCGGCGACAACGAGCATCGGCTCGAGCGGAGCCCCGATCACAGCGGCCTGCTGTTCGGTCGGGGGGAAGGACTGCCCCATCATCTGGGACAGTGCGATGGGATCAATATCCGTCACCTTCGCGTTCACTGCTATCTCCGTCCTTCCGCAGCCGGGCAGGCCTTGCGCAGTGAGCAAAAGTCACAGTGGTCGCCGGCTACGGCCATGGCGCCCGGCCCCACGACAGCTTTCGCCGCCTTCGATATCCTTCCGCTCCACACTTTCAATTTCTCCTCGGTCAGCTTGGATTGCTCGCGGGTCGTGATGGAATTGCGCGTTGGTTTCCGCGGGTAGACAAGATATGCCCCGGATTGATCGATGCCCGTTCCCGAACCCTCGACTATCTCGGCGCGGTCGTCGACCTTTCGCAGTCGCCCCTTCGAAAGTGCGAGTTGATACGTCGCCAACTGCGCGTGTTCTTCTGCCTCCTGCTTCGAGACAGGGTTTTTCGCCGTCTTGATATCGATAATCTGGAGTGCGCCGTCGGCGTCTTCGATCAACCGGTCGATGCGACCGACCACGGTGACTTCCTCATCGAGCGCAACCTTGACCCTCACTTCAGCGCCAACATCCTGTTTGGCCGAAATCCACTGATCCCAGGCCTGCAGAGCATCTACCCACCGCTCTATTTCCTGGTCCTTGCGCCACTGCGGGTCATCGGAGAGGAGATTGAAGACGCGTCTCATTTCCTCCGTCGCCTCGGGCACACTCACCCCCTTCGACAGCGCTTCGGCGGCCAGGTGAAACATCGAGCCCAGCCGCATGGCCGAATTCGGCGCGGGTTTATCCAGCATCGCCATAAGCGGGCACTTCAGAGCCCTTTCCACCTTCGACGGATTGACGACGATGGGCGCAACCTCCGCTACGGGAGCCGTCGTCGTTGGAGGGCGCAGCCCCCACCAGGAGTCTGGATGTGCTCCTTCCACGCCCGCCTCAGCCATGCGCGCCAATTGCCTCGCCGCTTGCCGACGACGTGTCTCAGTTTCCTCCGGGCTCACTGCAGCCCGACGGAGCTCCGCAAGTAGGGCACCGATGGACAGGACCCTCAGATCAACCGCATCCGGGTATTCCACGCAGACCGACGGCCCCTCGTCTGCCCCTCGCTCCCCGCTATCCTCTGTTTCGCCGTTGACAGCTTCACCGTTGCCGGCGCTTCGACCGGAATCGGACTCGGACGAGTCCTCCTGCACGCCCTCACCAAACGCATCGATCAGCTCAGCCACGAACGGACTGGGAACCCCCTCGTCGTCGGGCGAGTCGACAGCCGTCACGAGTAGCTCGTTGCACGCGCGAGAAACGGCTACGTGCAGCAGGCGTCTTTCCTCTGCCAACTTGTCCGCAATGGACACCACATATTCACTCGGATCGATGCCGCGGTCGACGAGGCCGATTAACTGATCTTGTTTCATAATCGACCCGGTGACTCCCAGGCTGGGCCACGAACCCTCCTGGACACCCGCAATGACAACGAGGGGCCATTGGCGACCGAGTGCTGCGTGCGCCGACAGGATTCGAACCGCATCGCGCTCGACTCCGCTGCGGTCACGGGTTCCGATTGGAAGCTCCTGCTCCTCCACCGATGCGACGAACCCTGCCAACGAGAGCTTCGGATTGTGCTCAACCTGATCGCCTGCGAAGTCGAAGAGGGCCATAACCGCATCAAGGTCACGGTCAGCGGACGCCCCAGGCGCCCCTCCCCGCAATGACGCAGCGGTGAGATGCTCCGCCAGCCCGGTTGCGCTCCACAGCGCCCACAGAACCGACTCCACGCCTCCTGCCAAGCTGATCTGCCAGCCTGCAGAATCTCCAAGGGCCCCGACACTGCACGCCGTTCGCGCTCCGAGAGCTGCGCAACCAGGTCCTGCTGCTGTTGGCTTAGCTTCTGCGCCCTGAGCAGCTCGACCAGTTGCTGCCCTGCCGGCGCGCCGTGCAAATCCGCTTGGCGGATGCCCCGCAGAAGCCGGGCCTTAATGATCGGGTCCATATTGACCAATGGCCCTGCGAGAAACTCGTCCCACTCGGCATCGGACAGGCGCCCCTCAGTCGCCTTTGCAGCGACGAGTAGCGCCCGGACCAGCCGCTGCTGCCCGAGAACGATATCCGTCGGGTCCACCTGCACCGGAACCCCGGCGCGAGAAAGCGCCCTGAAAAGGGACGATTCACCAGCGCCCGACCGCACAATGACGGCCATATCCTTCCACGCAAGACCCCGCTGTGCGTGCGCGCGACGCAAGTAATCCGCGATGGCGCTGCGCTGTGCCGTCGCGGTCGACAGAGTCGCAATGCGCACCTGCCCGGTGGACTCCGGCCCATCGAACTCCTGCCCATCGAACTTGGCACTTGCCTGTCCAGGCCCGGTTTCGCTGGGCTCGATTCCGCGGTAGGCAGGAGGCTTGGGCAACCTCGACGCCACAGCGTTGCACACCTCCGCGACTGCGGGGCTGCACCGGTACGACTTCCGCAACGTGACAGTGCACCCGCCCTCGTCGGCCTCGGTGGCAATACGACGCAGATAATCGTTGCTCGCACCGCGGAAGTGGAGAACCGATTGGTCCTCGTCTCCCGCTATGACCGCCACTGCAGCCTGCCCCACAAACAAATCCACCAGCCTCGCAGCCTCGGGCGAGAGGTGTTCGGCATCATCCACGAGCACAATGGACTTTCCCCACCGCGCGAGGGCCTGCGCATCCTGGTCGATCTCAGCCAATGCCTTAGTAACGATTTCCGCAGCGTTCAAGCTCGGTTCCCACGCTAGACGCATCGTTTGCTGGTATTCGTCCATGAACTTCCCAGCCGCAACCCACTGGTCAACCCCGTGCTCCGCCCCAAGCCTGACCAAATCCGGCCCCTCTAGTCCGCGCTCGGCAGCTCGTAGCAAGAAATCCCTGACGGCTCTGGCCATGCCACGGTAAGGGAGAGCCGGCCGGAGCGACTCCGGCCAATATGCCCCGCCATCGTCGGCGTGACCGGCGAGGAGCTGACGCACGACAAAATCCTGGCGGGCACCCGTTGTCAGTGAGGGCTCGGGTTGTCCCCTTCCAACCAGACCGTCTCGGACCACCGCAAACGCGAGTGAGTGTAGGGCCCGAACCATGCCGCCGGGGCCCGCGCCACGAAGAAAATCGACAGCATCAGTACCAGAGTCCGCCCCGGCCCGCACCCGACGAGACGCAAACGCGCGGTCCACCTCCCGGCGCATCTGCGCCGCAGACTCCTTCGACTGAGCAACGACCAAAATGCGCTCGGCGGGAATCCCCGCCAGCATGTAGTCGACCGCGATATCCACCAAGAGCGCACTTTTCCCTGTGCCAGGCCCCCCAACGACGGCGTGCACGGGTCGCCGACGCGGTTCGCCACGAACAACAAGTGACTCGTTCAGCGAGGGCAATAGCCCCTGAGCCGGACTGCCCTCCCAGTTCCGAGGCGCAGCCCATTCCCCCTGCTGGAATCGAACCCTTGGCATCCCCTCAAACTTCATGTACCCCATTGTGTCACACCACCCGGAACCTTAACGAACACCCGTTCGAATCCATTGTCCGCGCATCCGACCCACAATCCGAACTGCACGCTCGGCCAGACGCGTCATCTAGCGATTATTCGCCAACAAACGCACGAACCAACGACGCCGCCCGAGCTAGGCCCCTGTACGCGCCGGGCTGGGAGTCCGGATGCACGGCGTGTACGAAGAGCCGGTAGCAGGCCGCCCTCACCAGAAGCGGGCCGAAGTCTGGCAGGTGATCGAATCGACTGAGCAGCTCCTCGTCAGCCCCCATCATCGCCAAACTGTCCACCGCCGCGAGCGCCGACGTCCACCCGCGGACATGCCAGGCGGGCACAATATCGGTCAGGACAGGCGCCGCAGAGCCGTCGTAAAGCAGCGTGCCGACAATATCCGCGTGACAGATCTGCATGTGGGCGGCGGGCACCACCAGCTCGGCGCGGTGAGATAGGAGTTCCCCGGCGGTGGTCAGAGCGTCGGCGCAATCGGCGCGGGGAACGCTGTCGGGGTCCAGGACTTGCTCGAGAAGCTCGATGGGATCGGCCGCCCACGAGGCGCGGTCGCAGGTGACAAAGAGGTCGGGTTTCCGGTCGACCAGGAACTGCGGGCGAGCAGTTGCTGCCAGCGATTCCTCGATACGCCCGGCGGCGACAATGGTCTCGTCCGAGCGAGGCGCGAGCTCCCCTTCGACGAAATGCCTCGCCTGCCAACCAGCGAGGATCTGCCGCCCGTCCGAAGTCCGCACGGACGAGGCGACCCGAACCCCGTCGATATCGGCCGCTTCGCGCACCTTTGCAGACCACAGAGCCTGGGCGGAGTTGTGCACCGGAGACAGGACGATGGAGCCATAGACCCATCCGTTATCCCAGGCTCTCCCCGCCCGGACCGGCTGCCCTTGCACCCCGAACGCATCGAGCACGTGCTGGGGTGGCATCGCTACTTCTGCAGACATGATGTTGCCTACCTCGCTTTCTGAGTCGGCGCGGCGGCCCTATCCTGCGGGCCTAATGGGAATGGCCAGCCGTTCGGCGCACATTTCTTCCCGTCCGTCGGATATACCTCGTTCGGATCGATGCGATGGAGCTCGTCATTGGACAGACTGAGCGTCTGTTGCATCATAATCGGGGCGATACCACCGTCGACCGAGCAGGGCTCGTGAGCCGCGTACCCCAGCCCGTGGCCAACCTCGTGATTAACCAAGTACTGGCGGTAGAGGCCGAGGTCCCCCTGGAATGCCACCGTCCCCCGCGACCAGCGCGCATTGTTCACGATAACGCGCCCGGGCTCACCAGCCGCCTGCCCGGAGATATAGCAGGAGGTTTCCATCTCCAGTGCGTTTCCGCAGATCTGGTGGGCAGTCTCGGTCGCGACCAGTTGAATCAGCATCGTCGGCTTGCGATCCTTCTTGACCGTTTCGAACGAGTAGCGCTCATCCGCCGCCCAACCGCGCGGGTCGGCGAAGATGGCGTTGACCGTCGAGGCGAAGGCATCCCCGCCTCCCGACAGAGCACGTCGACGGAGCTTTCCACCTCTACGGCGTAGGTCACCGCTTTTTCGGCGCCACGCCCCACCTTGGGCTGCTCAATTGTGTACTCGTCGAACTGCCCCGACGACTTCTCCGCGAACGTCGGCCCCGGAGGGAGATCCCCCACGCCGAACTGGTCGCCGTATCCACCCGCCGGAACTGGACCTGACTTACCACTCCCCGTTCCGCTTGCCGACGTCTGTGCGGTCTCCGCGACGCTTCCCTGGCCCTGTGGCGAGGAAAAGATATCCACGAGGATGACTACTGTGAGCACGACGAGCACGGGGATGGCATAGGCACGCCATCCCCATTGCCTGGCAATGTGAACGAGGAAGGGTTCCTGCTGCATTAGGCGAAGAAGCCGACCTTACGGTCCGAGACATTTCCAGTGCGAACGTAGGCCACGTTGCTGACCTGCACCAAGTAGGACTGACCGGCACCGTCAGCGAGTTCGATGACGCCCTCGCCGGAGGCCAGCTTCGCCGCAATTTCGGCCTTCTTTTCCTCTCCACCGGAGACATTCTCGATGCTGAGTTCACGAGTGTTGGCCACGAAACCAATAGTGATATCCATAGGTGACATCATAACCATTCTCAAAGAAGCTAGGATTAACCGTGAACTAAAGAACCCATTGTTTTCCTGGCCATAAGGAGTTGCCGTGGCAGTGTCCCCGTCCCCGACGTTCGTCGAATTGGGTGTCGCCGCCGAGATTTGCGACGCACTGGAGGGCGAAGGCATCACGCATACCTTTGCCATCCAGGAACTCACTCTCCCGCTGGCACTCGACGGCACCGATATCATCGGCCAGGCCCGGACCGGCATGGGAAAGACTCTGGGCTTCGGAGTCCCCCTAGTTGATCGAGTTTTCGACGATGCGCGCATCCCGGAACCGGACGGCACTGCCCGCGGTCTCATCATTGTCCCGACCCGCGAACTCTGCGTCCAGGTCGGCGAGGACCTGCACACGGTGGCCGAGTCGACAGGACTTCGCGTCTGCACAATTTACGGTGGCCGCCCGTACGAGGAACAAATCGAGCAGCTCGAGGCCGGGGTCGACATTATCGTCGGCACGCCGGGACGGCTGATTGACCTCTACCAGCGCGGCAGCCTGGAGCTCTCCGGCGTGGCGGTCCTCGTTCTCGACGAGGCCGACGAGATGCTCGACCTCGGGTTTCTCCCCGACATCGAGAAGATTCTCGCAGCAGTCCCCTCTGAGCGTCAGACGATGCTGTTTTCCGCCACGATGCCCGGCCCGATCCTGACGCTGGCGCGCACGTTTATGAACCGTCCCGTCCACATCCGCGCGGAATCCGGCGAAGAGGAGGCGACGGTCCACGAGACAACAAAACAGGCGGTGTTCCAATCCCACCAGATGGATAAGGTCTCGGTGATCGCGCATATCCTCCAGGCCGAGGGTCGCGGCCGCACGATCATTTTCGCCCGCACCAAGCGGGGTGCTGCCTCGGTTGCGGAGCAGCTGGGCGAGCGCGGCTTCCTGGTCACCGCCGTTCACGGCGACATGGGCCAGCCCGCTCGCGAGCGCTCGCTGACGGCGTTCCGCACCGGCGACGTTGATGTCCTCGTCGCCACCGACGTCGCGGCGCGAGGCATCGATATCGACGATGTCACGCACGTCATCAACCACCAGGTTCCCGATGACGAGATGACCTATGTCCACCGCATCGGCCGCACCGGTCGCGCCGGACACAGCGGCGTTGCGGTTACGCTCGTCGGCTGGGACGAGGTTGCAAAGTGGAAGATGATTTCCGACGCGCTGGGCCTCGACATGGCCGAGATCCCAACGTGGTTCTCCAACTCCCCCGAGCTGGCCGAGGCGCTCGATATTCCGGAGGGCGTCGAGGAGAAGGTAGGCCCGGCGCGCCCGGTCCTGGGCGCCCGCCCGCCTCGTGGCCGGGGCGACCGGGGCGGCCGGGGTGACCGAGGCGGCCGAGAACGGCACACTCAGTCCAGGCAGCGCGATAGGGGGCGACGTCGCTAGGCGTCCTATACCGTGACCGACAATCCTTCACGCAACCCGACCAGCTCGCACGCCCCGGAAGCTCCACACACGAGGCCTCACGAAGGCTCAGCACGCCCTTTGTCCGTTTCCTCAGCATCTCGCAAGCTGCGGCGCAACCGCATCGCTTCGGCGTCGTTAGTTGCGACACTCGCGCTGTGCGTCGGGTGGACCTGGTGGAATGCGCCCGTGCGCGGAGTCGATCACACCGAGGCTCCAGCCACACAGGTCGACGCCTCCGTCCGGGAGCTCAGCGCTACGGCGGAAAACCCCGCAGCGATGCCGACTGCGCTGGCCCCAGCATGGACTGCCACCTCGGGCGTCACCCCGACGGATCACACCACTGCGCAGGCGCCCATGGTGATTGACAATGTCGTGATCGTTCCGGAACAGCAGGGCCTGCGGGCCCTTGACCTGAGCACCGGCGAAGAGCGCTGGCACTACAGGCGGGATATTCGGCTGTGCGCGCTGTCGACAAGCGACGGCTTGGTCGTCGCCACGTTCGACGGCCCGGCAGGCTGTGGCGAGACCGTCTCGTTACGGCCTGAGACCGGGCAGTACTTCTCCACTCGCCGCTCGCTGGTGTCGAAGTCTCCGGCAGCAATTCGCTCCAATACTCACTCGGGCGTCTACAGCGACCATTTCCTGGAACTGTGGCGCAACGACCTGGTCCGCGTGGTGGAGTATGGGGACATTCCCGCCACCGCCGAGCCGAACCTGCAACCGCACCCGGAGTGCTCGATCGTCAGCGCTCTGACCCGTGTCGAGTTCCTCGCCGTCCTCAACGACTGCGCCGGCACCGCCCGGCTCGTCCTGCAGGACGCAAAGCCGGATGAGTCCCGCGAGCCGGAGGTCGCCGCGGATATTGATTTAGGGGCGTCGACCCCGGACATGCGTTTGGTTGCCATCGGGCAGGACACCGCCGCGGTAGCCATGGGAGATGGAGTGCGGTCCTACCGCAGCGACGGGACTCTCCTGAGCAGCACTCCCCTGCCCCCGCCCGCTCCCGCCGCTAGCGCCGTCATTTCGGCACCAACGCCGGGCAAGGACGAAACCGCCCTGCCCAGAGTCCCCCTCACCGCCGACCTCCCCCATCACATGACGTGGTTCTCGCCCTCCGGTCTCATTGGATTCAATCCCAACGAGTTGGACCGGGCCTTCGAGTTCCCCGAGGCGACCGGCACACCGGCTGCCTGGGGAAAACACATGTTGATGCCCGTGGCCGACGGCATTGCCGTCATCGACGGGGACACCTTGAAGGTCATCGGCACTCTTTTGTTGCCGCCGGTTTCGAATGCGAATGGGACCGAGGCACCGTCGGCAAGCGCGGCGGGGCCTACGGCGCTGTCGGTGGTGGGAAATACGCTGCTCGTGCAGCGTGGCCACAGAATCAGTGCCATGACAATCGTCGGTTAAGCCCCGAATCGACCCCCGCCCCTCCCCGGCTAAAGCAGCCCGAAAGCTACATAGAGCGGGCGGCCCAGTCCACCGCCTTCGGGTTAAACATGCAGGCCAGAGCCGCGATGGCCACAACGACGGTCGGGATCGCAAGGTTCAGCGCGCCCGACGTGAACATGTAGTAGGCCACGCCGCCGAGGCACAGGTTCAGCATGATGATCGGGCCTCGACCCCAGCGGGAACCTCTCAACAGCATGATGGCGCCCGCGAGGACAGCGCCGAAGATGAGGAAGAACCACAGTGCGGTGCCCCAGCCGGAAATGACGGCCCCCGCATCCCGGTAACCCATCAGGTCCCTAATCAGCAGGAAGATGCCGTAGCCGAGCCCCAGGACGCACTCGGCAATACCGATCCACGCACCGACCAGGACCGAACGCGGAGCGGCAATGCCGGGCCCGCCTTCGGGGGACTGCGCGGTGGAGTTCGGACGAGCGGAAGAATTTCGGGAGGAAGTCACGGTTTACATGTTAACCGCGAATACCTCTGCCAATGCATTACCCTGAGCGTGTGCGCGCACTGCTCATCTCCAACCCCAACTCGACGACAAACACACCGGCTGCGATGAAAGACATCGTGGTCGCGTTGCGCTCCGTCGAATCCCTGACGATCAAGGCCGTGTTCACCGCATACAAGGGCCATGCTGCGGATATTGTCTCCGGCGTCACGGCCGAGGACTTTGACTACATTGTCTGCCTGGGCGGCGACGGCACGGTCAACGAGACGGTCAATGGGATGCTCGACTCCGATCCGTTTCGTTCTCGGCCGGCGAGGAAACTGCCAACCCTGGCGATCATCCCGACCGGCAGCGCGAACGTGCTCGCGGGGTCTCTGGGATTGCCTCGTAACCCGGTCGACGCCGCCTGGTACGTCGCGGGGCTCATGCGCAAGGGCGTGAGCAGCACAATCAGTGTCGGGCACGCGGCCAACCGCTGCTTCGTCGTCAACGCGGGCGTCGGTATCGACGCGGAGGTCATCGCCACCATGGATCGCCTGCGCAGCGGCGGTACCCGCGCCTCCTACTTCCGCTACCTGCCGGAGGTTTACCGAGCCTGGCGCGGCCTCCAGACTAAACCTCCCCGGATTGAGGTCACGGTCGACGGCAAGCAGTTGGGCCACGATCTCCCCATCGCGATCGTCTCGAATGCGAACCCCTGGACGTTTCTCGGGGACCTTCCCATCGTGACGAATCCCAACCTTTCCGTCCGCGGAGGCCTCGGCTTCTACGGCGTGACCTCCCTGACGGGGGTCGTCGGGCTCATCGCCGCCGCCAACCTCACCGGGGCACTCACCGGCCTTCGCGAGCCCTTCCGCATCCCGGAGCGTGAGATTCGCGTCGACGACGCCAGCGAGGTCCGCCTCGAAACCGCACGCCCGTTGAAGTTTCAGCTCGATGGCGAGTACATCGACCTGCGCACATCCCTATCCATCCGCGTCAAGGAAAGCGCCATCCGGGTAGTCGCGCTTGCCGACGACTACACCGCCGCACGTTTCACCAAGACGGTAGCGTCCCGCCCCGTGGAGGAACGCTTGCTGAACATGTTCGGCAAACGATTGATGGATAGGCTCCGTAGAAGGAATGCGAACGCCTAAGCCCCCTCCTAATCTCTCTCGGTTTCCCCAATTCACTTCCACTGCCATACACCCGCCCGCGGCAGTTTTCCAAAACCCTCCACTACCCCCACAAGTGGTTATCAACTACCTGGCGTTTTAACCTAATCTTTACTTTCTTGTGAGCTTTAGCACTTTTATTCATTTTCCTCTTTACGAAACCGCAATCCCATGTAATCATGTACTCGTCAGCGGGACAGGCGCAGCACCTACTTCTTTAGTACGAGTCGAGCATGCGAGGCCGGTCCTGCATTTTTAGGCCCTAGATTCGGGCGTCGGCGGCTATCTACCCCCATAGATACTCCCCCGACTTTCCCCATGTTTATCGGCCTAAGCCCCCGAGAAAGCTCGGTAATGAACCCCCGATTTCGTTGTTGACCTCCGAGATCCATTCCTTGCTTTTCTCTTTTTTAACGAAGCACCTCGCCCACACCCGGGCCAGTAATTTTTACTAGGAGATTGTCATGGATTGGCGCCACAAGGCCGTTTGTCGTGAAGAGGATCCGGAACTTTTCTTCCCGGTCGGTAACTCCGGCCCGGCCCTCGCCCAGATTGCTAAGGCAAAGGTCGTTTGCAACCGCTGCACCGTTACCTCACAGTGCCTCGCATGGGCTCTGGAAACCGGCCAGGACGCCGGCGTCTGGGGTGGCATGAGCGAGGACGAGCGTCGCGCACTGAAGCGTCGTCGCAACCGCGGTCGCGCTCGTCGCACCCGCACCACCGTTTAAACCGTTTACATCAACCATCTAATTAAAGGGGTTAGGTGCCGACCGTGTAATCTATACCGGTTGAAACTATTGACCCGATAGAAGGAGGGCCGAAGCAATGAGCAAGCGTGGCCGCAAGCGCAAGGACCGTCGCAAGAAGAAGGCTAACCACGGACGTCGTCCGAACAGCTAAGTCGCACTTAAGCTGCAGCCTTCCGATGTAGCAGTCGGTCGTACTAGGACTCCGCCCCCGTCGACACTCGTCGATAGGGGCGGAGTTTTTCGTCGCCACCGTTTTTGCCACTTAACGCGCTTTTCGGGTTTTGCCTGGGGTTTTGCGAGAGCGTAAAAGGCAGGAGTAGGGTTGAATTCGTTGCCGACCGATGTGCAGATGCAGCACGGACGAGGCACACTGAGGGGCTATAGCTCAGTTGGTAGAGCGTTGCGTTCGCAATGCAAAGGTCAGGGGTTCGATTCCCCTTAGCTCCACAAAATAAAACGCCGGAATGAACCGCTAGGTTTCCTTCCGGCGTTTTTCGTATTCGGTAGCCCCAGGCCCCGGCCCCTGATCCCCCGGGACCGCTACCCTCGCCGGTACTCGATCGAGGTGTAGGAGACGCGGATGCGCGTGGTAATGCGCTGGCGGAGATCAGCCGGGGCCGACTGCTGGCAGCAGCGGCGCAATAGCTGGCGGATGGCCTGCTCCGAGCCGAATTCCTCCAGGCACTGCGGGCATTCGTGGATATGTTCGTCGAGGAAGCGACGCTCGTCGGGGTCGCACTCGCCGTCGAGGAAGGCGTGGAGGCGCCGGTGAACGTCTCGGCAGAACTCGCTATCGCACGATCCCGCACCAGAGTGCCCTGCGGTGTGACCCACGTGCCCCGCGTGCCCCTTGCGCTCCGGTGCGTGCTCCATGCCGTGGCTAGTGTCGCCAGTATTCATGCCGTCCTTGCTCATCGCGGAGCTTCCTCCTTCTGCTTCTTAGTGGAGCCCACCTCGGCGGGCTTCTTCGCTTCCTTCAAGAAGCCGCGTTCCACAGCTACGTTGTGCAACGCCTCTCGGAGTTGTTTTCTTCCACGGTGCAGCCGACTCATGACGGTGCCAATCGGCGTATCCATGATTTCGGCGATTTCCTTGTACGGCAGCCCCTCGACATCCGCGTAGTAGACCACCATGCGGTAGTCCTCCTTCAGGTCCATCAGGGCCTGAGAGATCTCGTCGTCGGGAAGCTTGGCCAGCGCCTCGACCTCCGCCGAGCGCAGTCCGATGGACTCGTGCGAGGCGGTTTCGGCAATCTGCGAGTCGGTGATGTCATCCGTCGCGTACTCCGCCGGGCGACGCTGCGCCTTGCGGTAGTTGTTGATGTACGCGTTGGTGAGGATGCGGTACAGCCACGCCTTCAGGTTCGTCCCCGGCTTGTAGGAGCGAAACCCCTGGAAGGCCTTCATGTATGCGTCCTGCACCAGGTCCTCGGCGTCCGCCGGGTTGCGGGTCATGCGCAGCGCCGCACCATAGAGCTGGTCCAGCAGCGGCATAGCGTCGCGCTCAAAGCGCTCGGCCAGTTGCGCGTCGGACTCGTCGGTTCGCACCGACGACGTTGCTGTCTTATCACCTGACATGCATCCAGCTTAAAGCATCGGCCTCCCAACGCTCGGCACTGCCACAATGGCTGCGCTATTGGTTGTGCCAGGATGGAAACCATGTCCAAGAAGTCGAAGAAGAACGCCAAGTCCGGTTCCGCCCACGGTGCGACCCCCGCGATCGCCGCCTGCCAGGAGGCGGGCATCGAGTTCACGGTTCACCAGTTCCCGCACGGCGACGACAACTTCGGCGTTGAGGCCGCGTCCTGGCTGCTCGAGCACCTGGGCGTCGAGGAGGAGCGCATCTTCAAGACCCTCATCATCGAGCTGGCCGGCAAGCGCACGGGCCTGGCCACCGCGGTTGTCCCCGCCACCGGAATGCTCAACCTCAAGGCCGCCGCGGCCGCCCTCGGCGCGTCCAAGGCCACGATGGCCGACCCACACGACGCCTCCAACTCCACCGGCTACATCCCCGGCGGCATCTCGCCGCTCGGCCAGCGCCGCGCGCTTCCCACGGTCATCGACGAGACCGCCACGCTGGCGGACACCGTCTTCGTCTCCGGGGGCCGCCGCGGCTGGGACATCGAGCTCTCCCCCGCCGACCTGGTCTCGCTTACCGACGCCACCGTCGCCGACATCGCCCGCTAGGCACGGCGGCGCAGGCCGCTGTGACCTATAGCAGCTCGGTTTGCCCGCCGGGGTCGTCCAGCAGGTGCGGCCCGTCGTTGGCAACGTTGCCGACGGCGCGGCCCACCGGCCTGACGCTGAAGGCGTCAACCAGTTCCTCGGAGGTCATTCCAACGTCGCCCCCGCTGGCCCACCCGGACTGATCGAGCCAGCCTGCGACCTCGTCGTCGGCAAGCACACGCGGCATGCGGTGATGGAGCTGCTCGAGGTGCCCCACGGCGGGCGTGGTGAGGATGGTGGCGGAGACAACGTCGCCCCAGCGCGCCCACAGCCCGGCGACGGCGAAGACGGGGGCCTTATCCGCGGTGGCCGACTTCGGCGCCAGGCTGACGAAGTAGGGCTGGCGGTCGCGCCACTCGTACCAGCCGTTCATCGGGATGACGCAGGGGCGGCCGTCGCGGAAGGTGGGCTTGTCGCGCCACGTCTCGGCGCGCGCGTTGAAGTAGGGCGTGGTCGGGATTTCGCGGGCCCAGTGCGGGACGAGGCCCCAGCGCACGGTGGCGGCGATGGTGCCAGTACCCTGGTCGGGCCGGGCCAGGGCGACGATCGGCATGGTCGGGCCGATGTTGTAGCGCTCGCCGGGAAGCGGCCCGTCCGGTGTGATGGGGGCCAGGCCCGGGACGGCCTCGAGCGATACGAGGAGCTGCTCGCCGACGGTGAAGGTTACGAAACGACCGCACATACTTTAAGATTCTGCACGCTCGCTCCCCTTTCGCGCCTATTCTCCCCTCCCCAAGTCGAGGTTCGGCGCTGCTTTGTTCCATAATTGATTACGTGTGTTCCCAAAATAAGAATTGGCCCGCCCCGACCGTAGACCTCGCCGGAGATGCTGCCGGAGCTAGCGCCTCCGACGAGGCCCGGCCACCGTTTACCGCCACAGTCATGGTCGGCGGCTCGAAGTCGATTACCAACCGCGCGCTGGTCATCGCCGCGCTGTCGTCGACCCCGTCGACGATCCACGGCGCACTGCGCTCCCGCGACACCGAGCTGATGATGAACGCCCTGCGGGCCATGGGAACCGAGATTCAGGCCGATTCGGACTACGCGGGTGCGCCGAACCACACGCTGAAGGTCACCCCGCACATGCTGCGCGGCGGCGTGGTCGAATGCGGGCTGGCGGGCACCGTCATGCGCTTCGTGCCTCCGATCGCAGCGATCGCGCAGGGCGCGGTCTTCTTCGACGGCGACGCCGAGGCGCGGGTCCGCCCGATGGCCGCGGTCCTGGACGCCCTGCGCGGCCTGGGCGTGACCATCGAAGGCGACCGCCTGCCGTTTACCGTCAACCCCCAGGGGCCGAACCGGGGCGCCGCCCTCGGCGACTCCGTCCAGCCCGAACACACCCCGGACATTGGTGGCGAGGTCGAGATCGACTCGTCCGCCTCCAGCCAGTTCGTCTCCGGCCTGCTGCTGTCCGCACCCCGCTACGGCCGGGGCCTGGTCCTGCGCCCCACCGGCGAGGTGCCCTCGCGCCCGCACATCGACATGACCATCGCGATGCTGGCCGAGGCCGGCGTCGAGGTTGAAGAGCGCGAGGAGAAGACCGCCTCCGGCGCGACCACGACCGTCTTCGAGATTCGCCCGACCGAGATGCGCGGCCGGACCTGGGTCGTCGAGCCGGACCTGTCCAACGCAGCGGCGTTCCTCGGCGCAGCAGCCGTCACGGGAGGCACGGTCACGGTGCCGGACTGGCCCGCGCAGACCACGCAGCCCGGCGACCAGATCCGCGACATCCTGGAGCAAATGGGCGCCACCGTCACCTTCAACGAGTCCCCGGACGGCCGCCACAGCCTGACCGTCACGGGTCCCAGCCCAGGCGAGCTGCGCGGCATCGAACTCGACATGTCCGCCATCGGAGAGCTGACCCCGACCGTCGCCGCCATCGCCGCGCTCGCCACCACCCCGACCGTGCTCACGGGCATCGCCCACCTGCGCGGCCACGAGACCGACCGGCTCTCCGCCCTGACCACCGAGATCAACCGCCTCGGCGGAAAGGCCACCGAGCTTGACGACGGCATCCGCATCGACCCGGTGCCGCTGCACGGGGGCCTGTGGCACTCGTACGCGGACCACCGCATGGCAACGGCCGGCGCGATCATCGGCCTGCGCACCCCCGGCGTCGAGGTGGAGAACATCGGCACCACTGCAAAGACAATGCCGAACTTCGATATGCGCTGGATGCGGATGCTCGGCATCGACGCGCCCTCCCCGGAGGAGCTGGCGGAGCAAGTCGACAAGGAGCTCGACGGCCCCGACGGACCCGCGGGCGAATTGCTGGCAGACAAGGCCACTAAGGCGGTCGACTAATCGTGGCCGCGCGCAGGCGAGGCGGGCGCCAGTGGGACGAGTCCGACGTTCGTGTGCGCCCCGGCAAGGGGTCGAGGCCGCGAACGAAGGACCGACCGGCGCACGCAGACGCCCACTGGGGCATGGTGGTCACGAAGGACCGAGGCCGCTGGGGCGTCGTCCTAGACGAGTCCCCGCAGGTCACCGTGGTATGCATGCGCGCCCGCGAGCTGGGGCGCACCAACATCGTCGTCGGCGACCGCGTCGGCATCGTCGGCGACGTCAGTGGCCGGGACGGAAGTCTCGCCCGCATCGTCAAACTTGAGGACCGCACGACCGTCCTGCGCCGCACCGCCGACGACAACGACCCCTACGAGCGCATCGTCGTCGCCAACGCGTCGCTCCTACTCATCGTGTGTGCCGTGGCCGACCCGACGCCGCGCACCGGATTCGTCGAGCGTGCCCTCATCGCCGCCTACGCGGGCGGGGTGCGCCCGGTCCTGTGCCTGACCAAATCCGACCTGGCCGACCCCGAGGAATTCGCCTCCGAGTTCCGGGAGCTGGGTGTCGAGGTGGTCGTCTGCGGTGTCACCGATGACCTCGCCCCGCTGCGCGCGCTTGTCGACGTCCCCGGACGCGTCAGCGCGCTGATCGGGCACTCGGGCGTCGGCAAGTCCACCCTGGTCAACAGGCTGATTCCGGACGCCAATAGGATGACTGGCAGCGTCAGCGGTGTGGGCAAGGGGCGCCACACGTCGACCCAGTCCGTCGCGCTGGTGCTGCCGCCGTCGGAAAGCGACAGTGGAAGCGAGAGCGGCGGCGGGGGCGAAAAGGCGGCGTGGATCATTGATACGCCGGGTATTCGCTCCTTCGGTCTCGCGCACGTCACGCCCGAGACGGTCCTCGGCGTGTTCCCAGACCTGGCGGAGGCGGTCCAGGACTGCCCACGCGGGTGCACGCACCTCGGGCCCCCTGCGGACCCGGAGTGCGCCTTCGACAAGCTCGAGGGCGCCCTGCACCGCCGCGCGATGGCGGTCCGGCGCCTGCTCGGCGCGCTCGCGTCCAACGAGGATTGGGAGTTGGACATTGAGCGAGACTGACCTCCCGGAGCCCACAACGTGGCTTCGGCTGTGCATCTACACCCTGGTCATCGGGATCGCGACGGGCTTGGTCGCCGCGGGACTGGCGCTGACCATGCACGGCGTCGAGTGGCTGGTCTACGGGCAGCACGAGGGCGACGTGGCCGTCGTCACTGACGGCACCACGGGTATGCAGCGCTTCGTCGGCATTACCCTTGCCGGACTGGTCGCGGGCCCCGCGTGGGCCGCCCTGCGCCGGCTCGCGACGCCGATCGAAAGCGTCGAGGCCGGCATGAACGGCCACGTGATGCCGGTCTGGGCAACTACGGCGAATGTCCTGCTGCAGATGGCGACCGTCGCGGCCGGCGCCTCCATGGGCCGCGAGAACGCGCCCCGGGAAGCGGGCGCGATGATGGCCTCGCAGCTCTCTGCCAAGCTCGGGCTCGACCCGCTGACCAGGCGGATTCTGGTGGCGGCGGCCGCCGGCGCCGGGCTCGGGGCGATTTACCACATCCCACTGGCCGGGGCGATTTTCTCCCTGGAAATCCTGCTGGGCTCGCTCAGCATCACCGCGGTCATGGTCGTGTTGGCCTGCTCCGCGGTGGCGACGGTGACGTCGGGCATCGTCGTCGGCAACAGCCCGCTCTACAATCCGATCGGCCTGTCGGAAGGCTGGGGAAACCTGGGGGCGGCGCTTTTGCTCGGTGTGCTCTGCGGCGCTGCCGGGTATGCCTTCCGCTACGCCAGCTCGCGGGCGTCCGAGAAGGCACCGACGGGGTGGCACGGGGCCTGGGCCATTCCGCTGGCCTTCGCGGCAGTGGGCGTCGCGTCGCTGTGGCTGCCCGAGATCCTCGGCAACGGTCGGATTGCCGCGTCGATGGTGCTCCTCGACCGTCCGCTGCTCGGCTTCGCCGTCGTACTGCTGGTGGCGAAGACCATCGCCGTGCTGATCACCTTCCGCTCCGGCGCGGTCGGCGGCGTGCTGACCCCGGGCTTCGCCCTCGGCGCGCTCAGCGGCTTCATCGTCGGATGCCTCGTGCAGCCGTTCATGCCGGCGATCCCTTTGAGCGACTACGCGCTGCTGGGCGCGGCCTCCTTCCTCTCGGCCTCCATGGCCGCGCCGTTCTTCGCGCTGATTGTGACCGTGGAGTTCACCGGGCAGAGCTCGGACGCGTACCTGGCGCTTTTCCTGGCCTCGGCCACGGCCTCGCTGACGGTCGCGGTGATCCGCTCCGGCCTGAACCTGCCCCGCAAGCAGTTCATGCCGTGGAACAGGCGGCCGGCTCGCGCGTCGACGGCTGCCTCCGGGCTACACGCCAGCTGACCTGGCGTTGCCGGAGCAGACGCTGCCGGGCGCTGGCGTAGCAGAAACCGCCCGATTTAGTGCCCCTGGTTAGTGGACCGCCCCGTGTATGCCCGCACGATGTCGCGCACACCCGGGCGCAGACGACGCAGCAGCTTCAACCCGGTGGCGAGGCCGCGACGCGGTTGAGCACCGGCGTCGAGCGCCCCCTCTACCGCCGGGTTCTTGGTAAACGCCGCGTTGGAACGCACCTCCGGCGCGTTGTCCGGGTCCGCCACCAGGAACCTGTCCGGTAGCGACAGCTTCAGAATCGTCCGCTGGACCTGCAGGAACTGCTTCGGGAAGGACCCGGTGTTGTAGGGCAGGTCGTATTCGCGGCAAATCTCCTTGACCTGCGTGGAAATCTGGGCCAGGCGGTTCGAAGGCATGTCCGGGAAGAGGTGATGCTCGATCTGGTAGTTCAGGTTTCCCGACAGCACCGACAGGGCGAGCCCGCCGTGGAAATTGGCCGAGCCCAGCATCTGGCGCAGGTACCACTCGTTCTTGTCCTCGGTGTTGTACTGCTCCTTGGTGAAGGTCTCGGCGTCATCCGGGAAGTGGCCACAGAAGATCACCGCGTAGGCCCAGACGTTGCGCGCAAGGTTCGCCATCATGTTCGCGAACGCCACCTGCCTGTAGCGCGGCCCGGCAATGGCCGGGAAGAGCACGTAGTCCTTCAGCAGCTGGCGGCCGGATTTGGCGAAGACCTCCATCAGCTGCTCGCGGGCCTGTGCCCACTCCTTCTTCCCCGCAAACACGCGCCCCAGCTCCACGTCGTAGAACGCGACGGCCCACTGGAAGAGGCTGGCCAGAACGATGTTGGTCGCCGGCTGCAGCAGCGTCGTCGGCTTCCACCGGCGGTCTCGGGTCACGCGCAGGATGCCGTATCCCACGTCGTTGTCCATGCCGAGCACGTTGGTGAACTTGTGGTGGACGAAGTTATGCGAGTGCTTCCACCCCGACGACGGACAGGAGTTATCCCACTCCCACGTCGCGGAGTGAATCTCCGGGTCGTTCATCCAGTCCCACTGCCCATGCATGGTGTTGTGGCCGATCTCGAGGTTTTCGAGGATCTTGGCCAGCCCCAGCGCCGAGGCCCCCGCCCAGGTAAATCCCCAGTGCGCCGTGTTTTTCCAGCTCTTCGGCAGCAGGTTCAGTTTGCCGAGTGCCAGCCCCACCGTCGGGACCATGAGCAGCCCGCGGCCCGAGACCTCCAGCGTGCGCTGGATCCTAATGAGAGTTCGAATATAGCGCGCGTCGGCCTGCCCAAGCGAGTCTCGGTGCTGCTTCTCAATCTCAGCGAAGCGGCGCCCAATCTCGGCGACGTCCTGCTCAGTCAGGTGGGCATAGGAGGCGATATCGGAAATTGCCATGGTGTCGAGCCTTTTCGTGTGTTGATGTGTCTAAAGGTCAAATGTGGCGCTGCCCACGGGCGCGCAGACGCAGGTGCGGATCCGCTCCCCCGCCTCGAAGGTGGTGCCGTTGCGGATGTCCCGCACGGCCCCGTCCGCCAGCTGCTGGACGCAGGTCGCGCAAATGCCCATACGGCACCCGTGCGGCAGAGTCACCCCGATGGATTCCGCGGCCTCGAGGACCGTGGTCGCCCCGTCGACCTCGACGCGCCCCCTGCTGCCCAGATCGACGGTGCCGCCTGTCTCCCCCGCAGCGCCCCGGTCCACTGCGAAGCGCTCTGTCTTGATTCCCGGAAAGGCCCCCTCGAGCTCAGCCAGGAGCGCCGCCGGCCCACAGGCGAATGCGCTTGCCGACGATGCCAACTCCCCGAAGTCCGGGATCATCGCTGCGACATCCTCGGAGATAAGGCGCGCCCTGGCGCTGGTGTCCCACTCGTGCAGCGTGTAATTCAGGCTTCCAGCGTGCGCAGCAAATTCGCGCAGTTCCGGCAGGAATACTGCGTCGCCCTCGCCTCGGTAAGAGTGGACGTGGACGACCTCGCTGACGATCCCCCTGCGCGCGAGGTCGCGGAGCATCGACATGACAGGGGTCACGCCGGAGCCCGCGGTTACGAAGGCGATGCGAGCCGGTACCGGTTCCGGCAGATGAAACTCGCCCGCCGGTGCCGCGAGGCGTACGACGGTGCCCGGCCCCGCGTATGCGACCAAGTGCTGGGAGACATACCCCTCGTCGAGCGCTCGCACGGAGATTGTCAGGAGCCCGTTCGCGGGGCGCGGCGCGTTCGTCAGCGAGTAGGAACGCCACAGGTACTTTCCCCCGACGGAAATGCCGATCCCGATGAACTGCCCAGCGCGGAAATCAGTGGGCACCCCCCAGCCCGGGCGAATGACGAGTTCCGCCGTAGTCGGGGTGGTCCTGGTGACTGACTCGATCTGGCCGCGGAGCTGGCGGCGCGACCACAGCGGGTTGACCAGGTGCGTGTAATCGTCCGGCAGCAGGGGTGTGGACAAGTGCTTCAGAGCTCGTGACAGCGTCCCGATAATGCTCACGCGGAGGCCTCCTCGTTGAAAAATCGAGAGTGACCGAATAAACGCTTCCGAAAAGAGTTCAGTTGCACCCCCAAAACTTACGAGTCCGTAGCCTACGGGGCAGTAGGTTATTCGTCAAGTGCTAAAAACATGTTTTCCCGGAAAAGTGCTCCAGGACACAAAAGAGGCCGGGCACTACGGCCCGGCCTCAAAGGATCAGAAAAATCCCCTACAGCAATTCGACAACCATTCCCAGCTCTGCCACGTCGTACCAGGCCAGGGGAATTTCCAGGGCATCCCCCACCGCCAGCTCGGCATCCTCGTCGCCCAGATCCGCGGCATCCACCGCGGCGATGGCGGCCTTAACCTTCTCTTCAGACTGCTCTACGTCGATGTGCAACGCCGCGACGTCGGAAAGCGAGACGGGGCCGGAGAGCTTCACCACGGCCTCCCCCATGTCGGGCTGCTCCTGCGCGTCGACATCGGCGGAAATTACCACGCGACGGAAGGGGAACTTCACCTCCGGAGCCTCCGCGTCGAGGAGGCGCAGGGACGCTCGGGCGGCCTCATCGAAGGCTATGTCGGAGAGCTCCTCGTCATCACCCTCGGTGTAGAAGTCCCGGAGCGCTTCAGTGACGGCAAAGCCCCAACCGCTGCGGGCGTGAATGAGGCCGTCGTCCTTGAGGGACTGAAGCATCGAGAACGTTGCCGGGATGTAGACGCGCATCAGAACTCGCCCTCGAGCCCCAGCAGGCCTGCGATTTCGACGACCGCACGATCAAATTGCTGGTAGAAGACACCCACCATGCCGTGAGAGACCGCGGCGTGGATATTCTCAATCGAATCATCGACGAATACGCAGTCACGCGCCGGAAGGTCGATGCTGGCGGCAGCGATGTCGAACGCCTCGGGGCTCGGCTTCTCGAACCCGATTTCGCCGGAGAGATTCACGGCGTCGACGAGGCCATCGTCGGCGAGCTTTCGAATCGGGTCAGCCCCTGGACCACCGGGGTCATTCGAAAGTACAGCAAGGGCAACCCCGCCCGCACGAGCCTCAACCAGGAGATTGCGCCAGCGAGCCTGCTCTTCATCAGTGCCGTCGAGAACGCCACAGTAATCGATAATCATTCCGCGCATGGACACTTATGGTAATGCCCGTAACCAAAAAATGTGACACCGACCCCGGCGAAACTTCGGAATATGTAGCAAAATGGGTGTCACCGTGGGGGGGAAAACACTGGGAAAACACAAAGGCGAAGGCCGCAGAAAGTACCAGTTATACGGTCTTCGCAGGGATTACAAGGGGGATTAATCCATGAATTTCGCCAATACTGTCACGCACGAGAGCCTCATTCCGGCTTCCGGGTTTCGCCTGCTTCACACGCTGGAAGTCCACAACCATCCCGTGCCCAAAACAGCACACACAGCGCCCCGGCGTGCCTCCAGCAGGAAACCAGCGCCACCGCTACCACCCGAGGCGTTGCGCGACCTGGGCCTATTCACTCAGCGGGTCTTCGACATGGTGGGAGGCCGACGCCGCATCGACGGACTGCGCAAAATGAACGTCGATGCCAAGACCACCTCGGCACTCCTGACCCTTTCCAAAGCTTCCCATTTGAAAGGAGTCACGCTGCAGTCCTTCCACCCCAGCCCCGCAGCTTCGGGCGCGAAAGTGGAGTTCATCGGCAGTTGCAGCATCGGATCCCGAGTCCGTGCTTTTACCGGAACGTTTACCCGTCGTAAAGAAAACGGCTCCCCCACCTGGTACCTCACCGCGTTCCGGGTGATCTAGCAATCACCCACGACACGGAAGGTCCCACAGGCGGCGGGAACCGATTTTCGGCTAAGGGCCGAGCAGCCTGTCAGACGCTTAACGACGGCGCTTCCGGGCGGACTTGCGGCGTTCCGCGCGGTTCGCGGGCTCGTCGCTGTCCACCCGCTGCTGCTCGGCGCTGCCGTCCTCGTTCGGGCCGGAGTAGGTCATCTGCGTCGGCTCCTGCGCGTCTTCGGCGGGCAGGGCCGCAGCCGCTGCTTCCTGCTGTCCGTCGGCAGCGGGCATGATCTGCTGGCGAAGCATGAAGAGCTGGCGGACCGACTCCTCCTTGATGCCCTCCATCATCGCCATGAACATGTCGTAGCCCTCGCGCTGGTACTCCACCAGCGGATCGGCCTGGGCCATCGCGCGAAGGCCGATGCCCTCCTTCAGGTAGTCCATCTCATAGAGGTGCTCACGCCACTTCTGGTCCATCACGTTGAGGATGGTGAAGCGCTCGATGTTGCGCATCTGCTCCTCACCGCCGATAGCGGACACGGCGTCTTCCAGCTGGTCGTAGCTGGCGGTGATGTCGTCGTGCAGCGCGCGGGAGAGATCGGATGCCGACAGGTCGCCGGAGCCACCGAAGTCCTCGCTGTCGATCAGCTCCTGGGAGCTAAAGGTCGGGCCATAGAGGGACTCGAGGGCGTGCCAGAGCTCGTCCAGGTCCCAGTCCTCCACGTAGCCGTCGGCGGTGGCGCCCTCAACATAGGCGTTGATGACATCGTCCTGCATATCGCGGACCTGGGTCTTGAGATCTTCGCCCTCGAGGATGCGGCGGCGCTCGGCGTAGATGACCTTGCGCTGCTGGTTCATGACCTCGTCGTACTTCAAAACATTCTTGCGGATCTCGAAGTTCTGGCTCTCCACCTGCGTCTGAACGCTCTTGATGGAGTTGGAGACCACCTTGGAGTCGATCGGCACATCGTCCGGGACGTTCAGCGTGTTCATCAGCGCCTCCATGCGCTGACCGTTGAAGCGGACCATCAGCTCATCGCGCATCGACAGGTAGAAGCGGGTCAGGCCCGGGTCTCCCTGACGGCCGGAACGGCCGCGAAGCTGGTTATCAATACGGCGGGACTCGTGGCGCTCGGTGCCGAGCACGTAGAGGCCGCCGGCCTCGCGGACCTTCTCGGCCTCGAGCTTGGAGGCCTCACGAACGCGCTCGATCTCCTTCTCCCACGCCTCCTGGTACTCCTCCGGCGTCTCCACCGGGTCCAGCCCCCGCTCACGCAGGTTCAAGTCTGCGACGATGTCCGGGTTACCACCCAGCACAATGTCAGTACCGCGGCCGGCCATGTTGGTCGCGACGGTAACAGCTCCGAGGCGGCCCGCGACCGCAACGATTTCAGCTTCCTTGTCGTGGTGCTTCGCATTGAGCACGGAGTGCGCGATGCCGGCGCGCTGCAGCAGGCGCGAGAGGTACTCGGACTTCTCCACCGAGGTCGTGCCGACCAGAACCGGCTGGCCCTTCTCGTGGCACTCCTTGATGTCCTCAACTACGGCCGCGAACTTGGCCTCCTGAGTCTTGTAGATCAGGTCCGGCATATCCTCACGCTGATTCGGGCGGTTCGGCGGAATCGCCATCACGTTGAGCTTGTAGATCTGGTGCAGCTCGGCCGCCTCAGTCTCTGCTGTACCGGTCATACCCGAGAGCTTGCCGTAGAGGCGGAAGTAGTTCTGAAGGGTAACGGTTGCCAGGGTCTGGTTTTCGTTCTTGATCTCCACCCCTTCCTTCGCCTCGATAGCCTGGTGCATGCCCTCGTTGTAGCGGCGTCCGGCCAGGACGCGGCCGGTGAACTCGTCGACAATCAGGACCTCGCCGTTGCGGATGATGTAGTCCTTGTCGCGGGTGAAGAGCTCCTTGGCCTTCACCGCGTTGTTGAGGTAGCTCACCAGGGACGAGTTTTCCGGCGCATACAGGTTCTTGATGCCAAGCTGGTCTTCGACAAACTCGACGCCCTCCTCGCGAATGCCGATGGTGCGCTTGCGCTCGTCGACCTCGTAGTGAATGTCGCGCTTCATCCGCGGGACAATCTGGGAAAAGGCCAGGTACCAGCGCGGATCGCCGTCAGCTGGGCCCGAGATAATCAGTGGCGTGCGGGCCTCATCAATCAGGATCGAGTCAACCTCGTCGACGATGGCGTAGTTATGGCCACGCTGGACCAGATCGTTCAGGGAATGCGCCATGTTGTCACGCAGGTAGTCGAAGCCGAACTCGTTGTTCGTGCCGTAGGTAATGTCCGCGGCGTACGCCACGCGGCGCTGGTCCGGCGAGAGCTCGGAGAGAATCACCGACGTCTCCAGCCCCAGGAAGCGGTGAACTCGACCCATCCACTCCGCATCGCGCTTAGCCAGGTAGTCATTCACCGTAACGACGTGAACACCCTTGCCGTCCAGGGCATTGAGGTACGCCGGCAACACACAGGTCAGAGTCTTACCCTCACCGGTGCGCATCTCGGCGACGTTGCCGTAGTGCAGAGCGGCACCGCCCATAACCTGGACCTTGTAGTGCTTCTGGCCAAGGACTCGCCACGAGGCCTCACGGGCCGTTGCGAAGGCGTCGAGAAGCAGGTCGTCCAATTCCTCGCCATCAGCAAGCCGGGCCTTAAACTCATCCGTCTTCGCACGCAGCTCCTCGTCCGTCAAAGCGGCATAATCGTCTTCGAGTGCGATGACCTGATCCGCGATGTTTCCGAGTCGCTTAACGGCTCGACCTTCACCAACGCGAAGCAATTTGCTGAGCGAAAACACTAAATTAGGACCTTTCCGGCCGGATGAATCGTACTTCTGGCTATCAAGTGCTCAATTATACGTTGAATCAACTGCTGCGACGTAAGGGACTGCGCGATGACGGCAGAAGATTCCCAGGACAAGGGAGAACAGCGCGCCGAGGCTCACACGCCAAAGGCCGGGGCAAAAGCCCCGGCCAACACTAGTGCGAGTGTTTAAGGAATTAATCCTTCTCGGCTTCCAGCTCGATCAGACCGTAGTCGAACGCGTGACGGCGGTAGACGACGGACGGACGCGAGGTCTCCTCGTTGACGAAGAGGAAGAAGTCGTGCCCAACCAGCTCCATCTCGGACAGGGCGTCCTCGACGGACATCGGGGTAGCGGAGTGCTGCTTGGTGCGTACAACCTGGCCCGGCTGCATGTCCTCGACCTTGTCCTCGTACGGATCAGCCTTCACAGCCTGATCGTTCTGCGCCTCAGCGACCAGAGAAGCAGTGGCCTCACCGACGGAAATCGGTGCGCGGTGGCCGGAGCGGCTGATCTTGCGGCGGGCCTTCACCTTGCGCAGGGAACGCTCCATCTTGCCCAGCGCGGACTCCAACGCCGCGTAGAAGCTGTCCTCCTTGGCCTCCGCGCGGGCGAGGTGCCCCTTGCCAGTCGCGGTGATCTGAATGCGGTCAGAACGATCTGCACGGCGCGGATTCGGCTCGTGCTGAAGCTCGACGTGGAAGAAGGTCAATGTAGGGTCGAGACGCTCAACCTTTGCCAGCTTCGACTTCACGCGCTCCGCGAAGTGCTCCGGCACCTCGACGTTGCGCCCGGTGATGGTCACCTGAGCGTTCGGGCTGAGTACCTCGTTGTTTTCAGCAGGTGTGGACACTTGCTACCTACCTCCCGGTATGGCCACCGCCCTTCCGTGAGCGGGATTACTCACGGCGTCTACGGTGACGGGTCTTACTGCACCTCCAGGATACAGACACGGGGGTAACCATCGCCACGTCGGCTTGTCGAAACTATCCCAGCGACCAACCCAGGTACGCGCCCACGAGCGCTTATGCCCTGGCCACCACCACAACAAGGTCGACGCGGACCCCAAGGGAGGCCAAAACCAACTCGGTTTCGGCGGCCGTCGCGCCGGTAGTGGCGACATCATCGACGAGCACCACTGTCGCATCAGAACAGAGTTGTCGCACTTCACTCAACTTTTTCGAACCGACCCCCACGATAGGTACTATCCGGCCAGAAAGATTGGCCCGGCGTTGCTGCGCGCCGAGCTCCGACGAATCTTTGGTCGAGGACTCTGTGCGCACAACGGGCACCACGACAACGCCCGGCTCCTGCCGCGCGGCAAAGGCACAGGCCAGCGTTATCGGGTCACCACCCCTTTGCCGCGCAGAGGCTCGTCGGGTGGGCGCAGGAACTAAGACAATGGGGGTAATCGACGGGGGCATTACCTCGCCCTGGGCAACCAGCCTGCGCAGCGCCGCGAGCACGACCATCCCCATCAGCTCACGCGCCCGGTGGCTACCCCGTTCCTTCGCCGCGATGATGATGCCGCGATGCGCACCAGCGTATGCGCCACACGCCCACGCTCTCGCCCGTACCGGTGCGCGGGGCGAGAAACGCACCGGCACCGCCCGCAGTTCCTTCCTGCATCCGGAGCACAAGTCCCCTGGGGCCCCGCAGCCGGGACACTGGCCGGGAACAACGAGGTCTGTTACCTCCACAGCCATACGAAAGGCCGACGCCCCCAGGCCGTGCAACTTCTTGGCGAAAAATCGCCACAATTGCCACAGAGGTCCGCTGTTTCCGCTCATGTGAAATTGTCCCCTCCCCTCCCCATCCGCGAAGCTACTCGACTGATACCGGGGCCATTCGCCCCGAAACACCGGGCACCTTACGCCAGAATTGCTCCTCGCCCTCGCCGGAAATCAGCTCCATCAAGGCGTTGGTGTCCAGTGCGTAGAGCTTCGATGACGTCGCTGAGACGACGGTCACCGGCGCGGTGAGGTTCAACTTCGGCAGGACGGAGCTGGTGGCACCGTCCGGGTAGACGCGCCACATGGGTGACTCGTACCCGAACGCACCAATGGTCAGCGTCTGGTTTGCGGACCAGGTCAGCGAAAGCGGGCTGACTCCTTCGGAGAGGGCGATTGCGCGCGGGTAGGTCAACTTCCAGGGTTTCGAGTCGCTCCGCTCGATCGTAGCGATGAAAACCTGGCCGTTGGCGATCATCGCAGCCTGGGTTCCTGAGGGATCGACCCTGAACTCCGAAATCTGCTTGTTTTCGCCGCCCATGACGCTATCTAGCTCGCTGGTGTCAATCTCTTCCGCTTCGATCTGCGACGTCTGCGTAGAGCGGACGAGACGCACGACGGTCTGACCGTCCTTGACGGTCCACACCGCCGCGGCGTCGGGAGACCACGAGGGACGGGTCAGGCTTTGAGCTGTAAGTACGGGAGCGGGAGCTCCGCTGGCCAGCCCCAGCATCAGCGTCGACTCGGCATTGTTGTCACGGTTTGCTCGGAACACCGCAGCCACAAGCTCCGTCCCCTCAACGTCCACGCCCACGGCTGCCGACGTCAGGATCGTGCCGCCAGTGGCGCGCCAGCCGTTGTTCATCGGCGTGGCCTTACCATCGACGACCTCATAGATGCCGTTGTTGTCGACGGTACGCATACGAACCAGATCAGCAGGCAGTCGGCTTGGGTCGAAGGAGCGAATCTCGTCGCTGTCCTTAGTCCACGGCCCCTCATGGTTTGCCACCAGGGGTTTTCCGTCGGCAACCAGCAGCCATGGCCCTCTGAAGTCGGCGCTGGCGAGCGTCCAAACTATCTGGGCCGCCAGCATTACCCGCAGGTCGTGGTCGACTTCTCCCAGGCCGGTGATGTTGACGGTGCGCCCCTCTGCCGTTGTATCGGAGCTCGCCTCCACGGAGATTGAAGCCGTGTTGCGCAACACCGTGGTCACGCCGGGGATCAGCGGGGCGCTGGGCCCATTCTTCAGCTTCGTCATGAGGTCCGTCGCCCCATCATTGACGCCGCGGTACAGCCAGCGCCTCTCCGTGACGAGTTGATTGCCTGCGGGGTCGAGGAAGTAGATGTTGCGAGGCGCGTTGTTGTCGAGGAAGGTCTGCTTTTCCATGACCACGCCGTCGGGGATGGAGGAGATCCTCCACTGGCCATCGGATCCCAGCTCCATCTCGACGTCTCCCGAATATTCGCTTGAGACAGGCTCGTAGGCCCCATCGTCGCCGACCAGGCCTACGCCGTTGCCCCTGGCAGTAAACGATTGTCGGCTTGCCGACTCCGTGCTGTTCGCGATCAGGTTGATCCCATCGACGATCCGCGCCCGCTCCCTAGGATTCCAGCTCTTTGCCAGGTCGGGGGTCATGAAGGCGCGCATCGCCGCGTAGTCATCGATCGGGTGAGCAGCTGCCGCGTAAAAGTCACGGAGCACCAGGTCCGGATTGATGTTCGGGCGCGGCTTCGGAACGTCGATCCGAGCTTGTGGCGCCTCGAAGGGGCGCAGGACGTGCGGGCTCGTATTCCTCGGCACCGTCGTACATCCCGCGATACCCAGCACGAGCGCCGCCGACACAGCAGCAATTTTTCGCATGCCACGGCGCATACCGGCATGTCCATGTTGAGCTTGAGCCGTCACTGCTCTGCCTCCTCGGTGCTGTCCACGCTGTGTGTATCGACGCCGTCCGCCTGCGCGTGTTGCGCAGGGGCGTCGTCGTTATGGTCGGCGTCGTCGTTAGGCACGTAGAGAGGAAGCGGAGACTCCCCCATCGGCGAGCCTGGTTCGAGGGGCACGGTGAGGCGGAAGCAGCTTCCTACCTTGGGAATTCCGTGCGCCTCGAGCTCGCCTCCGTGAAGGTGGGCATCCTCGCGGGAAATAGCCAGGCCCAGGCCTGTCCCGCCTGTCCTGCGCACTCGCGACGGGTCGGCTCGCCAGAAGCGGTTGAACACCAGCTCCTCCTGCTCGGGCTTCAGGCCAACGCCATGGTCGACGACCGAGAAGGCGACCGCAGAGTCGCTAGCCCGGACGTAGACATCCACCGGGTTTCCCTCGCTGTGGTCAATGGCGTTGGCCATCAGGTTGCGCAGCACGCGTTCGATTCGGCGCGTGTCGACGGTCGCCATAACGGGTTCCTCCGGCAGGTGCATGCGCACTTCCGTCTTTGACTCCTTGGCGACGACGACGAGCTGCTGGTACGCGGCATCGATGCAGCGCCGCACGTCGACCTTCTCGGCGGAGAGGTCCGCCACTCCAGCGTCGTGGCGAGAAATTTCGAGAAGGTCGTTGAGCAGCATCTCGAAGCGTTCGAGTTCCTCGTTCATCAGCTCTGCGGCCCGGCGAGTGGCCGGATCAAGGTCTTCGGCACCGTCCGCGATAAGGTCTGCGGCCATGCGCACCGTGGTCAGAGGGGTGCGGAGCTCGTGGGAAACGTCCGAAGTAAATTGCCTCTGCAGGCTTCCGTATTCCTCCAGCTGCCGAATCTGCGCCGACAGGGACTCCGCCATTTTGTTGAAGTTCACTGCCAGTCGGGCCATATCGTCTTCTCCCTGGACGACCATTCGCTCGCGCAGGTGGCCGTCGGCCCAGCGCTGCGCGATCTGGGAGGCCGAGCGCACCGGCGCCGTAACCTGGTTGGAGAAGAACCACGTGATAGAGCCGAGCAGCAGGGTGATGACGAAGGTCGCGCCGACAAGCAGGCTGCGCACCAAGGCGATCGTCGATTCCTCGGCCGCCATCGGCATCACAAGGTAGAGTTCGAGCCCCTCGACCGTGGTCGTGGTCGGGGTTCCGATAATCAGCGCCGAGTACGTAGAACCGTCGTGGCCTGTGACTTCCTGCACCTGGTAGGCAATCTGTCCCTGGCTGACGATGTTGTGGAGACGTTCGGGAATGGCTGCGTCCGTCGGAGAGACGCCATCGTCGTCCCGCGGGAAACCGGTGCCACCAGAAGGGGTTCGTAGGAGGTCAGCGCGCCCGATGAGTTCGCTCCGGCCGCCCGATCCACCAGCGCCTCGCGGCCGACGTTGAGTAGCGCCTGCAGCTCATTGGCCGCGGAATTTTCTATCGCCTGCTCCACGACGACACGCGCGCGATCAATTTCTTCGTCGGCGGCGGAAACCTTGGAGTCGACGAGGCGCTGCGCGACCAGCGACGCCAGCGCAAATCCGACGATGGCAATTACTGCCGCGCTGAGCAGCACCACCGAGGTGAGAATGCGCGTCTGAATCGAGGTACGCCACAGCGTAATTCCCCGCGCCATGAGGCGATTGGAGCGAGTGCGAATGCCTGAGATGATCTGGCCCAAAACGAAATTCTTCCAGCCCCTGCGCGACTAATCGCCGGTCTTATACCCGACGCCTCGCACAGTGAGGACAATCTGCGGGTTCTCCGGGTCCAACTCAATCTTCGAACGCAGTCGCTGAACATGGACGTTGACCAGACGAGTATCTGCGTTGTGCTGGTAGCCCCAGACTTTCTCCAGCAGCTCCTCACGGGAGAAGACCTGCTTCGGCCGCGATGCCAACGCGTGCAAAAGGTCAAACTCGAGTGGGGTCAGCGGGATTTCCTTACCGCCCCGGAACACGGCGTGGCCCGGGACATCGATGGTCAGATCGCCGACCTCAAGGGTTTCGCTAGGTCCTTCGTCCTGGCGACGCAGGCGCGCACGGACGCGAGCGACCAGCTCCTTCGGCTTGAACGGCTTAGTGACATAGTCATCCGCGCCTGACTCCAGGCCCAGGACCACATCGACCGTATCGGTCTTCGCGGTGAGCATAATAATCGGAACCGACGAGGTCTCGCGGACCGTTCGGCACACGTCCACTCCCCCGAGGCCCGGAAGCATCAGGTCGAGGAGAATCAGGTCGGGTTTTTCACGGGTGGCCGCTTCAACGGCCTCAAGTCCATTGTCCACTACAACGGTGTCGAAGCCCTCACGCTCCATCACCATTGTCAGCATTTCCGCGATGGCCGGATCGTCGTCTACTACCAGGATTTTTGAGGTCATAGATTTCATTCTAGTGGTACTTCCCTGTGGTCAATACCGAAGCGACGTATCGGCGGCCGGATTTATGGCCCTCGCCTATAGCTACGCCCCAGCGCTAGGGGGCCACGGCTTCGACGATCCAGCTCTCCAACACCTGCGCCCCGTCGCCTCCAGTGAGCATCAGCCACGGCGAGACCCAGCTCTGCTCCGCCAGCTCCGCGTAGGCCGCCAGGGTCCGCGCTTGAAGAGACCCATCCTTTTCGTAGACGTCGCGGATTCGACTAGCGTCGGCCTGCTCGCGAGACGCAGCGCGAGACGCCGCGACCTCCACAGAAGTCGCGAGGCAGACCTGCAGGTCCGGCTTCGGAAGGTCAAACTGCCCGAACTCCGTTCGCTCAATCCAGTCGACGATCTCCCTGTCACCGGTCCGCGCCCAGGAGTACGCCGCGTTCGACGCGACGTACCGATCCACAATCAGCACGTCGCTGCTCCGCGCCGCCTCGACAATTGCTTGCCGACGGTCCCTACGATCCAGCGCGAACAGTAGCGCCATGGCCCAGGCGGACGTGGCTGTATCTCCTAGCTGGCCGTGGAGTGCCTGGTCCGCAAAGTCGGCGAAGACGGTATCGCCATAGGCGGGGAAGGTCATCCGGGTCACGCTCATTCCACGGCGTGCCAGGGACCCCGAAAGGCCGGTGACAAGGGTGTTCTTCCCCGCGCCGTCGATACCCTCTACAGAAACAATCATGGGGGCAGGCGCCTAGTAGCGGTAGTGCTCGGGCTTGAAGGGGCCCTCGACGTCGACACCGATGTACTCCGCCTGTTCCTTGGACAGACGGGTGAGCGTTCCACCGAGCGCCTCGACGTGGATGCGGGCGACCTTCTCGTCCAGGATCTTGGGCAGGCGGTGCACGGAATTGTCGTACTTCTCACCGTTGCAGTAGAGCTCGATCTGCGCAATCGTCTGGTCCGCGAAGGAGGTCGACATGACGAAGGACGGGTGTCCCTTCGCGTTTCCGAGGTTGAGCAGGCGCCCCTCGGACAAAACGATCAGGGAGCGCTCGGCGCCGTCGGCATGCGGGAAGGTGTACTCCGCGACCTGCGGCTTGATCTCGACGCGGCGGACATCGTCGCGGTGGTGCAGGCTGTGCATATCGATCTCGTTGTCGAAGTGGCCAATGTTGCCCAGCAGCGCGTGGTCCTTCATCTGCTGCATGTGCTCGAAGGTGATGATGTCCTTGTTGCCGGTCGCGGTAATGACGATATCGACGTCGGCGATGACGTCCTCGGTGCGGACGACGTCGTAGCCGTCCATCAGCGCCTGGAGGGCGTTAATCGGGTCGGCCTCGGTGACCTGGACGCGCGCACCCTGGCCGGAGAGCGCCTCGGCGCAGCCCTTGCCCACGTCTCCGTAGCCGCAGACGAGGACGTTCTTGCCGCCGACCAACATGTCGGTGCCGCGGTTAATACCGTCCAGCAGGGAGTGGCGGGTGCCGTACTTGTTGTCGAACTTGCTCTTGGTGACAGCGTCGTTGACGTTCATGGCCGGGAATGGCAGGACGCCCTGCTCCGCGAAGTGGTAGAGGCGGTGGACGCCAGTGGTGGTCTCCTCCGTCACGCCCTTGACCGACTCCGCGATGCGGTGCCAGCGGTTGGAGTCGGACTCCAGCACGCGGCGGAGCATGTCCTTGAAGGCGATGAACTCGTCGGAATCGGACTCGTCCGTCGGCGGGACCAGGCCAGCGTCTTCGAACTCCACGCCCTTGATGACGGCCATCGTCGCGTCACCGCCGTCGTCGAGGATCATGTTGGCCTCCTCGTCGCCCCAGTCGAAGATGCGGTCGAGGCACCACCAGTACTCCTCCAGGGTTTCGCCCTTCCACGCGAACACCGGCACGCCCTGCGGGTCCTCCGGGGTTCCGTTCGGGCCGACGACGATTGCCGCCGCGGCCTCGTCCTGCGTGGAGAAGATATTGCAGGACGCCCAGCGGACCTGCGCACCGAGGGAGGTCAGCGTCTCGATGAGGACCGCGGTCTGCACCGTCATGTGGATCGACCCGGTAATGCGCGCGCCGGCCAGGGGCTGGGCCTCCGCGTACTCCTCGCGCAGCGCCATTAGGCCCGGCATCTCATGCTCAGCCAGGCGAATCTGGTGGCGGCCGGCCTCGGCCAGGGAAAGGTCTGCGACCTTAAAGTCAAAGTTCTTCGACGACATATTCTGCCTCTTTTGTCACGTTGGGTTGGTCGTTAGGTCGGTTGTCGGGTCGACCACGGAAGAATAACGAGTAAGCGAGCGAAACGCGCCTGCGGGCACGCGGTCGCATCAGCCACCGCCCTACCTTACCGCGCCGCCACTGCGCGTTTTGCAGCGTGGCGTTCTGCAGGTCGCCTACTCCACGGCTTCGGTGAAGTCCTCCAAGAAGGCCTGGGTGGACTCATCCAAGTTCGCCACGAGATTCTCAAACACCTCCGACGCTGCCTCCATCAGCTCTTCGCCGCCGGAGGCACTGTCCGCGACTCCTTCGCGGATAAAGCTATAGTCCTCCACGATGTCGCCTCCCGGGAAGGGCGCGCCCTTCCAGATTGCGGCCACAATAGCGGCCGCAACACCGCTCAACTGCTCATCCTCACTGCCGCTATCGACGGCAATCCGGCATGCGTCGATAAGGCCATCGACGCGGTCAGCAGCGTCGAGGTCCTGGAGCTCGTCGAAGAGCTCGATGACCGAATCGTTCGAAAAAATCTCCGTCTCCCACACGCTCATGCCTAGTCGCTCCCTTCACTGTGTGGTCCTTCATCGCCGTTGTACCCAATCCGGCGCAAGTAGCAACGAGGAGTAGCAGATTCTAGATTTTGGCCCTGCGGGCGCGTTCCCCCAGGCGATGGGGGTATCCAACTGTGGAATTCGTACAGAATTTCGGCCTGTGGACTATCCGAAAGATAACAGTCATGTTAAGTTAGGGACCACACTTCGTGATTGAACCGTTACCTTTCCTTCGTGGGGCTCCCGAAAACGGGCACGGAAAGCTACCAGGGAAAACCACCGAAATGGCCGCTGAGAGTGGCTGGAGGGAAAGGCCGCGGAACAGGCGACTGTAATGGCCGAAGTCATGAGGGCGGAAATGGAAAAGACAGCGACGAAAGGACACCATCGTGGGTAAAAGGATCCTCAGCTCCTTCCTTCTAGCTGCGCTCCCCCTCTCGGGCGTCCTCGCGGGCTGCTCCACCACCGATAAGTCAGCCGAGGTAACCGGGGGCAATTCGGTTGCCGCAACCTCGCCCCAAAGCCCCGACCAAAGGCTGCCACACCAGGCAGACGACGCAGCCATTAGGAAGGACTCCACGACGTCCGAGGCACCGTCGGCAAGCGGGCATTCTCACAGCAACGGCGGGCCTTCCCCCGCCCAGAGCGCGACGCAGGACCCGTACCTACCACCGCGGGCCTACATCCCTAACGGGCCGGCCACCTCGAATCCGCTGCCGGAGGCTTCGCCGAGCAGCTCCTCTGCAAGCCAGGAAGCCCAGGCGCCCGTACCCAGCAAGCCGGTTCCGGTTGTGCCGACGCTGGATTCCAAGCCCGTGCCAGGAGACGGGAACAGGCCTGAACTCGCCAAGCCGTCGACAGAACCCAAGGCGACTGAGGAGCAGAAGATGGAGGTCATTCCGAAGGCTCCATCCAACACTGAGGTCACTGAGCCGCAAGCCGGTGGGGATCTCAAGGACCCCTTGGCGCCGTCGGCACCAATGTCAACCGAGGCTGCTAGGCCGCAGCCCATGAGGCCGCAATCGCTTAACCCCTCGGGCCCTTCCTCCACCTCCCAAACCGAGCCGGACGGGCAGTCGCCGGCCACGGCGACTACTCAGTCGAGCCCGGGGGCGGCTGCCGACAATAAGGCTCCAAGTGACAACAAGGATTCAGCGGGTAGCATCTTCTCGAACTTCGCGAAATTCTTCCGGTTCTAGTCGCTTTCCCATCCCCGGCGCTAGCCGCCGCTTAGCCTAGTCCGGGGTCTTCCAGCCCTGTGTCCGCCTGCTGCAGCCACGTGCGCTTACTGTGGCACAGATGCCACGAAGACTTCGGTTCCCCTCTCCGCGCCGTCTAGTCCCTCCGCGACATCAGCGGGGCGAATCAGTACATGCTCGGCTTGTTCCGCCGGAATCCATGCAGCATGGCCGCACGCAATAGCTAGCTCCCTGCCGCCCTGCTCGACCACGGCGTCTCCGTCAGTGACCAACACAATGGTGGCGCTGTCTCGCGTGATTTCCACACTTCCCCCAGCCTCGATGCGCGTCTTCGCCAGCGAGAACTCCCGGGCTGGGGTGTCGAAGTGCTCCCACCCGGACGAGTCCTTGCGTGCGTGCAGCACCGGCGAATCCAGGGGCACGAAGCACAGCACCCGCAGCAGCTCGACCACATCGACATGCTTCGACGTCAGGCCACCGCGCAGCACGTTGTCTGAGTTAGCCATGATCTCGACGCCCATGCCGCCGAGGTAGGCGTGCAATTGACCGGCACCGAGGAAAATCGCCTCTCCCGGCGCCAAGCGCAGCCTGTTGAGCAGCATCGAGCCGAGCACCCCGGGGTCCCCCGGGTACTTCCGTGCTAACTCGCAGGTCGTGTCCGCGACGAGGCGGAACTCCTCGTCCTCGCCCGAGTAATCCTCACAGGCTTGCGCGACCGCGCCGACGAGCCCGTCGAGGACGTCCTGCGGCAGCGTCAGCCAGGTCGTGAACAGGGCCCGCAGGCTGCTCTCGTCGTCGACGGAATCCAACAGCCCCAGGTAGTGGTCCAGCTCGGGCACCGCAAAGTCCTCGAACATCTGCTTTGTCCGCTCCACCGGCCGGAACCCGGCAAGTGCGTCAAACTGGGTGAGCGCAACGATCAGCTCGGGCTTGTGGTTGTCATCCCGGTAGTTGCGGAAGTGCGCCGTCGGAGGAATCTCCAACGCGTTTTCCCGCGCGAACCCCTCCTGCGCCTCCGCCAGCGTCGGATGCGCCTGCAGGGACAGCGGCTCGTCCGCAGCAAGCAGCTTCAGCAGGAAGGGAAGCTTTTCGCTTTCCGACGCGGCCCGCGCCCCAAGAGCCGCCACCGGATCAGCCGCAATGACGGCGTCGAGGGCCTGGCCTAAGACCGTTGCAGAGGCTAACGGGTGGGCACCGAACCACAGCTCGGCCCACGGCTTAGCCGTCGGGGACTTCTCCCCCGTGATGTCGGCGAGATGCGTGCGGGAACCCCATGGGTACGACTGTAGGACGGGGTCCAAAAGGTCCATGCCCGATACACTCCTTACAACGCGCTGTACATGAGGGGGCTAAGCCTGACTAGTGAAGGCAGCTATTGCTGCGACCCTGGCGGCCGAAACGCAGACATCGACCAATGGGTGTCGCGCAGTTGCATCGAGCGCTGGGCACTCGACGCGAGCCCACTCCGTCTCGCCGAAGCGGTCCCGGAGGAGGTCCGCGTTCGCCGGCGAGGCGATAACAATCGCTCCCAACGGTAGCACTGAAGACCCCTCCGGTTCGCCATCCAGATACGGATCGTAGAAAATATCGCGGACACCGCTGGGATTGCCAGCAAGTAGGATCCCGAGATTGCGCACAACAGCCGCGCTATCGGTCGCATGAGCGACATGTCCGGCTTCCAGCAAAAGCAACGCAGCAAGCTCCGCTACGGGCTCGCCAATACCCCGATCCCCGACACAGACCATCCGGCGCCCCGACAACCACGCGGCAGCTTGCCTTGCCGGATTGACGGTCACGTCACGCTGGGGCGAACACGCGATGAGGTCCGTATCGACGGCCTCAGCGACCTCCTCGAGCACCCCTGCCGGAGCGATCGCCGACACGCCTGCCTCCGTGATGGCAGCGGCGATGACCCCGAAGTATCCATTAAACGATGCCCCCTCGGCCATTGCCGGGCGCGGAACAACGACCGTGGCCGGGCCCGCGGCCGACCGCAGTGGCCCCTCACCGGGATCAAGGAGCACCGTCATGGCACCCCGACGATCCGCAGCTGCAAGGCCGTCGGCCAACTCACTCCCGGGATCCTCGTCCGCCACAATGACCAGATCCAGGGCGCCCACGTAGTTGGGTAGTTTCCGCGCAACGACGATGGGGGCCCGGGCGTCGTCGGCAAGCGATACGACGGCGCGAGCGGCGATGGCAGCGCGGCGATCCCCTGCGAGCACGACGACGCTGCGGGGAAGCGTCAGGGAGGCGAAGAGCCCCTCCCTCACGGAGGAGACGGCGGCGCGCAGTGCTGCGCCCTCCCCCGAGGCGCGGAAGAAAAGAGCTTCCTGCAGGCGGTGCTGTGACGAAGTCATGATTCTAGCTTGCCCTAAGTTGCCGGAGTGCGGGCGCGAAACCCGTCACGTGGCGCAACCTGCGCCGAACTAGCCACGGATGATGCCGAGGACTTCAGTCACCAGGGCGTCGACCTCGGCGCGGGTCGGGGCCTCCACGTTGAGACGCAGCAGCGGCTCGGTGTTGGAGGCGCGGACGTTGAACCAGGCCTTGGAGTCCTTCAGCTCGATGGTCAGGCCGTCCATCCAGTCGGAGGAGGCGGTGCGGTCCGCGAAGGCAGCCTCGATCTCGGCCTGCTTGGCCTTCTGCTCCTCCGCGCTGGCCAGGCGGGAGTTGATCTCGCCGGAGGCCTCGTAGCGGTTGTACTCGGCCATGAATTCGCTGAGCGGCTTGTCCTGCTCCGCCAGAGCCGCCAGGACGTGCATCGCGGCCAGCATGCCGGAGTCCGCGTTGAAGAACTCGCTGAAGTAGTAGTGGGCGGAGTGCTCGCCGCCGAAGACGGCGCCGGTGGAGGCCATCTGCGCCTTGATGAAGGAGTGACCGACGCGGGTGCGCACCGCGGTGCCGCCGGCCTCGGCGATCATCTCCGGCACGACGTGCGAGGTGATCAGGTTGTGGATGATGGTCGCGCCCGGGAACTTCTCCAGGTAGCGCGTCGCCACCAGTGCGCAGATTGCCGACGGGCTGACCGGGTTGCCCAGCTCGTCGACGACGAAGCAACGGTCCGCGTCGCCGTCGAAGGCGATGCCGATGTCCGAGCCGGTCTCCACGGTGAACTTCTGCAGGTCCACCAGGTTGGCCGGCTCCAGCGGGTTGGCCTCGTGGTTCGGGAAGTTGCCGTCGAGCTCGAAGTAGAGGTCGGCAATCTCGAAATCGTCACCGAGCACAGCCGGGACGGTCAGGCCGCCCATGCCGTTACCGGCGTCGACCGCAACCTTCAGGCGACGGCCCGAGCGGACGTCGACCAGGCTGTGGAGGAACGCCGCGTAGTCCGCCAGGACGTCCTTGGTGTCGATCGAGCCGCGCTCGCCCTCGAAGGCCGGGATGCCGTCGACCAGCAGGTCCTTAATTTGCCCCAGTCCGGTCTCCTCGCCCACCGGGCGGGCCAGCGCGCGGCACATCTTGATGCCGTTGTACTTCGCCGGGTTGTGGCTCGCGGTGAACATCGCGCCCGGGCATTCAAGGGCTCCGGAGGCGTAATAGAGCTCATCGGTGGAGGTCAGCCCCAGGAGGGTCACGTTCAGGCCCTGGGAGGCCGCGCCGCGGGCGAAACTGTCCGCCAACTCAGGGGAGGACTCACGCATGTCGTGACCCACGACCGCACGCGTCGCACCTTCTTCGCGCATGATGTAGCCGAAGGCAGCGCCGATGTCGCCGACGAGCTCAGCGTCGATGCCCTCGCCGACGACGCCTCGCACGTCGTAGGCCTTGATGGCAGCGTCCAGGTCGGAACGGTTGTAAGTTCCCACGAAAAAAGCCTCTCTGGGGGTCAAGTATCGATCTAGAGAAATGATACTAGCCACAGAGAGGCTGAAACGAACTCCGGCAGCCGTTTCACGACTTTCCGGGGCTTCGGACTAATTCTCCTCGTCCGGATCTGGCACCACGTGCAGATGCCCCCGCGCCGACTTGCGTGCCGACGGATGCCTGCTCGCATCGACCTTGTAGACCTGCGTGCGGTTGTCGTTCTCCTCGCGCAGGACCAGGCCCGTCGCATTGCGTCCAGCCTCGCGGACGGCTTCGGCCAGCGCCGTGAGATCGTCGTCATCCTCGGCGGGCGCGGGGACGTCGTAACGCACCAGTTCCCAACCGAGAGGCGCAGTGATGGAGCGGGCGTGCTTCTCGCACAGGTCCCAACTATGGGGCTCCGCCGCCGCTGCCAGCGGCCCAAGCACGGCAGTCGACTCGGCGTAGGCGTAAGTCAGGGTGGCCACGGCGGGCTTGCCACAGCCGGGACGGCAACAACGACGAAAAACACTCACGCCTGCAAAGTCTAGACCCTTACTTGAGGTTTTCACAGTGGCAGGTGAGTTTCACCTTAAAGTTTGCCCCCTGTATTCATCGGCATTGTGCGGCGTTGTTCGGCAACGTCCTAACACGGCGACCCCAGGGCGCATCCCACTGGGGAGCCACAGCTGGAATTAGACTGAACACTTATGAACGCCAACCTCCGTCAGATGCGCCGCTCCATTCGCCGTGGCCGTGGACCGCGCGGCCCCCTGCTGCCGCCGGAGGTACCACGCTGGAAGAGCCGTTCGGAGGCTTTCGATCAGGCCGTCATCGACGCCTACTCCCCGCTTGACCAGCGGTGGTCCCGACAGCTTTCGCATCTGGACATCGCGATCGACACAATCCCCCGCATGCAGTTAAGTCCCGGGATGTACCTGCCGGAGGAAATAGTAGCGGACGGCGCCGTTCCGCTGGGCCGCCTCATTTCGGCCGGAATCGACAGGTCCGGCAACCCGACGCGCCCGTGCATCGTCGTATTCCGGCGCCCCATCGAGCGCCGCGCCGCCGACCGCAGCGAGCTGGACCTTCTTCTTCGCCATGTCCTCACGCTTCTGGTCGCGGTCTACCTATCCATCTCTCCGTACGACGTGGATCCAGACTTTGACGAGGACGTGCTCTAGGGGGTGCGTAGCAAAAAGGGCACCTAAAAAATAGGTGCCCACGCATTTCTCCGGTCCGCGCCGAGATGGTTCGACGCTAGCCGATTTCCTTCTTCAGCCTGCGGCGTTCACGCTCGGACAGGCCGCCCCAAATGCCGAAACGCTCGTCGTGCTCCAACGCGAACTCCAGGCATTCATCCCGGACGCCGCACGCACGGCAAATGCGCTTCGCCTCGCGCGTGGAACCGCCCTTCTCGGGAAAGAAGGCCTCCGGATCGGTTTGAGCGCACAGCGCCTGCTCTTGCCAATCCTGCTCGACGGCCTCAAAGAGACCCGAGAGGTCATCTGCCCACTCTGCCAACGGACGAGGCTGGTTTCCAGAGGAGCTTTCGGTCACGTGATTTTCACCCGCATTCGTCTCATGATCGACCGCAAAGCTGCCATCAAACATGCTGGACTTGTCCATGCTGAGGGCCTCCTGACGACGATTTCCTTGGGTCTACTTGGGTCTTGCCCGCACATCCACCACCCGATCCGACCGTGGTCAACCCACCTGGTCGCTCCAGCTAAAAGGCCGGTTAAAGGCTGAAAATGTGCGAAACACACATTTGTGATTACACACGTGTAACCCACCTGCGGTCAAGCCGAATGGGAAAATTGAGACTAACTCTCCATTGCCCCAGTGCCCGCTCCCCCCGCGTTGGGGATCAAGTAGAGGTTGAGGGATGGGGTCAAAGCTCCCCACCTACCCCGCGTTTTGTCGGCACCGCCGTTTGGGCCGACACCCCGCCACCGCTGTGATCTACGACCCTAGACGTCCGTCGAAAAGCGGACTCCGTGGTCGGGAATAGTCACGCCGGGCCATACGCGCAGGCCGTTGACCAGCTCGCAGCGCGCTCCGATGACCGCACCCTCGCCGATGATCGCGTCACTGACGACGGTGCGCGGTCCAATGTCGGCACCAGCCGCAACGATGGAGCGCTCAATGACCGCGCCGGCGCCGATTCGAGCGCCGTCGAAAATGACCGACTGATCGATGCGAGCGCCGGCGCCGATTTCCGCGCCACGGCCCACGACCGAGCCGCCATAAAGGAGAGCACCTCCACCGACCGAGGCCGAATCGTCGACAAGCGACTCACCGTGGCGCCCCTCCAACAGCGGCGAAGGCGCGATGCCCCGGACGAGGTCCGAGGATCCGCGAACGAAGTCCGCCGGGGTACCCATATCGCGCCAGTAGGCGTAATCGACGTGACCGTAGACGGCGTTGCCGCGCTCGAGCAACGCCGGGAAAATCTCGCGTTCCACGCTGATCGCACGGCCGGCCGGAATCGACTCGATAATCTCGCGACGAAAAACGTAGATACCGGCATTGATCTGGTCGGTAGGCGGATCCTGGGTCTTTTCAAGGAACTCGAGGACGCGGCCATCGGCGTCCGTCGGCACGCAGCCGAAGGCACGCGGATCGGGGACGCGGACCAGATGCATGGTGACGTCCGCGTTCTTATCGGCGTGGGTGCCCAGAACCGCCCGCAGGTCGGTACCGCCGAGCACATCACCGTTGAAGACCATCGCGGTATCGAAGCGCAGCTTGTCGGCCACGTTGCGGATACCGCCACCAGTGCCGAGCGGCTCCGTCTCGACCACGTATTCAATCTCCAGGCCGAGATCAGAACCGTCACCGAAGTGCTCCTCGAAGACTTCTGCCTTGTAGGAGGTGCCGAGCACGACATGCTTCATGCCCGCTGCGCGAATCCGGCCGAGGAGATGCTCGAGGAATGGGCGCCCGGCCGTCGGGAGCATCGGCTTCGGCGTATTCACGGTCAGGGGGCGCAGTCGAGTGCCCTGACCGCCGACGAGAATGACTGCGTCGGTACGCTCAGCCAGAGCAGCGCCGGCCTCGTAGGCAGCATCGGCGCCCGTAGTGGAACGGACTTCGGTGGTCATGAGAGTGCTTACTTTCTGTCCTAATCGGTGGAAACGGCCGCCTGGGATTGGCCACGGACGGCGCGGTCGCGGGGACTAAACTAATTCCTACGCTTTTTCACAGCGATTATGGCTGTGCCACGCACAAATAGGCCCGCCCGCAGCAGCAGTCGCATTGGCGCCCACTGCCAGCCGGGCAGGCGGTCGGCCATAAAGCGGTAGGCGGATTGATGGTGCGCCCGAACAGTGATTTCCGGATGCTTGCTGGCGGAATGCCCCTGAGCGTGGCGAATCTCCGCCGAGGGGCAAAAGACGTTGCGCCAGCCAGCACGCCCCAGCCGGTCGCCCAGATCAACGTCCTCCATGTACATGAAGTAGCGGGTATCGAAACCATCAATGGAGTCAAAGGCATCCCATTTCAGCAGCAAGCAGGCGCCCGAGAGCCATCCTGCGTCGCGCTCGCGCCCCATATCGGAGTCATCCCGATACCGGGCCGAAAAGGGGTTGCCGGGCCAGATGTCCGCCAGAAGAGCATGACCGATTCCCGAGATCAGCTCTGGAACCGCACGGGCGGAAGGGTATACCGACCCATCGGCCTCACGGATGAGGGGGCCGACCGCACCCGCGCGAGGGTTGCGGGCCGCGCAATCCAGCATCGCGTCAATGGAACCAGGCTCGAAAATCACGTCCGGGTTGACCAGCATGACGTAGTCCGGGTTGATTTCCCCCGCTCGCCTCGCAGCCTCAAGCTCCGCAATGCCCCGATTGGCAGCCGCACCATAGCCGACGTTTCCACCGGTGCGCAGAAGGGCGACGTCCGCGCCGGTGGTGGCAGCACGCTCGACTTCCGCCTCGACCGAACCATCGACCGAGCCGTTATCGGCCATGATCAGTCGGGTCCCCGAGGTAGCGGCGGCCCCCAGCGAGTCAATCAGCTCGCCGATGTGGCGCCCGGGCGAGTAGGTGACCGTCACCACGCCCAGCGGGAGATTGCAGGGAAGCTGTTCATTCACAGCACAAGAGCCTAAGACAGGACGCGGGCCAAAGTGGACTCCCACTCCGGCAGAGGGGAAAGCCCCGCGGATATCCAGGACTCGGGCGACAGGACCGACCAGCTTGGGCGGGTCGCCGGCCGGGGAAACTCGTCGGATGTGCAGGGACGGACCCGCCCGACGTCCTCCCCCACCGCAGCAAAGACCGCCTGCGCCACCTCAAACCAGGTCGCACTGCCCGTGCCCGTGGCATGGACGATGCCTTCCACCGGCCCCGAAGCGCCCTTACCTGCACTGGCATCTGTGTCCAACGCACGATCGACCAACTGCCAGATTCCGGTTGCCAGGTCTCCGACGAACGTGGGGTTTCCTCGCTGATCATCGACGACGTTGACCACGCTTCCGTCGGCGGCCCCGCTTTCTGCCAGCGACATCATGGTCGACACGAAATCGCGCGCCTCGGGCTGCGTCGGTCCGGACCACACCCACGCGGTCCGCACGATGACCGCCCGAGCACCGGAATCCAGGACGTTGCGCTCCCCGACCAGCTTGGTGCGCCCGTACATAGTTACCGGTACCGTGTCGTCGTCGGCACGCAGCGGGCGGGGCTCCTGGCCGTGAAAAAGCTCACCGAACACGTAGTCGGTCGACATATGAATGAAATAGGAGCCCTCGGCCTTTGCACGCGCTGCCAAGTACTTTGGCCCCAGCGCGTTAGCGAGATGGGCGGCGGTCGGGTCCGACTCTGCGCCGTCGACGTCGGTGTAGGCCGCCGCATTAATGATTACCGAGGCCCCGGACAGCGCGCTCGACGTGGCAACTGCCTCGGCGTCCGCGATATCCAACTGGCTGCGGGTCAGCGCCGTGATGTCGTACCTCGCGGCCTCCGCACTGCGCCGGAGCGCGACACCCAGCTGCCCGGCTGCGCCGACGATGACTACCTTCGGCAATCCAGCCCCGGCACTGTTGCTCTCTGAGCCGACGGCTCCCAGCGCTGGATCGGCCGCGCTGGAATGCGATGGGGTAATTTTAGTCATATCCTACTTTTTCATTATCGTGTAAACGATTAATAGCCAAACGGTTCACCCGCCAGTTGGCAAACCCCGGCCGGTGCGGTTTTTCGTGCCGGCGTCACGAGTTCTTCATCGGCCATCACAGGAGGCTAGGTTTGAGTAGCCATTCGCCACGTCCTCGCCATGCGCGAGACATCCAAGCCCCACCCTCCGCAACCGAGAGTACCGCCCAGGCATGGCCCGCACTGCTGCGCAACACGCTGATTGTCATCTCGGCCGTATTCCTCGTCGTGTCCGCCGTCGGCTGGTGGACGCTCGGCAGGACCACGGATAACCTCGGATCCGGTGGTAACTTCGGCCTCGGCGAGCACAAGGACGGCGCGACCGACATTTTGCTGGTCGGCTCGGACTCCCGCGCGGACGCGCAGGGCAACCCCCTGACGCCGGAGGAGATTAAGATGCTCCGCGCCGGCGACGAAAAGGCGACCAACACCGACACGATCATCATTATTCGCGTGCCTTCCGACGGCTCCTCGGCCACGGCGATCTCCATTCCGCGCGACACCTACGTCCACACCAACAGGCTCGGGAATACGAAGATCAACGGTGTCTACGGAAACACCAAGCAGGCCGTCGAGGAGGAGCTGACTGCCCAAGGAGTCGCCCCGGCGGAGATTGAAAAGCGTTCCACAGAGGCCGGTCGCCTCGCGCTGATCCAGACCATCAGCGATCTCAGCGGAATCACCGTCGACCACTACGCGGAGGTCGGACTGCTCGGATTCGTCCTGCTTACCGACGCCATCGGCGGCGTCGACGTGTGCCTGAACAACGCGGTGTACGACGAGTTCTCGGGCGCCAACTTCCCGGCGGGGCCGCAGACGCTCAAGGGCCCGGACGCCCTGTCCTTCGTGCGCCAGCGCCACGGGCTGCCCCGTGGCGACCTGGATCGCATCACCCGCCAACAGGTGTTCATGGCATCGTTCGCCAATAAGCTGCTGGGGGCGGGCACACTGTCGAACCCGGCGAAACTGAGCGAACTGGGCCAGGCCGTGCAGCGCTCCGTGGTCTTGGACGACAACTGGGACGTCACCGGCTTTGCCACGCAGATGCAGGGCCTGACCGGCGGCAACGTCAAGTTCGAGACGATCCCGGTCACCTCGATCGACGGCACCGGCGACTACGGCGAGTCCGTCGTGACGATTGACAAGGGCCAGGTGCACAAGTACTTCGAGACCCTCCTCGGCCCCAAGGACAGCAACGGCGCCAACCCGTCGACGTCAGCTGCTCCGGCTGACCACAACGCCGCAGACACCACAGTCAGCGTCTACAACGCCACCGGCATCGAGGGGCTCGCCGGGCGGGTGGCCGGTGTTCTGACCGGGCGCGGCTACAAGGAGGGCGAGGTCGGAAACGCCGAGTTCGCGGGCGTTGCCACCAGCCAGGTCAATGCGGCCGACCCGGATGACCCGGCAGCGAAAGCTATCTCGGAGGCTCTCGGCGGCGTGCCGATTGTCCACGACACAACCCTGGAGCCTCACCACATTTCCGTGACCGTCGCCGGCGACTATTCCGGCCCCGGCATTGAGGGCGGAGTCTCCCAGCCGAAGACAGACGAAAAGGGCGCCAGCTCTGATGGCTCGAACGGAGAGGTCATCGGGCACGAGGGCGGCGCCGTGGGGCAGGACACTGGCCCGAAGATCGACGCCGGAGGCCTGGTCTGCGTCAACTAGGCCCGCCCCAAGGGCCTGCGCGGAGGACGCGCGTCATCCCTTTAAGGTTCTTAACTTAAAGCCGCATCGGTGCTGGATTGAAGATGCTTCAGCGCTGGTGCGGCTTTGGCGCGTTCTCGGCCACGTGCGCGATCAGGTTGTACTCGTCGATGGCCGCCAGGGATTGCCGCGCCTCCTCCTCATCGAGCACGTTCATCGCGAATCCGTTCTGGATGAAGACCCAGTCGCCGACCTGCAGCTCCGGCAAGTACATCGCGGAGACTCGACGCTGCTGCCCGGCCATGTCGACCACCGCGCTCGGCAACGGGCCGTCGGCCACGTCAAGGACCTTCGCCGGAATTCCCAGGCACATACTTGTATCCGTTCCCTCTCCGTCGCCCGGCTGGTGGGCGAGTTCTACCTCTTCGACACTATCCCTACTGCCGCTGCTCCGACGAGCCGCGTTCTTCGAACCTGAAGGACATCAGCCCCGCGGGCGCCGAGCTGCACGGCAGGCAGGGGTCGGCCGCCCAGATCGACTCCTCGATGGCGCTGCCGCCAGCCAACGCCGCCGTTGCTCCTACGTTCACGGTTGTAGCAGGCGCTGCTGTCTCCGTCGATGCGCCGCGTAACCGTGTCGTGAGCATCCTTGTTAGCCACAGCTCGTTCTGGGCCGTCGGCGTCATGATCTGGCAGTCCGTGATTACCCCGTCCGCCCCGGCCGTGTATCGGTGCACGAGCAGGCCGCGCGGGCCGTCGACAATGCCGACGCCGGTGCGCGTCCCCTCGAAGTCCGCGCCGTCGATGGCCTCGTGCGCACCTGGCACCCGCACCGTCTCCCCCAGCAACGCCGGGTCGTGCAGAATCTCGGCCGCCCTGCGCGCCGTGTCCGTGAGGAGCCGCTCCTGCGCGGCGCCCGGGGTCAGCCCCCGCTTACCGACGACCCCCAGCCTCGCCAACGGCCCCACCCTGTAGAAGCGGGGGTTGTCGGAATCCGGCGCGGTGCTGAAGGTCGGCCGCGGGGCTGCATCTCCGGGGACGGTCTCCCGGACGCGCGCGACCCACTGCTCGGCCGCGAAGACGTGTGGAGCGGCAACCCCCGGCTCCGCCACGCCCAGGTATCCCCCGAGCGGATCGAGGTTGCCCTCCGCATCGACGACGGCCACGTCCAGCCCGTCGAAAGCATCCCCTGCGGCATCCTGGCCCGCCACTTCCACGGTGCGGCTGGTCGCACTTGTTACCCCGCTTGCCGGCAACTCCTCTACGGCTTCCCGCGCCGCGGAGACCAGGGACTCGTCGGTAGGCGATCGCACCCCGCCGGGGACGGCGACGTCCGGGAAGTGCGAGGGAGCGCCGGCCGCGCGAAGGCACGCCTGTCCGGCGCGCTTGATGGCACGGGCGGCCTCGCGGTCGGTGGCGACGAACTTCGTGGCGAGGCTATCCAGCGTCGACCCCGCGCAGAGGAGCTGGCGGATCAGCTGCCCCGTATACGGAATTTCTGTGATTCCGTACAGCGCCTCCACCGCACGGACTCCCGCGAGGTGGTGGACGACGGGGCACAGGCCGCACAGCCGCTTGGTGATGTCCGGAACATCAATCGCCCGCTTGCCGACGAGCATCCCATCGATGCGGGGCAAGCCCGACAAGTCGAAGGCGACCTGCTCCACCGTGCCGTCCGCGGCACGATAGACGCCCAGCTTCGCCTCGAAGGGGTCGACCAGCTCGTCGAGCTGGATCTGCTCGACGGCGATGCGCTGCCCACCCGGTTGGACTTCCTGGGATTGCCGCGCGTCCTGGGCTGATTGGCCTGCCTGGGTCATTGCTCTTGCCTTCCGATTTCGCCACGGCCTCGCCGACGGCGTCGCTTGTCGCCGGGGGAGGATTAGACATAATTGATGGTAGTCGCCCGTGTATCCGATTCCGCCCCGGGGCAGTTCCTGCAGGGGCCATTTCACTTGGGGGCTGCTTCCCCTGGGCCACTTCGCCTGGATCCACATCGAAAGGTCGTTGTCGTGCGTCATCTCCTTCTGCTCCGCGGCATCAACGTCGGCGGGAAGAACAAGGTCCCCATGGCGGACCTGCGCGCGGCGCTGGAGGCGCAAAGGCTGCGCGAGGTATCGACGTACATCAACAGCGGCAACGCCATCTTCGAGACCGATGAGGGCGACGCGCACGTCCACACGGCCGTCGACGCGGCGCTGGCTACTTTCCCCTTCCCCATCCGCCGGGTGATTCTGACAAGGGAGGAAGTGGAGGCCGACGCCGCCGCCCTGCCCGAGTGGTGGACCCAGCCGCTGGCGCGTCGGGACGTGCTGTTCCACACCAACGAGGTCGATCCCGCACAGATGCGCGCCCGGATTGAGGCGATGCCACTCGGCGACGAGATTGTTCACTTTGGCCGGCACGCCGTGTTCTGGGGCAAGCACACGGAGGCCGAGTACATGAGGACCGCGTACCACAAGTACCTGATCAAGGAGGACTTCTACCCGCTGATCACCATTCGCAACGGGCGCACCTTCGACCGTCTGCTGGAATTGATCGGGTAGAGAAAGGACTAGTTGTGCACGAACTTGGGCTGCTCACCAGCGTCGTGGATAAGATCTCCGAGGTCGCGCCGGGGCGCCGCGTGACCCGAGTGTCCATGCGCGTCGGCGACCGCTCCGGCGTCGTCTACGACTCCCTGATTGCGGCCTGGCCGGTCGCGAGTTTCGGCACCGACTGTGAGGGCGCCGACTTCGACGCGGAGCTAGTCGTCTCCACCGTCTACTGCCCCACCTGCGACGCCGAGCACGAGATCGACCAGTTCTACGCCCTGACCTGCCCCGTCTGTGGCACGCCCACGGCGGACCTGCGCCACGGGCGCGAGTTCGAGATCTCCAGCATCGAGGTGGAGAAGGAGGGCTAGCAGGGGCCGCTGACGGCATCCTCAGCTAGCTGCCGGCCTCCGCCAACCACTGGTCGATCAGCTCGCGGGCCACGGGCACGGCCTGGTCAATGCCGCCGAGCGCGGTGTGGCTCAGCCCCACGACCATGTCGGCGGACTCGTAGACCACCCCGACGACGCCGACGCGCTCCGGCTCCGAGCCGAGCAGCCGCGCCGCCGTCAGCAGGTCCAGCAGCCCCACCTGGTGCGCCGAGAGCTTCGCCGCCAGCAGCCGCGGGATCTGATCCCCCACCAGCTTGACGACGTCCCCAGGTTCCCCCGGCCCCGCAAGAGCGTCCAGCAGCAGGAGGTTCTTGGCCTCCTGGATAATCGGCAGCAGCTCCATGCCGCAGGTGCCGCCGTCGATGTAGGCGACCGAGCCCTTCCAGGCGTCGCCGCGGCCCCTATTGTCCGCGGGATCGGCCAGGCCCGAGGGAGTCCAGACCAGCCGCGACGAATCGGCCGGATTACCGGGGTCGTCGAAGGGGGCGCCGGCCTCGCCGGGGTTGACGGTGTCGCTGGCGGCGTCGGCAAGCGAGGGGGCGAGACGACGGAGGATTTCCAGGCCTATACCGTCGTCGCCCATGACGGGGTTGCCAATGCCGAGCACCGTCACCACGGGGGTGGAGTGCCGGGCATTGTCGATGGTTGTGCCGGTCATGCCCCTAGCCAATGCGCGGGGAATCGACGGGCTGGGTGCCGCGTGGCAGCCACACGGAGCCACCGATCATGGAGGACAGGCCGCCGTGATTGTGGACCGTATCGGAGCGGAACACCAGATAGACGTGGATAATCGCGAAGACCCAGATCAGGTACATGATCATCGTGTGGATCAGGCGCATATAGCCGATGCCGATCCAGTGGGTCGGCATCGCCAGCGTCGCGAAGAGCCAGTTGGACTGGTCCAGCATGCCGTAGAGCGCCATGCCGGTGACCATCTGGATGAAACACATGATGTAGATGCCCGTGTACGAGATCTGCTGCAGCGGGTTGTGGGCGAAGTAGAACGGGCCCTCCTTGCGCAGGAACAGGTAGTACTGCACCGTCGCGAACAGGTCCTTGACGTCCTGCTTGTTATAGATCGGCCACAGGGCGCGCCAGCGGGTCTGGCGGTCGCGGGTGATGAACAGCAGGATGAAGCGCCACAGGCCCACCGCCATCCAGGAGTAGGCGGCGGCGAAGTGGGTGAAGCGCACATACCCCATGGCGAAGCCCGCCTCGGAGCCGTCGTAGGCGGTATCCGTGAGGTAGGGCTGCATGATGTACCAGCCGGTCAGCGTCATGACGATCATGAGGCCCAGGTTCAGCCAGTGCTGGATGCGCAGGGACGTGCCCCACAGGTGGACCTCCACCCAGGAGCCGGAGCCCTTCTTGTTCTCCTCGATCGCGTGGCAGAGCTTGCGCAGGCCGAGCGCCACGAAGCCCTCGAAGACGAACTCTCCGACGTTGCCGTCCTCGTCGATCGGGGCCAGCGCGACGCCGAGATTGCGGTGGCCGCGCCCGTGGTGCATGTTCGCGTTGCGGCGCAGCAGGATGCGCTCCTCGCGGCTCATCTTCGACGCCTTGGCGACGGATTCGAGCTCGCCGCGCATGATGGCCACGTCGATGGTCTTGTCGGCGATGGTGAGGCCACGGACCTTCGCAATGGAGTAGCGGCGCTCCGGGGTCGCCGGAGAAAACTCGTCCGGGGTCAGCTTCATCATCGGGCGACCGTCGATGTGGAAGAGGTCGTCGCGGCGGCGGCGCAGGCTATTCCACAGCGCCTGGTCGACCGGGTCGGTCGAGCCCTCCGGGAAGATCGCCGCGGCCTGGATGACCTCCGACGGCGACAGCCAGTGGCTGGTGTGCGCGTCGATGACCGCGATGACAATCTCGTCGCAGTTTTCCTCGTTCAGGCGCCCCGCCGGGTCCTGCTTGTTGGATGCCGATGCGTTGGATGCCGATGCGGTTGTCATGACGTCATTACCTTAAACATCTCCTGGCCCTCGGGGTCCAGGACGTGGACCGCGCAGGCCATGCACGGGTCGAAGGAGTGAATCGTGCGCAGCGGCTCCAGCGGCTGCTCCGGGTCCGCCAGCGGGTGCTTGCCGTCACCGGCCAGCGCCTCCTCGTACGGGCCGAGCACGCCCTTCGGGTCGCGGCCACCGGCCAGCCAGGTGGTCGGGACGACGGCCTGGTAGTTGGTGACCTTGCCGTCCTCAATCTTGACCCAGTGGCTCAGCATGCCGCGCGCGACCTCGATGAAGCCGACGCCCTGGCACTTGTCCGGCCAGGAGGACGGCTCCCACTTGGTGTTGTCGAATACGTCGATGTCGCCTTCCTTCAGGGCCTTGATGAACTCCGGAAGGATGTGGTCCGCCAGGTAGTTCGCCGTGGTGACGGACTCTACCGCGCGGGCGTAAGTGCGGCCCGCCGTCGAGTTCATCTGCTCAATCTTGAGCCCCAGCTTGCCGACGACATCGTCCACGAGGCGCACCGTCTCCGGTTCCTTCTGCAGGTATGCCAGAAGCACGCGGGCAACGGGGCCCACCTGGACGGCGCGGCCGTCGTAACGCGGGGCCTTGGACCAGGTGTACTTCTCGTTGTCGGAGACCCACTCGTACGGAGGCTTCGGGCCGGTGTACTTGGCCGTGGTCTCGCCCTCGAAGGGCTTGAGTCCGACGTCGTCGCCCGCCTCCTGCTCGTACCAGGCGGAGTTGATGAACTCCTCGATCAGTTCCGGCTTGAAGGGGTGGACCTTGGTGTAGTCGCCGTCGAGGATGACGCCCGGCTTGACGCTCGGGTGCACGGTCTCGACGCGGGACTTCGCCGGGTCGCCGGAGTAGGTCGCGCCGGCCATGCCGACGGCCAGGAAGGTGTCGGAGGAGCGTCCGATGTCGAAGTAATCCTTGTAGACGCTCATGATGGCGACGGCGTCCGGGTAGAAGCAGTCGTTGACGAACTCGACGATCTCGTCGACCCAGGATTGGATCTGGTCGAGGCCGACCTGGTTGACGGTCTCGGAGCGGTCCGGGTCGATAGAGCAGGCCATGCCGCCAACCAGGAAGTTCGGGTGCGGGTTCTTGCCGCCAAAGACGGTGTTGATGCGGATGATCGAGCGCTGGAAAGCCAGGGCGTCCAGGTAGTGCGACACCGCCATCAGGTTGGCCTCCGGGGGCAGGCGGTAGTCCTTGTGCCCCCAGTAGCCGCCAGTGAAGATGGAGAGCTGGCCGGAGTCGACGATGCCCTTGACGGTCTCCTTGACGCGAGCGAAGGTCTCCTCGTTGTTGCCCTTCCAGGTCGAGCCGATGGACTTGGCGAACTCGACGGTCTTCTTCGGGTCGGCCTCCAGGGCGGAGGTGACGTCAATCCAGTCGAGCCCGTGCAGGTGGTAGAAGTGCACGACGTGGTCGTGGACCTCCTGCGAAGCAATCACCAGGTCGCGGATGCGGCGGGCCTGCGGCGGCGGGTTCGATCCGATGGCGTCTTCAACCGCTGCGATGGATGCCACCGAGTGCGTGCCGGTGCACACGCCGCAGATGCGGCCGACGAAGGCCCACACGTCGCGGGGGTCGCGGTCTTTCACAATCGTCTCGATGCCGCGGAACTGGGTGGTCTCGCTCCACGCCGTGGTGATCTTGTCGCCCTCGCGCTCGAGCTCGATGCGCAGGTGTCCCTCGATGCGGGTAATCGGATCAATGACTACTTTTTCGCTGGCCATGTGCGAGCCCTACTTCCCCTCGGTACCCGGCGCCGGCTTCGGCGCGGACGTTTCTGATGTCGTGCCCGGCGCGTCACCGGCAGTACTCCCGGCAGTTCCCCCGGCGTGCGCCGGGACCTGCGGCGGCGGAGTACCTTCCACTCCACCGAATGCCGCGAGGACCTTTTCCTCGCCGTTGGAACGCTTGATCTTCATGGTCTTGACCACGGTCAGGCCCGCGTGGACCGCCGCACCCGCCGCGGTGGCGCCGAGCAGCCCCAGGCCGATGGTATTGGCGCTGGCCTCCACGCCGATGCCCGGGATGCCGGGCAGCTTGTCGTAGAACGGAGTGAACTGGTCGAAGAAGTCCTTCTCCGTGCAGCCGATGCAGGGGTGGCCCGCGCCAATCGGCCAGCCGGACTTCAGGTTCCACTGCACAATCGGGCAGGGGCTAAACGTCGACGGGCCCTTGCAACCGACTTCGTAGAGACACCAGCCGTTGCGGGCGCCCTCGTCGTCGAAGGTCTGCACGAACTGGCCGGCGTCGAAGTGCGCGCGGCGCGGACAGGAGTCGTGGATGCGCTGATCGTAGGCGAACTTGGGGCGCCCCTCGGCGTCGACCTCCGGGGCCTTGCCGTAGGTGAGCACGTAGGTCAGGGTCGCGGTGATGACCTCGCCAATCGGAGGGCAGCCGGAGACGTTAATGACCGGCTTGTCTTTGATGATCTCGTCGACGCCCTTCGCCCCGGTCGGGTTCGGGCGCGCGGCTTGGACAGAGCCCCACACAGCGCAGGCGCCGACGGCCAGAATCGCGGTCGCCTTCTCGGCGGCCTCCAGTAGGACCTGTTCGGCGGACTTGCCACCGATGGTGCAGTACGCGCCGTTCTCGCCGGTCGGGATCGATCCGTTGACCACCAGGATGTGATCCTCGGAGTTCAGATCTTCCAGGGCCTTCTCGGCCGCGCGCCCGGAGGCGGCCATCAGCAGCTCGTTGTAATCCATGGAGACCAGATTCAGGACCACGTCTTCCGCGGTGGTACCGCCGGAACGCAGCACGGACTCCATGCAGCCCGTGCATTCCTGCAATTGCAGCCACGCAACCTTGGGCTTCTTCACAGCCGAGAGCTTATTTGCGATCTCCTCGGCCGTCGGGGTGAGCGACTGCGCCGCAGCCTCTCCGACGTTGGGCGTTCCCGCGGCGAAAATCGCCGCCATCGTGCCACAGAACTTCATGAAACTGCGTCGGGAGACTCCCGCTCGGGCGAGGTTCTCGCCGAGTGTCCCCTCTTGCCAGCTTGCGCCACTAATCATTGTCGCTGCGCCTTCTACGTAGGTGATGAGACGTAATTAGCCCCAGTATATCGACCTGAAAGAAAACTTAATTCACGGCGTTGCAGTGCGCTTATACCCAAACATTTGGCAATAAATTCGTTGCGTAAATAACCAAGCAGGTAGGAGCGCTCTTCCCGCCCGGAGTCCAGCCCCGCCACAGCCAGGGCAGGGCCCCGCAGCCCCGCGGTGCCCGCCCCCTATGGTGGGGCACCAACCCCGCGGTCCCCGCCGGTTCGGGGCCCTTCCGCGGCGTCGGCAAGCAGCAGGTCGGCAAGCGGCGGGCAGGTCGGCCTAGCCCAGGAGCTTGGGGCTGACCCACTCGAACCACTTGTCCAGCCCCTCGCCGGTCTTAGCGGAGACCTCGAACACGGGCACGCCCGGGTTGACCTTCTCCAGGTTGGCGCGGAAGAGGGCCATGTCGAAGTCGAGGTACGGCGCCAGGTCCATCTTGTTGACCACGACGGCCTGCACCGAGCGGAACATGACCGGGTACTTCACCGGCTTATCCTCGCCCTCGGTGATGGAATAGACCATCGCCTTGCGAGTCTCGCCGACCTCGAACTCCGCCGGACAGACCAGGTTGCCGACGTTTTCGATCAGGACCAGGTCGAGGGTGGACAGGTCCAGGCCCTGCAGCGCGCGGGAGACCATCGGAGCGTCCAGGTGGCACTCGCCGCCGAATCCATTGCCGGTGTTGAGCAGGGAAATCTGGGCACCGTAGCCCTCCAGGCGGTTGGCGTCGAGGGCTGTCTCGATGTCGCCCTCGACGATGCCGACGCGGACCTTGCCCTGCGCCGCCGCAAGGGTCTTCTCCAACAGGGCGGTCTTACCGGAGCCGGGCGAGCTCATCAGGTTGATGGCCTCGACGCCGTTGTCGGCCAGGAGCTTCGCGTTGGACTCCGCGCGGCGGTCGTTCTCGGTGAAGATGTCCTCCAGGATGGTCACGCGCTCCACGCCGGTCTCGTAGCCGGAGTGGTCGCCGTGGCTGACGTCGTTCGGGTCGGCCAGCTGCACCAGGTCGCTCGGCTCGTGGGTGTGGTGGTGATGCTCGTGTCCGCCGTGGTCGTGGCCGTGGTGGGCGTGGTCGTGACCATGCTCGTGTTCGTGGCCGTGCTCGTGGTCGTGGTGGTGATGGTGGTCATGGTTGTGGCCATCATGACCATGCGAGTGCGTGTGGTCGTGATCGTGGTGCAGGTGCCCCTCCTCGAAGGGGTGCGCCGGATCGTGGTCGTGCACGTGGTCATGGCTGTGACCATGGCCGTGCTCGTGACCATGATGGTGGTGGTGATGCGCGTCGTCGCCGTCGTGCCGGTGGAAACGTCCCATGAGGTAAAACCGTCTTTCCTACTTCAAGCGTCGACGTCGATGTCGACGATGGTGAACTCTTCTCCGGAAATAACGCGCCCGGGCAACCCGCATTCGGGGCAAACCAGGCCGTCGAGCGGCCCGACCTCGTTTCTGTGGCCTTCCGGGCATTCGATGGCGGCCGGAACCCACTCGATGTCGAGCTCCGCCGAGCCCAGCCCCGTATCGCGACTGACGAACCCCCACGCGTATGCCAGCGTGTCCGGGACCACCTGCCGCAGGGCGCCAATCCGGAGGTGCACGCTACGCACAGTTCGCCCCTCAGCCGCCCTCGTGACGACCTTCGCCAACTGCATGCTCAACGCTACTTCGTGCACAAGCCCCAAGGTAGCAGCGTCCGCCGGGAAGGGGGTTGCGTAGAGTTGGCGACATGCAGGTCACACCGGAGTCGTCTCGCCACGTCCGCAGGCGCTGGCGCCTCGAGGGGGTTGTCCAGGGCGTCGGCTTCCGCCCCTTCGTGGCCACCATCGCCCGGCGCGAGGGCCTGGTCGGCTTCTGCGGCAACGACGAGCGCGGCGTATTCATCGAGGCAGAGGGCCCTGAGGTCGCCATCGACACCTTCCGCGAGGCCCTCTTTGCCGAGCTGCCCGCCATGTCTAGGATCATCGACCACTCCGAGCAGGCGCTGGAGCCGCTGGGGCCGGCGGGGCCGCGCGCCGAGGCCGAGTTCGCGATCGTCCCCTCCCGCCACAGCGACTCCGGCCGCGCCCTCATCCCGCCGGACACCGCCCTGTGCGCCGACTGCGCCGCGAATTCTTCGACCCCGCCGACCGCCGCTACCTCTACCCCTTCATCTCCTGCACCAACTGCGGCCCGCGCCTGTCCATCATCGAGGAACTGCCCTACGACCGGCCCCGCACCACCATGCGGGTGTTCCCCATGTGTGCCCCCTGCGAGTCCGAATACACCGAGCCCGCCGACCGCCGATTCCACGCCCAGCCGATCAGCTGCTTCGACTGCGGGCCCCGCCTGAGCCTTGTGGAACCGGGGGCGGGGGCGGCGTCGGCAAGCGGGGGCACGCGCGAGGAGGTGCTCGCCCTGTTCGCGCGGGTCCACGCGCTGCTTGACGACGGCGCGATCCTGGCCGTCAAGGGCATCGGCGGGTTTCACCTTGTCTGTGACGCGAGGGATGACAAGGCCGTGGCGAGGCTGCGCAGCCGCAAGCGGCGCCCCGACAAGCCGCTGGCCGTGATGGTGCCGGACGTGGTGGCGGCCCGGGAGATTGTGGCGCTCGGCCACGCCGGGAAGGAGCTGCTGGCCTCCCCGGAAGCGCCGATCGTGATTGCTGCGAAGCGGGTTGCTGCGGGTGGCGCGTTGGCCGAGGGGATGCTGTCGGAGGGCATCGCGCCGGGGCTCGGGCACTTCGGCGTGATGCTGCCCTACTCCGGCATCCACCTGCTGCTGTGCGACCGTCCTCTCGTGGTGACCAGCGGCAATATCAGCGGCGAGCCCGTGTGCACCGGCAACGAGGAGGCCCTGGCGAAGCTGGGGCGGATCGCCGATGCGTTCGTGCTGCACGACCGCGACATTCACGTGCCTGTGGAGGATTCGGTGTTCGTGGGCACCTCGCCGTCGAGGCGCTCCCGGGGGTTTGCTCCCCTGCCGATTCCGGTGTCGGCGCGGGGCGGCGGGGCTGCTGGGGTTGCCGGGCCAGCGGGATCGGACCTGCCCACCGTCTTCGCCACCGGCGGCGAGCTGAAAAACACGTTCGCCCTCGCCCACGAGGACCTGGTGCACGTCTCCGCGCACATCGGTGACATGGGTTCCTGGGCCAGCCAGCAGGCCTGGCACAGGGCGGCCGATCAGCTGCTGTCCATGCGCGACGCCGTGCCCGACCTGGTCGTCTGCGACCTGCACCCCGGCTACGCCACTACCTCTTTTTCCGAACGATTCGCCGACGAGCGCGGCATCGATGTGATTGGCGTCCAGCATCACTGGGCGCACGCGCTATCCTTGCTCGCCGAGCATCGGCTGCTTGCGCCGGGTTCGTCGCCTGCGGACTCCCAGGCCGCGGCGGCTTCCTCTGTGGCGCGGGGAGCGCCGGTGGCCGTCGTCGCGGCGCTGGATGGCACCGGCTACGGCACCGACGGCACCGTCTGGGGCGGCGAAATACTCGAGGTCAGCCTGACCTCCCCCGACTGGCGCCGAGCCTGGCACTTCCCCACCTTCCCGCTGGTCGGAGGCGACCGCGCCGTCACGCACCCCTGGCGCCTAGCACTCGGGCTCACCCGCGCGTGGGGCCTGGACAGCCTCGCCGATTCGCTTCACGACGCCCTCACGGCCCCGGATTCCTTCGGCCCCGGCAGCCCCAGCGCCGCCGAGATTGACCTGGTAGAGGGGCAGCTTTCTGCAGGGCCGGGAGGGGGCATCGGCACGGTCCCGTGCTCCTCGCTGGGGCGGATTTTCGACGCCGCCGCGGCCCTGATTCTGCCGCGGTGGTGCTCGGGCGCCGCGATCAGCTACGAGGCCCAGGCTGCCATGGAGCTAGAGGCCGCAGCCACCGAATACGCGGCGACGCACCCGGAGATACTCGAGGACTCGGGGCCGGACGCTGGGATTTCCGAAAACCCAGGGCTTACGCGAGCTACGGAGCCGGCGGGCATCGCTGCAGTAATCGCCCGCGCCGCGGGCATGCCCGACCCCGGTGCCGCCGCCTTCGAGTTTCACCGTGGGGTCGCGGGGGTCGTCGCAAAGCACCTGGTAGAGGCGGCGAAGCGAGCTGGCGGTGGCGCTGACGGCGGTACGGTTGATGGTTCGGGCACGGACCTGGTCGGGGTTACGGGCGGGTGCGCGAACAACGCACTGCTAATGCGGCTGCTGGAGGCGGAGGTCGCCCGGCGCGGGTACCGATTGCTGCAGCATCGCAGTGTGCCACCGGGAGATGGTGGCCTCAGCCTCGGGCAGGCGATGGCGGGGCGGCTTTTGTCTTGCGGCGACAGCCTTCAGCGCCAATTTCTCACCTAACGGCACGCTGCTAGAAGCTCCAAGGCACCTGATGGCAGGGGATCATGGTTATGGTGCGCTGTAGCGTGCCATAACCATGATCCCCTGCCGCTACGTGAGCTCCTTGCCATTAGGTGAAGGCGGTCGCCAGGCGAGGCCCTCGATGCAGTAGTAGGGAAGACACAGTAATAGGGAAACAGTTAGCGCACTAACAAATGCGCGGCAGCGGGTCGCCGACCAGCATGTCCACCATGCGGGTGCCACCGAAGCCGGTGACCAGCACCACAGACGCGGCCGGCTCCTCCTCGATGGACCCGATGTCGCGGGCCTCGGGGGCCCCGGCCTCGCGCAGCGCCGCCAACGCGGCCTCCGCCTGTTCCTCCGGCACAACCGCGACGAAGGTGCCCTCGTTGGCCACGTACAGAGGCTCAATGCCGAGCATGTCGCAGGCGCCACGGGTCATCTCGCGCACGGCGATCGCCTCGTCGTCAAGCACGACCCCGAGCCCGGTGCCGCGCGCCAGCTCGTTGGCGACGGTCGCGAGCCCGCCGCGGGTGGCGTCGCGCATCCAGCGGGTGTCGGGCGCGGCCGCGAGCAGCGCATCCACCAGGCCATTGACGGCGCGGGTATCGGACTCGATCGGCGCTGCCAGGGCCAGGTCGCCGCGGGCGAGCATGACGGCCATGCCGTGGTCGGCGATGGGACCCGAAATCAGGATCCGGTCGCCCACCTGCACGCCCGAGTACACCGAACCATCCGTGGCGGCTCCGGCGTAATCGCCGCGCACGACGCCAACGCCGGCGGTGGTGATGTAGACCTTGTCGCCCGCCCCCTTGGGCACCACCTTCGTGTCGCCCGCGACGATCGCGACCCCCGCGGCGTCCGCCGCCGCGCGCATCGACGCCACAATCCGGCGCAGAGTCTCGATCTCCAGGCCCTCCTCCAGGATGAACGACGCCGTCAGCGCCAGCGGCTTCGCGCCCGCCACGGCCAGGTCGTTGACGGTGCCGTTAACCGCCAGGTCACCGATGTTGCCACCCGGGAACTCGATGGGGTTGACCACGTAGGAGTCGGTGGACATCGCCAGACGCGGCGCGGGGCCAGCACAGCAATCAGCCCCTGCACCAGCACCACCCGCGCCAGCAGCCCCAGCCATCGCATCCAGCACCGGCTGCGCGGAGAAGAGGCCGGAGTCCCCGCCCTGCCCCAGCACCTCGTTGCCGTAGGCGTCGAAGAAAACCTGCTCGACAAGCGCTGCCGACGCCTTTCCGCCGGAGCCGTGCTGCAGGGTGACGTAGTCGTCGAGAAGCCTAAAAGGGCGCGCGCGAACCCTGCCGATATTGGTGTTGACCTTGGCTTCGTCCTTGTTGAGGCGGTTCTTCGGCAGCATCGTCAGTCCTTGGGTACTCGGGGTAGTTCTCTTAAGTTGCGCTCTTAGTTGCGCGGCCCCGCAGGTTCCGAGGCCACCAGCCCCCGATGGTAGTCTCAACAGTGCTGTCAAAGAGGAGAAGCGTATGTGCCTTGGTGTCCCCGCGCAGATCGTGGAAGTCCACGATGCCGCCCGCGCGACCGTCGAAATCGGCGGTGTGTCCCGCATGATCTCCACCGATCTGCTTATCGACGAATCCCTGGTCACCGGCGACTGGGTCCTCGTCCACGTTGGCTTCGCCATGAGCAAGATCGACGAGGAGGAGGCGAAATTGTCGCTGCAGCAGATCAAGCAGTTGGGCGGCGACACTTACGAGGACGAGGTGGAATCCTTCGCGTCCTCGGAGATTGATTAGGCGCGCGGCTGCGAACGCTTGGGAGCATTTGGGAGCACTAGGGAGACCCTGCCATGAAGTACGTTGACGAATTCCGCGACCCCGAGGCCGCCAAGGCCCTGCTCGCACGCATTGAGCGGGACGCGAAGAAGCTGGACCGCCCGATTGCCCTGATGGAGGTCTGCGGCGGCCACACGCACACGATCTACCGCTACGGCCTGGAGAACCTCCTTCCGGAAAACGTCGAGCTGATCCACGGCCCCGGCTGCCCGGTCTGCGTGATTCCGATGGGCCGCGTCGACGACGCCATCTGGCTGGCCCAGCAGGAAGGCGTCATCTTCACCACCTTCGGCGACATGATGCGCGTGCCCGGCTCCGAGACCTCCCTGATGCAGGCCCGCGCGCGCGCGCGACGTGCGGTTTGTCTACTCGCCTCTCGACGCCCTGAAGATCGCTACCGAAAACCCCGACAAGCAGGTTGTTTTCTTTGCCGTTGGCTTTGAGACCACGGCCCCGTCGACCGCTGTGACGGTGGAGGCTGCGAGGCGCCAGGGCGTGGAGAACTTCTCGGTGTTCTCCAATCACGTCCTGATTGAGCCTCCCCTGCGCGCCATTGTCAACGGCGGCGAAACCAAGGTCGACGGCTTCATCGGCCCAGGTCACGTGGCTACGACAGTGGGCACGGACGCCTTCGAGTTCCTGCCTCGCGAGTTCAACCTTCCGGTCGCCGTCGCCGGCTTCGAGCCTCTCGACGTGCTGCAGTCGGTGGTGTTGCTGGTGGAGCAGTTCGTCGACGGTTCCGTGGAGTCCGGCAACGCGCGGGTCGATAACCAGTACGCTCGCGTGGTCCGCTCCGCCGGAAATACGACGGCGCAGAAGCTGATGGACCGCGTCTTTTCGCTGCGCGACACGTTCGAGTGGCGAGGTCTCGGCTGGATTGAGGGCTCTGGCCTGGGCATTTCCGAGGAGTACGCGGCTTTCGACGCCGAGCGTCGCTTCGAGGTCCCGGGCCGCCGCATCCCGGACCCCATCACGTGTGAGTGCGGCTCGGTCCTGACCGGCCACATTAAGCCGTGGCAGTGCGCGGTCTTCGGCACCGCCTGCACACCGGCCACCCCAATTGGCACCTGCATGGTCTCCCCCGAGGGCGCCTGCGCGGCCTACTACAACTTCGGCCGCATCGACCGCCAGGTCACCCTGAACCTGGCGAAGACCCGCCGCTCGGCGGCCTCCGCCAAGCGCTAAATTGGCCAAGCGCTAAGCGAGCAAGGGCTGCCTGAAGCGCTGGCGGGTTCAGCCGTCCGGCCCCCGGCCACTGTAGCGCTGGCTCAGCACCACCCCGGCCACTTTAGCGCTCGTTCGTGACTGTAGCCCACGCTATCGGCTGCTCTAAAGTCACAAACCAGCGCTAAAGTGCAAAGGCCCCACACGAGCGAGCGCTAAAGTGCCAGGCCCCGCACAAACCAGTCCTACAGCGCAATGCCCGCGCGGGTCAGCGTCGCCACGGCCTGCTTCACAATCGGGGCATCGATCATCTCGCCGTCGAGCTGGAAGGCACCGACGCTACTGCCCGCGCGCTCCACAATCGCCTTCGCTCGGGCCAGTGTCTCCTCGCTGGGCTTGTACGCCGTGCGCACCGGCGGGACCATCGCCGGGTGAATGCAGGCAGTGGCCATGAAACCGCAGCCCACGGCGTCGAGAGCCTCCAGGTACTGTCCGCGTTCATCGCGGAAGTCCGCGTGGATGGCGTCAATCGCCGCGATGCCGGCCGCCGCCGCGTGGACCTGCACTAGAGCGCGGGCCATGCGCTGCGGGTCACGGTAGTCACGGCGCGGGTTCTCGTCGATGCTCTGGCGCGAGGACACCCCGCCCAGCTCGGCGGTCAGGTCCTCCGCGCCCCAGAACAGCCCGACCACATCCGGGTGCGTCGCGATGGCCTGAATATTAATCATGGCCTGCGGAGTCTCGATCATCGCGATGATCTTCAGCCCCTCCAGCTCGGCCGGAATGGCCTCCCGGATCTTCGGCACCATGACGACGTCGTAAGCGCACTCGCGGGCGAAGGCGACGTCCTCGGCGAACGTCGGGGTGCCGGGGCCCGTGATGCGCAGAATCGTGGTCGCCGGGTCCAGCGGGTTGTTCACGATGTTCGCGCGGGCCTGCTCGTGACCGTCGACGGCGGCGCCGTCCTCCAGGTCGATGATGACCATGTCGGAGCGCTCGGCGGCCTTGGCAAAGCGCTCGGGACGGTCGGCCGGGGCGAACAAAAGGGCAGGTCCGGTGGGCAACCACGGGTAGGTCTGGGCGCCGTCGAGGGCACCGCTAGAGGAGACAGTCATAGCTCCCAACCTAGTGGAATTTGCCGTTTCTCTCTTTCCATGTGAGCCCCCTCCTGCACCGCCCCGCACTGCTCCCCGCGCACAATTACACCCAGCCCAGTATCCGGGGCGCCATCTCGCGCATCTCGACCTTGCGGACCTTGCCGGACGCCGTCATCGGGAACTCACTCACGACGTGCACATAGCGTGGCACCTTGTGGCGCGAGAGCTTACCCCTGGCGAACTCCGCGATATCGTCGGCGGAAAGTTGCTCCGCGCCCTCGTGCAGGATGAGCCACGCCATGATCTCCTCGCCGTAGCGGTCATCCGGCACGCCGATGACCTGCGCATCCACCACGGACGGGTGCGTGAACAGGAACTCCTCGATCTCGCGCGGGTAGATGTTCTCGCCGCCACGGATCAGCATGTCCTTGATGCGGCCGGTGATGGACAGGTAGCCTTCCTCGTCCAACATTCCCAGGTCACCGGTGTGCATCCAGCCGTCGGCGTCGATGGCCTCGGCAGTCTTCTCCGGGTGCTGCCAGTACTCCCGCATGATGTTGTAACCGCGCACCACGACCTCGCCCTGTTCGCCGCGGGGCAGGGTCTCATTCGTTTGCGTATCGACGATTCGAGCCTCGATGTGCGGATGGATCTGCCCCACTGTGGCGACCCGCTTGTCCAGCGGGGAGTCCGCTCGGGTCTGGAACGCCACCGGCGAGGTCTCGGTCATGCCGTAGCAGATGGCGACCTCCCGCATATTCATGCGTTCCATGACCTCCCGCATCGTCTTCGTCGGGCAGGAGGTGCCACCCATGACACCTGTACGCAGCATCGAGAGATCGTACGGGGAACCGTATTCCTCGTGGTCGTGAGCCTCCTCGAGTTCGTTGATGAACATCGTCGGCACGCCGTAGAGGCTCGTCACCCCGGCCGAGTGGACGGCTTTCAGCGTCTCGCGGGCCTTGAAAGAGGGCCCGGCGATGACGATGGCGGCGCCATGGGTCAGAGCCGCAACGATGCCAACTCCCATGCCAAACGTGTGGAAGAAGGGCACGGGGACGCAGACGCGGTCGGCCTCCGTGTAGCCCAGGAGCTCTCCGGCGAAGTAGGCATTGTTGAGGATGTTGAAGTGCGTCAGCGTCGCGCCCTTAGGAAAGCCCGTGGTGCCGAAGGTGAACTGAATATTCACCGCATCGTGCGGGCTGACCTGCGCGGTGGCCTCCGTGAGGTCGTCGATAGGACCATCAAGGGCAGCGTCCCATTCCGGCGAGCCAAAGTACAGAACCTTCTCCAGGTGTACTCCGCGCTGCTTGGAGGCCTCGATCAGCATGGTGCGGTAGTCGGAATCCTTGTAGCGACGCGCTGCCACGACGAGGCGCACCCCTGCCTTATCTAGAACATAGTTCAGTTCCCGCTGACGGTAGGCCGGGTTGATGTTGACCAGAATCAGCCCGAGGTGATGGCACGCGTACTGCACCACCGGCCATTCCCAGCGGTTGGTCGACCAGATGCCCACGCGGTCGCCGGCACGTAGCCCCTGGCGAGAAAAGTAGGTAGCCAGGCGCAGGACCTTGTTGTAGAAGCGCTCGTACGTCAGGGTGACATCGGCATAGACATCGACCACCGCGTCCCGAGAGGGATAGCGCTCGACTATTGCGCGCAGGTTCTCGCCGAGGGTCTCCTCCCGCAGAGGCGCCGCGCCCTGCTCGATGCCAGCGCCGATGACATGGCTTATCTTCTTGCCATCCTCCCCCAACACGTCGAGTCCGAAGGGCGCAGGCGCCGTGAGCAGGTGCGTCGTTGCGCTGGCTGTCACGGTGCGCGCCCCGTGGGTGCGGTCGGTGCGGGCGTCGTCAAAGATCGTGGTGGTCATACGTTTGGAGTCCTCACGGTGTTGGCGGCGGTTGCGATTGACGGCCGTTCATTGAATGTCATCATTTCCTACCCAAAACCTTACTGTGACGCAGAACACATTTCAATGGGTTTAGCGAGCCGCAGAAAACCCAATCCCCCCAACATCCAGGTATCAATGCCCAGGTACGACAAAGCCCGCCTCTACCCCGGCCTAGTGGGGGGGGATGGAGGCGGGCTCAGCGCAGCAACGACGCTTAATTAGTCGCGGTAGAGCAGCAAGGCGTCACCTTGACCGCCACCGCCGCACAGGCTCACGCCAGCGCGACCGGAGCCTCGGCGGTTTAGCTCCATCGCCGCGGTGAATGCCAGACGCGCACCGGAGCAGCCGATCGGGTGCCCCAGCGCAATCGCGCCACCGTGGATGTTGGTCTTCTCCAGCGGGTAGTCCAGGTCTCGCAGCGACTGCACCGCAACCGCGCCGAAGGCCTCGTTGATCTCGATGAAGTCGAGCTCTTCCATCTCCCACTCCGCGCGGCGCAGGGCCTCCTTCAGGGAGTCCGACGGCTGCGAGTGCAGGGAGTTATCCGGGCCCGCGGTCTGGCCGGCCTGGCCCACCACGGCCAGGTAATCCAGCCCGTTGGCCTCCGCGTAGGCGCGCGATGCCAGGACGACGGCCGCCGCGCCGTCGGAAATCGGCGAGGAGTTGCCGGCGGTGATGGTACCGTTTTCCGGCAAGAACACGGCCTTGAGCTTCGCCAGCGTCTCGACGGTCGTCTCCGGGCGGATGCCCTGATCCGCGTCGACCACAATCGGATCTCCCTTGCGCTGCGGAATCTCGATCGGCGCGATCTCCTCGGCGAAGATGCCATCCGCCTGCGCCTTTGCCGCGCGCTGGTGGGAGGCCGCCGCGACCTCGTCCTGCTGCTGGCGGGTAATCCCCAGCTTGGCGTTCGGACCGTCGGTCAGCGTGCCCATGGACACGCCGTCGAAGGAGTCGACCAGGCCGTCGCGCTCGAGGGTGTCCTCCAGCTTCAGGCCGCCGTAGGACTTGCCCTGGCGGACGCCGCGGGCAACGTGCGGCGCGTGGGTCATGGACTCCTGGCCACCTGCGACGACGACCTCGGCCTCGCCCAGGCGAATCATGCGGGTTGCGTGAATAATCGCGTCAAGGCCGGACAGGCAGACCTTGTTCACGATCTCGGCAGTGACGTTCCACGGCAGGCCCGCCTTGATGGCGGTCTGGCGGGCCGGGTTCTGGCCGGCGCCAGCCAGGATGACCTGGCCGAGCACGACGCGCTGGACATCCTCTGGCTTGATACCGGCGCGCTCGACCGCGTTCTTCACCGCGTGAGCGCCGAGGTCCACGGCGGTCAGCGGGGCCAGCTGGCCGAGCAGCTTGCCCTGCGGGGTGCGGGCACCGGCGAGGATAACAACGTCATTTGGGCTGGGTGCTGGGAGGTTGCTCATAATCTGTATCTCCTAGTAAGTCCTGTAATCCGGTGGTTTCTAGTCTTGAAGTTCTACGACGTACGCAGCGGCTGTGTGCGCCTCGATATCAGCGAGCGTCACGCCCGGTGCCAACTGCCGCAGCACCAGGTGATCGTCGGCGACATCGAAGCTACCCAGGTTGCTAATGATTCTTTTCACTACTTTCGCACCTGTGAGGGGCAGCTCGCAGGCTTTTACCAATTTTGGTGTCCCGTCCTTGGCAATATGGTCGGTAATCACCACCACTCGCGGGGTTCCTGCCACCAGGTCCATGGCGCCGCCCATCCCCTTGACCATCTTGCCCGGGATCATCCAGTTGGCCAGGTCACCGCACTGGCTGACCTCCATCGCGCCGAGGACGGCCATCTTCACGGCGCCGCCCCGGATCATGCCGAAGCTGGTCGCGGAGTCGAACACCGCCGCCCCCGGAACCAGCGTCACGGTCTGCTTGCCCGCATTGATCAGGTCGGCGTCCTCGTCGCCCTCGTAGGGGAACGCGCCCATGCCGAGGATCCCGTTTTCGCTCTGCAGCAGCACCCTGACCCCGTCGGGAATGTGGTTCGCCACCAGCGTCGGGATGCCGATGCCAAGGTTGACGTAGTCGCCGTCGCGAAGCTCTCTGGCGGCCTGCGCGGCCATCTGGTCGCGGCTCCAGCCCTTGGCCAGCACCTCGGCGATCTGGGCCTCGTCGACGGTCTTCGCTGTCGATCCATTCTTGGTGGGCATGTTAGATCTCCTCTCCCGCCGCGGCGTCTCCCGCGTCGTGGTCCGATGCCGTGTTTCGAGGACGCGTGGTGCGCTGCTCGATCGGCTTCTCGCGCCCGTCACCCCGCACCACATGCTGGATGAACACGCCCGGGGTCATGACGTAGTCCGGATCAATCTCGCCACGGCCAAGAAGGTGCTCGACCTCCGCGACGGTGACGCGCCCCGACGCCGCGCACAGCGGGTTGAAGTTCTGCGCCGTGCGCCGGTAGACCAGGTTGCCGTCGATGTCGCCCGAGTAGGCATGCACCAGGCCGAGGTCAGCGACGATTCCCCGCTCCTGCACGTAGGTCTTGCCGTCGAACTCCGCGTGGGGCTTGCCTTCGGCCACCAGCGTGCCGACGCCAGTTGCGGTGTAGAAAGCGGGGATGCCGGCGCCTCCGGCGCGCAGCCGCTCCGCCAGGGTGCCCTGCGGGGTGAATTCGACCTCGAGTTCGCCCTCCAAGTACTGGCGGGCGAACTCCTTGTTCTCGCCAACGTAGGAGGAAATCACCTTGGCGACTTGCTTGTTCTCCAGCAGGATGCCGAGGCCCTGGCCGTCGATGCCCATGTTGTTGGACACGATGGTGAGGTTTTTCGCCCCGGAGTCCCGCACGCCCTCGATCAGGGTGAACGGCACCCCGCACAGGCCGAACCCTCCGACTGCGATGGTCATTCCGTCTTTGACCAGTCCCGCGACGAGTTCGCGGCCGGTCTGCTTCGTCGTCTTCGTCATGCTCTTACACCCACCCCAGGATTCGCGGTGCCATCTCACGCATCTCGACCTTGCGCACCTTGCCGGAGGCCGTCATCGGGAACTCCTCGACGACGTGGACGTAGCGCGGGATCTTGTGGCGCGAGAGCTTGCCGTGCGCGAACGCCGCAATGTCCTCGGCGGTGACGTCCTCGGCGTCGTCGTGCAGGATGAGCCATGCCATGATCTCCTCGCCGTACTTGTCGTCCGGCACGCCGATGACCTGCGCGTCGACAACTGCGGGGTGCGTGAACAGGAACTCCTCGATCTCGCGCGGGTAGATGTTCTCGCCACCGCGGATCAGCATGTCCTTAATACGGCCGGTGATGGACAGGTAGCCCTCGTCGTCGATGATGCCGAGGTCACCGGTGTGCATCCAGCCGTCGGCGTCGATGGCCTCGGCGGTCTTCTCCGGGTGCTGCCAGTACTCCTTCATCACCGAGTAGCCGCGGACGACGACCTCTCCCTGCTCGCCGCGGGGCAGGGTCTCGCCCGTGTCCTCGTCGATGATGCGGGCCTCCAGGTGCGGCATGACTTGGCCGACCGTGTTGACGCGCTTTTCCAGCGGCGAGTCTTTGCGGGTCTGGAAGGACACCGGGGAGGTCTCGGTCATGCCGTAGCAGATGGCGATCTCGTGCATGTTGAGCTGGTCCATCACCTCGCGCATGGTCTTCGACGGGCAGGAGGTACCGGCCATGACGCCGGTACGGAGCATGGACAGATCGTACGGCGAGCCGTATTCCTCCTGGTCATGCGCCTCCTCGAGTTCGTTGATGAACATCGTCGGCACTCCGTAGAGGCTGGTTGCCTTCGCCGAGTGGACGGCCTTCAGGGTCTCGCGGGCCTTGAACGTCGGCGCCGGAATGATGATCGCGGAGCCGTGCGAGAACGCCGCGAAGGTGCCGATTACCATGCCGAAGGTGTGGAAGAAGGGCACGGGGATGCAGACGCGGTCTTCCTCCGTGTAGCCGAGCATCTCGCCGATAAAGTAGCCGTTGTTCAAAAGGTTGCGGTGCGTCAGCGTCGCGCCCTTCGGGAAGCCCGTCGTGCCCGAGGTGAACTGGATGTTGATCGGGTCGTCCGGGTGCAGCTCCGCGGTGCGCTCGGACAGGTCGTCGATGTCTCCGTGCATGTACTCGTACCACTCCGAGGAGCCGAAGTAGACGACCTTATCCAGGTGCACTCCGCGCTGCTTGGAGGCCTCGATCAGCATGGTGCGGTAGTCGGAGTCCTTGTAGCGGCGCGCGGCGAAGACCATGCGCACGCCGGCCTTCTCCAGAACGTAGTTCAGCTCGTGCTGGCGGTAGGCGGGGTTGATGTTGACCAGCACCAGCCCGACGTGGTGGCAGGCGTACTGGACGACGGTCCACTCCCAGCGGTTGGTGGACCAGATGCCGATGCGGTCGCCCTTTTTGTAGCCGTCGCGCACGAAGGCGCTAGCCAGGCGCAGGACGCGGTTGTAGAAGCGCTCGAAGGTGAAGGAGACGTCGGCGTAGACGTCGACGATGGCGTCTCGGGCCGGGAACTTCTCTACGATTGCGCGGAGGTTCTCGCCGAGCGTCTCGTCACGCAGGGGCGCTGCGCCCTGCTCGATACCGGCGCCGATGACGTGGCTCATCTTATTACCGTCGGCGTCGACGACGTCCTTGCCGTAGGGCGCGGGGATGGTCTTGAGTGCGTTCATGGGTTGAAATTCCTTCGGGTGTTCATTCGCGCGGGGTGCTCGCCTTCGGCGGTTTGCGCAGGTGGTGGAGGTTGGGGTGTAGGAGTTGTTATCTTGTGCTCGTCGCTGCTTGCTACTGCTTGCCGACGCCGGCACGTCGCGCGATGGCCTCGGCCTGGCGGAACAGCGGCGCGTCGACCATGCGGCCGTCGAAGCTAAATGCCCCGGAGTTCTTGGCCGCTTCGGCCAGGAGCCTGGTTGCCCAGTCGATTTCCTTCTCGCTGGGGCGGTAGGCGGCGCGGATGGTGGCCACCTGCCCCGGGTGGATGCACACGGTCGCGGCGAAGCCAAGGGCCGCGGCGTCGGTGGCCTCCGCGGCGAGCCCGTTCGCGTCGGCGATGTCGACGTAGACGGAATCCAGGCTGGCCTTGCCGTACGCCGAGGCCGCCAAATGTACTGTGCTGCGGGCGTGGGCGGCGACGGTGCGGTAGGCCCCGGCGTGGATGCGGCCCGGCGCGAGTTCCGCCTCGGGTGCAGTGAACCGGGATGAGGTTCCGGACATCCCGGCGACCAGGTCCTCGGCTCCCCAGAACAGGGCGGCCACCGCGTCGCTGGCGGCCAGCTCTTCGGCGCGGAGGACTCCGAGCGGCGTCTCCACCAGGGCGATGACCTGCACAGGAGCCTGCGCGGGGGCCTGCTCCGGGGCCTGAGCAGCGCCGCCCAGCGCCGCGACCAGTTCCTCCGCCTGCGCCGCCGAGGACGCCTTCGGCAGCATGACCTGGCGGAATTCGGTGTCCCGGAGCATCTCCAGGTCTGCCGCGTAGTCGTCGGTCTCGGGCGGGTTGATGCGCACGATGGTTGTAGCCGGGTCGAGGTCACAGTCGCGGATGGCGTCTCGGGCGGCCGGTCGGTTCTCGGCGCGGCAGCCGTCCTCCAGGTCGAGGATGACCATGTCCGCACGCTCAGCTGCCTTGGCGAAGCGCTCCGGTCGGTCCGCCGGGGCGAACAGGATCGCGGGGCCCGCGGGCTGCCAGGAGCCGTGGCCGGAAGCTCCGCTACCTGTGGCGCCAGGCATAGCGCCGTTGAGATTCTCGGACGTCACAGCCATCACTCCCCCGCCTCGGTTCCGGCGCCGTGGGCGTCGGCAGGCGAGGAGCCCTCCGGCGCGCACTGGACCAGCGTGGAGCGCACGGCGCGGCAGACGATCGTGCCGTCCTGGTTGCGGCCGATGTGCTCTAGCTCGACGATGCCCTGGCTCGGGCGCGACTTCGACGCGCGCTTGGAGCGGCAGACGGTCTCGGCGTAGAGGGTGTCGCCGTGGAACATCGGCGCGGGGAACGCGACCTCGGTAAATCCCAGGTTGGCGACGATGGTGCCGAGGGTTAGCTGCCCCACGGACAGGCCGACCACGGTCGACAGCGTCCACATCGAGTTGACCAGGCGCTGCCCGCCGAAGCCGGGCTGCTGGGAGGACCAGTGCGCGTCCAGGTGCAGTGGCTGGGTGTTCATGGTCAGGGTGGTGAACAGCACGTCGTCGGTCTCGGTGACGGTGCGGCCCGGGCGGTGCAGGTAGCGCGCGCCGACCTCGTACTCCTCGAACCACAGGCCCCGCTGGACGACGTCCTTGGTGGCGCCGTCGGTGGCGTCGGTAGCGTTTGCGGCGTTAGCGTTGTCGCTCATCTCTTCCCTCCTCGATTCGTCCTTTTGCCGACTTCTTAGAGCCCCAGCCCGCGGGCGATCAGCATCAGCTGTACCTCGGTGGTGCCCTCGCCGATCTCCAGGATCTTGGAGTCGCGGTAGTGGCGGGAGACGCGGTACTCGTTCATGAAGCCGTAGCCGCCGTGGATCTGCGTCGCGTCGCGGGCGTTGTCCATCGCGGCCTCCGAGGCGACCATCTTCGCGATGTACGCTTCCCGACGGAAGTCCACCCCGGCGGCCATCTTCGCGGCGGCGTCGTACCAGGCCATCCGGGCAGTGTGGGCGCGGGCCTCCATGCGGGCGATCTTGAAGGAGATCGCCTGGTACTCGGAGATCGCGCGGCCCATGGAGTTGCGCTCCTTGGCGTAGCGGACCGACTCGTCGACACAGCCCTGGGCGGCGCCGGTGGCCAGCGCCGCGATGGCGACGCGCCCCTCGGCCAGGATGGACAGGAAGCTGGCGAAGCCGCGGCCGCGGGTGCCCAGCAGGTTCTCCTTCGGCACGCGGACGTTGCTGAAGGTCAGCGGGTGGGTGTCGGAGGCGTTCCAGCCGACCTTGTCGTAGCCCGGCTCGACGGTGAAGCCCTCGGTGCCGCTCGGCACGATGATGGTCGAGATTTCCTTCTTGCCGGACTCGTCCTGGCCGGTCACGGCGGTGACGGTGACCAGGGAGGTAATGTCCGTGCCCGAGTTGGTGATGAACTGCTTGGAGCCGTTGATGACGAACTCGTCGCCCTCCTCGCGGGCGGTGGTGCGGGTGGCGCCCGCGTCGGAGCCCGCGTCCGGCTCGGTCAGCCCGAAGCCGGCCAGCTTCTTTCCGGCGGTCAGCTCCGGCAGGTACTTCTGCTTCTGCTCCTCGTTGCCGAAGTGGAAGATCGGCATGGCTCCGAGGCCGACGCCCGCCTCCAGCGTGATGGCGACGGACTGGTCGACCTTCGCCAGCTCCTCCAGGGCGATGCCGAAGGAGAGGTAGTCGCCGCCCATGCCGCCGACCTCCTCCGGGAAGGGTAGGCCGAACAGGCCCATCTCGCCCATCTGGGAGATGACCTCGTAGGGGAAGGTGTGGTTGCGGTCGTGCTCGGCGGCCACCGGGTCGACGACCTCGTTGGCGAACTCGCGGACGACCTTCTGCAGCTCGGTGTACTCGTCGCCCAGGACTGCGGTGCTGATGTGGTTCATGGGTTGCTCCTTGGAGTGAAGTTCGTGTGATTCGTGCGTAAGTGCTGTGGGTGCGGTGGGGGATGTGCGCTGTGGTTGCTTGGGTACTGTGCGTGCCCTGTGCCGACCGACCTAGGCCTCTGCCTCGTCGCCCTCGTCCGACGTGATGGTGGCCAACTGCTGGTCGCCGGTGACCTGATCACCCGGCGCGACCGCGAAGGAGACCGTGCCCGCGACCTCGGCGGTCAGGGTGTGCTCCATCTTCATCGCCTCCATGACCAGCAACGGGTCGCCGACCTCGACGCGGGCGCCCTCGTCGGCGGCCAGGGCGATGATGGCTCCCGGCATCGGTGCCCGGACCGCGCCAGAGCCGGTGGCGTCGTCGTCCGCGCCGGTGGTGACGACCTCGGTGCGCGGCAAGACCCAGGTGCCGGAGTCGCCCGAGACGACGTACTCCTCGGCGCCCGCGGCGGAACCGCCAATGACCTCCACCAGGTAGTGCCGCGCGATCCCGTCGCAGACGACGCGCAGCCGCTCGCCGTCGACGAAGGCGGACGCCGCGTAGGTGCGGGGCTCGGCGTGCGCGGTCGCCTCATCGTCGGCCTCCGCCGACAGGCCCGCGACGATGTCGCCCACGATGACCTCCGCCCGCTCCGGCGTGCCGACGATCGACACCAGCTGCGAGGACTCCCCCGCCCCGAAGCGGATCCGCTGTGCGGCCGGGGTTCCGGAGCGCCAGCCGTCGGGAGTCTGCCAGGGCGAGCCCTGTGCAGAAGGCCAGCGGCGCTGCAGCCAGGACAGGGCCGCCGCGATGTAGACGTCGTCAGGCGTGCGGGTGGCGGTGAAACCCTCGGCGACCCGGTCCAGTAGGCCGGTGTCGAGGTCGCCTGCGCGCACCTGCGGCACCTGGAGCAGGTAGCGGCAGAAGTCCACGTTGACGCCCACGCCCGCGACGACGGTGTCGGCGAGCGCCCGGTCGAGACGCTCCAGCGCCTGGGTGCGGTCGGCGCCGTGCGAGATGACCTTCATCAGCATCGGGTCGTAGAGCGAGGAGATCTCGGAGCCGTCGGCGATGCCGGAGTCCACGCGGATGCCGACGCCGGTCGGCTCGATGACCTTCGTGACGGTTCCGCCGGTCGGCAGGAATCCGGCCGCGGGGTCCTCCGCGTAGACGCGCGCCTCGATGGAGTGGCCGGTCAGGGTGACATCGTCCTGAGACAGCGGCAGCGGCTGGCCCGCGGCCACCGCGACCTGCAGCGCCACCAGGTCCAGGCCGGTGACCTGCTCGGTGACCGGGTGCTCCACCTGCAGGCGGGTATTCATCTCCATGAAGTAGAACTTCTCCGGCTCCTTCGCGGGGACGATGAACTCCACCGTTCCCGCGCCGACGTAGCCCACCGAGCGCGCCGCATCGCACGCAGCCTCGCCGATCGCGGCGCGCGTGGCCTCGTCGAGAAGCGGACTCGGCGCCTCCTCGATGACCTTCTGGTGACGGCGCTGCAGCGAGCACTCGCGCTCGCCGAGGTGGATGACGTTGCCGTGCTTATCCGCGACGACCTGCACCTCGATGTGGCGCGGGGTATCCACGAAGTGCTCCAGGAACAGCGAGTCATCGCCGAACGCGCCGGCCGCCTCGCGCCGCGCCGTGACCAGCGCGCCGGGCAGCGCCGCCGGGTCCTCCACGCGGTGCATGCCCTTACCTCCACCGCCTGCCGACGGCTTGATAAGAACGGGGAAGCCAATCCCGGGGGCGGCCGCGATCAGCTCCTCGTCGCTCAGGCCGGGCCGGGACAGGCCGGGGACGGTGGGCACGTCGCGCGCCTCCACCGCAGCGCGTGCCGAAATCTTGTCGCCCATGGTGTTGATGGCGGAGGCCGGCGGGCCGATGAACTCGATGCCGGCGTTCTCGCAGGCCGCGGCGAAGTCGGCGTTTTCGGACAGGAAGCCGTAGCCCGGGTGGATGCCGTCGGCGCCGGTGGCCTTGGCCGCGCCGATAATCTTGTCGATAACCAGGTAGGACTCGCGGGCAGCCGAGGGGCCGATGTGGACGGCGACGTCAGCAAGCCGCACGTGCGGGGCGTCGGCGTCGGCGTCGGAGTAGACGGCGACCGAGCGGATGCCGTTGTCGCGCAGGGTGCGGATGATGCGGCAGGCGATCTCGCCGCGGTTGGCGACGAGGACGGTCGCCAGCTCGCGGGCAGAGGCAGAGGTCGGGCTGGTGGTTGCGGTGTTTTCTCCGGCAGTGGCAGTCATGTCTCCACGTGCTCCTTTCAAAAAGTTGTCATTCCCGTGCGGGATTCCTATGCAGGGTGAGAAACGGGAACGGGGTGCAAAACGGGACAATGACTACATGCGGAAGACGCCGAAGCCGGGGTCCTCGAGCGGTGCGCTGCTGGCGACGTCGAGCGCCATGCCCAGGATGCGGCGGGTATCGGCCGGGTCGATCACGCCGTCGTCCCACAGGCGGGCCGAAGAGTAGTAGCAGTCGGACTGGCGCTCGAACTGCTCGCGGATCGGGGCCTCGAACTGCTCCTGCTCTTCGGCGGACCAGGACTCGCCGGAGCGCTCAATCTGGTTGCGGCGGACGGTCGACAGAGTCATCGCGGCCTGCGGGCCACCCATGACCGCGATGCGGGCGTTCGGCCACATCCACAGGAACCGCGGCGAGTACGCGCGGCCGCACATGGAGTAGTTGCCGGCGCCGAAGGCACCACCGATGACCACGGTGAACTTGGGCACGCGGGTCGTCGCGACGGCGTTGACCATCTTCGCGCCGTGCTTGGCGATGCCGCCCGCCTCGTACTCGCGGCCGACCATAAAGCCGGTCGTGTTCTGGAGGAACACCAACGGGATCTTGCGCTGGTCGCAGAGCTCGATGAAGTGGGCACCCTTCTGCGCGGACTCCGCGAAGAGGATTCCGTTGTTCGCGACGATGCCGACCGGGTGGCCGTGGATACGCGCGAACGCGGTGACCAGGGTCTTGCCGAATTCCGCCTTGAACTCCTTGTATTCGCCGCCGTCGACGATGATCTCGATGACCTCGCGGACGTCGTACGGCGTCTTCGAGTCGGTAGGGACCACGTCGTAGAGGTCGGTCTGGGCGCGCTTCGGGGAGACGGCCGGCTCGACGTCCCACGGGGCGGCCGGGTCCTTCGGCAGCGTGGCGACGATGTCGCGGACTCGGCGCAGGGCGTCGGCGTCGTTGACGGCGAGGTGATCCGTGACGCCGGAGACCTTCGAGTGCAGCTCGCCGCCGCCGAGTTCCTCTGGGGTGACGTCCTCGCCGGTCGCGGCCTTGACCAGCGGAGGGCCTGCCAGGAAGATGGTGCCCTGGTTCTTCACAATCACGGCCTCGTCGCTCATCGCCGGGACGTAGGCGCCACCCGCGGTGCAGGAGCCCATCACGGACGCGATCTGCGGGATGCCGCGAGCCGAGAGGTTCGCCTGGTTGTAGAAGATGCGGCCGAAGTGGTCGCGGTCCGGGAAGACCTCGTCCTGGTTCAGCAGCATCGCGCCGCCCGAATCGACCAGGTAGATGCAGGGCAGCCGGTTCTGCCCCGCGATCGCCTGGGCGCGCAGGTGCTTCTTCACCGTCATCGGGTAGTAGGTGCCGCCGGAGACCGTGGCGTCGTTAGCTACGACGAGGCAGCGGCGGCCGTGGATCAGGCCGATGCCGGCGATGACGCCAGCGGCCGGGACCTTGCCACCGTACATCTCGTGCGCGGCGAGGGGCGCGACCTCGAGGAAGGGGCTGCCCGGGTCCAGGAGCTGGTTGATGCGCTGGCGCGGCAGGAGCTTGCCGCGGGAGATGTGTCGGGCGCGTGCCTTGTCGGAGCCGCCCTTGGCCGCCTGGGCCAGCAGGTCCTTGAGATGTGCCACGAGCTGCTCGTGCTTGCCGCGGTTAGTCATCGGCTGTGCGGAATCGGCGTGTGCTGAATCGGCCTGTGCGGAATCGGCGTGTGCTGAATCGGCCTGTGCGGTGCTTGCGTGTGCGGTGTCGGTCGCGTGAGTCATGGGGCGAAATACTTTCCGTTAATGACTATTAACTTTCTTGACGGAAAGATTAATGTGACTCGCATCACGCTTCAAGTGCTTTTGTTTTCCATATCACAGCGCCCTACCCCCAGCCATGGCCAACCAACCACAATCCTTTCGTAAACAATGCAGGAAAACGCACCAATTGACCAGCGTTCAATAGTTAGCCACGATTAACAGTTTCGGGGGTAAATGCTCATCCGGCCCCCTGGCAGACCCCGGAATCCCTGGCGATGCCCGCACACTGCAGCGCGATCGTGGCACTCCCCACGCACAACATGCGCACGAAAGAGGCGACGGGCACCGTCGATACGATGCACGTCGCCTTGACTACTTTGAGCTACTCGATCCCCAGCGCCGCGAGCGCCATGGTGAAGGTATTGTCGCTGGTCTGCTCGGGCCCCGCCCACTTGACCACGTGGCGCGAGGAGTTAATCAGCCCCGCCACCAATTGCACCTTAACCTGGGCCTGATCCGCAGTCAGCTCAGGATGCAGCGCACGCAGCGAATCGACCCACATCTCCAGGTACAGCCTCTGCAGCGAACGCACCTTTGCCCGCTCCTGCGAGGCAAGATTGCCGCCCTCGCGCTCCTGGACGCGGATGCGATCGGGCTCGGTCACCGCGAACTTCACGTGGTGCGCCAGCAGCTCCTTCAGGGTCCTCTCGGGACCCCACCCCTCTGCTTTCGACTGGGCCAACACGGCACGGCCGCCGTCGACAAGCCTGATGGAGATATCGATCAGTATCTGTGCGAGGAGGTCCTCCTTACCGCTGAAATAGCGGTAGAGCGCAGGCCCCGAGATGCCGACGGCAGAACCGACGTCCTCGAGCCGCGACTGATGAAAACCGCGTTCGGCGATGATGGCGGCGGCTGCGGCGAGAATTTCACCCTCTCGGCGCTGGCGAGCTTCGGTTCTGCGTGTCATGCAGACCATGTTAAGCGCGATTAGCGGGCGCCCATGCGGTTTTCGGGGCAAAAGTGGTGGCCACTCCTGAGCACGGAGTGGCCCGACGCCGCAACCGAGCCAGCATTTTTCCTGGATTTTGTAGGAAGTAACAGCAAATTCGCCCTTACTTCCTACACAATCCTGGAAAATTCGCCAAGGGGCCCCAACCCCTAGTGGAAGAAGTGGCGCGTACCGGTCAGGTACATGGTCACGCCGGCTTCCTTCGCCGCGGCGATGACCTCCTCATCGCGGATGGAACCGCCCGGCTGGACGACGGCCTTCACGCCCGCGTCGAGCAGGACCTGGAGGCCATCGGCGAACGGGAAGAAGGCGTCCGAGGCCGCAAAGGAGCCCTCGGTGCGGTTGGTGCCGTCGGCAAGCGTGTTGGCGCGCTCGACGGCGAGCTTCGCAGAGTCCACGCGGTTGACCTGGCCCATACCGACGCCGACGGTGGCGCCGCCCTTGGCCAGCAGGATCGCGTTGGACTTGACGGCGCGGACGGCGCGCCACGCGAACTCGAGCTCGGCGAGCTCCTCTGGCGAAAGGGCCTCGCCGGTTGCGAGCGTCCAGTTCTCGGGCTTATCGCCCTCGGCCTGGTAGGTGTCGGGCTCCTGCGTCAGGTAACCGCCGGAGATGAACTTGCGCTCCTCGCTCGGCGCCTCGTACTCGGCGACCAGGACGCGCAGATTCTTCTTCGACTTCAGAATCTCCACCGCACCGTCCTCGTAGGACGGGGCAACGATGACCTCGGTGAAGATGTCCTTGACCTGCTCGGCCATCTCGACCGAGACCTCGCGGTTGACGGCGATAACGCCGCCGAAGGCGGACATCGGGTCGCAGGCGTGCGCAGCGCGATGAGCAGCGGCGATCGACTCATCGGACACGGCGATACCGCAGGGGTTTGCGTGCTTGATGATCGCGACGCAGGGGCGCTCGTGATCCCAGGCGGCGCGCCACGCGGCGTCAGCGTCCTGGTAGTTGTTGTACGACATCTCCTTGCCGTTTAGCTGCGTCGCATTCGCCAGGCCCTTCGCGCCGACGCGGGTCAGCGTCGCGGACTGGTGGGAGTTCTCGCCGTAGCGCAGCGCGACCGGTTCGTTGCTGCGCCCAGAGAGCTGCTCGACGAACCAGCCGGAGACCGCGGCATCGTACTCCGCGGTGTGCAGGAACGCGTCGCGGGCCAGTTCGCGGCGCTGCTGCAGCGTGAAGCCGCCCTCTGCGACGGCGCCGGCAACGTCGGTGTAGCGCGCGGGGTCGACCACGATCGCGACGGACGGGTGGTTCTTCGCGGCGGCGCGAACCATGGAGGGGCCTCCGATGTCGATCTGCTCGACGCACTCGTCGAAGGAGGCGCCGGAGGCGACCGTCTCGCGGAAGGGGTACAGGTTCACAACGACCAGCTGGAAGGCCTCAACGCCCAGCTCCTTTAGCTGCGCGAGGTGGTCCTCCTTGCGAGTGTCGGCGAGGATGCCGGCATGCACGCGCGGGTGCAGCGTCTTGACGCGGCCCTCGAGGCACTCCGGGAAACCGGTGAGGTCCTCGACCGGGGTCACGGGAACGCCCGCGGCGGCGATCTTGGCCGCGGTCGAACCGGTGGAGACGATTTCTACGCCAGCGTCGTGCAAGCTGCGGGCCAGGTCCTCCAGCCCGGTCTTGTCGTAGACGCTGATGAGAGCCCGCTTGATGGGTTTACGCTGCGTGCTGTCGTTGGTCATTTCAGATAAGCCTTTCGTCCGTCGCGGACCATCCCGCGATCGGCAATCGAGTGCAGTACATCAACGAGAAGTCGCCGTTCGACTACCTTGATGCGTTCGTGCAGAGTCTCCACCGTGTCGTCGTTTTTGACGACCACCGGCTCCTGAGCGAGGATCGGCCCGGTGTCCACTCCAGTGTCGACGACATGTACGGTCGTGCCCGTGACCTTCACCCCGTAGTCCAGCGCGTCCGGCACCGCATGCGCGCCCGGGAAGGACGGCAGCAGAGCGGGGTGGGTGTTAATGATGCGGTCGCGATAGGCCTCAACGAACACCTTCCCTAGGATGCGCATGAATCCCGCCGAGACGATCAAGTCCGGCGAGAAAGACGACACAGCCTCCAAAACGCGCAAATCCCAACCCTGCCGGTTCTTCTTCGCCTCAGCGTCGAAGGGCACCTTGAAGGTTGGGATTTGTAGTTTCTCGGCCCGCTCGAGTGCGGGACAATCCTTATCGGATCCGACCGCGACGATTACCACTTTGGCCGAATCGAGCAGTTCCAGCATGGACTGCAGCAGTGAGCCGAACCCGGAGGCGAGTACGACAAGGCGAAGTGGCTGGTCGGTGGCGGAAGGATTGTGAGGATTGTCTGCAACGGGCTGTGCTTCGGTCACGCGGATAAGCATACCCAGGCGCCCCCACAGCCCAAATTCCTCCTACCCCTGCTTTTCGCCCTGTGCGCCCTCCTCGTTGCCCGATTCCGCCCCCGCTTCGCGGTCTTCCTCCCCGCTTGCCGACGTCTCTTCCGTGCCTTCCGGCCCAGATTCTTCGTCGGCAGGTTCGGAGGCCCCGGCCTCCTCGGCGCTTGCTCCGTCCTGCGCCTCGGTATCAGCGTCGGCATCGTCAGCGTCCGCATCGTCGTCAGCGTCCGCATCGTCGTCAGCGTCGGCATCGGCCTGAGATGCCTCCGCATCTCCCGGCTGAACATCGGCCTCCGCAGCCTCTTGTGCTGGCTCAGACTCTGCCCCAACCTCAGCCGCAGGCTCAGCTCCGCCCCGGTAGCCTCCCACCGACGGAACGCCAGTCATGGCGACCGCGACAATCGCTCCGGTGATCGCAAACCACATCGAACCGAGAAGGCCGGTCAGCCACCACGACGCGCCGGACCATCCGAGGTACCCCACCTCTCCGCCGAATAGCCATGCGAGCGCGACGAGGAACAGGCCGGACCACACTGCGGCCGCGACCACTACCAGGTAGGGACGTTCCGTCTTCGAGCTGCGCAGGAACACGACGACCCGCCACACCGCGACCGCCGCGGGAACCACCACGAATACGCCAATGAAGGGCGAGATCAGCGACTGCGGCATCGCCGCCAGGATTGGAAGAGGAGGCAACTGCCCCGGCGTCACCGAAAACAGGCTCACCTCAGCAACGCCGACATTGGCGTTTCCACCGAGCAGCACCGCGACGGCACCGAGCACCACATTGGGCAGGTAGGCCACGGAGAGCGCCGTCAACGCGACTGACTCACCTGCGGTGGACGCAATCGCATACGCGTCGGCGGCATTCTTGTAATGCCACACCAGCGAGACCACCACCGCAATGAAACCCGCGACGAAGAGCCACAGTACGTAGGAGACAGCCAACCGCGCCGATGTCAGCAGCCACTCCGGCCACCGCCTGCGGCGCAGCAGCGCACGCAGCAGTCGCTGCCCCATTCCGATGGTCAGCGCCGCCAGGTGCACGAGCAGGGTCGACAGGAGAGCTGCACCGAAATTGGGGAGCTTAATGCGCTGGAAAACCTGGGAGGCGTCGTAAAGCATGAGCCAGGCGATGACCGTGAGGATCAGCGGTACGCCAAGGTACGCCGCGGCCAGCGCCCGGACGTCTCGAAGGCTGATGCGGTCCGCCACCTCACGGCGCACCCTCCACGCGAGAAATGCGACCACCGCGATCGCCGGGACCGCGGGCATGAGCCCCAGGGTGGTTCCGTTGAAGGCGAAGGGGACCAGGTTGAAGGTCATCCACACCTCGGCGATGGTGGCCGGCAGCGGCGTCATGCCCACGCCCCGGACAATCACGCCGATCAGCGCGAGCGAAATCGCCAGGAGTACCACCACGCCGTCCGCAGCCGCGACGGACAGGCCGAAGCGACGCATCCGGGCGACGTTGAGCCTCCTACCAAAAACGGTCACGTACGCGCGCCCGCTTGCCGACGACGACTGCAGCGCCCTTGCTGACAATTGCGACGACGCCCGCTCATCGGCCTGTGCTCGACTCTGCCCACGAACAGCGCCGACCGGCAGTGGTGCGGTCTCGGGGTGCGAGTGCCTCTGCGAAACCGGACGAGCAGCAGCACGCGAGCCCGCGCGACGACTCTGCCGGTTCCTGTCGCGGCTGGAGGACGCCTTTCGAGGATCTGAGCCTCTCACTGTGTCGTAGTCCTTTCCTGTGGGCCTTATGTCGAGAGCTGTCGGGCCGTTGATACCAACTACTCCTGCGCCCTTTATATAAGGAGCGCACATTGGAGCGTCGCGGAAATCGCTTCGTGCGAGTAGAGGCGAGATGCCTTCCGCGAGCCCAGCCCGGCGTTACTTCTTTACAGACCCTAACCCCTTTGGGGGGCGACCTCCTCCTTTACGCGCCGACGACTTTGGTTGCGCTCCCCATTCGTCGGTTGCGCCCCCTGTTTAAAGGGACGGGGCTTTACAATTACGCCCCAGCAGCTCGGGGACTCATCCTTTCGGCCCACGCCCCAAAGGGAAATGTTCATACTTTTGGAAGATTTTGCGAGAGATTATTAAAGAAGAGGTTGCCCGGGCGATATCGAACCGTTATAGTCGGACGAGTTGAATAACAAACCGGTTACAAAGCTCGTTGCCAGGGAGTTTCAAAAAGTGTCTGTCTTCTCGAACCGTCGCCTCGGCGGCAAGCACCGCAAGGTAGAGGTGTCCGCGACTTCGCGCGCAGCCATCGTCGCACTGTCCGCGTCGACCATCGCCTCCTCCTCCGCGATTGCCGCCGCGCAGCCCGCGACCGATACGGACACCAAGGCAACGGCGCAGGCTGCAGACACCACTTCGGAGGCTCCCGCGGCCCCGGCAGCCGGAGAGACCTCTTCTGCATTCAAGAAGACCGAGACTCGTGCGGCACAGCCGAAGCAGAACTCGCCGCTGGTTCTTGCCTCCTCCGGTTTCACCCCGGCGACCGACCTCGGCAACCACCTGGCCACGGCCCTTGTGTACAACCAGCAGCGCGTAGCGCGCGACCTGCAGGCCCGCGCTCCGATGCTATCGATTCCGACTATCGGCGTTTTGACTTCGCCGTTCGGCCCGCGATGGGGCACCTTCCACTCCGGCGTCGACCTGGCTAACGTCACCAACACTCCGATCATGTCCGTCATGGACGGCACCGTGATCGACGCAGGACCCGCCCAGGGCTACGGCCAGTGGGTTCGCGTTCGACACAACGACGGCTCTGTCTCGGTCTACGGCCATGTCGAGTCGATCTACGTCGCAGTCGGCCAGATCGTCCGCGCGGGCGAGGTGATCGCCGGTATGGGTAACCGCGGATTCTCCACCGGCACGCACCTGCACTTTGAGATTCACCCGGATGGCGTCACCCCGGTTGACCCGGTTTCCTGGTTCATCGAGCGTGGCCTGAACCTCGGCTAAGCAGCTACCTGGAATCGGCGGCGTCAGCCTCCCCGATCCATGCCTGAAACTCACCCGTGATCGCACTTTTCAGTGCGCACGGGCTTTTCTATTTTTAGCCTCTTCCCCGCGGCTGTTGCCCTAGTGTTAGGCGCATGACTGAAACGAAGACTCTACGCGCGTGGAAGAAGCTCTCCGGCTCGCCGGTACCCGGCGTCGGCAAGCGGCTCTTTTCCTTCAGCGCATCGCTCGTAGCGCCATATTTTCGCACCGTACACCCGCAGCTGTCGGTCATGGAGCCGGGCCGGGCAGTGGCGCGCATGCCCAAGTGGTGGGGCGTGCAGAACCATATCAAGTCGGTCCACGCGATCGCTGCCTGCAACCTCGCCGAATTCACCATGGGCATGCTCTGCGAGGCGAGCGTGCCGACGACGCACAGGTGGGTGCCGAAGGGCATGACCACCAACTACAAGCGCATCTCCGTCGGCGGGCTGACCGCGGTCGCGACGGCGGAGCTGCCGGACTTCGCCGACATCACCCCTGATACTGGGGGCAGGGACTTCCCGGTGCACATCACCCTGACGGACGCCGAGGGCACCGAGGTCCAAGACGCCGTCATCAACTGCTGGATTACCGCGAAGAAGTAGCGCGGCGGGGCCCAGTGGCGGGGCCCAGTGGCCGGCTAGAGCTTCTCCATGGGCACGCCGCCCATCAGCATCAGGCGCACCTTGCCCGCGGAGCCGAAGTCGATCATGGCTGTAGCGCGGGGAGGCAGGCCCTGCACCTCGAGGACGGTGCCCAGGCCGTACTTGTCGTGGACGACCTTGTCGCCGGGCTCCAGGTGCAGCTCCTTGTTCTTCTTGCGGGCGCCGGCACCACCGGACGCGCCCCCGCCGAAGCCCGAACCATTGCTCGAGCCGAAGCCACCGCCGCGCCCGCGACCGAACGCGCTGCCGGCACCTCCCGAGCTGCCAAACCCGGAGCCGTAGCCACCGGAGCGCGATCCGGCGCCCCACGCCCGCGACGGCCCCTCGCGCAGCCAATCGATCAGCTCCGGGGGAACCTCCCCCAGGAAGCGCGACGGCGGGTTGTTCTGCGGCGATCCCCAGGACGAGCGCGTCACGGCGCGGGTTAGGTAAAGCTGCTTGCGGGCACGCGTAATGCCGACATAAGCCAGGCGACGCTCCTCCGCGAGCTCCTTCGGGTCGCCCAGGGCACGCAGGTGCGGGAAGAGCCCGTCCTCCCAGCCGACCAGGAACACGACCGGAAACTCCAGCCCCTTCGCGGTATGCAGGGTCATCAGCGTGACGACGCCGTTGTCGTCGTCGGGAATCTGGTCGGCGTCGGCGACCAGCGAGACGCGCTCGAGGAACGCCTGCAGGCTGCCGGGCTCGGCCTCACCGTCGCTAAAGTCCTCGCCCTCGGTTGCGACAGCGGTGTCCTCCCCAACATCGATGGAGCCCATCAGCTCGGCCTCGGCCGAGAACTCGCGGGCGACGCTGACCAACTCGTTGAGGTTGTCCAGGCGGGTAGCGTCCTGGGGATCGTTGGAACGCTCCAGCTCCGCCTTGTAACCGGTGCGATCGATGATCGCGCTGACGAGGTCGCCGATATCGGCCAGCTCACCGGAGGCGTAGTCCGAGGCCAACGAGTCGATCAGTTCCACAAAAGAGGCCATCGACTTCCTGCTGCGCGTCGCCACAGCTGGGACGCCGCCATCGGCCACAACGCGCAGCGCGGCACCGAAGGAGATGCGCTCGTCCTCCGCGTACAGCGAGACGTGCCCCTGCGCGCGGTCGCCGATTCCGCGGCGCGGCGTATTGATCACGCGCCGGATCGAGACATCGTCGTCGAAATTCTGGATCACGCGCAGGTAGGCGACAATATCGCGGACCTCGCGCCGCTCGTAGAACCGCGTGCCACCCACCACCGTGTAGGGCACACCCATGCGGATAAACACGTCTTCCAGCGCACGCGAGGAGTTGTTGGTGCGGTAGAAGATCGCCACATCCGAGTACCTGTACGGCCCGGACTCCACCAACTGGTCGATCTCGTTGGCGATGAAGCGGGCCTCGTCGTGCTCGTTATCCGCGACGTAGCCCTTGATCTGCCCACCCTCGCCGAGGTCGGTCCAGAGCTTCTTCTCCCTGCGATTCTCGTTTCGGGCGATCAGGGCGTTGGCCGCCGAGAGAATCGTCTGCGTCGAGCGGTAATTCTGCTCCAGCAGAATCGAGGTGGCCTCCGGGTAGTCCTTCTCGAACTCCTCAATGTTGCGGATCGTCGCGCCACGGAAGGCGTAAATCGACTGGTCCGAGTCGCCCACCACGCAGAGCTCGCTCGGGGGAACCTCCCCGCCGGGCTTGCCGACGAGCGCACTGACCAGCACGTACTGGGCATGGTTCGTATCCTGATACTCGTCCACCAGCACGTGACGGAAGCGGCGACGATAGTACTCGGCGACCTGCGGATGCTGGGTGAAGATACGGACGACCTCACCGATCAAGTCGTCGAAATCGACGGCGTTGGCCGCGCACAGGCGCGCCTGGTACTCAACATAGACCCGCGCGACCACGTCGTCGAAGGGGTTGCGCGTCGTCGACGCATCCGAAATCGCCTGCTCGGGGTCGATCAGCTCATTTTTGAGATTCGAAATCCGGGAGGACAGGACGCGGCCGGTGAACTTCTTGCCGTCCAGGTTCATGTCCTTGGCGATCATGGACAGCAGCCGGCGCGAGTCGTCCGAATCATAGATGGAGAAGTTCGAGTTCAGCCCTGGCACCAGGTCATGCTGCATACGCAGGATGCGCACGCACATGGAGTGGAAGGTGGAGACCCACATGCGGCGGGCCTGCTCGCCGACGAGGCCCGCGACGCGCTCGCGCATCTCAGCGGCGGCCTTATTGGTAAAGGTAATCGCCAAAACCTGGCTCGGCAGGACCCCGCGCACGCCAATCAAGTAGGCAATGCGTCGCGTGAGTACCGCCGTCTTGCCGGAGCCCGCTCCCGCCACGATCAGCAGCGGCGAGCCGATGTGCTCGACTGCCTGCCGCTGCTGCGGGTTCAGCCCCTCCAGCAGCTGTTCCGCGACGTGCTCGCGGGGATATGGGCCGGCGGCGCCACCAACACGACCAGCACGATCAGCACTGCCAGCAGCGCCAACCCCCTGCACGGCACCCGAGTAGCCAGCTACGCCCGACCCCTGCGAAAACGCGCCAAAGCCAGCGCCGTTACTGTCGCCCTCGCGGGACGGGCCGCCCTGCGCATCAAAGGCCCCAAACAACATTCCAGATTCATTACCCATGATGTTCCTAGACTAGCGGAGCCTCCGGACTGACTTGTTTGGCACAATAGGACACATGAGCGAAAACCCGGCGGAAAGTCACTCCCCTGCAGCCCCCGAGCCCGGCACTGACGCAGTCGCAGCGCCAACCGCAGCGCCCGGTACCCACGATGCCCACGCGGTCTCCCCTTTTGAGGTCCGCATGCCCACCGGCACCGACGACCCGCTGAGCTCCGCCGAGATCGAGTCCTACCGCCAGGAGATCAACCGCCTGGACGACCTGATTATTGACGCCATCCGTCGCCGCACCGCCATCAGCAAGGCCGTCGGCAAGACGCGCCTCGGCTCCGGTGGCACGCGCCTGGTCCACGGCCGCGAGGTCCAGATCATCAACGCCTTCCGCGACGCACTGGGCCCCGAGGGCCCGGCCATCGCCTCGGCGCTGCTGCGCATGGGGCGCGGCCGCCTGGGCTAGCTGCAGCTAGTTCTCCAGGGAAATCAGCTTCTCCTCGACGAACTCGTCGATGCCCGAGAAACCGCCCTCCCGTCCGAGGCCCGACTGCTTGACGCCACCGAACGGCGCCGACGGGTCGGACAGAGAGCCCTTGTTGACGGCGACCATGCCGGACTCGATGCGCTCCGCCGCGTCCAGCGCCTTGGTCAGGTTCTCGCTGAACACGTACGCCGCCAGGCCGAAGATGGTGTCGTTGGCCTGCTTCAGCGCTTCCTCGTCATCCGAGAAGGTCGTCACCGCGACCACCGGCCCAAAGATCTCGTCGCGGATGATGTTCGCGTCCCGCGGCACGTCCGTCAGCACGGTCGGCTCGAAGAAGTAGCCGTCGGAGAGCTCGCCTCCCAGGTCCGGGATCGAGCCGCCGAAGGCGACCTTCGCGCCGCGCTCGACCGCGTCATCCACCAGGTCGCGGACGATGTCCTGCTGCGAGCGCAGCGCCAGCGGGCCCAGCGTGGTCGCCGGGTCCGTGCCATGCCCCAGCTTCAACTCCTCGAACCGCTTGACGACGCCATCCACGAACGCCTCGGCCTTGTCCTCGTGGACAATGAAGCGATTCGGGGAGATGCACACCTGGCCGCCGTTGCGCAGCTTCGCGGCGACCACGGCGTCGACGGCCTTGTCGACATCGCCGTCGGAATGCACGACGAAGGGGGCGTTACCGCCGAGCTCGAGGGAGACCTTCATGGAGGTCCCGGCCGCCTTCGCGGCGAGCATCTGGCCGACCTCGGTGGAGCCGGTGAAGGTGAACTTGCGCAGGCGGTCGTCGTCCAGCAGCGCGGAGATATTGGAGGAGTGGCCGGTCGGCAGCACCGAGATCACGCCCGCAGGCACCCCGGCTTCGAGGAGCAGCTTGCCCAGGTAGAGCATGGTCAGCGGGGTCTTGGCAGCGGGCTTGATGATGATGGGGCAGCCTGCGGCCAGAGCTGGGGCGATCTTGCGGGTGCCCATGGCCAGCGGGAAGTTCCACGGAGTAATCGCGAGCACTGGGCCGACAGGCTGACGGACGACCACGATGCGGGAAGAGCCGTTCGGGGAAATACGGTAATCACCGGTGATGCGGACGGCTTCCTCCGCGAACCAGCGGAAGAACTCGGCGCCGTAGCCGACCTCTGCCTTGGAGTCCGGCAGGGCGCGCCCCATCTCCAGCGACTGCAGGCGGGTTAGCTTATCGGCGTCGCGGTGGATCAGCTCGAAGGTCTTGCGGAGGATTTCGCTACGCTCGCGCGGCGGGGTCGCGGCCCACTGCTCCTGTGCCGCGCAGGCCTCATCGAGGGCCTGCCGGGCGTCGTCCTCCGTCGCTGAGGCGACGTCTACCAGGTGCTTGTCGTTCGCGGGGTTAATGACGGAGAATGTCTCGCCGTTCGAGGCGGGGCGGAAGGAGCCACCCAGCAGGATGCCGGTGGGTACGTCGGCGAGGATGTCGTTGTAATCGGGCGTGAATTCGTTCATGCCGTCCAGGGTAGGCCTTTTTGAGACGTACGTCACTAAGCAAAAGTGCCCACTGACCCCAGCTACTCACAGCGGCCAGATGGCGTAGCACCCAGTTTCCCCACCAAAAATAACGTTTAATGCCGGCGCGATTATTACCCCATCCCCTACCCCTGCACTACGGTTTCCAGGCTGCGAAAATAAAGTCCTCAAGCTTCTATTTTTATATCCCTTCACAAACAAAAGCCCTAATCAATTACAGCACACCTGAATTCGTAACAATTTCCTGGCTACGCCCCATGTAGCAGTGGCGCTATCAAACACGGTTAAACACAGTGTCGTTACAGGTTCATTACGTTACAGTAACGGCACTGAGCTGAACTGATTTGTGAGTGAAGCAAAACAATTCTCGCTCGGTCGTCCCTCAACCGTTCGCTTTCGACCGGGGTTCTTCGCTTACAGGCGGGGGTAGCCATTCGACTTAGCTACAGGCCTAGCGACAGGCGAGCGCACGAGGGCCGATACGGGCTCATTCCTTTAACCCAAGGGGAATCACATGAAAACCAGTAAGAGAATTGCTGCTACCGCAGCCACCGGTGCCCTGCTCATCGGTGGTGCTGTAGTGCTCCCTCAAGCGATGGCTGGTACCCAGACCTCGCATATGAACCTCGCATGTCAGGCCATGCCGTCCGCATATGCGGGCGCCCAAGACTTCCCCACCGATAGCCCCATCGACGTGACCGTCAACGTCGACTCCCCCGAGACGGTCAAGGTCGGCGACGAGATCGAGAGCAAGTTCTCCATCAACCCTGTGAGCGTGCCGCTGCCGTCCGGGCTGCCAATGGGCGCACGCATTACTGAGGCGTGGCGGATGAAGCTGGACTTCCAGCTTCCCGACAATGTCGACTACGTCAGCGGTAGCATCGACGAGTCCAAGGCCAACATCAAGGGCTTTAAGATCCTGCGCGTCAACGAATCCGGCAATGCCGACGCGAACGGTCGCATCCTGCGCCTGGCCGACGCGAACAACAGCACCATCGCGAACGGGCCGAACAGCAACACCTCCAGCCCGGCGGGCGTGCGCTACACCATCAGCGGCAGCACCCTGAACCTGACCTTTCCGGAGATGACGCTGCGCACCAAGGCGACGAAGCCGGGCGCGGCCAACTTCGGCGTCCGCACCGCAGGCGCCTCCGGCCAGTACGCCAACGACGCGAACTTCCTCACCATGGGCGCCAGCATCCAGGCCAAGGTTGGCTTCTTCCCGATCAACCTCACTGCAACTGTGCGCTGCTCCCCGCGCGCTCTGGCCAATGCGAACTCCCCTCTGGACGAGCGCGCCTCCCGCCTGGCCGTCGTCAAGGTCGAGGAGGATAAGCCGGCGCAGGACACCTCGGTGTCCGTCTCCGCAGCGAACGCCATCGCCGGTAGGCCGACCAACCTGACCGCGACCGTCACCCCGGGCGCCGAGGGAACCGTGGTGTTCACCTCCGGCGAGATGACCTCCGCCACGATCCCGGTCTCCGGAGGCAAGGCCGTCACCCAAATGACCTTCCCGACCGCCGGTTCCCGCCAGGTCACCGCCACCTTCACTCCGGCAAATCCGAAGGCGTTCAACGCATCCTCCGGCAATACCACCGTTGCAGTCGTCGGCCAGGACTCGGCGCTCGCGCTGGAGGCCCCCGCAACGATCAACGTCACCGAGGGCAAGGTCGCCGTCTCTGCCGCCGTGGACTCCAAGGCCGAGGGCGAGATCGCCTTCCAGCTTGGCGACGGCGCCATCGTCACTGAAAAGATCGTCTCCGGCGGGGCACGCGCGGAGTTGCCTCTCGACGGCGCGACCGGCATCAAGAAGATCAAGGCCACGTACAAGCCGTCTGCGGGCTCCCCATTCGCCCCGGCGACGCAGGCAAAGGACATCGACGTCAAGGCCGCGCCGGTCACGGCGATGACCCTGAGCGGCGCCGAAAATGAGGTTGAGGCCGGAACCAAGACCGTTATCGTCGCGAAGCTGACCCCGGCCCAGGGCACCACCTCGGCTACGGGCAAGGTCACCTTCACCGTCGCAGGCAAGGAGACTGTCGCCGAGGTCAAGGACAACGCCGCACAGATCGAGGTCACCCCGGCTGCCGAAGGCGACGTCGCCATCAGCGCCGTCTACGCCCCGGCCGATAAGTCGCAGTCCGAGGCGAAGGCCAATACGACCCTGCGCGTGGTCAAGCCGCAGGTGAAGAAGACCGCCACGCAGTTGACCGTGGACCTGCCCGACTCCGTCGAGAAGGGCAAGAACGTCAGCGCCGTCGTCACCGTGAACCCGGCAAGCGCGGCTGGCACCGTCTCCACGATGGTGGGCGCCCAGAAGGTCGAGGCCCCGGTCGAGGGTGGCAAGGCAACGCTGCCGCTGACATTCCCGCAGGCAGGTGCCCAGAACCTGACCTTCACCTTCGCCCCGAGCGACCCGGATGCCTTCACCGAGTCGACAAACAACGCGGCGATCACCGTGACCGAGCCCGGCGAAACCATGCCGGAGGAGCCGAGCGAGCCGAGCACCCCGGGCACGAGCACCCCGAATACCAGCACTGAGCAGCCGACGACCCCGACGCAGCCGAAGCCGGAGATCCCGAAGGAGATGGGTGACCTGCAGATCACCCCGGGCGCGAGCAGCAGCGGCGAGCTAGGTCTCGGCACCGTCCACAGGATGTCCGCCACCGTCTCCGACAAGGACGGCTCCACCGACGCGGTCTTCGGCACGCTGAAGGTGCTTGTCGACGGCGCCCCGGCCAAGGCCGCAGACGGCGAAGCGCAGATCTCCGTCGTCGGGGGCAAGGCGACGTGGGACATGGACGCCTTCGATGCCGGCACGCACGTCATGACGCTGCAGTTCTTCGACGAGGACGGCAACCTCAAGGCCTCCAAGAACGTCGAGGTGACCGTCAAGAATGTCCCCGCAGCCGAGTCCAACCGCAAGGGCGCCTAGGGCGCTGCACCGGGTAAATAGGTAGAAAAGAGACACTGACCATGCGAATCACTAAGCGCATTCCGGCAACCGTCATCGCGGTCGCCACGGCCAGCACCCTGGTCCTCTCCCCCGCCCTGCCGGGGATGCCCCTGGCGCAGGTCGCCTCCGCGCAGACCGCCACAGGCGCCACGGGCGCCACCGCAACTCAGACCATCGTCGACAAGGTTGTCAACGACACCTGGACGTATTACATCGACAGGCCCGGCTCGAACGTGGATACCAGCTTCGGTGGCTACACGCCGGGGAGGAACACCGCGCCGTTTCCCTTCGGCACCGGCGTGAAGTACCCGGATATCGTCCGCCCCGGCGAGGAGTTCACGGTTACCGTCACTCCGGGCCCCATGACGGTCGGGTACGAGTGGTGGTCCCGATTCAAGTACGACATTGCGCTACCGAGCGGCGTCGAGATCAAGGAGATGCACCTGGAAGGCGGCAACATTAGCGGCAGCGCCGGAGCCACCCCGACCCTCCACAGGGTCGATGCCAGCGGCGCCCCGTCGCAGACCGGCGGATTCGCCCGCATCGCAGACCGGCAAAACCGCACTGTCAAGAACAGCCCCGACGCGAGCGATCAGAGCGGTTCGTGGCGTTCGGACACCTTCGCCAAGAGCGGAGCCGTGCAGCTCCCCTCCGTGGTGTTCACGGTTGTGGCCCCCAAGGACGGGGAGGAGGTGGTCTTCGGCCTGCGCGCAGCCGGAGCCCAGGCGGCTGCAGGGTCGAACGACACGATGTCCTTCATGGAGGACGGGAACTGGAGCGACAACGCCGTCTACGTCAACGCGGGCCCTGCTAGCCAGCGGCTGACCGTCACGAAGGTCGAGGCCGTCAGCACCGCCGTCGCCCTGGACGCGACCGCCGAGCAGGCCCCGAACGAGCAGGGCGAGATCCCGGTCCACCTGTCCGCCACGGCGACCGTCGACCCGACGGACGTCCCGCTGACCGGCGCGAAGATCCAGTTCGAGAAGCAGGAGGGCAGCAACTGGGGCGCAGTCGGCGAGCCGGTCGACGCCGCCTCCGGCACTGCCGCCTTGGACACCACCACGCCGGACGTCGACGGCGACGTCGCCTACCGCGCCCGCCTTATTCCGGCCGAGAACGCCGCGTACAGGGCGTCGGAAAGCGAGCCGAAGACCGTGGGCGTTAAGGCCGAGCTGAAGACCAGCCTGGAGCTGGCCGACGTACCCGCCTCCGTGGAGCCCGGTACCGACGTGCCACTGAAGGCGACCTACAAGCCGGAGGGGCGCAACCTGGCGGCCAGCCAGTACCCGGAGATCGTGTTCAAGGCCGACGGCACCGAGATTGGCCGACAGAAGGCGAACCCGGAAGGCATCGCCGAGGTCACCTACCGCCCGGAAAAGTCCTCCGACAAGCCGGTCGTCATCACCGCAGAGGCCGCCGAGGTCACTTCTGGGGAGCGCACCTTCCCGGCAGCGAAGTCCGCGGAGAAGCAGCTAAGCGTCGCCTACGTGCAGCGAGAGTCCTCCATCGCCATCACCACCCCGGAAAATGGCGCGGATATGGGCTCGGGATTCCAGACCATCACCGCGAAGATCGTCGTCCCGGAGGGCGCCAAGCTCGACGGCGGCAAGGTCGAGTTCAAGTACATCAACGCCGACCACCCGGAGTGGGCCTCGCTGGGCTTCGGCAAGGATAACGGCGACGGTACCTACACCATCCGCCGCCCCTTCGCCCCCGGCGAGACGCAGCTCAAGGCCGTCTTCTCCGGCACCCCGACCGCGAAGCCCTCGGAGTCCGACGTCGTGAAGGTCACCCACGCCATGCCGCGCGTGACCGTCACCGACACCTCCAACACCGCCTGGGACGCCACGACCCCGCAGGAGGTCACCGCAGGCGAGACGACCCCGCTGAAGGTCCGCGTCACGCATGCCGACGCCGACGCCGCCAACCAGCAGCCGGTCCTGTCCGGCACCGTCGACTTCTTCATCGGCGAGGACAAGTTCGGAACCGCGACGCTCGACGGCACCACCGACGGCTACGCCACCATCGAGCACGACTTCGCCGGGCTGACCGGCGAGCAGACCGTCGTGGCGAAGTACTCCGGCCTGTCCAACAACCAGGGCACCGTCGTCATCGCGCCATCCGAGGCCTCGACCAAGCTGACCGTCCAGGCCCCGATCGAGGACAAGAAGACCTCCACCGCCGTGACCGCCGAGTGGGTCGGCGACAAGCCCGTCGAGGGCGACAACCCCGCGAAGGTCTCCGCCACCGTCACCGACGCCGAGGGCAAGCCCGTCCCGGCCGGCATCCCGGTCGAGTTCTTCGACGGCGACACTTCTCTGGGCAAGGCCGACACCGACGCCTCCGGCGTGGCCACGCTTGCCGACGTCAAGCTGAGCAATGCGGACCACACCATCAAGGCCGTGGCCGGCGAGAAGGAAATCGAGCGCGTACGCTACGGCACCAGCGAGGGCACCACGGAGCTGAAGGCCCGCGAGGCCCAGGCGGAGCCGGAGAAGGACCCGACCAAGGACACCGACTCCGACGGCATCTCCGACGCCGACGAGATCTCCGGCAAGCTCAACAACAAGTACCCGAACGACAAGTTCAACCCGAACGGCGAGCCGGGCAACACCAGCCCCGACCAGGCCGACTCCGACGGCGACACCCTGAGCGACAAGGACGAAATCGACCGCGGTACCAACCCGAACAAGGGTGACACCGACGGCGACGGCTACTCCGACGCCGACGAGGTCAAGGCTGGAACAAACCCGACCGACGCCGACTCACACCCGGTTGCCGCGCAGCCCAGTGAGCCGACGAAGCCGAGCACCCCGAGCACTCCTAGCACCCCGAGCGAGACTAGCGAGCCGACCCAGCCGACGACGCCGAGCGACTCCGAGGACACCACCTCGCCGGGTACGTCCGAGCCGTCGGGAAGCACCACGCCGACCGAGCCGAGCGAGACGACGACCCCGACGACCGAGCCCAACGAGCCCGAGCAGGTCACCGAGCTGGTGACCCCGCACGAGCCGATGGCAACCCCGTCCGCGAGCGACCCGCAAAAGTGCGAGGAGGCGGCCTACGTCACCATCGATAACGTCGCTGGCGTCGACTATTACCTCAAGAGCACCCAGCCGTCGAGCCCCTACTACGCGACCAGCGGCGACGGTGTGAAGGTCGCGCCGGGCACCTACTACTACGGCTTCAACGGCCCGGAAACCATCACCGTTACTGCGAAGCCGAAGGAGGGCTTCCAGTTCCCGACAGGTGTCAAGACCAAGTGGACCTGGAGCAGCCCGGGCATCTTCGCTTGCCCGAAGCCCGGCGAGACGCCGACCACCAAGCCGGCTATCCCGACGGGCGCTCCGACCGGCGCACCGACTGGCGCTCCCGCAATGCCAGGCGACAAGGCCCCGTCCACAAGTGGCACCACGAAGGCTCCCGGAACGGGGACCTCACGCGCGACAGCCGGGTCGACCTCGGCCAGCACCGGCGCTTCGGGCAAGCCAGCTTCCAGCAATGCTGCGTCGGGCAAGTCCTCGTCCAGCAAGTCTGCATCCAACACGTCCGCGTCTGGCTCGTCGTCCGGCAGCAACTCCTCGGCGAAGTCGTCCAGCAGTAGCCTGGCCAAGACAGGCGTGACTGCCGTCGCATGGATCCTCGGCATCGCCATCGCAGCCGCCATCATCGGTGGCCTGTTGATGCTCGTCCGCAGGAAGAACGACGGCAAGTAATTGTCGACGAGCAATTGCAGCTAACCGGCGCGTCGAATTGACCGACGACTAGCTCACCGAGCCCCTCCGCCCAGCGCAGTTTGAGCCCCGGCGGAGGGGTTTTGGCGTCTCCGGCGAGAGTTGGAAAACGCAACTAGGCTGGTGCGTATCAGTGCTTTCGAAGAGTAAACCTGGGGAGCAGGAATGACTGTAAAAATCACAGAAACCGACCAGTGGAACAAGCTCGCCGAGCGCGTGGACGCCGTCCGCGCCACGAATCTGCGCGAACTTTTCGCAGCGGAGAAGGACCGCACCAAATCCCTGACCTTTGACGCCGGCACCCTCCACGTCGACCTGTCCAAGAACCTGATGGACCTGGGTGGCTTCGCCGACCTGGTGGACCTCGCCCGCGCCGCCGGCATCGAGGATGCCCGCGCCAAGATGTTCTCGGGCGAGAAGATCAACTCCACCGAGGGCCGCTCGGTACTGCACACGGCTCTCCGCCTGCCCGCCGAGGAGAACCTGGTCGTCGGCGACCAGGACGTCGCGGCGGACGTCCACGAGGTTCTCGGCCGCATGCGCGACTTCGCCCGCTCCCTGCGCAGCGGCGAGTGGCTGGGCTACACCGGCCACACCATCAAGACCGTGGTCAACATCGGCATCGGCGGCTCCGACCTGGGCCCGGCGATGGTGACCAAGGCCCTGCGCACCTACGCCACCGCTGGCATCGACGCGCGGTTCGTCTCCAACGTGGACCCCTCCGACCTGCACGCCGTGCTCGACGAGGTCGACCCGGAATCGACCCTGTTCATCGTCGCATCCAAGACCTTCACCACCCAGGAGACGCTCTCCAACGCACACGCGGCACGCCGCTGGCTGATTGAGAAGCTGGGCTCGGAAGATGCCGTCGCAAAGCACTTCGTCGCGGTGTCGACCAACGCGGAGAAGGTCGCGGAGTTCGGCATCGACACGGCCAACATGTTCGGGTTCTGGGACTGGGTGGGCGGCCGCTACTCGGTCGACTCGGCGATTGGCCTGTCCATCATGGCCGTCATCGGCCCGATGGACTTCATGCGCTTCCTGCAGGGCTTCCGCGCGATGGACGAGCACTTCCTGTCCGCGCCGCTGGAGGAAAACGTGCCGGTCCTGATGGCCATGCTCAACGTCTGGTACTCGAACTTCCTCGGCGCTCAGTCCCACGCGGTCCTGCCCTACTCCGAGGACCTCTCCCGCTTCCCGGCGTACCTGCAGCAGCTCACCATGGAGTCCAACGGTAAGTCCGTGCGTGTCGACGGCACGCGGGTCGACTACAACACGGGCGAGATCTTCTGGGGCGAGCCGGGCACCAACGGCCAGCACGCGTTCTACCAGCTCCTGCACCAGGGCACCCGCCTCGTCCCTGCGGACTTCATCGGGTTTGCCCGCCCGCGCCAGGACCTGCCGACCGCCACCGGCTCCGGTTCCATGCACGACCTGCTGATGAGTAACTTCTTCGCGCAGACCAAGGTGCTGGCCTTCGGCAAGACCGCCGACGAGATCCGCGCAGAGGGCGTCGCGGAGGAACTCGTGGAGCACAAGGTCATGCCGGGCAACCGCCCGACCACGACGATCATGGCCGAGGAGCTGACCCCGGACGCCGTCGGCGCGTTGATTGCTCTCTACGAGCACATCACCTTCGTCGAGGGCATCGTGTGGGGCCTGAACTCCTTCGACCAGTGGGGCGTGGAACTGGGCAAGCAGCAGGCCGGCGACCTGCTGCCGGCAGTCACCGGCGAGGTCGCACCGGACTCGGGCGACGCCTCCACCGACGCGCTGCTGACCTGGTACCGCGACAAGCGCTAGGCGAGGCTCTTGAGCCAGGCTCTTGAGGCCCAGGGCTGGAAGGCTCGGGCCTAAAGCCGGACCGTGTACCCTTCGGCGTACGCGCCAGCGCGATCGCTGCTGACGATCTCCTTGCCGAAGGGGAAGCAGGTCACCGGAATCATCTTCACGTTCGCCACCGCCAGCGGTAGGCCAACAATGGTCACAGCCTGGGCTGCGGCGGTGGTGATGTGGCCGAGGGCCAGCCACAGCCCGGCTACCAGGAACCACACCACATTCATGACAGCCGCCCCCGCAGCCCCAGCGCTACCGGGGCGGCTGCGCTCTACCACCGTGCGGCCAAACGGCCACAGCGCGTAGGAGGCCATCCGGAACGAGGCCACGCCCGCCGGAATCGTGACAATGAGCAGGCAGGCAATGACGCCGAAGAAGACGTATCCGAGTGCTAGCCAAAGACCGCCGAAGAGAAGCCAAATGATGTTCAGGAGAAGTCGCATAGCTCCGGATTCTATCGGTGAAAACGCCTGCTTGCCGGACCCTTTTGGTGAGGTGGCGGAGATACGGCGTTTCGGAATAGTATCGGAACCATGTCTGCTCACGTTGAAGATGCTGTTCTTGCTTACCGTCTGGCCCGCGGCGCGGGTGAAATTCTGAAGGGAGTCCGCAACGTCGGGCTGCTGCGCGGCCGCATTCTCGGCGACGCCGGAGACGCCCTCGCGCAGGAATGGATCGCCCGCGTACTGGAGCAGCACCGCCCCGATGACGGCCTGCTGTCGGAGGAGGCCGCGGATAACCGCGAGCGCCTCGACTCCGAGCGAGTGTGGATTATTGACCCGCTCGATGGCACCCGTGAGTTCGCCGGCGGCCGCCAGGACTGGGCAGTTCACGTGGCGCTCGTCGAAAACGGCAAGCCCACCCACGCCGCCGTTGGCCTGCCGGACCTCGGCCAGGTCTTCCACACCGGCGAGGCCAAGGCCGTTCAAGGCCCGCGCTCCGGCAAGATTGTGGTCTCCCGCACCCGTCCGCCGGAGGTCGCGAAGTACGTCGCGGAGAAGCTCGGCATGGAGATTGTCGAGATGGGCTCCGCTGGCGCCAAGGCCATGCACGTGCTGCTCGGCGACCACGACGCCTACATTCACGACGGTGGCCAGTACGAGTGGGATTCCGCAGCTCCCGTAGGCGTTGCCAAGGCGGCGGGCCTGCACGTCAGCCGCCTCGACGGCTCGGAGCCGACCTACAACAACGTCGACACCTTCATGCCCGACATGCTCTTCTGCCGCCCCGACCTGGCCGAGGAGATCCTGGCCCTGGTCGCGGAGTTCAAGGCCGGCGAGCAGAAGTAGTGGCGGTGGCTAATACTCCCATGGCTGATATTCACACGGCTGATTCCGTCCAGGCTGTGAAGACCCCCTACGAAGACCTCCTGCGCGAGATCCTCGAGACCGGCGCGCACAAGTCGGACCGCACCGGCACCGGCACGCGCTCCGTCTTCGGCAGGCAGCTCCGCTTTGACCTGGCCGAGGGCTTCCCGCTGATCACTACCAAGAAGGTGCACCTGAAGTCGATCGTCTACGAGCTCCTGTGGTTCCTCCGCGGGGATTCCAACGTGCGCTGGCTGCAGGACCACGGCGTGACTATCTGGGACGAGTGGGCGTCGGAAAGCGGCGACCTCGGCCCCGTCTACGGTGTCCAGTGGCGCTCCTGGCCGACCCCGGATGGCCAGCACATCGACCAGATTGCGCAGTCTCTCGAGACGCTGAAGTCCAACCCGGACTCGCGCCGCAACATCGTCAGCGCGTGGAACGTCTCCGAGATCTCCAACATGGCCCTGCCGCCGTGCCACCTGCTGTTCCAGTTCTACGTGGCCGACGGGAAGCTCTCGTGCCAGCTCTACCAGCGCAGCGCCGACATGTTCCTGGGCGTGCCCTTCAACATCGCCTCCTACGCGCTGCTGACCCACATGATGGCGCAGCAGGCGGGCCTTGAGGTCGGCGAGTTCATCTGGACCGGCGGCGACTGCCACATCTACGACAATCACGTCGAGCAGTGCACGCTGCAGGTCTCACGAGAGGCTCGCCCCTACCCCACCCTGAAGCTGCGCAAGGCCGACAGTATCTTCGACTACTCCTACGAGGACGTCGAGGTCGTCGGCTACGATCCGCACCCGCCGATTCGCGGCCAGGTCGCGGTCTAGGCGCGCTGACTCTGCCTCGCCCGCAACGATCCCGAAAGGCCAGGACATGACCGATAGCACTTCTTCACGCCCCGCCTTCGTCGGCATGATCTGGGCGCAGTCCCGCGACGGCATCATCGGCGACGGGCAGTCCATGCCCTGGCACCTGCCGGAGGACCTCGCGCACTTCAAGGTCACGACCATGGGCGCGCCGGTCATCATGGGCCGCCGCACGTGGGACTCACTGAACCCAAAGTTCCGGCCGCTGCCCGGCCGCCGCAACATCGTGCTCTCCCGCTCGGAGACCGACTTTCCCGGCGCCGAGGCCGCTAGCAGCCTGGACGGCGCGCTTGAGATGGTCTCGGACTCCCCCGCCGCGTGGATCATCGGGGGCGGCCGCGTCTACCGGGATGGCCTTTCGCTTGCCGACGCCTGCGTCGTCACCGACATCGACACCGAGGTCACGTTGCCGGTGCCAGTCAGAGCCCCGGAGCTCTACGACTGGGAGAAATCCGAGCAGAGCGAGTGGATGACCTCGAAGACAGGGCTGCGCTACCGCTTCACCACGTGGCGCCCGCATGGCTAGCGAAGTTACTCAGAAACTAGCGGAATAGCCGCCGGTGCAGGGGCGTTGAATTGTGTATGACTGACGTTCAAACTCCCCAGACCACCGAACACGTGACCATCTACGCCGCTTCCTGGTGCCCGTTCTGCCAGAGGCTGATTGCCGGGCTGAAGAAGAACGGCACCCCGTACGAGGCGTGGGACGTCGAGGCGCACGCCGACCTCTCCGAGTGGGTCAAGTCTGTCAACGACGGCAACCGTGTCGTGCCAACCGTCCTGTACTCGGACGGCACGCACGCCACCAACCCGTCCGCGCGGGAGGTGGCGGCGAAGTACGCCGAGCTGGCGGGCTAGGCGCAGGCTAGGCCCAGGCGCCTAGTCCAGGTCGTCGTGCTGCATCAGCTGGCGGGCGGCCTCGGTGATGGAGCCCGACAGGGACGGGTACACCGAGAAGGAGCTGGCCAGGTCGGCGACCGTCAGCTGGTTGGAGACGCACACCGCGATCGGGAGGATCAGCTCGGAGGCGGTCGGCGCGACGACGACGCCGCCGATGATCATGCCGGAGTTCTTGCGGCAGAAGAGCTTCACGAAGCCGTGGCGCAGGGAGCGCATCTTCGCGCGCGGGTTACCGGCCAGCGGGAATACCTCAACGCGGGCCGAGACCTCACCGGACTCGATCTGAGCCTGAGAGACACCAACGGTCGCGATCTCCGGGCGGGTGAACACCGCGGAGGAGACGGTGCGCAGGCGGATCGGGGACACACCCTCGCCGAGCGCGTGGTACATGGCGATGCGGCCCTGCATGGCGGCGACGGAGGCCAGCGGGAACAAGTCGGTGCAGTCACCGGCGGCGTAGATGCCCGGCACGTTGGTGCGGGAGACGCGGTCGACGTGGATGTGGCCCGAGCGGGTCAGCTCGATGCCGGAGTTCTCCAGGCCCATGTCGGCGGTGTTCGGGATGGAACCGACCGTCATCAGCGCGTGGGAGCCGAGCACCTCGCGGCCGTCGGAGGTGACGACGCGGACGCCGCCATCTTCGGTGCGCTCGACCAGGTCACAGCGGGCATTCTTCACGACGTCGACGCCGCGCTCCAGCAGGACCTCCTCCAGGGCGTCGGCCGCGTCGGCGTCCTCGTGCGGGAGGATGCGGTCGCGGGAGGCCACCATGGTGACCTTCACGCCCAGCTCGGTGAAGGAGGAGACGAACTCGGCGCCGGTAACGCCCGAGCCGACGACGATGAGGTGCTCCGGGAGCTCCTCCAGGTCGTAGACCTGACGCCAGGTCAGGATGCGCTCGCCGTCCGGGATTGCGCCCGGGAGGATGCGCGGGGACGCGCCGGTGCAGACCAGAACCAGGTCGGCCTCGAGGCTAATCTCGCCGCCCTCCAGCAGGTCGACGGTGACGTAGTGGGTCACGCGGCCCGGGTCGTGGTCGTCCAGGCGGCCGCGCCCCTGCAGCATGGTGATGCCCTCGCGCTCCATCTGGGCGCGGACGTCGTCCGACTGCTGCTGAGCCAGTCGCTGAACGCGCTGGTTGACGGCGGTGAAGTCAATCTTGCGGTTGGAAAAGTCCGGGCGCAGGCCCATCTCGTCCGCGCGCCGCATGTCGGTGCGCACGCCGGTCGCGGCGATGAAGGCCTTCGACGGAACGCAGTCCCACAGGACGGAGGAGCCGCCCATGCCGGCGTCCTCGACGACAGTGACCTCGGCGCCGTACTTGGCTCCCACCAGGGCCGCCTCGTAGCCCGCCGGGCCGCCACCGATAATTACGATTCTCTTCGCCACAAGTCCTCCAAAGTTGCCGAAAATACTCGATCGATCTTTTCGCTATATGTCTGCCGCAACGCTTTTGGCGCACCGGCTCACGTTAGATGCCGTCGCACCCCGCCGCGGCCCCACCTGTCGAGGCCGCCCAATAGCACAACAGCAAAGCGCGGCCGTCATTTTCCGCGCTTTTTCCCCACCAGTCTAATGGAGAGGAGTCTTTACTGGCGCGTCATCCTCGTAACGTGCGACGATGCCCGCGAACAGACGCACTCCAACCCCCAGGCAGCGCTCGTCGACAATCAGGTCATCGCGGTGCAGGTCGTGCTTCTCGCCGCGCCCCGACCAGCAACCCAGCCGCGCCATCGCCCCCGGCACATGCTCCAGGTACCAGCCGAAGTCCTCGCCTCCCGACGACTGTGGCGCCTGAATCACGGCGTTCTCGTCGACCCTCCGCACCGTCTCGGCAATCAGGGCCGTGCAGTATTCGTCGTTAAGCACGGGTGGCACGCCCCGCTCGTAGTTGATGGAGTGGGTGGCCCCGGTCGGCGCGAGCGTCTCGGCGATGAGCTCGCGGACCAGAGGGTCGATCGAGCGCCACGTGGTGATGTCAGCGGTGCGCAGGGTGCCCTTGACCTCGCCTTCCGACGGAATCGCGTTGTGGGCGTAGCCGGCGTTGACCGCGCCGAAGGCCAACACGGTGCCGGTGCGCGGGTCGACGCGGCGGGATAGCAGGCCAGGCAGATCCACAATCAGCTTGCCCAGGGCGTAGACGACATCGACTGTCATCTGCGGGCGCGAGGTGTGCCCGCCGGGGCCCTCCACCTTAATTTCGATGGTGTCGGAGGCGGACGTAATCGCGCCGGTGCGCACGCCGACGTGACCCACGCGCAGCTTCGGCTCGCAGTGCACCGCGAAGATGCGCTCCACGCCTTCGAGCGCTCCCGCGGCAATGACCTCGGGGGCGCCGCCGACCATGACCTCCTCGGCTGGCTGGAAGATGAAGCGCAAGGGCGTCGGCAGACCGTGATCGCGGTGGTACTCGGCCATAGCCAGGGCCGTTGCCAGCGTAATGGTGGTGTGAAAATCGTGCCCGCAGGCGTGCATGACGCCGGTGTTCTCGCTGGCGAATTCCAGGCCGGTCGCCTCGGTAATTGGCAGGGCATCCATGTCGCCGCGGAAGGCGAGGCGACCGGGGCGCTCCCCTCCGGCGTCACTGTCCGCCAGGTGGTCCTCACCGATGTCGACCATGAGCCCGGTGTTGGGGAAGAGGACCGGCTCAAGGCCTGCGGCGCGCAGCTTCTCCTCGACGAACTTCGTCGTCTCGTGCTCCATATGCGAGAGCTCCGGGTGCGCGTGGAGGTGGCGCCGCCACTGAAGGATCTCCTGCTCGTGCTCCGCCCACCACTGCTTAATAAACTCCTCAATCACAGCTATTCAGTGTAGAGATGTCATCAAATTCGACGCGCGCTGGGCTGGGATTGACCGAAAATCGACTGCGCCGTGCACGGTGGGAAACTGTGCCGCGCACGGTGGAAACACGACAGTCGCAAACCGCTGAGCAACAGGCATATATTTAGGCCCCACCTTTCACAATTTCGGCATTTTTGCGATGATTGGAACCATGTCCGCCAACGACAATTCTTCAAAGTCCCTCACCGTCGCCATCGCTGCCGTCGCGACCCTGCTCATCCTCGTCATCGGTGTCGCAGTCGGGCTGTCGCTGCGGACGGACACGGCTCCGAAGGAGCAGGCGATGCCCAGCAGCACGCCGGCCACCACCTCGAGCTCCCCCACCAGCAAGACGACGACAACAACGACGTCGACGACCTCGACTAAGCCCAGCCCCTCCCCCACATCCAGCCGGAAGAGCTCGGCCACCAGCTCGTCGACGGCCACCACGACGACAACGTCGACCAGTGCCGCACCCAAGGGGCAGGACTTCGGCACCGGGCGCGACGACCTCGACGGGCTGGGCTTCGTCGGCAGCGCGGCCCGGTGCGATTCGGGAGACCGAGCCTTCGCGGTGATCGCCACAGCGGAAGGAACGAAGGCCGCTGCTTGCGAGACCCGATCCGGCGACAAGTATTACCGCTCGGATGCACCGAGCGGCCGCCTGTCGACGGGAATCATCGTCGACGAGGGCGACCGCATCGTGGCGCGCAACGGCTCTTTCAAGTACCAGATGTCCCCGGAGGGCCTGCTAGTCACGAAGGACAACAACCCCATTGAGAAGCAGGCCGCCACCGCGTGGGGCACGGCCTAGAATTTCCGGGCCTTACTTTTGGGCCCGATTGCTAGTCCTTACAGGTCGATATTGCGGGGACCGTAGAGACGATCGCCCGCGTCGCCGAGGCCTGGGACGATGTATGCGTCGTCGTTAAGGTCTGGGTCGACCACGGTCGTGACCAGGTTGACCGGCAGCCCGGACTTTTCCAGTGCGTCCACACCGGCCTGGGCGGAGATGATGCACACGGCGGTGATGTTGTCCGCACCGCGCGCGACCAGTAGGCGCAGGGCGTGCAGCAGCGACCCGCCCGTGGCCAGCATCGGGTCGACCAGGAAGACATTGCGCCCGGACAGGTCCTCCGGCAGCGCCTCCAAGTATGGCACCGGCTCGTGCGTCTCTTCGTTGCGGGCCAGGCCAATGAAGCCGACCTGCGCATCCGGAATCATCGACAGGGCCGGGTCAATCATGCCAAGACCGGCACGAATGACCGGCACGATGATGGGCGGATCCTCCAGGCGGTGGCCCTCCGCAACCGTAATTGGGGTCTTCACATCGAACTTCTCGACGGGAAGGCTGCGGGATGCCTCGTAGATCAGCATCGCGCCGAGATCCGCGAGCGCCGCGCGGAAGCCTGCGTTGTTCGTGCGCTCATCGCGCAGGATGGTCAGTCGTGACTGTGCCAGGGGGTGATTGACAACGGTAATCTCCATACCTTCCAAAATACATTGAAAAATTCCATGGAACCGTTTCGGCATTTTTGGCGCCTACCAATACAGAGAACTTCTCATTTTCACTTTGAAACTCTGGCGAAACTCGTTTGGAAGGAGCCCCTCCATGCCCCACCCCTCACACGCCGCCTCCCCCGGCGCTTTTACGCTCATGCCCGGCGCAATCACCGACTGCGCGGGCAAAATCTCGAACCTATCCACGCAGGCTGACGCCTCCTGTCAGGCTGCTTCCGCCTCCGCTGACCTGTGCTCGCTTGGCGACGCCGCCTTTGTCGGCGAATTTTTCCAGGCGGCGGCGCAGGCAATATCAGCTCAAGGCGACCAGGTCAGCGCGCTTTCGAGCTACGGGGCGGGCGCATCGCAGGCACTGAGGCGATTCGCAGAGGCGGCGGTTTCCGCCGAAGAACAAGGCGCCAGCCGCTTTTGTGGCATTGCCCCAGCAGAAGACGCAATGTCTGCACAGGTGGTGTCTCTGTGATTCCTTTGCATCTACTCAGCGAAATCCCCGCGGCGCTATCGTCATCTATCGCGCCGGCGGCCCTCCCTGCACTAGCAGCGGCGACGGTCGCCGCTCCGGCGCACAGCGGAGATTGGAAGTCTGTCGCGAACGCAGTCGAAAACGCATGGTCGGATGGGGGTAGCGGCGCAGCCTCGCGAAGCTTGCACCGGGCGGCCTTCGCCGCCACCGAGCTAGAGGGGAGAGCAAGTTCCATCGGCGCCACGCTAAAGGAGGGGGCCGAGGCGATTTCGCGGGCCATCCACGACTTGGCGCAGATCATCGCAGAATTTGTGACCTCGGCGGTCCGGAGCATGTCGTCACTGGCTGCCGGCCCCTCGGGAATCGCGACTGCTGGTGTCGCTCTGGCTGCGGCAGCGTCCGAGGCATTGGGACGTGCGCAGGCCCGCCTTGAGGCGCTCATGCACGAGCTGGAACCCGCGGCAGCTAGGTTGCACCAGTTTGCCTCTTCCCCAGTGGAGTTGCCGCCGCTCCCCGCGGCCGCGACGGAAGCGGCGTCGGCAGGCAGCACCGGGCCGGGCGAGCACGGCGCCGAGGAGCTGGTTGGAGCAGGATCGGCGGGCGACGCAGCGCCTACTCCTCAGGCCCGAGCGGCGGTAGACAATGCAATGAGCGCGCTGGGAACCCCGTACGCGTGGGGAGGCAACACTCCCGGCCAGGGCCTGGACTGTTCCGGCTTGACGCACTGGGCGTACGGGCAGGCAGGCGTGGATATTCCGCGAGTTGCCGAGGATCAGGCGATCGGCCGTCCCGTCAGCCAGAGCGAGCTGTTGCCGGGTGATCTCGCAGTGTGGGATGGGCATGTTGCGATGGTTGTCGGGGACGGGCAGATGATCGAGGCCGGAGACCCCGTACAGATCAATCCGGTCCGAACGACAAATATCGGCATGCCTTTTAAGGGGTTCTACCGCCCGACGGGCTAGGCCGGGTATTGTTCGGACCAGCATAACTTCTAAGATGGAGGGGCATGTTCGCGCCGACTTTTGGTCGGCGTTGTAACACTCCGGTCTTTGTAGCGCGCCGGTTTTCCACGACAACTTTTCAATGACCACGTTTTAAAAGGACTTCGACGATTATTATGGCCACCCAAGGAATTGTCCCCGTTGAGCTCGAGCTAACCCAGGGCACTTTCTACACGCTGTGGGCTCCGACGTGGCGGGAGGGCGGCGCCGAGTGGCAAGCGCTCCTGGGCCACGGCGACAAGGTCTACCTCTTCGACTCCGCTGCTGCGCTGCTTGCTTTCGTGCAGTCCGAGCAAGAACACGACTTGATCCGCCACCCGGCTTGGGGCCGTTTCGTTCAGGCACTGCCAGAGTCCATTGTGACCGCGCCGCGCGACAAGTACGACATGGTCGGACTGCCCGAGGTACTCGCGGGATCCCCCGACTACGGCAATGTCACCACCGCGGACAAGACGCTTGCGATGGCGCGCTCGATTGGCGCTATCGCCGAGCTCTCCCCGGTCAATCGCATGTTCGCATCGAACTCGATTTTGGCTGCGACGCAGAATGGCCCGGAGCACTTCCGGGGCAGCGGTCTTGTACAGTGGTCCGCGGTAGGCCGAGTCATCCTGGCAAACTGGGACGCCTGCGTTGATGCCTTCGACGAGCTCCCGGGCGCGGCTCCTCACATCGATGCCGCCGCCGTTTCCGAGGCGGGTGCTCTACTGGAGCAGGCGGCCAAGGCCGCCGAGGAGCGTCGGGCTGCAGAAGAGAAAAAGAAAGCGGAGCGGGCTCAGGAAGCCAAGGACGCGGCCGCTGCCGACCCTTACGATTCGACGGTGTGGGCCCAGGCCGGCATCGACCCAATCAAGATTTCGATCTCGGGCCGCACCCTCTACACACTGCGCTGCTACATGGGCGGACGCCCATTGTTCCTCGGGCACGCCGGTGAGATTCATACGTTCTCCCAGCCCCGCACATTGGTCCGCTGGCTTCTCGAGAACAAGACCCACGATCTCGCATCCCTCATTACCTGGGATGACATCATCACCGCTGCGAATGCGGGAGAGTTGGAGGCCGTTGTCCACGAAGACAACGAGTACTCCTTTGCAGGTATCGCGGCGGACATTAAGGCCGGGCCGAACCATGTCGACGCCCAGCAGCTCTCGCGCGCCTACGAATTGCTGGCGGACGCCGCGGACTGGGCCGGGGACGACGCCGTCAACGAGGTTCTCGCCGGAAACCAGCAGCTGCAGTGGCTTCTGAACTACCTTCTCGATACCGGCGAGCAGTCCGAGCCCGTGCCTCCGTTCGAGGAGGAGGCAGCCGGCTGGGAGCAGCTTGAAAAGGGCCTCACGGAGCGCTTTACCACCAAGATTTAGGCGCCTAGCAGCTCCTAATGCAGATGCATCTCAAGGGATTCATCTGCATCGATCTCACCGTCGCCGTCGGCGTCGGTGAGCTTGAGGTAGGCCGGGTAGATGACAGTGTCGAGGATGCGCTCGCGCGTCGGCAGATCCGCGAAGGCGCTGTTGATTGCGTGGCAAGTCAGGTCGAACAGCTCCGTGTAGCCATATCCGAACACGGAGACCAGCGCCATGCACTCCTTGGTCATCGAGGTGGCGCCGATCAGGCGGTTGTCCGTGTTGACCGTGCAGGTAAAGCGCATTTCGTCCAGCAACGAGAACGGGTGATCCGCGAGGTTGTCGCACACCCCGGTCTGGACGTTGGAGGTCGGACAGATCTCCAGCGGGATCTGCCGATCCCGAATCGCCGCGGAGACGCGCTGGCATTCGATCCCCTCCAAGGACGCGGTGAAGTCCTCGTAGACACGCACTCCGTGCCCCAATCGCTGGGCGCCCTGCACAACGGCGTCGCGCAGCGAATCGACACCGGCGTCCTCACCCGCGTGGATGGTGAAGGGCACGAGGTTCTCGCGCAGGAGGGCGAAGGCCTCCGCGTGATTCGACGGCGGGAAACCGTTTTCTGGGCCCGCGATGTCGAAGCCAACGACGTAGCCGCCGGAGCGCTCGCCGTAGTTGTCGACAGTTAGCTGGGCGACGTCGAGGGAGCGATCGTTTTGCCGCATTGCGCAGATCAGCAGGCGCGCGGTGATGTCCTTGCCCGCGGCGGCGGCCCGGGCCTCACCTTGGGCCAGGCCCTCGACGAGCGCGTCGACGACTTCCTGCATGCTCAGGCCATTTTCCAGATGGTTCTCCGGGGCCAGGCGAAGCTCCGCATACACAACGTTGTCGGCGGCCAGGTCCTCGACGGCCTCTCGAGCGACCCGAGTCAAGGACTCCGCAGTCTGCATCACCGCGCAGGTGTGCGCAAATGCGGTCAGGTAGGAAGTCAGGGAACCCGAGTTTCCGGTATCGATGAACCACTGCTCCAGCTCGTCGACGTCCGTGGTCGGGAGGTTGTCGCTGTAACCGCATTCCGCAGCGAGATCAAGAACCGTTTGCGGACGCAGACCGCCATCGAGGTGATCGTGCAGCAGCACCTTCGGCAGGCTCGCCACTACCTCGCGGATGTTGTCGAAGTCAGGCGAAGTACCGTCAGGATCGATATGCGAAGTGTTAAGCATAGTGGCCAGATTAACCGCGCCCGCACTGATAAAGCCACTTTTCGCGCAGGAGACGCGCCCTTGCCCAATGCAGATCTTCAAGCAGCTGGATACTAATGTCCTGTTTATTATGTTTGCGTCGCATCGCGCGGCCCCCAAGCCTGACTCCTCTGCATCTCTCAGCGCCGCCCTCGGCGCAACTCAGGCTCCCGCCCGAGCCCTTCTCTCGCTGGCACTGACCGCCGGCATCGGGCTGAGCGGCGTCGCTGCCCCAGCCCCAGTGGCCCTAGCGCAGGAGCAACAGCTGGCCTCGCCGGAGTCAGCCCAGCCCGGCCCCGAACTGCTAAAAAGGGACACGTCGGCCTGCCCCTTCCGTACGCTTCCGCCCCCGCCCGTGGACACCTCGGAGGTGCCGAAGCCCGGTGAGAAGTCCCCTTCCCCGTTGCCAGTTCCCGCAGAACCCGTCGGTGGGCCCAAGATGGCGCAGTGCGACACCGTTGCAGGCACGGGCTTCGCCGTCCCGACGGACGTCCCCGCGTCGGCATGGACAGTCTTCGACCTGAAGACCGGAGAAATCCTCGCGGCGAAGGACCCGCACGGGAGATACCGTCCCGCCTCCGTCATCAAGGTCCTGATGGCGCTGGTCGCCATCGATGAACTCGATATGACAAGGAAGGTCCGCGCCACCTTTGACGACGCAGCAATAGAGGGCTCGCGGGTCGGCATTGTTGAGGGCGTCGACTACACGGTTGAGACACTGTTAACCGGGCTACTGCTCAACTCGGGCAACGACTGCGGCCACGCGCTGTCCCGGATGCTCGGCGGCATGGACACGACGCTGGAGAAGGTCAATCGGAAGGCCCGCGAACTCGGCGCTACCGACACCCGCGTCGCCAACCCGACAGGACTGGACGCGCCCGGTCAGATGACCTCCGCATACGACATGTCCCTATTCTTCCGGGAGGCATTCGCCAATCCCACCTATCGCAAGCTGTCGGCGATCACGCTGGCAAAGGTACCGGGAAATAAGGACCTCCACGTCGACGACTTCGACATCGCCAACGACAACCAGCTCCTCGCCTCTGGTTTCGAAGGCGCCCTCGGCGGCAAGACCGGCTTCACCGACGACGCCCGTCACACCTTCGCTGGAATCGCCGAGCGCGACGGGCGCAGCCTCGGGACGATCATCTTGGACACGACCACGCACGAAGCCCCGCGTCCCTGGCAGCAGGCCGCATCCCTCCTCGAGGCGGGCTTCGCCACTCCGAAGGGCGCCTCGGTGGGCACCCTCAACATCGCTGGAGCGCCGCGAACGGGCGCAGCCGCCGACTCAGCCTCCGGCTCCGGCTCCGGCTCCGCCGACGAAAAAACCGACCCCGGAAACCCAGCGTCTGCACGCAGCAGCTGGACCAGCATCGGAATCGGGGCCGGCGTGGTCGCCATAATATTCCTTGCCGCCGCCTCGACCTGGGCCGTCGGCAAGCGACGTCGTTAGGCGAAAGCGCTAGTCGCGCCCGCGCCCGAAAATGCGGTTGATGCCGCCGGGTCGGGCGGCCTCGGCGCGCACGTTGATGATGGCGGGAGCGGGGGCGTCGATGGGCTCCTCGCGGAGGGCCTCCTCGGTGGTGGCGGTCCACGCGGTGGCGTACATGGTAATTCGCCAGATCAGGTAGAAGATGACCATCAAGCCGATGACTGGGCCGAAGACCGCGCCCGCCGGGTTCGACAGTGCGTTGGAGAAGAAGACGCTACCCAATTGCTTGACGACCTCCAGGCCGATCGCGCCGATGATCGCGCCCTTGGCGGCTGCGCGCAGAGGGGCGCCACCGCGCGGGAGTGCCTTGAGCATCCACAGGAACAGCAGCCAGTTGGCAATCAAACCCAGGACGACGGCGAGCAGGCCGGTGATGACGGTAATGCCCGGAATCTCGCCGAGACCGATCTTGTCCAGCAGCGACGTAGTCAGGCCGGAGGTGCCGACCGCCGTGACGGCGAAGGTCAGTACGATCATGACCAGCATGCCGATCAGGCGGATGAGGTCCCGGATCTTGCCGAGCACGAAGTTGCTGTCCGCCAGGGGGCGCTTCCAGAGCTGCGTCACGGCCATGCGGAGGTTGCCCATCCAGCCGAGGCCGGACCACAGGGTCGCAATGAAACCGACGGTGAAAACTCCGCCGGCCTGATCAATGGCACCTTCAATAATGGAATTGATGGTATCGCCCATCGAACCGTCGATAGAGTGGGTGATGAACGATTGAATCTGGGCGAGCAGCTCCGCGTTTCCGCGCAGGATGAGCGCGAGGATTGCGAAAGCCGTCATGATCAGCGGGAAGATCGACAGGACCGAGAAGTAGGTCACCGCCGCGGCGAAAAAGTTTCCCCCCTGCTCCGAATAGCGTTCCTGCATACGCATGAGGTGATCGAACCAGCCCCATTTTTCGCGCAGACGGTCGACCGCTCCGGGCTCGTCGGCGTGTACGCGCTCGATTCCGTAGTGGTCTATCTTCTTCGGATCTTTTTGGGTAGAGGATGCCATACCCTCTACCCTAACTGTTCACCTATCAGTTCGCGGGCTTTAGGAAGCCGACGCGATCATAAACGTCGGCCAGCGTCTTCGAGGCGACTTCGCGGGCGCGCTCGGCGCCGTCGGCGAGAATTCGCTCGAGTTCACCGCGGTCGGCCATCAGCTCCTCGTAGCGGGAGCGCAACGGGGTGGTGAAGGCTTCCAGGGCCTCGGCGGTGTCCGCCTTCAGCTGCCCGTAGCCCGCACCGGAGGTGGCGTAGCCTGCGACGATGTCGTCGACCGGCTTGTCGGTCAGCGCCGACTGAATCACCAGCAGGTTGGACACGCCGGGCTTGTTCTCGCGGTCGAAGCGAATCTCGCCGTCGTTGTCCGTGACCGCGGAGCGGATGCGCTTGGCGGAGACCTTTGGGTCATCCAGCAGGTTGATAATGCCCTTCGGGTTCGTTCCCGACTTGCTCATCTTCGCAGTCGGCTCCTGCAAGTCGTAGATCTTGGCGGAGCCGGACATGATGTGCGCATCCGGAACCACGAAGGTCTTCTTGTAGCGGGAGTTAAAGCGCTGCGCCAGGTTGCGGGTCAGCTCCAGGTGCTGGCGCTGGTCCTCGCCGACCGGCACCAACTGCGGGCGGTAGAGGAGAATATCGGCGGCCATCAGCATCGGGTAGGCGAACAGGCCCGCCGAGGTGTGATCCGCACCGCGCTTGGAGGACTTGTCCTTGAACTGCGTCATGCGGGAGGCCTCGCCGAAGCCGGTCATGCAGGTCAGCACCCAGCCGAGCTCGGCGTGCTCCGGCACGTGCGACTGGACGAAAAGAACCGACTTTTCCGGGTCGATGCCCAGGGCGATTAGCTGAGCGGCACCCGCGACGGTGCGCTGGCGCAGCTCCTTCGGATTCTGGTCGACCGTAATGGCGTGGAGGTCCGGAATGAAGTAATAGGCGTCGAAGTCATCCTGGAGGTTAATCCAGTTCTTCAGCGCACCCAGGTAATTGCCCAGGTGGTAGGAGTCCGCCGTGGGCTGGATGCCGGAGAGGACGCGCTGCTTGCGCTCTGCGCGTGCCGACGGGGCGGCGTTGGATGCTTCGGGGCCGTTGCTTTCACTCATAGCCCCCTAGTCTAGCGTTCGCGTTTTTCCTCAGCGACCATACGCTCCACAACCAGCTTGACGGTCCGGGATGCGGCGGCGGTCGATTCCTCGGGGTACAGGCCACGCACGAGGGTCACCGCAGGGCGCACGCCGTGCTCGGAGACGACCCGGCGGACGCGCTGCCGCTCCGCCTCGGTCAGCTCCAACGGAGCCACCGGCGGCCGCTTCGACAGTGCTACCGCAGCCACGACGCCCAGAGCCACGATGAGGACGAGCGAGCTCCACAGCGGCCACGAGTAGACGAAGGACAGGACAATCAGCGCGACAACGATGCCCTCAGCGACGATGAAAGGGACGTTGACGCTGGTACCGGGGTCCGCCTGGAGGCTGCGTGCGAGCGCCTCGAGGTCCGCGTGTTCAGCGTGATCTCTACTGGCAGGCACGCGACCGCTCCCCGCGCCGTCCACACCGCGTTTGCTCCTGTTCACCGGCGAGTCTCCCTTCGCACGAGGTTCTTGCAATGGCCGTTGGCAGTACCTCTTCACAAGTCTAAAGCGTCGACCCGGTTTTACTGAAGGTGGGGCTAGCGCCGGCAACACCTAAACTAGATGTGACCTCCGCCCGGTATAGCCGTCTCGGTATCGGGCTTGCCCTCGTCGCACTCAGGAAGTTTCAGGATTTTTATGACAAGCACTGTGGTTGCCGCCCTCGCGCTTCTGCTCGTTCCGGGGGCCCTCCTCGGATGGGCCAGCGGGATGCGGCCCCTGCTCGCCGTCGCCGCCTCGGGCCCCCTCGTACTCGGCGTCTGCGGTTTCACCGCCTGGCTCGCGGGCGCGCTGGGCATCCCCTTCGGCCTGCCCATCGTCGCGGCGATGTGGGCGCTGTTTACAGCGGTCGGATACCTGGTGCGATTCTTCATCCGTTCCGCTGCCGGTGAGCCCGATCAACTCTCGCCCGGCTACCTCACCGCGGCTCTCACCGCCGCAGTCTCCCTCGTCGGTGCGACCCGAATCCTGCTCGCGCTTCACGACGTCCCGGGCGGCCCGGGATCTATCCGCGAAGCCTGGGACATGCTGTGGCACACGAATTTCCTGCGGTTTATAGAGGAAAGCGGGCAAGCTTCACCGGACGCGGCCGGGCTGCTGGCAAACCAGGAGACGCAGTCGGCCTCCTTTTACCCCTCGGGCTGGCATGCAATGGCTTCCCTCCTCCCGGGCGACGTCTTCATGCAGGCGAATGTCTTTTCCTTCCTGGCCCCCATCGTGATCCTTGCTGCGGGCGTCGCGGTGCTAGCACGCACCGTCGCGGGACCCCGGTGGTCCGCCGTGGCAGGCCCCGTCGCGGCCGTGCTGAGCCTTCTTGCCCCGGAGATCTGGATTGCCCTGTGGAAGACCTCGTCGATGCCCTACTTGCTGAGCGTCGCGGCCCTACCAATCGCGGTGGCGTTGGTGATGCGCGGCCATGTCGTCGGGGCTGCGCTGGCAATCGTCGGAATGCTCTCGGCCCATCCCGCCTCCGCGGTGACCTTCGCAATCTTCGTCGGTCTGTGGTTTATCACCCAGCCGTCCTGGTCCGGGCTTGCGCGCACCGTGGCAATTGCGCTTGCCTCCGCAGCCATGTCCGCCCCGATGCTCCTGTCCGCTTCCAGCCAGGGCGACGCGGTCGCCGGCTTTACCGGGCAGATCGACGTAACGCGCCAGGAATCCCTCTGGCGCACCCTGGTCGGCATGTCCTCCCATACCGAGCACATCATCTTCAACCGCGCCTGGGTAGCGCTGTTCGCGGTGGGCCTCATCGTGGCGCTGCTGCGTCGCCGCCCCTGGACCCCATGGCCGACGCTTGCGTTCATCGTCCTCGCGGTCGTGTCCGACAGCGCGCAGGTGCGCTGGGTGGAGCCCTTCGGCAGTGCATTCAAGCTGCTGGGCACCTTCTACTACGACATGCCCTACCGGATCCAGGCCCCCATGGGCATTTTGCGAATCCTCGGGGCGACCCTGGCCATTACCGCGGCGGTTTCACTCGTGAACTCCATCGCGAGCCGAATCCGCCGCAACCCCGACGACTCGCTCCACGACGATGACGAGCGGGAGCCGTCGGCAAGCGAGGATAAGCGCGAGCCGAAGCCGCTGGCCAAGGCGACTGCGATGGTCACGGCGCTGGCGTGCGCGGCGGCACTGGTGCCGGTCAGCTGGGCTACGGCTGCCGACGAGAAGGAGGTGGTGCAGTCCGGTTTCGGCGACTACCTGATCAATGATCGGGACAAGGAGGCCCTCGAGTGGCTGCGCCATCAGCCGCACGCGTTTGAGGGGCATATCCTCAACGACCGAAAGGACGGCTCGGCCTGGATGTATGCCGAGTATGGGCTACCGTCGCTGTACCGCCACTTCTCCTTCGAAGATCGCTCGGCAAAAGAGACCGAGGCGATCTCCATGAACGTCGACATGATCGGCACGGATCAGAAGCAGTTCAGCGCCATGGCTCGCGACCTGGGGATTCGCTACGTATTCTCGTCCCCGCCGACGGTGCCGCGCGACGGAACGGAGGGCCTGTCGATGCGCTCGTGGGCCTGGTGGTCGCCGGGGCTGACCCCGGTCTACCAAGACGGCGCGACCCTCATCTTCGCGGTCAAGGAGATGTTCACGGCCTCCGAGCTCTCCGGTATCGTACGCAACTCCCCGCACCGGCCCGGCGCTCGAGACCCGCTGCTCGCCGCTGCCCGGCAGCCGATCATCCCGCCTGCCGACGAAACCTCAGACCCCCTCGCGGGCCAGGTCATCGATGTTTCTGCCGGGAAAAAGCAGGTCGCTGCGATAAACAAGGTCCTGGACGACGCAGCCTCGCTGGCGCCGAGCCCTCAGGCGGGGATGGCGCAGCTGGAGAAGCGGATTCGAGAGATCCTGGTCGCGCGAGGAGCGATTGTCGCCGAGGGCACCGATGGTGGCGATGAACAAGGCAACGATGGCGTCGGCAGCGAAATCGGCGACTGGGGTGGCGCTGGTTACACCGGCTCCTCCCCTGCCGCGACGGTGGTGCTGGGCACTTCGGCACCGGCGGGAGGCGACTCTCCGGCCGCGGGCAGCGACGCGCCGTGGAAGGGCTTCACTGCCACCACGGTCGGCACCTCGCGTGCGGAACTCCGTGCTACGCGTGCCTCCTGGCAACTCTCGGCCGGCATCCGGGATAGCCTGGTGTTCCGGGGCTTCACCCCGCACAGCGGCTTCGACGACAAGGGCCTGCCCAAGGAGGCGTTTACCGGGCTCGCGGTCAGCACCTCCCCGAACGCCCCGCAGACCCCGACCACCGCGGTTTCGCTGGGCTCTTACGGCAACGCCGAGCTGGCCGACGACCTCAAGGACCCGAACAAGCGGGAACTGATTGCCATCGCGATCGTCGACGGCATCGCCTCGATGCTGCGACAGAGCCCCGGAGCAACGGCCGCGGACAACGCAACCGGGGCGCTTAGCTTCTAACGGTTTCTAGCGGTACTCCACAATGACCGGCGCGTGATCCGTCCACCGCAGGTCATAGGCGGCGGGCTTGTCCACCACCGACGACACCGCACGGGCCAGCATCGGCGCCGTCGCCGCCTGGTAATCGATGCGCCAGCCCGCGTCGGTATCAAACGCCTGGCCGCGGTACGTCCACCACGACCACGGGCCCGCCTCCTCCGGGCGCAGTCGGCGGGTCACATCAAACCAGTCCGGATCCGCGTTCAGCGCCGGAGCGTCCCACCGCGAGCCATCCGAAAACGCGCCCGCCTCCAATTCCTTCTCGGTCGCCAGCACCTGCGAATCCTGCGGGGCCTCATCCGGCCAGCAGCCGAACACCGAGTCCATCCACGCGCGCTCCTGCGGCAGGAACCCGCTCTTCTTCCTATTGGTCTTCCAATTCTTCAGGTCCTGCTCCCGGTGACAGATATTCCAATCGCCACCAATCACAGCGTGCAAGCCTTCCCTGCCCTGCTTGCCGACGGCCGCAAGGTAGTCGGAGAATGCATCGAGGAAGCGGTACTTCTCGTCCTGCTTCTCGCTCAAGGCTGCCCCCGAGGGCAGGTAGAGGCTGGCGACCTGCACGTCCACGTCCAGGCCCGTTGCGGATGCGGGGGCGGTAGCGCTGATGAAACGGCCGGACTCCGCGAATTCTTCGGCCCCGATGCCAACCGAGACGTCGGCAAGCGGGAAGCGGGAGAGGATACCCACGCCGGCGCGGCCCTTCGCGACGAGGTTCTCGGCGCCGACCCAGTGCCAGCCGGCGTCGAGCGCGGGGGCGAGGGCGGCGGTGGCCTGCGAGTCGGTGGCGCGGACCTCCTGGAGCAGGACGATGTCGGCGCTGGTGTGGCTCAGCCAGTCGATCAGGCCGAGGTTGGTCTCACTGCGCTCTTTGACGGCGGCGCGGATTCCGTTGACGTTAATCGTCGCGATGGTAAGGCTCATGCCCCCATACGTTACCTATTAGAACGGATTGGGCTTACAGGCTGACCTTCCGGCGACGGCGGTAGAGCACGATGGTCGGGACTGTGATGAGGATCGCAGCCAGCGCCAGGCTGGCGCCGCCGAGTGCAGGGGCGCGGTACCCGTAGCCCGAGGCGATAATCCAGCCGCCGAGCGCGGCACCACCGGCGTTGGCCATGTTCAGCGCTGCCTGGTTCAACGCCGCGGCGAGGGTCTGCGCACGGCCGGCGACGTCCATGAGGCGGGTCTGCAGGTTCGGCACCAGGATGGACCCCAGCAGGCCGATGATGAGGAAGTTCGCGGTGCCCAGCACCACGTGGGTGGAGGTGAAGTAGAAGGCCGTCAGCATGACCACCATCAGGACCAGGGCGACCAGGATGCCCCACTCCCCGATGCGGTCGGAGAGCCAGCCGCCGATGTAGGTGCCCACGACCATGCCAATGCCGTAGGCCATCAGGACCATCCAGATCCAGCTCTCGGGCATACCGGCGACGCGCGTCATGGTCCAGGTGATGTAGGTGTAGACAGCGAACACTCCGCCGAAGCCCACGGTGCCGATGATGACGGTGAGCAGCACCTGCGGGGTGACCAGGGCGGAGAGCTCCTCGATCGGGCGGGTCTTGGGCATCCGGTTCATGTGCGGCACCGCGAACCACAGGGAGACCAGCGCGGCCAGGCCGATGATGGCGACGAAGAAGAACGCCGAGCGCCAGCCGTAGATCTGCCCGAGGACCTGCGCCGCGGGCACGCCGAGGACCGTCGCGACCGCCAGGCCAACTCCCGACAGCGCCACCGTCTTGCCGCGGTTGCCCGGCTTGGCCAGCGACGCCGCGACCAGGCCCGCGACCGAGAAGTACGCGCCGTGCGGCAGGCCCGCGATGAAGCGCGAGACCATCACGGCCTCGAAGGAGCCGAGGCTGCCCGCCCAGACGGTCGCGGCGTTGCCGATGGTGAAGGCGCCCATCAGGATCAGCAGCATCCGCCTGCGCGGGATGGAGCCGGTCAGCACGGTAATCAGCGGGGCTCCTACGACGACGCCCAGGGCGTACATGGAGATCATGCGTCCCGCCGAGTCCTCGGTGCGCCCGAAGGCCTCGGCGATGTACGGCAGCAGGCCCATCGCCACGAACTCGGTGACGCCGATGCCGAACGCGCCGACGTTGAGCGCCAGAATGACCATGATGCGCCGGAAGTCGGTGACGTTATCCTGCAGCGGGACCGGGCGTCGCTTGAAGGTTCGCGAGGGGGACATCTGCACGTTCATGCTGTGCGTGTTTTCCTTTCCGGCCGCTGATGAATGGGCTATTTGCTTAGGGCATGTGCTTGGCTGACTGCTTTCAGACAGAAGAGCGACTCTACTCCGGTGCGCGCTGCAGAAACCATTCCGAGCGCCCCTATCACTGAAAACTGTGCCCCGAATAACAATTCACGCCCAATAGTGGGCAACGCCGTGAGCGTGAATAAATTTCCGAGACCCTTCGCGTAATTTCGAATGGGTAAACGATGAAACTGACAACGCCGGAACAAGCGGAGCAGAAGACAGGGCCACAAGAAAGGAACCCCCGTGTCCAATCACTACAACTTGTACGACTCACTAGGAATTGACCGGGGCGCCAGCACCGAGGAGCTGCGTCGCAGCCTGACCGCGCGTCTCGAGGAGCTGCGGGGATCAGGGGCAACTGATTACTCCGGCCCGGTCCAAGAGCTCTCTGCCGCGGTGAAGGTCCTCGGCGACGAGTACCGCCGTGGGCTCTACGACCAGCGCTTGGACGACGATTCGCAGCCCGACATCACCATCAGCTCGATCCGCTCTCTGGCCTCGGCGCCGTCACCCACCGAGCAAACGCCCCCGTGGGCAAGCCCCGCACAAGCGCCGACACAGGTTGCGCAAGCCCCCGCCGCCCCGGCCGCGCCTCCGAAAGTCGCGGTCCCCGTCGAACCGCTTGCCGACGACGCGCCCCTGGAAGCAATGTGGAACCGGCTCCCCCAGCTGCCCCGGATCGCGATGGGGCTCTTCGCGGCAGCGAGCGTTGCGGGAGTCCTGCTGGCGCTCGTCGGATTCTTCAACGAAGACTACTTCGTGCTCTTGACGCCCTCGTACGTCGCAATCGGAATGATTCTGCTCGTTGTTCCCCTGCACTGGACCCGGCAGATCCTCCTCGGCCGAGACAACACGGCGACGTTATTTCTCCCCGCGTCCATTGCACCTTTGGGAATTTTCACGCTGATCCTCGCCTTCTTCCTCAACGATGCTGTCGTCGTTGCCCTCCTCGGCCTGGCGAGCACAGTGCTCATCGCGGCTCTCATCATTTCATTCCTGCCCGATACCCGCGCATGGTTCCGTGGCCAGAGGCTGGTTCCGGCGCAGAATTCCGCACCGGCACAGGCGGCCACCGACAACACCCAGCCAACCACCGATACCAACAACCAGGTCGACTAGCCGCTAGGAGGCTGGCTGCTGGGAGGCTGGCCGCTAGGCGGTCTGGTTCCGCGCCCTGGCCCAGAGTCCGCCGCACACCAATGCCCTGCCAACCCCGCCGGAGTCCGAGAGACTGAGTGCGGGGTTTTCGCAGCTTCTGGGCGGGGCCGTGAGCGCCGTCGTCAGGCGAAAAAGGGCTGGCGAGGGGGCCGGATGCTGACCGCGGCTTCTATTGATCGAAACATAGGACTATTGACATATGTGATTTGTTTCACATCTTTGCGTTATTCGCATCACAAACGGCGCTAGTGCGCTATGCCCCATTGCGCACAAATCATCAAAACTGCGTTATCGTGGAACAAAACAGATAGGAGTACGAATACTATGGCGACCATTTACTGGACCCGCACCGACGAAGCCCCGCTGCTCGCGACCTACTCGCTGAAGCCGATCGTGGAGGCTTTCGCCAGCCAGGCGGGCGTCAACGTCGAGACCCGCGACATTTCTCTGGCCGGCCGCATCCTGGCCCAGTTCCCGGAGCGCCTGTCCGCAGACCAGCAGGTAGAGGACGCTCTCGCAGCCCTCGGCAAGCTGGTCAAGGAGCCGCACGCCAACATCATCAAGCTGCCGAACATCTCCGCCTCCGTCCCGCAGATCAAGCGCGCCGTCGCCGAACTGCAGGAAAAGGGCTACGACATCCCGAAGTACAAGTCGCAGCCGGAGGGCGAGGAAGAGACCGCTGACCGCGCGAAGTTCGACAAGGTCAAGGGCTCCGCGGTCAACCCGGTCCTGCGTGAGGGCAACTCGGACCGCCGTGCTCCGGAGGCTGTCAAGAGCTTCGCCCGCAAGCACCCGCACCGCATGGGCGCCTGGTCCGCCGACTCCAAGACCAACGTCGCCACCATGGCCTCCAACGACTTCCGCCACAACGAGAAGTCCGTCGTCATGCCCGCCGACGACAAGCTGACCTACCAGCTCGAGGCCAACGACGGCCACGTCATCACCCTGAAGAAGGACATGCCGGTCCTCAAGGGCGAGATTATTGACGGCACGGGCATGAACGTCCACATCCTGGCCAACTTCCTGCGTGCCCAGATTCGTCGCGCACAGCGCGAGAACATCCTGTTCTCCGTACACCTGAAGGCCACCATGATGAAGGTCTCCGACCCGCTGATCTTCGGTGAGGTTGTCAAGGCATTCCTGCCGTCGGTCTTCCCGAAGTTCGAGTCCAAGCTGGCTGCCGCGAACCTGACCCCGGACAACGGCCTGGGCGCGATCCTGGACGGCCTACACAAGCTGGACGACGCCACCGCAGCGGCAGTCAAGAAGGCCATCGAGAAGGACCTGGCCGAGGGCCCGGCCCTGTACATGGTCAACTCCGACAAGGGCATCACCAACCTGCACGTTCCTTCCGACGTCATCGTCGATGCTTCCATGCCGGCCCTGATCCGCAACGGCGGCAAGGGCTGGGGCCCGAACGGCGAAGAGGCCGATACCCTGGCCGTCATCCCGGACTCCTCCTATGCTGGTGTCTACCAGGCCGTTATCGACGACTGCCGCGCTAACGGCGCCTACGATCCGGCCACCATGGGCACCGTCCCGAACGTCGGCCTGATGGCCCAGAAGGCCGAGGAGTACGGCTCCCACGACAAGACCTTCCAGATCCCGGTCGACGGTGTTCTGCAGGTCATCAACTCCGCCGGCGAGGTCCTCATCGAGCACCACGTCGCCGAGGGTGACATCTGGCGCTCCTGCCAGACCAAGGACGCCCCGATCCGCGACTGGGTGAAGCTGGCCGTTACCCGCGCCCGCGCCACCGGCGACCCGGCTGTGTTCTGGCTGGATCCGCAGCGCGCGCACGACGCCAACCTGATCGCCAAGGTCAACGAGTACCTGGCCGACCACGACACCGAGGGCCTGGACATCCGCATCATGGACCCGGTGGCCGCCACCAAGTTCTCCGTCGAGCGCATCCGCCGCGGCGAGAACACCATCTCGGTGACCGGCAACGTCCTGCGTGACTACCTGACCGACCTGTTCCCGATCATGGAGCTCGGCACCTCCGCCAAGATGCTCTCCGTCGTCCCGCTGATGGCTGGTGGCGGCCTGTTCGAGACCGGCGCCGGCGGATCCGCCCCGAAGCACGTCCAGCAGGTCGAGGAGGAAAACCACCTCCGCTGGGACTCCCTGGGCGAGTTCCTGGCACTGGCCGAGTCCCTGCGCTACGCCGCAAACGACGACAACGACCCGCGCCCGAACGTGCTTGCCGACGCCCTGGATAAGGCAACCGCCACCCTGCTCGACGAGGGCAAGTCCCCGTCCCGCAAGGTCGGCGAGATTGACAACCGCGGTTCCCACTTCTACCTGGCTCTCTACTGGGCGCAGGAGCTGGCAGCCCAGGACGACAACGCGGAGCTGAAGGAGATCTTCGCGCCGGTCGCCAAGGCTCTGTCCGAGAAGGAGGAGTCGATCGCCAAGACGCTGCTCGACGTTCAGGGCTCCCCGGCCGACCTCGGTGGCTACTTCCTGCCGGACGACGAGAAGGCTTTCGCCGTCATGCGTCCGTCCGCAGAGTTCAACGAGATCATCGACGGCCTGAAGAAGTAATTCCGGCCTGCACCCACTCCTTCCAGCGCCGACCGCTAAGGGGCTCGAGAGGAAGTGACCTGAGAAGGGACCCGAGAAGGGGCCCGACACCTGTAGTTTTGCAGGTGCCGGGCCCCTTTTTTGCTGCCTTTTCCCTTGCAACGCAGGTGCCTGCACCCCCTCGCTCCACTCAGCGCACGCCACCACCCAGCCCACGCCACCTGACGGCAAGCAGTCATGGTTATGGTGCGCTACAGCGTGCCATAACCATGACACCGTGCCGCCAGGTGGCCGCGTGGTCGCTTAAGCGCCCCGCATAGCCCTTCGCAAACCCCATCTGAACCAAGCGGACTAGCACCCCAATCAATCGCATGAATACCCCACGACTATCTGCATTTTCCTGCCCTTTTGCAATAGACAGCTTGGTTCACTATTGTGATTACACACAGTTACAGAAGCATTCCGCGCTCGAAGGACTCGCGATTGCCTCCAATCGCGTGCAAAAGAAGCGTGCAAAAGAAAGTTGGGCCCAATGACCACCAAGTACGACAACAGCGACGCCACTAACTGGAGCCTCGAAACCCGTGCCATTCACGCGGGTTTTAGCCCGGATGCACAGACGTCGGCACGCAACCTGCCGATTTACAACACCTCGTCTTATGTGTTCGACTCCGCGGAGCATGCGGCCAACCGCTTTAACCTGTCGGACGCCGGCCCCATTTACTCCCGCCTGACCAACCCGACCGTCGATGCCGTCGAGCAGCGCATCGCGAGCCTCGAAGGTGGCGTCGCGGCGGTGCTCTTCGCCTCAGGCCAGGGTGCGGAGACTGCGGCAATCCTTACGCTGGCGCGCGCGGGCGACCACGTCGTCGTGTCCCCGCGCCTCTACGGCGGCACCGAGACCCTATTCAAGGTGACGCTCCCCCGCCTCGGCATTACCGCGACATTCGTGGAGGACCCGGACGACCCGGCATCGTGGCAGGCCGCGGTCCAGGACAACACCGTGGGCTTCTACGCGGAGTCGATCGCTAACCCGCAGGTCGACATCCTCGACATTCCCGCGATTTCCGAAGTTGCGCACCGCAACAACGTCCCGCTGATCGTCGACAACACCGTGCCCACCGCCGCGCTGCTGCGCCCTCTGGAGCACGGCGCCGACATCGTCGTCGCATCGACCACCAAGTACCTGACCGGCAACGGCTCCGCCCTCGGCGGCGTCATCGTCGACGGCGGCACGTTCGACTGGACTGCCCAGCGCGACGGCCGTGACATCTTCGCCAACTTCACCGAGCCGGACGAGGCCTACCACGGCCTGAAGTTCGCCGACCTCGGAGCCCCGGCGTTCGCCCTGCGCGCCCGCGCCGGCATCCTGCGCGACACCGGCGCCGCCCCGGCCCCGTTCAACGCGTGGGTCCTGGCCCAGGGCCTCGACACCCTGGCGCTGCGCATCGAGCGCCACAACTCCAATGCCCAGGCAGTTGCCGAGTTCCTGGAGGCCAACGACAAGGTTGGGAAGGTCAACTACGCGGGCCTGCCCTCCTCCCCGTGGAACGCGACCGCGAAGAAGCTGGGGCTGGCCGGCGCCGGTGGCGTGCTCAGCTTCGATCTTGCCGACGCCGACACCGCGAAGGCCTGGAAGTTCATCGACGCGCTGAAGCTGCACTCCAACGTCGCAAATATCGGTGACGTGCGCTCCCTCGTCGTCCACCCGGCGACCACGACGCACTCGCAGTCGGACGAAGCTGGCCTGGCCCGCGCCGGCATCTCCCAGGCGACGATTCGCCTGTCCGTCGGCATCGAGAACATCGACGACATCATCGCCGACCTGAAGCTCGGTTTCGAGGCGATCGATTAACAAACCGACCGCTTAGCAATCCACAACCCGGCCCGGCACTTTTTGACGGGGCCGGATTTGTTTGCCCGGGATATGGTTTAGCGCACGTAGCGTTTGGCGGGAATAGTTAGTACACGGCGCTGCAGACCAAGTAGTCTATACATCATGACTGTTGCACCCGTCTCCTCCCCGGTTCCCCTTCCACCAGAGGGAGAGCCCGGCCACGTCCGCATCGGCGACGTGACCACCGAAGCTGGCGCCATAATCAAGGACGTCACAGTCGAATTCGAACGCTGGGGGCGCCTCAACGACGATGCCTCCAACGTCATCATCCTCGAGCACGCCCTGACGGGTGACGCCCACGCCTCCGGCCCCGCCGACGAGGGCCGCCCGACGCCGGGCTGGTGGAATGGCATGATCGGCTCGGCCCGCGCACTCGACACGGATAAGTACTGCATTATCTGCACGAACGTCATCGGTGGTTGCCGCGGCACCACGGGCCCCTCGTCTCCGCATCCCGACGACGGCCTCCCCTGGGGTTCCCGCTTCCCCGCAATTTCCGTGCGGGACACGGTAACGGTTGAGAAGATGGCGCTTGCAGCCCTGGGCATAAAGCACGTCCACGCCGTCATTGGCGGTTCCCTCGGTGGCGCCAGAAGCCTCGAATGGACGCTAATGCATCCCGACTTCGTCGGTAAGGCGCTGGTCATGTGCGTGGGCGCCCGCGCGAGCGCCTGGCAGATCGGCATGCAGTCGGCGCAAATCCAGTTCATCGAGTCCGATCCCGACTGGCACGGCGGCGACTACTACTCCCACGGGGTCACCCCCTCACGGGGCCTCGGCTTCGCTCGGCGCATCGCTCACCTGACCTACCGCGGCGAGCTGGAGCTCGACGACCGCTTCGGCGCGACCGCCCAGCCCGGCGAGAACCCGCTCGGCCCGATGCGTACCGACGACCGCTTCCAGGTGGAGAGCTACCTCGACCATCAGGCGGAGAAGTTGGCTCGCCGATTCGACGCCGGGTCCTACGTAGTGCTCACGGACACGCTGAACCGCCACGACATCGGTCGCGGGCGAGGGGGCATGAATGAGGCCCTGCATTCATCGACGGTCCCGACCTTGGTGGCGGGCGTTGACACGGACATTCTGTACCCTTTCCACCAGCAGGAGCACCTGGCCCGCAACCTAGGCAACTGCATGGGGCTGGAAAAGATTGAATCCGCCGTGGGACACGACGGATTCTTGACGGAGTTCGAACGAGTCGACTCGATTGTGCGCGGGTTCTTGAGGGACTAATGGGGGGGCTAACTGCCCAGCGCGTCGACGCTGACGGACAGAAACACCATTCCTGCGCCCAGGATGGTGCAAAAGATAAAGTCAAATAACCTCGACCTGACCGAAAAAACGCCCAGGATTGAATCCGGCAGGTACTGCCTGAGAACGCCGAGCAGGATCATCGTCATGCCCAGCGCAAAGGTGGCACGCCGCCAACGTTCCAGCCCGAGGAACACTGCGAAGGCGCCGATACCGAAAAAGAGCGCGCCGTAGAGCGCGTACTGCAGCCACAGTGGCCACGACGCCCCCATCGGGGGCTCGGCCTTCGAGTGCGGGTTCACCTTCGGGTCGGGAAGGTCCTCCCGACGCGCGCGGCGAGCGATTTCTCTCATCGGTGTGCTTTCTCGGTACTAGCGTCGTCTCCGGCTAGGCCAGTCCGGCCAGCTGCTCTGCACGCTCGACGACGTTACGCACCAGGAATGCACGGGTCAGCGGGCCGACGCCGCCTGGGTTCGGGGACACGAATCCGGCAACGTCCCAGACGTCGGGGGCAACGTCGCCGGCCAGCTTGCCGTCGACACGCGAGACTCCCACGTCGAGCACTGCGGCGCCCGGCTTGATCATGTCGGCGGTGAGCATGTGAGCGACGCCCGCGGCGGCGATGACGACGTCAGCATTGCGGGTCTCGGCGGCCAGGTCCTTCGTGCCGGTGTGGCAGAGAGTGACAGTGGAGTTTTCGCTGCGGCGGGTGAGCATCAGGCCGATCGGGCGGCCAACGGTGACGCCACGGCCGATGACGACGACCTTCGCGCCGTTCAGTTCGACGCCGAAGCGACGCAGTAGGTGGATGCAGCCGTTGGGGGTGCACGGCAGCGGCGCAGGCTCGTTGAGGACCAGCTTGCCGAGGTTCACCGGGTGCAGGCCGTCGGCGTCCTTCTCGGGGTCGATCATCTCAAGGATGCGGTTTTCGTTCAGGTGCTTCGGCAGCGGGAGCTGCACGATGTAGCCGGTGCAGGCCGGGTCGGCGTTCAGCTCGGCGATGACCGCCTCGAGCTCCTCCTGGGTGGTGTCCTCCGGCAGGTCGCGACGGATGGAGGAGACACCGATCTCCTCGCAGTCGCGGTGCTTCATCTTGACGTAGGCGTGGCTTCCGGGGTCGTCTCCCACCAGCACGGTCGCCAGGCCCGGCGTGTGCCCGGCCGCCTTGAGGCGCTCCACGCGCTTCGAAAGGTCTGCAAAGATTTCGTCTCGGTACAGTTTGCCATCAAGCTTTGTCGCTGCCATGGCACTCATCTTAGGGGCAGGCGTTGGGCATTCACAGTTGCGCCCCTTCGGCAACCCCGCGACGCCTGCACTACTCGCCGCGGTCAAAGCCCTGCTGCCTCCACGCCTCGTACGTGGCGACGGCCGCAGCGTTCGACAAGTTCATGCTGCGGCGGCCGGGCAGCATGGGGATGCGCACCAGTCCCGTGATTCGTGGATCGTCAAGCACGGCCTGCTCCAATCCTGTGGGCTCGGGGCCGAAGAGCAGCACGTCGGTGCTTTCGTATTCGATGTCGGTGTACCAGGTATCCGTGTGGGCGGTGAACGCGAAGATGCGGCTGCCGCGAGAGTGGAAGAGCTCCAGGGCGTCGTCGATGGATGCGTGGATCTTCACGTCGGCGAGGTCGTGGTAGTCGAGCCCGGCGCGACGAAGGTTCTTGTCGTCGAAATTGAATCCGAGTGGCTCGGCCAGGTGCAGCATCGCCCCGGAGCCCGCGCACATGCGGATGGCGTTGCCCGTGTTCGGAGGGATGACGGGCCGGTCGAAGAGCACGTGGCAGGTGTGCGCACTCAGCCAGTCAGGGCCTGCAGTGGGGTCTGCGGGGTTGGCGGAGTTGGCAGGGTCGGTGGGGGTGGCGGGTCCTGTGGCGCTAGTCATTGGTGTTGTCCATTCCTTCCAGTACCCCGTGCTCGGCGAGGAAGCTGATCATTGTCTGGCCGATCAGTCGGCGGCTCTTCGGCTTGGAGAACTTGTGGCCCTCACCTTCGACCATCAGCATCGCCGTCGGCACGCCGTAGGCGTCGAGGGCGTTGCGCATCTGCCCCGACTCCCGCGGTGGCACGTTGGTGTCCCATTCGCCGTGGATGAACAGCGTCGGGGTCCGCATTTCCTCCGCGCGGTGCAGCGGCGAGATGTCGCGCAGCAGCTCGGCGTCCTGGTAGGGGTAGCCGTAGCGCGGGAAGGCTGCCTGCGCCAGCCAGGGCTCAGTGGACTGGTAGTAGGTCTCGAAACTTGTCATTCCGCACGCGTCGATGATGGCGGCGAAATCCTCCGGGTACCACGCCGAGGCCAGCAGCGACATGAATCCACCGTAGGAGCGCCCGCCGAGTGCGATGCGCTCCGGGTCCGCCAGGCCCGCATCGACGAGGAAGTCCCTGGCTGCCGCGATATCGCCGATGGCGGCGAAACGGCCGTAGCGGTCACCGGCGTGTTCGAACGCCCGCCCGGACCCCGATGAGCCTCGCAGGTTTGGCGTAAACACCACCATCCCGGCTTCGACCATGGACGCCAGAATGTCGTGGTGGATTGGTTTGGCCTGCAGCTCCGGGCCGCCGTGGATGTGGATGAACGCAGGCGGGAGTGCGTGGCCGGAGCTGCTCCCCGCGCCGGAACCCGCTCTCACCGACTCCGGAAGGTAGAGCCACCCGGAGAGCTCCAGCCCGTCGCGGGCGACGAAGTACACCAGTTCGGGCGCCGGCGTGGATTCCAGGTTGGATTCCTCTAGAGCCAGGATCCTCTCGGTGCGGGCGGTATCTAGCGGCTCAATGACTCCACCAACGTTGCGGAGGATCTCCACCGTCGGCGTCAGCCCCGGCCCCTCCACGGTTACGGAAATCAGCTCGCCGTCGCCGGAGATGGACAGTTCGCGGGCGACCATTCCTGGTAGGTCTACGTTCCGGCGAACCGTCACGCGCAGGTCACCGTTGTGCGGGTTTACCCCGAGTGTCAGCACCTCCAGCGCGGTGACACCGCCGCTGTTCCACAGCACCGCGGCAGTGGAGGCGTCCTCACTGATGACGAACTCCTCGACATCCTGGTCGGGATTGCCGATGAATTCCTCCACATCGACGTCGATGCTACGGCCAGCTTTTGTAATCCCCAGCTTCAGCACGCGTCGCTGCTCAGCTCCGTGATCAGACAGGACGAAAGCCGTCAGCGCTGCACTGTCATGCTGCCCGTGCTGGTTGTCGCCTTCCGCGTGCGCCAGCAGCACTCCCTCCTCGGTCGTCGATCCGGGATCGGTCGGCAGCAGCGGGTACCACTGCTTATCGGGGCCGACCAGCAGCAGTTCACGGTGCCCGCGCGGCCCCACCCGCACCAGGCCGAAACCGCCCTCCGCGGCCACCAGCTGGCTATCGGTGCGCCGATCGATGACCTCGTAACTGGAATTTGCCGGATTCACCAGACGCGCAAGGTTGATGCCACTGGCATCGACCGCGTTCATGGCGAGCAACTCGTTGTCCCATTCCACCAGCGTCGTCTTCATGTCCGCGCCCATGCGCAGGGGGCGCGCGCCGTCGACTGCGGGATCAGTGGACACCAGCCACGTCTCCAGACGCTCAGTACCGCGCGGAGAGACCTCGCAGGCAATCCACTTGCCGTTCGGGGAGTGCAGCACACGCGTCACCGGCCCCTCCACCGGCAGCTTCACGGGCCGCTCCTCGCCGAGCCCCTCCGGCATAATCTCCTGCTGTACCGCGTGCGGATAGCCACGATCCCGCACGATGAAGGCGATAGCACGCCCGTCCGGGGACAGTGAGGATTCGTAGGTCTGACGCATGCCAACCGATTCTAGTGCCGGGGCCATGCCCGCCCCTCCCTGGCCCCGTTCACCGGAAGTCACGGCTTCTCCCCGCCACGACCGGGCGCCCCAGGGCCTCCGACAAATCAGTGAGACGATCCGCCACCACTGTCGCCGCCCCGGACGAGTTCTGCACAATCCCGCGGATGACCAGCGCCCTGGACGAGACCGCAACCTTCCGAAACCGCGCCCACAGCCCCGGGGTGCACAGGACGTTCATCAGGCCCGTTTCGTCCTCCACCCCGAGAAAGACCACGCCACCAGCAGTTCGCGGACGCTGCCGGTGCGTGACCACGCCCGCAATTTCAATCCTCGTCCCGTCCTCTATCGCCAGCAGATTCGCCGCTGCGACAACGCCCCGCGCGTCCAGATCTTCCCTTAGCGCCGCCACCGGGTACTGCCCCGGCGTCACCCCCGTTGCCGCCAGGTCCGCCGCAGCCAACTCGAACTCCGTCATGCCGGGTAGCGCCGGGGCGTCGGCAAGCGTGAGCCCGGGCAGCATCCCCTCGCTCTCTGTCGCCGCCACGCCCGCCGCCCACATCGCCTGCCGACGGTCAATCCCCAGCGAGCCAAGCGCTCCCGCGCGAGCCAGCGACTCCATGTGTCCTACATCGAGCCCGGCGCGACGGGCAAGATCGGCAGCGGAGGCAAAAGGCCTGGCCGCGACAATACGCGCAGCGGCGTCGGCGCCTACCCCGGAGATTGCACCGAGTCCCAGGCGGATTCGGCCGCCCTGAACCGAGGCTTCGACCTCGGAGACCTCTACGTCCGGGCCATCGCAGCCGATGCCGTGCCGACGCGCGTCGGCGATGAGGGATTGTGGCGAGTAGAACCCCATCGGCTGTGCGCGGAGCAAGGCCACACAGAACTCGGCCGGATAGTGGTACTTGAACCACGCCGAAAAGTACACCAGCGACGCGAACGACTGCGCATGAGACTCGGGAAAACCGTAGGCGGCGAAGGCCACGATCTTGTTCCACAGACGCTGGCCGACCTCAGCGTCAATGCCATTGGTGACGCGCAGCCCCTCAAGGAACCGCGCCCGCAGGGCCTCCATCTTCTCCACCGAGCGCTTCGCCCCCATGGCTCTGCGCAGCGAGTCCGCCTCCGCCCCGGTGAACCCCGCGGCATCGACGGCCATCTGCATCAGCTGCTCCTGGAAGAGGGGAATCCCCAGGGTCTTGCCGAGGGACTTTTCCAAAACCGGGTGCTCATAGGTCACCGGCTCTAGCCCGTTGCGGCGCCTGATGTACGGGTGCACGCTGCCGCCCTGGATGGGCCCTGGCCGGATTAGCGCGACTTCCACCACGAGATCGAAGAAGGTGCGTGGCTTCAGGCGAGGCAGCGTCGCCAACTGCGCCCGCGATTCCACCTGAAAAACACCGACCGCGTCCGCGCGGGCCAGCATGGCGTAGATCTCCGGCTCGGCGACGTCGATCTCCCACAGGTTGATCTCACGCCCATGCCCTTCGCGTACCAGGTCGATGCAGTGGTGAATCGCCTCGAGCATGCCAAGCCCCAGCAGGTCGAACTTCACCAACCCCGCGGCAGCGCAGTCGTCCTTGTCCCACTGGACCACCGAGCGCCCCTTCATCCGAGCCCATTCCACGGGAACGACATCGGCGATTGCACGATCACAGATCACCATCCCTCCCGAGTGGATCCCCAGGTGGCGGGGTTGCCCTCGCAACTGGCCAGCCAGATCAGTGACCTCTTTCGGCGGTTCCCCGTGGCCCGCAACCCAAGCATCGATCACTCCGGGGGCAAAACCGAGAGCACGGGCGGCGTCGCGCAGTGCGCCCCGACGCCGATACGTGATGACGTTGGCCACCTGCGCCGCGTTTTCCCTGCCGTACTTGCCGTAGACGTACTGGATGACCTCCTCCCTGCGGCCGGACTCGATGTCGACGTCGATGTCCGGCGGGCCGTCGCGCTCTGGCGACAGGAAGCGCTCAAACAGCAGACCAGCGGCTATTGGGTCCACATTTGTGATTCCCAGTGCAAAGCACACCACAGAGTTCGCAGCAGATCCCCGCCCCTGCGCGAGGATTCCCTCCCTGCGACAGAACTCGCAAATGTCGTGGACGATGAGGAAGTACCCGGGAAAACCGAGAGCACGAATCACATCTAGCTCGTGGTGCAATTGTTCCCAGGCCTTGCTCTCCCGCGAGCCCTTCGGTGCGGAGTCCGCCGGCCCGTACCTGTGCAGCGCTCCGGCTCGGGCAACGTCAGCGAGCCACGAGTCCTCGTCGTACCCCTCCGGAACCTCCCAGGCAGGCAACCGCGGCGCGATGAGGTCGAGCGTGAAGGCACACTCCGCCGCCACCTGTTTCGTGGCGCGCAGCACTTCTTCGCTGTCGCCCCCAAGGCGCTCGGCAAAAACGCAGAGCTCTTTCCATGATCGCAGCCATGCCCCGCCCGATGGAGCTAGGTTCGGCTCATACTCGTCCAAGCTCTCCCTCACTGCCAGTGCTTGCTTCGCACCAGCCAGGCGACTATTCGAGGGGGATGCCGCTGTCGCCGCCGATGACACCACCTCCCGCAGCCCAAAACGCCTAGCCTCCCGGCGAAGGAGTTCCTGCTCGTCCACTGCTCCCGGGGTGATGTCCACCCGATGCTCCACTGCCACGTTTGATGCTCCGAACGCTGCCACTAGTTCCTCCAGGTCGGGAACCCAAGATACGTCGGCAAGCACCTGCCAATGGCCCGCCGCGGCACTCCCCAGAGCTGGCAAATCCGGGTAGCGTACGACTGATTTTTTGCCCGAGGCCATGTGCGCATCCCACAACACGTGGCTCAGGCGTCGATACCCCTCGGGCCCACGCACCAGGACCGTCAGCGGGCGCTGCGGCAAGGAGAGCTCCGCGCCGATGATGGTGTCCAAGCCAGCTTCTGCTGCGGCCTCCGCGAAGCGCGCAATCCCGTAGAAACCGTCCCGGTCCGCAAGCCCCACCGCACCCAACCCCAGCCGTACCGCCTCCTCGACCAATTCCTGGGGATCGGACACCCCATACAGGAACGAATAACTCGAACGACAGTGCAATTCAACCCCGCCCCTCTCCGGCCGCGCCACACCGGAACCAGCTTCCCCATAAACCCCAAATGCGCCCGAGATGGAACTATCTAAACTTCCGCGCCAGCCGTTAAAACTCCCGTTAGGATGCAGTTCTCCTGCGAATTTACCTGAAAGAATGCGCTCAATGCGCGACCAGGATAGTGGCCCCGCCCCCTTCGACGCGTTCCCCCGAGACGATTCCGTCGAGCTGTTTTCCATGCCCCGAATATAAATCCATTGCCGGATTTATTCAAACACTTGTGCGATTTTAAAAAGAACGCTACCCTGACAGCAAAAGGGCCAAAGCCACCCCCACATGCCACCCGACCCGGAAACAATCAAGAAAAGGCAACCCTTACCTTCGGGCGGAATTTCCCGCCCTACCAGCACTAGTGCTAGTCTTAAATGCTAAATAGAGACAGCTTGGTCTATTTTCTTGCTGAAATTGCAGAAAAATGCGAGATACGCAGGGAAAAGACGGAGCTAAACAGAGACCACCTAAAAGGAGCACATCATGGCATTCAAGCGTTTCGCAGCGGGCGCCCTCACCCTGGCATTCGCCGCGACCGGCCTGGTCGCCTGTGGCGATTCCGGCGAGACCATCCGCATCGGCACCACCGACGCCAGCAAGAAGGCTTGGACCGTATTCGAGGAGAAGGCAAAGGAGCAGGGCATCAAGCTCGACGTCCAGAACTTCTCCGATTACCAGACCCCGAACCGCGCCCTCGACGAGGAACAGCTCGACGTCAACCTCTTCCAGCACATCAAGTTCTTGGCTGAATACAACGTGGGCGCCAACGCGGATCTGACCCCGGTCGGCTCCACCGAGATCGTTCCGCTGGCCCTGTTCTGGAAGGACCACAAGTCGGTCGACGAGCTGAAGAAGGGCGAGGAGGTCGCCATTCCGAACGACCCGTCCAACCAGGGCCGCGCCATTAACGTTCTGGTCCAGGCCGACCTGCTGAAGCTGAAGCAGGACAACCTGCTTACCCCGTCTCCGGCGGACATCGATGAGGCCGCTTCCAAGGTCAAGGTCCTGCCGGTCGACGCCGCGCAGACCCCGGCCGCCTACGGCGAGGGCAAGCCGGCGATTATCAATAACTCCTTCCTGGACCGTGCCGGCATCGACCCGCACACCGCAATCTTCCAGGACGACCCGAAGTCCAAGGAGGCGGAGCCGTACATTAACGTCTTCGTCACCAAGGCGGACAAGGCCAACGACCCGAAGATCGCTGAGCTGCCGAAGCTGTGGCACTCCAAGGAGGTCCAGGACGCCGTGGCTGAGGACTCCAAGGGCACCTCTGTCTCCGTCGACCGCCCGGCAGATGAGCTAAAGCAGATCCTCGACCGCGTCGAGAAGCAGCAGCGCGACCAGAAGTAAAGCCACAATCGCATAGGGGCAATGATCCACTCGTGACCAACAAGGGAACGAAGCTCGAATTCCGCGAGCTAAACAAGAAATTCGGTGAGGTCACCGCACTCACCGATATCAACCTGACGGTGGAGCCGGGCGAGATCCTCGGCGTCATCGGCTACTCCGGCGCCGGAAAGTCAACGCTGATCCGCATGATTAACGGCCTGGAAAAACCCACGAGTGGTCAGGTGCTGCTCGACGGCACCGATATTGCGGGCATGTCCGAGCGCCAGCTCCGCGGCCTGCGCCGCCACATCGGCATGATCTTCCAGCACTTCAACCTGTTCAATTCGCGCAACGCAATCCGCAACGTTGAGTACCCGCTGGAACTCGCCGGTGTGCCGAAGGCGAAGCGCCGAGCCCGCGCCCAGGAGCTGCTGGAGTTCGTGGGGCTAGGCGACAAGGCCGAGTCCTACCCGGAGCAGCTCTCGGGTGGCCAGAAGCAGCGCGTCGGCATCGCCCGCGCTCTCGCAACCGAGCCCACCCTCCTGCTTGCCGACGAAGCCACCTCCGCCCTCGACCCCGAGACGACGGCGGGCGTGCTGGACCTGCTCCGCCGGATTAACCGCGAGATGGGCGTCACCATCGTCCTGATCACCCACGATATGTCGGTCGTCCGTGGCATCGCCGATCGCATGGCAATTATGGAACTGGGCAGCATCGTCGAGACCGGCTCCGTCCACGAGGTCTTCGCCAACCCCGCGACCGAGGTGGGCCGTCGCTTCGCGACCACCGCGCTGCGCGACGTGCCTATCGGCCGCGAGCGAGAGTCCGTGCAGCGCGCGGGCGGGCGCCTCATCACCATCACGGTTAACGACGGCGTGGATATCGCTGCCCTCTCTCAGGCTGCGGCCGCCCACGGCACAACCGCAATCATCGCGCATGGTGCCGTGTCCAACGTCCAGTCGAAGTCCTACGGACGACTCACCCTGCGTCTTTCGCCATTGGAAGGCCAGGAGAACACCGCGGACATCGACGCCGCTGTCGCTGCCATTTCCGAACTGACCCAGGTAGAGGAGCTTGAATCATGATCGACTTTCTAAACTCCCTGCCCTCGGTCAGCGGCAAGAACACTAATTGGGACAACCTCGGCCCGATGCTGGGCGAGGCCTTCGGCCAAACCCTGTACATGGTGTGCATTGCCATGATCATCGGCGGCTTGGCGGGCCTTGCCATCGGCGTACTGCTCTACACCACGCGCGACGGTGGCGTGCTGCGCAGCAAGGGCCTGTACCAGATCCTCAACGTCCTGATTAACTTCGTCCGCCCGATCCCGTTCATCATCCTGGTCACGGCCATCGGCCCGCTGACCAAATCCGTGGTCGGCACAACGATCGGCACCGAGGCCGCCGTGTTCGTGATGTCCATCGCGGCGACGTTTGCCATCGCGCGCCTGGTAGAGCAGAACCTCATGTCCATCGACCCGGGCGTACTTGAGGCAGCGCGCGCAATGGGCGCGGGTCCCTGGCGCATCATCCGCACCGTCATCATTCCGGAGGCCCTCGGCCCGCTGGTTCTGGGTTACACCTTCGCGTTCATCGCGGTCGTCGACATGTCCGCCATGGCCGGCTACATCGGCGGCGGCGGGCTCGGCAACTTCGCCATTACCTACGGTTACCAGGCCTTCGACTGGAACGTGACCCTGGTGACAACGCTGGTCATTATCCTCATCGTCCAGATCGCCCAGCTCTTCGGCAACTGGCTCGCGAAGAAGATCATGCGCCGCTAGCTAGTCGCTAGCGGGCGCTTGCCCCACCGGCACAACGCTAACCGCAGCCCAGCCCTTCTTTGGCCCTGGAGCTTCGCCGCACGAGGACACTACCCCTTGCGTGACGATTCGCTCCAGGGCCACTTTGTATTCCGCCCCGGTGGCATCCGAGCCCGCGCCGTCGGCAAGCGTGACGACGGCGGACGGCCCCTCCTCGCCCGCTCCCGCTTCGTCAACCTCGACGCGCGCGACGTCGTCCAGCCCCCACACGCCCGCGTGGCGACGCACGGCCAGCTCGGCAACTTGCCCCGGCGCGGGGTAAATCCCCCGGCCCCGGAGCCCCTCTTCGTGCAGAGTGCCGGACAGAGCGTCGGTGATGACCCCCTTCGTCTCCACCGCGCTGATGCGCCCGAAGCTGTAATTCCACGGAAGCAGAATCATGGCAGGTGCAAAACGATGCCCCTTGGAATGCGAGGTTTCCCAGACCAGATCCGGGAAGAGGTTGTGCATCGCAGCGGCGACCGGACGCCCGTTGAGTGCGCAGCAGCGGTCGCGCTTGCCGTGGGTACACACCAGATACAGGGGGTGCTCGACCACGGTCGCGCCCTCCGTAGGCCGCCCCAACTGAATGTCTAACTCGGTCAGCGCGGTGGCGTCCGCGACCAGCCGGTGCTCGAGGAAGACTCCCCTCCCGACTGAGGGGTCACAGTGTGCGATGTAAACATTGATGCCATCGCAGGGCTGTTGGCCAATGCGGCCCGGCTTGCGAATTAGCTGCATGACGGCGCCACGCTGCCCCAGCCAGCTCTTGAGCTGCGCAGTTACCTCTTCGCCGAAGACTCCGCCGTCGAGAATGTCATGCGACCAGCCGAGCTGGTGCTCCAGCGCGATGAATAGGCGCGCAGCTTTCGCCGTGCCGTCGAGGGGCTCGTCGAGCTGGGCGGAGCAGACGGTGTCAGCCTTATCGGCTTTGGTCGAGGTCATATCCCCCAGCGTAATAGACACCCGACTGCCCCCGCTCACGGAAGCCAGACCTGGCCCAAAATTTGATAACCGTTGTGCAACATTTTCACAACAACTCGAATCGACCAGGTCTTTTAGTAACTCTGATAATTGATATTCCCACCCGTCACACATACCGTCGGAGGTATGACTATGCACATGTCCCGCCCTTCCCGCCTGCGCGCGGGCATCGCGGCTTCCCTGTGCCTCGCGTTGGGCCTTTCCCTCGCGTCCTGCGCACGTGACTCCGAGCCCCAGGATGCCGCAGCGGCAGTTTCAATGAAAAGCAATTCCGCCTCCCCCTCTGCGGGCGCTTCGAAGGGCGGCAATAGCTCGCCATCGGCAACCCTCGACAGCGACCCGGCACCCGGAGGTGACTTCAAGGAGACCCCAGCCGAAGCTGCGCAGTCGAATGGCGCATACCTGGGCATCGAGGATGTCCGCATCGGCTCCCACGAAGGCTTCGACCGGATTGTCTTCGAATTCACGGGAGAGGGAAAACCTGGGTATTTCATCCGCTACGAGGATGTTCCTACCCAGCAGGGCTCGGGCAACCCGATTAACGTCAGCGGAAGCCCGAAACTGTCGATAGATCTGCGTGGTATCGGCTACCCCTTCGACTTCAACAAGACCGATTTCCCCTCCGGCCCGGTCCGTCCCGAGAAGACCAAGGGCATCAACGAAGTCGTCGGCGCCGGCACCTTCGAGGGGCAGACCCAGTACGTCGTCGGGTTGAAGGGCAAGAAGCTCCCGTTCAAGGTCTTCACTCTGTCGAACCCGACTCGCCTCGTCATCGATTTCGAGTCTCAGTAGGCCCCGGCCTACTCATAGGAGCCCTCCACCCTCCACTTCCCCTGATGCCCGATGAGCAGCAGGGCAACGATAGCGCCCGCGTCGGAGACAGCCTGGACCTGCATCCTCGCTGCCCGTCGGGCGCTATCTGGAGTCCACCAGCGCTCATCAACCGGCCACGGCCCCGCCCACGAGACCACGCGCAGCTCCGCTTTCCCGCGACGCAGCACCGCAGGTTCTGCCGTCACCGCCGCCCGCCCGGTCACGGCGATGGGCTCGCCCTCAGCGCTCAGCAGCTCCACCCGAGACGCCGGATGCGCCAGCCGCCCCACATTTCCCGGGTTCGGCGCCGGGATTGCCCCGGGCCACCCCGCCACGAGAGCCTCTGCACCGTCCTTCTCCTCTCCGAAGGGAACGAGCCCGACTCTTTCGCCGGGGCCACGTCCCCCTTTGAGAACCGGCTGCGCCACGGCCTCCGGCCCCAGTAGGCCCTGGACACGCTCGGCAGCCCGGCGCGCCCGAGACTGCGCGGCGTCTCCGCCATGCCACAGGTCTTGCCGGACAGAACCTGCAACGACGACGTCAACTGGTTCCAGCCTCAGCTCGACGATGCCCTGCTCGTCCAGTCCGTCCTCCTCCGGGCCACCCGCGCTGGGGTCCGGGGATCCCCCGGCGCGACTGCTCAGCCATCCGTCCAACTGCCAGCGCACACGGTCTGCCGTCGTGCGCTCGTCCAAAGGCTCCGCGCACCGCCAGATTCTTTGGACGTCCGAGCCGTCGCTAAGCTGCGCGACGATAGCCAAGCGGTAGCAGGAGTAGCCGCGTTCAGCCAGCATGTGATGCAACTGCGCGGCCAGGGACCTGGCGACGAAGGAGGCCTCATCGACCCGACGCAGCGGCCTTTCCCAGGCGGTGTGCACCACGGATAGGTCCGCGGGCAGCTCCCGCGGGGCAACAAGTCGAACCTCCCCGTGCATGGCGACATCGTGCCACCGGGCTGCGACGGAGCCGAACCGGTTGGCGATGTCCCTCTTGGGCACCCGCGCGACATCGCCGAGGGTCCTCAATCCCAGCTCCGACCAGCTCCGAGCCAGGCCTCCCGGCATCCCCAGCGCGGATTCTGCCATCACTTCACCGAGCGATACGCCAGCCCGAAACGCCGGCCCCTCCCCTTCCCCCACAAGCACGCCACGACGAGAAGCCAGTATTGCCGTCACGATGTCATCCGCGATCCCCACCGAGCAGTCCACGCCCGGGACCGCGGCGGCGTCGAGCAACTTCTCTAGCGCGAGAGCCTCGCTGCCGTAGTAGCGCACCGGCCCCTTTGCCGCCACCACGATCAGGCCCGGGCGAAGCGCCTCGACGCCGGCCGCAACGGCCTCCACCCGCGACATCACGGGTTCGAATTCCGCTGCATCGCGCACCGAGTCCGCCGCCACGACCTCCAACTCCGGGCACAGGGCCTGCGCGTGCCGACGATTCTGCCCCCGGCGCACACCCTTCCGCCGGGCGCCCGCAGAGCAGGTGATCACGGCGCTGTCCTCAATCAGAGCTAGCGGCGCCCGCACGTCCGGGCACGCGTCCCCAGCAAGGCGAGCTGCCTGGACCGGCCAGTCCGGCAGCCACAGGGAAACGACCCTACCCATGACGGGCCAGACTTATCGCTGGGAAATCCACTACGCCCGCCTCTCCCACCCGCCACCTGCAGGATCTGCGAGGAAAACGTGTGCCGGACGCCTCGACCGAGTAGGTCACCGCACTGATGCGCCCGAATCCGGCACCGAGCCCCTCGACGCCTTCCACCCGGCTTGCAACCCTGGCCACGGCGCCGGGCCAGTCTTGCCCGACGAAGACCAGTGCCGCGTCGAACTTGCGCAGCCGTGCCTGCAGGGGACGCGCCAGGGAGGGGGACGGCGGGGCCGGCAGCGCTGCGACCACCAGGTCCACGCCTTCCGCCATGAGCCCCAGCACCTCCAGCGGCTGCGCCCCAGGATCCGGCACACACAGCACCCGCGACAGGTCCCCGCCCTGCTCCACAACCGAGACCAGCCCCATCTCCGGAACTCCGACAAGAGCTACGCGCCCCTCCTTGCTCACCTCCGCCACCAGTGCCGCCAATACCGCACCAAGGTGATCGAATACGATGACGAAGCCGCGCCGCACAACTCCTCCCAGAACTGCCTCCAACGCCCCAGGCACGGGCAGAGCCCCCGCATCGAAATCCGCGCCCCCGAACCCCTGCGGTTCTCCGGACAGTGCCGCAATCCCTGAACGCAACGCAGCTATCGTCTCCGCCCGCCCCATGACCACGACCTCCTCTCCACACAACCCGAGAACCCACATTCCATCGAACATTCTTGCCCATGCGCCGGACCAGCAATAACTATAAGTTAGAACACCCGTTCTAACAAGTGTGCAGGAAAAGCGCCTCCTCACATTTCCCAGACCACCCCGCCGTAGCAATTTCTTTGGCACACTGAACACTATGAACACGATGGACGCCGCCACCGCATGCACCCGCCGCTTCCTCACCAGCCCCGCGCGTCTGGCCACCCCCATCGTTCTCATAGCCGCAATCGTCTGTTGCCTTGACCTCCTGCACATCGACGCGATTCCAGGCCACATCGGGTGGCCCCTCATGGCCCTCTTCTTCGCCGCGTTCATCGTCGTCATCGCCTACGCCTCACGCGCCACCGAGCCAGGGGCGAACCCCGCCGCCATGTCGGAGCCCTTCCGCGACAACCCAAACAAGCTCAACTACGGCTTCGTCGCACCAGCAATGCTCATTCCCGGCGTCTTCCTCATCGACCTCGTCTCCAGCGTGGCTGACGCATCCAGCGCCCTATCGTGGGCAATTTCCGCAGCACTCGGCGCCTCGGTCGCACTGATCCTCGCCCTCCCGCCGGCCTTCGGCTTCATCCCCTGGCCGACCCGCCTCCCCGACGACTTCGCCGCCCGCTACCCCTACTCGCCCGACTCTCCCGAGGCAGCCGTCCTCGCCGTCCTCCACACCGGCGGCGCACCCCGCCGCGTCGCATTCGCCGACACGCTGCCCTACTTCACCTCGCTTGACGACGCCACCCTCGCCGCGGCCCTGGAGAACCTGCAGCGCGACGGCCTGGTTAAGGTCCAAACAAATGACTCCGCGCTCACAGAAAAAGGCCGCGGCCGCAAGTTGGTTGAACTCACGGCCGCGGCCCCTTAAAACGGGAGCTGCCCTCTAACAAACTAGAGACCAAAAACTACTCCCACTCGATGGTTCCCGGCGGCTTCGAGGTGACGTCGAGGACAACTCGGTTGACCTCCGGAACCTCGTTGGTAATGCGGGTCGAGATCTTCTCCAGAGTCTCGTAGGGAACGCGGGTCCAGTCGGCGGTCATGGCGTCCTCGGAGGACACCGGGCGCAGCACAATCGGGTGGCCGTAGGTGCGGCCATCGCCCTGGACGCCGACCGAGCGGACGTCGGCAAGCAGGACGACCGGGCACTGCCAGACGACCTTGTCCATGCCGGCGGCGGTCATTTCCTCGCGCGCGATGGCGTCGGCGCGGCGCAGGGTGTCCAGGCGCTCCTCGTTGACCGCGCCGATGATGCGGATGCCCAGGCCCGGGCCCGGGAACGGCTGGCGGCCGACGATCTCCTCCGGCAGGCCCAGCTCGCGGCCGACCGCGCGGACCTCGTCCTTGAACAGCAGGCGCAGCGGTTCGACCAGGGTGAACTCGACATCATCTGGCAGGCCGCCGACGTTGTGATGGCTCTTGATGTTCGCGGTGCCGGAGCCACCGCCGGACTCGACGACGTCCGGGTACAGGGTGCCCTGGACCAGGAAGTCCACGGTCTCGCCCTCCGGGGCGCCCTCCAGGGCCTGGGCCACGGCGCGCTCGAAGGAGCGGATGAACTCGCGGCCGATGGTCTTGCGCTTAGTCTCCGGGTCGGTGATGCCGTCCAGCGCGTCCAGGAAGACCTTGCGGTCATCGACGGTGATCAGCTTCGCGCCGGTGGCGGCAACGAAGTCCTTCTCCACCTGCTCGCGCTCGCCCTGGCGCAGGAGGCCATGGTCGACGAAGACACAGGTCAGGCGGTCGCCGATGGCACGCTGAACGATAGCTGCGGCCACCGCGGAGTCCACGCCGCCGGACAGGCCACAGATGGCGCGGCCGGTCTCGCCGACCTGTTCGCGCACCTTCTCCACCAACTCGTCCGCGATATTGGCGGCGGTCCAGTCGGGCTTCAGGCCTGCGATCTCGGTCAGGAACTTCTCCAGCACGCCCTGACCGTACGGGGAGTGGTTGACCTCCGGGTGGTACTGGACGCCAGCCATGCGCTTGTCCAGGTTCTCAAGGCCGCGACGGGCGCGCCCTTCGTGGTGGCGGTAACGGTGAAGCCCTCCGGGGCAACCGACACGGCGTCGCCGTGGCTCATCCACACCTCGTGGGCCGCAGGGGCCTGGGCGTGGGCGACGCCACCGCCGTCGACAAGCTGCATCTCGGTGCGGCCGTACTCGCGGTCACCCGTGGCGGCGATGGTGCCGCCCAGGGCCTCCGTCATGGCCTGGAAGCCGTAGCAGATGCCGAAGACCGGGATGCCCAGCTCCAGCCACTCCGGGTTCAGCTTCGGCGCACCGTCCTCGTACACACTCGACGGGCCGCCCGACAGTACGAGGGCCGCCGGGTTCTTCGCCTTGATTTCTTCGGTCGACGCATCATGCGGGACCACTTCGGAATAAATATTTGCCTCGCGCACTCGTCGCGCGATGAGCTGCGCATACTGCGCACCGAAGTCAACGACGAGGACGGGCTTAGTCACCTGATCAGACACGAGCCTTAGCTTATCAAGACTTACCGGCTCACGACTTCCTGACCCCGGGCATACCCAGGTTCAGAGCAGCGGGCGCGTCGGCGGGCACCACTGGGGTGTGCGGCGCGATCGGGTCGATGCGGACGTAGTCCTCGCCCTGCGCCGGACGGAGGTCGGCCTCCCCCTTGTTCGGCCACAGCGACGTCGCGCGCTCTGCGTTCGCGGAGATGGACAGCGACGGGTTTACGCCCGGGTTTGCCGCCATCGCGGAGCCGTCGTGAATCGACAGCGTCGGGTAGCCCCACACGCGCAGGTAGGGGTCGACGACGCCGTGCTCCGGGGAGTCTGAGATCGGGGCGCCGCCGATGAAGTGCGCGGTCAGCGGGATGTTGGCCAGCTCTCCGATGGTGCCGCCTGCGAGCACCGAGCCGTTCGCCCCTCGCGCCTCCATCTTGGCGGCGGCGCGACGGGTCGCCTCGTTTCCGGCCGAATCCACGTCGGGTTCGGCTCCCCCTCCCCCTGCTTGGACACCAGGAAGCGGAAGGGGCCGAACTTCTGAAGGTATGTCGTGATCGAGTTGTCCCGATTCTGCATCACCAGCGAAATGACGGTGCGCTGCGACCACTTGCGCAAGTTAAGCAGTCGGAAGATGTACTCCGGGTGCTCCTTCAGCACACCCAGCGCCTGCATCAGGCGGGACTTGTCGCCGTCGCCGTCCGTCATGATCATCTGCAGAGCCGCAATCGCGTTGGACCCCTTGCCATAGCGGACGGGTTCGATGTGGGTGTCCTTGTCCGGGAAGAACGAGGAGGTAATCGCGACGCCATTGGAGAAATCATTGTCGGGGTCGACTTTTTGCCCCATGGCACCGAGGATCGCCTCGGAGTTCGTGCGGGTCAGCTTGCCCAGGGAGTCCGGCAACAGCGGCAGGTGGCCGTCGGCCTTCTGGCGGTGCAACAGGTTCTGGGTACCCCAGGAACCCGCAGCCACGATCACGCGGTCCGCGGTCAGGGTCTTGCGCCCCTTCGCAACCCAGGAGCCGGTGCGCTCGGTATCGACCTTCCAGGAGCCGTCCGCCTGCGGGTGCAGCGCGGTCACGGTCGTCCGGTCGAAGATCTTCGTTCCGGCCTTCTCCGCCAGGTACAGGTAGTTCTTAATCAGGGTGTTCTTCGCGTTGTGACGGCAGCCGGTCATGCACTCGCCGCACTCGGTGCAGGCAGCACGGTCCGGGCCGACGCCCCCGAAAAACGGATCCGAGACAGTCTCGCCGGGCTTTCCCTTCCCACCGGTCTTCTCGCCGAAAAACACGCCGACGGGCGTAAAGCGGAAAGTGTCGCCGACGCCCATGTCATTGGCGACGTCGCGCATCAGGACGTCGGCAGGCGTGTCGGAGGGGTTCGTGACCACGCCCAGCATGCGCGAGGCGTTGTCGTAGTGACTGGCCAGCTCCGATTCCCAGTCGGTGATGTGCGCCCACTGGCGGTGCTGGAAGTACTCACTGCCCGGCTTATAGAGGGTGTTGGCGTAGTTCAGGGAGCCGCCTCCGACCCCAGCGCCGGCGAGAATCATGACGTCCTTGAGCAGATGGATGCGCTGGATGCCAAACAACCCCAACTTCGGGGCCCACACGTACTTGTGAACTCGCCAGGAGGTCTTGGCGAAGTCCTTGTCCTCGTAGCGTCGACCCGCTTCCAGGACCGCAACGCGGTAGCCCTTCTCGGTCAGGCGCAGTGCGGAGACGGAACCGCCGAAGCCGGAGCCGACGATAATGACGTCATAGTCGCGCTTTGCACTCATGAGCTAAAAAGTCACTTTCTCTTAGGGTGAGGTCTATGCGTGGGGCATATTTCACTCACCCTAAGCGAAAGTGACTCGCTTTATAGCATCTTTTCATAAAGAAATACCTTTAAGTATTCCCCCGAAAAGTAGTCTTATACGCCCTTCGGACGAACGGAGAGCTCGACGCGCTGGAAGGACTTCACATCGGTGAAGCCGCACTTCGCCATGGTCCGGCGCAGACCACCGACCAGGTTGCGGTCACCCATCGCGGAGGCCGACGGCCCGAACAGGGCCTCCTCCATGCTCACCAGGGACTCCGACTCGCCCATGTCCGACCACACGAAGCCTCGCGGGTACGTCGGGTGGGCCGCGGCCGACGGCCAGGAGTACCCCTGCCCCGGGGCCTCCACGGTCGAGGCGAGAAGGTCCGAGACAGCCACGGCGTCCGCTCCACACGCGATGGCCTTGGCGATATCGCCGGCAGTCTCAATGCCGCCGTCGGCGATGATGTGCACGTAGCGGCCCTCGGTCTCGTCCAGGTAGTCCTTGCGGGCGGCGGCGGCGTCGGCGATGGCGGTGGCCATCGACACGTCGATACCGAGTGCGGCCGAGGAGGTGGTCGAGCCCGTGCCGACGATGACGCCCGCCGCGCCCGTGCGCATCAGGTGCAGTGCGGTGTGGTAGTCCACCACGCCACCGACGATGACCGGTACGTCCAGGCCACCGATGAACTCCTTGAGGTTCAGTGGCTCGCCCTGCGCGGTGACGTGCTCTGCGGAAATCAAGGTGCCCTGGATAATCAGCAGGTCGATGCCGGCCTTGATAACAACCGGGGCCAGGTCGCGAGCGTGCTGCGGGGAGACGCGCACGGCGGTAATCGCGCCGGTGTCGCGGATCTCCTTGATGCGGGAGACCAGCAGCTCCTCATCGATCGGGGCTGCGTGCAGCTCCTGCAGGACGCGGTTGGCAGCCTCCAGGTCGAAGCTCTCCTTCGCCTCGCGAGCGGCCTTCACGACCTGCGCGATCTTGTCCTCCGCGTCCGCGTGGCGGGCCCAGATTCCTTCCGCGTTGAGGACCGCCAGCCCGCCCAGGCGGGCGAACTCGGCCGCGGACTCCGGGCTGACCAGGGCATCCGTCGGGTGCGTCATCAGCGGGATGTCGAAATCGTAGGCATCAATGCGCCAGGAGGTGTCGACGTCCTTCGAGGAGCGGGTACGCCGCGACGGGACAATAGCGATGTCCTGCAGCTCGTAGGTCCGTCGCGCCTCGCGCCCAATTCCGATTTCAACGATGTCGCGCATGAGTTTTACTCACATGCCCTTTCAAATAGGAAAACTTTCCAACCGCTACATCTTAGCGCTGGTAGTAGTTCGGCGCCTCAACGGTCATCTGAATATCGTGCGGGTGCGACTCGCGCAGGCCCGCCGCGGTGATCTGGACGAACTGCGCGTCGTGAAGCTGCTCGATGGTAGCGGAACCGGTGTAGCCCATCGCGGCGCGCAGGCCACCGACCAGCTGGTGGACGATCGCGTCGATGCTGCCGCGGAAGGGCACGCGCCCCTCGATGCCTTCCGGAACCAGCTTCTCCTCGCTCTTGACGTCCGCCTGGAAGTAGCGATCCTTGGAGTAGGAGCGCTTCTCGCCGGTCAGGCCACGGCCCTGCATGGCGCCCAGGGAGCCCATGCCACGGTACATCTTGTACTGCTTGCCATTGACGACGGTAATCTCGCCCGGAGACTCTGCGGTGCCGGCGAGCATCGAGCCCAGCATCACGGAGGATGCGCCAGCGGCCAGGGCCTTGGCGATGTCGCCCGAGAACTGCATACCGCCGTCAGCGATGATCGGCACGCCGGCCTTCTTAGCGGCGACGGAGGCCTCCATGATGGCGGTGATCTGCGGTGCGCCGACGCCCGCGACGACGCGGGTGGTGCAGATCGAGCCCGGGCCGATACCGACCTTGATGGCGTCCGCGCCGGCCTCAATCATGGCCTGAGCCGCGCCACGGGTGGCCAGGTTGCCGCCGATGATCTGGATGTTCTCGCCGAATTCCTTCTTCACCCGGGAAACCATCTCCAGCACGCCAGTGTTGTGCGCGTGCGCGGTATCAACGACGAGGACGTCCACGCCGGCGTCGGCAAGCGCGTGGGCGCGCTTCCAGGAGTCCTCGCCGGTGCCGATGCCCGCGCCGACCAGCAGGCGGCCGGAGCCGTCCTTAGCGGAGTTCGGGTACTGGTCCTTCTTGACGAAGTCCTTCACCGTAATCAGGCCGGTCAGGTGGCCTTCACCATCGACGATGGGGAGCTTTTCGACCTTGTGGGAGCGAAGCAGGTTCAGCGCAGCATCAGCAGAGACGCCCTGTTCGGCGACGACCAGCGGCATGGGAGTCATGATCTCGGAGACCTTGCGGTTCAGGTCAGCCTCGAAGCGCATGTCGCGGTTGGTGCAAATACCGACCAGCTTGCCGTCGGCGTCGACGACCGGCAGGCCGGAGATGCGGTAGCGGGCGCACTTGGCATCGACGTCCGCGATGGTGTCATCCGGTGAGCAGGTCACCGGGTCGGAGACCATGCCGGCCTCGGAGCGCTTGACGATCTCGACCTGCTGCGCCTGGTCCTCAATAGAGAGGTTGCGGTGCAGGATACCCATGCCACCCTGGCGGGCCATGGCAACCGCCATGCGGGCCTCGGTCACGGTGTCCATAGCGGCGGACACGATCGGAATGTTCAAGCTCAGCTCGCGGGTGAACTGAGTGGACGTGTCCACGCCGGAGGGAATGACGTCCGAAGCATCCGGCAGAAGCAGGACGTCATCGAAAGTAAGGCCGACTAGTGGAATCTTGTTGGGATTGTCTCCGCCGAGGCTAATTCCCGTTGGGTTGGTCATGGACTCCTCCTGCTCCGCCCTGCTTTTTGCGGGCGATTTTGCTTCGTGGTTGCCAAACGTTACATACAGGGTAGTCCCATTACCTCCAAACAGAGGAATCAGGACTCCAAACAAGGGCCCCAGAGCTGTTACGGTGTCTACTGTGAACCACGACTTTTTCTCGGCCATGCCCCGGGACCCCTTCGAGGGCGACCCGGATGACCCGGCAAACCTGCTCGAACCGGACGAGCCCTTTGCCCCGCTGACCGACCAGGAGCGCGCGGAGGTCATCGAGGACCTCGCCGCGGTACGCGAGTTCCGTTCCGTACTGGCGCCCGAGGGCCTGCTGGGAGTCTCCATGCTGTGCGAGGACTGCGGCGAGGAGCACTTCTACAACTGGGATGTGCTCGAGGCTCACTACCTGATGCTCCTGTCAGGTCAGGAGTCGCCCGTGCACGAGCCGGAATTCGACCCGGATGTGCGCCGCTATGCACCGTGGGACTACTGCGCTGGCTTCGTCGATGGGCGCCGTCGCCGTCGCTTTTAAGTCAGCTCCGAAAAAGTTCGTCGGAATTGTTCCGCGAATACCCCGAGTTGTCTCCTTCGGTTTACCAACCGTTCATAGACGTTTTTCAGACTGGGGCTCACTGACAGAAAAGTGTTTGTGAGGAGACTTCAGTTCCGATGACGTACATCGATCACCTGCCCGGGCCGAACGCAGATCTGTGGGATTGGCAGTTGCACGGCTCCTGCCGCGGGGCGGACTCCGCGACTTTCTTCCACCCGGAGGGTGAGCGCGGGCGCGCCCGCAGTCTGCGCGAAGCTCGCGCGAAGGCCATCTGCCGCTCCTGCCCTGTCCTCGAGCAGTGCCGAGAGCACGCCCTCACCGTCGGCGAGCCCTACGGAATCTGGGGTGGCATGAGCGAGTCCGAGCGCAACGAACTCCTCCGTTCCCGCCCACGCGAGCGCGAGCGCGTGCTCGTCACCGCCGGCTAGCACCACGCGAAAAACCTCCGCCAGGAATTCTTCCCCAGCGGAGGCTTCTTGCTATTTCACGGAGTATTTTGCGGAAATGGTTTATCCCGCTAAACCACGCGCTAGTGCGCGTGACCGTGGTGGTCGTGCGCAGGAGCTTCTTCCGGCTTATCGACGACGGAGGCCTCGGTAGTCAGCAGCATGCGTGCCACGGAGGTGGCGTTGACCACTGCCGAGTGGGTGACCTTCACCGGGTCGATGACGCCGGCCTCGATGAGGTTGCCGTACTCGTCGGTCGCGGCGTTGTAGCCGTAGCCGTTTTCCTGCTCGCCGATGTGGTAGACGACGACTGCGCCGTCCTTACCAGCGTTATTGGCAATCCAGTAGGCCGGGCGGGTCAGGGCCGCGGCGACGGCCTTAACACCGATGGCCTCGTCGCCCTCGAAGTCGGCAGCGAACTTTTCCAGCTCGCGGGAGATCTGCACCAGCACGGAGCCGCCGCCTGCAATGACGCCCTCCTGCACTGCCGCGCGGGCGGCGTTGATGGCGTCCTCGACGCGGAGCTTGCGCTCGTTGACCTCGGTCTCGGTCGCGGCGCCAACCTTGATGACTGCGACGCCACCGGAGAGCTTCGCAAGACGCTCCTCCAGCTTCTCGCGGTCCCAGTCGGAGTCGGTGCGCTCGATCTCGGCGCGAATCTGGTTGCGGCGGGCCTCAAGATCTTCGGCGGTTCCGGCACCGTCAACCAGAACGGTCTCGTCCTTGGTGATGGTGATGCGGCGTGCGCTACCCAGAACCTCGAGTCCGACGTCCTTCAGGTGCATGCCGGTGTCAGCGGTGACAACGGTTGCGCCGGTAACGACCGCGAGGTCGTCCATGAAGGCCTTGCGACGGTCGCCGAAGTACGGGGACTTCACGGCCGCAACCTTCAGGGTCTTGCGCATTGCGTTGATGACCAGCGCGGACAGGGCCTCACCCTCAATGTCCTCGGCCATGATCAGGGTCGGCTTGCCCGACTGGGCAATCTTCTCCAGCAGCGGCAGGAAGTCCGGCAGCGAGGAAATCTTCTCGCGCACCAGGAGGACCTGTGCGCCCTCGAGGACGGCCTGCTGCGCCTCGACGTCGGTGATGAAGTACGGGGACAGGAAGCCCTTGTTGAAGGACACGCCCTCGGTCACGGACAGCTCGGTGGCGATCGACTGCGACTCCTCGACGGAGACGACGCCGTCCTTGCCGACCTTGTCCATTGCGCCAGCGACCAGGTCACCGATCTCGGTGTCACGCGAGGACACGGTGGCAACCTGGGCAATTGCAGCCGAGCTGGTAATCGGGGTCGCGCGCTCGGCCAGCAGCTCGACGGCCTTGTCAGAGGCCGCCGCGATACCACGGTTCAGAGCAATCGGGTTCGCACCGGCTGCCACGTTGCGCAGGCCCTCGTGGACCAGCGCCTGCGCCAGCAGGGTCGCGGTGGTGGTGCCGTCGCCAGCGATGTCGTTGGTCTTGACGGCCACGGACTTGACCAGCTGCGCGCCGATATTCTCGAACGGGTCCTCGACATCGATGTCGCGGGCGATGGTCACGCCATCGTTGGTAACCAACGGACCGCCGAAAGCCTTGTCCAGGACCACGTTGCGCCCCTTCGGGCCCAGGGTGACCTTGACGGCGTCGGCAAGCGTGTCCACACCGCGCTTGAGGCCTTCGCGGGCCTCTTCGTTAAAAGCAATAAGCTTCGCCATGTGTGGGAAGGCCCCCTCTTAGTTCTCGATGACAGCCAGGATGTCGCGCTGGGACAGGAGCAGGTACTCCTCGCCGCCGTACTTCAGCTCGGTTCCGCCGTACTTGGAGAAGATGACAACGTCACCCTCCTTGACGTCCATCGGAATACGGTCATCGTCGTCAGCCCAACGACCCGGGCCAACAGCGATAACGGTGGCCTCCTGCGGCTTTTCCTTAGCGGAGTCCGGGATAACCAGGCCGGATGCGGTGGTGGTCTCCGCCTCGTTGATCTTGACGAGGACGCGGTCCTCCAGCGGCTTGATGTTGACGTTCGCCACGATGAATTCCTCCATGCATGCGTTATGTTTGATGTTCTTTGTGCCGGTTGGTTTTCCGTGCACAGCCGTCGTCGCGGGTGAACAACTGTGTGTCAAACAACCTTCCTTAGCACTCTACCCTCGCGAGTGCTAACACTCAACAAGAACGAGTGCAAAGGAAATTAGCCGCAAGGCTCGATGGTTTCGCTCATGGAATCTGACAAGCCGTCTCTCTTCGCCCTTTCAAGACTTGTACACGCTTCGTCATGGGTTTGGCTTTCGGTGAAGCGATCATAATCTTGCCACTGAGACCCATCCCACTTGCTCAGGACAAATCCGCCCACGCCGTACACACCCCACAGCGCCCACTCACCATCGCAAGCCTTGACAACCGTCTTGCCCAAATCAGGATCCGATTCTGAGCTAATTCGCGACTTCGGGAACATTTCCGGAGAGCAGCGGTCTTGAGCAGAGCTCTGTTTAGCAGCAGTGCTAGTCCTGGTTGCCGTAGTAGTCGATGTTGTAGCCGCCGAAGTTTTAGTACTCGCCGACGCATCGGAGTCACACTCCAAAAGTTCACTCCGAATAGCCGCGGGCACACCGTCCCGCCGCGCGCGGTCAAGGTCGAAGCATGCGAAGCTGCCGTATTTGAGCATCCCGTGAGGCTCGTAATCAACCCACACTGCCCCGTTCCACCTTTGAACGCGCCGAGCACCGGTCTGATAGACACCCCAGTGAGCCCATTCACCGTCGCAATACTTCACAACGAGGTCTTTAGCGCGAGCGGAATTCAGGACTTCCGGCGCGCACCTATCCTCCTTCGACGACTTCTTTTCCGAAGTCTCTGTCGCAGTTTTCGTCACTGTCGTGGTGCGCTTGGAGGTCGAGGCTCCCGCCGAAGCTGCCGTCTCCGATCCTGTCCCCTTGCCCCACCCGTTGATGCCCAAGTAGATGCCAGCCGCGATGAGACCGATCACGATAAGAAGGATGACCAGCAGCGCCCACAATGCGCCCTGCTTCTTTTTGGGGAGCTCCGGGCCTGACTCCGGCTCGGTCTGAAATTCCCGGAGATCGAAGTTGTCGCTCATGCGAAAATCGGCTCCTCTACCGGCATGGACGGGTCGGTCGGACAATCGTAACCGGAGGGCTGGGCACCGTCCGCGATCAAGTAAGCGGCTGCAGCTCCGATCATGACTCCGTTATCAGTGCAGAGCTTCATCGGCGGCACGTGCAGTGTTATGCCGGCCGAGGTGGCCCGCGCGGCCGCCAGCTCACGCAAGCGGGAGTTTGCAGCCACGCCGCCACCGAGCAGCAGCGTGTCGGCACCGACGTCCTGCGCGGCACGGATGGCCTTCTTTGTCAGCACGTCACACACGGCCTCCTGGAAGGAAGCGCACACGTCCTCGACCGAGTACTCGCGCCCCTCGCGCTCCGCGGCCTCGACATAGCGTGCGACGGCCGTCTTCAGACCGGAGAAGGAAAAGTCATAGCGGGCGTCCTGCTGTCGCATCATCGCGCGCGGGAAAGCAATGGCCTTGCGGTCGCCCTGCTTCGCCAGGCGATCGATGACGGGGCCACCTGGATAACCGAGGCCGAGCAGGCGCGCGACCTTGTCGTAGGCCTCCCCCGCGGCGTCGTCAAGCGTGGAGCCGAGCTCCTCCATCGGCCGCCCCTCGCCACGGACGCGGAGCAACTGCGTGTGCCCGCCAGAGACCAGCAGGGCGACGGCGTTGGACAGGTCGGCGCCATCGAGCACGCCGACGGCCACGTGCCCGCCCAGGTGATTGATGCCGTAGAAAGGAACGCCCCAGGCGGCGGCGTAGGCCTTGGCGCCCGCCGAGCCGACCAGGAGAGCTCCGGCGAGGCCCGGGCCAACCGTGGCGGCAACGGCGTCGGGGATGAACTGCTTCCCCGGCTCCAGCTCCAGGGCCTCGGCAGCCTCCGCTCGGGCCTGGCGCACGACCGGCTGCAGGGCCTCAAGATGAGCGCGTGAGGCAATCTCCGGGACGACGCCACCGAAGCGGGCGTGCTGTTCCATGGAGGAAGCAACGACGTTCGAGAGGACCTCGACCTGCGGCACGCCACTGGTGGCGCCGTCGTCGAAGCGCATTCGCATCACGGCCGCTCCGGTCTCATCGCAGGAGCTTTCAATCGCCAGCAGGGTCATCTCTGTCATGACTAAAGATGCTACTAGCTGGCGCTTGCCGACACTGCAATGGCTAAAGCAGCTAGATCTCCAGTCTGCCGAGGTTCATCACCGCGCCGCGCCAGAGCGCGAACTCCTCCGGGTAATCGTCCCGATAGTGGCGCACTGCGCGCATGCCGTGCTTGACCTTGTCGATCTCGGCGTCGGTGATGTCCTGCCCCTGCGCATCGACGAAAATCACGGGGCCGCAAATCGCCGTCGTCGGGTCCGAGAAGAAGGCCGAGTTGCCCGTGGCGGCCTCATTGCGGCCGAGGGATGCGACCGGGTTGGGCTCCGCACCTTCGGCCTTGGCGTTGGCGCTAAACAGGGCCGCGTACTGGCTACCGTCCTCCTGGAAGGCGACGGAGACGCGGTCAGTGGAGGCCCCGCCGAGGAAGGCCGCGGCGGCATCGAGCTCGAAGTCGACGACGCGGTGAGTCAGATCGGGGTTGACGAGAAATCCTTTAGTCATGGGCATTACAGGTACCCCACGCACGGTAGCCCCGCATCTCGGGGCCACTACCCCCGGCCCTGCACTAGCTCTGGCGCCAGCTAGGGCCTCGGGATGTTGCGCAGGTTCGACCGCGCCATGTTGATCATCTGGCCGACGCCACCGCCGAAGACGGTGCGGGTCGCGGCCTTGGAGAAGCCCATCAGCATCTCCCAGGTGATGTTCGCCGGGATGGACAGGGCGTTCGGGTCGGTGACCATATCGACCAGGACCGGGCCGTCGTAGGCGAGCGCCTCCTGGATGATGCGCGAGGCGTCCTTCGGGTCCTCGATGCGGAAGTGCTTGATGCCGATGGCCTCGGCAATCTCGGCGTAGTTGACCTGGTCGTGGTCGGTCTCGTGTTCGGGCAGCCCCTGGACCAGCATCTCCAGCTTGACCATGCCCAGCGAGGAATTGTTGAAGACGAACATCTTCACGGGCAGGTTGTGCTGCTTCACCGTAATCAGCTCGCCCAGCAGCATCGACATGCCACCGTCGCCGTTGAAGGTGATGACCTGGCGGCCGCGGTCGGCCGCCTGCGCGCCGATGGCCTGGGACAGCGCGTTGGCCATGGTGCCGTGCCGGAAGGAACCGATCTGCTCGCGCTTGCCGTTCGGCGTGATGTAGCGCGCCGCCCAGACGTTGCACATGCCGGTGTCGACGGTGAAGACGGCGTCGTCAGCTGCGTACTGATCAATCAGGTCCGCGACGTACTCCGGGTGGATTGGCTTCATCTTCTCCACGTTGTGGGTGTATGCCTCGATGACGTGGCTGAGCAGTCGCTCGTGGTTGCGGAGCTGCTTGTCCAGGAACTTCCGGTCGGTCTTCTCCTCCACGTGCGGCAGGATCGTCTCGATGGTCGCGGCCACGTCGCCGACGACCGGGTACTTCACCGTGGTGCGGCGCCCGATGGCGCGGCCGTCGATGTCGACCTGCGCGACGTTGTTCTTCGGCAGGAAGTCGTTGTAGGGAAAGTCGGTGCCGAGCAGGATGAGCAGGTCCGCGTCGTTGGAGGCATCGTGGCAGGCGCCGTAGCCGAGCAGGCCCGACATGCCGACGTCGAAGGGGTTGTCGTACTGGATGTACATCTTCCCGCCGAGGGCGTGGCCTACCGGGGCCTTAATCTTCTCTGCCAGAGCCAGGACCTGCTCGCGAGCGTCCTTCACGCCGGCGCCGCAAAAGAGGGTAACGGTTTTCGCCGCATTGATGGCGTCGGCAAGCGCGGCGGCCTCGGCGGCGTCGGGGTAGACGACGGGGCGGCCCCGGCTGATGGTGGAGGTGACGTAGTCGTCGTTTTCGACCTCGTGGGTGGTGATGTCGCCGGGCAGGACCAGGACGGAGACGCCGTGGCCGGACATGGTCGACTGAATGGCGTGGTGCAGGATCACGCCGCCCTGCTCGGCGGAGTTGACCATCTCGCAGTAGCCGGAGCACTCGGCGAACAGGGCCTCCGGGTGGGTCTCCTGGAAGTACTTCGAGCCAATCTGGCGGGAGGGGATGTGCGAGGCCAGGGCCAGGACCTTGGCTCCGTTGCGGTGCGAGTCATAAAGCCCCTGGACCAGGTGGGTATTGCCCGGGCCGCAGGAGGCGGCACAGACGGCCAGCTCGCCGGTGACCAGCGATTCCGCGCCGGCCGCGAACGCCGCCGCCTCCTCGTTGCGAACATGCACCCACTCGATGTTGGACTGCCGCACGGCGTCGACAATCGGGTTGAGGCTGTCCCCGACCAGGCCGAAAATGCGCTTGACGCCTTGGCGTTCGAGGGTTTCTACGAGTTGTTCAGCATACGTTTTAGACACGCGTTCCGGTCTACTCCGGAAAAAGGTGGTGCGTCAACAAAGATGGCCCAGTATTTGCGGAATCGTTACAGAGCGTTTTACCTGGTTCTATCTGGGCCCTACTCGGCCTCACCCGGCCAATTCCGCGGGCCTGCACATCGTGAAGGCGTCGGCGCCGGAGCCCGGGTAGTAGTTCTTGCGCAAGCCCATGTGCTCGAAGCCGTACTTTTCGTACATCGCGATTGCCGGCTCGTTATCCGTCCGCACCTCCAGGAACACCGGCCCCGGATCTTCCGCCGCGGCCGCCATCAGCGCGTCCATCAGCGCCGCGCCGAACCCGTGCCTCTGCCACGCGGACGCCACGCCGATGGTGTGGATCTCGTACTCCGCGGCACCCGCAGGCCCCAGCTTCGTGATGCCGCCATAACCGCAGAGCTCGTCGCCATCTCCAGCCTCGCCCCGCTTGACGACGCCAACATAGTAGTTGTTCGGGCTGGAAAGCTCCGCTAAGAAGGCGGCCTCGGGCCACGGGTCATCTCCTGCGAAAAGCTCGGCCTCGATGGCCGCGCACGCTGCGGCATACGAGGGGCCGAGGCGCACGAGTTTTACGTCTGCCGGTTCTAGCTGCGACATGCCGGTTGCCCCTACCTCATCGATTTCGGGACCGCGGCGTCCGGGCGCGCAGGTACAGGGGAACCAGCGGGCCGGGGCGTTCCTCCTGGGTGCCGTCGGCGAAACCGGCGACGCGGACCATATCCGCAGGCTGCGGCAGCGCCTCGACGGCCTTCCCGGGCAGCACCTGCTCGGCGTGGGCCAAGCTGCCGCGGGCAACCTCGGGCGAAAAACCCGGGACCTGCTCGGCGACAAGCCCCAGGACATCGGAGGCCTTGGCCACCGCGGGGCCGAATACGTGCTCGCCGTCTCGGTAGGCTGCGAAGTAGACCTCACGGCGGCGGGCGTCGGTGACGACCAGCTCGTCGCCGGCGCCCGCGGCCAGCGCGTCCAAGCTGCAGATGCCGTGGCAGGCAATCCCCAGCGCATCGGCGTAGGAGGCCGCTGTCGCCATGCCGACCCGAAGCCCCGTAAACGGCCCCGGGCCGCAGCCGACGACCACCGCATCCAGGTCCGCCGGGGCCAGGGCGGCGTCGGCAAGCGCCTGCTGAATCAACGGCACCAGGACCTCGTTGTGCGCGCGGGCGTCGAGGTGGAGCTGCGAGGCGAGCGTAGCGACGTCGCCATCGGCGCCAACCCGGACGATTCCTGCGGTGACCTGCGGAGTCGAGGTGTCTACGGCGAGAATGTTCATGAGTTGTACCTTACCCACGCGACCTCGTTACCCACGCGACCAGGCCCACGTGACCACGCGGGTGTCGTCGGCGCGCGAGCGGTCGATGGTGACGCGCAGGTAGCGCTCGGAGAGCTGCTCGGCCAGGCCCGCGCCCCACTCGGCGACGACGACACTGTCCTGCAGGTCGGTGTCCAGGTCCAGCGAATCGAGGGCGTCGAAGGCGCTGACTTCGGCGGAACCCTGACCGACGCCGGTGCCGGAGTCCGGCCCCTCCTCACCGAAGAGGCGGTAGGCGTCGACGTGGATCAGGGGCACGCCGCCCTCCAGCGGGCGGTGCTCCCGCGCGATGGTGAAGGTCGGCGAGGTGACGCGACCGCGCACGTTCATGCCGCGCGCGATGCCCTGTGTCATGGTGGTCTTGCCGGCGCCCAGCGGGCCGTCCATGATGACCAGGTCCCCTCCACGCAGGGTCCGGCCAATCTCCTCGCCGAGGGCGCGCATGTCCTCGGCGGTCGGGACGACGCGCGAGCGCACCCAGCGGCGCACCGTGCGCCCCTTCGGCGCGGTCAGAATCTCGTAATTAATGGTGCCGGAGGCCTCCGCCAGGTCGTCCAGCCCGGGCTCCCCCAGAGCCGGGTCGCCCACGATAATGGCGGTATCCCCCGCCTTGACCTGCGACTGCGGGCCGAGGTCCACCACGAACTGATCCATGCACACACGGCCGATCTGCGGGTAGCGCCTGCCGCCGATCTCGACCTCGAAGTTCCCGGACGCCGAGCGCATCATGCCGTCGGCGTAGCCGCAGGGGACGATGCCGATGGTCGTGTCCCGCTGAGCAGTCCAGCTCTGCCCGTAAGACACGGACTCGCCCGCAGGCAACTTCTTGACCAGCACCACCGACGCCTCCCAGCGCATCACCGGCCGCAGGCCGTGGCTCTTGCCCGCGATCGGCTCACCGCCGTAAATCGCCAGCCCCGGGCGCACCATATCGAACGCCGCATCCGGCAGCTCCAGCGCCGCCGGCGAGTTCGCCGCGTGGTTGACCAGGTCCTTCAGCCCCGCCTCGCGCAGCGCCGCGATAGCCGCCCGGAAATTCTCCGTCTGCTTGCCGACGCTCGGATGCCCCAGCTCATCGGCGCAGGCGTAGTGGGTGAAGGCGCCGGTGATGTGGAGTTTCCCGCCGACGTGCATGCCGACCAGGACCGGCACGGCGGCGGCGAAGTCCCCGTTGGCCATGGAGATTCCGGAGCGCGACAGGCCGGTGTCGACCATGACGGTCACGCGCGGGCGCCGCCCCTCGGCCTGCCCCGCCGCGATCACTGCCTCCGCGTGGGCCAGAGAGGGGATGCCCAGCTCGATGCCCTCGCGCACGGCCTGCCGGAGAAGGTCCGCCGCGGCCGCGTCCCAGATCCAGGCGAGGATCGGGGCCGAGGGGGCGTCGCCAAGCGAAGCTTTGAGGGCGCCTCGCAGGGACAGCGCCTCGTCGATGGTGGCGACGCCCAACTGGGTCGCACCACCGTCCAGTGCGGCGCGGGCGACCTGCGCAGCTCCCTGCGAGTAGCCGTCCGCCTTGACCACGGCCATGAACTGGTCGACGCCCGCGGCCGCTTTAATGGTTGCGACGTTATGGGCGACGGCGTCGAGGTTGACGGTCTGGGCCAGGATGGGCTGGTTATTCGGCTGCAAAGAAGACTGTGCGGAAGTCATAGCGTTATTGTGCCACTCGCCCCGGATTACTCCCCAGAGCGCGTCCCCGATTGAGCCAGCCATGCCGTGGCGGGGCGGATGTTTTCGGCAATCCCCTCGGCGTCGCAGGGCGCCGGGCCGAACTCGGTGCGGGCTGCGAGGTAGGCCGCTCGGGCGTGAATGATCGCGGGGACATGCAGGTCCTCACCGCGCGCAATCCACGCCCCCACCAGGCCCGAGAGCACGTCACCGGAGCCGGGCGTGGCGGCCCAGGAGCTACCCGCGTCCACGACGACTACGCCGCGCGGCCCGACCGTCACTGTCCTGCGGCCCTTCAGCAGGATCTCGCAGCCGAGATCCGAGGCGAGAACGCGGGCATCATCGATGGGGGCGGTCACGGGCTTGCCGGCCAGCCGCTCGTACTCTCCCGCGTGCGGGGTGAGCACCGTGCGGGCGCCCGCTGCTCCGCGCTTCCGCACCTGTTCCTTCAGATCCTCGCTGCGGGCCAGGACGGTCAGGGCGTCGGCGTCGATAACGACGGGCTTGCCTGTATCGAGGATTGCGCGCAGCTCCGCCGCCGCTGCAATGTCGGTCCCCCGCCCGGGCCCCACGACCCAGGCGTCCACGCGAGTGTCCGCGACCGGCTCCGTATCGGCGCGGGCAATGACGGTCGGAAGTGCCGTCGTCATGCGGGCACGAGACTCGGCGTCGCCGACATAGATGACGGCCGGACTCGTCGCGCGCACGGCCGCGGTCGTGCACAGGACGCCAGCACCGGGATACCTACTACTACCTGCGGCGATGCCGACAACGCCACCCGAATACTTGTGATCCTCCGCGTCTGGCTCCAGCTGCAGGTAGTGCTCGCGCGAATCCTCCAGCGCCCGGAGAAAGGCTACACGCGGACCACCGGCCTGCACAGCGTTGGCGCGCAAAGTCTCACCGAGGCCGGGCAACTCAGCGGTCGGCTCATCCAGTGCAATCTCCCGCAGCACGACTTCGCCACAGGCTCCCGACACCGCGTGCGCGTAGCGAAGCCCACCGAAGGTCACGGTCGCGGTGGCGCGCACGTGCGTGTCCGCCTCCCGCCCGGTATCGGCCTCCACCCCGCTCGGAATATCGACGGCGAGAATCGGGACGCCCCCATCCCGTACCCGCTCCACGATCGACGCGGCCGGCTCCCGCAGCGAACCGTGCCCGCCGATGCCGACGATGCCGTCGATGACCAGGCTGTACTGCGCACTAAGCTCGCCGCCAAGCCCGGCACCAAGCCCAACATCATCTAGCACCTCTCCCCCGGCCCCCTCGAACGCCACCAACGCCCGCTCGTGCGGATGCCCGCCGAGCAGGACCGCATCCACCTCGTGCCCCGCGACCAGCAGCTCGCGACCCGCGTAGAGCGCGTCCCCGCCGTTGCCACCGGAGCCCACCAGCAGCAGAATCCTCCCCCGTTTAGCCAGGTCAGCGGCGACCTCGGCGACGGCGGCCGCGGCGTGGCTCATCAGCTCGTCGTCACGCGACTGCGCGTCCAGGTAGGGCTGTTCGGCGGCGCGAATCTCGGCAACGGTATAGCAGTAGGTCATGCCCCCAGCCTACGATTGGCCACTATGAATGACTACCTCACCGGCAAGCGAGTCCCCGGCCCGGCGCTGCGTCACTTCCCCGTGGCCTACGCGCGTTCGCTGCGCCACCCCGAGTGGGTGCCGTCGGGGGCGCGCGACGTACGTGAGGTACTGGCCGAAGCGCCTTTCGACACTCCCGACGGCGAGGTCCCCGTCGTTCTCATCCACGGGACTTGGATGAATTCCTTCGACACCTTCACCATGCTGGCCCCAGCGCTCGCTGAGGGCCGCACCGTCTACTCCCTTGACTACGGCGCCGACCCGAACGCCCTGGTCAGCCACGTTCCAGGCGTCTACGGTTCCACCGACCTCGCCGAGGCCTTCGAAGAAGTCAGCGCGCTGCTCGACGCCTTTCGCGCCCACATCGGCGCCCGCCGCATCGACCTGGTGGGGCACTCGCAGGGGGCGCTCCACTGCCGCATCTACGCCAACGCACACATCGATTCGCTTTACGACGACACCCTCTCCCGCGGCCTTGCTCCAGCGGAGGCGGAGGAGTTCGCGGCAGCAAATAGCCCGGTGCGCGCGGTTGTCTCGCTGGCGGGCAATCACCACGGAACTTCCGGAGGGATTGCATACCGCGTGCTCAAGCCACTGGACAGGAGGGGCGTGCCGGTGCGTGGCCTCCTCGACCGAATTTTCGGTCGCGCGGGGGCGCAGCAGAGCCTACACTCGGTCTACATCACGGGCCTAAATAAGGCCGAGCGGGGCCTGACCCGGCGCGGGCCGCACTACCTGAATATCGGCACCCCGTTCGACACCGTCGTGACCCCGTGGAACGGCGAGTTCCTGCCGGAGACTGCGGGGCACGACGTCCGCAACGTCAATAACGCCGATTCGGACGGCGACTGGTCCGACCACCTGGCCATTTTGTACTCGCCTAACGCGATTCGGACCGTGGTTGAGTACCTAGACGATATGGACAGTGCGGACAATTTCGGCGGCGGCGCAGCAGGAAGTACAGCAGGAAGTGCCCGGGCCGCAGGGGGCGACCGTCGCCCTCCTCGAGTCCTCCCCTTCGTGGGCGCACTTCCCCGGGCAAGGATGCGCGTGCAGTTGCGTAGAAAGCGCTAGCGCTGGCAGAAAATTGGTGCAAAATTCCCCGATATTGCCTCTTGACTTTATTTCGAACATATGTACGATTACAGGTGAAGGGGGGACATGGGTAAGACATGTTCCCCACTGTTTTGGGGAGGGACACCATGGAATCGGATTCGGAGCACCCAGCGCGTGGCGAACCATTTTGGTCGAATCAATGCGGCTCGCATCCGTTGAGCGTTGCTGCCCGCGCCCGCAATCGCGCCGACCTGGATCTTATTGATGCATGCCTTCCGGATCCAGAGGTCGACGTCAACCATCACGCTGCGCGACTTTCAATCCGGACCGGCCTCGGGCGCGGTCAATGCCTCGCACTCTGCGACATCGGCCTGCTGCTTCAGCAACTGCCAGCGCTGCGGCAGGTCATCGAGCGCACCCTTTCATTTTCGCTTCCCCACCTGCGCGCAATCTCTACCGGCGTCGCCGGCCTAAACCCCGAGCAGCTCCACGCCGCTGAACCTCATCTCGTCGCCCTGCTCACTCCGACCAGGCCTAATCAGGCGGTCATCGGGGTTCGTCGCCTGTCGCGCCTCATTGGAGACCTCGTCGCCGAGTACGACGACCGCGCCCGCAACGACGGCACCGAGAGGGCGCCGAAGTCCGAAGGCGTCTCGCTTGCCGACGCCGGCGATGGCGCACATTCTTTCGTCACCGCGGTTCTCGAACGCGATCGTGCCACGGAGCTGCTCGCAGCTATAGCGGGCATCCGCAATCTGGAAATCAGCCGGGGCAACGAATGCACGCAGGCAGAGGCTCTGATGAAACTCGTGAGAGGGTCATCTACCGCGGAGATCGTAATTAACGTCTACCGCGATGCCTCCGGTGGTCCCGCGTGGATCGACGGCGCAGGCTGGCTCAGCGAGGTAGCTACAGAAGAGTGGATCAGAAGAGCTACTCACATCCGCATTTCCTCGGACAGCACCGTTGAGGGCTACCGCCCCTCGGAGAGTCAGGCCGCCCGTGTTCGCGGCCGCGACGGCACCTGCCGCTTCCCCGGATGCGATGTTCCCGCGCACAAATGCGACCTGGACCATATCCAGCCGTATAACCACGATCACCCGGAGCTAGGCGGCCCGACGGATACCCAAAATCTTCATTGCCTCTGCCGCCGACACCACAACCTCAAAACGCACGAGGGCTGGAACATCGACCGGCACCCGGACGGCACCGAGGTCTGGACCTCTCGCGACGGAGACTCCGCCACGAGTGTCCCTACCGGGCCGTTGAAGAACGTCGGCAAGCAAACCTTCAGCAAGAGGGCGACGCGGAAGATAAAGACGATTCGGCAACGCCACATGGACTGGCTGCTGTCGTTCTGCGAGCCGGTGGTGAAACACTTCGAGCTGACCGAGGCAGATGAAAAAAGAATCGAGTCCCTCACAGATGAGGAACTCGATGCTGAAATCGACCGCTACCTAGAAGGTATGGAAGGAAAGGACCTACTCGACGGTGACTGACTTGGCCAGGTTGCGCGGTTTATCGATGTCCTCGTTCCCGCACTGGCGCGCAATCTCGGCAGCCAGGAACTGCATCGGGATAGTCGACAGCAGCGGCTGCAGCAGGGTCGAGGTCGCGGGGATCTCAATCAGGTAGTTGGCGTACGGGACAACTGCCTCGTCGCCTTCCTCGGCGATGACAATAGTCTTGGCACCGCGCGCGCGGATTTCCTGGATATTCGACACGATCTTGGAGTGCAGCACCGCGCGCCCCTTCGGGGACGGCACCACGACGACGACCGGCAGGTTGTCCTCGATCAGGGCGATCGGGCCGTGCTTCAACTCGCCGGCCGGGAAGCCCTCAGCATGGATGTACGCCAGCTCCTTGAGCTTCAGCGCACCCTCCAGCGCGACCGGGAAACCGACGTGGCGCCCCAGGAAGAGCATCGTCGGGATGGCGCCAATTTCCTTCGCCATGGCGATGTACTCATCACCGGCACCGACGACCTTGTCGATCAATGCCGGGATGGACTCGAGTTCCTCGAACTCACGGGTGACCTCGTCCGGGTACTTCGTGCCGCGGGCCTGGGCCAGCGCCAATCCGACCAGGTAGTTCGCCGCGACCTGCGCGAGGAAGGACTTCGTCGCAGCGACGCCGATCTCAGGGCCGGCGTGGGTGTAGAGCACCGCATCGGACTCGCGCGGAATCTGGGCACCGTTGGTGTTACAGACTGCAAGCACGCGCGCGCCCTGGGACTTCGCGTGACGCACGGCCTCCAGAGTGTCGGCGGTCTCACCGGACTGGGAGATTGCGACGACCAGGGTCTGGCGGTCCAGCACCGGGTCGCGGTAGCGGAACTCGGAGGCCACCTCAATCTCGACCGGAATGCGCACCCAGTGCTCGATTGCGTACTTGGCCAGCAGGCCAGAGTGGTAGGCAGTACCGCAGGCGACCACGAAAACCTTCTCAATGTCGCGCAGGTCCTGATCGTTCATGCGGGACTCGTCCAGCACGATGCGGCCGTCGACCAAGTGGCCGGCCAGAGTATCGCGGACGGCAGCGGCCTGCTCGTGGATTTCCTTCATCATGAAGGAGTCGTAGCCGCCCTTCTCTGCAGCAGCGAGGTCCCAGTCGATGGTGAAGGGACGCCCCTCCTGCTCGTTGCCGTCGAAGTCCAGGATCTTGTAGCCGTCGGCAGTGATGATGACGACGTTGTCCTGCCCCAGCTCGACCGCGTTGCGGGTGTATGCAATGAACGCGGCAACATCGGAGCCAAGGAACATCTCGTTCTCACCGACGCCAACGATGAGCGGCGTCGAACGGCGAGCAGCGATAACCTTGTCCGGGTGGTCGGCATGGCTGAACAGCAGGGTGAAGGCGCCCTCGAGGCGGTTCAGTACAGCCAGCGCGGAGGCCTCGAAATCACCGGCGGTGCCATTGCCGTCAGAACCGTCCATCGCGCGTGCGAGCAGGTGCGTCGCGACCTCGGAGTCGGTCTCGGACTTCAGCTCAATGCCCGCTTCCTCAAGCTCCTTACGAAGAGGGGCGAAGTTCTCGATGATGCCGTTGTGAACGATGGCGACCTTGCCGTCGTAGGAGACATGCGGGTGCGCATTTTCATCGACGGGTCGACCGTGGGTGGCCCAGCGGGTATGTCCGATTGCCGTAGTTCCGGCGAACTTCTCGCGACCGGTCTCCTGCAGAGCAGCTTCGAGGTTGGCAAGCTTGCCAGCCTTCTTTTCAACGGCGATATGCCCCTGGCCATCGGCAATAGCGACACCCGCGGAGTCATACCCCCGGTATTCCATCCGTCGCAACGCGTCGACGGCGATATCCAGGGCGTCCTGGTGTCCTACATATCCAACGATTCCACACATGACAAACAGAATAACCCGCCATCCCCCGAAACGGCACTATCGCAATGGTCACTACCGATGCGAAACCTGTGCAAACTAACACACCGGCACCTTAATTCGCCGTGATTCTTCGGCCCCACCGTCTCTGCGCTTGCTATTCCAAGCACACCTTCAAAGTCAACTTCAAACTCACCTTCAAACTCAACTTCAAGCACAACTGATGCGCTTATAGATAAGCTAAGTCTCGTGGCTGAAAATTTGAAGACTCTGACATCTAACCTCTCGAAGCGTGGCCCGCACCGAGTCATGGTGGGCGACCTCGCCTTCACGGGACTGCCCGGCAAGGTCTACACCCCTGCTGAGGGAAACGGTATCCCCGGTATTGCCTTCGCCCACGACTGGCGCACGCCGATTAAGGAGTATCACGCTACCCTCCGCCACTTGGCCTCCTGGGGCATCGCAGTCGCTGCTCCCGATACGGAAAACGGCGTCTTCGCCGACCACCGTGGCCTGGCCAACGATATCGAAACCGCGCTGCAGATTCTTGCGGGTGTCCGCCTGGGCGAGGGCAAAGTCGTCGTCCATCCCAAGAAGCTTGGTGTAGCAGGCCACGGCATGGGCGCGGGCGTCGCGGTACTTGCCGCCGCCGGGCATGACAATATCGCGGGCGTCGGCTGCGTCTACCCCGCCACGACTGCGCGTCGTCAACCGCGGCGGCGACCAATGTTTCAGCCCCCGGCCTGGTTCTGGCCCCGGGCGAGGACCAGTGGCTCGACCGCGGAAATCCCTTCCGCTTAGCCCTGAACTGGAAGGGCGACTGCGTCTACCGCGAGGTCAATAACGCCACCCAGGCGGGGTTCTCGGAAACCACTCTCCTACGCCGTTTGGTCGGCTTTTCCAAGTCGAGCATCAAGCAGCAGGAGACCGCCCGTGCAGCCCTTACCGGATTCCTCCTTGCAACCGTCGGCGCCGACAAGAAGTACAGCGCATTCGCAGACCCCACCGCCACGATTAAGGGGCTGACTAATCGCGACGAGAAGTGGCTAGAGCAGCAGCTCCCCGAAAACCCGGACCGCCCAATTATCGCCCGTTAATCGGTCCGAACTAGTCTTCAGCCGCCCCGCAAGATCGATTTCACCGTCGACCGCGGGGCTTTTCTCTTGCCGTCGCCGTTCCTTCCGAGCACGAGCGCTACCCGCTTCGTCGAGGCTTCTCTCCGCACGCCCACCGCGGGTCCCTTTGCTTGCCGACGCTCTTCCAATCGTTGCACTTCCCCCATCGCCTTCTCGATTTTCGTCGCATACTTCGCCTCAATCTCTGCGGTGGCTTCGTAATAACGCTGGACGAAGGAGCCGTACTTCTGGGAAATATGCTGCATATTTACCACTCCCCAGCAGACGGCGCATTAATCATGCCGACATCTGCATGCTCTGTAGGAATGTGCAATTCGATGGATTGGTCCGCTTCAGCCTGTGACGTCGGCTCCTGAGGTTGAGGCTCGGGCTGGGGCTGTTCGGCGACAACAGCTGACTCAGCAGCAGGAGTTTGCGATGCTTGCTCCTGCATATGGGCCAACTTCTCTGCAGGAGGCGGGGGCTCAGGGGCAGGTTCCGGCACACACGGCTCTGGCTCGGGCTCGGGCCCGCACGGTTCCGGCATTTCCATATTGATCAACGCCGTATTGATCAACGCTGTCGAGATCTCCCCCACCACGGCCCCACCAATTCCGGCGACGCCGACCATCAGTTGTGCACCGAGTTCTACAGACGCGGGCACAGTTGAAGCCGAAGTTGCAATCGGCCCCACACTCGGGGACGCCTGGACCGCCGGAGATTCTGGGACCGCCGGGGACGCGCACGCAGCCTGTGTCGCACCCGAAACCGCCGGCTGCGGAGCGGTAGGCGGAGGTGCGACAATTCCACCTTCCACGTCCTCGCATGCCTGGTCGAGGCATCTCTCTATACACGTATTGCGCTCCTGATACATCCCGGCGGAGCAATCAACCAGGTTGTTAGCAGCATCAGTAGCTATCTCTGCGGCCTGCTCGCCCACCTCCGAATCTTCGGAAAGCGCCTCACACTTGGCCAAGAGCTCCTCATAGTTCCGCGCCATTTCCTCAATTCTTAACTCACAGTCCTCTAAAACCTCGTCGATCTTCTGGGCACATTCATTGGTGCTGTGCCCGCTTTCTCGAGCCTTTTCATCCTGTTCGAGGCACTTGTTCGCAGCCTCGTCGCAACAGCACTTGGCACTGTCGGCGAACGTTCCCACCAAGCCGGAAAAGTCAAAGCCCTTGAAAATAGTCATCAGGCCCGAAACGGAGGTAACGACATCGGCGAAGACTGCCAGCGCATCTGACTTCCAGCCGTCGGCACGCCGCCCCTTTTCACCCACTTCCTTTAACCGGTGCCCCACCGGTGATTTGCCGTGTGTGCGCGCCAACTTGTCAGTGCGATCCAGCAAGCTCATCAAAACGGGTAGTACACGCATAGCCCAGCCCATTACTGCTGCACCCCGATCCGACCGAATGAGACTCGGGAGAACTCCTCGGTGTCAACGAACTGCGCCCATTGCTCTTTAATCGCCGGTGCGTGGTCGCCGAGCCCCGCGTACATGTCGCGGCCGTGCTTCCGCAAACGCTCGGCTGCGGAGGCCAAGCGAGCCCCGAACTCGGCAAAACCCACGCCGCACGAGGCCATCTCGATACCGGGAACTTCGCCCCATGCGTTTCTCCCCCGCTCCGCCCAGTCCGCAACGTGTTGTGCAGCGCGTGCAACCGAATCCTGCGAATACTGAACCTTCTCACCCTCATGCTTCGCCGACAGCTCTTCCGGTCCTACGGACACAAAAATCCCCTTCCCCCGCGTTAAAAACAGTTCTCACTATTTCTAGGCGCGGAAAAAGGGGAATCGGTTCCATTTTCGCTTTCTGACGGTTACCCCCGCCGATCCAGCGACTCGCCGACCTCGGGGCTACCTGGCGCGGTAGATACGCTTATGACCCTCGACTCCGGTCCAGCTAAACGGGCCAGTGCCGACCAGGGCGCCATCTTCCACGTTCGAGTACTCACCCGGATCATCGTGGCTCACCTGAGCCAGCTTGTAGTACGTCGGATCGTCTAGCTGAATGCGGGCCTCCAGCTCCGCGGCATTATCCTCCGAGCGGAGCTGGGACTCATAACCTGCCACGACGGTACCGGTCAGGAACTCTGCGACGGAACCAGAACCGTAAGAAGCGATGGCGACCTTCTTGCCCGCGAGGTTTTTCTCGGTATCCAGCAGTCCCAGCAGGCCGAAGTAGGCAGACGCGGTGTAGGAATTACCGATGACTCGGTTGTAGACCGTCGTGGGGCCAAGTTGTGCGGCCTCCAACTCCGGGGTCAGCTCCACGCCGTTATTGGCGGACAGGGCACGGTGCGCCTTGTATGCCATCTTGGTAAAAGGCTGGTGGTAGCTGAAGTAATCGATCTCGCTGAAGTCCACGCCACCGTGCGCACGGTAATCCTCGTAAGCACCCTGAACAGCATCGATGTACGCACTGATGGAGAGCTTGCCCTCAACGAGCGCCTGGCTGCGGTGGTTCGGGCGCCAGAAGTCCATGACCTCACGGGTAAACACGCCGCTTGCCGCATCAATCTCCATGATGCGCGGATTCGCGGTGACCAGCATTGCGACGGCTCCGGCTCCCTGCGTCGGCTCGGCGGCCGAGTCGAGGTCGTAGCGAGCGATATCGGAGGCGACGACAATGACCTTCTCCTCCGGGTTGCGCGCAACAAGCGCGCAGGCGAACTGCAGCGCCGCAGTACCGGAGTAGCAAGCCTGCTTCAGCTCCACGGATCGGGTATGCGGATCGAGCCCGACCAGCTCGTGGACGTAGACGGCAGCGGCCTTCGACTGGTCAATGCCGGTCTCGGTCGCAAACATGATTGTGCGCACGCCCTCGGTACCGGAACGGTCGACGATCTTCTTCACAGCCGCGGCCGCCATGGTCACCGGGTCCTCATCGGAGGCCACCACGCTGGAGCGCTCCTGGCCGAGACCCTTGTGATACTTCGCCGGATCGGCGCCCAGACGCGGCGCGATGTCGGCCAAGTCGATGCGGTACGAGCCGGTCGCAAAAGCGATGTCATCGATACCGATCGGAGTCACACTATTAGTTGTCATTAAATCCGTGCCTTCTTCTGCCACAAATGGTCTTCTGCCACAACCATAGAAAACAGATTTTGTCTGTGAATCTATTCCCTAATGAACCTATCTAAAAGCTAGCGCCCAGACCTTAGAATTCGCTTAGTCTTTTCCGCCAGCACTAGTCGTTTCCGCCAGCACTAGTCCTTCGCCGCGCGCTCAATCGCGACGTGGGCCTCCATCAACTCGCCCGGGTTGGTCTGCGCAGCAAGCAGGGAGAGCTCGCCGCACCAGACAATCGCCGCGCAGCAGGCAGCCAAGCGTCGGGCGTTCTCGCCCGGCTCACGGTCTTCCTTGCAGCCGAGCGCGGTCAGGTTCTTCTCGACGAAGTCGAGCCCCTTGCCGTTGCCCACCGAGCCGACGATGAGGTGCGGGAGGGTGCAGCTAAACCGCACCGAGCCGTCGTCAAGCGCCTCGACCTGGGTGAGCCCCTGAGAGCCCTCGACGATATTGGCGGCGTCCTGGCCGGTCGCGAGGTAGAAACCCAGCAGCATGTTGGCGTAGTGCGCATTTCCGCTGCGCAGCGAGCCTGCCATGATGGAGCCAACCAGGTTCTTGCGCTCATTCAGCTCCGCCAGGCGCTTCGCGGTGGTGCGCAGGCGCTCGCGGACGACCGGCTCCGGGATAACAGCCTCGGCGATGACGTACTTGCCACGGCCCAGGATGCCGTTGACGGCGGAGGTCTTCTTGTCGGTGCAGTAGTTGCCCGAGATGGAGCCGTAGCCCAGCTCCGGCATCTGCTCCATCAGGTAGGCCATCAGTCGCTCGGAGGCCAGGGTCACCATGTTGTGGCCGGAGGCGTCTCCGGTGGTGAAGTCGAAGCGGACGATCAGCAGGCGCGAGGCGACCTGGAAGTGAATGTCCACCAGCTTCGCAAACCGAGAGGTGGACTCGACGACCTTCTTCAGCTCACCTGTACGCGCGATGATGTTATCGCGGGCCACGACAGCTTCGGCGGCCGAGTCGAGGGTGAAGATCACCGAACGGGTCATCTTCTCGCTGACCAGTGTGCAAGTGATGCCGCCCTCGATCAGGCGCGAGACCTTCGCACCGCGACCGCACGACGGCCACAGCGGCGTCTCGTAGGTCGCCAGCGGGATCTTGACCTCGTCGTTCATGACGTTTCCGCTGATGCGCACCGGGCCAATCCAGCTGAGCGGTACCTGCGCGTATTCCACATCGTGTGCCATGAGTGTGAGGGCCCTTTCTGTACAATTCCCTAAAATCTAATTCCCTAGAACCTGCAAGCGCGTTACAGAATTTCTTTTGCCTGTGACCTTTCAGTCTACGGCGATGTGCGCATCCAACGGCCGAATACCCGCCGTGGCCCACCGCCGGAGAATTGGTGCGGCGTCCGCGCCTTCCGGGACAAGCGCAATCCCGCAGTCGCCCCCGCCCGAGCCGCTGCTCTTGCCCGCGGCCCCATGCTCATCGGCGATGTCCGCGAGGCTCCGCAGCAGGCCTGTCTCGATGACGACCCCGCGCTGAGCCTCATATTCCCGCAGCAGCCTGCGGTTTTCCCGCAGACACTCCATCGCCGCATCCGCGTCCTTCTCCTCGAGCGCCGCCCAGAGCTTCTCGCTTAACGACGCCACCGCGGTCACGAATCGCTCGCCGCCGCGGGTGCGGACGCCGTCGATGGGGCCCGCCTTCGCCAACTGGGAGTCGGTCTTGACCGGCGCCCCCGTCCAGCCGACGAGCAACTTCATCCCGGGCAGGCCCGGCAGCGACTCGATGCGCAGGTTCGGCCACTCCGAGGAAAGGGCGCTCGCGGGGTCCGAGGCGGCCAGAGCCACCAGCGCTTCCATCGCCCCCGGCGCCGGGCGCCGATAGAAGACCACCCCGCCGTGGCTGGAGCAGGCGATGTCCCCGCCGGACCCCGCAGCGCCTGCCTCCGTCGTCGCCAAGAAGGCCAGCTTGAAAACGTCGAGATTCGATAGGGAGAGGCCAATCTCGGCGGCCACCGCGCGGACCACCGCAACAGCGACGGCCCCCGACGAACCCAGGCCGTACTTCCGGCCGCTCGCCCGGTCATCCAGGTCAGAAACGATGTCCAGGTTCACCGCCCGGTCGCCGCTGCGCGCCACGGGCCCCCGCCACGGCGTAGACCAGCGAAATAGCGTTCGCGACGATGTCCGTCTCCCCCAGAAGCTCGGCGCCGGACTCCCCCACAACCAGGCTGCGCCCAGCTTCACCGTAGTAGGCGGAATGGACCGTACCGCGGCCGGCGTCGGCGAGGGTGGCTGTCGCAGTCACGTAGCGATCGACGCCGGCGATGACCGCCGCACCATCGACGGACATGACCGCGTATTCGCCGGTCAGATACAACTTGCCGCACCCGCGGCCGACACTAGTCACTCTGCGAGCCCCTCCCTGCCCCAAGCTACTTCAGGTACGCGCCCGGCCCCGAACCGGAGACCAGCACGTCGATACCGTCGAACTCGCTGCGGAAGCGGTTCGCAATCGCCTCGGCATCGCCGCTGCGGCAGATGACCTTCACGTTGGGACCCGCGTCCATCGTCGCGTAGCACTCCGTGCCCTCCTCGCGCAGCTGTGCGACGAGGTCCAGCGCCGAGACGGAGTCTGCGTTCCAGTAGCGCACCGGGGGCAGGGCGCCCAGCATGGTCGCGTGCATCCGCATCGCGTTGGCCTCGGCCAGCGAGCCCACGGCGGTGAAGTCGGCGGCGGCAATCGCGGCCTTCATCTCCTCAATGTCGCGCGGCACCTGCTCCACCCACGCGGGGAAGAACGGCGAGGTCGCCACGGTCTGGCGCATCGCCGCGCGGCTATCAATCTTTTTTCGGCCCGGGGACAGCACCGCGACGACAAGGCTGATGTCCAGCCCCGGGTTGTCCAGCTCCACGGCATGGCTGGAGGCGTCGTCGTGGCCGGGCAACCACTCGACGAGGCCACCGAAGATGGAACGGCTGGCCGACCCCGAGCCTCTGCGCGCCAACGCGGAGAGCTGCGCCTTCGAATAATCCAGCCCGTAGGCCTTCGCGGCCGCCAACGTCAGCGCCGCGAACCCGGAGGCCGACGAAGCAAGGCCCGCGCCGGTCGGAATCTCGTTGACGCTATCGACCCGGGCATACGCCGTCCGACCCGCGCGCTCGCGGACGAGGTCCAGGAACTTCTGGACGCGCGCCAAGTCCTTGCCGCGCATCTCCTCGCCGTTCAGGGTGCCGAAGTCGGCGCCGACCGAGGGGTCGTCGGCAAGCGTGACGGTGGTGGTCGTCGGCGCGATGCCCAACGTCAGCGATAGGCTGCCGGTGGCGGGAAGCTGCATGGCCTCGTCGCGCTTTCCCCAGTACTTGATCAGCGCGATATTCGGGTGCGCGATCGCGGTGGCGCTCTTCGCAGCACTCACGTCAGCACTCATGCCGGGTTAACCTCCACTGTCCAGGTAGCAACTGCATTGGCGCCCATCATCGCGTGGGAGACGAGCTCCGCGTGATCGGCGGAATCGGTCAGCGCGATGACGCAACCGCCGCAGCCGGCGCCGGTCAGCTTCGCCCCCGCCGCGCCCGCGAGCCTGGCGGCGCTGACCAGGTCGGTGATGGTCTCGTGCCCCACGCCCAGCTCATCCAGCGCCGCCTGCGCCGCGTTCATGCGCTGGCCGAGTCGCGCGACGTCTCCCTTGGCCAGGCTGCGCGCGGCAGCGTCGGTCAGCTGGCCCAGGTTATCCAGCAGCTCCTGGCCCCGCACCCGGTGCGAGTCCACGAAACCGCGCACGCGCGCGACCGCGATGGAGGTGGAGCCACGCACGCCGGTATCGCCGATGACCAGCCACATCTTGCGGCCGACCTTCAGCGGGCGGAACTGCCCCTTCTGGAAATAGACCGGCCCGGACGCACGAGTCGCCGTGGCGTCGAGGCCCGAGGGATTGCCGTGGGCGACCCGCTCTGCTTCCTGGACCAACTCGAAGCGCTCGGCCTCCGTCAGGGTGCCGTCGGCCAGGTCGCGGACCGCGTCGATGACGGCATGCGCCACCGCCGCTGAGCCTCCCAGGCCCGCGGCCGGCGGAATTCCGGAGCGCAGGCGCACCAACAGATCCCGCTCCGGCAGCCCGAACTTGCGCAGGGCCGCGCGGGTCGCCGCAGCTATCGACGAGAAGCGGGCCGGCAGCTCATCGATGCTGATGACCTCGCCGTCCATCGAAAACAGGACGGGCGAGTCCGCCACCCGGTCAATCCACGCCATCGTCCGCAGCGACGTCACCGGCAGTGCGATGGCGGGCTGGCCGTACACCACCGAGTGCTCGCCCATCAGGATCGACTTCGCGTGGGCCTCACCGAAGGCAGCGCCCTGCTCGTTAGCGAGCGCGTAAAACTCCCCGGTAGCCATTTCCTCCGTATTATCTACGCTGGTCACGGTTAGAAAATTACCTTTCCGAGCTCTCGGCCTGAGGCTGGTTGCCCTGTGCGCTGTCGGTGCGGACCGAACGCGCAGCCTCCACCGCCTCCTGCGGGCCGTGGATCCCCTCGACGCCCTCGATGTCGAAGCCATACTTGGAGAACTTCTCCGCACCGACTCCCCACACGTGGTTAAACCACTGCGTCATCGGCTCGGAGGCTCGGCGCTGGGCCAACTCCTGCGGGGTGACATAAACGATTTCGTCGACCTCGTCCGGGTTCAGGTCGATGCTGTCGGTATCGACGTAGCCCGCGTAGACGTGGTTGTATTCGTACTCCGACAGGCCCGTGCGGTCGTCGTCGACGCGGTAGGTGACAATGCCGATCTCCTCCAAGTCGGACACGTCCGCGCCGAGTTCCTCCTTCGCCCGCCTAGCGACGGCATCCGCGACCGGCTCCCCCGGCAGCGGGTGCGAGCACGTGGCATTCGTCAACAACAGTGGCGAGTGGTACTTGCCCCTGGCGCGACGCTGCAGCAGCATGCGACCGGAGTGGTCGAAGAGAAACAGGGAGAATGCGCGGTGCAGGATCCCCGGGGGAACGTGTGCCTCCATCTTGCCCACGGTGCCCAGCACGCGACCGTCGGTATCGACGACCTCGACCTGAATATCGGCCTCGCCCGGGGCAAAGCGCGCCTTAATATCCTCTAGGGAGTTGTTCATAGCCACACTTTTCAACTCTAGACGGACGCCACAACCGCAGCTAACTCGCCCGCGATCTTGCGCGCCGACTCGGCGTCAGCCGCCTCGACCATGACGCGGAAGAGCTCCTCCGTGCCCGACGGGCGCAGCAGCACGCGGCCGGTCGAGCCCAGCTTCTCCTCGGCCCGAGCGATCGCGGCCTTGACCTCGTCGGAGTCCATAATGACGGACTTGTTCGACACCGGGACGTTGATCAGCGTCTGCGGCAGGACCTTCATCACACTTGCCAGCTCCGCCAGGGACTTGCCCGTCTGCGCCATGCGCGACATCAGGTACAGGCCGGTCAGGGTGCCGTCGCCGGTGGTCGCGTGGTCCGGGATAACGACGTGGCCCGACTGCTCACCGCCCAGCGAGTAACCACCGGCGTTGAGGTCGGCCAGCACGTAGCGGTCGCCCACCTTGGTGGTGCGCAGCTTGATGCCGTTGGCCTCCATCGCAAGCTTCAGGCCCAGATTACTCATCACAGTCGCGACCAGTGTGTTGTGGTGCAGCAGCCCCTCGTCCTTCATCGACACCGCCAGAATCGCCATGATCTGGTCGCCGTCAATCAGGTTGCCCTCGGAGTCCACCGCAAGGCAGCGGTCCGCGTCGCCGTCGTGAGCCAGGCCCAGGTCCGCGCCGTGCTCGACGACGGCGGCCCGCAGTACGTCGATGTGGGTCGAGCCGCAGCCGTCGTTGATGTTGTACGAGTTCGGCTTGTTATGGATTGCGACGACGTCAGCCCCCGCGGCGGCATACGCCATCGGGGCGGCCTGCGACGCGGCGCCGTTAGCGCAGTCGACGACGACGCGGATGCCGTCGAGCTTCGCGCCCACCGCGCGGGAGAGATGGAAGAGGTAGCGGTCCAGGCCGTCCGGAGCCTCCTCGATAACGCGGCCCACGCCAGTTCCAGTCGGGCCGGTCTCGGAGAGATTGTGCAGAGCGTGCTCAATCTCCTTCTCCACGGCGTCGTCCAGCTTGGTGCCACCGGCAGCGAAGAACTTGATGCCGTTGTCGGGCATCGGGTTGTGCGACGCCGAGATCATCACGCCCATGTCGGCACCGTAGTCATCCGTCAGGAAGGCCACTGCGGGAGTCGGCAGCACACCGACGCGCAGCACGTCCACGCCCTGGGAAGCCATTCCCGCAGACAGAGCCGCGGCCAGCATCTCTCCGGAAACGCGCGGGTCCCGGCCCACGATCGCGAGTGGCCGACGGCCCGAGGGGTTCGAACCGCTAGTCAAGACAGTCGCTGCGGCGGCGCCCAGCTTCATCGCCAGGGGCGCGGTCAGCGTCTTGTTCGCCAGTCCACGGACACCATCAGTTCCGAAAAGACGTGCCATTGTTCCTCGACCACTCCTTTTAAGGTCCTATTGATTACCGCTTCACTCTAGCCGGTTTAGCACCAAAGAGAGACTAGCTGCAGCGGACAATAGGCTGCGGGTCGTAAACGGTCGTCTGCGTGTGGCGGGAAATTTCGTTGCCTGCCAGGTCGCGGACGATTCGAGTATCCGACGTCGTAAAGCCCTGCGCGCCCGACGACGGCGAGCAGGTCGGCCCGGACAGGTTCATCGGCTGCGGGCTGGTGTATGCCCAGCGCCCACCGTTGACGGACTCCACCTCGACGGTCTTCACGCCTTTCAGACGCACCGTGACCTGACCGTCGGAGACGAAGGACTCGATGAGGACCGGATTGGCCGAGGTGTTCTTGAACTGCAGGTCGATAACGCCCTCGAAGACCGTGGCCTCGCGGCCCGCCGGGTAACGCGAGATGTAGTAGCTGTGCGCCGTGTGCGCCACGTCCTCCATCCCCGCGAAGTACGCGGCGTTGTACAGGGTTGTCGCGAACTGGCTGATACCACCACCGACGGCCTTGTCCGCGTGGCCGTTGAGAATAATGCCCGACTCCACGAAGCCCTGCACAGCTCCGCGCGGACCCGTGTAGCCGTTGAGGCTAAACGTCTCCCCCGGGGCGACGAATGCCCCGTTGACCATCTGCGCGGTCAGCGCAATGTTCGTGCCGGACGCCGAGGTAAACCCGCCCGTGCTGAACTCGCCGATCACGTCGTCGAAGGTCGCCGCGTTGGCCTGCTCGGTGGTGAAGGTCGCCGGGGAATCCTTGTACACGGCCTCAAAGTCGCGCCCCGCAGTCGTGGTTACGCGCGGCGCGAAATCTTTCAGAGTCTCCTCCCAGTTGATCTCCACGCCGTCCGCCGAGGGCGTGACCTGCTTGGAACCGTCGGCGAAGCTCACCCGAGCATTGCGCATCTCCACCTCGGTTGCACCCAGGCCCTCCGCCAGAATCTCCCGGGCCCGATCAACATGGACGTCGGCACGCAGGCGCTCGCCATCGCGCACGAAGGAGACGACCTCGCCCATGCGCTCCACCGGGATGACGCCGTTGATGCCCTCGCGCCCCTTCGCGACAATCGGCGAGGACACCGCAACCTTCGCTTCGCCCTCGGCCATCTCGCGCACCTGATCAGCACCAATCGCCGGGGCTTCCTCCGTGGCCGCAAAGTCGATGCCGCCCGGATTCAACCACTTGGCAGAGAGCTCTTCTCCCACTGCCTGCTTATCGACGGCTCGGCCAATGACGGGCTCGGAAACCTCTACGCGCCCATCCTTGAGCATGACGGCGCCGTCAACCGGGGCGACGCTTAGATCGTTGGAAATTCGCTCGACTTCACCGTCAAACTTGGTGCGATCGACAGCGCTGACAATGTCCAGCTCGCGGTGGGTGAAGAAGCTTCGAATCCAGGTGATGGGATTCGCGGTCTGTTTTCCAGCCTGCGCAACCGTCTCTTCCCAATTCACGCTGAGGCCAGCTGCCGCGGGCTCGACGGAGGTCTTGCGCTCGCCCGCGCGCAGCTCGACGGGCCTGGTGGCGATGTTGCCGAGCTCCTTTTCCAGCTTGGCCTCAGCTTGGTTTGCACTCAGAGTGCTGATGTCCACCCCTGCGACCGTCGACCGCGCGGACGTGATCCTTGTTGAGGACGTAGTCAACCGCAAAGAAAAGTCCGAAAAGGACGAGGGCGCCGACAATGACGCCGGCGGCAATCTTTGGTCCTCGGCGGCTCTGCGTACGCTCATGATTTGACACAAAAAGCACATTACCGTGAAAAATTCATACGCAATACTTAGATTAACCTTATTTAGAGACTCGGGCAGCCCGGTTCAGGCACCCTAGACGCCGCACCGAGCCGGGATTCGCTTGTCATTTTCGGCGTACTGGCGCAGGGCTTCTTTCACCGCGGCCGCGTAAACTTGCGCCCCCTGTGGTGTCGGGTGGATAAGGTCGCCTCGCAGCAACGACACATCATCGCGCACACCGTGACACCAGTCTGCGACATAGACGTTATCCCTCTTTTTGGCAGCCTCAAGAACTTCCTTCTCGGACTGTGGCATCCAGGAACGATCGCCGTAGGGATTGATCAGGACGATGACGCGATCCTTGCCTAGGGAATCGAGAATTTCGTCGAGGAGCTTCTCGCCCGTTGCCGCAGCCGACTGGTTGATGCCCAAGCCCAGAACCACGAAGGGGTCGAGAGTTCCAGCTGCCTCCATCTGCTCAATAATCGCAGGGGCTGCCGGGTAGCCACGGGACACTGCCGCATCGATGTATATGCCGGGGAGCTCCGCCTCGAGAGCCTCGGCGGACGCCAGCATCACGGAGTCCCCAATCGCGCTCACCTGATCACCCCGTGGCATGAAACGCTTGGCAAGCTCCGCCGCTTCGGCCTTGTGCGCAGCCTCGCGCTGCTGCACCGCCAGAGCCAACTGCTCCTCCAGCCGCGTCATTGTCGGACCCGTTGCCATCGCGAAGGCCACAAGCGCCACAAGCGAGACGGCGCCGAAAGGCACCAATCGCGCTGACCAGCTGAGTTTGACTGTTCGGCGTGGTACGAGCGTGGCCAACGTGGCCCGATAGCCGTTTCGACGGATCGGGGTTTCGACATAGCGATAAGACCAGGCCGACAGAGCGAGTGCGGCTATCACCCCGACCAGCGCCGCTGCGTCATGGTACTTGATCAGGCCATTCCTCTCCAGCAACTCCCTGATGAGCACGATAATGGGCCAGTGCCACAGGTAGAGGGAGAAGGAGACTTTACCGAACCACCTCATCGGTGCCCCGTTGAAGATTGCATGGACCGGGTTGTCCTCGCGCACCACCAGGAAGAGCAGGGTGGCACCAAGTAACGATGCAATCGCCAGACCACCGTTATAGGTAAAGCTCGCGGTGTCCGGCATCGTCAGCATGATGGCGGCCATTGCGATAAGCGGCAATGTCGCCACGAGGAAGGCCAGCGCCGAGCTGCCGAAGTAATCCTTCAGCGAGGGGCCAGCCTGCGGCCACGAATCAGCGGCTGCGTCGGCTGAGGCTGACGTCATCATCAGCGCGAGGGTCGCGCCGATAAGCAAGCCGAATGCGTGTGTATCAGTGCCGTAGTACACGCGCGTCGGGTCTGCCGTCGGGTCGTAGAGAGCGAGCATCGCCCACAGGGACGCGGCCGCACCGAGTGCAGAAAGAAGGCGCAAGCGCCGGAATGTGACCCCGACACCGACCAGGATGGTGACGATCAGTGGCCACAGAACATAGAACTGCTCTTCTACGGCTAGCGACCAGTAGTGCGCGAGTAGCTGCACTCCCGAGTCCGCAAAATACGATTCCGCCCCCGCGATTTGTGTCCAGTTGTTGACGAAAAAGACAGTGCCCAAAAATTGAGCCTTCAGCCCCACTGCCGGGTCGCCACCTACCAAGCCCGCAGCGGCTATCGAGACCATCAGCACGAAGAAGGCAGCCGGGGCAATTCTTCGAAGTCGCCGCAGCCAAAAGTCCTTGAGGTCGATGCGGCCTGTCACCGCTCGCTCGCGGATCAGCAGGGATGTGATGAGGAAGCCGGACAGGACGAAGAAGAGATCGACGCCCACGAATCCCCCGGGGAGCGCTTCACCGAAGAAGTGGTAAATCACCACCGCGATTACCGCGAGCCCGCGAAGCCCATCGATTCCGGGTACCCGACGAATCCGGAAGGGATGCTTGGTAATCACGCCTTTTCGCCTCTCCTGCCCTTGTTTCTGCAACAACATGACAACAACTTACTGCGATGGAGCTTGTCACAAAAAGTGGCAAGAACTGTAACCGTGGACGTAAAAGTGGCTGACAACCAGCCCCGAAAAACTGTGCCCAAAAATACGAAGTACCCCCCACCGCACGATTCGTAATCGCTGGTGAGGGGCACCAAGTGCGTAGCAGTGAAACTTAACGCTTCGAGTACTGCGGTGCACGGCGGGCCTTGTGCAGACCTGCCTTCTTGCGCTCGACGGCACGAGCGTCGCGGGTGAGGAAGCCAGCCTTCTTGAGAACGCCGCGCTCCTCCGGGTTGAACTCGTTGAGTGCACGAGCGATAGCCAGGCGCAGGGCGCCTGCCTGACCGGACGGGCCACCACCGTGAATGTTGGCCTTGATGTCGAACTGTGCCTCACGCTCGACCAGGACCAGCGGATCCTTGATCTCCTGCTGGTGCAGCTTGTTCGGGAAGTAATCCTCGATCTCGCGACCGTTGCAGACGATCTTGCCGGAGCCGGCGGTCAGAACGACGCGGGCGACGGCGCGCTTACGGCGACCGACGGTCTGAATCGGGCGATCCAGGGTCAGCGGAGCGGCCGGAGCAGCCGAAGCCTCAGCGGACTCGGTTGCAACTGCGTCGCCGATGGAGGAGGTGAACTCCTCGGTCGCAGCGGCAGCGGCGGCCTGAACGTCGTCATAGGAAGCCTCGGTGGCCTCTACGTTCTGGTTCTCGTTAACGTCCTGTGGGTTGGTCACTGTGCCACCGCCTTGATCTCGTAGTTTTCAGGCTGCTGACCGGCGTACGGGTGCTCAGAACCGGCGAAGACGTGCAGCTTCTTGATGGACGCACGCGACAGCTTGTTGTGCGGCATCATGCCCTCAATAGCCTCGGCGATAACGCGCTCCGGGTGAACCTCGAGGGAACGACCCAGGGTCATCGACTTCAGGCCACCCGGGAAGCCCGAGTGGCGGTAGCGCATCTCACGGTCCCGCTTGTTGGAGGAGACGTGAACCTTATCGGCATTGATGATGATGACGTGGTCACCGCAGTCGACGTTGGGGGCGAAGTATGCCTTGCCCTTACCGCGCAGCAGGTCTGCGGCGTGAGTAGCCAGACGGCCGAGAACAACGTCGGTAGCGTCAATGACGTACCACTTGCGCTCGATGTCACCGTCCTTCGGATGGAAAGTAGACAACATGACTCCTTTTAGGGTCCGTGTAGATTCTGCCAGCCACTGTGCGCACCGTCGCTTCCTCCCCGGCGGCCGGTGGAGACCCGAGGACGACATCATTTGCGCAGTTCCCGCCTTTACTTACAGACACCCAGACCCTTAAAAGGACCCACATGCCGGAAAGCTAGCGCAAAACCAACTACGCACACAGATCGACCAGTTTAGCCGACCGGGATCCATAGACCAAAAATCACGATACCGTCGGAATGACCACTTTCTATATTGTGGTCCAGATCACAATATAGAGCCTTGTTTTTGTCTGGAGCATCGTATAGATTGGTTTTTGTCACCGAGACAGGGAGTACGCAAGATCGACTTCTCAAGCATGTCTCGTGATCCTTACAACTTCGTTGATTGATCCGGCCCGGATGGGCCGGTGGAGAGCAGGGCTGGATTTAAGCCTCGCGGTCTTTCGGAAGAAGTCATCTACTGGAATGCCTGTTCTCAGATCTCAAGGCGTGAGGTACAACTTCTATCCGAAAGGACTGCCACCATGGAAAATTTTGGCAACACCGTCATCGTTCGACTACGCCACTCTCACACCGAGACTGTCGGCCCGCTCTCCCGCACGACCGGATTCGTCCGTGTCGGCGACATGATTGACCTCATTACGACCGAGGAGATGGAAGCCAATCCCCGGCACTCGAAGCGGTCGAATATCACCAAGGACATCATGGAAACCCTGGAGACCTCGCCCGAGATGATGGCCTTCTATTCCAAGGGCCTGCTCATCGGAGCCGCCGAGGTTGAGGAGCGCGACAGGAGCCGATTCCAGTTGACCTTCCTGGACCGCGCTCGCGAGGGAATTTTGGATGGTGGGCACAATACTCTCGCCATCGGCATCACGCTTCTGGAGCTTGCGGGCGTTCCCCTCAAGGAAACTCGTGGCATCAAGATTTGGAACGATTTGAAGGAAGTCTGGAATGCTCATCTCGCCGAGATAAAGAAGCTCAAGGGCGTTACCGACAACCCCACCCTGGATGCGCTCGTCCCGGTCGAAATCCTTACCGCACGCGCTGCCGATGAGGCGTCTGAGATGAACTTCTCCGACACCATTTTGAATATCTGCGCAAACCGTAACCAGAACGCCCAGCTGAGCGCTGAAGCGCTGGCCAATCAGGCCGGCATGTTTGACTTCCTGAAGGCAAGTTTGCCGGAGGATATCGTCAAAGAGGTGTCGTGGCGAACGAACGACGGCGGCCGGCTTGACCCCCGCGCCCTCGCCGCATTGGCTTGGGTAACTCTGGGAAAGGCTCCAAACCTCGAGAAGTACAAGGTCACGCCACTTCCCGGGCAGATCGCCTACTCGGGAAAGGCTCAAGCGCTATCCCGCTTCACCAGTCTGATGGAATCTCCTGCCACTGAACGCACCAACGATGGCAAGAGCTACGTCGTCGTAGACGAAGGAGTCGCATCCGCTTTCGAAATGTTGCCGGAAGTATTCGCGTGCTACGACATCATTTACAAGGGATACAAGGATGCGTACAACAACGGCGGCGGCAAGTTCGGACGCATCAATGCCGTGCAGCGCGAGTCTAAGAAGGTCAACAAGACTCTCTTCTCTCAAGAGGAATTCTCCCACGAGGTTCCCCCGTTGGGATACCTTTACCCCGTGGTGTTCAGCCTCCAGGCCCTCATCAAGGTCAACAAGAACACGCAGCGCCTTGAATGGCTCGTCGACCCTGTCGAGTTTTTCAGCGATGCAAAGAATTTGGCCAACATCGTAGGCGCCCTGAAGCCGATTATCGAGATGGCCGAATGGGATCCGCAGAAGGTAGGAAAGGGCGAGGCCTCCTACACCTCGGCGCGAGAAAAGGCCCGCAACATGGTTTTGGAAGCCATGCTCGGCTAAAGAAACAGCAATGATCCCGGCCGCGAAGAGCGGTCGGGATCATTTTTCTATCGGCTGCTAAGACCGACTTTGTTTGGTGGCCAGATCTGCGCATAAGGTGCAGGCTGGCTTGTCATGTCTATAGACGTCATATCTATAGAATCGGCGCGCTCCGGTCGAGACCTCGGAAAGAGCGGGGAGAAGCCTATCCCCAGCTCGCCGCCGCACGACGGTTGATATCAGCCATGCGCTCGCTGCCCTCGCTCACGGCGCCTGCGATAGTATTCAGAATCTGATTCAGCTCATCCGCTGCGGTGTCCCACTCGCGCTGAGCAGCCTGATAAGCCTCCGAGGAATCACCCTCCCACGTCGCGACCATCGGCTGGATCCGCGATTTCAAATCCCCCAACAGACCGGTGATCGATGCGGAGGTCGAGCGAATATCTTCAGCAGCACTGTTGATTCCGCCAAAGCCGTAATGAATAGTGTCCATGGAAAACTCCAATCTTCCCGATACTCGTGTGGAACTCTTTTAGAAATTCAGGAGGGACGACCCAGCAGCGCCCACTCGGTTGAAGGACTGCGTGCCCTCCTGCTCACCCTCGTCAAAGCTGGTCGAATTCGCGCGAATGTTTTCGGCAATGTCGGTCAGGGCCCCGGACAGCCGAACTGCGGCATCGTCCCAGCGCAGCATCAGCTCATCGAATGCCCTCTTAGCCTGACCCTTCCAATCCCCCGCAAGACCGTCAACGACGCCACGGATACGGGACAGCTCTCCCTGCACCTCAGCGTTAACTCCATCGACATCCCCCGCAGTAGTCATCATCTGCGATGACTCAGTTGCAAAAGTGTTCGCCACTTCTTCCCCCTTGCTTGCTCTGGCCGTGTCAGTGGCCGGTTCAATGTTGTCGACGGCATCAACTTCTAAAAAGGCCGTCATTAGCTATTGGCGCAAAAATGCCCGTTTTGGTTCCATGAATTTTTCCTACCTACGAAATTCCCTCCCCCACGCTTCCCCCGCTCCTCCCCCGCTCCCTCTCAGCCCCGTCTCACACGGGTTTCGCCGACCGCACCGCGCTGTCGCACGCAGGACGCTGCAGCGGTATCTTTGAGCCGCGGAATTGGCAGCCGACGCTCACTTGGATTCCATCGATGATTTTGTGATGCCACAGCACCACCGATTGCCCCGAGTGCGGTCGCTCCTCCACCGTCACCATTTCCGTGTCATACATGGTGACCCGCACTGGCACCGACATCGTGGCATTCACGGTTGCGTGGCTGGTCAGTCCGGCAACGATATGCTCCAGCACTGCTCCGTCGGCAAGCGGGTAGGCGACGGCGACCACCCGCATGGAGCCGCCGTCGATTGCGATGAGTCGATCGAGCGGGCTAGTCTCGTCGAGCCTCCACCCGGGAGGCATCGACACTGCAATCCCTGCGGACTCCAACTCGGAAGCTCCATTGGCAACAACAGGCATGGGGGAGCTCTCCGAAGCGCTTGCCGACGGCACCTGCGCTCCCGACGGTGCCACTCTTTCGGTATTGGGCCCGGCCGCGGTGGTGAGAACGGGCTTGGACCCTTCGGGCAGCACCATTGCCAAAACGACGAGAAAGAACACTCCGACAGTTAACGCACCGATCGCCACAAGCGACCGAGTGGCCGAGCTGGTGGTTCCGGTTGGCCTGTCTGCGTCGGAGTCTTCAGTAAGGTCTAGTGTCCCAGGAGCGTCGACAGGGGTCAGCGGATCAAAAGGTTCGTCGCTGGGTGCCTCGCCAAGGATTCCAGCGGGGACTTCGAAAGTCAGGAATCCTCGTGAGCGCAGCCTGTCTACGAGGGGCTGCCTCTTCGGCGATGGCATTCCGGGCGGCGTCTCCCCCACGATGAATTCGACCGATTGTTGCCATCGCTGCGGATATTCAGTTATCCCGCGGCCACCATTGACCTCCACGACATCGGGTGTCCCTCCGGGATTGTCGGGCTCAGCGGTGAGCTGATACGCCAGCGCGATGACGGTCTCAACCAGGGCCGCCGCGTCCCGTGCCCCAACCGTGTGAGCCAGGCGGCTGACCGGGTAAGGCCCCGTTGTCCTTGTCACGCACACTCTGTCTTCCTCTACTTCGACGACCACGCTGTGCGGCACGCTGGGCTGCTCCAGATCCGCGACCGCCTCTGCCAAGCAAACGATCAGCGGATTCAGTCCCGCAGCGACCAATTTCTCTGCAAGTAACCGCTGGCGGTATATTCCCCAGTACGTGGGGACGACGACCGTGTGCATGCTGCGCAGGAGGTCGTGACGTCCACGGACCTCGACTTCACAGTCATCTGTGGGCGCCGCACCTGCCCACAAATTCCAGACACCACCGCGTAATGTCAGGAGCTCGTTGGTATGTTCCAGTCCCATTGCTGGCCTAGTCTGCAGTCCCACCGTGTTCCCCTTCGAGCTCGGCCGCGTTAGGCCTATTCGCTTCCTCCGCGTCGCTCAGATGCCCTTCGTCAACCACGCCCATCTGCACAATCAAGGGCTTTCGGCCGTGCGCGACCCACGAGCTCTCCCCGGCGGTTGTTCCGTCGGTACTACGCCCATAATTGGCCCGTCCTCCCTGGTACCGGCCATCACGAACATCGATGCCCCCTGATCTTTGACCGTCCCCATCACCGGATCATGCAGCGCTCGCAGCGCCCCGCTGATCCTCCTGGCAAATACGACGTTGAGGCCGATATCGGCCGCGTGGGGAATGATCTCGGCCAGCGGAGCAAGCGGATTGTTTCTTGCACCCGCCACCAGGTCGTAGTCATCCACAACCAGTGTGATCGTCGGCCCCGACCACCAATCCCTTGCCTTTAGCTGGGCCGGCGTAATGTCGGGACTCGGTAGACGCTGCCGTAGCCTGGCCGCCAACTCCGCGAGCATCGGTTCGGCGACCGCACCGGAGCCCGCATAGCCGGCCAGACGGTGCGGTTCGACGTCTTCCATGAGCCCGCGCCGGTAGTCGACGACGACAAACTTGGTCCCCTCGTTGTGACGTGCCAGCTGTCTAATCAGAGTGCGCAGCGTCGACGTGCGACCGCTGGACGCCGCCCCGAAAACAAGCAAGTGCCGGTCCTTGTTCGGATCAAACACGACGCTACCCAAGCCAGCTTCCTCAACCCCGACTGCAACCGCACCCTGAGGAATCTCGGCCGGTACGGGCAGGGTTTCCACAGCGATCCGTCGCGGTAGAAGCCTGAGCGACGGGGCCCGGAGCGAACTGCCATATTTCTGTGTGACGGCCTCGGCAACCTCCGAAGTCGACGTGCCATCGGAGTAGGCGACCAACATCGCGAGGCCGCCCGGTGCCACCCCGCGCCCGGGGCTATCCGGGACCAGTTCCGCCGCCTTGCGGTCAATCATGGAGTCAATCGCCTCGGCCTGTCGGAGCTCGATGCGGGTGCCAATCAAATCGCGTATCGACGGACGCAATTCCGTCCATCGGTGCGCCGTCACAACGACGTGAATTCCGACGGCCAGGCCATCTGTGACCAGGGCCTGGACCTCGTCGGCAAGCGAGGGCTGCTCGTTACGGAAAGCGGACCAACCGTCGATGACCAGAACAATATCCGGGTTGCCTGCCTCCCGCGCGGCATCGGCAGAAAGCCAATTCCGATTCCGAAACAGGCGCTCCCGAAGCGCAACCTCACGGCGCAGCGCCCCAACGGTGCGACGCAGCAGCTCATCTTCTCCCCGGTGCGCGAGAGCACTCACGTGCGGCAGCCGGGAGAGGTCACTCAGTCCGCCAGCTCCGAAATCGATGATGTAAAAGTGCAGGTGCTCCGGAGACACCCCGCTGGCTAACGCCAAGACCAGAGTGCGGGTGGCCGTGGTCTTTCCTGACCTGGGCGCCCCCACAATCGCCGCGTGGCCTCCGGTACCCCTCAGATCTACAACAAAAGGATCCTGCCGCTGCTGCAACGGCCTGTCCACAATGCCGATATTGGCAGTCAGAACCTCATCGTGGTCGGCCACGAGCGCTGTGCGTTGAGGCAGCGGTGGCAACCAGACGCGGTGTGCCCGCAACGGCACATTCTCCACCGAGGCTACGAATGCCTCAATAATCGTGCTGGCCGGCGCTGCCTCGTCTACGACTCGATGTTCAGGAGTCGTGTGTCCAGTATTGTTCAAGGCCCTCCGTGGCCGATTCTCGGCGTCGAAAGCTGTCACCGCCACGTGTCTGCGCGAACTATCGTCCATGCTCTTGCCCTGCGCGAACACCTCGATGGGACCAGAAACGTAGGCCGAGCGAAACCGAACCGGTTCGGACGACGCCGATTTCAAGTAGCCGATGCCGGGAATCGCGGGCAGAGTGAAGGCATCCGGCACCCCCAAAACGCTGCGCGATTCCGCCGCGGAGAAAGTTTTGAGCCCAACGCGGTAGGACAGATGGCTTTCGAGACCTCTCAGCCGACCTTCCTCCAGGCGCTGACTGGCGAGCAGGAGGTGCATGTGCAGACTTCTGCCGAGGCGCCCGATCGCGACAAATAGCTCAGCGAACTCCGGCCGGGCGGTCAGCAACTCAGAGAATTCATCCACGACGATCATGAGCGCAGGTAGCGCAGGTGCGCTAATCCTTCCCTGTTTCCGAGCTTCTTCATAGTCGGCCACTCCCGCGAAGTTGCCCGCGGCGCGAAGCAGCTCCTGGCGACGGGTCATCTCGCCACGTAAGGCGTCCTCCATCCTGTTGACCAGAGCGAGTTCGTCTTCCAGGTTCGTAATGATGGCCGAGACGTGCGGGAGTTTCTCCAGCCCCAGGAACGTCGCCCCGCCCTTGAAATCGACGAGCACAAAATTGAGCTGCTCCGGCCCGTGCGTGGCGGCCAACCCCACCACGATGCTCTTTAAGAATTCGGACTTACCGCTTCCGGTGGCACCAATACATAGGCCATGAGGCCCCATGCCTCCCTCAGCGCTTTCCTTGAAATCCAGGTACACGGCACCGCCGTTGTCATCGGTGCCAACCGGAATCCGCAGTCTGGACGCCCCCGAACGCTGCCGGTACCGCACGGTCTCCGGTGGCGGGTAAAGGCCTAACTCCTTCAGAACGGGGTCAGCACTCGAGTCAGCTTCCTGCTGTTGCTCCCCCTCTCGGCCCGCGGTGGCCAATGCCCGCGCCACGGCTTCAGCGACCGGGTGCGGCACTAGATCTGCGCTCGCAATGTCTTCCCTACCCGATTCGGTTTCCGCTGAAACGACGCCTCCGCTGACGGTCAACGCCAGCCCTTGGTCGACCGCGATAGACCACAGCACATGATCGTCAGATACCCCGACTGCCAGTACAATCGTCGCCCCAACCTCTGAATCGTCCACATATTCGGCAAGGTTCTCGAGGTCCAAATCTTCGGGTGGGTCAGCCACGACGATGACGACTACCTCGGGGTTAGGGCTCAGCGAGCCAAGAATTCTCCCTACCTCGGCGCAGGATGAGCCACGCAGCCTTCCCGCGCCTGAGTCATCCGCAAACTGGGGGTTTTCGTTGTGCGGCAACCATTTCAGCCAATCCCATTCCCGCCCTGAAGATACGACAGCAATGGCGCATTCCGACGGGTGGTGGAACCCCGCGACCTGGAGAATGAGGGCCCGCGCCAGGCCATAGCCGTCATCGCCCTCACCGGCGATGGCGATGATCGGAAACGCCTTCGCATCGATTGCAAGCGGCACCTCCTCCACATGCCGAGCTGCACGGACCACGTCACGCAGCGCTACCGCAGAGACTGGATCGAGCTTTTCCGGCGCCGGAATCGCCGGCGGTGTCAACGGCGTCGCGGGCTGTTGGACGGCTCGTCCCACGCGCAGAAGCAGGAAATCTTCGTCCTGTGGCTCGCGTTCGTACGCCCTTCCCAGCCTGGGCAACTGCCACAGAGAGGCCGGCTCCGGATGGAAAAACTCCACCGATGCGCGCTGCCGGTGCGCTGCCTCCGCGACGGCCCTGCGGATACTCGACAGATGGCGCTGGTAGTCCCTCCGCGGCCCCGACATGTCCTTCGCCCCGCCTGTGGAAGTGGACATCATCCCCACCATGGAAACGACCATCAGCAGTGGGAACAGGAATGACATTGGATTGCGTCCCATGCCCGACACGAACATTAAGGCGACCATCCCGATAACGGCGACGACCATGACGATAGGCATCAATACCCGTATCAGGGGCACGTTCTGTGGCTCCGGAGCCTCCGGGGGCATGTCCGGAGCAATTACTCCCTCCATTGGCCTCGGGCCAGTTTGTCGCTGTATTCCCCGGCGACGCGGTTGCGCGGTACGCGTGCTCACACCAGCATTGCTCATCGTTTCGAAAATCCCCCCGGTTTTCCCTTTTCGGCCCCTACTCCCCCGGAGCCGGCGCATTTCGCGCGAAGTGGCCTCAAGCATAGGGCACCCTCCGGATTAGCGCAGTACGAGATCGGTTTAACTGTCCGAGTGGCGCAACTCGGTGCAGTGGTTTAAGAGTTAAAGCACTGCGCATTTGTGAAATTTGGGGGAAAGCAATGCAGGGGGAACTCCTTCGCGTCCGCATCGACGCATTACACACGCCTACCGACGAACCGCTGCCACGCGTGGACATAGCGCTGCCTACCTCGGTGGAAACAGCTGCGCTCATTCCGGATATCCTCGATGTCTTCGGCATCGACATCGCCGATTACCCGCTGGCTCAGTGGCAACTTCGTACCGGCACTGGAAGCGTGGTCCCCGCCGAGTCCACTCTCCGAGAGTCCGCCATCGCGCCCGGGGCCTTGCTGCTGCTTACCAACGACCCGGGCCCGATCCCCGCGCCCCGGCTTTTCGACGTCGCGGACCAGATGGCCGATGCTCTCGCCGGAATCGGCATCGTCGATGGTTTCATTGGCCGTGCCGTCGCGATGCTCGGCACCGTGGCAGTAGCGCTGTCGATGCTCATTCTGTCCGGCACCGACCACGCCCTGGCAGCAGCGGTCTGCTTCGTTGCCGCTGGAGGAGTCGCCGCCGGGCTGCGCCTCGCGGTGGACAAGAAGGCCTCGCCGAAAACAGTAACCACTCTGCTGGCACAAATCGCGGTGCTCGCAGTCGCCTGCGCCATCTGCTTCGTCGGCGTCCCACCATGGCAGCTGCATTCCAGGTGGGAGCCCGCAGCTGCGACAGCGGTCACCCTCGAAGTCATTGGTATTGCCCTGCTAGTGGCAACTCCGCTGCAAAACTACGCCAGGGCGATGAAGACCGTCGGAGCGTCGGCAAGCGCGACGGGGCTAGTGGCCTCGGCCTACGCGGCGGGCATAGCGGGGCTCGGGCAGGAGGTTCCGGCCGCAGGGATTACGGCGGCGGCGAGCCTGATCGGGCTTCTCGTTGCCCCGGCTGTCGCGGTATCAGCAGCAGGGATTCGAGTGCCACGCATACCGGCGGCAGGAGAGCCTTTCGAGATCGACGATCGAGTCGCCGCGCCGGAAACCGCACCGGAAAACGCCGGCTGGCTTTTCGACGGCTTCGCGGGCACCAGCGCAATCGCGCTAGCGGCGGCGACAGCGGGGGCGTTGCTTGGCGCCGGTCCGGAGTGGACTTGGCCGATGGCGCTAGCGGCTGCTTCAGTGGTTTTTCTGGCTGTGCATTCCCGCGGCCACGCCCGGAGCTTCCCCGCGGGGGCCACGGCGGTCTCCTCCGCAGCGATCGCGGTGTCGATTGCCGTGCACCAGTTCGGGCAGGGACACTGGTACGTCAGTGTGGCGCTCATTGCACCCATGCTGGCCGGAACCGCGCTGACGGCGCTCGACGCGTCGCGAGTATCTCCAACCGCCCGGCGCGCAGCGGAGTTTGTCGAGGCCATCGCGATAGCGGCGATACTTCCTGCCGCTGCGATCATCGCCGGTGTTCCCGAGCTCGTCGCGGGGGCGTTCCAGTAATGTGTGCACGAATACTCACGCGCAGCACTCGGTACTCCGCCGGGATCGGTATGAGTCTGTTGGCAGCTGTGGGGCTGTCTCTGACCTGCATGCCTATCGCGGCGGCGCAGGACAGCACCCGCTGCCAGCGAACGGCGCTGTCGATCGCGACCGCCACCGAGGCACCAACTGCCATCGAGCGCATGTTCAACTTCCGCGCCGCATGGCCTTTATCAACTGGGCGGGACGTGACCGTCGCGGTCATCGATACTGGTGTTTTCGACCACCCCAGGCTCGGCGGAGTTATCGACGGTGGCGATCTCGCCGACGGAGCCGGCGCGTTGACCGACTGCGACGCACATGGAACCTTCGTGGCAGGCATAGTCGCAGGCAGACCATCGGACGATTCCTTTTCGGGGATCGCCCCAGATGCGCGAATTCTTTCCATTCGCCAGACCGCGGAGGGCTTCGGAGACCTGGCCTCGCTGTCCACCGCAATTGACCTGGCGGTAGAAAAGGGCGCCCGCGTTATCAATATCTCCCTGACCTCCTGTTCCCCGGCGGGTGCAGTTCCGGTTGGCGCCAATGAGATCGTCGGAGCGCTGCACCGCGCAGAAGAGGCGGGTGCCGTCGTGGTCGCGGCCGCGGGCAATGCCGGTGACTCCTGCGAGGAGGGCTCTATCGCATGGCCCGCAGTGCTTCCGAGCGTCCTAGCCGTCGCGGCCGTGGAGCCCGACGATTCTGGCCAGTTGCTGCCAGCTTCCTACTCCATGACAGGCGACTGGGTTGATCTCGCTGCTCTCGGTGGCCCGGTCGTGGGCCCCAGTCCATACGACGATGCCCTTGCTGATCTCCACGTCTCCCCGTCGTCGCGCGCGGGCTCGAGCTCCGGGCGCCCCATTTTCGGAACGAGTTTCGCCACGCCAGTGGTATCGGGCACCGTCGCCCTGCTGCTGGCCCGTGATCCTCAGTTGTCCCCGGCCGACGTCCGAACACGCCTCTTGTCCTCCGCAACCCCGCTCTCCAATGGCCTCGGTGTCGGTCGGGGGCTAGTCAATCCGCTGGGGGCGGTCTCCTGGTCTGAGGCCGATCAGCTAGCGCAGGCCGAGGTGAGGCCGGCTGCAGCTCCGACACCTCAGCCGATCTCCGACCCCAGGCCCGCCTCACGAGCGGTTGGGCTGATCATCCTCGTGGCCGTCTCGGTTCCGCTGTGGTTACTCCTGCGGGCTGGCCGACGTACCAACCGGCGTTAAGGCCGCCTGGCGGGAGAGCTCGGGACCAGCCCTAAAGGCGGCCAAGATCGACCAGTCCACGGCGGTATCACGCCCGAAACCCAGGGCTCGAAGGTCGCTGCGGGACTGGACCTGGTGCCGGGCCCCCTCGGACGATACAACATGCACCGCCCCATGTGTCGATACCGCTACCGGGTCGCCCGGGAGACGCCGCCCATCGACAAAGCCGTCGACCGCCTGCCCCGGGCCGTCCGCGTGTGGGTACGGAATTTCCCGGCCGTCCGGTCGTTGCTCCGAGTAGACCATGAGTACCCCGCCCTCGCTCGGCTTTGCGGACTGAGCTGGCCCTCGACCGCCCTCGTCCTCCGAGTACTGCCGCCCCACGCACAACCAACCGTGATCATTTCCAAACCGCGGCCGCTCCTCGGGTAGGCCGGGGACGACGAACTGATCTGCCACCGGGATCTGGGACAGTGCCTCCTCCCTGGCCGCGGCCACGTGGGTGAGGGTACCGAGCAGGTCTCCGAGAACCGGAGACAAGCTGGCCGCTCCGTCGGATAGCACGAGTACGCGGCGGTGCCCGACCTCGACGACCGTTCCCACAACGTCGAAGGGAGCGGGGAATGAGGTCGGCTCACCCAGGTTCGGGATGGTCAGCGTAGTGAGCGCCGGCACTTCAGGGATGGCGCGCAACAGAGCTTGCCCGACCGGGCGGATGCTCGCGCGGTCGAACCCGAGCACGCGGCTGAGCACACGATCACGGGCATTGACCCTCGCGCGAGTTCCCCCGGAAATCAACCATGTGTCTTCCCCGTCACTGGCGAGGAAGGCGTCGGGCTGCTCGCCTGCCCCCGGCTCCATGCTGTCGCCGAACCTCACAAGGGTTTTTCGGACCGCAGGTGGCCCAGCCACCTCGGAGTCCGCGTGTTCGCACACGCTCATGGACAGCTCACGACTACCCGCCCCCTCGGGGTCGGTGGGCGTCCCCGGCACCCCCGGCGCGCCGATAATCCCGATGGGAAACCCCCGGTGTTCGCTCTTCAGCGCGCTGTCGCGCACCTTGCTCGCGGTGGCAGGAGTACCCAAAATGAGCCGGGCGGAGGCCAAATTCGACACGGGGTGGAGTCGTTCATCGATGCGCACGTGAAGCGAATTGCTGCCCTCGGTGACGACGAGGTCCGTGGCGCCGGCCGACACCATTCCCGGCCTGACCAGCGTGAGTACCGCTACTCCGGCTGTCATTAACGCCACGAGCACACAGCCCACCGCCAGAGCTCGGGCCCGCGTCCGCTGCGGATCGTGCAGCATCCTCGCGTCCGCGCGGACGAGAGCGTGTTCGATTCTCCTCAGCAGAAACCTGTGCCCGCTGACCTGCGCCGGCGTCGTCGGTGTACGTGGCATGGCAATCCCCCCACAACAATTCCCCCACATTGTTTTTCTGCACTGCAGATTAAGCCCTATGCCGGTATTGTGCGACCAGACGAACAACTAAAGGGGAAAATCGGGGGGATTTCTCTATGAGTATCGCCATGTGGATGCTCGGCACCAGCCTCGCTGCAGCTGCGCTCGCCCACGCTCCTTTCCGCGGGCGGAGCTTCCGCGATGCTTTACGACGGTCAGAGGGTGGCACACACATCGGGCTGCGGTTAACTCCTGGGGTTTCCGAGAGGCTCGACGGCCCGGACATCGTCGACCTGGTGCAGGACGCGCCGTGGCCCATTACTTCGATGCGCTTCTACGAGGTCGCGCCGGAGCCAATGGGAGCGGACGGACAACGGTGGACGCACGTAGTCGCAACCCTTCGCAGTCGGCCCCACGGGGAAGGCAAAGAAGCCGATACATTGGCGACCCGCAACACCGTGGATTTCCTGCGGCATCGTCTAGCTCTATTGGGGCTGCGGCCACGCGTTTTGACCAGCGACGAACTAGATGCGACGCTGCGCTGCTCCGCCACCGTCTCGCTGAGTGAGTCCGGCAACCACAACGATTTCGTGCGGTCACCCCATCTCTGGTTCACCGGGCGAAGATGCGTGGTGGTAGTACGTCCTCCCGCGCAACTGCTGGGTATGGGCGAAAAGGACCACGCAGTGACCATGAGGCTTGGAGCGGTGCCACGGCTTCGGGTCGAGTCAGCTTTGGGCCGCGACGAGCTGGGCGCACTGCTACTTCCCGCGCTGGAGCTGGGTTACCGGATCGGTATCCGCACCGGACGGCCCCAGCTCTTCTCCCACGTCCTCGATGCCGGGGCAATCCTGGTTCCCAGCTGTGGCGACGAATCGCTGGACTGCATCATGGTCGACGGAGACTGCGGGCACGTCGAAACACACGACGCCCGTATCGTGGAGCTGTGGCACCCGGAGGAAAGGCCTCCTTATGCACCGGCGACAGTGCTGCCGAAGGGGGCGGCGACAGTGCCGACAAGGGTGCCGACGCTGTCAATGCGTGAATTCGTGTGGTCGCTGCGCACAGCCCATTCCGAAGTTCTGATTCAGCCGGCGAAAACACGCCAATTCAGGGCGACGGCTACTGCGTATTCGGAAGGACCCGATTCATTGCCGGCCCAACTGGCCCCACCGGCCCCAATGGCCCCGCCGGCGCGCCGGAGCCTGCGGGGGCGGGCTGCTGACTATTTTCCGGAGCCTTATTAGGCACTGACGCACCCGTCACTGTTCCGTTGTTGATGCTGGCAGTGCCCGGCGCGCCGGAGCACTCGAGGGAGGAAGGCCCGTAGGCCGTGCAGGTGTAGCCAAAAGCCTGCAACCGCTGATTGGGCTCGAGGGTCTTGACGTCACCAGTTGCGGGGAAAGTAAGAGTCTCGTAGGTGACTCCGCCTGTGTGCCAGGACACGGCGTTGGCCGGAACCTCCCGGCCTTGCCCGTCCGTCACGAGCGGGGGATCGACAAAAGCTGCCTGACACGAGAGGAAGGACTCCCCGGCCAGGTTATTCATAAAGCACTTCGTGGTGCCGTCGGCCAGCTTGAATACGCGCGCGTTCGGGCCGTCGGCAGGCGTGAAGTCGGACTCCGGAACATTGACGATCCCCGACGACGAAGGATCGCCCTGGGACGAGCCATCCGCATTCGGAGACTTCGTCGGGCTGGGAGACTTGCTGCTAGACGACGAGGGCGAGCTCTTCGTTGAAGCGCTACTCGGAGCCGGCTGAGAGATGCCACTGGTCGATGCCGTATTCGAGGTGGCTGGCGCCTGGGCCCCCTCACCGAGATTGCCACAACCAGCAAGCGCAAGCGTGGCGACGGCAGCAATGACACCTGGCACAAACATCTCTTTTGTCCGCATGATGTCCCAACCTACCCGACACCCCGAAGAAATATCCATCGTTCGACGAAGAACCGGGGCCCTGTAGCTAATGTCGGAGGCTGGAAATCGGTTCGGGCGATGTCGCCTGCATCTGCGCAATGCGCTGCGGCGACACGACCGACCGCAAGGCGTAAATGACGACTTCCTTGTCCTTATACACCGGGGCTAGCCCAGGGGCGGACGCCAGGAGTGGCCCCAGAGTGTCAGGGGTCTTGTGGTTATTCCAGTAATCCGGAGGGGAGACGTAGACAAACGCAACGTCAAGGACTTTCGCCGCCTGATCCACGGTGTTCTCCCCTGTGGGATCATTCGGCACGCCAGCTCCCAGGAGATTGGCGTGCCAGTAGAGCATCGCCGTTGCCGAGTCCGCGTTCGCGGACGGCCAGTCGTAATGCGGGAACACAACTGGAACTCCGTTGCGGGGATACATCCAACTTGAGCCCTGCGCCGGACTGGTAAACGTGCGGTGCTCCCGGGCCTCCGGCTGCTCGGCCAACCAATCAAAGGCGCTCAGGTCCGCCGGAGAGATCAGCTCCCACTTCCTCGGGCTGTCATACGCGAAGCGGGCGACATCCGAATTCTTAAACACACCGTACGGGATAAGAATCGCCACGCATACGAGCGCCAACAGGAAGGAGAATCGCTCCTTGCCGAAGCCCACGCATGCCCTCGCGAGGAGTACGCCAGCCGAGGCGGAAATGATGAAGGCGGTCACCATTACCAGCCTGTGTGGCGTCGAATAGTGCAGGTCCGTGTACTTGGCCACAACCGTGCCGACCGGGCCGGAGAAATGCCGGATAGCGTGAGTGACGAACACCACCGACAACGCCCAGGCAGGAGCCACCCACAACCGTTGGGGTGCGCCCAACCGACGCCCGAAAGTAACCAGCGCGATCCCGAGCACACCGAGAATGATAATGAACCAAAATGGTCGATACTCCTCGGCGTGCCTGGTCAGCATGGTCACGCCGCGGTACCAGGAGGCGAACCTGCTGACATCGACCTCGGCGCTGACCTCCAAAATGTCATCGCGCTGGCCTCCACCTGCGGCCCACTGCGGAAGCAGCAGCGCCACCGCTGGCACAACGACTGCGAGGATCAGGCCGACGTCGTAAAGCCGGGACTTGACGGCCCCGAGATACGGGTGAGCGGGAGCCCACACGCGGAAGAACAACCACCACATCCCGCCGAGGACAAGTACCGTCGGCACCGCTGAAGGATGCACCATTCCCGCGCCGAGCAGTCCCATCACCGACACAAAGATGCGCGACGGCGCGTGGGGCACCGAGGTGACGAACGCGAAAACGATTACCGCAAGCGCGATTGCGACCTGGTAGGGCCACGCGCTGACGAATACGCCGATGGGCATCAGCACAGGCAGGGTCGCCGACACCACCGCTGCGAGGCCTGCTGCAAAAGAGGCCTCCACACCGGGGCGATCGACGATGCGCCAGGCGAGAGCTGCCGCGGCAAGCGGAATCAGGACCGCCGGAAGGATAATCCCCAGGTAGTTCAAGACTGCGGTCAGAGGCTGGCCGGAGACCTGCGCATAGACACTGCCCAAGGCGTGCCAGGCTGCCGGGTAGAAAGACTGGTCGTGGGTCTCGACGTTTTGAATCTCCCCCATGCGCGTCGGCGAGGCCATCCCATTGTCGACGATCGAACGGATCACCGAGGCGTGCCAGAGCACATCCCACGTCTGCTGGATGGTCTCCATGCCCTGCGGAAGCGCGGAGATCCGGCGGATGGCCGTCGTTGCCAAAACGCCCGCAGATGCAACGATGCCCACCGCCGCGGGCAGTGCGGTACGCCAATCCGGTGCGGTCTTCCGCGGCTCACGGCTCCCCACGCCACCCAGCCGTTGCATCAGGATGCGCCAGCCCACCGCGAGCAGAACGAAAATTAGACACGCCAGCGCCGCCGACAGCACGCCATAGCGAACGCCGACAGCCCCGTAGACCCAGCCGGCGATGCCGACGACGCCGAAAGTCACGGCAGGCCCCATCGCCAATGACCAGCCCGCTCGAGTACCCGAGGACAATGCCACCAGGAAACCCGGGACAACGAGCAGCAAGACCAGCGCCACAATTGGCCATACCACGACTCTGCACTCCTAACGATTCCCCTCACGACGGGAATCTCACCTTGAAATCACCAAAACGCCCAACACACACAGCGCAGGCAACTGCGGAAACTCTAGCCTATCCCTTAGACGAAGCTAGCTTCCCTCCCCGCCACAATCGGCACAGTCAACCTGGATGTCACTGCGCAGCCCCCGCGTGGCCTCCGCGCGAGAGGCGAGGTCACCATCACCGGGGTAGTCGACCCCTACCAGGGACAGCCCCCGCGCTTCGGCCACCGGCACGAGCGGGGAGCGCTTGGTCTCAGCGAGCAGCTGTCTCGTGAACCCCTCCGGCCTGCGCCCCTCCCCAACGCTCAAGCAGGCGCCAACCAGAGACCGCACCATGGACCAGCAGAATGCGTCCGCAGTGACGTGAGCCTCATAGAGCTCTGGCTCGCTTTCCGACGACACGTCCCGCCACTCGAAACGCTGCAGATCACGAATTGTCGTCGCGTGCGGCTTAAAGCGGCAAAAGGCCGCAAAGTTGTTGAGACCGAGCAGGGGATCCGCTGCACTTTGCAGTCGTTCAAGGCTCACCGGGCGGTTCCACACGGCGGTGTCACGCGACCGCGTTGGAAGTGCCCCGCTGGGCGCCGTCGTCACGCGGTAGACATAGTGTCGGCGCAACGCGGAGAATCTAGCGTCGAAGCCGTCGGGTGCGAACTCGGCAGCGCGCAGCGTCACGTCGTCGGGAAGCAAACGGGCGACACGGCGGACCAGACGCGAGGGATCGCCACCGATCGATCGCGTGTCCAGCGCGGAGCGGGCCACATCGACGTGCGCAACCTGGCCGGATGCGTGTACCCCGGCGTCGGTGCGCCCGGCGACGGTGAGCGAGACGGGATGCCGCAGAACCTTCTCCAACGTCTGCTCGAGAGTCGCTTGGACAGTGCGTACTGGCTCTCCGGTGGGCTTGTCGCGTTGCGAGGCCCAACCATGAAAATCGGTGCCATCGTAGGCTATGTCCAGGCGCAGCCGAACCAGACCTCCTGGGAGGGCGACATTTTCGGACTGGAGACCTGGGGTTGGACGACTCACTGTATCGGGGCTCACGAAATAAAGATTGTACCGGCAGGGCCAACAACCACCGAAGACGCGAAAAAATCCCTGCCCATCTTCTCAGCGAAGAAAGGCAGGGATTTTACGTCAACGAGTCGCGGACCCCGAGAGAATTACTTCTCGTCGTCCTTGTCGGCGGTCTTGTCGACCATGCCCTCGTCGTCGGCCTCTTCGAGCTCGAGCTCCTCGAGCTTCTCCTCGTCAGCTGCGACCTTCTCGGCCTCAGCCTCCTCGGCCTTCTTGGAGGCTGCAGCGCGGGTAGCGCGGGTAGCCTCAGCGGTTGCGGTCTCTTCCTCAACCAGGGCGATCAGCGAGATCGGGGCGTTGTCGCCCTTGCGGTTACCCAGCTTGATGATGCGGGTGTAGCCGCCGTCGCGGTCTGCGAACTGCGGACCGATCTCGTCGAACAACTTCTTGACTGCGAAGTTGTCGTTGAGCAGCTTGGCGGCGTTGCGGCGGTCCGCGAGGGAGCCGCTCTTAGCCTTGGTGATCAGCTTCTCTACGTACGGGCGCAGCAGCTTGGCCTTGGTGTCGGTGGTCTTGATCTTGCCGTGCTCGATCAGCTGCTTCGCGAGGTTGGCCAGAATCTTCTTCTGGTGCGAAGCGGAGCCGCCGAGACGGGCACCCTGCTTAGGGGTAGGCATAGGTTTCTCCTCGTTTTAATGAAGTCGCGGTGGTGAAGGACTACTCGTCGTAGCCTGCGCCTGCGTCCTCAGTCCATTCGGCGTCGTCGTCGGCCGGAACATCGGCGTCGGCGACTGCGGCGGGATCGAAGTTGTTCGGGGAGTCCTTCAGGGACAGGCCGAGCTCAGCGAGCTTCTCCTTGACCTCGTTGATGGACTTGTCGCCGAAGTTACGGATATCCAGCAGGTCCGACTCGGTACGAGCAGCGAGCTCGCCGACGGTGTGGATTTCCTCGCGCTTGAGGCAGTTGTAGGAGCGCATGGAGAAGTCCAGGTCCTCGATCGGGGTCTGGTACGCCGCCACGTCCTCAGCCTCACGCGGGCTCGGGCCGATTTCGATACCCTCAGCGGTCTCGTTGAGCTCGCGGGCCAGGCCGAAGAGCTCAACCAGGGTCTTGCCTGCCGACGCCATCGCGTCGCGGGCGGTGATGGAGTTCTTGGTCTCGACGTCGATGATCAGCTTGTCGAAGTCGGTGCGCTGCTCAACACGAGTCGCCTCGACCTTGTAGCTGACCTTCAGAACCGGCGAGTAGATCTGGTCCATCGGGATGCGGCCAATTTCGCCACCGGAGTTCGGGGTAGCCGGGACGTAGCCGCGGCCACGCTCGACGGTCATCTCGATTTCCAGGCGACCGGTCTCATTGAGGGTGGCGATGTGGTGATCCGGGTTGTGAATCTCCACGCCCGCCGGGCACTCAATGTCGGCTGCGGTCACCGCACCCGAGCCCTCACGGCGCAGGTAGACGGTTGCCGGCTCGTCGAACTCGCTGGACAGCACCAGGCCCTTGAGGTTCAGGATGATGTCGGAGACATCCTCCTTGACACCCGGGATGGTGGTGAACTCGTGCAGCACGCCGTCGATGCGGATGCTGGTCACGGCCGCGCCCGGAATGGACGACAGCAGGGTACGACGAAGGGAGTTACCGAGGGTGTAACCGAAGCCCGGCTCCAGCGGCTCGATAACGAACCGGGAGCGGGAGGAGTCAATGTAGTCCTCGGTCAGCGTGGGGCGCTGGGAAATGAGCATGTTCGAAAATCCTCCAGGTGGCGACCGCTATATGACGCCATAGGGAATGAATGGATGCAGGTGAAGTGGTTACTTCGCGTGAAGTGATTACTTCGAGTAGAACTCGACGATCAGCTGTTCCTGAAGCGGAATGTCGATCTGAGCGCGCTCCGGGGTCTGGTGGACGAGGATGCGCAGGGACTCAGGGACAACCTGGAGCCATGCCGGGACGACAGCGTCGACCAGGTTCTCCTGTGCCTCTTCGAACCAGATCATCTTCTGCGACTTCGGGCGCACGTCAATGATGTCGTACTGGGTCACCTGGAAGGACGGCACGTTGATCTTCTTACCGTTAACGGTGAAGTGGCCGTGGGAAACCAGCTGACGAGCCTGGCGGCGGGTGCGAGCCAGACCAGCGCGGTAGACAACGTTGTCGAGACGCGACTCCAGCAGGACGACGAGGTTATCGCCAGTCTTGCCCGGGCGACGGTGAGCCTCGGCGTAGTAGCGACGGAACTGCTTCTCCATCACGCCGTAGGTGAAACGTGCCTTCTGCTTCTCCTGGAGCTGGAGCAGGTACTCCGACTCCTTGATGCGAGCGCGGCCAGCCTGCCCCGGAGGGTAGGGGCGACGCTCGAAGTTCATGTCGCCGCCGACGAGGTCGACGCGGAGACGACGGGACTTACGGGTTGCGGGACCGGTATAACGGGCCATTAGTGTTTACTCCTTACCCTATTCCTAGACGCGACGACGCTTCGCCGGACGGCAGCCGTTGTGCGGCTGCGGAGTCACGTCGGAGATCGAGGACACCTCGAGGCCGGCGGCCTGGAGGGAACGGATGGCGGTCTCGCGGCCCGAGCCCGGGCCCTTAACGAAAACGTCAACCTTCTTCATGCCATGCTCCATGGCCTTACGAGCGGCGTTCTCAGCAGCCATCTGTGCAGCGAACGGGGTGGACTTACGGGAGCCCTTGAACCCGACGTGACCAGAGGATGCCCACGAGATAACAGCGCCCTTCGGGTCCGTGATGGACACGATGGTGTTGTTGAAGGTGGACTTGATGTATGCGTGGCCCTGGGCCACGTTCTTCTTTACAACGCGACGGCCGGTACGACGGCCGCGTGCGGACTTCGGAGCTGCCATGTTCTACTTCTTCTTTCCGGCGATCGTCTTCTTCGGACCCTTACGCGTACGAGCGTTGGTCTTGGTGCGCTGACCACGGACCGGCAGGCCACGACGGTGGCGCAGACCCTGGTAGGAACCGATTTCAATCTTGCGGCGGATGTCAGCCTGAACCTGGCGGCGGAGGTCACCCTCGACCTTCCAGGTAGCTTCGATCACGTCACGCAGCGCAGCAACCTGCTCATCGGTCAGGTTGTCGGTGCGCAGATCCGGAGAGATGCCGGTCTTCTCCAGCAGCTCAGCGGCACGGGCGGGGCCAATGCCGAAAATGTAGGTGAGAGCGACCTCCATACGCTTGTTGCGCGGCAGGTCAACTCCAGCAAGGCGTGCCATACGGCAGTTTCCTTCCGGTTGATGCGGTGGTTTGCTCCACTGCCATCCCCTCCTGGCCGTCGCCGACTCGGTCGGATGCCGAGCCACGCTGGCTTTTCGTGGAGAGGCTCCAGCCACCGTTGCTGGAGGTAGTCTCGCCGCGATCGCTACGCGGCTAGGACGGTGGAGTTATCTGGCTTACTTGTAGCGGTAGACGATTCGCCCACGCTCGAGGTCGTACGGAGACAGCTCCACGACAACTCGATCTTCCGGGAGAATACGGATGTAGTGCTGGCGCATCTTGCCACTGATGTGGGCGAGCACCTTGTGCCCGTTGTCCAGCTCAACTCGGAACATCGCGTTCGGCAAAGGCTCGACTACGCGACCCTCAACCTCAATTGCGCCTTCCTTCTTAGCCATGTCCTCCACGTCTCTCTGGCGGATATCCGACCATGTCGGCACCAGTTGGGAAATCATCTATCTACATGGTGCTTTCGCGTTCTGTTAGCGCAGGCCGAAGCCCGACTGCGGAGACACTGCTTCCACACCATCGGCTAACTCTACACCCGACCAGCGATTTTGCAAAATCTCCCCGGACCTTGCCTCACTGCTTCGCCTCGACGACACACCCTACTCGTAGCGCGGGGTCAAAATTCGCGGCCCCGACGCCGTAGCCGCAACCGTGTGCTCCCAGTGCGATGCAGGCATGCCGTCGGCGCTGACGACGGTCCAGCCGTCGTCCAACTCATCGCTTCCCCACTCGCCCCCGAGAATCAGCATGGGCTCAATCGCCAGTACCGACCCCTCCTGGATATAGGGGCCATGCCCCGGCTTCCCCTCGTTGGCGAGGAAGGGGTCCATGTGCATCTCGCGCCCAATTCCGTGCCCGCCATATCCGTCGACGATCCCCAGCTCGATGTCATGGCGCAGCTCCGCGTCGCGGGTCGCCATCTCCAAAGCGTATGAGATATCGGTGAGCCGAGCCCCAGGAACCATGGCCTCGATCCCGGCGGCGAGAACCTCGGACGTGGCGATATTTAGCTTTTCCACCTCCGGAGCCAGCTTGCCGACGCCGAAGGTTAACGCAGAATCTCCGTGCCAACCGTCGAGGATTGCCCCGCAGTCGATAGAGACCAGGTCACCGTCGGCAAGCACGGTGTCCGACGAGGGAATGCCGTGGACGATGACCTCATTAACGGAGGCGCAAATGGAGGCAGGGAACCCTTCGTACCCCAGGAAGGAAGGCGAAGCGCCAGCATCGACTATCGTCTGGTGAGCGACCTCGTTGAGGTCGGCGGTGGTCGCGCCTACCGTCGCGGCATCGCGACAGGCCAGCAGGGCGCGGCCAACGATCTCACCGGCGGCCTGCATGGCGTCGAGCTCACCGGGGGTGCGTGCGGGAACGGCCTGACGGCGACGACGGAATCTAATCACGGTAAAACCTTAGCTCTCGGGGGCGCCCACCTTGGAGCCGGGGAGGCACATTCTTCGATACTACCGTTATCGGACGACGTCACATACCATCTACTTCTATGCACGTTTCGAAGAATTCTGTGTCCGCACGCGCGCTGGCCGCCCTCGCCGCGGCGGGCTCCCTGGTCTTCATTGCCGCCTGCGGTGGAAACCCCGAACCCTCCGCCCCAGTGACGGCCCCGCCCGCTACCAATCCGTCCGATCCCGCGGCCCCGCCGAGCTCTGATTTCCTCGGAACGACAACTCTGCCGCAGGCGCTGCGAGACGGCGTCCCGCAGCCGGTCAGCGAGCGCATCACCAGCTGCGTCGAATCGGACCTGGCGATGCCCATCATCTTCGGCAGCGAGAATTTCCACGGATTCACCTGCATCATGGGCACCACCTCCGGTTCGGCTGCAATGCTCACGACCGCCCAGGACCCAGCGGCAGTGGAACGCATGTCCGCAGCTGCCGAATCTGTTGACCAGTACGCCCCCAGGGACATCCCGGGCAAGCGCGCGTTTAGCGGTATCAGCCGCGGCACTCCGTTTCTGATGGTTCTCGACGAGGGGCAGGGCATCTATCAGGAGTACGCCTTCGGCAATACCGCGCCGGAGCAAGCCCAGCCGGAAATCGACTCGATCGTTAGCGCCTACCAGGGCTAGTCGGCAACTGGCGTCACCGGCATGCGGGCTCGAAAGAGCCTGCATGAAACAGAGCCCGGACATAGACAGAACCGCCCCAGGCCTTCCTCTTCGGAATGGGACTGGGGCGGTTTATCGTGTGTCGGGACAGTAGCCGACTACTTGAGCTTGTTTAGCTCCGCCATGGTGCGCTCGTTGATCTCCTCAACGGTGCCCTCTGCGACGATCTTGACAATCTTGTCCGCATAGTGGTCCAGCAGCGGCGCAGTCTCGTTTTCGTAGACGTGCATGCGGTTGCGAATAACCTCTTCGGTGTCGTCCGCGCGGCCACGGGCGAGCATGCGCTCAACGACGACGTCCTCGGCGACGTCGAACTGCACGACGGCGTCAAGAGAGGTGCCCAGGTTATTCAGCAGGCGCTCAAGCTCGCCGGCCTGGCCGACGGTGCGCGGGAAACCGTCGAGGAGGAAGCCGTTCTTGGCATCGTCCTCTGCGAGGCGGGACTCAACCATGCGAACCGTCACATCGTCCGGGACCAGGTTTCCGGCATCGATGTAGGACTTGGCCTCGATACCCAGCGGGGTGCCCTCGCCGATGTTGGCACGGAACAGATCACCCGTGGAGATGTGCGGGACGCCGAGCTTCTCCGACAGGATTGCAGCCTGGGTGCCCTTACCGGCGCCGGGCGGGCCTACTAGTACGAGTCGCATTACTTCAAGAACCCTTCGTAGTTACGTTGCATCATTTGGCTTTCAACCTGCTTCACCGTCGTCAGCGCGACGCTGACCAGAATCAGCAGAGCCGTACCTCCAAACATACCGCCTCGCGTGCCGGCGCTGGCGTTGCCAAGCCCCATATCGAGGGCCAAGTTCGGCAGGACGGCGATGATGCCGAGGTAGAGCGAACCGACGCACAGCAGCCTGGTCAAGACGTAGGAGAGGTACTCCGCGGTCGGTCGACCCGGGCGGAAGCCAGGAATAAATCCGCCGTATTTCTTCATGTTATCGGCCTGCTCGTGCGGGTCGTACTGCACCGAGGTGTAGAAGAAAGAGAAAAAGACGATCATCACGAAGAAGAGCAGGATGTACTGCCAGCTCGACGGCGCCATCAGGTACTGGATGACATTGCGCTGCCACCAGTTATCCAGCGACGGGTTCTCCTGGCCAGACTGGACGATCTGAGTAATCAGGACCGGAACGTAAATCAGGGAGGAGGCGAAGATGACCGGGATAACGCCCGCCTGGTTGACCTTCAGCGGCAGGTAGGTCGAGGAACCACCGTACTGGCGGCGACCGATCATGCGCTTGGCGTACTGCACCGGGATGCGGCGCTGCCCCTGCTCGATGAAGATGACGCCGACGATGAGGATGAGGACCGCAACGATGACCGTCGCGAAGATAACTCCACTAGTGGAGCGCAGAATGTTAGCTCCCTGAGCAGGCATGCCGGCAGCGATGCCCGCGAAGATGAGTAGCGACATGCCGTTGCCGACGCCGCGGTCGGTGATCAGCTCGCCCATCCACATGACCAGGATCGCGCCGGCGGTCATCACGACGACCATGACCACCATGTCGAAGACGCCCGAGTTGGCAACCAGCAGCGACTGGTTTCCGCCCAGCAGCGCACCTCGGTCCGCCATAGCAACGATGCCCGCAGACTGCAGCAGGGCCAGTGCCACGGTGAGATAACGCGTGTACTGCGTCATCTTCGTCTGCCCCGACTGGCCTTCCTTCTTCAGCTGTTCGAAGTGCGGGATCACCACAGTGAGCAGCTGCACGATAATTGAGGCGGTGATGTAGGGCATAATGCCGATGCCGAAAATCGCCATTTGCAGCAGCGCGCCACCCGAGAACAGGTTAATGAGCGAGTAGACGCTCGACTGATCCTGGGAAATCCGCTCCAGTTGAGCGTTGACCAGCTGATAGTCGATACCAGGGGTCGGAATCTGTGCGCCGATTCGGTAAAGAATGATCATGAACAGCGTGAACAGGATCTTCTTCCGCAAATCGGGATCCCGCAACGCCGCAATAAATCCGGAAGCCACGTGCATCCTCCCGAGTTCACGCTTGCCGACGCCCCTTCACCCGCGGTGCTGCGAGCCAAGCCACGCCAAGAGCCGTGAACCATAAATTGACAGTGTTTGACGTTGAGAGTCTACCAGCGTCTGCATACATTCAACGCACTGCATAGCACTTTCGGGTACCACTTGCCCCAGAAGCCCGACCCGAGACCCCATCGGCCCCCGCCACCTCAACGCTTTCCAACACAAAACTTGAACAGTGTTAAAGTTTCATCTGTGACGACCTACAGCATCCGCATGCGCTCCGCTCTGGACGGCCAACACATCTCAGGGGCCGAGCGGCTCGCGCCACCCGAGGACCTGCCACAACTCGCGGCCTCCATGACGTCGCGCGCCCTCGAACACGACAAAGGCGTCGCCGAGACCATCACCATCTCGATCGACCGCATCGACGACGAGGCTGTCCGTATCGTCGACGTCCTCGAACCGGTCCAGACCGACAACGACTCGCCCGCTTCAGCCCGAGAGCTGATCACGGCCCTGCTGCAAGAATCCGGCATCACCGCCGCCGACGAGGCCGTGCGGCTGGCCTACACCCTCACGGGTCTTCGTGGCGCCGCCATCATCGACGCCGATACCGGGCAGAGACTGGACTCGGACCCCGCCCGCGGCGTCCGAGTGTCCACCTTCGACGCCGTCGAGCACCCCGCCTCCGACTGCGGCAAGGATCATTTTCACGAGGCCATCATCTTGGCCTCGAAGGTTGCTAGCGCCCCGGGGATCCTCGCGGAAATCTGCCTTTCCGACGACCCGTTCTACACCAAGGGCTATGCGGCCGTCGGCAAGCGGTTCTACCGGATTCCGAACATCAAGGCGGCGGGCGGGAAGCTCGGCACGCGAATATTCATTGTGGCGCCCGGCACCGATATTGAGTCGCTGACCGACTACCTCGAGAATCAACCGGTCAAGATCGACCTGTCGGCTCTGCCCCCGGTGAGCGCGGAGTCGGCTCCGGCGCCCGCTCGGGAGAGCCTTGACACCGTCGCGCGACGCCGCAACGATGCCTGGGCCGACGAGGGACTGTCGCGGAGCCTGCGCACCTTTTCCAGCCCCCAGGTCCCGCACAGCACCATTGACGGGCGCGATTACCTGTTGTTCTCCTCCTCCGATTACCTGGGCCTGTCGACGCATGACGCCCTCATTGAGGCCGCCGTCGCGGCAACCAGGAGACTGGGGACCGGCTCCGGCGGCTCCAGGCTCACCACCGGCACCAGCATTCACGCCGAACTCGAACGCGAACTTGCGAGCTTCTTCGAATTCGACGACGCGGTCCTCTTCTCCACCGGCTACCAGGCCAACCACTCCACCATCGCCGCGATCGCCGGCGCTGACGTGGAAATTTTCTCCGACGCCGGCAACCACGCCTCCATCATCGACGGCTGCCGCGCCGCCCGCGCCCGCGTCACCGTCTTTCCGCACCTAGACTACGTGGCCCTCCATGCGGCCCTGTCGTCCTCCACCGCACGCCACAAGCTGGTCATCTCCGACGCCGTGTTCTCCATGTCCGGCGAGGTCATCGACGTGCCCGGCCTCGAGAGCACCTGCCGCAGCCACGCGGCCTGGCTCATGCTTGACGACGCCCACGGCGTCGGTGTGCTCGGCGACATGGGCCGGGGCACCGCGAACCATTTCGGAGTGCGACCCGATATCCTGGTCGGAACCGCCAGCAAGGCACTGGGCGTCGAGGGTGGCTATGTGCTGTGCTCGACGGAGGTCGCAACGCTGTTGCGCAACCAGGCGCGTAGTTTCGTCTACAGCACGTCCATGAATCCCGGCTCCGTTGCTGCCATTGGCGCGGCGCTGGACCAGTTGCGTGGCGGTATCGTCGGTAAGCGGCTGCGGGAAAACATCACGGCGGTTCGCGCCCTCCTGGGGCTTTCGGAGGACGCCGCCGCGAGCGCCATCCTCCCGCTGCCGGTGGGTGACGAGGCGCGGGCGATGGACGTCTCGGCAGCACTCGCGGAGAGGGGGATTTTCATCCCCGCAATCCGTTATCCGACCGTGGCTCGGGGCGAGGCGATGCTGCGTCTGACCGTGACCGCACGGCACGACGAAGCGGACATCGCACGGCTCGGCCGCGAGCTGAAGGACCTCGGCCTCATCTAGGAAGACGCGCAGTGCATGCCCGCGTACCCGCTCACGGCGGCGGAAACAAAAACGGGCCGCGTACCTCAGCGAACTGAGTGTACGCGGCCCGTTTTGTCACTTCAGGCGCCCGTCGAGCGAGCATTACCCGAAATTAAGCCTCGGTGACAGAACCACCAGCGGCCTCGATCTTGGACTTCGCGGAGCCCGAGAACTTGGTTGCGGTGACCTTGACGGCGACGTTGATGTCGCCATCGCCGAGGACCTTGACCGGCTGGTTGGCGCGAACAGCGCCCTTGGCAACCAGGTCTGCAACGGTGACGTCGCCACCGTTCGGGAACAGGCGCTCGAGATCCGAGACGTTGACCACCTGGTAGGTGACCTTCGCCGGGTTCTTGAAGCCCTTCAGCTTCGGCAGGCGCATGTGAATCGGCATCTGGCCACCCTCGAAGGCAGCCGAAACCTGCTTGCGGGCCTTGGTGCCCTTGGTGCCGCGACCAGCGGTCTTACCCTTGGAAGCCTCACCGCGGCCGACGCGAGTCTTATCCTTCTTGGCGCCCGGAGCCGGGGCCAAGTCGTGGAGCTTAATTGGTTCGCTCATGGTTTACCTACTCCCCCGCTACTTCTTCAACCTCGACCATGTGACGCACAACGTTCACGAGACCGCGCACAGCCGGGGTATCCGGACGGACGACGGACTGGTGACGGCGCTTCAGACCGAGGGTGCGCAGCGAATCCTTCTGATTCTGCTTGGTACCAGCGGTACCACGGACCTGGGTAATCTTCAGTGCCATGAAAATCACGCTCCCTGTCCTGCGCGAGCGCGCAGCATACGGGCCGGAGCGACCTCTTCGAGGGACTTGCCACGGCGGGCAGCGACCTCTTCAGGGCGAACCAGCTGCTTGAGGGCATCAACGGTTGCGTGAACAACGTTGATGGCGTTGTTGGTGCCGAGCGACTTGGACAGGACGTCCTGGACGCCTGCGCACTCGAGGACCGGACGCACGGCGCCACCGGCGATCAGACCGGTACCCGGAGCGGCCGGACGCAGCAGCACGATGCCGGCGGCGGTCTCACCCTGGACCGGGTGGGTGATGGTGCCAGCGATCATTGGGACGCGGAAGAAGTTCTTGCGAGCCTCTTCAGCACCCTTCTGGATAGCTGCCGGAACTTCCTTGGCCTTGCCGTAGCCGACGCCGACCATGCCCTCGCCGTCACCGACGATGACAAGTGCGGTGAAGCTGAAGCGACGACCACCCTTGACGACCTTGGAAACTCGGTTGATGGTAACTACGCGCTCGGTGTACTGCGAACGCTCGTCCTGCTGGCGACGGTTGTCGCGGCCACCACGACGGTTGTTGTTCTTGTTGTCAGCGGAGTCACGTCCGCCTTCGCGCTTATCGCGTTCCGACATCACGCATTCCTTCCGTTGGACTTGTAAGTGCGCTTCATTAGAACTTCAGGCCACCTTCGCGTGCGGCCTCAGCCAGAGCGGCAACACGGCCGTGGTACTGGTAACCACCGCGGTCGAAGACGACCTTCTCGATGCCAGCTTCCTTGGCGCGTGCAGCAACCAGCTCGCCGACCTTGGCGGCCTTGGCCTTCTTGTCGCCCTCGAAGCCACGGAGCTCTGCGTCCAGGGTGGAAGCAGCAGCCAGGGTACGGCCGACGGTGTCGTCGATAACCTGGGCGGTCATGTGGCGCGAGGAACGGTGCACGACGAGGCGCGGTGCCTCGGAGGTGCCGCGGACGTTCTTGCGCAGACGTGCGTGACGGCGGGCGCGGGCGATACGACGACGAGTCGAAATGTCCTTGCCTACCGGGAGGCGCTTTTCGTTGGTGTTGCTCATTACTTACCCGTCTTTCCGACCTTGCGGCGGATCTGCTCGCCCTCGTAGCGGATACCCTTGCCCTTGTAAGGATCGTCCTTACGGAGGCGACGGATAACAGCGGCGATCTGTCCGACCTTCTGCTTATCGATACCTGCGATGGACAGCTTGGTGGTGCCGTCCACCTCGAAGGTGATACCTTCCGGTGCTTCGATCAGAACGGGGTGCGAGTAGCCGAGGGAGAACTCGAGGTCCTTGCCCTTCTTGGCGACACGGTAACCAACACCGAAGATTTCCATCTTGATGAGGTAGCCCTCGGTAACGCCGACAACGAGGTTGTTGATCAGCGAACGGGACAGGCCGTGCAGGGAGCGGTTCTTGCGGTTGTCATCCGGACGGGTGACAACAATCTCGCCGTCCTTCAGCTCGACTGCGATCGGAGCCGGAACAGTGAGGGACAGCTCGCCCTTCGGGCCCTTGACGGTGACGTCCTGGCCGTTGACCGAGGCGGTGACGTTGCTCGGAACGACAACAGGGTTCTTACCAATACGTGACATTGTGTAGTTCCCCCTTTACCAGACGTAAGCGAGGACTTCCCCGCCAACCTTCTTCTCGTGAGCCTGACGATCGGTCAGCAGACCCTGGGACGTGGAGATGATAGCCACGCCCAGGCCGCCCAGGACCTTCGGCAGGTTAGTGGACTTAGCGTAGACACGCAGACCCGGCTTGGAAACGCGGCGCACGCCAGCGATGGAACGCTCGCGGGACGGACCGTACTTCAGGTTCAGGGTCAGGGTCTTGCCGACCTTTGCATCCTCGACTGCGTAGTCCTCGATGTAACCCTCAGCCTTGAGGATCTCGGCAATGTTAGCCTTCAGCTTGGACGACGGCATCGAGACAGAGTCGTGGTACGCGTTGTTAGCGTTGCGCACGCGCGACAGCATGTCGGCGATTGGGTCAGTCATGGTCATGGTTAGTGACCGTATCCTTTCTCGCTGCGGTTCCTTCCCACCTCGAGGCCAGCGCCCTTTTCGCGACATGTACTCAACAGAGTGTGCGCACTCAAGGACACAATCCAATATCGTGATTCCAACGATTTAAGGGCTACTTTCCGCCGTCCCGGTTCAATAGCCGGAACAGCTCGCCACCCAGGTGACGCCAGAGACGATGCGAGGCGAGGGGCCTTCAGCAAAGTTGTTGCATGTACACCTGCACCTCGATAGAGGGCAGACCTGCAAATACTAGCAAAAACGCCTGAAAACACAAAACCGCCCCGAGGACATGTGGTCCGGGGCGGCGTAGTTAGTCGCTTGACGACGGCTCGCACTTCTCCGATCAGACGCTAGGCGCCTGGAGCGGAGAGTACGGGCGCTCCGATTTAGCGGAGGCCGTCAGCGATGATCTTGCCCATTGCGTGCTCGCCTGCAACGGTCGGATGGTTGGTCATCGGACCCATCACCGGGTCAGCGAAACCTGCGACGTAGCGCTCAGCGTCGTTCGGGTTGCAGGTACCGTGGCCACGGGTCGCCTCGTAGACGTCGATGAAGCCAGCGCCGTTCTTCTCAGCGGCGGCCTTGATGCTGTCGCGGAAAGCGCCCTGGACCTCGTTAGCGCCCGGGGCCGGGATCGGGTTGACCTGACCCGGGGTGTTGAACAGGCACAGCTTGTTGTCGGTGGCGTACTCCGGGTAGGAGGCGAGAACCAGCTGGGCGCCCGGAGCGACCTGGTGGACGCGATCGGAGAACTGCTTGACCAGAGACTGGAAGATCGTCGGGGCGTTGTCAGTGGTCGGCTTTGCAACCAGCTGGCCTGCGACGTCGATCCACTGCACGTAGTCCATACCGCCGTACATCAGGACGACCTTCTCAGTGCCGGGGCCCAGATCGCCGTACTGAATTGCAGCCTCCAGGTAAGCCAGCAGCTGACCCGGGACGGCGCCGGTGCCGTTGCAGGACCAGTCACCGACGGACTTGTTCAGGTCGGCGCCGGCAACCTTCGGCCAGTTTTCCATGTCGGTTGCGCAGTTAGCGACCAGCGGGGTCTGGCCCGGCTGGAGGCCACGCGGGCCGCCCTTGCCAGCGTTGGCGGTGAAGGAGTCACCGAAGGTGACAAGCTGCTTGACGCCCTTGCCAGCATCCTGTCCGAGGCCCGGAATCGGCAGACCCGGGATACCCGGAGCGGCCGGGGCTGCCGGAGCCGGAGCACCAGGAATGGCTGGCAGGCCCGGAATCTGCGGCTGCGCGACTGCGGCACCCGCCCCGAGGCCCAGGCCGACTGCGGCAACAGTTGCGATAGCTGCCGAACGAACAGCCGTGGAGAAATTCTTCATGCTAGATATCCCTTGCACTTTTGATACGGCACCGAACATCACGGTTGACCGCAGTGGTGTTGACCATAAAAATATGGTCGCCAAAACATGACTGTCAGGCAGTTTACAACGAAATGGTCACGAACGCCTAATCTTCCGCTGTGAAAAATTGGGGGAACGGCGTTCATACTGCAATGCCACACCTGCCCCACGCACAACAAAGCCCCCGAGAGGTGCATTTCACACTCACGGGGGCCCTGCCTGCCTTCCCACCGAGCAGTTTTAGCTGCTACTCGGCGGTGGCGCGACTACTTCTTGAACGGGAAGCCCAGCTCGCGCAGCAGTGCGCGGCCTTCCTCGTTGTTCGTAGCGGTGGTGACGACGGTGATGTCCATACCGCGCGGGCGGTCGACCTTGTCAACGTCGATCTCGTAGAACATGGTCTGCTCGGACAGGCCGAAGGTGTAGTTGCCGTGGCCGTCGAACTGCTGATCAGACAGACCGCGGAAGTCGCGGATTCGCGGCAGAGCCACGGTCAGCAGGCGGTCCAGGAACTCCCACATGCGGTCGCCACGCAGCGTAACGCGAGCGCCAATGGCGTCGCCCTCACGCAGCTTGAAGTTAGCGATCGACTTGCGAGCGCGACGGGTCTCCGGCTTCTGGCCGGTGATCAGGGTCAGGTCGTGCAGAGCACCGTTGATCTGCTTCTTATCCTGAGCAGCGGCGCCGACGCCCATGTTGACGACAACCTTGGTGATACCCGGGATCTGCATGACGTTCTCGTAGGAGAACTCTTCCTGCATCTTGCCGCGGATTTCCTCGCGGTAGCGGGTCTTCAGACGAGGGGTGTAGTTTTCGCTCATGCTTAGATGTCCTTCCCGGTACGGCGGGAGATGCGAACCTTCTTGCCGTCCTCGTCGAAGCGGTAACCGACGCGAGTCGGGGTGCCCTCTTCGTCGACCAGCATGACGTTCGACACGTGAATCGGAGCTTCCTGGGTGACAATGCCGCCCGAGGATGCGCCACGCTCCGCAGCGGAGTTAGCAACGTGCTTCTTGATGCGGTTAACGCCCTCGACCAGAACCTTGTCGCGCTGCGGGTAGGCCTCGATGACCTTGCCCTGAGCACCCTTGTCCGGACCGGAGATAACCAGCACGGTATCGCCCTTACGGATCTTCACTTAAATCACCTCCGGTGCGAGCGAGACGATCTTCATGAACTTCTTGTCGCGCAGCTCACGCGCGACCGGGCCGAAGATGCGGGTGCCCTTCGGCTCACCGTCAGCCTTGATGATGACGGCGGCGTTCTCGTCGAACGAGATGTAGGAGCCGTCCGGACGACGGGTCTCCTTCTTCGCGCGAACGATCACTGCCTTAACAACTTCGCCTGCCTTGACGTTGCCGCCCGGGGTAGCTTCCTTGACAGTTGCGACGATGGTGTCGCCGATGCCAGCGAAGCGTCGGGTCGAGCCGCCGAGAACGCGGATGCACAGGATTTCACGTGCACCAGTGTTGTCGGCAACGCGCAGACGCGATTCCTGCTGAATCACTGCGGTTCTCCTGACCTGGTTGCATTGTGCGTCAGATTTCCGTCCTAAACGCACGCGGTCTGATGTATTCAACGTGTGTAAGCACGCGCCGCTTGCCGACGCCGTTTTACACAACCCGAGTATTATTGCACGAGCTTGGGCTCCGACAAAATCCCGCCTGAGCTGTCGTTCCCGGTTCCCACTGCTGTGCGCGTTGCCCCTCAGGGGCGGTCGGCTAGTATTCTACTTTTGTGCCCACATCAACAAACTCCGCAGGTTCGGCCATAAAGGCCCCTCAGACCCCCTCCCTCAGCTCCGGCCTCCTGGTCGCGTTAGCGCTTCTCTCTGCCGTCGGACCATTCGGCATCGACATGTACATCCCGTCATTTGTCGTCATGGCACGAGAGTTCGACACCTCCGAGTCGATGGTGCAGTTGACGCTGACGACGTTCCTCTCCGGCATGGCACTGGGCCAGCTCTTCATCGGCGCGATTTCCGACAGCCTGGGCCGCAAGCGGCCGCTGCTCGTGGGAACGATCGCGTTCCTCATTAGTTCGGCGCTGTGCGCGGTCGCCCCGTCGATCGGCTGGCTGGTCGCGCTGCGCCTGATTCAGGGCTTGTCCGGCGGGGCGGTCATCGTGCTAGCGCGCGCCGTGGTCCCCGACCTCGCCCACGGCGCGAAGTCCGCGAGCGCCTTTTCCATCCTGATGGCCATCTCCGGCATCGCCCCCGCCGTCGCACCCCTCATCGGAGGCCAGCTAGCGCCGCTATTCGGCTGGCGCAGCGTCTTCTGGGTCCTGGCACTCCTCGGCGGGGTCATGTTACTGCTCAGCATCGTCGTTATCCCCGAATCCCTGCCCGCCTCCGATCGCTCCGACCGCGCGCTGCGCGGGATCTTCCCGAACATCGGCCGACTGCTGCGACGCCCCGCCTACATCGGCTACCTGCTGGCCTTCGCCGGCGGATTTTCGGTGATGTTCTCCTATATTTCGGCCTCTCCCTTCATTTTCCAGCAGCAACTCGGCCTCTCCTCCCAGCAGTACTCCTTCGTTTTCGCCTCGAACGCCGCCATGCTCACGGTCATGTCGCTGGTCAACGGTCGTCTCGTCAAGTCCTTCGCGCCGAAGTCGATCATTCTCTTCGCATTGACGACGATGCTCGCCACCTCGCTAGGCCTATGCGTCAACGCCCTGCTCGGCCCCACACTGTGGGTAACCTGGCTGTTGTTGTTCATCACCGTTCCGATGATGGCCCTCATCTTCGGCAACGCCACCGCCCTCGGTATCGAGGCCGTCCGCGACATCGGCGTCGGCGCGGGCTCCGGCTTCATGGGATTCTCCCAGTTCCTCGCCGCAGCTATCGCGGCGCCGCTAGTAGGTATCGGCTCCAGCCCCGCGCTATCCATGGCCGTCTCCATGGTGGTCTGCGCCGTCATCGCCCTCACCGCTGTGCTCACCCTGACCCGCCCTGCAGACTAGCCCCGGTGGCCGTCGTGAAGCGGGTACACCACCTGAGGTTTTGTTGAGACGACCACATGTGCCAGGGCTTATTAGGGCACGCATAGCGAGCAACAACAGGCATAACTCCGCAGGTTAGAAGGGGGAAAAGAGTTGTAGTTGCGCGCTATTGCAACTACAACGGTTCTCATGCTTACACGTATTGCGGGCCTGCCTGCACACCCGCTTCTCGTCCACTTCGCCGTCGTCATCGTGCCGGTGGCAGCAATCGCCGCAATCGTCTATGTCGCGGCCCCGCGCCTGCGCGATCGCTTTGCGACGGTCTCTGCCGTGCTCTCCGTCCTTGCTTTGCTCGGCACCGCGGTTGCGAAGTCGGCCGGCGAGTCGATGCTCCCGCTGATGGGACTCAGCGAACGAAATCCCGGCCAGGTCGCAGACCACGCCGAGTACGCGGACATGCTCATGATCGCGGTTATCGTCATGACCATCGGGATGGTGGTCGCCTGGGCCGTGAACTCGCCGTGGGCGACCACCAAGCTGGCGATCCTGCGCACCTGGCGCTCCTGGGCGGCGCCCCTGGGTATGGTTCTGGCCGTCATCGGCGCGGTAGCAAGTATCGTGTTAGTTGTAATCACTGGCCACGAAGGCGCATCCCTGACTTGGAGTGAACTGTCATGACCGCCCCCGAAACCACCTCCCACCCGGCTGAGCCCCACCGCTCGTCCGAGACCTCGAAGCTCAACTGGCTCCGAGCCGGCGTGCTCGGCGCCAACGACGGCATCGTCTCGACCGCCCTGGTGCTGCTCAGCGTCATCGCTGCGGGTTCCAGCCGTAGCGCAATCCTCACCGCAGGTGCCGCCGCCGTCATCGCAGGCGCCATTTCCATGGCGCTCGGCGAGTATGTCTCCGTCTCCACCCAGCGCGACACCGAGCGCGCGCTGATCGCCAAGGAGCACAAGGAGCTGCGCGATTTCCCGGAGGAGGAGCACGCCGAACTGGTGGGAATCCTCTCCGGCTACGGCATCCCCGACCACATCGCGGAGGACGCCGCCCGCGGCATCGAGGCCAACGATCCCCTCTCTGCGCACCTGCGCCTAGAGCTGGGTATTGATGGCGAGGACCTGACCAACCCGTGGGCCGCCGCTTTCTCCTCCGCAGTGGCGTTCATCCTGGGCGCCATCCTTCCGATGGTCGCTGCGCTGCTGTCGAGCCTCGAAAATGGCGCGATCGTTGTCACGGTGGTCACCATCATCACCCTGGCACTGACCGGGTTCGTCAGCGCCAAGCTCTCCGAGACGCACTCCGGCAAGGCCGCCGTCCGACTCGTCGTCGGCGGCGCGCTCGGTCTGGCCGTCTCCTACGGCATCGGTCTGCTCTTTGGCGCGGCCGTGGCCTAGCCGGCCCCCGCTAGGTAATTTCCAAGCTAGGCCTTTTCCAATACCGCCACCAGGAACTGCGAATCCTCTTCGAAGGGGCGCAGGTCCCAGGTGGCGTATTTTTGTGTCATTTTCAGACCAGCGGCCCGTGCTGCGGACACGAAGTCACCGAATTCCCATCCCCGGCCTGCGCCAAAGCCGACAATAGCTCGGCCGCCCTCGGGGTCGAGCGCTGAGGCAAACCCCTCCAAAACTGTGGCGCGGTCGGCATCCGCGACAAAGGTCAATACGTTTCCGGGGCAGATAATGAGGTCGAAGGTCTCGGCCACTCCCCCACCCTGTAGGACTCGCGGGAGCTCAGCCAAGTCGCCGACCAACCACGTCGGACCACTGGTGTTGGACGATCCGCCGTTAGAGTCACCGTAAAGACTCTTCGCCTCCTCAATCAGGTAGGGGTCGACATCGACACCGACGACGGTGTGCCCCACCCTCGCAAGGTATCCCCCGACGCGCCCCTGACCACAGCCTGCATCCAATATCCGCGCGTGTCGCGGGGCCATCGCGTCGGCAAGCCGGGCTTCTCCATCGATATCGCGACCCTGCCGGACGAAGCCCCGCCAGCGATTCGCGTAACGACGGGAGTGCTCCGGGTCCGCGGAGATGATTTCGATCCAGGTGCGATGGTTGCTCATATGGACCATTATGGCGCACCGACGTACCGTTTCAAGGCACGAAAAAGGCCACCCACAAGGGGTGGCCTTTTAAGATTCTCAGTCCTTACCAAGCAGCGACTAGGCTACACGGTCCGGCCGAGGATGCGGCTTACTTAGCCTTCTCGACGATCTCGAGGAGACGGAAGTGCTTGTCCTTGGAAAGCGGACGGCACTCCTCGATGCGGACGCGGTCGCCCACGCCAGCCTCTTCGTTCTCGTCGTGCGCCTTCACCTTGGAGTTGGTGCGCATGATCTTGCCGTACAGGGCGTGCTGCTTGCGGTCCTCGAGCTCGACAACGATGGTCTTCTGCATCTTGTCGGACACGACGTAACCGGTACGCACCTTGCGTGCGCCAGCCTCGGTGTTGTTCATGTTTTCCTCACTCATGCCGCATCACCATCGGTGGGTGCAGCGGACAGGCCGAGCTCGCGCTCACGCATAACGGTGTAAATGCGAGCAATATCCTTGCGGACAGTGCGGAGACGGCGGTTGTTGGTCAGCTGACCGGTAGCGCTCTGGAATCGGAGGTTGAACAGCTCCTCCTTAGACTCCTTGAGCTTTGCGACCAGGTCATCGTTCTCCAGCGAGCGGAGCTCGTGGGCGGGAATGCCGTTCGACATCAGTACTGATCCTCCTTCCGAACAACTCGGGTCTTAATCGGCAGCTTCGCGCCGGCGCGCTTGAGCGCTTCCATTGCGGTTGCCTCATCCGGGTAGGACATCTCGAACATGATGCGACCCGGCTTGACGTTTGCAATCCACTTCTCGACCGGGCCCTTACCGGAACCCATACGAACACCCAGCGGCTTCTGGGTCAGCGGGCGGTCCGGGTAAATCTGGATCCAGACCTTGCCACCACGCTTGACGTGGCGGTTGATTGCAATACGCGCAGCTTCAATCTGGCGGTTGGTGATGTAGGCCGGCTCGAGAGCCTGGAGGCCGTAGTCACCGAAGGTCACCTTGTTGCCGCCCTTGGACATACCAGAACGGGTCGGGCGGTGCTGGCGACGGAACTTGACGCGCTTCGGGATGAGCATGAATTAGCCCTCCTTCTTCTCAGATGCACGCTGACGGCGCTTGCCACCGCGACGCGGGCGGTCGTTGCCGCGACGCTGGCGGTCGCCACCGGCGTTGATCTCGGACTCGCGACGGCCACCGATGACGTCACCCTTGTAGATCCACACCTTAACGCCGATGCGGCCGAAGGTGGTGTGAGCCTCGTGGGTGCCGTAGTCGATCTCCGCACGCAGGGTGTGCAGCGGGACGCGACCCTCGTGGTAACGCTCGGTGCGGCCCATCTCCGCGCCGCCGAGGCGACCGGAGCAGACGACCTTGATGCCCTTGACGTGCGGCTGACGCATTGCAGACTGGATAGCCTTGCGCATTGCGCGGCGGAAGGCCACGCGGTTGGTCAGCTGCTCGGCGATGGACTGAGCAACCAGCTTCGCATCGGCGTCAATGTTCTTGACCTCGAGGATGTTCAGCTGGACCTGCTTGCCGGTGAGCTTCTCGAGCTTGCCGCGGATGCGGTCAGCCTCGGAGCCACGGCGACCGATGACGATACCCGGGCGAGCGGTGTGGATGTCCACACGCACGCGATCACGGGTGCGCTCGATCACGACGTCGGCGATGCCGGCGCGCTCCAGACCGGTGGACAGCAGATCGCGGATCTTGATGTCCTCGGCCAGGTAGTCAGCGTACTGCTTGTCGGCGTACCAGCGGGACTTCCAGTCGCTGGAAATACCGAGGCGAAGGCCGTGGGGATGGATCTTCTGTCCCACTATCGGTCACCTTCCTTCTGGCTCTCGACGACCACGGTGATGTGGCTGGTGCGCTTGCGGACGTGGAAAGCACGGCCCTGCGCACGCGGGCGGAAGCGCTTCATGGTCGGTCCCTCGTCGGCGAAAGCCTCGGAGATGACCAGGGTACGACGGTCGAGGCCGAAGTTGTTCTCAGCGTTTGCAGCAGCAGACGCGACAACCTTGGCAACCGGCTCAGCAGCACCCTGCGGAGCGTACTCCAGGATGGACAGTGCCTCGTCGACGGACTTACCGCGAACGGTGTCCAGGACGCGACGTGCCTTCATCGGGGTGACGCGGACGAAGCGCGCGGTGGCGCGTGCAGAAGTAATGTCGTTGCTCATGGCTTATCGACGTCCCTTCTTGTCATCCTTGACGTGACCCTTGAAGGTCTTGGTCGGGGCGAACTCGCCCAGCTTGTGGCCGACCATGGAGTCATCCACGAACACCGGCACGTGCTTGCGACCGTCGTGGACGGCGAAGGTGTGACCGATGAAGTCGGGGAGAATCGTGGAGCGGCGGGACCAGGTCTTGATGACCTGCTTGGTGCCCTTGTCGTTCTGTGCATCGACCTTCGCGAGGAGGTGCTCATCGACGAACGGGCCCTTCTTAAGGCTGCGTGGCATTCTCAGTTCCCTCCTTAGCGCTTCTTATTCTTGTTGGTACGACGGCGACGAACGATCAGACGGTCGCTCGGGCGGTTCGGCTTACGGGTGCGGCCTTCCTTCTGGCCCCACGGGGAAACCGGGTGGCGACCACCGGAGGTCTTACCCTCACCACCACCGTGCGGGTGGTCAACCGGGTTCATGACGACACCGCGGACGGTCGGGCGCCAGCCCTTCCAACGCATACGGCCGGCCTTACCCCAGCGGATGTTGATCTGATCAGCGTTGCCGACCTCACCAACGGTTGCGCGGCAACGAGCGTCGACGCGGCGAATCTCGGAGGACGGCATACGCAGGACTGCGTACTTGCCTTCCTTACCAAGAAGCTGGATGGAGGTACCAGCGGAGCGAGCCAGCTGAGCACCAGCGCCCGGCTTGAGCTCCACGCAGTGAATCGTGGTACCGGTCGGGATGTTGCGCAGCGGCAGGTTGTTACCAACCTTGATGTCGGCGTTTGCGCCGGACTCCAGGATGGCGCCCTGCTTCAGGTTCTTCGGGGCGACGATGTAGCGCTTCTCGCCGTCTGCGTAGTGCAGCAGGGCGATGTTGGCGGTGCGGTTCGGGTCGTACTCGATGTGAGCGACCTTTGCCGGAATGCCGTCCTTGTCATTGCGACGGAAGTCGATGACGCGGTACTGGCGCTTGTGTCCGCCACCCTTGTGGCGAGTGGTGATGTGGCCGTGAACGTTACGACCACCGGTCTTCGACAGCGGGCGCAGCAGAGACTTCTCGGGAGTCGAGCGAGTGATTTCGCTGAACTCGGAGACGGAGCTCTGGCGGCGACCCGGCGTAGTCGGCTTGTACTTACGAATAGCCATACTTTTGCTCTTCCTTAACTTCCTCGTCGGCTAGCGGCTAGCTGGCCGAACCGCCGAAGATGTCGATGGGATCGCTGCCGGCCGCGAGAGTCACGTAGGCGCGCTTGGTGTCCTTGCGCTTGCCGTAGCCGGTGCGGGAACGCTTGCGCTTGCCCTCACGGTTGAGGGTGTTGACGGAAGCGACCTTGACACCGAAGATCTCCTGGACCGCGATCTTGATCTGGGTCTTGTTTGCGTCGGTGTGGACCAGGAACGTGTAGACGTTCTGCTCCATGAGTCCGTAGGACTTCTCCGACACTACCGGTGCGACGATGATGTCACGGGGATCGGCGATGGTAGCCATTACTTCTCCTCCTTACCGGCGGTGCGAGCGATGAAGTCGTTCAGAGCCTGGACGGCGAAGATGACGTCATCGGACTTGAGCACGTCGTAGGTGTTCAGCTGGTCTTCGGACAGAATGTGGACGCCCGGCAGGTTGCGCACGGACTTCCACGAGGTCTGGTCCTCGCGCGGCAGAACGACGAGCACGTTGCGGCGCTCGGTCAGGCGCTCGACGAAGGAGCGTGCTGCCTTGGTGGACGGGGTCTGGCCTGCGACCAGTTCCTCGACGACGTGGATGCGGTCGTGGCGAGCGCGGTCGGACAGTGCGCCGCGCAGAGCAGCAGCAACCATCTTCTTCGGGGTGCGCTGCGAGTAGTCACGCGGCACCGGGCCGTGGACAATACCGCCGCCGGTCCAGTGCGGAGCGCGGATCGAACCCTGACGAGCGCGACCGGTGCCCTTCTGGCGCCACGGCTTACGGCCACCGCCGCGGACCTCGCCGCGGGTCTTGACCTTGTGGGTACCCTGGCGAGCTGCTGCGCGCTGTGCGACAACAACCTGGTGCATCAGGGCAATGGACACCTCCGCGTCGAAGACGGAAGCGGGAAGCTCAACAGAACCGTTCACGCCGCCATCAGCGGTGTGGACGTCTAGCTTGAGGTTGGTCATGCGTGAGCACCACCCTTCGTGGCAGTCTTGACAACCAGCAGGCCGCCGCGAGCGCCCGGAACTGCGCCCTTGATGAGCAGCAGGTTAGCGTCAGCGTCAACCTTCTGGATCTTCAGGTTCTGGGTAGTGACCCGGTCGTTACCCATGCGGCCTGCCATGCGCTTGCCCTTGAAGACGCGTGCCGGCGTGGCGCAAGCGCCAATGCCACCAACGCGACGGTGGGAAGCCTGGTTACCGTGAGCAGCACCCTGGCCGGCGAAGCCGTGGCGCTTCATAGCGCCGGCGAAGCCCTTGCCCTTGGTGGTGCCGGTGACGTCGACGAACTCGATGTCGCCGAAGATGTCCACACCAACGGTCTGGCCAACCTCGTAAGAGGAAGCGTCCGCGGTACGAATCTCAACGCTGTGACGACGCGGGGTCACGCCGGCCTTCTTGAAGTGGCCGGCCTGCGGCTGATTGGCCTTGCGCGGGTCAATCTCGCCGAATGCGATCTGGACGGCGTCGTAGCCGTCGGTTTCCTTAGTGCGCACCTGGGTGACGACGCACGGCCCAGCCTCGACGACGGTAACCGGAACAACGCGGTTATTCTCGTCGAAGATCTGGGTCATGCCGAGCTTCTTGCCCAGGATGCCCTTGATCTCGTTTTCACTCATTTATCTTGTCTCCGCTACCAAAAGTCCAGGATCACTGAATGTTCACATCGACGCTTGCCGGAAGGTCAATACGCATAAGCGCATCAACGGTCTTCGGCGTTGGGTCGAGAATGTCGATCAGACGCTTGTGGGTGCGCATCTCGAAGTGCTCGCGCGAGTCCTTGTACTTGTGCGGCGAACGGATGACACAGTAAACGTTCTTTTCGGTTGGCAACGGCACCGGGCCAACGACGCGTGCACCCGTGCGGGTAACGGTCTCCACGATCTTTCGCGCAGAAGCGTCGATAGCCTCGTGGTCGTAGGCCTTGAGCCTGATGCGGATCTTCTGTCCGGCCACGCTTGTCCTCTCCTCGGTCGGCGCGCCCCAATCAAAGGGGCGTCGACCCTGTCAATGTTTCCTGACGCCGATAGCTGTTATGGCCAGCGCCAGAGAAACCAAAACTGGGTTGTGCATTACTTCAAAGCGATTTCGTCTTCGATAGCCACGGCAAACTCACATTGGCCGTGACCCGAGCGGACGCATATATCTACGCTTTGTGCTCAAATCCCAGTAGAACAAGCTCCCCCTGTGGGGCTCTTATTGCCTACTGCCGCTGTTTATTTGCCATGCCACCTCCGACCCCCGCGGTCGGGCGTGTCGCCCAAATTCTCCGCAGAGCACGGGCGCGAATTTCTTCACACCATCGTGGTCATGCTCGCCTTACCATCGACGCCTCCACCACTTCGAGCTGGTTCCCAACCGGGCCTTACTCAACAGTCGCGTTCTAGCGCCTTTGTTAAAGCAACCCCAGTATTAAAACACGTCGTGCCCGCACTTGTAAAATCACCCGGCAATAGTGAGCTCTACACCACACTGTCAGCCCGCGATGCCCACCCCCCGTTCCAGTCTCCCCCTTCGACGCCAGCGCCTTTCCGCCCTCGCTTGCCGACGCCATCCATGTCCCCGCGCCGCCACGCTGCAGTTCCCCGTAAACGAACGCGAACCCAGAAATGGACATAAAAAATCCCGCCCCGTGAGAAACACGGGGCCGGGATACGACCTTAAGCAGGTATGCGCCTAGAGACGCAGGACCTTACTTGACGATCTTGGTAACGCGACCAGCGCCGACGGTGCGGCCACCCTCGCGGATAGCGAAGCGCAGGCCCTCGTCCATAGCGACCGGCTGGATCAGCTTGACGGCCATGTCGACGTTGTCGCCCGGCATAACCATCTCGGTGCCTTCCGGCAGGGTAACGACGCCGGTGACGTCGGTGGTGCGGAAGTAGAACTGCGGACGGTAGTTGTTGAAGAACGGGGTGTGGCGGCCGCCCTCATCCTTAGACAGGATGTAGACGGAACCCTCGAACTCGGTGTGCGGGGTGTAAGCGCCCGGCTTAGCAACGATCTGACCGCGCTCGATGTCCTCGCGCTTGATACCGCGGAGCAGCAGACCACAGTTGTCGCCGGCCTCAGCGGAGTCGAGCAGCTTGCGGAACATCTCGATACCGGTGACGGTGGTCTTCTGGGACTTCTCCTTGATGCCCAGAATCTCGACCTCGTCGTTGACGTTCAGGACGCCGCGCTCAACACGACCGGTAGCAACGGTGCCACGACCGGTAATGGTGAAGATGTCCTCGATCGGCATCAGGAACGGCTTGTCGGTCTCGCGGACCGGGTCCGGGATGTTGTCGTCACAAGCCTGCATGAGCTCCAGAATGGACTCGGTCCACTTCGGGTCGCCCTCAAGAGCCTTCAGAGCGGAGATGTGGACGATCGGAGCCTCTTCGTCGTAGTCCTGCTCAGCCAGAAGCTCGCGGACCTCCATCTCGACGAGCTCGATGATCTCTTCGTCATCAACCATGTCGCACTTGTTCAGAGCAACGAGGATGTACGGAACGCCAACCTGGCGAGCCAGCAGAACGTGCTCGCGGGTCTGCGGCATCGGGCCGTCGGTAGCGGCGACAACGAGGATCGCGCCGTCCATCTGAGCAGCACCGGTGATCATGTTCTTGATGTAGTCAGCGTGGCCCGGAGCGTCGACGTGAGCGTAGTGACGCTTCTCGGTCTGGTACTCAACGTGGGAAACGTTGATGGTAATACCGCGCTCCTTCTCCTCCGGCGCCTTATCGATGGCGTCGAAAGCGAAAGCCTCGTTCAGGTCCGGGAACTTCTCGGCCAGAACCTTGGTGATAGCAGCGGTGGTGGTGGTCTTACCGTGGTCGACGTGACCAATGGTACCGATGTTGACGTGCGGCTTCGTACGCTCGAACTTCGCCTTTGCCACTTTTAGTCCTCCTGGAGGTCTAGGTGGCCACGACTCTCGCAGCCACAATTTTGTGGACACTCTCTCCGCCTACAGCGCCCTGCGGTGGATAACCTGCGGGCGTGCGCGCAAAAGAGCACTATTCTTTCACTGTGCCAGTTACTCGATACTAGGGCAGAATACTGGACTTTTCCAAACCAGACCAAACCCCTAGCCATTACTGGGTAACGGCCAGCAACTCATACCCCCAACCACCTGCGTATTCATGCTTACTTTTGACATGAGATAAGCGGTGGAAACGGTAGGAATTGCGAGCAGTTACCCGCCCCGACGACTTGCCAAAGCCAACGCCAAGGCCATGACAATCGCCGTCGGGGACGGGAACTATGCAGTTATTGCTCGCGCTTGAAAACCGGAAATCTTAGTTGCCGGTACGAGCGGAGATGATCTCCTCGGCCACGGAGGACGGAACCTCTGCGTAGGAGTCGAAGATCATGGTGTAGTTAGCACGACCCTGGGTCTTGGAACGCAGGTCACCAACGTAACCGAACATCTCGGACAGCGGAACCAGAGCCTTGACGGCCTTGACACCGGTGCGGTCCTCCATGGAGTTGACCTGGCCACGGCGGGAGTTGATGTCGCCGATGACCTCGCCCATGTACTCTTCCGGAGTGATGACCTCGACGGCCATCATCGGCTCGAGCAGAACCGGCTTTGCCTTCTGCACGGCCTCCTTCAGAGCCTGCTGGCCAGCGATCTTGAAGGCCATTTCGGAGGAGTCGACCTCGTGGTAAGCACCGTCGAGCAGGGTTGCCTTGATGTTCACCAGCGGGAAGCCAGCCAGGGTACCGTACTGCATAGCGTCCTGGATACCGGCGTCGACCGACGGGATGTACTCCTTCGGAACGCGGCCACCGGTGACCTCGTTGACGAACTTGTAGGTGGCGGACTCGCCCTCTTCCAGCTCGTCAGCGGACGGTGCGTACGGCTCAAGAGCGATGATGACGCGGGCGAACTGACCCGAACCACCGGTCTGCTTCTTGTGGGTGTACTCGAACTTCTCAACCGGCTTGCGGATGGTCTCGCGGTAAGCGACCTGCGGAGCACCAACGTTTGCCTCGACCTTGAACTCGCGCTTCATGCGGTCAACCAGGACGTCGAGGTGCAGCTCGCCCATACCGCCGATGACGGTCTGGCCGGTCTCCTCGTCCAGCTTGACGGTGAAGGTCGGGTCCTCTTCAGCCAGGCGCTGGATAGCGGTACCCAGCTTCTCCTGGTCGGCCTTGGACTTCGGCTCGATAGCGACCGAGATAACCGGATCCGGGAAGGACATGGACTCCAGAACGATCGGGGCGTCCTGAGCACACAGGGTGTCACCGGTGGTGGTGTCCTTCAGACCGATGAAGGCGTAGATGTTACCAGCCACTGCCTCTTCAACCGGGTTCTCCTTGTTGGCGTGCATCTGGAAGAGCTTGCCAACGCGCTCCTTCTTGTCCTTGGTGGAGTTCAGGACCTGCTGGCCCGGCTCCACGCGACCGGAGTAGACGCGGACGAAGGTCAGCTTGCCGAAGAACGGGTGAGCTGCGATCTTGAAGGCCAGAGCCGAGAACGGCTCGTCCTTGGACGGCTTACGGGTCATGTCGACCTCTTCGTCGCCCATCTGGTGGCCGTGGACCTCGCCGATGTCCAGCGGGTTCGGCAGGAAGTCGATGACAGCGTCGAGCAGCGGCTCGACACCCTTGTTCTTGTAGGCGGAGCCACAGTAGACCGGGTAGATCTCACCGTTGAGGACCATCTTGCGGATGGCGCCCTTGATCTCCTCCATGGTCAGCTCTTCGCCACCGAAGTACTTCTCCATGAGCTCTTCGTCGGACTCAGCGACGGTCTCAATGAGCTTCTCGCGGTACTCGGCTGCCTTGTCGGCGAGATCAGCCGGGATCTCCTCGATGTTGGCGGGGGTGCCGATCTCGACCTTGCCCGGCCAGATGTGAGCCTTCATTTCCAGAAGGTCAACGACGCCGTCGAAGTCATCCTCAGCGCCGATCGGGAGCTGCATGACCAGCGGCTTAGCGCCGAGGCGGTCGATGATGGTGCCGACGGTGTACTCGAAGTCAGCGCCCAGCTTGTCCATCTTGTTGACGAAGCAGATACGCGGAACGTCGTACTTCTGGGCCTGACGCCAAACCTGCTCGGACTGCGGCTCGACACCTTCCTTGCCGTCGAAGACTGCAACAGCGCCGTCGAGGACACGCAGCGAGCGCTCGACCTCAACGGTGAAGTCGACGTGGCCCGGGGTGTCGATGATGTTGATCTGGTTGTCGTTCCAGAAACAGGTCACGGCAGCCGAGGTAATGGTGATGCCGCGCTCCTTCTCCTGCTCCATCCAGTCGGTGGTGGACGCACCGTCGTGAGTCTCACCGACCTTGCGGTTGATGCCCGTGTAGAACAGGATGCGCTCGGTCGTAGTCGTCTTACCGGCATCGATGTGAGCCATGATGCCGATGTTGCGGACCTTGTGGAGGTCCTTCTTTACGGGAAGTGCACCTTCAGCCACTTGATTCCCCACTCGTTTCAAATCGGTTTGGCGGCCAGCCCCGAAAGCAGGATTGCTGCCGGGCCCGAAGTACCGCCTTCGGTCGGGTTTGCTTTATCTATAATGCCACCGTCGTGGCGCTAAGTCGCGCCGTGACGTCCATCCGTTGCTGGAAAATACCGCAAGACACCGGATGAGAGCGTCGGGCTGGCCCGGAAAAATTGACCCCATACAGATCTTTGGACCGCGACCGACGCGCGCCGTTACTGCCGGCAGTAATCGCCGAGGGGCCGCAGACGCGACCGCCGTCGGCAAGCGATTACCAGCGGTAGTGAGCGAATGCGCGGTTTGCCTCCGCCATCTTGTGAGTGTCCTCACGACGCTTGACGGATGCACCCAAGCCGTTGGATGCGTCGAGGATCTCGTTGGCGAGACGCTCGGTCATGGTGTTCTCGCGGCGCTGACGGGAGAACATCAGCAGCCAGCGCAGAGCCAGGGTGTTGCCGCGGCCCGGGCGGACCTCGACCGGAACCTGGTAGGTGGCGCCACCGACGCGGCGGGAGCGGACCTCGAGAGCCGGCTTGACGTTCTCGATAGCGCGCTTCAGGGTGAGCACCGGGTCGGTGCCGGTCTTCTCCTGGCAGAGCTCGAGGGCACCGTAGACGATGCGCTCTGCAGTGGACTTCTTACCGTCCAGGAGAACCTTGTTAACGAGCTGCGACACCAGCGGGGAGCCGTAGACCGGGTCGTTGACGACGGGACGCTTCTGTGCGGGACCCTTACGTGGCATGGTTTACTTCTCCTTCTTCGCGCCGTAGCGGGAACGTGCCTGCTTGCGGTCCTTGACACCCTGGGTGTCGAGGGAACCACGGACGATCTTGTAGCGGACACCCGGGAGGTCCTTCACACGACCGCCGCGGACGAGCACCATGGAGTGCTCCTGCAGGTTGTGGCCCTCACCCGGGATGTACGCGGAAACCTCGACGCCGGAGGTCAGGCGAACACGAGCGACCTTACGAAGTGCCGAGTTCGGCTTCTTCGGGGTGGTGGTGTACACGCGGGTGCACACGCCGCGACGCTGCGGGGAACCCTTCAGGGCTGCGGTCGCGACCTTAGCCTTCTTGTCATGGCGGCCCTTGCGGACCAGCTGCTGCATAGTGGGCATGAAGCCTCTTTCTGTTTTCAATCCCCGCGAATGTTTCCGACTTCGGCGCCAACCAGAGAGGAATGTGGGGCCACAAGTGGCCTGCCATTCATCGGGCGGTGAGCCCACCGAAACCGAAAACCGCGGAGGGATTTTGAACGTGCGAAACCCAGTCAGCCGCTCTCGCTGGCCTACTGGGTAATGTCTCAAGTTCCCAATTCATTTCTGGGATCGTTGTTTAACAGTACGCTAGCTGGGGTTTTTCCCCAAACCCCCTGGTAGCTAGGTGCTTATCACCCCAGCTCGAAGAAGCTTTTCGCTCTACGACGCCGCCCGCCGCCGCGCTACCTCGCCCGCGAACGCGCGGGCAATGCTCCGCCCACTGGCCACAATTGCCTCGTCTACACGCCGCATTTCACCCCCCACTACGCCTGGCTCTCCCCCGTATTCGACCGCCCAGTTCTCCATGATTTCCGGGGTCGCCTCCGGGTGGAACTGCATGCCGATGAAGCTGCCCATCCGGAACGACTGGACCGGACACTTCGCTGACGAGGCGAGGAGCTCCGCCCCTTTCGGGATGCGGACCACGGCATCGAAATGGGACTCGGCGGCGAGGAAGGTCTGATCGAGGCCCCGGAACAGAGGCTCCGCCATTCCCGCGTCCGTCAGCGCAATCTCGACGGCGCCTTCCTCCGCCATCCCCTCGGCCTCTACTTCGACGTCGCCGCCGAGGAAGTCCGCGAGGATCTGATGCCCGAGGCAGATGCCGAGCACCGGGAGGCCGGCGCTGCGCGCGTCGGCAAGCAGCGAGTGTAGGGGGCGCATCCACGGTGTTTCGTCGTGCGACAGCGCGTTGGTGGAGCCGCCTAGCAGGATGATGGCGTCGCCGCAGTCGGCGATCCGGGGCACTGGCTCGGAAAACAGCGGGACGACTCGTAGCTCGAGCGTGCCGGGTTCCGACTCCTCTAGCCACGGGGCGAATCGTGCAAGAGGCGCGGTCGGATCGGGCTGGATGGCGGTGATGATGGTCATGGGAGTTCTTTCTACCCCTCGATGAGCGCAAAGGAAAACCCCGGCCCCTGCGCACCTCCACCAACGCGACGTTAGTGGGAAGTGTTAGCAGTGGCCGGGGGTATCCCGGTTGCCGCCTCGACGGGGCGAGGCCTGTGCTCCGTGACCCGAGGGTGGGGAGGTTATCTCCCGCTCCCCTACCCCGGGAAACGAAGCCGTGCCGGGCCCGCGCGACGGGCCCGACGGAGTTATCGATTTACTCGAAGGTTCCGATGTCGTCCAGCGGAACGGCGGAACCGACCGGCTCGATGCCGTAGGTGTCCTCCGCGCCGTAGAAGCCCTCGCCGAAGGACGCGAACGGAGCCGCAGCCTGGCGTGCCGCCTCCTCGGTCGGCTCGACCGAGATGTTGCGGTAGCGGGCGATACCGGTACCGGCCGGAATCAGCTTACCGATGATGACGTTCTCCTTCAGGCCGATCAGCTTGTCGGAGCGCTTGTTGATAGCGGCGTCGGTAAGCACGCGGGTCGTCTCCTGGAAGGAGGCGGCCGACAGCCAGGACTCGGTGGCCAGCGAGGCCTTCGTGATGCCCATCAGGACGCGGCGGCCCTCGATGACGTTTCCGCCGCTTGCGACCAGCTCGCGGTTCTTCGCCATCACGGTCGAACGCTCGACAAGAGCGCCCGGCAGCAGGTCGGAGTCGCCCGGCTTGGACACGATCACGCGACGCAGCATCTGGCTGACGATAACCTCGATGTGCTTGTCGTGGATAGCCACACCCTGGTCACGGTAGACCGACTGGACTTCCTCGATCAGGTGGCGCTGGACGCCACGGCGACCCAGGACCTCGAGCACCTCGTGCGGGTCCGCAGCGCCCTTGAGCAGCTGCTGGCCCTTGACCACGTGGTCGCCATCGCGGATTGCGCGGCGGCGGCCGTCGACGGTGATCTCGGCCAGGCCCTGGCGCTTGGAGAGCTTGTCGTAGACAACCTCGTCCTCGCTGTTGGCGTCCGGGATCAGGGTCAGGGTGTAGAAGTGGTCGTCCTCCTCCAGGCGGACGCGGCCGTCCTCGCGGGCCAGCGGGGCCTTGTTCTTCGGGACGCGGGCCTCGAAGAGCTCCTGGACTCGCGGCAGACCACCGGTAATGTCGCCACCGACACCACCCTGGTGGAACGTACGCATGGTCAGCTGGGTACCCGGCTCACCAATGGACTGTGCGGCGACGATGCCGACTGCCTCTCCGATATCGACCAGCTTGCCGGTCGCCATGGAACGGCCGTAGCACTTGGCGCAGACGCCGGTGGCGGTCGTACAGGTCATGACCGAGCGGACCTTGACCTCCTTGACACCGTGGGACAGAGCCAGGGTGACGTGGGAGTCGTTCAGGTCGGTGCCGGCCTCGACCAGGACGTTGCCGTCGGCATCGGTGATGTCGGCAGCCAGGACACGCGCGATCGCGGCGGTCTCGACGTACTTGGCGCGACGAATCTCGCCGGTCGGGTTGCCGGTGGCGTCCAGGCCGTCCTCGCCGATCTCGACGATGACGCCGTCGGTGGTGCCACAGTCCTCCTCGCGGACGATGACGTCCTGCGCAACGTCGACCAGACGACGGGTCAGGTAGCCCGAGTCTGCGGTACGCAGTGCGGTATCGGCCAGGCCCTTACGGGAACCGTGCGAGTTGTTGAAGTACTCGAGGACCGAGAGGCCTTCGCGGAAGGAGGTCTTAATCGGGCGGGTGATGTACTCACCACGCGGGTTGGTAACCATGCCCTTCATGCCGGCCAGGGAGTGAATCTGGCCCATGTTACCGGCAGCACCCGACTTCACGATCATCGGAATCGGGTTGTCGTCCGGGTACAGAGCCTCGACCTTCTCACCGACCTCGGCGGTCGCGGCCTTCCAGAGGTTGACCAGCGACTCGTGGCGCTCGGCGGCGGAGAGCTTACCGCGGCGGAACTTCTTCTCCACCGTGGCGGCCTTCTCCTCGTAGCCGTTGAGGATCTCGCGCTTGTTCGGGAGAACCAGCACGTCGGACATAGCGATGGTCACGCCCGAGCGGGTAGCCCAGTAGAAACCGGCGTCCTTTAGCTTGTCGACGGTCTGCGCGACGGTGATCATCGGGTACTTCGCGGCGAGGTCGTTAATGATGGCAGCCTGTGGCTTCTTCGCCATCACGCCCTCGACGTACGGGTAGTTCCACGGCAGCAGCTCGTTGAACATCACGCGACCCAGGGTGGTCGACGCCAGCCAGGTCTCGCCCTTGTTCCAGCCATCCGGGAACTGCTCGGCCTCGATGTCGGCCGGCGGACGCAGGTGGTTGATGCGAACCTTGATCGGGCTCTGCAGGCCAATTGCGCCGCGGTCGTAGGCCATGATGGCCTCGGCCGGGGTCGAGTAGATGCCGGACTCCGGCGCGTCGGCGGATGCGTCCTTGTGGGCGCCCGGAAGCTCCGGCTTCTCCAGGGTCAGGAAGTACAGGCCGGTCACCATGTCCAGACGCGGCATAGCCAGCGGCTTACCGGATGCCGGGGACAGGATGTTGTTCGAGGACAGCATCAGGATGCGGGCCTCGGCCTGGGCCTCTGACGACAGCGGCAGGTGGACTGCCATCTGGTCACCGTCGAAGTCGGCGTTGAAGGCCTCACAGGCCAGCGGGTGCAGCTGGATGGCCTTACCCTCGACCAGAATCGGCTCGAACGCCTGGATACCCAGGCGGTGCAGCGTAGGTGCACGGTTGAGCAGAACCGGGTGGCCGGTAATGACGTCTTCGAGAACGTCCCACACCTCGGGGCGCTGACGCTCAACCATGCGCTTGGCCGACTTGATGTTCTGCGCGTAGCTCTTGGCCACGAGCTCCTTCATCACAAACGGCTTGAACAGCTCGAGGGCCATCAGCTTCGGCAGACCACACTGGTGCAGCTTCAGCTGCGGGCCGACGATAATAACGGAACGACCGGAGTAGTCGACGCGCTTACCCAGCAGGTTCTGACGGAAACGACCCTGCTTACCCTTCAGCAGATCGGACAGCGACTTCAGCGGGCGGTTGCCCGGGCCGGTGACCGGACGGCCACGGCGGCCGTTGTCGAAGAGGGCGTCAACGGACTCCTGAAGCATGCGCTTCTCGTTGTTGACGATGATCTCCGGAGCGCCGAGGTCGATCATGCGCTTCAGGCGGTTGTTGCGGTTGATGACGCGACGGTACAGGTCGTTCAGGTCGGAGGTGGCGAAGCGGCCACCGTCGAGCTGAACCATCGGGCGCAGCTCCGGCGGAATGACCGGGATGCAGTCGAGGACCATCGCGGCCGGGTCGTTGCCGGACTGAAGGAACGCGGTGACGACCTTCAGGCGCTTGAGCGCGCGCATCTTCTTCTGGCCCTTGCCGTCGCGAATGATCTCGCGCAGCTCCTCGGCCTCGGCTGCGAGGTCGAAGTTGCGGATCAGGGTCTGGATAGCCTCAGCACCCATGCCGCCGGTGAAGTAATCCTCGTAGCGGTCGACGAGTTCGGTGTAGATACCCTCGTCGATGATCATCTGCTTCGGCTCGAGCTTGATGAAGGTGTTCCAGATCTCGTCGAGGCGATCGAGCTCGCGCTGTGCGCGCTCGCGGATGTGGCGCATCTCGCGCTCGGCGGCGGACTGAACCTTCTTGCGGGCGTCGGCCTTCGCGCCGGTGGCCTCGAGCTCGGCCAGGTCCTCTTCGAGGGTCTGGGCGCGCTCGGCCAGCTCCTGGTCGCGGTCGTCCTCGACCAGCTTCTTGTCGACGAGCATGTCAGCTTCCAGGGTCTCCTGGTCGTTGTGACGTGCCTCCTCGTCGACGGAGGTGATGATGTTGGCTGCGAAGTAGATGATCTTTTCCAGATCCTTCGGAGCCAGGTCGAGCAGGTAGCCGAGGCGGGACGGCACGCCCTTGAAGTACCAGATGTGAGTGACCGGTGCGGCCAGCTCAATGTGGCCCATGCGCTCACGACGGACCTTCGACTTGGTCACCTCAACGCCACAGCGCTCACAGATGATGCCCTTGAAGCGGACGCGCTTGTACTTACCACAAGCACACTCCCAGTCGCGGGTCGGGCCGAAGATACGCTCACAGAAAAGGCCGTCCTTTTCCGGCTTCAGCGTACGGTAGTTGATCGTCTCGGGCTTCTTAACCTCACCGCGAGACCAGCGGCGGATGTCGTCGGCGGTTGCGAGCCCAATCCGGAGCTCGTCAAAGTTGTTGACGTCGAGCACCTGTTTTCCCTTTCCCTCCGCAACGAAATTGCGGAAAATCTATTTTCTTTGCGGAGGTTTTTTACGTTTTCAGTGTTCTTTGGGTTCTAGCGCGAGTTCGGGCTTTCCGAGCCCTGACTCACACAGTTTCGCTTTCGTCGGAAAGCGGGGTGAAACTATGCGGAGTCAGCGTCGGAACGCTCGTCGCGGGACAGGTTAATGCCGAGGGACGCGGTCGCGTGGTCGAGTTCCTCGTCGTCGGAGGAGCCCAGCTCCACCGGAACGCCGTCGGCCGAAAGGACCTCGACGTTCAGGCACAGCGACTGCAGTTCCTTCAGAAGCACCTTGAACGACTCCGGAATACCCGGATCCGGAATGTTGTCGCCCTTCACGATTGCCTCGTAGACCTTCACGCGGCCGACCACGTCGTCGGACTTGATGGTCAGGAGTTCCTGCAGGGTGTAGGCGGCGCCGTATGCCTGCATCGCCCACACCTCCATCTCGCCGAAACGCTGGCCACCGAACTGGGCCTTACCGCCCAGCGGCTGCTGCGTAATCATGGAGTACGGGCCGGTAGAACGAGCGTGAATCTTCTCGTCGACCAGGTGGTGCAGCTTCAGCATGTACATGTAGCCGACAGACACCGGGAACGGGAACTTCTCGCCGGAGCGGCCGTCGAACAGGGTTGCCTTGCCGTCTGCGTTGACCAGGACCTCGCCGTCGCGGTTCGGGCGCGAGGAGGCGAGCAGGCCGGCCAGCTCGTCGTTTTCCGCACCGTCGAACACCGGGGTGGCGACCAGGGAGTCGGACGGGACATCGTAGAGGTCGGCCGGGAGGCGCTTTGCCCACTCCGGGTCACCCTCGATGGCCCAGCCGGCCTTCGCCAGCCAGCCGAGGTGAACCTCGAGGACCTGGCCGATGTTCATACGACGCGGAACACCGTGGGTGTTCAGGATGACGTCGACCGGGGTGCCGTCCGGCAGGAACGGCATGTCTTCCTGCGGCAGGATCTTGCCGATAACGCCCTTGTTACCGTGGCGACCTGCCATCTTGTCGCCGTCCTGGATCTTGCGCTTCTGGGCGACGTAGACGCGGACCATCTCGTTGACGCCAGGAGCCAGGTCGTCGTCGTCCTCACGCGAGAAGACGCGGACGCCGATGACCTTGCCGGACTCGCCGTGCGGGACGCGCATGGAGGTGTCGCGGACCTCGCGGGACTTCTCGCCGAAGATGGCGCGCAGCAGGCGCTCCTCCGGGGTCAGCTCCGTCTCGCCCTTCGGGGTGGTCTTAGCGACGAGGATGTCGCCGTCGCGGACGTCGGCGCCGATGCGGACGATGCCGCGGTCGTCGAGGTCCTTCAGCATCTCCTCGGACGCGTTCGGAATGTCGCGGGTGATCTCCTCCGGACCCAGCTTGGTGTCGCGGGCGTCGATCTCGTGCTCCTCGATGTGGATCGAGGTGAGGATGTCCTGCTCAACCATGCGCTGGTTGAGGATGATGGCGTCCTCGTAGTTGTGGCCTTCCCACGGCATGAAGGCGACGAGCAGGTTCTTGCCCAGCGCCATTTCGCCGTTGTCGGTGCCCGGGCCGTCGGCGATGACCTGACCGGCCTCGACGCGCTGCCCCTCGTCCACCAGCGGCTTCTGGTTGTAGCAGGTGCCCTGGTTGGTGCGCTCGAACTTGCGCAGCAGGAAGGTGTGGCGCTGGCCCTCGTCGTCCATGATGGTGACAAAGTCAGCAGAGACCGTCTCGACGACGCCTGCAGTCGGCGCGACGATGACGTCGCCGGCGTCGTAAGCTGCGCGCAGCTCCATGCCGGTGCCCACGAACGGAGCCTCGGAACGCAGCAGCGGCACGGCCTGGCGCTGCATGTTCGCGCCCATGAGGGCACGGTTAGCGTCGTCGTGCTCGAGGAACGGAATCATTGCGGTTGCCACCGACACCATCTGGCGCGGGGAAACGTCCAGGTAGTCAACCTCGTCGGCGCGGACCGACTCGACGTCGCCACCCTTCTTACGCACGGACAGGGTCTCCTGGACGAAGTGGCCGTTCTCGTCGACCGGAGTGTTCGCCTGGGCGACGACGTAGCGGTCCTCTTCATCGGCGGTTAGGTAGTCCACCTGGTCGGTGATCTGACCGTCGATGACGCGACGGTACGGGGTCTCGATGAAGCCGAACGGGTTCACGCGTGCGTAGCAGGACAGCGAACCGATCAGGCCAATGTTCGGACCTTCCGGGGTCTCAATCGGGCACATGCGGCCGTAGTGAGACGGGTGGACGTCGCGGACCTCGAGGCCCGCGCGGTCACGGGTCAGGCCACCCGGACCCAGGGCCGACAGGCGGCGCTTGTGGGTCAGGCCGGACAGGGAGTTGTTCTGGTCCATGAACTGCGAGAGCTGCGAGGTACCGAAGAACTCGCGGATGGCAGCGGAGACCGGGCGCACGTTAATCAGGGTGGTCGGCTGGATCGACTCAACATCCTGGGTGGTCATGCGCTCGCGGACGACGCGCTCCATGCGCGACAGGCCGACGCGGACCTGGTTCTGGATCAGCTCGCCGACGGTGCGCAGGCGGCGGTTACCGAAGTGGTCGATGTCGTCGACCTCGACCGGAACCTCTACGCCGTCGGGCGAAGTCATGGTCTTCTCGCCGTCGTGCAGGCGGACCAGGTACTCGATGGTGGTCGCGATGTCCTGCTCGGTCAGCACCATCTCGCCGGTGGCGTCGCCGCCGAGGCCCAGCTTGCGGTTGACCTTGTAGCGGCCGACCTTTGCCAGGTCGTAGCGCTTCGGTTTGAAGAAGTTGTTCTCCAGCAGGGCAAGGGCGGATTCGCGCGTCGGCGGCTCACCCGGGCGCTGCTTGCGGTAAATCTCCAGCAGAGCCTCGTCGGTATTGGCGACGCCGTCCTTCTCCAGGGTGGTCATCATGATCTCGGAGAAGCCGAAGCGCTCCTTGATCTCCTCGGTGGTCCAGCCGAAGGCCTTCAGCAGGACGGTCACCGGCTGGCGACGCTTGCGGTCGATGCGAACGCCGACGGTGTCCCGCTTGTCGACGTCGAACTCCAGCCACGCGCCGCGCGACGGGATGATCTTCACAGAGTGCAGCGGACGCTCGGTGGACTTATCGATGGTCTCATCGAAGTAGACGCCCGGGGAGCGCACGAGCTGGGAGACGACGACACGCTCGGTGCCGTTGACGATGAACGTGCCCTTGTCGGTCATCATCGGGAAATCTCCGATGAAGACGGTCTGGCTCTTAATCTCGCCGGTCTCGCGGTTGGTGAACTCCGCGGTGACGTAGAGGGGAGCCGAGTAGTTGATGTCCTTATCCTTGGACTCATCCACAGTGTTCTTAACGGAGTCGAACCACGGGTCCGACAGCGTCAGGGACATCTTCTGGGAGTAGTCCTCGATCGGGGAGAGCTCTTCGAGAATATCTTCAAGACCGCTGGTAACCCGAACGCCTTCACCGAGCTCCTCCTGGCGTCGTGCGCGCCACTCAGGGGCGCCAACGAGCCATGCGAAAGACTCACGCTGCAGGTCAAGCAGACCAGGAACCGCGATCGGCTCCTGAATCTTTGCAAACGAGTACCTCTTCGAAGCTCCGGGAATACCGGTTACTGCCTTGGTCTGGCGGGAGACTGCAAGATGCGTCCTTCCAGCACCTCACGCGGTGGACACACCGGCAACCGATGGTGTGCCCGCCCGCTTGGTTTATACGCGATTCACATTGCAGGAATTATTCTGTTGCGCACCGGGTTGCTTTGCGTCTAACCTTTGGTCACACGCTCCGCTTAACCCCTGCGAGCCACCGAGTGGCCACCCGCAGTGCCGCTATTGACCTCCCCGTTTACCGCAATCCCGCCGGGAACAGAATGCATACCTTGAACGGCACACATACGACTCTCGGAGCGATTGAGCAACTTGGAAGAGCTGACGGCAGATACACTAATTCCAGCGCAACGAATTAGCCTATATCAAAAACACGCCCATGTCTAGTGATACTTGACAATGTGGGCGTGTTTCCCTTAGCGGGTCCCTAGTGGTCCCGCCCGCTGGCGACTTTGGAGCGTCTACTCCGCGTCCGCGAGCTCGATTCTGGCCTCGCCCGATACCCGCCCGTCCGGCTGATCGCCGGTGGCCGAGTCCCCCTCCTTCGCTTTACGACGGCTAGCGGGGCGGACTGCCCCGACGATCGCGAAGAACATCAGTATCGCACCGCCTGTAATAAGGCCAATCGACCACGGTTGCAGCTTCGGGGTCTTGAACACCCGCAGCGTTCCGGCGAGGAGTCGGCTAGAGTCCGCCTCCGACATCTTGCCGTCAAAACGGAAGTACGTCATGATCGGCTCTCCCTCGCGGGTCTCCCACCAGAGGTTGATGTTTTCTGCGACGTCGATGACCGAACCGGAGTGTGGCTCGACCCACCAGTCGCGGGTTCCCTCATACTGCAGGAAGCCCGACTTGTCGTCCACCATGACCTGAGAGACGTAGGAGCGATACTTTTGGGCGAGGTTGGTCTTCGCAATAGTTTGGCGGAAATGAAGGATCTTGTTGCCGCCGCGGTCCTCTTCGGCCACGAATGCCGCCGGCACGGAATCGTGCATGAAATCGTCGAAGACCGGGTATTCCTTCTGCTCCGTACCGGCCGGGAATTTCACCCAGTGGCCCGTGACGTCCACTGCGCGGGGAACGCCCGCCATGCGGTCGACGAGCGTCGCTGGCGCGAGGAACTCGCCGGTCAGGCGGTCGATGGTGAAGGTCCAGATGTTGGCGTCGATGAGCTCCTGCAGCGGGTCGGTACCCGCGACCTCCGGCGGCAGCTCCCTCATCTCCGTAACACCGACTCGCAGAGAGACCTTGTTTGCATCAGCCGGCTGAATCAACTCGCCGTGGAGCTGTCGGCGCAGCGGGGCCACAACTTCCTCGCGCTTGCCCTCGGGCGTCAGCTTCGTCGATACGCCCTCGGCCGCCCGCATGGTGTACGAGGTGGCCGGCAAGTCGAGGGGCAGTTTCGGATCGGCATTGATGACCTTCGGAAGCAGAACTCCGACGGCAATCAAGGCAGCCCCCAACCCGATCAACAGGATGGAGACAATTCGCGAGCGTGAGAGCATACCAATCACTTTACAGACCGGTTCGGCCCAACCAGGCATTTATCCCGCCTGTTGCTCCGTACCGGCCCGAAAAGTACGGAACCCGCACAACTACCGGAGGACGCGCTACTACTGACTAGGCGTCCCACTCGTCAAAACCGTCGTTCGGGCGCGACGACATGAAGAACAGTGCTCCGCCAATCAGCCCCATGACGCCGAGACCAAGCAAGAGCCCTCCGAGCCAACCGGTCGACGTGATCATGTCGGAGACTCGCTGCAGGATTCCGCGGTCCTCCTCGATTGCCTGATAGTCCGGGTCATCCGGGGAATGGTCCTGTCCGGAGATCCGTGTCCCAGGCCGCGGGGGCTGCTTCTTTGGCGCAGCACTCTTCGGGGCTGCCTTTTTCGGAGCAGGGGCCTTGGGCGCGGCCTTCGCAGCGCTCTTCGGTGGCGTCGCAGCGGCCCGTACAGGTGCTTTCGCCGCAGCCCTTACCGGCGCATGCACGGGCGCTGCCGCAGGAGCCGACGCAGGGGCCGCTGCGTGCCCACGAGACGGGGCTAGTGCTGGCGCGGGTGCGCTGGCCGACCCCGCCTGCGCCCGTGCGCCCGGCGCTGAGTTGGCATTCCCAGCCCCGGCGGGAGCTTCCCCGCGAGTTGTCCCCTTCCCTGCACCGGAAGTCGCTGTACCCACGTTGCCTGCATTGCCCGCGCGGTCGAGCCGGGCTTGTTGCTCACCCCAGGGCCACCGTGGTCACCTTCGGCAGCGGCGGGCGGACAATCCTGGCCACCGGGGCTGCAGACCATGCTGCCCTCGTCGATATCCGCCTCGGAAGTGTCCTCCGGCTTCGAGTTGTTCTCGGCCGCCGAAATCGCGCGATCGCCGACGAGGAAATAGGCCTCTAGGTCCTGGTATTGGACCGCCCCGTCAGGGTTAGTCCACTCGTAGCGGAAGGTGGTTCGGTAGACGCCCTCGCGTGTAAACCAGAAGAACTGGTGGTCGTGCGAGCGGCCTGGGTAGTCATAGGTCCGGCTGAGATCGCGGGAGTCCAGGGCGATTGTCGCCCCGCCGATGGTCTCGTGGCCACTGATCATGGCCCCCGGCCCGCTGAACTCGGTGATGCTCAGTCGCACCGGCGCGTCAGGCTTCAGCGTCTCGTAGTCGACGTGCTCCGTAGAAAATCCGAGCCACGGGGCCTCGGACAACTTGGTGTTGCTCATCGGCACGTAGTAGCCGTGGCCGGGCACCGCGCCGAAGGGTTCCGCCCAGGCAGTCGGAAGAGTTTGCGCGGTGGCGGCGTCGGAAAGCGCGAAGGCGAAGGTACCCGAAAGGCGCGTGACGCGCTGATCGGGGTTCTCGTCGTCGAGGAGTAGGGCGTAGCGGTTGCCGTCGACGTCGGTCAGGGCCATATCCATGTGCCCGCTGCGGATGATGTGGGGCTTGTGCTGCCCCGCCCACCACGTCGCGGACTCCTGTTCGGGCTTCGGCTCGCGCCTCGGCGGGGTTTGCTCGCGCCGTTTCTCGCTTTCCGACGGTTCGGCCCCCGGCGCACTCGGAGTGGATTGACGGGTCGGAGTACCTGGCTTGGCTGACTTGGCTGGCGTGGAAGTTGGCGCGGAGTTGTTTGGCGCTGCGGCACTGTCAGCGCTGTCAGTACCGTCGGCGCTTTCGGTCTCCTTTCCGGCTACACCGAAATCGTTGGTGACCTCCCGCAGTCCGGTGGTGGTGCCGTCGGGAAGCCCGACCTGGGAGTCGGAGCCGACCAGCCAGATCAGCTCGGCGGGCGTGCCGACCTCGCGGGTGCCGTCGGTCTTGTCTCCCCACGTGGTGACGGTGATCCGGTAGATGCCGGGCTCAGTGAAGGCCCAGCCGTAGTGGCCGTGGGCGCCGACGTTGCGGGAGAAGGACTTGTTCTCGCCAGGCTCACCGCCGATGGTGTCGCCGGGTTCGACGCTGACGATCTCGTGCGGCTCGGCACCCTCGTTGTAGAAGATGCTCATCCGGCCGGGGCCTTCAAAGCCGGTGATGTCGAAGTGCAGCAGACCGTCGGCGAAGTCGTTGGGGACGCCACCGTCGGCCTCGTGGCTGGGGTCGAAGGCGCCGATGCCAGCGTAGATGGGCCGCTGGCTCCACTCGATTAGCTGCGGGGCGTGCCAGACCACCTGGCCGGGCTCGCCGAGGAAGGAGTAGGCCGGGTCGTCGGGGACGACCATCTTCGAGACCTGGTCTCCCGGCTGCGCTCCGGTGGAGCTGTCGCCCTCGCTGGCGTCCGGGGCCAGGCGCGCGCAGACGGTGTCGGCGGGGACGACGTCCTGCCCGTCGACGAACATGCTGGTCAGCTGCTTCCCCTCTGGCGCCGACCTGTCGTAGGTGCCGTAGATGGGGTCGGCGTGGCCCTGGTAAATCAGCTTTCGCCCGGCGCACACGTGCGTGCCGCCGGTGTTCGTGTCCTCCAGTTCCTCGTCGAGGATGACCTTCTGCTTGAAGGTCGGGTAGCCCTTCTTGTGCCCCGACGGCGTGAGTTCGCCGATCTTGCCCGGCATCTCCACATAGGGAGCTGCCAGGGCGCTAGGCACCCCCACCAGGGCGGTCGATGCAGCAATCAGTGCGCTGCCGGCGGCTGCGATGGCCTTCTTCATGCCAGCTCCTTTTGGGTGTCGGTTTGGACGGCGGTCATTTCAGCGGCGTGCGCCGAATCATTTCTTGTCATTCGCCGGGCGGCGGAGAGCTTCTCCGTGAGCACTCCCCTCCTGGGCGCGAAGAGCCAGCAGAGGAGGAAGATCGCCGTGGCCACCAGCACGATCGTCGCTCCGGTGGGCACGTCCACGGCCCAGGAGAGGTATAGGCCCACCACAGAGGAGGCGACGCCGATTCCGACCGAGGCCGCCATCATCGTCGTCAAGCGGTCGGTGAGCAGCCGGGCCGAGGCTGCCGGGGTGACCAGCAGCGCGAGCACCAGGATGTTGCCGATGGTGCGCACGGAGATAACGACGGCGCAGGTCACGGCCAGGTAGAGGACGAGGTCGAGGGCGAAGACCGGCAGGCGCTGGGCCATGGCGGTCTCGCGGTCGAGGGAGACGGCGACGAGCTCCTTGTTCAGGCCCAGCAGCAGCGCGGTGATGGCGGTGCCGAGCACGAAGGCGACCACGATCTCGGTGTCGGACACGCCCGCGATGGAGCCGAAGAGGAAGTTGGTCAGGGAGGCGGTGTAGCCGTCGATCTGCGAGATCACCACGAGGCCGAGTGCAAAGGCCCCCGCGAAGAACACGCCGATCAGGGTGTCCTCCTTCACGCGGCGGCGCTGGGAGAACACAGCGATCAGCACGGCGACGACGACGCCCGCCACCGCGCCGCCCGCGATGACGGAGGTCTGCAGGGCGAACGCGACGGCGATGCCGGGAAAGACGGAGTGGGCGACCGCGTCGCCGATGAAGGCCATGCCGCGCAGCACCACGTGCGTGCCGACGACGCCGCAGACGATCGCGCTGAGCACGGAGATCATCAGGGCGCGCGGCAGGAACCCGAGCGCCGGATTCGCAAGGTCCTGGATGAAGTCGAATATGGAAATCACTGAGCGGGCTCTCCTTCCGGGGCGGGCACGGTTTCCGGTCCGATGCCGACCGACTTCAGCAGCGGCGAGCCCCGGTGCACCTGGAAGGTATCCATCCAGGTGGGAACCAACTCGGGCGCCAGCAGTTCCTTAGGGGTTCCCACAGCACGCACGGTCCCGCGCAGCAGTGCGACCCTGTGGCAGATGTCCATGGCCTCGGGCAGGTTGTGGGTGGACATGACTATCGCGACACCGCCCGCGGCCAGCTCCTCGAAGAGGCCGAGCAGCAGCTCCCAGCTGGGCATATCCAGGCCGGTGAAGGGTTCGTCGAGAAGCAGCAGGTCGGGCGCGGTGGCGAGCGCGCGGGCGACCAGCACGCGCTGGCGCTGGCCCCCGGAGAGCTCGCCGATGGGCCGCTCGGCCAGATCAGACAGCTTTACCTGCTCGAGGGCGCGCGCGACGGCGGCGTAATCGTCCTCCTTCGCGCTGCGGAACAGCCCGATGTGCCGGGTGCGCCCGCCGAGGACGGTGTCGTGGATATTGATGGGGTAATCCCACGCAAATTCGTGGCGCTGCGGAACGTATCCGACGTGGTCAATCGCCTTTTTGCCGGACCTCCCAGCCACGGCGATTGTCCCTGTGCGCGTCGGCACGATGCCGAGAATCGAGCGCAGCAGCGTCGTCTTGCCCGCTCCGTTCGGCCCGATCAGCCCCACAAACTCGCCCGGCGAGACCTTCAGGCTGGTCTCGCGCAGCACCGCGCGGCCGGCGAGGCTCACCGCAACGCTGTCGACGTCCAGCGCGAGTGGCCGTCCCGTTACCGCCGCTGCCGCCTTCACCGCCGTCACTGCGCGCCGCCTTCGCCGTTGCCCTGACTGTCGCCCTGACTGTCGCCCTGGCCACTGCCAGCTCGCGCCGCCGCCTTACGACGCTGCCCCGCACGGCGATTGCGCGCTCCCAACGCGACCAGCACCGCGGCGACCGCGATCAGGCCGCCAGCAACCCACAGGACAACCGAGGACGAGGAGTTGGCGGACTCCGCGGCGTCCGAGTCGGCGTCGTCGGCGAGGAGGTCGCCCTCCCACTGCTTCGCGGCGGCCTCGGCCGGGTCGGCGCCACCGACGGCGAAGCGCAGGATGGCGGTGTCGCTAACCTGCGTGCCATCGACCTTCGCGACCTTGACGTTCATCGCCACCAGGTGCACGCCGGGCTCGGTGAAGACCCAGTTGGCGTGCGTGTGCGTGTTCAGGTCGACCCAGGTGGACTGTTTCTGGCCCGAGCCGGAGTTCCAGAGCTGCTGCGCTTGCCCGAACCCACCGTTTTGCAGGAAGACGCTGAACTGCCCCGGGCCCTGGTGCCCCAGGAACTCCAGCGTCACGCCACGGTCGGCGGACTCGACGATGGACGGGGCCTGCGTGTTCCAGCCCAGCCACGGCACTCCGGCCTTCTGCATCTGCGGCACCAGCCACACCTTCTCACCGCCCTTTGCGCCGGTGAAATCGTAGTCGCTGCCCTCGGGTAGCACCTGCGAGGCGGCATCACCCAATTGGAAGACGATGTCCTCCGGGTGACGCCACACGGCAGTGGCCTCGCGGTCGTCGCGGACCAGCAGGGTCAGCCCCTGCTCCCCCAGCATCGGCCCCATGTCCGCGTGCCCGTCCTCGAACACGACGCCCTGCCCCTCCGGCGCGACCTGCTCGCCGGCCGCGACGCTCTGCTGCAGGGAGGGGTCGTCAGAGCCCAGCTCCGCGTCCTGGGCAAGGATGCTTTGCGACGCGGCCACCGCCGCCGTGTGGTTTACCGCGGCCGGTGCCGGGGTGGCGTCGGCAAGCGTGGGGGCAAGGAAGGCGGATGTGGCGGTCATCGCGAAGGTGGCGGCTGCTGCGAGGGCTCGGCCGGATCCGCGGGAGGAAGTGAGGTTCATGGTTGGGCTTTCAGTTCTAGAGTTTTTAAGAGTTAAGGGGCCAGGCACCGGGCGAGGCTGTCGGCGTTGTAGCGCATCATCTGCACGTAACCCGTAACCTCCTCGGAGAAGGAGTCGCCGTAGATCCGGCAGACGCGCACTCCCAGGCGGGAGGCGGTCTCGGTCAGGGCTCCGGCGCGGCCCTCCAGGGAGGGTTCCAGGAACACGGCGGGCACCTTCAGGTTCTCCAGGGTCCGGGTCAGGGCCACCAGGTCGCGCGACGACGGCTCGACGGACGGGTTCGGCGTGATGAAGCCGGCGATGTCCAGGTCGTAGGCCTTGCCGAGGTAGCCGTAGCCGTCGTGGGTGGTGACCAGGTGGCGCCGCGCCTTCGGGATAGACGCGATGGCGTCCCGAACGTAGGCGTCCAGGTCGGTCAGCTCCGCGACGGCGCGGTCGGCGTTGGCGGTGTACTCGGCCGAGCCCTTCGGGTCGACCGCAATCAACTGGTCGCGGATCAGCTGCACGTACGCGATGGCGTTGGAGACGTCCTGCCAGGCGTGGGGGTCCAATTCGCCATGGACGTGCTTGCCGAGCACCGCCTGCGGCAGCATGTAAGTCTCGCTACCGGGGCGGCCGAGGAAACGGTAGTCGGCTGAAGCCGGGATCTCCTTCAGCGCGGCGTTCGGCACCTCGATGACGGCTTGGTCCGTCGGGTAGGCGAAGTTGGTGCGGGTATCGCCCTTGGCGGGGGCGTCGCCGCGGATGACGATCTCGCCGGACTCGCCCGCGCCTGTGGCGTCGAGGTCCACCGTGATGTCCTGGTGGCCCTCGTTCAGGACGTACTTCTTATCTGTGCTGCCCCGATCAGCGCCGGACTGATCCGGGCTGACCCCGACCGCGAAGGTCACCGTGGCCGTGCCCACCTGCTTCGGGCGGGCACCCTTCTCGGCAATCAGCTGCGCCCGGAAGTCGACCTCGTAGATGCCGGGCTTGGAAAATGCCCAGCTCATGTGCGTGTGCGCGTCGACGGGAAGGGTCGCCGTGTCCCCCTTGAAGTTCGACTCCGGGCTGAAACCGTCCGCCGAGTTCATGTAGATCTCGGCCTCACCGAAGGCGGTGGTGAGGAATGCCGCCGCGTCACCGGGGCCGCGCACGTCGGTGGCCTGCAGCTCCACCTCGGAGGTGCGCGAAGCGCCCAGCCTCTCCCCGGTGCCGGAGATGCGCATGCCGAGCCACACCGTGTCCAGCGCGATGTCTTCCACCAGCGGAATCAGTTGCCCACCGTAGCGCGAGGACTTCTCCGCCAGCGGCACAACCGGCACGCCGGGGCGCACTCCCTGCTCGACGACCCGGATCAGGTTCTGCTGCTCCAGCAGCAGGTTGTTGGTGAAGGCCACATCGGCGTAGGCAACGGCGCGCAGGTCGCGCAGGGTCGGCTCGTAGGTGTGAGGGTCTCCCATCGGCGGGATCAGGCCGGTGACGCGGGCGCGCTGCCCCGCCACCATGCGCGCGAGGTCCGCCGCGATCGGGGTCGTCGCCACGACGTCCGTAATTCCGTCGTCCGCGCTGGCCGCGCCTCCAACTCGCGAGCCGGTAGCCCCCGTAGCTCCCGACCCCTGGCATCCGGCCAGTCCAAGGACGCCTACCGCCACGAGCGTCAGGGCTTTACGACGGTATGCCCTGCCAGTCGCCGCCGGATTAGCTGTCACGGCGTGCGCTGTCGCGGCGAGAGCGGTAGATGACGCCCGCGCCCATCACTGCGAGCCCCAGAGCAAAGACTCCGACGATGACGTTGAGCGGCTCGAAGCCGGTCACCGCGAGGGGACCTCCGTCGACGGCGCGCTTGGTAGCCGCCCCGGCGGGCTTTGCCGTGCCCGTCGTGGCACTACTGGTACCTGTGCCTGCGCCTCCTGCGGACGCCGAGGATTGCGGAGCACCCTCCGCACCGGCCGGGGCTGCCCCCGCGCAGCCGACCGTGGGGCCGAAGTCGAAGTGGCCGTCATCGGCGTTTCCTGCACCGCCTACATTGAAGTTCAGTGTCGCAGTGCCGCTGACGGCGGTGCCGTCGTTAAGCGTGGCGGTCTGGGTGATTCCCACCTGATACTCGCCCGGCGAGCTGAAGACCCAGTTGGGGTGCACATGCGTATTGGCGCCGATGGTATGGCTGCCGACGCCGGTGCCTCCCTCGGCCCGGAACCACTCGGCGCCGAAGGCCTCACCGAGAGAGCCTCCGTCCGTCACAATGAGGTCACCGGGGCCACTGTATGAGGTGATCTCCATGGTGACCTCTCCGGTGGTCTGGGTGGAGAAGGTCTCGTGCTGAGTGTTGGCTCCGAGCCACGGAACTCCGGGGACCTGGGAGGAGGAGATCATCCAGACCTCCTGGTTGGCAAGTATCGGGCCGATGTCGACCGGAGAGACATTGCGCGCTGCGTCCGAGATTCCGAACATCAGCGAGGAGGGGTCGGTCCACTGCGCCGGAACCGTGCGGTCGTCCTTCACCATCGGGTACAGGATGAGTTCGCAGGACTGCTGATCCGATTCTCCACCCTGCGCGAGAAGGCTTGTCGACGTTGCCGTCGGCGTTGCCGTGGCCTCGGCTGCGGACGCCGTCGGAGCCATGGGGGAAAAGGGCGCCAAAGCTACGGGAGCACAGGCCAAAGCGAGTCCGGCGACTGCAGCCGATACGCGCGAGAGGGGCTTTCGGGATGCGCCGCTGCGCGAACGAAGACAGAGAGCCCGACCACTTTTGTTCATTATGTTCCCTTTTTTCTTATGGTGTATTGAATTTGAGATTTTTCCCAGACTCTACTTATACACCTTGTTGAAAATCTTTTTCAATTCTGGGGTTAGGGGAACCTCACAACGCATTCCAGGCGACGCCTGGGAAGGAGTCGTCGGCTATAAGCGGCTATAAGTACGGACAAATGGAGTACGGACAGACGGGCACAGAAAAACCGCCGGTCTCGGGACAAACCCGAAAACCGGCGGTTTCGAAAGTTGGTAGCTTTAAGCCGCTACCGGGGCCGTGACAAGTAAGTGAATTACTTGAGGGAGACCTTTGCGCCAGCCTCTTCCAGCTTGGTCTTAGCAGCCTCAGCGTCGTCCTTGGAAGCGCCCTCGAGGATAGCCTTCGGAGCACCCTCAACGAGCTCCTTAGCCTCCTTCAGGCCCAGGCCGGAGACGATCTCGCGGACAGCCTTGATGACACCGATCTTCTTGGCGCCAGCGTCCTCCAGAACGACGTCGAACTCGTCCTTCTCCTCAGCAGCAGCCTCGCCACCGGCAACGCCAGCAGCAGCAACAGCGACCGGAGCAGCGGCGGTAACGTCGAACTCCTCCTCGAAAGCCTTCTTGAACTCGGTCAGCTCAACGAGGGTCATCTCCTTGAAAGCCTCGAGCAGTTCCTCAGTGGTGTACTTAGCCATGGGTATTCTCCTATGAGTGTGGTGCGGCCGCTCCCCTGTCGGAAATACCTCGGGGTCGAAGCCGTCAAAAGTGATATTTAAAAGTTGTTCGCGTGGATCGCGAGCCGCTCGAAATTACTTCTTTTCCTCGAGTGCCGCAGCGAGGCGGGCAACCGAGGAGGTCGGAGCGTCGAGCAGGCCAGCGACGTTCGCCAGAACGCCGTTGAAGGCACCAGCCAGCTTTGCCAGCGTGGTCTCACGGTTATCCATATCCGCGAGAGCCTCGAACTGCGTTGCGTCCATTGCAACGCCGTCCATGTAGCCGCCCTTGACCACGAGGTTCTTGTTGTCACCGGCGAACTTCTTGATCGCCTTAGCCGCATCCACAGCCTCGCCCTTAATAAAGGCAACTGCGGTCGGGCCATTCAGGTGCTCGTCAAGACCCTCAACTCCCGCCTCAGCGGCGGCGAGCTTGATCATGGTGTTCTTGGCGACGGAGTACTTAACATCAGCACCAAGGGTGCGACGCAGTTCGGTGATCTCCGCGACGGACAGGCCGCGGTACTCGGTCAGCACGATAGCGTTGGACTCTTCGACGTCCTGCTTCAGCGCTGCAACTGCTGCAATCTTCTCAGCGTTTGCTGCCATGTGTACTCTCGCCTCCTTCCTGGTCTTTTCGTTTTTCCGCCAGGCCTCTGAAGGATTCGCGACACATACGACAAACGCCCCATTTCCTCGCACAAGGAAAGGGGCGCACAACTCTGTGGCGACAAGCCGGGCAAAAGCCACGAACCTGTCTCGCTTCCAAGTCCTCCTGCGTGGGCCGCCAACGTGCATGACGCTGAACCTTCAATCCACAAAGTTGTGGATGACCGACGGTCTTCGGTGAAACTTGAGTGCCAGCTCTTTCAAGCCGGTCAAACTTCGTGTAGAGACTCTATACGAACTGTGCCTGCATCACCAAATCGCGAGCTCACGTACCTAGCCTGCACTAGCTAGAACGCGCCGCTCCCGGCTCCCCAAAGCGAAGCGACCTCTCACGGTCCTGGACGATTTCCTCCAACTCCGAGAAGTAGTCGATCAACTCCGCGTCGGCCAGCCACATCACCTGGTCCGCATAGTCCAGCACCACCCGCACCATGTCGTCCGGATGGGCGTCGAGCGCCGCAGCGGCCAACACGTCGATGGTCAACGCCAGCGCGGTGCGCACCGCAGCTGGGATCTCCGGCCTCGCGCACTGCCCCGCGACAACCTCCCGCAGCTCCACCGCCTCCATCCGCGCGATGACGCGCAACAGCCGGATGACGACGACCTGCGCCGCGCGCGCCCTAATTGCCTCGCCTTCCGTCATCCCGGGGATCACCACAGAATCGGCGATGTTGCGTTCCAAGACGCTGGCGACGTACTCGTCCTCCCCTAACCCCGTGAGAACCTCCCCGAGCAGCGTCTGCCCCGCGATGCGCAGGCAGGGCATGTCGTAGGCGTCATCCCCCAACGAGTCCAGGTAGGAAATCAGCTGGGGCTCGATAATTCCGGAGCCGTCGTCGAGCTGCGCCAGGCGTTCAATCTCGCCGAGCGCCTCGTGCTCGCAGTCAACTTCGGATGGATAGTGCATAGTCGCGATTTTAGGTAACCCCGCGCCCCCGCGAGCGGGTTTCACACATTTTCTACACCAAACTCATCTCCGCCCAGCGCCCACAGCCAACGCCGGGCTTGCCGACGCACTCCCCGCCACCTGCCACAAGAACACAAAAACGGCCGCGACCCCTGTGCAAATGCGGGGGTCGCGGCCGTGAAGTGCGCCGCGGCCACGTCCGACGACAACGTCGGAAAGCGGGCGGCTAGCCGGAAGAAAACGTCCGAAGGACTACTCGGGCTGGGCTGCTTAAGCCTGCTCGCCGGTGTAGTTCTTGATGACGGTGGAGTCAACCGGGATGCCCGGGCCGTTGGTTGCGGAGATGGTGACCTTCTTCAGGTACTTGCCCTTCGCAGCGGACGGCTTCAGACGCAGCAGCTCGTCGATGAGAGCGCCGTAGTTCTCGGCCAGCTTCTCGGCGTCGAAGGAAGCCTTACCGATGATGGCCTGCAGGTTGGCAGCCTTGTCAACGCGGAAGGAAATCTTACCGCCCTTGATCTCGGTGACAGCCTTGGCGACATCCGGGGTAACGGTGCCGGTCTTCGGGTTCGGCATCAGGCCACGCGGGCCGAGGATGCGAGCAACGCGACCAACCTTGGCCATCTGGTCCGGGGTAGCGATTGCAGCGTCGAAGTCGGTCCAGCCGCCCTGGATCTTCTCGATCAGGTCCTCGGAACCAACGAAGTCAGCGCCGGCCTCTTCAGCCTTGGTGGCGTTCTCGCCAGCGGCGAAGACGATGACGCGGACGGTCTTACCGGTGCCGTTCGGCAGGGAGACGGTGCCGCGGACCAGCTGGTCAGCCTTGCGCGGGTCAACGCCCAGGCGGATAGCGACGTCGATGGAGGCGTCGTAGTTCTTGGAGGCGGTCTCCTTGACCAGCTTTGCAGCCTCGATCGGGGAGTAGATGCGACCAGCGTCGATCTTCTCGGCAGCGGCCTTGTAAGCCTTAGAGTTCTTGCTCATGAAAAATCCAATCTCAAAAAGATATTGAAAGGGTTGGAGTGTGGTGTATCAGCGGGCCGAAGCTGGCCCTACCACGTGAAGTTGTTACTTCGCGCCCTCGACGGTGATGCCCATGGAGCGAGCGGTACCGGCGATGATGCGTGCGCCCATCTCGATGTCGTTGGCGTTGAGGTCCGGCTTCTTCAGCTCGGCGATCTCCTTGCACTGCTCCCAGGTCACGGAGCCGACCTTGTTGGTGTGCGGAACGCCGGAGCCCTTCTGGATACCAGCGGCCTTCAGCAGCAGCTTGGCGGCCGGCGGGGTCTTCAGAACGAAGGTGAAGGAGCGGTCTTCGTAGACGGAGATCTCGACCGGGACAACGTTGCCGCGCTGGTTCTCAGTCGCCGCGTTGTAAGCCTTGCAGAACTCCATGATGTTGACGCCATGGGCACCCAGGGCCGGGCCGACCGGCGGAGCCGGGTTAGCCTGACCTGCCTGGATCTGCAGCTTGATGATCGCAGAAAGCTTCTTCTTCGGAGCCATCGGATTTACCTACTTCCTAGTTACCGGGGACGCGGTGCCCCGATGAAAAGGCGCCACTCCCCGTCCGGATGCCGACGCTTTACGACGGTATTCCCTGCTCACTGCAGCATCGCCGCTGTTTTCCGCAGCAAACGTCCGCATGAGCAGGTTTCGTCGAGTTGGTGCCAGCCACCGGGGATACGAATGTGTCGTGCATATGAAAAATGCACGCCTGGCTACGTTACCGCAGGACAAGCGCGCATCAAAATTGGGTTCCGGCCCGTCTCGCCGTCGTCAAGCGGGGTCTAGCGGGGCTTGTCGACGGCTGGGGCGCGGAGGATTAGTTGAGCTTCTCGACCTCGTCGATGCCCAGCTCGACCGGTGTCTCGCGGCCGAAGATGGAGACCAGGGCCTTCATGCGGCCGGTCTCCGGGTCAATCTCGGAGATGGTCGCCGCGACGGAGGCGAACGGGCCGGAGAGGATGGTCACGGACTCGCCGACCTCGTAGTCGACGGCGACGGACTGCTTCTCGGCCTTCGGGGCTGCCGCGACGGCCAGCTCGCCGTCGGACTGAGCGTCGGCGGCGTCGGCGCTGACGACCTCCTTCGGCATGAGGAACTTCGCGACCTCGCGGATCTTCACCTTGGACGGGTGTCCCTCGCTACCGACGAAGGAGGTCACGCCCGGGGTGTCGCGGACAACGGACCAGGAGGCGTCGTCGAGATCCATGCGGACCAGGACGTAGCCCGGCAGCAGCTTGCGCTTGACGATCTTCTTCTTGCCGTCATCCTTGCGCTCCTCGACCTCCTCGACCGGAACAATGACCTCGTGGATCTGCTCGTCGACGCCCATGGTCTGGGCGCGCATCTCCAGGTTGGTCTTCACCTTGTTCTCGTAGCCGGAGTAGCACTGGATGATGTACCAGTCGCCCGGGCGGCGCTTGAGCTCGCGCTGGAACTCGCGCAGGCGCTTGCGGTACTCTGCGTCAGCCTCAGCGGCGGCTGCGGCCTCAGCGTCGGCCGGGGACTCCGGGGACTCCTGGGACTCAGCCTCGGTGGCAGCGTCGGACTCGGCTACGACCTGCTCGGCGTCGACTGCGAAGGTGTCCTGAGCCTGCTCCTCGACAGCCTGCGACTCCTGCGCCGACTGGGCTGGCTGCGACTGCTGGGCATCGGAGAAAATGTTCTGAGCATCGTTCATGCTGTGCTAACCCCTCTTTGTTGAGACTGTATTGAGAACTCTTCGGCCCGGGTAGCGGACGGGCCTGCAACGAATAATCCCGCCTTCCGTGTCTCGGAGGCGGGATGAAAAAGCATCACTGCAAAGCAGTATAACCGAAAAGGCCACGAAACTCGTCATGCGAGAAACGCCCAGCCTGTCGATGCTTCGACGACTGCCCTCTTAGTTGCCCAGGACCTGCTGAATGCCAAGTCCTGCGAGGGTGTCGACGCCCCAAACGAGGACAACCATGACGATCAGGAACAGGAGCACAACGACGCTGTAGACGACCATCTGGCGACCAGTCGGCCAGATAACCTTGCGGAGTTCCTCACCGACCTGCTTCAGGAAGATCAGCGGGTTACGGGTGGCCATCTCGCCCGTGTCCTTGGAGCGAGCAGGCTTAGCCTTCACCGGGGCCTGGGCGCCCGACGCCTGACGCTTACCCGTCGGGCGGGCAGCCGCTGGGACAGTGTGCTTTTCCTCAGCCACGATTCTCCTCTTGACATGCAACCTGGGTTGCAGAAGCTGTTTTAACGTACGAAACAGATCGACAGATCTAAGAGTCTATCCGAATCTACACGCTACCAAAAAGAAAACCCGCCACCTCGACGGCCCTGATACCTCAGGACCCGTCGGATGACGGGTGCGTTGCAGGGGCGACAGGACTCGAACCTGCAACCTGCGGTTTTGGAGACCGCTGCTCTACCAATTGAGCCACGCCCCTTCACTGTCGGCCATTAGCCGACAATGCCCCACCTTAACGCATTGACTGCAATCAAGGCGGGAACTAACGAACCATATATGTTCGCGGTAGCGATGGGGGGGATCGAACCCCCGACCTCACGATTATGAGTCGTGCGCTCTCACCATCTGAGCTACATCGCCCCTATTCTTCGGATCCAACCAAAAGGCCGGATAAAAGAACAGAGCCCCCTGACAGAATCGAACTGTCGACCTTTTCCTTACCATGGAAACGCTCTGCCGACTGAGCTAAGGGGGCATCAGCATCCTTCGAGCTTTGAACCAAACCCTTGGGTTTGTTTCCCGCTCTCCGTGAAGCCTTGGATAGATTAACCTGAAGACTAATGCGAACACAACTCCGCAGTTCAGGCATTGTTTTTCAGGGCTTTTACAGAGCCGCAGTTCTTTGCGAAGCCGCGGTCGCACTGTAGCACCGGGGACCAGATAACGGGCCTGCCCCGCCCTGTCATGGTTCGATATTCCCCAGATGGCTCGGTATCCGTGACCACATCGGGAATATCTCACCATGTCGGGAATATCGGGCCAGAAGTACCACGAACGGTCGGAGCCACGGCGCCACACCACAGGACCCGATGCCGGGGCGCCGCATAACGAAAAGCGCCCGTCGCAAAACGACGGGCGCCTGCACTCCCCAACGGAAGTGAAACTGTGCCAGATGATGGATTCGAACCAACGTAGGCAATGCCGACGGATTTACAATCCGCTCCCTTTGGCCGCTCGGGCAATCTGGCGTGCACTCTTAAACGGTGCGAATGGAATGGTACCCACTAGGCGGTGAACTAAGCAAATCGCCTGTTCAACACCTAAAAGGCATGCACGCTTCAAAGCAAACGCGCAAACGCGCTTCGTGGCGCTACTACGCTGCGACACTTGGCAGCGCTACTACCCGACACGCTCGACGGTGTAGCGCGCCACCTGGCGCAACGACTCCTTGGCGGCGCCATCGGGAAGCACCTCAATCACCTGATCCGACTCCGCCAACAGATCCCGCACCATCTCGAGCGCCCGCTCGACGCCGCGGGTTTGAGCCAGGAGGTCCAGCGCTTCGTCGACAAGCGCGTCCTCGGTGACAGGGCCGACCAGGATCTCGCGCAGGCGCTCGGCGGCGGGGCTGTCCTCCTGGAGGGCGTAGAGGACCGGCAGGGTGAAGACGCCCTCGCGCAGGTCGGTGCCCGGGGTCTTTCCGGACTGGTCGGTGTTGGAGGAGATGTCGATGATGTCGTCGACGATCTGGAAGATGATGCCGATCAACTCGCCGTAGCGGTGCATCGCGGCGATGATCTCCTTCGGGGCGCCCGCGTGCAGCGCGCCCAGGTACCCGGCCGAAGCAATCAGCACGCCGGTCTTTTCGGAGATGACCTGAATGTAGCGGTCGATGCGCTGCTGTAGATCCAGCCCGGACTCGTCAAGGCACTCGCGCATCTGGCCGGTGACCAGGACGCCGAAGGTCTCGGCGAAGTGAGCGACTGTCTCAGAGCCCAGGTGCGCGAGCAACCGAGAGGCGGTCGCGAACAGGTAGTCGCCTGCGAGGATCGCGACGGTGTTGTCCCAGCGCGCGTTGGCAGACGGCACGCCGCGGCGCTTATCGGCCTCGTCCATCACGTCGTCGTGATAAAGCGTAGCCAGGTGCGTCATCTCCAGCACGGTCGCGGCGGTGACGACGTTCTCGGCCTCCGGGTTCTCACCGAACTGGGCGGCCAGCATCGTGAACATCGGGCGGAAGCGCTTGCCACCGGCCTTGGCCAGGTGCGCGACGCGGTCGACCAGGAAATCCTCACCCTTATCAAGTTCGCCAATCAGGAGTTCCTCGCTCCTGCGCATTCCTTCGGTGATCGCTGCCTCTAGTGCCTCGTCAACGAAGAAAGAACTGGTGCTGCCTTGAGCACCAGTGCCCTGAGCACTTCCGGAACCAAGCCCGGAGTAGTCTCCAGTACGCATTCGAGTCCTGCCTAACTCACGTCTAAATGATAAGAATCTGCTAAATGAACATACCCTACGAGCATAGTTGCAATGGGGCCAGTTCCCATATTCGATAAGCGCGCGTTATACGCTGGGACAATGTTGTCGAGCCCGAATGAGCGCGCGCACTCCCCCGCATCCGACGAAGGCGCCCAGCCCGCCTCCGCGTCCCCGCTGCCCGATTCCGCCGAAATCCTCATCGTCGGCGGTGGCCCCACCGGTTCGGCCGCCGCCATCCATGCCGCCCGCGCGGCTTCGACGTGGTCCTCGTCGACTCCCAGCGCTTTCCCCGCGACAAGACCTGCGGGGACGGCCTCACGCCGCGCGCCATCGCCGAACTGGCCCGCCTCGGGCTTGCCGACGCCATCCTCGGGCGCACCCGCAACCGCGGGCTGAAGCTGCACGGTTTCGGTGGCTCGATTACCGCGCCATGGCCGGGTAGCGGCAGCTATGGTGAGGGCAGCGCCAGCCCCTTCCCCGCGGTGGGCTCGGCAATGCCGCGCACCGAGTTGGACGCCTTCCTCCTAGATGCCGCCCGCGAGGCCGGAGCCCAGGTCTTCGACGGGACTCCCGTCGCGAAGGTCGAGCGCGGCGACATCGGTGGCGGTGTCGCCGGGGTGACCGGGGTGATCGTGAAAAACGGCCCCGCAAAGTCGGGCGCCACGACGCACCGTATCCGCACCCGCTGGCTGCTGGTGGCCGACGGCGTTCGAAGCGTCGTCGGCAAGCAGCTGGGGCGGACCTGGCACCGCGACAGCGTCTTCGGCGTGGCTGCGCGCTCCTACGTGGATGTGCGTGCCGACGCCGCCGCGGGCGCAGATGACCAGTGGATTCACTCGCACCTGGAGCTGCGGGGCGCAGACGGGCAGACGCACCCGGGCTACGGCTGGATCTTCCCGCTTGGCGACGGCCGCGCGAACCTGGGGTGTGGCGCGCTGGCGACGGCGTCGCGGCCCGCGCGCGCGAACGTGAAGAAGTTGCTGCGCGACTACCACGGGCAGGTGCGTCAGCAATGGTCGATGGGCGAGCCGGAGCGGGTGACCTCGGCGCTGCTGCCGATGGGCGGCGCGGTGTCGAACGTGTCGGGCGCCAACTGGGCCCTGTTGGGCGACGCGGCGTGCCTGGTCAACCCCTTAAACGGCGAGGGCATCGACTACGGGATGGAGTCCGCTCGGCTGGCGGTCGGGCTCATTGGCGCGGTCGGTGCGGGCCGCGACGGACTGGCCCACGCGTGGCCGCAGATGCTGCGGGACCATTACGGAGCGGGGTTCTCGCTGGCCAGGAAGCTGGCGCTGGCGCTGACCTACCCCAAGTTCCTTCCCGCATTGGGTCCGCTGACGATCGGGGCGCCCTGGGGTGAGCCGCTGAGTGGGGGTTGCCGCGCGCTGATGGGCAACCTGGTCACGGAGGAGGACCGGGACGTGGTGGCGAGGTTGTGGCGCGCGGCCGGCCGGGGCGCCATCGGATTCGACCGGATCGCGGGCCGGCAGCCCTGGTCCTGACGCAGGGTAACTAGGCCGGCTTGATCGCCGAGTGCAGGGCCGCGATGCCGAAGGTAAGGTTCTGCCAGCCCGCGTCGACCCAGCCGGAGGCGTTGATGTCGCGGGCGAGCTGCGCCTGGTCCGGCCAGGCGCGGATAGATTCGGCGAGGTAGACGTAGGCCTCCGGGTTCGAGGAGACCACCTTGGCGATCCTCGGCAGCGCCTTCATCAGGTACTCCTTGTAGAAGGTGCTGAACACCGGCACGACCGGGGTGGAGAACTCGCAGACGGTCAGCTGGCCGCCGGGCTTGGTCACGCGCGCGAGCTCCGCCAGGCCCGCCTTGTAGTCGACGATGTTGCGCAGGCCGAAGCTGATGGTCACGGCGTCGAAGGTGTTGTCCGGGAAGGGCAGCTGCATTCCGTCGCCGCAGACCTTCGGCACGTCACGGTGGGCGCCGGCCTTAAGCATCCCGCGAGAGAAGTCGCAGGCGACGACGTAGGCGCCGGACTTGGTCAGCTCGACGGTGGACACCGCGGTGCCAGCTGCCAGGTCGAGGACCTTCTGGCCGGGCTGAAGATTCAGACGCTTGGCGGTGCGCACGCGCCAGTAGTGATCAATGCCGCCGGTCAGGACGGTATTGGTGATGTCGTAATTCTTGCCCACGCCGTCGAACATCGACGCGACATCGTGTGGATTCTTGGTGAGATCAGCCCTAGACACGAATTCCAGATTACGCGACGGACTGCTGCGCCGCGGATGCGGGCTGCGCCGACTCTCTAGAGGACACGCTGGAGGACACGCCTGAGACGGCCTCGTAGTGGCGAACCAGGTCGGCGCACAGTGCGGACCAGGTGCGCTCAGCCACCGTGGCGCGGCAGCGTTCCCGCAGTTGCTTGCGGGCAAGGACATCGTCGGCAAGCAGGAGGGAGTCCACGGCGGCGGGGAGATCCCGGGTGAAGGACTCCGGGGCCAGCAGGTAGCCGTTGGTTCCGTCGGCGATGAGGTCGCGCGGGCCACCAGCGCGCGGGGCGATGGCCGGGACACCCGAGGCGTGGGCCTCCTGGACGGCCTGACAGAAGGTCTCGAAGTCACCGGTGTGGACGAAGACGTCCAGGCTGGCGAAGGCCTCGGCGAGATCGTCGCCGGTTAGCTGGCCGGTGAAGACGGCGTTCGGCATCAACTTCTCCAGGCGATCGCGCTCCGGGCCATCGCCGACGATGACCAGCTGGATGTCGCTGCGGTGGCGCAGCACAGCCAGGCGCTCCACCGACTTCTCCGCGGCCAGGCGGCCGACGTAGCCGACGATGAACTTGCCCTCCGGGCTCCACTTTCGGCGGAGCTCGCCGCTGCGCTTTGCGGGCGTGAACCGCACCGCGTCGACGCCACGGCCCCAGCGGTAGACGTCGCGAATCTTGTGATGTCGAAGGTCCTCAATGGTCGGAGAGGAGGGCGCGAGCGTCCGGGCGCAGGCGTTGTGGATGACGCGGGTCCACGACCACGCGGCAGTGGACAGACCCGCGAGCTTGTAGTTCTTGGCGAAACCCGCCACGTCTGTCTGGTAGACGGCCACCGCCGGGATACCCAGCGCCTTCGCCGTCAGCGCGCCCGCACCGCCGAGGACGAAGGGAGAGGCCAGGTGTACGACGTCCGGCTTGAACTTCGCCAACGCCACAGCGACCTTGCCGTGTGGGACGCCGATGGGCAGGGAGTCAATCAGGGGCACCATCACCGTGGGCACGCGCTCGATGCGGAAACCGCAGTAGAACTCGGCCTCCTCCTGCCAATCGCGGGCGCCCGGCGCGATGACCAGGGCCTCGTGGCCCTGCTCGCGCAAGTGCTCCAACACCCTGAGCACGGAGTTTGTCACTCCGTTGATGTTCGGCAGGAAACTCTCGGCAATGATGGCAACGCGCATAGTGCTAGTTTTCCAACTCGTTTCTAAGCTCCGGTGACCCGTCGTTTACCTTTCGGGAAGTTCTTTGTGAACGCGAGGTTGCGCGTACCGAGATCCACCACAGCGGCGCCGCGACAATCAGCCCGACAAAGGCGATGCTGGCAGCCGGGATGATCGACAGGGTCCAGGCGCGGCCGGCCACGCGCACCACGTTCGGGTCCGCCCGGTTGTACTCGACGCGGACGCGCTGGCCCTCCTCCAGCCCGACCGGGTAGAGCAGTCCCGTCGGCGGGGACTGGAAATCGCCGTTGCCGTCGACGAAGTCCACGGTGGTGCGCATGACCTCCACAGAGCGGACGTTGGCAACCGCCTCTCCCCTGTTGGCGTTGATCGCACGGTCATTCAGCCAACTGCCGACGACCATCCCAGCACAGGAGACAAGCAGGCACGTCAGGAGGAAGAGCAAGAGCTGGCGCAGGCGCCGTGGCCAATTGGCCAGCGATATTCTTCGCGTCGGCATGCTTTCCTCCCTTCTTTTTCCTTTAGCTACCTTTAGCCCCTGGTCGGCAACGAGCCGCCGAAAGCTCCGCCACTAGCTGGGGTTATCCAGCTGGGAATTGTAGGACAGTTTCGCATGCAACTGCCTGCGAGGAGCCCGCGAGGTGGTCACCTCGATCACGCGGATACCGTCGACGTCGGTGTCGGGGTGCAGCTCCGCCAGAAGGTCCGGCAGCGCGTCGACCCGCGTGTAGCCGACCCCGTAGGCGTCGCACAGCGCGGAAAAGTCCACATCCTGCGGCGTGCCGAAGATGCGCTCGAAGTTTCCCCGCAGCGCGGGCGACCCGGCCTCCAGGGTCTCGAAGATGCCGCCGCCGCCGTCGTTGGCGACCACGATGGTGAGGTTCTCCGGCCGCGGCTCCCCCGGCCCGATGGCCAGCGCCGCCGAGTCATGCTGGAAGGCAAGATCGCCCATCAGGGCGAGTGTCCGCGGCGGGCGAATCTCGTCATTATGCACGCGGTCCGAGGCCAGCGCGATGCCGATTGCGGTGGCGACCGTGCCGTCGATCCCCGCAGCTCCCCGGCCCGCGTAGGTGTTCACGCCCGGGAAGGGCAGCCCCGTGTAGGACGCGTCGCGCACCGGGTTGGACGCGCCCAGCACCACGTTGTCGCCAGTGCGCAGGCTGTCCGTCAGCGCCGCCGCGACGTGGAAACCGGTCAGTGGCTCGTCGGCCTCGATGGACTCGGTCAGCGTCTCCCGCACCGCCTTGACCGCCAGCTCGCTGGCCGCCTCGCAAATCTTCAGCCACTGCGGGTCCTGCTCCCCCACCGTCGCAATCTGCTTCACGACGGCACGGGCATTGGCCGTCACATCCGGGAACTCCGCGCCGGAGCCACGGTTTCCGGCGGGCGAGACCACCGTCAGCTCGATGTCGGGGTTCGCCAGCAGCTTCGAGATTCCTCGGTGCAGCGTCGGCCGCCCGACCAGCACGATCTGCTCCGGCGGAATCTGCGCGAAGGTGCCGGCCGCCAGCGGGTGCACCGGGACCGCAGGCGCGTAGGAGTTCGGCTCCGCGATGGTCGGGACGTCCTCGAGTTCCGGCAGGTGCGGCGCGTTGGAGCCCGCGATGACCAGGGTGCGCCGCGACAGGTCGATGGTCGCGGCCTCCTGGGTGGCTGCCACCTGGGCTGAGCTTGCGGAATTGGCACCCTTCGCTGCGCCGATGCGCGTCCAGGGGCCTCCGTCTGCGCGGCCCGCGGGAATGTCGGCGACGTGGTCGTCGTCAGGCACGAGCGGCTCGATGAAGCGGACGTTGAGGTGCCCCGCGCCTCCCGCCGCCCCTGCTCCCACGGCGCTAGGCAGCATCGCGGCGGCCAGGCGGTCGACGCGGGCGCGGATCTGCGCAGCCACGGCCGGGGTTACCTCGCGCGTTCCGTCCAGGTCGAACTCGGCGACGGAGGCGTCGGCGAAGAGGCGGTCCTGCACGATGGTCTGGTTCGCGCCGGTGCCGCGGTAGTGCGCCGGGCGGTCCGCGGTCAGGGCCAGCAGCGGGATGCCCGAGATGGTGGCCTCCACCATGGCCGGGACCAGGTTCGCCACCGCCGTGCCCGAGGTGGTCACGACCGGCGTGACACGAGACGTCTGCGAGGCCAGGCCCAGGGCGAGGAAGGCGGCGCTGCGCTCGTCGATACGCACATGCAGGCGCAGGCGCCCGGCGTCGGCGGCCTGCACGAGCGCGCGGGCAAGAGGTGCAGAGCGCGAGCCCGGGCACACCACGGCGTCGACGGTGCCGAGGCGGATCAACTCGTCGACGATGACGCCCGCCGCGACCTCGGAGGGGAACTGCTGGGCCGGCTGCTCAGGGGACTGCTGCTGGTTTTCACTCACGGTTCATAGGCTACTGCGTCGGCTAATTTTTCCAGGATTTCGGAGGAAGTAACCCGGTTTTTGGCGCTACTTCCTCCACAATCCTGGAAAATTCCATCGAGTGCGGAATCCCGCGCGGAAGCCAGCGCGAAAGGTGGGGCCGCCAATTCCACGTCGCCAGCGCCACCCCGAGCGTGCCGACGCCCGCAAGCGCCGCCGACGTCGCGGGCAGCCCCAGCGACGACCCCGCCACGCCCGCCAGCGGGAAGGTAATGAGAAAACACGCATGCGACAGGGAAAACTGCGCCGCGAACAGAGCCGGGCGCTGGGATTCGCTGCCGACGCTGGCAATCAGCTTCGACGACGGGGTGAGCATCAGCGATACCGAGGCCCCAAGGAAAAGCCACAGCGCCAGGAACGCGGCCCAGGTGAGGGGATGGTTGGAGGGGGCGTCGGCAAGCGGGGCAGAGCCAAGCAGGGGGAGGGAGAGGGAGAGCACAGCCAGCAGCGCCATCGCGGCGGCGGCGCCGACGAGCATCAGCCGGGTGTCGGAGATGCGGCGTGATAGCCGGGGCATCACCAGTGCGACCAACATCGACCCCGCGCCGAACGCGCCGAGAAGTATCGCGACATCCGACTGGGAGCGGCCCAGGTAGGCGCGGACGAGGACAACCGTGTTGACAATCACCATGGCCTGCGCCGCCGCGACCGCGAGGTTAATCCCCTGCAGGCCACGGAGCGCCTGGTCGCGGAACATGGCGCGAGCACCGGAGGTCAGGCGCTCGACGAAGGAGGTCTCGGCCTCCGCGGCGCTGGTCCGAGTCGGGACGCCGATACTGCGCGTGCGGGGCAAGGCGAGGAACACAAGCGTCGCCGAGGCCACGAAGCCGATGACTGTGCCGAGAAAGAGGTTGCGGAAACTCATCACCGTCAGCAGGGCTGCGGCGAGCATGGGGCTGACGACGGATTCCAGGTCGTAGGCGAGCCGGGAAAGCGAGAGCGCCTTGGTGTAGTCGGACTCGCGGGGCAGAACGGAGGGAATCAGCGCTTGGAACGCCGGGGTGAAAGTGGCGGACGCAGTCTGCAACACGAATATGAGCGCATAAATGTGCCAGGCCTCCGTAACGAAGGGCAGGCAGGCGGCGACGGCCATGCGAACCAGGTCGGCGCCGATCAAAAGCGGCTTGCGGGAAATGTGCGCGGCTGCGGCCGCGATGGCCGGGGACAGGGCCACGTAGGCGACCATCTTCACGGTCAGCGCAGTGCCGAGGACACTGCCAGCCTGGTCACCGGCGATGTCGTAGGCCAGCAGTCCGAGGGCCACCGTGAGTAAGCCCGTCCCGATAAGTGCGATGACCTGGGCCCCGAAAAGCTTTCGGAAGGTCTCGTTGCCGAGGACGTCCAGCATGGCAGGCACCCCTTCCGCCCAATAGTTCCGTTGTTGCATACTAATGCAAACTTTAAACTATTGGGCAATTTTAGGGAACCCTTAGCGAAATTTTTTCAGATTGGAGCCCTTGGGTCCGGCTTGTCGGCTGGACCAGCAGGTTGGAGGCTCAGCAGGTTACAGTCTCAGCCCGCGAGAAACCCGTACGCCCGGCGCACCCGCTCGAACCACCAGTCGCGGCGCTGCCCACTTGCCACAAGGCCCTCCAAGCGCGCGGGGTCCGGCGCCGGATTGGTCACGGGCAGGCGCCCGTCCACCAGCGGCCGCGGCTCGATAACGTCCTCAATGAACAGCGAGGACGTCGCGAGCCCCGCCGCCGCGGGCTCCGGCTGTGACTCGGTCGCGGGCAGCGCCGCCACCGTGAAAAGCCCCGCTGCGATGCCGACCCCCGTGTCCAGCGCGCTGGCCACCGTCACGTCCAGGGCCAATTCGTCGGCCAGGCGCAACAGCCGCCGCGGGCCACCCAGCGGTGCGACCTTCATCACGCCAACATCCGCCGCCCCCTCCCTCGCCACCAGGTACGGGTCCTCGGCCTTGCGAATCGACTCATCGGCCGCCACCCGGCAGAAGTCCCCCACCGCGTCGCGGACCCGCCGCAGCTCCGCCACCGAAGCCACCGGCTGCTCCATGTACTCCAGCTCCCCCAGCGCGTGTGCCGCCGCGATGGCCTGATCGACGCTCCAGCCGCGGTTCGCATCCACGCGCACCCGCGGCTCGAAACCGTAAAGTTTCCGCACCGCCGCGCGGACAGCTTCGACGCGGGCGATGTCGTCGGCAAGCGACTGGCCGGCCTCCGCAACCTTGACCTTGAAGGTGCGACACCCCGGATACCGCTTGACGACGCCAGCCACCTCCACGGCCGCAACCGCCGGGATGGTCGCGTTGACCTCGACGGATTCTCGGCGCGGCGCGGGCAGGCCCACCCAGGCGCACTCGAGGGCCGAGCGCAGCCAGGCGGAGGATTCGCGCGCATCGTATTCGAGGAAGGGCGCGAATTCGCCCCAGCCGGCGGGGCCGTCGATGAGCAGAGCCTCGCGGGTGGTGACCCCGCGGAACTTCACCGCCATCGGCAGCGCGACGACGTGCGCGCGGGCGAGGATGTCATCGAGAGGAGGGAGAGGCGACGGCTGCGACTGTGGCTGGGCAGTTTCTGGCATGCCTTCACAGTAGCCCCCAGCCGGCGGCGGACACGGTCCGTTTTTCACGCGGTGTCTGACACGGCCCGTGTTTAAACAAGGTTTAATGAGCACTATGTTCGGCAAAATTATCCACAGCGTCGCTGGGGCTGCGACGAAGGCCGTCTGCATCGGTTGCGTAGCAGCATCGACAGCTTTTCTTGCAGGCTGCGGCCTCGTTCCGGAGCGAAATACGCTGCGTCAGTGGGCGGACAACAATGATCTCCTGACCTCTTCGACCTACCAGAAAGTGACGATGGGAGGAGGACTCTCGTCGTACCCCCGGCTAGTGGCCGAAACTGCCACCTACAACGACGCCATGAGCAGCGTGGACTCGCTGCGCGGTTTCCTACGCGACCGCAAGGAAAAGCCATGGGAAGTCAGACTGTCCTGGCCCAACGGCCAGGGGCGTAGCGAATTGCAGCTCAGCCAGTGGTCCAACCTCGACGCTCCGGCACTGAAGCAATTCGGCCATGCGCTGCCACAGGGCGCCACCAAGCAGGTATTAGCACTGGGAGGAAAGGCGACCGACTACCGCAAGGGCACCGACGCCGAGCTGACGCTCCTAGCCGACGATCCCGTGACGACGTCGCTCGCGCTCCCGGGCCAGGTTACGGACTCAGCCGAGTCCTACAGGGTTTTTTACGGCGAAGCCGAAGAAAGAATGTTCGGGCTATCCGGCGACAGCGTTACAGCCATCGCAGGTGCAGCGCGCACCGTCGACGCAGTACGAACGGCGATTCCCGGCACTGTACTCTCCCACACGAACTCGGTTTCAGTGCCCACCATCGATGACGTTTTCACCGGCTACTTCGCATCAGCTGGAGCGGAGACTGCTGGGGCGAGGGTGGCCGGGTCGGCAATCACAATCAGCAGCAGCACCGTTTCGATCAGCACCGCAACGCTTGCCGACGACGTACGTCGGCTGCGTGACATGCTCGACGCCTTCGGCGTCCAGATGAGTAGTAGTGCCACCGGTGTCACAAATGGAGTTCGAGTTGGCGTCGACGCAGACCGCAAGATCCTCAAGATACATACAGGTGCCAGCCACAACCCAGGATGCCCCGAAGAAGTCCCCTCCCCTTCCCGTCGGCTGCTAACGGATACGCCGGATTTTTCCCAGAATAAGCTCACGCTGAGCGGATGCTGGAAGAAGGGAACCTCCTGGCTGGTCTCGGGTCTCGATCGCTCTGCCCAGGCTGAGGCCCTGCCCGCGTTGGCAGGAATCCTGGACGAACCGGCAGTCACCGAAGCCCAGATTTTCGGCAACAAGCGAGGGCGCGTATTTATCAGTGTGGATACTGAAAAACTAGCTACTCGAGATGCGTCGGCAAGCGACGAACAGTGGGCGAAGATTATGCCGCTCATCAGACAGCTCCTGCATACCGACATCCACCAAATCACGCTCCAAGAACATCGCGGTGCCAACTCCGATACCTCCGCGGACTCCGAGGGCTCCTCAACCGGTGACTTTGCCGAGGTCACCTTCACCAGCACCCCCGATGGCAAGGCCAACCAGGTAGCTCCCGGCGCCAGGGCAAATAAGGACCGAGTCCATAAGCTAGTCGAGCTGTGGAACGGCTCCGCAGGGACTAAGTAGAGTAAAACCCATGGCACACACCGAAAATCGCAAGTACTCCACCGATAATCCCTTCCGCCCCGAGCAGTGGAAGACCGTCGCAGGTTTCGAGGACCTGACCGATATCACTTACCACCGTCACGTCGGCGAGGGCCGCGAAAACGGCATCGTGCGCATCGCTTTTGACCGCCCAGAGGTGCGCAACGCGTTTCGCCCGCACACGGTCGACGAGCTCTACCGCGCCCTCGACCACGCTCGCCGCACGCCCGACGTGGGCGTCGTCCTGCTCACCGGCAACGGCCCGAGCGTCAAGGACGGCGGCTGGGCCTTCTGCTCCGGCGGCGACCAGCGCATTCGCGGCCGCTCCGGCTACCAGTACGCCACCGAGCACGCGCACGACGACGCCACCGCCGATGCCTCCACCGTCGATACGGCGCGTGCGAAGGTAGAGGGCGGCCGGCTGCATATTCTGGAGGTCCAGCGGCTGATTCGCACGATGCCGAAGGTTGTGATCGCCGTGGTCAATGGCTGGGCCGCCGGCGGCGGGCACTCCCTGCACGTGGTGTGCGACCTGACCCTGGCGTCGCGCCAGGAGGCCCGCTTCAAGCAGACCGACGCGGACGTCGGATCCTTCGACGCCGGATACGGATCGGCCTACCTGGCCAAGCAGGTCGGACAGAAGTTCGCCCGCGAGATTTTCTTCCTCGGCCGGGCTTACGACGCCGAGACCATGCACCGCATGGGTGCCGTCAACGAGGTCGCCGACCACGGGGAGCTCGAGGACGTCGCCGTCGAGTGGGGCCGCATGATTAACGGCAAGTCCCCGACGGCGCAGCGCATGCTGAAGTTCGCGTTCAACCTGACCGACGACGGACTGATGGGCCAGCAGGTCTTCGCAGGCGAGGCCACCCGCCTGGCCTACATGACCGACGAGGCCGTGGAAGGCAAGGAGGCCTTCCTGGAAAAGCGCGACCCGAACTGGGAAGAGTTCCCGTTCTACTACTAGGGGCTTGCTAGGCGGTTGGGGCTAGGAGTTGGCAAGTCGGCCGCTGCCCCTAGCCCCAGCCCCGCACTTTAGCGCTGGTTTGTGACTTTAGACTGCGGTATCGGCTGCTCTAGAGTCACAAACGAGCACTAAAGTGCTAGGTCGGCGTGGGGTGCCGGTTTGGCGAGGGGTGCCGGTTCAGCGCGGGCGCGCTAGGCGATCTTGGTGACCTCGAAGCGCTCGGACGGATTCACGTAGGCCTCCTGGGCAGCGATAAGCTCGAGCTCGTCGGAACCGGACTCATAGGTCGCCTTCAGCAGCTCGTACACACTGGCCGCGGTATTGCCGAGAGCCTCGGAGAGGTCGCCGTCGATGGCGCCGCCACGAACCAGGTTGCCGGCGAAAAGCGCGGCCGTGACGTCGCCGGAACCGTTGCGCTTGAACGGCAGGTACGGGGTGGCGACCAGCCACGCGCCAGAGCCGTTGACCGCCAGCATCTCGATGGTGTCCTCCGCGCGATCCGGGCGCAGCACGCTGGTGACCAGCACGGTCTCTGGGCCCATCTCGCGAGCCGCGTGAGCTGCGGCGATGGTGGACTCCAGGTCCTCCACGTCGCGGCCGGTCAGGTAGCCCAGCTCGAACTGGTTCGGGGTAATCACGTCAGCGACCGGGACGACCTTGTCACGCAGCAGCGGCGGAATATCGTCCGAGACGTGGCAGCCGCTCTTGGCGTTACCCATCACCGGGTCGCAGGAGTAGATAGCCTTCGGGTTGCGCTGCTTGACCAGGGCTACCGCCTCAATAATGGCGTCAGCAATGTCGCTTCCGCCCTGGTATCCGGAGATGACCGCACTGGCGTCGGAAAGCCGACCCAGCTCGTCGATGCCCTGCACGATGGCGCGGACGTCGTCGGCGGGAATCAGCGGGCCGCGCCACTTGCCGTGGCCGGTGTGGTTGGAGAAGGCGACGGTGTGGACCGGCCAGACCTCGAAGCCCGCGCGCTGCAGCGGGAATACAGCGGCGGAATTGCCGACGTGGCCGTAGCTGACGTGCGACTGGATGGACATGATGGCCGGCGGCTTAGACTGCTGGCTCGGCGCGGGGGTTGCCGAGGTGCTCGGTGCGGTGGTGCTCGGTGCGGTGGTTTCGTTCATGCATCTATTGTGCACTTTCTGCGGGCTACCACGGTAAGGAAGCTGTGTATTCCCTGCATCCCTGCATCCCCATATGGTCGAATATTCCCCGCATGGTCCGATATTCCCGATATGGCTCGATATACGTGACTATATGGGGAATACCGAGCCATAAGTGGGTAGATTTTCACCCGGCTAGCACACCTAATGGCACGGGATTCACTTATTGGTGCGCTACAGCGCGCCACAACCATGATCGCGTGCCATCAGGTGAATACCCTGCCATCAGGTGAATACCGCGGCGTTCAGTGATGGCGGCGAACCGAAAACCGCACCGCCTACAGCCTCGGCCTGCGCCGATTCGCCTTCAACTCGCTCCGCCGCATCTTGGACGCCTTGCGCCTGCGTTCCGACGCCCTGGTCGGCCGCGTCCGCCGACGCCTCGGGGGCGGCGGTGCCAGGGCGTCGCGAAGTAGCTCTGCAAGGCGCTGCCGGGCCTCGGTCCTGTTGCGCACCTGCGAACGCTGCGTGCTGACCGAGACGGTGAGGACGGTGCCGTCGAGACGCGGGCCCAAATTGCGGATTGACCGCCCTCGCTGGGTATCGGTGAGGACGGACAGCTCCGCGAGGTCCACCGCGAGCTGCACTTTGCTGTCGGTAGTGTTGACGCCCTGGCCTCCGGGGCCAGAGGAGCGCGCGAACCGTTCCCGCAGTTCAGAGGCGGGGATGGTGAGGCCGCTGGGGATTCCGGGGCCCGGCGCGACGGTCAGGTTGTCCATGCCAATAGTCTACGGACGCTACAGATACCGCCCGGTTACGCTGGCCGGGTTGGCCGCGACCTCAGCCGGCGTGCCGGTGGCGACGATGCGCCCGCCGTCCGCGCCGCCTCCGGGGCCAAGATCGATGACGTAGTCAGCGTTGCGGATCAGGTCCGTGTCATGCTCGATGACCAGCACCGTCGCACCCTTGTCGATAAGGCGCTGCAGCACCCGCAGCAGCGTCTCCACGTCGCGGGGATGCAGGCCGACAGTCGGCTCATCGAACACGAACAGCGCGTGATTCTGGGTTCGATGCAGCTCGGAGACCAGCTTCAGGCGCTGGGCCTCGCCGCCGGACAGCGCGGGCGTGGCCTCGTTCAGGGTGAGGTAGCCCAGCCCCACATCCGCCATGGCCTGCAGGGTGCGCCGGACCTTGGAGAAGGACCTGGTCAGCGGCTTGGCTGGCGCCTTGGAATGAGACCCCGCGGTTGGCCCCTCCACACCACCGACCCACTCGAGCGCCTCGTCCACCGTCAGCGCCAGTAGCTCGGGCAGCGCCTTCCCCACCACCCGGTACCGCGAGGCCTCCGGCGCGTACCGAGACCCGCCGCACTCCGGGCAGGTCACGTCCACGTCCGGCAGGAACTGCACGTCCAGCGAAATCGTGCCCGTGCCCTCGCACACCGGGCAGCGCAGCGAGCCCGTATTGAAAGAAAACGCACCCGGCTTGAGGGGCTTATTCGGGGCCTTATTCGGAGGCTCCTTCAGTGCCGACTCCCTCGCGTAGATCCGCCGCAGCTCGTCCAGCACGCCCGTGTACGTCCCCACCGTCGAGCGCACGTTCGCACCAATCGGCGTCGCGTCGACCACGTGCACCACATCAATGCCCGCCGCATCAATAGCCGCCACGTGCTCCGGTTTCTCGCCGCGCAGCGCCGGCACGAGCGACTCGAGCACCATCGTCGTCTTGCCGGACCCGGACGGCCCCGTCACCGCCGTCAGCCGCCCCACTGGCATGTCCACGCCGAGAGCCCGCACCGTGTGTATCGGCTCGGTCTCCATGTGGATCGCCCCGTGGCCGACAGCCCCGCTTGCCGACGCGCCCTCCGCCGCCTCCCTCACCGCCACGCGCGTGCGCCCGGAAATATACCCGCCGATCAGGCTGGATTCGTCCGCAGCGACCTCCTCTACGGGGCCACTGGCGACCACTTCCCCGCCGCCACGACCCGAGGCCGGGCCGATCTCGATGAGGTAGTCGGCCTCCGCAAGCACGGCCGGGTCGTGGTCGACCATGACCACCGTGTTCCCGCCGCGCAGCAGGTCGCGAATCACGCCGTGCAACCCCTCGATGTTGGCAGGGTGCAGGCCAATCGAGGGCTCATCGAGCACGTAGAGCACCCCGGTCGTCTCGTTGCGCACCGCGCGCGCCAACTGCACCCGCTGCCGCTCGCCCGTCGACAGAGTATTGCCCGCGCGGTCCAAGCTGAGGTAGCCGAGACCCAGTTGCTGCAGCCTTGCCGCCATGCCCACCAGCGTGACGACGAGCGCATCGGCCACGGGGCGCATCGCCGCCGGCACCGTCTCGGCGACGCCGGAGCCCCAGGAGGTGACGTCGTCAAGCGTCAGCGCGGTGATGTCCGCCAGGTTGCGCTGGCCGATGAGGGGTGCGCGGGCGGCGTCGGAAAGCCGGGTGCCGCGGCAGGTCGGGCAGGTGCGCTCGGTGAGGAAGCGGGCGACCTTGGCCAGGCGTTTGTCGTTGTCGGCGCGCTTGAGTTCCTCGGTGACGGTCAGGCGGGCGTTGCGGAAGGTGAAGTCGAGCTCGTGGATGCCTTTCTTCGAGGTGACCGTGATGTGCTTCTTCTCCTCGGGGCCGGCGAGGACGATCTCGCGCTCGGCGTCGGTGAGGTCGCGCCAGGCGACGTCGGTGCGCACGCCGAACTCGCGGACGATGTCGGGCTGGACGTTGAAGCCGAAGGACTGCCAGGGAAGGACGGTGCCCTCGTCGATGGAGAGGCCGGGGTCCTTGATCAGGGTGGCGTCGTCGACCTCGCGGATGGTGCCGATGCCCTCGCAGGTCTCACAGGCGCCGCGGGAGTTGAAGGCTAGGTCCTCGGCGCCGGGGGCGCGGAACTCGACCCCGCACTCGGCGCAGGTCAGGGGCCTTTCGGCGGCGACGTCGAGGGTCGGCTCGTGGTAGTGGCCGTTCGGGCAGCGGTGCCGCGCCAGGCGGGAAAACATTAGCCGGATCACGTTCAGCAGCTCCGTGGAGGTGCCGAACGTGGAGCGGACGCCCGGCACCGCGGGGCGCTGCCGCAGGGCGAGGGCCGCGGGGACGTGGGTAACGCTGTCGACGTCGGCACGCGCGGCCTGCGACATGCGGCGGCGAGTGTAGGTGGACAGCGCCTCGACGTAGCGGCGGGAGCCCTCCGCGTACAAAACGCCCATGGCCAGCGAGGACTTGCCTGAGCCGGAGACGCCCGCGATAGCGGTCAGGCGGTTCAGGGGGACGTCGACGTCAATGTTTTTCAGGTTGTTGACCCGCGCGCCGCGGACCTCGATGTGCGTGGGCTGATCGGGGTAAGAGGGGTGGTGGGAGGCCTGGATTCCTGACGTCGGGGTCATGTCTCACACGTTAGTCCGAGGGGCGGATTGGGCGGAGGCCCGGATTAGGGGAACGCCGCCCGAAGACACGTGGCTTGTAGGAAAAAGTACTACGCTTGACTCCAAACGTTTCGGGCTAATCTCCCACGGCCCACTTGCCCAAGGGACGGTTGTCAGCGGCCCGGCCTCGGGGTAATTCGCACTACTCAGGCAGGCCCGCATGAAGAAGTTCCTGAAGGTCCTCGGCATTATCGTCGCGGTTATCGTGCTTACTGCGGTGGCGGTTGCCGGCATCCACGCATATAACGTGCGTCGCTACGCCATCCCAGGTCCAAACCTGCAGGATAAAAGCATTTACGCGACGAACGAACAGATTAGGCCGATCGAGGGCCACTACGCCAATGGATTCCACTTCGTGCCCGAGCAGAAACGGCACGAGGGAGCTGTGGTCGTGTTTGGCGGCTCGGAGGGATCGCCCGATTACGAGCGCGCTCGGCAGCTCTTTGATGCAGGCTACGAGGTCTTCGCACTGTTCTTTTTCGGCCAGCCCAACCAGCAGAAGGAACTCGTCGACGTTCCCTTGGAATTCTTCGACGAGGTTCGTGGAATGCTGCCGGACGGGCCAGTGACCGTGATCGGCAGCTCCAAGGGGGCGGAGCTAGCGGCTAACCTCGCCGTGCACCGCCGAGGCGTAGACCACCTCGTCCTGTTCACACCCGCCGAGTACACCTACCAAGGTCTTTCCTTCTCGGGCGGGCCAAGCTCATCTTTCACGCTAGATGGGCAGCCACTGCCCTTCCTGCAATTCCAAGATCCCGCACCGGCAGCTGCCGGAACAATGTTCCTGAACATGGCTCTTGGCCTGCCCATCTCCTACCGTGCGGTGTACGCATCAATGCCACAACATGCCAGCAACACCGAAGATGCACGCATCAAGATCGAGAACTTCCACGGCGACGGCCTGCTGTTCGCCGGGGACCAGGATGCGATGTGGCCCGGCGACGTCGCAGCCAAGAACCTGGCCGAGCGCAACCCACGACTAGAGGCCCGCATATTCCCGCAGGCAGGTCATCTCTTCTCTGAGGACATCACCAAGCTCGGCCCCAGCTGGGAGACGATGCTCGGAGGCACCGTCGAGGGAAATCGCGCGGCCAAGACAGAATCAGACCGGATACTGCTGGAGAAACTCGCGCAGTGGCACGGGGCGACCGCGCTACGCTAGCCCCATGCTTTTCGACGCCCTCCCCCGCGACAACACCCAGGTCACGCCCGGCGTCGTGCACCTGCCGAACTGGCTCCCGCTAGAACAGCAGGCCCGTATTGTGGGGCAATTGCGCGATGTGGCGCGGGAGCTCGTCGGCACGCCCTTAGAGATGCGCCGCCCGCAACTCAAAAGCGGGCAGATGCAGGTGTTTATGCTCCACCTCGGGCGCATGTGGGCGACCAACCCGTACCGCTACGTCACGTCACTCGGAGGCCACACAGTCCCTCCGATCCCCGACAACCTTGTGGAGCTCGCCACCTCCGCGCTCGCCTCGGCCGCGCTTTACGACGAATCGCTTGCCCGCTCGGCGGCGTCGTTTAGCCCGGACATGGCGCTGGTGAATTACTACCCGCCGGGCGCCACGATGGGCCTGCACCAGGACCTGAACGAGGCCTCGCCCGCGCCGATTGTGTCGCTGTCGATTGGCGACGAGGCGCTGTTTCGCATCGGCAGCACCGAGAATCGGAACAAGCCCTGGGACGATGTGACGCTGGCCAGCGGCGACGTGATTGTGTTCGGTGGGCCAAAACGCCTGGCCTTTCACGGGGTGCCGAAGACCAGGCCGGGAACGCTGCCGGAGGGCTGCGGGCTTGCCGAGGGGCGGATCAACGTCACGTTCCGGCAGGTGGAGGTCGGGTAGGCTGCCTAATTGCGGTTAAGCCTTCACCAAGGCGCTTCGATTACCATCGCGTCAAGCCCCTTGAGTAGTAGTGAATTATCACCGAGCTCGCGCGATATTCGGCTGGCCTCATTCAGGTCAGCTCCGAACTTGCGCCAGTCCAATACCCAACCCGCATCGTGGGCAATTCTGGACCAAAAGAGCCGCTGCGTTCGACTGTTCGAATCTGCCCCGCAAAAGGATAAACATCCTGGAATAAATGATGGTGGATCGCTCTGAGCTCCCGCTCGTCTCGGGATTCAGGGATGCGCGCTTCGAATTCTGGATCGCCCAGCTGCACAGTCCGTGCGTTAACTAAGTCCGCCTCAGCTTTCGCGAGTTCCCGAGGGTCTTTTATCCCAAGTGAGTTCTTTAGTGTCGATGTGCCAGGCTCGAGATACGGATCAAGCACTTTCACACTTTTCTAGGACAATCCGAATCGGGCGCGGGTTAGCTCTACCAGCTGAGTCGCGGAAATTTCGCCAACAGCGTAGTGCTCCGCATCGTCATCGTAGGCCTTGCTCGTAATGAGGCCTTCTAGAATATTCGAGTGTTTTGCCTGTTCAACACTATCTTTTCGCATTTGCTGCGTATTCATAACTAGCCTCCTTCGTTTCGATGACTTTAACCTAAATCAAGCTCCAGAATAAAGCGGATTAGGCCCCTGTGAGATAGACACTCGCCCCACATAGCATCCGCGCTGCCGGCACCGCGCCACCCCACCCACGCGATAGAGTCCAGTTAGCAAGCACTACAGGGAGGCTCCATGTTTTTCGCTCTGACCGGCGCAGTTGCCGCGGCCGTCTGCTACGGCATCGCCACGGTGCTAGAGGCGGTTGCCGTCAGCAGGCTCTCCGGTCTGCCAGCCGAAGCCACCATCGCGAGCAAGGTGCGTTCCGGCTACCTCTACGGCATCGGCCTGCTGATCGACGGCCTCGGCTTCGTCCTCTCCGCCGCCGCGCTTCACCTGCTGCCGCTGTTCCTCGTCGAATCCATCGTGGCGTCCTCCGTCGCCGTCACCGCAGTACTGGCGGTCATTTTCCTGGGGCAGAAGCTGCGCCGCGCCGAAACTGCCGCCCTCGGAGTCCTGGTCATTGGCCTCATCGGGCTCGGGCTCACGGCCAAGGACGGGCCCGCCGTCCACGCCTCGGGCACCGTCTCCTGGGCAATCCTGGCCACCACGATTCCGCTGGCGGGTCTGGCAGCTGGGCTCGTCGTCAAGCGAGGCGGCGAGCGGGCGCGAAGGGCGAGCGGGATCGCGCTGGCGGCGATTGCGGGCCTCGGGTTCGGCATGGTGGGCGTCGCCGCGCGTCTGATTCCCGACCACGCCGCGTGGACGGGATACCTCGCCGATCCGCTGGTCTGGGCCGTCGTTGGGTATGGCGCGCTCGCCGTTGTCGTCTATGGTTTCGCGCTCGACCGCTTGCCGACGACAACCGCGGCGTCCCTGTGCTTCAGCGTCGAGACTGTATTCCCTTCGGCCGTAGGCCTGCTGCTTCTGGGCGACGAGATCCGCAACGGCCTGTGGCCGCTGGCTGCCGCGGGGCTCGTGCTGACACTGGGGGCGTGCATCGCGCTGTCAGCGCGCTCGGAGGTGGAGGTCTAACGCCGGAAGCAGAGGTCTAACGCCGCTTCCCGGGTCCGGTACGCCTGGTAAACCTTTTGTTGTGCTGGTTCTCATCGTTGCCCTCATCGCCATCACCGTCGTGTGCGTGACCGTCGGTGAGCGCTTCGGACTGCCCTACCCCATCCTGATGCTGCTGTCGGCCATCGCGCTGACGTTCATCCCGGGCGTGGCGGTGCCGCAGATTGACCCCGAGCTGATTCTGCAGCTCTTCTTGCCCCCGCTGCTGTTTGCGACGGCGCGCAACACCAGTTGGTCGGTGTTCCGCAAGCGCTGGCACCTGCTGCTGAGCCTCGCGGTGGTGCTCACCGCCCTGTCCGCGCTGGTCACGGCCACGACCGTGTGGTGGCTCGTGCCAACGGTGACGTTCCCGCTGGCCCTTCTCATCGGCGCCGTGGTCGCGCCGCCGGACCCCGTGGCGGTCGATGCGGTGTCGGGCTCGGCGCGGATCCCGCGGCAGTTGATGATGCTGCTGCAGTCGGAGGGCCTGTTCAACGACGCCGTCGCGATCGTGTTGTTCCAGACCTCGCTGGCGGCGCTTCAAGCTGGCGATACCTCGATCCCGCCGTCGGTGGCGGTGGACTTCCTGGTTGCCGCCATCGGGGCGATTGTCGTCGGCTTCGTCGTGGGCTTTATCTACCGGGCGCTGGACCGGCTGACCAACAACGTTCCGGCGCAGGTCATTGTCAGTTTCGCCACACCCTTTGCCGCGTATCTCCTGGCTGAGCACTTCCATGCCTCCGGGGTGATTGCCGTCGTCGTCACGGCCCTGGAGACGAACCGCCGCACCCGTGTCGAGGACGGCGAGACCCGCATCGCGCGCGGGAATTTCTGGGAGGTCGCGAACCTGCTGATCACGGGCATCGCCTTCGGCCTGATCGGCCTGCAGATGCGCGAGGTGTTCAAGGGCCAGCCGGTCTTCGGTGCCGACGGCATTGTCCGCTACGTGCCGGTCGCCGCGGGAGTTGTGGCGGCGCTGTTTATCGTCCGCTTCGTGTTCGTTTTCGTGCTCGGGCTCTTCGCCACGAAGCAGCCTCTACGCAGCCTCGCCGCAGGTGCGACCCTGCTGACCTGGAGCGGAATGCGCGGCCTGGCCACCCTGGCCCTCGCGCTGGCGGTGCCGGCGCTGCAGTCCGCCGGTGGCGAGATTGACCAGCGCCGCCTGGTGTTGGTCGTCGCCGCGTCGGTCATTTTCGTCTCGCTGGTACCTACGGGTCTGAGCCTGCCGTGGCTATCCCGGCGGCTTACCCCGGAGTCCGCGACGGACGTCCGGCGCGAGATTGCCGTCATAATTCGGGATTCCCAGGCCGCGTCGCTCCGTGCCGTCCAGGACGAGTTCCCCGGCGACAAATTCAACACCGACCTGCGCAAGATTCTGCAGCGGCGCTTCCAGACGCTGCGCGAGGAACTATCCGTCGCCAGCCTCATCTCCGGGCACGAGGAGGAGCCCCGCGCCTACTTCGACGACCCCTCCAGCAAGACGCCGCTACTGAAGCAAAAGCACGTCGACCGCATGATTACCGTCGCGCTCGACGCCGCCCGCGAAGAAGTCCTGCGCGCCCGCAACAACATCGACGTGGACCCCGCGCTTGCCGACCGCGTCCTGCAGATCCTCGACCAGCGCATGATGGTCGTCCGTCGCAGGGATCGGTAGGTCGCTGTGCAGGCCGGGGTTCGATTACTCCTCTGAATCCGAACCGAGAGCCCTCAATGCGTACTCCCCCGTCCATTCCCACTCGGCTGGAGCGCCCGTGGCAATGGTGCTGGTGCTTGACTTGTCTGTGCTAGTGCTAGTTTCGGCTGTGCTGCAGCAAAGGAGCACGGGCGCCGCGACGGAGCATGCGGGCTGCCGACCCCTCCAAATACGCAGAGGCAGCAGAGGAATCAGCAACAACGGTAGTCACAGTAACAACGGCAGCCACAGCAAAGGGGCGGAAAACAGCCTCTAAAGAGATCAACTCTCAAATTGTGTGGGCTTCAAATGAGAAACTCCCAGGTCGCGGGACCCGGAAAATTGAAAATCACCACACAATTTGAGAGTTCATCCCATCAGGCAGGGTTTCGGTACCCGTTCGTGGTGCACGTGCGACCAATGAGGCACTCGAGGCTGGCACTAACGCAACACTGGCTGCCGTTGACACAACGTTGACTGGGAGCGCAACGCCGGCTGGGAGAAAGTGCAGGCAAAGGCCAGCCCGAATCCTTTAGAAGACTCATAGATCCCTTTCTCACCGACAAGAGGGGTAAAAACTTTGTCGCCAGGAATTGCAGTCGCATACTTAAAAAAGTTGCCTCAATAGCAACTTCCCTAGAGCTATCTGGGCTACCACTGCTATTGAAAATGACCCGAGGAAGAGCATGTCCCGAAAATTTATCCTTGCCACGCCCGTGTTGATTTTTCTTCTTATCCTCGCGCGTTTTCGTGTTACGGCCTTCGCTAACTGGATTATTGACACTGGAATGCCCGCTCATGTGGGCTTCGCGGTCGTCAATATGGCAATCGCGGCAGCGGGAATCATCGCAGCATTCCTCACCGCTGCCAAGTGGACAAGCAAACTGAGTTACATGATGGCAATGTTCCTCATTGTCGTTTCAATGGGGCTTTCACATATGACTCCGAAGGGCACCCTCATGCACAACGCGGGAAGCCTCGGAATGTGGGTCTTCCCCATTGTGGCGGCAGCAATAGCACTGGCATTCACCGCGCGAAAAGCAACGATTCCGCGGTCTTAGCCTCCCCCTACTCCCCGTCGATGGCCTCCTTGACCTGCGCCACCGACAGGTTAGAGTCCTCAATCTCGACGCGGGCGGCCGTGGTGTCACCGGCGGCGACGGCGTCGGCAATGCGGTCGCGGCGACGCGACTCCTCATTGATGCGGCCGCGCCCACGGGCCCAGGCAACCAGCATGACCACGATCAGCAGCAGGCCGATGTAGCCGAGCACCGGGTAGACCCAGCCAATCAGGTTCTGGAAGCCGACGAAGCTCAGTATGAAGCCGAGCACGACCGTCGCGACGTAGACGACGTGGAAGCGCTCCGGGCGCGACGCCGTCAGGCGGCGGGCCAGCGCGTAGAACATGCCCAGCGCCGTATTGAAGATCATGCCGAAGATCACCACGGCCATGACCTGTCCCAGCCACGGGTGCAGGCGGTTGATGACCGTCAGCATCGGAACCGCGTCCGTCGCGACCGTGCCGACGGTGTAGTACAGCGTGATCGCGGAGATCAGCAGCAGCGCCGAATAAATTAGGCCGCCCAGGAAACCGCCGATACCTGCGACGTTGGGGTGGAACATGTTGCCACCGATGACGATCGCCATCGACACCGCGACCATCAGGTTGAAACCGACGTAGTTGACGGCCGCCACCGTCCAGTGCGGCAGCGTGGTCTGCACGGAGGCGATGGCGTCGGCACGCTCGGCGACGGGGGTCGGGTCCGTGAAAGCCAGGGTGTAAATGGAGGCCAGGACAATAAACACCACGATGAACGGGGTAATCGAGCCGATGACCGTGGTCACGCGGTCAACGTCGAGGAAACCCGCGGCAATGGTGATGGCCACCATAATCACCGCGCCGACCCACAGCGGCGTCCCCCACTGCTGATTCATGTTCGCGCCCGCACCCGCAAACATGACGAAACCGGTGGCGAACAGGGTAATCACCACGCCAATGTCCAGCACCCTGGAGAAGATCGGGTGCGACACACGACGGAAGACCTCACCATGCTCGGCAGCACGGAAGTAGCTTCCGAGCTGCAGGATAATCATGGCCAGCACGCTCATGATCACGGCGGACAGCACCGCTCCCCAGATTCCGTCGATACCGAAGGCGACGAAATATTGCATGACTTCCTGGCCAGTCGCAAAGCCCGCGCCGACGATAATTCCGACGAACGCGAACGCGACCCGCAGCACTTTCATAACCACAGGTGGGTCTCCCTATTTCACGGTGATGGTCCGGGGCGAAGGGTCACTCCGCCACGGCCCCACTAGACAAACACTAGATAAAAATGACTCCTCTCACTCTAGAACCATCACCGCACCGGCCCGACATGATTCCCGGAAAACTACACCGCCGGGTTACAGGCAACGCCCGTCGAGTGCACCGGGCAGTACCCGTCCGGGTTCTTGAACAGGTACTGCTGGTGCTCGTCCTCGGCGCGGTAGTACTGCCCCGCCGGGGTCTGCGCCAGCGGCTTGATCTCCGTGGTGATGGGGCCGAGGCCTGCGTCGGCAAGCCGGGGCGCGTAGGCGGCGGCGATGGCACGCGCACGCTCGGCCTGCTCGGGCGTGGTGGTGTAAATCGCGGAGCGGTACTGCGTGCCCACGTCGTTGCCCTGGCGAAAGCCCTGCGTCGGGTCGTGCGCCTCAAGCGCCTTGGCGACCAACTCGTCGAAGCTGATCTGCTCCGGGTCGTAGACCACCTCGACGACCTCGGTGTGGTTGGTGCGGCCGGTGCAGGTCTCGCGATAGGTCGGGTTCGGGGTCACGCCGCCGGCGAAGCCCACCGACGTCGACAGCACGCCCGGGGTCTGCCAGAACAACTTCTCTGCGCCCCAGTAACAGCCGATGCCGATGTAGACGACCTCCTGGCCGTCCTCCCACGGGCCCGTAATCGGCGTGCCGAGCACCGCGTGCGGCCGGGGATTCTCCAGCACCGGGTGCGACCCGCCCTTCAGCGCCTCGTCCTCGGGAACCAACTGTGCCGCCCTGCCGAATAACCAAGCCATCTTCGATCCTTTCGTCGTACGTAATCTGCGCAACGCGCCCGCGCCGGCGATTGTTCCGCGCTGTCTGCACCACTTGCGCTACTCGCCCGGCCCGGCGCACCACACAGCTAACTACGGAGCGCCCTCGCCCGCGGATTGCACGCCCCAGCCCAATTTCACCGACTAGAGTTTTCACTGTGACCACGCTCAACGTCCTGCCCGTCAACCCGCACGACCCCGCCGCGATTCTCCCCGACCTCGCCGCAGCGCTCGAGGGCCGCACCTCCTACCTGCCGGTTCCGCTTCACGACGCCGCCCGCTCCTCCATCCTCCGCAACTCGCAGCGCGCGGGAGAGCCTATCGACGCCTCCGTAGCACTCGTCGTCGGTACCTCCGGGTCCACAGGTACGCCGAAGGGGGCGCAACTTACGCCGGGCAACCTGTTGGCGTCGGCAAGCGCGACCCACAAGTGGCTGGGCGGCGGCGGGCAGTGGCTGCTGGCGATGCCCGCCTATCACATCGCTGGACTGCAGGTTTTGATCCGCAGCCTGGTCGCGGGCACCGAGCCGGTGTGCGTGGACGTCACCGAGGGGTTCAGTGTGGCGGCGTTCGCGGACGGCGCCTCGCGGCTGACCGGCGACCGCGCCTACACCTCGCTGGCGCCGCTCCAGCTCGCTAAGGCGATGGAGACGCGCGAGGGGGTCGCCGCCCTTCGGCTTTTCGACGCCGTCCTCGTCGGCGGGGCTGCCATCAATCCGCAGGTGGCGGCGCGGGCTGCCGAGGAGGGCATCCACGTCGTGGCGACCTACGGCTCCAGCGAGACCGCCGGGGGTTGCGTCTATGACGGGCAGCCCATCGAGGGCGCGCAGATCGCCGTGGAGCACGGGCGCGTGTGGCTGGGCGGCCCGATGGTGGCTAGCGGCTACCGCAATACACCTGATCACGAGGCCTTTTCGCGCCCCGGCTGGTTCGGCACCTCCGACGGCGGCAAGCTCGTCGACGGCCGTCTAGTGCTCACGGGGCGGCTGGACACCGTCATCGACTCCGGCGGGCTCAAACTGCACCCGGAGGTCCTCGAGCAGGAACTGCTGGCCATCGACGGCGTGACCGGCGCGTGCGTCGTCGGGGTGCCACACGCCAGGCTCGGCCAGGCCATCGTCGCTGCCTACGAGGGCTCCGCCACGCTTGGCGACGTCATGGACGGCCTCGGCGACGCCGAAGACGCGGGGCGCCTGAACCACTGGATGATTCCGAAGGACCTGCGCCACGTGGAGGCGCTGCCACTGATCGGGCTGGGGAAGGTCGACAGGCGCAAGGTCGCGGAGATGTTCTAGGGGCCTCGCCGCCGAAAAAGCCGCGAGTCCTATTATTGAATCCATGTCTGAAGCACCACATTCGTCGTCCTCGCCGTCTGCGAGCAACCCCTCCACCGATAACACCCAGGGACGGGGAGGAAGGGGCGCCGGGGGTGCGTCGCTAAGCGATTGGCTGGAGGGCGCGCGCCCGCACACCTGGGCGAACGCGTTTGCGCCGGTCGTGGTGGGTGTCGGGGCGGCGGCTTCGCACGCGCCGGTGGCGTGGGGGCGCGCGGCGCTCGCGCTGATTGTCGCGTGGGCGCTAATCGTCGGCGTGAACTTCGCCAACGACTACTCCGACGGCATCCGCGGCACCGACGACGACCGCTCCGGACCCCTGCGCCTGACCGGCTCGGGGCTGGTGCCGCCGAAGCACGTGAAGTACGCGGCGTTCGGGGCGTTCGGCGTGGCGGGGCTCGCGGGCGTGGCGCTGTCGCTGCTGAGCGTCTGGTGGTTCATCCTGGTCGGCGCGGTGTGCATCCTCGCGGCATGGTTCTACACGGGAGGCAAGAACCCGTACGGCTACCGCGGACTCGGCGAGGTGTCGGTCTTCATCTTCTTCGGCCTCGTCGCCGTGCTGGGCACGGAATACACCCAAGCTGGCGCGATGTCCTGGGTGGGGCTCGCGTGCGCGATCGGCATCGGGTCGGTGTCCTCCGCGGTGAACCTGGCCAACAACCTGCGCGACATCCCCACTGACTCCGCCACTGGCAAGATCACGCTGGCGGTCCGGCTTGGCGACGCCCGCACCCGCGTCGTCTGGCAAATCTTGGCGGCGATGCCGCTGGTAGCAAGCATTTTTATCAGCTTCTGGCAGCCCTGGGCGCTGGTCGACCTGGTCGTCGCGCCGCTGTGGGTGAAGGCCGCGGCGCCGGTGCGCGGGGGCGCGCTGGGCAAGGACCTGATCGCGGTGCTCGGACTGACCGGCAAGATGATGCTGGCCTGGGCCGTTCTGACTGCGCTGGCGCTGGGGTTGGGCTAGGGCTTTTGGGGCTGGTTGAGGCTGGTGGGGCTGGTGGGGCGCGTCAGGAGCGCGTCAGGGTATGCGGCACAAATCCCTCCAGCCCCACAGGTCAGACAACCCCCACCTGTAACAACGAATAAGCCCCACAGGCCACAAAAAGAGGTCAGTTCTCAATTTGTGTCGTGATTTTGCTTTTTCGAGACCTTGCGACCTGGGAGTTTCTAATCTGAAGCCCACACAACTTGAGAGCTAGCCTCGAAATGGCCTCATAAACGCCGCTATTACTGCATCGAGAGCTAACGCGCCCTCGCGACATGGCCAAAGGATACTCATGAGCACTAATACAATTCGCTGCTTCGTCCGGCGTGCGTTTGAGGACTCGGTCCCCACGGCCGCGGCGAAGGCCGTGGCCAAAACTGGTGCTCTGGTGCGAAGCTGGACCCTCCGAGCAACCCCCGCAGGCCGGCGGCGCCTAGCACTGGAGCACGGCGCCCTCCACTCGCAGACCCGCGAGCCCGGGCTGACAGACCTGGACGCAACCGGAATCGTGCACGTCACAGCGCCCGACATCAATTTCGCTGGTAGTACCTCCGCAAGTGCAAAAGCAGCAGGCACCACCGACATCCCGGTGCACTGGTACGAGGTCGGGCCAAGCACCAAAAATGACCTGAGCGTCCAAGGAGAATCGGGGGCTGATGGCGCAGCGAGCCAAGCACCCCTGACCATTGTTTTCGTCCACGGCTTCACCCTGGCTGGGGAATCCTGGTACCGCCAGTTCGCCGCACTGCGACAGTCAATGCCAGCAGCCCGGCTGCTCACCATGGATCTTCGCGGCCACGGGCAGACCGGCGCCGTGGCGCCCGAACTGTGCACCGTTGAGGGCGCCGCGAAGGACGCCATCGCCGTGATCAACGAGCGTGCCACCGAGGGCCCGATCATGCTGGTCGGGCACTCTTTGGGAGGACTCGTCGCCCTCAATATTGCGCGGACGGCGGATGAGACCTTGGGCCGTCGTATCGCGGGAGTGGTTTTGATTGCGACATCGATTGACAGGCTGGCTGCGCAGGGCGTGCCCCAGGTATTGGCGTCACCGGTCGCGGATGCCGTGCGGGAGACAATCGAATCCTCGCCGCGGCAGGTGCGGAAATTCCGGGAAGCCGTCGCTGCCCTGATGGCCCCGTCGCTGGCCGTGGCCGTGTTCTCCCGCCCAACGGACTACGACGTCATCGAGTTCCACGCCGCCATGATCCACGAGACTCCGCTGGAGACATTTGTTGGCTACCTCGATGACCTGCAGGAACACGATGAATTCGCGGCCGCGCCGTATCTGAAAGGGAGGCCGGGGGCGGTGCTCGTCGGCACGCGTGACGACGTCACCCCGCGCGAACAGGCGGACCTGATTTTGAAGGAGTGGCCGGATGCGGAGCTGGTCGAAGTCCCCGATGCCGGGCACATGCTGCCGCTCGAGGTGCCGGACGCGGTGAACGCGGCGATTGAGAAGGTTGCTGCGCTGGTATTAGGCGGCCGGGCCGGACAGGAGGGCCCGGCAGGCCCGGCACTTTAGCGCTGGTTCGTGACTTTAGAGCAGCCGATACCGTGGGCTACAGTCATGAACCCGTCCTGAAGTGAAATTGGGAGCGAACTTGGGAGCCAAGCAGAGGCCCCAATAGCCTAGTTTTCCTCGCGGTCCTTAATCTGCTGCGCGATGTAGGCCTTGTGTGCGCGACGGTTCGCCGACCACACGGCCACGGACTCGTTGGCCTCGACGCGCAGCTTCGGGAAGACGAAAACCGACAGCGGCATCGCGATAATCAGGGCGAACACAGCGGTGATGGCGGCGGGAATCTGCACGCCGACGAAGTAGGTGACCGCCAGAAGCGCGAAGAAAATCACCAGGAACAGCACCAGGCGGGCCAGGCCGTACCAGAACAGACCCTTCAGAGCCTTGCCGCGGCCGGCGTCCTTGGCCGGGGCCTGCGCTGCCCCACCCTGATTGTTGTCTACCGAATCCGCCTGCTGATCCGCCATCTGACTTCTACTCCTACTGTCAATCCAAAAACTTGGCGACGCCGTGGCCATGACCTGGCTGCGTCACAGCGCTGCACGGAAGCAACGCCTCGCAACCCCGGCACCCTGACGACGTCGCGCACTAGTTGCGTATTCTAGTCCCTAAACCAGGGAGGTCATCTTTTTCATGGGTCGGCTCATTTTGCTGCTGTTCATCATCGTCGTCATTGTGGTGCTGTGGAAGGCGTTCGGCCCCGGCTCACGTTCCGGTTCCGGGGGCACCAGCCTTCCGGGCGCCCGCAACGCTGTCGGCAACCAGCAGCGCCGTCCCATCGCTCCCGACGACGACCCGGAGTTTCTCTGGAAGCTCAAGAAGGCCGAGTTCGACCGCCGCAAGCGCGAGCAGGAAAAGCAGCAGCACGAGGCTGAGCAGCAGCGACAGCATCCCGAACACGGGAACAACAAGCAGGACCGCTCCCAGCCGCAGCCCGAGCCCAAACCCGACTCCCCCGAAGACAGAGCCACCGACTAGCCCGCAGGCCAGAGCCCAGGACCCCAGGAGCCAGGCCCCAGCCGCCGACTCCCAGCCCTACACATCCTTGCCACGGCGCAGCAGCAGCTCCAGGTATTCGCCGTAGCCGCTGGCGCGCAGGGCGTCGGCACGCTCGGCCAGCGCCGCGTCGTCGATGAAGCCCATCCGCCACGCGACCTCCTCCGGAGAGCCGATCTTCAGACCCTGCCGCTGCTCGATGGTCCGCACGAAATCGCCGGCCGCCATCAGGTTGTCCACCGTGCCCGTGTCCAGCCACGCAGTCCCGCGCGGCAGCACCTCCACCTGCAGCTTTCCGCGCTCCAGGTAGGCGCGGTTGACGTCGGTGATCTCCAGCTCCCCGCGTGCCGACGGCTCCAACGCCACCGCGATCTCCACGACCTCGGAGTCGTAGAAGTACAGGCCCGGGACGGCGAAATGGCTGCGGGGACGCTCTGGCTTCTCCTGTATCGCGACCGCTCGCCCGGTGGCATCGAAATCGACCACACCATACGCGCTGGGGTCCGCGACCCAATAAGCAAAGATGGCGCCGCCGTCGACCTCGTGGAAGCGGCGCAACTGCGTGCCAAGGCCCGCGCCGTAGAAGATATTGTCGCCGAGGATGAGGGCGACCGAGTCGTCGCCGATGTGGTCGGCACCGATGATGAAGGCCTCGGCCAGCCCCCGGGGCTCGTCCTGCGTCGCGTAGGTCAGGTTGACGCCCCACTGCGAGCCGTCGCCCAGCAGGCGGGAAAACTGCGGCGCGTCCTGCTCGGTGGTGATGATCAGAATGTCGCGGATGCCCGCGAGCATCAGGGTCGATAGCGGGTAGTAGATCATCGGCTTGTCGTACACCGGCACCAGCTGCTTGCTGACCCCAAGCGTGATCGGGAACAGCCTGGAACCCGTACCGCCTGCGAGAATGATGCCCTTCATCGTGCGCTCCTAACCGCTCGACCTGCTACTGCCCTGCTTCCTCGTTCGCCAGCGCCCACTCGTCGCGCGCGGCGTTGTCCAGCGCGCGGCAATCCTCCCAGGTCGGCAGTGCCAGGCCACCCGCCTCGAACTCCGCAATGGTCGGGGCCGCCTGGTCGCGCTCGGAGAGAACCATGTCGCCGAACCCAAGACCGCCGCGGGAGAGCAACTCCCCCAGGTCGATGCCGATCTCCGGGTCCTGCACGCTCACGGCCCGCTCGGCCTCCGGGTTGTACGCCGTGGAGGTCAGGTACGTCAGAACGGAGCCGTCGGCAAGCGAGACGAAGCCATGGCCGATGCCGTTGGGCAGGTAGACCACGCGACGGGTGGTGGAGTCCAGCTCGAAGACCTCGACGCGGCCGAACGTCTCGGAGCCGCGGCGCAGGTCAACCGCAATATCCAGGATGTGGCCGGCCGGGCAGGTCACGATCTTGGCCTGGCCCGGCGCACCGTCCAGGTTGACGTCCGCGAAGTGCAGGCCGCGCACCACACCCGCGGCGGACACGCTCATGTTCGCCTGCTCCGGGAAGAAGGGGTAGCCCGTGGCCTCCGCGAACGCGTCCAGGCGGTACCACTCGTGGAAACTGCCACGGCTATCGCCGTGGATCAGGGGGTCGAACGTGAAGACGCCGTCGATGGAGGTGGGCCGAAAGGTGCTCATGGCTCCCCAGTGTAGACGGGCCGCCGGATTCGCTCCCCCTACAGCTCCCGCTCGCGCCTGGCGTAGCCAGCCTCCGCGGCATCGAAGGCCTCGCCCCACCACGCCTCGTTGCCTCGGTACCAGTCAATCGTCGCGTCCAGGCCTTCCGCGAAATCCCGGTAGCGCGGCTGCCAACCCAGTCCTTCGACCGAGGAGGGATCAATCGCGTAACGACGGTCATGCCCCGGCCTATCGGTGACGCGGACGAAGTCATCGCGCGCTCGCCCGAAGCCCTCCAAGATATCGCCGACGACCTGGAGGTTCGAGCGCTCCCCGTCCGCGCCGATCAGGTAGGTCGCGCCTACCTCGCCGCGGTCCAGGATCGCCCACACGGCGTCGTTGTGATCGTCCACGTGGATCCAGTCGCGCACGTTATCCCCGGCCCCGTACACACGCGGGCGCCGACCCCGGATCAGGCCGCAGACCTGCCTGGGGATGAACTTCTCCGGGTGCTGCCTGGGGCCGTAGTTGTTGGAGCAATTGCTAATCGTCGCCGCGAGCCCCAGGCTGCGCACCCAGGCACGAACGAAGTGGTCCGCGCTAGCTTTCGACGCCGAATAGGGGCTCGACGGCCGGTACGGGGTGGTCGCTGTAAAGCGGGCCGGGTCGTCGAGGGCGAGGTCACCGAAGACCTCGTCGGTAGAGACGTGGTGGAGGCGCACCTCGTGAGCGGCGCAGGCCTTGGCCAGGTTCACGGTGCCCATCACGTTGGTGGTGACAAACGGGTCGGCGTCCACCAGCGAGTTGTCGTTGTGGCTCTCCGCGGCGAAGTGGACGACCGCGTCGAAGCGGGGCACCAGGCGCTCGACTAGCTCGGCGTCGCGGATGTCGCCGCGGATGACCTCGCAGACCTGCTGTCCGTCCGGGGCTGTGAGACTCAGGGGGTTCGCAGCGTAGGTGAAGGCGTCGAGCACCGTGACGTCCACGTCCGGGCGGGTGGCCAGGGTACGCAGGACGAAGTTGGAACCAATAAAGCCGGCACCACCGGTGACTAGTACGCGCATGAGTGCGATTCTAGTTCACCCGGCAATGCCGGCTTTCTTGTAAGTTGCGCCCCGAGCCCAAGCCCAATCCCCGAGCCCGAGCCCCCTAGTTCAGGCCAGCGTAGGAGTGCAGGCCGGAGACGACCATGTTGATGAAGAAGAGGTTGAACACCATCGTGGAGAAACCAACAATGTTGATCCAGGCAGCCTTGCTGTTGCGCCAGCCCGAGGTCGCACGCGCGTGCAGGTACAGGGCGTAGATGATCCAGGAGATGAAGGACACCGTCTCCTTCGGGTCCCAGCCCCAGTAGCGGCCCCACGCGGCCTCGGCCCAGATCGCGCCGAGCACGATGCCCAGGCCGAACAGCGGGAACGCCCAAATCGCGGTGCGGTAGGCAATCGAATCGAGCGTCTGCGCGCTCGGCAGCGGCAGCACGACCTTGCCCAGGACACCCTTCTCCTTACCGACCGGCTGGGCCATGCGCAGCAGGTACAGAATCGAGGAGACTCCCGAGACCAACGCAATACTCGCACCGCTGGCGATGATGGTGACGTGAATCGGAATCCAGATCGACTGCAGCGCCGGGACGACCGGAGCCGCCTCAACGTAGAGGTTCTTGCCGCCGTAGAACATCAGCGCCAGGACCGGGGCCAGCAGCCACGGCCAGAACACGCGCATGGACTCGCGGTGCAGGACACCCGCCGCAACAACCATGGAGAACAGCAACGACACCGACACGTACTCGTACAGGTTGCCCCACGGGAAACGCTGCGTAGCCAGGCCTCGCAGGAGCACAGATGCGAAGTGCACCGCCACGCCGACGTAGATCAGCATCTCTGCGGTAGTGCCCAGCTTGTGCGCCAGCGACAGGTGCTTTTCCACCTTGGCGTCCGCCGCCGACTTACCGTCGATGACGACACCCGAGTCGCTTGCCGACGCCACCGTCGACGACTCCGACCCCGCGGCCACGGCACCGGCCCCGACGCTCACCAGCTCACGCTCGGCGGAGTTCTTGCCCAGTTCCGCCGCGGAGGCGCGACGAGCGTAGAACGCAATTGCCACCATGAAGGCCAGCAGGTAGAAGGCGAAAGCCGTGAAATAGGACCAATCCGAAAACTGCGCCAAAGTCTGATTGACGGGCATGGGTATAGCTCCAAAAAGGTATCAAGTGGGAAACGAGGGCGGCGCCTAAAGACACTCTGCTTAGGACGCACCGCACTTTCAACAAACCCTAGTACTTAAGGGAGCGAACGCAAAGGGGAAGCCAATATCCGCGGGGGTATTCGCCCGGGGCGCCCCCACCTCGGAAATTACCGCGAATCCGCTACTCCTCCGATTCGCGGTCCAGAATATCGTCGACGATGTCCTGGAACTCGTCTCCCCAACCCGCCTTGTCGGTGCGCGCCAGGCCGCCGAACTCGGCGCGGGTGCCGCCGTCGGCAGTCGGGTGCAGTCGTACCCACACGCGGCGGCGCTTAATGCCAAGCGACAGGACCATGCCCGCCAGCGCCATCATGGAGGCGCCGAGGACCCAGATCTGGGTGGAATCGTGGGAGACCTGCAGGTTCACGAACTCCTTGGCCCCCAGGAACTCCACCTTCGTTCCGTCGGCAAGCGTGGTGGACTCGTTCAGCTTCAGGTTGACGCGGGCTTCCTTCTTCAGCTGGCCCGAGTGCATCAGGTCGCGGTCCAGCGAGAACAGGCCCTGGGAGCGGCCGGTGTCCAGGCCCGCGTCGCCGCGGTAGATGTCCACGGCCACCGCCGGGTCGCGCAGCGCCGGGAAGGAGGACTGCAGCAGCGCGCCCTTCTCGCCGGTGAACTCCGCGGTCGGGGCGAAGAGGCCCTCGATGGCGATCTGGTTCTTGCGGCGCTCGAACAAATCCGAGTACATGCCGGCCGGCGGGTCGAAGCGGAAGGCACCCGAGGACAGGAAGAAGGTCGGATCGTCCGGGCGGAACTGCACGATAGAGGTGCGGGACTCGCCGTTCGGCCAGGTCACCTTGAAGGCCGGAGCGAAGCCGTGGCCCTGCAGGTACACGCGGTCGCCCGCGATACGCAGCGGGTGGTTGACCTGGAGGGTCTTCTCCTTCCACTGCTCCACCGGCTTGCGCATGTCCTCTTCCTCCGCGTAGCGGATGTGGGAGGTGAACATCTTCGCCTGTCCGTTGCCCAGGTAGTCGGCCTTGAAGTCCTCGACCTGGATGCAGAACGGGTTCAGGGTCGTGCCGTCGAAGGTGTTGCCGGAGCGCATCGAGTCGTAGTTCGCCGCCGCAGTATTACAAAACGGCAGCCCGACGGCGCCGTCGACGGTGTCGTCCTTGATCTCGGTGCCGGTCCTGGTCACCAGGATGACCTGACCCTCGTAGTAGGTCAGGCTGCCCCAGCCGACCACAACGATCAGCACGGCCAGGCCGAGGTGGAATACCAGGTTGCCGAACTCACGCAGGTAGCCCTTCTCCGCCGAGAAGGACAGCGCCTTCGCGCGGTCTTCCTCCGCCGGGGTCTCCGTCAGGAACCACTTGCCCAGGCGCTTGCGCACGCGGGCCGCCACCTCGTCCACCGGCATGTCGACGGTCGCCTCGTCGCTATGCGGCAGGCGAGACAGACGCAGCGGCGCCTTGGCGGGCGGCGTCTTCATGGCGTGATAGTGGTCGATCGTGCGCGGGATGATGCAGCCGACCAGCGAGATCAGCAGCAGCACCACCACGGCGATGAACCAGAAGGAGGAGAAGACGTCGAAGAGCTGCAGCTTGTCGAAGATCTTGCCCGTCGTGCCGTTGGCGGCCAAGTACTGGTCGACCTTGTCCTTGTTCAGGGAGCGCTGCGGCAGCAATGCGCCCGGAATCGCCGCGAAGGCCAGGATGAACAGCAGAATCAGCGCCGTGCGCATGCTGGTCAGCCAGTGCCACACCTGCTGGAAAGGCCGCCTGACCTTGTTCCACTTCAACGACATGAAAAATCTTTCCTCAACCGGAGCCCCGGGGCGGGGACCCTAAATCGGAGTAACGGTGTCCGTAATGAACGCCGCCTGAACCCAAGCTACGAAGATATCCCATAGGCCCGTGACCAGCGCAACGCCGACCAGAACCAGCAGAACCCCGCCGATAATCTGAATCGTCCGGGAGTGCCTGCGCAGGAAGTCGACGCCTCTAACCGCGCGAGCCGAGCCGAACGCCACCAGGATAAACGGCAGGCCGAGACCCAGGCAGTACGCGATGATCAAGGCGACGCCACGCGCCGCCGTCATGCCCTGCGTGCCCGCCGACACCGAAATGATCGCCGTCAGCGTCGGGCCCAGACAGGGCGTCCAGCCCAGCGCGAACACCGCGCCGAGCAGCGGCGCGCCGAGCCAGGTCGTCCACCGCCGCGGCGCCATGCGGGTGTCCTTCTGCAGCGCCGGGACCAGGCCCATAAACGCCAGGCCCATCACGATCGTGACCACGCCACCGACAATGGTCAGCGTCCGCGCCTGCACGCGCAGCGTGGAGACCAGCCCGAAAATCGAGGCCGAGCCCAGCACGAAAATGACGGTGAAGCCCGCCACGAACAGAAAGGCCGCCAGCCCCACTCGGGCGCTGTCAGCCCGCCGGGACCTCTTCCCCGCCCGCGTGCCGACGCCCCCAACCTCGCCGGTGGCTGTGGAATTCGGGGGCGTGGGCGACGTCGTCAAGCCCGGGTCTTGCGCCGCACCCGAGATGCCGGTGAGGTAGGAGACGTAGCCGGGCACCAGCGGGATCACGCAGGGGCTCGCGAAGGAAACCAGGCCGGCCAGCGCCGCGGCGAGCAGGCCCAGGATGATCGGGCCGCTGGTGGCGGCGTCGGCGAACTGCTGGCCGATGCCGGAGGCGAGGATCTCGGTGGACACGGGCGCTTACCCTTCAGCCTTGACCTGGTTGATGGCGTCCATCAGCATCTTCTGGTCGACCTCGCGGAGGAAGACCTTCGCCGGGCGGTGCTGCTTGTCCAGGATCACGGTGGTCGGGATGACCGAGGCGGGGATGCCGCCGAGGGCGCCGGCGTTGACGAAGGAGGGGTCGTAAATCGACGGGTAGGTGATCCCGTTATCCTTCACGAAGTCAATCGGGGCCTGGCGGACGTTGTCGCGGACGTTGATGCCCAGCAGCGTGCCGATGCCCTCCGCCTGCATCTGCTCCTGAACTGCCTGCAGGTCGTCGGACTCCGAGCGACACGGCGCGCACCACTGCCCCCAGGCGTTCAAGACCACAATCTGATCCTTGAAATCATCGAGGGAGATCTGCTTGTTCTTGTCCTCGAGAGACTCGCCGAAGACCTTGCCAACGGGCTTGCGGTCGGCCGGGGCGTAGTCGATGATCTGCTGGCCGCCCGGCGAGACGAACTCGAACTGGCCGCCGATCGCCACCGCGTCGTGGCCGACGGAGTCTCCCGCACCGCAGGACACCAGGGTCAGGGTCAGAGCGGTCGCGGCCAGGGCCGCAGAAATCCGGGACGAGGAGCCCTTGGCAAACCTTGCACCAGCCACCTTCACGCCACCTTCCGAAATCGTTTTTTGCGATCGCTTCATACGGTCGTTTCATCCACGCTTGCGTATGTGTCAGCTTGTATAAGGCTAGTCGGGGCGCCCGGCAAAGTGTAAACAGCGGGCTCGGACGCCGGACCCCGCCTGCTTGCCCGCCCGGTTCGCCCCCGCCACCTACAGGTGCGCCGCGGGCTCCGCGTAGCGCACGTCCACGATCGTGTCGCCGATGAAGACCAGGGAGGTCACGCTGGCCAAGTCGCACTGGCGAGTCGCCGGGTTGTGGGCCAGCGGCAGGCGGCGCGCGCGACGCTGCGCTGCGATGATGCAGAGCTGGTGGCTCACCAGGATCGCCTCGCCGCCCTCGGCGGCTCCCGCGCCCGGTCGATGGCGGCGAACATGCGGTCGGCGATCTCCTCGTAGGGCTCGCCCCAGCTGGGCACGCCGGGCCTGCGCAGCCTGGGCCAGTACTTGGGGTTCCACAGTGCCGAGTCGATGCCCTTGATGTGCAGGCCCTCGAAGGAGTTGCCCGCCTCCAGCAGGTCCTCGTCCAGCGTCGGCTTCAGGCCAATGACCTCGGTAAAGGGACGAGACGTCTCCTGCGTGCGCTGCAGCGGGGAGCAGGCGAAGTAAGACACTTCGTGCCCGCTAAACGACGCCGCCGTCGCCGCGGCCTGGCGCTGCCCGCGGTCCGACAGGTGCCAGCCGGGCAGGCGGCCGTAGAGAATCTTGTCCGGGTTATAGACCTCGCCGTGGCGGACCAGGTGGACGATGGTCGTCTTCGCGTGCGGCACGTCTCACCTACTCCGGCTTCGCGGCGGCTGCGGCCTTCGCCGCGTGGGCCGCGGCGTTCTCGATGATCTCGAAGTCGGCGTCGGTCAGCGCGGAGGAGACAAACCAGGTCTCGTAGCAGGACGACGGCGGGTAGACACCGTTGGCCAGCAGGGCGTGGAAGAACGCCGGGAAGCGGAAGGTGTCGGCGGCCTGCATCTCTGCGAAGTTGTGGCCCTCGCCTGCCGCAAAACGAGGGGAGAGCATCGTGCCGGCGCGCTGGATGTGGTGCGCCACGCCCTCCTTGGTCAGCGCGTCGGAGAGGATCCCCGCCAGGCGGTCGGCATTCGCGGCCACCGTGTCGTAGACCTCGCGGGTCGCGTTTTCCAGGTTGGCCAGGCCCGCGGCCATAGCCACCGGGTTACCGGACAGGGTGCCCGCCTGGTAGACCGGGCCATTCGGGGCCAGGTGCTCCATAATGTCGCGGCGGCCGCCGAAGGCCGCTGCCGGCAGGCCACCGGAGACGACCTTGCCGAAGGTGGTCAGGTCGCCGGCCACGCCGTCGATGCCGTACCAGCCGTTGTAGGAGGTGCGGAAGCCCGTCATGACCTCGTCGAGGATCAGCAGCGCGCCGTCCGCGTGGCAGACCTCCTTCAGCTTCGCGTTGAAGTTGTCCTGCGGGGCGACCGTGCCCATGTTGCCCGCCGCGGCCTCCGTAATCACGCAGGCAATCTCGCCCGGGTGCTCGGCAAAGGCGGCCTTGACTGCCTCAATGTCGTTGTAGGGCACCACGATGGTGTCCGCCGCCGACGCGCCCGTCACGCCCGGGGAGTCCGGCAGGCCGAAGGTGGCCACTCCCGAGCCCGCCGACGCCAGCAGCGCGTCGACATGCCCGTGGTAGCAGCCGGCGAACTTAATAATCTTCGAGCGGCCAGTAAAGCCGCGGGCCAGGCGCACCGCGGACATAGTTGCCTCCGTGCCGGAGTTGACCAGGCGGACCTCCTCGACGGAGGTGCGCTCGACGATGTGGCGGGCCAACTTGGTCTCCGCGGTCGTCGGGGCGCCGAAGGACAGGCCCTTCGTCGCGGCCGACTGCACGGCCTCGACGACGGCCGGGTGGGCGTGGCCCAGGATCATCGGGCCCCAGGAGCACACCAGGTCCACATACTCGTTGCCGTCGACATCCACCAGGCGAGAGCCGGCGGCGTGGTCGATGAAGCGAGGAGTTCCGCCGACGGAGCCGAACGCGCGGACCGGCGAGTTCACGCCACCCGGCGTCACGGCCTGGGCCTCGGCGAAGAACTCGGCCGAGCGGTCGGTGAGCTCGACGTTTGCAGGAATGTGGGATGCGTTGGTGTCTTGAGTCACGCAGACCATCGTAGACGGCCAGGTCAAGCGGGGGCCACCGGAGGGTGACCACGCGCATCAACCGGCTATAGTCCGCCTCTGCGCACCAGGTTTCCCGGAGGAGCTACTACCAGCGCCCCAGCTTCACCCGGAATAGGTGCTTGCGGCGCGAGGACACGCGACGCGAGCGCCACTCAATAAACAGACTGGAGACGATCATCAGCGACGTTGCCAGCAGTGGGTGAATCAGGCCAGCCATACTGAGAGCCAGCACCGCGACGTTATAGAACCAGGCGATGTAGATATTGGCGTCCATCGTGCGCACGACCGCCCTGGAAATCTCGATGGCCTCCGGCACGGAAAACACGGTATTGCGCAGCGCAACGACGTCGGAGAGCTCCATGTCGACGTTGTCGGTGCCCTCGGTATTGTCCATCAGGATGCCGACGTCGGCAGCTCGAAGGCAGTCGCGTACATCCTGGTCACCGACCATAACCACGGTCTCGCCCCCGGCGTGTACCGAACGCACGGCGCCCGCCTTCCTGCTGGCGATAATGCCCGCGAAGACGCGCGAGATGCCCAGGCGGTCGGCGAAGCGGCGCGCCACAGGGTACGGGTCGCGCGTGATCATCATGGTGTCGATGCCCATGTCCTCCAGTGCGTCGATGCTCTCCACCGCGTCTGGCTTGATGTCCTCGCCGACGGTGATGACACCGCGAACCTTGCCACGCCAGGACACGACCAGGGGCGCGCCTCCTCCGAGAGCGGCGACCGCCATCCGTTCGCTCAGGACAGACAGATCCCGCGGGCGCCACACCCTTGCCTCGATGAAGCGCATCTCCGACTTGCCCTCGGAGTCCTTCACCGGAATCTCGACCTGGCCGACGAACGCGCCGTCCTCCGTGATCTCGATGTGAATCGTCTCGATCCAGTGCGGAACATCGCCGCCTCCCGAGCCAGCATCGCGAGAGGCGCGACACGCGCGCACAATCGCAGCCGACGCCGGGTGGTTACTCTCCATCATCAGCGCGCCAGCCACGCGCAGCACCAGCTCGGGGTTCTCCCCCACCTCCGCGGCCACGCGCAGCACGTGCATGTCGCCCTCCGTCAGCGTGCCGACGCGGTTGAACATCACGACATCCGAGTTCGCCAACGCCCGGAAGGCGTCGTTGCCTCGGATGAGAATACCGTTATTTGCACCGGCCAAAATTCCGATGCGCTGCACGGTAGAGGTAGACATTGCCAGCGCCACCGGAGCGATCCCGGACAGGATAGCCAGCGATACCGCGAACGCCCCGCCCGCAGTACCCGAGGCCAGCCACCAAGCGCCAAAAGCTATGACCGCCAACGAAAAGGCCCACGGCACCAGGACCGACGCGGATCGCACGGCGGTCTGGTGGACCTCGGTCTCCTCCCTGATCGCGGTGCGCAGCCACCTAGCGATCGCGGCCGCCCGCGTCTTCGAGCCAGTACGCCACACGCGGACTTTCAGCTCGTTGTCGAGGTTCCGCGCACCGGCCCAGACCTTCGAATTGACCTTCACCTTCTGCGCGTTGTTGCCGATACCGAGCAATTGCGCATCAATCCGGGAGGCACCGCCGATAACGGTGCCGTCGACCGGCACAATTGCCCCGGGCGGGACGACAATGTCATCGCCGATATTGAGTTCGGCGACCGTCACCCGCAGTCGCTTGGGCTCCGCCGACTGCGCGGATTTACGCACGACCGTCACGCGTCGCTCCGCGGGAATTCTCAGCATCCGCATAATCTGCCCCGAGCGCACCCTGTTATAGCGGGTGAACATGCGACCGGTCAGCAGCAGCACCGTCACGCCACAGGCGACATCGAAGAAAACCTCCGCAGCCGCCGACTCGCGGTAGTTGAAGGCGAACCAGGTCGGCGAGGTCGTGTACCCGATCGTTCCGGCGTGCCCCACAATCAGCTGCCCCATCGACCACAGCCAGGCCAGCAGAATCGCAATCGAACTAGCACCGTCCAGCGCGGACATGCGCCGCCTCAACGACGCCAGCATCGCACGGTGGAAAGGCCACCCGCCCCACAGCGCCACGATGCTGGTCAGGACCGCACACATCCACTGCCACCAGGGGAACTGCCAGGCCACGTTCAACGACACGGCGACGACCGGGATCGACAGCACGACAGACGCCCAGAACCGCGTCTTGGTCACCAGCTCGCGCGCGGTGAACAGCACCTCGTTGTTGACGCCGTTTTGGCGCAGAGCTGCTTCCCGACGTCGAATGCGCTCCTCCGTCACCTGCTGTGCGGCAGCGGGAACCGCTGGCCGACGATGCGGTGCCGCGTCCAGTCGGGTCGCACGCCTACGCAGTGTGCTCCGAGTGAGGTACGCCTCGACGCCAATGTCATGGAGCGCGTCGATGAACACTCCCGGGTTGATATCGTCCGGGGCTGTAATCCAGGCGCGGCCCGGGTTATAGACGACAGAAGCAGTGACATTCGGGAATGCCTGCAGCACCTTCTCGGCCCGCTCGGCCGCCTCGGCGGTTTCCAGTCCCTCCAGGACCAGGCCAAAGGCGGTGTTGCTGCGCCCACTGCGTTTCGCCAGCCGCTGATGCGCGCTTTCTTCGTCGTAGACGCGACGGCTGCGCGGGAGAGCCTTGAGGGCAGCGCTCTTTGCCTCTGCAATGGCTTGCGAGACCCTGTCGTCGACGCTCAGTCGCGACTGCGAGTCTGCCAAACCGTCCGAGCCTTCTGGAATCTCCGGTATCGCCGGTGACTCCGGCGACTCCGGTACCTCCGGCACGGAGCCGACCGATTCTTCCCCGGTACTCATTCCCACGCCTACTCCGTCTTCTTCAAACTTCCATCCGAGCTGGCACGCACATCGCGATACATCAGCAACACCCCGATAGCCATGACAACACCGGGAATGGCGACCCACGCAGTCAGTGCCTGCGCGGCAACCGCGAATAGTTTAATCAAAACGACAATCGCAACAAGCCCCACCATCACTAGCCGAGCCCTGCGCATGCTCTCCACCAGGGGGATACACACGCTCAGAGCCAGGGCACCAACTGCGCCTACCCCGGCTGCGATAAAGACATCCCGGGCAACCGCGCTCGGGGCCTGCGAATAATCCCCAGTAAAGAGCATCATGCTCAGCACGAGCTGACCGATGACACCGATGTAAACGACCCACTTCCACGGGCGATCCGGAAACATATTCATCAGTTCCTACCTCGCTGCCCGGGAAGCTTCGCCCCTGGATTCTTCTTCTCGAAGTACCCCCCGGACTGCTTCGTCGACACCAGGACGAGACCGGCCGCCGCAGCGGCCGCGGAAGCAATCTGCAGCGCCGCCGTGACGAACTGCAGCCATGTCGGGGCACTCAACTGAGTCGGGTTACCCGGGGTGACGAAAAGCAGCAGCGCCACAATGACGAGGTACACGGAGCCCGCCGAGAGGATAAACCGGGCGCCCAACTTCCCCTTGCGCATCTGCCCCGCCAGGGCGATGAACACTACACAGATAATCACCGCCGCGACCAGCGCCAACACCAACATCGACTTCACCAGGACTTCCAGCTGCGCCTGCGTGAAAGTTGGAAACGCCTCACGTGCGCCGATATCGGAGATAAAAGCGTCCGGCGCAAGCCAATAGACGGCTAGAGACGAGAGACTGACCAGCACCTCCAGCACGGCCGTGAGCCGCCATGCCTGCCACGCACCCTGTACCTCGTCCGGCACGGCAATCGGAGCGGAAGTCGGCTGAACCGCTCCGGCGCCCGACAAATGCCCCTGAGGCGCCTGCCCTTTGTCAGTCTTATGCTCTGTCATCGTCCACTTTTCTCTACAGCTTCTTGGCCAAGTCCACCGCAGCGTAGGTCAAAATCTGCTCCGCACCAGCGCGGCGAATACTCAAGACGGCCTCCATCATCGCAGCATCCAGGTCGATCCACCCGTTCGCTGCGGCCGCGTGAATCATCGCGTACTCGCCCGAGACCTGGTACGCAGCGACCGGAACCGGGGAGAAGTCCGCCACCTCTCGAACGATGTCCAGGTAGGCCATGGCTGGCTTGACCATCACCATGTCCGCCCCCTCGGCGATATCCAGCTCGACCTCCAGCAACGATTCCCGTCGATTAGCGGGATCCTGCTGGTACGTGCGGCGGTCCCCCTGCAGGGAGCTGCCGACGGCCTCGCGGAACGGGCCGTAGAACGCCGAGGCGTACTTAGCGGAGTACGCCATGATGGATACGTCCTGGTGCCCGGCGACGTCGAGTCCTGCCCGAATGGCGGCGATCTGGCCGTCCATCATTCCCGACGGAGAAAGAATGTGAGCACCGGCGTCGGCCTGGGCCACCGCCATCTTCACGTAGTTGACCAACGTGCGGTCATTATCCACCACCGTCGCGCCGTAGCGGTCCTGCTCCAGGACTCCGCAGTGACCGTGGTCGGTGAATTCATCCAGGCAGGTGTCCGCCATAATCAGCACGGAATCGCCGAACTCCTCCCGCAGGCGACGCAGACCGCGGTTCAAAATACCGTCGGGGTTCCAGGAATCCGACCCCTCCGCGTCCTTGTCCGACTCCTTCGGCACACCGAAGAGATCGACGCAGCCGATCCCGACCTCGATAGCCTCCCGCACGGCCTCCACCAGCGAATCCAACGTGTGCTGGACGACTCCTGGCAGCGAAGAAATCGGCTTCGGCTCGTCGATGCCATCCGCGACGAACATCGGCAGAATCAGGTTCTTCGGGGAAAGGCGGGTCTCCGCGACCATCGAACGCATCACCGGATTGGTGCGCAGACGACGGGGGCGTCGAACCGGGGTCGGAAGGTCAAACTCGTTGATATCGAATGGCTTGTCAGCGCCTGAGTTGCTCATAGCCACCACCTTAACCAATCGGCCGGATTGATCCACTGGCCGACCTCCGCTCCAGCACTACTACGCGAGCACTACCACGCAAGAAGAGGACAGGCCTCTCCCCGCACCGCAAACTGCCCTCGCGGACTAGTCTGCAGCCTGCTCTTTGGGCTTGCGAGAACGACGGCGCTTCTTCCGCGGCGGAGGAAGCTGCCCGGCGGCGCGCAGATGCGCCACGTGAGCGGCGAGAGCGTCGACAAGATCTGTAATCCCGGCGCGCTCCGGCACGACGTCGACGCGGAGCCCGTACTCTCGGGCAGTTGCCGCGGCCATCGGCCCGATGCAGGCGATGATAGTGCGCGAGTGCGGCTTGCCCGCGATCCCGACCAGGTTCTTCACCGTCGATCCCGACGTGAAGCACACCGCGTCGAATCCGCCGGACTTGATCATGTCGCGGATCTCGGCGCTCGGCGGCGCGGCGCGCACGGTGCGGTAGGCGACCACGTCGTCGACCTCCCAGCCGAGATCGATCAGGCCGTCAACGAGAACGTCGGTGCCAATGTCGGCGCGCGGCAGCAGCACCCGGTTAACCGGGTCGAGGTCCTCGATGTACTCCGGGAACACCTCCACGATTCCCGCAGCGTTCTGGCGGGACTCGTCGGGAAGCAGCTCCGGGGTGATGCCGCGGTCGCGGATCGCGGCGGCGGTGCGGTGCCCCACTGCCGCGATGCGCACGCCGGCGAAGGAGCGGGCGTCCAGGCCGAAGGACTGGAACTTCTCCCACACGGCCTCGACCGCGTTGACGGAGGTGAAAACGACCCACTGGTAGCGACCGTCGACCAGGCCCTTGATGGCGCGCTCCATTTGCGCCGGGCTGCGCGGGGGCTCGATCGAAATCGTCGGAACCTCAACCGGGATGGCGCCCGTGCGCGGCCAGGCGGGCGCTCATGGGCCCCGCCTGCGTCTTCGCGCGCGGAACCAGGACCTTCCAGCCGTAGAGGGCGCGGTTTTCCCACCAGGAGTACTTCGAGCGGTTATCGACGCCCTTGCCCAGCGTCACCACCAGAGGGCCCGACAGGTCGCCGGAGAGCTGCGCCAGCGTCCCCAGGGTGACATCGTAGGTGCGCTGCAGCCGGGTCGTACCGTTGACGGTCACGGACACCGGCAGCGACGAGGCCAGGCCTCGGCTGCCCAGCTCCGTGGCGATGGCGGTCAGGTCGTCCTGAACGGCCTGCAGCACCAGTGGCTGCGGGGCGTGCGCCAGCTCGTCCCAGTCGACGTCGGCACGCCCCAGGTCGGTCTCGGTGTATGTGGAGCCCAGCGCGATTCCAGCGAAAGCGGGCACCGTAGACGGCACCGACATGCCGGGAACGATCTGAAACTCGACGCCGGTGTGGGACACGGCGTTGATTTCCGCTAAGACGGCGTCGTTAGTCAGGGGGTTGCCGGCGACTAGGCGCACGACATCGTGGCCCTTTTCGGCCTCCGCCACCAGCGCGGCGCTCATCTCCTCCGGGTCTGCGACCGGTTCCCGCAGGTCCGCGGCCGTCGGAGCGGCGGGGCGGGGCGGCTTACGCCGAGAACCGTTGGCCTTCGCCTCCGCGCAGATGCGCTCGTACTCCTCGTCAGCGGCCTTCAGCAGCTCGGGAGGAACGGGAACGTCGGTGGCGACGAGGTCCCGCACGCCCGGCATGACATCACCGTCGACGTAGGCGACAGCGGTATCGGCGAGGATCTCTCGGGCGCGCAGCGTCAGCAGGTCAGGGTTACCGGGGCCGGCGCCGACGAAGAGAATGCGCCCCGAGGCGGCGGGGAAAGAGGTGTTCATCGTGGCGTAAGAGGTTTCTATTCTATGGAGTGTTCACTTATCAGCGCCGCAGGATGAACCCCTCGGCCCGTCAGCTCGGCGAGCGAGGCGGGCACAACAAGGAGACCCTTATCCTTACGGCACAATTACCGGCCTATTAGCATAAAGGGTTTCAGCGAAATTCACTAACCGGCTAGTTTCGCGATTCGCGCAGGGTATTACCCATAACCTCGAGGACGCCTTGCTTGAGCAGCGCGCGGGCAGCCTGTCGGCCAAGCTCATCGGCCCTGTCCACCGATCCGGTGACGGTCTCGACCAACTGGCGGGAGCCGTCAACAGCGAATACCCCCGCTCGAAGCGTCAGCGTGCCATCCTCGTCGACGGTCGAGTGCGCGGCCACCGGCGCGGTACAGCCGGCCTCGAGCTCGTTGAGGACCGCGCGCTCTGCGAGGGCCTGCGCGTGGGACGGGGCATGGTCGAGGCGCTGCAGCACCTCGACAATCTCCTGGTCAGCGCTGCGGCACTCCAGGGCGAGCGCGCCCTGCGCGGGAGCCGGCATCAGCACGGTGACGTCCAGGGACTCCGCCACGGCGCCCAGGCGCCCGGTGCGCTCCAGGCCGGCGCGCGCGAGAATGACCGCGTCGAGGTCCTCGGCGACACGGCCCATGCGGGTCTCAATATTGCCTCGAAGGGGCAGGATCTCCAGGTCCGGGCGCAGGGCGCGGAGCTGCGAGACGCGACGCGGTGCCGAGGTCCCCACCTTGGCCCCCTCCGGAAGATCCATCAGCGGCGTGTGTTCACGGGAGATCAGCACCTCGCGCGGGTCGACGCGCTCCGGAACTGCGGCGACAACCATGTCGTGCTCCGGGACCGTCGGCAGGTCCTTGAAGGAGTGGACGATCATGTCGCAGACGCCGTCGCGCAGCGCATGCCGCAGCGCCTGGGTGAAGACGCCCACGCCGATCTTCTCTACCGGGTCGTGCCGATTGTGGTCGCCCTGGGTCTTCACGATCACCAGCTCGGCGGGCTTACCGAGCGCAATCAGGGCATCTCGGACGTGCCCAGCCTGCGTCGTCGCCAGCTCCGAGCCCCTCGTACCGATGCGAATGGTTCCTGGGTTAGGCATTTCGTCCTCCGAAAATAGGATTGTCCGCGAGGCCCGTCGATGTCTCCTCCGGGCTAGTGACCTGCGGGTTAGTGACCTGCGCGAAATCCTGGAGCCGCCCGATGCGCCCCTCCACCATCAGGTCGGCAGGAATATCGGTGTCGGCGTAGAGCCCGCCCGGAGAGGCCAGCGGCAGGTCGAAGAGCTGCTGCAGCGCCGCCGCGTAGTTGCCGCCACCCTGCTGGCTCGAGAGCTTCTTGACCTGCACCGTCGGCGTATGCAGGAGCTTATCGACGACCCTGCGCACCGTCGCCTCGACAGCCTTGCGCTCCTTCGGGTTCAGGCCCGGGGTCTTCGCCTCCAGGCGAGCCAGCTCCGAATCGACGACCTCGGCTGCGCGCTCGCGCAGCGCCCGCACCGTCGGCGCAACTTCCGCTGCCCGCTGTGCGGACAGGTAGCTCTCCAGCTCCTCCGCGACGATAGTGCGTGCCGACGACTCATCATCGCGGCCCGGGACGTCCGTGCGGGTCATCTGCAGGTGCTCGATGTTGAAGAGGGCAATTCCCTCCAGGCCCGCGACGTCGTCGGCGACGTCGCGCGGCATCGACAGGTCGACGATGGCCAGCGGCCCGTGATCCGCCACATGCTCGGCGTACACCACCGGGGCCATCGCGCCCGTCGCGCTGACGAGAATGTCGACGTCGTCAAGCACGTCCGCGAAGTCGTCGAGGGCGATGGCGCGGGCGGGAACCCCGGCCTCGATCGAGTGGTCGGCGAGGTTGCGCGCGCGGTCGACGGTGCGGTTGGCGATGATCAGGCGGTCGATACCGCAGCGGCCCAGGTAGGTAGCGGCCAGCGAGCTCATCGCGCCCGCGCCGAGAATCAGCGCGGAGCGGCCCGCGAGGATGTCGGAGTCCACCGCGGTGTCCACGCCGGGCACGAAGCCCGGGTTCAGGGCGGCGATGGCCTCGTCGACGGCGACGGAGACCATGGAGGCGCCGGCGTTATCGATCAGCGTCTCGTTGTGCACACGCTTGCCCGCGTGGAGGGACTTCTGCGCGAGATCGTGCAGGGTCCGGCCCACGGTGCCGACCTTGTCCGCGGCCTGGTAGGCGGAGCGCATCTGCCCGATGATCTGCTGCTCGCCCAGCACCATGGAGTCCAGGCCCGCGCACACGGTGAAGGCGTGCTCGGCCGCGGCCTGCGCGTAGCGGACGTAGAGGTGCGGCGTGATGTCGTCGACATCGAGTCCCGTGCGGTCCACGATCTCGCGGATCACGGCCGACAGGCCCGCGTGGAAGCCATCCGCAGCCACGTAGTACTCGACCCGGTTGCAGGTCGACACCATCAGGGCCTCGGAGATCGACTCCTCCCCCACCAGGCGCGAGAGAATCGCGTCGCGCTCGGCATCCCCCACCGAGACCTTTTCGAGCATTGTTACCGGCGCAGACCGGTACGACATTCCGACGAGAAGCACACTCACCGCTCGATCACCGCTTACCGCTCCTTATTACCGCCACTACCGCCCCGCCGGGCGGGGCATGGCCCCACCACCGCCTCAGGCGCTTAGTTGGACGCCGCAGCCACCGGCGTGGCACCAAAAAACACAGATATGGTCTTCAACGGTAGACCGATTTCACACCAGTTCACAACCAAGGCGAACTTTAGTTTGACCTTTTTCTCAACCTTTTGATTGATACCCCCAGGGTATCAACCGTTTCGGGCCTCTTCCATTGCCTCGATCAGCTCGTCGTTGTCGACTTCCCAGCAGGCAATCTCCTCGTCGTCGACCAAAACCACAGGCACTCGGTCCCCGAATTCCGCAGCCACGTCAGGTTCCGCGTCGACGTCGACAATCTCGAGGGCCCCGCCGTGGTCTCGCACCACGGGCTCAATCTGGGCCGCGACCCGCGCGCACGAGCCACACGTCGACCGCGTCATCAACGTCACCCGGACCAATTCACTCGCCAACTCATTCGCCATAACTATGACATTAGGTGCCACATCGCCTCCGCGCCGCCACCGGGGGCCGACCCGAGTCCCGACGACCCGACGCGCCAGGCCGTCGGCAAGCGGATAATATGCATGTAGATTGCTGCCGATAAGACTGCTGAGGGGTCAAGGAAACGTGAGCGAGTATCCCAGGGAAAATCCCGAGGAGTTTGGTCCCGCCCTCGCCATGGAAATCCTCGGAGACATCGTTCCCTCGCATGGAAACGTCCGGAATTTCCTCGAACAGGTCGTCCTCGCCCCGCTTAACGACGCAGCACAGGAGACAGCCGGCGAGGCTGCTGCCAACAATGCGCTCGAAGCTCTCGGCGAGATGTACGAGATCGGCGGCTCCGATCTGGCCACAGGATTCCGCAGCGTCGCCGGCGCGGAAGACGCAGCCGGCGGCGAAAGAGTCCTCTCTCAGCCCGCCCCGGGCATTAGCCAGGATCCGGGGGCCGCGGCCTTCTTCGACGTGGACAACACTCTGGTACAGGGGGCATCCATCTTCCTTTTCGCCGTGGGCCTGGTGGAGCGCGGGTTCATCGGCAAGCGGGACTTGGCGGGAATGATCTGGAAACAATTGAAATTCCGGGTCTCTGGCGCGGAAAACGCGGCAGACGTCGCCAGACCCGCGAGCAGGCCCTCGAATTCTTCCGAGGCCACAGCGTTGACGAAATGGTCCGGCTCGCGGAGCAGATCTTCGACGACAAGATAGCGGAGCGCCTCTACCTCGGGACCAGGGAGCTGGCGGAGCTGCACCTGCAGGCGGGCCAAGAAGTCTGGCTGGTTACCGCGACACCCGTGCAGTTAGCACAGGTCATCGCACGGCGCATGGGGCTTACGGGGGCGCTCGGCACCGTCGCCGAGGTCGAGGACGGGAAGTTCACCGGCCGACTCGTCGGAGACATTCTCCACGGTCCCGGCAAGAAGCACGCGGTCGCGGCCCTGGCGGCATCCGCCGAACTGGACCTAGCGCGCTGCACTGCGTACTCGGACTCCGCCAACGATATTCCGATGCTGTCGATGGTGGGCACAGCCGTCGCTATCAACCCCGACCGCCGCCTGCGCCACCACGCAAACGAGCAGGGCTGGGCGATCCGGGACTACCGCCACGTGCGCACGGCCACCCTGGCGACCCTCCGCTGGGCACTCATCGCCTCCGCTGCGGCCGCTGCCGGAGTCGCGGTAACGGCCGTGGGGGTCGTCGGCAAGCGGGCCTGGGACAGGCGTACGCGGTAGAGGCAAGCCTGCAGGAGCGGGTACGCAAAAACCCGCCGAAGGCCAAATACGACCGAGGCGGGTTTTTGAGAACTAGCGCGGGGCACGTGGGCGAGCCGCGCTGCAAACGGCTTACTTGCCGAGCTTACGACGCTGCACGCGGGTGCGGCGAAGCAGCTTACGGTGCTTCTTCTTCGACATGCGCTTGCGACGCTTCTTGATGACGGAACCCATCGGCTCGACCTCACTATTCGTTAACTGGAAAACTTTTTACATGCACGGTGGCGGCGCCGTCGCAGCCCACGAAAGGCCGGGCGCACACGCAACACCACGTGCTAATCGGGTTAATCATAGCGGGGAGCTAGGTATTAAGGTCAAACGACCCCGCTGAAAAGGGCGAAATTAACCCGCGTTGTAGAAGGAAGAGTCCAGGTATTCCTTCACGGCGGACTCGTGGACGCGGAAGGAGCGACCCACGCGAACAGCCGGCAGCTCACCGGAGTGAACCAAGCGGTAGACCGTCATCTTGGAGACGCGCATGATCTCAGCGACTTCAGCGACGGTCAGAAACGTGCCCTTATCTGCATTCTGCATTAGAAACTATTCCCTTCAGCGCACGCGACGCGCTGCAGGCTTCCCCTCCTGCAGAAAAGATGTGACACGCACGTGCTTGTAACATCCTACCGGTAAATAAGGGGCCATTGCGATTTATAGTGAAAAATAGGGGCACTGGTTAACGCTGTGATTATTGTGAAATAGCCATTATGCCTGTATATCGAATTATCTACAGTGGCCACGAGCACGCCGAACGTGGGGCACTAGCGGCGACGGAAACTACTTGCCCAACTCGTTGGCGCGGTCGTAGCAGGCCTGCAACGCGCGGTGCACCGCACGGCGAATGCCCTCCTCCTCGAACACCCGCGTCGCCGCCGCGGTGGTGCCGCCGGGAGAGGTGACGTCGGCACGCAGGGAGGTCGGGTCAGCCCCCTCCTGCAGCATCATTTCGGCCGCGCCGGCAGCAGTGGCAGCAGCGAGGCGCTTGGCCTGCTCGCGCTTGAGCCCCAGCGTCACGCCCGCGTCGGTCATGGCCTCCACGAACTGGAAGAAGTAGGCAGGTCCGGAGCCGGACACAGCGGTGACGGCCGACATCAGTGCCTCGTCGACGACCTCCACAAAGCCGACCTTTTCCAGCAGCGACACCACGGTGTCCGTCTGCCCCTGCGTGACAAAACGCCCCGGAGCCACCGCGCAGACACCCTTGCCCACCAGCATCGGCGTATTCGGCATCACGCGCAGCACAGGCGTGCCGACGGCGCACACAGCCTCCATCTTGTCCAGCGTCACGCCGGCGGCCATAGAGACGACGATGGTGTCGGACTCGGATTCATCGAGGACGCCCGAGATCTCATCCAGCACGCCCATGATGACGTGCGGCTTCACGCACAGAAAGACCACATCGGCGCCATCGACCGCACCGACTGCGTCGTCGGCGTCGACAATGCCGTACTGCTCCTTCAGCCCGGCGAGGCTCTCCCTGGTGCGACCGACAACATAAATCGACGCAGGGGCAATCCCCCCGTCGATGAGGCCACCGATGAGGGCAGTGCCGATCTTTCCGCCACCAATAACAGCAATCCTTGTCATGGACGCTAAGTGTGCCAAATGAAGTGCCCACATGCGAATGCAGGGGCCGGAAACTCGTGTCCAACCCCTGCATGCGAGCGCCCTGTGGCGTTTATTCTGCGGCCTACACCTGGAAAATCAACCAAGGGCCGAAGGTCAGCGCCAGGCCAACAACGCCGGCCAGAATCGGCGTCGCCACATCCTTTGACCGCCGCAGGTAATTCGCAATACCCGCGAACCCGCCCGTGACGACGAGCGCCATAATCGCGACGACGACGACCGGCAGCTGCTGCCACGCGAACGTAAAGCCCATGAAAATCAGAGCGCCGACAATCAAACCGACGAAGACCTGAATCATCAGCAGGGGAACCGACAGGGAATTGTCCTCGGCGTAATCCCGATCCCGCTGGGCGTCAGCCTCGGCCTTGCGCTCACGGCCCATGTCCGCAGCCTGGACAGCCGGGGTCTCCTCCGGCGCCACCTCAAGTGCATCCTCCGGGGCCTCTTCCGGCGCGCTCTCAACCTCGGCAGCCTTCGCAGCCCCCAGGCCAGCACCCCACTCGACAGCCGTGGGCTTATCGACGCCGTCAGCCTCCTGCGGGGCCACGAAAGCGGCGGTATCGGTGACCTCAGCCTCGGCGGTGACTGCGTCCTGCTCCAGGTTCTCGGCAGGCTCGGCGGCCACCGGATCCTCCTGCGCAGCGGCGGGAGCCACATCCTCCACGACGGGGATGGTCGCGGTCGGGCGATCGTCGTAGGAGTTGGATCCGTCGAGGACGGAGCGAGCTACGGGGCCCGGCTCCCCAATCGTCTGCGTACCGGTCTCCGCATCGCGCAGCTCCGTGAAGGTATAGGTGATCTCCGAGCGATCGCTATCGACCATCACCGGACGCGGCGACATCGGGACGACCACTGGGAGCGACGCGGTTGTCGGCTGCTCGGCTGCCGGTTCTTCTGCTGGGGACTCCGCAGGCTCTTCAAGCGCCGCATGCCCTTCAAGCGCCTCCGGCGCGTCCTGCACAGCCTCGTCGGTTACCGGGGACTCCGCGGGCGCCGCGGAAGACTCGTCGGCAAGCGGCTGGTTTTCCTGCTCAACCTGCTGATCGACCTCTTCGCCCGCGGACCCAATGGCGTGAGCACCACGGCGCGGCCCCTCAGCATTGACGCGGGGAATAGAGCCAGTGAGCTCTTGGACGGAGATACCGCCCTCCTCCAGGCTGCGACGCCGACGGCGGCGCGGAACATCAGAAGTCTTGCCCTCCTGCTGCCGCCGCGCCATCAGTTCGGCAACGGTGAGCCTCTCCTCGCTCATCTCAACCCTCTCCGTTTAGGTCGCTGTCCAGTCGTCGGAAAATAATGCCCTCGCGCAGAGCCCACGGGCAAATATCTACCTTATCTAGACCCAATGCTCGCATACTAGCTTCGGCCACGAGTGCACCGGCCACGATTTGATGGGATCGGTTGGAGCTAACGCCCTCGAGCTCCGCCCGGTCGGCGGCGGTCATACGGGAAATGAAGGCGATTAGCTGGCGCAGGCCGGCAGCGGTCAAGGTGCGGCGCACCCGCGGGCCCGCAGCGGACGGGGCCGCACCGGTCAGGCGCGCCAGGGTGCGGAACGTCTTCGACGTCGCGACTGCCAAATCTGGCTCGCCCAGCGTGCGCAGGTGACGGGCGGGCTCGACCAGCTCGGCATCGATGTAATCGCGCAGCATGTCGATCTTCTTCCGCGAGGGCGGGTCCGTGTCGAACCACTCGTGGGTCAGGCGCCCGGCGCCCAGCAGCAGCGAGTAGGCCGCCTCCGGGTCCTCGTCGGTGCCGGAGGTCAGCTCCAGCGAGCCGCCACCGATGTCCAGGTTGATCAGGCGCCCCGCGGACCACCCGTACCAGCGGCGAACGGCCAGGAAGGTCAGGCGGGCCTCGTCTTCACCGGAGAGGATCTGCAGCTTAATGCCGGTTTCCTTCTCCACGTGGCGAGGACTTCATCGGAATTGGCGGCGTCGCGCACAGCAGAGGTGGCGAAGCTGATCATCTCTTCGCACTTCATCTGCTCGACGAATTCCTTGGATTCGGCAATGTACCCCGTCAGCTTGTCGATGCCCTTTTGGGACAGGTTGTTGTCCTTATCCAGGTATTCGACCAGCTTCATCGTGGACTTCGAGTCGCTCATCGGCGTGGGGTGTCCACCACGGCGGGCGTCCACCATGACCAAGTGGACGGTATTACTGCCTACATCTAATACACCTAATCGCACCCTTGTTAGGTTAGACGGTCTACCCTGGGTCGGTGTGAATTATCCCCACCCCCGCCCCGGCCGAGGCCCCCAGCCCTCGCCCGCCGAGGTTGCCTTCGATTTCCCCCGCGAATGGTTCGAGTTCGCCCACCCCGATGACCCGAATCACATCATCACCTGCGACCTCACCTGGCTCATGTCCACCTACCAGTGCGCCTTCGGCACTGCCGCCTGCCGCGGAATCGACTCCGCCAACCCCGACGTCGGCTGCTGCGGGCATGGCGCCTTCCTCACCGACGAGGAGGACCGCGAGAGGCTTATCGACGTGGTGCGCCGCATGGAGGGCGCTTCCGCGGCGGAACCCGCGTGGTGGCAAAACCGCCCGGAGGACGCGCTGGAGTGGCTGCGCGATTACGAGGATGATCCCGAGGAGCGGCTGGAGCCGTGGCTGGTCTGGGACGAGCTCGACGATGAAAACGGCGAACCGGAGCCCGCTCTCAAGACCAAGGTCATCGGCGGCGCCTGCATCTTCGCCAACCGCTCTGGGTGGAATAACGGCGCCGGTTGTTCCATCCACCAGTGGGCGATGGCAGAAGGAATCGACCCGGTCGATGTGAAACCGGACGTGTGCTGGCAGTTGCCGCTGCGCAGGCTGGAGGACTGGGAGGAGCGCCCGGACGGCGAGGAGATCCTGCGCACGACCATCACCGAGTATGACCGCAGGGGCTGGGGCAACGGCGGCGAGGACTTCGACTGGTACTGCACCGGGGACCCCGCCACGCACGCGGGTGGCGAGCCGATCTGGAGGACGCACAAGTCCGAACTGGTGGCCCTCCTCGGCGAGGACTGCTACGCCATTGTTGCCGAGCACTGCGCGGCCCGCGAGGCCGCCGGGCGCGCGAAGGCCTTCGGCCCCAGCGGGTACCCGCTGCTTGCCATCCACCCGGCGACCAGGGCCGCGGCTGAGGGATTGAACCCCGACGAGGCCTAGCCCTCGAACTTATAGCCCAGCCCGCGCACGGTGACGAGGAATTCCGGCGAGGAGGGATTGCGCTCGATCTTGGAGCGAAGCCGCTTGATATGCACGTCAAGGGTCTTGGTGTCGCCGACATAGTCGGAGCCCCAGACGCGGTCGATCAGCTGTCCACGGGTGAGCACGCGACCGCGATTACGTAGCAGGTATTCGAGAAGGTCAAATTCCTTCAACGGCATCGGGATTTCCTCGCCATCGACGGTGACGACATGGCGTTCGACGTCCAGCATGACTGCCCCGCCACGCAGGACCTCGGCGTAGTCATCGTCGTCCTCGTCGGGCTCTTCGACCCGACCACGACGAAGGACCGCACGGATGCGCGCAATGAGCTCTCGGGAGGAGTAGGGCTTGGTCACGTAGTCGTCCGCGCCGATTTCGAGGCCAACGACCTTGTCGATCTCGCTGTCGCGGGCGGTGACCATAATGACCGGCACGTCCGACTTCAGGCGGATGTTCTTGCACACCTCGGTGCCGCTCATGCCGGGAAGCATCAGGTCGAGCAGCACAATATCCGGTTCCTGCTTGGAGAATTCCTCGAGCGCTTCAGGCCCATCGGCCGCCATGCGAACCCTGAACCCCTCCCGCTCCAGCAGGAATGCGAGCGGCTCGGCCAGAGCCATCTCATCTTCGACGATTAGTACCTCAGTCACGGGTTGCAACAGTCCTTCCCTTAGTCCTCGGCCCGACGCGCGGGCTTATCCTGCTTCTCCAGTAGCGGCAGCTCAATGGTGAAAGTCGAGCCCGTGCCGGGTCGGCTCCACAGTTTAATGGCGCCCTTGTGGTTGGCGACGACGTGCTTAACAATCGCCAGCCCCAAACCGGTACCTCCAGTGGCGCGAGAACGCGCTTTATCGGCCCGGAAGAAGCGCTCGAACACGCGCTTCTGGTTCGCGAGCGAGATGCCGATTCCCCGGTCCGTCACGCGGATCGCGACCGTGTCGTTGTCCTCCATCACCGCCGTCACCGACACCGGAGTCGCCTCCGGCGAGTAGTTAATTGCGTTGGAGACAAGGTTGGACACGGCCGCCACCAGCAGCGAGCGATCCCCCTTGACAATCAGGCCCGGCTGGCAGTCGACTGTGACCTCGATACCGACCTGTTCCGACAGCATCGAGTTGCGACGCACCGCCGCATTGACGATCTCCGCGACGTCTAACGGCTCCATGTCCGGCAGGGGCTCGGCGCCCTGCAGCTTCGACAGGGAAATCAACTCGGTGATCATCGTCGACATGCGCTTGGACTCGCGCTGCAGACTCTCGCTGAAGTGCTTCACGGCCGCCGGGTCGTCGGAAGCTTCGTTGAGGGCCTCCACCAGGAGACTCATCGCCCCGACTGGTGTCTTGAGCTCATGGGAAACGTTGGCGACGAAGTCACGCCGAGCTGCTTCCATGCGCGCCAGCTCGGACTCATCTGTGGCATAGAGGACCACGAAGCGATTATCCACGAGCGACAGCGGCGCGACGTGGCAGCGCACGATAGTGTCCGGGGCTCCCGCCCGGCGCGCCGGAATCACAAGAGTGAGCTCCTGCTCTTCCTGCGTGTCAAATACCTTGGTGGCCACTTCCCAGCCGACGTCATTGAGCCTGCGCTCGTAGACGAGGCCCAGCTTGTGCGCCTGGGAGTTGGACAGGACGATATCGCGGGAGACATCGACGACCACGACTCCGGTCGGCGAGCCCTGGATGGCCAGGTGCAGCACCTGCGCCATAGTGGTCACGGAATTATCGGCGTCCGAGCGGCGTTTTTTGACCGCCTGATAGGCCCCGCCGACAACGCCACCCAGGATGAGCACAGCGGCCATGGCTGCTGCGCCGATCAGGGCGGCGATGATGACATTAAACACGGCTAATACCCTAATTGCTTTCCGACGTCCTCGCGCGGGGACGGAGCCAGAAGCTACGAAAAACGGGGGCACCCCAACCGGAACCCTGACGCCCAAACGAGGCGTCAGCGAACCGATAGAGAGTGCCCCCGCTGCGAGGAGTACTCGAATAGAACGCTAGTGGGCGCGAGCGGGCGCGAAGCCCTACTTGTTGCCCTGAGCGGCCACCGCGGCGGCACCGGCAGCTGCAGCCTCCGGATCCAGGTAGGTGCCACCCGGGTTGAGGACCTTGCCCGAAGCGTCAAAGTCGTAGACCAGCGGGATACCGGTCGGGATGTTCAGGCCGGCGATGTCCTCGTCGGAGATGCCGTCGAGGTGCTTGACCAGCGCGCGCAGGGAGTTGCCGTGGGCGGCGACCATAACGGTCTCGCCGGCCTTCAGACGCGGCAGAATCTCTTCCTCGAAGTAGGGCACGAAGCGCTTGACCACGTCGAGCAGGCACTCGGTCTTCGGCACCGAATCCAGGTTCGCGTAGCGCGGGTCGTGCGCCTGCGAGTACTCGCTGTCATCGTCGAGCTCCGGCGGCGGGGTGTCGTAGGAGCGACGCCAGGACATGAACTGGTCTTCGCCGTACTTCTCCTTGGTCTCGGCCTTGTTCAGGCCCTGCAGAGCGCCGTAGTGACGCTCGTTGAGACGCCAGTCACGGATGACCGGAATCCACAGCAGGTCAGCGGTGTCCAGCGCGATGTGCGCGGTGTTGATGGCGCGACGCAGCAGCGAGGTGTAGAGCACCTGCGGCTTCAGGCCCGCCTCGACCAGCATCTCGCCGGCGCGGACAGCTTCAGCACGGCCCTTGTCGGTGAGCGCAACATCGACCCAGCCAGTGAACTGGTTGGATGCGTTCCACTCACTCTGGCCATGACGGACAAGAATCAGTTTTCCATTGCTCATACCAACAATTGTGCCTGAACAGCGCCAGTTGTGCTGCCGAGCTGCCGGGCATTCCCCGCTTTATGGGCTGTCAGCCGGGCGAACGGCCGGATCGCAGGCTCACTCAGCGTCGACCAATTATTCGCCAATCACGCTCATCATTCGACCATATGGCGGAACTGCTCCAGGTTCGCCAGGTTTTCCCCGCGGTCGACTCGCCACTCCCACTCCTTCTTAATGGCGGTTGCGAAGCCGCGTTCCAGGATGTGGTTGAAGTCCCCGTCGGCCGTCTCAAGGACCTGCCCCAGCAGGCGGTCCAGGTCGTCGTCGGTAAGCGAGGCGGGGAGCTGGCCCACAAGGTAGATGTCCCCGGCCGCGTCGATGGTGTAGGCGATGCCGAAGAGGCGGCGATTGCGCTGCAGGAGCCACTGGTAGACGCCCTCGCGATTTTCCTCCACGGCGCGGCAGACGAAGGCCTCGACGCGCAGGGAATCCGGCGCCGGGATGAGCCCGAGGACAGTCTTGAGCTTCTTCTTGCCCGGCAGGACGACGACGACGGCGCCGTCGGACAGGCCGTACTCGACGCCGATGCGCTCCAATTGCTCAGCCAGAGAGTTCAACAGTTCGTTACCGGCTTCTTTGCTCATCCGATTCGACCTTCCCTACTCGTATTTTTGCGATCGTGTCATTTACTGCAATCTTGCTGGTATTGCCGGCGGTTACCGCGAACCGCCGGCAAAACCGCCCGCATCCCGGGTGTAGCCAGCGCAGTGCCCGCTGGCGACTGTGGCCCGATGATAGACACCCGCAAGCCGGTCCACAGTCTTTTCCCAAGAAAATTCCATCGCGTGCTCGCGGGCCTGGCGCGCGAGCTTCAGGCGCAACCCGTCGTTTTCAATCAGCTCGCCCAGGGCGTCTGCCCAGGGGCCCGGCTCGTGACCGTCGACCAGCAGGCCGCTGACACCGTCGGCAACCGCGATCGGAAGCCCTCCGACGTTGGCGGCCACAACCGGAGTGCCCGTGGCCTGCGCCTCCATCGCGACCAGGCCGAAGGTTTCGTTAAAGCTGGGCACCGCAACAACGTCGGCCGCCTGGTAGAGCCGCGCCAGGTCCTCGGGCGGACGGGGCGGCATGAAGCGGACAAGGTGGTCGATGCCCTCCTCCACGGCCAGCGCGTGAAATTCATCGGGTGCGGCCAAACCGGAGCCGGAGAGCCCTCCGCAGACGATCACGCGCACATTCGCCTCGGGGTCTCGTCGCAGTAGCTCCCCGACGCCACGGAGCAGGACCTGCGGACCCTTCAAGCGCTGCAGCCTGCCGACGAAGAGAATGACCTTGGTGTGCAGCGGGATTCCCAGCTCGCGACGAGATCGCTCGGTCGCCCGGTCGTTGCCGGGGCTAAAAAGGTCGACGTTGACGCCCGGGGGCACGACATCGATATGCGTGGCCACCGCATCGTGGAGGTCCGCGAGCTGGGCAGCTTCGGCCTCCGTGTTGACCACGAGTCGGCATGCGTTGTCGACGATTTGCTGCTCGCAGATCCGCCGCGACTCGGGCTCCGGGGAGTCTCCCGCCGCCAGATGCATATTCTTCACGGCGGCCAGGGTGTGCGCGGTGTGGACGAAGGGGACGCGCCAGAGCTCACTGAGCAGCCACCCCACCTGGCCCGAGAGCCAGTAGTGGGAGTGAATGAGGTCGTAGTGGACGCCCTGCTCTCGGGTGAATTCCAGCACGCCGCCGGCAAAAGCGGTCATCTGCGTCGGCAGCTCCGACTTCTCCAGACCCTCGTAGGGACCCGCAACGATGTTGATAACGCGGAAGTTCTCGCCAACCTGGACAATCTGGCCGTCGCTCGATCGGGTGGCCCGGGTGAAGACATCGACCTTCACTCCCCTGCGCGCCAACTCCTCGCAGGTGCGCAGGACGTAGACGTTCATTCCGCCGGCATCCCCGATTCCGGGCTGTTCCAGCGGGGAGGTGTGCATAGAAATCATCGCGATGCGGCCGGGCAGCGAGGGCACGGCCTCCTTGACAACCACATTCGCGAGGGTCGATGTTTCAGACATGCCCACAAGATTACCCCCTCCGAGACAACAACCTACGCTGTCGTAGGTTATTATCGCTACACATATCTCAGTGCGCACGTCGGAAAGCGAAGACGGCGAGCAGAAGCGCCGGTTGCGACAAGCCTTCCCCCAGCGCGCATACGCCCACGCCACGGCGCTGCACTCTCGGTATCAGCGCCCCTAGACTTGGGTGAGCAATGCTTAGGAGGACTCCATGACCGAAAATTCCACCAATCGCGGCGAACGCGAGGGGATGAATGAGGGGACGAATAAGGCGTCGAGCGCGGCCGTAAAAAAGGCCTGGCTCGACCTGTACCCCAGCTGGACCCCGCCGCATATCGATTACGGCGACGACACCCTCCTGGACGTCTACCGCCGCACGCTGGACTCCTACCCCAACCGTAAGGCCCTGACCTTCTTCGGCCGCTCCACCACCTACGCGGAGCTCGACGCCAAGGTCCGCAGCACCGCCGCAGGACTGCGCGCGTTGGGCGTCGGCAAGGGCGACCGCGTCGCGCTGCTCATGCCAAACTGCCCCCAGCATGTCATCGCTTACTGGGCGGTCCTGCACCTGGGCGCAATCGCGGTCGAGCACAATCCGCTCTACACCGCCCACGAGCTGGAGCACCCCTTCAACGACCACGGCGCCCGCGTCGCCATCGGATGGGACAAGACGGTGCCCGTTCTCGAGGAGCTGCGCCGCACGACCCCGCTGGAGACCATCATCGCGGTCAACATGCTGCAGGACCTTCCGCTGGTCATGCGCGCCGCACTGGCCCTGCCAATCCCGAAGCTGCGCGCCTCCCGCGACAAGCTCCACGCACCAGCCCCGCAGGTCCTGGGCTTCGACGCCCTGCTTCACGACGCCGTCGGCGGCGACGGTCGCCACATCCTCGCGGACGAGTCCATCCGCCCGGACGACACGGCCGTGATGATGTACACCTCCGGCACCACCGGCTCCCCCAAGGGTGCGCAGCTAACCCACCGTGGCCTGGTCTCCAACATCCTGCAGGGCAAGGCGTGGGTGCCGGGGCTCGGCACCGAGCGCGAGGTCTCGCTGGGCGTGCTTCCGATGTTCCACGCCTACGGCCTGACCATTGTCACCAACCTGACCATGCTGATCGGCGCGGAGCTGGTGCTGGTGCCGGCCCCGGAAATCCCGCTGATTATGAAGGTCATGAAGTCCAACCGGCCGACCTGGGTTCCGGGCGTGCCGACACTGTACGAGAAGATCGTCGAGGCCGCCGAGCGCGACGGCGCCGACCTCTCCGGCGTCAAGTACGCCTTCTGCGGCGCCTCCACCCTGCCCGTCAGCCTGGTGGAGAAGTGGGAGAAGCTAACCGGCGGCCGCCTCGTCGAGGGCTACGGGCTGACCGAAACCTCCCCCATCATCGTGGGCAACCCCATGGACGGCAACCGCCGCCCCGGCTACGTCGGCATCCCCTTCCCCGACACCGAGGTCGCCATCGTCGACCCCGACGACCCCACCGCGCTGCGTGCCGACGGCGAAGAGGGCGAGGTCATCGTCCGCGGGCCGCAGGTCTTCGGCGGATACCTCAACCTGCCCGAGGCCACCGAGAAATCCTTCACGGCCGGCCCGGCGGAGCTCCCCGAGGGCCCGCGCTGGTACCGCACCGGCGACGTCGGCGTGATGGAGCCTGACGGCTTCATCAAGCTGGTGGCCCGCATCAAGGAGGTCATCATCACCGGTGGCTTCAACGTCTATCCGGCCGAGGTCGAAGAGGTGCTGCTCTCGCACCCGGACATCACCGATGCGACCGTCGTCGGCCTGCCGAAGAAGGACGGCTCCGAGATGGTCGTCGCCGCGATTACCCTGGCGGACTACGCCCGCCTGGACTCCGAGGCCTACCGCGACCACTGCTACGCAAACCTGACCCGCTACAAGGTGCCGCGCGCGTTCTTCCACCTGGAGGACCTGCCGCGCGATCAGATGGGCAAGGTGCGCCGCCGCGACGTCCGCGACGTGCTGCTGGCGCAGCTACAGGAGCGGGGCCAGTCCGTCGACTCGCTGGCCCGCAAGCGCCACTAGCGCATGCTCGGGCGCGGTATTTAGGCTCGGCGTTTAGGCGTCGATGCTGACGCCGACCCACACGGGCTCGGGCTCCAGCGTCACGCCGAATGCTGCTGCGACGCCCGCGCGGACGTCGCGGGCAAGCGCCACCAGGTCATCTGCCGTCGTCGGCGTGCCGTCGGCGGCCTCGCCGCGGTTGGTCAGCGCCAGGGTGTGTTTGGTGGAAAGCCGCGCCGGAGCACCCTGCCCGGGGTAGCCCTTCGGGAAGCCCGCGCGCTCAATCAGCCAGGCGGCCGAGAGTTTCACGCGCCCCGGGTGCCCCGCGCCTGCCGGGAACACGGGCATCGAGGCCGCCTCCTCGGCGCCGCGACGCTCGGCGACCCGGCTCCGCACGTCCTCGACCTGCGCCTCGTCGATGATGGGGTTGGTGAAGAAGGAACCGGCCGACCAGGTGTCCCGATCTTCCGGGTCCAGCACCATGCCCTTGCCGCGGCGCAGCGCGAGCACGACCTCGCGGACCTGGTCCGAGGGCCGACGAATCTCGCCAGCTGCGGCCTCGGCCTCGTCCACGCCCAGGCGACGCGCCAGCTCCCCGTAGCGCAGCGGCACCGACATGCCATCGATGCTCAGCTCGAAGCGCACCGCCAGCACCACTGCGCGAGAGGTGAACTTCAGGTTGGAATAGCGGTAGGACAGCTCCAGCGAGTCCGGGGAGACCCACTCGACCTCGCCGGTGGCGCGGTCGTAGAGCTGCACCGCATCCAGAACCTGCGACACCTCAGCGCCGTAGGCCCCGACGTTTTGCACCGGCGTCGCACCCGCCGATCCCGGAATACCGGACAGGCACTCCAGCCCGCCGAAGCCCGCGTCGACGCTCATCTGCACGATCTCGTCCCACACGGCACCGGCCTCGGCCTCGATAATCGCCGAGGTGGATTCCAAGCCGTGGCCGCGGGTGCTCATCTGCACCGCGTCGGCCTCGATCACCACGGCCACCAGCGGGCCCGGCCGGTCCGCAACGACGAGGTTGGAGCCCCCGCCGACGATGAGCGCGGGCACGTTTTCGTCGTCAAGCAGGCGAACCACGGCGACCACAGCTTCGGTAGTCGCGCACCGGACGACGGCCGCGGGGACCCCGCCGAGACGAAGCGTGGTCAGCTCGGCGAAGGATGTGTCGGTGCTGACCGATGCGCCCTCGACCTGGCGAAGGCGCTCAATAACGGTGGCGTCTACGGGGCGGTTGTCGGCGGAATCGGCAAAATCTGGAACTTCGTGCACCCCCTTAGCGTAACGGCAAACCCGTATTATCTACACCATGACTACGCGCAACACGCACACCGTGAACTTTGCCCAGCCGGTCGACAAGATCTACGCGTCGCTGACCGACGCGGGCTTCTGGGAGAAGGTCGCACACCGCTTCTCCGCGGCAGAGGGCAAGGTCGAGAAGTTCGAGACCTCCGACGCCGGCACGACCGTTGTCATCCGGCAGTCCGTCGCGGCCGACAAGATCCCGGACCAGGCGGCAAAGTTCGTCAAGTCCGGGGTCGCCTTGACCCGCACCTTCGTCATCAGCCCGCTGGGCGATTCCGGCGCGACCAGCACCGTCACCACCGAGGCCACCGGCGTCCCGGTCAGCTTCAGCGCCACCCAGGAGCTCAAAGCTCAGGGCGACGGCTCCGTCCTGACCACTGACTCGGAGTTCTCCATCACCGTTCCGCTGGTCGGCGGCATGCTGGAGGGCAAGGCCGCGCCGTACCTGGAGCGCGTCCTCGACGCCGAGACCGCCGTGTTGGAGCAGCACTCCGCCTAGCGGCGCAACAGGGCCCCTGCGGCCAAGCCACTCCCCGCGTCACAGTAGACTCACACCCCGTGCCGCACTATCACAATCTCCGCGCGTCCTGGGCCTCGCAGGGGCCACAGGGCGTCGTCACGCGTGGCACGACCGGTTTCAATAGGCTGCGGCGCTCCGACCGCTGGCTGCGCTATAACCTCGACGCCCAGCGCCTGCTCTGGCACGCGGAGAACCCCCTGGCCATCGACATCGGCTACGGCGCCAGCTTCACCACCACCGTCGAGTGGGCTAGGTGGCTGCGCCAGATCCGCCCCGACATTGCCGTCACCGGCGTCGAGATCGAGCCCTCCCGCGTCCTGCCTCCCCGCGACGGCGTCACCTTCGAACTCGGTGGCTTCGAGATGGCCGGCCACCGCCCCCACCTCGCCCGCGCCTTCAACGTGCTGCGCCAATACGACGCGGCGGACGTCGACGACGCCTGGCGCGAGGTCGCCTCGAGGCTTGCCGACGGTGGCCTGTTCCTCGAGGGCACCTGCGATGAAATTGGGCGCCGCGCCACGTGGGTCCTCCTGGACCGAAACGGGCCCCGCACCCTGACGCTGGCCTGGGACCCCTTCGGATCGGAGCGCCCCTCGGACATCGCGGAGCGCCTGCCCAAGGTCCTCATCCACCGAAACGTGCCCGGCGAGCCCATCCACGACCTCCTCACCGCCGCCGACCGGGCCTGGGACATGGCCGCGGGCTGGGCCCCGCACGGCCCCCGAATCCGCTGGCGCAAGGCGCTGGAGACGCTTGCGGCGGGGGCGCCCGTCGTCAAGCAGCGGAGGAAGATCCGCGACAACGTGCTGACCGTGCCCTTCGCCTCCGTCGCGCCGGAGTACGAGGGTGGCTGGGGCAGCTAGGAGCGGCTTGAGTGCCTGCCTAGCCGGGGCTGGCCGAAACGGCCATCATCGTGAACACTGGGGAACATGAGTCCTTCCCGTAACCGTTCTTCCGGTGTGAAAGTTATCCCCACTCTCGTCGGCATCATCATTGTGCTGGCGCTTATCGCCATTGCGGGCGAGATTGGTGCACGCTACTACATCGGCAACAAGATTTCCGAGGGTTTTCAGGCCGAGTCGGCCCGTCGCGGCGTCGTGACGCAAGAGGAGCCCAGCGTCCGTTTCGGCACGTCCCCGGTTCTTCCCGTGCTGGTAACGAAGAACATCGCGCACGTCACTGTGGACACGCCGTCCACGCTGTCGATTGAAAACGCAGAGGCCCTGGCTGGCAAACCCGTAGTGAAGGGCGACCCGAGCGCAAAGATCATCCTGGACGAGGTCTCCGCCGAAAACCCCAACGACCCCGTTGCGAAGGACGCGCGGATTGAGGTCACGCTCAGCCCCGAGCTGCTTCAGGCGCTCGCGAACAGCAAGACCGGTGCCCGCATCACCGCGGTTACGCCATTGCCCGAGGAAAACGTCTTCGACGTGCAATTCTCCTCAGGCGCAGCGACATCCAAGCTGCGCCCCATCCTCGACGGTGGCAACCTCAGCGTCAACCTCGAGGGGGCCTCGGTGCTCGGCCTGAACCTCGACGGCCTGGCCCAATGGATCGGCGCGAACAACGGCAACGTCTTTAGCCTCAGCCTCGGACACGGGCTAGCTGTCGAAGGGGCCACCGTCACGAGTGAGGGCCTGGCGCTGGTGCTGCACGGCACCGATCTGCCTTTGTCGACCGTGTCCCAACTGCACTTTGAGTAGCAGGTAAAATACCCAGAATGACTCGCTCCCTTCTGACCGCTAACAACGGAGTCCCCGCGCAGCGCCAGTACATCCTGTCTCTCGGCTGCCCCGACCGCACGGGTATCGTCTCCACGCTTTCGACCTTCCTCTCCGACATCGGAGCCTGGATTACCGAGGCCGACTTCTTCTCCGACCCCGAGACCGGCTGGTTCTTCACCCGCCAGGCAGTCCGCGCCGACGAGCTGGACATGGAGGTCAACGAGCTGCGCGAGAAGTTCGCCAACCTCGTCGCCGATTGGGGCCCCGAGGTGCGTTGGAAGGTCACCGATACGGCCGTCGCCAAGCGCGCCGTCATCCTGGTCACCCGCGAGGGCCACTGCCTGCAGGACCTGCTGGGCCGTGTCGCGCAGTCCGATTACCCCATGGAGGTCGCTGCGATTATCGGTAACCACCGCGACCTGGAGCCGCTCGCCCAGGCCTACGGGATTCCCTTCCGCCACGTGCCCTTCCCGAAGGACGCCGTAGGCAAGCGCCGCGCTTTCGACCAGGTCGCCGAGCTGGTCGACGCCGAGAACCCGGACGCCATCGTGCTGGCCCGCTTCATGCAGATTCTCCCGCCGGACCTGTGCGAAAAGTGGGAAGGCCGCGCCATCAACATCCACCACAGCTTCCTGCCGTCCTTCATGGGCGCCCGCCCCTACCAGCAGGCTTACCGACGCGGCGTCAAGCTGATCGGAGCCACCTGCCACTACGCGACGCAGGACCTGGACGACGGCCCCATCATCGAGCAGGACGTCATTCGCGTGTCCCACAAGTACACCGCCCGCGACATGCAGCGGGAGGGCCGCGACGCCGAGAAGCAGGTGCTGGCCCGTGGCCTGCGCTGGCACCTGGAGGACCGCGTGCAGGTCTACGGCAACCGCACAGTGGTGTTTAGCTAGCAATAAAAGGCAATAAGAGGCAATAAAAGCACTGTAGCGCTCGTTCTGACTTTAGAGCAGCCGATACCGCGGCCTAAAGTCACGAACGAGCGCTACAGTCGTGTTTAGGGTTTTGGGGCACTACCCGCCCCACCTACCAGCCCTGTGCGTTATCCAGGATGTCCTTGATCTGCGGGCGGACATCCAGCCAGTAGACGCCCGTGATGACCAGGCCCGCGATCACCGGAATACCGAGCATCATCCAGCCGAGCCACGGCAGCAGCAGGAAGAATGCCGAGCCCAGCAGGATTCCCGCCCAAACGTTGCGATTCTTCCGGTCCGCCGCATCGAAGGCGTCGGCACGCGTGAGAATCACCATCACGGCGCCGACCAGCGCGAAGACGCCCACAATCATCGGAATACCAAAGCGGAACAGCAGTTCCATATAGGCGTAGATGGCCTCGAGTGGCGCAGTGGTGATGCTGGGCAGTGCGGGCAACAAGGACGAGCTCCTTATGGTCTTGAACTGGCTGTATATACGGCCATGAAAATCCAGATTATTCGAGGCTACTGCGCAATCCGCGAGATTACGTCAGCCACCTCATGCTAGCCGAAGATCAACGTCGACAGCGTGTAGATTGCAAACCCGGCCAGCGCGCCGACAACCGTGCCGTTGATGCGAATGTACTGCAGGTCGCTGCCAACCATCAGCTCAATCTTGTCCGCCGCTTCGTCCGCGTCCCACCGTTCGACGGTCTCTGAGATGATCGACGTAATCTCGCCCGAGTAGTTCTCGGAGATAAACACCACGGCCTTCTCCAGGTAGTCGCCGATATTCCGGCGCAGCTCGGGGTCAGCGTTGACGCGCTGGCCGTAATTCGCAGCGGTCTCTGCTATCTTGCGGCGCAGCAGCGACTCCGGGTCGCGGGCGGCCTCAATGAGCTTCGTGGAGGTCGACTCCCAAATCTTCGCCGGTGCCGCGGTCACCGCCGCCGAGGTGAGGATGTCGTTCTTCAAATCCTCAACCTTGTCGATTGTGACCTGGTCGTTTTGCAAGTCGTCGGCAAGCTTGCGCAGGAACCGGTGCAGCGCCAGACGGGCGTCGTGGTTCGGGTCGTGCGCGACATTCCAGGTCCAGTCGACGACCTCACGGTAGACCTTGTCGCCGATCAGATCATTGACGAAGCTCGGCGCCCACGACGGCGCCCGCTCGCCGACCATGCGATCGATCAGCGGCTGCGAGGTCAGCGACTTCCGGTGGAGCCAGTCGGCCATCTGCTGAACGATCGGTTCGGTACGGCCCTCTGCGATCAACTGCTCCAGGACGCGTCCGGTCGGCGGCCCCCACTCAGGACCGGCCACCTCATCGATGACGGCGGTCTTCAGGACGGCGGCGGCATCGTCTGGATTGACGGCCTCCAGCGCATTGCCCACAAAACGCCCGACTTCCGCCGATACTTTGTCCGCGTTTCCCGGCTCAACCAGCCACTGCCCCACTCGCTCCGGGACCTGCGCCTTGCGGACCTTATCCACGATCAGCGTCGGATTCAGGAAGTTGTCTCCGACGAACTGCGCCAACGACTCGCCGACCTGGTCCTTCTTCCTGCGCACGATCGCCGTATGCGGGATCGGGATACCGAGCGGGTGCCGGAACAGCGCGACCACAGCAAACCAGTCCGCCAGAGCGCCGACCATGCCCGCCTCCGACGCAGCACGCACGTAGGCCACCCACCCCGGAATTGCCTCGCCTGCCGACGCGTGGGACGTCTCAACCCAGCGACACGCGAAATAGACGGCCGCCGCGACGATGAGAAAGGCCGTCGCGATGGCCCGATTCTTCCGCAGCTGAGCTCTCTTTTGCGCCTCCACCTCGGCTGACGGCCCCGGAACGGCCAGGCGATGTTCCGCTCCACCGGCAGCGGAGTCGTTCTCGGGCTTTGTGTGGCGCCCGCCTCGGTGTACGCCACCGGGCTGCCCAGCGAATGTTGTCATAGGTACAGGTTAGGCGCCGGAAAGCCAAAAACGCCACCGCGGGCTCTCCCCGTCGTGAAGCACGGAGCTTCAGCGAGAGACGAGGAAAGGCGCGGTGGCGTCTAAGAGTGGAGGTGCGCGCGGATGCGCTAGTGGTTACCTACCGGGGGCGGGCCCGGGATCGGCGACCACTAGTGGTGTCCGCCGAACTCCTTCTTGTAGGCCTTGTATGCTCGGCGGCCGATCGAGATGCAGGTGAAGCCTGCGACGGTCATGACGATCGCGAGGATCAGGCCGGCCCACATGAACAGGGAACCATCGAAGTTGGTCCACTGGTTCGTGAAGTTGGTGTAGTCCATCTCACCGTTAGCGATAACGCCGTGGCTATGCGCGGCGTTAGAAGTATCGGAGTAGATCGTCGTAGCCAGACCGAAGATGAAGGTACCCCAGGCTGCCAGAGAGGCAAGAACGAGCCCCATGCCAATCCAGGTGATGCTTCGGTGGAGCGACGAGTACTCAGCATTCATGCTCTGCGGCACGTAGCCGTCCACGAAGTGCTCTTCGCCCGGGTAGCGCTTTGCGACTGCATTCGCCATTGTTGTTTATCCCTTCTGGAAAACCTGTTTGAAGAAAGAGTTCTAGTCGTCCTTACCGCGGAAGAATGCGCGAGCACGTTCCTTGGTAACAGCAGCAACTGCGGTCAGCGGGATACCTGCCGGGCAGACATCCGCGCACTCGCCGTAGAGGGAGCAGGGACCGAAGGTGCCTTCGACCTCGTCCACCATCTTGCGGGCACGCTTGCCACGCTCTTCCTTACCCAGCGGGATCAGGGAGAGGTGAACCAGCTTCGCGCCGGTGAACAGGTGTGCAGCGCCGTTCGGGCAAGCTGCGACACACGCGCCACAGCCGATGCAGGCTGCGTGGTCCAGGGCGAACTCAGCGGTCTCGTGGTTCAGGTGCAGGGTGTCAGCGTCCGGTGCTGTACCGGCGTTGATGGAGACGTAGCCACCCTTCTCCAGGACGCGGTCGAGCGCGGAGCGGTCGATAACCATGTCCTTGATGACCGGGTATGCGGCGGAGCGCATCGGCTCGATCTTCAGGGTGTCACCATCGTTGAACTGGTGCAGACGCTGCTGACAGGTCGGGGTGTTCTTGCCCGGGCCGTGCGGACGGCCGTTGACGTTCAGGCCACAGGTACCACAGATACCCTCGCGGCAGTCAGAGGCGAACGCGAACGGCTCCTTGCCGGACTCGACGTACTTGCTGTTGACGTGGTCAAGCAGCTCCAGGATCGACATCTCCGGGACGGCGTCGTCAACGTCAACGGATTCAAAGTGTCCCTCGACGTTCGGACCTGCTTGGCGCCAGATTTCAAGGTGCAGTTTCATTACTTGTAGTTCCTTGTCATGAGCGGGACGGCTTCGAAGGTCAGGGGCTCGGCGTGGCGAATGAACTCATTGCCGGTCAGGTCCCACGAAGGACCGTTGTTGCCGCGCTCCCAGGCGGAGACGAAGCACCAGTTGGCGTCGTCACGCTCTGCCTCGCCATCTTCGGAGATGTGGTCATCGCGGTAGTGCGCACCACAGGACTCATCGCGGTCGAGGGCGTCGACGCACATGAGCTCGCCGAGGTCGATGTAATCGGCGACGCGGTTCGCGTACTCGAGCTGCTGGTTCATTTCCTTCGGGTCACCCGGGATGAACAGATCGGACCAGAAGGCCTTGCGCAGTTCGCGGATCTCCTCGATGCCCTTGGCCAGGTCTTCCTTGTTACGAGCCACACCACAGTCGCGGTAGAGGATCTCGCCGAGCTGGCGGTGGAAGTACTCAGCGCCGTGGCTACCCTGGATGCTCATCAGCTTGTCCAGGCGAGCCTGGGCACGGTTCAGAGCCTCGATAGCCTCCGGAGCATCGTCGCCAGGCGCTCGGTGCCGAGCAGCGGGCCGAGGTAGTTCGGGATGGTGAACGGCAGGGTGAACCAACCGTCGACCGAACCGGACAGCAGGGAGTTTGCACCGAGGCGGTTAGCGCCGTGGTAGGTCCAGGACGCCTCGCCACCGGTGAACAGGCCCGGGATGGAGGTCATCTGGTTGAAGTCACTCCACAGGCCACCCATGGTGAAGTGGCAGGTCGGCGCGATGCGCATCGGGACCTTGTACGGGTCCTCACCGATTGCCTCTTCGTACATCTGGATCAGGTTGGAGTAGCGCTCCTTGATGACCGGCTGGCCAAGACGCTCGATGGCGTCGCGCAGGTCCAGGTACACCGAGTTCTTCAGCGGGCCAACGCCGTAGCCGGCGTTAATCTGCTGGGAGTTAGCGCGGGACGCGACGTCACGCGGGACGAGGTTACCGAACGCCGGGTAACGGCGCTCCAGGAAGTAATCGCGCTCGTCCTCCGGGATGTCGTTGGCCGGGCGCTCGTCGCCCTTCTTCTTCGGGGTCCAAATGCGAGCGTCGTTACGCAGGGACTCGGACATCAGAATGGTCTTCGACTGCCAGTGCGCGTTGACCGGCAGGCCGGTCGGGTGGAACTGGATGAAGGACGGGGATGCGAAGTAAGCACCCTGGTCGTACGCACGCATGATGGCGGAAGCGTTGGAGTTCTTCGCCAGCGTGGACATGTGGTAGACGTTGCCGTAACCACCGGTTGCCAGGATGACAGCGTGGGCGGTGTGGACCTTCAGCTCACCGGTGATCAGGTTGCGCATGATGGCGCCCTGGCAACGGCCGTCGGCGACGATGATGTCAACCAGCTCGTTGTGGGTGAAGATCTCGACGTTGCCCAGGCCAATCTGGCGCTGCAGGGCCGAGGTGGTCGACAGCTGCAGCTGCTGACCTGTCTGGCCACGGGTGTAGTAGGTGCGGGACACCTGCACACCGCCGAAGGAACGGGTAGCCAGGGTGCCGCCGTACTCGCGAGCGAACGGGGCGCCGATGGCGTTCAGGTGGTCAATGACGCGAACGGACTCGACGGCCAGGCGCCAGCAGTCGTTCTCACGGCAGCGGTAGTCGCCGCCCTTGACGGTGTCCTTAACGTGGCGGTATGCGCCATCGTTGTCGACCTTCTTGCCACGGGCGGAGTTAACGCCACCCTGTGCGGCGATGGAGTGCGCGCGGCGCGGTGCGTCGTGGTAGGTGAAAACCTTGACGTCGTAGCCCAGCTCACCGAGAGCTGCGGCGGCAGCGCCACCGGCCAGGCCGGTACCGACGACCATGACGCGGAACTTGCGGCGGTTCAGCGGGGAAACCAGGTTTGCGTGGTCCTTCTGGTACTGCCAGTGGTCCTTCATGGAGACCTTGGCGCCCGGGGAGTTATCGCCCAGGACCTTACCGATGACAACGCCGTCAACGATGCTTTCCGGGGCCTGGAAATCCGTAGCCACGGTTGCTTCAGTGTTGCTCATTGTTAAAACTCCTCTTCGACCTACGAGACCAGGCCGGCCAGAACGGAGACCGGGATGACGATGTTGCCGACAACAACCAGCAGCGGCAGCAGGCCGGACAGGAACAGCAGGACCTTGCGCCAGCGCTTACCCGTGATACCCAGGTCGGACGTTGCAGTCCACAGACCGTGGGACAGGTGCATCAGCAGAGCGAGCTGCGCGATGACGTACCAAACAACGACGCCCGGACGGGAGAAGGACGCAACAACGTTGTCGTATGCGGAGCTCACCAGCTCACCGTTGATGGTCTCGTTGTGCTGGAAGCCCGCCGGGGCAACGCCAACACCGAGGGTCAGGTCCATCAGGTGGAAGATGATGAAGGCCAGCAGGACAATGCCGGTGACAATCATCGAACGCGCGGTGAAGGTGTTCCAGCTGGACACCATGCCCTGGCGACGGAACTTACCGCGGGACTGCTTCGCACGGCCGAACAGCGCGAATGCGCCGTAAATGTGCAGGACGATAGCGACCAGCAGGACGATACGGAAAATCCACAGGACGCCCTCAGTCGGGACAGCCGGTGCACCAACGGTACGCAGGAAGGTCGCGTACGCGTTGAAGTGCTCCGCACCTGTGAAGAGCTTCAGGTTGCCCAGCATGTGGACGATAACAAAGAGCCCAAAGAGGACGCCCGTCACAGCCATAGTCAGCTTCAGGGCCCACGATGGGAATTTTGGCTGCTCGCGCAGCGGTTCTACATTAATTTTGCCGTGCGCGATCGCGTCACGGTTAGAACTAGTAACAGTCATGGCACCTCCAGTGTCATATTCACTCTAAAGTCACTCAGCCCCAGGTAAACATTTTTCCCCCATTTGGGTGAGGATTTTCACAGCTTAACCAGGTGATTTCTCTGACTTTTCTCAGGTTATCTGATTATTAGGCTCCCCGTATGCGTCGCCGGGCGGCCGCCTCCCCCACTCAAATATCCCGCCTACCCCCGGTTTTCTCCATTGCCAACATTCCGATACCCCGAAATTACGCAACACAACTAGCACGAAAATACGCGACCGCCTACTTTTCTCAGGTAGCTTCCCGAGGCCGACCGGTCACGTATTCCGCCACGCACCCGCACTACGAAGGGGCGCCTAGTCCCCCGCGACCACCGTCATCGGTTCCGGCCCCACAATCACTTCGTGGCCGACGACCACGATCGGCCCGACCTGGTGCGAGCCCTCCTCCAGAACAACCTCCACAGCTCGGCGCCGCACAGTCACCCGGATCCGGCAGCCGTGAATCGTAATCCGGTAGGTCAGGCCCTCCCAGCCCTCGGGCAGCTTCGGGTCGATGCTGTAGCGCCCGTCGTGGTCGCGGAAGCCGCCGAAGCCGTACACCAGCGACTGCCACACACCGCCCGCCGACGCCACGTGCACGCCATCGGCCGCGTTGCCGTGCAGGTTGGCAAGGTCGACGTACAGGCCCCGCACGAAGAAATCCATGGCCTGGTCGGCATAGCCCAGCTCCGCCGCCATGATCGACTGCACGACCGCCGACAGCGAGGAGTCGCCCGTCGTGAGCGGGTCGTAGTACTTGTAGTCGGCCCGCTTCTGCTGCGTCGTAAAGCGATTTCCCATGAGGAACAGGGCGAGCACAACGTCGGCCTGCTTGATGATCTGGTGCCGGTAAATCGTCAGCGGGTGGTAGTACAGCAGCAGCGGACGCTTCGGGCCGGTCTCGGGGTCGTCGAGGTTCCACCGCTTGCGCAGCAGGAATTGATCGTCCTGAGGGTGAATACCCAGCTTCTCGTCGAAGGGGATGTACATCGCGTCGGCAGCCTCGTCCCACTCGGCGACCTCGTCGTCGGTCAGCTCGCAGCGGTGCGCCAGCTTTCGCCACGCCGCCGGCCTCTCCCGCTTGATTTGCTTGACGACGTCCGCCGCAGCGGCCAGGTTATACTGCGCCATCACGTTGGTGTACAGGTTGTTGTTTACGACCGTGTTGTACTCATCGGGGCCGGTGACGCTGTGGATCTGGAACTCGGTGCGCTCGGCATTGAAGAATCCCAGCGACATCCAGAACCGCGCCGTGGAGACCAGAAGGTCGGCGCCCTCGTGCAGCAGGAACTCGGTGTCGCCGCTGGCGTAGACGTACTTCATCATCGCGTACACGATGTCCGCGTCGATGTGATACTGCGCAGTGCCCGCCGCGTAGTAGGCCGAGGACTCCTGGCCATTGATGGTGCGCCACGGGAAGAGGGCGCCGTCGTGGGACAGCTCGTCGGCACGCGCCCAGGCGGCCTCCAGCATGTCCCAGCGGAAACGCATGGCGTTGCGAGCAAATTGCGGGGACGTATAAGTAAGGAATGGAGTCACGTAGATCTCGGTGTCCCAGAAGTAGTGACCTCCGTAGCCCGTGCCGGTCATGCCCTTGGCGGGCACGCCCTGAGATTCGGCGCGCGCCGCCGCCTGGATGACCTGCCAGAGATTCCAGCGCACGGCTTGCTGCAGGGCGGGCTGGTTGTGGATGACGACGTCGGAACGCTCCCAGAAGCGCTCCAGCCACTCCTGCTGATTCTCGATGAGTCCCAGCACGCCGATGCGTCCGACGCGGTTGAGCGTGCGCTCGCAGCGGAAGGCCAGCTCCTCGCCGCGAACCTTGCGGGAGGAGTGGTAGGCGACCAGCTTCTCCAGGCGGATGACGGTGCCGCGCGGGGCGTCCAGGTTGAACAGGGCGCTGGCGGCGTCGGGCTGAGTCGTCTGGGAGGTCTCGACGTAGGGGTCAGTGCCGTCCGGGGTGGTAACCGTGAAGGTGTGGTCCATCGACGCGGCGACCGTCATGCCCGAGTGCGCGCAGCGGTACGCCAGTGTACTGCGGTGGCGCTCCGGGGTTCTGGACTGGAACGCCGGGATCAGGACGCGCTCCTCCAGAGCTTCGGCGCGTCGCGGGTCCAGGTCGGCGCCCTGGGCGTTGTCGGCGTCGTGGTACTCGTCCTCGCCGTCCTGGCGGTTGAGAATCTGCGAGTTGATCATCACCGCCGCGTCCGCGTCGAGCAGCTCCACCTCCAAGCTCATCGCCGCGACGTGCTTCTCCTGGAAGGAGACCATGCGCTCCGAGGTCACCCGGACCTTCTTGCCCGACGGCGTGCGCCAGATGAAGCGGCGACGCAGCACGCCCTCGCGGAAGTCAAGGCTGCGCTCGTAGTCGTAGACCTCAGCGTTTCCGAGCCGCAGCGGCTCGTCGTCGATGTAGAGGCGCATCGCCTTGGCGTCGGGGGCGTTGACAATGGTCTGCCCCTCCCGCGCCAGGCCGTAGGCGTCCTCGGCGTGCTTGATCGCCCAGGTCTCGTGCAGGCCGTTGATATAGGTGCCGTGCTCGGAGGAGTCGCGCCCCTCCGGCGGGTTGCCGCGCATGCCGATATACCCGTTGGACAGCGCAAACAGGGTCTCCGCGAGCCCCAGCGGGAGCCCCTCCGGCTTCGCCTCGATCAGCCGCCACTCGTCGACCGGCGTGACGTCGCGGTCCATCAGCCCCTCCGCGTCGACCAGGTGGTGGTGCTTGTCCGCTCGGTCCGCGGGGAAGTTCCGGCGCGCCTTACGACGAATCGGAGACACCCAGACCTTGCCCTCCTCGGTGGCCCCTTCGGTGTCGGGGCTGGTCTGGTTATCGGCGGCGTTGTATGTCATCGAACCTTCCAATGTCCGTGTCGATTGGCTGCTGAGTGAGAAAATTGTTGCAGTGTTTTGGGAGCCGTCAGAGCAGCTCGTCGAGGTCACTGACGACCACATCGGCCCCGGCACGCAGTAGTGCATCGCGCCCCGCACCGCGATCCACGCCGACGACAAGGCCGAACGCCCCGGCAGCCCCCGCCTGAATACCGCTGATTGCGTCCTCAACGACAACCGCATCGCGCGGGGCGACCCCCAGCTGCTCCGCCGCAAATACGAAGGTGTCGGGGGCCGGCTTGCCCGGTAGGTTGTTGTCGTGAGCGACGACGCCGTCGACGACCTCGACGAAGCGCTCCCGCAGCCCCGCCGCCTCTAGGACGGGCACCGCATTCTTCGAGGAGCTCACCACGGCCAGCAGCGGGCGGGACTGCGCCTGGCCACCCTCGGCGCTAGGAACACCAGAACTGCCAGAAGCGAGGCTATCCAGCAGCTCCACCGAGCCCGGGTAGGCATCGATCCCCTGCTCCACGCGGGATAAAAAGTCCGCGTTCTTTCTCTTACCAAGGCCGATGATGGTGTCGTCGTCAGGCGAATCGGTCTCGGAGCCATGCGGAATGGCGAGGTGGCGGGACTCCAGGATTGCGGCGATGCCCTCGTCGCGGCGGCGACCGTCCAGGTAGGCGAAGTAGTCGTCGTCGGTGTAGGCGGCCACTCCCTTGTCCTCGAAGTAGGCGCGGAACATGTCGGCCCAGGCGAGCTGGTGGACGTCCGCAGTCGGCGTAATGACACCGTCGAGGTCAAAGAGCACGGCGCCTGCGGTGCGAATGAAATCCTTGGCCTTGGTCTCTGCCATCGGGCTTGGCTCCTTCTCGGTAGTCCTTGGCGGTCCGTCGCTGCTGTACGGCGGGCGCTGCCATCCACGCTAGCAACTCCCCTGTCCCCAGGGCCTGGAACTTCGACTTTCGGGGCGGAGATCAGGGCCCAAGGTCCGGTGCAGAGACTTCCTCCCCAAGAAGGCGCACTAACTGCTCACCGGGAAGGATGTACTTCGAATTTGTCGTCTCCTGGTGGGCCGTTAGTGTTCCTTAGCCCCTCCGAGGGGAGTACGCAGAATGCGCCGCGGCAATCCGGGCTTCCGGCTCACCAGGACGGAGCTACGTCGAATTTCTTCGCTGTTGGTTCAGCGCAAGCCCGGATTCGCGCTTGACGACGCCCACACGGCCCAGTCTTCTCGTCGGTGCTGGGCTCGGGGTGGCACCCTCGAGTGGCGGGCAACGAAAAACACGGCCGACCGCAATCTAATGCAGTCGGCCGTGTGAGCCGCGGGACTCAGAACTAGTTAATTAGTCCTGGTCGATGCCCTCGCGCTTCTTGAACTCCAGACGGCGGCGGTGCAGGATCGGCTCGGTGTAGCCGGCCGGCTGGTTGACGCCGTCGAGGATGAGCTCCTTGGCGGCCTGGAAGCCGATGGAGTTGTCGAAGTCCGGCGCCATCGGCAGGTAGGCGGCATCGCCGGCGTTCTGGCGGTCGACGACCTCGGCCATGCGCTTGAGCGAGTCGATGATCTGCTCCTCGGTGACAACGCCGTGCAGCAGCCAGTTCGCCAGGGTCTGCGAGGAGATACGCAGCGTTGCGCGGTCCTCCATCAGGTCGACATCGTTGATGTCCGGCACCTTGGAGCAGCCAACACCCTGCTCGACCCAGCGGATCACGTAGCCCAGGATCGACTGGCAGTTGTTGTCCAGCTCGTTGGCCTTGTCCTCGTCGGACCAGTCTGCGCCCGGGTCACCGGCCTTCGCCGCCGCGACCGGGATGGTCAGCAGGTCGCCGAAGGAGTCGCGGCGGCCGTCGGCAAGCAGCTTGTCCTGAACGCCGAAGACGTCGACCTCGTGGTAGTGGGTGGCGTGGAGCACGCCGCCGGTCGGGGACGGGACCCATGCGGTGGATGCGCCCTGCTTCGGCTGGCCGATCTTCTGCTCCAGCAGCTCGGCCATCTGCTCGGTCATGGCCCACATGCCCTTACCGATCTGGGCCTTGCCCTGCAGGCCGTGCGCCAGGCCGGCGTCGACGTTGTTGTCCTCGTAGGCCAGCATCCACGGCGCGGTCTTCTGGACAGCCTTGCGGAACATCGGGCCAGCGTGGATGGAGGTGTGGATCTCGTCGCCGGTGCGGTCCATGAAGCCGGTGTTGATGAACACGACGCGCTCGGAGACGGACTTGATGGCGGCGTCCAGGTTCACGGAGGTGCGGCGCTCCTCGTCCATCAGGCCGACCTTCATGGTGTTGCGCTCCAGGCCCAGCAGGTCCTCGACGGCTGCGAAGAGCTCGTTGGTGAACGCTGCCTCTTCCGGGCCGTGCTGCTTCGGCTTCACGATGTAGATCGAGCCGGTGCGGGAGTTCTTACGGGCGTTGTTCTGGTCCAGGCCCGGGATTGCACACAGCGGGGTGATAACGGCATCCATGATGCCCTCGAAGATCTCCTCGCCGTCGCGGTCGAGGATGGCCGGGTTCTGCATCAGGTGGCCGACGTTGCGGACCAGGTTCAGGGAGCGGCCGTGCAGGGTGACCTCGGAGCCGTCGAGTGCGGTGTAGGTGCGGTCGTCGTTGATCTCGCGAGAAAGGGTCTTGCCCTTGCGCTCGAACTCGACCTTCAGGTCACCCACGTTCAGGCCCAGCCAGTTGGTGTAGCCGAGGGTCTTGTCGGCGGCGTCGACGGCCGCGACGGAGTCCTCCAGGTCCATGATGTTGGTGACCGCGGCCTCCAGGACGATGTCCTTCACGCCCGCCTTGTCGGTCTTGCCAATCGGGGACTCGGCGTCGATCAGCAGCTGGATGTGCAGGCCGTTGTGCTTGAAGTAAATCGACTCCGGGGCGGCCTTGTCGCCGGTGTAGCCGACCAGGGTCTCCGGCTCGCGCAGACCCGAGGTCGCGCCGCCGTCCAGGGTCGCCTGCAGGTGGCCGTCGACGATATCGTAGGAGGTCACGTCGGCGTGGCTGCCGTCCAGCAGCGGCAGGGCCTTGTCCAGGAAGTTACGGCCCCATGCGATAACGCGGTCGCCGCGGACCTTGTTGTAGCCCGGGACGTCCTTCTCGGCGCCGCCGTCCTCGGGGATGGCGTTGGTGCCGTAAAGCGCGTCGTACAGCGAGCCCCACCGCGCGTTGGCGGCGTTGATGGCGAAGCGGGCGTTAAGAACCGGCACGACCAGCTGCGGGCCGGCGGTGGAGGTGATCTCCGTGTCGACGTTCGCGGTGGTGACCTGGAACTCGCCCGGATCCTCGACCAGGTAGCCGATCTCCTTCAGGAAAGCGACGTAAGCGTCCTGGTCCTGCTTGCCCGGGTGCTCCTTGTACCAGGCGTCGAGCTTTGCCTGCAGCTCGTCGCGCTTGGCCAGCAGCTCGCGGTTGCGCGGGGTGTACTTCGCGACGATGTCGCCGAAGCCGTTCCAGAACGCTTCCTTGTCCTCAATGCCTGCAGCCGGGAGTGCGGTGTCGTTAACGAAGTCGTACAGAACCTTCGCGACCTGCAGTCCACCTGCGGTAATGCGCTGTGCCATTGCTCTCCTAAAAGTTATTGGTTGCAATTTGCTCACCCTGCGCCTGCGCCAAATACGCCAGCGGGCGGTCGACGGGGAACTCTCGGAGCCCTCGCCGCTCGCCTCCGCGCGCCGGGTGCGATGCCATCACTGTATGTGATTGGGCTTACTTTTGAACCCCCTTTCGCCGTATCGCATCTCTTCCTTTTCTTCCGCCACCGCGCACTCTCCCGCTTGCCGACGCAGCCTCCGCCACTTTTTGTCACCCCCGAGGCTGGGCGCATGGGTGGGATTCGGGCGTCGAATCCCGTTACTGGAGACCGGGATGATCGGGCTCGCAGCGACACACCGTCGTAAAGCGGGGGAGGTGCGGCCTATTGCGCACAGCTCAGCCCTATCTCGCGTGTGACCTGCGCCTCAACAGGCGGGTCAAGGAATGATGAGACGGCATTGAAAGTGCCTTCCACCGAGGCTGGACGGGCGACATAGCTCCCCAAAATGCCCATGAAGTGAGGGCACTCACCTCGGCCACAATATGTACTCTATTCAGGATTTCGGGGGTACTACTTATTCCCCCGTGCAACAAACGGCGTTAGCCACATCAAGGCGCATTCCACGCCATTCGACGCACCCCAGACCGGGGGTAACAACATTAGCGACTCGCATTACAGGAAAAAACAGTACAAATGTACTTCCCGGTCAGCGGGAAATTCGAAGAAGTCATGCTACGCATCACATTCTTCGCAATCTTTACAACTGTTACCTCCATTACATGCTGGAATTAGCACTGAAAGGCGCTTGACGTATCTCGAAACATCACTCAGAATGTGAAACATGACACGCGGAAGCGGACATTCGAATGAACCGCTTCTTTGTGTGTAAGGGGAATCTCCTCACGTTTAGATACCCCTGGCATGACAAGCCCGCGGTCTTCAACGGGGCGGACTGTTGATTCACTCTCGGTCGGTACCCGCTCAAGAAAAAGCAAGCAGTAAGGAAGTGACACCTTTATGTCTAACGTTGGTAAGGCACGTACCGCCGCCGAAATCCAGAAGGATTGGGACGAGAACCCGCGCTGGGAAGGCATCACCCGCGACTACACCGCTGAGCAGGTTGCTGAGCTCCAGGGCACCGTTGTCGAGGAGAACACCCTCGCTCGCCGTGGCGCTGAGATCCTGTGGGAGGGCGTCAACGTCAAGGACGACTCCTACATCAACGCTCTGGGCGCACTGACCGGCAACATGGCCGTTCAGCAGGCTCGCGCAGGCCTGAAGGCTGTCTACCTCTCCGGTTGGCAGGTCGCTGGTGACGCGAACCTCTCCGGCCACACCTACCCGGACCAGTCCCTGTACCCGGCCAACTCGGTTCCGTCCGTCGTTCGCCGCATCAACAACGCTCTGCTCCGCGCAGACGAGATCGCTCGCATCGAGGGCGACGACTCCGTCGACAACTGGCTGCTGCCGATCGTCGCTGACGGTGAGGCCGGCTTCGGTGGCGCTCTGAACGTCTACGAGCTGCAGAAGGCCATGATCAACGCTGGCGCCGCTGGTACCCACTGGGAGGACCAGCTCGCTTCTGAGAAGAAGTGTGGCCACCTGGGCGGCAAGGTCCTGATCCCGACCCAGCAGCACATCCGCACCCTGACCTCCGCTCGCCTGGCTGCTGACGTCTCCAACACCCCGACCGTCATCATCGCCCGCACCGACGCTGAGGCCGCTACCCTCATCACCTCCGACGTTGACGAGCGCGACCAGCCGTTCATCACCGGCGAGCGCACCTCCGAGGGCTTCTACCACGTCAAGAACGGCCTCGAGCCCTGCATCGCTCGTGCGAAGTCCTACGCTCCGTACGCCGACATGATCTGGATGGAGACCGGCACCCCGGACCTCGAGCTGGCTAAGAAGTTCGCCGAGGGCGTCAAGGAAGAGTTCCCGGACCAGCTCCTGGCCTACAACTGCTCCCCGTCCTTCAACTGGTCCGCTCACCTCGAGAAGGACGAGATCGCCAAGTTCCAGAACGAGCTGGGCAAGATGGGCTTCAAGTTCCAGTTCATCACCCTGGCTGGCTTCCACGCCCTGAACTACGGCATGTTCGACCTGGCCTACGGCTACGCTCGCGAGCAGATGACCGCATTCGTCGACCTGCAGAACCGCGAGTTCGAGGCAGCCAAGGAGCGCGGCTTCACCGCCGTCAAGCACCAGCGCGAGGTTGGCGCCGGCTACTTCGACCGCATCGCCACCACCGTCGACCCGAACTCCTCCACCACCGCCCTGAAGGGCTCCACCGAGGAGGGTCAGTTCCACTAAGCCGCAGGGCCTAGCCCTCGGAATACGGAACCCGCTCCCGGAGCCCGGACACCCGGACCTCGGGACACCCCAGCCCCGGCACCGCCGCCATCTTTGGCCCGCGGTGCCGGGGCCTTTTTGTCTCTTTTGCGCGCCTGTCTCGTTCGTCTTTCTCGCCCGCCCACGCTCCACCGCCCCGGCCCGCGCCCTATCGCCCCGGCCCGCTGCTTGCCGACGCCGCTATCGTCGGCAAGCCCGAATCCCCGGCGAGACCACTGCACCCAGATAGTTCCCTTTGGACATCAATAACACTGTTGGTAACATAAGACACACAAATCACTTCAGTAACAGCTTTTGTCATGTTTACTAAGTGGTGTTTGCATGAAATGCCCAAAAACTACGTGCAATCGCCTTGCGGCGGGAGCGCAGACAGAAAAGAGAGACCCATGGGTTCCACCTTGCCGCGCGAACGAAAAAGGCTCGCGTTGACCTCCATGCTCCTAGCAGGAGCCACAGCTGCGGGAATGCTCGCAGCGCCGGCTGCGAACGCCGCCGACAACGTCAGCCAGCTCCCCGGAGCATCCGCGGATGGCACTGTCGTTATCGTCGATAGCCCGCGCATCACCGTCACAGTCGACCCGCACGAGGCCAGCAACGATACCGTCAAGGTCCACGTGAAGAACAACTACGACCACAACTTCTCCTGCTTCGCCCCGGGAGTCTCCACCGATGCGAACAAGCCCACGAAGCTACCCAACGTGGTCACCGAAGCCGGCCTGGTCAAGAAGGCCGTGGACTTCTACCGCAAGTACCCGAGCGTGCCGAGCGACGGCATCAACTTCCCGCTTCTGGGCGTGATCCCGACCAACCCATTCCTGCAGTACGTCCCCGAGGGAATCCTGAGCAAGGCCTTCGGCGAGAGCCTCGTCGAGCGCGCCACGATGTTCCGCGACTGGGAACGCGCCCGAATTGCGGGCCACACCAGCGAGGTCCCGGTCTTCGAGCTGGGCAAGTTCGAAACCAAGTCCTTCGACGCGAAGCTGGGCATTCCGGGCAACGGCAACCGCGCGGAGTTCGACGCGGCCGCGCTGGTCTACTGCACCGACAACCAGGAGACCGAGCCACGCTCCTACGTTTTCGCCGGTTACGAAAACGGCAAGGCCCCCGCGGGCAACGGCAGCCTCGGCTCCCCGGGTATTGCTTCGCCCAGCGCTGGCTCCCCGGGCATTAGCTCGCCGGGAATCAGCTCCCTGGGCCGTTAATCCCGCCCCGCACTGCACCCTCAAGCCTTTGTAAGGACCCATTTTCATGAGCATCAACCGCTTCGCAGCGCGCGCCCGCAGGACCCTTGTCCCGGCGGCCGTACTCGCCGCCTCCGCCTCTCTGCTGCTGGCCACCGATGCCGGCGCGGCCAACGTCGTCCCCGGCGCCGACAGCGACTCCCTCGTGGTCATCACCGACTCCGGCCTACTCAAGGTCGAGGTTGACGCAGCCGACGCCGGAACCACGGCCATTACCGGCCAGATCACCAACACCTCCGGCCTCGACTTCACCTGCGCGGGCCCGAAGGGCTCCGACAGCACCGCGGGCGATATCTCTACCGCATCCGTCATCTCGAAGTCGGAGAACTACTACCGCACCAACGTCTTCCGCGTGCTTCCGAACCTGCCGGTCAAGACACCGCGAATCCCGGTCATCGGCCAGATCGAGATCGGTAACGCCAACCTCGACTCCCTGTCGCCGCTACTACAGGGCGCGGGCAACGTGCTCGGCCAGAGCAACGGCGACCGCAAGAAGATCGCCGACGAGTACTCCAAGACGCGTGTCGACGGCCATGCGGGGCTGATTCCGAAGCTCACCGTAAACAAGGGCGAGACAGTGAAGTTCAACGTCCCGCTGAGCCCGCCGAGCTCGGGCGCGCGCACTGACTTCGACGCCGCCGCATTCCTAATGTGCACGCAGCCCGGCACCACGCAGCCCTACGTATTTACCGGCTACGAAAACGGCACCAGACCCCCGGCCCGCCCGGGCAGCTCCTCAATCGGCAGCCCCGGCCTGCCCAGCCCGTCGGGCAGCTAAACACCGAAAGGACTAACCCCAAGCCATGCGCTTCACGACCCTCCGCCGAAGCGCGCCGCAGCCTTCGCAGTCGCAGGCCTCTGCGCCGCCGGTGTTCTCGCCGCCCCGGCTGCCCTGGCAGCGCCGCAATCCGCCCAGTACACGGACTCCTCGTCGACATACACCCGCTCCGTCAGCAACGACAACCCCAACCTCGGCGACACCCTGACCTACACGCAGACGTTCACCACCACTTCCGGCAATGACTGGATCTACGAGTGGAACAACAACGTCGACAAGTGCCTGCAGTACGTCCCCGGCTCGGCGAAGCTCGCTGTCGGCGAGGGCGCCGCGCAGCCACTGCCCGACAACAAGGTCTCTCACGCCGACGGCGTGACCAACATCAAGACCACCGAAAACATCGGCTACTGGACTTTCAACGCCACCCACCCGCACACCTTCACCCTCGACTACACGGTGGGGCCGGACTGCAAGCCGGGCCAGCAGCTCCAGTCGGGCTTCTGGTACAAGTACGGCACCTTCCTCCAGTCCAAGACCTACGCGCCGAACCTGTTCAAGGGCGGCCCTCTCGCGACGATCCAGGGCACCCCGGCCGAGCCGACGGATCCCCCGGCCCCCGCGAAGGCCGACACGACCACCAAGCTGGTCGACGCCCCTAACGAGGCAATCCTCAACCTCCCCGTTACCCTGAAGGCCTCCGTCACCTCGGACAAGCAGGCCGAGCTGAAGGACCAGAAGGTCACCTTCAACAACGGCGGCGCCGAGCTGTGCACCGGCACCCTCGACGAGTCGGGCAGCGCATCCTGCGAGTGGACCCCGACGACGGCCACCACCGTCAACCTCCAGGCCTCCTACGCCGGCAACGATGCCTTCAAACCCTCGCGCTCTGAGATCAAGCGCGTTAACGTCGTCACGCCTCCGCCGGCGCAGCCGACCGACGTGACCGTCGTCCCGCAGAACCCGAATAGCCTGGAGTGGACCACCGTCAAGGGCAAGGCCGAGAAGGGCACGATTGTTGAGGCGGTCGGCCCGGGCGGCACCCGCTGCGTGTCCCCGACCAGCGAAACCGGCGAGTTCTCGTGCGTCCTGGGCTACCTCCCGGTGGGACAGAAGCAGAAGATCACCGTGACCGCAATCCGCGGCGACGTCAAGTCGACCCCGGCGGAGATTGAGGTTAACACGACCGCAAAGCCGGGTCTGGGCGGTTGGACCCTGCCCAAGCTGCCCGGCCTGTCCAGCCCTGGTTTGACCAGCCCCGGAGTTGCAACCCGCTAGCCGCTCCTGCCTCTGTATTCAGACGCAAGGCCCCGGCCCCCTTTTCCTGGGGAGCCGGGGCCACTTTATTGCCCGCACACTTGCAAACCCTGCGAAGCTGCTTTAGCACTTCGTCCAAGTTTTGTACCCCTAGCATGGACTATGGCCCTATAATTAGGCGTTATGTCGAAAACCTACGTCGGCTCGCGCCTGCGGCAGCTCCGTCGCGAGCGCGATCTCAGCCAGGCCTCCCTCGCCCAGGCGCTGGGGCTTTCCGCCAGCTACGTCAACCAGATCGAGCACGACGTCCGCCCTCTGACAGTGCCGGTGCTCCTGCGCATCACCGATACTTTCGGCGTGGACGCGACCTTCTTCTCGCGCGACGACGACTCCCGGCTCCTCGCCGAAGTCCAGGATGTGGTGCTGGACAAGGAGATCACCAAGTCCCCCATGGACCTGCAGGAAATCTCCGAGATGGTCCGCAACCACCCCGATATTGCGCGGGTGATGGTGGATATCCACAGGCGCTACCGCAACGTCACGGACAAGCTCTCGCTCGCGACCGAGGGGCGCAACTACGCGGATGAGGCCGCCCAGACGTCGGTGGCGCAGGCGCTGACCATGCCGCACGAGGAGGTCCGCGACTACTTCTACGCCCGCCAGAACTACATCGACTCCGTCGATACGGCGGCCGAGGACCTGGCCCGCCGCCTCAACATCGCTGACGAGGCGACGGACGTCGTAGCGGTCCTCGCAGATAGGCTTCGCGACGAGCACGGCATCCGCATCAGCCTGGACTCCAGCCTCGGCGATACCCAGCACAACCTCGACCCCCGGACGAAGACGCTCTATCTGGCCCGGCATCTTTCCCCTGGCCAGCGAGCCTTCCGCATGGCCACCGAGCTGGGCTTCCTCGAGCAGGGCGACACCATCTCGGAGGCCGTCAATTCGGGCCACTTCATGTCGGAGGAATCCCGCAAGCTAGCTCAGCGCGGCGTCGCGACTTACTACGCGGCCGCTCTCATCCTTCCCTACGAGGCGTTCCACGCGATGGCGGAATCCAAGCGCCACGACATCGAGCTGCTGTCGCAGCGCTACGGCGTCGGCTACGAAACCATCTGCCACCGGCTTTCCACCATGCAGCGCCCCAGCTTGCGCGGTATCCCGTGGACGTTCGTGCGCGTCGACGCGCGGGAAATATGTCGAAGCGCCAGTCCGCGACGGGCTTCCACTTCACCCACTCCGGCGGCACGTGCCCGCTGTGGAACGTCTACGAAACCTTCTCCTACCCGGGCAAGGTAATGCGCCAGCTGGCGCTCATGCCGGACGGGAGGCCCTACATGTGGATCTCCCGCACCGTCGAGCACCATGCCGCGCGGTTCGGCAAGCCCGGCAAGGTCTTCGCCATCGGACTCGGCTGCGAGGCGCGGCACGCCGAACGCACGGTCTACGCCGACGGCCTCGACCTTGGCAATCTGGAGGCGGCAACACCGATTGGCGCCGGTTGCCGCGTGTGCTCGAGGGAGGCATGCCCTCAGCGCGCCTTCCCGCCGATTCACCGCGACATCGATGTCAACCTGCACCGATCGACGGTGTCGCCCTACTAGCTACCGAGCTACTAGGCCCTAAAAAAGTTAGGCCGCGGGCCCCGCGCCGTACGTGGTCGGCCGGGGCGCGAATGGACAGTAATTACTAATTGCTACGCCGTCTGGCTTACTTGTTGCCGCGCATCATCAGGGAGACGCCGGTGCCGAAGAGCCAGAAGTCCTTTGCCAGGGCGGTACCTGCGGAGGACGGGCGGACCTTGGAACCGTCGCGGACCATGCCCGGGGTCTTCAGGTACATGGTGAGCAGGCCGGCGCTAAACGCGGTCAGTGCCGCGCCAGCCAGGCGGTTCGGGATAAACGGGAGGACCAGCGCGCCACCGATCGAGTACTCCGCCGCCGAGAGCAGCTTTGCAAAGGTGTTCGGGTCGAACTTATCGGTGCCCGGGATGGCACCAGCGAAGCCCTGCAGGCCCTTTGCGGTGTCCTCGTCAGCGCCAGCCTTGTCGGTCGCGGAGCTAAGGAAGAACAGGCCCGGGGCCAGGCGTGCCGGGTACATTGCCCAGTCGATGCCGCCCTTGGTCTCTTCCTTCTTGCCGAACAGGTTCTTCAGTGCGTTAGCCATTGTTTTTCCCTTCAATGTGGTTGCGCGTCGGGCGCAGAGCCGATTCTAAGACTAATTCGATAGTTGCCAGGTGCTGCGGGGCGCCGACCGGCGTCTCGCTCGCCCTGATGGAATTCATAATAAGCACACTTTGTTGACGTGTCAACCCTAGTTTGATGGTCGCTTTCCGACGGCTCCCCCGAACGCCGCATTTCCCCAGTTCAGCAGCACCCCCACCCGAGTTTCGGGACCTAGCCGCGCCCCTAGCGTCCCAACTTTTCCGCCGCCTCGGCCCGCTGCTCACGCTCGGCGCGTTCGGCGCGTTCAGCGCGCCGCTTTTCCCGCATCCTACGGTTCATGTCGAGCATGCGCTCATGGAGTTCAGGATCGCCCATCACCAAGTCGACCAATTGGCAATCATCAGGGCCGCTGGTGCCCGGCTGGCACGCCGTGCACGGCTCCCCGAAACGAATCGGGCACTTGGGCTGCGGAACGCGTCTGGGCTTGCGCCTTTGCGCCTTCTGCTGCGGCCGCGAAACCGCTGCGCGCGCAGACTCGCCGGAGGAGCCCGCAACCCCCGAGACCGCCGAGCTGCCCGACGCTGCAGGAGCGCCCGGGGATCCGGAAATAATCGCGGAGTTAGGTACCGGCCCCTCAACTCCGGCACCCCAACCGTCGTCGACAATCGCCATCGCACAGCCCCCTTTCCCGCGGCCTCGTCGCAAAGCTCCGCTTAGCGCCACACAGCGTCGCAAAGCTGTCGCCCTCGCCCGATGGAGACGAGTCAACATTTTTGATGTTCGATTCCCTTTTACGCCTACCGGGCGACCGTCGGCAAGCACGGGTGTCCGTCGGCAAGCGCCTCGAGCTAATGGCACGACAAAGCCCCCGGAACTGCGCGCCCCGCACGACTAGCGCATGCGAGACGGCAATCTCCGGGGGCCCAGACCAGGCCTGAAGCGCTCCTTCAGACCTTAGAGGTTAATCATGTGGCCCTGGATGCCCTCTGCGGCTTCCTTCATGGCCTCCGACAGCGTCGGGTGGATGTGGACGGCGCGGCCGATTTCCTCGGTGGTCAGCTCGTACTTCTCAGCCAGGACCAGCTGCGGCATCAGCTCGGAGACGTTGGCTCCGACCATGTGGCCGCCCAGCAGCTCCCCGTACTCGGCGTCAGCGATTAGCTTCACGAAGCCGACCGGCTCGGCCAGGCCCTGCGCCTTGCCGTTCGCGGAGAACGGGAAGGTAGCGACCTTAATCTCGCGGCCGGTCTCCTCGGCCCACTTCTTTGCCTGAGCCTCGGTCTTACCGAAGGAGGCGACCTGCGGGTTGCAGAAGGTCGCGCGCGGCATCAAGTTGTAGTCCGGGATGGTCTCGGTCTCGTGGCCGGCCATGTGCTCGGCGGCGATAACGCCCTGGGCCTCGGCCACGTGGGCGAGCTGCAGCTTCATGGTCACGTCGCCGATGGCGTAGATGTGATCGACGTTGGTCTGCATGTAATCGCCAATCGGGATCTCGCCGCGCTGGCCCAGCTCGACGCCCGCCTTGTCCAGGCCGATGCCCTCGGTGCGCGGGGCGAAGCCGATGGAGACCATAACGCGGTCGACGGTCAGAGTCTGCTCGTCGCCGCCATCCTTGGACTCAACCTTAACCTCGACCGAGTCGCCGTTGTCGACGATGGAGGTGGTCTTGTGGCCGAGCATCAGCTTGACGCCCAGCTTCTTGTATTCCTTGGCAATAACCTTGGAGACATCCGCGTCCTCGTTCGGCAGGACGTTGTCCATGAACTCCACGATGGTGACATCCACGCCATAGTTGGCCAGGACGTAAGCGAACTCCATGCCGATAGCGCCGGCGCCGACGATAACCATCGAGTCCGGCAGGTCGGAGGAGAGAATCTGCTCCTCGAAGGAGACGATGTTGCCGCCGACCTCAACGCCCGGCAGGGAGCGCACGACGGAGCCGGTAGCGATAATCGCCTTGTCGAAGGTAATTTCCTTGCCCTTATCGTCACCGTCGGTAATGGCGATGGTGTGCGGGTCCGTGAACTCACCGAAGCCGTTGATTTCGGTGATCTTGTTCTTCTTCATCAAGAAGTGGACGCCCTTGACGATGCCGGAGGACACCTTGCGGGAGCGCGCGTGCGCCACGCCGAAGTCAAAGGAGACATCACCGGAGATGCCGAAAGTCTTCGCCTCATGGTTGAAGATGTGCGCCACCTCGGCGTTCTTCAGAAGCGACTTGGAGGGAATACAGCCAACATTGAGGCAGATGCCGCCCCAATACTGCTTCTCCACCACAGCGGTCTTCAGACCCAACTGGGATGCGCGGATTGCTGCGACGTATCCGCCGGGACCGCCGCCTAGTACTACGAGATCAAAATGTTCAGCCACACAACCGAGTTTACGCACGTGGGCAACCTACGTCACCCGCGGACCCCGTTTTTTGCCTACGGTGGTGGACATGGGCAACAAATTCTCCCCCGCCACCTCCACCGCGTCCGCCGACCCGTCCGCCGTGGCCCCGGGCTTCCTCCCCACCGACACCGTCCCGACCTGGCTCGACGACATCACCGGCGAGAAGGCACTCGAGTGGGCGCGGGCCCGTTCGGAGGACACCGTCGCAAAGCTCGATTCGCTTGACGACGGCGCCTTTCGGCAGGGCCTGGAGAGCCGGCTGCGGGCGGCGTTGGATACGGACGCGAGGATTGCGCACCCCGTGCGGCGTGGGGAGTACCTCTACAACTTCTGGCGCGACGGTGCGCATCCGCGCGGGCTGTGGCGCAGGACCAGCACGGAGAGTTTCCTCGCGGGGGTGGACGACCCCGCAGCTACCGAGTGGGAAACGGTCATTGACCTGGACGAACTCGCCCGGCGCGAGGGCGAGAATTGGGTCTGGAAGGGCACGGTGTGCCGCTACCCCGTCTACGACCGGGCGCTGATTCTGCTCTCCCGCGGCGGGGCGGACGCGACGGTGGTGCGCGAGTTCGACCTCGATTCTTGCGAGTTCGTCGAGGAGGACCCCTTCTACCTGCCGGAGGCGAAGTCGGACGTGGGCTGGGTCGGCCGCGACGAGATTCTCATCGGCACGGATCTGGGCCCGGGCTCGCTGACGGACTCGGGCTACCCGCGCCAGGTGCGCCGCTGGGTGCGTGGCCAGAAGTTGGAGGATACGGAGGTAATTTTCTCCGGGCACTCCGACGACGTCGCGGTCGGCGGCTGGTTCGATGCGACCGAGGGTTTCGAGCGCCTCTTCGTGGAGCGCGCGCAGGACTTCTACAACTCGCAGAAGTTCGTGGCGGCGGAACGGCCGGGGAAACTTGCCAACCAGTTCGGGGGTAGTTTCTCGCTGCAGATCCTGGAGGTCCCGGAGGATTGCCGCACCTCCGTGCACCGGCAGTGGCTGGTGCTAATGCCGCGCACGGACTTCGCGGGCGTCCCGGCCGGCGGCGTCGGCATCGCGGAGCTGGACGCGTGGCTGGACGGCGAGCGCGACGTGGAGGTCATCTTCACGCCGAGCGCGCACACCTCCTTCCAGTCGCTGGCGTGGACCGAGAATTTTGTGATCCTGACGCTGCTTGACGACGTCGCCACGCGCTTGCCGTCAAGCGCAAGGGCTCCTGGGAGGCGGTCGAGGCCTTCGCGGAGCTGCCCGGCCAGTCCACCATCAGCGTCATTGGAACCTCCCCCTCGCGCGACGACGAGGTGTGGCTGGTCTCCACGTCGGCCCTGGACCCGGCGACGCTGTGGTACGGGCATCTAGGCAAGGAGGAAGAGCCCCTGCGCACGGTGCGCCAGGCCCCGGCGCTGTTCGACGCGGCCGGGATGGAGACGCGACAACACTGGGCCACCTCGGCCGATGGCACGTTGATCCCCTACCGCATCACGGGCCGCCTGGCCGGCGGGGGCAAGGCCCCGACGCTGGTGCACGCCTACGGCGGCTTCGAGGTCTCGCTGGTGCCTCAGTACTCGGCGATGCGGGGCCTCGGCTGGCTGGAGCGCGGTGGCTACTTCGTGGAGGCGAACCTGCGCGGCGGCGGCGAGTTCGGGCCCGAGTGGCACTCCTCGGTCGCAAAGACGCAGCGCATGCGCGTCTACGAGGACCACCAGGCGGTCCTGCGCGACATCGTCGCCCGCGGCTACTGCGACGCGGCCCACCTCGCCGTCCGCGGCGGGTCCAACGGCGGCCTGCTCACCGCGGTATGCCTGACGCTCTACCCGGAGTTGGTCGGCGCCGTGGTCTCCCAGGTGCCACTGGCGGACATGATGCGCTACCACCGCCTGTCCGCCGGGGCCTCCTGGATGGCCGAGTACGGCAACCCGGACGATGCGACCGAGCGCGCCGCCATCAGCGCGTATTCGCCGGTGCAGCGCGTCGTCAAGCACAGCGAGCGAGCCTACCCGCCGGCGCTGGTGACCACCTCGACCAGGGACGACCGCGTCCACCCGGCGCACGCGCGCAGCCTCGCGTGGCTGCTGCGCGAGGCGGGCCAGCCGGTGGACTACTACGAAAACACCGAGGGCGGGCACGCGGGCGCGGCGGACAACGCGCAGGTCGCGTTCGTGGAAGCTCTGATTTCGACGTGGTTGTGGGAGAAGCTGGCGGTCTAGAAGCTAAGGTAAGTGCCGTGACTAGCGCAGACCTGACCAATCCGTACACCGGCATCGCCTTTAACCTGGGCTTCCGGGTCAATAAGTACGAGCTCGACCTGGACTATCGCGTCGGGCCCAACAGGCTGAAGGCCACCGCGACGATCCACATGGAGATCAACGCGTGGGTCAACCACATCACGCTGGACTTCGCGGCGACGCTCGGCGTGGACTCGGTGGACGCGGTCTCGGACTCGCAGGCGCACCCGATTGACGTCAAGCGCTGGCGCCACTCGGGCAGGAAGCTGCGCGTGACCTTCGACCGCGAACTCGCCCCGGACGAGACCCTGCGCCTGGTGGTGGCCTACTCCGGCACCCCGCGCCCGGTGCGCTCGAAGTGGGGCGAGATCGGCTGGGAGGAGCTGGAAAACGGCGCGCTGGTGGCCTCGCAGCCGGTGGGCGCGGCGTCCTGGTATCCCTGCGATGACGACCCGGAGGTCAAGGCGCTCTACGAGCTGACGGTGGTCACCGACGCTCCCTACGAGGTCGTCGCCCCCGGGCGTGCCGACGCGCCCGTCGCCGTCGGTGGCTCGCGCAGGAAGTGGCACTTTGTCACGGCCGAGCCGATGGCCTCCTACCTGGCGACGGTCAATGTCGGCCAGTTCAAGAAGGTGGAGCTGCCCTGTCGGTCCGCGTCCGTGGTGGCCTGGGCCCCGGCAGCGCTGGTCGAGCGAGTGAGGCACGACTTCCGCGAACAGGGCCGGATGCTCGACGAGTGCGCACGCCTCTTCGGCGACTACCCCTTCGCGCAGTACCAGGTAGTGATCTGCGAGGATGACCTGGAGATTCCGCTGGAGGCACAGGGCCTGTCCATCTTCGGCGCGAACCACGCCGACGGCAAGGACACCTGGAACCGCCTGATCGCCCACGAGCTTTCGCACCAGTGGTTTGGCAACAGCGTCGGGATTTCGCAGTGGCGGGACATTTGGCTCAACGAGGGCTTCGCCTGCTACGCCGAGTGGCTGTGGTCGGAGGCCCGCGGGGACGCCCCGGCGGATGTTCACGCCCGCAAGCACTACCTCGACCTGGCGGAGAAACCGCAGGATATTGTGATTTCCAACCCGGGTCCCGACCTGATGTTCGACGACCGCCTCTACAAGCGCGGGGCCCTCACCGTCCACGCCCTGCGCCTGCTGCTGGGCGACGAAGTCTTCTTCGACCTGGTGCGCGAGTGGACGACCAGTAACCGCCACAGCGTGGTCGACGCGGTAGACTTCCGCGCTTTGGCCAACCGGGTCTGCCGCGACCGCGGCATTACGACGTCGCGCCTGGACGTCATCTTTGACTCCTGGCTCTCCCGCGCGGCCCTGCCCGCCTTCCCCACCGACCCGACCCGCTCCCCGACCGACCAGGGCGTCGGCACCGACGGGATGCCCGTCGTGGACGCGGTGCTGCTGGCCCAGTTCGAGGAGCTGGGCTACTCGGCGGCGAAGGACTAGGAAGGCGAAACATTGTCCGGATTCAAGTGGCTGACGCTGGCGACAATCGTCGCCGCGGTGGGCAGCTTCGCGGTGCTGCTGATTTCCGCCAAGGCGTTGCCGAATGCGGTGAACCTGCAGTTCGTGGCCTATTGGGGCCTCTTTTTCGCCCTGACCGGCGTGCTCGGTGGCCTGATGCAGGAGACCACCCGAGCGGTGGGCGCGGCCGATGCGGCCGATGCCGCGGACGCGCAGGTTCCGGGGGAGGAACGGGTGGCGCAGGGCGCTGGCGCTCACGCCAGTACCGCCATCGGCGCCCCGAACCGCACGGTCCGGGCCCGGCCTCTGGCAGTCTCCTTCGGGGTCGCGGGCGTGACCTTCGTCGTCATGGCCGCCACCGGCCCGCTGTGGGCGCCCCTGGTCGTTCGAGAAAATACGGTTCTTGCCGTCGTGCTCATGGCGGTCGGCCTCGCTCTGTACTCGATGCAGGCGACCACGTCGGGGCTGCTCAGCGGGCGCGCCCTGTGGGGCCCCTACGCGGCGCTGATCATGATCGACATCCTGGTTCGCGTGGTGCTGGCGGGCATCGCCTGGTACCTGCACTGGGGCATTGTCTCCTGGCTGATCATCACCGTTATGGGAACAGTCAGCTGGCTGATCCTCGCGGCGTTTTCGCCTGCAACTCGCGAAGCCCTCACTGCCCGCGCAGACGTGCCCGTGCGCCGCTTCATTCCCCTGATGCTGACCGCGATGGGCGCATCCGGTGCCTCGGCCGTGTTGGTCACAGGCTTTCCCACGATCGTGAAGATCGCGGGTGAAGCAGTGTCCTCTGGCTCGGGGGTCGCCACCGCTCTCGATTCCTCGGCGCACTCCGGAGCCTTCACCGCCGCGGTGACCATTACGGGCATCGCCTACGCGGTGACCCTGACTCGCGCGCCGCTGCTCATGCCTCTGGAAAAGTTCCAAAACGCCATCATCGTCCACTTTGTCCGTCACCGAGGCGAGGGCGTTCTCGCCGCCCTCGCTAAGCCACTGGGAGGACTGGTCGCCTTCGGTGCGTTCGGTTCGATCCTGGCCTGGCTGATTGGCCCGTGGATCATGACCACGATCCTGGACGACAGCTACTTCGTCTCCGGCCCGGTCCTCGCTGCGCTGACGCTCGGTGCGACCCTCACGGCCGTGCTGATGGTCACCGGCTCCGTCACCCTGGCCGTCGAGCAGCATCGGATGTACCTGGCCGGGTGGCTCGCCGCCACCGCCATCGCCTGCGGTGTCCTCTTCGTCCCCGGGCATTTGTCGGTCCGCACAGCCGCGGCCATCGCCCTCGGCTCCGCCGTGGGAATCGTCATTCATGTGCTGGCGCTCAGGCAGCTCTCGCCCCAAGAAACGACGTCGGCCGCCGAGGTCGTGACCGAGGAGATATCCGCTGATAGCGAACGTGCCGACGATTCCACCCACCGCTCCGCGCACCGATCCGGCCACTAATTTAAGGTGATGGGCATGGATAGCAAGCAGGCACCGGCCGCCCAGCAGCAGGCGGACCAGATCACGGCGTTGGTCACGGTCTATCACCGCGTTGATCCACAGCATCTGGATCAGGCTTTAGAGTCCCTGTGGGCACAGACCTTCCCGGCGGCTGAGGTGATCGTCGTCGAGGATGGCGAGCTTCCAGAGGCGCTGGAGGCCGTCGTCGTCAAGCATGAGCAAGACCACGACAATCTGAAGGTCGTGCGGTGTCCGGTCAACCGTGGCTCGGGGCCGGCCTCACAGACGGGGTTGGAACAGGTCGAAACGCCGTGGGTGGCGCGGCTGGATGCGGACGACATTGCCGTGCCCGAGCGCTTCGAAAAGCAGCTGCTCGCGCTGAAGGCCAACCCTAGTTTGTCGGTCATCGGCTCGGCGATGGCCGAGTTCGAGGGGGACCCGGGCAATGTGGTTCGGGTGCGTGCTCTCCCGGAGTCGCACGATAAGATCGCTCGCTATGCCAAGATGAACTCGCCGGTCAACAACCCTTCGGCGATGTTTCGCGCTGACCTGGCGCGCAGGGTCGGCGGCTACCGCAATCGTCCCTACATGGAGGATTATGACCTGTGGGCACGGATGCTCGCCGCGGGGGCGCGCTTCCATAACCTGTCGGGCCCGCTGGTTCTGTTCCGAGCCGACGGCATGTTCAAGCGCCGCACCGCCAAGGGAATTTTCTCCAGCGAGAGGCAGATGCAGCGCACGCTGAGAGAGTTAGGGATTATCTCGTGGCCCCGGGCCCTTTTCAACCTTGCTGCCCGTACGGCATTTCGGGCACTACCCACCGGGCTCATGTCCCGAGCGTATAGACGCCTATTCGTGCGGTAGGCTCATCAGCGATGAACCCGAATAACCCCGACTTTTCCGATACCTGGCTGATCGTGCCGTGTTACAACGAGGGCCAGGTCATTCGTGGAGTCCTCGAAAACGCTCGCCAGACGTTCCCCAATATCGTCGCGGTCAACGACGGCTCGGCAGATAATTCTGCGGCCGAGATCCACCGAGCAGGCGCCCACCTGGTCAACCACCCGGTCAACCTCGGCCAAGGTGCCGCGATCCAGACTGGCGTCGAATACGCCCGAGCACAGGCTGGAGCCAAGTACTTCGTCACTTTCGACGCCGACGGCCAACACCAGGTCAAGGACGTCGTCTCGATGGTGCAGCGACTGCGGTCCGAGCCCGTGGACATCATCGTCGGCACGCGCTTCGGCCGCCCCCGGCAGGAGGGTGACCAGGTCCCGCTGATCAAGCGCGTCGTGCTGAAGACCGTGGTGGCGCTGTCACCGAGGACCCAACGGCTCGGGCTTACCGACGCCCACAACGGGCTCCGCGCCTTCAACCGCACCGTGGCCGAGCAGATGAATCTGCGGATGAACGGCATGAGCCACGCCTCGGAAATCGTCGAACTGATGGACCGCAAGGGCTGGCGCGTGGCCGAACAGCCTGTAGATATCCTCTACACCGAGTACTCGATGTCCAAGGGGCAATCGTTGCTCAACGGCGTCAATATCCTGGCTGACTCCCTGATTTCCAAGAGGCTCCCGTGACCGCACCAATCGTTCAGATTCTCCTGCTCCTAGCCATGCTCGTGCTGGTGTGGTACTTCGTGTCCAACCGGCGCAAGGCCCGCGCGAAGGCCGGCGTGAAGCTGGGTTTCCTGGTTTTTATTCTCGTCTGCCTGTGGGCGATTGTCCGCCCGGATGACCTCACGGTTATTGCGAATTATGTCGGCGTCAGCAGGGGCACGGATCTGCTTCTCTACCTGCTGGTTTTGGCGTTTACCTTTACCACCGTCTCGTCGTATATTCGCTTCCGCGAGCAGGAACTGCGCTACGCCCGCCTAGCTCGGGCTGTCGCCCTGCAAAATGCGGTGGCTCCCGAGGACAGCACGGACACCGCCGAAGCCGGCACGGACCGCTAGGCGATTTACTAGGCGTTATGGGGACGTTGTAGCGCTTCCATGTGACCGTGGTTCAATAGCAGTTATGAACGAAGATGCCCCTAAGGACAGCGGTACGCATACCGAAAACTCCGTCACCCCGGACGAGGAGACCCTGAACTCGTGGTCCGAGGGATCCGAGGTGACCGAAAAGTCCTGGTACGCCATTCCAACGGCCGCGTGGTTCGCTGCGGTGGTGGCGCTGCTGGTAGTCGGAGCTGTCGGGTTCTGGGCCGGGTCGAAGTCAACCGAGTTCAGCGAGAGCCCAACCTACAACCTCGCCCGCGTCAGCCCTGGCCAGGGCCCGGCACAGGCGGCCCCGAGCGGAGACGGAACCTTCGACGCGAGCATCTTCGGACCGCGCGCGGGCGCCAAGCTGTCCTCCCCGGATGACCTCGAGCTGATCCACCGGCGCGACCCGAACGATCCCTTCGCTATCGGGGCGGTCGACGCCCCGGTCGTCATGAGCATGTACTCGGACTTCGAGTGCCCCTTCTGTGCCCGCTTTGCAACGCAGACCGAGCCTGCTCTGGTGAAGGACTATGTCGACAGCGGCCTGCTGCGCATCGAGTGGAACGACCTGCCGGTCAACGGCCCGAAGGCCGAAAAGGACGCCGAAGCTGGACGAGCTGCGGCGGCGCAGGGCAAGTTCTGGGAGTTCGCGCGAGTATTGTTCGCCAAGGCTACCGAGCGCGGCTCCGGGCACCCGGAGTTTGAGGAAAAGGATCTCCTCGACGCCGCCCGCGAAGCGGGAGTACCGGATATGGACCGGTTTACCAGGGAGCTAAAGGACGGCACGTGGGCCAAGCCCGTCGCGGACGCGAAGGACTTCGCCCAGGGCCTGGGTATCTCCGGGACCCCGGAGTTCCTGGTCGGAACCTCTCATATCTCCGGCGCACAGCCCGAGGAGAAGTTCCGCGACTACATCGAGCTGGAGCTGCTGCACGTCAAGCGCGCAGGCTAGCTCTAGGCCAATTCCGGCTAGCTATTCCCCTGCCCGCGGAAGTACTCGACGGTCCGGCGCACGCCCTCCTCGATATCGACGCGGGGACGCCACCCGAGCACGTCCCCGGCGAGCGCCGGATTCAGAGCGGAGCGCGCAACGTCGCCGGTTCGGGCCGGGGCGTACTCCGGCGCGTCGTCGGCGCCCGCGGCTCTCGCCACCAGCGTATGGAGTTGCCGGTCAGAAGTCTCCTCGCCGGTTCCGATGTTAAAGCGCATCCCGCCTCCGGCCTCGCCGGACGCACGAACGAAGGCGTCGACGACGTCGTCGACGAAGACGTAATCGCGAGTATTGCCGCCGTCGCCGAAGACCTTGGTCGGCTCCCCTGCCAGCAGCCTCTGCGAGAAAATCGCGACGACGCCCGCCTCCCCGTGCGGGTCCTGCCGCGGGCCGTACACGTTCGCCGGCGCAATGTGCGAGCACTCGAGCCCGTACAGGTTGCGGAACATGTTGAGGTAAATTTCGCCCGCGGTCTTGGACGCAGCGTAGGGGCTCATCGGGTTCACCGGCTGGACTTCGCTCACCGGCAGATGCTCGGGATTGCCGTAGATGGAGCCACCCGAGGACGTGAACACGATCTTGCGCACACCGCTGCGCCGCGCGGCATCGGCCAGCTTGATCGTGCCGAGGATGTTGAGCTCCGCATCCGCCACCGGATCGGCCACGGAATTGCGTACGTCAATCTGCGCCGCCAGGTGAAAAATAACCTCGGGGCGTGCTTCCTGCAGCAGCTCCGGCCACGCCACGTCAAGAATATTGGCCTCTACGAGCCGGAATCCGTCGTGAAGCGATGCGTTGGCGAGGTTGGCGTGCTTGCCGTGGGAGAAGTCATCCACGACGGTGACGGCGTACCCCTCGGAGAGGAGGCGGTCGACCAGCGTCGATCCGATGAAGCCCGCCCCTCCGGTCACCAGAGCGCGAGGCGCTCCGCTTTCCGACGTCAGCTCCTGACGGCTCGGGCCTCCGGCAACGAAGTGGGCATTCTTATCGGATTTCATGGGCCAAACTTTAGTCCTCGACTGTAGGTAGGACCTCCATTACACGCCGTAAACCAGTGCTTTCCGGACCAACCGCCCTAGTCCAACTCGGTGTGCTGGGGGAGGTTGACCCGAGAGTTCAGTGCGATAACGGTCGCCATTGCCAGAGCGATGACCATGCCCCCGCCCAACATGACGGGATAGGTCATCCAGGGAATCGAGTGGGAAAGCTCAGTGAGGATCGCGGGGAACGCGAACCCGATGTAGGTCAGGCAGTAGAAAATGCCGGTCAGTCCGGCCAGGTCGCGGGGGCCGGCGATGCGCTGGACCTCGTTGAGGCCGGTGAACATGGACAGGCCATATCCCATACCCAGCACCAGCGCCGCGAGGAATGCCGTCACCGCGGTGGGGTTGGTGGACATTGCGGCGGCCGACCCCATGCCGACGATGACAATGCCGATCGCGATGAGGGAGCCCCGTGCGGAGTGATTGGACACCAGCCTCGGCCCGATCTGCTGGATGCCGAAGCCGAGCAGGAGCGCGAAGAATGTCACCATGGCCGAATAGAACACCGGCTGGGACACGAAGTTCTGCATCAGCGACGGGATGATCGCGTAGGCGACGCCGGCAGCTCCGAACACCCAGGGAGCGCCCATGGCGACGACGAGCAGGAAGCGCCTGTTCGTAACCGAGGGCGTGCGCAGGGATTGCAGCAGGCTCTCGTGGTGGCCGCCGTGCAGGTGCGGGGATTGACGAGTCTCGGGGACCATCATCATGCCGAAGATTGTCGGGATAGTAAGGACAATGTGAACGATGTAGGCCAATTGGCCCGGCAAAGGCGCGAACTGCGCCAGCGTTCCCGCGATGCCTGCTCCGAAACCAAACCCCAGGGTCAACGCCATCGATTGACGCTTCGCTCCCGAGGTCGTCTTGGCCGTCGGGTCAAAACGGGCGGTCGAGAGTTCCTTGACCCAGGAGCCACCAACGGCCATGACGATTCCGACGGCGATTCCCGAGATGAAGCGCCCGGACAGAATTAGTGGCCCGGTCTTCTCGCCCAGCGCGATCAGGGTCGAGCCCAAAATTGACAGGAATGGTGCGACCAGCATGACCGGCTTGCGGCCAATGCGATCCGAGACGGGCCCCGAGATTAGCAGCGCCGGTGCGATGCCCAGCGCGTAGACGAAGAGGAGCAGGTCAACGAACACGGGGGCAAGATCCCTGTTCAGGCGGTACATCACCATCAGCGGCGTGAATTGGTTTCCACCCCAGGCCACAGCGAACACCGCGAGCGCGCTAAACAGCCAGAACCTGGTGTTACCTCGGTGCTCGTGCTGGGGCGCAGCGTTGCTATTAGTCCCGTTTGTCGTTGCCATGTGCGTTACTTTACGACGCTCACTTTTGTGGCGAGGCCGATTCCAGGAAGATTCCCTGGAGCCCCTCAAACACGGGGCTTCCACCCCCTTAAAGGGGTGCTTCTATTTCACCCCCCGACACCCAACCCCATCCGGGGGAAGTTGCAATTTCGACGCAACACCGTGACCTACCCGTTATTTTGCCCGTTTTTTCCGAAACTTGAGTCACAATTTTCACAAATCAAGATCTAATGCAATAGCGCGCTCGGTCATATTCGACCCATAAGTAGGTAGCCACAAAGCCCGAAAAGTGCCCGGAACCAGGAATAACGACGTCCCTCCTGTGGCCCCATCCACATCCTTCAAAAGTTTTTTGGCGTACCCCCATAAAATCCCCCTCCGATGTACTTAACTGAAGGGCGCTTTTCAAAAACGGAAACACAAAGGGGCTAAAACGGGCATGATTTCGCCCCTTCTACCCCCGATGTGAGCCTGCATTGCAGCACTCCAAAAAACGAGTACATAGGTCCCAATACCGTTGCTGTGCAAAACTACGACCCGTTGCACATTCTTGCCCAGATGCCCCGGCGCTGTGGCGCAGGCCCGTCGCACTACGCGTCGGCACGCGCCACGCCGGAGCCGATAAGAAGAAAGCTTTGAAACCTCCATGACCACGTCGATCATCGCCACTGATCCCAAGCAGCGCCGCAGCGTGCTGACGGGAACTCTCGTGGGCACCACCATCGAGTTCTACGACTTCCTGATTTACGCGCAGGCCGCGGCCATCGTGCTGGCCCCCGCGTTTATCGAGCCTGCCGCGAAGTCGAACCCGCAGCTCTCCCAGGTTCTCGCCTGGGCGACCCTGGGGATCTCCTTCCTGTTCCGGCCGCTGGGCGCGATCGTCGCCGGACACATCGGCGACCGTTACGGCCGCAAGATGATTCTGGTCTTCACCCTTATCGGCATGGGCGCAGCCACCTTCCTGATCGGCCTCCTGCCGACGTACGCCACCATCGGCGTGGCCGCGCCGATTCTGCTGGTTCTGCTCCGCGTCTTCCAGGGTCTGTCCGCTGGTGGCGAATGGGGCGGCGCAGCACTGATGTCCGTCGAATACGCGCCGAAGGAAAAGCGCGGTATTTACGGTGCTTTTCCGCAGGCAGGTGTCCCGCTGGGCCTTACCCTGGCCACCGCCACCATGCTGATCGTCATGGGCATCGTGGGCAAGGAAGCCTACATGGAGTGGGGCTGGCGCGTGCCCTTCCTGCTCTCCTTCATCCTGGTTCTGATTGGCTACGCCATTCGTCGCGCCGTCGACGAGTCCCCGGTATTCCAGGCCATGCAGGCCGAGTCCGCCGAGCGCTCCACCCCACTGCCGGAGCTTTTCAAAAACCACTGGGGCAAGGTCATCCAGGGCGCCCTCATCTTCGCCGCACAGCAGGCCACTGGCTACCTGGTCATCGCATTCTTCGGCTCCTACGCACAGAAGAAGCTGGGCTACGACCCGATGATTGCTTGGACCGGCACCCTGATCGCCGGCGTCTGCTGGACCATCTTCATGTTCCTCGCCGGCGCGTGGTCTGACCGCATCGGTCGCGCCAAGACCTTCATCATTGGCTACGCCCTGATTATCGTCTGGGAGATTGTCATGTGGACCCTCATTGAGCAGGGCCCGGTCCTCTACATCCTCACCGTTGCCATCCTGACTCTTCCGCTGGCGCTGACCTTCGGACCCCAGCCGGCGATGTACTCCGAGATGTTCCCGTCCGAGGTTCGCTACTCCGGCGCCTCTATCTCCTACGCTATCGGCGCAGTCCTGGGTGGCGCGTTTGCTCCGATGATCGCCCAGCTGATCATCGACAAGACCGGCAACGCCGCATACATCTCCGTCTACCTCGTGGTCATGGCCATCCCGGCCCTGGTCTCGCTATTCCTCCTGCCGAAGGGCCTCGAGGACCGCGACCTGATTGAGCACCCGGAGTCCAAGGCCTCCGAGCCGGTCAGCGCTCGCGTCTAACTCTCGCAGAAGCGGTAACGCCTCACACGCTCGTTCGGGCGCAGATGCAATAACAAGAAAAGCTCCCCGGCGGCTGGGCTGAGAAATCAGCGTTCAGCCGCCGGGGAGCTTTTCTACGCACCAAAGTACCGAGGCCGGGGCCCCACGGTGAAAGGCCTCACCTGCAGTATCGGCCGCTACCGCATCGCGTTCATATTTTTTGGGATACGAAATGGGCGTGTAAGATAATAGCGTTCACAACGGCCGAAACAGCCGTAGCCGTTGTTTTTCCCAGCCCTAATCCCGCGATACCATTCGCCCGATTTTTCAAAGGACTTTCGAAAAAGTGAAGATCAGATCGCTGTCCACAATCGTTTCCGCCTGCGCGCTGGCGGCACTCTCCTTCCCGGCTGCGGTGGCCCCTGCCTCCGCGGCTCCGGTATCGGGCGGGGACGTCGTCATGCTCGGCGATTCCATTTTCGCCAACCCGACGGACCGCGTTGTCGCACAGCACCTGATCTTGCGCGACGAAAAGGTCAGCTCCATCCCCGGGGCGAAGACCCTGATCGCAGGCGATGAGAACTGGCAGAAGACCGACTGTCTCGTCGGCGACAAAACCGTAGCGGCTGAACTTGCCCAAATCTCCGGACGCACGGTCCACAACTACTCCTGCGCCGGTGCCACCGGCGTCATCGCGCAGGATGGCGTGCGCAATTTCGATCAGCAGATCAACCTCGCCCAGGAGCAGGGCAACCTCAACGCGTCGACGAGCACCGTTCTGATTCAGTTCGGTTTCAACGATTACCGCGACGAGAGCATGAAGACCCACGACGCGACCGCACCTACATCGACGCCATGAAGCAGAAGATTGCCCGCGTCAAGGCGCTGGCGCCGAATGCCGACGTCCGTCTGGTCAGCTACCCGACGCTGTCCGATAGCAACAAGATGGTCTGCCCGGTCCGGATCGTCTCCGGAAACCCGGTGCCCGTACGCATTCCAGCGGAGACGGTGACGAAGGGCGAGGAACTCACCGAGGCACGCGACAAGGCGATCTCCGCCGAGACTGGCGTACCGATTATCGATCTGAAGGGCGTTTCGAAGGACCGCCACACCTGCGCGTCCGACACCGAGCGCTGGGTCGCCGGAATTATCGATTTCCCCGCCGAGCACGAACTGTTCATGCACCTGACCGCCACCGGAATTACCGGTACTGCGGCACTGATTAACGACACGATTTCGAAGCGATAAGCTGGTGTGCTGACAACAGCACTACCTAAATGGGCCCTTACAAGGGGCCCGAAGCTGAAGGATTCGCTCCGAAAATGAATAACTCCGACGCGCCGCTCGCACCCGGAACCCCCGGGCCTGGTGGGACCGCAAGCCCCGCCGGCCCCGCAGGCCCCGCCCATGACAAGAAGCTGGGCCAGGGCCTGAAGGTCCGCCACCTGACCATGATGGGGCTGGGTTCCTCCATTGGCGCGGGCCTCTTCCTCGGCACCGGCGTCGGCATCCAGGCAGCAGGCCCGGCCGTGCTGCTGGCCTACATCGTCGCAGGTCTGCTGGCCATCGTAATCATGCAGATGCTAGGCGAGATGGGCACCGTCATCCCGGCCTCGGGGTCCTTCTCCGAGTACGCCGAGCACGGCATTGGCCGCTGGGCCGGGTTCACCCAGGGCTGGATTTACTGGCTGGCCACGGTCGCCGTCCTCGGCGCGGAGATGACCGGCGCCGCCGCCTTCGTGGGCGCCTGGTTCGGGGTCTCCCCCTGGATTCCTGCCGCGGTATTTGTGGCCTTCTTCGCCCTGGTGAACCTGCTGCGCATCCGCGCCTTCGGCGAGTTCGAGTTCTGGTTCGCCTTCATCAAGGTCGCCGTGCTGGTGGTGTTCCTGGTCATCGGCGTGTTACTGATCTTCGGCCTGCTGCCGGGCCACTCCTTCATCGGCACGCATGTCTTCACCCAGGACGGCTTCATGCCCAACGGCGCCGGCGGCGTCGCCAAGGCGATTCTCGCCGTGGCCTTCGCATTCGGCGGCATCGAGGTCGTCGCCATAGCCGCCGCCGAGTCCGAGAACCCGCAGCACTCCCTGGTCAACGCGGTGCGCTCCACCATCACCCGCATTTCCGTGTTCTACCTGGGCTCCGTCCTGGTCATCACCTTCCTGCTGCCCTACTCCACCCTGGGCGCCGCGAAGGATGCGTCGGAAAGCCCCTTTACCAAGGTCCTGGCCCTGGCGGGTATCCCGGGCGTCGTCGGCTTTATGGAGGCCGTGATCGTGCTGGCGCTGCTGTCGGCGTTCAACGCGCAGATCTACGCGTCTAGCCGCATGATGTTCTCGCTGGCCAGCCGCCACGAGGCGCCGCGCGTGTTCACCACGGTCGACTCCCGTGGCGTGCCGATCACCGCCATCATCCTGTCGGTGGTCCTCTCCGCGATCATGGTTGTGCTGAACTACGCCGATACCGGCTGGCTGCTGACCTTCATGCTCAACTCCGCCGGAGCATCGCTGCTAATCGTGTGGACGTTCATCGCCGTCTCGCAGCTGCGCCTGCGCCGCCCGCTCGAGGCCGCGCACTCCCTGCCGGTGCGCACGTGGGCATTCCCGTGGGTCACCATCGCCACGCTGGTGGTCCTCGCCGCGCTCGCCGCACTCATGCTTTCCGACGCCACCGCCCGCGTCCAGCTGTTTTCTGCGGCGGCAATGTTTGTGATTCTCGTGGTGGCGGCTTTCGTCAACGCCAAGGTGCGTGGCCTGGATCCCCTCGAGCGCCAGCCGCTGCCGGAGACACTGGCGCCGTCGACCACGTAAGCACAGACGGCGGAGGTGACCAAGTCGTAACGGACCTGTTACCGCAATCGCCCACGCCGGTTCGGTCGCCGAACTAGCGTTGGGTCATGGCACGCAATTTTGACGACTCCGCACGTACTCCCCGCAGGCGCAGGTCGGATGCGCCGCAGAAGCTCCCCGAGACGCCGGAGGAGGGCGTCGTAGCGCCTCTGCAGGAAGTGCTCGACGGCTACTTCCCGCAGGCGCGCGCCCGGCTGCGTGAGGTCCTGGACGACCCCGAGCTGCGCCCGGCCTTTGGCCTTGGGTTGGAGGCGGCCCGCGCCCGCACCACGGCGGCGCTGGAAAAGGTGCTGGCGACAGGCATGCCGCACGGCGCGTTCCGCGTCGACCAGGGCGGGACCGGCGAGACGGGCGAGACGCTCACCGGCATTGAGATGCTCGGCCACAACGACCTGTCCGTGATGGTGAAGTCCGGCGTGCAGTGGGGGCTCTTCGGCGGGGCGGTGTCCAACCTGGGCACCGATCGCCACCACGAGCTGGTGAGCGACCTGATTGAGCTGCGGGCGCTCGGCTGCTTCGCGATGACCGAGCGGGGGCACGGCTCCGACGTGCAGTCCCTGGAGACCACCGCCCATTACGACCCGGACACGCAGGAGTTCGTCCTACACTCCCCGACCGCGTCCTCGGAGAAGTGGTTCCTGGGCAACGCCGCCCGCGACGGGCGCTGGGCAGCTGTCTTCTGCCAGCTCTACACCCCTGACCAGGAGGAATCCCACGGCGTTCACTGCATCGTCGCGAGGATCCGGCAGGACGACGGCTCCCCGGTGGCGGGCGTGCGCATCGGCGACCACGGGGTCAAGGGAGGACTTGCGGGAGTCGACAACGGCACCCTGATGTTCGACCACTACCGGGTCCCGCGCGAGAACTTGCTCAACCGCTTCGCGGATGTCTCGCCGGAGGGGGCCTACTCCAGCGACATTGAGAGCCCCAACGCGCGTTTCTTCACCATGCTCGGCGCTCTCGTGCGCGGGCGCGTGACCGTGGGCGCCGCGGCGGGTGCTGCGACGCGCACCTCTCTTACGATTGGCACGAAGTACGCGCACCTGCGCCGGCAGTTCGCCGCCGACGACACACTGCCGGAAAAGCAGCTGATTGGCTACCGGCAGCACCGGCTGCGCCTGATTCCGCGCATCGCCCGCTCCTACGGCCTGCAATTTGCCACGAACCTGCTGATCAAGCGCATCCACGACCTGGAGGCCGAGGACCTCGACCGGGCGAACCTGACCCCGGAGCAGAGCCTGGACCTGCGCGAGGTGGAGGCGCACGCCGCGGCGCTGAAGGCCGCCAATACCGCCCACGCGACCGACACCATCCAGGAGATGCGCGAGGCCACCGGCGGCGCGGGCTACATGGCCGAGAACCTGCTGACCGTTTTCAAGGCCGACTCGGACGTATTCACGACCTTCGAAGGCGACAACGTGGTCATGCTGCAGCTGGCCGCCAAGGAGCTGCTCGGCGGGTTCGCCCGCGAGGTGCGCAGCTTCTCCAACCTGGAGATGGTCCGCTTCGGCCTGGATAGTTTCGGCGGCGTGCTGCGTCGCCGCACGGCGCCGACGCCGTGATCCAGAACCTGCTGGATACCTTCACCGACGCCGAGGAGTCGACCCTATTCGACCCGGCCAGCCAGATGCGACTGCTCATCGAGCGCGAGGACCGCCTGCTCAAGTCGCTGGCCCGCAGGCTCCGCCCGGCGCGCAAGCTCCCCATCGACGAGGCCGCCGAGGTCGTCGACAAGGCCCAGGACCACATGATTGCCGCGGCGTGGGCGCACATCGACCGCATCATCCTGGAGGCGTTCTTCTCCGCCGAGTCCCGCATCGAGGACGAGCGCGCGCAGGAGGTCCTCGAGCAGGTCCGCGACGTCTTCTTCCTGTCGGTGGTCTGCGACAACGCCGGGTGGTTCCTGGAGCAGTCCCTGCTCACCGGCACCCGCACGAAGGCTGCACGCGCGGGCCTCAACGACCTGGTCGACTCGCTCGGCCCCTGGTCAGAGGTGCTTGTCGACGCTTTTGGCGTCCCCGCCGCCATGCTGGATCTGAAGCTGATGGAGCCCTACGATTCCATGGTTCCGAAGGCCGAGAGCGATCCGGCTGGCGCGCCGCCGGCGAGCTAGCGGGCCAGGAACGCCTCGATTCCCGCGACGGTCGCTTCGGCCAGGCGGCGGCGACCATCCGGCGAGGACAGCAGCACGATGTCCGCGCTGTCGCGCATGTTTCCGTACTCGATTAGGGCCTTCGGGCGGGTGGATAGGTTCAGGCCCGTGAGGTCAGCACGCGGGTTGAGTCCTTCCGAACCGAGGTAGTTCGAGGGCACGAAGCCCGCTGCGGCCAGGGCGTCGCGAAGCGACTCGGCCAGGGCGGTGGAGCCTGCAGCGTCGTTGTGCGGCAGCGGGTCCGCGATGGCGGAGACGTGGAATCCTCGGTTGCCCTGGCCCGCGCCGTCGGCGTGGAGGCTCACCACGGCGTCGGCATCAGAGGAGTTTTCCTTCTCGGCTCGGGCGTCGATGCAGTCGGCGCGGCCGGTGTCGTCGCCGCGGGAGAGCAGCACGGTGGCGCCGCGCTGGGTGAGTAGCTGCTGGATTTCCTGCGCCATCATCCAGTTGAACTCGTGCTCGGGGAAACCGGCGTCGGAGGAGGTGCCGGCGGTGTTGCAGGTCTTGGTTCCTCCCCGACCGTCCGTGACCTGCAGCGACTGCGGCGGCGGGGTGCCGGCGTGGCCGGGGTCGAGGTAGATGGTCCGCCCGGCCAGGGCGCCGTGGTCACCATTGGTGCCGTCTTGCCGTGCATCAGTTGCTGCGGTCGGGCTGGTCGGGTTGGGTGCGGCGCGTCGGGCATCCGTCGGTGTGGCGGAGGCAGAAGCTGCTGTGTTTTCAGGCATGGTCGTTGCCACCTGTGAGGTTCGCGGCGGGTCCGCGAAGTTGTCCTTGTCGATAGTGCACGCGGACAGACCAGCGGCCACCGAGGACATGCTGGCAATCAGGGCTACGGTGGCGGGGAGGATGCGGAGGCCGGTCCGGTGCTTCATTGCTCCACTGTCTCATAGATTTGGCGCAGAATCTGCGCCTCATGCTGCCCAATACTGCTGCGGACGGCACCGAACCGCCCGATTTTGGGCAAAAAAAATGGAGCCGCCTGTCGGAATCGAACCGACGACCTTCTCATTACGAGTGAGATGCTCTACCGACTGAGCTAAGGCGGCACGCACATTGCGCGGGCGGCAAGCAAGCGAGGCTCACCCGGCACAAAATGTACAAGCCGTAATACTAATGCACCCGACCCGCCGTCACCAAAATGGCCCCTGCATAGAAACCTCCCAGCCCACTCTCGGTGCCCTCGTGACGCCCTCCTGCGCGGCTAACGCCGCCCGACCTGGCCCGCGATCTGCAGCTTCGCCATCAGATCGTCCAGAAGTACCCCGTTGCGCACCGCGGAGGCCAGCATGTTGCGCACGCCGGAAATCGCGTCGATGGACTCGAGCAGCGCCTCCGCCGATAGCCTTCTCGCCAACTCCTGAGCCGTCCGACGGCGGTCGGGGTTAATCAGCCCGGCTCCCCGGTCGCCAGCGCCGACCGCGCCCCACGAGATCAGCAGCGCGTCCCGGTAGAGCCCCATGATGTCCGTTAGCGACAGGTCGATCAGATCAGATTCCGCGCGCTTGCGCCGCCTCTTCTGGTTTTCCTCCAGCTCCTTAATCACGCCCTTGGAGCCGCGCAGCGCCGCCTGCGCCCCTTTGCCCGAGGCGCCGACGCCCAGCGACTGCTCGAGTTTCTCCAGCTCCGCTTGCTCCACCGGCTCCATGCGGCGCTTGACCTCTCCCGCGACCTCGTTAGCCAGGTCACGGGCCGCCAGGTACGACGTCGCCGGGTCGAAAACCGCCTCCACGAAGTCCAGCGCCTTGCCGCGCCACGCCCGCGAGCCCTCATCGCTGACGAAGCCCCGCGCGCGGCCGATGTGCCCGTTGGACACCGTCGCCGCCCACTCGGCCTGCTCCTGCGTCAGCTCGGGCCGCTCGGCGCGCAGCAGCGTCACGACGTCCTCCGTATGCGGGGTGGGCACATAGACGTGTCGGCACCGCGAGCGCAGCGTCACCGAGAAGTCCTCCGGGTTCGCCGTCGGCGCGCACATGATGATCACGGTGCGCAGCGGCGGCTCCTCCACCAGCTTCAGCATGGCGTTGGAGGCCTGGTCGTTCAGGCGGTCGGCGTCCTCGATGATGAGCACGCGACAGTCCGCCGTGGTCGGCATCTTGTAGGCCCACGGCCGAATCTCGTCGCGCACCGTCTTGACCGGAATAATCGTGCCCTCGGTCCGAACAATCTTGATGTCGCCGTGAGTCTCCGCCAGCGCCGTCCGGCAGCCCTCGCACTCGCCGCAGCCAGGGTTGTCGTGCCTCGTGCATAGAAGCGCCGCCGCGAACGCCTTCGCCGTCACCGACCGCCCCGACCCCGCCGGGCCCGTGAACAACCAGGCGTGAGTCATGTCCGAATCCCGCGGGATCTCTCCGTCCGCCCCACCACCGCTTCCCGACGCTTCGTGCGCCGCATTGCCGACCACCGCGGCGTCGGCAAGCGAAGAGACGCGCTCATCCCCAGCCAGGGCGAGGCCCCGTGCGAAGCGATAGTGGGCAGCGCGAGTGGCGGCGAGCAGGCGTTCGCGGACGCCGCCGGTTTTCGGCATTCGGTTGAAGACGCTGCGCTCACTCATGCGCCTAACTCTAGCTTGCGGGGCGGATTGCGTTCGTGGGCTTCGTGGGCTTCTTAGGCTTCGTGGGCGAAGCACCCGCCGCCGCCAACGCTGCTCGTTGCGCACTTGCGCAGCGATAGGGCGTACCCGGCGCGGAAAACAATGCCAACGACTCCCCTGCAGTCCGGCTGAGACACTAAGGTAGGAAACATGCAAAGGCTCTGGCGGAATGTGAAATGGCTCAGCGGCACGATGTGGCCCGCTTACGCCACTTTTGTGTTCCTCTGCAACCTTTTCGGCGCGACAATTGTGGGGCTTTTCGTCGGCGTGCTGCTGCCGCTGGACCAGGAGACCCGCTGGCCGCACCTGCCGGACGCCGCCGTGTATGCGCTGGGCGCCTACCTGGTTGCCGCGATTGTGGCGGGCATTGGCACCACGTGGCTGCTGTTCAAGCCGCTGCTGCAGTGGCAACGGCACCCGGAACAACATGATCCCCGCAGGGTCCGCTACCTGGTGATGCGAGTGCCGGTCTACCAGGCGTTTTTGGGCGCGGTGATCTGGACCGTCGGAGTCGCAGTGTTCTCTATTGCGGCGTTTGCCTTCGACCGCAAGCTGGGCCTGATGGTGCTGATTTCCTCGGTGCTCGGCGGCGCGATGGTGGCGCTGTTGACCTACCTGATTTCCGAGCGCATGGTGCGCCCCGTTGCGGTGGAGGCGCTGGCGCGGCGCGCGCCGGACTCCTCGCTGGAGCCGCCGATTGGGCACCGCCTGCGCCAGACCTGGGTCCTGACCAGCGGCGTTCCCGTGCTGGCAATTCTGCTGGTGCTGCTCGGCCAGCGCGAGGGCCTGTTTACCAACGACGCGGCGGACCTGCTCCCAGCCATCAACGCGCTGGCGGTGCTGGCGCTGGTCACGGGCTACTTCGGCACCATGCTGGCGAGCATGTCCATCGTGGACCCGATCCGGGACCTCACCGGGGCGATTAACAAGGTCCGTATGGGCGAGACCTCCACCCGTGTGCCTATTTACGACGGTTCCGAGATGGGAGTCCTCCAGGCCGGCTTCAACGAGATGATGCGCGGGCTACAGGAGCGGCAGCGCGTCCGAGACCTCTTCGGTCGCTACGTCGGCTCCGAGGTCGCCCGCAAGGCGTTGGAGGAAAAGCCAACGCTGGGCGGCGAGGACCGCCTGGTGGCGGTGCTCTTCGTCGACGTGATCGGCTCGACCAACTTCGCGGTGGAAAACCCGCCGGAGGTCGTGGTTAAGGAGCTCAACGCCTTCTTCGAGCACGTGGTGGACTGCGTGCACCGCAACAAGGGCATCATCAATAAGTTCCAGGGCGACGCGGCGCTGGCCGTCTTCGGCGCTCCCCTACCCCTGGATGACACCGCGGGCCACGCGCTGGCCGCCGCCCGCGAGCTGCGCCAGGAGCTGATGAACTTGAAGCTCAGCGCCGGTATCGGCGTCTCGGCAGGGCACGTGGTGGCTGGCCACATCGGCGCCCGCGACCGCTTCGAGTACACCGTCATCGGTGACGCCGTGAACCAGGCCGCACGCCTGACCGAACTGGCGAAGGACACCCCGGGCCGCGTGCTCGCCAGCGCGTCCACGATTCGCCTGGCCAACGAGGACGAGCAGGCCCGCTGGACCACCCTGAAGTCCGTGGAGCTTCGCGGCCGCACCCACATGACGCAGTTGGCGCGCCCGGTGCGCCCGACTCTGGCGGATCGGGCGTAAGTTCCAGCGGCGCTGCCCGGAGGGGGACCGCGCGCGAGGGTCTCACCGTCATTCGACCGTAAACAGGTCCCCCGGCTGACAGTCCAGCGCTTCGCACAGTGCGACCAAGGTGGAAAAGCGAACTGCCTTGGCGCGGTTATTTTTCAGTACCGACAGGTTCACCGGGGTCACACCCACTTGGTCAGCCAGTGCGGTAAGTGTCATTCCACGACGCGCCAGCAGGTCGTCGAGGTGGCACACTACCTCCGGCATTTAGATCAATCCTTCCTGGTCCTGCTGCATTCGCGCTGCGCGATAGAGCATCACACCCAACATAGAGATTGTCATCGCCAGCACGTACCAGATGGGCAGGAAGGACCCGAAGAAGTTGCCCGCTCGATCAAACCAGATATCCAGATCAAGCTCACTGGCCACCATATTCTCACCCATGCGCTGGATAAAAAGGCCAACCGGGTAGATGAAGGACAACCACCCTATCGCAGTGACGCGGCGCGCAGTGCGGAACGTAAAGAACTCCCCCTTAGTGTAAGAACGCACCACCATAATCACCAGGATTGCAATTGCTGCCACAGCGAGCGCCTTAACTACTTCCGCCACAATGAATAGGGCGAGTGCCCCTCCGCTCATTGCCTCGACGGGGATGCCTTCACCTCCGCCAAGGCTGCCCGGCAGCAGGAGGGCGAGATCACTATTGAACTTCTGGCTGAACAGTGGGTTTTGCAGCCCTAAAAATAGAACGATTAGCGCAATAGCCCCTCCCGCCAACGAGGCGTTCATATCGCGGCGTTCCTTCTTGGGATCGCGGTACGGATCGCGGACGTTCTTGCCGGACGAATCGTTTGGCAACTTACGTGAAGACAAGGCACTCACTCCCTGCATATCGAATTACGATGTATCGATTTTCGATACTATATCGTTTTTCGATATCCCACAAGAGTTTCTTTCCAAGGCTTTCCCCGCCGCCGACCCCCATTGCGTTACACGCTGCAAAGCCACAGTTACGCCCGTACATTGAAGGCATGACCGACGACGGACACATCCAGACAGCCCAACGGCGCCCCCGCATGCTCGTTCCGGACGCGGCGCGCGGCCTCGCGCTCCTCGGCATCGCCATCGCGAACATCACAACGGCCTGGATCATCACCGATCCGTCGGTGCCCGCGTCCTTCTTCGGCGGCATCGGCAGTTCCGCCACGGAGACCGCGGACAAGATCGCCGTCGTCTTCACAGCCATTGCGGCGCACAACCGAGGCCTGCCGATGTTCGCAACCCTCCTCGGTTTCGGCATCGGGCTCATCACGCTCAGCCTGTCCAGGCGGGGCTTCCCGCTGCCGCGAGCACGAGTGATCGTCGCTAAGCGATACGCCTACCTGGCGCTCTTCGGCGCGGTCCATGCGGTGTTTTTGTTCTTCGGCGACGTGATGTTCTTCTACGGCCTGTGCGGAATCGTATTTGCGCTGCTCCTGGGGCTCAGCAACCGCACGCTGACCATCATCGCCTGGGTGCCGCTCGGGATTGTCGTGGCGCTCGGAGCCGTGCTGATTCTGCTGCTAGCCCTGTCTAGCGAGCCTCTCGCCATGGACCTCGGCAGCGCAAACACCCTGATCGACGACAGCTCCTACCCCGACCTCGTGTGGAGCAACCTCACCGCGCTCGCCGTGTCCATTCTCACCCTGCCCATCCCCACCCTTTTCTACTTCCCCGTCATGCTGATCGGGTTCGTGTGGGCCCGCAAGGGTGTGCTTGCCGACGTCCCCTCCCACCGGCCCCTGCTCATTCGGTGGCTGGTCGTTGCGCTGGTGGTTTCCTTCGGAATCGGCCTGCCGTGGGGCCTGTCGGCCATTGGCGTGCTGCCACCGCGCCTCGAGGCGGACCTAATGATCATCAACATGATTCTCGGCGTCCTCACCGGGCCCGGGATCCTGGCGGGACTGGCCCTCCTCCTGGAGCCGCTGCAGCGCCGGATCCACGAGGGTGCCGCGGTGCCGATGTGGCTGGCGGCGACTGTGGCGCTGGGCAAGCGCTCGATGACCGGCTACCTGCTGCAGTCGGTCATCTTCTTCGTGCTGGTCTACCCGTTCATGCTGGACTTCCCGCACGGCCTGGGCGCGGCCATCCAAACCGGCGTCGCATTCGCGGTGTGGCTCGCAACGCTGCTTTTCGCCTGGGCCCTGGAAGCTCACGGGGTGCAAGGCCCGTTCGAGAAGATACACCGGCGCCTGTCCTACGGGCCGACGATGCGGCCGGAGTTAGCGTCCTCGCAGGCGCGGTAGGTCGAGACAGCCGAAAAATTTTCCAGAATTTTGTAGGAAGTAACACCAAAAAAGCGACTACTTTCTACAAAATCCTGGAAAATTCCCGTTGGTCGGCGCAGGCAAGCGCGGGTCTGCACCACCTGCAGACCCACCACGGCTCCCTACTTGCCCCTACGAGTCGCCTTCACGACGCGCTTGGTCGTCTGCTTGACGGCCTTCTTCGCTGCCTTCTTAGAGGTCTTCTTCGCAGTCGACTTCTTCGCCGTCTTCTTGGCGGCCTTCTTCGTCCCGCCCTCAGCGGCCTCCTTGGCCCGTCGCTCGGATAGGAGCTCGCAGGCGCGGGCGTCGGTAAGCGTCTCGGGCGTATCGCCCTTGCGCAGCGACGCATTGGTGACGCCGTCGGTGACGTAGGGGCCGAAGCGGCCGTCCTTGACGGACATCGGGCGGCCCGAGACATCGTTGTCGCCGAGCTGCTTCAGCGGAGGCTTCGCGGCGGCGCGGCCACGGCGCTTCGGCTCCGCGTAGATGCGCCGCGCCTCGTCCAGGGTGACCGTGAAGATCTGCTCCTCGTTCGCCAGCGAACGGGAGTCGGTGCCCTTCTTCAGGTAGGGGCCGTAGCGGCCGTTCTGGGCTGTGATGACCTCGCCATCGGCCGGGTCTACGCCAACCTCGCGGGGCAGGCTCATCAGCTTCAGGGCCTGCTCTAGGGTGACCGTGGACGGCTCCATCGAGGAAAACAGCGAGGCCGTCTTCGGCTTCAGGGTCTCCTCGATGATCTCCGCGGTGCGCTTTTCCTTCTGCTTCGCGGCGGTCTTGGTCTCCCAGTTCTTCGCGCGCTTGCCCTCGGCGGCGCGCTGGGCGTCCTCCTCGGCGCGCTCGGCGGCGATGATCTCCTCGGCCTTCGCCACCACTCCCTCGCGCTCAGCGTCGGTCACCAGCTCGGTGACGTAGGGGCCATAGCGGCCGTCGCGAGCGACAACCATGCGCCCGTTGGCCGGGTTCACGCCCAGCTCGCGGCCGCCCTGCGGCATGGCCAGCAGCTTCTCGGCCGCCGCCAGGTCCAGCTCGTCGGGCGTCATGGCCTCGGGGATGTTGGCGCGCTGCACCTCGTCGGCGCCGTTTTCGCCGGCACCGGCGCGAACGCGCTCCAGGTAGGGGCCGTAGCGGCCGACGCGCACGACAATCGGGTTGCCCTCGGCGTCGTCGAAGAGACGCAGGGAGTTGACCTGACGCGCGTCAATCGACTCGAGGTTGACGTCGATGATGTTCTTCAGGCCGCCGTGGGTCGCAATCGCGTCGGCGCCCTTGTGGCGGTGATCCTTGTCGTCGCCGAAGTAGAAGCCGGACAGCCACAGGGTGCGGTCCTTGTTGCCGGCCGCGATGTCGTCCAGCTCGTCTTCGAGCTCCGAGGTGAAGTCGTAGTTGACCAGGTCGGAAAACGCCTGCTCCATCAGGCCCACCACGGCGAACGCCACCCACGACGGCACCAGGGCGTTACCGCGGGAGTACACGTAGCCGCGGTCCTGGATCGTCTTGATGATCGACGCGTACGTCGACGGGCGGCCGATGCCCAGGTCCTCCATCTTCTTCACCAGCGACGCCTCGGTGTAGCGGGCGGGCGGGTTCGTGGAGTGGTCGTCGGCGCTGAAATCGGTGGCCGTCAGGCCCTGCCCCTGCGCCAGGTGCGGCAGGCGTTTCTCGGCATTGTCGGCGACCCTGCGGCCGTCGGCAAGCGCGGAGTCCTCGACGTAGGCCTTGAGGAAGCCCGCAAACCGGATGGTGCGGCCGGTGGCGGCGAACTCGACCGAGTGGTCGGCGGTGGCGCCCGCGACGGTGACCTTCATGGAGGTGCCGCGCGCGTCGGCCATCTGCGAGGCGACGGTGCGCTGCCAGATCAGCTCGTAGAGCCTGAATTCCTCCGCGTCGAGGGAGCCGGCGAGCTGGCCCGGGGTCGCGAAGGTCTCGCCCGCCGGGCGGATCGCCTCGTGGGCCTCCTGCGAGTTCTTCACCTTGCGGGAGTACTGGCGCGGCGCGTCGGCGACGTACTCGGAGCCGTAGAGCTCGAGGGCCTGCTTGCGCGCGGCGTCGATGCCGGACTGCGACAGCGTCGTGGAGTCCGTACGCATGTAGGTGATGTGGCCGTTTTCGTACAGGCGCTGCGCCACGCGCATGGTGCGCTCGGAGGTGAAGTGGAGCTTGCGCCCGGCCTCCTGCTGCAGCGTCGAGGTCATAAACGGCGGGTACGGCCTGCGCGTGTAGGGCTTCTCCTCCACCGACGCGACCGTCAGCTCGCTGCCGACCAGATCTGCGGCGAGGGTCTCCGCCAGCTGCTTATCGACGACCCGGACGCCATCGTTCTTCTTCAGCAGGCCACGGTCATCGAAGTCGCGGCCCTGGGCGACGCGGTCACCATCGACGCTGGTCAAGGTGGCTACGAACTGATTCGGGTTGTTCGCGTCCGCGGTGGACAGGGCGCTACCGGCCGCGCCGTCGAGGGTCGCCAGCGTCGCGGCGACGTCCCAGTACTCGGCGGAGATGAACGCCATGCGCTCGCGCTCGCGCTCGACGATGACGCGGGTGGCCACGGACTGCACGCGGCCGGCCGACAGGCGCGGCATGACCTTCTTCCACAGCACGGGCGAGACCTCGTAGCCGTAGAGACGGTCCAGGATGCGGCGGCCCTCCTGCGCGTCGACCAGGTTCTGGTCCAGCTCGCGGGTGTTCGCGGCGGCGTCCAGGATGGACTGTTTAGTGATCTCGTGGAAGACCATGCGGCGCACCGGCACCTTCGGCTTAAGCACCTCGAGCAGGTGCCACGCGATGGCCTCGCCCTCACGGTCGGGGTCGGTTGCGAGGTAGAGCTCGTCGACCTGCTTCAGCTTGGCCTTGAGGTCGGCGACTTTCTTCTTCTTGTCGGCAGAGACGACGTAGAGCGGGGTGAAGCCGGAGTCCACGTTCACGCCCAGGCGCGCCCACGGCTCCTTCTTGTACTTCGCGGGCACGTCGGCGGCGCCGCGGGGCAGGTCGCGGATGTGGCCGACGGAGGCCTCAACGATGTAATCATCGCCGAGGTACTTCTGGATCTTGCGAGCCTTCGTCGCCGACTCCACAATGACGAGGCGCTTGAGGCCATCTGACTTGCCCATACGTGCTATCTACCCTGTCGTTTCTGACTTGTAATCACGTTATGCAACGACCGCTTCTGGGCGCCTGGTGCTGCCTGCAACTGCCGAAAGGCAGCCGAGAGGCCTCCGAGCGCAGCCAAAACGGTGTCACCCAACACTTTTCTCAAAAGAATATAAGGAATACCGTACACACACTCTAGTTAGGCGCGCTGCAAAAGAGTGAAGCGGGGGCGTGGCGTAAATCGTTTTGATCAACCTTTCTGCCATTTCAGGCCCGATTTTTCGCAAATTTTGGCAGAAAGGTTGATCAAACCGCTCGGGTTTCCGCGCAAAACAAAAGCGCCCCCGCGTCACGGGCAAAAACACGTGGTGCGGGAGCGCAGAAGTCTGCGTGAGAATCCTCTGTGGGAATTCCCAGTTACTTACAGCGGCTGGACGTTCAGAGCCTGCGGGCCCTTCTGGCCTTCGCCGATCTCGAACTCAACAGCCTGGTTTTCCTCGAGGGTCTTGAAACCCGAGCCCTGGATCTCAGAGTAGTGAACGAAAACGTCGTTGCCACCGTCAGCTGGGGCGATGAACCCGAAGCCCTTCTCCGAGTTGAACCACTTCACAGTGCCCTGTGCCATTACAAAAACTTCCCAACTTCAGGATTGATAAAACATGCAGCACCCCGCGGGGCGATACACTCTGGAAGTCTGCCACGTTTGGCTCCCCGCGTCGCTTTTGTACTGTTTACTTTCACCCCCGGCTCTTTTCTCGGGGCCGAGTGAGGCCGAGTGGGCGTCGGCAAGCGGGAGCGGATTCGGGCGCGCGAGTGAGCACGAGGAAGGAGGCGAGGCCGGTGCCGGTGGAGTCGTTTGGGCGGGAGTTGCTGGCGCCGATCATTAAGGCGCATCCGCGCGCGACGGTGACGCACATCGCCGATTTGCCCGCGCGACCGGGTGTTACTGCCCCGTGGCCGGAGTGGGTGCCGGGCTGGCTGCGCGAAGCTCTCGCCGAGCGCGGGGTAGAGAAGCTGTGGACTCATCAGGTGGCGACCGCCGATCTCGCGCACGCGGGAACGCATTGCGTGGTGGCGACGGGCACCGCCTCGGGCAAGTCGCTGGGCTATTTGCTGCCGGTTTTGACGGACCTTTCCGCCACCCCCGACGCGACCGCACTGTACCTGTCGCCGACGAAGGCGCTCGGCGCGGATCAGTTGTCTTCGGCCCGCGGGCTGGCGCCGGAATCCCTCGCCGCCAGCATTTCGCTTTACGACGGCGACACGCCCCTGGATGCCCGGCGCGCCATCCGCGACACCGCGCGCTGGGTGTTTACGAACCCGGATATGCTGCACGTTTCCGTTCTGGGTAATCATTCGCGGTGGACGCGGATGCTGCGACAACTGCGGTACGTAGTTGTCGACGAGTGCCACGCGTACCGGGGCGTGTTCGGAGCGAACGTCTCCCAGGTACTGCGGCGGCTGCTGCGGCTGTCGCGAGAATACGGCGGGTCCCCGACGGTAGTTTTCGCCTCGGCGACGACGAACGACCCGGCCGACCAGGCCAGTCGCCTGATCGGCGAGCCAGTGGAGGCCGTGACGGAGGACGGCGCGCCGGTCGGCGAGCGCACCATTGCGCTGTGGGAGCCAGGCATGGTGCCGGACCTGACCGGCGAGAATGGGGCCCCGGTGCGAAGGCCCGCCCCGACGGAGGCCGCCGATATCATGTCCGACCTGCTGCTGGACGGCGCCCGCACCCTGACGTTTACGCGCTCTCGGCGCAGCGCGGAGACCATCGCTCTCGGCGTGCGCGAGCGCCTGGAAAAGCGCGGCCGCCCCGATGTTGGGGCCCGCGTCGAGTCCTACCGCGCGGGCTACCTGGCCGAGGAACGCCGCGAGATTGAGCACATGCTCGACGACGGCACACTCCTCGGCGTTGCGACCACCAACGCCCTGGAGCTGGGCATCGACGTCGGCGGCCTGGATGCCGTGGTGCAGGCCGGCTTCCCGGGCACCGTGGCGTCCTTTTGGCAACAGGCGGGCCGGGCCGCCGCCGCGGCCAGGGCGCGCTGGTGGTGCTGGTGGCCCGCGACGACCCCATGGACACCTACCTGGTGCACAACCCGTCGGCGCTGCTGGGCCGCCCGGTGGAGAAGACCGTCTTCGACCCCACAAACCCGCACGTGGTGTGGTCGCACCTCTACTGCGCTGCGGTGGAAAAGCCCCTGTCGGCGGCACAGCTGGAGGCCTGGGGCACGCGCGCTGTCGCGGAGCAGATGGTCGCCGACGGCTGGCTGCGGCGCCGCGGCGAGACCTACTACCCCACCGACCGCGACGAGGGCCCGCGCATCGCCTCGGCGCACGAGGCCGTGAACGTGCGCGGCGAGGGCGGCCAGGAAGTCGCGATTGTGGACCACACAGACGGTCGGATGCTCGGCACGATCGACCTGGGCCGGGCGATGCAGCAGGTCCACGATGGCGCGGTCTACCTGCACCGCGGCGAGACCTATGTCGTCGACCTGCTGGACTTCGACAACCTTGTGGCGATGGTGCACCCGGATTCGCCGCGGTATTCGACGAGTGCCCGCATGGACACCACTATCCGGATCCTGGAGGTCGACGACATGCGGCACATCGGCCCGCTGCAGGTGGCGTCCTGTCAGGTCGAGGTGTTTCATCAGGTCACTTCCTATCTTCGTCGTGCCGATTCGGGCGAGATTTTGGACAGCGTCGAGCTGGACTACCCGCCGCAGCGGCTGGTCACCCGGGCCGTGGCCTACACCATGACGGAGTCGACGCTGCGTTCCTGGGGCGTCGGCCCCGACATTGCGCCGGGGTCTTTGCACGCCGCCGAGCACGCCGCGATCGGCATGCTGCCGCTGATCGCGACCTGCGACCGCTGGGACATCGGCGGCGTCTCCACCGTGCTGCACGCCGACACGCAGCAGCCGACGGTCTTCGTCTACGACGGCCACCCCGGCGGCGCGGGCTTCGCCGACCGCGGCTTCGAGGCCTTCGAGCAGTGGATCCGCGCCACCCGCGACGCCGTCATGGCCTGCGAGTGCGAGGCCGGCTGCCCCTCCTGCATCCAGTCCCCGAAGTGCGGAAACGGCAACGAACCACTGGACAAGGACGGCGCAATCAAGGTGCTGACCGGCATCCTCCACTCGCTTGCCGACGCCCACTAGGCCCCGCCCCACCACTACCTTCGGGCCGGAGGTCACGGCCTAATGTTCCGAGGCGGGGCCAACTGCGGTATCGGCCGGCGGGCCAGCGACAGAGTCTGCGGCGGGCCCGGCGCGTGCGGCTTTCCTCCTCCCCGAACGTTCTATTTCCACTTGCACGTCCTCTCCGAAGCGCCCGCAGGACAGCAGGCGAGCACCGTTTTCGGCCGCGATCCGACGGGAGGCGTCGCAGGCATCGTCGCTCTCCTGCGCGGCGACGGCCCCGGCGACCGCCGACAGGTCTGCCGCCACGGCCGCCTTCCTCGCCGCCACGAGGGTGGCCCCGGCCGCTACTGCCACCATCATGAGCCCCACAACCGCGGCAATGAGCAGGGCAGACAGCACGGTCGTCGATCCTTCCTCGCCCCGCCAAAACCCGCTACCCCGGCTCTGGCTGTGGCTCGGCCCGGAATGGCTTCTCCGCCGGGTCGCATTGCGACTCCCTGCCAGTCCGTGCCGCATCAGGCCGTGCCCGATCACTGCGCGGCCGCCTTTTCACTCAGCGCGACGGCCGCCGCCTCCATCGTGATGAGCCCAACCGCCCCGGTGACGGTCACCCGGACTGTGGCGGCATCTTCTTCGATGGAGACCTCTCCGCCGAGGCCTTCCCGCAACTGGGCAACGGTCTCCGCATCACCACGCGCGTGCGCCCTGGCGATGGAGCCCGCGGCATCGGTTAGCCCGAGGTACGTCGCCACAGCCACCAGCCCCGTCACAGCAGCGAGCATCACCGCGACGATGGCGGCAATTCCAAATGCTGTTTCCACCGTGGCTTGGCCATCCTCGCCGGTGATGGCGTCGGCAAGCAGGGCGCGTGCGGCGATGATGCGCTTAGACATCGGTGTTGAGGGCCCTTTCGATAATGCTGGTTAGGGCCGCCGTGATGTCGCCGCCGGTGACGACCGTGTAGAGCAGGGCTCCGAACGCGGCCGCCGCAATCGTTCCCAAAGCGTATTCCACGGTGCTCATCCCGGCCTCATCGTGGACGAGCGAGGCCATACGAATGCGAAGCCCCTGCTCAGAGCGCTGCTTGGTGGCTTCAACGGAGTTCTTAGCGTTGGAGCTCTTGGCGTGGGTTTTCTCGGCGTTGTTGATGAACGAAAACATGGATAATTCTCCTTTTCGGTAGTGACTGAGTAGTGACAGGTAACAGGTGACCTGTGCCTGGTAGTTCCTGTGTGATTGCGCGAGTGGATTGATTGCGCGCGCGGGCTGGCAGCAGGGGCCACTACGCGGGCGACTTTTGGCGGCGACCCCACGTGTCGCACTCGTCGGCGGCGCGAGCGAGAGCTGCGCTGATAGTCGTCATCCCGGCACCATCCCCGCGAACATGTCTTCGGCGAGCCCCGCGATTGTCGGGACGAGGCCCAGCACCACGAACGCGGGCAGGAAGCACAGTGCCAGTGGCCCTGCGATAAGAACGCCCGCCCGCTCGGCGGTGGCCTCCGCGGCGTCACCGGCGCGGGACCGATAGGAGCTCGCGACATCTCCAAGCGCGTCCGCGAGAGCTGTGCCCGACTTCTCGGCCCGCTCGCCAGCCCGGGCAAGGTCGTCGAGAACCGGCACCTCGGCGAGCCCACGCCACGCGTTGCCCGCCCCCACCGTGAGCTTTGCGGCGCAGTGAAGGAGTGGCTGCCGCAGGTGCTCAGGCGCCCCGCCGGCAGCGGCCCGAAGTGCGTTCTCGGCCGGCAGCCCGGACTTCAGGCACGAGCTCAAGATATCAAGGACCGCCGCCGCATCTAGCAGTTCACAGGCCTTTATTTGGCCATCACCAATCATTGATGATGTCCACTTTAATAAACTCCTCGACCAGCCTTTTACAACTAATACATAGCTACTTTCCCTCCGATTCTTCCCGGCTTCCGAGGAGTCGATTCTCTTGCCGATCCCATCAGACAGGCGACTCTGCACCACTCCGGGCAACGGCAGGAGGAGGTACCCGGCGACAAGAATAAGCGCGGTAATCATGCTCCACGCTCCGCACGATCAATGATGGAGACGGACCAGTCGATACCGGCGCACACCAGCCCGACTCCGACTACTAGGACAACCCCTCCCATAGCCGAGTCCCCGAAGAACTCCAGCGGATGAGCCCCGAACGCCTGCCCCATCGCAAGGCCGAATAGCGGCAGGCTGGCCAGGATGGCGATGGTCATGCGCGGCCCCGCCAACGCTGCGGAGGTTTGGCTACGATGCACTATTCGCGCGACCACGTCCTCCCTCGCACAGTCCAGGATCCCGGCGAGGCTGAGGCCGTGCCGCCGTGCCACCGACCATGCTCGAGCAATTGTCCCGAGAGACCTGTCGTCGCCACCGCTGGCTCCCCCTGCGCCATCTCCTCCCACCTGGGTGACGAAGGGGTCCGCAAAATGAGCCCTCCGTGCAGCGGCGCCCAATCCCCGTGCGACCCGGCTGTCCCCGTCAGGAACGGCAGCGGCACCGACCAACGCGGAGGCCACGTCTGCTCCCGCGCGCAACTCGGCCACCATCGTTTCCAGGCTGCGAGACAAATCTTCCTCGTCCCTCGCAAAAGCCCGGCGCTTCTGCACCGAATCGAGCGTCTTCATCACGCTTCGACCAAGTAACGCGCCAGCCACAAAGCCCCATGCCCCTGCCACCACTGCGAATACGAGCCCCAGCGCGGCGACCGGCACCCACCTGGAAGCCAGTTTTCCCCGAGCACCGCGCTGACCGTTTTCCTGTCCGGCATCGTCACGCCACAGCGCAAACGCACGGCTGAGAAGGCCCCGCCGCCCGCAGTATCCGCCCCGCCGAATTCGTCTCCAGCCCATATCCCGTACCCGCCGACTCGCAATAGACGACGGCCAGACCAGCACAAACGCGCCAAACAACGCCAACACTGTCGGAACCGTCGCAGCCCCAAAGACCCCGGTGCCCAAATCCCCCATAGCAGTCCCCCTCATTCCCCTTCTTTCCCCTTCAAACCCCATTAATCAACCGAGGCCAGTAGCCCCTGCAGCGTTTCCCAACCCTCCGCGGGGCCCTCATCGTAGGACCACGCCCTCACGAGTCGAGGTGCAGCACCGCCAGCACCGGAAACCCCCACGACGACGCCGATTTCCGCCAATCTGCGCCCCTCCGCCTGGCGCCTCACAATAAGCACCACTTGCACGGCCGAAGACAACTGCGAATGCAGCGCCTCACGATCCAGCCCGCCGATTAGACCCAGGGCCTCAAACCGAGCCAGCACATCCTCCACCCGGTTCGCGTGCAGGGTTCCCGCCCCGCCACGATGCCCGGTGTTCAGCGCGGCCAGCAGATCCACGACCTCGCCTCCGCGAATCTCCCCCACGACAATCCTGTCCGGCCTCATCCGCAGCGCCTGTCGCACCAGCTCCTGCTGCCCAATCGCGCCGGCGCCCTCCACGTTGGCCGCCCGCGTCACCAGCTTCACGACGTGAGGATGGCCCGGGTCCAGCTCCGGCGTGTCTTCAATGCAGACAATTCTCTGGTCGGCCGGCACCTCGGAGAGCATTGCCGCCAATAAGGTGGTCTTTCCCGCACCGGTCCCGCCTGCGACGATGAAGGAGAGCTGCGCCCGCACGATCGCCTCCAATACCCGCTGGATCTCAGCGGGGAAAAGCCCGGCGGCGCCGAGCTCGCCAAGTCCCCGGCGAGCGGGCCGGAGGACTCGCAAACTTATCTGCGTCCCCGTGCCAGACGGCGGCGCCAAGACCGCGTGGACTCGGACTCCCCGTCCCGCAATTCCACCCGGGATGTGCCCGTCGGCCCAGGGCTGAGCGTCGTCAAGCCTGCGGCCACAGCGCCCCGCGAGGCGTACCGCGAGCGAGCGGACCTCTTCTTCGTCGGCGAAGGAGACACCCTCGAGCTGCATCCCCTGGCCGCGATCCACCCAGACTCGATCCGGCGCGGTGACCACTACGTCGCTGACATTCGGGCCCCGGAGCAGCCGGTCCAGGATTCCACCGCCGACGGATTCCTCCCGGATTCGACGTAGAATCTCCAGCATCTTGAGGTCCGAGACGACTCCCGAAGTCTCCTCGCGGACGATCCGGGCAATGTCGGCGTGTGTGCGCCCGTCCGGAAGGTCGGCCAGCTTCGCGCGGACCCGTTCAAGCAGCACGCGGTCGTCCATAGCCCCCAGCCCCGCCCTCATAAGCATTGGCCAGCAGTGATTCCAGCCCCTGGGCAAGTCGCCCAACGCCCGAACCGACGCCTCCACCACCGAGGCCTCCGATGTCGATGTCGCGGCCAATGTTTTTGACGTAGTCGACTTCGCCAATAATCGGCAGCCCCAGCGCGTACTCGATGTCGGCCACCGAAATCTCCCGATGCCGCACGTTTCTCACCACCAGCTGCGGCCGGATACCCAACCCCTCGCAAAGTTCGGAAATGTGCCCGGCCGCGGCAATGGCGCGTACGGAAGCTGGGACGACAAGCACGAAGTCGTCGGCAAGCGACCCGATTGCCTCCCACCAACCCGTACCTCGCGGCGCGTCGGCGACCACGGCAATTCCCGCGCCCAGCAGGCACGACACCACCTCAGCAGCCTCCTGCGGACCGGGGGCGGTGGGCATCACCCCGCGGCTTCGAGAGCAGGTCAGCACCCTCAGCCCAGGCGAGCTGGGATCTTCTGGCAGCGCCTCAAAGAGCGCCTCCCCGTCCAGCCGACCCGCCCCGAGCTCGAATTCGCCCCAGCGCAGCCCCTCCGCCGATTCCATCCCCAGCAGCAGGTCGGCGCCGCCCGAAAACTCGTCGACATCCACCAAACAGGTCGCGCGTTCGCGGGAGAGCAGCCGCGCCATCGCAGCCGCCAGCACCGACGCGCCCGCCCCTCCGACCGCCGGGGTAAACACGCAGCAGTACCCGCCCGGCGCGCGCCCCGCCCGCGGAAGCGAATCCGGTTCCGCCACCCGCTCGGCGCCGCGCCCGTGGTCTCCCCCGCTTGCCGACGCCACGTCGTCCGCGCCCGGACGCCCCAGCTTCCCTATGACCTCAATGTTGTCCGCCGGAAGACGGGCGCTGAAGTCCGGGCGGATGCGATCTTCCGCCTCGAGGTCCTCTTCCTGGAGGTCGGCCCTGACCAGGAATACGGGGCCTGCACAACCGAGATCCCCGGACAGTAGACGCGCAGCGCCGAGATCGATGAACACGGCAGGCGCCCTGCGCCACACTGCGGAGCCAGGGCGCACGAGGGTCTGCGGAAAGTCAGAGGATCCAGCTCCACACGACGTGCTTGCATGAACGCTTGGAAATCCGGCCGCCGCCACGATTAGCGATACCTCGTCCGCCATCGCGGCTTCCTCGCATGCGATAACTACTGGGTCTTGTTGTTTTGCCTTGACCTGAGCGGGGAAAACATCGTCGAAGAAGTTCTGTAGTGCCATGCACCTGACTGTGCCCTATCCGCCGGATTGGCACGTCCGACATTTGCCGTAAAACGGGGCCGCCTGTGGATACATTTCGTGTTGTGGACAACTGCGGATAAACCCATTACAGCACCCGAATAACACCAGTACAGCACCCAAAAATAGGCGACGCCCTGCGCCGGGGGGGGGATTGGCGCAGGGCATCTTTCCGGCTCGGGGGGGGGATGAGCCGGGGCGGCCTCGCAGTCTGCAAAACAGAAGGGGCCTGCCACAACCAAGTATTACACATGATGAGTGAAGTGCAAAGGGGCTAGTCCAAACCCCTTAATAGCTCTTGACACTTGAGTATGCTTATTCACCATGAGTAACAGCTCGGAAGTGCGCACCGACCGGCCAGATGGCCAGGTCACGCCAGCAGAATCCCCACACGGGAGCGCCGACGCCCGCATTGCCGCATTTTTCGATCTGGACAAGACCATCATCGCCCGCAGCTCCGCGTATGCGTTTAACAAGCAGTTCCTTGAGCGCGGCATCATCTCGCCGACGACGATGATGCAACTGGCCTTCAGCCACGCGATGTACATGTCGCAGGGCCACGACGACGACCAGATGGAGCAAGCCCGCGACCAACTCTCAGCGATGGTTGCCGGCCACAGCGCCGATGAACTGCGACAAGTCGCCACCGAGTCCCTCGAAACCTCCATCACGCCGTATATCTACGCAGAGGCGCTCGAACTCATCCGTAAGCACCAGAGCCAAGGTCGCCGCGTATATATCGTGTCGGCGTCGGCACGCGAGGTAGTGGAACCCATCGCGGACATGCTCGGCGTAGACCACGTGGTGGCCACCGATCTGGAGAAGAAGGACGGAGTTTTCACCGGCGCGGTGGAGTTTTTCTGCCGGGGTGAGAACAAGGCCATCAAGATTCGGGAGATCGCCGAGGAATTCGGGCATGACCTCACCATGTGCTTTGCCTACTCCGACTCCATTACGGACGAGCCGATGCTCGCCGAGGTCGGCCACCCCCTCGTCGTCAACCCGGACAAGGCCCTGCGCAAACTCGCCGTGGAGCGTGGCTGGCCCGTGCGCCAATTCCGCAATCCGGTCCCGCTCCTGCGCGCCCCTTCAAAGCGCACCGCCGCAGTCACGGCCGCCGCGGGCGCACTCGCGGTGGGGCTGGGCGCGGGGTTCGTGGTGCTGAGGCGCCCACCCAAGTAGCCCCCCCCCCGCGCCGCACAGCGCCGCACCGCTTGCCGACGCCAGCGCTACCCCACCGCGGCGATTCCCCACCCAGGGTGCCGCTACACCGCGTCGGCGATGCCGCGCGCCTCGACGGCGCCGGCCTTGAGCCCCTCCAGGTGCAGCAGGATCCACTTTCGCAGGCCCTCCGGCGTGCCGGAGGCGAAACCCTCGGCGGCCTCGAAGTACTCGTCGCGGTGGCGGGTCCAGTAGACCTCCGGGACGGACAGGCCACGCGGATCCAGGCCGGAGGAGACCGCGACCAGGCGCGATGCCGCGCGCGCGATGATGCCGTTGTTGTGCTCGAAGGGCCGCATGGTCAGCAGCTCTCCGTGGACCACGGCCGAGAGCACGCCCGCGTGGACGTTCGTGCGGCCGGTGATGAAGTCGCCGAGGACGTGCAGGCGCTGCTCCTTCATCGCGGAGGACAGCTTCTCGTCGCCCACCGGGCGCCCGGCCTTCATGCGGGCCTCCGAGCCGTCCTCGGTCTCGCCTGCGGGGGACGCGTTGAGGGCAAACTTCGCCAGGACCTGCTGCGGCGCCCGCTGCCACACGCGCGCGGTTTCCCCGATGGCCTCCGGGGAGATGGTGTCAGCAACCCGCAGCGCCGCCGCGAGAATCGGGTCGGTGACGTTGCCGTCGGCAGGCAGGGTGCGCTCGCCGCCCTCCAACCATGCGGAGGCGCGGGCGCCGCGCAGGACGGACTCGGAGCCCGTGACGTTGTGCTTGCGCAGGTTCGCCTTGTGGCGGTGGACCGCCTGGATGGACTTGGCTGCGACCACCGCCGCGTGCGCCACGCCATCGAGATTCCATAGCGGCGCCAGCGGATCCGCCGGGTCGAGCGCGGGGATGGGCTCAACTTCCGGCTTCGACGCCACACTGTCCGCACCCCCCGAGCTACCACCTGCGCCGACACCCGCCTGATTAGCAGCATCGCGCTCGGCGCGCTTCTTCGCGGACACGGAGGAAACGCCGAGGCTCATGCCTGCAAGTCCCCCACCGGCACGCCCGCCCCCGCGCGGCGAAGGCGCTTCCGGCATCGCGGCGGAAGGTGTGGCGTCTGCGTTACGTGGCTGATCTGTCATGCATCTCACCCTAATTCCTCGGCCGGGAGTTGGTGCTATTCCTACAAATTTTTCCTTTGCAGCTCGCGCGACCTTGGTTGATGGGTAGTATTGCTGGTTGTAACTGAATTCTTAGGTTCTCCGCCCAGCCGACCCCCGGCGCATTTTTTGGCGCTGCCCCACGGCTAAACTAGGTTGAAGCCTAAAGCGTTTCAATTGATTTCTAAGCATCTCCGTAGGAGGAAGTACACGTGAGCAACGACGATACGAAGGGCCTTTTCACCGACGGCACCGAGCCGCGTGTTACCGCCATCCCGCTGAGCGACGTCGACTCGAACGCCTCGGGCGACGCCAGCATCGGCCAGCTCGTTTCTAACGCTTCCTCCCAGATTTCCTCGCTGGTCCGCTCCGAGATCGAGCTGGCCAAGGCCGAAATCGCGGGCGAGGCCAAGAAGGGCGCCATCGGCGGCGGCTTCTTCGCCGTCGCGGGCGTGGTTGGCCTGTACTCCTCGTTCTTCTTTTTCTTCTTCCTCGGCTGGCTTCTCGACGTATGGATGCCGACCTGGGCTGCGTTCCTGGTCGTCTTCATCCTGATGCTGGTCATCGCCGGCATCGCGGCGCTGCTGGGCCTGAAGAAGGTCAAGTCGATCCGCAAGCCGGAGAAGACCATCGAGTCGGTCCAGGACCTCAAGACGGTTGTGCAGAAGCCGGGCGTGCGCGCCGCCGCCGCTAACCACAACAACGGCATGTTCACCTAAGCGGACTCAGACAACAGGGACGGTTCCCCACATCCGGGGAGTCGCCCCTTTTTTTGTGCTTTCCTCGGCCTGTACCGCCCACTCTGCCCTCCCACTGGCCCGGCGCGGCTCGTCCCCGCCGGACGGGCCTACCACATTCCCCGGACGATTCAGGGCAAAGTAGAACCCATGAATTCCCTCAGCGACACTCTCGACGGCCCGTGGCAGCACCGGATGGTCCACGCCCACGGCCAACGCCTGCACGTCGCTGAGTGTGGCACCGCCACCGACCCGCTCGTCCTGTTCATCCACGGCTCCACCGGGGGCTGGTTCGAGTGGCGCGAGGTGCTCCCCCTGCTTGCCGACGCCCCCATTCACGCCGTTGCGATTTCACTTCGTGGCTACGGACTCTCCGACCGGACTCCCCGCGGATACGACCCGGATGTTGCGGCGGAAGACGTCGCCGGGCTGATCCGTGCGCTCGGCCACTCGACCGCGTTGCTGGTGGGGCAGGGTTTCGGCACCTGGATCTCCTGGACTCTCGCCGCGCGGCACCCGGAGTTGGTCGCGGGAATCGTGGGCTGCGGTTCGGCCCATCCGAGAGTGTGGCTGTCGAAGCTTCGCAGTCCCTGGTCGCAGGAGTTCCGCTCCGCTCTGGCACCTACCTTAGGGCGGCTGTGGTGGAGCTCCCGGCCGCAGATGCCGAGGCAGTTAAAACGCCTCGGAGGCCGGCGGCCTGGCGCCCAGTCGCAGCAGGACAGGATTATCGAGCGGCTCGTCGGCGACGCGATGGGCTCGACGGCCCCGGGCTTTGCCAAGACTGCCACCGGGAGGGAATCTGCCGAGCTGATGCGAAACAGCCTTCAGGACGGTGCGCTGCGTGTAGCGAAGTCGCACATCGAGTGGTGGACGAAGCCGAAGCCGGGGAGCTTCCGCCGCTGGCTCAAGGCCGTAGACCGTCCTCTCCGGGATGACCAGCGAACAATTCTCCTAGTCGGCAGCGAGGACAGGAGGACCCCGCAGGAGCTAGTCCGACAAAGTGCGTCACAGGTCCTCGTCATTGACGGCGCGGGCCACTACCTGCCGGTCGAGGCCCCGGAAGCTGTCGCAGACGCGGTCCGCGCCCGCCTTGATTGGCTGCCGCGCTACTAAAACGCCGCACCCCTCGCCTTTACTAGGACGCCACGCACTCCTGGGTGCTGATCTGCTGGTATTCGCCGAGCGCCCGATCGATGTGCGGCTGTACTTCGTCGCGGGTCAGGGCGTAGCCGGTCTGGTCGTTGTTGACTCCGGCGCCGAAGACGAGGCCGAGTACCTGTCCCTCCGGCGTAATCAGGGGCCCGCCCGAGTTACCGTGGCGCACGTCGGACTTCAGAACGTACGAGCGGCGCTCGTGGCGCTGCTTCGAGTAAATGTCCGGCCCCCGAATGATGATGTCCTCGTCGACGCGAGCGGGCGTAGCCGTAAACGGCCCGGACTCCGGGAATCCGAGGACGACTGCGCCGTCGCCAGGCAAAGCTTCTCGGTCCGCCCACTGAACCGGCGCCAGGGGCAGGTCGGTTGTGCGGAGCAGGGCGACGTCGTCAAGCGGGTCGTAGTGCACGACGTTGGCGTCGGCCATGCCGACCACGGTTTCCAGGCGGACGGTGGAGGCGCCCGCGACGACGTGCGCGTTGGTGACAATCAGGTCTGGGGCGACGACGAAGCCGGTGCCCTGGAGCAGGCGCTCGCACTGCGGGGCCTCGCCCATGACGCGGACGATCGAGGGGCGGATACCGTCGACGACCTGCTGAGACACGACGCTCGGATCTGCGGGAGTGTCGGGCAAGCTCTGCTGGTGGCCAAACGGAAGGGCGATGGCGGGCATGCCGTCGTTGCGCAGCTGGCGCATGATGCTGCCCAGCGCACCCGACCACTGCTGCGGGGCGACCTGGTCAATGAGGCTGAGCCCCTTCGACTCGCGGACCAGGTTGCCGAACTGCCCTGGCACCGCGCTGGCCAGCGGGATTGCAATGAGCCACACGATGAGCAGCGACGCAACGGTCTGGAAGACCGCGCCGAGCCCCGAGTCGAGACCCACCGCCAGCGGGGAGCGGATCACGTTGCGCAGCGACTGCCCCGCAACCGCGCCGACCATGTGTCCGATTCCGGCGAGCAGCACCACCAGGCCGAGGCCGAAGAGGACCTTCAGCCCTCGGTTGGCTGTCTGCTCCATGGCGAAGGGAGCGACCGCGACACCGACCAAGATGCCCGCGACGATGCCGAGGACCGCTAGAACTGAGACCACCAGGCCCTGGCGCCAGCCGACCCACAGCGAGGTCAAGAAGACCGCGATGAGGACTACGTCGAAAACCGCGAAACTAGCAGCAGAAATCATCGCGCCACTCTCCTTAGCTGAGCTAGGTTTTCCCCGTTAGCGGAATCCGCCAACACCGGAATGAGGTCGTGGACGCGGGAAGTGTCCCACTCCTGCGCCCAACCGGCCGTATCCAGAAGGTAGGACAGCACGCCACCGGTGAAGCCCCAGACGACGAAGTCGCCGATACGGAAACCGGGCCCCTGCCACCCCGAATAGCCCAGCATCAACCGGTTTTCCGGGTCAGCCAGATGGTCGATGGGCACGTTCAGCACGGACTCGGTCTCCGCAGGGTCAACGGCCTGCAGCGGATGCGGGTCCTGCCAGTACGCCAGCACCGGATTCACGGCGAAACCCGTGCGGGAAATATCGATCGACTTCATCACCTGCAGAGGAGTGACGGAGGAACGGTCCAGGCCGGTCTCCTCCTCTGCCTCGCGCAGAGCCGTATCGACAGCATCGAGGTCGCCCGGATCGACGCGACCGCCGGGGAAGGACATCTGGCCCGCATGCGAGCGCAGCGTCGTCGCCCGGTGCGTGAGCACCACGCTGGCGTCATCCGGCCGTTGATCGGCCCGCGGGTCGCCGCTGAGCAGCACCAGCACCGCCGACATCGCGGGGTCCTCGAGAGGCTTGTCCAGCGTCGAGGCCGCCCGGCGGAGGCCACGCAGCCGCCGTTCGCTCGACACGGGGACAGTCCCACTCGTGATTCCAGGCAGACTCCGAGTCAGCCACTGCGGCACGGAAGGTACAGCGCCACCAGCACCACCAGCGCTGATGCTTCCGCTCATCGCCCGATTCTCCACTGCCCAATCTCCCATCAGCTAAGTGCGCCCCGCACCGTCTGCGTGATCTCCTCCGCAGAGGTGAACTCGCCCGGATGCATCTTCGCGACCTTCCCGTCCGGATAGAAAATAACGGAAATCGGCACCACGCGGGGCAGATTCAGCGCGGGCCCCACAACGTCGACGGTGTCCGAATAGGTTTCCAGGTCAACGCCGATCTCGGCCAAAAAGTTCCGTCCGCGCTGTGCCTCGCGCGCCGCATGCACCGTAATGACCCGCACATCCGGGTTGTCCTTCACCCACTGCTCAATGAGAGGCAGCTCCTGGCGGCACGGCGCACAGTTCCACGCCCACACATTCACCACAGTCGGCTTGCCGACGATAGCCTGCCCCACATCGACTCCATTGGCCCCGGCACCGGCCTCGCCCGCAGCGGGCTCGAAGAGGTGCGGGAGCTTCACGCCGCTGAGAGAACCGCTACCCGCAATCGCCGCGATTTCATCGCTGCTCATCAGGACCGGTTCCTGCTGCTCCGGGGCGGCCTGGGAGGCCTGGGCGTCCGAGCCGTCGGCAAGCGGGTCGGAGGTGCCCGAGGTGCGGGTCAACGCGAAGGCGACCAGCCCCACCACGCACACGAGCGCGATGACCAGCGCAATCAGCGACGCAGAGCGATTGATGTCAGCACCCTGCTCCTGGGTGTTTGGGTTATCAGTCGTTGAGTTATCAGGCACTGAGTTATCAGCCACGGCCTTCCTCCAACTCCTCGCCTTCCTGCGCATCCGAATTAGTGCCCCTGTAGTTCTCGTTGAGGCCCGCAAGGTAGAGCAGCCACTCGCGGTCATCCGACTTGATCAGCTTCTCCGCGGTCTCCGGCTCCGCGGGGCCCGCGAGGCCATACGAGGGGCAGTCGGCCGCCAGGAAACACGCCCCGCACGCCGCCCGACGCGAATGGCACACCCGGCGCCCATGGAAAATCAGGCGATGCGAGAACCAGGTCCACTCCGCGCGGGGCAGAACCTCCATCATTTCCTTCTCAACGCGCACCGGGTCCTCCTGCCCAGTCAGCCCCATGCGCCGCACCAGCCTGCCAAAATGCGTATCGACGGTAAGGCCCGGGACGCCAAAGGCGTTACCCAGAACAACGTTGGCGGTCTTGCGCCCCACACCGGGGAGCTCCACCAGCTCCTCGAGCGTGCCGGGCACCTCCCCGCCGTGCATTTCCACGACGCCACGCGCGAAGCCGATAATGTTGGCGGCCTTGTTGCGGTAGAAGCCGGTCGGGCGGACCAGCTCCTCCACCTCGATCTGATTCGCGCCAGCGAGGTCAGCGGGGGTCGGGTATTTTGCGAACAGCGCCGGAGTCGTCATATTCACCCGCGCATCCGTGCACTGGGCGGACAGGATGGTGGCGACCGCGAGCTCGTAGGGATTTCGGAAGTCGAGTTCGCAGTGCGCGCCCGGGTACGCCAGCGCCAGAGTGCGGTTGATCCTGCGGGCGCGGCGCACCATTCCTGTGTGCGTCTCCTTACCCTTTAGCGCCGGGTGAGAACCGACGCGACGCCTCTTCTTCGAGGTCACGGAACCTTTCGGATGCGTCGGCTGCGGCTTGGAGGCACAGTTGCCGCTCGCGCTGGCGCCTCTTGCGCTGGAGCCAACTGCACCACTGTCAGCATTGCTGCTACCGGCGCTGGAACTAACGGGCGAAGTCATGCTCGTAGCTTAACTGCAGGCCCGGATCGAACGGTGTTACCGTCGGAAAGCGGCAGGGCAGCGCGCATATGCACGGGATGAACCTGCATGACTACGGCGATGAGGAAAAGCTCGAGCGATGTATTGCCGTTGCCTCTCAACGTGGGAGCCTTTTTGATACAGTGGGGTTCATCACACAACGGTGACGGTTCCATCACGATGTGGGCTCTCGGACGAGCGGTTGAACGACAGTTCAGAAACCTGGTCGGAAGTGACGCCTGCACAAATGCCTGTGTCGCATGGAGGGCATTGATCGTCGCCAATGGAGGATTGGCCGTAGTTTCAACCAGGAGCTGCGGCTAGATGATGAGTGCCACTATTGTCGGCCCGCGCGCTTGCAGCACCGAGGCCAGAAACAGGAGAAAAACTGTGGATGACGTGAAGGAGATCCTCTCCCGAGCAGGAGTCTTTCAGGGAGTTGACCAGGAGGCCGTTCAGGCACTCCTCGGCGATCTGGAAACCGTCCGTTTCCCTCGCGGAACCACCATTTTCAACGAGGGCGAGCCCGGTGACCGCCTCTACATCATCATCGAAGGCAAGGTGAAGCTGGCCCGCCACTCCGCCGACGGTCGCGAAAACCTGCTGACCATCATGGGCCCGTCCGACATGTTCGGCGAACTGTCCATCTTCGACCCGGGCCCGCGCACTTCCTCTGCCATCTGCGTCACCGAGGTCTCCGCAGCCTCCATGAGTGCAGACCAGCTCCAGGCCTGGGTCACCTCTCACCCGGACGTCCCGGCACAGCTCCTGCGCATGCTGGCACGCCGCCTGCGCCGCACCAACAACTCGCTGGCGGACCTCATCTTCACCGACGTCCCTGGCCGCGTCGCCAAGTCCCTGCTGCAGCTGGCCAACCGCTTCGGCGTCCAGGAGGGCACGGCGCTGCGCGTCAACCACGATCTGACCCAGGAAGAGATTGCCCAGCTGGTCGGCGCTTCCCGCGAGACCGTGAACAAGGCGCTGGCCGAGTTCGCCCATCGTGGCTGGATTCGCCTGGAGGGCAAGTCCGTCCTGATTTCCGACACCGAGCGCCTGGCTAAGCGCGCCCGCTAGTTTTTAAGCCCGGAGGCGGCTGGGCTGGTTTGGGGCCGTTTAGGAGCGGCGGCTCTGGGTCGGCGTTGCGCATTAGGGGCTGCTACCCCAGTTGGCCGGCGCCCCTAGCTGCCCGGCAGTTCAGTGCTGCGCTGTAGTACCGCGCCGTACCCACCTAGAATGCAGCACACGCGCTACCGCTGAACCAAAAGCAAATAAATGCGTAGCAACTCGCTTTTGGTTCAGCGCAAGCCCGGATTTCCCCCGGATTTCCCCCGGGCTACACAGCAGTCCGACGACTTTAGGCCACGTTGGCGACTGTAGACCACCCAGCTGCGCAACCTTAAGTCACCAGCGCTGCCTAAAGCCCCGGCCCAAAGTGCCCCGGCCCGCATCCCCTGAGACGCGAAAAGGGGCCAAGGCCTAAGCCTCAGCCCCTAAGATCCCGAGCCTCTCAAGCCCCCGAAACCCTTACGCCTCCGGGTGAGCCTGCAGGTACCGCAGCGTCACGCGAGTGGACTGCAGCGCAGCGTGGCGCAGCACCGGGTCGACGTCGGTGTAAATCTCGTCCACAATCTGGTCAACCGTGGCCTCTTCGCCCAGCTTCGCCAGGGCGTCCTTCACCTGCGTCAGGCGCTGCTTACGACGCTCAATGTACTTCTGCGTCATCACGGTAATGTCCGGCAGATCCGCGCCGTGGCCCGGCAGCAGGCGCACGCCCTTGCCACGGGAATCCAGCAACTCCAGGGTCTTCATGTATTCGCCCAGGTCACCGTCGGTCTCGGAAATCATGGTGGTGTGGCGGCCGGCAATGGTATCGCCAGTCATGATGCCCTCTACGTCGTCCGCGCCTGCGCCGGTGTGAACGAAGAAACACACCGAATCGGCGGTGTGACCCGGCGTGGCCACGACCTCCACCTGCGGGGTAATGCCGTCGATGACGATCCTTTCGCCGTCGGCAAGCACCTCCTGGCCCGAAGAACAGTACTGCTTGTCAAAAGCGCGAACCGGGGCGCCCGTCAACTGCCTGAAACGAGCTGCGCCGTCAGCGTGATCGCCGTGGCGGTGCGTCAGCAGAATCAGCGCGACGTCGCCGGCGTAACGCTGCAGAACGTTGAGGTGCCCTTCGTCCTCGGGGCCGGGATCGACGACGATTGCACGACTATCCCCCTCGGCCTTAATCACGTAGGAGTTGGTACCCTCCAGCGACGAATAGCTGGGATTCGGGCACAAGACCACGCCTACAGACTCCGAAATGGGACGCAGTTGGCTATACGCAGGATGCTCCATGTCCCCTATCCTACGTGCTCACGCACATATGCGAACGCACCCCACCTTTCAAATCATCACTTTTGGGTGTGACCTGCGGTGGGGCGCGCTCTTTTCGCGTGCCGACGCCCATAACGCCCTAGCCGCCCTGCGCGGCCCTGGGGTTGATGCGACGGCCCAGGGGGCTTACTTCACCTCTACGATGATTTCGACTTCCACGGGGGCGTCCAGCGGGAGCTGGTTGACGCCGACCGCCGAGCGGGCGTGCTGGCCAGCTTCACCGAAGATATCGCCGAAGAGCTCGGAGGCTCCGTTGATGACTCCCGGCTGTCCGGTAAAGCCGGCGGCGGAATTAACGAAGCCGACGACCTTAACAATTCGGACCACGTTGTCGATGCCGACCTCAGCGTTGACAGCCACCAACGCGTTGAGCGCGCATGTGCGGGCCGCATCCTTGGCCTCCTCCGCTGATACCTCGGCGCCAACGTGGCCGACGTGCGTCAGCTCGCCGTTGACGAAGGGCAACTGGCCGGAGGTGTAAACCAGGTTGCCGGTGCGGGTCGCGGGGACATAGGCGGCGACGGGCGCCGCGACGTCGGGAAGCGTGAGGCCGAGCGCTGCGAGCGCCTTGGACGGGGTGGGGCCTGCGGGAGCGGTCATTTTCGAGCCTTCCTTTTTCAATCTCTAGTCAGCCTTGGGGCGCTTGAAGTAGGCAACGTGGTTGTCGCCGGTGGGCCCGGGCAGAACGGTGACGAGCTCCCAGCCGTCCTCGCCGAAGTTATCGAGGATGGCCTTGGTGTTGTGGATAAGCAGGGGCGCGGTGAAGTATTCCCATTTAGTAGTCATGGGGTCTACCTTATCGGGCTTACTTCACTGCGCGCTGCGCGGCGTACTGCTCGGCGTAGAAGTCCGCCCAGGAGCTGATCTCCGGGTGCTCGCGCAGCATGGCGCGGCGCTGGCGCTCGGTGAGGCCACCCCAGACGCCGAACTCGACGCGGTTGTCGAGGGCGTCCGCGCGGCACTGCAGCACGACGGGGCAGTGACGGCAGATGACCGCGGCCTCGCGCTGGGCCGCGCCGCGAACAAAGAGCTTGTCCGGGTCGATGTCGCGGCACTTTGCACGCGGGACCCATTCCTGACGATCACGGAAGCTCTCGACGCCAAGCTCGAAGCCCCCGAGCGGTGCGGACGTGGCGCGCTGGGCAGCCTCGGCGCGGTTACGGTCTGGAATCGTGGCGGTCATTGCTGTGCCTCCTCATTTACGTGCAGCTTTGTTGCGACAGGACGTCTATTCATTTTTCGCCCTGCCTAGCTGTTGTCTGCACTCCCCGTCCGGCGCGCCTGCGGTTTCCCCGCCCGGCGTCAAGAAAGTTCTATGCAGATAATGTCAGCCAAATAGTGCTGAAATGTTGTTGTAAGTCTATTCACACCTAAGAATCATTGTCGATTGCGTCACACTCCACGGGGTATAGATTTATATCGATGGAACGAAAGCTTGCAGGTAACGCGCGTCACATTCCCCGATAGGCCGTTATAAAACGGGGGTGATTTACGTCACGTTGCACAGGTTTTTTGGCAAACTCCAGCAAAACCCGCCGAACATCCCTATGGGGCCCGTCCAGCACGCAGTTCCGACGCAGAAGTAGGGGTAATGACAAGTGACGGGGTCGATGCCGTCGCAAAGCAGCTCGGACCAATCCGGACGACCTTGTAGGGTGATGGCTGTGAATAAAGGTTCCACCCTGCTCAAGCTTTGCGTCGCGGTCGTGCTTGCGGCGCTCATTACGGCGAGTGCCCTTTTCCCCGTTGTGGGCGGCTCGGCGTACCTCTTCGCGCGCACAGCCGACGAGTTCGCCTCGGCCTCTAGGTCCGTTATTACTAAGGACGCGCCGGAGGTCACGACGATCACGGACCGCAACGATCAACCGATTGCGTGGCTCTACGACCAGCGGCGGATCAACGTCCCCTCCGACAGGATCGCCCCCGCGATGAAGCAGGCGCTGGTCTCAGTGGAGGACCGTCGCTTTTACGAGCACGGCGGTGTGGATTGGAAGGGCACGGCACGTGCGGCCGTCAAGAACCTCTTGTCCGGCTCTGTGCAGGAAGGCGCATCGACTGTTGAGCAGCAGTTGATCAAGAACCACACGCTGCTGGTGGAGGCTGAAAACGAGGCCGAGCGTCGCGCCGCCACCGCGACCGATTACGGCCGCAAACTCCGCGAGATTCGCATCGCGCGCGATCTGGAAAATGAGCTGAGCAAGGACGAAATCCTTACCAAATACCTCAACCTCGTGCCCTTCGGTAACGGAGCTTTCGGCGTAGAGGTCGCGGCGCAGACCTACTTCGGTGTTTCCGCGGCGGGCCTCTCCGTCCCACAGGCGGCAATGCTGGCGGGCCTCGTGCAACAGACTAGCGGGCTCGACCCGTACACCAACCCGGAGGGCGCGCGTGCCCGGCGTGACGACGTCCTGGCGGCCATGGCCTCCACCGGCGCAATCACCGAGCAGGAGGCGCGGGACGCAAAGAGCACAGAGCTGGGAGTTCTGCCGGAGCCGCAGCGCCTGCCGCAGGGCTGCATCACGGCGGGCGATCGAGGCTTCTTCTGTGACTATGTGGTGTCCTACCTCAATGAGCACGGCATCACCCCGGAGAAGTTGAAGCGCGGAGGTTTCCGGGTGAAAACGACGCTGGAACCGGCGGTCCAGGACTCGGTTCAGGCATCCCTGCGTGGACAGGTCTCGCCGACGGAGCCGGGCGTTGCGCAGGTCATGAACGTGATCGAGCCCGGAGACAATTCCCGCAAGGTGCTGGCGATGGCGTCGTCGCGCTTCTACGGCCTGGATCTGACGCAGGGGCAGACGGTGCAGCCGCAGCCCTACACTCCGGTGGGCAACGGCGCGGGGTCGATCTTTAAGATTTTCGCGGCCACCTCGGCTGTGGAGAAGGGCCTGGGCATTGACACCCGCTTCGACGTTCCGCGCAGGTACGAGGCATCCGGCCTCGGCACCGGCGGCGCGGAAGGCTGCCCGCCCGGCCTGTACTGCGTGGAAAACGCCGGCAATTACCCACCGACGATGACGCTGCGCGAGGCGCTGGCGAAGTCCCCCAACACCCCGTTTGTCCGCCTTTCCGAGCTGGTCGGCATCGACAGCGTCGCGGACATGGCCGTGCGACTGGGCATGCGCTCCTACACGGCACCGGGCAGCTTCGACGGCGAATCCTCGGTGAAGGACTACGTCACCAAGCACAAGCTAGGTTCCTTCGTTCTGGGCCCGACCGCCGTGAACAACCTGGAGCTCTCCAACGTCGGAGCGACGCTGGCAAGCAACGGCCGCTGGTGTGAGCCCTCACCGATTGAGACCATCACAGACGCCAAAGGCAAGCCCGTCACTCTGGACACGCCCCCGTGCGAGCAGGCAGTGGAACCGGGCGTGGCCCACGCCGTCGCCAACGCACTGAGCGAGGACGCAACCCACGGCACCGCCGAGGGCGCTGCCAGGACCATGAACTGGTCGGGCCCGGTGGCGGCCAAAACCGGTACCACCGAGTCGAACCAGTCCTCCGCATTCCTCGGTTTCACAGGCGGCCTGGCGGGCTCGGTGTACGCGTACAACGACAGCCCCACGGTCACGGAGCTGTGCACCTCGCCGCTGCGTCAGTGTGGCTCCGGAGACCTATTCGGCGGCCTGGAACCCGCCCGCACCTGGTTCGGCGCCATCGACCCGGTGATCGAATCTCACGGCGGCAAGACGTTGCCACCGCTCGACCCGGACTTCGGCCCGGGCACCTCGATCACCCGAATGCCGAATGTGGTCGGCATGCAGGAGCCGGAAGCCCGCGACGTCCTCGAGCGGGCGGGATACAAGGTGGAAAAGGCCGTGGCCTCCCGCACGGGCGAGCCTCGCGGCATCGTGGTCGGCACCACGCACTCGGACCTGCTACTGCGTGGCGGAACGGTCACCATCCAAGTATCCGATGGGTCCCGCAGGCCTACTCCCCCGCCACGACGCGCCCCGGCCCCAGGTCCAAGCCTGTCGGACCTCCTCCCCGACCTGCGCCCCCGCCCGATCGCCCCGCCACCGCTCCTTCCGGGATTCCCCTTCTAGTTCGCGGGAGCTAGGCCTGCAGGGCCGCCTTGACGGCCTCCGACAGCCGCTTGCCATCAGCCTGGCCGGCGGCTTTTTCCTTGGCCAGCTTCATGACTTGCCCCATCATCTTCATGCTCGGGGCCTCGCCACCCGCGACCTCCGCCACGGCACCGCTGACCAGGGCCGCGAGGGCATCGTCGTCAAGCTGTGCGGGCTGGTAGCGGGCGAAGACCTCGGCCTCGGCGAGCTCGGCGTCGGCGAGCTCCTGGCGGCCGTTGTCGGCGTACATTTCGGCGGACTCGCGGCGCTTCTTGACCTCGCGCTCGGTGACGCGCAGCACCTCCTCATCGGTGAGTTCGTGCTTGGAGCCGGAGACCTCCTCGGTCTGGATTGCGGCCTTGAGCATGCGCAGCGCGGCGACCGTGCCCTTGTCGCGCGCCTTCATGGCGGCGGTCATGTCGGAGACGATTGTGTCCTTCAGTTCACTCATGCGCTCAAGCGTAGCCAAGCGGCGAGGGGTTTCGCGCGGGCCTTGCTAGTGTTTCACTCATGAGTCCGCGACTTCCCTCCCCCGCACGCCACTCCCGCGCCACCCGCGTCGCACGCATCGCCCGCGGCTTCGGCATCGCGGCTGGCTCCACCGCAGCACTCGGCTTGACGACGTTCCTCTACGCGAACCAGGTGGAACTCCGCGCGTTCAGGCTCAAGCGGGTCACCTTGCCCGTACTCGAGCCGGGCACCCTGCAGCGTGCGGGGCGGGTCGGAGCGTCCGGCGAGGTGGACCCGCTGCGCATCCTGCACGTGTCCGACTTCCACATGCTGCCGAAGCACAGGAAGAAGCAGCGCTGGGTTGCGTCGCTGGACGCGCTGAACCCGGACCTTGTCATTAACACGGGCGACAACCTCAGCAGCGAAAGGGCCGTTCCGAACGTGCTGGCCGCGCTGGGGCCACTGCTGAACCGGCCGGGTGCGTTCGTGTTCGGCACCAACGACTATTTCGCGCCGCGGCCCGTGAATCCGCTGAAGTACCTGTCCGGCAAGAAGCGCAAGCCCTCGCGCGTGGAGCTGCCGTGGCGCGGCATGCGCGCGGCGTTCATCGAGCACGGCTGGCAGGACGCCACGCACCAGCGGCTGGAGTTCGTGGCCGGAGGCGTGAAGATCTCCATGGCCGGCGTCGACGACCCGCACCACGAGCTGGATGATTACTCGCTGGTCGCGGGCGAGCCCAATAAGGATGCCGACCTCGCGATTGGCCTGTCGCACTCCCCTGAGCCGCACGTGCTGGACCAGTTTGCCGAGGACGGCTACGACCTCGTCATGTCCGGGCACACGCACGGCGGGCAGGTGTGCCTGCCGTTCGATCGGGCGATTGTGACCAACTGTGGCATCGATAGGACTCGGGCCGCCGGGCTGTCGCGCTGGACCGAGAAGACCTGGCTGCACGTCTCGAACGGCCTGGGCACCTCGCCGTACGCGCCGGTGCGACTGTTCTGCCGCCCCTCGGCGACGCTGATTGAGGTCACGGAGCGCCCGGAGCGCCCCTAAGGCTGATCGGGCGCGGCAGACTCCGCGACCTTGGATGCGTCCTGGCGCCGCCCCTACGCAGCCCTTGAACAGGCGTTTTGCATTAGGCGACATGCTCGGGCTAATGTATCTCTTCGCAAGCATACGGCGTGGGAAGTTCCCTAACGGAAAGCCCGTCGGTCGAATGCATGTGGCCTCGGGGTATGGCGCAGCTTGGTAGCGCGCTTCGTTCGGGACGAAGAGGTCGCAGGTTCAAATCCTGTTACCCCGACCAATGAGAAACCCTCCTTGACCTGGAACTTCCCAGGTCGGGAGGGTTTTTTCGTATGTGCGGCGGGACGAATGTTTCACTTTCACTCCACTCTCGTTTCACTTTCGGCCCACACTTGGCCCACACCCACGCTCCACGCTCGGCCCACACTCGGTTCCCCAGGCCCTCCGATAATTTTTCCAGGATTGCGTAGGAAGTAACGCGAAAATCGGGCCTACTTCCTCCGAAATACTGAAGAATCGCCGAGGAGGTCGCCACCACAACTCCCCAAGACTCCCAAAACACCCAAACCCCGCACTGTCAGGCACTGTTAGGCTAGAAAACGTACGTTTTTGCCCAATATCCAATGCGAAAGTAGCCCCCAATTGACGCACTTGACAGCAGCGGCCGCTTCCGGCGGCAGCGCTATCACTCTTCTGAGCGTCCCGTTACTCGTTGCCTGCGCCCTGATCTTGACGCCCCTGTTCGTCAAGCTCCTGGATAAGCGCGCGGGCTGGCCAATCGTTGCATTCTTCCTCGCGGCTGTTGTGCAACTGGGCCGCCTCACTCCCGAGGTTCTCGATGGGACCCGCGCCGCGAGAGGCACCGCCACGCACGCCCTAACTTGGTCGGCCCCGTGGTCGCCGGAGCTCGGCGCGGAGTTCGCCCTGAAGCTGGACCCGCTCTCCCTTGTCTTTTCCTTCCTGGCCCTCCTGGTCGGTTCGGTGGTCTTCATCTACTCCACCGCCTATCTCCCGCGCCGCCAGGGCACCATGAGTTTCTACGTGCTGATGACGGCCTTCATGCTCGCCGTCCTCCTGCTGGTGCTTGCCGACGACGCCGCGTTGCTGTTTATCGGCTGGGAACTGGTGTCGATGGCATCGTTCCTGCTTATCGCGCGGTCGGGATCCTCGGGCGAGCTGGGGTCCCTGCGCACGCTGCTGCTGACCTTCACCGGCGGCCTGCTCCTGCTGGCCGCACTCGCGGGCGCGGTGTGGCTGACCGGCACCTTTAACCTCTCGGATATGCTGGCCTCCCCGGCGTGGGAGGAAAACCCGGGCGCTCGGAATCTGATTGCGGCGCTGGTGGCGCTGGGCGCCTTCACGAAGGCCGCACAGTTCCCCTTCCATGCCTGGCTGCCGGAGGCGATGGCGGCGGCGACGCCGGTGTCGGCGTTCCTGCACGCCGCGGCGGTGGTCAAGGCCGGCATTTACGTGCTGATGCGTTTCTCCACGGTCTTCGCGGACGTCCGCGTCTGGCAACTTCTCCTCATTGTCCTGGGCATGGCGACCGCCGTGGCGACCGCCTACTTTGCCCTGCAGCAGACCGACCTGAAGAAGCTGATCGCCTACTCCACGGTGTCGCAGCTGGGCTGGATCGTGGCGACTATTGGCGTCGGCACGCAGTTTGCGATCACGGCGGCGGTGGTGCACACGATCGCGCACGCGATGTTCAAGTCCTCGCTGTTCATGCTGGCCGGCGTGGTGGATCACGAGGCGGGCACGCGCGATATTCGTCGCCTGGGCCCGCTGTGGCGGCAGATGCCGTGGACGTTCGGCTCGATGATTTTCGGCGCGGCGTCGATGGCGGCGATCCCGCCGTTCTTCGGCTTCATGTCGAAGGAGGGCATGCTGACCGCGTTCGAGGGCGCCCCGCTGTCGAACACGGGCGTCGTCGTGCTGCTGGCGGTTGCCGCGGTGGGCGCGATTGGTACGTTCGCGTACTCGGCGCGCCTGGTCTTTGGCGCGTTTGTGGATGGCCCGCGCAACGTCGACGACGTCCACGAGGCCCCGGCGTCCCTGTGGGTGCCGGCGGCCCTGCCGGGCGTGCTGAGCCTCCCGGTCGCCTTCTTCGCGGGCGCCCTGCTGGATAGGGCCCTGGACCGCGTGGCCGACACCGTCACGCTGGCGACCCCCGGCACCTACCACGAGACGCACCTGTCGCTGTGGCACGGCGTCAATGTGCCGCTGGTCATTTCCCTGATTGTGCTGGCCGCGGGCGTGGGCTACATTTTCGCCCGCCTGCGCATCAACGAGGGCCTGGCAGGCCGAGCGCTCTTCCCCTTCACCGGCGTCGACGCGATCAACGCGGGCCTGGCAGCCTCCCAGGGCATCGGCCGCTTCCTGGCCAAGTGGGCCGCGTCGCACCAGCCCTCGCGCCACCTGGCCCCGCTGCTGGGCCTGCTGGCTGCCTACGCCCTGGCCATCCTGATTGGCCCGGGCATCGGCGGCGCCGACCTGGCCCCGAAGGTCGACGGCATCGACCACATCACCGACCTGATTCCGCTGGTCGTGGTTCTGATCGGCGTGTGGGCGACCCTGCGCGCCACCAACCGACTGCAGGCCGCCGTCCTCCTGGGTGTCACCGGCGTGGGCGTGACCCTGCAGATCCTGCTGCTGGGCGCCCCGGACGTGGCGCTGACGCAGTTCATGGTGGAGATCCTGACCGTGGTCCTGATGATGCTGGTCCTGCGCTTCCAGCCGAGGGCGTTTGCGCCGACGACGTCCCGTCGTAAGGCGGGAGCTGCGGTGATGGGCATCGCGGTGGGCCTGGCGACGTTCGCCGCGGTGTGGGTGCTCACCGGACGCCGCGCGCGCCCCGAGGTGGCGCAGTGGTACATCGATAACACGGAGAAGGTCACGGGCGAGACGAATATCGTCAACGTGATCCTGGTTGAGTTCCGTGCCTTCGATACGATGGGCGAGCTCGCGGTGCTGGGCATGGCAGGTCTCGCGATGGCCGCGGTGGTCACCTCGATCCCGCGCTTCCCGCACCTGCTGGATCAGCCGGGCCGCCTGGCCGAGTCGCCGCTGAACTCGGTGCCGATGCGCTGGCTGGTGCGCTGGCTTGTTCCGCTGCTGTTCTTCGTCTCAGCGTTGGTGCTCTTCCGCGGCGGCGCGCAGCCGGGCGGCGGCTTCAACGCTGCGCTGATCGGCGCGGCAGCTGTCATGCTGCTGTACCTGTCCAAGGACTCCGACCAGCCGGTGATGGGCCGCAGGGTCCCGCCGGTGCTCAGCGCGCTGGGAGTGATCATGGCCATCGGCACGGGCTTCGTGGGCTTCGCCAAGGGTTCCTTCCTGGCGCCGCTCTACGGGCACTTCCTGGGGCAGCATCTGACCACCGCCCTGCTTTTCGACGTGGGCGTCTACTTTGCGGTCATCGGCATCGTGGCCACCGCTCTGAACATGCTGGGCGGGCCGAACCGCCCGGGCGTGGAGGGCGACGACGACCTGCTGGAGTCGTGTTACCCCGACCGGCCGAGTTTGCACGTGCCCGAGAAGATGGGCGTTTACGCGGGCGAAGAGGAGGCCAAGTAAATGATTATCGCTCTGATGGCGGCCGTCCTCGCCGGTGGCGGAACGTACCTGGTGTTGCAGCGCGGAATGCTGCGCACGATCGTCGGCATGACCCTGATTTCGCATGCCGCGAACCTGATTATTCTGTCCACGGGCGTGGGCGCCTGGCGCGGCGAGCCCCTGATCGGCGAGGTCAGCCCGGCCGACGCGGCCGACCCGCTGCCGCAGGCGTTCGTGCTCACGGCCATCGTGATCACCATGGCCGTCACCGCGTTCATGCTGGCGCTGGCGGGCCTCGGCCACGACGATGACACCCGAATCAAGGAGGACCGCGACGCGATGAAGCAGCTCTCCACCGCTGGACGACGCGCGGGCCGCCACATCCCGGCGGACTCCGACTCGACGGTGTCGGGCACCCCGGGCGCGGCAGGCACGCAGTCCTCGGGCTCCGGCACGGAGTCGTTCCCCCAGCACCTCCCGCACGGCGGTGATAGGAAATGGTAGGCATGGTTAGCCCTGAACAGATGTACCTGGTGGCTCAGGCATCGCCGGTATCGTCGACGTCCCAGTCACTCTCCACCGAGACGATCTCCATGCTCCTGCCGCTGTTCGCGGCGGGCCCGCTGATTCTCGCGGCCGTGACGGCGATCCTGCCGAAGCAGTGGATGCGCGCGGCGATGGGCATCGCGGTCCCGGCGCTGGTGTCTCTCGCGGCGTTTGCCCTGATGATTCGCGTCGCGACCGAGGGCCCAATCGGCCACGGTGTCGGCGCGTACCCGGGCGGCGTAGCGATCCCCTTCCTGGCGGATACCTTCTCCATGCTGATGCTGGGCGTCGCCGCGGCCGTGGTCGCGGTGGGCTCCTGGTTCGCGCAGGTCGCGGGCGAGAACACCTCCCGTTTCTTCCCCGCCCTGACCCTGATGATGGTCGCGGGTATGTCGGGCGCGTTCCTGACGGCCGACCTCTTTAACTTCTTCGTGTTCATGGAGGTCATGCTGCTGCCCTCCTACGGCCTGATCGCCGTGACGGGCACCTGGCACCGCCTGGCCGCGGGCCGCTCCTTCGTGCTGGTCAACCTGCTGACCTCCACGGTGCTGCTGATCGGCGTGACGCTGATCTACGGCGCCGCGGGCAACGTCAACATCGCGATGCTGGCGAACCTCGGCGCCGTCGGCGGCCCGGGCGGCACGGGCGTGGTGGCTCTCGGCGTCGTGATTATCGCGCTGTGCGTGAAGGCCGGCCTAGTCCCGGCTCACACGTGGTTGCCGCGCACGTATCCGTCGTCAAGCCCTGCGGTGATGGCGCTGTTTTCGGCGGTGCACACGAAGGTGGCGGTGTACATGCTCTACCGCCTCTACGTGGTGGTTGTGGGCATGAATCCGGGCTGGCACTGGCCGATCATCGCGCTGATGGCCGTGTCCATGCTGGTCGGCGCGTTCGCGGGCCTGGCCGAGCATACGATGCGCGAGGTGCTGGCCTACCAGATGGTCACCGGCATGCCCTTCATTCTGATTGTTCTCGCCTTCACGGATGCGCGTGCCGACGACGGCTCCATCGCCGCCGGTGCCGCCCTGGCGGCGGGTATTTTCTACGCGCTGCACCACATGGTGACGGTCGGCGCGCTGATTCTCGGCGCCGGCGCCATCGAGGAGACCTACGGCACGGGCACGCTGTCGCGCCTGTCGGGGCTTGCTCGGCGTGACCAGGTGGTCGCGTGGGTGATGGCGGCGATGGCGTTTTCGATTGTGGGCTTCCCGCCGTTTTCGGGCGTGTGGGGCAAGATCGGCGTCGTCTTCGCGGCGGCTGCCACGGGCGATGCGCGCTCGGTGGTGGCGATCGCCGTGATTATCGTGGCGTCGCTGGGCTCGCTGCTGGCGATGGTGCGCCTGTGGCGCGCCGTGTTCTGGGGCCGCCCGATGCAGGGCGTGGCCGACGATGTCCGCGTGCCGGGCGCCCTGGTGGCCCCGGCTGTGGCTCTGACGCTGGTCAGCGTGGCGATGTTCGTGGCCGTCGGCGTGGTGACGTGGGGAACCCACGGCGCCGCCGATGCCCTGATGGGCGTCGACGCGTACCGCGAGGCGGTGCTCGGTGACGTCGCGTCCGCCGTTGGAGGTGTCTACAAGTAATGGCTGAGAAAAGGTCTGACATGAACGTCTTTTCCGCGACCGTGCACTGGATTGCTTACGCGGTGTGGTTGGTCTGGCAGGTGCTGGTGGCCGCGACCGACGTGGTCGTGGACACGTGCGCCCGCGCCAGAAGCAGAAGCCGGTCCTGATCGGCCTGCCCGTCCGTGTGACCAGTGACTTCGAGGTGACCATGTTCGCCGAGTCCATCACCATGACCCCGGGCACGCTGGTCTGCGGCATCCGCGAAGTGAATGGGAGCGGCCGCCTGTTCATCATCCACGCCATCTTCGGCGCGGATCTGGACGGCCTCTACGATTCTCTCTACGACATGGAGGAGCACATGGCGCCCCGCCTGCGCGGCACCGCTCGCCCGGAGGCGTTCGTCTTCGACGAGTACGACTCGGCGCGCTTCGTCGACACCGGGGCCGTCGTCGGCACTGCGGCGGAGGTCACCCGTGGCCTGCCGCTGCCGGGTTCCAAGAAAGGAGAGCACCAGTGATGAGTGCGACTAATCTTCTCGCCGCGGAGGGCACGGCGGTCTTTGAACCCGCCGACCCCTCGACGTGGCTGATCAGCCCGGGCGTTATCAACGTCGTCGGTGGCATCGGTGTGGCAGTGTGCGCGCTGGCGCTACTGCTGGGTGTGACGCTGATCTTCCGGGTAAAGGGCAACGTCTCGCGGGCCGTGCTTGCCGACGCCGCGTTCTACCCCATGGTCGGCGTCTTTCTGACAACGGCGCTGCTGCGTAGCACCGCCATCACCTTCGACATTGCGATGCTGGCCGGGTTGCTGGGCATCCTGTCCACCGTCGGCCTGGCGCGCGTGGTCTCGCGCGGGCGCAGGTAGACGAGGAGGAGTGAGAGATGAGTATTGCATCTATTATTCTGACCGCACTGTTCGTGCTGCTGGTGCTGGGCGGTTCCTTCTACCTGCTGGTAGCCGTGGTTGCGATGTGGCGCAGCCCGGACGCGCTGAGCCGGCTCAACCAGCTCTCGGCGGGCATCATGGTGGGGATTCCGGCGCTGGTTTTGGCCAATATCGTGGTCGAGGGCGCACAGGGAGACCTGACCTGGGGCAAGGTGGTGACGGCCATCGTGGCGATCGTCGCCGTCCTGGTGGTCGCGACGGTGGCCTCTGAGGTTCTGGGCCGCGCCGTACTCGGCGCGCGCGATGGTTCCGCTGAGGACTACGCGCCGGGAGCAGACCTGTCCTAGAAGACTGGGCCAGCAGCCTCTGCAAGCGATGAGGCGCCATACTTTAGGCACACCCGGCGTGTCGCAGATCCGCGGCACGCCGGGTTCATTATTTTTCTAAAGCCTGTTGCTTCCGTGCTCACGCGCGACGTAGTCCTTCAGCACCCCAAAAACACCCCCATCCCCTACCCCCAATTGACGCCTTTGGGATTCAAACCTGAGCCGATGACCTAGCGCCCCACCACATACAAAAAATCTGAAGCCCATTCACCTTTGAAAAGCCCCCTCATACTGAGGGCACCATTACTTTTAACCACAAATCCATCGACGCACCCACTGCCAGATTTGCGCCATCAGTTTTAAAAAGTGCGTTTACCCTGCGGATACTCCACATCCCTCGAGAAAACTAAAGTGTAGCTAAATAAAATTTAAGCGGTACACCCTCCGGACGCCCGGGTTAACAACAGTCAAACAGAGGTTTTTAACCGCGAAGCACCTTCCCTATTACCTATTGCAAATCACTACCAATAACGTGTTTGCACAGATGAGCAAGCAGTTTTGTGGCCTTTTCAACCAAAAATTCCGATTGCATCACGGTTTGACCTCGTCTAGATTAGCTTCCTGTGAGTTCGCGAAGCGCGGGCTCGTGATATCTAACCACTCTTGACATAGTTAAGGATCTTCACATGGCTTTCGCTGAAGACGTTGCAACCATCCTCGAGGCTCTCCCGAACTTCACCGTTCAGACCCCGTTCCCGGCTCTCGAGCAGTTCGCTGGTCGCGACCTGTCCGCTTTCAACGTTGGCGGCAACCTGAACCTCCCGTTCGGTGACCACGCCATCACCACCGGCAACATCAACCTGCCGTTCGGCCAGGACGCTCTTGATGTCACCACCACCGACAGCCACAACAAGACCACCACGGTTTCTGACTTCCTGAAGCCGCAGATTGGCATGAACAAGTAAGCGCTAGAGTTCAGCGCTTGAGTCCGGGCCACAACGCCTGACTCAACGGCGGATCTTCGGATTCCGCCAGAACTTAAAAGATTGCAGGACCGCCCGCTTCATCGGAGGCGGGCGGTCTGGTGCAATCTTTCTTAACTCTTATTTGTCTAATTCCACGTTTCAAAGGAACAACCTCTCATGGACGTCACTCCGATTGTTGAAGTACTGCAGGCAATCCCGAACCCGTCGGCGCCGACCATCAACATCAACATTGACCCGACCTTCGAGGGCGACATCAACCTGCTGCACTTCGGCGACATCAACATGCCTTTCGGCCGTGATTTCTCCAAGTTTGGCAACCTGAATGCTCCGTTCGGTCAGGATTTCCTCGACACGACCCAGGTCAACGATGATTCCACCAACGTTGCAGTTGGCGGCACCAACGACAAGTCGATTGTCACCGGTGACCAGACCAACGTTAAGGCAGACAGCATCCTTCCGGGATCGCCGTCCCTTCCGAAGCTGGTCTAAATTAGCCTTCTAGAGAGCTTCTAGCTACTACAGGCTTTCGATGTTGCCCCTTGCGGGCAGTCAGCGCCTTCCCGCTACTGCACGCCGGGGGCTTCGTGCTGCCTGCATGATTACGCGCGAGCGTTGCGTGATCGTGCCGACCGGCTTAGAAGCAAGAGATTCCCGCACGGACACGACCGTGCGGGAATCTTTTGTTAGTTATCGGCTCCAGTATGAGCGCCTACCGTAACGATAGCAGCCGACCCTGGGGGTTATTTGGACGCCTTGAAGCGCTTCTCCACCTCAGCACCGAGCCACTGATCGACGTTGGTCCAGTACTGGTAGACGCGCTGCTCCACCTCCGGGGTCACGCCCGCCATGGCCCGCGCAATGTTGCCGGCAAGGCGGTCGCGGGCGGCGTCGTCAAGCACGCGGCGGACGAGGTCTCCCGGCTGGGAGAAGTCGTCGTCCTCCGGGTGCTGGATGTAGGCGCCGGCGTAGAACTCCTCGCCGGCGGAGTCCCACTGGCCGTAGGTGGTCGCGTCGACCTGGCCGGCGTGGCCGGAGTGGACCGGGCAGCCTGCGGCGGCAGCAGCGGAGGCGGTGTCACCAGCGGGGCCACGGCCAGCGCCATTGGAGCCATGGACCGGCAGGGACGGGTCGGCGTAGTGGTAGGTGGCAGCGCCATCCTGCGAGAAGGAGTTGACCGGGCACTTCGGCTGGTTAACCGGGAGCTGGTCGTGGTTGACGCCCAGGCGGTAGCGGTGCGCGTCCGCATAGGAGAAGACGCGGGCCAGCAGCATCTTGTCCGGCGAGAAGCCGACACCCGGCACCGTGTTGGACGGAGCGAAGGCGGCCTGCTCGACCTCGGCGAAGAAGTTACGCGGGTTGCGGTTCAGGGTGAAGTGGCCGACCGGGATCAGCGGGTAGTCCTTCTGGGACCAGGTCTTGGTCAGATCGAAGGGGTTCACCTTGTAGCCAGCAGCCTCGTCGTACGGCATGATCTGAACCTTGACGTCCCAGGTCGGGTAGTCGCCGCGCTCGATGGCCTCGAAGAGGTCCTGGCGGGAGTGGTCGGTGTTCTGGCCGACCAGCTCGGCAGCCTCGGCGTCGGTGAGGAATTCCCAGCCCTGGCGCGTCTTGAAGTGGTACTTGACCCAGAAGCGCTCGCCCGCGGCGTTGATCCACTGGTAGGTGTGGGAGCCGAAGCCGTCCATGTGGCGGAAGTCCTTCGGGATGCCGCGGTCGCCCATCAGGTAGGTGACCTGGTGCGCAGACTCCGGCGAGGCGGTCCAGAAGTCCCACTGCATGTTCGCGTCGCGCAGGCCGGTGTCCGGCAGGCGCTTCTGGGAGTGGATGAAGTCCGGGAACTTAATGCCGTCGCGGATAAAGAAGACCGGGGTGTTGTTACCCACGATGTCGAGGTTGCCCTCGGTGGTATAGAAGCGCAGGGCGAAGCCTCGGACGTCACGCCAGCCGTCCGGGGAGCCCTGCTCGCCCGCGACGGTGGAGAAACGCGCCAGCATCTCGGACTTGGTGCCCGGCTGGAAGACGGCAGCCTTGGTGTACTTGGAGACATCCTCGGTGACCACGAACTCACCGAATGCGCCGGCGCCCTTAGCGTGGACGACGCGCTCCGGGATGCGCTCGCGGTTGAAGTGTGCCAGCTTCTCAATCAGGTGGACGTCGGAGAGGTTCAGCCCGCCCTGCTGCCCGTGGGTGACGGAGTGCTGCTCGGTAGGCACGGGCGCGCCGTTGAGGCGGGTGGTCGGGCCGGAGGAGCCCGCGTACTTTGCGTTGTTTTCTGCCTGCTCGGTCATGGTTTCCTCCTGTAGGTGAGGTGAGAGGGGTGAAACATGGCTTGTGTCGACATGACCCACCATACACAATTCCCCTAGGTTTTCCTATCAGTTTTCCTGAATTAATACCTAGAATTAATTATTATTGGGGTTGCTTTGCCTTATCTGGCCAGCCCAGGCAAGGACTGAGGGCCCGCAGCCATCGATTACCCCTCCGACCCCCGCCCCACCCCTCCCACGACACCGCTCCAATAGGGGTGCAGCGCCCTGTCCTTGCTAAGCTGACCTGCATGACTCCCGCGCCACTCGCCTCTAATGACGAGTACATCACCCAGTTGGCCCTGAAGGCCGGCCGCGGTGATCGCGCTGCCCTGACCGAGTTCGTTCGGCTCACCCAGAAGGACGTGTGGCGCCTGGTCGCCCACCTGGGCGGCACGGAGGCCGCCGATGACCTGACGCAGGAGACGTACCTACGCGTGATGGGGTCTCTCCCCCGCTTCGCCGCGCGCTCCTCGGCGCGCACGTGGCTGCTGTCGCTGGCGCGTCGCGCGTGGGTGGATTCGGTGCGGCACGATTCGGCGCGACCGAAGAAGTCCGTCGTCGAGGTGGAAAACGCCACGGAGCACTTCTCTACCGGCGAGTCCTGGTCTGAGTTGGCCGACGCCCGCGTGCTACTGGAGCAATTGACCCCGGAGCGTCGAGAAGCTTTAATTCTTACCCAGATATTGGGGTACTCCTACGCCGAGGCCGCGGAAATTTCTGGCTGCCGAATGGGTACAATTCGCTCCCGTGTTGCTCGCGCCAGGAAAGATCTTGTCACAGCGATCAACGCGGATGAGGCTCCCGAGAACAACTCACCTAGCAATGATGAAAAATCCAGTGCAGCCGGGTAGGCCGCGCTCACCACTATGCGGCCTATGCGGTTGCTTGAGAACTCTTTATACCGGCTGTGGTTGAGCGTTACTCGGCGTTGCTCTTACATACGGTGCCATCCTTAGGAACTTCACCCTTTGTCAGATAGGCGGTTGCCAGCTCATCTATACACTTAGACCGGTTGGAAAAAGATGCGCCATGCCCATCTCCTTCAAGGGTTACGAACGATGCCTTCCCCAGCTGCTGCGCTAGGTGCTTGCCGTGCTCGTAGGGCGTTGCATGATCGCCGGTGATACCGATGACCATTAGTGGAGTTTCAACTCCAGAGGCGTCGAAAGTATTCAAATCGCTACCTGTTTCCGGGAGGGCGTTACAATCCAGATCTGTGAATTCGGAGAGTAAGTCATCACTAATTCCTGGGCCGCCCAGCAGTTCAGGTACACCGACTTCCTTGATATGGGAAACTAGAGCTCCTATATCAGCGGTTCGAGGGAACGATGGGCAGACCGTGAACTGGCCTTCGGTGCTAATTTCCGCACTATTGTTCACTACCTGGTTTACCAGTTCATCAATGGCGTCTTGCTTGCCTGCCTTCGCCTGCCCCAGGAGGTCAATGGATTCTGCCTGGACTTCTGGGGTGTTATAGAGCGCGGAGGTCATGAAGGTGCGGAGATCGGACCCGTTGAACTCCTTGCCTTCCGAGGACTTCATCGGTTTTTCATCGAGCGACTTTTTGAAGTTCAGCAGTTCCTGCTCAGACTTGAACGGGCAATGGACTGTCTCCCCCTCACCAGTGAGCAATGTCGAGCAACGGTCTGCCAGTCTGCCGATAGCCTTTGCGGCGACAACCATCTGGTCGTAGTTGTTCGCGAGGGATGCCCACTGGCTAGCCTCAGCTGAGTCAAAAACCATTCGCCCAGCCTGTTCCGGGAAGAGGGTTGCGTAGGTTGCGCCTAGCATCGACCCATATGAATAACCGATGTAATCAAGACGCTTGCCGCCGGCAAGGTTTCGCAGCAGTTCCAGGTCACGTGCTACGTGGGAACTACCCATGAAGTGTGCCAGTGGCTGAGTCTGCGCACATTCGGCAAGCTGGACTACTGGAATTTCTGATTTCGAATCACACTGAACCGGTGACGATTTGCCAACTCCTCGAGGATCAAATCCCCAGAGGTCATGGCCTTCGCGAACCGCATTAAAGGAAGGCTCGGATGCCATCAGCATGGCATGGCCTACGCCTGCCACTCCAGGCCCACCCGGATTGGTAAACATAGGAATGGCTTCTTCAGGCTTACCGGTAGCAGGAATGCGAACAACCGCGAGGTTAATTTCCCTGCCGTCATCTGGAGAGCCCCAATCGATCGGGGCCTTCACAGTGCCGCACTGAAACTTGGAAGTGTCGACTCCCGCCTCATCGAGTGCACCAGTGAGCATTTCATCCAAGCCATCATCTTCAGTACACTGACGCCAGCTTATTTCCTGCTCGTAGTACTTCGAGAAATTATCCTTCTGCCACGATGAGTTGAGGCTCTTATTAGCAGCTGCAGAGCTTCCCTCGACAGCATTCTTGCTCTCATCTGCACCGCAGGCTGTGAGCGCCAAGGCTCCCACTAGAAGCATCGAAGCAACCACTGCGTGTGGCCTTATCCTGCCTAGCGAGCCCGATCTGTTTTGCGCCACGAGACATCCCTTCCTTTCCAAAGCCTTTTAGGTATCAATTCCCACACCGAGTGAACAATTTGTGGCTATGTGTCAAGCATAGTGAAGGTTTACATTCGGCTAGGAAAAAGTAATCAAGGTCATAACAGGCTCATCCCAATTGAGTGTGTAGGCGGCGTCTAAACCTTCCCGCTTCGCGTAGGCACCAGCCGACTAAGTTGGTGAGGTTGCGGAACCCGAGCGCGGAGCCGCGTAAGTGTTCCATACTCCTATTGGTTGCTTCGGCCAGACCATTGCTGCTGCCGGGCCGACCGAAGAAGCTTGGCACGTTTTCAGTGTGACGTTTCAGGGTGCGCCCCAGTCAGGTGACCTCAACGAACTCGGCCGACACACCGCTGCTGACCTGGTCGATCAGGCGGTGCATCAGGAACTCGCCCAACTGGGTGTCCTTGCACCAATACGCCTGCACCGGTCTTTGACACACACTCCAGGTCGCTTCCACCTCGACATAGCCTTCGTCTGCGAGCGGTTGCTCCAACCGGTCGGCCGGCCGGGCGGTGAGCAAGTCTGCTCCAGCCAACAGGGTGCGACGGACTTGAAACAGCGGATCTCCGCGGCGCCTGCAGTGCCTGGACGTGTGCTGCTGCGCCCGCTGCCGACACTTGTCGACCGCTTCTCCTGCCAGGCACACGACATGGAACGGGGCCATCACCGCGCGCACCCGGTGCCGGCAGGCACTGGGGAGAGGTCGATGATCACGGTCACATAATTGTCTCCGCCGCGGACATGGCACCAGCAGTGTTCGTCCTCGTCGACCACGGTGACGTTGTCGAACCGGCCAGGCTGGTCGAAGAGAATGCGGCGACTTTCCTCGATGATCGCGGTGTTCGCGGTGTCCCATGCCACCTCGAATGCTTCCGCGACCCGGGCCTCAGTCGAGTGCTGGCACACGATCCCGGTCAACGCCCATCGCAGTGTGCCGCGGGACGGGCGCGCGGGGTGCGGCAGCTTGGTCGGCGCTTTGCCTCCACACGCGCCTGCTGCAGCCGGTGCACTGGTGGAGGCGGATCTCGACGCGCAACAGGGTGCGCCACCACCCACACGGTTCGTGGACGAGGTGCCAGATGACGGCGTCCCGGGCGCGGCCGGGGGCAGCCACACCACCGGCACCAAGCGTCATCAGCGACGACTTCATGCTTTAGCACGGCCTGCTGGCGAGTGAATTATTTCCCCGATCACAGCGAGACCGAGTTCGCACACCGCACAAAGAGTCGTCATGTCAGAAGTGGTACGGGTAGCGTTGGACACGTTAAGGCCATTTTTGTGGACAGCGTAGGAACTCCCATCCTCGAAAGACCTTAACCCGTTCTACCCACAGCCACGCCCACCGCTGCCTACACTCTCAATTCGGAAGAGCCACTTTGACTCTGACTAAACGAGAAAACGGGCTTGTATAAGATTTCACGTCTTATACAAGCCCATTTTAAGGAAAATGCTTCTAGAGCCAGGCTACACGCCGTTTATTCAGTGGGTAACCAGTGAGCCCCTACATTCCTGGCGAGCGTCGGCGAGACCACGCAATACCACAGGCCGCCAACACAAGACCAGCAAGTACTGGCAAGCCAACTCCGAATCCGCCTGTCTTGGGCAGCGTTCCGGTCTTGACATCGGCTACCTGGATCAGCATCGTTTGCCCACTGCCACTAGCTGTAATCAGTGGGCTACTACCACTGACAACCGCCACTTTGTATTCCTTAGTTTGCGGATCTTGCGCAATTTCAAAACCCACTGGTTCTGGAAGCAGGCTCAGCCCGCTGGGCGACTTGGTCTCGACGAGATAATAAGTACCTGTTTCCTTAATTTCGATTGAATCCTGGCCAGACTCAATCGTGTGCAGAGCTCCCTTGCTGTAGTCCGGTCCTGTGCCCGTTGCCGCATAAACTTCAAACGTGGCGCCACCAAGACCTGGGAGGATGTTGGTTTGTCCGTCAACATACTCGGCCTTTTCAAACCTCAACTTGCCGGGTGGGGCAGTTGGTACCTCATAATTGTCAACAGTGCAGGAAACGGTAGCGAGGCGTTTTTGAGACTCAGCCATCTGGAAGGAGAAACCAAATTCGCCTTCGTTTGTGACTGAAAGGGGCGAAGTGCGTCCGCTCAGTGTCTGAGTACAGACTGCATTGAAGTCACCGGCTGAATCCAGCGAGTTTCCTCGTTTGAAGATGGAGTAGCCCTGCTTCTGGGTCTCAGTGAGGGTCAATGACTGCGAAGTCTCACTATTAACAGCCCATTCTGCTTGCCCTTTGGCAGTGGGAGTATCCTTTGTTGACTTCAACGAGGAATGTACAAGAAACCCATTGCCCGAATCAATGACATTGCTTCGAGCAATTAGGCTAAATTCCCAGCCGGGGGCACCATCTTGAATAACGTTACCTTGCTCATCCACAATTCGCTTTTTGACAATGACCGCTCCCGCACAGCGATTAGAAAGATCTTGAGCGATTGCCCTCATTTGATCTGCGAGCTGCGAGTACTGCTTGACACGGATGGTGTCCCCAGTGCCCGAAATGTCCTCACCCATGGTTTGAACACCACGGGGGCCATAGGTCCATTTGGCTTGGTCTGCGGTTACATCGGCGAGACGTCCATTGGATTGCTTTTCGTATACCGTTACACCTCTAGGTCGTGCATTATAGGCTTGCTTGAAGTTCACTATCCACTGAGAGCCTTCATATCCTAAATACCTTGAGGTTTGTGGAGCATTCCTATTGAACAGGAAATAGAGTCCAGGTTCGCTCGGGGCACCGTTGTAAGGATAGTCCCGAAGGTTTTTCAATACTAAATCTTCGGTGACCGTGTACCGCTGGTTCGAAGTACCGCCTAACGTCAAGTCCACCATAATCGGAACAATCCGGGTTCCTTCGGCTTTTAGCTGATTTGCCTGGTCAATAGCGGCATTCAGTGCTGACTCTTGGGTCATGCCGCCACTAGCCTTTAGACGAGCGGTTTCGTCAGAATATGTTGGCATACCATCGGTAATGAAGTAGACAACGTCGTAGTGTTGTCCCGCAACCTGTGCGAGGCCTGCCTCCCAGTTCGTAGCGCCGCCACCACCGCGCCAGTTATTGATTACACTTTTCGCCTGATTGACACCAGCTTGATCTTGCAACGAAATATACGGTGGATTGTTGTAGACAGTTGTTCCATTAGCAACTGATGGGGCGTTTCCTGCGAAGTTGTACAGCCCGATTTCTGCCGGAGTTCCGGCCAACGAATCTACCAAGGCATTGGCGGCCCTTCGAGAAGCTTCAAAGCCGTTGAGATCGGCATAGTTCAAAGACGTTGAAAAGTCCGCTACCACGGCAACACGCAGACCACAACGCTGTGGCATCGGCGGGTTGGGAACACGCCCGTGAACCCATGTAGCACCGTCTGGTGGAGTAATAATCTGTGGCGGCTCCGGAGTTGCAGAGATTTCCTCACCGTAGACGTCCAAAACAACTTTGAGCTTCGGGTTCGTTCCCACACCATTGTTGAATGTGAAAATAGCGCCAGCGGGGACTTGAGCATTAGCGACCTGCTGCCCGTCCTTAACTGGGACAATGTCCATGGTGATGTAGCCGTTTCGCGTCACAACATTGCGCTTTTCCAGACCGACACCCGGCTCGATCTTATCCAGCAATAGTGAGTACGACTGAGGGGTAAGGAAACTTAGCCCAGTCTCGATACGCAGCGATGCAGATTTGAATCGAGTGTTCTCGCTGACGTTACCGACGGTCGCATAGAACGTATCTGCCGTCTGCGGGTCGTAGTCATTCGCCGTTACCGGGAAATCATGCCCAATGACTTCGAACTGCCGACGAGCGTTCGGGTCACTCGGGTTCGGCGGCGTAGTCGGCTCACCCGGGTTCGGCGAGGTGGTCGGCTCATCCGAGCTCGGCGGCGTAGTTGGGTCAGTGGTCGGCTCATCCGAGCTCGGCGGAGTAGCCTGGTCGGGAGTACCGGACACGACTATCGAGCCGTCTAACACTTTAGTGGGAACTTTTCTTTTGTCCCTCGTGTTGAACATTACCTGCGCCACAATTTGCTGCCCTGCTTCAATATGCTTTGGTTCATTCGGAGTAAAGGTCAACGTATTGGAAGCGGAGTCCAACGACACTGTAAAATCCCGGCTGAAATCGCCCATTTTTAGCTCGTCCGAGCCTATGGTCAAAATATTGAACGGGTTGATTGCGAAAATCCCGTTAGATTTGTCAACTTTGAAACTGATAGATTCAACCAACCCGGACTCCGTAACGGTGACTGTCAGAGCCTTATCACCTGTAGAAACAGAGTAATTTCCGTCGCCAAAGGAATAATCTGACGTCGCGAGTTGACCCGTCTGCGCATTAGCAGTCGGAATGCCACCGCCGGTCACGCTGAGACCTAGCACTAAAGCAAGGGCAGACATAAGGAGCAGCAGTTTTCTACCGATCTCCCGCCCTTCAAGCACGTTCTTCATCGCTGCCTTTCTAACATTGACCGTCGGTTCCCGCCGAACAGAGTTTCAACACTTACAAAATGACTCTCAAGAAAACGCGAAGCTATTTCCACGACTTAGCCCTTCGCTTTCTTATCGCGTCGATTCTTATTAACCGAAATAATTACGAAGCCACTGCCAATTAGCACTGCCGCAATAACAGCCAAACCCGCTGCTTGCACACCGGTAATTGCCAGTGGCCCAGAGGATTTACCACCCGGGCTACCTGGTGTCTGTGGCGGATTACCCGGCTCCGGCGGAGTGGGCTGACCTGGTGCCGAAGGTGTTGTCGGATGCCACGGAGTCGTTGGCGGCACAGTCGGCGGCGTCGAAGGAGGATTGCCCGGATTATGAGATTTCGCCACAATCACGCCTTGGACGGGGTTGCTCTCCCCTAGCGTGTGGAAAGGCACGGCGACGAGGAACTTGTTGACCTCCCGGTAGTCGCCAGCCGGCGCTGTCGAGGTCACCAGGTAAATGCCCTCAGGCAGGTTTTCAAAGCTCACCACACCGTTTGCGTCCGTCACGGCGCTGAACTGCTTGTCCTTTTCCCACGCCTCGATGTCTTTCAGACTGGCGTTATCCACGCGCGCATTGTCAGCGGGATTCCTCGGATTCACTCCGGCGAGACGGTGCAGGTGAATGGTCACTCCCTCTACAGAGCCGGTCACCGGCTTGCCGTCCTCGTCCGGGTTTCCCTTGGAGAGCGTAATAATCAGATTGCTCGTGCCCACCGACTGCTCGATTGCCGGAACACCAGCGATGCCCGCGACATTCTCAGCCAACGCTGGGGATATCCCCAGACCTATCCCGGCGCTGCCGCATGCGAAGGCAAGGGCGATTGTCGCTGCAGCTCCCGTGTGGAGCCGCTGGGTCGTTGCACGTTTAGTCATTGTCGCGCTCCCACCACGAAGTTTCATTGTCGTCATGCCATTCTGTATTTGTGTGGCCCCGAGAATGCTGCGCGTCATCAAAGTCCGACTCTTCTTCCGCGGGTGAGACTTCGTCCGATGTTCTCACCCCGGCAGCAGACTCCTCCTCGGCATCTTGCTTCTGCTTTTGGCGCCACACCCACCAAGCCAGTGCAGCACCGACCGTAAACACCGCCGCCAGCAGCGCATACATCCACCACTGCCATCCAGCACCGTGATTCTTGTCAAAGATCACGCTTTCCGACGGATCCATCGCCACCTGGTGCCCTCGCACCAGCAGGCGGTGCGTGTTGATTCCGTACGGGGTACAAGTAATCAAAGTGATGAAGTCCTGGCCTTCGACAGGCTTCAACTCATCCGTCTCGTGCGGAAGTACCACCTTGATCTGGTCGACAACATACTTGAGCTTGTGACCAGAAACCTGCACGTATAAGGGGTCGCCCTTCTTGGCCTTAACCAGATTGTCGAAGAGCGTCGCGTTGGAAAGACCGGTGTGGCCAGTGATAATCGAGTGCGTCCCCGCCCCGCCGACCGGAAGGTCGGAGCCGTAGAGGTGGCCGAGGCCCTTCTGCAGCGTGTCGTCCGAGGTGCCGTGATAGACCGGCAGGTCAGCCTTAATCTTCGGGAAGATCAGACGCGCCATCGCGTCGGTCGCATTGAGCTGATCCAAGTACTCGGCGTACTGCGGGTTCTGGTCGTTGATGCTGTTTAGCCACGGGTCCAGAATTGGGCCAGTCTTGCGGCTTTCGTTGTACGCGTGGGCGCGTTCCCACTGAGTGTCCTTGACTTCCTGCGGCACGGAAGTCTCCAGCTTGTTGTATTCGCTGGACGCTTTCTGCTGGGCATAGTTGTTCCACGCCGTGGACACGACGGGGTACAGCATGACGAGCATGCCGAGGATCACCAGGATCGCGGGCAGAACCAGGCTGTTCTTCTTTGCCTGCTCGGGCTGCTGATCCAGGTTGTGCTCTGTAACCGGGGCGGAAGAGTTTTCCACTGGGGCGCTCCCAAAGATGTCACATGAAGAAGAATTGGACCGCTGATGACACGGACGTCGCACGCTTAACGACGCTCTGTTACGCCGACTCGCACCATCTGGGCCTAGAGAGTTTTAACGTCAATTACTCTTGCACGTCGTTTACCTCGCGCAAGGGCACGTGCAGCAAGGCACGCAATGCGTACCCTGCTGTACCTCCCGCTGCCTTCCGGGTAGCCACCGTTTGCAAACCACCCGGATTGCCGCAGGTTCACCGAGCACTTTCTCGGATTTAGCTCTTGGAACCGCGGCGTGCGAACCAAGCACCGGCAGCGACGATGGCTGCACCAATTGCGGCGAGGATGCCGACACCAGCACCACCGGTCAGAGGCAGCTGCGGGGTCGTGTCGTTGAGGTTGACGACCTCACCCTCATTAGCGCCGACGGTGACGGAAACGGTCTTGTAAACCGGAGTCTGAATCTGCGTCGTCGTCTCAGACTTCTTCACGCTGGTAACAGCGCCATCCGGGGCCGTGGTCCACTCGGTTACCTCGACCGGAACTTCGATCGTCTTCTTCTCTTCGGAAGCAAGCAACTTGAAGCCGACAGCCTTGGAGAGCAGCTCCTTACCCTTCGGGGCCTTGGTCTCAACGAGGCAGTACTCGGTCTGCTCGTCGCTACCCACGACCGCGTTGTTAGCGAAGTCGTTAACGTGCAGGCCGGAGGCGCTGACGATGCCGTCGTTGTTAGACTGGAAGACAGTGTCAACCTTGTTGTCAGCACCGTCCCATGCCTGAACCTTGAACGCGTTGGCATCCGGAGTCTTGACATCGACTGCCTCACACTTAACGCCCGGCTTGGTCTGGTAGATCTCGAACTCTGCACCCTCGAGCGCGGTGCGATCCTCACCGACCTTCTTGAACCTCAGGTCGCCGAAGCGGGTCTCAACAGTGTTGGACTTACGGCCAGCGCCCGGCTCCGGATTCTCCGGCGGGGTGTCGCCGCCCTCGGTGTCCTGATCGGAGGACGGGTTGCCCGGCTCCCACTCAGTTGCTTCGTTAGGTGCGATCGGTTCGTTGCTGGTCTTCACAGCCTCAACGTGGACCTGAACCTTGGTACCGGACTTCAGTTCCTGCAGTCCAGCCTTGGTGAAGTTCACACGGAAAGCGTTGGTACCCTTGTCGCGAGACAGGGTATAGTGGGTCCCCTCGCCCAGCTGCTTCTCGCCAGCCTTCACGGTGATCGTGGTACTGACAGCGGTGACGTCAAAGTTCTTGGAGTCCAGGGTATCGCCGATGAAGTAGTACTTCAGGCGCTTACCTTCCTCGATCTTGCGGACCTCGGTGTCGATGTTGTACTTGATGACATCGCCAGCGTTGGACAGCTTGCCGTCGGTCTGGTCAACGACGGACTTCTTCGGCGGGGTCTTCTTGTAGTTCTTCGGAACTGCGTGGACGTCGTAGTTCCATTCGGTGCCCTGGTTGTCACCAGCGTTGTTCTTGGTCATCGGGACGAACGCGACGAACGGGTTAGCCGGGGTGTAGGTGGTCTCGGAGCCGTCCTGGTTCTGTACCTTGGGGCTGGTGGTCTCAACGACCAGGTACGGCGCGTGCTCGGTACCAATGTCGAACTTGGTAATACCGCCGCTCTGAGTCTTCTGCTCAGAGCCCTTCTTCTCGATGATGCCGTTGCCCTCAGCCTTTACGTTACCCTCAGCATCGATGAACTTGGCGTAGTCGGCAGCCTTAACACCTGCAGCAGCAGCCAGGCCGGCGTTGGTGTTCATGTTGATGTCGGTCTTGCCATCGGCGGTCTTGAGGATCTTGTAGATCGAGAAGCCAGCGCCATCAAGCGGGTTCTTGTGCTGTTCAGCGTCAGCAGCTTCACCGGTCGGCTTGAAGGTCTGATCCGGGTCACCGAACTTATGGATGGTCAGGGAGGCTTCCTTGTTGGCGTCGATCAGGGAAGCAGCACTAGCCAGCGGAACGTTGGCGGTCTGAGCTTCGACGGTGTTGCTCTCCTGCGCCATAGCAGCCGGAGCGGAAATTCCCATCGAGAGGCCGACGATTGCGGCGAAAGTTACCGAGCGAGCGGTACGTGAAAACTTGTTCACTGAAACGGAGTCCTTTACATCAGTCCAAAGTAGGGCCCGTGCCTCTACTACGTCTCACGATTCACGCCGGACTGGACTTCTGTCTGATTATCGAACTCGGCCAAGCTGAGAGCTCCCTAAAAGGGGATTCAGTCCAGACTCTTTCAGCAGCGTCGAACTCTCCTAAATCCCGAGTTCTGACCCCCTATCTAACCAGGCCACAACATGCAAATGAGATTCAGAAAACCCAGACACACCCTAATACGGCAAGCCGTGAATCGCTTAAAGTCACCTTAAACCGGAACTTGAGAAAACCCCAGTTGATAGACATGTCATCAACTTTTGTAAATCTGAAGAATTGCACATGTAGCCAAATCTGCCATGCGTAGAACATTAGATATTTACGCAGGTAAACGGCATTTTTAATACTTTAGAGGGATAACGATGTAACCAAGCTGTCTGCAAAATGTAAATACCCCCTCATAGGGGCCTCTATACGGCAAAACACCGTCACTCGCAGTTGAAAGTTATTTCAGCACGTCATAACCAATAAACTAGGCTTACTCAATGTGATGTGACCTACACGACAACACGACTATCCCCCGAAAGTGCAAGCAATCACAGCTGAAATTTCCCAACATTCCAAAAAACTAGTGAACGGCGCACCCCACCCAAAAGGGTTGAGGGTGTGCCGTTTCTGAACATCAGGCCACGCGGCTGCAGCGACCACGGCCATGCCCGTTACTTTTAGGCTATCCCCGATAATGGGGATAGTCGCTGGGCTGGGTATGGCTGAATCGCCCTGTAGTTTCAATAATCCGGGGGGTGTTGCCG
>NZ_ULHE01000011.1 GCF_900519355.1 Corynebacterium lactis | reverse complement strand
CTCCCCCACCCCCGACGGCGCGCGACCGCCACAATTTGCACGCATTGGAACCCCGTCTCTAACACCTGCAAATCTTCGCAAACTTTGCAAAATTAGGTTTCCACCCTGTTTTGAAATGCAAAGTACACATACGGGGGCATTAGATTCCGACCCATTTGCCTTAAATACCCCCGAACCCCGCTAAAGTCTCTACCAACAGCTTTATATCGAGCTTCTTTCGAAAGGTTGCGCCTCTTATGAGCGATCAGTTCCCCGTCCTCCCAGAGCAGTTCCAGCCCGCTGACGGCCGCTTCGGCTGTGGCCCGTCCAAGGTTCGCCCGGCACAGATTCAGGCAATCGTCGACGGGGGTTCTTCCATCATGGGAACCTCCCACCGCCAGCCGGCCGTGAAGAACGTCGTGGGCGAGATCCGCGACGGACTCTCCTGCCTGTTCAATCTCCCGGAGGGCTACGAGATCGTCCTCTCCCTCGGTGGGGCAACCGCATTCTGGGACGCCGCAACCTTCGGGCTCATTGAGAAGAAGTCGGCACACCTGACCTACGGCGAGTTCTCCTCCAAGTTCGCCAAGGCTTCCAAGCAGGCCCCGTGGCTCGAGGCCCCGCAGGTTATCGAGGCCGAGCCGGGCTCCGCGCCCGCAGTCGTCGCCGGCGAGGAGGGCGTTGACCTCATCGGTTGGGCCCACAACGAGACGTCCACCGGCACCATGGTTCCGGTCGTCCGCCCTGCAGGTTCCGAGGGCCAGTTGGTCGCCATCGACGCGACCTCCGGCGCGGCGGACTGCCGGTCGATATGTCTCAGGCCGACGTCTACTACTTCTCCCCGCAGAAGTGCTTCGCGTCCGACGGCGGCATCTGGCTAGCTGCCATGTCCCCCGCCGCCATCGAGCGTATCGAGAAGATCAACTCCTCTGACCGCTTTATCCCGGCCTTCCTGAACCTCCAGACCGCCGTGGATAACTCCCGTAAGAATCAGACCTACAACACCCCGGCCGTCGGCACGCTGCTGATGCTGGCCGACCAGGTCAAGTGGATGAACGACAACGGCGGCCTCGACGGCATGGTCGCGCGCACCACCGCGTCCTCCTCGCACCTGTACTCCTGGACAGAGGGCCGCGCCGAGGCTACCCCGTTCGTCACCGACCCGGAGAAGCGTTCCCTGGTCGTCGCACCATCGACTTCGATGACTCGATCGATGCCGCCCAGATTGCCAAGGTGCTGCGGGCCAACGGCATCCTCGACATCGAGCCGTACCGCAAGCTGGGCCGCAACCAGCTCCGCATCGGCATGTTCCCGGCGATCGACGCCGAGGACATCACCCGACTGACCGGCGCAATCGATTGGGTCCTGGACAACGGCTACGCCGCCAAGTAGCGTCACCGCACCGCCTTCCCCTTCTCGAGGGGGAGGGCTGCGTAATGGGCCAATGTGAAGGGCCAATCCCCCGCGCCACGCACGCCGACCGAGGCAAATGTACGTGGTACGGGGGTTTTGTCGTTTACGATGGGATACGAGTATGTCTTTCCGTCGACCACAAGGAGGTTTTCGCATGAGGGAGCTAAAGCCCATTCTGGACGGCGACGTGACTGATGCATTAGTCCTCGTTCCCGCAAATCCCGAGCCAGCAGACTCTGCCCACGTCGAGGACGCCACTGCCACTTCGGCCGAGCGCTTCACGCTGCCGCTTTCCGACGAGCTGCGCGGGTTCCTCACGGAGCACTTCGGATTTGTCGTCGAAAAGGACGAAACGGCCGACAGCGTCGGAGAAGTCGGCGCCGACGGCGATTCCAGCGCGCCGGCAGTCGTCGCGGGCAATAACTCCGAGGCGGGGGCAGAAAGTGGCGCTCCTTCGAATTCTCAGGCTGAAGAAAAGCCTGAGGGCGAGGCCGACGACAAGCCGAAGCCCGCCGCGGCCCCCACGAAGCCAAGCTTCGAAGAGCCCCGCGTCCTGCTTTCCCCGCGGGAGATTCAGAACAGGATCCGAGGTGGAGAGACTGTCGAGGAGCTCGTCGAGTTCAGCGGCATGCAGCCACGAAAGATCGAAGCCTTCGCGTACCCCGTGATGGCCGAACGCGCCCGCATCGCCGAGCTCGGCAAGCAGTCGCGGCCACGTCGCCAGGACGGCCCGACCAAGCTCTCGCTCTGGGAGATCCTCGCGACGGCCTTCGCGGCCCGGGGCCTCAACCTCGAGGATTCCGCCTGGGACGCGTACCGGGACCCGACCGGGCAGTGGATTGTCACGGTGACCTGGAGCGTCGGACACACCACGAATGTCGCTGAGTGGAGTTACCAAGCAGAGGGCATGTCTGCCCTGACGGTTGCTCGCAACGGCCTGGCAGCGGAGCTCGTCGACCCCGAGTTCTCCCGCCGCCACCGTGACTTGACTCCGCAAGTCGCGGAGGAGGCAGACACGCCGACGGCGCCAGCCCAGTCCCCTGCCTCCGACACGCGCTCCCCGTCCGCCCAGTCGTCCATGCCGTCTGCGTGGCAGATGCCTCGCGGGGAGGGCGCAAGCTCGGTCGAGGACGACGATGACATCGACGACGACTTCCTCCAGCACCCGGAGGCCGAGCACCACCCGAAGCGGAAGAAGAAGACCGTCATGCCCTCCTGGGAGGACGTACTCCTCGGCGTCCGCCCGCACGGCCCGAAGAAATAGCAGAAGCAGGAGAACTTCAGCAGATGAACGCTCCCTCGGGTGGCTCGGCAGCGGATTTCGAATCGGGTGTCCAGCGCCGTGGCGTCGTCACCCTGTGGTACGTCAGCGCGGACGACCCGGCCGCGGCCATCCTGTCCGCGCCGCCGCACGGACGAGGCTTCGGTCGCAAATTCCTCGCCCTCTACGACCAGAAGTTGCCCGTCGCCCCCATCGGGGATTTCCCGCTGAACCGGTCGGCGGATAGCGGCCCCGGCGAGTTCTACATCGGTGGTGTCGAGGGCGTCGCGGTTGTCCAAACGGTCCTGGACGATGTCTCGAGGCTCTCGGGGCTCCCCCGCAAGCTGCGCGAGGAGATTGCCGCCTCCGACGTGTACGCGAGCGTTTCTGATTCGGAAAGCGGTTTCGGGGCTTTCGCTCATTGGCACGCCGGCGAGCTCAAGCGCGCCTACTCGGCAACCCGCTTCCGGACGCTCGAGGACACCGGCCTTCCCGACCCCGTTGAGGGCGATTACTGGGCAGGCAAGTTCCGCCCCTCCGAGCAGCCTGGCAACGGCCTCCGCGGGGGCGTCGGGCTTCCGTTCCTCCCCTCCGCGCTTGCCGACGCCGTTATTGCGTCCTGGCTCGGATTTGACCCGAAGGCGCCGGAAACGGATATCCCGGTCAGCGCATTCGCCGTCGACGGCCGCCGTGTCGCGACGTCCGTCGATGCGCACGCTCATGCGGCAAGGCTCGTGGAAGCTGGCTCGGTTGCAGACGATGACTCGCACCGTGGCTACGACGATTACGAGGAGCACAGGGGAGAATCGAGCGATCAGGTCCGCGACCAGTTGGCAAGGGCTGGGTCGAAGGTCGCACGGTTGGCGGGCAGACTCTGGTCCGCCGTGGCCACGCGACTCCGGCGCTAGCCCGGGCCGCGAGGCAACTAGCCGCGCCGATCAGCGCGGGCATGAACAGCCCTGAGCCGCTCATAGAAGGAAATTGCGGCCGAGGTAGCGACGTTGAGGCTGTCGGTCCCCGCAGACATAGGGATCCTGGCTCTCACATCGGTCGCAGCCATCGCGTGTTCGGTCAGTCCCGGCCCCTCTGCCCCCACCAGGATCGCGACCTTGTCCGCATCCATCGCCTCCCAGAGGTCGGTGCTTCCCGACGGCGTCATCGAAACGATGCGGAACCCCGCGTCCTTCAGCTCCTGCAAGCTGCGCTGCCAGGTCGTAGTTGTGCCCTCCAAGGTCGCGAAGGGGACGGTCAGAACGTGGCCCATCGAGACGCGCACGCTGCGTCGATACAGCGGATCCGCGCAGGCCGCGCCGAAGAGCACGCCGTCGACGCCCATGCCCGCAGCGTTGCGGAACAGGGCGCCGATGTTTTCGTGATCCCCGACGCCCTCCATCAGGGCCAGCGTCCGCGCGCCCTCGATGACTTCTGCCGGATACAGCTCCGGCGCGCGATCCGCGGTGGCCAGCAGGCCCCGGTGAAGATCGAACCCGGCAGCTTCGGCGAGGGTCTCCCGGCTCAGGGAGTACCAGGGGACCCGGGACGCGATTTCGGCTTCCCCCTCGGAAAGGGCGTCGGCAAGCGATGCGAGCTTTGCGGGGGTGCCGAAGATGGCGCGGAGGGGAAAACGGGAGCGGACCAGGCGCGGCACTATTAGTGCGCCCTCCGCGATGACCAGGCCCTTACCTCCGGGGAGGTCGGGCCGTGAGTCCGACTTGTTCAGGTTGCGGATGTCGTCGAGGCGGGCGTCGGAGGCCTGCGCGATCTCGACGATGTGAGAGGAGAGGGTTTCGCGAAAAGTGTTCATCGAAACCCAATCTAGTCGCCCCCGGGCGGCCACTCCGCGCGGCCGCCCCAGGGGCACTCCTAGCGGCCCAGCAGAGCGGCGATGGGATCCGCGGAGAAGTAGATCACGAACAGACCGGCGACGACCCACAGCAGCGGGTGAACCTTCTTGGCGTTGCCGGCGAAGACGGCCATCGCAACGTAGGCGATGAAGCCGATGCCGATGCCGTTGGCGATCGAGTAGGTGTACGGCATGGCGACGATGGTGAGGAAGGCCGGCAGGGCGATCTCGAAGCGGGTGAAGTCGATCTCGGTGACCTGGGCCATCATCATCGCGCCGACGATGACGAGGACCGGGGCGGCTGCCTCGATCGGAACGATCTCGTACAGCGGGGTGAAGAACATGGCCAGCAGGAAGAGCACGCCGGTGACGATGTTCGCCAGGCCGGTGCGGGCACCGTCGGCGATACCCGCCGCGGAGTCAACGTAGACCGTGTTGGACGAGGAGCTAAACGCGCCACCGACGATGGCGCCGGTGCCCTCCACGACCAGGGCCCGCTTCATGTCCGGCAGGACGCCGTTTTCATCGACGAGATTCGCCTGCTTGCCCAGGCCGTTCATGGAGCCCATCGCGTCGAAGAAGTTGGCCAGCACGAGGGTGAACAGCAGCATCGTCGCGCCGAGCACGCCCACGCGGGCGAAGGATCCGAAGATGTCTACCGCGCCGACCAGGGAGAGGTCCGGCATGCCGCCGATGCTTTCCGGAAGCATCGGCACGGCCAGGTTCCAGCCGGTCGGAACCGGCTTGCCGTCGACGAACGAGGGGCCCGACTTCGTCAGGGCCTCCACGACGAGAGCAATGACGGTGTTGATGACGATACCGATGAACAGGCCGCCCGGAATCTTGCGGACAACCATGATGCCGCAGATCAGCAGACCGAGGACGAACACTGCGGTCGGCCAGGAAGCGATCTGGCCGTTGATGCCCAGCTGGACCGGGACGGTCGTGCCCGCGGCGTCGGGAATGCGGCGGACCAGGCCTCCGTCGACCAGGCCGATCATGGCGATGAACAGACCGATGCCGACGCCCATGGCCGCCTTCATCGGGGCGGGGATGGCGTGGAAGACGGCGGTGCGGAAGCCGGACAGGGCGAGCAGAACGATGACGACACCGTCGAGGACAACGAGGCCCATGGCCTCTTCCCAGGACAGCCCCTGGTTCGCGACGAAGGTGACCGCGACCAGTGTGTTAATGCCAAGGCCGGTGGCGATGCCGAACGGGTACTTGGCGAAGACGCCGAAGGCGATCGTCATGATGCCGGCGGCCAGCGCGGTCACCGCGGCGACCTGGGGCATGCCCAGGCTGCGGCCGTTGAGATCCTCGATATTGCCCAGGATGAGCGGGTTGAGGAGGATGATGTAGGCCATCGCGAAGAAGGTCACGACGCCGGCGCGCACCTCGGTGAGCGGGGAGGATCCGCGCTCGGTGATCTTGAAGTAGCGATCGATCGCGGAGAGCTGTCGGCCTGTTTTGGCCGGTGCGGGAGAGCTGGACGTGGCTTTGTCCATCGGTTTTAACGCCTCTCTAAAAAGGTAATTATGTTTTCCGTGGTTACACGGAGGTTTTTAGCCAAGAAGCCACGTCCTGGCGCAGGCGCCGCCCCTCCTCGACAGCGAGGAGGGCCACGAGCACACGCGCCAAGGGCAATGACCCCAGGAAGCGAAAACAACTACAGCACCGCGCGGGTGTTTGTGCGCAGGTGCTGACAACAAAAAGCTTCCCGTACCACAATGGCACTTTCAGGCGTCTTTCAGCAAAAACCAACCGGTTTTTTGGGTTTCACCCCGTGCCCCCGTTAAGCCCCGAACTAAATCTGGTGATCGTCGTAAGGCTCAGCGACCGGCACTCCCTGGCCAGCGACCTCCGGAGTCGCCGAGTGGGCGCCACAGCCGTGTTCACGGTGGACAACCGACGCGTCGAATGCCCACTCGTTGACGCAGGCTCCCCACTCCTGCCCCAAGTCTCCCGTGAGCGGAACCATGAACGCGCACGTCGCGCAGTTACGAAGCGCCTGTTGCGCGAAGTCGCTGTTGGGGCCGGTCTCGCCCTCTTCCCAGCGCTCACTGGTCTCCTGGATTCCGCGTTGGCTCAAGTGCCGGCTATCAATATCGTCACCGACGAGCCTCGGGTCATCTGCGGCCGCAGGCAGCAGATCGCGCGGACCCAAATCACCGGGGCGGAGCCGATCCTCGTAGGGCACCCATTCGGGAGCCTGTAGCGCGGACTCGCCGGTGACGAGCGCGACCTCGCTGACGGTCACATGCGAAGACCCCGGCGCGCAGGCGAGGACGACATTCCACTCCCACCCCCGATACCCGGGCAAGTCCGCCTTAAAGCGGTGCACCGCAACGCCTCCGCCGACGACGTTGACTCCCACATGCGCTCCGGCGGGCCCCTCCCCCATCTCTTCGATCGCGCTGCGGGCAACTTCGACCGCCTGATGGTTCATCACTTTGCCCCGTCGGCGGCTGTTACGAGAACGTCGTCGATTATCAGTCACACATCTATCCTAGAGTGAACCCATGCTGAAGTTTCTCTCAGGCGCGGGTTGGCGTCGCACACGCCTCGGGCACCTGTCCCCCGCACCGCGCCCTTTTCGCATTTCAGGCGCCATTGCAGTGGCAAGCATCGCGTGCCTGACCGCCTGCTCCTCGCCGTCCGATTCGGCCTCGCCCGGCGCGCAGACCGCCGATTCGCGTGCCGACGCATCTTCCGCTGCCTCAGCAGCGAACAAGTCTCCGGCGCCAGGCTCGGCATTTCCGGGCCTGGGCCAGGTGCCAACGCTGCCTATTTCCATCACAGCCACCTATCCATTCGGCGACCCAGCCGCGCCTCCCTTCGTGCAGGGGCTGGAGTTCGAGCCCGACGGATCGCTGCTGGTAGGAACGGGCCTTTACGGCCAGTCCACGATCTACCGGTTGCGCGACTGGGCGCACAACCAGAGTGCTACTCCGACAGAGGTCAACGACTTGTCCCCCGACCTCTTTGGCGAGGGCATTACCCGGCACGGCGACCGCCTGTGGCAGTTGACGTGGAAAGAGGGAAAAGCCATCGAGCGTGACGCCTCAAGCCTCGGCGCCATTCGGGACGTTCCGCTGGAGACGGAGGGCTGGGGCACGTGCTCTTTCGACGATTCGATCGTGACCTCGGATGGAAGCGGAACGCTCACCCTGCGCGACCCGTCCTCGTTCGCCCCGACCAAGCGTATCGACGTTTCAGCCGGGGGCCAGCCCACGACCTGGCTCAACGAGCTCGAGTGCGTGGATACCGGAACTGGCCGGGAAGTCTGGGCCAACGTGTGGCAAAGCCCCTATATTTATCGCATTGACGCCGCCTCTGGCGATGTCACCGGGATCGTCGATGCGCAGCCCCTCATTAACGACTTACTATCGAGGGTCAGCGAGGAGCAACGACAGAATGTGGATGTCCTCAACGGCATCGCGCTGATCCCCGGCAGCGACGAGGGGGCCCGCAACGAGGCCGACGGCCACCGGCAGTTCCTGCTCACCGGAAAGAAGTGGCCGTTGGCGTATCGCGTGGACGTGGGCGATGGCGTCGGCAAGCGGGAATAGCAGTACCCTGAGTTAGAAATACGCTCCGGCGCGGGGAGGCTTTCCGCCCTCCTGCGCTGGGCACGCATGGGTGAAGTTACCTGGGAAGTGAGAAGCAGATGGGTTCGAAGCAGCGCCGGCTGAAGCAAAAGGGCCGCGCGATGATGGTCGTCGGAATAATCGTCATCGTCGGCCTGGCGGTGACCGGCATCGTGCTTGCGGTCACGAAGTGGTCGAACAAGGCCATTGAGGATCCCCGGGCACTGACCATCGAGGTCACCCAGGGGGAGACAACAACGAAGGTCCACCCCTACCGTATCTGTGACCTTTTCGAAAAGGATTCCTGCACCACGATCGAAGCTAACTCGCAGCACATTTCGCTGGCCCCGGAGGAGACCGCAGAGGTCAAGGTCGGCACAGCCATCGGTTCCAATGCCTGGGCTGTGCAGCGCTTCTTCGCCGACGATTCCGTCAACTCGAGCACGAAGAAAAACCCAGGCGAGGCTACGGGCGAGACCATTGCGGGGTCGGCCGCTGTCAACGGCGAGCGGACCCCACTGGGCGTCGTCGAGGTTTCGACCGCCCTCGTGGGCAAAAATGCCGCAGGTGAGGAAACCACCTACGGCATTACGTGGTCGATTGTGAACGACCACTCGTAGTCGCGTCGAGCCGCGCGACGTAGCCCCTACGCGTCGAGCTCGCGGGCGACTGCACGGAGAACTTCCGCAACCTGGTGCCCGTTCTTCCGGTCCGGGTAGTGCCCATCCCGCAGGTCGTGCTGCACGGTTTGCTCGAGCATCGTAATCATGTCGGAGATCATTCCGTTGAGGTCGCTGGGGCTATGCCGCTTGACCTGCTTGGACTGACGACGCCCACCCGCGCCCTGACCCCCACGCCCGCGGGGTGCTTCAGAGAGCACCTTGATGCGCAGGGCCTGGGGGCCCGGTCGGCCATCGGCGTAGTCGTATTCCAGGCGCTGCCCCTGGGCCAGCTCCTCGACGCCCTCAGGCAAAACGTTCTTGCCCACGTAGACATCTTCGCCGTCCGGGTTCGATACAAAGCCAAACCCGCGGTCCTTGTTGTACCACCTGACCTTGCCAATTGGCACTGTGTTCACCAATCCTTTCACGCCCCCGTAACGCGCCGTCCGGCGTCGCCGGCAGCCGCATGTCGCACCTTTTGGTTCGCGCATGCGCACACCCATACCCGGGGAAAGTTACCTCGTACACTGATGTGTGTTTAAAGTACCCAATTCTACTCCATCTCCACGACAAGTGACCAAAGGCTCCGCTGACGCCCACAATGCGCGGAATGCCCGACACGAAAAGGCAAAAATAACAGGTTGATAAAGTGACCTTTGTCACATTCGGACGAATTCACACGCGCATCACGCGCCACTAACCCTCCCCCTACCAGCGCGTTCGACGACGAACTCAATCCTTCTAGCAGTTGCCATCGCCAACAATTTATTCAAAACAACGTGACTAATTCGTTACCAACCGCTACGGTTTCATATCGACGCGCTTAACGAGCCGAGTCGCATGACCGCCTTCATCTCGCTCCCATGCGGTGACGACGTTTTCGTTAACAGATAGCGCGAAAGACTTTTCTCAGAGTGAGATGGGGAAATTAGCCCCTATGGCGCCGACAAGAAAATCGACGAAAAGGAAATTTTCCTATGGCACGCCACAACGCTAAGACCAACACTTTTGTGTCGACCTCCGCAAAGGTCGCCCTCGCCGGCACCATCCTGGGTGCGGGCGCCGCAATGTTCGCTCCGACCGCCTCCGCAGCACCGGACTCCGACTGGGACCGCCTCGCACAGTGCGAGTCCGGCGGCAACTGGCACATCAACACCGGCAACGGCTACTACGGTGGCCTGCAGTTCAGCGCAGGTACCTGGAACGGCTACGGCGGCAACGAGTTCGCTCCGACGGCTGACCAGGCTTCCCGCGAGCAGCAGATCTACGTTGCTGAGAAGGTGCTCGCCCAGCAGGGTTGGGGCGCATGGCCGTCGTGCTCGGCTTCCCTGGGCCTGACCTCCGGCCCGACCGAGCGTCCGCACCCGAGCTCCGGCGCAGCTGCCCCGGTCGCTCAGAACGCCGCTGCTGGCCTGAACGTCCGCAGCATCCAGGACTTCGCCTCCAACGCGCAGGATGTTCGCTCCCTCTCCGACGCCCAGGCACTGATCAACCAGGCTCGCGGCCTGGTCGGTGGCGTCATTCCGGGCATGTAATCCAGGAACGTACATAACGCCTTAGGCTTTGCCGATCGGCCCGCTACGTAGGCACACCACGAATGTGTGGTGGCACCTACATAGCGGGCCTTTGCGCATATGGGAGGGGCGCGTATCCGGCCCCACCGTTGAAGGGCCCGATTAGCTAGTGCAGCTTTTGTTCGGGAAGGCAACGCACAGCGCCCGTCACAGGAAAAGGAAAAACCCCCAGCTAAACAGCGCCGAAGAGCCGCAAGCTGGGGGGGCAAGGCGCAAAAAGCATCGCGCCGATAAGGTTAGACGTTCTTGTTGATTACCGTCGTCGGGTGAACGTAGCCGAGGGTCGCCGGATCCACCGGGAACTCGATATCGCCGTAGGGCGAATCCGCACCAGCGTGGTGGGCGATCATTTCAGTAACTGCATGCTGGCCTGGCTCGAGGTCCTTGGGCCAGCCCGGGTCGACGTAGGAGTTCTTCTTTGCAACGTTAGCCATGCTGAGATTATCCCAAAAAAATCCTGTCTAGTCACCTTAAATCTCACTAAAGTGGGGATAGTCATGACAAGTTCCACCCCCTTCGCCTCTTTTTCCGAGTGGCTCAGCGCCCAAGCAACCGGTTTTCTGGGTGACATCCTCGCCCTTCGCCCCGACGCCGTTTCGCCCCCTCCGAAGTCAACTCAGGTGCTGGCGGCACGGTTGCAACTGCGAGCCTCGGTCGCCCGGGCGCTCACCAAGCTCCCCCTCTTACCCCTCGCGTGCATCGAGGCGGCGGCCGAGCTCGACGCGGATATTGAGCCCATTTCCGCGGACCGCCTGATCGAGGCGATAGATTCCGCGCTCGAAGACGCGGACTTTCCACGGCACCTGCGTCCCACCCCCACGCACGTCCGCGAGGCGCTGGACCACTTGCGCGAATTGGGGCTCATTTGGGGAAATGGCGCCGGCCCCAAGGGGCGCTTCGCCGGAAAGTCGACCCGCAAGAATCCCCTCGAGTGGCAGGACTACTTCCGTGTCGTGGACGAGGCTGCCGCGTCCATGCCGCCGGGATGGCAGCTGATCCCCCGCGCGGATCGCCCTGCCGTCGCGGATCTGCGCGCAGAGCTCGGGAATGTCTCCGGGAAACAGCAGCGCTTGTTGGACACTCTCGCCGAGGCAGGCGGGCTCGGGTCCTCGAAGGATGCCGCCCCCGGCGCTGACCCAGACCTCCCCGTCCCCAACCTCATTGCGCGGGGTCTGCTGGAGCGCGTCGACAACAGCACCGTCCGGCTGCCCGCCACCGTCCGGGCATTGATGCGGGGCGCCCGCATTCCGGAAGGCCCCCTCCCCCTGCGTCCCGCAGAGCCCGAGACAGTGGTTATTTCCGGAGGCTCAGACAGGGCGTCCGCCACCGCGTGGGAAACCCTGCGTCGCGTCACAGAGCTACTGACGCATCTCGGCGAGCACCCGGCCGCGACTCTCAAAGACGGGGCCATCGGGGTCAGGGAGACCCGCGCGCTGTGCGAGACTCTGGGCCTCGACATCTCCGAGTTGGCGCAGACGGTAGCTTTCGCGTCGGCCGCCGGCTTCGTTCACGTCGGCACGCCCCATCCCCTGCCGTCCAATGACAACGGCGGTGACTACTTCGCCCCCACAATCGAGGCGGACGCGTACCTCGAATCGGGCATAGTGGACCGCTGGGTCAGCCTCGTGATGGGTAACCGGGGGGCCGACTACGCGCCGTGGCGAGTAGACGAGATCAATGAGGAGGGCAAGCGCATCGCGCTGCTGTCCCGGCAGGCACGCCTGTCCTCCGTGCCCGAAGTCTGCGAGATGGTGCTGCGCTGTTGCGCGGTGGACGGATCGGCTACCCCGTCCGACACGGATGTTCTTGCGGTTGCGGATCTACGCGCTGTCGCCGCCCAGCGCTTCCCCATCACCAATTCCCGAACCAGCGACGCGGTGCTCTTCGGAGTCGTCGAGCAGCTCTGCGCGCTGGGGCTTACGGTGCAGGAGGGACATCACGCGGAGGGGCTCAGCGTTGGCCTCAGCGCTGCGGGGCGCGCGCTTATCGACGTGGTCAGCGCTCAGCCACACACCAACAGCGTCGCCCACCTGCACACTGTGTTTTCCGGGCTACTACCGCCCGACGCCTCCTATTTCTTGGTCCAGGCGGATAACACGATCGTCGTTCCGGGGCCTGCTTCGGCAGAGATGGAAAAGATGCTCTCTGCAATCGCCACGGTGGAGTCCCCGGGACTAGCGAGCGTCTACCGCATCACCGAAAACTCGCTGAGCAATGCCCTCGACTCCGGCGTCAGCGCCACCGAAATCATGGACTTCCTCGGCCGCTTCGCGCTCGGCGAGGTACCGCAGTCCATCCAGTATCTGCTTGACGACGTCGCCCGCCGCCACGGGAAACTCCGGGGTGGCCCCGCGGCCTCTTTCGTGCGCTCGGACGACCCGGCACTGATCGCCGCACTGCTGAGCGGCCCCGTGGCAGAGAAGCTCGGGCTGAGGATGATCGCCGATACCGTCCTTATTAGCCAGGCGCCTCTCGGGAGAGTCATAGAGGCCACTCGGGAGGCGGGCCTGTCGATCATCGCGGAGGACGCGGCGGGACTTGTCCTAGATCTGACGAGGCAGCCCAGCCGTATCCAGGCTCCCGCTCCCGACATTGCTAAGCACTCGACTGGGGTCGACGGTGAGCGCATTAACAAGGCACTGGAGTCGATGCGTGCCGGTGACCGCGCCGAGGCCGGTCTCTCGAGTGCATCTGGCGGAGGTGTCAGCGTCGGCGACGACCCGAACTCCGCCACGGCGGCCTATAACCTTTTGAAGCGGGCGAGCCGGACCGGCCAGGACGTAACGCTCGGTTTCGTGGACCGAAACGGCCAGGCCGGGCGTCGCAGGGTTCGTCCTGTCACGGTCTCCGGTGGCCAAGTCGATGCCATCGACCCGAGCACCGGGCAGGTCCTTCGTTTCCTGTTGCACCGAATAACGGAAGTGCACCTCGCCGAGTAATTGTTCGCCCCGGTTACGTGGTTGTGCCACTCGTGGCACAATTGACGTTTAGGCATTTTCCCGGCGGCGCCCCTCGTCGCCGAGTTCGTTTGCGCCCCCGGCAATCCCCGGTCGGCCCGGGACGGCCCCTGCCCGTCCCCCGGTGCGGTTCTTATGGGTGGCTCTTTTAAGGAAAGCGAGGCGGAAGAAGTTGAGTTTCGGCACGGGTCCCCTAATCGTGCAGTCGGACAAGACCGTCCTTCTGGAAGTAGATAACCCGGAGGCCGACGCCGCCCGCGCGGCGCTGGCGCCTTTCGCGGAGCTAGAGCGGGCCCCCGAGCACGTCCACACCTACCGGATCACGCCGCTGGCGCTGTGGAACGCCCGTGCCGCCGGTCACGACGCCGAGCAGGTCGTCGACGTCCTGGAGCGCTACTCCAAGTTCCCGGTCCCGCAGCCGCTGCTCATCGACGTCGCCGAGACGATGGACCGCTACGGCCGACTCACGCTGACGAAGCATCCGGCCCACGGCCTGATCCTGATTTCTCACGACCCAGCCGTGCTCGCCGAGGTGACCAAGCACAAGAAGATCCGGCCCATGCTCGGCGAGCAGATCGACGCCGACACCTGGACCGTGCACCCGTCGGAACGCGGGCGAATTAAGCAGGAGCTGCTGAAGGTCGGCTGGCCGGCCAACGATACGGCCGGGTACATCGACGGCGAGGCCCACCCGATCTCCTGGGTCGGGCAGGCGGCGGCGGTCGCGGATGCGGCGGCCGGCTCCGCTGATGCCACTGATGCAGCCTCCGCCAACGACGCCCCGCAGACCTGGGAGCTGCGCGACTACCAGCGCATGGCAGCCGACTCCTTCCGCGAGGGCGGCTCCGGTGTCGTCGTGCTCCCCTGTGGCGCGGGCAAGACCATCGTGGGCGCAGCTGCCATGGTGGATGCCCAGCGCACCACCCTGATCCTGGTCACCAACACCGTCGCGGGTCGCCAGTGGCGCGACGAGCTGCTCAAGCGCACCTCGCTGACCGAGGACGAAATCGGCGAGTACTCCGGCGAGAAAAAGGAGATCCGCCCGGTCACCATCGCCACCTATCAGGTCGTCACCCGCAAGACCAAGGGCGAGTACCGCGCGCTCGAGCTCTTCGACTCCCGCGACTGGGGCCTGATCATCTACGACGAGGTCCACCTCCTGCCGGCGCCCGTGTTCCGTATGAGCGCCGACTTGCAGTCGCGCCGTCGCTTGGGACTCACCGCGACGCTGGTGCGCGAGGACGGCCGCGAGGGCGACGTCTTCTCGCTGATCGGCCCGAAGCGCTACGACGCGCCGTGGAAGGACATCGAGGCACAGGGCTGGATCGCACCCGCCGACTGCATCGAGGTCCGCGTCACCCCCACCGAGGCCGAACGCATGGTCTACGCCACCGCGGAGGCCTCCGACCGCTACCGCCTGGCCGCAACGACGCCGACGAAGATTCCCGTCGTCAGGCAGATCCTCGCGCGTCACGACGGCGAGCCGGCACTGGTCATCGGCGCCTACCTGGACCAGTTGGAGGAGCTCGGCGAGCAACTGGGCGCACCGGTCGTCGACGGCAAGACCTCCAACGCCAAGCGCGAGGAGCTCTTCGGTAAGTTCCGCAGCGGAGAGATCACAACACTGGTGGTCTCAAAGGTCGCGAACTTCTCCATCGACCTGCCCGAGGCGTCCGTGGCGGTGCAGGTGTCGGGAACGTTCGGTTCCCGCCAGGAGGAGGCGCAGCGCCTCGGTCGCCTGCTGCGCCCGAAAGCCGACGGCGGCGGGGCCGTGTTCTACTCCGTGGTCACCCGCGATACCCTGGACACCGAGTACGCGGCCCACCGGCAGCGGTTCCTCGCTGAGCAGGGCTACGCCTACCGCATCGTCGACGCCGATGAGTACCTGGGCCCGGCGCTTCCCGGCGACGCGACCGGCCCGACGCCAACGCAGTAGGAACGCCACAGCGCTGAGCAGCCGCACTTTTTAAGAGAAGGATTCCCATGAGCTTTCACTTCCCCGTCGACATCCCCCACACCAAGGCGAACAATGAGTACTACCGCGACACACGGCGACTCATTGTTTCCTCGGGTGTCTTCTCCGGGTTGCTCGTCATCGGCGCGGTCCTGATGATCCTGTTCCTCGACCGCACCCCCTGGGTCATTGGCGGCACGGTGGTCATGCTCGCCATCGCGATTCTCTACATCGCAGTGACATTCCAGGTGCGCCGCTCCATTAAGGAACCGCAGGAGCTCTACGACTCCTCCCCCCTCGCCCCCGCCGCGATTGCTGAGGTCAACGAACGGACAATGGTGCTGATGACCCTGGTGGACGTCCGCAAGGACACGACCGTCGGTAAGCCAGCTCAGGCCCTCGCCATCCGCACGGTGACCTCGATCTCGGGCGTCCCCCGCCGCGTCGGCGCGCGCGTCCCCTCCATCGCTGTAGCCGGCGCGCACAAGACCCGCACACCGCTTTACGACGAAGTGACCCCGCTCCCTCTGGCCTGGTCTACTCGGGACAAGGCTGTCATCGGGAGGGCATCGCGCGAGATTCCCCAGTCCGATTGGGCTCTGTTAGAGGCAAACCTTTCGCGCGTCGATGATGTTCGTGCGACAAAGCGAGACTTACTCCTGCTTTAAGCACTGTCCCGTGCGATCTACTTCCCCCACGACTCCTCGTTCTGGCGGTCGATGGCTTCCTTGTCGTACTCGCCAGCGGGATCAGCCGGGAGGTCGCGCTCCGTGTGAGTCACCTCAAGAATGAACCGCGCGGCATCGGTAATCTGCTCGCGCTGTACGGTCGGCGTTGCGACCTGATGCGTAGCTAGGAACAGCGACGTCGAAGTCTCCCCGCCAGCCTCTCGTACCTTCGCGAGGTAATCCGTAGCAGGCCTGACGACGGTGTCCTTGGTCGCTGACTGAACATGAACTTGCAGCGGGCGCTCCGGCGCGTGCAGCCCCGGGGACACCTCAATCGACGTCTCGTCCTTGGTGCCGAAGAATTCGGCCAGCCACGAATCTGGCGCGCCCCGCAAATCGAGTGCCGGGGAAACCAACAGAAGCGCGATAGGAATCGAGTAACTTACTTTGGAGGCAGCCCGAACGGCGTTGTGCCCGCCCGACGAGACTCCGTAGACGACGACTGGATTATCAGCATTGATCGGGCGTGCGCCCTTGTCCCCCAAGTTGACGGTGCCAGCGGCAACGGCCTCAATGACCACGGCGATGTCGTCCGACGCTGTCTCCACCTTGTGCTCCGGGGCCAACTTGTAGTCGACGTCCACGACGATCGCCCCGGAACGGGCTGCCAGCGCCGCCATGTTAGCGGCGAAGGCATTGTCCCGCAGCGCACCGTTGCCCATCCAAAAGCCACCGCCGTGAGCTGCAACGACAACCGATCCTGTCGGCTCCTCTGGCGTAAAGATCCGGACGGGAACATCCCCCACCACGGTGTCCTCCACATCCACAGTCCCGTTCGCGTAAGCCACATAAGGGGACGTGTGGTTGACCGCGGCGCCAAGCACCATCATCGAGCCATGAACAATTTCATCGGGCATACGGGCTCCGCGCGCGTTGACCGAATCACGCGCCGCCTGGAGCTCTTCGGCCGAAGCACCCAGTGGAGCCACCTCGCCAATGTACGAATAGGCCGAGACGTGTTCCTCCAGCCACTCAATGAGCTGCTGGAGCTTACCCTCATCGGTAGTAACCGGAACGAAGTTGTCCAGCGCCTCTGAAGGCTCCGAGGGCAGGTTCACGATGTCAGAATTTGGCGTTTGATTGGAAGACATGAAGACTAGTGTGCCACAACACTCAGGGACACAGACAATAGCCTTTTCGATCAAAAAGCCGATCCCCAGGACGGAAAGCTTTTTGGTATGCGAAAGTGGGGCGCGGCACCCACCCACAAGGATGAACACCACGCCCCACCAACAAACAAGTTTAAAGCCGGCGGCGACCTACTCTCCCACACCCTCCCGAGTGCAGTACCATCGGCGCAGGTGGACTTAGCTTCCGGGTTCGGAATGGGA
>NZ_ULHE01000012.1 GCF_900519355.1 Corynebacterium lactis | reverse complement strand
AAAATAAAAAGTAAGTACATCGGCACACTATTGAGTTCTCAAACAACACACACCCACACGACCAACCCCAGAAAACTGAAGCCAACTCCCGTGAGCAGCGGAAAGAAACTCTATCACACCCACCAACCAAACACAAACCAACACGGCCGTGAACAATCAATGAACACAAAAAGAAGTTTCCCCCAAACGCCAACACCAACCAAACAAGACAACCACCATCTCAGTGGCAACCCCCGGTCGCGCTGACTCGGAATACATTACACACACCCCACCAACAAACACCAATCCCCAGGTCAGGCACCGTTTACCGCCGTCATATTCCTCCACTTTGGAGCGCAACCAACCGCCGAATGGTCACCGTGACGATTGGAGCCGGGGACGCGTCGTCGTAAAGCGTGGGCACGGCGAAGCGGAAAGGGAGGAAGACTCGGGCACAGATGTCAGCACTTCGCGCTTTCCTCGGGTAACCCCGGTCGCAGCGGGTGAGGAATAGAGCGTGTACAGGGATTAAGGTCGACATGTGAATACACAGACGAAGCCCAAGTCATCTGCGGTACACCCCGTCGATGAATACCCGGGCCACTTGAAGTTGTTAATTCTGGGATTCCAACACGTGCTCGCCGCGTACGCTGGCGCCGTCGCAGTCCCCCTATTCGTCGGCTGGGCCCTTGTGGAAGCAAACCGCATGGCCCCGTCGGATATCCCCCACCTCATTGCCGCAGACCTGTTCGTGGCGGGCATCGCGACGGTGGTCCAATCGGTCGGTATTTGGCGCTTTGGCGTTCGACTACCGCTGATTCAGGGATGTACCTTCTCCGCTGCAATCCCGATGGTGACCATCGGTTCGCAGTACGGCGTCCCTGCGATCTATGGCTCGGTTATTGCCTCCGGCCTCTTCATGATCATTTTCGCGCCGCTCTTTGCCTCGTTGCTGAAGCTCTTCCCACCGCTGGTGACGGGTACGGTGCTGCTCATTATCGGCACAACCCTGATGCCGGTCGCAGCTGACTGGGTCGGCGGTGGCGCCGAGGTCAAGGGCACCGACGCCTACGGTACGGTGCAGAATCTCGGCGTCGCCGGCTTTGTACTTCTCCTCATCCTCGTTATCGAACGTTGGGCCCCTGCATGGCTCTCGCGCATCGCGGTCCTGGTCGGCATGATTGCCGGGCTCCTCCTGTGCATTCCGCTCGGCATGGTCGATTGGTCGACCACGAAGGACTCGCCACTAATCGGCCTGACCACACCGTTCTATTTCGGGCTCCCTGAATTCGTTTTCTCCGCGGTGTTCGCGATGTGCATCGTTTCATTGGTGACCATGGTCGAGGCCACCGGTGACGTCCTCGCCATCGCGGAAATCACCGAATCCGACGTCGACAACCGCCGCATCGCAGACACCCTGCGTGCCGACGGCGCCGCAACCGTCCTTGGTGGCATCTTCAACACCTTCCAGTACACGGCGTTTGCACAAAACATCGGCGTTCTCTCCATTACGGGCGTCCGCTCCCGCTGGGTCACTGCGACTGCAGGTGCAATGCTGATTGTCCTGGGTCTGATCCCCAAGACCGCAGCTCTAGTCGCGGCTATCCCGGCACCTGTACTTGGCGGAGCAGGTATCGCTTTGTTCGGCATGGTCGCGGCATCCGGCGTCCGGACGTTGTCCAAGGTTAAGTTCACCGAGTCCAACGTGATCGTCGTTGCCGTGCCGCTGGCCCTGGCGCTGTTGCCTGCAGTTGCGCCATCTCTCTTCTCGCAGCTGCCGGCCTGGGCGCAGACCTTCATGGCATCGGGCATCTGCGTCGGCTCCGTGGCGGCGATCATTCTGAACCTGCTGTTCAACACCGCCGCGCGAGCTCCCAAGTCCGTTGGGCCCTCTGCCCATGACACTTTCCGTGGTGGCATCGGATCCGAGGACAAGGACCACGACGGTTTCGGCGATATTCCCGGACAGGGGCGCTAAGAGATAGGGGACGGAACCTATACCCCGCCCTGTGCCTCCGTTCGAACCCGTAAATCCAGATACTTGGCCCCCTCACGAATCGATAAGGCACTCAGTTTATTCCCGTATGAGTGAAGGAAACCCTTCACCCATGCGGGATTTGTTTTGCTAAATTCCCGCAGCGCCCAACCAATTGCTTTGTCGACGAAAAATTCATTGGATCCGACATTCGACAGGATTGTGGAGCTCAACAATTCCGGATCGGTACCAGCCTTCAACTGTCTCTGGCAGATGATTGCCGCGCGGCGTACCCAAAGGACCTCATCCTCGGCCCATTGCAGTACCAGCTGACGGTCAATAGTGCCTGCACCGAGAGCACGCCCAACAACCGAGGCCAGGGCATCGACGGTATCCCACCACGACTTCTCGACCAAAAGCAGACGAAGTGCCTCGACGTCAGTGCCACACAGCGGAGGCAGCGCAGCCAAATAGTCACAGACTACGTATTGAAACTCACGACAATCCTGATCCCACAGCACTTTGACGACGTCCCAACACACGACCGAATCGCCTTGAAGCGAAGTACTGTCCGCAACGAGCTTCGAGATAGTTGGCCCCGTCGCTCTTCGCCGTTCGGGAGTTTTTACCCCGCAAAAGCGGAATCTATTGCGCATATAGCGAGACATCGCAGAAGCATTTTCTGCATTGACCTCTCGCTCTAGTGCGAAGGAAATTTCCTCGATGTAGGACGCATAATCAATCCTCGGCATGTCAAAAGCGTAGCGGGATTATGTCGTTCGATGACTAATACAGGGCAAGATCGTCGAGGATCGTGGAGGTATGAATTGTTTTTGGGTATAGAAAAGTGGTCGTGGTGAACACCACCCCACCAAAGGGGGCGGCACTCACCACGACCACACAAACAAGTTTAAAGCCGGCGGCGACCTACTCTCCCACACCCTCCCGAGTGCAGTACCATCGGCGCAGGTGGACTTAGCTTCCGGGTTCGGAATGGGA
>NZ_ULHE01000013.1 GCF_900519355.1 Corynebacterium lactis | reverse complement strand
TAGCAGCACAAACGGTTACCGCTGCCGGGACAGAAGCAGCCGATGCAACGTCATTTCGCAGCTAGCAGCCAACATCAAGGCACTGAAAGAACAGCGCGTTACTATCGCCAGCCAAGTCGAGGACATGCTGGAAGATTTCCCTGCCTCCCAGGTCTTGGATCGAGCATGCCGGGGATCGGCCATCTTGACCGCAGCACAGATCCTGCTTTCCATCGGCGATGCATCCGACTTCACCTCCTCCGGCCACCTAGCCGCCTATGCAGGTATCGCCCCGGTAACGCGACGGTCAGGCTCATCGATACGAGGAGAGTTCCCAGCTAGCGCGGGAAACAAGAGACTGAAAAACGCTATGTTTTACTCGGCGTTTGCCGCTATCCGCACCCATGAAACGTCCCGCACTTACTACGAACGCAAACGAGCAGAAGGCAAACGCCACAACGCGGCACTGATGTGTCTCGCACGACGCCGGTGCAACGTTATCTACGCCATGCTCAAAAATAAGGAGTACTACCGGGAAATGACGACAAACCAACCAGTCGTCGCCTAGACCGAGAAGCAAACAGGCCCACCAACACCAGTTGATGGGCCAAGCCGCCGTGCCTAGAATCCACCCCAAGAATTTCACTTAAGAAACCCGTTCTAGGGTTGACAAACGACAT